>NZ_LMFE01000001.1:0-3020250 GCF_001427185.1 Nocardia sp. Root136
GGAGAACTTCACTATGGGCGTCGAATTCAGCCCGGAACAGCAGGATTTCGCGGCGGCGGTCGCCGCGTTCGCCAAACGCGAG
Source organism: Nocardia sp. Root136 (assembly GCF_001427185.1). Lineage (NCBI taxonomy): Bacteria > Bacillati > Actinomycetota > Actinomycetes > Mycobacteriales > Nocardiaceae > Nocardia > Nocardia sp. Root136. The sequence continues at coordinate 83 of NZ_LMFE01000001.1, forward strand.
GCAGGTACCAGGGAAAAGCGTGACGCGCTGACCGAACACGACGCCGAGCAACACCACGCCGGTCTCTACGCCAAGATGGCCGAACTCGGCTGGCTCGGCCTGACCGTGCCCGAACAATACGGTGGYTCCGAYGCCACGATGGTCGACATGTGCATCCTGCTCGAGGAAGCCATGCGCGGRCTGCTCCCGATCGGTGCGATCGGACCGACCCTGATCACCGGCGGCGCCTACGCCAAGTTCGGYACCGAAACACAGAAAGACACCGTGTTGCGCGGGATCGTTCGTGGTGCGTCGCAGTCGATCTCGATGTCAGAACCCGAAGCCGGATCCGACGTCGGTAACATCACCACCCGCGCGGAGAAGACCACCGACGGATGGTTGATCAACGGGCAGAAGACCTGGTGTTCCAACGCCCATATCTCCGAGAACATCCTGCTCGTGGCCCGCACCGACCGTAGCGGCGGCAAGCACGAGGGCTTGACCATGTTCCACGTACCCGCCGGTACCCCGGGGTTGAAGATCAACCCGATCGAGTTGATGGGCAACCAGAAAGAAACCAACGACCTCTACTTCACCGACTGCCTACTGCCCGAAGACGCGGTCGTGGGTGAGGTCGGCAACGGGTGGCGGCAGYTGATGACGGGGTTGAACTTCGAACGGCTCATCCTGGCCGCGATGAGTTTGGGCGCGGCCGAACGCGCGTTCGACGACACCTTGCAGTTCATCAGTGAGCGTAAGCAGTTCGGTAGGCCGATCGGGACGTTCCAGGCGTTGCGTCACCGCGTCGCTGACCTCGCGACCGAGATCGAGTGCACCAAACTGTTGGTCTACAGCGTCGCTGCCGCGGTGGACGCGAACCCGACCAAGACCTTCGCCCGGGAGGCGTCGATGGCCAAGCTCAAGGCCACCGAAACCTCCAAACAGGTCGCGTTGGCCGGGATGCAGATGATGGGTGGTTACGGTTACGCCCGCGAGTTCGACATGGAAAAGCACGTGCGGCCGCACTCGTCATTGCCGCGCTCGGCGNAACCCGACCAAGACCTTCGCCCGGGAGGCGTCGATGGCCAAGCTCAAGGCCACCGAAACCTCCAAACAGGTCGCGTTGGCCGGGATGCAGATGATGGGTGGTTACGGTTACGCCCGCGAGTTCGACATGGAAAAGCACGTGCGTGGTGCTTTGGTCTCGACCATCTTCGGTGGCACGAGCGAGATCCAGCGCGACATCATCGGCAAAACCTACGGTCTCTGACATATCAGGCGCCCGGCCGTGCGGTCGGGCGCCCTCGCCGTCGCCCGCGGCTGGGCACTAGCGGGGTAACGGCTGACCGAGGGCGACCGTCTCGAGGAGCCGAATCACCTTCTCCTGCGGGCAGATCCCCCCGTCGCCGAAGATCCGGACGAGGTCGACGACCAGGCTGAAGCAAGCGTGCACGAGGATGCGCGCCTCACCCATCGTCAGCTGCGGGCGCGCCCCGACGACCAGCTCGGCCCACTCGGTGATGATCAGTTGCTGCAGGTGTCGCAGCGCGACCTGATCGGCGGGGTCGATGTGACCGAACTCGGCGTAGTAGACGAAGGCCAGGGCACGTTCGGCGAACGAGTCGCGAACGTAGAGGTCGATCAGCACACCGAGCGCCTCCCCTGGGGTATCGGCGGCCAGTACCGCGGGGGTGATCGCCGTCGATACGCGATCGGCCGCCAGGCGGAACGCGGAGCTCAACAGATCGCTCTTGCCACGGTAGTAGCGGTATATCGCCGACGCCGCCGACAGGTTCGCCGCGACGGCGATATCTTCCATGCTGACGTTCGGGTAGCCCCGCTCGTGGAAGAGCGTGACCGCCGCACGCAACAGCTGCTCGTGCTTGAACAGCTGCGGGTCGGCGTCGGGCTTCGTCTCGTCCGCGCAGATCCGCGGCGGGGTCAGATCGGCATCGATGACCGCCCAGCAGGCAGAACGTAGGAGTGCGGCCAGAGTGTGCGCGGGCACGCTGACATGGTGGTCGCCGATACTGCTGGTCAGCGCGAAGATCGACACCGCGCGGACCGCGCGATCGTGCCCGCTGAGTTCAGGGCGTACCTGGCCGATCAGGGCGCGCAGAACGCGGATCGACGAGGTGAACTCGGCGATGAACAGTTCGTAGTCGGCAGGCTCGAGGTAGCGACGGTCCCACCGGGCGAGCCCGACTGTCGTCCGATTGGTGATCGTCATCGTGATCATCGAGTCGAGGAAGTGGTCCACGCGCTCGCGCGGGGACCACTTCTCGGCGTCCTCGGGCAGCTCGGCGGCGCGCACCATGAGCCCCGCCAACCGGAAGAGCTCTTCGCGGAACAGCGCGTACTTGCTGGGAAAGTGCCGATACAGCGCGGTCGGACTGATATCGAGCCGCTTGGCGATGTCGTCCATGCTGACGCTGTGATACCCGTGCGCGCCGAACGCCGCCGCCGATTCCGCCGCGATCTGGGCGCGCCTGTTCTTCGGCCTGCGCCTGACCTGGCGCCGCTGCGAGCCCGCCCGTGGCCCGTCTGCCTGTGTGCTCGTCGTCTCGCCCTTTGTTCGACGCGCTGCGTGCGAGTTCGTCTAGCTCTCGCTGACATGATATGCCCGCGTGCACGCAGCGCCGATGTGGCGATGTCGAACGATGACGAGACCTCAGCCCCCGAGCGAGTAGCGCAATGCGGCGGGCGCGGTAGCGGGGACAGCGGGCTGCTTCGGAATGACTGGTGCGACGCGGACGTACGCCGAACCCAGCGCGGGACGGGGGTCGGCCTCGCCCTTGTTGGGCCAGAACGCCATCGCACGCTCCGCCTGCGCGGTGATGGTCAACGACGGGTTCACCCCGAGGTTGGCCGTGACCGCACTGCCGTCGGCGATGTGCAGGCCCGGATATCCGTAGACCCGCTGCCACGGGTCGACGACACCGGTGTCGGCGGAGTCGCCGATCGTGGCGCCGCCGATGTAATGCGCGGTGGCCGGAATGCCGAGCAGGTCGGTGATCAGATTTCCCGCGTCACCGTCGATTTCGGCGGCGTACTCGCGAGCGATGTCGTGCGCGATCGGGATCCACTCAGGATTCGGTTCTCCCGACCCCTGCTTGGTGACCAGACGTCGCCCCTTCAGATAGGACGTCAGCGAGTTGTCCAGCGATTGCATCACGAGCAGCACGACCGAGCGCTCGGCGGCGCGATAGACATTCTTGAGCCGGATGAACTGGAGCGGATGCGCCAGCATCATGAGCAGCAGCCGCAGCACCCGGAAGGCGCCGCCGTCGATCATCGGCAGGCCCTGGGTGAACAGCGCGTTGTGCCCCTTGCCGTACGAGCACACCTCGATATGGGTTTGCGGCTCAGGATGAATCGAGGAGGTGATCGCTACACCCTGGGACATGTCGTAGCGACTACGACTGCACACCGCGACCACCGCCTCGGAATTGCTTCTGGTCAGCTCACCGACCCGTGGCGACAACTCCGGCAGCACACCGTCGTTTCTCATGCGGTGCAGCAACTTCTGGGTTCCCAGAGCGGCCGCGGCGAAGACGACTTGGCCCGCGGTGAACGTGCGCCGATCCTTGCGGACGATACCGCCCGAACGCATGGTGTCCACGACATAGCCGCCGTCGCCGTCGGGCCGCACCGAGGTGACCGTGGTGAGCGGGTGCACCACGGCGCCGTTGCGCTCGGCCAGGTACAGATAGTTCACCGTGGTGGTGTTCTTGGCATTGTGCGTGCACCCGGTCAGACATTCGGAGCAATGAATGCAGCCCGCGCGCGTCGGGCCGGCACCACCGAAATACGGATCGGGCACCTCGGTGCCCTCCTCGCCCTCGTTGAAGAAGACACCGACATTCGTGCGGTGGAACGTGTCGGCCACCCCGCGTCGCTCGGAAATCGTCAGCAGCACTGCGTCTTTGGGTCCGACGCGCGGATTGGATCGCACGCCCAGCATCCGTTTGGCCTGATCGTAGTAGGGCGCCAACTCCGACTTCCAGTCCGTGATGTGCGACCACGCGCGATCTTCGTAGAACGCGGGCAGCGGCTCATAGAGAGTGTTGCCGTAGATCACCGACCCTCCCCCGACCCCCGACCCGCTGAACACCGCGCACTTGCCGAGAACGCTGATGCGCTGCGGTCCGGTCAGGCCGAGCCGGGGCATCCACAGCGACTTGCGGATATTCCAATTGGACTTCGGGAAATCCTCGGGATTCCACCGCCGCCCGGATTCGAGAACGCCGACGCGGTAGCCCTTCTCGGTCAGCCGCAGGGCCGTGACGCTGCCGCCGAACCCGGAACCGATCACGATCACGTCGTAGTCGTACTCGGTCATGGCGTCACTCCTCGGCCCACATGCCCGTCGACGACATACTCGGTCAGCGCCTTGCGCACGATCTTGCCGGTGGGATTGCGCGGGAGCTCGTCGAGGAACACCACGTCACGGGGCACCTTGTACCTGGCGAGATTGTCCTTGACGTAGTCTTTGATCTCCTGCACGTCCGGCCTGTGGTCGGTGGCGGGAACGACGAAGGCGCGCAATCGCTGTCCGAAGTCCGCGTCGTCGACACCGATCACCGCGACGTCGGCGATATCGGCGCGACCCATCAGCAGATTCTCCACCTCCAGCGGATAGACGTTCTCGCCGCCGCAGACGACCATGTCGTCGTCGCGGCCGTCGATGAACAGCAGCCCGTCGGAGTCGAAGTGGCCCATGTCCCCGGTCGACATGTACCCGTCGATGATCTGTTTGGTCTTCCCGTCGGTGTAGCCCTCGAACGGGGCGACGGTGCGAGCGAAGATGCGCCCCGAGACGTTCGCCTCGGTGATCCGGCGATCCTCGCTGTCGTAGAGCGCGATACGCGCGGTAACCGGAGCCCGGCCGACAGTGCCTGGCGCACGCCGCAATTCGTGCGGCTGCGCGACAGCGGTGATCGCGACCTCGGTGGAGCCGTACCCGTTGTAGAGCACGTCGCCGAAGGCGTCCTGCCATCGGGTCGCCAGGTCGGGTGGCAGTGGCGCGCCGCCGACGAAAACTGTGCGCAACGTCGAGGTGTCGTACTCGGCGATGGTCTCGGGACCGAGCGCGAGAATGCGGTTCAACTGGGTCGGCACCGCGACCAGCATCTCGACCGAATGCTTCTCGATCGCTGCCAACGTGGCTTTCGCGTCGAAGCGGCGCCGCAGCACGATGTGTGCGCCGAGCGCGCTGGCTATCGTCCAGGTGCCCATCCCCGTGGTGTGAAAGACCGGGGTCGCGATCATCACGACCCCGCCGCGCGGAAACGGCACCCGGTCGACGACGAGTGCGGTGGCGAACGGAGATACCTTGGTCCGCGGCGCACCCTTGGGGAGACCCGTGGTGCCGCTGGTGAGGATGATGAAGCCGGCGGGCCGGTCCGGCGGCGGCAGCGGGTCACTGCTGTTCGCCGACACCAGCATGGCGATGGTCAGTGCGCCCGGCGGCAGCGTGTGTTCCGCATCGACCCAGCTGAGGATTCGTGGCATGTGCACGGGCAGCGCATCGACCAGTCCGGCGAATTCGCTGTCGAACAGAATCGCGCGAACCTTCTCCCGCACAGCGACTTCGGTGAGCTGCGGCTTGGCGAAACTGGTGTTCAGCATGGCCAGGCGCAACCCGGCCTTGCCCGCCGCCACCATCGCCAGCACCAGGCCACGATGGTCACGCGCCAGCACGCCGATCACCTCGCCGCCACGCAGGCCCTGCCCGAGCAAACCGTGCGCCAGGGCGTTGGACTGCTCATCGAGCTCGCGATAGGTCAGCACCCCGCGCTCGTCGGTCAGCGCGGGTTCGTCGGGCCGATCGGCCGCCCCGGCGCTGATCATCGCCGCCTGGGGGCCGTAGGAGTTGTTGAGCGCGATCATGCGCTTGATCCGGCGCGGTCGCCATAGGTCGATCAGGCCGGTTCGGTGCAGTCGACGCACCGCCGTCAACTTCTCGCGTACGTCGGCCACAGCGCCGTTCGTCAGCTTCATCGATGATCCTCCGGTGAGTTCTGGTCGGCGAATATCACTGGCCCGCGGTCGTTGTCGTGCCGGTACGCAGGTGATAGTGCTCGGGGCGCAGTGTTCGGGTCTGCAGTCGGTAGCTCACGACCGCGCCCGGCCAGTTGTTGGTGATCCGGCCTGCGGCGTTGCGGTACCAGCTCGAGCACAGACCCCACGGCGTACGGTCGAGCCGGGCTTGCAGCTTCACGTCGTATTCCTCGGCCACCGCACGCCGGACATCGAGAGTGTGCGCCGGATTGCGGGACAGTTCCTGCAATGCCTGGCGGATATAGCGAGCCTGCGATTCGATCATGTAGACGATCGAGCCGACGCCCAGGTTCGTATTGGGTCCGTACACCATGAACATATTCGGGAATCCCGGCACCGACATGCCGTGATAGGCGCGGGCACCGCCTTGCCATTCATCCTCGAGCTTGCGTCCGTTCGCGCCGTGGATCTTCATCGGCCACAGGAATTCGGTACCTTTGAACCCGGTTCCATAGATGATCACGTCGACTTCGTGCAGCACACCGTCGGCGGTTCTCACGCCGGTCGGCACGATTTCGGCGATCTCGGTCGTCTCCACCCGCACGTTGGGCTGGGTGAGCGCCGGGTAGTAGTTGTTGGAGAACAGCCCGCGCTTGCAGCCGGGCGCGTAGTCGGGCGTCAGTTTCGCGCGCAGTTCCGGGTCGGTGACCTGCTTGCGCAGATGATTCACCGCGATCTTGGTGACCAGGCCCCTGATCGCGGGGACATCGGCGATGCCGAGCGAGAGGAACTCACACAGCGCCCAGACCGCGAACCGCTCGGCCAGCCGGACCGGCGGCACCGCCGCGAACATCCGGTGATGCCACGGCTTGTACTCGACGTCGGGCTTGGGCAGCACCCACGCCGCCGAGCGCTGGAACAGCGTCAGCGCCGCCACTTGCGGCTGGATGGCGGGCACGAACTGGATCGCGCTGGCGCCGGTGCCGACCACCGCGACCCGCTTGCCCGTCAGGTCGATGCTGTGGTCCCACTCCGCGGAGTGGAACGCGGGTCCGTCGAACGAGCCGATGCCCGCGATGGTGGGCAGCGCGGGCCGCGACAGCTGGCCGACCGCGGAGATCAGCACGTCGGTGGTCACCTCGTAGCCGTCGGCGGTGCGCACCGTCCATGTCCCGCTCGCATCGTCGAACTCGGCTTCGGTCACCTCGGACTCGAACCGGATCCGTTCGAGCAGACCGTTGTCGCGCGCCACCTCACGCAGATAGGCGTGGATATCGGACTGTCCCGAAAAGCGCTTGGGCCAATCGGATTTCGGCACGTAGGAGTAGGAGTAGAGCGGGGACGGAATATCGCAACCGGCGCCCGGGTAGGTGTTCTCCCGCCACACGCCGCCCACGTCCGAGGCCCGCTCCAGGATGACGAGGTCATCGAAACCATGGCGCAGCAGTTCCATCGCCATGCCGAGGCCGCCGAACCCGGTGCCGATGATGACAGCGGACGGCGTTGTCCGAATGCGCATAGCGAAGCTCCTCGAGTCATGGATATCTCGGGTCAACGGTAGGTCGCCGTCGACGCGGTGACGAGGACGCGCGCGGACAGAAAATTGACATTTCAGGCCATACTGGGGGCATGCGCGCGCGGCAGGAGCCAGAAGTGGACACGTGGGACTTCCCACGGGGTGTCGCCAGTGTCGCCGTGATGTATCGGTTCGCGGTCGAGCACGGCGCCGATGCCACGTCCATCCTCGGCGGCACCGGTCTGTCCGTCGCCGACCTCGACTCGGCCGAGCGCCAGATCGATGCCCGCACGGAACTGCTGGTGGTTCGCAATCTGCTGCGCGAACTCGGAACCAGGCCCGCGCTCGGCATCGAGGTGGGTCGGAGTTATCGCATCAGCGCCTTCGGCATCTACGGCTACGCCTGGATCACCAGTCCCACCCTCGGCGAGGCGATCTCCTTGGCGCTGAGTTACTTTCAGCTGAGCTTCGCGTTCTGTACACCGGTCGTGGAAGTCAACGACCAGCAGATGATCGCCCGGATCCGACATGATCGGATCCCGGAGGATGTACGGCAATTCCTCGTCGAGCGCGACACCTTCGCGATGCATCGAGTGCTCGGCGACCTACTCGGCCGACCGGTCGACATCCACCACGCGCGGTTCGCTTTCCCCGAACCCGCCTACGGGGACCAGATCGCCGCGATCCTGGGCGTACACCCTCGGTACGCGCACACCGAAACCAGCATTTCGGTCTCCACCGAAACCTTGAACCAGCCACTGCCGCAGGCGAATCAGGCCACGCTGGCACTGTGTCTGGCGCAATGCCGTGAGCTGATCGACCGCCGGACCACCCGCACCGGGATAGCGGCCGACGTTCGCGACCACCTCCTGGCAGGCAGCGGCAGCGCGGGGATGGCGATACCGCCGTCGCTGGACGCGGTCGCCCACGACCTCGGTATCACCGGCCGCACTCTACGACGACATCTCGCCGCGGACGGGACCAGCTACCGCGTCCTGCTCGACGAGGCACGGCGCGGTCTGGCCGAGGACATGTTGGCCGCGACCGCGCTCTCGGTCGAGGAGATCTCCGCGCGGCTCGGCTACACCGAGGCGGGGCCCTTCATCCGCGCCTTCAAACGCTGGACGGCCACCACACCGGCCGCCTACCGACGCACCCGAGGTCGGCGCTGATCGCAACGACCCGGACCGCGTGCGGCTCACTGTTGACGTTCTGCCAATATATCTGACAATCTGTTTTCGCAGATTGAGGAAGATGGCGTCCTGGGAGGCACTGATGACCGCACAAGCGGGCTGGGTAGACGACGAGATCGTGGCTGTTCGCGAACTCGCGACGAAGTTCTTCGAGAAGGAGGTGCTTCCTGGCGCCGAGCGGTACAAACAGCAGGGCCACCCCGACCGTGACCTGTACCGGAAGGCAGGCAAGCTCGGGTTGCTCGCCCCGTCCGTGCCGGAAGAGTACGGCGGTGGGGGCGGCACGTTCGCCCATGAAGCGGCGATCATCGAGGCCCAATCGCGGGCAGGCGATACGTCCATGGGCATCTCGATCCACTCCGGGATCATCGCGCCCTATCTCGTCGAGTTCGCCTCCGAGGAGCTCAAGCGGCGCATTCTGCCCGAGGTGACCAGCGGCGAGTGCCTGCTCTCGATCGCGATGACCGAACCGGGCACGGGCTCGGACCTGCAGAACATCCAGACCAGGGCGGTGCGCGACGGCGACGAGTACGTCATCACCGGTTCGAAGATGTTCATCAGTAACGGCGCGCTCTGCGACGGGGTGATCATCGCCGCGAAGACCGACCCCGACAAAGGCGCCGCCGGGGTCTCGCTCATCTTCGCGGAGGTCGGTGACGACACCCCCGGCTTCACCCGCGGGCGCACCCTGTCCAAGATCGGCGGCACCGGCCAGGACACCGCTGAACTGTTCTTCGACGGCCTGCGGGTGCCGGTCGGCAACCTGCTCGGCGAGGCCGAGGGGCAAGGCTTCTATCAGATGATGACGCTGCTCCAGCAGGAGCGACTCGTCTGCGCGGTGATGGCTGTGGCGTCGATGGAGGCCGCGGTGGCGATGACCGTCGCGTACACCAAGGATCGGCAGGCATTCGGAAAGCCGCTGCTCGGCTTCCAGAACACCAAGTTCGAGCTCGCCGAGTGCGCCACCATCGCCCGAATCAGTCGCGTCTTCCTCGACGACTGCCTCACCCGACACCTGGCGGGCGAACTCGACGTGGCCACGGCGTCGATGGCGAAATACTGGCTCACCGATCAGTTGAGCGTGGTGGCCGACCGGTGCCTGCAGTTGTTCGGCGGGTACGGATTCATGACCGAGTACCCGATCTCGGAGATCTTCACCAGCGCGCGGGTGCTTCGCATTCTCGCGGGAACGAACGAGATCATGAAGGAACTGATCGCCCGTTCCCTGTAGCCGCTCCGACACAGAACCCCCCGCCGCCCGGGAAAACCGGGCGACGGGGGGTTCTGTTCGTCGTATAGGTCAGCCGAGCGTTTCCCCGGCAGCGGCCTTGACCCGCAACGACTCCGGGACCTCGAACCGCTCACCGTAGGCGGCCCGCAGTTCATCGGCCCGCGCGACGAATCCGGCCAGGCCGCCCGCGTACTGGTTGACGTACTGGATCACGCCGCCGGTCCAGGCCGGGAACCCGATGCCGAAGATCGACCCGATATTCGCGTCCGGCACGGTGCGCAGCACGCCCTCGTCGAAACACCGCACGGTATCGAGGGATTCGGCGAACAGCATCCGTTCCTGCATGTCGATGAACGCGATGCCGTGATCGTCACGGGTGTACTTCTCGACTAGTCCCGGCCACAGGCCGAGTTTCTTGCCGTCGGCGTCGTATTCGTAGAAGCCGCGACCCTCGAGTCGGCCCGGACGATCGAAGTCGTCGACCATCGCGTCGACGAGCGGGTAGGCCTTCGAGTCGACCCACTCCTTGCCTTCGGCGAGCAGGTTCTCCTTCAGGCTGCGCCGGATCTTCTGCGCCAGCTTCATATTGATCTCGTCGGCCAGCGCCAACGCGCCCACCGGGTAGCCGGCCTGCGTGGCTGCCTGCTCGACCGAGGCCGGGTGCACGCCCTCGGCGACCAGTGCGATGGCCTCGTCCATGAACTGGCCGATGACCCGACTGGTGAAGAAGCCGCGGCTGTCGTTGACCACGATCGGCGTCTTCTTGATCGCCAGGGTGTAGTCGATGGCGCGGGCGATGGCTTCGTCGCTGGTTTCGTCGCCGACGACGATCTCGACCAGTGGCATCTTGTCCACCGGGGAGAAGAAGTGCAGACCGATGAGGTCCTTGGGCCGCTTCACGCCGGTGGACAGATCGGTGATCGGCAGGGTCGAGGTGTTGGACCCGAGCAGAGCATCGGAGTTCACCAGGTGTTCGATCTCGCCGAACACCTTCTTCTTCAGGCTCGGATCCTCGAACACCGCCTCGACCACGAAGTCGCAGCCCGCGGCGTCGGCCGGATCCGCGGACGGATGGATGCGACCGAGGATCTCGTCGTACTTGTCCTGCGTGATCGCACCCTTGCGCAGCGCCTTGTCGAGCAGCTTGCGCGAGTAGGCCTTTCCGCGCTCGGCCGCCTCGATGGTGACGTCCTTCAACACGACCTGCATGCCGGCGCGAGCCTGCACATAGGCGATGCCCGCGCCCATCATGCCCGCGCCGAGCACGAGGACCTTCTCCGGCGTGCGCACGGGGAAGCCTTCGGGGCGGCTGCCGCCCTTGTTGATCGTTCCCAGATCGAAGAACAGGGACTTGATCATGTTCGTCGAGACCTGGCCACAGATCAGGTTGGCGCAGTAGCGGGTCTCGATCGCGAACGCGGTGTCGATGTCGACCTGCGCGCCCTCCACCGCGGTGGCGAGCACCGCGATCGGTGCGGGCATCGGCGAACCCTTGAGCTGCTTGCGCACGTTGGCCGGGAACGCGGGCAGGTTCGCCGCGACCGCCGGGCTCGACGGGGTGCCGCCGGGGATCTTGTAGCCCTTCACATCCCACGGCTGCGCGGCCTCGGGGTTGGCCGTGATCCAGGCACGGGCCTGCGCGAACATCTCGTCGCTGGTAGCGGCGACCTCGTGGATGATCCCGACCTGCAACGCCTTGGCGGGCTTCATCCGCTGGCCCTGCCCGACGACATTGAGCACCGCGTTGGTGATGCCGAGCAGCCGCACCGTCCTGGTGACGCCACCCGCGCCGGGCAGCAGCCCGAAGGTGACCTCCGGCAAGCCGAGCAGGCTGCCCTTGGCGTCGAGCGCGATCCGGTGGTGGGTGGCGAGCGCGACCTCGAAGCCACCGCCGAGCGCGGTGCCGTTGATCGCGGCGACCACCGGCTTGCCCAGTGTCTCGAGCCGACGGAACGCGGCCTTGTAGGTGTCGAGGCCGAGCGCGATCTGCGGGGCGGTCTCCGGTGTCGCGTTCATCAGCAGGTTCAGGTCACCACCGGCGAAGAAGGTGTCCTTGCCCGAGGTGAGGATGACGCCGTCGAAGCTGTCCTTCTCGGCCTCGAGCCGGTCGACGGTCGCGGTGAGGTCGCGGGCGAACGCCTCGGTCATCGTGTTGGTGGACTGGTTCGGGTCGTCCATGGTGAGCACGAGCACCCGGTCGGCGCCGAGATCCCAGGCAATCATGTTGTCAGTCATTGCTTTTCGTTTTCCTTCGGTATCGATCCGACGCTCAGACGCGCTCGATGACGGTGGCGATGCCCATGCCGCCGCCGATGCACAGCGTGATCAGCGCGCGACGCGCCCCCCGACGCTCGAGCTCGTCGACCATGGTTCCGGTGATCATGGCGCCGGTCGCGCCCAGTGGGTGGCCCATGGCGATGGCGCCGCCGTTGACGTTGAGCTTCTCGTCGGGGATGTTCAGCTTTTTCTGGAAGTTGAGCACCACCGACGCGAAGGCTTCGTTGAGCTCGAACAGGTCGATGTCATCGACCGTGAGCCCCGCCAGCGCCAAGACCTTCTCGGTCGCCGGGACCGGCCCGGTCAGCATGATCGTCGAATCGGCGCCACTCACCGCGGCGGCGACCACTCGGGCGCGCGGCGTGAGGCCCGCGGCGACACCGGCGGATTCACTGCCGATCAGGACCAGCGCCGAACCGTCGACGATGCCGGAGGAGTTGCCTGCGTGGTGGACGTGGTTGATCTTCTCGACGTGGTGGTAGCGCTGCAGGGCGACGGCGTCGAAGCCACCCATCTCCCCCATCGCCGCGAACGATGGGGGCAGCCCCGCCAGGCTGTCCACCGTGGTGTCGGGGCGCATGAACTCGTCGTGGTCGAGCAGCACCGCGCCGTTGATATCGCGCACCGGGACAATGGATTTGGCGAAGTAGCCGCCCGACCAGGCCGCGGCGGCCTTGCGCTGCGACCGCACCGCGAAGGCGTCGACGTCCTCGCGGCTGAAGCCCTCGATCGTGGCGATCAGATCGGCACTGACGCCCTGCGGCACGAAGTAGGTGCTGTAGTTGGTGGCCGGGTCCATCGCCCACGCGCCGCCGTCGGAGCCCAGCGGAATCCGCGACATCGATTCCACGCCGCCGGCGATGACGAGCTGCTCCCAGCCCGAGCGAACCTTCTGGGCGGCGGTGTTGACGGCCTCGAGGCCCGAACCGCAGAACCGGTTGAGCTGCACACCGGCGACGGTGTCGGGCAGACCGGCCGCCAATGCGGCGGTCTTGGCGATATCGGCGCCCTGATCGCCGACCGGCGACACCACGCCGAGCACGATGTCATCGATCGCCGCCGGGTCGAGTCCGGGGTGGCGGGTCTTCAGTTCGTCGATGAGCCCGACCACCAGATCGAGCGGCTTGACGCCGTGCAGGGCCCCGGTCTTCTTGCCGCGCCCGCGCGGGGTGCGGATCGCCTCGTAGATGAATGCCTCGGTCATGATTCTCTCTCCTCGCTCAAATCTGACAATAGGATGCCGCAGATTTGGAAATCTGACAAGGCTTTGTGGCAGACTCGGCGCATGGTGAAGGATCGTGCGTATGCGGGCGTGCCTGCCGAACAGCGGCGCGCACAGCGTCGGACCACGTTCCTGGAGGCCGCCCGGGAGATCGTCGGCACCCAGGGCTCCGCTCGACTCACCGTCGGCGGTCTCTGCCGCCAGGCCGGACTGACCGAGCGCTACTTCTACGAGAGTTTCACCAACCTCGACGCCGTCGTCGCCGAGGTCTACGACCAGGCCATCGGCGAGCTGACCGACCTGATCGCCGGTCGGGTGCGTGCGGCACCCGACCCCCTGCGCGACAAGGTGCACGCGGCCATCGCCGCGGGTCTGCAAGCGGTCGCCGACGATCCGCGTCTGATCCGCATCGCCTTTACCGAGGCCCAGCTCAATCCCGTCCTCAACGAGCGACGCACCGCGACGATCCGCAGCTTCGCCGCCCTGGTGTTGGCGACAGTGAACAAGCGACTCGGTCCGGAGAGCACCGCGACCGCGGGGGCATACGGCGAGCTCGCCGCGATGCACCTCGTCGGCGGGCTGTACGAGACCGTCTACGGCTGGCTCAACGGAACACTCGACTTGACCAGAGACGAGCTCGTGGACGAGTCGACCGAGATCTTCCTCGTCGTCGTCGAACAGATCCTGGGCCCCGACAGTCTTCTGCGGCGCAAGCGCGTAACCCGACCCTGATCAACGGGGCGGATCAGCCCCCTCGAACCACGCACGAGGTGCCCTCGTTCGCCCGAGAGCACCTCGCCTCCATACGCGAGCCATCATGAGGCGAGTTCCGTTCCGCACGAGCGGGTTCGGCTCTGTACGAACACGTCGACGTTATGCGAGTATGACGAAAATATTCTCTCATTCATTCTCGCATTCATCGATTGTCCGGAGGTACCGATGGGGCAGCAAGAATCCCCGCACATCCTGGTCGCGGGCGCGGGCCTGGCCGGATTGGCCACCGCGGTCTGGCTCGCGGAGGCAGGTCACCGGGTCACCCTCGTCGAGAAGCGGGGACGGCTCGGCGGTCGCACGATCTCGTTCGAGGTGCCCGGCATCGAAGGCAGAGTCGACAACGGCCAGCACCTTTTCGCCGGTTGCTACGACGCGCTGCTGCGCTACGTCGACACCATCGGCACGCGAGATCAACTCCGCTGGGACGCACCACCTTTCGCGATCAGGACCGGGCCCGACCGGCTGCTGACCCTGCGCGCGCCCACCTGGTTGCCCGGCACGCTGCGTCGCGCCGTCGGGCTGTCCTGGATGGTGTGGCCGCCGATCCCGCTGCGCGAGCGACCCGCCGCCCTCCGCACCTGGGCGCGGATCGCCCGCGCCGCGCTGCGCCCGGCACCGGAACTCGACGATCTGACCGTCGATCGCTGGTTCACCCAGATCGGCGCACCGGCATCGTTGCGCGCGTTGGTGCTCGACCAGTTCGTGATCGGGCTACTCAACGAGAAGACCGAGCGGGTGTCGGCCTCCATCTTCGTCCAGACCCTGCACTGGATCGGCAAACGCGCGCTGTCGGGCAACACCAGGGCAGGCGACGCGGTCTGGCCACGAGTGAGCCTGCACGAGTTGTTCGTCGCGCCCGCCGAGCGTTATCTGCGGGCGCGCGGCGGCGAGATCGTCGTCGGTGCCGGTGTCGCCGATATCGAGATCACCGACGACGGGCTCACCGGCGTGCAACTCTCCGACGGGCGTGTCATCGAGGTCGACGCGGCGGTTCTCACGCTGCCGCCGTGGTCGCTGACGACACTCCTCGATCGCGGACGGCTCGGGCAGTACGACCATTTCACCCCCGTACGCAAGATCGAGCCTGCCCCGATCTCGAGCGTCTACGTCTGGCTGGATCGCCCACTGAAGATGCGCAGGCTCGCGGAGAATCTGCGCGACACCACCATCGAGTGGGTCTTCGACACCACCGGCATGCACGGCGTCGAGACCGAGGCGGGGCACTGCTATTCGCTGGCGGTGAGCGCCTCGTGGGATGTCGTCCATCTGCCCAACGCCGAATTCACCGCGGCGGCACTGGAATCGTTGACCAAGCACTACCCCGAGGTCGCCGAAGCCGAGGTGCTGCGCACTCACGTCATCCACCAGCCGCAGGCCACCTTCTCGGCGCAGCCCGGTTTCGACGAGCTGCGCCTGCCACAGCGCACGCCGATCGAGGGCCTGTTCCTCGCGGGAGACTGGACCGAGACCGGGATGCCCTCGACGATGGAAGCCGCCGTCGAGAGCGCGGTCCGCGCCGTCGACGCTGTCCGCGAATACCTCGGTACCCGCAGCGGCGTCGGCGCAACTAAGTGAATGACCATTCTGAGCACTGACGCCTCCGAACCAGTTGATTCCGCGCTGAGACAGAAGTACATTGTGTCTCACACTGCCGCAGGTCTGCACGGACACAATGGCGCACATCCCTCCGGGAGGGTTGATGGATTATGACTGGTCAGCGGCCGATATGGCCTTTCGAGACGAGGTTCGGGCCTTTCTCGACGAGAAGCTGACACCCGAACTACGCCGCGCCGGACGCTTGGCGACAAGCGTCTATCCGGATCACGAAGCCAGCATGAAGTGGCAGCACATTCTTCATGAGCGCGGCTGGGCGGCACCGGCATGGCCTGGCGAATACGGCGGCTGCGACTGGAGCCTCACCCAGCACTACATCTTCGGCCGGGAGTTGATGCAGGCCGGTGCGCCCGCGCTGTCGCCGATGGGCATCAGGATGGTCGCGCCCGCGATCGTCGCCTTCGGAACCACCGAGCAGAAGGCGTACTACCTGCCACGGATCCTCACCGGCGAGGTGTTCTTCTGCCAGGGGTATTCGGAGCCGGAATCCGGGTCGGATCTGGCATCGCTGACGATGGCCGCCGTCGACGACGGTGACGATTTCGTGTGCACCGGAAGCAAGATCTGGACCACCCACGCCACCGAGGCGAATTGGATCTTCTGTCTGGTCCGCACTTCACGCGAGGGAAAGAAGCAGCAGGGCATCACCTTCCTGCTCATCGACATGACCTCACCGGGCATCGAAATCCGCCCGCTGGTCATGACCTCCGGCGAGCAGGTCCAGAATCAAGTCTTCTTCGACAGCGTCCGAGTGCCGAAAAGCAATGTGCTCGGCCAGATCGACGACGGCTGGACCGTGGCGAAATATCTGCTCGTCCACGAACGTGGTGGGGCACTGTCGCCCATGTTGCAGGTCATGGCCCAGGAAGTCGCTACCGCGGCAGCCGGGCAGACCGGTCCGGACGGCAATCCGCTCATCGATGACGCCACCTTCGCGGCGAAGTTGGCCGAGGCGCGGATTCGCACCGAAGTACTCGAGATCCTCGAGTACCGAACGCTGTCGGTGATGGCGCAGGGCAAGAACCCCGGCCCCGCCTCGTCGATGCTCAAGATCCTGGCCACCGAACTGAGCCAGAAGATCACCGAATTGGCGCTCGAGGCAGCAGGTCCGCGCGGTCGGGTGTACCAACCGCACGCGACGAAACCCGGCGGCCCGATCGCCGAGTTCCAGCCACCGGCCGACGGCTACCGCAGCGGCGATGAATGGCAGGCCGTCGCACCGCTGCGCTACTTCAACGACCGGGCAGGCTCGATCTACGCGGGCAGCAACGAAATTCAGCGAAATATCCTCGCCAAGGCAGCATTGGGGCTCTGATGGACTTCACCTTCACCAAAGAGCAGGAACTCCTGCGCGATTCGGTGGCCCGATTCCTCGGTGCCCGCTACGACCTCGAGAAGAGTCGCAGCGCGGTCAAGTCCGACGCGGGGTGGCAGCCCGCTGTGTGGCGCGGTTTCGCCGAGGAGCTGGGCATTCTCGGTGCGACCCTGCCCGAGGATGTCGACGGTATGGGCGGTGGACCGATCGAGATGATGGTCATCGCCGAGGAACTCGGGCGCGCGCTCGTCGTCGAACCGTATGTCGACACGGTCGTAGTCGGGGCGGGTCTGCTGAAACGCTCCGGCGGCTCGGCTGCCGATGCGCTGCTGCGCCAGATCGTGGACGGTACGGCGCGCACCGCGTTCGCCGCACTCGAGCCGACGTCGGGTCACACGATGCACGATCTGTCGACGACCGCGCGCCGCGACGGTGACTCATGGGTGATCGACGGCAGTAAGACCGTCGTGACCAGTGCGCCGTTGGCGACCCATCTGATCATCAGCGCACGCACCGCCGGTGCTCGGCGCGACGAATCCGGTATCTCGTTGTTCCTCACCGAATTCGATGCGGCGAATCCGCCTGCCGGGGTGGAAATCCACTCCTTCCGGACGATCGATGATCGTGTCGGTTCCGATATCACCTTCACCGAATTCCGCTTGCCCGCCGCCGCGCTGCTCGGCGCCGAAGGCGACGCATGGTCCTCGATCGCGGCCACCGCCGATGAGGCGATCGCGGCGATCGCCTCGGAAGCGGTCGGCTGTATGCGCAAGGTGCTGGCCGATACCGTCGAATACGCCAAGCAACGCCAGCAATTCGGTCAGCCGATCGGCAGCTTCCAAGTTCTGCAACACCGCATGGTCGACATGTACATGGAGCTCGAACAGGCTATTGCCGCAGCCTATTTGGCGATCTACTCGTTGAACGCGGCACCAGCGGACCGGGCGCGGGCGGCGTCGGCGGCCAAGGTCACCGTCAGTCGCGCCGCTCGGTTCATCGGCCAGAACTCCGTCCAGCTGCACGGCGCGATGGGCATGACCGAAGAACTCGCTATCGGCCACTACTTCAAACGACTGACCGCGATCGAGCACGAATTCGGATCCACCGACCACCACCTCGCCCGCTACGCCGAGCTGACGAGGCCGTAGTCGTGACCAGCGGCACGGTGCGCGAGGACATCATCGACCTCGCGCACCGGTGGTTCCTCGAGGGCCGCCGCATCGACATGCAACAGCTGGCCCGTGCGTCGGGGATCGGCCGCGCCACGCTGTATCGCTGGTGGGGTAGTCGGGAAGTCGTGATCGGTGAAGTGGTCTGGCGGATCATCGCGGAGGCGATCGGTCGCGTCGAGGCGCGCGACGCCAGCGTGTCCGATGATCCCGCCGGACGCTTCGTGCGCAACTTCGGCACCCTCGCGGATACGGTCCGCACCTTCGAACCACTCACCCGATTCGTCGCCGACGACCCGGAATACGGCCTGCGCGTGCTGACTTCGGGCTACACCGTCGTCCAGGGCGGCATGATCGACTGGGTCGCCTCACGACTGACCGACCTGCCCGATCTCGATCCGCGCATCGAAGTCCGCGATCTCGCCTATGCGATCGTGCGCGTCGGCGAAGCTTTCGTCTGGAGCGACATCATCACCGGTGATCCGCCACAGTCCGGCAAGGCCGCCGCCATGGTCGAGTTGCTCGTTTCCGCCGCATCCGGCAGACGCTGAACCAAGGAGTCGAATTGACTTACAAGACCATCACTTACAGCGTGGATGCGGCCGTTGCCACCATCACGCTGAATCGCCCCGAGGCACGCAACGGTTTCACCACCGAGATGGCCGACGAGCTCGGCGCTGCCTTCACCGCAGCCGATCGCGACGACGATGTTCGTGCGGTGATCTTCGCCGCCGCGGGGCGAGACTTCTGCGTCGGCATGGATCTGACAGCGGGTGGATCCGATGAGGATGTCACCGACCCCGAATGGGTTGAATGGTCGACCCGGGTCGTGCGCCCGATGACCGACCTGAACAAGCCCGTCATCGTCGCCATGCAGGGCGCCGCCATCGGCGTCGGCCTGTCCATGACCCTCGCCGCCGACTTCCGCCTTGCCGCAACCGATTCCCGCTTCGGATTCGTCTTCGCCCGCCGGGGCCTGTTCCCCGAGGGTGGTTCGCTCTGGTTCCTGCCCCGCATCGTCAGCCTGGCCAAAGCCAAGGAGTGGATGATCACCGGCCGCGTTTTCGACGCCGACGAAGCTCTCGCCGCTGGCCTGGTCACGAGCCTGCATGCCACCGAAGACCTGCTGCCCGCCGCCCGGGCGCTCGCCGCCGAGCTGACCACCCAGGTGGCCCCCGTCTCCGTCGCCGCCATCCGCCGCGGCCTGGTCGCCATGTCCGGCGACAAGACCCCCGACGACGTCTTCACCCTCGATGCCCGCCTCATCTCCTACGCCTTCTCCAGCGCCGACCTACGCGAAGGCATCATGTCCTTCCTCCAGAAGCGCCCACCCCACTTCACCGGCAAGGTAGCCACCGAACTCCCCCACCTCGACGACTGGCTGTCCTGACGCTCAGCCGTTCAGGATCAGGTCCGCGCATTTCTCGCCGATCATGATCGTGGGCGCGTTGGTGTTGCCACCTGTCACGCTCGGCATGATCGACGCGTCCGCGACGCGCAGTCCGTCGATTCCGCGCACTCGCAGCTGCGGATCCACCACCGCCCGCTCGTCGATACCCATTCGGACTGACCCGACCGGGTGATAGACGGTGTGGATGCGATTCGGCAGTTCTTCGCGCATCGCCGCGTCACCGGTGAATTGCGCGCCCGGAACGATTTCGCCCTCGTTGTCGCCGGTTCCCGCCATGATCTCGCGGACCATGGCGATGCCTTCGAGCAGCACCTCGGTGTCCTTCGGCGCCGTCAGGTAGGCCGGATCGATCAGCGGCGCGGCCGTGGGATCTGCCGATGCCAACCGGACGGTCCCCCGGCTCTCGGGGTAGATGAGCGCGGGGAAAACGCTCTGCCCCGGCCGTTTGGTGGCCGGGACGACGCGCTTGTCGGAGTCCTGATTCGGTGACGGATATACCCAGAAGAGGCTGAGTAGTTGCAGGTCGGGAATCTCGCGCGCGTGCGAGGTGCGCACGAAGGCGACGGATTCGAAGGAGGAACCAGCCGCCCACGACGATCCCGGACGCACGCGTTCGGTCGCCAGTCCACGCAGGAAGTACGGCGCCGTCGGCTTGCGCAACGCTGATTTCATCGTGAACGAGAAGGGGACGAAGAGGTGGTCGTGCAGATTGTCGCCGACCGGCAGATCCGCGTTGACGGAGATGCCGTGCTCTGCCAGGTGCGCGGCCGGGCCGATCCCGGACAGCTGCAACAGCTGAGGCGACCCGTACGTGCCAGCCGACAGGACGACCTCGCGAGATGCTCGGATCACCCGCTTGCCGCCTTCGACCAGGATTTCCACGCCCGTCGCGCGGGAGCCTTCGATGACGACCTTGGTCGCCCTCGCCTTCGTGAGCACGGTGAGATTGGGTAGCGAATCCCGATGGAGGTAGCCCTCAGCGGTGGAGTACCGCCGACCTTTCGAGGCGCTCTGTTGGAAGACCGCGACGCCTTCCTGGCTCTCGCCGTTGTAGTCGTCGAGCTTCGGCACGCCGAGCCGCGTCGCGGTGGCGTCCATGAATGCGTGCGCCGCGTCGGTGAGGGTGTGCTGGCGAGTGACCTTGATCGGACCGCCGGACCCACGCCATTCGCTCGCGCCGTCCTCCCAGTCCTCCATCCGCTTGAAGTACGGCAGGACGTCCTTGTAGGACCATCCGTGACAGCCTTCGGCGGCCCAGTCGTCGAAGTTCTTCCTGTTGCCCCGCACGAAGAGCATCCCGTTGACCGAGCTCGATCCGCCGAGCACCCGACCGCGCGTCATCGGGATCTCGCGATTGAGCGCGTTGCGCTGCGGCGTCGACTTGTCGCCCCAATCGAACAGTTTCTTCAGCTGCGGCGTCGAGTGCATGACGTTGATCGCCCCCGGGATCTGGAACAACATCTTGGCCCAGCCCTTGTTGTCCACCCCACCGGCTTCGAGCAGCACCACGGACGCGCCGCTTTCGGCGAGCCTGCGCGCGACCACACACCCCGCGCTGCCCGCGCCGACAACAATGTAATCGGTCTCGGCCATGGTGTTCTCCATTCGGGAGTCGACCCACAACAACACCCGAATAGTAGCGTGCGCTACGTCACACCGAATTGCCCCGAGAATCACACGGTCGCAGTTATTCGGACACGATCCAGACCCTCGGGACCGGTCGGCTATCGAACCGAGTTCGTGGCCTCGACGATGGTGTCGGCGACGGCGCCGGGCTGGGAGACCAGCGATGCGTGTGACGCGCCGATCTCTCTGGTTGTGGCCGGGGCAGCGCGACCTGCCATGAATCGTTGGGCGGCAGCTGGAATGACGTTGTCCTGGCCCGAGATCAGGTACCAGCTGGGCGTGGTCGCCCATGACGGCGTACCCGAGGGTTCGAGATTGGCGTTCAACGCGGCCGACTGTTGATGGGCATACATATCCGCAGCGGTCTGCGCACTCACATCCTGGGCGAAAATCTTGTGGAAATACGACGCGCCGATATAGCCGTCGACATTTCGGCCCGCGATGCCGGTGGGATCGTCCACTACCCGAACCTGTAGTGCGGGCGGCAGGAGTTGGCTGCCGGGGAAGCGGATCGGGTCGAGCAGGCCCTGCACGAATTCGCCCTGAGCCGGCGCGAAGGCCGCGATATAGACGTTGGCTATGACCTTGGGGTCGTGGGTGTTGGTGATAACGGCCCCGCCGTAGGAGTGTCCGACGAGTACGACCGGCCCCTCGATACTGTCGAGAACACCCTGAAGCGCCTGCGCGTCGTTGTGCGGACCGCGCAGCGGATTATCTACTGCGACAACCGGATAGCCGCGCGAGCGCAGCTCGGCGGCCACCCCGTCCCAGCTGGTCGCGTCGGCGAACGCGCCGTGCACCAGCACCAACGTGGGCTCGCCGGGATCGGCGGTCGCGAGCGTCGGGAGCGCTGGACTGACGGCGACAACTGTCGCGGCCAAGACGCTCAGCAGCCGACGGCGGCGCGGATTCGGGACATGAGACGACATGATCGATCACCTTTTCGGTAACGCTCAGTGCGCGAGCGGTCCAGTGGGAGAGGGAAATTCGACAGCCTGCCCGAGCGGCAGCCACTGCACCCGGTGGTGCACGCCCTCGGATTCCTCGAGCAATCGCACGCGAGCGCGATCGTGGCTTTCGCTGAAATGGGACCAGCCTTCGTAGTGCACCGGAAGTGCGATGCGTGGTCCGAGCAGCCTGATGAACCGGGCGGCATCGCGAGCGTCCATCGTGTATTTCACCGGCCCGGTGAGCCCGAATCGGACGGCGCCGATGTGCAGCAGCGCGATATCGACGTCGAGACGGCGAGCGACCTGCTCGAGTCCCCGGAAATAGACCGAGTCCCCTGACATCCACACCGCCACCTGCGCTTGCGACGGCCGCTGGATCGCGAAGCCGAGGTTCTCACCTACCAGAACCCGGCTCAGCGGTGGCCCATGTCGGCTCGGCGTCGCTGTCACCCGCAGCGATGCTCGGCCGGGAGCGCGCAGGACGGTTTCCTGCCAGGGCACCATCGCCTCGGCATGCGCGAGTCCGAGACGGCGACTGCCGCTCGACGTGGTGATGACCCGCGGCACGGTGTGCAGCAGTGCGCGCCCGCGGTGGTCGAGATTGTCGGCGTGGTGGTCGTGGGAGAGCAGCACGACGTCGATCGCGGGCAGGTCGGTCACGCGGATCGCCGGACCGATTGTCTTCACCGACGAGGTTCCGAGGGCGAAGTCGTAGCGCTGTCCCGGATCGTCGAAGGTCGGATCGGTGAGGATGTTCCATCCGTCGATCTCGATGAGCACGGTCGGCCCGCCGATATGGG
Source organism: Nocardia sp. Root136 (assembly GCF_001427185.1). NCBI lineage: Bacteria > Bacillati > Actinomycetota > Actinomycetes > Mycobacteriales > Nocardiaceae > Nocardia > Nocardia sp. Root136. The sequence continues at coordinate 23,163 of NZ_LMFE01000001.1, forward strand.
TGATTCTGACGCCCACGGTGGCTGCTATGTCGCCTGCGGGAATCGGGTCACGGCGTGCCGCAGCGACCAGTCCAGGGCGTAGTCGGCGATTTCTTCCCACCCGTCCTGGCTCACGAGCCGGTGGGTGCGATCGGGGAATTCCACCCGCTCGACCAGTGCGGTGCCCTGTGCGTATTTGCGGAGGGCGGCTTTCTGGATGGCGGGCGGGGCGACGTGGTCGATTCCGCCGGAGACGAGCAGCAGCGGTGCTCGGTCGGGCTTGCGGAAGTCGACAGCGGTGATGCCCGACTTCTTCTTCGGCAGCGACAGCACACCCTCGAAGAACACCCGGTTGGACGAATTCACCGCGCTCGCTTCCCATTCCAGGTCGGATTCGGCGCGAGTGAGGTCATTGCCGAAGGTGTAGTGGAAATGACGCTTGGAGATCGGGCTGGCTTTGCCGCTACGGAACGGGTTCGACAACACCGGCAGTCCCGTGCGCAAGGTCGAGAACGGCAGTGCCAGAACGCCGGCCGGTTGTCCTGGCGCCACGCCGACCCCGGCGATGCCGAGGCCGCGATCGAGCAGCATCTGGGTGAAGATCCCGCCGAACGAATGGCCCATGATCACGGGCTGTTCCGGCAGTGACGCGATGAGATCGGCGTAGAAGTCGACGATCTCCACGATGCCGACGCCTTCGAGCGCGCTCGGATCCGCCCTGACCTCGGCCGGGGCGCGATCGCCGATGCCGGGCCACCCCGCGGCGATGACCTGGTGTCCGAGGTCGCGGTAGCGCTGGGCCCAGGTGTCCCAGCTCCGGGGTGTCATCCAGAGTCCGTGGATGAGGACGATGGGCGGCTTGGCGGTGTGTTTCGGCTGGTTCATGTCGCTGTGCTCCGTTTCGGCGATCAGGACTCGATGAAGTCGAGCAAGTCCTGGGACAGTCGGTGTCTCTCGGTGTCGGGAAGCGCGTGACCCGCGCCCTCGTAGATCTTCAGTTCGGCGCCGGCGATGAGCTTCGCCGAGCGCAGGCCACCGACTTCGATGGGGACGATCTGGTCGTCGTCGCCGTGGATGACCAGCGTCGGCACGGTGATCTCGGCGAGATCGCCACGAAAGTCGGTGGCCGAGAACGCGGCGATGCACTCGTAGGCGCCGCGATGGCCCGATGCGAGCCCTTGCAACCAGAACGCGTCGCGCACGCCCTGTGGAACGTCGCCGCGACGGTTGTGTCCGAAGAACGGGCCGTCGGCGAGGTCGCGGTACAGCTGCGAACGCGAGGCACGTTCGCCGGCGCGGATCGCGTCGAATACCTCGACCGGCAGGCCTTCGGGGTTGTCGTCGGTGCGCGACATGAAGGGCGGCACGGCGGAGACGAGGACCAGTTTCGCCACGCGCGTGGACCCGTGACGGGCGGTGTAGCGCACCACTTCACCACCGCCGGTCGAGTGGCCGACCAGGGTGACCTCGGTCAGGTCGAGTGTGTCGAGCAGCGTCGCGAGGTCGTCGGCGTAGGTGTCCATGTCGTTGCCGTTCCAGGACTGCGTGGAACGGCCGTGTCCGCGGCGATCGTGGGCGATGACGCGGCATCCGTGCTCGGCCAGGAAGAGCGCCTGGTTCTCCCACGCGTCAGAGTTCAGCGGCCAGCCGTGACTCAGCAGTACCGCGTGCCCGTCGACCGGCCCCCAGTCCTTGTAGAAGATCTGTATGCCGTCATCGGCGGTGATCGTGGACATTGCGGCCTCCTCGAGGACAGGTGCGAAGCACTGTGTCCACGATGGGTCATGACGGCCTACGGGCGAACCACGTGTCGCACGTAGTTCTTCAGGTCAGCGGGTGGCCGGCGGCAGATGCTCGCGGAGCTGGCGGCGCGACGAGATACCCAGCTTTCGAAAGACTTTGCGCAGGTGATAGTCGACGGTATTGGCGCTGAGGAACATGGTGGCCGCGATTTCGGCATTGGTGTGCCCCGCCGCCGCCAGTGTCGCGACCTCCGACTCCTGGGCGGTCAATCCGACCGTGGCAGCCGCGCCGCTGACCTGTGCCCGCTCGCCGAACGCGTCGAGTTCGCGTGCCGCGCGCTCAGCGAAGGCCGACCCACCGAAGCGAGCGAATCCGGCAGCGGCAGTATGCAATTGAACCTTGGCTTCGGCACGCCGGCGTTGTCTGCGCAGCCACTCGCCGTACAGGAGGTGGGCGCGAAACAGGTCGATCGGGGTGTCGGTCTCGGTCAGCGCGGCGATGGCGGCCAAGTAGAGCTGCTCCGCGTCCGCTGCCGGTGCGATCAACGCGCGGCACCGCGTCGCGACGCCACGTGCCCACGGCGAGTCGATGTCCTCGGCGAACGCGACGAATTCGATGGTGACCCGCTCGGCATCGGCGGTGTGGCCGGCGCGCACCGCCGCTTCGATGTACTCGGGGAGCTGGTGCGGTGTGACTTGCATGAATCGGTCGGCTTCATACGGCGCCAGCAGAGCGTAGGCATCCTGATAGTGCCCCTGGGCGAGGTTGCGGATGGCGAGCGCGTTCATCGTGGCGGTGTGCGCGCCACCGAACCCGGCGGCCAGGTTGAGCTCGGCGACCTGGAGGACCACCGAAGTCGGCTCCCCCGTCCAGGCGAGATAGGCGCCGTTGACGACATGTTCGGCCGGATATCCCATCGCTTGGCGCAGTTCCCGGACGCGCGCGATCGCCCGGCCCGCGGCGGTGACATCACCACGATCGAGATCGGTCAGCGACCGCATCCACAGCAACGTGTCCAACTCTCTGAGTGCGCCCGTGCGGGCGGCGATGCGCTCGCTCCGGTCGAGCCAGTCGTTGCGGGCACGTTCGTCCCAGAGGGCGCTGGTGAGCACCACCCCTGCCATGCTGAAATCCAGCACTTGCCGATCGTCGAGTTCGCCCAGCATGCGCAGTGCCGTCCGATTCGCGGCCGCCGATTCGCCACATGGTCGCAGGATCAAGCCGCACAGACCCGTGAGCACCGCGCGCACGCCCGGTTCAGCGTCGGCCGCCGCGAGACGCATCCGCAACCCGAGCTCAGAAAAGGTGCCTGGGGCCACCGATCGTTCGGCGCTGAGCGCCGCGTCGAAGGCGCGCAGCAGTGCGAGGTGCTCGCGGTGCGAGTCGTGGCCGTGGAACAGCTCCGCCGCCGCGCTCAGTTGACTCGATGCGAGCGGAATCGCCGCTGAGTCGCCGAGGAACAGGGCGAGCGAGGCACGGACGAACAGCCGCCGACCTGCGGCGACCGGTGCGAGGACGGCGGGGTCAGGGATGCGATCGGTCAGGTCGAAGGCGAATCGCGCGGCACCCGCCGCGGCGGCCGATTCGGCGCCGGCGAGCAACCGCTCGTCGCGCAACCCGGGGTCCTCGCTCAGCTCCGCGGCACGAGCCAACAGGCTCGCGCCGGCGAGGAGACCACCGCGGCGCGTTGCCCGCTCCGCGGCGTCGGCCAACCGCTGCGCGACCGACGCGTTCGGGCGCGCGGTCGCCGCGGCGGCGTGCCACGCCTCGATATCGATCAATCCCGATGCCTGCGCCGCGTGCGCGAGCGCACCGTGCACACGCCGACGCGCGGCGGCTGTCGCACCGCCGTACACGGCCGCGCGAACCAGCGGGTGCCGAAATCGCACGGATCCGTCGATGACAACCAGTCCGGCGACGTCCGCGGCCTCACCCGCACTCTCGTCGATATCGAGAAGAGCGGTCGCCTGATCCACCAACTTCAGGTCTCCGGTGGATTCCGCCGCCGCCACCAGAATCCATTCTCGGCAGGCCTCGGGCAACGACTCCAGTGCGCGTCGGTAGAACTGTTCCAGCCGGGAACCCGCGCCGAGCGGTGCGGGAGCGAAACTCGACTCCGTGAGCTGGCGGGCCGTGAGTTCGCGCGCCAGGTCGGTCAGGACGAGTGGGTTTCCGCCGACCTCGTCGACGATGTCGGCCGCCACCCGCGGATCGAGCGCTCCGTCGAACCAGTACGTCAGCAACTCGATGGCCGCGGGGCGCGCCAATTCTTCGACCGGCAGCACCGGCACTCCGCCGAGGCGGACGTCGACATCGTCGTCGGCCCGCGACGCGAACACGACCACCGCCGCTTCGGCATGCAGTCGGCGCGCGACGAAACCCAACACGTCCAAAGACTCACGGTCCAACCAGTGCGCGTCATCGACGGCGCACAGCACCGGCCCACCGCGACCGACGATCCCCAGCAGGCCGAGCACCGCCCGACCGACCAGGAACCGGTCCGGCACCGCACCCGCCGAGATCCCGAACGCGACTCGCAATGCCTCCCGCTCGGGATCGGGTAACTGCGTTCCGTCGACGTCGAGCGATCCGACCAGGCGTTGCACCCCTGAATACGGCAGATTGGCCTCGGCCTCGTAGCCATCCGAACGCAGGATTCGAAACCCGTGAGCCGACTCGATCATGGACTCGATCAGCACCGATTTGCCGATTCCGGGCTCGCCCCGCAGGATCACCGCGTGCCCCAGACCGTTGCGCGCGGCGGCGATGAACTCGTCGAGGTGGTCGAGCACATCAGCTCGACCAAGGGGCCCCATCACGCAAACCTCCCACCTCGGTGCCGACGCACAGGCACATCGGGTGAGCGTAAAGCGCTCCGACCAGGCAAACTGGACTCGGCGTGCACGATTTCCAGGCTGATTGTGCAGCGCGGATCGTGCCACGATCAGGCGGAGCATTTCCGGTCCATCAGGAGGGCGGGATCATGGCCGTTGTTTTCGATACCGGCTTCGTCGCGCCGGCGGAACGCGCCCACGCGATCACCACCGCCATGCAGGAAGCATCCGCGCCGTGCAACGTGGTGCACGAGAATCCTGATGGTCGCACGCACGCCCAGTTCGATGTGTGGGAATTCGGTGATGCCAACATCTTTCGTGCGGATATGTCCGGCATCCGACTGGTCCGTACGCCCAAGCAGATCCGCACGACTCCGTCGCCGATGTTGGCCATCGCGGTGCACGGGAAAGGTGCGGCCCGGTACGAGCAAGACGGTCTGCAACGCGAACTCGCCGTCGGCGACCTCCACCTGATGGACCTCAACGCGCCGTACGACTTCCGATGGGTGGGCGACGGCGGGTCGACCTGCCTCCACGTTCCCCTCGATCAACTCGACCTCCCGGTCGAACGCATCCGCCGGGCAGCACCGCACCTGCATCGCAGCCCCTTCTATCGACTCGTGTCCGGTCACATCATCGAAATGACGCGGCAGGCAGATGCTCTGAGCACCCATCCGACCGCACGCCTGACCGGCTCCGCCAGCATCGACCTGATCCGCGGACTGTTGCTGTCGGCCACCGAACCCGACCGCCACGACGGCGCGGTCCTGCCCTCGGAGATCGCGCTCGCCGAGATCCGCAACTACGTGCGCCGCAACCTCGCCGACCCCGAACTCGACGCCGCCCGCATCGCCGCCGCTCTCCATATCTCCCTGCGGCACCTGTACAAGCTCTGTGCCGCCGCCGACTACAGCCTCGCCCAGTGGATCATCGGTCAACGGCTCGACCGCATTCGCGATGATCTCGCCGACCCCCGGCTCCGCCACTGCTCCATCGCGATGATCGCCCTTCGCTGGGGCTTCCGCGACGCGTCGCACTTCACCCGACGATTCCGCGTGACTTACGGCATCACACCCCGCGAATGGCGTCGCACCACCGCCGAGGACAGGGGAAACGGCGCCTCCGGCCAGCCGCGGGTCTGACCGGCACGGAGGTCCGAGGCGGATTGAGCCTCGGTGCATCGGGTACTGCCGACCCAAAGCCGACCAGCCGGAGGGAACAGTGATGACGTCTTCGAATCAGCACCATGGCCCCGTAGAGAAGCGCTCCGAAGTGTCCGGTGGGGAGTTTCCCGACGACGCTCGCACAACCCGCAGTCACGCAGGCGAGGGCCTCGAGGACGGCTACAACTTCCCCGGCATCATCCTGTGCGCGATGGGAATCATCGCGCTGGGACTGTGTTTGACCGCGACCGGATACGGCTTCGCCGGCTGGGCCACGATCGCGGGCATCGCCGCGGTGATCTTGGCTGGCGGCGGCGTCGCGTGGCTGTTGCTCGAGCATCGGCGGATCAAGGCCAAGGAAGGTCTGGCGCTGACAGATCCTCGCGGGCATTGATCAGTCGGCTGGTTCCTATACCCGTATTCGGCCGATCCGTCGGAACGCGAATGCAACGCGGCCCGGTCCGATAGTTGTCTGAAGTCGGAAAACGAGGAAAACTGCGAGCGTGCCCACGGACGTGGAGTTCCAGAACATGCTGCGGGGAGTTTCGGTGCGCGTGACGGCACCGAGAGTCGCCGTGCTGAGCGTGGTTCATGAACATCCGCATGCCGACACCGATTCGATCATCCGTGCCGTGCGGTCCCGCCTGTCGGTGGTGTCGCACCAGGCCGTCTACGATTCGTTGCGCACTCTCACCGCCGCGGGCCTGCTCCGCTGCATCCAGCCTCGCGGCCTGCTGGCCCGTTACGAGACCCGGGTCGGCGACAACCACCATCACCTCATCTGCCGGGTGTGCGGGTTGATCGGCGATGTCGACTGTCAAGTCGGCGAAGCACCCTGCCTGACCGCTTCCGACGACCTAGGCTTCGCGATCGACGAAGCCGAAGTCATCTACTGGGGCCTGTGCCCTGATTGCGCGAATTGAACGCCCTCCGAACCCGACGCCACTCGCAGCCCGTAAGTCCGTCCAGGAAGGAATATCGTGACCTCCGATAGCCGCCCGCCTGCTCCTGACACCGACACGCACAGCACCAGTGAGAGCGAGAACCCGGCGATCCCCTCGCCCACTGCGAAGCCCGACCAGCGCCCTCGGACCAACAAGGACTGGTGGCCCGAACAGATCGACGTCTCGGTCCTGCACGCGCACTCGTCCAAGTCCAACCCGCTGGGCGAAGACTTCGACTACGCATCAGAATTCGCCGGGCTCGACGTCGACGCCCTCAAAGCCGATATCGCCGCGGTGTTGACCGATTCGCAGGACTGGTGGCCCGCCGATTACGGCAACTACGGTGGCCTGTTCATCCGGATGAGCTGGCACGCTGCGGGCACTTACCGGATCGCCGACGGTCGTGGCGGCGGCGGTCAAGGCGCGCAACGTTTCGCCCCGCTCAACAGCTGGCCCGACAACGCCAATCTCGACAAGGCTCGTCGCCTCCTGTGGCCGGTCAAACAGAAGTACGGCAACAAGATCTCCTTGGCCGACCTGCTCGTGTTCACCGGCAACGTCGCCCTCGAGTCGATGGGGTTCCAGACCTTCGGTTTCGGCTTCGGCCGGCCCGACATCTGGGAGCCGGAGGAAATGTTCTGGGGGCCGGAGGACACCTGGCTCGGCGACGAACGCTACAGCGGCGAGCGCCAGCTGTCGGGGCCGCTGGGCGCGGTCCAGATGGGTCTGATCTACGTGAACCCGGAAGGGCCGAACGGCAGGCCCGACCCGGTGGCCGCGGCACGCGACATCCGCGAAACCTTCGCTCGCATGGCGATGAACGACGAGGAGACCGCCGCCCTGATCGTCGGCGGTCACAGCTTCGGCAAGACCCACGGCGCGGGTGACGCCAGCCTGGTCGGCCCCGAGCCCGAAGCCGCCCCGATGCAGCAGCAGGGCCTCGGCTGGAAGAGCGGCTACGGCACGGGTAAGGGCAAGGACGCGATCACCAGCGGCTTGGAAGTCGTGTGGACCGCCACCCCGACGTCGTGGAGCAACGGCTTCCTGCAGAACCTCTACGGTTTCGACTGGGAGCTCACCAAGAGCCCCGCCGACGCATGGCAGTGGAAGCCGAAAGACGGTGCGGGCGAAGGCCTCATCCCTGATCCATTCGGTGGTCCCGCCCGAACCCCGACGATGCTGACCACCGACCTGGCCCTGCGCGAGGACCCGATCTACGCCGAGATCACCCGCCGCTGGCTCGAGCACCCGGAAGAGCTGTCCGAGGCGTTCGCGAAGGCCTGGTACAAACTGCTGCACCGCGACATGGGTCCACTCAGTCGCTATCTCGGCCCCTGGGTGCCCGAGGCGCAGCTGTGGCAGGACCCGGTTCCCGCCGTCGACCACGCACTGATCGACGAGCAGGACATCGCCGCGCTGAAGAGCACTGTCCTCGAGTCCGGTCTGTCGATCGCGCAACTGGTCAAGACGGCATGGGCGGCGGCGGCCAGCTTCCGCAGCACCGATAAGCGCGGCGGCGCGAACGGCGCCCGGATCCGGCTCGAGCCCCAGCGCAACTGGGACGTCAACGAACCCGCCGAGCTGGCGAAGGTGCTGCCGGTCCTCGAGCAGATCCAACAGAATTTCAACGCCTCGGCCACCGGCGGCAAGAAGGTGTCGCTGGCCGACCTGATCATCCTGGCCGGTTCGGCGGCGATCGAGAAGGCCGCAGGCGACGCCGGTCACCAGGTCACCGTGCCGTTCTCCCCCGGGCGTACCGATGCCACCCAGGAGAACACCGATGTCGACACCTTCGATGTACTCGAACCTCGGGCCGACGGGTTCCGCAACTACGTGCGCCCCGGCGAGAAGGCTCCGCTCGAGCGGCTGCTGCTCGACCGCGCGTACATGCTGGACCTGACCGCGCCGCAGCTGACCGTGCTGATCGGCGGCCTGCGCGCGCTCGGCGCCAATTACGGTGGCAGCGCACACGGTGTCTTCACCGACCGGGCGGGCGTGCTGTCGAACGACTTCTTCGTGAACCTGCTCGATCAGAGCACGGAGTGGCAGGTGTCGGAGTCGTCGGAGAACGTCTACGACGGTGTCGACCGGCGTTCCGGTGAGAAGCGGTGGACGGCCACGGCCAACGATCTCGTCTTCGGCTCGCATTCGGTGCTGCGCGCGGTGGCCGAGGTGTACGCGCAGAAGGACGCGGGCGCGAAGTTCGTGAACGATTTCATCGAGGCCTGGGTCAAGGTGGCCGACAACGACCGTTTCGACCTGCACTGACCTGTCTCGAGCCCCGGCCGATCATCGGATCGGCCGGGGCTCGAGCTGTCCCTTCAGCTATCCCCCGGTTCATGGGCTCCCCTGCGCGGCTCGGTCCGCGCGACGGGACAGAGCGGCGAAGGCATCACGTAGCGACTGCGGGCCGACAACCTCGATGTCGGCGTCGAAACGCGCCAGTGCCGCGGCGAGCGCCGCCCAAGACCACGAACCCATCGACAGCCTGGTTCGCCCGTCGTCGAACGCCTCCACGATCGCGTCGCCGGCGAACGGTGCAACCCGCGTGGCCGGGAGATCGAGGATTGCCTCGCCGTTGCACGGCCAGACATCGGCATTCTCAGAGCCTTTGAACCGTGCGGAGAGAAACGCGACGACGTCGCCACCTGGCACTTCCCGAGCCGCGAAGCGCGGGCCGTTGGGGACGCGCAGAGCCATCCGATCGACACGAAAGCTCCGCCAGTCCGCACGCTCGGGGTCCCACCCGAGCAGATACCAATGTCCGTTCCGGACCACGAGATGGTGGGGTTGGACCCGGCGGGGCGGGCGCACTTCGGACTTGTTCGCAGACCCCTGATAGTCGAACCGCACTTCCTCCCCGGAACGAATCGCGGTGCTCAGTTCCACCAGGACACGGGTATCGACTTGGACTTCGACACCGCCCACGGTGAGCTCGAGCGCGTCGACTCGCGCCCGCAACCGCGACGGTAGGACCTGCCGCACGGTCGCGAGGGCTCGCGCGGCACCTTCTTCGATACCCGCACCGGTCCCAACCGCGATCCGCAACGCCACGGCGAGCGCGACAGCCTGCTCGTCGTCGAACAACAGCGGCGGTAGCTCACTGCCTGCCTCCAGCCGGTACCCGCCCTCGGGGCCCTTGATCGCCTGGATGGGGTAGCCGAGCTCGCGCAGGCGATCGACGTCGCGGCGCACCGTACGTCCGCTGACATCGAGCCGTTCGGCGAGCAGACCGCCTGTCCAGTCCCTCCGGACCTGCAGCAGAGACAGCAGCGAGAGCAGGCGGCGGGAGGTCGCCGTCGATGTGGATGTCGGCATGGTTCCCAGATTGCCACGAGTAGAGGACATTCACTGTCCTCTACCGGTGACAGGGTGGAATTCGTCGCCCTCCGGCGGCGAAAACCACTCGAAGGGACACCGATCACCATGACGGTCAACGCTGTTGCCCACCTGAACTTCCACGGTCAGGCCCGTGCGGCCCTGGAGTTCTACCAGTCGGTGTTCGGGGGTCAGCTCACCCTCGTCACCTACGCGGACTTCGGGATGCCGGCCGAACTGCCCGACGCGACCAAGGTGGTGTTCGGTCAGCTCGTTGCCGACAACGGGTTCCGAGTCATGGCGTACGACGTGCCCGGCAAGGACACCCCTGCTGCGGCCACGCCCACCACCCGCCGTGAGAACGGCACGACCATCACCGAGGAGCGGTTCTTCCTTTCCGTGCGTGGCGAGACCGTCGACGAGGTCGGCGCACTGTGGGAAGGCCTCGCCGAGGGCGCGACGGTGATCGAGGCATTCGGCCCAGCTCAGTGGGCGCCCGCTTTCGGGATGCTCAGTGATCGCTTCGGTGTCACCTGGATTCTCGACGTCGCGGCCGAATACATTCCGGCTTGAGCCGTGCTGTGCCCGTCGATCGGTCAGCGTGGGTCGACGGTGGGATGCGCGGCGGGAGTGATTCCAGATGCGTGCGCGACCAGCCACATAGTTCGTGCACGGTCGCGAGTAGGTCGATACCGGCCGCGGTGAGCGAATAGTCGACGCGGGGGTTGGCGGAGTGGTGGTCGTGGCGGGCGACGATCCCGTCAGCCTCCAACCCCCGCAGGGTCTGGGTGAGCATCTTGTAGCTGATGCCGTCGACCGACCGATGCAATTCGGCGAAGCGCCATCGCCGGGCCGCAGGACGCCCTCAGCGGGTACCGCGACACCGTCGGACCGGTGATCGTCGACGACCTCGACGCTGCCCAGCGATTCGTCACCGACATCGGCGGCGCGATCACCCGCGGACCGGTGGTCTCGGCGACAGATCGGGTGGTGTACGCGCGCCACCCCGATGGTGCGCACGTCGAATACGTGGAGTGGGCGGCCGACCTCCGATCGCACGTGCTCGGCTGACAGAGGGTTCACCGGACAGCTATACGCTGCTGTCGGCGGCCGCGTTGGCCAGGTCGATCTCGGGCATGTGCGCCTCGGCCCAGGCGCGCAGCGCGGCCAGCGGAATCTCCAGCGACAAGCCGAGTTCGGTGAGTTGGTAATGCACGCGCGGCGGTACGGTCGGCTCGACCCGGCGAGTGGCCAGGCCGTCACGGATGAGGCTGTGCAGTGTCACCGACAGCATCTTCTGCGACACTCCCGGCATCCGCCGCCGCAAGTCGGCGAACCGCACTTCCTGCGGCGCGGCGTCCGCGAGCACCTTGACCGCCATCGACGTCCATTTCGTCCCGATGCGGTCCAGTAGCTGACGCGTCGGGCACTGCGGATCGAAGACATCGCCGCGCTCTGGTCGGGTGGTCACCTCGACCTCACCACCTTTCGGGAAAGTGCCTTCTTGGCAGCCCAGCATAGGTTTCCTACCGTTTGCTGGTAACCAATCGTAACCAGGAGGCCTCGATGCTCGATTCCCCGCCCGCAGGCGTCACTCTGCACAAGATTCCCACCAACGGCATCTACGCCAACGTGGCGACAGCGGGTTCCGGTCCGGCTGTCGTACTCCTGCACGGTTTTCCACACACCTGGCAACTGTGGCGCGAGATCATCGGCCCGCTGGCCACAGCCCATCGTGTCATCGCACCGGACCTGCGAGGGCTCGGTGACAGCAGTCGGGCGCCGAACGGGTACGACGCGGGCACACTCGCCGCCGATATCGAAGGAATCCTCGACGCTCTCGACGAACCGTCTGCCGCCGTAGTGGCCATCGACGCGGGCACCCCGGTCGCGTTCTTGCTCGCCATGCGACGTCCGGACCGGATCCGACGCCTGATTCTCATGGAGTCGCTACTCGGTCGCCTTCCGGGCTGTGAGGAATTCCTGGCAGCGGGCCCACCGTGGTGGTTCGGCTTTCACGCTGTCCCCGGCCTCGCCGAATCCGTACTCACCGGCCACGAAGCCGAGTACATCGAATGGTTCCTCGACACGGGAACACGCGGAAACGGTGCACCACAACATCTTCGAGATGCCTTCGTCGACGCCTTTCGGCAACCGGAGGCCCTTCGCTGCGCCTTCGACTACTACCGCGCCCTCCCGATCAGCGCTCGTCAGATCGAAGACGCCGTCGCCACCGGCCCACTCACGGTGCCGACACTCGCCATCGGCGCGCACCCGGTCGGTGCCACTCTCGAGCGTCAACTCCGCCCGATCGCCGCCGATCTGATCGGCCACCTCATCCCCGACTGCGGACACATAATTCCCCTGGACCGACCGGCGGAACTTCTCCGTCTCGCCGTGCCTTTCCTTGCCGCCGAGGGTGATTCGTGGTGACCTGCCCGACAGTCGGTGCCCGCACGGTGGGACAGCGGGGTCGCCCCGGCCGCAAGGACACCGAGGGGAATCCCTGAGGCGAAGCTCCGGGTCGGGACCTGATGTGTCCGGCCAGCCCCGACGAGACCATTGAAGAATGGAAACCGTTGGTAATCAGACTATTTCAGCAGCCGTTCGACGGCGTCGCGGGATCGCCGCACTGGCATCGGTCGTCACGGTAGCGGGCATGCTCGGACTCTCGGCGGGAGTCGCGTCCGCGGACACCGCAGGCAGCTGTTTGTGGGCGGACACCTCCTACACACAGGGAACCACCGTCGGCGCCGGTGGCTGGACTTTCACCTGCGGCCGATCGCTGACCGGAGATATGCGCTGGGATCGCGGGGCGTCGGCGCATCCGACGAGCAGGGTCGCCAATCCAGGCGCCGCCACCGATCCCACCGGCCGTTTCAGCGCGGGAGCCATCCAGCCGGGCACCAGCTACAACGACTCCTGCGTGGGCGAGCAACTCGTCAGCGGTCGCGATTCGGTCTACGAAGCCGTACCGGACGGCCACGACCTGCGATGGCGCCCAGCGGGTTCGATCACACAGTGGCGTTTCGATCAGGGCGACGGCACTGCCCCGACCGCACGGTCCGTGAGCGAGTGCCGGGCGGATCCTCAATACTGAGCCCGACCACACACCGCACTTGCAGCGGGGTGGGCGGTCACTGCTGGAGCTGGCCCACTGCGGCGTAGGCACTCAGATCCCACGCCGTGCGGGGTCGTGGTGTGGCGAAGAGCGCGCGCACCTCGTCGCCGCTGACAGAGATGGGCGGCCACTGGTGTGGCGCGACCAAGCCTGGCGTGACGAGTCGGTACCGGGTCAGCATGGCCGTGATCTCTTTGCGTCCGCGTGGGTGGTAGGCGATGCCCGCAGCGCGCAAAGCCTGCGCGGCTGAGTGGATCTGATGGCCGTACACCTCATCGGTGATGTGGGTGAACACGATCCAGGTCCCGGCCGAAAGACGGTCGGTCAGCGCCGCGAACACGGCGGGAGCGTCAATGATCAGTTCCGCGGTGCCCGACACGCACACCGCGATCGGTCTCGCCGTGTCCATCACGGCACTGATATCGCCGAGGACGGTCGCGGTATCGGTGATATCGGTATCGGTGAAGAACCGGTTCGGTCCGGCCAGCATCGCACGGCCGTAGGCGGCGACCACGGGGTCGTTGTCGATGTAGAGGATCCGGGTGGTGCCGTTCCGGTGTCCGGCGATGTCATGGATGTTCGGGGCGTGCGGGTAGCCGCAGCCGAGTTCGACGAACTGGGAAACGCCGTGATGGTCGATCAGGTACTCGACCGCGCGCAGGGCAAACCGCCGGGATTCGGTGATCGCGAGCGTGATCTTGTTTGTTGCCAGAGTGGCGGCTAGCGCCTGGTCGGGAGTGTAGTGGTCTTTCCCGCCGAGTATCGCGTTGTGGAGGCGTGCGGGGGTGGACCGATACGGGTCGATCAGTGCGGACGGGTCGGTGGTGGTCATTGCGGGCTCCTGCCGCGTCTAGCGTCGACGATTGTGATTGCTGTTGTGGTGCAGCAGGATTGAATGCCGGTCGAGGTGACGCCGCCGCAGTCGGGTGCGGGTTCAGTTGGTACCCATACCCTGGTTTCGATCGGCCGAGGACGGCCTCGACGTCGACCGCTGTCGAATTGTTGATGGCTCAATTTGTTGCGAAGCAGCGGATTTGAGGTTGGAAGGAAGTGACGCGATCTCAGCTTGATCGCGGCAATATCGCGGCAATAGAGCCCGCGACTCAGCCGAGCTGCTCGGCTGCGCTGAGCGCCTCGGCGGGGATAATCGCTCGTGCGCCGATGATCTCGATTCCGAGCAGTAGATCATCGGAACTGAAGTCCAGGACTATATCTGCCCCTTCTACAGTGACGGTCTGCTGCCGCACAGCTTCCCCCGCTCCGATACGGCCTTCGAGGTAGATCATCGCGGCGTTCGCTTGCGCGTCAAAGGTCATTCGCACGAGTACGACTCCTGTCGTGACTGCGCTTGCTGGCGACCGTGTTTGGTAGAACTGGCCACGCTGCTGCACAGATTGATTCTCCCAATGTTCCTCCACACCAACGGCGCGGAAGTCCCTTCAATGACTTAGACGGCGCGAACGTGTATTCGGTTCCCTTGCAGTGGATATCGGTTCAGAGCGAGTCCCGAGTCGCCGGATCAGGGGTCAGGGCAGCAGGTACAAGCGTTCGTTCGGTAGCCGTGGCAGCCCCGCGCAGTGCCTGAAATCGACGACAACTGTGCCGGGCCGACGGGCTGTCACATCACATACGAACACCAACGCGGCGGTCAGGCACGCGACGAAATCCACTCGAACGCAGGAGAACTGGATCGTGAGGTGGATATCGGGCTCTTCGGGACGCGGTGAGCGACCGTCCTCATTCACCGGGAGTTCGACCGTGGCAGGCAGTCTCGGACGCATTCGAGAATGACAGCCCCCGATGGCCGGAACTTGCTGATGGCCGGAGAAACCCAGGTGCGAACCATCAACGTGTCCGGCGCTGGGGACGGTAAGCCGATGTCGCCGTCTCGGATCACCACGACCCGCGCTTTCCACAACCGAGCCACGTCGGCCGGGTCTCCGATCGGCCGGATATCGGAGCGCACCAGAAACGTCCACATGCGGGCGCGCGGGTGGCCGATGATCGGCAATGGTGCCAGGCCACGAAAGTCGAGTGTGGATTTGACCCGCTGGGCGAGGTCGGTGGGCATCATCACCGCACCGACGAACCCTGCCTGCATCGTGATCCGGCCCGTCGCCGGGTCGATCACGGTGGGCAGCGAACACACGCGACGATAGAACTCGCAGCGTGACCGCGGGGTTTCTGCATAGGCGGGTGGTCTGGCCTGAGTCATCGACTCTCCCCGGGCAACTCGGTCACGGGAGCACGTGGGCTGCTCACCTCGACCATGGGTGAAGCGGGCGCACTTGTGAGCCACCCGGCTTCGCGCATAGCCTCGAGCATGCTGACGAGTTCGCTGATCGACGGCCGTGGCACGGGCGTGGCGGGGGTGAGGTAGCTCATCGCGCACTCTGCCTTTCGGGCCGACGCTGCCCGGCCGCAATCTGCCACTCGGCCTGCCTGTTCTGGAAGGCATCGCCGTTGCGGCGCAACGCATGCAGGGCGCGCACCACACGCCACGGCGGTACGTTCAGGTTGCGAGCGATCGTGTCGGCGGTCAGCAGTCCACCGGGTCGGAGGATGGCGAGAACCTCGGCATCCAGTGTGGTTGTCATCGGGCCACCTCAGTTGACTCAGTAATCTGGCGGCAATGCTCGGCTACGGCAACCTCACGAATGCGGTCATCGGTCGGTCTCTTGGGAGCCCCACCGGTGGCGCGCGCTGGGGCAGCTTCCTCTAGGTGCACGCCGCGTCGGGCAGTAGTTGCCATCGTTCGGTCTCCGCTCGATCCGGGCCGGGTGGTTCCGTTACCCACATCTAGGAAACGGGCTACCTACACTGGCCGGAAAGGTGGCAAATGGTGAGGCAAGCGATTTGCCATAGCTGCGCGGTAGGCCCGAACCGACCCGCAAGTGGAGGGGCACTCATGACAGATCCGACGACCGAGCCCGAGCAAACGCCGGGTGACATCGCGAATCATCTTGCGCGGGAGATCAAACGCCGACGCCTCGATGCGGGGTTCAGCCAGCGCGGACTGGCCGCCGCGACCGGCTACACACGTCAGTACGTCTCAATGGCGGAGTGGGAAGACGCCAATCTGCCGTCTCAGGAACTGATCGCCGCGATCGACACCGCAGTCGGCGCGAAAGGCGACCTCGTTGCGATCCGCGCCGAAGCCAAAAGCACTAGACACCGATCCCGCCAACGTTCGAATCCGGTGGTCGCCGAGCCGCAAACCGGTTCGGCCGGATTGCCGGCCTCTTCCGAGTTGGGTCCAGACCGAGCGTTCGATTCCGGTTCGCCCACATCGCTGATGCGATCGCACGCTGTATCGGAAAGGTCCATCAGCAGTTTCACGGCCCTCACCGATCTACTGGCTGAGCAGCGTCAAAGCATCGGCCCTGATGCCCTGATCGGACCGATCGAAGCTCATCGAGACGCCGTAGCCGCCCTGTTCCGTGCTGCGACAGACGATCGAAGCAAGCAGCGCGCGGGGGCGCTCCTGACGGAAACATCGGTTGTGGCGAGCCGGGTTTGGAGCGCCATCGGTGACAGGTCGATGGCTCTCACACATTGCGCATTCGCCCGAAAGCTCGCGGACCAGTTGCAAGACAAAACGATGGGTGGGATCGCGCGCATATTCGAAAGCAACCTACGATCCGATGCTGCAACGTTGATCAGCTCGGACGGTGATGTGGTTATCGGGCTCCGAATACTGAAGGAGGCCGCCAACGTCTCCGATTTTCTACCGCCCGCCGCGCGAGCACGGATCGGGGCTGAGCAGGCGCAAGCCTATGCAGTGCTGGAACTGCGGGAGGAATGCGAGGAGGCGCTGGTTCGTGCCCAACGTGCCGCCGAGGACATCGATGAGAACGATCGTGCGGGGTTGTTCAACGACTGGAACACCACTCGCATTCAGGTCTATGTCGGCACGTGCCAACTCCTCCTCGGCCAACCTACGCGCGCGATCGCGGCACTCACCGAAGCGTTGAACACACCTGAGGGGAACAGCCCTAACGTCGATCTCGCCACGCGAGTAGACCTCGCCAGCGCCTACGTGCTGTCCGGCGAACTGGAAGAGGGCTGCCGTCTTCTCGGCGACACTTACGACGCACTGGCGGCCATGGGTAATCATCGCGGCCTCGAGCGTGCGCAAAGAGCAATCGAGCGGATGGCTCCCTGGCACAATGAGCGGCCCGTCCTCGCGATGCGGGAACGGGTCGACAGCATCAACGGCTACTGATCGACCTCAGGGTCGCGCGGATCGCCTGCAAGACCATGTCCGGTTCCAGTCGGTCGACGATCGCATCGGGTGAATGCTCCGACAGCGCTTCGGATGTCAGTCTGTGTGCGACGGCGACGACACCGAATCCCGCGTGACGCGCGGTCGCGATGTCGTTCGGCGCGTCACCGATGATGACTGTTCGTGTCGGGTCGAGCGGATACCCGAACCTTGCTCGGAATCGGTCGGCAACGAAGGCGGGCAGGTCGAACCTGTCTCGCGCATCCGAACCGAAAGCGCCGATGTCCAGGTCGAGATGTGAGTCAAGGCCCGCAACCGCAAGTTTGAATTCGGCTGAGACCCGCAGGTTTCCGGTGAGCGCCGTCTGGACGTACCCGTGTTCCGCCAAAACTGTGATGGTGCGAGCAGCGCCGGGATACGCAGGCTGGTCACGGGCAAGTTCCGCCTCACCTTGTGACATGACATCCATCACGACGGCGGGGTAACGGTTAAATCCGGCTTCCGCCGCCTCTTCAGTGACCCCGGAGGCAATGGCGGTATCGACGACGATCGATTCGTCGGTGTAGCCGTGCACGCGCGAAGCGGGGAAGACGACGTCGGACTCGTCAAGGTGGTATGTGCTCGCCACGGCCCGCCGGAGCCAGCGCAAGTCTGCGGGGATCAGTGTTCCGTCGACATCCCAGACAACTAGTCCCGCGTGTGTCTCACCCATACTCACGGATTCTTGCAGACCGTGTTGCCTCCCGCAGCGCGCCTTCAATCACTATGGGTGCTCGTAACTGGGCCTTGGCGGGTGCAGGAGGGCAGACTGATTAGGGCCTTCCGGTCGATCCGTGACCTGCGTCGTGTCCCCGATGGGCGCAAAGGTCGAGCGCTGTGGGCCTGTGCTTCGCATTCGGGGTGGCTGCCGGGTGTCGCGTCTCCACCGCGTACGCGTTGATCCCGCGATCTCAGCCTCTGGGGAGGATCTGGGGTAAGGCTAGCGCTCAGCCTTCACGATGTCGGGGAGCTCGGACAGGCTGAGGATTCGCCAGTCCGAAAGCTCCTTCACATCCTGCCGATCCTTGTGAATCCAGCCCCATGGCCCGCGCTGGATGTAGGCGGTTCGCATCCCGACCCTCATGGCCGGGGTGATGTCGTTGTCGATGCGGTCACCGACGTAGATGATCTGTTCAGCCGAGCATCCGGCGGCCTCGACAACCTTGTCGAAGAACGCGACATCGGGCTTTGCCACACCCCAATCATCGGAGGTTGCAATGAAGTCGGTCGGCAGATCGAGCCCACGCAGCAGGCCGCCCGCGCGTACGGTCTGGTTCCCGACGATGCCCACCCAGACACCCAACTCGCGGAGGGCCGACAGGGCAGGACGCACATCCGGATAGAGGTCGTCCTCGCCGAACCATTCGGGCTTGCCTGCATCCGCGCGGGCCTGGCGCTGCTGATCCAGATCGAACCCTGGCTTGAACACTTGGAAGGTCTCTCGGTAGTCCAGACCTCGGGCGATCACCGCGCCGAACACGGAGACGAAGGTATGGCGGGGTACGCCCAACCAGTCCGCCCAGGTGCCGTACTCCCTCGTCTCGTCCACAAGGGTCTCGCCGACATCGAACACAACAGCCTGGATCACCACAGCTCCTACCCCAACCGAAGACAGCGGGCACCGCTGTGCCGAGACAGTCTAGGGCGCGCGGGATATACACGCGCCCAGCATCAATGACTGTTGATCGACCCGATGGGCGCGCGGATGGCCTGAAAACTCGTGTCCGATTCCAGTCGGGCGACAATCGTCTTCCCCCACTCCGGCGCGGCGGCGTCGGACGCGCTGTCGCGTGATCCGAAGGCGACACCCGCTGCCACCATGGCAAATACGGTCGCGCGGCCATCCGACAAAGTACTGATCAGACAGTAGAATTTCCGAATCACGTGCACACACAACCGTTCTCGAAGGCACCGAGAAACGTTGTACGCGACGACAGAGGTCGGTCAGGCCGGCTGTTGCCGGGAGCTTTCCGGTGCGCACCACGGCCTCGGGTTCGGTCTCTTCTCAGCAGCGAGCAGCTCAGGAGATGGTCACGACTGTCCCCAGACGGGGACAGCGGGCACTTTTGTTCGTAAAGTTCATGATTGTGTCACCGAACTCGAATACCGCGGCTGTGGCCGGAGCTCTGTCCTTGCTCGCTATGAGGCTCGATCGCCTACTGCGCCTGCACCACGCCGACTCGCAGATCTCGTTGGTCCAGCGCTCGGCGCTCACCACACTCGTTCGCGACGGCGCGATGTCACCGGGTGCGCTCGCCACCAGAGAACGGGTGCGGCCGCCGTCGATGACGCGGACTGTCAACGCGTTGGCCGAGCTGGAACTGATCATGCGCAGCCCCCATCCGTCCGACGGCAGACAGGTCGTCGTCTCGGTCACGCGAGCTGGTCAGGCACTGGTGACCGATGAGGTCTCGGCCCGTGATTCCTGGCTCGCCGGGCAGTTGAGCAAGCTCTCCGACGAGCAGACTCTCCTGCTGAGGCAGGCTCTCGTGATCATCGGCCAAATCGGCGAGGCGGAAGCCGTGCCCGGGTGACGGACTGTAGCGAGCCCGCTCCCCCGGCACCGGGCAGCGCGCGTCAGCTCCTCGTGTCGAGAACCTCACGCAGCTTGTGCGCGAAGGCTTCTGGTTGGCCGGGGTAACCGAATTCATCGCCGGCGAAGCCGCCGTGGTGGCTCGGGAACACCGTCGCGTGCTGACCGAGAAGCTCGGCCAGCCGCACCGCGGTGCGGGCGGTGAAGGTGCCCGAGGATTCCTCGCCCACCGCGACCACGATCCGTGTCGGGGCAGCGGCGAGCGCAGCGAGGTCGGGGCGATAGCTACTCACGGCCCAGGACAGGTCCGAGAGCAGCGGGTCTTCGCGCGCGCCGTCGTCCTCGGTCGGCAGGCCGAACAGGGCGGGATCTGGATCGGGCTGGTCGAAGTAGTCCTCGGTGAACTCGCCCTGCCATGAAGTCATCGCGATGAAGCTCGCCATGCCCGCGCCGAAGCCCTTCGCCACGTAGGCATCTCGAAAACCGGCACGAGCGCGCTCGGCGGCCGCGGCGTCGGGAAGTACCGGGATCAACGGTGGCTCGTGTGCCACCAGCGTCGTCACATCCGTGGGGTAGGCGGTCACGAGGGCGAGCGCCACGACCGCACCCCCACTGCTGGCGAACATCTCGACCGAGTCGACGCCGAGTTCGCTGATGATGTCGTGCACATCCTCGGCGTGCACCGCCGGCACGTTGTCGATCCGACCGTCGGTACGGGTGCTGCGACCCAGACCGCGCGGGTCGTAGGTGATCACCGTGCGATCGCGCAAGTACGACGTCAAGGTGGTGAAGCCACTGGCGTCCATCGGCAAGCCGATCATGAACAGCGGCGGTCGGCCGTCGGTAGTGGGCAGCGGCCCGTGTACGTCATAGGTGAGGTTGCTCTCGGCCGTGGCGAGCGTCTGTGTCGTCATGCCAGTACTGACGTCGCCCGCGTCCGGAATTCATCGCAGGCGTCCGGGTCCGACGAAGTCCCCCGCTCAGTTCCCGGCGAGGACCGCGGCATCCACATACCGCGGATCACGCGCGATCGCGGCGAAACTCGACTCTCCGCCGACCGATTCCTCTACCTCCGCCAACCGGACGAGCAGATCGAAGTAGCTCGCCTCGGCAGTCCGTAGCTCCGCGATCGTCGCCGTGAGATCGATATCGGCTGCGAACCGCGCCCCGTTGACACCCACCAGCAGCGTCGCCAGCCACCCGTCCGAATCGGCCGCGAACATCGATCCGCTGGTCTCGGCCCAGAACAACACCGTGCTCGGCGCCACCTCGGAGCTCAACCGCCCCGCCGCGGCGAGCATCACCAGCGCGGTATAGATGTTCGACTCACAGAACCCGAAGTGCATCAGATACGCCTCGAGCGCTCCCTCCCGATACGTCAGAACATAGGTCAGCCCGCCGGCGTCCTCTCCGAAACAATCGGCGAAATACTCCCGTGGCGTCACCCCCTCCTCGGCCTGCCGCCAATCCGGCGACTTCCCGTCCCAGAACCACCGGTCATACATCGCGCCATGATTCTCGATGACCTCCGCCCCCGGCGCCGGCGTCTCCAGCCATTGCTCGAATGCCTCCCGCCCCATGGGAATTCGAGCAGCAACGACAAACGTGCCCGACACAACCGGCTCCTCATCGACCTCGACGGCACCCGTCATCGCGGACCGTCCTCGCTGAAAACGACTACCGTCGAACGGTACGCGCGGTGTCCGTCAACCGGCGGTTGGTCACCCGCAGTTGCCGTGCGGTACTGGTGGCCAGCGCCCGTGTCTGATCGGAATCGAGGCGGCCACACACGCGCTCCCAATGCACGGCGACCCGGTCGCCGACCGCCACCTCGGTCGCGAGGTGATCATCCACCTCGGCGCGGTGCAGTACTGGACCCGACAACCGCAGGAGCGGACCGTCCAGGACCAACCGCCGACACCGGACGGAAGCAGCGCCGCCTTCGCGGGCCACCACGGTCCCCCAGGTGATGCGGCAGCTGTCCAGGATGCGGATCGGGTGCTCGTCGGCGCCACGTCCCAGCAGCCGGGTCCACGGATACACACCGAAGACATGGAATCCGTGGTTGGCGGCGGCTTCCTCGGCAAGGTCGGTGTTCAGATACGACCAGTAGTGTCCGGCCATCGGCGCGATGATCGCGAGCAGTTCGGTGGTGAACGCGCCGGCGTCGAGGTCGGCGCCGATCCCGCCACCGAGCCAATAGGACTCGACGAGCCGTCGGTCGAGCGGATCTGCGATGCCGGTCAGTCGCGACATCGCCCGCAGGTACGGCCAGGCTCCGGAGAACTGCCTGGCCAGCGCGCGGATCTCGGCGGCCGAGCCGTTGTGCAGCGCCCGCGCGTCAGCGGGACCGCAGTAGCCGAGCCGATTGGGCGCGTAGGCGTAGCGGGCGAACATCTCGGTCCCGTCGATGATCGCGCCTCCTGTCAGCAGATCCGTGGCAGTTGTTCTCCGGCGGGCAGATCCACCACCCGGGTGCCGCCGAGGGCGGTGCGAGCGACCACCATGCCCGGATGCTCCTCGACGCACACGCCGATGGCTTCGGCCCGAGCGCCCAGCGGATGAGCCCGCATCGCCGCGAGCACCCGGTCGGCGTCCTCGGGGGCGACGAAGGCGACCAGCTTGCCCTCGTTGGCGACATACATCGGATCGAGCCCGAGCAACCCACACGCATCGCGGACCGCATCGGGCACCGGAAGCTTCCTTTCATCCAGTGCCACACCGACTTTCGCGACGCCGGCGATCTCGTTGAGCGTGGCCGCGACCCCACCGCGGGTCGGGTCACGCAGCACGTGCACATCGGCGCCGGTGGCCAGCATCGCGGCGACCAGACCGTTGAGCGGGGCGGTGTCGCTACAGACCGTGGTGCCGAATTCGAGACCTTCACGGCAGCTCATCACCGCGACGCCGTGCACCCCGATGTCACCGCTGACGAGGACGACGTCGCCGGGGCGGGCACGCTGCGGGCGGATGTCGATGCCGTCGTCGATGATGCCGATGCCCGCGGTGTTGATGAAGATGCCGTCGCCGTGGCCGGAGTCGACTACCTTGGTGTCGCCGGTGACCAGCTTGACCCCTGCCGCGAGGGCGGCGGTGCCGACAGCCTCGGCGACCCGGGCGATCTCGGCGAGTGCGGTGCCTTCTTCGAGGATGAACGCCGTGGACAGCACCATCGGCCGCGCGCCCGCCATGGACAGGTCGTTGACGGTGCCGTTGACGGCCAGGTCCCCGATCGACCCGCCGGGGAAAGCCAGGGGTTTGACGACGAAGGAGTCGGTCGAGAAGGCCAACCGCACCCCACCCACGGCGAGCACCGCCGAATCGCCCATGCCCGCTTCGGCCGCGGAGCCGAACGCGGGCAGGAACAGGTGCTCGATCAGTTCGCCCGACATCGCTCCCCCGCCACCGTGGCCCATCACGATGGTCGGTGAGTCGCGCAGCGGCATCGGGCACACCCAGCTGTCCATGTCGACTCCGGCCGCCACGTTGTCCTCACGCATGAGCCACCTCCGAGGGCAGGTCGAGGCGCCGGTACAGGTAGTACGCCGCGCAGGCGCCTTCGGAGGAGACCATGGTGGCCCCCAACGGGTTTCGCGGTGTGCACTGCTTGCCGAAAGCGGCGCATTCGTGCGGCTTGATCAGTCCCTGCAGTACCTCGCCGGAGCGGCAGATCGAGGATTCCTCGGTGTGCAGGTCGGTGACCGCGAACCGGTGCTCGGCGTCGTAGGCGCGGTAGCGTTCCGAGAGACGCCAGCCGCTGTCGGGGATCACGCCGATGCCGCGCCAGGCACGGTCGGTGACCTCGAAGACGTCGGTGAGCATCGTCTTCGCGGCGAGGTTTCCTTCGGCGCGGACCGCACGGGGATAGGCGTTCTCGAGCTGGTGTCTGCCGTCCTCGAGCTGAGTCACGGTGCGCCGGATGCCTTCCAGGATGTCGAGTGGCTCGAAGCCGGTGACCACCATCGGCACTCCGTACTTGTCGGCCAGCGGCGGGTACTCCTCGGTGCCCATGACACTGCAGACGTGCCCGGCGGCCAGGAAGCCCTGGACCCGGCACTTCGGCGATTCCATGATCGCGGCGATGGCAGGTGGGACGAGCACGTGCGAGACCAACAGCGAGAAGTTCTCGATGCCCAGCTTTTTGGCCTGATAGACAGTCATCGCGTTGGCCGGTGCGGTGGTCTCGAAGCCGATGCCGAAGAACACCACCTGCCGATCGGGGTTCTGTCTGGCGATGGTGAGCGCGTCCAGTGGTGAGTACACCACTCGCACATCACCGCCTTCGCTCTTGACCCGGAACAGGTCGCGTTCGCTACCCGGTACCCGGAGCATGTCGCCGAAGGAGCAGAAGATCACCCCGGGCTGCGCGGCGATCTCGAGCGCCTTGTCGATCACCTCGAGCGGGGTGACGCACACGGGGCAGCCGGGGCCGTGGATCATCTCGATCTCGTCGGGCAGCAGTTGGTCGATGCCGTGGCGGATGATCGAATGGGTCTGTCCGCCACAGACTTCCATGATGGCCCACCGCTGGGAGGTGGTCGCGCGGATCTGGTCGAGCAGCTTCTTCGCCAGGTCGGGATCGCTGAATTCGTCGAGATACTTCATGACGTCACCTCCGTGTCGTCGCCGGAGTCGGTCGCTGCCGGTTCCGCCGTGGGATCGGGGAGCCCGGATTGTTTGGCGGCGAGGGCGAACCCGTCGCCGAACTCCTCGTTGAGCACACCGAGGTGCTCGAATTCGGCCAGTGTGCGCAACGCCGATTCCTCGTCGAGGCGCTGGATGGCGAAGCCGACGTGGACCACGACGTAGTCGCCGATCGCCGCGTCCGGAATGTATTCCAGGCACACGTCTTTGTGCACGCCGCCGAAGTCGACGACCGACATCATGGTGCCGTCGCGTTCGTGCAGGCTGAGCACCTTTCCCGGGACTGCCAGGCACATCGCTGCTCTCCTTTCGCTCAACCCGCACCGGCGGCGAGTAGTTGTCCGAACGCGAGACCACCGTCGTTGGGCGGCAGTCGGCGATGAGTGATGACGTGGAATCCGTTGTCGCGCAGCGTGGTGCGTGCCGCCGAGAGCAGCAACGCGTTCTGGAACACCCCACCCGAGAGCGCGACGGTCGTCGGGCGCGGTGCGAAATCCAGAGCCAGGTCCAGGACCAGCGCCGCCACGGCGTGGTGGAAACGCGCGGCGATCACGGCGGCCGGGACGCCGTGATCGGCGTCGGTGACCACGGCGGCCACGACCGGGGCCGGGTCGATCACCGCCGGGTCGGCGGTGTGGTCGAGGCCGAACCGGTAGCTGCGCGAGCCGGGGTCGGCGGCGCGCGCGAGGGCCTCGAGTTCGATCGCGGCCTGGGCTTCGTAGTCGACGATGTGGCGGACCCCGGCCAGCGAGGACACGGCGTCGAAGAGCCGTCCCATGCTCGACGTCGGGGTGCACCCGAAGCCGGAGCCGAATTGGTGTGCCAGCACCGCTCGTTCGTCGTCGGGGCAGGCAGCGACCGAGGCGATCGTGTCCGACCAGTCCAGTCCCGCCGACCACAGATGCGCCAGCGCCATCCGGTAGGGCCGGTGCACGCTGACATCCCCACCCGCGAGCGGCACGTACTGCAGGTGCGCGAGCCGCCGGTAGCCCTTGTAGCCGGCGGCCAGGACTTCACCGCCCCAGATGGCGCCGTCGGGCCCGAATCCGGTGCCATCGAACGCGATCCCGGTGACGGTGTCCGAGGCGCCGAGTCCGTGTTCGCCCATGACCGCGGCGATGTGGGCGTGATGATGCTGCACGGTGTGCACCGGACGGCCTGCGGCGTGGGTGCGCGCCCAGGTGGTGGATCGGTAGCGCGGGTGCGCGTCGGCGACGAGCTGGGTGGGTCGGACCCCGGTCAGTTCCGCGAGGTGCTCGGCGGCGGAGTCGAAGGCGCGCAGGGTGGCCAGGTCGTCCATGTCGCCGATGTGCTGGCTGAGCCAGGCATAGCGGCCTTCGCCGACCGCGCAGGTGTTCTTCATGTCCGCGCCGACAGCGAGCATCGGCGGTACCGGGACGGGCAGGGTCAGCGGGAGGGGTGCATAGCCGCGCGAGCGGCGCAGGGGTAGTTCGATGCCGTCGACGACACGCACCACCGAGTCGTCGCAGGGGGTGAGGATGCGGCGGTCGTGCGACAGCCAGCCGTCGGCGAGTTCGGCGAGCCGGGTGCGGGCATCGGAGTCGTCGAAGCAGATCGGTTCGCCGCCGAGATTGCCGGAGGTCATCACGAGCACCCGCGGGGCGGGCCGGTCGCCCGACAAGCCGAACAGCAGCAGGTGCAGCGGTGTATAGGCGAGCATGACGCCCAGGTCGGGGTTGCGGGGCGCGACCGAAGGCGCCAGGTCGATGGGGTCGCGGTCGCACACGACTCGCGAGTCGGCGTCGGACGCCGCCGTGGCGGGAAGTGGCCTGCGGGCGAGCAGGACGATGGGGCGTTGGGGGCCGGTGAGTAGCACCGCGGCGGTGTCGTCGACCTCCGCGATCGCACGGGCGGTGGCGAGGTCGGGAACCATGACGGCGAAAGGCTTGTCGCCGCGCCGCTTTCGACCCCGCAAGGTGGCCACGGCACGCTCGTTCGTGGCATCACAGGCGAGGTGGTAACCACCGATGCCTTTGACCGCGAGAATCCCGCCGTCGCGCAACAGGTTTCGCGCCGAGTCCAGTGGCTCATCAGGCCCGGTGGTGGGGTGCGCGGTGCCATGGGTACCGGCCGGCGAGCCGGCGGGGCCGAGGTAACCGAGACGGGGGCCGCAGTCCGGGCAGGCGATGGGCTGGGCGTGGAAGCGGCGGTCGGTGGAGTCGGTGTATTCGGCGGCGCAGCGGTCGCACATCGGGAAGTCGGCCATCGACGTGCGGGATCGGTCGTAGGGCAGTTCGGCGATGATGGTGAACCGGGGACCGCAGTTGGTGCAGTTGATGAAGGGGTGGCGGTAGCGGCGGTCGGTGGGATCGGCGAGTTCGGTGGCGCAGTCGGCGCAGATCGCGACATCGGGTGAGGCCAGGGTGCGGCCGCCGCCGTCGCGGGTGGTGTCGGCGATGCGGAATCCGGTGCCGCCGTGCAGCGCGACGGGGGTCTGCTCGACCGATTCGACGACGGCCAGCGGCGGTGGGTGCTCGCGCAGGCGTCGCGCGAACTCGTCCAGATCGGCAGGGGCGCCTTCGATTTCGATTATCACGCCAGAGCTGTCGTTGGCCACCGACCCGGACAGGGACAGCTCGGCGGCGGTGGTGTAGACGAAGGGCCGGAAGCCGACGCCCTGAACCACGCCGCGGACCACGAGGCGGCGGCGTTGCCGGCCGGCGGTCATGGCTGTTCACCTCGTCCGAGCAGGTTCAGCCCGGCCAGCGCGGTGGCCGCCCCGGCTTCGTCGGTCTTCTCCACGGCCAGGCCCATGTGGATGATCACCCAGTCGCCGGGACGGACCGGATCCTGCTCCAGCAGGCCGATGTTCACCTTCCGGTCCTCGCCGGAGACCGTCACCAGGGCGAGTTGACCGTGGTAGCCGTCGAGGATCTCCACGACCTGCCCGGGGATGCCGAGGCACATGGTTCACCCCTCCGATCGGTTCGACGGCGCGACAGGCCCGTGCGAGTCGGTGACCGGCTCAGGCGGGTCCGCGATCGACTCGTGCGGATCGGCGACCAGTCGCGCGAGGACCGCTATCACCGCCTCGACAGCAGGATCGACCGCGGCACCTACCGGATCGGACAGGCCGATGCCCTCCTCCACCGAGTCGACCTGGCAGCCGACGACGACGGTCGGTGGCAGGGTTCCGCCCAGCGCGCGGACGCTCGCGAACACCGCGTCGGGGTTCATGGCGTGCGCGTCGAGCTGCGCCGCGCCCGCTGGGTCGGGTTCGGCGTGGAAGACCGCGAGGGTGCCGGGCGCGCCGCGGTCGGGGACGGCGTCGACGAGTACCAGCGCATCCCACGGATCGAGCAGGTCGTAGGCCAGGTGCATGCCGCGGATGCCGTAGTCGACCACGCGCACGGTCTCGCCGTGCGGCGGTAGTCGCCGCACCACTTCGGGCCCGAAGCCGTCGTCGCCGAGGAAGATGTTGCCGATCCCCGCAACGAGCACCCGCGCCGTCATGTCACATCCGGCGCATCTTCAGGTAGCGCTGGACATCCGGTATCGAACGCACGCCGAGCACCGCGGCGGCGGCTGCCGCCACGGCGGCGAGCGCCACCGCGATCATTCCTATCGTGGCCATGATTGACCTCTTCTCTCATTCTCGTTGGCTGTCGAGCGGTTCGATCTCCTCCGGGGCGAAATACAGGTACCGGCCATACCATTCGTGCAGTTCGGCGGCGGGGTCGTCCTCGATGACCACGCCGACGTGGGATTGCCCGTCGACATCGGCGTGCACCGAGACGACCTTGGCGGTGCGGCCGTCGTAGAACAGATCGTGGGCATCGGCGCGCCGAGACGGATGCAGGCGCACCCTGCTGCCGTTGCGGACCCGGACCGCGCCGACCATGATCGCGTCGGTATCGGGGCGAACAGCGTTGTCGGCCAACGGGTCCCACCAGTCGACGCCGTCGGGCACCTCGGGGATCAGCGCGGCCTGCTCGGCGTGCGGATTCCGCAGGACACCGTGCAGCTGCTGCAATGCCTCCGGTGTCATCGCGTCGCAACGGTCGATGATCTGCGCCGCCCGCTCGTCGGTCGCGCGAGCCTGGGCCTTCTCGTCGTCGGTCATGGTCATGACGCGCAGGGTGAGGATCTCGTCGATCTCGGTGGAGTCGAACAGCGGTCCCTCGCTCTGCTCGGCGATCTCGGGGTGGTCGTAGAGGATGATGGGCGAGATCAGCACGATGCTGTGGTCGCCGGGTGGCCCGGCCAGCACCGGGAAACACCGGTGCTGGGCGCATCGGGCGACGGCCGCTTCAGCGTCGGGTGGCGGTTCGAGCAGGGAAACCCATTGGCCGCCTTCGGTTTCGGCGATGATATGCGCGCCGATCAGGGAGCGGGCGATGGCGTCATACTGGTCGGTCGCGGGGGTGCCGGTATTGCGGAGGGTGAGGTTCAGACGCAGAAAGCGCTCGTCACGGTCCACGGTCAGCTGGACTTCCGCGTCGAGGTGAGCGCGGTGTCGGACCAGTCGTCCGGCCGGTGCGCCGTCGGGGCCGGGGATCGTCTCGAAGTCGGTGCCTGCCGGAATCGTCAGCCGCGCGGTCGAATCGGTCAGCGGCAGCGGACCGATCACCTGTTCGCGCTCGACCGCCTCGTCCCAGCTGATCCACGATCGGCCGTCGGCGACGAGCTCGGCGACCGGTGTGTTCCCGGCGTCCTCGACGGTCCGACGCTGCAGCTGTAGAAACCGTACGGTCAGCGTGACCGAGGCGGACGCGTCCGCGTCGAGCTCATCCGCGTCGAGCAGACATTGGGCCGACAGTTCCGGGTCCTCGCCCAGTCCGGCCGCGGCCGCCCCGGTGGGGCCCAGGACACCGAACTGCCAGCGCGACTGGTTCTTTCGCGAGTTGGCCCGGTACGGGTACAGCAGGTAGCCCTCGTAGAGCACCGCGTCGGCGACCGCGCGTGCCCTGGCCTGCGATCTGGTCAGCTCGATGCTCATGGGTCCTCCTCGGCAGTGTCGAGCAGGCGCAGTACCGCGTCGTCGAAACCGAGCATCCCGTGGCTGGATTTGTACGCGGCGAGCGCGTCGAGGGTCTCGCGCCGCAGCCGCACCCAGCCCGAGTTCGGGAAGTTCGTGGCCATCATGTCGTCCCAGACCGAGACCGGCATCTCGAACTTGTCCTCGCGGTCCCACGGAATCTGCTGCACCGCGAAACCGGTGGAGCCCCGGATGAAGACAGTGCCGCTGAACAGGAAGATCAGCGGCACTGTCCCCTCGCGTAGGGCGTGCAGGTATTTGGAGCCGCTCACCTCGAAGTCGTAGGTACACGGCATCGGCAGGTCAACTTGCGCGCCGCCGTGGAAGCCGGGAACCATGGTGGCGCAGTGCATCCAGAGGAAGGAGCGCTGGGTGTCGCGCCAGCGCTCGCGTGGGCCGAACAGGTCGACCAGGCCCGCGCTCTCCTCGTCGGTGTAGCCGCGGCGGTGCGGTTCGATCCGCACCTGCGCGCGCAGGGCGATGGCGTGCACCGGTTCCTCACCGAGTACCGCGATGCCGATCCGGGCCGACAGCGTCGGCGTCGCGGCATAGGGCTCCGGCGCGATGTCGAGCACCGCGAAGGTCGTCGAGTAGGCCGGGCACATCACACACCACCCGGTCGCGCACGCGCCGAGACCGCGGCGAAGAACTCGTCGAGATAGCGGTGCACGTCCTGACCGCCGTCGAATCCGCGCCACAGCATCCGCATCCGGCCGACGAATTCGTAGCAGGTGTCGATGGGCAGCAGCAGGCAGGCTGCCTCGGCGGTGCCCCGCTCGGGGACCCGGATCATCAGTGCCTCCACGTCGGGGACCGCGACAGCGATCTCCGGGTGCCGCTCGAGCACCGTGCGCCATTGGTCGAGGGGCAGTTCGGATTCGGTGGCGCCGGCCGGTCCCGGATAGAACGCGACGGTGCGGCCCAGCGCCGAGTTGTCGAAGAAGAACGCCAGGCCCACCGGGATCTCGAGCGCGTCCCATTCGCCGTGGCCGATGGTGAAGTCAGGGAAGCGCAGGTACCGGTCGGGCACGGCGCGGTATCGCAGGACCGCGTTCTGGTCGGTGAACAGCAGATAGCAGCCCCGGCACACGCACAACAGTTGGCGCCCTTCGACATTCACCACATGCTGATGCTCTTCGGCGATGGCCTCGGCGCACATCTCACATCGCTCGCCCGCCGGGACGGCGGGTTTGCGGTCGACGGTGAGGCGCCGCAGCACCCCCAGCCCAGAACTCACCCGGCCACCCCCACGGGCACGGCCACCGAGAGCTCCCCGGCGCGTACCAGCACCGGCAGTGGTTCCAGATGTCCTTCGCCGTCGACTCTGGCACCGGCATGGACGGCGTCGTAGTGCGCCCGGCAGGTCGGGCAGCGCAACACGGCGTCACCGACCGGGAAACCCATCCGGCGATGCAAAACCGCGCCGGCGAGCGAGTTGTCGCAGGCGGGACAGTGATCGCGGTAGACGAACAGATCGTCACCGACTCGGCAGGCGAGCACGGTCTGCCCACCGATGACGAAGCCACCGACCTCGCCCGCACCGAGTTCTCCCAGTTCCGGAACCGCTATCCAGCTCCCGTGCTGCGACTCGACCGGGTGGGGGTCGGCGTGCACCCGAGCGAACAACGAATCGGCGGAGATCAACGAATCCGTCGATTCCGGTTGCGCGGCAGCCACTTCGATCGACTCGATCTCCGGCGCGGCGGCGCGCACCGCGTCCTCCACCGCCAGTTCCAGGGTCACCGACGAGGAGGGGCAGGTGCGACAACTGCCCGACAGTTCGAGGCGCACGACGCCGTCGGCCACGCCGAGCAGTTCCACGTCACCACCGTGGGACCCCAGGTAGGGGCGCACGCTGTCGAGTGCCGCGCGGACCCGGGTGTGCACGTCGTGCGGATGCAGGCCGTGTACCAGCAGCAGACTCGCGATCAGATCGTCGGCGACGAGTCGCTCACGGATGCCACCATCGACCAGGTCCAGGACGCGCGCCAGCCCGGCACCGTAGAGGTCGGCGACCTCTCGCACCAGTTGCTCGGCACGCTCGCGAGCGACGACGCCACCCGCCGAACTCGCGTTCAGCAGGGTCTCGATCCGGTCGCCTGCGCCGCGCCACCGGTCCGGGTCGAACGCCGCCTCGTCGTGCTCCCCCGGACGATCCGGCATCACCGTTACTCCCCGGTGAGCGTCTGGGTCGGCGAGTGGAGTTTGTCCAGGGACTTGCCGTTGCCGAGGTACATGTGCACACCGCACGGCAGGCAGGGATCGAAGCTGCGCACAGTACGCATGATGTCGATGCCCTTGAAGTGCTCGCGGTCGTTCTCCTCGAAGATCGGTTGGCCCTGCACCGCGTCCTCGTAGGGTCCCGGCGTGCCGAAACTGTCGCGGGGGTTGGCATTCCACGGCGTCGGCGGATACGGGTGGTAGTTCGCGATCTTGCCGTCCCTGATCACCATGTGGTGGGACAGGACCCCGCGCACCGCCTCGGTGAACCCGCAGCCGATGCCCTCGTCGGGTACCTCGAAGTGCTCCCACGTCTTGGTCCGTCCCGCTCGGATCTCCACGAGCGCCTGCTCCGCGAAGTGCAACGCACTGGCCGCGGCGTAAGCCTGGAAGTAGGTGCGGGCGCGGTTGCGTTCGATGGTGTTGCTGCCGAACGCGGGAATCTGCCATTCGAAGCTGACCGGGCCCTTCAACGCGGTCTTGGGCAGGTTGATCTGCACGCTGTGCCCGGTCGACTTCACGTAGCCGATGTCGACGAGCCCGGCCAGCGCCGTCGACCACAGCCGCGCCAGCGGCCCACCGCCGGTGTCGAGGGCCAGATGGTCGGTGCCGTCGAACCAGCGCGGCGACATCACCCAGCTGTACTTGTCGTCCATGTCGCGCTTCTGTGGCTTGGGGTTGGTGTGCTGGTTCCAAGGGTGACGGCGGTCGACCGGATTACCGAGCGGGTCGGTCTTCACGAACATTTCCTGGTCGGTCCAGTCGTCGTAATACGAACTGCCCAACAGGATTCGGATACCGAGATTGATGTCGACCAGGGACGTGGTGACCAGTTTTCCGTCGACGACCACGCCGGGGGTGACGAACATCCGCCGACCCCACTCCTCCATGTCCTTGTACTCGAAATTGCACACCTCAGGGTCTTGGAAGGAGCCCCAGCAACCCAGCAGGGTGCGCCGCAGTCCGACCTGTTCGTAGCCCGGCAGCGCCTCGTAGAAGAAGTCGAAGAGATCGTCGTGCATCGGCACGACCTTCTTCATGAATTCGACGTAGCGCATCAGGCGCGTCATGTAGTCGGTCATCAGCTGGATGGTCGCGACGGTTCCCACACCGCCGGGATACAGCGTCGACGGGTGCACATGCCTGCCCTCCATCAGGCAGAACATCTCCCGGGTGTAGCGGCTGACCTGCAGCGCTTCCCGGTAGAACTCGCCGGTGAACGGATTGAGCGCGCGCATGATGTCGGCGATGGAGCGATAGCCGTGCTCGGCCGAATGCGGTGCGGTGGTCTTCTCCGCCTGGGCCAGGACGCCGGGGTTGGTCTCGGCGACCATCTTCTCGCAGAAATCCACGCCGACCAGATTCTCCTGGAAGATATTGTGGTCGAACATGTATTCCGCGGCCTCACCGAGATTGACGATCCACTCGCCCAGGTGCGGCGGTTTCACCCCGTAGGCCATGTTCTGGGCATAGCAGGAACAGGTGGCGTGATTGTCGCCGCAGATCCCGCAGATGCGGCTGGTGATGAAATGCGCGTCGCGGGGGTCCTTGCCCCGCATGAAGATCGAGTAGCCGCGGAAGATGGACGAGGTGCTGTGACACTCGACCACTTCACGGTTCTCGAAATCGATCTTGGTATAGATTCCCAGGCTGCCGACGATGCGGGTGATCGGGTCCCAGGCCATTTCGACCAGGCTGTCGGGATCGATCCGCTTGTGTGACGGCTCGGGGATGATGGCAGTCATTCCAATCGCCTCCTACCAGGTGCGGGTGGCGCCGGATTCCAGCTTCTCGCCCTTGTGCCGCCAACGCGGCTCCTTGTCCACCGTGCGTCCGGTGATGTGGCGCAGACTGCGGATCACCGACCCGTACAGCCCTGATGCCGTCGCGGAGATCTTGCCGCCGGGCGGCTCGTCCATGAACGGCATGAATTTGTCCGGGAATCCCGGCATGGTGCAGCCGATGCAGATGCCGCCCACGTTCGGGCAGCCACCGACGCCGTTGATCCAGCCCCGCTTGGGGACGTTGCATTTGACCACCGGGCCCCAACATCCCAGTTTCACAATGCATTTCGGGGAGCCGTACTCGTCGGCGAAGTCGCCTT
This sequence comes from Nocardia sp. Root136, assembly GCF_001427185.1. Taxonomy (NCBI): domain Bacteria; kingdom Bacillati; phylum Actinomycetota; class Actinomycetes; order Mycobacteriales; family Nocardiaceae; genus Nocardia; species Nocardia sp. Root136. The sequence goes on from NZ_LMFE01000001.1 coordinate 57,029, forward strand.
CCTCATAATAGCCCGCCCGATCACAGCCTTCGTGGACGGTGGCGCCGAACAGCCATTTCGGGCGCAGCGCCTCGTCGAGGGGAATCATCGGGGCCTGTCCGGTGGCCATGTAGAGCAGGTAGGTCAGCGTTTCGGACATGTTGTCCGGATGGGCCGGACACCCGGGCACGCACACGATCGGGATTCCGGCCTTGGATTTCCAGTCCCAGCCGAGGTAGTCCGGCACACCCATCGCGCCGGTGGGGTTACCCGCCATGGCGTGGATGCCGCCGTAGGTGGCACAGGTGCCGACCGCGACCACCGCGGTGGCCTTCGGGGCCAGCCGATCGAGCCATTCACTGGTCGTCATCGGCTGTCCGGTGGCGGGATCGTTGCCGAAACCGCACCAGTAGCCGTCCTCGTGGAGCTGTTCGTTCGGGATGGAACCTTCCACCACGAGCACGAACGGTTCGAGTTCACCACGGTCGGCTTTGAAGAACCATTCGAGGAAATCGTCGGCGCCGCCGGTGGGACCGCATTCGAAGTCGATCAACGGCCAGTGGACCGCGATCTGTGGGAGGCCGGGAAGAGCGCCGAGCGCGATCTCCTCGATACTGGGCTGCGTCGCGGCGGTCAGCGCGACCGAATCACCGTCACAACTGAGGCCCGCGTTGATCCACAGCACATGGATCAGGGCCTGTTCTGCTTTGATTGCTTCCTGGGTAGGCATGGGCTGCGCCACTTTCTGAAGCGAGATCGCAGGCTCGCGGGAACCTACGCTGTGATCCTGATCACGTCAGTCTATGTCGCCGGTGAGTGATCCTCAATAGTTGCCGATCGCTGCCGACGGAGCCAGTCGTACCACCGCGCCATGCCGGAACCGCTGGTCACCGACAGTGGAAGGATCTGCGCGTGCGGGTTGATCCTCGCCGCGTATTCCCGGCATTTGTCCAGGTCGAAGTCGACATAGGGCAGCAGGTCGATCTTGTTGACGAGGACCAGAGAGGCCGCGGCGAACATGTGCGGATACTTCAGCGGCTTGTCGGTGCCCTCGGTCACCGAGATAACCACAACTTTGCCGCGTTCACCGAGGTCGAACAATGCCGGGCACACCAGGTTGCCGACGTTCTCGACGAACAGCAGCGTGCCGGGTGCGGGATCGAGTGACTCCAGCGCGCGGTAGGTCATCTCGGCGTCGAGATGACAGCCCGCGCCGGTATTGATCTGCACGACCCGACAGCCCGTCGCCCCGATCCGCTCGGCATCGAGCAGGGTTGCCTGATCGCCCTCGATCACCGCGATCGGCACCTCGGTGAACTCGCGGATCGTGCGTTCGAGCAACGTGGTCTTGCCCGCGCCGGGCGAGCTGGTCATGTTCAGCGCCAGGATGTCGCGGGCGGCGAGCCATTCGCGGTTGCGCTGGGCCAACAGGTCATTTTTGGCCAGGACTTTCTGCTCGAGGGTGATGGTCTCGGTCACCGGCAGGTGCACGTGATCGCCGCCGTGACCATGGCTGTGGCCGTGCGGTTCGTGTTCGTGTTCGTGTTCGTGTTCGTGCGGGAGGGTGATCACCGCGGCGTCGTCGTCGCCACATCCACAGGTTGCGCACATTCTCGGCTCACTTCCATCGAGCGGATTCGGAGTTCGTGCCCGGCTCTGATCTCGACATCGGCGCTGCCGCACTCGCACAGTGCGATCGGCTCGAGCACGGTGAACTCCGCGCCACAGCTTCGGCAGCCCGCCCGGCCGGGTACCACGTCGATCTCGAGGCGCGCACCCTCGGCCAGGGTGTCCTCGGCAGCGAGTTCGAAGCAGAACCGCATCGCCTCCGGAACGACCGCGCACAGCACGCCCACCTCCAGGAGCACGCTGTGCACCTGTGCACCCGCCGCGTGTTCGCATACGGCGTCGATGACACTCTGGGTGATCGCCATTTCGTGCATCGCAGTCTCGGCTCGTCGAGGGTGAACCCATCGCTCAGGTTACTCCTGAGCAACCCACCCACGCGATGGTCGGCACCGGCTCAGCTGAGCCGGTGCGCGGCGAGCAGCGCGGCATCGCCGAGGATGTCGGCGGTGGGGCCGTCGGCGACGACTTCGCCGGCGTCGAGGATGACGGCCCGCTCGCAGATCCGTTGCGCGTAGGGCAGGTCGTGGGTCACCACGAGCATGGTGGTCGGCAGCGACAACAGGATCTCGGCGAGTTCGCGGCGGGCCACCGGATCGAGGTTGGCGGCGGGCTCGTCGAGGACGAGGACCTCCGGTCGACACGACAGCACCGTAGCCAGCGCGGCCCGGCGGCGTTCGCCGAGCGACAGGTGCGCCGGTGAACGCCCGGCCCGATCCGTCATCCCCACCCCGTCCAGCGCCTCCCGTACGTGTTCGGCCAGGGCGTCGCCGCGGACACCGAAGTTGGCGGGCCCGAACGCGACGTCCTGTTCCACGGTCGGCATGAACAGTTGATCGTCGGGGTCCTGGAACACCACCCCGACCCGTTGCCGAATGGCGCGAACACTGGTGCGGTCCAGCCGCATCCCGCCGATGTGCACCTCCCCCGAGGTGGCGGTGAGTACCCCGTTCAGATGCAGCATCAGGGTGGATTTGCCCGCGCCGTTGGGCCCGAGAACGGCCACCCGCTCCCCTGGCGCGATCTCCAGGTTCACCCCGTTCAGCGCGCCGGTCCCGTCGGGATAGGCGAACGTCAGGTCGACCACACGCACCGCCGGGGTTGTCGGTTCGGTCACCGCACCATCCAAGCACCCGCGCAGACCGCGATCGCGGCGGCCGCGGGCAGGCAGCCGAGCAGCCATTGCCCGCGGGTGGCAGGCGGGGTGCCGACATCGGGCACGGTGCCGTCGAATCCGCGTGACAGCATGGCCAGATGAACTCGTTCGCCGCGTTCGTAGGATCGCAGGAACAGAGTGCCCGCGCCGCGTGCGGTCGCACCGGCTTGGCGCAGTGTGCGTGGGTCGTCGCCGCGTGAGATCCGTGCCAGCCGCATCCGCGCCGCCTCGTCGACCAGCACGTCGACATAGCGCAGCATCAGGACCACGATCATCACGATCGTGCCGGGAACGCGCAGCCGCGTCAGTCCTTCGGGCAAGGCACGCACGCTCGTCGTCGCGGCCAAGGTCAGTGAGATGCCCACGCCGATAGTGCCTTTCGCGATAATGCCCCACGCAGCGTAGAGGCCGGTCACCGACAGCGACAGCCCGAAAACCTCGGTGCGGGGTTGCCCGGCGGCGAAGGGCAGCAGGATCGCCAACACGACGAACGGCAACTCGATCAGCAGACGCGGCGCGATCCAGCGCAGCCCGATTCCCCACCACAGCCACAGCGCGACCAAGCCCACGGCATAACAGCCGAACGGCCACAACAACTCCCGTGGCGTCGCCACGACCGCGAACACCGTAACCACCGCGCAGACGATCTTCACCTCGGTCGGCGTCCGATGCGCCGGTGAATTCCCCGCCAGATACAGCCGGTGGACCGAGGCGCTCACCTACTCCCGCTCCGTATCCGACCGCGCCGCGACGTCACCCGTGCGGGCCGCCGGGCGCGATCCGTTTCGGCCGATCCGGATTGTGCGGGCCACCGCGAGCAGCACGGCGAAGGCGGCTCCGACACCGACGACGCCTGCCGGACCGGCCAGATCACTGTTGCCGTCGATCGCGTAGTCCGCCAGCGGAGAGCCAACGAACCGGTGCTCCTCGGCGCTCTGCGCGATGCACTCACCATGCAGTTCCTCGGCCCCGTTCACCTCGACCGTGGAGCACCCACGTCGGGTGGTGGCGTCGAGCCCGTCGGGCTGTGAACTCGCGGCATAGGACAGCACCCCGGCAACGAACACCGAGGTCGCGGCGAACACCCACAGGAAACCGGTGAAGGACAACCGCACGCGAGCGGGAGACGCTGTCGCGGACACCGGACCGGCGGCCCGCAGCACATAGACCAGATCGGGTCGTACGCTCACCACCGCCACCACGGTGATCGCGGTGATGATGCCTTCGCCGACCCCGATCAACGTGTGGGTGACGAACATGAACCCCGCGACCGCCCCGACCGTGGAGCCCGCAGCCCCGCCGATTGCGTATTCGACGACGAAACCCATAGCGGCACACAGTGTTCCGATGAAAGCGGCGACGAACGCCACGACACCCATCCCGGTGTCGCTCCGCCGGCGCAGCAGCGCTGTCCCGGCCCGAGCGACGAGATATCCCACGCCGACGCCGATCAGGGCCATGTTCGTGATGTTGGTGCCGAGTGCGGTCAGCCCGCCGTCGGCGAACAGCAGTGCCTGCACGACCAGCACCACCGCCACGCACAATGCCCCGAGAGCGGGCCCGACCAGAATCGCGGCCAGCGCCCCACCCAGCAGGTGACCACTCACACCGGGCAGGATCGGGAAGTTCACCATCTGGACCGCGAAGATGAACGCGGCCACCAGCCCGGCCATCGGCGCGGCACGCTCATCGAGTTCAGCCCGTGCTCGCCAGCCCGCGAGCCCGAGTCCCACCGCCGCGATCCCCGCGAAGATCAGCGACGTCGGCGCATCGACGATCCCGTCGCTCATATGCATTGCCACGGTGCTGCCGTTCACCTTTCAGAACACTACGCCCTTTATCTGTCCAAGTGAACAGATGAAGGAATGTCCGACCGCGACATCGGTCCTGCTGCGACGGGGGTGAGATGGGCCTAGAATTCGATGATGGAGCGCCGCCGCAGTGAAGCCGCGCGCAGCCGTGGCGGAGGTGATCGCCGCTCGCCTTTCGACCGATTCGTCGAGCAGGCAGAGCTGCGGGTGAGCCAGGCCCCGTTCTTCTTCGTCTGCGCCGGAATCGTCACGGCGTGGCTGATCAGCTTGCCGTGGTGGACGGACCTCAAAACGTGGCAGGTCGCCATTCACACCGTTGCGAGCGTCTTCACGCTGCTGTTGGTGGTACTGCTCGAGAACGCCGGCCGCCGCGCGAGCGAGGCCGCGCAAGAGAAACTCAATGTCATCGCCGAGGCACTGGCCGCGCTCCTGGATTCCTCCGCGTCCACCGATCCCGAACTCCGAGCGGCCGCAGATCGACTACGAGACGCCGTCGGGCTCGAACAGCGCCACTGAATGACAGGATCAAGTTACCCATACTTCTGATGTATGAGACGACGTTCCTAGACCACGTGGACACATGAGGTGCAGACTGGATGGTCTTTTGCCGGTGGGGAGCTTCCCATATGTGACCTTCGATTCAGTTCCTGCGCAGATGCCGTTGAACCCGCTGCGGAACGTGTTCCACCACTACTGTCGGGGCATGGCCGTTGGTAGAGTTCACACAGCAAAGACAGCGCCTGGTCCCCCACCGAAGCCGAGTAGCCCTGCGCCGGTCCGGCGCAGGCCTGCCGACCGTCGTGAGCACATCGCACGGGTCTCCGCCGAAGCATTCGGCGCACGAGGACTGCACGGCGTGAGCATGAACGAAATCGGCGCCGAGTTGGATATCAGCCACGCCGCTGTGTATCGGCATTTTCCCAGCAAATACAGCCTGTTCCGGCAGGAGACGCTACGGCTCAGCGAACTCGGAGTGCGGGTGGTGCGCCTGCCCGAAGTTGCGAGGAACTGGGATCCTCAGCGCAAGTTCGACTTCACCGTCGACGCCATGATCGGTGCCGCGCTCGCCAACCGGGGCTGCGGTGCGCTGCTGCGATGGCAGCACCGCTACCTCGACGACGACGACCGGCGCGTTCTGCTGGATCAGGTCGCCACCACCGAAGCCGCTTTGCGCGATCGGATCGAGCAGATGCGACCCGAACTGTCCGACGCGGAACGCTCCGTCATCACCAGTGCATTGATGAGTGTGATCACCAGTGTCTGCGACCACCGCACCCGCGTCCCGGCCCCCGAGCTGGCCGAGATTCTGGCCACGACCTGCAAAACGATTGTCGGCACGACGCTTCCGACCATGGTGCCCGCCGACACCGACCTTCCTGCGGTGCGCAGGCACCACCACGAATTGGTGATGTTCCGAGCTGTCGAACTGTTCCGTACACGCGGTTACCCCGTCGTCAGCGTCGAGGACATCGCGACAGCGTCCGGGCTGACTTCCGCGTCGGCGCTCTACCGCTATTACCGCAGCAAAGGTGACCTGCTCACCGCCGTATTCCATCGTCGTCTCGACCGAATCACGACCGCCGTGACCGCTGCTTCCGACAGCGACCCACATGCCGCGCTGACCCAGCTGATCGAGAGCTATGTCCAGGATTCGATCTCCGAGCCCGGACTGTCCTTCGTGTACCACGCCGAGAGCGCCAATCTCCCGGCTGCCGACGGCGCGACGATGAACCACCGTCAACGACTCGCCATCGAGGCCTGCGCCCAATTCGTCACCGCCGCCCGGCCTTCCTTACCGCCCGCGCACGCCCAAGTCCTCGTCCACGCAGCACTCGCCCTCGTCGTCGACTTGGAGCAATTGATGGGAACCGACCATCCCGAATGCGGCGCTGCCCGAATTGAGCACCTGATGTCCGATATCCTCCTCGGCACCTAGGGTGCGACCACGCAGTCCGTGGCCGGAAGGATCGGTTACCGCGATACCCGTGTCGTGCGGCGGGCAATGGCGACAGGGGTACTCACCCAGCACTATTCGCGACGACACTTCTCGTTCACTACGCCACCTTCGCGGAAACTGAACGTCGGTACTGTGCGCGTGCGATTGGCGCAGGTGTGGCGACCACCGACAGCGTCCGAGTCCGCCCGCGCTGCGCGCACCCTAGGGGCGCGCGCAGCGCGAGGTTTCGCGCGGCTCCGGATGACACCTACAGAATCCACAAAGGCTGGCGCGCAACAGGTTCGACGCTCGAGGAGTGGTGGTATCGGCTACCCACCCGGTCGTTTACGAGTCACCCGAGGGAGACGCAGCCTTGCAATGTCTGGAAGTCACCGGCCAGCGCCGGGCCACCCACGCAGGTCGGCGTGGTCTTCCCGTCGATGGTGACACTTGCACCGGCACCGGCGATCCCGAGCGCCAGTCCGGGCCGCACACCGCTGGCGTCGACCGTCGATCCTGGACCCAACGCGAGAGCGGCCGGCCCGGACAGGCCCTGTGCTTGCGAGGTTGCCGCGCCGCCACCTACGCCGATCGCGAGAGCGAGCGCCTGTGGCCCCGCCGACGCCGCAGCGGATCCATCGACTCCGAACGCGGCAGCGGCACTTCCGCCGACGCTCGACGCGGCGCATTCCGAAGTGTCCGATGAATTCTCGATCATGCCCGCGCCGGGAACGCGGCAGTCGACCGGCGCTGCGGCGGCAGTCGGCGCCATCGCGATCACACCCGCGATCGCGATGGCCGCGCCGAAGCCGATTCCGGCTGCTCGCCCGTAATGGTGAATCTTCATGTCAATCTCCTAGAGAGGTTTTCACTGTGTCTCGTCGAGATATCGACGAGATTCTCACTGCGGCATCAGAACCGAATCAATCAGGTAGACCGTGGCATTGGCGGTATCGATGCCACCGCAGAGCACTGCGGCGTCGTTGACTTTCAGATTGTCACCGGAGCCGGTGACCGTCACCGTGCCACCCTGCACCGTTGTCTGCGTACCCACGATGGCGTCCGGCGCGATCCGGCCCGGCACCACGTGATAGGTAAGGATCTTCTCCAGCGTGGGTGCATCGGTCTTCAAGCTCTCGATGGTCGCGGGATCGACCTTGGCGAAGGCCGCGTCCACCGGAGCGAAGATCGTGAACTCGCCGCCGTTGAGCGTGTCGACCAAGTTGACCTGCGGATTCAGCTGACCCGATACCGCGGCGGTCAAGGTGGTGAGCAGCGGATTGTTCGACGCCGCCACCGTCACCGGTACTTCGGACATACCCTCGACCGACCCCGGCCCGGTCGGGACCTGCGCGGCATACTCCGCACAGCCCGGACCCACCAGGGTGGCCCCTGCCGCAGCACCCGAAGTCGGCGCCATCGATTGTGTCGACATCGATGACGTTGTCGCCATCGACGTCGATGTCGAGTCCGATGACGAATCGTCTGACGAACACGCTGCCAGACCGAACATCGCCATCGCTGACACCGCTACCGCTGCCACGGTTACTCTCGTGTTGCTTCTCATCGTGTTCACTCGCTTTCTCCTTCCGACGAGGCGGCGGGGTTCGCCACCACGATTTCCGACGGTCATCGAACTTTCGTCCAGGTTGCCGACGGCCAGAGGAGAAGATGCACCCAAGGCTCGTACGGGCTGGTGCGAGGGCAATTCCGTGAGCTGATCAGGAGTTGCCGAGTGGTCGCCGACATGCGGTTGTCACCTCCAATGATCCTAGGAGCGAAACGGACGCGATCGTGCAAATGATGCAGAAATGATGCACACTTTCGTGTTCACCCGCTCCGGTGCCGAGTGCGCAATTGGTAGCGACGCTCCGCGTAGGAGAGATCGTCACGCCACAATCGGGTCGCGGCGTGTGCCATCAGCGGCCGCAGCGCGGCGCCGGCGTGTCGGGCTACGCGGAAGCCACGCCTGCCGCTGTCCGCGACCACTGCTTCGATGACGGCCGTGCGCGGCTGTCCGTCAGGTCCGACGCCCAGCGGAGTGGCATGGGTTTCGACGACACTGCCCTGTCCTTCGCCGTCGATGATGCGCATCGTCAGCGTTCGTGGTTCCGGGCTGATGAACTCGGCGTGTACGGGGACGCCGAGCCGACCGCCGACCCGGAAGGTGACCGCGACGACGAACCGTTCGACAGAGTCGGCGGCGCCGGGTTCGGCCGCAGGAGATTCGAGCACCTCGAGATGGGCGAACGAGTAGGGGTGAAACCAGGACCCGTGCCAGGGATCGAGCCGGTTGGCGATGATGTCGGCGGGCTCGCACACCCCGGTCACGGTGGCGACCGCCGAGATCGCGCGATTCGAGGCCGGACGAGCACCGATGACCGGCGCGTCCAACGGCGGTTCGGCGCCGATGTGGTCGAGTCGGACCCAGACCAGAACCCCGTCGTCGTGGCACGGCAATGCTGCCCAGCCTGGTCCATCGTCCCCGCTGAGCCGTAGGCCGTGCCAGCGGCACACCAGCGCCCCGCAGTCGACTCTCGCCTGAGCAAGCGGCGCACCGAGGTGCGGACATGCGCCGGGTCCGACCAGCAGCCGCTGCTGCTGGTCGCGCCAGGCCACGAGCTCTACGCCGGCGACTGTGGCACCGAAAGGCCGATCGTTTCGAACGTCACGGCTCGCGCCGAAGACGTACCAGTTCCCGGAGGGACGGTTCTGCGACCGTTCGAGTGCTGCGCCGATGACAGCGGGGTCGGCGTCGCGGTAGGTGGGATTCTGGGCAGACCACCGTTCGGAATCGACAGGTTGTACCGGCCAGCCGGTGGGCCAGCGCTGAAAGATCCTGTCGCTCATACAGATTCCTCCTGGATCGCCGCTTTCGACATTTCGCGCGCGGCGAGACGGCGCAGCACCGCGTGTCGTCCGGTCGTGGGCACGGTGTACAGGTCGTGCCCGGACAGGCCCCATTGCGTGAGCAGGGCATTCGCCGCGGTCCAGCCGGTCGTGGCGGCACGTTCCATCAACGCGACAGGCAGGTCGATACGGATGCCGTCCCCGGCCAGCATCAGCTTGTCGTGCGGCGTGCGAACCGGGGGGCGGGCGGCGTGGTCGCCTACTCCGAACAGGGGGCAATCCTGTCGCCACAACACCTGTTCACCGACGATTCGCGCCTCGGCTGTCTCGGGATAGAGGTGGTGAAGTCGAGCGAGAAGCTGTCCGCGGATCTCACGCTCGAACTCCGGTGTCCGAACCTCGGACACTGCGTAGGCATGCAGTTCGACCACCGCACCGTTGTGCCGCTCGGCCCAGTCGCGAGCCTGATCCTCGTAGCGGTCGAGGACGCTGATGTTGTCCAGCGGAGGCATCCCGCCGGTGGCGAGAAACGCCGGTCTCTCCTGCGCGACCGGCCGATCCAGCCACAGGCGATGGACGAGAAACGGTGGGGCGCTGCGCAACGCATGGATCCGTGAGCGCCAGTCGGAATCGCCGAGATCCGGGGAGTCGGCGACGATCCGACACAGCCCGGCGACGTCGGTCGCCAGCACCACCGCATCGGCATCGACGACGCCGCCGACGTCGTCGTGGACTCGGAAGGTTCGGTTTCCGCCCGTCTGCACCCGGGTGACGGTCGTTCCGGTGCGGATCCGCGCTCCGCGCGCTGCGAGGTACTCGCTCAGCGGCGACCACAGTGCGGTGTCGTAGTTCGACGTCGGCACGTCGAAGAGCAGCCCTTCGCTGGATCCGAGGAAGTAGATGTGGAACATGGCAGCCAATTCGGCGGCTGACATCTGCGTCGGCGGCGCGAAGAAGCTCCGGGAGAAGACCTCGAAGGCGAGATGGCGTGCGGCGACGGGAAATTTGATCTTCCGCAGAAACGTTTCCGCGTCCACATGATCCAACTGCTCGTAGATGGCGGGCACCGACACCATCGCCAACGGAGCCGCGGCCCTGGCATCGAGTCGCCACAACTCGTGCAGCGGAAACGTGCGACTGCGCGCCGCGAAGGCGAGCGCGTTCCACGGCGGTGTGAGCGGCAGGCGACGGAACGAATCGCGTCGGCCTTCGGCATCCACCAGCGGATAGTCGTCGACGCGCGTCATGCGCTGCAGTAAGGGATCGGTACGGCGCAACAATTGCCGCAGGTTGTAGTACTGCCGGAAGAAGGCATGGAAACCACGGTTCATCGCGATCGTGGTGCCGTCGGGAAGGGCGTCGGTCCACCCGCCGACGCGACCACCGAGATATTCCTGGCCTTCGATCACCTCGACCTCGATGCCGCGTTCGGCGAGCCCGGTAGCGGCGGTCAGCCCGGCGATGCCCGCGCCGACCACAACCACGTACGGGCGGGTGCCCGGCTCACGACCGACAGGACGGGCGGCGGCATGGTGAACGATGCGCCGATCGCGGCCGATAGCTGCGTCCACTAGCGCTCGACTCCATCCAGGTACTGAGAACGATGGGTGGTCGCCAGGAACGTGTGCACGATGCCGTGCTGCCAGCCTGGGACGGTTTCGCTGCAGACAGCCGTGAAGCCGTTCTCGCGCAGCCGTTCTCGGAATCGGGACGTGCTGTCGAAGGAGACGACGCTTCGTTGGAGGTGTCGGTACAGCGTGGCGTCGCGGCTGAGCATCCATCCGGCGGGCACGATGATGGTGCGGCACACCGTGTTCCAGACGATGCGGGCCCACCTCGATTCCGCCACCGAGTATTCGTGCACCCCCAGTGGGGCGCCAGGGCGTAGCAGTGCGGCGAACGCGCGGAGCTGGGCGTCGGGGTCTGCGAGATTGCGCACGAGATAGGCGGCGAAGATGCCGTCGAAGGGGCCGACGATGCCCGCGGCCTCGATATCCTCGATGCGGCTGTGCACGAACCGGACGGAATCGGGCCATGTCTTGGCACGCGCTCGTGCGAGCATCTGTGCCGATCCGTCGACAGCGACGATCTCCGCTTTCGGGGCGACCGACAACAACGCGGCGGTGGAAGCACCTGTCCCGCAGCCTGCGTCGAGCAATCGAAGCCCTGCCCCGCGGTCGGGAAGTTGCATCCGGCGCGCGGAGGTGCGCAGGTGTTTGTGATAGCCGGGATTCACCGCGACAAGGCGGTCGTAATCGTCGGCGACCGCGTCGAAGGCAGTGGGGACCTCGTCGCGAGATAGCCCGTCGACACCGATTCGAGAGTCGTTCACAAGCGCACACCTTTCCGATCCCGGATTCGTTCGCGTTCCCACAGCAGCAGGACCGCGGTGACCATGGCGAAGCCGAACAGGTAGTCCTCGACCGGGATGTCCCACGGGAACCGGATCCCGGTGATGTGTTCGGCGTCGTAGAGAACCAACGGTGCGGTGAGTTTGGTGAGCCAGCCGTCGACCAAGATCTGGAAGCCGAGCACGATGATCATCGACAGCCAATAGCCGGGCCGACGGAACAGCCCTGTCCGGAGGAACGCGAGTTCCCATACACAGACGAGGACCACCGCGACCAGCGCGGGCAGCGTATAACCGAGGCCGGTCACCGGGTCCGCTCCGAGGGGGCCGAGGACGACTCGGTGGGGTGCAGCCGCTGGAGAATCGTCTCGACCGCGTTGTAGGTGAGCAGTGCGCACAGCGGAATGACGAGGAAGAAGACCAGTTCCTCGACCGGTATCGCCAGCGGCAGCGTCCAGCCTGTCAGATAGCGCGGGCTGTAGGTCCAGACGTCGGCAGCGATGGCCATCGCGTCCCAGACGAGGAACACGGCGGCCACCGGGAGCACGCATCGGGCGAGCCGGGCGGGGCGCCGATAGACCCCGCCACCGAAAGACTCCAACGGCAGGGTCACCAGCAGGCAAAGTCCCATGACGATCAGGTATTGCCAGCGTTCCATCGTGTCACCTAACTCTCGGTCAACAACACGCGGTCCAAACGGCGAAACCATCGGTCCATCTGCTCAGGGATCCCGAGGCATCAGGTACTCACAGCACAAACTAGTCCCGGATCCCGCCGAGTTGGATGACCCGCACCGCCTTTTTTCGCCGAGTTCGAGAGATCACGTCGCCCCTTCGGCTTTTGTCAGCGCGCGTGCGCGCCCGCCTCGCCGCGCCCACAACGCGCGAGCCAACGCCGAACCGGCGACCCGGGTGCGACGCGCGTTGCCCACGGTGGCGCGTGCGGTGAACACCGCGAACTCGGTTTCCTCGATGCGGTCGAGAATTTCCGAGTTAAGCACAGCCGCGGTGGCGACACAGGGTCGCGACACCGGGTGCAGCAGCTCGATTCCGGCGTCGGCGTATCGGTACCAGTCTCGGGCAATCGCATGTTGTGCGGACAGGGCCGATCGCACCCTGGTGTCGGTGCGGCGATTCGTCCGGCACCACTGCAACCGGGCGCGATCCACATCGAAAGCGGCCAGCTCGTCGGCAGGCAGATACACCCGGCCACGGTCGAGGTCTTCGGCGATGTCTCGAAGGAAGTTGGTGAGCTGGAACGCTTTTCCCAGCGCCGCCGCGTACGGGGCGGCATCGGCTTGTGCGCCCACGGTGCCGAGCACCGGCAGTACTTGCAGCCCGATCACCGCTGCCGAACCGTGCATATAGCGATCCAGCGCGGCCCGGTCCGGGTAGTCGGTCACCGTCAGATCCATGCGCATCGAGTCGAGGAAATCGTCGAACAAGGCGTGGTCGATCTGGTATCTGGCGGCGGTATCGGCAAGCGCGGCAAGGATCGGGTCGTCTCCGGGGGTCCCGGAAAGACTGTCGTGCAGGTCCTTCGCCACCGCGTCCAGTCGTGCCGCCGCAGAGCCGGCGGCGGCGTCGGCCGGGGGTTCGTCGACGATGTCGTCGGCCCACCGGGCAAAGCCGTAGAGCGCGTGGATCGCGGGCCGTTGGGCGGGCGCGAGCAGCCGAGTGGCGAGGAAGAACGTGCGTCCATGGCGCGCGTTGAGGTCCCGGCATCGCTGATAGGACTCCCGCAGCCCCGCAGCGCGGATGCCGGCGGCGTCGAGTTCGGTGTGCATCATCGTCGATCACTCCTGGTCGCAGTCGAGGTCCGCGAGGTCGACACCGTGCCGGTGACGCGGTCGGCGGCGAGACGGCCCGACAACAGGGCCGTCGGCACGCCGACGCCGGGCACGGTGCCGCAGCCGGCCAGCACCGCATTGGCCGTGCCGCGTGGCATGTTCGCGGGACGAAAGGGGCCGGTCTGGGCGAAGGTATGCGCGAGTGAGAACGGAGTGCCGGCCAGCAGGCCCTGCCGTTCCCAATCGGCGGGAGTATCCACGTGCATGATCTCGGCGTTTTCGACGAAGCCCGGGACCACACGGTCCTCGACGATCGCCGCGAGCTCCTCGCTGTAGGCGGTGGCGCGGCGATCCCAATCCAATTCCTTGCTGCGGTAGAGGTTGGGTACCGGAGCGAGAACGGTGAACAGATCGCGCCCGTGCGGAGCGAGGGCGGGGTCGGTCGCGGTGGGCCGGGTCACCAGCAGCGACGGGTCGGACATCAACTCCCCCGCACCGATCAGTTCGTCGAAGGTTTGCTTCCACGCTTCGCCGAAGACGAGGTTGTGGTGTGCTGTCGGCACCGTGGCGGGCATTCCGATATGCATGACGACCGCAGAGGGTGCCGGGCGCCAGCGGATCGGACGGCGCGGTGCGCGATCGAGCAACTCGTAGGCGGTGGGCAGTTCAGTCGCCAAAACAACGGCATCGCAAGGGATTCGACGACCGCGGTCGGTGAGCACCGAGGTGATCCGGGAACCGCGCCGTTCCAGGTCGTGAACTGTCTCGCCGTAACAGAACGTCACACCGGCATCGACAGCGGCGGCGGCCAGGGCCTCCGGTAGCGCGCGCATTCCTCCGCGCGGGAAGTAGACCCCACCCACCGTGTCCATGTAGGAGATCACCGCATACAGCGCCAACGCTCGTTGTGGCGACACCCCCGCGTAGAGCGATTGGAAGGTGAACACTCGGCGCAGTCGTTCGTCGGTCAGAAAAGATCCGATCGCCCTGTCGAGGCGTCGGAATCCGCCCAATGCGATCAGCCGCGCGAGCGCGGGTGTCAGCAACGAGAGGGGGGAATCGGCGTTCGCGGCGATGAACCGATCGAATTCGACGCGGTACAGCTCGCTCATCCACGCGCGCATTCGGCGATACCCGTCGACTTCCCTGGGGCCGGCGAATGCCAGAACCGACTCTTCCATCGCCGATGCGTCGCTGTGAACATCCAGCCCGCTGCCGTCGGCGAAGTGCGCGCGGTAAGCGGGAACGACCGGCAACAGGTCCAACCGGAAGTCGAGATCCTCTCCCACCGCGGCAAGGGTGTCGGCGACGATATCGGGCATGGTGAGCACCGACGGCCCGGTGTCGAGCAGATACCCATCGACATCGCGGCGTCCCGCTCGACCACCGGCGAACATCTCACGCTCCACCACCGTGACGGTGCGACCGCGTCCGGCCAGGTGCAACGCCGCGGCCAGACCCGCCAGACCGGCGCCGACGACGATCACCTCATCGGTTCTTCCCGAGATCGTTCGCATCGTTCCCTTTCAGTCGGTGGTGACGACGGTCAGTGCGTGCGGTGGGTGCACAGCAGCGCCATTCGGTGCAGAGCATCAGCCACCGACGGTTCGAGATCGGCGACGTCGAGCAGCCGACGCGCATGGTCGACGCGGTCGCCGATCATCTGTTCAGCGCACTGTGCCGCGCCACTGTCGGTGACCACCGCCTGTGCGAGCGCCACGTCGCGCTCATCGATGACCTTCTTCGTCCAGAGATCTCGTAGCCGGGCACGGTCCGACGGCTCGGCCAGCTGATCAGCCAGCGCGATCACGGTGGTCGCCTTCCGTTCTCGGACGTCGTCGCCGGTCGGTTTGCCGGTTGTCGCGGGGTCGCCGAAGATGCCGAGCAGGTCATCGCGAATCTGGAATGCCTCCCCGATCACTTCGCCGTATTCACCGAGAAGGCGCATCACCGTCGCGTCGCAGTCGGCCATTGCCGCACCCAGCTCGAGGGGTCGGCGCACGGTGTAGTTGCCGGACTTGCGGCGCGCGATGTCCATCACCGCGTCCAAGGTCGGAACGCGGTTCGCGTCGTTGGACAAATCCGCGAGCTGGCCGACCGCCAGTTCGCTGCGCATCGAGTCATAACGTGGCCATGCGCGATCCAACGCGGCGGCACCGACGCCACTTTCACGCAGCATGCGCTCGGCCCACACCAGGTACAGGTCGGCGAGCAGGATCGCCGCCGACTCACCGAATCGGGCCGACGATCCGGACAACCCCTGATCGGTATGCCACGCGGCGAGCCGCAGATGTGCCGACTTCCGCCCCCGCCTGACCTGGGACTCGTCCATCACGTCGTCCTGCACGAGCGCGAACGCGTGC
Source organism: Nocardia sp. Root136 (assembly GCF_001427185.1). Classification (NCBI taxonomy): domain Bacteria; kingdom Bacillati; phylum Actinomycetota; class Actinomycetes; order Mycobacteriales; family Nocardiaceae; genus Nocardia; species Nocardia sp. Root136. Next base: position 72,889 of record NZ_LMFE01000001.1, read on the forward strand.
AGGAGCTCCGCGCTGGCGGCCGCGCGCAGCGCGGGTTCGGACTCACCGAGACCACCACACAGCCAGCCGAGATAGACGAACACCGACCGTACGCACTTGCCGCCCGACGCGAAATCGATCATCAGCCGACCGGGGAGCGAGAACCCTTCTGGGTCCAGTTCCGCCGCGCAACGCGCCCGGACGAACTCATCGACGTGATCGCGTACCGAGCCCTGCGTACGGTCGAGCCACCCTGCGAACTGCGCGGAACCGTCCTCGCTCGGCGACGCTCGGCAGTGCTGGATCGCGATAGCTGTTCGCTCTGCATCCACATCTCCCATTGTGGCATCAACTCCCGCATTTTGCATCGTTTATGCATCGAATACTGGGTCTGAGATTGATCACGCCTGGGTACAACACCCAAGATTCACACGGTTCGGCCCCGACATCAGGCAGGCACGCAGCAACGGCGACGTGTCGTCGCCCGGAGCGGCGGGTAGCGGCCCCGAGCGGTCGGCGGCCCACCCAGTATTGTGAATCGTTCACCTGCGGGGACGGGTGCCGAACGACGGGACTGACGACACATGAGCGACGAGCGACAAATCCTCACTCCCGGCGAAACCTGCTGGCAGATCGCCCAGGCAGATCGCCTGGCCTGCATCATCGACGCGGCGGACTACTTCCGCTACGCCAAGGCCGCGATGCTGCGGGCGCGCAAACGCATCGTGCTGATCGGCTGGGACTTCGACACCCGAATCAAGTTCGAACCGCAGGGCAAGACCCTCGAAGGGCCCGATCGACTCGGCAAATTCCTGTCCTGGCTGCCGAAGCAACGTCCGGATCTCGAGATCTACCTGCTGAAATGGAATGTCGGTGCGTTCGCCGCGATCGGCCGGGGGATGACACCGATCTTCGTCGTCAATTGGATGACCGACCGACGCCTGCACTTCGAAATCGACGGAGCGCACCCCGTCGGCGCGGCGCACCATCAGAAGATCATCGTGATCGATGACCAACTCGCGTTCTGCGGCGGCATCGACATGACCGTCGACCGCTGGGACACCAGCGACCACCGCGACGACAACACCTACCGCACCGCGCCGAACGACGACCGCTACGGCCCTTGGCACGATGCGACCACCGCCGTGGACGGCGCCGCGGCGAAGGCGATCGGCGAACTGGCCGCCGCCCGATGGAAATCGGCCACGGGACAAGACCTGAGCCCGGTCGACGAGATCGCCGGGGACACGCCGTGGCCGGAAGACCTGCAGCCGACGATGCGCTCCGTCGACGTGGGAATCGCCCGAACTCTCCCCGAACTCGCCGACCGCACCGAGGTCCGTGAGATCGAGGCGCTGTATCGCGCGGCGATCGCGGGCGCCACCCGCGCGCTGTACATCGAGAGCCAGTACCTGGCGTCGCGCACCCTCGCGGAGGCGATCGCCGCGCGCCTGCGCGAACCGAACGGCCCGGAGATCGTGCTGGTACTCCCCCGCAACGCCGACGGTTGGCTCGAGCAAGCGGCCATGGACGGCGCCCGGCGACGCCTCCTGCATCTGCTGTGGAAAGCCGACATCCACCACCGGCTCGGCGTCTACTACCCGGTCACCGCCGCCGGTGCGCCCATCTATGTCCACGCCAAGGTGCTGGTGATGGACGACCGCCTGCTGCGGGTCGGATCATCGAACCTCAACAATCGATCGATGGGCTTCGACACCGAATGCGACCTCGCCGTCGAGGTCACCCCGACAACCGCCGACGGCGAAGTCCTCCGTGACACCATCCTCGGCATCCGCCGCCGCCTGCTCTGCGAACACCTCGACGCCGACCCCGCGAAATTCGACGCCACCCTCGCCGAAACATCCTCGCTCGTGCGCACCGTCGAAGCGCTGCGCGGCGAAGGCCGCACCCTGGTCCGATTCGACCCCGATACCGTCGCGGACGAGGACAGCGTCCTGGCGGAAAACGAGCTGATGGATCCCGAACGCACCCCGACAAGACTGTGGGACAGCCTCTTTCCGAGCCGAGACGTTCGCCGCACCAGGTCGACTCGATAAGCACGGCGACCTCCTCGGCGGGGCATCAATCCGCGCCACGCCCCGCCTGCCAGACGGAACAGCCGCGACTCAGCCGTGCACCAGTGGGCTCAGGGATTTGCCTGCCAGTTCGAGGATGCCCGGCTCGTGACCGTTGGCGACCATATTCACGATGATGCCGTCGACCCCGTGATCGAGGATGCGGCGCTGGACCTGCTCCGCCACATCGTCGGGGGTGCCGGCGAACACGCTGTCTTCCGAGATCACCACCACGACATCGCGCTGCATGAACTCCTGCGCCAGCTTGCGCGCGCGGTCGCCGTTCTCGTCGACGACGACGACCGCGCGGAAGCTGGTCTCCAGGGTCTGCGGGTCGCGCCCGGCTTCCTCGCAGCGCTGTCGCAATGTGGCCAATTTCCGCGGTAGGTCGGTGGTGTGGCAGAGGAGGTTCAGGTGGTCGGCGTACCGCGCGGCCAGGCCGAAGGTCTTCTTCTCACCGCCGCCACCGAGCAGGATCGGTAGGTCGTCACGCACGTGCGGCTCGTTGATCGCGTTCTCGGCGCGGTACCACTTGCCCTGGAAGGTCGGCCGCTGCCCGCGCAGCATCGGCGAGATGATCTGCAGGGCCTCGTCCAGCCGCTGGAACCGCTCGGTGAAACTGCCGTATTCGAAGCCGTAGCCGAGGTGCTCCTGCTCGAACCAGCCCGCGCCGATGCCGAGGGCCGCGCGGCCGCCGCTGATCACATCGAGCGTCGTGACGATCTTGGCCAGCAGCGCCGGATTGCGGTAGGTGTTGCAGGTCATCAGGGTGGCCAGCTGGATTCGCTCGGTGACGGTGGCCAACCCGGCCAGGGCGGTGTAGGCCTCCAGCATCCAGTCATCGGGCTGCCCATAGACCTGATAGAAGTGGTCCATGAACAGCACGGCATCGAATCCGGCCGCCTCCGCCTCCTGCGCCTGCGCGATGACCTGCGGGAACAGTTCGCGCGGTGAGGCGGCGTAGCCGAAGTAAGGCATCTGGTATCCGAGACGAATGCTCATATTCGACGACCCTACGGCCGTTTCCTGCGTCGACAGGGAGCGATAGCCCATGGCAATCAACCGGACCTCACACGGCAATGGCTCGGAAATTCACCGCACGCCAAGGGCGCGCCACGACGAGGATTTCCCAGTGGGCGGGACCGTATCGGTCAATTGTCCAATTTGCTGGGTGCCGCCGTCGCTCGGCAACTACGGTGCCGCGCATGTCTCGTACTCACCGCATACTCGCTGCCGCCGCCCTGGCCGCTGTCCCCTTCGCCGCGGCAGCGCCTGCCCCCGCGGCTCCGGTCGTGAACAAGGTCGTGGTCATCGGCATCGACGGCACACTGTGGAGTGAGGTGTCGGCGGCCGATGCCCCCAACCTCGACCGCCTGGCCGCGGAGGGCACCCTGGCACGCACCTCCATCGCCCCGCACACCACCATGTCGTGCGTCTCGTGGGCAACGGCGCTGACCGGCGTGTGGGATACCAAGCACGGGATCCAGGACAACGGATCCACTTGCAACGCAGGACCTTTCGCACAGTATCCGACCGTTTTCACCCAGGTGGAGCGGGAGCGCCCGGCGTTGTCGACGGCTTCCATCGGGACCTGGGACAAGATCGGCATGATCGCGCGCACCGGCAGCCCGCAGGCCGACCGGGTGGCCGTCACCCAGATAGATCCCACCGGTGCGGGCGTCTGTGAGACCACCGCCGATTCCCAGGCCACCGCGGAGGTGGTCTCGGCCATCACCGAGGAGGCGACCGATCTGCTGTTCACACACCTCGATCAGGTGGACATCGTGGGTCACACGCTGCGCGGAGTCTGGCCGCAGGCCTATCGCGATGCCATCGGCCGAGTCGACGGCCTGGTCGGGCAGATCACCGCCGCGGTGGACGCCCGAGCGGCCTCACATTCGAACGAGCGGTGGACGATCCTGGTGACCACCGACCACGGACACAAGCCGGACGGGGGGCATGGCGGGCAGAGTGCCTACGAGACAGCCAGTTTCGTGATCGCGCGGGGAGCGGGGTTCGCGGCGGGAACGCAGAACAACGGATACACCCTCGCCGACATCACACCGACCGTTCTGGATCTGCTCGATGTCTCGGCTCCCGCGAATCTCGACGGCGCGTCGATGCTGACGGGCGGCTCGGGCAACCCGTCAGCACCGGTGCCGAATACGCCACCGGTCGAGGCCGGGATCACCGGTTCGTCGTCCGGTTCGGCACAGGCGGCCATGGTGGCGAATCCGCTGTGCATTCTGGGTAGTGGATCGGCGAGCGGTTCGTCCGAGAGATAGTGCGTTGAACGCTGGTCTACCGATCGCCCCCGCCGGTGTCGAGGGCGCCGAGTTGGAGTTGTGTGGCGAGGGCTTGCAGTGCGTCGGGGTCGTGTGGTGGCACGCGTTCCATCGCGCTGAAAGCCAGGTGGTCGGCGATCAACATGGTGCGAACCTCGGCGTCGGTGAGCTCGCCGGTCAGCGCGCCTTCGGGCAGGGTCTGCACCATGGCGAAGGTGGTGTCGACGATCAGCGGTACCAGCGAGGTCGGCATCGACAGCGGGTCGCCGACCACGAGCGCCTCGGTCGCCGTGTTCGTCCCGTCGCCGAATTCCGGTGAGTCGTCCAGCATTCGGTGGACTGCCACGTCGACACTTCGCCGCACCCGATCCAGCATCCTGGTCCAGTACTTCGACGAGGCCGCCGCGAGGAGCGCGGCGCCGACCTTGCGGCGGAAGGGCGGGGGCGCGTCGACGGCACCGCACAAAAAGGCGGTCGTGGTGATGGTCATGTGCGCCATAGCCGCCCGCGCACCGAAACTCGGCGTGGCGGGACCGAGCCTGGCCAGCAGGGCGAAGCCGCCCAGCGCCGGCACCAGGAGCTGGAGCATCACCTTCCGCTTCAGTTCCCCACGGTCGGCGACGCCGTAGATCTCCAACTCGTTGTCGCGCAGGTCGTTGGCGGACTGGGCGATGATGGCCAGACAGCCGGCCAGTTCGCGCAGATCCGCCTCGGGCACAACGGGTTCGGTGACGAGTTCACACGCGTAATAGGTGACCCGGCCGAGCACACCTTCGCTGTAGGCGACCCGCGGCAGCGGCGAGTCGATGTTGCGGGCCATCACCCGTGCGACATCGATGACCACCGCGCCGACACGCGTGCGCCCGGCCGGTGACAGCGCTGTGAGCAGAGCCCTGATGTCGCCGATGCGCTCGGCCAGAAGCCGGTCGACTGCTTCGCTGTCGCGGGCTTCCGCGCTGACCGATGGCAGTGCGGGAGGCTTCGTATCTGTGTTGCCGTTGAGATAGTCCGCAGCGTCCAGCACGGCACAGCTCGCGATCGTGCGGTCACTGAGATCCTCGAAGGCGTCGAGAACTCGGCAAGCCAGCAGGGCGGCGGTGGCCTCTGCCTGCAGATGCGTGGGCAGGAAGCTCACCGAGATACCCAGGTTGCGACCGGCGGGGATCAGCGCCAGCCGGGCCAGCTCCTCCGGCGAGGCGGCGGCCCGTAGCGCGGCCATATCCGGTGCGCGGCGCAGGTGTCGAAATCCATGGGCGAGTGATCCGATTCTGGTCTGTCTCATCGGGTGATCACTTCCTGTAGCAGTGCATGGAGGTCGTCGCGAGCAGACGATGACGGGAAGATATCGAGCGCGGCGCTCGCCTTCTGCGTGGCGTCGAGGGCAACCGCGCGCGCGGCTCCGGTGGCCCCGCTGTCGATCAGATCGGCTTGCAGGGTCGCGCTCGAGGTGTCCGCGGACAGCCACATCTCCCGCGCTCCGGCGCGCATCTCGAGCCATTCGATCACCGGCCAGGTCGGAACCCGTCGTTCCAGGTCACCACCTGCGTCCTTGCCCAGTTCGGGACCGCCCTCGATATCGCGGACGTCGTCCATGATCTGGAACGCGAGTGCGAGCTCATCGGCGTATGTCATCAACGCTCGCAGGCGATCGTGATCGGCGCCGCCCGCGGTGCCGCCGTAGGAGCAGGACAATCGGAACAAGGTGCCGGTCTTGGCGCCGGCGACGAGTCGGTAATGCCGGCGCAGCGCGGTCGCCTCGACCGCGGGCGGCAGCATCTCGATGAGCTGGCCGAATGACAGCTCCGACAGCCCGTCGGAATACGTCACGCCGGGCAATTCACCCAGACAAGCGAACGCTCTCGGGTTGTCGGCAAGCACCTGCGCGATCAGTTGCACCGCAGCACCTGCTATGTGGAATCCTGCTCTGGCGGCGATGCGCACACCGAACGCGGCGGGCACCGAGGTCGCGCCGCGGCGCAGCAGCGAACCGTCACAGATATCGTCGTGCACCAGCGAGGACTCGTGCAGCATGTCCATCGCGCAGGCCAGATCGAGGGCGGCGCGACTGGGTTCGGACGCGTCGGTCACGAGCAGACCCGCACTCGCGAGAACCAGACGTGCCCGAACCCGCTTTCCGGGAGTGGCGAGGATGTGCCTGCAGATATCGTCGAATTCACCACCGCTGATGAGGATTTCGTACAGTCGCGCGTTGACCAGCGTGAGCAGTTCGCGCGTCGCGGAGCCCTGGTATTCGGCGATCGGCTCAGTCGCACTCGGATGTCTGAACATCAGCGCGACGGGTTCGCCCTGGTGCTGCGGGTTCCCCGTCGAACGAGCATCGTTACGGCGGACTTCGGGTAGCGCGGGATTGTCCATAACGCTGAATTCCTTTGGTGCGGCCACATGGCGGTGAGATCCCCGGATGGTTCACTGGGGCTGACAGGATCGAGACGGGTCAGTTGACCTCCCCCTGATCTGAGGCCTCGAACCTCACGCCAGGAACCTGCGGACAGATCCGTAGCGTCGCGGCACGGAGGCATACGGTGCGCTGATCTTGCGCTGGAACAGTGAGTTCGGACGTCACGATCCATGGATGGTCACGTCGACACGACGGGGACAATGTGGGTACGGCCGGGAAAACCTGCACAGACCGTTCACGAAAACGCCATTGTCCGGCGATCGGTCATCTGAAGAGAACGACTTCGCTGTGTCGACGACTCTACGTCGTCAATTATGTTGCCGCACAAGCGATTCGGCGCTTTGTAACATTCCACGGGACCGATCGCGGATATTTGGATTCTACCCAATTCCCCGGCCACGACACGACCGTGGCCACGCAGGTCCGAGGCGGCACTACTGGGGTCTGCCGCCACCGCCGATACCCCCGCCGAATTCCTTGTGCGGCAACCGGTCTCAGGACGTTTCCTGCTGACCGTGCATCGCCGGGAACTCCCCGGTTCCAGCGAGATCCCTGACGACCTCGCCGAGGAGCTCCGCCGACTCGATCAGACCCTGTCCGAGCTGTTCGTAAATCTGTCGCGCCGCGTGTTCGACCGCGCCTGGATCTGGACTGGCTCATGGCCAACGGCCATCGCGCCGACTGGTACGTCGGGCGCGTCCAGGAACTGTTCGCCCGCATCCTGACTTTTCCGCTGCCCACCATCGCCGCGGTCAACGGCCATACCTTCGGTGCGGGCGCGATGCCGGCCCTGGCCCACGACTATCGTGTGATGCGGGACGACCGCGACTACTGCTGCTTCCCCGAGGTCGACATCAACATTCCCTTCACCCCCGGCATGGCCGACCTCATCCAGGCCAAGCTCAGCTCCCAAGCCGCGGTGACCGCCATGACCACCGGGCACCGTTTCCGCGGACCGGAAGCGTTGGCCGTCGGTCTCGTCGACGCCACCGCCCCCGAAACCGAGGTCCTCACCACCGCCGTCGACCGGATCACCCCCGTCCTCGGCAAGAATCCGGCAACGCTGGCCGCCATCAAAACCACCATGTACAGCGCCGTCACCGCGACCCTGCGCCCACATCGGAGAATCGGCGATAGCCTCGGGGTATGACTGACAACGATCAGCCTGCACAGAGGCATCGGCGACCCGTCGGGGTCAACTCCTCGACAGTGGCAGCGGTCGGCAAGCTGTCGGAGGCGTTGGAGACGACCGAACGGGCTCGCGGGCACCTCTACAGCTTCCACCAACTCACCGGCGGTGCCGATCTCGCTCTCGGTGAGGCGGTGGACATGCTGCGCGAGGCCGGCCACCATCGGCTCGCCGAGAAGCTGGCCGCCGAGCTCGTCGGCCGCAACGTGCTGCCCGGCCGGTGGACTTTCCAGATCGTGGAGGAATACGACGAGGGCTACTACGCGCGGTTCCGGCAGATAGAGCGCGAGATCCGCGACGAACTCGTCGACGGCCGCACCCACCTGTACGAGGCCGAGATGAAAGAAGCCCGCCGCTCCCATGGTCGTCCTGGGCACGAGGCCGGACCGGACAGCTAGTCCGGAACCTGCTGTCCGGACCACCGCCCGTGGGCGGCTTCTGACAGCGACCACGACGTCGATCGACCGAACCGGTACGGGTGCCGGATGAACAAGGGAACAAGAAGCTGCATCGGTCGGGACACGCGCCCGCGTGACGAGGGGAAACGGCCGTCGGTGTCACTAGTGTCCGGGGTCATGTTGCGAATCATCCGGAGAGTGAGCTGTGCCGCCTCAGCGCTGGCCATTTTGTCGCAGCCGACCGCACATGCCGATAGCGTCAATCTGCCACCGCACGAGAAGACTTTCGAGTCGGCCATAGGCAGTTTCACTGTCGGCACACACGACGAGGTCATCTATCGAATCGCGCCGTTGAACAACTCCCCCATCAGCCGTGAAGCGTTGGTCTCCACTGTCGCCTACGGACGGCTCGACGGGCAGGCCGAGGGCGTGCTCAAGACCGGATACTCGGTCGGCTGTGCGGCCAGGCTCGATGCCGTGGTTCCTGGCGTCGATCCCACCACGGAATTCGGGCTCGAGGGGCCGCAGCAGAACTACGCGACGGAGCAGGCGCAGCGGCAGGCGACAGAGCAGGCGCAGTCACGGTCTGTCGAGCGGTCGAGTACCGGCGAGTCGGTGGAGATCGAGACCCAGGAGTCCGGACAATCACAGGAGGTCGAATCGGCGCAGGTTCAGGAGTTCAACGGCATCATTCCTTCCATCGCGGTGGACCCGGGTCTGTTCCTGGAATTGGCACTGCAGCCCGGCGACATCACCAACATCGATATCGGTGAGGGCAAGCCGCTCATCCCGGGCAAGACCGTCCAGATCGTGGCCCGCGACTTCCACATCAAAGTCGACAACTGCGTAGGCCCGGCCACCATCCGCCAATACACCTACGTGCAGGCCAGAACACCCGAAGTCGACGACAGCGGAGCGGTGTTCGGCGAGCCCACCAGTCTGTAGTTAATCCCGCACCGCGCGGCGACAGCCTTCCTCGCGATCACTTCGACCCGCGCCTCGCACGCGTAGTGCGGCCGGGCATCGTATTGGCACGGGTGAGGTCGCCGTCGTAATGCGCCAGGACCCGGTGATCCATGGTGCGCCGCCACAGTGCAGGCACCGACGCCATAACGATCATGGTGGCATAGCCCGCGGGCAGCTGCGGGGCCTCGGGCGCGGTGCGCAGGGTCTGATATCGACGCCCGGGATTGGCGTGATGATCGCTGTGCCGCTGCAGGTGAAACAGGAAGATATTGGTGACAAGACGGTCGGAGTTCCAGCTGTCGGCCGGCGAGCAGCGCGCCCACCGACCGTTCGGCAATCGACGTCGGAGTAGGCCGTAGTGCTCGACGTAGTTCACCGTCTCGAGCAGCCAAACGCCCATCACCGCCTGAATGGCGAGATACGGCAAGACACTCGGCCCGAACGTCGCGACGAGCCCGCCGAACAGCACCAACGTCATCGTCCACGACTGCAGAATATTGTTGCGCGGGCTCCACCACGAGCGTTGCTGGCGTCGCAGCCGTTCCTGCTCCAGTTCGAGCGCTGACCGAAACCCCCCGATCACGCTACGGGGCAGGAATTCCCACAACGACTCTCCCAACCGCGCGCTGGCCGGGTCCTGCGGCGTGGCGACCCGAGCATGATGGCCCCGATTGTGTTCGACGTAGAAATGCCCGTACCCCGATTGCGCCAGCGCCGCTTTGCCCAGCCACCGCTCGAGCCGCTCGACCCGGTGACCGAGTTCGTGTGCGGCGTTGATACCGATACCCGCCAAGAACCCGACGGTCACGGCCAGCCCCAGCTTGTCGACGAATCGAAGTTCCGGACCTGCCCACAGGTGGCAGGCGATCGCCAGGGCAGCGACCTGAATCGGGAGGAACAGGTAGGTACACCACCGGTAGAAGCGGTGGGCACCGAGTTCTTCGTAATCCTCGTCGCTGGGATTGTGGCCGTCTTCACCGACAAGTCGATCCAGCACCGGAATCACGAACAGCACGATAATCGGTTCGATCCACCAGAAGATCGACAAACCGGTACGCATCACCAACTGTGAGGGCAGCAGCGCGCACACCGGCGCCAGCAATCCGAATGCCCAGAGGAATCGTTTCGGATCTGCCGCCGGCATCAAGTACCGCCCGAACAGGTGCCGCGGTCGCGGCACCCGCATCGACATCCTCATCGAAATGTCGGAGTCAAGGCAGCCTCGGGCAGTTGGTCGGTGCGGGATGACCCGCGAGCCGATCGATCATCCATCGCTGCGACCCTTCCAGCCCGGGAAGAACGACACCACGTGGTCAGGGGCGGTGCCTGCGATCGCGGGCATTTGGAGGTCGGCGTCGAGTTCGACGTTCGCACCAGCTGCGCACCACTGCTCCACCGTCGAACGGACTGTGCCGCACGGCGCTACGTCATCGTTGCGGCTCGACGCTACGAGCACCGGCACAGCCGGGGCCTGATTCCCGAGCTGCAGTTCGGCGGCAGCACCCGTGGCCGAACCGCCCTGGGAATACCCGTTAAGCCTGACCGGAGCACCGGCACCGATGCCGTTGCCGGGCAGCGCCGATGCCGCCCGCGCGGCGTCGAGCACGGCATACCCGTGCGACTTCCGGTTGAGGAAATCGTCCACGGCGGGCGTGCCGAGACCTTGGTAGCCGGTCATCACGACCGCCATCCCGCGAGCCAGCAGCGCGTACAACGCCGGCACGTCGAACTCGACCAAGGGTCGCTCACCCGGCCCGGTCCATGGCGCTGCGGGATCCAGATAACTCCCGACCACAGCGGTCGGCTCGTCATGGGTGTCGTTGCTGCGATACATGATTCGCGTCGCCGATGCGGGAATCATCTCCGGCTGACCCGGAACAGACAGGGCCAGATGCGCGGGCTCCGTCCGGATGATCGCTCCCGCCGCCACATCGGGCAATGGCATCGGCGTGCTGTAGAAGTCGCCGACGGCCACCTCAGCGGTCGGCAACGCCGATACCACCGGCGCCGATACCAGCCCCGCGCCGACCGCTCCTGTCAGAACTGCGGAACACTTGCACATTCGCCTCCCCAAGATTGCACCCCTCCGTGACGTACAGCACTCGATTGCCTGAACGGGATAGACCGTACACACAAGGTTCGGCGGCCGATGACTTCGGCAGAAAATACGGGATAATCAGGCGTTTTATCCCAAATATCCCAGTTCTCCAGGCATACACCGAAGTGCCCGAGATCTGCGATAGGCGCGCCCAAAGTCTGCGTTTATATAGCCTTAGGCTATTATTTTCTCACCGTCGACACCCGTTTTTCGATAGAAGCGTGCCCTACGTCGACAGGCGGCCTTCGACGAACGACAACACTGGATCTCCACCGAGGGCCGGACAGAACGCGCCTCAACTCCTCTCGGAACTCGAAGACCCACTGTTCGCCCCGGACTCGATGATGACCTCTCGGTGCGAATCGTCAGGGCCTGTGGCGACGGGCGCAGCGGCGTGGCGTCGGCCCGGTGTCCAGACGGCGATGAGAACGGCCGCGCCGATGGTCAGAAAGCCCAGCACTGTGGCGGATTGGTGCATACCGTGGATGAACGCGGACTTCGCGAAATCGACAAGGGGCTGCGCCTGTGGACCCGCACGCTCGGCTACCTGCAGCGCCGCCGCGAGTGAGTCGCCGACGGGTTCGCGCGCGGCCTCGGGGAGATTGGGCAGTGCGGGGGCGATGCGCTGGCCGTAACCCGCCGCGAGCACACTGCCCGCTATCGCGATACCGATCGCTGCGCCGACTTCGCGGGCCGCGTCGTTGACCGCCGCGGCGACACCGTGCTTCTCCACCGGGGTGCCGTCGACGATCGCGGCTGTGGCGGGCGCGGTACACAACCCGATCCCCGCGCTCATCAGCAACAGCGGGCCGAGTAGATCCAGGTAGGAGGTCTGGGCGTCGACTTGCGCGATCATGAGCAGACCGCCCCCGATTGCCAACAACCCCGCGAAAGTGGGGATTCGCAATCCGATCCGCTCCGCCAGCCGGGGTGCGAACGCGGAGATCACCACCATCGGAATACCCATCGGGGCAAGCGCCAGTGCCGAGACCAGCGGCCGGTAGCCCATGATGAGCTGAAGATGCTGCACGATCAGCATGAACAGGCCGAAGGTCACCAGGAACTGCAATGTCACTATCGCAGTGCCACTACCGAAGCCTCGGTCGGCGAAGAGCCGGATGTCGATCAACGGATGAGTGACCCGCTTCTCGATGACGACGAAAGCCAGGGCGAGGGTCAGCCCGATCACGGTCGCGGCGATCACCATCGGATCGAGCCAGCCACGCGCGGGCACTTCGATCGCCGCGACCACGATCGCGCCGATTGCCAGGGCGCTGGTGACCGCGCCGAGCGGGTCCATCGCGGGCCTGGATGTGTCCACCGATTCGGGCACGGTGAAGGCTGCCACCGTGAGCACCGCGCCGGCAACGGCCATCCCGACGAAAATAGAGACCCAGGACCAACTTTCGATCAGGATACCCGAGCCGAGGATACCGAGAATCGCGCCGACTCCCGAGACGCCGGCCCACAGTCCGATCGCGCTGCCTCGCCGTTCCGCCGGGAATCCCGCGGTCAACATCGACAGCGTGGACGGCATGACCAGCGCGGCGCCGACTCCCGTGAGGGCTCGCGCGGCAATCAGCCAGATCGGGGTGTCGAGGATCAGCGGCGCCGCCGAGGCGAGCGAGAAGATGAACAGTCCTACGATGAGGACCACCCGCCTCCCGTACCTGTCGCCCATCGCACCCGCAGGCAGTACGAGGCAGGCCAGCGCCAGGGTGTACCCGTCGACGATCCAGGTGAGTTCGGCCTGACTGGCACCCGTGGCGGCCGCGATCTCCGGCAATGCCGTGTACAGCGCCGCCATCGAGGAGGTGACGAGAACGACCGCCAGACAGGACAGTGTCAGTAGCCAGCGCTGGGCCGCGGACAATCGCACACTTCCGGTGGAATCCATCGGGCCTCCGATACTATTAGTATTGCTACGCTACAACTTGTAGCACAACCACACTGCCGGAGGCAGGCCGATGAGGTTATCTGCCTGGACGGAGGAATACTGGGCTACATGAGCGGATCCGACGACGTCGAAGTCGACCCACGCAAGGCTCGCTCGCGCGCCCGCCTGCTCGATGCCGCTGCCGACCTGTTGCAGGCCGGTGGAGTGGAGGCGGTGACCATCGAGGGCGTCACCAAGTTGTCGAAGGTCGCCAGAACAACCCTGTACCGGCATTTCGACAATGCGATGCAACTGCGGGCGGCCACCATCGAACGTTTGCTGCCACCGGTAGTGGAGACTCCGCCGGGAGGCCCGCTGCGGGATCGGCTCATCACTTTGCTGGAGCGGCAGGCCGACGCGATTCGTGATGCGCCACTACAGGTGTCGACATTGGCGTGGCTGGCGACCGGCGCGGACCGCAACACCGACAATCCGGCCATCACCTCGCTCAGCCAGCGCATCATCGACCAGTATCGGGTGCCGTTCGACCAGGTGCTCGATACCCCCGATGCCCGTCGGCAACTGGGCGAATTCGACACCTACTTCGTTCTGTCGCAATTGGTCGGTCCGCTCGTTTTCGCGAAGCTCATCGGCTTGCGCGCCTCGACTCACCAGGATTGCGCCCGCATCGTCGACGACTTCCTGGCGGCACGTGCCGCGGCTGCGCCCATGGAACGTCAGGCGTAGCACCGCGGTATCCGCGCCGAGCGGGCCGTTCGTCCCCGTACAGGTCGACGACGATCGGCCCGCCGGCGCTGATCCGCGTCGGCGCCTCGCTCAGATCACCACACCGACATCAGTGCGCACCAGGACATCCAAGGCGCGTTCGGCGATCGCGGCGATGGTCATGGACGGGTTGCACGCGGCGGTGTTGCCGGGCATGAGGGCTCCGTCGAGCACGTAGAGCCCCCGCTGGCCGAGCACCCGGCCGTCCAGATCGCACACACTGTCCATGTTCGCGCCGCCGAGCGGATGCCAGGTCGACGGGAAGATCGCGTTGGTGTCGATCAGTTGCGCGTCCGGTCCCGCGATTCGGCGAACAGCGGGGTCGATGTGGCCGTCCTGGATCGCCCGATCGCCGTCGGACGGCCAGCGCAGTGTCGCGGCGTCGGAACCCGCGTCGTAGACGAATTCGCCGCGTCCCTCGCTCACGCCGTAGCCGACCAACATGGTGCTGCCCGCGTCCAGCGACAGCGGCGGGAGAGAAGCCTGGATGACGGTGAACGCCGACCGCGGATCGTCCCAGTTCTTGCTGCCGTAGACCACCGGACCACCTTGCGGGGAGCCGAAATTCGCGCCCGGATCACGCCAGACGTAGATGCGGTCGGCATTGGTGCCCCAGCCCTTGCCCAGTGCGTCGGGGAGATCCGGGATCGCACCCGTGGCCCCGGCCCGCACCAGCAGGCGCGTGGTGTTGAGGCTGCCCGCGGACAGTACGAGCGTGCCCGTCGTGATGACCTTGTTCTCCTGGACGACGCCGTTGGTGTCGACCCGGTCGACGCGCACCACCCAGCGGCCATCGGGAGCACGTTCGATATCGGTGACCTCGTGCAGGGTCTGCACGTCCACTTTTCCGGTCGCCTCGGCGGCGGCGACGTAGGTGACATCGACGGTGTGCTTGCCGCCGTTGTTGACGCCCATCGCACCGTCACCGTTGGTGTAGGACGGTTTCATCTCCCCACGCAGCTCGGCCAGCGCGTAGTCCCAGTCGATCGGCATCGGGATCTTCGACAGCGGCATTCCGGCGCCGCGGACTCGCTCGGCGAAAACCCGTGCGGCGGCATAGGGCCCACTGTTGACCAGTTCGTCCGGCGCGGTGGCCAAGCCGAGCATGCGCGCGACGCGCGGGTAGAACACCTCGTCCATCCGCTTCCAGTCCAGCCCGGCGGGGAAGTGGGTTTCGAATACCTCACGGGTCGGCTGCAGTGACATGCCCTGGTAGACCAGCGATCCGCCGCCGAGTCCGGCCGCGCACAGTGCCGTCATCCCGGCACCCGGCACCGCTTCGACCAGGCCGGTATAGGGCTCGAACAGCAGTGGCGTACCGAACAGCGTCGGGCTCGAACGATGCCAGAGCAACCGTTTGTCGGGCTGGGTGGCCCGGGGGAAGGTCTCCGCGTTCGGCCCGGTGACCCAGCGCTTTCCGCGCTCGAGCAGCAGCACCGGCACCCCGGCTTGGGCCAGCCGTAGCGCGGTGACACCGCCGCCGAATCCGGAGCCGATCACCACCACCCGACGCTCCTCCTCGGTCAGCGGGACACCCCCGGTGCGGGCGGCGATCGGGTTCTGCGCGGCGGCGCCACGGGCCGAAGCGAGCAGCAACCCCGCAGCGGCGGCACCGCCGAGTAGTGAACGGCGTGTCATCGTAGACATAGCAATACCTTCATCGTGTGTTGTCCGGGGCACGGGTCAGTTCCCGCGCCGGTCCAGCAGTAGGGACATCAGTCCGATCTCCTGCCCCTGGGTGCGCACCATCTCGCGGGCCGAGCGTTCGACCTCACCGCCGGTGAGCAGGGCGTCCGCAGCGGTCGCCATGTCGATGCCGCCGGCGTGATGGCGCCGCATCAGGCGCAGGAAAGTGATCTCGGCCTGGCCACCGCGCGCGGCGGCCAACTCGTCCAGCTCGGTAGCCGAGGCCGTCCCCGGCATCGATCGGGCCAAGTGATCAGCCGAATGTCGGTGTCCGTCTTCGGAATCCGGCATCCATGCCATCGGGCGCTCGTTGACGACGGGCGCGCCCGCCAAGCGGAGCCAGCCGAGCAACATGCCCAGTTCGGTGCGCTGACTGTCGGCGATCTGCCGGGCCAGGCCGATGACGAACGGATCGGCGTCGGCGTGGAGCCGCTGAGCGAGCAGCAGAGCTTGCCCATGGTGGGCCACCATGTCCTGAACAAAACCGATTTCGGTCTCGCTCAGAACCCTCGGGGCGGTGGTGTCAGCGGGCAATACAGGCCGCAGGGCCGCGCCCATCGCGAGCAGCAGCAGTGCCAGCGCACCCAACGCGGCGAAGCGGAAACCGCTGCGCCAGCTCATGATCCGGTGGTCGAGTTCTGATCAGGCGGCGGGGTGTAGACCTGCGGTGACAGCTCGAGCGCCAGGAACCCGTTGTCGGCGCAGGTGGTCCAGAGCTGATTTCCGCGCCACTCCGGAGGCGAAAAACACCAGTCGGTCGACAGGTCCCCGAAGGCCACCGTGCCGGTCCGTGGGCTCAGCGCCTGCTCCGGATCGAATTCGCCCCGCAAGATCGCCTGCGCGACCGAGGGCGCCGACAGCAGCGGCAGGCCGATGATCGAGGCGAGCGCGTGCGGCGAGTTCGACAGTGCGGCACTGTCCCCGGTGCGGGCGGGTGGGTTGAAATAGCCGATCTCGGTGACCTTTCCGGGATCGCGCACGTCGAAGACGCGGATTCCCGACGAGGTCCAGCCGCAGGCCAAGGCCGTGGGATCGGCGGGCCGGTCGGCGGCGCAGTAGTGCGCGTCGTAGGAGAACAGCGACCCGCCCGCCGCCGAAGCGAGCATGGCGTCCTGGTGCTCGGGCAGGTTGATCTCGAGCTTGATCGAGCCGGTGATCCGCGGCTGACGATCGTCGGAGACGTCGATGAGTTTCACACCACCGGACCCGGCTTCGTCGACGGCGAACACATGGGGCACTCCCCCGTAGGTCACCGGGACGGTGTGCTGTGTCGCCCAACCATCCGACCACGTCATATCGGCGAGCTCGGGCACCTGCGGTGCGGGATCGCGCCGCTGGACCGCGCTGATGTCGAGGATCTTCATCCCGCCCATGTTGTTCGCCAGATAGAGACGGTTGCCGTCCGGCGAGACGCCGATCCCGTGCATGGAAAGGCCGGGCAGCCCTTGCCACACGACCCGCGGGTTCGCCGGGTCGGTCAGGTCGACCGCGCTGAGTAGGCCGGGCGCGGTACCCGAGCTCCAGTAGGTGCGGCCGTCCGGAGAGAAGCCGCCCTCGTGGGCGGTGATCGGCAGCGGCAGGGACAGATCGGTCCCGGTGCCCGGGTTGAGCAGGCGCGGATGCGCGCAGTCGCTGATGTCGTAGACCGAGAGCAAGCCCGCACCGACCAGGGCGGGCACGCCCGCACCGACCAACAGCTTGCGGGTCTTGTTGACCTTCAAACTCTCCCAGGTTCCCGCCAGCATCGCTGGTTCGGTCAGTGTGGCGGTGCGCACGGGTGCGGCCGGATCGCGCACGTCGAGGACGTGCACGCCGGCGTCCGGACTCCGCAGATCACCGGAGAAGAACGTGCCGACGTAGGCGCAGTGTTCGAAGGTCACCGAGGTGATGCCACCGCCCCGGCCGCCCGCGGCGCCGAGTAAGCGCATGTTGCAACGGAATCCGTCCCGAGAACGACCGCTGTCACGGTCGGCGGCGGGGACGTCGCCCTGTAAACCGGATTCGGGCGCCGAACCGGGCAGACAGTCGGCGCGGGTCGCGGGCGGCGCGGAATGCGCGCTCACCGCGCCCAGCGACACCAGCAGCGCGGCAGCCAGTATCAGTCCGGCGCGTCGATGCGCACGGGCAGAAAAAGTGATCATAAGTGCTGTTGTCGCCCCGACGAGAGGGCGCCTTTCTCGAGTAGTAACCGTGTTACTGGTCGCAGACGGTACCACTCGAGGAGGGCTCGGACCCGGAATCGGACGAATCAGTGAAGAGCGCCCGAAGCCGCCGCTCACCCCCGGCGGCTGGGCTACCGCACCCGACCCCGACGCTCCCCTTCGAGCTCACGCAGGAACGACTCGATGAGGTCGATGACGTCGGCGTGGCCCGTGTCGACGTCGAAGGCCTCCTCCATCCGAAGAAAGCGGGAGATGCTCGACATCAGCAGCACGAGGGCGCCGGGCGTGTAACGGACCGCACTCGCGCCGTAGTCGGCGAGGATCTTTGCCACCGCGTCGAGTTGGAGCGAGCGGAATCGCCGGGAGGATTCGGCGATCTCGGCCTGAATCGCTTTCCTGTGGTTTGCCAGGGCCACGAATTCCATGGTCAGAGCGGTGTGCGACTGGTCATGAATGGAGTCCCACAGCGCCCACAGCGGCTGCGCTGATTCCAGTGCGCGTAGCTGACGTTCGTAGCTCCGGTCGGCCCCTCGCCGGAAAAGCTCGACGAACAGGTTGTCCATGTTGTCGAAGTAGTAGTAGACGAGGGCGGGGTTCACCCCGGCTCTGGTTCCGAGTCGGCGTGAGCTGACGGCGGCGTAGCCCTCCTCCAGCATGATGTGCTCGGCCGCGTCCAGCAGTGCGGAGCGGGAGGTGGAGTTCTCGGCGTCAGAGCTGCGCTCGGGCTTCACATGGAGACCTGTCTGTCGTGCGAGAGGCGCTCGGCCTGCCGCGTGGATCGCGATTCATGATCGGACGGCGCCCAGCGGTGTTGGGGTTCACCAGTTTACGGCCGCGTGGGCCGTGATCGTCAGCAAGGCCGGTTCGCGATTCCGACTCTTGACAGTCGTGAGCGCCGTCACGTATATCTTAATCACTCGCTCAAATTGAGCACTCGATTAAATAAGGAACATACCTCGTCGGTCGTTGCGGCAGCCCACCGACGGCCGGCCCATCGCGACCACCCCATTCCACGGAGGAAGTGCCTCCCCCGCGCCGACGACGGCGCCATCGCGCCCTGGCGGCGATCGCCCACCTTGCCGACGAGCAGAGGAACACGGATATGAGCAGCACAGCCACTACGGTTTCGGAGCCGGTACGCGGCCGGTCGACACAAGCCAGGGTTGCGGTGGTGACCGGCGGAGCGTCCGGTATGGGCGAGTCGATCTGCGTGGGGCTCGCCGATTCCGGACATCGAGTCGCGGTTCTCGATATCGACGGCGCGGCCGCGCAGCGAGTCGCCGAGCAGTTGCGTGCCACCGGTGCGACGGCAATGGCCTGCGCGGTCGATGTCACCGATCGCGACGCGGTCCGCGAGGCGATCGGCAAGGTTCGCGTCGAGTTCGGCGCGATCGAAATCCTTGTCACCAGTGCGGGTTCCGTCGATTTCGCGCCGTTCACCGAGATCACACCGCAGGCGTGGAATCGCGTCGTCGACGTGAACCTGAACGGGGTGTTCCACTGCGCCCAAGCCGTTGTCGCGGACATGGTCGCGGCCGGCTGGGGTCGCATCGTGACGATCTCGTCGTCGAGCGCGCAGCGCGGCTCGCCGGGCATGGTGCACTACACCGCGTCCAAAGGCGCCGTTCTCTCGATGACCAAGGCCTTGGCGCGCGAATACGCCGCCGCGGGAATCACGGTCAATACGATTCCGCCTTCCGGCATCGATACGCCGATGTCGCGCCAGTCGCAGGCCGCCGGGCATCTGCCCGACAGCGCCCGGATGGCCGAGGCGATCCCAGTCGGGCACCTGGGAACCGGCGAGGACATCGCCGCTGCGTGCGTGTTCCTGTGCTCGGAGCAGGCCGGCTACATCACCGGGCAGGTCCTCGGAGTGAACGGCGGGTCGGTGATATGACACATTCCACCGTTCCTCGACTGGCGCCGCTGCCGGTACGGGAGTGGGACGAGAACACGCGAGCCGTGTTCCGCGGACACGTCAAATCGGCCGATCGGTACCTCTCCGGAGCACCCGACGCCCCAGCTATGCCGGGCATTCTCGGGGTGCTGGCCCATCACACCGAACTGGCGGGAGCGTGGCTGGCTTACAACGGCCTGCTGATCGAGCGCCCCACGGTCGACCCACGAGACCGCGAACTGGTGATCCTGCGGGTCGCGTGGCGCAGCCGGTCGGATTACGAATGGACACAGCATGTTCGGATCGCCACGGCCCTCGGCCTCACCGAGGAGCAGATCGTCGGGGTGCGCTCCGGACCGCGAGCACCGGTGTGGTCGCCGGTGCAGCGCTCGCTGCTGGCGATGACCGACCAACTACTCGATCAGCATCGCGTCGACGACGCCACCTGGGCACAGCTCGAACTCCATTTCGACAATCGGCAACTGATCGAGCTGTTGTTCGTCGCCGGCTCGTATCTGTGCCTGGCGATGGTGTTGAACAGTGTTGCCCTGCAACCGGACCCGGAACGGGAGGAACGATCATGAGCAAAGTCGTAGACGAACCGGCTACGCCCCATCAATGGCCGAGACCCACCGAAGGCACTTGGACCCAGCACTACCCCGAGCTGGGTACATCGATGATGTCGTTCGAGGATTCGGTGTCGCCGGAGTTCTTCGAACTCGAGCGCGAGGCCATCTTCAAGCGCGCCTGGCTCAATGTGGGTCGGGTCGAGCAAGTGCCGAAGACCGGTAGCTACTTCACCAAGGAACTCGATGTCGCGCGCACGTCGATCGTCGTGGTGCGCGATCGTGACGGTGCCATCAACGCGTTCCACAATGTGTGTCGCCATCGCGGCAACAAACTCGTCTGGAACGAGTTTCCCCGGGAGGAGACCGCGGGGACATGCCGCCAGTTCACCTGTAAGTACCACGGCTGGCGCTACGGACTCGACGGCTCCCTGAGCTTCGTGCAGCAAGAGGGCGAGTTCTTCGACCTCGACAAAGCGGAGCTCGGTCTGGCTCCGGTGCACTGCGACGTGTGGGCCGGATTCATCTTCGTCAATCTCGATGCCACGCCGCGGCAGACGTTGCGCGAATTCCTGGGCCCGATGATCACCGATCTGGATGGCTATCCGTTCGACAAGATGACCGAATGGTACGAATTCAAGGCTGACAACCAGAGCAACTGGAAGTTGTTCGCCGACGCGTTCCAGGAGTATTACCACGTCCCCGGCCTGCATTCGCAGCAGGTCCCCAGCGCCGTGCGCACCCCCGGGAAAGGTTTCGAGTGTGCGCATTTCCAGGTCGGCGGCCCACATCGGATGGTCTCCACCGGCGGTGCGCGACGCTGGACGATGCCGGCGGAGTTCATGTATCCGATCGAGCGGATCACCCGCAGCGGCCTGGTCGGCCCGTGGGAGTCGCCGGATCTGGGCGAGCCACCCAAGGGCTTGAATCCTGGTCGGGTCGAGCCGTGGGGTATCGACAACTTCCAGATCTTTCCCAACATCGAGATCCTCATCTATCGCGGCTGGTATCTGCTCTACCGCTATTGGCCGACCTCCTACAACTCCCACCGGTTCGAGGGAATGCTGTGCTTCCAACCTGCACGCACGGCCCGTGAACGAGTCGAACACGAGGTCGCCTCGGTGGTGTTCAAAGAGTTCGCCCTCCAAGACGCCGGCATGCTCACCGGCACACAGACCGCGCTCGAATCGGCATATCGCACGGCCGGCATGACTCATTTCCCGGTCAATGATCAGGAAATCCTGGTGCGTCATTTCCACAAGGTCGTCGCCGACTGGGTCGATGAGTACCGCCACGATCTCACCGGAGCCGGTGAGCGATGACATCGACAATGCTGCCGCCTGCCTTCGCCGACCTCGAACGGTTCGCCGTCACGTGGTGTCTGAAGACCGAATCCGAACGCTACGCCCGCCGCCTTGCCAGTCCCATGCAAGAGCTGATCGGCTTCTATGACGCGTGCTTTCCGCGTGTCGAGGACGCTATCGCCTACTGCGACAAATTCCCCCTCGAGGAATTACCCGAGGACGCCATACACCTGCTTCATCTGGTGTATTCGCTGGTCATGGTCGCGATGGCAGTCGAGATCTTCCAACAACCCAAGCCCGTCGACAGCGCCGACGCAGAACTCGCACGCGTCACAGGGCCCTGGCCGTAGGACACGAAGGAACTCCACCATGACGATTACCATCGAGAAACTCGGGCACGCCGTCGGAGCAGAGGTCATCGGCGTACGCCGCGAGCAGTTGCTCGACGATGACCGCGTCGCCGAGGCCGTGATGACAGCCCTCGAGGAGAACGGGGTGCTGGTCTTTCGTGATCTGCATCTCGACCCGGAAACCCAGGTAGCGTTCTGCCGCACGCTCGGGCAGGTGGATACCTCACCCGGACATCATCCGGTGGAGGGCATCTATCGGGTCAGCCTCGACGCCGCCAAGAACTCGTCGGCGAGCTACCTGCGCGCGACCTTCGACTGGCACATCGACGGCTGCACGCCCGAAGACGACGCGTATCCACAGATGGCGACCGTGCTCACGGCCAAGGCCGTCGCCGCCAGCGGCGGTGAGACCGAATTCGCCAGCACCTACAAGGCTTTCGACGACTTGACCGCCGCGGAACGAACATCTCTGCGGTCCCTGCGTGTGGTGCATTCACTCGAAGCGTCGCAGCGTGGCGTGACCGCGGACCCGACACCGGACCAACTGGTGGCGTGGCGCAGACGTCCGACCAAAGAGCACCCACTGATCTGGACCCACAAATCCGGACGCCGATCGCTGGTCCTCGGCGCCTCGACCGACCACGTCGTCGGGATGCCCGCCGACGATAGCCGGGCACTGCTCGACGGACTGCTGGGCCGCTGCACCGCTCCCGACCGCGTCTACCGGCACACCTGGGCTGTCGGCGACACCGTGATCTGGGACAACCGTGGGGTCATCCATCGCGCCGCGCCGTACCCGGCAGGTTCTCCGCGAGAGATGTTGCGCACCACGGTGCTCGGTGAAGAACCGATCGAATAGCCCACCGATACAGCCTTTCAGGAGAACATCATGGCTCGTTGGCCCAAACCCGCAGAGGGTAGTTGGACTCAGCACTACCCAGAACTCGGGACCGACCCGATGTCCTACGAGGACTCGATCTCCCCGGAGTTCTTCGAACTCGAGCGCGACGCGATCTTCAAACGTGCCTGGCTCAATGTCGGTCGCATCGAACAACTGCCGCGCACCGGCAGCTATTTCACCAGGGAGATCCACGCCGCGCATTCCTCGATCATCCTGGTGCGCGATCGCGACGGCAGCGTCAACGCCTTCCACAACATCTGCCGGCATCGGGGAAACAAGCTGGTGTGGAACGAGTTTCCCCGCGAGGAAACCGCCGGTACGTGTCGCCAGTTCACCTGCAAGTACCACGGCTGGCGCTACGGACTCGACGGCTCGCTGAGTTTCGTGCAGCAGGAAGGCGAGTTCTTCGACCTGGACAAGGACAACCTCGGGCTCGCGCGCGTGCACTGTGAGGTGTGGTCGGGATTCATCTTCGTCAATCTGGCCGCGCAACCGCGTCAGACACTGCGAGAGTTCCTCGGCCCGATGGTGACAGGTCTCGAGGGATACCCGTTCGACCAACTGACAGAACGTTATTCCTACCGGGCCGAGGTCGGCGCCAATTGGAAGCTCTACCTGGACGCTTTCCAGGAGTTCTACCACGCACCGATCCTGCACGGAAAGCAGACGCCGGATAATTTCTCCGTCGCCGCGCAGCAGGCCGGATTCGAAGCACCGCACTACCAGCTCGACGGACCGCATCGGCTGGTCAGCACCTCCGGTGTGGTGACCTGGGAACTCGACGCCGCGATGCGTAAACCGATGGAAGACATCACCCGCAGTGGCTTGTTCGGTCCGTGGGATGTCCCGGATCTCGGTCCGATGCCGGCCGGGCTCAACCCCGCGGGCTGCGAACCCTGGGGGCTGGATTCGTTCCAGCTGTGGCCGAACTTCACCATTCTCATCTGGTCCGGGGGTTGGTATCTCACCTACCAGTACTGGCCGACCTCGCACAATACGCACATCTTCGAGGGCAACCTGTACTTCACGCCCGCCCGCACCCCGCGCGACCGCGTCGCCCACGAAATGGCCGCGGTCACCTTCAAAGAGTATGGGCTGCAGGATTCTTCGACGCTGGAGGCGACCCAGCTCATGCTCGAATCCCGCGCGGTCACCACATTCCAGCTCAACGACCAGGAAATCCTGCTTCGGCACCTGCACAAGGTCGCGGCGGACTGGGTCGGCGACTATCAGCGCGAGGGCACGGAGGCCAAGCGATGAGCACACCTCTACTGCCGGCCGAATTCGCCGACCTCGAGCAGTTCGCCTCGGTGTGGTGTCTGCCCTCCGAAACCGAACGCAACGACCAGCGCCTGAATTCCACGATGGCCGACATGCAACGGTTCTACGACGTGATCGCGGCGCGGGCCGAAGACGCGCTCACCTACTGCGACAAGTTCTCGATCGACGATATGCCCGAGGACGCGAAGAACCTGATGTACCTGCTGTATTCGATGATTCAGGTGTCCTTCCCCGTCGAAGTGTGGCGACAGCCGCGCATACCCGACACCGGGGCCGCGTCGTTGACCTGTGTCATCGAGCCGAGCCTATGAGCGGGCAGGTCGTCGTGCTGCGTGCCGCGGCGTGGGTCGAGGTCGAGACCGGGCAGCGGCACACGCCGGCGGTGATCGTCGTGGACGGCAACCGGATCACCGCGATCAATCCGGTCGAGGTACCCGCGGGCGCGCAGGTCATCGATCTGGGTGAGCTCACGCTGCTGCCCGGATTGATGGATATGGAGGTCAACCTGCTCATCGGCGGGCCCGACACTCCCTCGGGGTTGCCGAACCCGATGCACGGTGTGCAAGACGACCCGGTGTATCGAACATTGCGCGCCTCGGTGAACGCCCGCGTCACCCTGCACGCCGGTTTCACCACGGTCCGCAATCTCGGTCTGATGGTGAAGACCGGTGGCTATCTGCTCGATGTGGATCTGCACCGCGCGATCGAACAGGGCTGGCTCGAAGGCCCGCGCATCGTCTCGGCCGGACACGCCATCACGCCGACCGGCGGCCACCTCGATCCCACGATGTTTCAGCGGCTCGCCCCGCACATCATGCCGATCACGGTGGAGGAAGGCCGCGCCAACGGCGTGCCGCAGGTCCGCGAATCTGTGCGTTACCAGATCAAATACGGTGCCGAGGTCATCAAGATCTCGGCATCGGGCGGGGTGATGTCGCACGGCACCGTCGCCGGAGCACAGCAGTACTCCGACGAGGAGCTGGCCGCGATCGTCGACGAAGCGCACCGCGCCGGTGTGCGCGTCGCCGCGCACGCCCACGGTGACGCCGGAATCCGCGCCTGCCTGCGGGCCGGGGTCGACTGCATCGAGCACGGTTCCCTCGCCGAGGACGACACCATCGCGCTGATGGTGGAGCAGGGCACATATCTGGTACCGACGAGTTATCTGTCGGAGGGCCTCGATGTCTCCAAAGCCGCTCCGGCACTGCAGAAGAAGGCCGCCGAGGTCTTTCCTCGGGCGCGTGAGACGCTGCGCAAGGCGATCCGTGCCGGGGTCAAGATCGCCTGTGGCACCGACGCGCCCGCGGTCCCGCACGGCAGCAATGCCAAAGAACTGTGGGCACTCGTAGACCGCGGCATGACACCGGCGCAGGCGCTGCGCGCGGCCACGATCACCAGCGCCGAACTGATCGGCGTCGACGACCGTGGGCGGCTGGCACCTGGATTGCTGGCCGACATCATCGCCGTCTCCGGCGACCCCACCGTCGACATCACCACTCTCGACGATGTGCGGTTCGTGATGAAGGACGGCCGCGTCCACAAGAAGCCGTGAAAACCGTTCGCCCGCAACTCGAATGCGCATCAGATCCGAGGTAGCAATGTCGCCACGTCATCAGCTCTATATCGGTGGGCAATGGGTCGACCCCGCCGCCGGCGAGACGATCGAGGTGATCTCGCCGCACACCGAGCAGGTCATCGCGCGGGTCGCCGACCCGACGACCGCGGATGTCGATCGTGCGGTCGCGGCTGCGCGCGAGGCGTTCGACACGGGGCCATGGCCTCGTATGGACCCACAGGCGCGCGTGGCGATCGTCCGCGAGTTGGCGCGGTGCTACCGCGCACGTGAAGACGAACTCGCACAACTGATCACCACCGAAATGGGTGCGCCGATCACCTTCTCGCGCTCGGCGCACGCCAAGCTGCCCGGCATCATGATCAGCGCCTTCGCCGACATCGCCGCCGGTTACCGCTGGCAGGAGACCAGAGCGGGGTTCCTCGGCCGTGACGTGGTCGTCGGCCACGAACCCGTCGGGGTCGTGGCCGCGATCATTCCTTGGAACATGCCGATGTTCCTGCTCGTGGGGAAGTTGATTCCGGCGCTGCTCGCCGGATGTACGGTGGTGCTCAAGCCGTCTCCGGAGACGGCGCTGGACGCGCACCATATGGCCGAGATCCTCGACCAGGTCGGGTTGCCCCCCGGGGTGGTCAGCATCCTGCCCGCGGGGCGCGAAGTCGGCCGGTACCTGGTCTCGCACCCGGGCGTGGACAAGGTCTCGTTCACCGGATCCACCGGGGCGGGTAGGCAGGTCGCCGAAGTATGCGGTGCGGCACTGCGCAGGGTCAGCCTCGAACTCGGCGGCAAATCCGCCGCGGTGGTGCTCGACGACGCCGATCCCGACGCCGTGGCCACCGGCATGATGGTGGCCGGGCTGATGAACAGCGGACAGGCCTGCGTCGCCCAGACCCGCGTGCTGGTCCCCCACCGCCGCCGGGACGAATTCGTCGACGCGCTGGCGAGCGTGATCGAAAACCTCACGGTCGGAGACCCGTTCGATCCAGCGACCCGAATCGGTCCGATGGTCTCGCACCGCCAACAGCAGCGGGTTCTGGAGTACATCGACTTGGGGCAGCGCGAAGGAGCCCGTCTGATCGTCGGCGGCACCGACCTGCCCGAGGGCGTCGAGCACGGCTGGTACGTCCGGCCCACCCTGTTCGCCGACGTGGACAACTCGATGCGGATCGCGCAGGAGGAGATCTTCGGTCCCGTTCTGAGCGTGATCGCCTACACCGACGACGAACACGCGGTCCACCTCGCCAACGACAGCGAGTACGGGCTGTCGGGTTCGGTGTGGTCATCCGACATCGAGCGCGCCACGGCGATCGCCCGCCGAGTGCGCGCGGGCACCCTCGGCATCAACGAGCCCTACAGCATGGATCCGGTGGCACCGTTCGGCGGAGTCAAGAACAGCGGCATCGGCCGCGAGTTCGGAA
Source organism: Nocardia sp. Root136 (assembly GCF_001427185.1). Classification (NCBI taxonomy): domain Bacteria; kingdom Bacillati; phylum Actinomycetota; class Actinomycetes; order Mycobacteriales; family Nocardiaceae; genus Nocardia; species Nocardia sp. Root136. The sequence goes on from NZ_LMFE01000001.1 coordinate 100,098, forward strand.
CCGAGGGTCTCGAAGGCTACCTCGACACGGTGTCGCTCTCGATTCGCTCGTCGACGAATGCCACAGTGCCGCACATCGATTCCGCCCGCGCTGCCGCCCCGCCGAGCGGAATCCGCAGCTCGTGAGCGATCGGGGCGGAGGCAGGGATGCGCGGTCAGGGCAGCTTGATAGCCGACATGTACATCTCGAGAATCGGCCCGTAGAGGTCGACGCTGTCGAGTTCGGTGCCGAGTACGACGGAGGGCGTCGTGTGGATGAGCACCCTCGCCATCGTCATCGGCGGGATCAGCGTGGTCGCGCCCAATCGGTCGAGATTCTCGATGATGAACTGCCCCAGAGCTTCTACGGTCTCTTCCCGCCGGACTGCCACCCGTGCCCGAACCTCGGGGTTGCGCAGCAGATACAGGGTGAATTCCATACCGAGGGCGGCATGGTCGGTACCGCGGTCGGCGCCCAGCCGGCGCCACAGCTCACCGACTCGGTCCAACTCTTCGGTTCCCACACTCGAGGCGGCCGCCAGCACCTCGGTGAAGGTATCGAAGTAGCGCTGCATGTATCGATCGTTCACCCCGAGGAACAGTTCTTCCTTGGTGGCGAAGTGCTTGTAGATCGCGCCTTTGGTGTAGCCGGCGGCGTGGGCGATGTCATCGAGTGTTGCCGCCGCGAAACCCTTTTCGGCAAATACTTCTTCGGCGGCCTCCAGGAGCAGCCCCCTGGTGTGCTCGAGTCTCCGCTCTCGGGTCCAACGCTCAGCCATATCAGCGATTATGCCACGAATCTTAGAAACCCCCTAGTATCTCAGATTCTCAGTGGTATATTTCGAGTCGTACGGATACTTCAGGAGAGTGACCGATGACTCCCTCATCGACTTCCACGGCCATCGCCGATTCCATTCCGAATTTCGAGCGTATCGACGCGCGTCGGACCCCGACCATTCACCGAGGAGGTGCGCTGTGAGCGGACCGTCGGAGCCGAAAAAGGGCACCACCGTCACCGAGCCGCTCGGCAACGTGGCCACCCTCGGCGCGAAAGTTCAATCGACCAGCAATGCGGTCAAGATCTGGGCCACCCTCGGCGGGTTGATTCTCGCCCTGCAGATATATGTGTGGCTGCGCTGGATCACCGGCCCCAATTTCGAACGCGTGCCCACAGGACCGAGCGATCCGCCGACTTTCATGAAGGTGATTCTCACCGTCTGGACCGCGGTGATTCTTCTCGGTCTGCCGATCGGCATGTATTTCTTCATCATCCGGCCGTGGCTACGGGAGCGGCGAATAACCCTCGACGGCATGCTGTTCGTGGCCTGCGGCCTGATGTTCTTCCAGGATCCACTGCTGAACTACTTCAATACGTGGAGTACGTACAACACCTGGATGTTCAACAGGGGCTCGTGGGTGCAGGATGTGCCGGGCTGGCAATCCTATGGCGAACCAGGCGCCATGATGGCCGAACCGATCCTGATGAACGCACCGGGCTACTCCTACGGCGTCCTGCTGTGCACGATTCTCGGATGCTGGGTGATGCGAAAGACCAAGCAGCGGTTCCCGAATATCAGCACTATGGGATTGATCGGCGTGCTGCTCGTCTGGACATTCTTCTTCGATCTCGTCATCGAAGGTTTGTTCCTGATGCCGATGGGTCTTTTCACCTACCCCGGCGCACTCCAGGCATGGTCGATCAACGCCGGCACCTATTATCAGTGGCCGCTGTACGAAGGGCTCATGTGGGGCGGAGTTCAGGCCGGCCTCTGCTCGCTGCGCTATTTCACCGACGACCGTGGTCGGACCATCGTCGAGCGTGGCCTGGATCAGATCCACGGCGGATTCGTCAGGCAACAGTTCACGCGCTTCCTCGCGATCTTCGCGGCCGTCAGCACATTCTTCTTCGTGGGCTACAACCTTCCCGCTCAATTCTTCGCCCTGCACACCGATCCGTGGCCCGAGGATATCCAGAAGCGCTCGTACTTCAACATGGGTATCTGCGGCGAAGGAACCGACCGGCTCTGCCCCCATCCTGATCTGCCGGTTCCCTTCCGGCACAGCGGCTACATAGATTCGACCGGCAAACTCGTCCTGCCCGACGGTGCGGAGCTGCCGAAGATCATTCCCTTCGCCGACACCGACAAAGGAAACTGACATGACCAGTCGATCCAGCGCTGTACTCGACGTTCCGCAGGCACCGTTCTACCGCGCGGTCGGTGACGAAGTAGCGGTGTTTCGCGCGGCGGCCGTCGGCGGGCTCCCGCTTCTCCTCAAGGGCCCCACGGGCTGCGGTAAGACCCGCTTCGTGGAAACCATGGCCGCGGAGCTCGGCCGGGACCTGATCACCGTCGCCGGCCACGAGGACATGACCTCGGCGGATCTGGTGGGCCGTTTCCTGCTCAAGGGCGGCGAAACGGTCTGGGTGGACGGTCCGTTGACGCGCGCCGTGCGGTCGGGCGCCATCTTCTATCTGGACGAGGTCGTGGAGGCGCGCCAGGACACCACCGTGGTGATCCATCCGCTCGCCGATCACCGCCGCGAACTTCCGGTCGACCGGCTCGGGGTGACATTGCCCGCTGCACCCGGGTTCCAGCTGGTGATCTCCTACAACCCTGGTTACCAGAGCGTTCTGAAGAATCTGAAGGAGTCGACTCGGCAGCGATTCGTCGCTATCGAACTCGGCTTCCCGCCCCCCGAGATCGAGCGCGAGGTGATCGCCCACGAAGCCGGGGTCGACGAGGAGACCGCGCGGGCACTGGTCGCGGTCGGCAGCGCCATCCGCAACCTGGACAACTCGCCGCTGCGCGAGGTGTCCTCCACGCGAATGCTGATCCTCGCCGGTGGCCTCGTCGCGGGCGGGCTGAACCTACGCACCGCCGTGCAATCGGCGGTGGTGCAGGCGCTGTCCGATGACGCGGATATCGTTGCCGCCCTCGGCGAACTCGTCGACGCTGTGCTGCCGCGGCCATGATCGACAAGGATCCGAGCGGGCCGGAGCGATACCGGCTCCTCGCCACCTACCTCGCCGGCAGGTCTGTGGGTATCGCAGAGCTGCCGGCGGGCGGGACGCCGTATACGAATGGGCAGATCGTGTTCGTTTCGGGCGACGGTACCGGCACCGGCACCGAGCAGCGTCGCGAAGTACTCGTGCAGAGCGCGCTGCTCGGTGCCGGGAGCCTGGATCCGGCACTGGTGAAGTCACTGCGGGGGCGTCCATCGACAGCGCGGCGCTACCTGGCCCTCGAAGGCCATCGGGTGCTCGCCGAACTGGCTGGGCGGCTTCCACTCGCCGCCGGACTCGATCTCGAGGGAGAACCGAGTACAGCGAGCGCCGCGGAATCACTCGCGGCGGCCAAGGGAAAGCGGAAAGTCGACGAGCCACCGGAGTGGTTCGGCACCATCAAACCCTCCCAGTTGGTGGCGTCGGATCCTGGCCCGGGCGGGCGAGCGAGCGACCGAGAGCTGCGCCTGGAATTCGATCTCAGCGAGATACCCGAGGCCGACGACGAGGTCGAGGACAACGTCGAGAAGTCCGAGGAGAGCAAGATTCTCAAACTCTTCGAGAATCCCCTCTTCAGCGGCAAGTCGGTGATGGATTTCTTCCGCAAGACGATGGGCAACTCACGGTCCGACGGAGACGGGCCCGCCGGCGCCGAAGCGCCGGTCAGTGCGGTGCGCCGGGCGCGGATGGTCGGACCGAATGCCCGGCCGCTGCCCACCCGGATCAAGTTCACCGATGCCGACAAGCCCGGCGCCGCCGCCGGAATCGGCGGTGCCCTCTATCCCGAGTGGGACGTATTCAACGACCGCTACAAACCGCAATGGTGCCGAGTCGTCGATTTCCCGCTGACGGTCCCCACGGATATCTCGGCCGCACGTGTGCCCGAAGACGATGTGCTCAGACGGCGGCTGGCTCGGGTGGGCCTTGGCCCGAAGGTGCTGCGCGGGCGCCCCGATGGTGACGAACTCGATATCGAGGCGCTCATCGATCTGTTCGTCGATCTGCGTTCGGGATACTCGCGCCCGGAGAACGTGTACCTCGAACACCGCAAGCTCGAGCGCAATCTCGGCGTGATGATCCTGCTGGATGCGTCCGGATCGGCCACCGATGCCGATCTGGAGGGCCTGTCCGTGCACGAACATCAGCGGCGAGCGGCCGCGACCATGGCCGTCACGCTCGAAGAGCTCGGCGATCGTGTCGCGGTGTACGCCTTCCGCTCCGAGGGCCGCCACGCGGTGTACCTGCCCGCGATCAAAACCTTCGATCAGCGGTTCGGCGCCGTCGGACGAGCCAGACTCAATCAGCTTCAGCCCTCGAATTACACCCGTCTGGGCGCAGGCATCCGCGGCGCGGGCGAGATTCTCAAAAATCAAGCGGGTACGCAGAATCGGCTGTTGGTCGTGCTGTCGGACGGCTGTCCCTACGACGACGGCTACGAGGGTCGCTACGCCGAAGCGGATGCCGCGAAGGCACTCGAGGAGCTGCGCGCCGAGGGCGTGGCCTGCCTGTGCCTGTCCATCGGCTCCACCACGCCCGCCGACGCCCTCGCACGCGTCTTCGGATCCGCGGGCCATGCCAACGCCGCGACCCTGAGCGAACTGAGCCCGCACATGGACGAACTGTTCCTGTCCTCTCTTCGCGAACTCGCCGCGCCCACACCGCGCTAGCGAGACATCTACACCGGAAAGAGGAGGTTCGCTGTGGAACCCAACGCATCCGCGGTCACCGAGATCAAGGATTGGTCGAAGCAATACTCCCGGCGACACCCGATCGCCTCGCTGCACACCGTCGGAAGACAGGTCGAACTCGGCCGGGACGCATTCCGCTATCTCGCCACCGACATCGTGGCGCGGCGCTTTCCCTTCGACGAATTCGTCACGCAGGCGGCGTTCATGGTGAAGACCTCCCTGCTGCCGACGGTGGCTGTGGCGGTGCCGATCAGTGCGACCCTGTCCATCCAATTCGGTTTGCTGGCAGGACAAGTCGGTGCGACGGCACTGGCCGGTGCCGCGAGCGGCCTGGCCGTGATCCGACAGTCGGCGCCGTTGGTCACCGCGATTCTGCTGGCGGCAGCGGTGGGTTCGGCGCTGTGCGCCGATCTGGGCTCGCGCAAGATCCGCGAGGAGATCGACGCCATGGAGGTGATGGGGGTCTCGGTGCTGCGCAGGCTCGTGGTGCCGCGACTGGCCGCCGGGATCCTCATCGCGATGGCGCTCACCGCAGTCAGCTGTTTTGTCGGATTTCTGGCCGGCTATCTGTTCAATGTCTATGTCCAGGACGGAACTCCGGGCAGCTACATGGCGACCTTCTCCTCCTTCGCCACCTCCGGTGATCTGTACCTGGCGATGGTCAAGGCCGCGGTGTTCGGCGTGATCGTCGTCGTCATCGCGTGCGAGAAGGGCCTCAACACCCGGGGTGGGCCAGGTGGCGTGGCGAATTCGGTCAATGCCGCCGTGGTGGCGTCGATCGTGGTGCTGATGGTCGTCAATCTCGGATTCACCCAGATCTATACGATGCTGTTCCCGAGGACGACCCTGTAATGGCCAGCGTGTATCGCCCTCCCGGAGTGCGGGTCGCGCTCAGAGTGGCGGCCGGGCCGTGGCACGGTGTCATCCGATTCGGGCATATGTTCACCTTCTTCGTGCGCGCGGTGGTCTCGATACCCGTTGCCCTGCGCCACTACAGCCGCGAATCCCTGCGCATCCTGTCCGATGTGACCTGGGGTAACGGCTCGCTCATCGTCGGCGGTGGAACGGCGGGAGTGATGATCATCCTGGGCGCCGCCGCGGGCGGGATCGTCGGCATCGAGGGCTTCAACGCGTTGAAGCTGCTCGGCATGGAGCCCGCGACCGGAATGATCGCCGCGACCGCGGCGACCCGTGAACTCGCTCCGATCATGGCGTCGATCGCCTTCGCCGCGCAGGCGGGGTGCCGGTTCACCGCCCAACTCGGCGCGATGCGGATCGCCGAGGAGATCGACGCCCTCGACGCGATCGCGATCCGCCCGATCCCCTTCCTGGTCTCGACGCGGTTGATCGCCTCGATCGTGGCGGTGATCCCCTTGTACCTGGCCGCGCTGGCCGCGGACTACCTCGCCGTCGAGCTGTTCGTCGGGCTCGTCGGCGGACAATCGTTCGGAACCTACGCCCACTATTTCGACCTGGTGCTCAGCGGCACCGACGTCGTGTTCTCGCTGTTGAAGGCGATCGTGTTCGTCACCATCACCACCACGATCCAGTGCTACTTCGGCTACTACGCGCGCGGCGGGCCGCAAGGAGTCGGTGTCGCGGCAGGTCGGGCGATGCGCGCGAGCATCACCGTGATGATCTCGGTGAATCTGTTGATGACGTTGGCGCTGTGGGGATTCGACGCCGGCTCCAGGATCAGTGGGTAGTGCGATGTCGATAGTGTTCGAATCCGACGACAGGCACCTGAGCAATACCAAGTTGTTCGTGCGCGGGATGGCCGCGCTGACCGTCGTCGTCGCCACCGTCGCGGCGATGGTCGCCCGCTCGGAAGGCGCGTTCGCGGAGACGGTCGCGGTGACCGCGATGCTCGTCGACGTGGGCGACGGGTTGCCGAAACGATCCGATGTCAAATATCACGGCGTGCTGGTCGGGAGTGTGCAGGACGTGGTTGCCTCGGACGGCAGCCACCCCAACAAGGTTCACATCGAACTGATCCCCTCGCACGCCGCCGCGATTCCGGCGACGGTGACGGCGCGCGTCGTCCCCAGCAACGTGTTCGCGGTGCCCTCGGTCCAGCTCATCGACAACGGACCGGGCCCCGCGCTGAGGTCAGGAGCGTCGATACCGGAGGACCACAGCAAGGCCAGCGTGCAGTTGCAGACCTCGCTCACCGCGTTGAGCCGCATCGTCGACGCCGTGGGACGCCCCGACGCCGATCCCACCGTCGGGATCTTGGAGACCGTCGAACGGGCGACCCGTGGCCGCGGCGCGGACGCGCTGGCAGCGGCCGCCCAGCTCGCGCGCATCGTGCGGGCCTACCAGGGCGAATTGTCGGGCGTCGACGACTCCCCCGCGCTGCTCACCGGACTGTCGGAGGCTGTGCACGGACTGCAGGAATCGGCACCCGATCTGCTCGCCGCGCTACACAGCGCGGTCGGGCCGATGCGCAGCGTCGCCGAGCAGCGAGTCCGCTTGACCGAACTGCTCACCGGCGGCATCGCGACCACCGAAACGGTCGGCACCGCGCTGAACAACCGCACCGAGACCATCATCGACCTCAACTCCAGGCTGGGCCCCGTGCTACAGATTCTCGCCGCGGGCAGCGGCAACTTCGTCCAGATGACGACCTCGCAAACCCGGATCGCGCACGTGTTCGCGCACGACTTCTGGCAACCCGACACCCAGACCGGCACCGCCAAAGTGATCGTCGAACTCACTCCGCACAAGCAATACACCCGGACCGACTGTCCGCGCTACGGAGAACTCGCTGGTGCGAGTTGCGAGAACGGACCCGCCGCGGGTCCACCGGTCATCGGCGCCGCCGACCAACCGGTGAACACGCTCGACCAGCGCGACATTCTGGCCGAAAGCCTCGGTCTGCCACGGGAAGCCGCCGGCCTCGCCGAGTTGTTCGGTCTGACCGTGCCGGCCCCATCAGCCGCCGGAGAACCACGGTGAAACACAAACGCGACCTCGCCGGACTGACCGCCTTTCTGCTCGTCTCCGCGCTGCTGATCTGGATGGTCCGGGTGACTCTGCAACGCGACGTCAGCGGCGACACGCACTCCTATTCCGCTGTCTTCAGCGATGTCTCGGGACTACGTGTGGGTGACGACGTCCGGATCGCCGGAGTACAAGTGGGCCGGGTCGACTCCATCGACATCCTCGGCCCGCACGCCGAGGTCGACTTCCGGATCCAGCGAGGTCAGCCCGTGTACGGCAACACGATCGCCTCGGTCATCTATCAGAATCTGATCGGGCAGCGCTACCTCGGGCTGAGCAGAGCCGAATCCGGCGATCCGACGCCCATGGCGCCCGGCGCGCGGATCCCGCTCGATCGCACCGAACCGTCCTTCGATCTGTCGGGGCTGCTCAACGGATTCCAGCCGTTGTTCAGCGCCCTCGACCCGGCAGACGTCGACAATCTGACCTCCGCGTTGATCCGAGCGCTCCAGGGCGACGACGGCGCGGTCGCCGCGCTGATCACCGAGACCGCGACCCTGGTGCAGTCCTTCGCCGGGCCCGACCAGATCCTGGGCACGCTGATCGACAACCTGTCGGCGGTGATGACCACGTTGGCCGGGCAGAGCGCCGGGCTGCAGACGACTTTCACCCAGACCCGCAAGATCTTCGACGCACTCGAAACCCGGCGCGACACACTGCTGGACCAGACCGCGCAGATCTCCACGGTCGTCTCCGACGCCGCCGCTGTCATCGACGGCGCGGGCCCGTCGCTGACGGAGTTCATGAATCGCGAACCCGGCTTCGCGCGTCATTTCGTCGACGGCAAGGAACGTTTCGCGTTCCTCGGCTTCAATCTCCCGCAGCTGTTCCAGTCCATGATCCGGGCCACCGACGCCGGTTCTTTCGTCAACGCCTATGTCTGCGACATCAGTTTCAGCATCATCCCGGGCATCGATCCCGTGATCGCGCAGATCCTCGGCGCCGCCTCCCCGACCGGCCGACCCCAGCACTCCGCGATCTGTAGGTAGGACCATGAAGAATCCACTGCGCGCCCTTTCCTCTCTGTTGCCACGCCCGGGCGCCGCCGGTTCCGGCGCGATCGCCACCGACAGGTCGCTACGGACCGGCCTCATCGCCGTGCTCTCCGTCGTGCTGGTGTTGCTCGTGCTGGTCGTGGTCAACTCGCTACACCTCGGCACACGCACTGTGCGGGCCGATTTCGCGCAGGCCGCGGGGATCGCCGCCGGTGACCCGGTGACGTGGGCGGGCATTCCCGTCGGCACGGTGACCAGCACCCGGCTCGCCGGCGACCATGTCGAGGTGAGCTTGTCGGTCGACGACGAGGTCGCCCTCGGCGCCGATGCCGCGGCCGCGATCAAACTGACCACGCTGCTCGGCTCGCGCTATATCGAGTTGCGCTCATCCGGCAACGGCGAACTGCGCGACGATCGGATTCCGTTGTCCCAGACCACTGTTCCCTACGACCTCGAGACCGCCCTGCAGGACGCGACCACCACTTTCGACGAACTCGACGCCGACCAGATCGCCGCGTCGATGACATCGCTGTCGCAGGGGCTCGACGGCCTGCCGTCGCTGGTCCCTGGCATCCTGCGCGACATCCGGTCGCTGTCGAACGTCATCGCGACCCGACGCGACCAGATCGGCACCCTGCTCACCAGTACCGACCAGGTCAGCACCGTGATCCATACCCAGCAAGCCGAACTCGGCTCGGTGGTTGGGCAGGGCGGCGCCGTGCTGCGGCAGATCCTCGCCCGCCAGGACGCGCTGCGTCGACTGCTCGCCGCGACCACCACGCTGGTCCAGCGGCTCGAACCGATCGTGGTCGGTGAGAACGCCGAAATCGAACAACTGCTGACCGACCTGCGCGACATGACCGCGATGATGGCGGGCCACGACGACCTGCTGCGCAGTATCTTGCAGATCCTTCCGGTCCCCTGGCGCATGTTCGCCAATGCCACCGGCACCGGCGCGGAACTGAACGCCAACGCCCCCGACGGCGCTTTCGTCGACTCGTGGATGTGCGCGTTGAGTGCCGTCGCCGTCGAGTCCGGCCGAGCCCCCTATCTCCAGGACTGCCGATGAACACACTGCTGTCCAGCCTGAAACTGGCCGCGATCGTGGTAACCGCCGCCTGCCTGACCAGTTGCTCGGTCGGGTCCGACACGGGAACCACCACCATCACCGCCGAATTCGCCAATGCCAACGGCCTGTACGAGGGCAACCCGGTCTCGGTGCTCGGAATGCGTGTCGGGCGCATCGTTCGGATCGAGGCCCACGGCACCGAGGTCGAAGTCGAGATGCGAATCGACAGCTCGATCCAGCTGCCCGCCGATGTGCAGGCGGTGACGATCTCGGACTCGTTGCTCACCGACCGCCACATCGAACTCACCCCGGTCTACCGCGGCGGGCCGACCTTGCCCTCGGGCGCGGTGCTCGATCCGGCGCGGACGAAGTCGCCGGTCGAGTTCGATGCCCTGCTGTCGATGGCGCAGAAGTTGTCCACCTCACTGGGTGGTGACGGCAACGGTGCCGGCCCGGTCGCCGACCTGATCGGCCTGGGGTCCGCCGCGACCCGAGGCAACGGCGACGACATGCGGGCCGCGCTCGGTGAGCTCTCCCGTGCGCTGCAACTGGGTGCGGACAACGGGACCGCCACCCGCGATGCGATCACCACCGTCGTCACCAATCTCGACGAGCTGACCGCGGCGGCGGCGCGCAATGATCAGACGCTGCGCGAATTCGGCGGTGCCGTAGCGCAGCTCAGCGATTTCCTGGCCGATCAACAGCTGGGAACCGGCTCGACCGGCGCGGCGCTGAACCGGATCATCGGCCAGGTCACCGAGCTGCTCCGGCGCCACCAGGGCACTATCTCCGGCCTCGTCACCAACGCGAACACCGTGACCGGTTCCCTGGCGGCCTACGACTACAACCTCGCCCAGTTCCTCGACGTGTTCCCGATGGTCGTCGACAACGCCTACAACTCCGTCGACCCGAATGTCCGCGCGCTACGCGCCGGTGTGGACGTCAACCGGCTGCTGCTCGACGGCCAAATGGTCAAGGAGGTCTGCAATCTGCTGCAACTGCAGAACCACGGCTGCGCCACCGGCACCATGCGCGACATGGGACCGGATTTCGGTATCACCGCCATCCTGGCGGGAATCGCGGGAAGGAGCGGTCGATGACACCTCGCAACCGGACAGTGCTCAGGCTCGGGGTCGCCGCCGCGCTCACCTTGTCGGCCACCGGATGTGCCGTGGGGCTCGACCAATTGCCGCTGCCCGCACCGGGGCTCGGTGGGGACACCTACACACTCACCGCCACCTTCTCCAACGCCCTCAACCTTCCTGTCAAGGCGAAGGTCACGCTCAACGGCGCCGACATCGGCCAGGTCGAGTCGATGTCCGCCCGCGACTACACGGCTGAGGTGACGCTCCGCATCACCTCGTCGGTACGGCTGCCCGTCGGCACGTCGGCCCAGTTGCGATCTGCCACACCGATGGGCGATGTCTTCGTGGCGGTGAAGCCGCCGCCGATCGTCGAGCCCGGCACCGCCATGCTCGGCGACGGCGGCACGATCGCGCTGGAGTCGACCTCGGCGGCCTCGACGATCGAGGAAATGCTCACTCGCGCATCACTTCTGGTCAACGGCGGCACGATCCAATACCTCACCACCGTCGTCGCCGCGCTCAGCGACCACGTCGGGGGCCGCGGCGACCGGCTCGCCGCGCTGCTCGACGAGACCCGAGCACTGCTGAGCAGCCTCGCCGACCGCACCGACCAGATCAACGGCGTGCTGCACGCCGCGGCCGACCTCAGCGGGACCGTGGCAGCCCAGCAGACCACGCTCGCCGACACCGTCGCCGCGGCCGGACCAGCCATCGAAGTCCTCGCCGAGAACACCGACTCGGTGGTCACGCTGGTGGATCGCGTGCACACGATCGCCACCCAGCTGGCCCGGTTCCCCAGTGTCGCAGGCACCAACACCACGAGCATGGCCGCCAACATCAACCAATTGGCCGCCGGACTCAACGCCGCGGCCCTCAATCCCGAGGCCGACCTCGACACGGTGAACGACATGATCAAGATCGTGCTCAAGATGATCAGTGGCCCCAACGGGCACGTGGCGGTCGACGTCACCCAGCTGGCGATTCCCGATCCCGCGAATCCGGGCGGGCCTGGCGGCAGGGCTCCCGATATCACCGACTGGACCGCGTTCGTCGGCTCGCTCCAACACATGATCGATCGGCTGGGCGGTCGGCTGACAGGAACACCACGATGACCCCGCGGAGCATGATCGAACCACCGGCCCGCGCACTCGTCGAGGTCGTCCGCGCCGCGCATCGCCATCGGTCCGCGGTCTCGCTACTCGGACTACTCGTCGTTCTCACCGGCGCCTGTTCGCACCTGGTCCTGTTCACCTTCGGCGTCGATCCACTCGATCACCCGTATCGCGTGCGAGTCGAACTCGCTCAGTCGGGCGGGTTGCTGCCCGGCCAGGAAGTCACCGTGCGTGGTGTGCGCGTCGGGCGCGTCGATTCGGTTCAGGTGGTGGACGAGAAGGTGGTCGCCGTCGCCGCCATCGACGAAAATGTCCGGATCTCGGTGTCGGGGCAGGTGCGGGCCGCGGCGCTGTCGGCGGCCGGCGAGCAGTATCTCGATTTCCTGCCCGCGAGCAACGAGGGTCCTTATCTGAGCGACGGCGCGCTGGTCACCGCCGACCGCACCTCCACCCCGGTGCCGATGTCGGACATGCTGCAAAGCCTCAGCGGCACCCTCGCCCAGATCGATCCCGACCGGCTCGCGACCATCTCGCGGGAACTGGGCGTCGGTCCGGCGGGCCCCGACAAACTGGCAGCGATCGTCGACGGTGGCACGTTCCTCATCTCCACGCTCGACACCGTGCTGCCGAACACCGTGAACCTGCTGCGCAACAGCCGAGTCGTAGTCGCGACCCTGCACGACGGGCGCACTTCGCTGCGGTCGACATCGGCGAATCTCGCGGGCGTGCTCGGCGGCATGGCGTCGATGACCGGCGGCTACGAACAGCTGCTCGCCCAGACACCGCCGATGCTGACCGAGCTCGACACCATCCTCGCGCAGAACTCTCCGACGATGGTGCAGTTGCTGGGCAACCTCGTCACTGTCTCGCAGGTCGCCTACTCCCGGATCCCCGCACTCGACGAGTTCTTCTTTCCCCGCCAACGCGCCGGATCGGCTCTCGACGCGGTGGCCTCGGCGTTCCACGACGGCGGAGTCTGGGCACTGGCCAGCATCTACCCCCGCTACGCCTGCGACTACAACGTGCCGCGGCGGCCCGGCTCCGTGCCCGACTACGCGCAGCCCTACGTCAACGCGGACTGCACCGACCCGGATCCCACCCTCATGCCGCGCGGCGCGCGCAACGCTCCGCGCCCGCCGAACGACCCCGTGCCCGGCGCACCGCCCGCCGACCCCCTGCAGACCGCCGAGCCTGCCCCGGTGGGACCGCAGACCGTTCCCACTCCGTACGGCGGCCCCTACACGCCAGGTCCGCGGTGACGGTGCCATCATGAGTCCATGGCCGCTCCCGCTCCCGATCGTGACGCGACGAACGTCGGGAAAAGCGCGCGGCCCACCCACGCCGACGTCGCCCGGCTGGCGAACGTGTCGACCGCGACCGTCAGCTACGTCCTGAACAACTCCGCGGGCAAACGGATCTCCGCACGCACCAGAGAAGCGGTCTACCGTGCCGCAGGACAACTCGGCTATCGCCCCAATGTCGCCGCGCGCAACCTCGCGCGTGGCGGGAGCGGGGTGGTGCTCTCCGTGCTGCCACGGGTCGCGGTGGGCGACATGCCGATTCAGGCGGGCAGCCTGATGGCCACCGCACTGGCGCAGCACGGTTTGCTCCAGGTGCAGATCTTCGAGACCGAGGACCACGAGCGAGTCATCGACGCGATCGACAACCTCGATCCGATCGCGGTAGTGAGCCTGTTCCCGTTGAGCAGTGACGCACGCGGCAAGGTGCAGGCCGCGAAGGTGCCCCTGATCGAGATCGGGCTGCTGCCCGCGCTCGGCGACCCTTTGCTCACCGTCGGGGCGTTGCGCGTCGATCACCTGGTCTCGCGTGGGCACCGCAGGATCGCGTTCGGGCGCACCGACGTCGCCAAATGGCGTGCCCTCGGCGACTATTGGCTCCAAGGAATCGTCGACGCCGCGCGCGCGCACGACCTGCCGCCGATCACGGTGGACGAGGTCACCGCGAGCAATGCGGCCGAGGTGGTCACCGGCTGGGTGCGCGACGGGGTGAGCGCGGTCTGCGCGCAGAGCGACGAGATCGCGGGTCTGGTGTTGCACGGTCTCCGGGAGGCGGGTTTGCGCTGCCCGCACGACCTCGCCGTGATCGGCATCGACGCCAATCCCATGGGGGCGCTGTGTGATCCGCCGCTGACCACGGTGGAGTACAACCCCGCCGCGGTCGCCGACGCCGCGATCGCCGCTGTCCTCACCGAACTGGGATATCCGGCACCGCCCGCTCCCCAACCGACCGATGTCGCCCACCTGATCGTGCGGGCTTCCACCTAGCTTCCCGGTTCCTCACCAGAGGCCGTTCGGGGTCTGGACACCCCGATGGTTATGCGCTTAACCTAGCGACGACGGTGGATTGCGCGTACCGAATCCGTTGCGCTCGAGAACACCGCTGACACGCGAGGAGCTACACCATGACCGTGCAGAATGTGCTGGACGAAATCCGCAACCGACCGGGCACCGGAGACGCGATCCCCGTCGTCGATCCCGTCACCGAGGAACAGCTCACCGAATTCACCGACGGCGGCGCCGAAGCCGTCGACGACGCCGTCGCACGGGCGAAAGCGGCGTCGAAATCCGGCATCTGGAAGAACCTGGCGGGCAGCGAGAAGGCCAAGATCCTCTGGCGCGTCGCGGATCTGATCGACGAGAACACCGAGTTGCTGGCCGACCTCGAATCGGCCAACGCCGGAATCCCACAGAACCAGGCCGCGCTCACCGTTGGCATCGGTTCGGAATGGTTCCGCTACTACGCCGGTTGGTGCACCAAGATCGACGGCATCGCTCACGACGTGAACGCCGGCGGGCTCACCGGCGTGGAATCGCGACAGCACGGCTACACCCTCAAGGAGCCCTACGATGTCGTGGGGCTGATCTTCCCGTGGAACGGGCCGGTCTTCAACTACTGCGCCAAGGTCGCTCCCTCCCTCGCGGCCGGGTGCAGCAGCGTGGTGAAACCCGCCGAGGAGACTCCTCTTTCGGCGCTGGTACTCGACCGGCTCCTGGCCCAGGCCGGCGTACCGGAGGGCGTGGTCAATCTGGTCAACGGCCACGGACACACCACCGGCGCGGCGATCACCGCGCACCCGGACGTGGACAAGGTCGCCTTCACCGGCTCCACCGAAGTCGGCCGGGCGATCGTGCAAGCCTCGGCGGCGAGCAACCTCAACAAGATCACCCTCGAACTCGGCGGCAAATCACCGGTGCTGATCTTCGACGACGCCGATCTCGATATGGCGATCATGATGGCCGGATTCGGCGCCTTCGTACATTCGGGCCAGGCGTGTGTGTGCGGTTCGCGCGTCTTCGTGCAGCGCGGCTCCTACGAAAAGGTCGTGGCGGGCATCGCGAACCTGGCCGACAACATGAAGATGGGTGGGCCCAAGGAAGAGGGCACCATGGCAGGCCCGCTGATCAGCGCCAAGCAGCTCACTCGGGTATTGGGTTATGTCGATCAGGGCAAATCCGAGGGCGTCGAGTTCGTGGCCGGCGGTCAGCGTCTCGATCGAACCGGGTACTTCGTGCACCCCACCGTGGCCACCGGTGTCGACCCCGCCACCAGCCGCCTCTACCGCGAGGAGATCTTCGGCCCGATCGTCACGATCCTGCCTTTCGACACCGAAGAGGAGGTCGTCGCGATGGCCAACGACAGCACCTACGGCCTGGCCGCCACCGTCTGGACCAAGGACCTCGGCCGTGGCCATCGACTGGCCAAACAGCTGCAAGCCGGCACCGTCTCGTTGAACTGCCAGATGGTGTTCGACCACTCCATGCCCTTCGGCGGCTACAAGCAGTCGGGCTGGGGCTACGAAGCAGGCAAGGCGGGGCTCGAGGCCTACCTGCAGACCAAGACGGTATGGGCGCAAATGTAGCTATCGAATATTGCCATGCGCATCTTGTGAGAATATGATTCTCATAACCCAACAAGGAGGCTCTCATGACGCAGCTGGATCTGCCGTATCAGTTGTTCGACGCGGACAACCACCTCTACGAAACCAAGGAGGCGCTGACCAAGTTCCTCCCTGCGGAGTACGAGGGGACCATCAAGTACGTCGAGATCAACGGGCGCACCAAGATTGCGGTCCTCGGCCAGATCAGCGAGTACATTCCCAACCCCACGTTCGAGGTTGTCGCCCGTCCCGGCGCGATGGAGGACTACTTCAAGAACGGCAATCCGGAGGGCAAGAGCAAGCGGGAGATCTTCGGCAAGTCGATGCGCTCTATCCCGGCCTTCCGTGAGCCGGGCGCGCGTCTGGAGCTCATGAACGAGCTGCAGCTGAATCGCTCGCTGATGTTTCCCACGCTGGCCAGCCTCGTCGAAGAGCGGATGCGTCACCACCCCGATCTGATCCACGCGGTGATTCACTCGCTGAACCGGTGGTTGCTCGAAACCTGGGGCGAGGACGGTAATTTCGTCTACAAGGACCGCATCTTCACCGTCCCGGTGGTGAGCCTGCCCATCGTCGAGAAGGCGATCGAGGAGCTCGACTGGTGCGTCGAGCACGGCGCCAAGGCCATTCTGGTGCGCCCGGCCCCGGTCCCCGGTCTGCGCGGGATGCGCTCGTTCGCGCTGCCGGAGTTCGACCCGTTCTGGAAGCGGGTGGTCGAGCACGACATTCTCGTCACCATGCACTCCTCCGACAGCGGCTATTCGCGCCACAACGCCGAGTGGGAGGGCTCCAGCCTGGAGATGCTGCCGTTCCAGACGAACACCTTCCGGATGACCACCGAATGGCGCCCGATCCAGGACGCGGTGGCGTCGTGGGTGTGCCACGGCGCGCTGTTCCGCTTCCCCGAGCTCAAGGTGGCGGTCATCGAGAACGGCGCGTCGTGGCTGGCGCCGCTGCTGGAGAATCTGGCCGATGTCGCCAAGAAGGCGCCGGAGGGCTTCGGCCATCAGGACCCGGTCGAGGCGCTCAAACGCAGTATCTTCGTCAGCCCGTTCTGGGAAGAGGATCTCGGCGGGATCGCCGACCTCATCGGAGTGGACAACGTCCTGTTCGGCTCCGACTACCCGCATCCGGAGGGCTTGGCCGAGCCTGCGCGCTACATCCATGAGATCAAGGATCTGAGCCTGGAACACCAGGCCAAGATCATGGGTGGCAACCTCGCGAGGCTGCTGAAGGTATGACATGGGAGACCATCCCGCAGATGGTCCTGAGCGCCGGCGATCGCTTCGGGGATGCCGAAGCGATCGTCGACGGACCACTGCGGTTGAGCTTCACCGACCTCGCGGACCGAGTGCGCAGGGCCGCGGGTGCGTTCGCGGCCGCGGGCATCGAGAAGGGCGATCGGGCGGCGATCTGGGCACCCAACTCGGCCGAGTGGATCATCGCCGCGTTCGGGCTGGTCACCGCGGGGGGCGTGCTGGTACCGATCAACACCCGATTCAAGGCCGAGGAAGCCGCCGACGTCGTGCGGCGCAGCGGCGCCGAGCTGCTGTTGGTGCAGCAGGGCTTCCTCGGGACGGACTACACGGGCCCGCAGGGCGTCCCGGTGATCGATCTGAAATCGGACTTCCTCGCCAGCGGTAAACCTTTCGAACGGACGATGAACGGCACCGACATCGCCGACATCATCTACACCTCGGGCACCACGGGTCGCCCCAAGGGCGTGATGATGAATCATCGGCAGACCCTGCGGCTGTACGCGGAATGGTGCGATCTGGCCGACCTGCGCGAGGGTGACCGCTATCTGATCGTCAACCCGTTCTTCCACACCTTCGGCTACAAGGCGGGGGTGATCAGCTCGCTGATCCGCGGCGCCACCATCCTGCCGGTGCCGGTGTTCGAGATCGATCGGGTGCTCGAACTCGTCGAACGTGAACGGGTGACGATGCTCCCCGGGCCACCCACCCTGTATCACGCCCTGCTCGACGCTCCCGATACCCACGATCTGTCGTCCTTGCGGACCGCGGTCACCGGGGCCGCCGATATTCCGGTCGAACTGATCAGGCGGGTCAAGACCGAACTGCCGTTCCAATCGATCATGACCGGCTACGGGCTCACCGAAGCCGGAACCGCGACGGCGTCCCGTCCCGGCGACAGCTTCGAGCAAGTCGCGACCACCGTGGGAACCCCGTGTGACGGCGTGGAGGTGCGCATCGCCGAGGACGGCGAAGTGCTCGTCCGCGGATACTCCGTCATGCAGGGCTATTTCGACGATCCGGACGCGACCACGGCGACCATCGATGCCGACGGATGGCTGCACACCGGCGACCTCGGCAGTCTCGACCTGGACGGCCGCCTGCGGATCAACGGGCGCAAGAAGGACATGTTCATCGTCGGCGGCTTCAATGCCTATCCCGCCGAGGTCGAGGCCTTCCTGCTCGAACACCCCGCCGTGGCCCAGGTCGCTGTGGTCGGCGTGCCCGACGAGCGGCTCGGACAGGTCGGCCGTGCCTTCGTCGTCGCGAAAAGCCCGGTGTCGGAGGCGGAACTGGTGTCGTGGGCCCGCGATCGGATGGCCGGCTTCAAGGCACCCCGATCCGTGCGGTTCCTCGACGAGTTACCGCTCAACGCCACCGGCAAGGTCATGAAAGACCAACTGCGTTAACCGTATTCGCCTGACTCCGAGGAACCCTCCATGAACTTCACCGACATGATCCTGGTCAGCATCGATGACCATGTGGTCGAGCCTGCCGATATGTTCGCCCGGCACACGCCCAAGAAGCACGCCGAGTACATCCCGAAACTGATCACCAACGACCAGGGCGTCGATCAGTGGGTCTATCGAGGTAAGCCGGTGGGTGTCACCGGCTTGAACGCGGTGGTGGGGTGGCCGAAGGAAGAGTGGGACAAGAATCCGGCCCGCTACGCCGAGATGCGTCCGGGGGTCTACGACATCCACAGCCGGGTGGCGGACATGAATGCCAACGGCATCTTGTCCTCGATGTGCTTTCCGACCTTCGCCGGCTTCAGCGCCGGACACCTGAGCCAGTTCAAGGACGAGATCACCATCGCGGTGATCTCGGCCTACAACGACTGGCACATCGATGAATGGTGCGCCACCTACCCCGGCCGGTTCATTCCGAATGCCATTCTCCCGCTGTGGGAACCGGCGCTGGCCGTCGCCGAGATCAACCGGGTCGCCGCCAAAGGATTCCGCGGCGTCACCATGCCCGAACTCCCCCACATCGACGGACTGCCCTCCTATCACGACGGCGAGTACTGGGGCCCGGTCTGGGCCGCGCTCGCCGATACCGGGCTGGTGATGAACCTGCACATCGGACAGGGTTTCGGGGCGCTGCGGTTGGCGCCGAACGCGCCGATCGACAACCTCATGTGCCTCGCGCCGACGGTGTCCCAGATCGCGATCCAGGATCTGCTGTGGGGTCCGGCGCTGCGTACCTATCCCGGTCTCAAGGTCGCGCTGTCCGAAGGTGGGATCGGGTGGATTCCGTTCTACCTCGACCGCTCCGACCGCCACTACACCAATCAGAAATGGCTGCGCCGCGACTTCGGCGGCCGGATGCCGAGCGATGTGTTCCGCGAGCACGTCATGGCCTGCTATGTCACCGACCGCAATTCGCTCAAGATGCGCCACGAGATCGGCATCGACATCATCGCGTGGGAGTGCGACTACCCGCATTCGGATTCGCTGTTTCCCGATGCCCCGGAATTCGTCCTGGAAGAACTCACCAGCGCCGGCGCCGATGACAGCGATATCCGTCAGATCACCTGGCAGAACGCCTGCCGATTCCTCAACTGGGATCCCTTCACCCATATCTCCCGCGAGGAGGCGACGGTCGCGGCACTGCGGAACAAGGCCCGCGATGTCGACCTGACCATCCGGCCTCGCGCGGAATGGGCCGAACGCTATGCCGCCCAGCACATCAGCTGATCACCCGAACAACCGAACAACCGAAGGACGTTGTCATGCACCTGATCGTTTTCTCCAGTCCGCGCGCGGGTATGGACGAGGAATACAACACCTGGTACACCGAGGTCCACATCCCCGACATGCTGGCGATACCCGGGGTCAAGTCCTGCAACCGATTTCGCGCCCAACCGGTAGGCGGGCAGCCCCCGGAATTCGCCTATCTGGCCGACTACGATATCGACGGCGACGCCGGTCCGGTGCTGAAGGAAATCCAGGCCCGCTCCGCTGACGGGCGCATCCAGCTCAGCCCGTCCATCGACCCGGCAGCCATGAAAGTGACTGTCTGGGAATCACTCTGATGGACTTCGAGCTCTCCGGTGACCAGCGGTTGTTCCGCTCGACCACCCGCGAATTCCTCGCGAAATCCGTTCCCCTCGACGTCGTGCGCGACCTCGCCGCGTCCGGCGTCGGGTTCGATCGCGAGTGGTGGCGGCAAGGTGCCGAATTGGGCTGGACCGCACCGCTGGTCCCGGAGCGGCTCGGCGGCGGATCGGTCTCGGCGGTGCCGATGGCCGACCTCGCACTGGTCGCGATGGAGTTCGGGCGGGCCTGCGCACCGGGCCCGCTCGTCACCACGAGTGCGGTGCTGACCTCCCTGGTCAGGGAGCAGAACCGCTTCGTGGACCTGCTCGCCACGGTGTGCAGTGGTGACACCATCGCCGCCTGGGCACATTACGAGCCGGGGCACGGACTGGAAGCCGCGGCGGTCGACACCCTCGCGGTGCCGGAGGGCACCGGCTTCCGGATCTCCGGTGTCAAGGACCGGGTGGAGTGTGGCGATCAGGCGGACGTGTTCCTGGTGTCGGCCCGCGGTCCCGACGGACCGGTCCAGGTCCTGATCGCCGCCGACGCACCGGGGGTCACCGTCATCCCGACCTGGACGCTCGACCTCGTACGCCGCACGGCGAAGGTCTCCTTCGTCGATGTCGTGGTCGGCGACGACGCGGTGGTCCAGCGCTATCCGGGC
Source organism: Nocardia sp. Root136 (assembly GCF_001427185.1). Taxonomy (NCBI): domain Bacteria; kingdom Bacillati; phylum Actinomycetota; class Actinomycetes; order Mycobacteriales; family Nocardiaceae; genus Nocardia; species Nocardia sp. Root136. The sequence continues at coordinate 120,888 of NZ_LMFE01000001.1, forward strand.
GAGACCGCCTCGGCACTGGATACCCAGGTGCAGGTCGCCGCCGCGCTCACCGCCGCGGAGTCGACCGGCGCGGCCGAGCACGCCTTCGAACTGACCGTGCAGTGGATGTCGGATCGCTACACCTTCGGTCGGCAGTTGGCGTCCTATCAGGCGCTCAAACATCGTGCGGCAGAACACAAGACCTCGCTCGAGGCCTGCTGTGCCACAGCGTGGGCCGCTGCCAACTCCTTCCACGGCGACCCGATCAGAACTGCCGAAGCCGTCAGTGTCGCGAAGTCCTATATCGGCGCTGTCGCCCCCGGCCTGCTCCAGGATTGCGTGCAGATCCACGGCGGTATCGGGGTGACCTGGGAACACGACATCCATCTCTACCTGCGGCGGGTCACCCTCGGGCGCGCGCTGTACGGAACGCCGGAGGAGCATCGGCGTCGCCTCACCGATCTCCTGGACAGGAAGGTCGCATGACCGAACAGAGCACCGCCGATCTCGAGCCCGTCGACGAGTTCCGCGTTCGCGCCCGACGGTGGTTGTCGGACAACTTCACGCCCGCACCACCGAACCAGCACGGAGAGACCAGTAAGTCCGAGGCCTCCTGGCAACGCGCCAAACAGCTGCAACGCCTCCTGTACGACGGCGGCTTCGCGGGGATCTGCTTTCCGAAGGAGTACGGCGGGCTCGGCCTGACGCCCGCGCATCAGCGGGTGTTCAGCGAGGAGTCGCGCGCCTACGAAATGCCGCTGGCACTCAACATCCCGACCCTGACCATCTGCGCGCCGACGATTCTGGACATCGGCAGCGAGGAACAGAAGCGCACCCATCTCTCGGCGGTGCTGCGTGGTGAGGAACTGCTCGTGCAATTCCTGTCCGAACCGCGCGGTGGCTCGGACCTGGCCGGACTGACCACCCGCGCCGAACGCAGGGGCGATACCTGGGTTCTCAACGGCGCCAAGATCTGGAGCTCAGGGGCCTACGCCGCCGACTACGGTCTGTGCCTGGCCCGCACCGACTGGGGGGTGCCCAAACACGCCGGGCTCACCATGTTCCTGGTTCCGGTACACGCGCCGGGTGTCACCGTCCAGCGGATCACCCAGGTCGACGGGTCGCAGGAGTTCTGCCAGGAATTCTTCGACGATGTCGTGCTGCCCGCCGATGCGGTGCTCGGCGAGGTCGACGCGGGCTGGGCGACCGCGAACCGGCTGCTGAGCCACGAGCGCAGCGCGGTCGGAGGCGCGTCGCCCTACGCCAGCGGTGTCCAGACCCACAGTGGGCGCGACGTGTCCGCGCTCATCGAATTGGCAAGACGGACCGGACAGTTGGACGATCCTCGGGTCAGGGAAGACATCGGCGAGGCGCGGGCGCTGAACATGGTGCACGATCAGCTGATCGCCCGCGTGACCCGCGGCATCGCGGCCGGGGCGCTCGTGCCCGCGGCCGGATCGATGGTCCGCCTGTTCAGCGCCCAGAATTCGTGGCTGCAAGCCGATATGGCGGTGCGGATCGCGGGCGCCGCGGCCGCCACCGGTGCGGACGTCGAGGACGCCGGAGCAGGCCGGGCCGGACAGGACTACCTGATGCGGCAGGCATGGAGTCTGGCCGGCGGCAGCACCGAGATGGCTCGCAACATCATCAGCGAGCGGGTACTCGGCATGCCCCGCGAGGCGGCCGCCGACCGGGGTCTACCGTTCGATCAGGTCCAGCACGGCCGTTAGAGGGCTCCGGCGGCGACCGAGCGGCCGCCGCCGGAGATTGCCCTAGGTGATCGCGCCCGCTGTCTTGAGGGCGATGACCCGTTCCCAGTCCAGTCCGAGTTCGAGGAGGATCTCCTCGGTCTGCGCGGCGAACTCGGGGCCGGGCGCCAACTCGGGCGCGGTGACATCGAATTGCACCGGGTTGGAGACCAATTCGAGCTCACCGGCTCGTACCAGGTATTCGTTGGCCCGGATCTGCGGGTCGTCGCCGACCTGCAGGCTGTCCTGCACCGGCGCCCACGGTCCGGACAGGGTGGTCAGACGCTGGGTCCACTCGGCGAGGGTTGCGCTCGCGAACGCCTCCCGCAGGATCGCCACAGCCTCCTGCGTATTGGCCGCGATATCCGCGGCGGTGCCGAACCGGGGGTCCGACGCCAGCTCCGGACGGCCGATATGACGGCACACATCAGCCCAGAATTTGGTGGGCTGCAACATCACCAGCGACAGGTAGCGACCGTCCGCCGTGGCGTACAGGCCCGAGAGCGGATTGGTCGGCGCGCCATGGGCGCCCGGCACCGGTGCCACCATCGGCTGCCCGAGATGCGCCGAGAGGGCGATGGTGTGGCCCAGCGCCCACAGACCGCTGCCGAGCAGCGAGACATCGACCACCGACGGCTCGCCCGTGCGTTCCCGCTTGAGCAGCGCGGCCGCGATACCCCCCGCGAGGTTCGTCCCGGAGATGGTGTCGCCGAAGGCGGGTCCCGGCGGCGAGATCATGCCCTCGGTGCCCGGCGGGGTGATGGTGGCGGCGACCGCACCGCGGCACCAGAAGGCGGTCATGTCGAACCCGCCCTTGTCCGACTCCGCGCCGCGTGGGCCGAGCGCACTGCCGCGGGCGTAGACGATCTTCGGGTTCACGGCGCGGATGTCGTCCACGTCGATCCCGAATTTCGTGCGCGCCTGGGGCAGAAAGCTGGTGAGGAACACATCCGCACCACGGGCGAGCTCGTGGATAACCTCGCGCCCCTCTGGCACCGACATGTCGACGCCGATGCTGCGTTTGCCCCGATTGGCATGTTCGACATTGGGATTGGGGTCACCATCGACCCGGAAGCGCCCGATCTGTCGAAGGCCGCGTTGCGGATCGCCAGTGACCGCGTGTTCGACCTTGATGACATCGGCGCCCCAATCGGCCAGCACCGCTCCCGCCGACGGCACGAAGCCGTACATCGCGACCTCGAGTACGCGAATTCCCTCCAGCGGCCGCACTACTCGGCCCCGCCCGACGCTTCGCTCAACCCGACTACCGCGGCGTAGGTCTTGCTCTCCAGGAATTCCTCGAGCCCGGCGACGCCGCTTTCTCTGCCGATTCCCGACTGCTTGAAACCACCGAAGGGTGCGTCCGGCGAGAAGTAGTTGCCGCCGTTGATGCTGAAGGTACCGCTGCGGATCCGCCGGGCGAGCGCGAGCGCACGGTCGGCATCGGCGCTGAAGATCGCACCGGAGAGGCCGTAGATCGAATTGTTGGCGATGCGCACGGCATCGTCGTCATCGTCGTAGGGAATCACGACGAGCACCGGTCCGAAGACCTCTTCCTGGGCGATCTCGCTGTCGGGGTCGACACCGGCGAGCAGGGTCGGCGCGTAGAAGAAGCCCGGGTCGACCTTGGTGCCACCGGTGACCAACGTGGCTCCGGCGGCGACCGCGCGCTCGACCAGGCCGTGCACCTTGTCGCGCTGTTTCGCGCTGATCAACGGCCCCATATACGTTTTCGGGTCACTGGGGTCGCCGCTGCTGACCCAGCCGAGATTGGTGGCGACCAGCTCGACGATCTCGTCGTGGCGGGCCCGCGGCACCAGCAGCCGGGAGGTGAGCGCACAGCCCTGTCCGGCGTGCGTGCAGATGGTGAACGCGGCGAACACGGCCGTGGTGGCGAAGTCGGCGTCGTCGAGCAGGACCATGGCCGATTTGCCGCCCAGCTCGAGGAAGACCCGCTTGAGCGATTCGCTCGCCGCCGCCATGATCTGGCGCCCGACCGGGGTGGAGCCGGTGAAGGTGATCAGGTCCACGTCGGGATGGGTGGTCATCAGCTTGCCGATCGCGACATCGGCGGCCGACAACACGTTCACCACGCCGGGCGGGATGTCGGTGTGCTCGGCGATCAGTTCACCGAGTGCGAGCGTGGCCAGCGGCGTATCGGGGGCTGCCTTGAGCACGACCGTGCAGCCGGCGGCCAGGGCGGGCATGAGTTTGGCCAGGGCCAACTGGTGTGGGTAGTTGTAGGCCACGATCGCCGAAACGACTCCGGCCGGTTCCTTTTCGATCCAGCGCCGGTGGCGCTCACCACGGATCTCGAGCTCGCCGAGTTCCTCGGTCAACGAGTACGCGGGCAGGAGATCGGCGTAGTAGCGAGCGATCTCGATCGGGAAGTCGAGTTGGTTGCCGTGGGTGAGGCGGCGGGTGGCGCCGACCTCGGCGATGGTCAGTTCGCGCAGGTCCTCCACGTTGTCGAGCAGTGCCCGATGGAGTTGGTCGAGGCAGCGGGCCCTGAACGCGGCATCGGTCGACCAACTGGTGGTGTCGAAGGCTCGACGGGCGGCGGCGATGGCCGCCTCGGTCTGTTCGAGCGTGGCTTCGGGCGCGTAGCCGTATACCTCGCCGGTCGCGGGATTGAGCGAGGCGAACGTGTGTTCCGCCTCGACCAGCTGTCCGTCTATCAGCAACCGCTTGGTGACTGCCGTGGTCGGCGCCGACGCGCCGACCGAGTCCGTGTCCTGGGATGACATCCCGTCTCCTCGCTGAGCGTTGGAAATGTGATTCTCACTTCAAGAGAACAATATATCCATACACTTCGGCGCGTATCAGCCGAATGCCGCGACCCACGCCCCGATCAGCAGCACGCCCTTCGCAAAAAGGGCGATATCAGGCCTTGCGAAGGAACTCTCAGCGAGAGTACGGTTCTCGCAACTGGAAGGGAGATTCTTGTGATCCACACTACAGCGCTGCGTCCCACGATCGGGGTGGAAGTCACGGGCGTCGCCGATCTGCACGACGAGACGGTGGTCAGCCGGTGCCTCGAGGCACTGAAATGGCGCGGTGTGCTGGTCGTGCGCGGTCTGCACCTCGACGACGACGCGCAACTCGCGTTCTGCCGCGAGCTGGGCACGGTGTTGGCCCCCGGCGGCCGGGAGATCTTCACGATCACCCTCGATCCCGCGAAGAACCGGGCGGCCAAATACCTGGAGGGCACGTTCTTCTGGCACATCGACGACACCACCAACGAGGTGCCGGCCAAGGCCACCGTGCTCACCGCTCGCCATGTCGCCATGGAAGGCGGCGGCACCCAGTTCGCCAGCACCTACGCCGCCTACGAGAACCTCCCCGAAGCGGACCGCAAGCGCTACGAGGGGCTGCGGGTGGTGCACAGCTTCGAAGCGTCGCAGCGACTGGTGCACCCTGATCCGACACCCGAACAGGTCGCCGACTGGCGTACCCAGCCCTCCCACGAGACGGCCCTGGTCTGGGAGCGCGCGGACGGCCGCAAGTCCCTGGTGATCGGCGCCACGGCCGATCACATCGTCGGCATGGATCCCGAGGAAGGTCGGGCGCTGCTGGACGAGTTGCTCGACTGGTCGACACAGGAGCGTTTCGGCTACACCCATGACTGGTCCGTCGGCGACCTGGTGATCTGGGACAACACCGGAATCCTGCACCGGGCGTTGCCCTATCAGGCGTCCTCCGAACGCGAGCTGCACCGGACCACCCTCGCCGGCGAGGAGGCGTGGGCGTGAAAACCGCAGTGGTCACCGGCGGCGGCTCCGGCATCGGACTCGCTGTCGCGCAACGACTCAGGGCCGACGGGTATCACGTCGCCACCCTCGATCTGCGGCCGACCGAAACCGAATTCGCCCACGCCGCCGATGTCGCCGATCCCGAGCAGGTGCGCGACGCGCTCGACGCGGTCCGCGCCACGCTCGGTCCGGTGACGATCCTGGTCAACGCCGCGGGGCTCGACGGCACCGGCCGATTCGTCGATATCGACTTCGCGCAGTGGCAGCGGGTGGTCGACGTCAACCTCAACGGCGTCTACCACTGCATTCAAGCCGTCCTGCCCGACATGCTCGAGGCCAAATGGGGACGCATCGTCAACATCTCCTCGTCGAGCACACATTCGGGTCAACCGTTCATGGCGCACTACGTCGCGGCCAAGTCCGCGGTGAACGGGCTGACGAAGTCGTTGGCGCTCGAACTCGGTCCGGTGGGCATCACGGTCAACGCCGTCCCGCCCGGTTTCATCGACACCCCGATGCTGCGCAAGGCCGAGTCGGCCAAGCTGCTCGGCGGCACGATCGACGACCACATCCAGCGCACCCCCGTGCGGCGAGTGGGGCAACCCGAAGACATCGCCGCCGCGTGCTCGTTCCTGATCTCCGAGAGCGCCGGGTACATCACCGGGCAGATCCTCGGCGTCAACGGCGGACGCAACACCTAGCCGTACCAATCCAGACAACGGGCTCACCTTCCGGTGGGCACCGCACACACCGAAAGGAATCCCCGTGGGACGCGTCGAGGGCAAGGTCGCCTTTATCACCGGAGCCGCACGAGGCCAGGGCCGCAGTCATGCGGTGCGTCTGGCCGCCGAGGGCGCCGACATCATCGCCGTCGATATCTGTCAGGACATCGACTCCATTGGATACCCGCTGTCGCGTCCGGAGGACCTGGACGAAACGGCCCGACTGGTCGAGAAATCGGGGCGGCGCATCGTCACCGTCCAGGCCGATGTGCGCGACGCCGCACAGATGCGCGACGCCGTCGCGCACGGGGTGCAGGAGCTGGGCCGCCTCGACATCGTGGTGGCTCAGGCCGGAATCGCCGGGATGAAGGGTGAGCCGCAGTGGCAGGCCTGGACCGATGTGCTCGACACCAACCTGACCGGCGTGCTCAACGCCATCCACGCCGGGCTGCCCCATCTCGAAGCCGGCGCCTCGATCATCGCCACCGGCTCCCTCGCCGCGCTGATGGATATCAGCAAGGTGGACCAGCCGGGCAAGGATCCGGGCGGCGTCGCGTACATGGTCGCCAAGCGCGCGCTGTCGATGATCGTGCACGAACTCGCCACCCACATCGCGCCGAAGAAGATCCGCGCCAACGTCATTCACCCGACCAACTGCAACACCCCGATGTTGCAGAGCGAGCCGATGTACCGCTCGTTCCGTCCCGATCTCGAGCATCCGACCCGCGCGGACGCCGAACCCGCCTTCCACACCATGCAAGCCATGCCGGTCCCCTATGTCGAGCCCGAGGACATCAGCGACGCGGTGCTGTTCCTGGCATCCGACGAGTCCCGTTTCATCACCGGCACGCAGTTGCGGGTGGACGCGGGCGGATATCTGAAGTGGTACGACTACCACGCCTGAAAGGAATTCCCGCTGTGAAGGTTCGAGTCGATTCAGAGCGCTGCCAGGGCCATACCCTGTGCGCGATGACCGCTCCCCAATCATTCGAGTTGAGCGAGTTCGACGGCCATTCGTCGCCGGTCAGCGAGGATGTCTCGCCCGACCAGGAGGAGCAGGTGCGCGAAGCAGCTCACTCCTGCCCGGAACGCGCCATCGCTATTTCCTGAGAGGACACCGCCATGAGCGTCAACGATGTGGCGACCGACGAGGCACGCAAGAAACCGAATTTCTCGTTCGATCGATTCGCCCCCGGATACCGCGACGAATTCGTCGCGACCACCGAATCCATGCAGGCACAATGCCCGATCGCCTGGACCGACACCCACGACGGGCACTGGGTCGCGGCGGGCAACCGTGAAGTCTTCGAACTCGCACGCTGCCCGCACATCTCCAACGACCACGATACGGCCGGGGTGCGGCGCGGCTACAAGGGCATCTCCATTCCGAAAGCCCCACGGGCCAGCGGGGTTCGGGGCGGCATCCTGGAAATGGACGAGCCCGAGCATCGCGAGGTGCGTTCGGCGCTGAACCCCTACCTGTCCCCCGCCGCCGTCGCCCGCTGGATCCCGTTCATCGACGAGATCGTGCGTGCCGCGATCGATGAGAAGATCGAGTCGGGGCGGATCGATTTCGTCGACGAGCTGGCCAATATCGTGCCCGCCGTGCTGACGCTGGGCATGTTGGGCATCCCGCTCGCGAATTGGACGATCTACAACGAGCCGGCCCATGCGTCGGTGTACACCCCGCCGGACTCCCCAGAGTATCCGCGGGTGGCGGAGATGCACCGGACGATGGGAATCGATCTGCTGCAGAATCTGTTCGAGATCCGGGAGAACCCACGACCCGGCCTGATCAACGCGATCAACAACGCGACGATGAACGGCGAACCGCTTCCCGATATGGAAATGCTCGGCATGCTCGGGCTGCTCATCGGCGGTGGCTTCGACACCACGACCGCGCTCACCGCCCATGCCCTGGAGTGGCTGTCGGAGAACCCGGACCAGCGCGAGACGCTGAGCCGGGAGCGAGACGATCTCCTCGATTCCGCGACAGAGGAATTCTTGCGCTACTACACGCCCGCCCCGGGCGACGGGCGCACGATCGCCGAGGATTGCGAGGTCGTCGGCACCGAGTTCAAGGAAGGCGACCGGGTGTGGCTGTCGTGGGCGATGGCCAATCGTGATCCGGCCGTCTTCGACGACCCGAACGAGGTCATCCTGGACCGACGACGCAACCGGCACTACAGCTTCGGGCTCGGCGTCCACCGGTGCATCGGTTCGAACGTGGCGCGCACCGTGTTCAAGCGCATGCTGCTCGCCGTTCTCGACCGGATGCCGGACTACCGCTGCGATCCCGAAACCACGGTGCACTACGACACCATCGGGGTCATCCAGGGCATGCGGCACCTTCCGGCGACGTTCACCCCAGGACCACGCCTCGGGCTCGGGCTCGACGACACGCTGGTGAAACTGCAGAAGATCTGCGACGAGGAGCAACTCGCGGCACCCGTCACGGCCCAGCGGGACGCCGGCACACAGTGAGGAACGAGATGTCGGAGGCATCGGGGCGGCCACTGCCCCTGGTGACCGCGGAGAACGAATTCTTCTGGACCGCAGGCGCCGACGGTCGCCTGCGGATCCAGGAGTGCGGTTCTTGCGCGGCCCTGCTCCATCCACCGCAGCCGGTGTGCCGGTACTGCCACGGGCACACCCTCGGTGTCCGCGATGTCTCCGGCTTCGCCACACTCATCGGCTTCACCGTCAACCAACGGTTCAGCGTGCCGGGGCTGACCGCGCCGTATGTCGTGGCCCAGGTCGCGGTCGAGGAGGATCCCCGGGTCCGGCTCACCACCAATGTGGTGGGCTGCGATCCGGCCGACCTCGTGCTGGGGATGCGAATGGAGGTCGTCTTCGAACAGGACGCGGACGTGTGGTTGCCGCTGTTCCGGCCCACCGCCGAGCAGCCGGAACCCGCGCCCCTGCCCACCGACGAGATCGAGCCGCACCGGTTCGGCGAGCACGTACGGCCGATGATCGGCCGGGACAAGTTCGAGGACAAGGTCGCCATCACCGGCATCGGCATGTCGGATATCGGTCGGCGCCTGATGGTTTCGCCGCTGTCGCTGACGATTCAAGCGTGCGAGCGCGCCGTCGCCGATGCCGGTCTCACCATGGCCGACATCGACGGCCTGTCGACCTATCCCGGTGGCGGCAATGTCGGTGGTTTCGGCGAGGGCGGGGTGAGCGCGCTCGAGGCCGCACTCGGCCTCCGACCGACCTGGTACAACGGCGGTTTCGAGACCTTCGGTCCCGGCGGGTCGGTGATCGCGGCGATGCTGGCCGTCGCCGGCGGTCTGGCCCGGCACGTGCTGTGCTTCCGCACCGTGTGGGAGGCGACGTACAACGAGCTGATCCGCACCGGCAAGATCACGCCGACGGGCGGCCGGACGACGAGTTGGATGATGCCCTTCGGCGCTACCTCGGCCGCGCATACGTTGGCGCAGAACGCCCAACGGCATTTCCACCGCTACGGCACCACCAGGGAAACGCTGGGCTGGATCGCACTGAACCAACGCGCCAACGCCGAGCTGAATCCCACCGCTGTCTATCGCGATCCGCTCACGATGCAGGACTACCTCGAGGCCAGACCGGTGACCACGCCCTTCGGGCTCTACGACTGTGACGTCCCCTGCGACGGGGCTGTCGCCGTGCTGGTCTCGGCGATCGACACGACACCGGATCTGGCCAAGCCGCCGGTGCGGGTGGCCGCGGTCGGTACCCAGATCCTCGAACGGATCGAGTGGGACCAGAGCACCCTCACCCATGAACCGCAGGTCCTCGGCCAGGCCGCGCACCTGTGGTCGCGTACCTCACTACGCCCGGCCGATGTCGATGTCGCCGAACTGTACGACGGATTCACCTTCAACTGCCTGTCCTGGATCGAAGCACTCGGCTTCTGCGGGATCGGCGAGGCCAAGGACTTCCTCGACGGCGGCAAGAACATCGCCCGCGACGGCCTGCTCCCCCTCAACACCCACGGCGGCCAGCTCTCGCACGGCCGGACTCACGGCATGGGGTTGTTGCACGAGGCGGTCAGCCAGCTGCGCGGGGACGCCGGGCCGAGACAGGTCGCCGGTGCGCGGGTCGCGGTGACCAGCAGCGGTGGTCTGACGCCCAGCGGTGTGCTCCTGTTGACCAGCGAGAACTGATTTCGATCGAGCCGCGCAGTCGTGGCTCAGGAGGTAACCCATGGATGTCACCGATGTGGCGCCGACCCTGCTGCGGCTGGTCGTCGGCGCCACGATGATCGCGCACGGACTCAATCATTGGCTCGGTGGCGGCCGGATCGCGGGCACGGCCCGCTGGTTCGCCGGCCTCGGCCTGCGCAACGGCGTCTTGCAGGCATGGGCGAGTGTGCTCACCGAGGTCGGGGCAGGCGTGCTGCTGATCCTCGGCCTCGGTACGCCACTGGCGTGCGCGGCGGTGATCGCGGTGATGCTCGTCGCCGGGTTGCTCGCGCACCGGGCGAACGGATTCTTCGTGTTCAAGGAGGGGTACGAGTACGTGCTCGTCTTGGCGGTGGTGGCGCTGGCGCTGGCCTTCCTCGGACCGGGGCGGCTGTCGATCGACCATGCCGCCGATATCACCGTCACCGGCTGGGCGGGCGGCGGCATCGCCCTCGGCGTAGCCGTCGTGTCGACCGCGGGACTGCTCGCGCTGTTCTGGCGTCCACAGCCCGAACAGACTGCGTGAGCGGCACATTCGAACTGGAGGTGCGCTGATGCGCGTCGGATTCATCGGATTGGGTAGTCAGGGTGCGCCGATGGCGCAGCGGATCGTGGCGGCCGGGTACCGGACCACCCTGTGGGCCCGTAGACCCGCCACGCTCGAGCCTTTCGCCGAGACCACGGCCGAAGTCGCGCACACACCGCGCGCCCTCGCCCAGGCCAGCGACTTGGTCTGCCTGTGCGTGGGCAACGACGCCGACATCCGCGACGTCCTGACCGGCCAGGACGGGGTACTCGGCGGACTGGCTCCGGGCGCGATCGTGGCCGTGCACAGCACGATTCATCCCGACACCTGCCGCGAACTCGCCGACAAGGCCGCGGCACTGGGTGTCACGTTGATCGACGCGGCGGTCAGTGGTGGCGCGCCCGCGGTCGCCCAGGGGCGTCTGCTCGTCATGGTCGGCGGCCCGACCGAAGCGGTCGATCTGTGTCGACCGGTGTTCGAGACCTACGCCGATCCTGTTGTGCACCTGGGCGATATCGGGGCAGGCCAGGTCACCAAACTGCTCAACAATCTGTTGTTCACCGCCAATCTCGCGACCTCGGCGAGCACCCTGGCGCTCGGCCGCGACCTCGGTGTCGACGAGGCCAAGCTCGGCGAGGTGATCGCGCACGGGTCGGCGAACAGTTTCGCCCTCGGCCGCATCCTGGCGGGCACCATGGCCCGGATCGGCGAGCACGCCGGGCACACGCTGCGCAAGGACATCCAGCTACTCGCCGATCTCGCGACCGGGTCCGACGCGGACACCGGTGTGGCGCTGACCGCGGCCGATGCCACGCTGAACCTGATCGGTCACGCTCGGTGACTGCCCTTCGGGTGGGGTTCGTCGGGGTGGGGCGAATGGGCGCTCCGATGGTGCGCCGCCTCGTCGCGGCCGGACACGAGGTGCGCGCGCTCGGGCGGTCCAGCGGGGCGCGCAAGCGGGTGACCGCGTCGGGCGCCGAGCCGGTGTCGTTCACCGCGGCGGTCGGCACCGGGGCCGCCGCGGTCGTGATCTGCGTGTTCACCGATGATCAGGTCCGTGAAGTCTGTCTCGACACTCCGTTGCTGTCGAGCATGCCGGCAGGGTCGGTGCTCATCGTGCACACCACCGGTAGCCCACGAACCATCGAAGATGTCGCCGCGCTGGCCGCTACTCGCGATATCAGCGTCGTGGACGCTCCCATCAGTGGCGGACCACCCGATATCGACGCGGGCGCCCTCACCCTGTTCGCCGGCGGCACCGAGAAGGCCGTCGCCCGTGCCGGACCCGTGTTGCGATGCTACGGCGACCCGGTGTTGCACGTGGGCCCACTCGGCACGGGGCAGCGGGTGAAGCTGGTCAACAACGCGCTCTTCGCGGCCCAACTCGGCCTGGTCACCGAAGCCGTCCAGTTGGCCGCCCGACTCGGCGTGGACGAATCGACCGTACTCACGGCCCTCCAGCACGCCAGCGGGGCCAGCCGCGCCGCCGCGAGCGTCGCGGCCAAGGGCTCGGTGGCCGCGTTCAGGGCCTCGGTCGGCGAATTCATCCGCAAGGACGTCGCCGTGGTGCGCATGCTGGCCGCCGAACTCGGCGCGCCCATGGGCGCACTCGACACCGCCATCGACGCGCAATTCCTCGATTCGGAGCGCAGGCCATGACCTCGGCCGACGGCGCCGAGCTCCTGCTCGGCCGCCACGGCCATGTGATGATCGCGCGCCTGAACCGGCCCGCGTCACGCAATGCCTTGACCCGCACCATGATCGACGGGCTCGGCGCGGCGCTGATCGCCGCCGAAGCCGATCCCACGGTCCGGGTGCTGTTGCTCACCGGGGCCGGTGATCGCGTCTTCTGCGCCGGAACCGATCCCCGAGCCTTCACCGACCGCGCCGACTTCCTCACCGGTCCGCCGTACGCCGCGTTCGTCCGACTGGCCATGGGCCGGCACAGCATTCCTGTGGTCGGTGCGGCCAACGGCACCGCAGTGAGCGGCGGGCTGGAACTGCTACTCGGCAGCGACGTCATCATCGCCTCGGCCACGGCGAAGTTCGGGTTCCCCGCGACCGGTCGCGGATTGTCCCCTGGCGGCGGCAATGCGCGGGTCGGCGCCAAGATCGCGCTCGGCCCCGCCGTGGCGTTGCTGCTCAGCGGGGAACTGATCACCGCGGAGCAGGCGCTCCGGGTCGGGTTGGTCGCCACGGTCACCGCGCCCGATGAGGTCTTCGAGACCGCGTTGGCGCTGGCCGAGACGATGGCCGCCGTGCCGCTGGACCCGGACGCTGTCGACGAACCGGCACGGGTGGCCCGCACCGACACCGCCCGCGACACCCGCAGACTCAGCCATTGGCAGTCGGTGATCAGCACCGAGTCCGATGCCGATGGCGTCCTGTCGTTCCTCGACGAGCGGGGACCCCGCGGGGAGGACCGCTGATCGGGGGCGCTCCCCACCCCGGGGCGCTCCCGATCAGATCCTCATCGAGCCGCTGCGGCCGTGTCGTCGAGTTGAATCCGGTTCTCCGACAGTCGATCCCCGAGCCGGTCGAGGTCGTAGGACTGGCGCGCCATCCAGAAGCGAAGAACACCGGTCAGCGAGTAGCGCACGAACAATGCGGCGCCGACGACGCTGCCCGCCACTCCGGTGAGCGCCAGCGCCAGCGCGTCGCGCTGGGCGAGCGGATCAGAGGTGTTGTGCGCCAGGAAATAGGCGATCACGGCCAGCGCCGGGCCCGCCACCATCAGGGCGGCGCCGAGGCGCAGCCACAGACTGCCCCGACCCGCGGCCGGATCGGGGATCTTCAATTCGGCCAGTTCGCGGGCGAAGCGGTCGGCACGTGTTTCGGTCATCATTGACTTCCTAGGTAGAGGTTGGCCAGTTCGCGGCGGAGTTCGCCGTCGGCGGGCCCCTGGTATTCGATGCGGCCACGCACCAGCACGGCCGCGTGATCGGCGATGTCGAGCACAGCGGCGGCGAACTGCTCGACCACCAGCACCGCCACGCCTTGCCGAGCGATCTCGGCGACCTGCTCGTAGAGTCGCTCGACCACCAACGGGGCCAAGCCCATGGACAGTTCGTCGAGCAGCAGCACGGCGGGATCGGTGGCCAATCCTCTGGCAAGGGCGAGCATCTGCTGTTCGCCGCCCGACATCGTGCCCGCGATCTGATCGGCGCGCTCGGCGAGAATCGGGAATCGGCTGAACGCCACCTCCTCGATCTCGGCGTGGGTCTTGCCGGTGAAGGTCATCATCAGCAAGTTGTCGCGGACCGACAGGTTGGGGAACACGCCGCGGCCCTCGGGGATCAGGCAGACCCCGGTGGCGGCCAGATCGCGAGGGTCGGCCCCGGTGACGTCTCGGCCGCCGAGCACGAGTCGGCCGGTCGTGACCGCGTGCACCCCGGCCGCGACGCGCAACGTGGTCGTCTTGCCCGCACCGTTGGGCCCGAGCAACGCGACCACCTCGCCCGCGGCGACCCGCAGGTCGAGCCCGTGCAGCACGGTGATCGCATCGTAAGCCGCACGGACACCGTGTAGTTCGAGTGCGAAGGTCATCCTTCTCCTAGGTAGGCGGCGAGTACGGCGGCGTCACGGCGGATCACCTCGGGCGGACCGGAGCTGATGATCTTGCCGAGGTCGAGCACGTAGAGCTGATCGCAGACGTTCATCACCAGGCCCATGTCGTGCTCCACGAGCAGAACCGCGACACCGTCGTCGGCCAGCGACCGCAACAACGCGGCGAACCGCTCGGTTTCGGTGTGGTCGAGGCCGGCCGCCGGCTCGTCGAGCAGGACCACGCTGGGCCGGGCCGCCATCGCCCGGCCCACCTCGACCAGCCGACCGGTGCCGGTCGGCAGCTCGTCGGCGGTGGTGTCGGCGACCTCGTCCAGGCCGAGCCTGCCGAGGAGTTCGTCGACGATCCTGGCGGCCTCGCGCCGGTGTCGTCCGAGCTCGGCGGCGACCAGTAGATTGTCGCGAACACTCAAGCGGCCGAACAGTTCCAGCCGCTGAAAGGTCCGTGCCAGCCCGTGCCCGGCCCGGCGGGCGGGCCCGAGCCGGGTGACATTGCGGCCGTTCATCGTGACCCGGCCGGTCACCGGTCGCCGCAACCCGCAGATCACGTCGAACAGGGTGCTCTTGCCCGCGCCGTTCGGACCGATCAGGCCGGTCACCCGGCCCGCCTCGGCGCACAGCCCGGCTCGGTCGAGGGCGCGGTGACCACCGAAGGTCACCGAGACCTCCTCAACTTCGAGTAGTGATGCCACGATCGAGCATCTCCTTGTCTGCTGTGGTCCACGGCCGTTCGATGCCGAGCCATTCGACCGGCACCTGCGCGGGCGTGGGCGGACGGTTACGCCGATTCGCCCAGCGCGGCACGACGATGGCGGCGATCAGCGCGCCGGCGGTGAACACGTAGCCGTTGACGACGTCACCCACGCGCAGCGCCCACAGCAGGGCCAGGCCACCGATCAGCACCGCCATCGCGACCCGATCACGCAGTGCCGCAGCCCATTCGCGGCGCATATGCGCCAACGCGCCCTGGCCGAGGAATCCACCGCTGAACGCGATACCACCCAGCGCGGGCAATACGTGGACGAGGTTCGTCAGCGCCGGGAACAGCACGGGAATCGCGTTGAGCGGTCCCGAATAGACGGCGCCGGTGAACAAGCCGCTGCCGACCGCACCGAGCCCGGCGATGACCACGATCAGGAAGATCGGCAGGCCGGCGACGAATCCGAACTGTTCGGCGGTCACCGACCGCAACTGCATGCCGTAGAGCGCCCCGCCGAGTCCGGCGATCGCCGCCGACAGCGAGAACACCAGCATCTTGGCCGCCAGCAGGTTCCCTCCGAGAGTGGCGTAGGCGGCCTCGCTGTCGCGCAGGGCGATCAACCGTCTGCCGAGTCGGCTGCGGCGCAGCATCGCCACCCCGAATCCGGCCAGCCCGAGCACGACCGCAGCGAAGACGGTCACCTGCGCGGTACTGGTCAAATGGATCCCGAACAGGCTGGGGCCGACCAGATCCACCGATCCTTGATCGAACAGGGCGATCCGCACCCCGAACACCTCGAACGACGGCAGGGTGAAGATCCAGCGGTCGAGCACGACCGCGAACGCGGCCGTGCCGAGCGCGAGATACACCCCGGACAACCGCAGCGCAGGCAACGCGATCAGCGCGCCGACGGCGCCCGCGATCGCCATGGCGGCGAGCAACGCCCACCATTGCCCCTCGGCCCCCAGATGCGCGTAGGCAACCGCGCCGATCCCGGCGATGCTCAACTGACACAGCGAGATCTGGCCCGCGAAACCGGCGAGCGGGACGAACGACAGCGCGATCACCCCGAAGGCGAAGATCAGGCCGTAGGTGATCAGATCCGCTTCGCTGAGCAAAGTAGCGAGCATGACCCCGACCACCGCGACGACGACCGCGAACACGGCCGAACCACGCACGGTCGGCAGCGGCACGGGGCTCAACCGCCGATCACGCCCACGCAACCGCCCGTGCGGGAACAACAGCAGCGCGACGAGCAGCAGCAGCGCGGGCGCGGCCAACCGCAATCCGGGCAGATACTCGTTCTGCGGCAGGTACCCCGTGAGGTAGCTCTCCAGGCAGCCGACGACGACCGCACCGAGAAAGGTCATCGGCAGACTGCGCAGCCGCCCGAAGATCGCCGCGCTGTAGGCGCTGACGATCAGCAACGACAGTTGCGCCGCGTCCAGGGCCACCATCGGCGCGATGAGGATGCCGCCGACGGCCGCCAACTCGATGCCGAGCATCCAGGCCACCCGGTTGGCACGCTGCGGGTCGGCGCCGGTGAGCCCGACCAGGGCCCGATCGTCGACGGTTGCCCGCATCTCCGCGCCGGTTCTGGTCCGGTACAGCAGGATACGCAGGGCAACGGCCACCGCCACCGCGACGACCATGGTCAACGCCTGATGCCAGGTGATGGTCACCGATCCCAGGTGCAGCGGTCGTTGCTCGGCGAAGAACCGCGGCAGGGTGCGCGCCACGTCCGGATTCCAGATCCAGCGCGCGGTGAGCATCAGGCCGCTGAGCAACGCCACCGTCATGACCAGCTTCTCGGCATCGCCGAGGCCCTGGGTCGGCGCCAGCGCCTGCGCGAACGCCAACCCGAACAGTGGCGCGAACACCAGTAGCACCAGGGCCACCGCGATCGGCGTCGGCACGCCCCAGCCCACCGTGAACTGCCAGTACACGAAGGCCGACATCATGCCCGCCGCGCCGTGCGCGAAGTTGAAGACACCGGTCGTGGTGAAGGTCAGGACCAGGCCGCTACCGATGATGGCGTAGATCGCGGCGGTACTGAGCCCGACGATGCCGAAAGCGATGAACTGCTCCATTATTTGACGTCGCTCATGCTCTTGCCGACGTCGGCCAGTGTCAGCGGGCGGCCGTATTCCTTGGTATAGACGTAGGGCTTCATGTCGCAGCGGAACGGGCCGGTGTCGGGCTTGAAGTCCGCGATCGTCCAGCCCTGCGCGGTCGCCTTCATCACGTTGAAGCACTTGGGCGGCACGGTGTGGGTCGACATGTCGGCGGGAGCCTGCAAACCGCCCGCGGTCCACGCGGTCTCCTTGCGCGCGGTCTCAACGACGCAGGTGCGGGTGAGGTTGTCACCGCAGCTCGAAGCCGCCTTCGCGAACAACAGCCACTGGATCAGCGAGCGCAGCCCGTTGTAGGTCAGTTTCCCGTCGGGTGCGTACCGGGCGTACAGATCCTTCGCCCGCTGCACCGCGGGGGCACTGTCGGCAGACTCCAGCGGCACCGTCCCCGACAGGTCGGCGAAGTTGTTCTGGGCGGACAGGGACGTGCGGGCGAGTTCGAGGAACGCGGGGGTGTAGGCGTTGCTGGTGACGTCGACCCAGTCCAGCTTGTAGTCCATGCTGGTGAGCACATCCTCGAGCTTGGCGAGGCTGCGGAAGTCACCGAGGAAGATCAGACCCTTCACACCCTTCGCCTTGATGGACTGTGCGTAGGGCGTCCAATCCGAGACTCCGGCCGCCGGGTAGAGGTCGTTGTAGATCAGGGTCGCGCCCTCGGCGGGCAGCGACTCCCCGTACCGATCCGCCATGGATTTCACCACCGGCGAGTCGGCCACGATGATGCCGACAGCGGCCGCCGACGCCGGGTACGCCTCTTTGAACAGCCACTGATGCATGCCCGCGTAGGTGTCGTAGGGGCGCGCGGAGGAAGCGCCGGACCCCACTTGTAGATCCGAACCGGTGTTCTCGGCCTGACTCACCTGTGAGGGGAACTCGGGCAGCGTGCAGGAGAGCCGATCTTTGACCCCGAGGGAATCGAGTGCGGCGGAGCCACCGACCAGCGCGAAGTCCTCGCGGCAGGCTTCCAGCATCCGCTGGCGGACCTCGAGCAGTTTCGCGTCACGGATGTTGAAAGCCAGCTTGCGACCGTTGATTCCGCCGTTGTCGTTGCACCAGGAGGTGAAGACCTTGGCGGCATCGACCAGTTCGGGGTTCTTGGTGAAGCCCATGTCGGTGAACACACCGACTTCGATCTGCTGCGGCGTCACCCCCTGCGCGGGCGAACTCGTCGACGTGCCGGACTGACAGACGCCGGTCAGATCACCGAACTCGCTCGTCACCGCCTTACCGCCCGGTGCCGCGGTCTCTTCGACGCCACTGCCGGTGCGGCCGCTACAGCCCGCCACCAACAAGGTAGTCGCCATCAAGGCGACGAATATTCGCTGCGATCTCACCGATGTCCTCCTGACACAAGCTCGGCGGCCGAGCCCTGCTCCTCATCGAACGAGGCGTCTATGGTCGACGCTCTCCATATCGGAAATCATCTTCTCACTCAGAGAGAATAAAGTTAACACTTTGACGAAAGATCGATGTCGAATCCTTGCGGCGGTGATCGACAGCCGTTCGCCACACCCCGCGCACACGTGTGGCGCCCAGCGGAAAACCGCTGAGCGCCACACTGTTTCGGCTACCTCAACAAGCCGGCGAGGTACCGCCCTGAATCGCCATCAACGCGCAGTAGGTGGCCGCGGCGACCTTCCACTGGCCGCCCTCACGCACCGCCTGACCGGTCTGATCGGGAAGCACCGGGGTGCCGTTCATGAGCAGCGAATAGGTGACGTCGGCGTTGTCGGCGTCGATCAGCTTCACCCCGCCCACGGTGACCGAGGTGCTCTGGGCCTGCGGGTTGGCCGCCTGGGCCTGCAGCAGCGGGGTGAACGCGGCGCCCTTCTCGACGACCGCGACCTTCTTGTCCGCCGGCGCCTTGCCGTCGAAGAACAGCACGTAGGCATCGGTGATGGACTTGACCGCAGCCGGGTCGGCCGCCGCGGTCGTGGCCGAGGTGGCGACCGCCGAGGTGGTCGACGAACTACTCGAACCCTCGTCGTCGGAGCCACAGCCGGTGACCGTGACGACGGCGATCGCCACGAGACCGCAACAGGCCATCGCCTTGCGGCGCAGTGTATTTCGCATTGGTGGAACCTCTCTCCATGAGCGACGGATCACTCGATCTTCTGTTTCATCTCGTCCAGCGCCATCAGGATCGGAAAGCCGTTCACGCTCAACGCGTTCCCGTGACCGGTCGAGTGCACATCGAAGACGGACTGGATGGCGGCATAGAAGCCCTGGACGTCGAGAGTTTGGTTGACCGCGCGTTTGGCCTGCCGCAAGCCGAACGACGGCATCGCGGCGATCCGGGTAGCGAGCGCGCGGGTCTGCTCGTCGAGCTCGGCCCGCGGCACCACCTTGTTCACCATGCCGACCTGTTCGGCCTCCGTCGCGGTCACCGCGCGGCCGGTGAACAGGATCTCCTTGGCCTTGCGCGCGCCGAGTTCCCAGGTGTGCCCGTGGTATTCGACGCCGCCGATGCCCATGAGCACGACCGGGTCGGAGAACAGCGCGTCGTCGGCGGCGACGATCAGGTCGCACGGCCAGCACAGCAGGAGTCCACCGGCGATGCACCGGCCCTGCACCGCGGCGATGGACGGCTTGGGCACATTGCGCCAGCGCAGGGAGTACTCGAGGTAGCGTCGGCTCTCGTTCTGGTAGATCCACTCCAGGGTGATGTCGTCGGAGGAGGGCCAGCGATCTTTCAGATCGTGACCGGCCGAGAAGTGTTTACCCTCGCCGCGCAACACGATCACCGCGACCTCGGGATCCTGGGCGGCGCGGGTCCACGCGGCGTCGAGTTCGTCGAGCAGGTCCGAGTTCTGGGCGTTGGCCGCCTCCGGCCGATCCAGAGTGATGGTCGCGATCTTGTCGGCGACTTCGTAGCGGATGTACACAGCGAGCTCCTCAGCTCCGAGGGAGACCGAGCACACGCTCGGCGATGATGTTGCGTTGGATTTCCGAGGTGCCGCCGGCGATGGTGCCCGCGAAGCTACGCGCGTAGCGCTCGAACCAACTGCACGAGAAGTTGTCCAGATTCAGCGGATTGAACGGCGCGGTCATGGCCGGGTGTACGAGCCCGTCCGAGCCCGCCGCGAGCAGGGTCTGCTCCGCCGCGCTCTGCACGGCCTCGGAGCCGAACACCTTGAGCACCGACAGCGCGGCGACGTCCTGGTCGCCGCGGGCCGCGCGAGCCAGTGCCGCCGAGCCGAGCAGGCGCAAGGCCTGGTTGTCCATGACCATCGTCGCGTAGTGGTCGCGCTCTAGCACCGTGCTCGGCCGGAAGTCTTCGATCAGTTCCCGCAGCCGCTCGGCGAAGCTGAGCCACAGCAGTGTGCGCTCGTGGCCGAGCGAACCGTTGGCCACACCCCAGCCCCCGTGCAGCGGGCCGACGAGGTTCTCCGCGGGCACCACCACGTTCTCGAAGAACACCTCGTTGAAGTCCAGGTCGTGCGGACCGCAGATCGAGGCGAACGGCCGCCGCGTCACCCCCGGGGTGTCGGTCGGGATCAGCAGCACGCTGATCCCCTTGTGTTTGGGGAGGTCCGGGTCGGTACGGACGAAAGTGAGCAGCACGTCGGCGTCGTGGGCTCCGGAGGTCCAGACCTTCTGCCCGTTCACGACGAAGTGGTCGCCGTCGAGCACGGCGCGGGTCCGCAGACCGGCCAGATCGGACCCGGCGCCCGGTTCGCTCATGCCGAGCGCCGCGGTGATCTCGGCGCGCAGGATCCGCACCGCCCAGTTCTTCTTCTGCTCTTCGGTGCCGAAGGACAGCAACGAGGCGGCGATGATGCCGAGCCCCTGGGGGTTGAAGCTGTGATACATGTGCCGCTTGGACAGCTCTTGCAGGTGCACGTACTGCTGCACGAGGGTCGCGTTGCGGCCGCCGTATTCCGGGGCGTTGCCGGGAAGCAGCCAGCCGCTGTCGAATTGGCGACGCTGCCACTCGCGAGCCCAGCCGGGAATATCGGCGCTGGAACCAGCCCGGTCCGCTCCCGCGACCGCCGAGTCGGGCAGGTTCTCGGCCAGGAAGGCCACGAATTCGGCCCGGAAGGCTTCGACGTCGGCGTCAAAAGTCAGTTGCACGGTACTCCTCGGCGATCAGCGCCCGATGCGTGTGCGCGCCGCCGAGCAGCAGCTCGCCGGCCTTGGCCCGCTTGAGCGCGAATTGCAGGTCGTTTTCCCAGGTGAAACCCATGCCGCCGAACAACTGCACACCGTGACGGAACACCAGGGACTGGCATTCACCGGCGGCGGCCTTGGCCATCGAGGCCGCGATCCGGCGGCGTGGATCATCGGCGGCGATGGTCAGCGCCGCGAAATAAGCCAGCGCCCTTGCCCGTTCGATGGCGATCTGCATGTCCGCGGCCTTGTGCTTGACCGCCTGGAACGAGCCGAGCGCGACGCCGAACTGCTGACGCGTGCGCACATGCTCGAGCACCAGGTCCAGAATGCGCTGACAGGCACCGACCATGGTCAGTGCCAGACCGGTCAGGGCGAGATGGCGAGCACGTTCCGGCACGGTGGTGACGCGGCGCTCGTCGCGCACCCGCACCCCGACGAAGCTCACGTCGGCGAGGTGCAGGACCGGGTCGAACACCGCTGTGCGCCGGGCGATCGCCTCGGAAGCCTCCACGACGAACACCCCGACATCGGTGACGACCGCGAACTGCTCGGCTCGATCACCGTCGAGGACGTGGTGGCCGGTGCCGTTGAGCACCCAGTCCGAGCCGTCGCGTTGCACCGTGACACCGGTGAACACGGCCGTCCCCGAGCGAGGGCCCTGCGCGAATTCCGCCGCGAGCGGGGCGAACTGGCTCATCGTCGCCAGATAGGGCGTCGGATCGGTGGCCCGGCCCAGCTCCTCGAGCACGATGGCCAGTTCCACCGCGTCGGTGGCATCGGTCAATTCGGTCCAGCCCAGCTCGACATAGGTATGCCACAGCGGGGCAGGATCGGCGTCCTTGTCCGCGACCGCACGGATCAGTGCGGGCGGACACTCCTTGGCGAGAACGGCGCGGACAGTCTCCTGCCACAGCCGTTGATCGGAGTCGAACTCCACGAGCATCCGGAGGGCCTCCTTGCCAGCTACCGTCATTAACAATAGGGAGAATAGCATTCTCTTCAGAAGAAAGTAATGGTCTCCAAGATCGCGGACACGCAGGGCTCACCACCGTTGGATATGACGTTCTCCGGTACAGTGCATCCATGTTCTGCACACATAACCGAGGATGGAGGCGACCGTGACCAGCGTCAGCGAAGAGCCCGCCTGGAAGCAGCGGGCCGTCGAGCGGTCCATCCGCGGGGCGAAACTGCGCGCCGAGCAGCGGGTGCAAAAGTTCCTCGACGCGGCGCAGGCCATCATCACCGAAAAGGGCACCACCGACTTCACCGTCCAAGAAGTGGTCGACCGTTCGCGTCAGTCACTGCGCAGCTTCTACCTGCAGTTCGACGGCAAGCACGAGCTGTTGCTCGCTCTGTTCGAGGACGCGCTGAACCGGACGGCGGATCAGCTGGCGGCGGCCGCCGAGGGCAAGACCGAACCGCTGGACCGTCTTCGGGTCACCGTCGAATTGCTGTTCGAACTGTGTAGGCCCGACCCGGTCGCGCAGCGTCCGCTGTTCACCGATTTCGCGCCGCAACTGCTGGTCTCGCATCCCACCCAGGTCAAGATCGCGCACGCGCCACTGCTGAGCCTGTTCACCGACCTGATGGAACAGGCCAAGGAGGCCGGTGCGCTGCGCGATGACCTCAACCCGCGCCGCATGGCCGCCGTGGTGATGCAGACGGTCATGTTCACCGCACAGTCGGCGGGCGGTACCGACGAGGACTCCGCGCACCCGATCACCGCGGGTGAAGTCTGGGACTTCTGCGCGTTCGGGTTCGCCAAGGCCTGAACCGACCGGGTGGCCGATGCGGCCACCCGGTCACCGTTCATGGCGCCGCCACCTCGACGACTGTCGCCGAACCCATTCCGCCGCCCGCACACAGCGCGGCGATACCGAAGCCGCCACCGCGCCGCCGCAATTCGTGCACCAGGGTGGCGATCATCCTGGCACCGGTCGCTGCGACCGGATGACCGAGCGAGCATCCACTGCCGCTGACATTGACCAGGTCCGGGTCGATGTCGAGTGCCTTGATCGTGGCCAGGGGCACCACGGCGAACGCCTCGTTGATCTCGAACAAACTCACCTGGGACAGCGAAATACCGGCCCGGGAAACAGCTTTCGCGATCGCCTCGATGGGCGCCAGCCCCGTGACGGCCGGGTCGACCCCGACCGATGCCCAGGCCCGGATCACACCGAGCGCGGGCAGCCCGAGACGATCGCTGGCGATGGCCAGCGCCGCGGCGCCGTCGTTGGCGCCCGCGGCATTGCCCGCCGTGATGCTGAAACCCTCGATCTCCGGGTGCAGAACCTTCAACCCGGCCAGCTTCTCCAGCGTGGTGTCGCGCCGTGGGTGCTCGTCGACCTCGAACAGGCCGTGCGGGGTCTTGATCGGCACGATCTCGTCGGCGAAGCGCCCCTCGTCGATGGCGGCGATGGCATTGCGGTGCGAGCGCAGCGCCCAGGCGTCCATTTCCGCGCGCGAGATACCAGCTTTGACCGCCGCGTTCCAGCCGACAGTGATGGACATGTCCAGATTCGGCGCATCCGGACGATCGGGGTGACTGGGTGAGGTCCAGGGCTCGAGCCATTCGTCCTCGCCCACCCGGAAACGCAGGCGCGGCGCGGTGGAGTCGGAGTTCACGCCACCGGCGATGACGAGCCGGTCCATGCCCGCGCGAATGCTCGCCGCGGCGGACTGCACCGCCGCCATCCCCGCCGCGCAGTGCCGGTTCGTGGCGAGGCCGGGCACTGTGGTCAGCCCGGCGGTGACCGCGGCGTGCCGGGCCAGCACTCCGCCGCCGTAGCGGCCTTCCCCGAGAACGACGTCGTCGATTCGGCTCGGATCGAGGCCGTCGGCCACGGCGGCGACTACATGATCGGCCAGCGTGAAGGCGTCGGTGTCGCGCATTGTCCCCTTCCGTGCGGTCCCGATGGGCGTGCGTAGCGCGGAGACGATGACTGCTTCAGGCACGGGTGTCCTCCAATTCGGCAACAAGGTTGCGTCGCAATAGTTTTCCGGTGTCGGTCTTGGGCAGCTCGGTGCGGAACACGATGACGTCGGGTGTCTTGGACGAGCGCAGCCGCTCTTTGACCCACTGTTTGATCCGCGCCTCGTCGCCGACCCCGACGACCACCGCGACCAGGCGCTGACCCCATTCCGGATCGGGCACGCCGACGACCGCGGCCTCGGTGATGCCGGGGTATTCGAGGAGCACGTCCTCGATCTCGGCCGGTGCGATGTTCTCCCCGCCTCGGATGATCGTGTCGTCGGCGCGACCCTCGATGAACAGGTAGCCGGCGTCGTCGAGCTTGCCGAGATCGCCGGTGGGGAACCAGCCGTCGGCGTCGAGGGCGCTGCGTCCGCCGTATTCGCCCGAGATCTGCTCACCACGGACGAAGACCAGCCCGGGCTCCCCCACCGCTACGGGTTCATTTGCGGCACTGCGGATCTCGAACTCGATGCCGGGAAGTGGACGACCCACCGAACCGAGCCGGTCGCGGACGAGCGGGTCGTCGGAGGTGGCGGCGGCACGGTGATCCTCCGGCCCGAGGACCGCGACGGAAGACGCGGTCTCGGTGAGTCCGTAGGCGTTGACGAAGCCGGTCTCGGGGAACACCCGAAGCGCGCGGTCCAGGACCGGGCGCGGCATCCGGGAGCCGCCGTAGGCCAGCGTCGCCAGGGTCGGGGTGCCCGCGTCGGGCCCCTCGACCTCGCCGACGATGCGGGCCAGCATGGTCGGCACCAGCATCGCCTGCGTGATCTGTTCCCGGCGAACGGTCGCCAGCCACTCGGCGGGGTCGAACGCGGACAGGTAGACCACCCGGCGTCCGGCGTAGAGGTTCGAGAGCAGATTCGTCAGCCCCGCGATGTGATACGGCGGCACCGACACCAGCGTCGCATCGGTGGTCGCGGCGGCGCCGAACTCCACGGTGTTGAGCAGGTAGGCCATCAGATGCCGGTGCCGCAGCAGCGCCGCCTTGGGCGCGGAGGTGGTGCCGCTGGTGTAGAGGATCACCGCCACCGAGTCCGCGTCCCACGGTGTCGGCAGCTCCAGCGGGCCCGGCTGCGCGGGGTCGACGGCCACCAGGGCGTCGAGGTCCTCCGGTCGCAAGATCAGCGCGCCCGGATGTCGGTCGAGCAGTGCGCTCAGCTGGGCGTCGCCGAGCCGGTAGTTCAACGGCACGAACGGCACACCGGCCAGCACGGCGCCGAACAGCGCTACCGGATAGGCCAGGTGGTTCGTGCCCAGATACAGCACCGCGGGGTGCTCATGGAAGCGAGGGGCCGCTCGCCGGGCGCGGTCGAGCAGGTCTGCCGCGGACAGCGAGCGGTCGTCGACCGTGATCACCGATCGACTCCCGGCCGAGGCGGCCATGTCTAGGATCATGCCAATGTTCATGAGAACATTATTCTCACAGCAAGAGAGTGTTAATTTCAAGAGAGGGAAACAACATGGATATCAGTGGTAGTTCCGCCATCGTGGTCGGCGGCACCGGCGGGCTCGGGGCGGCCACCGTTCGCCGCCTGCACGCCGCGGGGGCGAAGGTGGTCGTCGCCGACGTCGCCGACGACAAGGGCAAGGAACTCGAGGACGAACTCGGCATCCGCTACGTGCACACCGATGCCACCAGTGAGGAGTCCGTGCAGGCCGCCATCGAGGAGGCGCAATCCCTCGGCCCGCTGCGGATTTCGGTCGACACGCACGGCGGTCCCGCCAGCGGCGGACGACTCGTCGGCAAAGACGGCAGCCCCCTCGCGCTCGACGGCTTCCGCACCACGATCGAGTTCTATCTGACCGCCGTGTTCAATGTGCTGCGACTCTCGGCCGCCGCCATCGCCAAGCAGGAACCGCTCGACGAAGGCAGCCGCGGCGTCATCATCAACACAGCCTCGATCGCCGCCTACGAGGGTCAGATCGGTCAACTCCCCTACGCCGCGGCCAAGGGTGGCGTGGTCGGGATGACCCTGGTCGCGGCCCGCGACCTGTCCCCGTTGGGCATTCGCGTGGTCACCATCGCCCCCGGCACCTTCAACACTCCCGCCTACGGCAAGGCGGCCGAGCAGCTCGAGGTGTATTGGAGCAAGCAGGTACCGCATCCCAAGCGGATGGGGCAGTCGCCGGAATACGGGCAGCTGGTGCAGTCCATCATCGAGAACGACTACCTCAACGGCGAGGTGATCCGCCTCGACGGCGCGCTGCGATTCCCGCCGAAATGACCACGGCCGGCACGCCTTGACGCTCGCGACGGTCGATGGAACGACCACCGAGGGCATCCGAACCGGGCTGAGGGAACCGCATTCCCCTCACCCGGATTCGGCCCACGGGCACGTGCCGAATTTCCCGGTGCACCAGCCGAATATGTCGTGGCAGCAGCTGAATGCCTCAACGGCCCAGCCAGATCGGGGTTCGCTTCTCCGCGAACGCGCGCGGACCTTCCTGCGCGTCGGCACTGTCGTAGCACTCGACGGCGGCGGTCTTGGCGGCCCGCAGCGCGTCGGACCGCCCCATCTCGGTGGCCAGCATGACCGTGTCCCGCGCCGCCCGCACCGACAGCGGCGCGCCGCGCAGGATCTCGGCGGCCAGTTCCAGTGCCGCCGTCAGGACCGCGCCAGGCTCGGCGAGGCGGTTGACGAGGCCGACCTCGTAGGCCCGGCCCGCGGTGATCGGCGCGCCGGTGAGCAGCAGTTCCATCATGATCCGCTGCGGGATCATATGAATCAGCGGCGCGGCCCACGGCGAGCTGCGCCCTACTTTGACCTCGGTGATCGCGAACGTCGCCGCCGTGCTCGCCACGCACAAATCGCAGGCCTGGGCGATCATCCAGCCACCGGCGAACGCGGCGCCGTTGACCGCGGCGATCGTGGGCTTGGACAGCTCGACGGTGTCGTAGGGCAGCGGGAACATCTCGGGCGGCGGCACCCGCATCCCGGTGTCCACCATCTCCTTGAGATCGCCGCCGGCGCAGAACGCCTTGTCGCCCGCGCCGGTGAGCACGGCCACGCGCAGCGCGGGATCGTGCTCGAAGCGATCCCACGCTGCGTACAGACCCGCGCGCACATCGGCGGCCAGACAGTTGCGGGTTTCCGGTCGGTTCAGGGTGATCACGGCGATGCCGTCGGCCCTGGCGTCGAAGAGCACGGCGTCGTTCATCAGAAACCTCGCTGCTGGATCAGGTGGGCGGCCCGGTCGAGCTCCGCCCGGAAGTCGGGATGGGCGATGGCGATCAGTCGGCGCGCGCGCTCGGCCACCGACCTGCCCGCGAGTTCGGCCGCGCCGAACTCGGTCACGATCACGTCCACCTCGCTGCGCGCGGTGGTCACCGGCCCGGACAGCTGCGCGGTGATTCGGCTGACCGTGCCGCCTTTCGCGGTGGCGGGCAGCGCGATCACGGCGTGCCCGCCCGGTGAGCGCAGGCCGGCGCGGACGAAGTCCACTTGACCACCGGTGCCGCCGAGATAGGCCGATCCGCTCTGTTCGGCGTTCACCTGGCCGGTCAGATCGACCTCGAGCGCCGAATTGAGCGAGACCAGGTTGTCCAGGGTCGACAGCACGGCGGCGTCGTGGGTGTAGGAGGTGGCGCGCATGCCGATCAGCGGGTTGCGGTGGGCGAAGGAATAGAGCCGTTCGGTGCCGATCAGCGCCCCGGTGATCGACACTCCTGGGTCGATGCCTTTGCGCGCGTTGGTGATCGCGCCCGATTCGATGAGATCGACGACGCCGTCGCCGATCATGCCCGAGTGCACGCCGAGATCCGTGCGATCGTGCAGGAGTCGCAGGACCGCGTCCGGCACCGCGCCGACACCGACCTGCAGGACGGTGCCGTCGCCGATGTAGTGCGCGGCGTGTCCCGCGATGGCGTCGTCGGTCGGGTCGGCGGCGGTCGGCGCGACGGTGACCGGCGCCCGCGAAACCCTGACGGCACAGTCGATGTCGGAGCTCGCGAGCAGCGCGCCGTGGGTGTAGGGCACCCGCTCGTTCACCTCGGCGACCACGACGCGCGCTTTCGTGACCGCGGCCCGGACGTAGTCGCTGATCAGCCCGAGGCTGTGGTTGCCGTGCGCGTCGGCCGGGCTCACCTGGACGAAGGCGATGTCGCACCCGATCGTGCCCGCCTCGATCATCGGCGCGACTCGGCCCACGTGGCACGGGATCACGGTCAGCTTGTGCGCCTTGGTCATCGACCGCAACGTGCCGATCGCTCCCATGCTCGACAGGGCGAAGCTGTCGGCCGTCTCGGGGGTGAACAGTCCCGAGAAGCTGGTGGCGATGAACGCCGAGAGCCCGCCGATCTCGCGGCCACCCGCGATCAACGCCTCGACCAGAGTAGTCGGCTCACCACACGCCTGACCGATGACGATGCGGTCGCCGTGGCGCAGGTATCGACCCAGATCCAGATCTGTCACCTCGGCGCGGACGCTCACGCGCGTCCGCCCGACGCCAACAGCGCCTGCGCGCGGGCCAGGTGCGGACGATCGAGCATGGCGCCGCGATGACCGATGGCACCGACACCGGGATGGGCGGCGAACAGGTCGACGATCTCCTGGGCCGCGGCCAATTCCGCGGCCGACGGGGTGAACGCCGCGTTGATCACCTCGACCTGATCGGGATGGATGGCGAGCATGCCGCTGTAACCGTCGCGGCGCACCCGCTCGACTCTGGCGCGCAGTCCCACCAGGTCGCGGAAATCGCCCTGGATGGTCTCGACCGCCGCTACCCCGGCGGCGGTGGCGCCGAGCAGACACAGACTCCGCGCCAGCTCGTAGGTGAATCCGTAACTCCCGTCCGGGTTTCGGTTCTCGGCGGCGCCGACCGAATCGGCGAGATCCTCCGCGCCCCAGGTCATCGCGACGACCCGGGGCGCTCCCCGGTAGGAGCCGGTGGTGAACATAGCTTCGGCGGTCTCGGTCACCAACACGATGACCTTGGTCGAGCCCTGTTCGATTCCGGCGGCTGCCTCCAGCGCGCTCAGATAGTGGTCGAGGAGTTCGACATCGGCACGACCGCGCGACTTGGGCAGCATGATGCCGCCGGGCCCGGCCGGGACGATGGCCGCCAGATCGGCCAGGGTGTGCGGACCGTCGAGCGGGTTGACCCGCACCCACAGCCTGCTCGCGTCCGCGGGGCGGGCGGTGAGCAGATCGGCGATCATCGTGCGGGCCTGGGCTTTCGCCGCGTCGCGGACGGCGTCCTCCAGGTCGAAGATGACGATGTCGGCCGCGCTCGCCGCGGCCTTTTCCATCTTCCGCCTGCTGTCGCCCGGCGCGAAGAGCCAGGAACGCGCGCGAAAGGCTTCTCCGATACTGGTCATTGCTTCTCCAATTCTTCGGTCGATTCGATGGGGCTGTCGCTCGTCGAGTACTTCCGTGGTGTGGGCGCCGAGTCCGGGCGCGCCGGCGGCGATCCGGCCGGGTGTACGGGAGAACCAGGTCGGCGGGCCAGGAAAGCGGACGGCGCCGTACTCGGTCTGGACCGTCTCGAAGAATCCGGCCGCGTTCAGGTGCGGATCGTCGAAGAGTTCGTCGAGAGTGCGGACCGGGGCGGCCGGGATATCCAGCGCGTGCAGCAGATCGAGCCATTCCTGCGTCGTGCGCTCGGCGAACGTCTCGCTCAGCAGGCCGTAGACGGTGTCGATCCGGGCCGCGCGCTGGGCGAGGGTGGCGAAATGCGGTCCGGCCCACGGCGGCTGGACGGCGTCGACGAACGCCGACCACTGCTTGTCGTTGTAGACCAGCGCGCAGACATAGCCGCCGTCGCTGGTTCGGTAGGGCTTGCGATTCGGCGTGACAGCGCGGGGGTACACGGCGGGACCGAGCGGTGGGCTGAACAGCGCGCCGTTGGCGTGTTCCACCAGCATGAACGCGGCCATGGTCTCGAACATGGCGACCTCGACCTCCTGGCCCTCCCCGGTCCGCTCCCGATGGAACAACGCCATGGTGGTGGCGTACAGCGCCGTCAACCCGGCCACCTTGTCCGCCAGGATGGTGCCGACGTAGCCCGCCGTTCCGGTCAGCTGCTCCTGCGCGGAGAGCAGGCCGCTCTCGGCTTGGATGGTGTCGTCGTAGGCGGTGAAGTTCGCGTAGGGGCCGCGCCGGCCGTACCCGTAGCAGTTGGTGTAGACGATCGACGGATTGATCGCCGACACCGCGGCGTAGTCGAATCCGAGTCCGGCGATCGCGGTGGCGCGCATCGAATGGACGAACACGTCGGCGTCGGCGATCAGTGCGCGCAACGCGTCCTTGCCCGACTCCGATCGCAGATCCAGGACCACACTGCGTTTGCCCCGGTTCACATTGACGAACACCCCGCCCATGGTCGGGTCGGGGCCGACCGAGATGTAGCGGGTGTTGTCCCCGGCGGGCGGTTCGATCTTGACGACGTCCGCGCCCATGTCGGCCATGATCTGGGTGCAGTAGGGGCCCATCACCATCGCGGTCAGATCGAGGACACGCAGCTCGGACAGTGGTCCGGAGCGCGTCGTTGTTCGAGGTGCCATCACGGCTCGACCTCTCCTCCGTCACAGGGAACCGGCAGCCGGGAGACGTTGGCGGCCGGGAGGATTCGGCATCGGCGGAAGCCATGTCCAGGAGCTCGCGCGCACTCCGGGACAGCGGGACCGAGCCTATAGTATGAATCATTATAAGAATAGTGAGGAAAGAATCGTGGACGACATCGACAGCCATGACCCACCGAGCTCCCACCGGCCGCGGCGCACGACCGGGACCATCGCCGCGGTACTCGACGCCGCCCGCCGCGACCGCCCAGACGCCGCGGCGGTGGAAGCGGTTTCCGGTGTCTGGACCTATGCCGAACTCGACGATCGGGCCGACCGGGCCGCGGGGGCGCTGTGGTCGCTCGGTGTGCGACCCGGCGACCGGGTCGCCGCCTGCCTGCCCAACGACCTCGACATCGTCGCGGCGTTTCACGGCGCGCAGCGAATCGGCGCGATCTGGGCGGGGATCGGCGAGGCACTCACGGCAAGTGAGCAGCGCTACCTTGACGACCTCTGCGCTCCGATGGTCGTACTCGCGGGGGCACAGTGCCGAGTGACCTCGTCCGCGTGCGTCGATTCCGACCGATGGGCGGAGCTGATGGCCACCGGCACGGTGGCACCGCCCGTCGAGACCGAGGTCGACGCGCCTGCCGCCATCGCCTTCACCAGCGGCACGTCGGGACAGCCCAAAGCCGTGGTGCACAGCCAGCGCAACCTGCTCCTGCCCGGCGCGGCACTCGTCGCCACGCGTGGCTGGGGCCCCGAACTGCGCAAGGGTGACAGCTTTCCGCTCACCATTCTCAATCTCATGGTCCTGTCCACTCTGCTCACCGCACAGGCGGGCGGATGCGCAGTGGTGATGAACCGCCGCGACGTCGACGGCGTCGCCGATTGGATCGCCACACGGCGGATCACCGTGTGGAACGGCGCGCCCGCCCAGCTCTACGATCTCGCCCGCCGCCCCGATCTCGATCTCAGCTCACTCACCGAGGTGTGGAGCGGCGGCGGCGACACCCCGGAATCGCTGCGCCAGGCGTTCCACGCGGCGCACGGGCTCCTCCCCCGCGTCACCTATGGCCTGACCGAGGCGCCGACCGTCGTCTCCATCGACCCGCCGCGAACCCCGCCGCGTCCTGGAACCTGCGGGCAGGTATTGCCGCAGTACACCGTCGCGGCCTACGACGACGACGGCCACCGGCTCCCGGCGGGCGAGCTCGGCGAATTGCGCCTGAGCGGCACCACCACCGGACCGTGGGCGAATCGGTGGCGACCGATGCTCGGCTACTGGGAACCCGAGGGCATCCGCGCACCGGACCCCGGTCCGATCCCGACCGGTGACATCGGGACCGTCGACGCGGACGGCTGGCTGACGGTGCTCGACCGTAAGAAGCTCGTCATCATCCGGGGCGGGGCGAACGTCTATCCGCTCGAGGTGGAACGAGTCATCGCCGCGCACCCCGCTGTCGCCAAGGTCGCGGTCTGTGGCATCGCCGACGACCGGCTCGGCCACCGCGTCGCCGCCGTGATCGAGAGCGGCGGTGTCGCGATCGATGTCGCGGAACTCACCGCACTGTGCCGGCGGGAGCTCTCGCCGTACAAGGTGCCCGAGATCTGGTCCGTGGTCGACGCCCTGCCGGTCAACGCGATGGGCAAGGTCGAGCGGACGAAACTGCCCGCACTCGCCGCCCGACGACCACACTCCACGCAAGCCTGAGGACACCGTCATGACACCCGATCGCGGCACGGCCGCAAGACTTTTCGACCTCGACGGCCGTGTGGCGATAGTGACCGGCGCGTCGTCGGGCCTCGGCGCCGCGGTGGCATCGACCCTGGCCGCACTCGGAGCCCGGGTCGCGGTGGTGGCCCGGCGCAGGGACCGGTTGACCGAAATCGCCGACCGGATCGACGGATTCGCCGTCGCGTGCGATCTGTCCGAGCTCGACGGCGCCGACGGACTGGAGGCGATCGTCCCCGCGGTCGTCGCCGAACTGGGTCCACCGGAAATCCTGATCAACGCCGCAGGCACGATGTTCACCACCGAACGCGCCGAGGACGAACCTGTCGACGCCATCCGCGCGACCATGGACCTCAACCTCGTCGCGCCGTTGCGGCTGTCGCAGCAGGTCTTTCCGCATATGCGCACGCTCGGGCGCGGCACGATCGTCAACATCTCCTCGATCAGCGGCCGGGTCGGCATCCCCGGCATCCCGCAGGCGTCCTACGCCGCGAGCAAGGCCGGATTGTCCGGGCTCACCGCCGAACTCGCGGTGCAGTGGGCACGGCATTCGATCCGGGTGAACACGGTGGCGCCGGGCTTCTTTCGCAGCGAGATCACCGGACCGCTCTACGAGAGCGAGCGCGCCGCGGCGTATCTGCGGCGCAACACTCCGCTACCGAAGGAGGGCACCGCCGAGGACATCGTCGGGGCCGTTGCCTGGCTGGCGAGCGACGCGGGCAGCTACGTCACCGGCCAGACGATCGTGGTCGACGGCGGCTGGACCGCACGCTGACCATTGAACAGTCAAGCATTGCTATCCTTAATAGGATTGAAGTAATGTGCTCGCCATGGACGACACGATGGCGGCGATATTCTCCGCGGTGCTGATCGAAAAAGACGATGCGGGACGAAGAGTCGCGCTGACGAGCGTGGCCGAATCCGCGCTCCCGGACGGCACCGTCGACATCGAGGTCGAGTACTCGACGCTGAATTACAAGGACGCACTGGCGATCACCGGCAAATCCCCCGTGGTGCGCAGCTTTCCGATGGTGCCCGGCATCGACCTCGCCGGCATCGTCACCGACAGCGCGCACCCGGACTGGACCAAGGGTGACCGCGTGGTGCTCAACGGCTGGGGCGTCGGGGAGACCCACTGGGGCGGCCTTGCCCAGCGCGCCCGCCTCGACGGCGACTGGCTCGTACCGCTGCCCGCCGCGTTCACCTCCCGCCAGGCGATGGCGATCGGCACCGCGGGCTACACCGCGAGTCTGTGCGTGAGCGCTCTACTCGACCACGGCGTGCGACCCGAGCAGGGCGAGGTCCTGGTCACCGGCGCGACCGGCGGGGTCGGCGGCATCGCGATCGCCTTGCTCGCCGCGGCCGGCTTCACCGTGGCCGCCGCGACCGGAAAGACCGACGAGGCCGACTATCTGCGTCACCTCGGCGCAACCACGGTGCTCGACCGCGCCGAACTGGCCGCGGGCGGCAAGCCGCTGCAGAAGGAGCGCTGGGCGGGCGTCGTCGACTCGGTCGGCAGTCACACCCTGGCCAACGCCTGCGCCCAGACCCGCTACGGCGGCGCCGTCGCCGCGTGCGGGCTGGCGCAGGGCATGGACTTCCCGTCCTCGGTCGCGCCGTTCATTCTGCGCGGGGTCACCCTGTACGGCATCGACAGCGTCATGGCGCCGCGATCGCGGCGAGACGCGGCCTGGTCCCGGCTCTCCCGCGACCTCGCGCCGGACGCCATCGAGGCGATCGTCGAGGAGATCGCGCTGGCCGACACGATCGCCGCCGCCGAACGACTCATCGCGGGCACGGTGCGTGGTCGCATCGTCGTCGACGTCAATCGATAGTTCAGGAGCAGTTGTGAGCACAAAGCCGAGCCGACCCGCGATCACCGAACTCGACCTGTCCGACGTCGATCACCGGGTCGGCCAGCCGATCGGCGGCGGCCAACTGTGGGATCCGTGCAGTACCTCCGACATTCGTCGCTGGGTGATGGCGATGGATTACCCCAATCCGGTGCACTGGGATCACGAATTCGCCCGTGAGTCCCGCTTCGGCGGACTCGTGGCGCCGCAGTCGATCGCCGTCGCCCTCGACTACGGGCACGGCGCGGCGCCCGCGTGCGTCGGCCACATTCCCGGCAGTCACCTGATCTTCGGTGGCGAGGAATGGTGGTTCTACGGCTGCCCGGTTCGCCCCGGCGACACCCTGTTCCAGCAGCGCCGCTTCCACGACTACAAGGTCGCCGACACGAAATTCGCCGGGCCGACCATGTTCTCGCGCGGCGACACCACCCACACCAATCAGCACGGCGTGCTGGTCGCGCGCGAACGGTCCACCGCGATCCGCTATCTCGCCGCCCAGGCCGCCGAGCGCGGTCTCTACGAGAACCAGTACGGCACGGTGAAGAGCTGGACCCCTGCCGAACTCGCCTCGGTCGACGCGCTGCGCACCGACTGGTTGATGTCGAATCGACACGGCGTCTCGCCGCGTTTCGACGAGGTGAAGGTCGGAGACACCTTGCCGCGCAGGGTGATCGGACCGCACACGGTCGCCAGTTTCACCACCGAGTACCGGGCGTTCCTGTTCAACATCTGGGGCACCTTCGGCTGGGTCGCCCCGCCCGGCATCGCCGACCCCTGGGTGTATCAGGATCCGGGCTGGGTGGAGGGCTTCGCCTTCGACGAGGAGGGGGCCAAGATCGATCCGCGCAAGCGCGACGGCCTCTATGTCGGACCGTCGCGTGGCCATATCGACGCGGACAAGGCCAGCGAGGTCGGGATGGCACGTGCCTACGGATACGGCGCCACCATGGGCGCCTGGTGCACCGACTATCTCGCCTACTGGGCCGGCTACGACGGCATGGTTCGCCATTCCAAGGCGAACTTCCGCCTGCCCGCCTTCGAGGGCGATGTGACCTACTTCGACGCCGAGGTGATCGGTAAGGACGCGGAGTCGGCGTGGGGCGTTCCGATCGTGCAGATCAAGCTGCGCCTGACCAATCAGGACCTCGGCGTGCTGGTGGACTGCACCGCCGAGGTCGAGCTGCCGTTCTGACGGCGCCGAGACATACGCAGAGAGGCCGATGATGGGCGTGGAGTCCGAAACCGTATCCGCACAGGCTGTTTCGCTCGTGACGGGTCCCGATCTGAGTACCGAACCGGGACTCGGACCGCTCACCCTGCCCGGGTTCCTGCGGGAGGTGACCCAGCGATATGGCGACCGCGAGGCGGTGCTCGCGCGGACCGCCGACGGCGACATCCGCTGGACCTACAGCGATCTGTGGGAGCGGGCCGTCGAGGTGGCCATGGCGCTGCGCGCCTGCGGTCTCGGCAAGGACGGCCGGGTCGGTGTCCTGATGACCAACCGTCCCGAGTGGCTCGCCGCGGTGTTCGGCACCGCGCTCGCGGGCGGCGTCGCCGTTGCCCTGAGCACTTTCTCGACGCGCGCCGAGCTGGATTTCCTGCTTCGCGAGTCCAGCGTCTCGGTGTTGCTGTTCGAGCGCACCGTGGCCGACAAGGACTTCGCGGCGGTGCTGACCGAGCTGGAACCGAAGATCGCCGAGGCGACGCCGGGCGCCCTGCACTCGGCGGCATACCCCTTCCTGCGCGGACTGGCCATGATCGGCGAGGCGGCGGCGGGCACCGCGATCGACACGTGGGACGCGTTTCTCGACCGTGGTCGGGGCACCGCTCGCGAACTGGTCGAGGCCACCGCCGCGGCGGTGCGGCCCAGCGATACCGCGGTGCTGTTCTTCTCCTCGGGCTCGACGAGCACCCCGAAGGGCATCCTCAGCGCCCATGCGGGGGTGACGATCCAGATGTGGCGTTTCCAGCGCCTGTTCGGCTTCGGGCCCGCCGACGACGTGCGGTGCTGGGCCGCCAACGGCTTCTTCTGGTCCGGCAATTTCGCGCAGGCGCTCGGCTCGACGCTCGCCGCGGGGGGCGCCCTCGTCCTGCAACCGACCTTCGAGGCCGTCGAGGCGCTCGAGCTGATGGCCGCGCGGCGGGTGAACTTCCCGGTCGCCTGGCCGCACCAGTGGGCCCAACTCGAGGGTGCGCCCAACTGGGACACCGTCGATCTGAGCGGCATGCGGTTCGTGGACTTCCACACCCCGATCGCGCGACACCCGACGGTGTCGACGAAGTGGTTCGAACCCGGCCGCGCCTACGGGTGCACCGAAACCTTCACCATCGCCACCTGTTTCCCGGCCGATACGCCGACCGAGGTGCATGCGGGCAGCAGCGGTATCGCGCTGCCCGGCATGACGATCAAGATCGTCGACGCGCTCACCGGGACCCTGACGGCACGCGGTGCGCGCGGCGAGATCTGCGTCAAGGGCCCCACTCTGATGCTCGGCTATCTCGGCGTCCGCCGCGAGGAGACCTTCGACGCCGACGGATACTTCCACACCGGCGACGGCGGCTACCTCGACGAGATCGGTCGGCTGTACTGGGAGGGCAGGCTCACCGACATCATCAAGACCGGCGGGGCCAACGTCTCGCCGCTCGAGGTCGACGCCGCCCTGAACGACCATCCCGGAGTGAAGGTCACCCGCACCGTCGGCGTCGCTCATCCGACGCTCGGCGAGGTCGTTGTCGCGTGCATCGTGCCCCACGACGGCGCGAGTCCGCTCGCCGAGGAGATCCGTGCTTTCCTGCGGGACCGGCTCGCCAGCTACAAGGTGCCGAGGCACGTGCTGTTCTTCGACGACGCGGACATCGCGCTCACCGGGAGCGCCAAGATCAAGTCCAGCGACCTGCGCGAGCTGGCAGAGGCCCGCCTGCGGTCGTGAGCGACTTGCCGTTCAGGCGCCCCAACGGTGCGGCGTCTGAACGGAATACCGCCGGGCCAGCCGGGCGCGATGCTGGGCGGGCGAACCGAACAGCGACCGGTTGAGCGCGGCTCGCTTGAGATAGACATGGATGCCGCTCTCCCAGGTGTAGCCCATTCCCCCGTGCAACTGCATCGCCTTGCCGGCGATATCCACCGCCGTCGCGCACGCGTAGGACTTGGCCATCGAGGCCGAGGTCGCCGCATCGGCACCGGAGGCACAGACTGTCTGGGCCCGTACCGCGGCGTCGACCAGCTTCGCCGCGACCGTCACCTGAACGAGCATGTCGGCACACGCGTGCTTGACGGCCTGAAAAGACCCGATGGCGCGGCCGAACTGTTCTCGCACCGCGACGTGGGCGACGGTGGCGTCGAGCATCGCCCGGCTCAGGCCGAGACTGTCGCAAGCCACCGCGACGGCGGCCCGATCACGCAACCGGCCCAGCGCATCGCACCGATAGCCGTCTTCGAAGTGCCACAACGACTCCGGCGACACCGCGACATCCTCGGCGACGATGTCGCCGAGGCGCCGGGTCGCGTCGAGCACCGGTCGCTCGGTGACGAGCAGCCCGCGCGCATGAGGGTCGAGGTCGACGAGCACGACCTCGCCCGCCGGATCGACGGCGGGGACCAGCAGCCGCCCCGCGCCGGGCGCGTCGAGGACGAAATCCGCCGCGCCGCGCAGCAGCGGCCCACGCGGTGAGTCCTCGATCCGAAACAGCTTCTCCTCCATGCCTTCTGCAGCCAGCGCCACGATCGGGACGACGGATCCCACAGCGGTCTCGCGCAGGAGTCGGTCCCTATCCGGTGTCGGCACAGCATGATCGAGGGCTCCGACAGCGAGCGCCGCGACCGCCGGGTACGGTCCGGACGCGGCGGCCCGACCGATCTCGGTGAGAACCACGGCGACCTCGGCGAAGCCGGCGTCGGCGCCGTCGAACGCCGCCGATACTTCCAGCCCCGGCCAGCCCGCTTGCGCGATCGTCGCCCAGCGGGGTGCGGAGTCGGCGAGCAGTTCCCGCGCTACCGCGGCCACCTCGGCGTGCAGCTCGGCGAGGTCGTCGGTGTGGTTCGAGTTCATCACTTCCCTCTGGGCTCGCGAGGTAGGCCGAGGCCGCGCTCGCCGATGATGGTGCGCTGGATTTCGCTGGTGCCACCTGGAATCGTCCACTCCCACGAACCGAGGAAATCCAGCATCCAGGCGCCGGACTCCCAGCCGCTCGACAGTGGCTTTCGTAACTCGGTGTGCGCGGCCAGACCCGCCACCTCGGTGCCGAAGTCGGTCATGCGTTGCAGCAACTCGCTGTAGTACAGCTTCACGATCGACGCGTCGGCCGGTCCGGGCGCGGCCTCGGCGACGAAGTCGGCGCACAGGGCGCGCAGCCCGGTGAGCTCGATCTCGAGTGCCGCGAGACGGTCGAGCACCACGGGGTCGTCGAGCGGACAGCTCTCGACCAGCCGGCCGAAACCACCGTTGCCGAGTCGCTCGGCCAGTTCCAGCATCGTCATCCCGCGTTCGGCGCCTAGGGTTCGCTGCGCGACCTGCCACCCGGTGTTCTCCCGGCCGACCAGGCGGTCGGTCGCGATGACCACGTCGTCGAGGAAGATCTCACAGAAGTGCGACTCCCCCGTCGCCTGACGGATGGGCCTGACCTCGACGCCGGGTGACCGCATATCCAGCAGAAAATACGAAATGCCTTGTCGCGCGGGCGCATCGGGATCGGTGCGGGCGAGCAGCAGGCACCAATCCGCGTACTGCGCGCCGCTGGCCCACAGCTTCTGCCCGTTGACGACATAACCGTCGGGTCCTCGGCGCGCGGTGGTGGCGAGCGCGGCCAGGTCCGAGCCCGCGCCGGGCTCGGAGAAGCCCTGGCACCAGATCTCGCCGTCCAGGATGGCCGGAAGGTGGCGTCGGCGTTGCTCGTCGGTCCCCGCGGCGAGCAGCGTGGCCGCCGCGTGGTGGATCGAGACGAAAGCCAGTACCAGCCGGGGCGCGTCGTGGGCGGCGAGTTCCTGATAGAGCACCACCTGCTCGGCCGACGACATCCCGCCGCCGTATTCCTTCGGCCAGTGCGGCACCGCGAACCCGCCTGCCCGCAATCGCTGGAACCAGGACTGCTGGAACTCGACGAACTCCCGGTCCGAGACGCCGGTCTGGGCTGTGCGCCAGTCGACGGGAATGTTCGTCCGGCACCACTGTCGGACCTCGGTGCGACAGTCGTCGAGGGTCCGGGACTCCCCCGTCACCGGCTGCGCGCCTGCTCGTGCAGCGCGCGCAGCCGGTCACGGTGCGCGGCGGACTCCATGGTCGCGACCTCCGCAGCGAAACCGGCCTGCATCGGACCACCGAGCGCCTGGGACAGATACATGTTCACGATCCGTTTGGTACCGCGCACGGCCTCGGGCGGCAACGCGGCCAACCGTCGGGCCAGCGCATGCGCCTCGGTGAGCAGGGCGTCGGGGGCGGTGCTGCGGGTGGCGAGCCCGAGCTCGACGGCGGTGGCCGCGCTGATCCGATCACCGGTGAACAGGAACTCCCGCGACCGCAGGATCGGCGTGAGCAACGGCCAGAACGCGGCCCCGCCGTCCCCGGCGACCAGGCCGACCGCGACATGCGGGTCGGCCAGATATGCCCGCTCGGAAATGAGCACCACATCGCACAGCACCGCGAGGCTGCCGCCTAGCCCTACCGCCGGTCCGTTGACCGCCGCGATCACCGGCAGCGGGAAGCGCAGCATCTCCTCGATGATCTGTGCCCCCTCTCTGATGCTCTCGTCGCGTGCGAGGGGATCGTCGAGAAACGAGGTGATCCAGTCGAGATCGCCGCCCGCGCTGAAAGCCCGGCCCGCCCCGGTGAGGATCACGACCCCGGCTTCGGGATCGGCGGCGAGCTGCCGCCAGACATTCGCGAGCGCCCAGTGCAGAACCTTGTTCACCGCGTTCAGCTCACCGGGTCGGTTGATCACCACGGTGCGGATCGGGCCGTCGCGTTCCACGATCAGTTCGTCGGGCAGGTCGTAGTTCACCCGGTCACCGCCGCGGGGTCCTCGTCGAACAAACCGGTCAGGCCGGTGCGCCCGATGCGCCGCGTCAACGCGTCGCCGGTGCCCGACAATCCGAGCGGCAAACGCCGCAGCGGCAAGCTGTAGCGCGAGAGCCACGACAGCGTCGACTCGTCGCAGAAGCCGATCGCGCCGTGCAACTGGTGGGCAACCCGGAAGACGATCTCGGCCGCCTCGATCGCGGCCGACCGCAGTGCGAGCGCGTCGTCGAGTGCCTCGTCGCGACCCACCTGGATGCTCCACAGCGCGTACTTCGCCAGCACGTCGAGACCGGTGCGCTCCACCTCGGCTTCGGTGAGCTGGAACTGCACGCCCTGCAGTTGCGCGAGCGGCTTGCCGAACTGCTCACGCAGCAGCACGTGGGCGCGGGTGAGATCCATCGCGCGGTCGAGCATGCCGAGCAATGTCCAGCACGGCAGCACCAGCCCGAGTGCCACGTCGGCCGCGCCGTCGTCGTCGAGATATCCCAGCTCGAGCGAGGTCACGAACGACGAGCCGCGTGGCGACCGCGACGGTCCTACCGCCACACTGCTGCGGCGGCCCGACAATGTCACTGCCGCCCACCGCAATTCGAGGTCGGCGACGGGCGCCTCCGGGCGGTGGTCGGCGATCACGAGCAGGCCGTCGACCTCGAGATCGGCGGGCCGCGAGAGCCGTTCGGCCAGCGGATAGGGCACAGCCCAATAGCCCGCGCTGCGGCACAGCGCCGCCGCCGCCTCCAGCTCGTCGGCATCGTTGCGCGGGTCGAGGTCCCAGGCACCCAGTCCACTCAGCACCGGCGCGACCAGACTCGAGCGCCTGCCCGGTTCACGCTCCGCGAGCTGAACCAACTGATCACCGCCCGCCGCTTCCAGAGCGCGCGAGGCCTGCGAGCCGAACTCGAGCGCATCCGCGCTCAGATCGATGTTCACGACACCGCCAGCAATGCTCGGGCCAGCAGAATCCGCTGCATCTCGATACTTCCCGAAGCCACGGTCGCGGCTTGCGAATAGCGCCAGTGCTCCTCGGACTCGCGGCGGAAACGTTGGAGCCCTTCATCATTCGAGGATTCGGTCGATCCGGCGTAGGCGGCGATCTCCACCAGCACCTCGGCGCTGTCCTGGTCGAGGGTGGTCACCGCAATCCGATAGGCCGCGGCGTCGCTGGGACGTACCCGGCCGACACGTTGCAGCGAGAGCACCCGATAGGCGAGCAACCGAGCCCGCCTGCAATGGGTCAGCATGCGCGCCCACCGGCCACGCAGTTCGGCCGGCAGTTCGTCCCACCGGTCCCCGAGCGCCGTGGGCGCGGCGCGCAGCAGACGTTCGCACCGGGCGTAGCGGGCGATACCGACCCGCTCGAAGGCCAGCACCTCCTGGACCACTTTCCAGCCCTCGTCGACCGGGCCGAGCACATCGGCTTCGGTGACCCGCAGATCGTCGAAGAAGACCTCGTTGAGGTGGTGCGGGCCGATCATGGAGCGTATCGGGCGAACGACGATGGCCGGGTTGGACATCGGGACGAGAAAGATCGTCAGACCGGACTGCTTGCGTTCCCCGGTCGAGGTCCGGGCCAGCAGGAAGCACCACTGAGCCATCGCAGCGTAGGAGGTCCAGACCTTCTGACCGGAGATCCGCCAGCCGTCACCGTCGCGGCGGGCCGCGGTGCGCAACGACGCCAGGTCCGAGCCCGAATCCGGCTCGCTGAAACCCTGACACCAGATCACCTCCCCGCGCGCGATCGGGGGCAGATGGGTCCGCTGCTGGGCCGCGGTGCCGTGTCGCATGATCGTCGGCCCCACCCAGTTCACGCCCATGTATTGCGCGCCGCGCGGCTCGTGGTGCGCCCACATCTCCTCGCGCACCACGGTCTGTTCCCAGAGCGAGGCATCGCGGCCGCCGAACTCGGCGGGCCAGGCCAGACAGAGCAGACCCCGTTCGGCGAGCAGACGGGAAAACCGCTGGGCAGCAGCGAAATCGGCCGGATCGTCGGTGAAGGCCCCCAGAAAATCAGCCGGGACGTGCTCATCCACCAGTCGGCGCAGCTCCCCCCGCAGGTCCGCGGCAGCCGTACCCATCGTGAAATCCATGATCAGACTGTAGTTAATCCTCATAAGGATAGCAATATTTGACACGATAAGGATAGCAATACTTGAATGGTTGACCCGCGATCAATTACACTCCCGCCATGGACGATCGGCGGGTTCGTTGACCACCCCGAGACGGGGCCGGGTTCCGCAGCGCCGCATCGCGGAAACCGTCGCGGCGGAACTGCGCGACCACATCCTCTCCGACGACAACTACCGTCTCCCGACCCAGGATCAACTGGTCAAGGACTTCGGCGTCAGCTATCCCTCGATCCGGGAATCGCTGCGCATCCTGGAGACCGAGGGCCTGGTCACCGTCCGCCGCGGCAATGTCGGCGGCGCCGAGGTACACCGACCCGACGAGGTCTCGGCGGCCTATCACCTCGGCCTCGCCCTCCAGGGCGCCCGGGTGACGCTGGGCGATCTCGCATCCGGACTACAGGCGCTCGAGCCGATGTGTGCCGCCGAATGCGCCCGGCGCGAGGACCGCGCCGAAGTGGTCGTCCCCGCCCTCCAGGCCGCCGTCGACGCCTCGGCCACCATGGTCGGCGACGGCGTGGCCTTCACCCAATCCGCCCGCGAGTTCCACGATCTCGTCGTCTCGTTCACGCCGAACGTGACCGTCCGCTACGTCATCAGCACGCTCGTGGCCCTGTGGTCGGCACAGGAGCAAGCCTGGGCGGAAGCGACGACTCGACGCGGCGAGTACCCCTCCGAGGCCGACGCGCAAGACGCCGTGCGCTTCCATCGCCGGCTCGTCGACGAGATCGCTGCGGGTCGAGCGGAGGAGGCCGAGCGGCTGGCGCGCGCACACCTGGCCGCGACGCAGGCAGTGGTGCTCGAACGTTTCGACGGCGGCGTCGTCAACGCTTCGTCGGCCATGTCACGCCAGTCGATCCAGTCCAGCCACCGCGCACGTATCTAGCCGCACCCGCGGGCCCGGTCGAGCTCCCTTCGACTTCGCGCGTTCGAATCAGGCTGACGCGGGTTGCCGATTCACGGCGGGGCACAACAACATTCACCCCTGCCGTGCCGTCGCTAGCGCCACGACGCTCAGCGGCCGCACGCCACTGCGTTCACCCCGGCTGACGGACACCAGCCTCGCCTCGCCGCCCTTGCCGCCGGACTCGGCGCCCACTCGCGCCCAGATCTCCTGACAATTCTCCACAAAAGCGCACGTCAACAGCGGTAGAGTGCTACTTGCAGCAAATGAGATTGCGATTCTCTCTCGTCGCGCATGCTAAACAATCCTTACAAGGATAACAATACTTGTAATGCTCACCACTTGCTGGCAGGCTCCGATCCACCGACGAAGTGGTCCGCATCACGATCCGGCGATCCGGCCGAGTGCGACGCCACCCCTCGCGGACCCCGACGCTCTCACCCCGGAGGAGGCCCCACCGTGACGCAAGGGGCGCGCTACATCAACACCACAGCAATGAGCCTCGCCGAAGGGTGGAGCCTGGAACGCCTCACTCCGCCGAGCCGGCTCTTCGGCGCGAACGGTCTGCGCACCGGCCCCGACGGGCGCGTCTATGTCGCCCAGGTGACCGGGAGCCAGATCAGCGCACTCGACATCACGACCGGTCGACTCGAGACGATCAGCGCCAAGGGCGGCGACATCATCGCG
Source organism: Nocardia sp. Root136 (assembly GCF_001427185.1). Classification (NCBI taxonomy): domain Bacteria; kingdom Bacillati; phylum Actinomycetota; class Actinomycetes; order Mycobacteriales; family Nocardiaceae; genus Nocardia; species Nocardia sp. Root136. The sequence continues at coordinate 165,082 of NZ_LMFE01000001.1, forward strand.
CCCGACGATCTGGCCTTCGACGACCAGGGCAATCTGTTCGCCACCGAGGTGATGGACGGGCGCGTCAGCATGCGCGGCGCCGACGGCCACACTCGGGTCCTGCGCGACGACCTGCCGAGCGCGAACGGCATCACCGTGCATCAGAACAGGTTGTTCGTCAACGAATGTCGTGTCGGCGGGCGACTGATGGAACTGTTCACCGACGGCAGTGAGCCCCGCGTTCTCGCGGAGAACCTCGCGATGCCCAACGCCATGGAGGTCGGTCCCGACGGGCTCCTCTACTACCCGGTGATGGGCACCAACGACATCTGGCGCATCGACCCGCTCGGCGGTGAACCCGAACGAGTGGTGGGCGATCTCGGTGTCCCGGACTCGGTGAAGTTCGACGCGGCGGGCAATATCGTGTCCACCCAGGTCAGTACCGGCGAGGTGCTGCGCATCGATCCCCGCACCGGCGAGCGCACCGTGCTGGCCACGCTGAACCCCGGTTTGGACAACTGCACCTTCGTCGACGGCAGGCTGTTCGTCTCGAATTTCACCGGCGAGATCACCGAGATCCTCGACGGCGGGCAGACCCGCACGACCCTGCCCGGCGGCCTGAACTGGCCGCTGGATCTCACCGTCGACAGCGACGGCGAACTCTACGTCGCCGACGGCACCTACTTCTATGTCCTGCGGCCGGGGGGCGCGCCGGAGACGGTGGGGATGCTGTTCAGCCCCGGCTATCCAGGCTTCATCCGCGGCGTAACCGCCGTCGGCGCAGGCGAATTCATCGTCACCACCTCGGGCGGTCAGATCACGCGCTACCGGCCCGCGACCCAGGAGAGCGAGGTGCTGGCCGACGAACTCGACCAGCTCTACGGTGTCGCGGTCGCACCCAGCGGTGACATCGTCGCCGCGGAGTTCGGTACGGGCCGGGTGCTGGCCGTGCGATCCGGCGGCCGCGTCGAACAGTTGGCCGCCGACCTGCACCAGCCGATCGGCGTCGCGTTCACACCGGACGGGACCTGCCTGGTGGCCGAATCCGGTGCGGGACGCATCGTTTCGGTGAGCAGCGCCGACGTCGACACGGTGGTGGACGGTCTGGAACAGCCCCAGGGAATCCTGGTGCGCGAGGGCGCACTCTATGTCGTCGATGTCGGCAGCAAGTCGCTGATCAGCGTAGATCTCGCGACCAAGGTGCGCACCACGCTCGCTCAGAACCTGCCGGTCGGCGCTCCGCCCGGAGTCACGCCCAAGCCGCTGCGCGGATTGCCGCCGTTCTCCGGACCGCAGGGCCCCTTCGCCGGGATCACCGCCGGACCCGACGGCACGCTGTATCTGTCGGCCGACGCCGAGGGCAGCGTGCTCGCGCTGCGACGCACGACATGAGCCGGGCCGTGCCGACCGATCTCACCGGACGCGTCGTCGTCGTGTCCGGTGCGGCGGGCGGCGGGATCGGGACCTCGGTGGTCGAGATGGTCGCACGGGCCGGGGCCACCGTGATCGCGGTGAGCCGATCTCCGGACAACCTCGCCACCCACCTCGACCCGCTGGTGGCGCAGGGGCTCTCGATTGTTCCGGTGGCCGCCGACGCCTCGACCGACGACGGCATCGCCACGGTGCTCGCGCAGATCCGCGCAACCGAGGGCGAGCTGCACGGGCTGGTCAATGTCGCGGGCGGCGCCGCGCCGGCGACGTGGATGCCCGCGCTGCGGGTGAGCCGCGCGGATTGGCGCGCGTTGTTCACCCAGAACCTGGAAACGATGTTCTTCATGAGTCAGGCTGTGGCCGCCGAACTGAAAGCACGACAGCGGCCCGGCTCGATCGTCTCGATCTCCTCGATCAGCGGGATGAACACCGCGCCCTTCCATATCGGCTACGGCACAGCCAAGGCCGCGCTGGTGGCCGCGACCCGGACGCTGGCCGTGGAACTCGCCGCCGACGGCATCCGGGTGAACGCCGTGGCCCCCGGAGTGACCAAGACCCCGGCCTCGGCCACCTATGTCGGCGAGGACGCCGAGCGGGACCGCCGGGCCATCGCCATGGGTCGACGCGGTCGACCCGACGAGCAGGCGGGCGCGATCTTGTTCCTGCTCTCGGACCTGTCGACCTACATCACGGGCCAGACCCTGCTGGTCGACGGCGGGCTCGACCTCAAGTGGACCCACCTCGACGCCGACCACACCTCCCTGTTCCTCGAGGACGCCGCGTTCCGAGCCGCCATCACCCGTGAGGAGAAGCCATGACCGACACTGTCGACAACATCGAATCCGCGGTCGCCGCAACCGAAGAAGCGCTGTCGACGCCGCGCACCATCGGCGTCGAGGCCTATCTGTCCGAGGAGTACGCCCGCGCCGAACGCGACAAACTGTGGGCCAAGGTGTGGCAGCAGGTCGGCCGGGTCGAGGAGTTGGCGAAGGTCGGAGATTTCCTCACCTACGACATCCTCGACGACTCGATCATCGTGACGCGGTCGGGACCGGACACCCTTCGCGCGTACTACAACGTCTGCTCGCATCGGGGTCGCAGGCTGGTCGACACCGCCCCGTACTCGCGCGATACACACGGCAGCTGCAAGCAATTCGTCTGCGGTTTCCACGGCTGGCGCTACGACCTGGAGGGCAACAACACCTTCGCGGCCGAGCAGCAGGACTGGCCGCGCGGTCTGACCCCGGACAAGACTCGGCTCTCCCAGGTCAGGGTCGACACCTGGGGCGGGTGGATCTGGATCACCATGGACCCCGACGCCGAATCGCTGCGGGACTATCTGGAACCGGCCGCGAGCCTGCTCGATCCGTTCCAGCTGGAGAACATGCGCTACCGCTGGCGGCGCTGGTTGGTCTTCGACTGCAATTGGAAGGTCGCGCTGGAGGCCTTCATGGAGACCTACCACGTGCCCTACACCCACCCCGAGTTCATGAATTTCGGCAACTTCCTCGGATGGTCGCGCGCCCAGGGCAAGCACAGCAACATCGGCTACGACGCACCCAAGGGCATGGAGGAGAACCAGGCGAAACTGCGGCTCGGGGCCGGGCCGGACGCCCGCATGTCCACGGCCGAACTACAGAACTTCACCTGGGAGAACGCCAACACCAACACCACGAGGACCCTGGTCGACGCCGCGAATCGCCTGGTAGCCGAACTGCCGGAGGGCACGCCGGCCGATCAGGTGCTCAAGCACTGGCTGCAATCGGCCAGGAACTACGACGCCGACCGCGGAGTGGTGTGGCCGACGGTGGACCCGCAGGTGGTCGCCGCCGCCGGTACCGCATGGCAGATCTTTCCCAACTTCCAGATCGGTCACGCGCTCAACAACATGCTCTGCTACAGCGCCAGGCCCTTCGGCTACGACCCGGACAAGTGCATCTTCGAAGCCGCGGTCTACGAACTGTTCCCAGCGGGCCAGGAACCGAAGACCGAGTGGGAATACACCGCCGAGGACGATCCCGCGTGGCGCACGGTGCTGCCCCAGGACTTCTCCAACATGGCCGCGGTTCAACGGGGCATGAAGACGCGCGGGTTCTCCGGACCCAAGCCCAACCCGTACCGCGAACGCAGCGTCGTCAACCTGCACCACAACCTGGCCACCTACATGGGCACCGGCGCACCGCGCGATCTCGCCTGAGTCCCGTGCCCCACTCACCCGAAACACCGCATCACACCGAGGAATTCGCCATGCACACCTGCGAACCGACGCAGACGCCCGAGGTCGATCGCGACGCGCTCCGAGCGAGGTATCTCGCCGAGCGCGACAAGCGGATCCGCCCGGAGGGCCAGCAGCAGTACGTGGAGGCCGAGGCGGAATTCGCCGAGTACCACGAGTCCGATCCCTACACCCCGGTCGTAGCGCGGCCGCCGATCTCGCAGGACATCGATGTCGCGATCCTCGGCGGCGGACTGGCCGGACTCGTCACCGCGGCCCGGATCGCCGGTGCCGGGGTGGAGAACTTCCGCATCATCGAGCACGCCGGTGATTTCGGCGGCGCCTGGTACTGGAACCGCTACCCCGGCATCCAGTGCGACACCGACTGCTACTGCTACCTGCCGCTGCTCGAGGAAGTGGGTTACATCCCCCAACAGAAGTACTCCTTCGGCGACGAGGTCTTCGAGCACTGCCAACGCATCGGCAAGCACTTCGGGCTCTACGAGAAGGCGATCTTCGGCACGCTGACCCGTTCGATGGCGTGGGACGCATCGATTCAGCGCTGGCGGATCGGCACCAACCGGGGCGACGAGATCCGCGCGCGCTTCGTCATCATGTGCCAGGGCCCGTTCAACCGGCCCAAGCTTCCCGGCATCCCCGGGATCGCCGATTTCGCGGGCCACACTTTCCACACCGCGCGCTGGGACTACGACTACACCGGCGGCGACATGCGCGGCGGCCTGGACAAACTCGCCGACAAGCGGGTGGCGATCATCGGCACCGGCGCCAGCGGGGTGCAGTCGATCCCCCACCTCGCCCGCTCCGCGCAGCACCTGACCGTCTTCCAGCGCACCCCGTCCTACATCTACGAGCGCGGCAACGTGCCGACCGACCCCGCGTGGGCACAGACCTTGCAGCCGGGTTGGCAGGAGGAGTTGCGTCGCAACTTCCACACCGGCGCGTTCGAAGCCTACGGTCCCGGTCAGAACGATCTGGTCTGCGACGGATGGACCGAGGTCAGCCGCAATGTGCGCGATCACCTCGACCGCACCGGCGGCTGGGCGGAGCTGACGCCGGAGAAGTTCATGGAGCTGCGGGAGCTGCTGGACTATCAGGCGATGCAGCGGGTGCGCGACCGTGTCGATGCCGTCGTCACCGATACGGCCACAGCGGAGGCGCTCAAGCCGTACTACCGATTCCTGTGCAAGCGGCCCTGTTTCAACGACGACTATCTGCCGACGTTCAACCGCCCCAACGTCACCCTCGTCGACGTGTCGGGCACCAAGGGCGTCGAACGGATCACCGCCGGGGGCATCGTCGCCGACGGTGTCGAACACGAGGTCGACTGCATCATCTTCGCCAGCGGCTTCGAGATCACCACCGACCTCGACCGGCGCTTCGGCATCGCCCCCTTCGCGGGCCGCGACGAGCTCTCGCTCTACGACCACTGGGCCAAGGGATATCGCACCCTGCACGGCACGATGACCACCGGCTTCCCGAACCAGTTCTTCACCGGCTTCGTCCAGGGTGGGGTGACCGCGAGCACGACGGCCATGTTCGAGCAGCAGGCCACCCACATCGCCTACATCATCAAGGAAACGCTGGCCCGTGGCGCGACCACGGTGGAACCCACCGCCGAGGCGCAGGAGCAGTGGTGCACCACCGTGCGCGAGAGCGCGATCGACAACAGCAACTTTCAGCGCGAGTGCACCCCCGGCTACTACAACAACGAGGGCGAGCAGCAGATCCGCTCCCACCTCGGTGACCCGTACTGGCCCGGGTTCTACGCCTTCGAGGATCTGCTCCAGGCGTGGCGCGACACCGGCGAGCTGCCCGGCCTTGCCCTCGGCACCCCGCCCGAACCGGCCCGATGAGGAGCGCGGTGAACGGAGCGCACCATGTCTGAGTTGGGTTTCGAGGGCAGAGTCGCCGTGATCACCGGCGCCGGAAGAGGATTGGGCCGCGCCTACGCGTTGCTGCTCGCCGCGAAGGGGGCCCGGGTCGTCGTCAACGACCCCGGCAGCACCATCAGCGGCGACAGCGGCGACGTCGGGGTCGCCGAGGCAGTGGTCCGCGAGATCACCGACGCCGGCGGTGCGGCGGTGGCCTGCACCGATTCGGTGGCGACCGCGCAGGGCGGTCAGGCGATCGTGCGGACCGCGCTCGACGCCTTCGGCCGGATCGACATCATCGTCCACAACGCGGGCAACAACCGGTACGCGCCACTCTCGGAGATGACCTACGAGGACTTCGACGCCGTGCTCGATGTCCACCTGCGCGGCGCGTTCCATGTGGTGCGGCCCGCCTTCGGGCTGATGTGCGCCGCCGGATACGGCCGGGTGGTCCTCACCTCGTCGATCGGCGGGCTGTACGGCAACCACCGGGTCGCCAACTACGGCGCGGCCAAGGCAGGTCTGATCGGACTGTCGAACGTGGTCGCGCTCGAGGGCGCCGAGCACGGCGTCCGCTGCAACGTGATCGTTCCCGCCGCGCTCACCCGCCTTGCCGAGGGCATCGACACCTCGGCCTACCCGCCCATGGACCCGGAGCTGGCGGCGCCGGTGGTGGGGTGGCTCGCGCACGAATCCTGTTCGATCACCGGCGAAATGCTGGTGTCGATCGCCGGACGGGTGGCGCGAGCGTTCATCGCCGAGACCCCCGGGGTGTATCAACCGTCCTGGTCGATCGAGGAGGTGGGCGCGCGGATCGACGCGATCCGCGCGACCGAGAATCCGTGGATCCTGCCGGTGGTTCCCTCCGGCCATCTCGACCACATCACCAAGAGCTTCGCGACAGCCATGGAGGGCAGCACGCATGTCGGTTAAAGTCTACGAACGCATTCTGCAACTCTTCGAGGCCGAAGGCATCAACACCCTCTTCGGCATTCCCGATCCGAACTTCGTGCACATGTTCCATCTCGCCGAAGAGCGCGGTTGGCAGGTGGTGGCCCCGCACCACGAGGAGTCCGCCGGTTTCATGGCCGAGGCCGTCTCCCGGATGACCGGAAAAGCCGCGGTGTGCATCGGCACGCTCGGCCCCGGCGTCGCCAATCTGGCCGGCGCGATGATGTGCGCCAAGGTCGAGAACTCGCCGGTCATCTTCCTCGGCGGGCAGCGCGCGCGGATCACCGAGCAGCGGGTGCGGCGCGGCCGTATCCAGTTCGTCAAGCAGGCCGCGCTGTTCGAACCGTCGGTGAAGTACTGCGCCAGTATCGAATACGCCGACCAGACCGACGAGGTCATCCGCGAGGGTCTGCGCAAGGCGCTCTCGGGCACCCCGGGCCCGGTGTACATCGAGTACCCCTCGCACGTGATCCAGGAAGAACTCGACGTCGCTCCCGCGCTGGCGCCCTCGGCCTATCGCCTGGTCGGGCAGACAGCGGGTCCGGACCGGATCGCCGAGGCGGTCGAGTACATCAGGGCGGCGAGCCAGCCCGTGCTGCTCGTGGGGCATGGCGTGCACACCACGCGCGCGGGCGCGTCGGTCCGCGCGCTCGCCGAGGCCATGGCTTGCCCGGTCATCCAGACCTCGGGCGGCACCTCCTTCATCCCCGGGCTCGAGGACCGCACCTTCCCGTACGGTTTCTCGGCGGCGGCGATCGACGCGGTGGTGAAATCCGATCTGTGCCTGGCCATCGGCACCGAATTGGGCGAGCCGGTGCACTACGGTCGCGGCAGGCACTGGGTCGCCAACGAGGCACACCGCAAGTGGATCCTCGTCGAGCAGGACCCCGAGGCCATCGGGGTGAACCGGTCGGTGGACGTGCCGCTGGTCGGCGACCTGCGCGCGATCGTCCCGCAGCTGGTCGAGGCGCTGCGCGAGACCCCGCGCACCCCCACACCCGAGCTCGCGGGCTGGATCGAACAGGACGCGGCCCAGCTCGCCGAACTGGCCGAGACCGCGCCGTCGGGGATGTCGCCGGTGCACCCGGCTCGGCTGATCGTGGAGGCGACGAAGTCGTTCCCGGCCGACGGCATCATGGTGCGCGACGGCGGCGCGACCACCATCTTCGGCTGGACCTACTCCCAGGCCAAACCCCATGACGTGATGTGGAATCAGAACTTCGGGCATCTGGGCACCGGCCTGCCGTACGCCGTCGGCGCCGGTGTGGCCGACGGCGGCAAGCGGCCGCTGATGCTGATCACCGGCGATTCCTCGTTCCAGTTCCACATCGCCGAACTGGAAACCGCGGCGCGGCTGAACCTTCCGCTGGTCTGCGTGGTCGCGGTCGACTACGCGTGGGGACTCGAGGTCGGCGTCTACAAGCGCACCTATGGCCAGGGCTCGCTCGAGACCGGCGTCCACTGGAGCACGAACACCCGCTTGGACAAGGTCGCCGAGGGTTTCGGTTGCTACGGCGAATACGTCGAACGCGACGAGGACATCGCCCCCGCCATCAAACGCGCCTACGCCAGCGGACGACCTGGCGTCATCCATGTCGCGGTCGACCCCAAGGCGAATTCGGAAGAAATGCCGAGTTATGACGAATTCCGCACCTGGTATGCGGAAGGAACTCAGTGAGGAAATCATGCGTGAATATCTGACGTTCTATATCGACGGACAGTGGATCGACCCCGCCGAGCCGCGCACCATGGATGTGGTGAACCCGGCCACCGAACAGGTGTGCGGCACCGTGGCCGTCGGCACGGCGGCAGATGTGGACCGTGCGGTCGCCGCCGCGCGCGCCGCCTTCCCCGGCTGGTCGAGCACCGATCCCGCGCAACGGATCGCGCTGTTGCGCGCCGTCCTCGCCGAATATCAGAAGCGCGCCCCCGACCTCGGGGCGGCGCTGATCGAGGAATTGGGGGCACCGGCCGCCCTGGCCAACGGATTCCAGGTGGATCTGGGGGCGGGCCAGCTGAGCACCGCGATCGAGATCCTCGAACGGTTCCGCTTCGACGAACAGCGCGGCGCCTCACTGATCGTCAAGGAGCCGATCGGGGTGTGCGCGCTGATCACCCCCTGGAATTGGCCGCTGAACCTGATCGCGGTGAAGGTGTTCCCGGCGCTGGCCACCGGCTGCACGATGGTGCTCAAGCCCTCGGAACTGGCACCGTTCACGGGGCAGATCTTTGCCGAGATCCTCGATGCCGCAGGCGTTCCCGCCGGGGTGTTCAATCTGGTGCAGGGCGACGGCCTCGCCGTCGGCGTGCCGCTGACGAGTCATCCCGACGTCGACATGGTCTCCTTCACCGGGTCGGTCAGGGCGGGCATCGACATCGCGCGCAACGCGGCGGCCGGGGTCAAACGGGTCACCCAGGAGCTCGGCGGCAAGAGCCCCAACATCATTCTCGACGACGACGCCTTCGCCGAGAACGTCGGCAAGGGCGTGGTGAGCATGATGCTCAACTCGGGCCAGACCTGTAGCGCGCCCTCGCGCATGCTGGTGCCGCATGCACGGATGGCCGAGGCGATCGAGGTCGCCCGTGGCGCGGCCGAGGGGGTCACCGTCGGTGATCCGCTGGGCGATTTCGCCATCGGCCCCGTGGTGTCGGGCGCGCAGTTCGACAAGATCCAGGCGCTGATACAGAAGGGTATCGGCGAAGGCGCGACACTGGTGGCAGGCGGGCCGGGGCGGCCGGAGGGCCTGAGCACCGGCTACTTCGTGCGGCCCACGGTCTTCGCCGAGGTCACCAACGACATGACCATCGCCCGCGAGGAGATCTTCGGGCCGGTTCTGACGATCCTGGGCTACGACGATCTCGATCACGCCGTCGACATCGCCAACGACACCGACTACGGGCTGGCCGGCTTCGTCGCAGGCACCGACCTGGCGCGGGCGCGTGCGGTGGCCCGCCGGATCAGAGCGGGGTCGGTCTCGATCAACGACGGGTTCGACTTCGAGGTCCCCTTCGGCGGCTACAAGAAGAGCGGCAACGGTCGCGAATGGGGCGAATTCGGCTTCCACGACTACCTCGAGATCAAGGGCGTACTCGGGTACGCACCGCCGGAAGAATGAGGAGCGCGATGCCAACCCTTGCCACGAAGAAGCTGAGCGACACGGTCGGCGTCGAAGTGCTCGACGCCGACATCAACCGGCTGTTGACCGACCCCGATATCCCCGCGGCGTGCATGGCGGCGCTCGAAGAGCACGGCGTCCTGCTGTTTCGCGAACTGCACATCGGCGACGAGGCGCAGGCGGCGTTCGGGCGCCGCCTGGGCGAGCTGGTGCAGTTCCCGCTCTACGCGAATCCCGATGTCATGCAGATCAGTTTCGACCCGGACAATCCGAATGCCGAGTACTTCGCCAGCAACGATTTCTGGCACCTGGACGGGGCGCTGGACGCCATCCCGGCGAAGGCGTCGATGCTCAGTGCCCACGTGATCGCCACCGAGGGCGGCGAAACGGAGTTCGCCAGCACCTACGCCGCTTACGACACTCTCTCCGACACCGAGAAGCGGGATTTCGCCGGACTGCGGGTGGTCCATACCTTCGAGGCCATCCAGCGACTGACCTACCCGGAACCCACCGCGGAACAGCTGAGCGAGTGGGCCTCGCGGACCGTCCGCGAACATCCGCTGGTGTGGGAGCACGAAACAGGGCGTCGCTCACTGGTTTTCGGAGCGACCGCTTCGCACGTTCTCGGCATGGACACCGCAGCGGGCCGATCGTTGCTGGCCGAACTCCAGGAGCGAGCCACGGCCCCGGATCGTGTGCTGCGCCATGCCTGGTCGGTCGGCGACCTGGTGATCTGGGACAACCGCGGCCTGGTCCACCGGGCCTGCGCCTTCGACCGGCGCGAACCTCGCCGGATGCACCGCACCACCCTGCGGGGCGAGGAGGCGATCAAATGAGTTCTCGCACTGCCGTTGTCACCGGCGGCGCCTCCGGGATCGGCGGTGCGATCAGCACCCGGCTGGCCGCGGACGGCGCGCTCGTCGCCATCTTCGACATCGATGGTGCCGCGGCCGAGGCGGCAGCGGCGGAGATCGAGAACGCCGGGGGCAAGGCCATCGGCCTGACCGTCGATGTCACCGACCGCACGGCCATCGATGCCGGTCTCGCCGAAGTACGCGCCCGCCTCGGCCGCCCGACGGTGTTGGTGAACAGCGCCGGACTGACCCTCGACGGCCCGTTCCTCGACATCACCGCGGCGGCCTGGAGCCGGGCCCTGGCGATCAATCTCACCGGGACGTTCGACTGCTGTCAGGCGGTGATCCCGGACATGATCGAGCAGGGCTGGGGCCGCATCGTCAACATCTCGTCGTCGAGTATCCACAGTGGCGCAGCCGGTTTGGCGGGCTATGTCTCGGCGAAGTCGGGCGTGGTCGGCCTCACCAAGGTATTGGCGCTCGAATTCGCCAAGCGGGGGATCACGGTGAACACCATCCCGCCGGGATTCATCGACACACCGATGCTGCGCCGAACGGAGGAGCGCGGGTTCATCGACGTCGACGCCCAGATCGCGCGCACCCCGGTCGGCCGGATCGGCACTCCCGCCGATGTCGCCGCCACCTGCGCGTTCCTGGTCAGCGAAGAAGCAGGCTATCTCACCGGCCAGGTCATCGGCGTCAACGGCGGGCGCAACACATGACCGCGACGGACGATCCCGCGCAGCCACGCATCTCGCCTCTTCCGACGGCGGAATGGTCCACCGAGATGACTACCTTCCTGGCCGGATTCCGCAGCGCCGCCGCCACCGGGGCCGAGCCGTCCGGCGGCCGCCAGACCGGCGCCAATCTCCTGGGCACCTTGGCCAGGTACCCGGCGCTGGCGAAACCGTTCTTGACCTTCACCGGCCATTTCCTGTCCGGCTCCACTCTCACGGCCCGGCAGCGGGAGCTGCTCGTGCTCCGGGTGGCGGCGGTCCGGCGTTGCGGCTACGAGTGGGCACAGCACGTGATCCTGGCCGCGGGCGCGGGTCTGGGACCCGAGGAGATCACCCGGATCCCGGAGGGCCCGGCCGCACCGGGGTGGTCGGCGACCGATCGGCGGTTGCTCACCGCCGTCGACGAACTGCTCGCCGACGGCGTGGTGCGCGACGACACCTGGAACGCCCTGGCGACCGAGTTCGACGAACACCAGCTGATGGATCTGGTGTTCGTCGTCGGCACGTACACGATGCTCGCGATGGCCCTGAACTCGTTCGCGGTGCCCGCCGAGGCGGCGCTTGTTCCGTTTCTGCCCGCCGACGGGTGATCGCGGGCTAAGTGGTGCGGCGGGTGAGCACCGCGTCGGCGGCGACCCAGTGCTCATCGGCCACCCACAACCGCGCGAAGGCGTCGACGGCCTCCTGCGCCGACACCCCGGCGACGACTCGCTTGATCTCGCCGGCCTGCGCGGTCGCCAGCGAACGGGCCGCCGCACGCCAGCCCGCCTCGAAATCGGCCCGTGGCAGTACCCGGTCCACCAGCCCGAGTCGCTCGGCCTCGGCCACCTCGAGAATGGTCCCTGCACCCGCGAGCAGCAATGCCCGACTCTTGCCGACCAGGGCGGCGAGCCGCTCGGCCCCACCCCAGGCGGGCATGATCGCCAGGGCGGACTGGTTGAATCCGATCTTGATGTCGTCGGCCGCGATCCGGATGTCCGCGGCGACAGCGACTTCGGCACCGCCGCCGAGCGCATGCCCGTTCAGCGCGGCGATCACCGGGGCGGGGAAATTCGCCAGCCGGTCGCAGATCGACCGCATCCGCCACGCCATCGCGGCGGCTTGTTCCTCGGTGCGCAGCGCGCTCAGTTCTTTCAGGTCGCCGCCGGAGACGAACGCGCGGTCACCGGCCCCTCGAATGACCAGGGCGCGCGCGCCTTTCGCCTTGTCGAGCGCGTCGTCGAGCTCGTCCATGGTGCTCGGCGCGATGGCGTTGCGGGCCTGTGGTCGATCGATCGTGACGACCGCGACACCCTCATCCAACTCGAGGTCGACCATCTGAGATTCTCCCATCGCGAGATTGTCATTCTTGATTTCAGAGAATAACATCATCGCCGCAGGACCTCGGATCGGGCATTGGAGTCTCACGTGCGCAGCATTCCCGCCGACTTGATCGAGCATTACCGAACACAGGGGTGGTGGACCGGCGAACCGATCGGCGAGTTGCTCACGCGCGGTCTGGCCGCCGCACCGGACACCGAGTTCCGGGTGCACTCGGCCGAGCGTCCCTGGTCGGGCACCTTCGGCGAGGTCGAGCATCGGGCTCGGCGTCTCGCCGCCGGCCTGCGTGCTCGCGGAGTCGGTCCCGGCGACGTCGTGGCGTTCCAACTGCCCAACTGGATGGAGGCCGCGGCGACCTTCTGGGCCTCGGCCTTCCTCGGCGCTGTGGTGGTGCCCATCGTGCACTTCTACGGCCGCAAGGAACTCACCTACATTCTCGAGGCGACCGCGCCACGGGTGTTCATCACGGCCGACAGGTTCGGGCGCCTGGAGTACCAGGCCGATCTCTGCGCCGACATCCCGATCGTCGGCGTCGTGGGACGCGACTTCGACGAGCTGCTCGCCGATGACCCGATGCCCGGGTTCCTGGCGACCGATCCGGCGGGCCCCGCGCTGATCGCCTTCACCTCGGGGACCACCAGCGCACCCAAAGGCGTGGTGCACAGCCACGAGACCCTCGGTCACGAAACCCGGCAGCTGGCCGCCTGGTACCCGCCCGAACGCGGTAAACAACTCACCGCGGCCCCCGTCGGGCACTTCATCGGCATGGTCAACGCCTTCCTGATTCCGGTGCTGGACGGGTCACCGGTGAATCTGACCGATGTATGGGATCCGAAGCTCGTCCTGGCGCTGATGCGCAGCGACGGACTCACCGTCGGCGGCGGCGCGACGTACTTCGTCACCAGCCTGCTCGATCATCCCGATTTCTCCGACGCGCATCTGCCCCGGATGAAGTACGCGGGCCTGGGTGGGTCATCGGTGCCCGCGGCGGTCACGCGCCGGCTCGACGATCTCGGCATCACGGTCTTCCGCTCCTACGGCAGCACCGAACACCCCTCGATCACCGGGTCACGGGTCACCGCCGCATCGGACAAACGCCTGTTCACCGACGGCAACGTCCTACCCGGCGTGGAGATCCGATTGGCCGAGGACGGCGAAATCCTCAGTCGCGGACCGGAATTGTGCCTCGGCTACACCGACGACGCCCTGACCGCCGCGGCCTTCGACGCCGACGGCTGGTACCACACCGGCGATATCGGCGAACTCGACGCGGACGGATACCTCACCATCACCGATCGCAAGGCCGACATCATCATTCGCGGCGGCGAGAACATCAGCGCCCTCGAGGTCGAGGAGATCTTGCTGACCATGCCCGGGATCGCGGAGGCGGTCGTCGTCGCCGCGCCCGACGCCCGCCTCGGCGAACACGCCGCCGCCGTAGTGCGGCTGCGCACAGGCCACCTGCTGCCGACCATCGACGAGATGCGGGCACATTTCGACCGGGCCGGTGTCGCCAAACAGAAGTGGCCCGAGGAGTTGCACCAGGTCGAGGACTTCCCACGGACCGCGAGCGGCAAGGTGCAGAAGTTCCACGTCCGACGCACCCTCGCCGACCGGCAGCCCAGTCGATGATCGATCCGCTGCTGGACGACGGGCTCGCGCTCTCGGATTCAGGAGCGCCTACCAGGCCGCTCGTCGTGCTCGAGCTCGACGACCTCGGCGCCGCGTCCCCCGAGTCGGTGCTGGCGACGGCCGCTCGAATCCGGGAGTCGACGTCGCTCGTCGTCGGGGTTCTGCGGCGACCACCTTCCGTGACCATCGGGCCCGTCCTGGCCGCCACCACGCTGACCTTGACCGACCGTCCGACCTCGGCCCTCCGTTCGGAGGTGGTCTGCGTGGCGAACATCGATGCCGCCCTTGCGTCATTGCGTGCCGCTGTCGCTCGATCGCCGCGGGCCGCGCTCGTCTGCGGCCATCTGCTTCGCGCGAGAATCGAACGCGACACCACGCCCGCGCTGGCCGCCGAGGCCGCGGCCTACTCGATGCTGCTCGCCGGCCCCGAATTCGCTCGATGGCTCGTCGAGCGCGGACCCGCCGAGCCCGCACCCGCTACCGATCGCCCTCTGGTTCGACTGCGGCGCAGCGCGGACCACTTGTCGATCGTGCTGGATCACCCGCAGCGTCGCAATGCGCTGGGCACGCGGCTTCGGGAGGAACTTCTCGCCGCCGCGCAGGTGGCAGTCGCGGACCCGAGCATCGCGACGGTCGAACTCAGTGGCGAGGGCCCCGTGTTCTGCAGCGGTGGTGATCTGGCCGAATTCGGCTCGGCGACAGACATAGTCGCCGCCTATCTGGTGCGACTCGATCACGCACCGTGGCGGGCGCTCGATCGGATCGCCGACCGTCTCGTCGTCCGCGCCAACGGCCCGTGCATCGGTGCGGGTGCCGAAATCGCCGCCTTCGCGAAAACGGTCACCGCGACCCCGGAAACGTCCTTCTGTTTCCCCGAGGTGCGGATGGGCTTGATACCCGGCGCGGGCGGCACCGTCAGCGTGCCGCGGCGGATCGGGCGCTGGCGCGCCGCATGGCTGATGCTGACCGAACAGCGACTCGATGCCTCTACGGCACTGAACTGGGGCCTGATCGATCAGGTGGCCGATGCGGAGCGCTGACGTGCGATCAGATCCCCAGGCGGACAACCGAACACCACACGCGGTGGTGGACGAGTGGATCCGCACCCTGACCACCCACACCGTCCCCGACGACTTTCCCGCCGCCGTGGACTGCCCGATACTGGCCTGGGCGGGTTCCGGTGCGATGGCGCTGACCGGCCACGATGCCGCACCGGTCCTGTCCCCCGCACCCGCCTACAGCCTGCTGCGCGCAGCGCTGCGCGCGCTGTCGTGGATCACCGACGACCTCGGCGACCGCGTCGACCTCGACCCGGCGGTCGCGTTGACCGGCAGGGCTCGGCGAGCGGGACTGCGGCGAGCGGGGCGCAGGTCGACGAACGGCACGAGCAGGCTGCTTCGTACCACCGACGGCTGGTGTGCCCTGACGCTGAGCCGCCCCGACGACATCGACGCCGTCCCCGCGATTCTCGGTGGGATCGTGGACGGAGATCCGTGGACCGCGCTCGAGGCGGCAGCAGCACGGTCGTCGGCGGCCGACCTGGTGCAACGAGCGCAACTGCTCGGCGTTCCGGCATCTGTGCTCACCATGCCGCGAAAAGTGCTGCCATGGCGCGTTTCTCGCATCGCCGAACCGGTCGCCGCGCGATCGCTGCGTGGTCTCGTCGTCGTCGATCTGTCATCGATGTGGGCGGGTCCGCTGTGCGCGCGAATACTCGGTCTGGCCGGAGCGCGGGTGATCAAGGTGGAGGGTGCGCACCGGCCCGACGGCGCCCGCGTCGGTGATCCCCGGTTCTTCGACTGGCTGCACGCCGGACATGAATTCCGCACCATCGACTTCCGCTCCGAGGCGGGCCGAAAAGCCTTGGGAGAACTGCTCGATTCAGCCGACATCGTGCTCGAGGCGTCCCGCCCACGGGCGTTGGCTCAACTCGGCCTCGCACCCGAGGACCGCCCGCACCGCGACGGGCAGATCTGGTTGAGCCTCACCGGCTACGGCCGATCCGAACCGATGCGGGTGGCCTTCGGTGACGACGCCGCGGTAGCGGGCGGCCTGGTCGGGCGCCACGAGGGCGAGCCGGTCTTCTGCGCTGACGCGATCGCCGATCCGCTCTCGGGTGTCTGCGCTGCGCTGGCGGTGGCCTGCGCACGCCACAGCGGTGGTGGCGTGCTGATCGACCTGTCCATGCAAGCCACGGCGGCGGCTTTCGCGGCCGCGCCGCCGATCACGCACGGACCTCATTCGGTCCGCGGACACGGCGACGAGTGGATCGTGGAATGCGCACCGACACAACGACGCAGCACCGTCGCCGCACCCGCGCCACTGTGGCCGGGTGATGCCTGATGCTCATCCGACGAGCTCGGATATTCGGGACCGAACACACCGATGTTCGGTGGCACGGTAGGTCGATCACCCAATGTGGAACCGGGCTACGACCGCTTCCCGGCGAGGACGACATCGACGCGGACGGCGGGTGGCTGCTGCCCGGCCTGCACGACCACCATGTGCACCTGCGTTCCCTGGCCGCGTCCGCCGATTCACTCCAGCTCGACCCCCTGGCGATCCGCACCGTCGACGATCTGGCGGCTCGGCTGCGGCAGGCGGACGCGACATTGCCGAAGGGAGTGTGGATCCGCGGCGTCGGCTACCACGAGTCGGCAGCTGGGGAGTTGGACCGGTGGGCACTCGATCGCTTGATCCCGGGGCGGCCGGTCCGTATACAACACCGCTCCGGTGCCCTCTGGACGCTCAATTCGCCTGCCTGCGCGGCGGTAGAGCTGGAGCGCTGCACACAGCCAGGGGTGGAACGCGACCTAGACGGCCGGGTCAACGGCCGACTCTGGCGGATGGATGCCTGGCTCGGTGCCCAGATCGCCACCCGGCCCGTCGATCTCACCACGGTCAGCGCGCGCGCTGCGGCACTGGGGATCACCGGCGTCACCGACGCTACCCCCGGCCTGCGGCAAACCGATATCGACGATTTCGCCCGTGATGTGGCCAGTGGCCGCATTCAGCAACGAGTTCATTGCATGGCACCGCCCGCCATCACCGCCCCGGGGATCCTGCGGTTCTCCCTGGGGCCGACCAAGATTCTGCTCGACGACACGGCCCTGCCGACCCTCGATCAGTTCATCGCTCGCATCCGCGAGATCCACGCCGCGGACCGATCGGTGGCCGTGCACTGTGTGACCAGGGTCCAACTGATTCTGACGATGACCGCCCTCGACGCCGCGGGCGTACGTCTCGGCGATCGCATCGAGCACGGTGCGATCATCCCGGTCGAGGCGATGGCGTGGTTGCGTACGAACCGGGTACCGGTAGTGACCCAGCCACATTTCCTGGTCGAACGAGGCGACCAGTACCGACGGGAGGTGCCCGTCGAGGACCGTCCGGATCTGTGGCGGCTCGGGTCCCTGCTGGAGGCGAGGGTGGGTGTGGCCGCGGGCACCGACGCCCCGTTCGGCGGCGCGGACCCGTGGCGGCTCGTCCACGCCGCCGTCGACCGGGATTCGGGTCGCGATGTGGCCGAGCGCCTTTCACTTCGATCGGCGGTGAGCCTGTTCATCGGCCGACCCGAACGGCCGGCCGCGCCGCGCACCATCGCACCCGGCGAAGTCGCCGATCTGACGCTGTTGGCGGTGGCACCCGAGGACGTGACCGCGATCCTGCCCAACCCACCGATCGCGGCCACCGTCGTCGACGGACGAATCATCTACGGCTGAGAGGCGCCTCGAGCGTCCGGCCCGGCCAGGATCGTCACAGCCGCCACCGCGGTGGGACCACCGATGGAGTGCGCCAAGCCGATTCGCGCCCCATCGACCTGGTTCACCGCGTCGCCGCGCAACTGCTCGAACAGCTCGACGCACTGAGCGACGCCGGTGGCGCCCGGCGGGTGCCCCTTCGACTTCAAGCCGCCGCTGGGATTCACCGGTAGTGCGCCGCCGACGCTGGTGACTCCCGCTTCGACGAGCTTGTGGGCCTCGAACCGGTCGGCGAACCCGAGATCCTCGTAGCTCATCAGCTCGATGCCGGTGAAGAAGTCGTGCACCTCGGCGACATCGATGTCCGACGGCGTCAACCCAGCCATCCCGAAAGCCTGCTTGGCCGCGCGGACCGTGGCGGGGAAAGTCGTCATGTCCCGCTTGTGCTGGTGCATCACCGAATCCATGCCGAGGCCCACCCCGCGAATCCACACCGGGCGGTCGGTGTAGCGATCCACCACGTCTTCGGCGGCCAGCACGAGAGCTGCCGCTCCGTCGCTCTGCGGCGCGCAATCGTAGAGTCCGAACGGGGTGACCACCGTCGGGGCCGCGAGGGCTTCCTCGATACTGATCTCGAAGCGCAACCGCGCCTTGAGATTTCGAACACCGTGCTTGTGATTCTTCACCGCGACCATGGCCATGTGTTCGCGGGTGGCAGGCGATTCGTGCAGGTACCTGGCCACGTGCAGTGCGAACCCGGCAGGGGCGACCAGCCCGAGCGGGTAGTCCCAGGCCATGTCGCGGGTCATCGCCTCCCATTCCCACAGCATGTCCTTGGACGCCGACTCGCGCAGCTTGTCCGCGCCGACCACCAGGGCGACGTCGATGGCGCCGGAGGCGATGCCGAGCAGGGCGTTGCGGACCGCGTCGTGCCCAGTGGCACAGGCGTTTTCGACGCGGGTCACCGGAATGTCGGGCAGGCCGAGGGTGTCGGCGAGAATGCCGGAGGCGAACCCGTCGGCGGTCCCGAGCTCGCCGAACCAGGCGGCCTGGATATCGGACTTGCGCAAGCCCTTGTCGATGCTGCGCGCGCAGTCGGCGAAGGCCATCGGCACCAGATCTTTGATACCGAGCGCGAAATGCTCGGCGAAGGGCGTCATTCCGGCGCCGACGATGGCAACTCTTCTCATGCTGCCGACTCCTGTCGTTCGAGGGTTTCCGGTTCGAAGGCGTAGCCGTAGTCCGGCACTCCGGACCGCACAGCCACCCGCCGCAGCACCATGCGGCCGCGGTCGCCGATGGCCACCGAACCCGGTTCGGCGCTGGTCACCTTCACCAGCGCGCGCACACCGACCTCGTCCAGTTCGACGATGACCAGCGAATACGGCGTCTTCAGCCCCGGCACCGGCACATGCACCGTCACCGACGTGTAAACGACGGCGGTCCGGGGCAACGGCACCAGGGTGTAGTCGGTGCGCAGCGCACCGTCGTCGTCGACCCGATATCGGGGCGGGAAATCCAGTTCGTCGGTGTCGGCGTGCCGACCGGCGGCCCAGCGCACTTTCGCCTCGAAGGCGCGCTCGTAGGCGGCCAGGGAGATCGGGATGTCGGCACCGGGCACGAACGTGGCCAGGGGTTTGCCGCGCGGCTCCGGTTCCTGTCGATGCACCGGCACCAGGCCCGCCGCGACCGTGACAGCGGACAGACTCCCCTGCTCCACGCCGACCAGCGGGCCCGCCTGGCCCGCATCCACCATCGCCGCCAAGGCGAACAATCCAGAACTCGCGCCCAACGTCGGCAGCGGCGGCGGGGTACCGACACACAGATCGGCGGCCTGTTCGTGATCGACGCCTGCCACCGCGACGGGGGTGTCGAGCCAGGACGCGGCCAGTGACCCGAGTAGTCCACGTTCACGCAACAGTCGGGGGTCGCCGTAGTCGTGCACTACGCCGGTGGCATAGCGAGCCCGGACCGGCAGGCTCCGTGCGACGCGCGCCACGGTCCGCACCTGTAACCCCCGTTCGCCCGTGACCGCGGCGGCCGCACCAGCTGGATCGAGGTCGACGCCGATCACCAGAGTCCGCGGCCGCGCCGAACCGAGGGCGTCCAGGGTGGCGGGTGCGCCGCCGAGGCGCTCGGTCACCTCGAGTTCGGAATCCAAGCCGAGTCCCGCCAGCAGCACCGCGGCATTGCCGCCTTCCAGCAGCGGGAGATCCCGGCTGACCAGCACGACGTGTTCCACCCCGGACCCGGCGGCGATCGCGGCCCGACCCGCCTCGACCGCGAGCGTGATCGCGTCCTCGTCGTCACCGGGTACGCGCTTTTCGGCGGTACCCCAGCACGGCAGATAGGTACCGACCGAAGCGATCAACGGCATCGTGCTCTCCCGACCTAGATGGTAATCTCATTCTCATATTAGAGAATGTATTCTAATCGCACGGCCGATTCGACCACAATGCGGTGCCGAAGCCCGACACTACAGCAGCTTCAAGGAAGCGGAAATGCCCTCTTCCGGCAAGCCTAACCGCATGTAGATGACCCCTCTTGCGGGAAAATTCGTTGCGAGAGTAAGGTTCTCCCATATTGAATGGAGAGTCTCCTTGATCGAGATGCATCCCCCATCGCCATCGCCGACCAACGGCAACGCCACCGTCGCACAGCGCCTGCGCGCGAGCTTCTTCCATTACGCCAAGGCGGTACTGCCCGACATGACGATCGCCGCCTGCGCCGTACTGGTCTCGGCGGAGGCCGGCCATCTCACCGTCGTGCCCACCCTCTGCGAAAGTGACCCGAAGCTATGACCAGTACCGGGTCCGATCTGGTGCGGCTACCGCACGACGTCCCGATCAGCTCCCACACCGTCGATATCGACGGTGTCCCGATGTCGGCGCTGCTGGCCGAGGCCGCCGATCCTCGTGCGGTCATCATCGCGGTGCACGGGGGCGTGACCACCTCCGCCTACTTCGACTGCCCCGGCCATCCCCGACTGTCGCTGCTGCGGACCGCACCCGCGCTCGGGTTCACCGTGCTCGCGATCGACCGCCCCGGCTACGGCAGTTCGGCACCGCACGCGAGGGAAATCGCGCCGGCCACCCGACGCGTCGACCTCGCCTATGCCGTCGTGGAGCGGATACTCGGGACGCGGCCCCGCGGCGCGGGGCTGTTCGTCCTCGCGCATTCGGCCGGGTGCGAGTTGGCTGTACGCATGGCCGCCGACGAGCGCGGCGCGACGTTGCTCGGTATCGAACTGGCGGGAACCGGCCGAGAACACCATCCCGATGCCATCAGTAGCCTGACGGCAGGGGGACCCGGTCGAGGCGACCGCCTGCGCGAACTGCTCTGGCAGCCCAGCCATCTGTATCCCACCGAGATCTTCGGCGGTGCGGCGATCGCGTCACCCGGCCCCGCCTATGAGGCCACCGTGATGCCGCGGTGGGCGACGCACGATTTCGCGCGCCTCGCCGCGAACGTCAGCGTTCCGGTCCAGTTCACCGTGGGCGCCTACGAGAGGGTATGGCGCACCGACCCGATCGCGCTGGGTGAGGTCGCCGCCCTGTTCACGTCCGCGCCGCGCGTAGTGCTCAACGAGCAAGCCGACAGCGGCCACAACCTGAGCATGGGGCACTCGGCGACCGCGTATCACCTCAAGGTCATGTCCTTCATCGAGGAATGTGTGATCGCGCGCCGGTGACATTCAAGGTCAGCGGGATCTGCCCCACGGCAACGGTGGTCGTGGGGCAGTTCCGCTCATCCCTTACAGACCGAGGGATTTGGCGATGATCACCTTCATGACCTCGCTGGTTCCGGCGTAGATGCGGGCCACCCGCGCATCGGTGTAGAGCCGTGTGATCGGGTACTCGGTCATATAGCCGTAGCCACCGAACAGTTGCAGGCAGCGGTCGACCACCCGGCCTTGCATTTCGGTGGTGAACAATTTGACGCGGGCGGCGTCGGGGCCGGACAGTTCGCCCGCCACCAGATCGAGAACGGCACGATCCACCATGGTCTGCGCGGCCTCGAGTTCCGCCGACATCGCGGCGAGTTCGAACTTGGTGTTCTGAAAGGACGAGACCGGTTTCCCGAAGGCCTTGCGCTCTTTGACATAGTCGATCGTCGCGGTGATCGCGGCCCGCGCCTGGGCGACCGAGCCGACGGCGACCGTCATCCGTTCCTGCGACAGATTGTTGCCGAGGTAGCCGAAAGCCGCGCCCTCGGCCCCGAGTCGATTCGCCGCGGGGATTCGAACCTGGTCGAACGACAACTCGACGGTGTCCTGCACCTTGCAGCCCATCTTGTCCAAAACCCGCCCGCGCTCGAATCCGGGCATGCCGTCCTCGACCACCAGCAGTGTCAGACCCGCGCGCCGGTTGTCCGGGTCGGTCGAGGTCCGTGCCACCACGATCACCAAGTCGGCGAGCAGGCCGCCGGTGATGAAAGTCTTCGCGCCACTGAGCAGATAGTCGTCGCCGTCGCGAACGGCAGAGGTGCGCATTCCGGCCAGATCGGAGCCGGTGCCCGGTTCGGTCATCGCGATGGCGGTGAGCAACGCACCGTTCGCGAGGCCGGGAAACCAGCGTTCGCGTTGCTGCTCGTCGGCGTATTCCAGGAAGTAGGGCAGGATGACGTCGAGTTGGGTGCGCACCGTGCTCAGGGTCACCAACGCGCGGGCCGCTTCCTCCTGCAGGACGGCGTTGTAGCGATAGTCCCGCAGCCCCGCTCCCCCGTACTCCGACGGGATCGCGACGCCGAGAATACCGAGCGCACCGAGCTTTTCGAAGATCTCTCGCGGCATCTGCCCGGCCTTTTCCCACTCGGCGTAGTGGGGTGCGATCTCCTTCTCGATGAATTCCCTCGCCAGCCCGCGGAAAGCTTCGTGGTCCTCGGTGTAGATGTCTCGGCGCACCGATATCTCCTTGTGGTCAGGCTGCCAGTTCGACGATGGTGGCGTTGGCGGTGCCGCCGCCCTCGCACATCGTCTGCAGGCCGTAGCGAATTCCGTTGTCGCGCATGTGATGAACCATCCGGGCGAGCAGGCCCGCTCCCGAACCTCCGAGCGGATGACCCAGCGCGATCGCACCGCCGAGCGGATTGACCAGTTGTGGGTCGGCGCCGGTTTCGGCGAGCCAGGCCAGCGGGACCGACGCGAACGCCTCGTTCACCTCGAAGACGCCGATCTCGGACAGATCCAGACCGGCTTTACGCAAGACCTTCTCGGTCGCCGGGATCGGACCGGTCAGCATGAGCACCGGGTCGGCACCGGTGACCGCGCCCGCGCGGTAACGCACCAGCGGTGTCACCCCCAGCTCGCGGGCGCGCTCCGGTGTCGTCACCAGCACGGCGGCGGCACCGTCGGAGATCTGGGAGGAGTTGCCCGCGTGGATGACTCCGTCGTCCTGAAAGGCCGGTTTCAACCGGGCGAGGGTCTCGGGGCTCGTCCCGCGGCGCACGCCTTCGTCGGCGGTCACCGTGGCGCCCTCGGTATCGACGGGCACGAGCTGTGCGTCGAACGCGCCTCGATCCTGGGCGGCGGCGGCCAGCTCGTGCGAGAGTGAGGCGAACTCATCGAGCCGATGCCGCGTCAGTCCCCACTTCTGAGCGATCAGCTCCGCGGAGATGCCCTGGTTGAACGAGAAGTCCGGGTAGCGCGCAAGGGCTTTCGGGCCATACGGGGACCCGCCGGCTTTCGCCGAACCCAGCGGTACCCGGCTCATCACCTCCACCCCGCCCGCCACGACGACGTCCTGTTGACCCGACATCACCGCCTGCACAGCGAAATCCACTGCCTGTTGGCTCGAGCCGCAGGCCCGGTTCACCGTCGTGCCGGGAATGCTCTCCGGCCATCCGGCGGCCAGCACCGCGTACCGTCCGATATTGCTCGACTGGTCACCGACCTGGGAAACACAGCCCCAGATCACGTCATCGATGACGGACGGGTCGATCCCGGTGCGCTCGATCAGTGCGTTGAGCACGACCGCGGACAGGTCCGCCGGATGGATCCCCGACAGGCCACCGTTGCGCTTGCCCCACGGCGTGCGCACCGCTTCGACCACTACTACCTCACGCATCGCGCTCTCCATTCGAACTAGTCATCGTTGGTTCGGCCTGCCGGGCGAGCGCCCAGCGGCCGGTGAACTGCGGCTCCCTGGCGGCGGCGAATGCCGCGAACGCCTCCGGTGCGTCAGCGGTCGCGAAGTTGACCCCCTGTGCGCGAGCCTCATTGGCCAATGCGTCGCGCAGGGTGCGGTCGGCGCCCTCGTTCAGCAGCGCCTTGGTCTGGGCCAGCGCGACCGGCGGTCCGGCGGCCAGCCGTTCGGCGAGCTCGACGACGAAGGCATCGAGCTCCGGCTCCGCGACGACCCAGGTCACCAGGTTCAGCGCGTGCGCCTGCGCGGCGTCGATCATCTCGGCCAGCAGCGCCAGCCGCTTGGCCTGCTGGAGCCCGACGAGTTTGGGCAGCAGCCAGGACCCGCCGAGATCGAGCGACAGCCCACGGCGGGTGAAGATCTGCGAGAACCGCGAATCCGGTTCCGCGACCACCAGATCGCAGCCCAGTGCCAGATTCCAGCCCGCGCCGACCGCCACCCCGCGCACCTTGGCGATGGTGGGAATCGGCAACTCGTGCAGCAACAGCGCGACCTCGGTGAGCGCGCGCAACTTGTGGATCGGATGACTGGGGTCGGGCGCGGAGATATCCGCACCCGAACAGAACGCCCCGCCCGCACCGGTGAGCACGAGCGCGCGGACGTCGCGATCACGGCCCGCCGCATCCAGCGCCACGCGCAGGGCCACCCACAGTTCCCGGTTGATCGCGTTCTTGCGACGCGGGCGATGCAGGGTCAGCGTGCGCACCCCGTTCCGATCTTCGGATAGCAGTACCTGCTCGTCGAGCCCGTCACTGTCCTTGTCCCCCACCGTCATCAGGGCACGGCCGACGTAATGAGACCGTGCAGGCGCAGCAGTCCGATCTCGTCATCGGTGAGACCGAACTCGGCGAGCACGGCGTTCGTGTGTTCGCCGAGCGCGGGCACCGCACCCATGGGCGGGTCGAACCCGGTGATGATCGGCGGCGGTAGCAGCGCCGGGATCGGGCCGACCGGGGTGTCGATCCGGCGCCAGCGATCACGGTCGGTCAACTGGGGATGGACCAGCACTTCGCTCGGGGTGTTGTAGCGGGCGTTGCCGATGCCCGCGGTGTCGGCGGCCTGCTGGAGGAAGGCCAGGTCGTGGCGGGCGCACCAGGTGCCGATCTCGGCGTCGAGCTCCTCGCGGTGGCGAACCCGGTCGGGATTGGTCCGGAACCTCGGATCGACGGCGAGATCTGGTCGCCCCAGCAGTTCGCGCGCGAATCGTTGCCATTCCCCGTCATTGGTGGTGCCGAGCACCACGGTCTGCCCGTCACCGGTCGGGTACGCGCCGTAGGGCGCCACCGCGGGCGAACTCATGCCGAGCGGCTGCTGATCGATGCCCGAGTGCCGGGTGTAGGTGAGCTGGTAGCCCATCACCTCGGCCATCGTGTCGAACAGGCTGACACTGACCGCCGCGCCCCTGCGACCGCGTTGATCTCGCGCCGACAGCATGGCCAGAATCGAGATCGTCGCGTACAGACCGGCGCAGACATCGGCGACCGGTGGACCGGGCTTGGCGGGCGCGCCCGGTAGTCCGGTGACGGCGCAGACCCCTGATTCCGCTTGTGCCAGCAGGTCGTACGCGCGTTTGCCCGACAGCGGACCACCGGCGCCGAAGCCGTCGATCTCGACCGCGATCAGGTCGGGATGCTGTTGCGCCAGGTCGGTGGGTGTGATGCCGAGCCGAGCGGTCGCGCCGGGGGCCAGGTTGGAAACGAGCACGTCGGCGTGGTCGAGCAGCAGGTGCAGCACTTCCATTCCGGCCGACGATTTCAGGTTCAGCGCTACCGATTCCTTGCCCCGATTGACCCAGACGAAGTGCGCCGCGAGACCGTCGACCACATCGTCGTAATGGCGTGCGAAATCGCCGCCGTCCGGGTTCTCGATCTTCAGCACCCGCGCCCCGAGATCAGCCAGGGTGCGGGTGCACATCGGCGCGGACACCGCCTGTTCCAGCGCCACCACGGTGACACCGGCCAACGGCGCCGGGTCCGTCGCCGCGTGTGCGGCCATCACATCACCATGCCGCCGTCGACCGGCAGCACCTGCCCGGTGACGAAGGAAGCCGCATCCGAGGCGAGGAATACGAACGCGCCCGCCACCTCGTCCGGTTCCGCCCAGCGCCGCAACGGGATTCGGTTCAACATCTGCGCGGAGAACTTCTCGTCGGTGCGCAGGGTGCTGGTCATCGGGGTGGCTGCCAGCGGGGCGAGCGCGTTCACCAGGATCTGTTTGCGGGCGAGCTCGCGCGCCAGGGATTTCGTGACGCCGATGATCCCCGCCTTGGCCGCGGAGTAGTTCACCTGGCCGAGCGTGCCGACGATGCCTGCCGAGGAGGTGACGTTGATGATCCGGCCGGTCCCGTCGGTCGCCAGTTTCGCCAGCGCGGCCTGGGTGCAGCGGAACGTACCGAGCAGGTGGATGTCGAGCAGTCGCAGCACCGATTCCTCGGTGGTCTGGGCGAACATGGCGGGATCGGTCACGCCGGCGTTGTTCACCAGAATGTGCAGGACGCCCCCGGCCAGCTCGGCCGCCGCCGCGACGGCGACATCCGCGGACGCTCTGTCGCGCACGTCGAGGGCCGCGCTGCGGGCGACGCCACCCTCGGCCACGATCTTCTCCGCGACCACGGCCGCGGCGGCGCCGTCGACATCGGTGACCAGCACCGCGGCGCCCGCGGTAGCCAAGGCCCGCGCGACCGCGGCGCCGATGCCGCCTGCCGCACCCGTGACCAGTGCCGATCGACCCGTCAGATCGAAAAGTGTTGTCTTGTCAGTCATTCAGTAGCTCCTCGGCATTCCCAGCGTGTGCGATCCCAGGTAGTTCAGGATCATTTCCTGACTGATCGGCGCGATCTTCATCACGCGCGCCTCGCGGAAGTAGCGGGCGACGTTGTACTCCTCGGCGTAACCCATCCCGCCGTGGGTTTGCAGCGCGCGATCGGCGGCGGTGAAACCCGCTTCCGCGCACAGATATTTGGCCGTGTTCGCCTCGCGACCGCACGGCTGGCCGTTGTCGTAGAGCCAGGTGGCCTTGCGCAGGACCAACTCGGCGGCGTCGAGATGGGTCAGCGAGTCGGCGAGGGGGAATTGGATGGCCTGGTTCATCCCGATCGGCCTGCCGAAGACTTCGCGGTCACCGGCGTAGCGCACGGCCCTGTCGAGGGCGACCCGGCCGATGCCGAGCGCTTCGGCGGCGATCAGCATCCGTTCGGGGTTCAGTCCGTCCAACAGGTACTTGAACCCCATTCCCTCGTCGCCGACCCGATCCTCGACCGGAATCTGCAGATCGTCGATGAACAGTTCGTTCGAGGTGACGGCGTTGCGACCCATCTTGGCGATCGGCCGGATCTCGACTTTGGTGCGGTCGAGATCGGTGAGGAACAGCGTCATCCCGTCGGTCTTCTTCGTGACGTCGTCGTAGCGGGTGGTGCGGGTGAGCAGCAGGATCTTCTCCGACTCCATGGCCTTGGAGATCCACACCTTGCGCCCGTTGACCACGTAGTGATCACCCTCGCGCCGCGCGAAGGTACTGATCCGGGTGGTGTCGAGGCCCGCGCCCGGTTCGGTGACCCCGAAACACACGTGCAGATCACCGCTGACAATGCGCGGTAGGGTCCGCCGCTTGAGCTCCTCGGATCCGTGCACCACCACCGGATGCATGCCGAAGATCGACAGATGAATCGCGCTGGCGGCGTTCATCCCGCCGCCGGAGCGGGAGACCTCTTCGAGCAACAGCGACGCTTCGGTGATCCCTAGACCGTGCCCGCCGTACTCCGGCGGAATCGTGATGCCGAGCCACCCGCCCGCCGCGATCGTGTCGTAGAACGCCGTCGGGAACTCGTGCGCCTGATCGCGTTCCATCCAGTATTTGTCGTCGAACTTCTTCATCAGCTCGGCGACCGAGTCGCGGATCAACTGCTGATCCTCGCTCAGCGCGAAACTCATCCCGCCAGACATAGGCGATTCCCCCATCAGTCCGAGGCAGGCAGCGCTTTGGCCGCCTTGACCGTCATCGGCTCGCCGTCGCAGCTCAACGCGCCCGCACCCGCCGCGATGCACAGCACCTCGACGTTCTCTTCGGCGTCCACATACCGCTTGCCGATCAACGTGACCGGCGTGCCGTCGGCTACGACAGCCCGGGCGCTGGCCGCGGGGACCATCGGACTCGCGCCGCAAGCGATTGCGGGCGTCCGGTTGGCCGGTACCCGGATCACGACAACCCTCGTACCGCAGACGGTGCTCGCGAGTTGATCACCGGGACGCAGTGGCACTGCGGTCATGGTGGATCTCCCTTCCTGAGGTTACATCGCTCTCTCCCTATGAAAACTAGCTTCTCCCTCAGCGAGAATCAATGATTCGTTGACTATCCGGCCAACCCGTGGAAATCTTACAGTTCAAATGTGAGAATGTGATTCTCCGAATCGAGAGGAGGAAGTATGCGCCTACCCCCGCTGCCGGCGGACCAATGGGACGAGCAGGTTCAGCGCGCCCTGTCCGGTCTGCTCCCCCGGGACCGGCAGAACCCGGCAGGCGCCGGAAACGCACTCGCCACACTGGTCCGCCACCCCGACCTGACCAAGGCCTACCTGAGTCTCGGTGTGCACCTGCTGTTCCGGTCGACGCTGCCGGCGAGGGTGCGCGAACTGGCGATCCTGCGCGTCGCCCATCGACGCGGCTGCGCCTACGAGTGGGCCCATCACGTGGAGATGGCCGGCGAGTCCGGCGTGACGGCCGCCGATATCGCGGCGGCGCAGGGCGCTACCCCCACCACCGAGTTCGACCGCGTGGTCTTCGACGCGACCGACGAACTCGATACGACATCGAACCTGTCCGATTCGACCTGGGCCGCCCTCGGCGCGCACCTCGACGAGCGGCAGTGCATGGATCTGGTCTTCACAGTCGGCGGCTACGGCATGTTGGCCATGGCTTTCAACACCTTCGGCGTCGAAGTCGAACAAACGGAAAGGTAACCCCTTGTCCCACTTCACCAAACCGACCGCGGGTAGCTGGACGGAGCATTATCCCGAGCTCGGCACCGAGCCGGTCGACTACACCGACTCCATCGACCCGGACTTCTACGAGGACGAGCGCAACGCCATCTTCAAGAAGACCTGGCTCAATATCGGTCGGGTCGAACGACTTCCGCGCGTCGGCAGCTACTTCACCAGGGAACTGCCCTCGGTCGGCACCTCGCTCATCATCGCCAAGGGCACCGACGAGGTCGTGCGGGCGTTCCACAACATCTGCCGCCACCGCGGCAACAAGCTGGTCTGGGACGACTTCCCGAACGAGGAAACCTCGGGCACGTGCCGCCAGTTCACCTGCAAATACCACGCCTGGCGCTACAGCCTCGAAGGCGAGGTGAACTTCGTTCAGCAGGAGAAGGAGTTCTTCGACCTCGACAAGCAGCTCTACGGCCTCAAGTCGGTGCGTTGCGAGGTGTGGGAGGGGTTCATCTTCGTCAACCTCGACGAGGACGCCGCACCGCTCACCGACTACCTCGGCACGCTCGTCGGCAGCGTCGAAGGGTATCCGTTCCACGAGTTCACCGAGGTCTACAGCTACCGGGCCGAAATCGGCAGCAACTGGAAGCTGTTCATCGACGCGTTCGCCGAGTTCTATCACGCACCGATCCTGCACATGAAGCAGGCGGTCAAGGACGAGGCCGACAAGCTGGCCGGAGTCGGCTACGAGGCACTGCACTACGAGTTGCAGAGTCCCCATTCGATGATCTCCTCGTGGGGCGGCATGGCCCCGCCCAAGGACCTGAACATGGTCAAGCCGATCGAGCGCGTGCTGCGCAGCGGTCTGTTCGGACCGTGGGACAAGCCCGACATCGAGGGCCTCGATCCGCTGCCCGAGGGGATCAACCCCGCCCGCCACCGGGCCTGGGGCGTCGACGAGTTCGAGATCTTCCCGAACATGTCGCTGCTGTTCTGGGAGCCCGGCTGGTACCTCACCTACCACTACTGGCCGACCGCGGTGGACAAGCACATCTTCGAGGCGAACCTGTACTTCGTGCCCCCGAAGACCGCGCGCGAACGCCTGGGCCAGGAGCTGGCCGCGGTCACCTTCAAGGAGTACGCGTTGCAGGACGCGAACACCCTCGAAGCCACCCAGACGATGCTGGCCACTCGCATCGTGTCCGAATTCCCCCTCAACGATCAGGAGATCTTGCTGCGCCACCTGCACAAGGTCGCCAAGGACAAGGTCAAGGAGTACCGAGATGCCAGTGCTGCCCACTGAATTCGCTGATCTGGAGCGGTTCGCCGACTGGGTGCTGCCCACCGAGCCGGAGCGCTACGCCAAGCGTCTCGCCTCGAGCATGCCGGTGATGCAGGAGTTCTACGACATCGCGTTCCCCCGCTTGGAAGCCGCGATCACCTACTGCGACAAGTTCCCGCTCGACGACCTGCCCGACGACGCCCGTGCGCTGCTGCACCTGATGCAGTCGCTGGTGAACGTGTCCTTCCCGATCGAGGTCTGGAAGCAGGCGCGGGTGCCCGACTCCGGCGCCGCCATGGTCCACCTGATCCGGGAGCCGGTGGTCTGATCATGCTGACGCTGTTGGCCGCCGGATACCTCGACATCGACACCGGCGAGATCGTCCGACCTGGAGTGATCCGGATCGACGGTGATCGGATCGTCGGCGTCGGCGGTCCCCCCGAGGGCGAGATCATCGACCTCGGTGACGCCGTCCTGCTGCCCGGCCTGATGGACATGGAGGTCAATCTCCTGATGGGCGGGCGCGGCGAGACCGGGCTGGCCTCCAGCGTTCAGGATGATCCGCCGCTGCGGATGCTGCGTGCGGTGGGCAACGCCCGCCGCACGCTGCGGGCCGGGTTCACCACCGTGCGCAACCTCGGATTGTTCGTCAAGACCGGCGGCTATCTGCTCGACGTCGCGCTCGGCAAGGCCATCGACGCGGGCTGGGTCGACGGCCCGCGCATCGTGCCCGCCGGGCACGCGATCACCCCGACCGGCGGACATCTCGATCCGACGATGTTCGCCGCGTTCGCGCCGCATGTGCTGGAACTGAGCATCGAGGAGGGCATCGCCAACGGTGTCGACGAGGTGCGCAAGGCGGTGCGGTACCAGATCAAGCACGGCGCGCAGCTGATCAAGGTCTGCGTCTCCGGCGGGGTCATGTCGCTGACCGGAGCACCAGGGGCGCAACACTATTCGTCCGAGGAACTGCGGGCGATCGTGGACGAGGCGCATCGGCGCGGCCTGCGGGTCGCCTCGCACACCCACGGCGCCGACGCGGTGCGCGCCGCTGTCGAAGCGGGAATCGACTGCATCGAGCACGGTTTCCTGATCGACGACGACGCCATCGCGCTGATGGTCGAACGCGGCACCTACCTGGTGCCGACCACCCGCCTGGCCGACGCCATGGACGTGTCCAAAGCGCCACCGGAACTCCAGGCCAAGGCGGCCCAGATGTTCCCGCTCGCCCGCACGTCGGTGCTGGCGGCCTACAAGGCCGGGGTGAAGATCGCGGTGGGCACCGATGCCCCCGCGATCCCGCACGGCCGCAACGCCGACGAGCTGGTCGCGCTCGTCGACCGTGGCATGAGCCCGTTGGCCGTGCTGCGCGCCGCGACCCTCACGGCCGCCGAGCTGATCGATGTCACCGACCGCGGCCGACTGGCCGAGGGACTGCTCGCCGACATCATCGCGGTCCCCGGCGACCCACTCCAGGACATCACCGTCACCCAACGGGTGCGGTTCGTGATGAAAGGCGGAAAAGTCTTTGTCCAGAAATGACGACGTGATCGAGCTCGAACAGCTGCTCGCACGGTACGCGGTCACCATTACCAAAGGTGATATCGAGGGCCTGATCTCGGTGTTCACCCCCGACGGCAACTACAGCGCCTTCGGCGACACCTATCCGCTCGACGAGTTCCCCGATCTCGTCGCCGCCGCGCCGAAGGGGTTGTTCCTCACCGGAACTCCGGCGCTCGAGCTCGACGGCGACACCGCCAGCGGCACCCAGCCGCTGTGCTTCATCGACCAGTCGACCCACGACATGCGCATCGGCTACTACAGCGACACCTACGCGCGCACCGACGAGGGCTGGCGGCTGCGCACCAGGGCCATGACCTTCATCCGTCGCAACGGCGACCACGATTCCGGCCGCCCGCACGCCTTCGAACGACCGAGTGCGTGAACCGCACCGACTTTCGGGCCGGCCTGCGGTCCTGGCTCGATGACAACGACCTGTCCGCAGGCCCGGACCACTCGCTCGACGCGCAGGTCGCGCAACTGGCCAGAGTCCGGCGCGCGCTCTACGACGCGGACTGGATGCGGTACGGCTGGCCCGCCGAGGTAGGTGGCCTCGGCGGGCCCGCGGTGCTGCGCGCGATCCTCGGCGAAGAGGTCGCCACCCGCGACCTCGCCGAGCCCGGCATCTATTCGATGATCGAGGTGCTCGCGCCGACGATGATCTCCTACGCCACACCGCAATTGGCGGCGCAGATGGTGCCGCTACTGCTCAGCGGTCGTGAGCAGTGGTGCCAGGGGTTCTCCGAACCCGGCTCCGGCAGCGATCTCGCCTCACTGAGCACCAAGGCCGAACTCCGCGGTGACCACTGGGTGGTCTCGGGGCAGAAGGTGTGGACCAGCCTGGCCCAGTACTCGGCGCGTTGTGTCCTGTTGACCCGCACCGGAATCGGCCACGACGGGATCACCGCCTTCTTCGTCGACATGGACTCCCCTGGCATCACCGTGCGGCCGTTGCGGACGATGCACGGCATCGACGAGTTCGCCGAGGTCTACTTCGACGATGTCGTCGTTCCGGCCGACCGCATGCTCGGCCGACCGGGCGACGGTTGGCGGGTCGCGATGGATCTGCTCCCGCACGAACGCTCCACCTGTTTCTGGCACCGAATCGCCTATCTCTACACGCGTTTCGACCAACTGCTCGCCCAGACCCCCGGCGGCGACGCGGGCGGCGACGACGCCGACCTCGGTGCCGCCTACCTCGCTCTGCACACCATCCGCTGCCGGTCGCTGGCGACGCAGGAGCGCCTCGCCGCGGGCGGCAAACTCGGGCCGGAGACCTCCATCGACAAGGTGCTGCTCGCCACCGCCGAGCAGCAGTTGTTCGACACCATCCGCGACCTGTCGCCCGGTGTCATCGAGCTCGCCGATTCGCCGTTGCGCGCGGAATACCTGTACTCGCGCGCCGCGACGATCTACGGCGGCACCGCCGAGATCCAGCGCAACATCATCGCGCGCCGACTGCTCGACCTGGGGAAAGAGTAAACCGTGGATGCTGCCGAACTCGACCTGCTGGCTCAGACATTGCGCAAGACGATGCGGGACGCCTCGGGTGCGGATCTCTACACCGCGCTCACCGACCTGGGTTGGCACGACATGCTCGTCGAAGCACCTGATTCCACTGTGCCCCTGGTCTTTCGGCTGCTCGGTGAGACCGGTTCGCACGCACCGCTGCTCAACGACGTCATCCATGCCGCCGCCGGTCGGCCTGCCGACGGGCCCGTCCCCCTCCCCTTCGCCGGGGGCACCTGGGTCCAGTGGGAACACAACGGCTCATCCCTTCCGGACTCCGAGCTCCTCGACGCCGACCTGCCCATCCGACAGCTATCGACGGGCGCCGAGATCCCACTCGCCGCGGGCCGTCGGGCGCTGGGCTGGTGGCTGACCGGCGCGAGCCGGGCGATGCTCACCCTTGCCCGCACCCATGCCGTCGACCGGGTCCAGTTCGGTCGTCCGGTGGCCTCGTTCCAGGCCATCCGGCACCGACTCGCCGAGACCCTGGTCGCCGTCGAAGGCGCCGAAGCGACTCTCGTGGCCGCCGCCGACGACCTCGGGTGCCTGCTCGCCAAAGCCGCCGCGGGCCGGGCCGCGCTGACGACCGCCCGGCACTGCCAGCAGACCCTCGGCGGCATCGGCTTCACCGCGGAACACGATCTGCATCGCCACATCCGGCGGGTCCTGATCCTCGACGGTTTGCTCGGCAGTTCGCGCGAACTCATCCGCGAGGCGGGCGCGACCGTGCGTGCCGCGGGTTCGGCCGCACGACTGGTGCAGCTATGAGTGAGCGCGTGGAGCCCGCCTGGAAACAACGTGCGGTGGAACGCTCGATCAAGTCCACCCGGCAGCGGGCCGAGCAGCGGGTACAACGTTTCCTCGACGCGGCACAGGCGATCATCTCCGAGAACGGCAGTACTGACTTCACCGTGCAGGAAGTGGTCGAGCGGTCACGTCAGTCGCTGCGTAGTTTCTACCTGCAATTCGACGGCAAGCACGAGCTGCTGCTCGCGCTCTTCGAAGACGCGCTGCTGCGCACGGCCGAGCAGATCCGCGACGCTGCCGCGGCCGAGGCCGACCCTTTGGCGCGACTCGGGGTCGCGGTGCGGCTGCTGTTCTCGCTGTGCCGCTCCGACCCGAGCGACCGCCACCCATTGTTCACCGATTTCGCACCGCGACTGCTGGTCACTCATCCCGCCCACGTGAAAGTCGCGCACGCGCCGCTGTTGTCACTGTTCGTCGATCTGGTGACCGACGCGGCGTCGGCGGGCACGCTGCGGCCCGGTCTGAATCCACGCCGGGTCGCCGCCATGACGATGCAGACCGTCATGTTCACCGCCCAGTCCAGTGGCGCCCAGGATGATTCGACGATGCGCCCGGTCACCGCCGAGGAAGTCTGGGATTTCTGCGCGTCCGGCGTCACCGGCGCGCTGAGAATATAATTCTCATAGAGGTAGAGGATGAATTACAATTCGGGCATGGCCGATCTTTGGAACAACCTGCTCGCGAGCCTCGATCTCCGCGTGTCACCGCACACCGGGAACACCGCCGCAACCGAAGGCACCGTCGCACCTGAAAACGCCCCCGGCACCACGGTTCCCGGTGAGCCGCCGACCGCGTTCGAAGGTCCCAATCTGCCGTTGAACTACCGCAGGCTCTTCGGCGGCCAGATCCTCGGGCAGTTCGTCCGGGCAGCCGAACTCGCCTGTCCGGACAAGCAGGTCAAGTCCGTCCACACCTTGTTCGCCAGGGAGGGCAGCTACGACGAGCCGGTCCGGTACGAGGTCTCCTGCCAGCACCGGGGACGGTCCTTCGCCACGCTGTCGATCCTGGCCAGGCAATCCGCGCGGGTGGTCGCCAGCGCCGCGGTGTCGATGCACGTCGCCGAGGACGGCCCACAGACGCAGCACATCGAGGACGTCGCCGCGCTCCTCGCTCCCGAGTACCGGGTCACCTTCGACCTGCTGCCCTGGGAAACCCGCGCGTTCGACGATCTGAACTCCACCGCTGCCGCCATGCCCGAGTACGAGTTCTGGATGCGCACCCCGACGGTAGGCCCCGAACTCGCCCCCGCGCTGACCGCCTACGCCACCGATCTGAACCTCATCGGCACCGCGCTGCGTCCGTTCGACGGGGTGAGCCAGCGGGGCAACGGCACCGCGTTCACCTCCGCCGTCACCGCGCACACCCTGTGGTTCCATCGCCCGTTCCGCACCGACGACTGGCTGCTGCTGCGCCAGCACAGTCCAGTGGTGGCGCATGGACGGTGCTTCGGCCGTGGTGACGTACTCACCGCGGCGGGTCAACTCGTCGCCTCGTTCGCGCAGGAAGCGCTCGTGCGGTTCGATTCCGATGCGGCCCAGTCGGTTTCGGCACAGGCTGCCTCGGCGGAACCGGCAGCGCAGCGCGGGTGAGCACCCCGACCCGTCGCGGCGAGCATCCTCACCGCGACGGGTCGACGGCCGGGACCGCGCTCGCCTCGGCCAGCAACTGTTCCGCCGCGGTGTAGGGGTCACGGTGACCGGCGGCCACGGCGGCGGCGAGGTCGGCCAGACCGGAGTGACCGCGCAGCCGCGACTGCGCCAGCGACAGGATCTGCGCCCGGGCGCGGGCAGCGCCACGCGCCGGGGTATCGGCCCGATGGTGCGTCTCGATCGCCTCGATCAGCTCCTCGACTCCGGTGCCGCGAGAGGCGACCAGCGTCAGGATCGGCAGCCCGGTCTCGATGTGCAGTTCCCGCGCGGTCTGCGCGGCGCCGGCGCGGTCGGCCTTGTTCACGACCAGGATGTCGGCGACCTCGAGCAGACCGGCCTTGGCGGCCTGAATCGCGTCGCCCGCACCGGGATTGAGAATGACGACGGTCGGATCGGCGACCGCGGCGATCTCGATCTCGGACTGCCCGACGCCGACCGTCTCCAAGAGGATCAGACCGTAGCCGAGCGCGCCGAGCAGCCGGATCGCCGCGGGCACGGCGGCGGCGAGCCCGCCGAGGTGCCCGCGGGTGGCGACCGAGCGGATCAAGACGCCGGAGTCGTTGATATGCGCCGACATTCGGATCCGGTCGCCCAGGAGCGCACCCCCGGAGTAGGGCGAGGACGGGTCGACGGCGAGCACCGCCACCCGCAGCCCGCGCGCGCGATAGCCCGCGACCAGCACCGCGATGGTGGTGGACTTACCCGCCCCCGGCGGCCCGGTCACCCCGATCACCCGCACCGGGACGGACTCGAGCTGTGCGAGCACGTGTTCGCGCTGCGGGCTCTCGACCAGACTCAGCAGCCGCCCGGCGGCGCGGATGGAGCCCGCGCGCGCCGTGGCGATCAATTCGGCGATGTCGTTCGACAGTGGACTGTTCATCGGCCACTCCCCCGACACCTCGGCCGACTACTTCTTTCCCGCGGTGAGTCGCTCGATGGTGGCCTGGAAATCCGCCGTCTGGAACGACAGGTCCTCGGCGGTCGTCGCGTAGTCGAGACTGGCCAGTACCGCCCGTTCCAGGTGCAGATTGAGCAGCCGCTTGGTGCTTTCCACCGCCTGCCTGGGCAACTCCAGAATGCGCTTCGCGCAGTCCAGCGCCTCGGCCATCGGATCGGCGACGACGTGGTTGACCAGGCCCATCTCCCTGGCCCGCGCGGCCGGGATTCGCGCGCCGGTGAGCGCGAATTCCTTGGCGAAGAGCAGGCTGGTGTGCAACGGCCAGGTGAGCGGACCGCCGTCGGCCGCCACGAGCCCGACCTGTACGTGCGGATCGGCGAGATAGGCGGTCTCGGCGATGTAGACGATGTCGCTGAGCGAGACCAGGCTGCAGCCGAGGCCGACGGCGGGACCGTTGACCGCCGCGATCACCGGAATCCGGCAGCGCGCCATGCCGAGCACGATGTCGCGACCGTGCGCGATCGTCTTGGCGCGTAGATCCGCGTCGCGGCTCAGCTCGGCCAGATAGCCGAAGTCGCCACCCGCCGAGAAGGCTTTGCCGCTCCCGGTGAGCACCGCGACGCGGGCCTCGCGGTCCTCGCTCAGTCGCGGCCACAGGTGCGCGAGTCCGGTGTGCAGGTCGTCGTTGACCGCATTGAGCGCGTCGGGCCGATTCAGCGTGATGATCCGCAGCGGGCCCTCGGCGCGAACGTCGATTTCGGCAGGCAGGTCGTACATGGTCATGCTCCCAATCCGAGAATGCGCGAGGCGATGATGTTCTTCTGAATCTGCGATGTCCCGCCCATGACGCTCTGCGCGCGGCTGTAGAGGTAGGCGCTGAGCAGTTCGGGATCGCGGGTGCCCCCGACCGTGAGGGCCGCGTGGCCGACCGACTGCTCCACCCAGGTCATGAGCAATTTGTCGAGCGAGCCCTCTGGCCCGTGCGAGACACCGTCGAGCTGTTCGGACAGTCGTCGGCGCACGTGCAGGCGCAACATCTCGGTCTGCACCGCGGCCCAGGCCAGGTCGGCGGGCAGCGGACCCGAGGTCCTGGCCGCCATTTGCCGCACGAGCTTGCCGTATCGGGCGGCGTAGCCGAGCGTCGACGGCTCGCGTTCGTGCCCGACCACCGTCATCGCCAGGGCCCACCCGTCACCGGGGGATCCGACCATCTGGTCGGCGGGCACGCGGGCGCCGTCGAAGTGCACCTGCCCGAATTCGGTGGTGATCCCGCTCATCATCCGCAGCGGTCGCTGCTGCACGCCGGGTTGCTTCATCGACACAACGAAGGCCGAGATGCCCTTGTGCCGTGGCACTTCGGAGTCGGTGCGGGCCAGCAGCAGACACCAGTCCGCGACATCGGAATAGCTCGTCCAGATCTTGTGCCCTTGGAGCACATAGGAATCGCCGTCGCGGGTGGCCGTGGTCCGCAGCGCGGCCAGGTCCGAGCCCGCGTCCGGTTCACTGAACCCCTGGCACCAGCGCTGTGTCCCGTCGATCATGCCGGGCAGGAAGCGCTGTTGCAGTTCCTTGCTCGCGTGCCTGCCCAGGCCCTGGATCAGGTAGCCGAGGCTGGGTCGCGGCGGTGCGCCGGCCAGGGCGAGTTCCTCGTCGAGGATGACGTCGTAGACCGGGGGCAGTTCGTGGCCGCCGTGTTCTCGCGGCCACGACAGCCCGAAGAACCCGGCTTCGTGCAGCGCTCGGTGCCATTCACCTTGCTTGGCCCAGTACTCGTCCCCCGAGGTCGGGAACTGACCCGCGACACCGGACAGCCACTCGCGCAGGCGTTCTCGGAACGCGGCTTCCTCCGGCGAATCACGAAAGTCCACGGTCGATCTCCTCCAGGCTCGTGGGGAACAGCTCGGTGGACGTCAGCGTCCGCCGTAGATACAGATGCGCCAGGCACTCCCAGGTGTTGCCGATCCCGCCGTGCACCTGCACCGCGGTCTCGCACACGGTCAGTGCCGCTCTGGCGCAGTAGAGTTTGGCGATCACGGCCGCCTGCACGGCTCGCTCGGGGTCGAGCGCGTCCACGGCCCACGCCGCGTGCCGCAGCACGCTCACCGAACCTTCGATCAGCGCGAGACCCTCCGCGAGCAGATGGGCGACGGCCTGGTAGGAGCCGATCGTCTTGCCGTATTGCGCACGGACTTTCGCGTAATCGGTGGCCAGTGCGTGCGCGCCGCGCGCGGTGCCGACCAGATCGGCGCAGGTGGCCACGAGCGCGAGCGCTCGCCACTGAGTGACCTGCGCCGTGGACAGTTCGCCCAGCAGTTTCGGAACGCCGGTGAGCGCGGCCTCGGCCCGGGTCTGATCGGCGCCGGTCGACGCGGTGGCGACCGAGCTGGCCAGCATCGACTCGCCCCGCACGATCAGGGCGCGCCGGGCGCCCCGCGCGTCGATCGCGCGGTCGTCGACGGCGACGGTCCAGTGCGGTACCGATTCGGGGGGCGACCAGAGGTCGTCGGCGAGGAGCGGACCCAGGAACGGCACGTCGACCAGTCCGCGGCCGAATTCCTCGGCGACGATGGCCACTTCGACGCCGGAGGCGCCGTCGGAGCGCAGGGCGCGCCAGCCGGTGCTCGCGACCGTCTGCTCGAGCCGCGCGATCCGCTGTTCGTCGGCCAGGTCGTTGACCGAGCCGGGGCCGAGGTCGTCGGCCAGTTTGGCAGCGGCGTCACGCAGCTGCCGCTGTTCAGAGGTCAGACGAACGTCCATGACGCTCCTTCAGTACTCGGCGCAGCACCTTGCCGGAGGGCAGGCGCGGGATTTCGGGCACGAACACCACTCGGCGCGGCCGTTTGTAGGAGGCGAGACGGGTGCCGACCAGGGCGATGAGTTCCTCGGCATCGACCGGTTCCGCGGTCGCGACGGCGGCGACGATCGTCTCGCCGTCGGCTGGATCGGGGACGCCGAACACCGCGCAGTCGGCGACCGCCGGGTGTCCGTGCAGAACGGCTTCCACCTCCGCGGGCGCCACCTGGAAACCGCGCACCTTGATCATCTCCTTGAGCCGGTCGGTCAGCCGCAACCAACCGTCGTCGTCGAGATAGCCGACATCGCCGGTGCGGTACCAGCCGTCGGCGTAGGCCGCCTCGGTCGCATCGTCGGGCAGGTACCCGGCCATCGACGACGGAGAGCGAGCTTGGATCTCGCCCGTCTCGCCGGTCTCGACTTCGTCGCCGGTGGTCGTCGAGACCACCCGGACTTCGACGCCGGCCACCGGACGGCCCACGCTGTCCAAGCGCGCGCCGTCGAGCGGATTACAGGCGATGACCGGAAGCTCACTGGCGCCGTAGGCGGGCACCCACGCGACTCCGGTACGGCGCGTGACGGTCTCGGCGACGCTCGGTGTCACCGGCGTCGCGCCCCACATGATGTAGCGCAGCGAGGACAGGTCGTAGGACTCGAGATCGGGATGGGACGCGATCGCGAGCGCGATCGGCGCGACCGCCATCTCCACGGTGATCCGGTCGGCCTCGATGTGGTGCAGCATCCGGTCCAGGTCGAACCGGCGATGCAGACGCATCCAGGCACCGGTGCGCAGCGCCAGCACGATATTGAGCAGCCCGAGGATGTGCGAGGGCGGGGTGGCGATCTGAATCCGGTCGTCGCCGGTGAAGCCGAGCGCCACCCGCCAGTGTTCCACCGCGGCCGCGAACGACGCGTGGGTGTGGCGGACCGCTTTCGGCAATCCCGTTGTGCCCGAACTGAACACGAGCACCGCGTCGTCCTGTGGCACAGGTACGGGGAAGGTAGCGGCGCCGGGCGTGATCGGTGCGTCGAGTGAGAGCATCGGCATCAACTCCGCCAGCACCGGTTGGTCGCCGACGGCGAAGGCAGGCCGGGTGACAGCCAGCGCGTGCTCGACATCACCACGCTTCCACGCCGGGCTGATGAGCACCACCGCGCCGCCCGCCAGCCAGATCGCGCGCACCGCGACCACGAATTCCGGCCGGTTCGACGCCATCAGCGCCACCCGATCCCCCTGCCGCACACCGTGATCGGTCAAGGTCTCGGCCAGCCCCGCGGTCAGCCCGTCCAACTCGGTGAGCGTGTAGTGCCGATCGTCGAAACTGAGTGCGATCCGGTCGTTCATCTCGCCTCCGCGGCCGGGATTGAGAAGATCCCATATTGCAAGAGAGAATAGTATTCTCTTTCCATAAGAATCTTCATACCAGAAGGAGCCGGTCCATGGCGAGAACTCCCCTGTTCCAACGCGCGACGGTGACCCGGATCATCAAGGAGACAGCCGATGCCCGCACCTTCGTGCTCGCTCCACACGAGGGCCCGGTGTCCTACCTGGCCGGCCAGTTCTGCACATTCCGGGTGCGGGTCGACGGCGTCGAGCTGTTCCGGTCGTACTCCATGTCGAGCGCGCCCGAAACCGACGCCGAGCTCATGACGACGGTCAAACGGGTCGTCGGCGGCCGGGTGTCGAACTGGCTGATCGACAACCTCGGCGAAGGCGACGTGGTCGAGATGAGCAGGCCGGCAGGCAAATTCTGTCTGCGCGAGAGCGAACGTCCACTGCTCGGCTTCTCCGGCGGCAGTGGCATCACCCCGGTCCTCTCGCTGGCCAAGAGCGCGCTGGCAACGACCGATCGGCGGGTGCGCCTGCTCTGCGTCGATCGCGACCGGGCGTCCGCGATCTTCGACGCGACCCTCGACGATCTGGTCGCGCGCTATCCCACTCGGCTCGAGGTGCTCCGGCATCTGGATGCCGACAGCGGGTTGCTCGATCCCGCTACCGTCCGCGCTTTCGTCGGCGCCGACACCGTGGGCGACAGCTACATCTGCGGGCCGGAGGCCTTCATGGCGATGGTGGAGACCGCCCTGCCGGGGCCGGGCGCCGTCTACAGCGAGCGATTCGGCGCGGCCCAACCGATCCCCACGGCCGAACCGATAGCCGGGATCGAGCCGGAACCTGCCACACCGGCGCCCCCCGCCGACACGGCGGGCACGGTCACGGTCATCCTCGGCCGCAAGAAGGTGACGGTGCCGCGTAATGCGGGCGAGACGCTGCTGGAAAGCGCGCGACGCGGCGGCCTCACCCCGCCGTTCTCCTGCGAATCGGGCAACTGCGCGACCTGCATGGCCGTACTCACCCATGGTTCGGCGACGATGCGCGTCAACGACGCGCTCACCGACGACGAGGTGGCCGAGGGCTATGTGCTCACCTGCCAGGCGATCCCCGACACGGCCGAGACCACCGTCCGCTACGAGTAGCGACGACGGAACCCGGGACCTGTCCAGGTCCCGGGTTCCGTCTCCCCCTGGCTCCAAGAATCTCCGAGTTCGGCGGGTATTCAGTCGTTGTGCTCGCCCAAGCGGGGTGGCGGACCGTACGCGGGCTCATACCCGGCGATCCGAATCGGACTGCCCACCAGTCGATGTGGCCCCGCGTGTACCAACACTTCCGGCGTGGCCTCCAACGCCTCGGGCAGAGTCCGGACCGCAGCCGCCGGGATACCCAGCGGTCGCAGCCGCGATTCCCAGCCCACCGCGGTGTCCGCCGCGAGCGCGGTGGTGACGACGGCGAGCACCTCCTCGCGCCGACCCGCCCGCTCGGCCATGGTGGCGAATCCCGTGACCGCCGCCTCCTCGGCGAAGCGCTGCCAGAAGCCGTCATGGGTGATGAACAGCGCCAGGTACCCGTCGGCCGTCGGAAAGATCTGCGCGGGAACGTAATACGTATGCGCGCCGAACGGGCGACGCAGCGGTGCCTTGCCGTCGTTGAGATAGGCCGAGGCGTGGTAGTTCAGTTGCGAGAGCATGACATCGCGCAGCGACACCTCCACCTGGCCGCCGACACCGGACACGATCTTCGCGAGCAGGCCCAGCGCCGCGGTCAGGCCGGTGGAGTTGTCGGCCGAGGAGTAGCCGGGCAGCGTCGGCGGGCCCGCCGGGTCCCCGGTGAGCGCCGCGATGCCGGTGGCCGCCTGGATGACATAGTCGAAGGCCGGATCGTCACCGGCGTCCAAGCCGAACCCGGTGATCGCCACACAGACGATGCGCTCGTTCCACCGCCGCAACGCCGCGTAGGTCAGGCCGAGCCGGTGGATCGCCGACGGCTTCAAATTCACCAGCAGCGCATCCGCGTTCGTCACCAGCGCGCCGAGCTGGTCCTGGCCCTGCTCCGTGGTCAGGTCGATGCTGATGCTGCGCTTTCCCCGATTGAGGCTGGCGAAATAGCTGTCGCCCACCTGCCGTGAGATGTCGCCGCCCGCCGGCTCCAACTTAGTGACCTCGG
The DNA here is from genome assembly GCF_001427185.1 of Nocardia sp. Root136. Lineage (NCBI taxonomy): Bacteria > Bacillati > Actinomycetota > Actinomycetes > Mycobacteriales > Nocardiaceae > Nocardia > Nocardia sp. Root136. Next base: position 207,977 of record NZ_LMFE01000001.1, read on the forward strand.
CGCCGAGATCGGCGAGCATCATGGTGGCGTACGGACCGGCGAGCATGGTGCCCACCTCGAGTATCCGAATGCCCGACAGCGGCCCTTCGGTCGCGCCCGGCTCGACGCGCCCACCCGTTGACCCGACGCGCTCGCTCCGCGCCCCGATCACCGTAAGTCCTTTGCCAGGGCGGCGATCATCTCCCTGGTGCGCCGTTTGGAGGCGACCAGCTCGTCACGGGTATCACCGATCGGCAGCAGTCGCACCGACAGATCGGTGGCCCCGGCGTCGCCGTACCGGCGCAGCCCCGCGGCGATGGCGCTCTCGTCACCGGCGAGGCAGATGTCGCCGATGTCGCGAGCGTCGCCGGTTTCGAGCAGACGCTGATAGTTCGGTGAGACTTCGGCTTCGCCGAGAATGCGATTCGCCCGCGCCTTGGCCTCTTCGACTTCGGAGGGACGACACAGGCAGACCGGGAGACCCGCGACCACGCGCGGCGCGGGACGGCCCGCCTCGGCCGCCGCCTTCGTGATCCGCGGGACGACGTGGGCCCCCACCGCACGTTCGTCGGCCATCCAGAGAATGGTCCCGTCGGCCTGCTCGCCCGCGATGCGCAGCATCACCGGACCGAGCGCGGCGATCAGCACCGGCACCGGAGCCACCGGCCCGAGGTCGAGCGGATTGTGCACCGTGAAGGTCGAGTTCTCGACGTCCACCGTGCCGGGCCCGCGCAATCCCGCGTTGAGCACCTCGAGGTAGTCTGCGGTGTAGGCAGCCGGCTTGTCGTAGGGCAGCCCGAGCATGTCGGCCACGATCCAGTGGTGTGAGGGACCGATACCCAGCGCCAGCCGTCCGCCGGCCGCGGCCTGCGCCGACAGCGCCTGCCGGGCAAGGGCGATGGGGTGCTGGGCCTGTAGCGGCACCACCGCGGTACCCAACTCGATCCGGGTGGTCGCCTGTCCCATCAACGCGATGGTGATCAACGCGTCGAAGTCGGTCGGGATCTGGGGTATCCACGCGGTGTCCAGCCCGGCCGATTCGGCCCACGCGATGTCGTCGAGCATCCGCGACAATTTGCGGGCCGCATCACCCTTCTCTGGCCCGATCATCACTCCGATACGCACGAATTCCTCCGTCTTCCACTACTTTTCGCGCGACCACGATGGTCGACGCCGCTGCGACCGACCCGACCCTCAGGTCGGGGACGGGGTGTTCGTGAGCGCCCGGATCTCGGTGACAAGGGTGTCGAGCGAGGTGCCGGTCGGGAACACCGCCGACGCTCCGACTTCGAGCAGCCGCGCGACATCGGACTGCGGAATGGTGCCGCCGACGATCACGGCGATATCGCCCGCGCCGGCCGCCCGCAGCGCCTCGACGGTGCGCGTGGTCAGCGACACGTGCGCACCCGAGAGAATGCTCAGCCCCACGACGGCGACATCCTCCTGCAGCGCGATCGAAACGATGTCCTCGATGCGTTGACGGATGCCGGTGAAGACCACTTCGAACCCGGCGTCGCGCAGTGCACGGGCGACGATCTTGGCCCCGCGATCATGGCCGTCGAGGCCGGGTTTGGCGACCAGCACGCGCGCGGTCATCAGAACACCACCGGCTGCTGGAACTCGCCCCACACGCTCTTGAGCGCGGCGGTCATCTCCCCCACCGTGCAGTACGCGTTCGCGCACTCGATCAGGTAGTGCATCAGATTCTCGTTTCCTTCGGCGGCCGTGGACAAGGCGGTGAGACAGGACCGGACGGCCACGGCATCGCGTTCGGCCTTGACCCTGGCGAGCCGTTTCAGCTGCAGGTCACGGCCTTCCGCATCGAGTTCGTAGGTCGCGATCTCGGGTGCGGGCTCGTCGGAGACGAACCGGTTCACCCCGACAACCGGCTTGGTGCCCGCCTCGACGTCTTTGTGGAGTTGGTAGGCCTCATCGGCGATCAGACCCTGGAGGTAGCCGTCCTCGATCGAACGGACCATGCCGCCGTGCCGCTCGAGATCGTCCATGATCTCGATGATGCGAGCCTCGGTCGCGTCGGTGAGCGCCTCGACGAAGTAGGAACCGCCCAGCGGGTCGGCGACCCGGGTGACCCCGGTTTCGTAGGCGAGGATCTGCTGGGTGCGCAGTGCGAGCGTGGCGGACTCCTCGCTCGGCAGCGCGAAGGGCTCGTCCCAGGCCGCGGTGAACATCGACTGCACCCCGCCCAGCACCGAGGCCATCGACTCGTAGGCCACCCGGACCAGGTTGTTCTGCGCCTGCGGCGCGTACAGCGAGGCACCGCCGGCGACGCACCCGAAGCGGAACATCGACGCCTTGTCAGTGGTGGCCCCGTAGCGCTCGCGCACGATCGTGGCCCACCGTCTGCGTCCCGCACGGTATTTGGCGATCTCCTCGAAGAAGTCACCGTGGGTGTAGAAGAAGAAGGAAATCTGCGGGGCGAACTGGTCGATCGTCATCCGGCCGCGTTCGAGCACGGTGTCGCAGTAGGTGACACCGTCGGCGAGGGTGAACGCCATCTCCTGCACGGCGTTGGCGCCCGCGTCGCGAAAGTGCGCGCCCGCCACCGAGATCGCGTTGAACCTCGGCACCTCGGCAGCACAGAATTCGATGGTGTCGGCGATCAGCCGCAGCGACGGTTCCGGCGGCCAGATCCAGGTGCCGCGCGAGGCGTACTCCTTGAGAATGTCGTTCTGGATCGTGCCGGTGAGCTTTTCGCGGGGCACGCCCTTCTTCTCGGCCGCCGCCACATAGAACGCCAGCAAGATCGCGGCGGTGCCGTTGATCGTGAAGCTGGTGCTGATCTTGTCCAGCGGCATGCCGTCGAAGAGGACTTCGGCGTCGGCGAGGGTGTCCACCGCGACGCCGACTCGACCGACCTCCTCGGTCACCTCCGGATCGTCGGAGTCGTAACCACATTGGGTCGGTAGATCCAGGGCGACCGACAATCCGGTTCCGCCCTGGTCGAGGAGGTAGCGGTAGCGACGATTGGACTCTTCCGCCGTGCCGAATCCGGAGTACTGGCGAAACGTCCACAGCCGCCCCCGGTAACCGGAGGCGAAGTTGCCGCGCGTGAAGGGGTAGCCGCCCGGTGCGGGCGGTTCGGCAGCTCGGTCCGCCGGTCCGTAGACCGGCGAGAGCGGGATGCCGGACGAGGTCTGTATCGGATCGTTCATCAGTGAATACGGTACTTGCAAAAAATGAGAATGCCAATACCATCGAGGAGGAACGCTGCGTCAATCAGCGGAATCACCCAGCACTGAGGAGACCGATGTCCAGCGAGAACGCCGTACTCACCGACCGCACACTGGTCATCTCCGGCGGCTCCCGCGGGATCGGTCTTGCGATCGCGCTGGCCGCCGCGAGACAAGGCGCCAATCTGGTTCTGCTGGCCAAGACCTCGCAGCCGCACCCGCGGCTACCCGGCACCGTGCACACCGCCGTGGCCGAGGTGGAGGCCGCGGGCGGAAAGGCTGTCGCCGTAGTCGGCGATGTGCGCAACGAAGCCGACGTGCAGCGCGCCGTCGACCTGGCCGTCGAGCGATTCGGCGGCATCGATATCTGCGTGAACAACGCCAGCGCGATCGGCGTCGAACCGACCGAGAGCCTCTCGGCCAAGAAATTCGACCTGATGCAGCAGATCAATCTGCGCGGCACGTTCCTGCTGACCAAAGCTTGCCTGCCGTACCTGCGCGCTTCGGCGAACCCGCACATCCTCACCGTGTCACCGCCGGTGAATATGAACCCGTACTGGCTCGGCGCCCACCCCGCTTACACACTGTCCAAATACGGGATGACCCTGCTCTCGCTCGGCTGGGCAGCCGAGTTCGCCGACGCGGGCATCGCGGCGAATTGCCTATGGCCCCAGACCTATATCGCCACCTCGGCGGTCGCGAACATGGCCGACGGCGAAAGCCTGATCTCGTCCGCGCGCAGCCCCGAGATCATGGCCGACGCCGCGATCGAGATCCTGTCCCGGCCTGCCCGCGAGACCAGCGGGAACTGCTACATCGACGCGGAGGTACTCACCGCGTCCGGAGTCGAGGACCTGTCCGGTTACGGCGGTGGCGCTACTCCGACACTCGACCTCTTTCTCGACTGAACGGCTGGAGGAGAACCGTGCACCCGACCATTCACATCAGCGTCCGACCGATCCTCGACTACTACGGAAAGTGCCAGAGCTGCGGTTATCCCGCGGGTGCGGCGGAGATGGTGCGCAAGTCGCTCGACGGTCGCGTCGAACGCCTCGTCGTGGCGACGTGTGAGCTGCCGTGCGGGTGGTCCGGGCCCGCGACCCGCACCACCATGACCGGTGGCGCGGTCGCAGACGACACTGCCGCCTGAGCGGATCTAGCTCTCGCGCAACACGATCGCCATCGTCGGGCAAGCCGACGCCGCCGAGCGAACCTCGGATTGTGTTGCACTACCGGGGTTCTCGTCTACCACCACGGCCAGATCCTCGTCGTTCACCTCGAACACCGTCGGTGCGATACCCGCGCACAGGGCATGGCCTTCACATTTGGTCCCGTCGACCGACACCCTCATGACCGTTCTCCGTCTTCGTTGTTTCTCGGGGCCGCGCCGACCACCGCGGTCGGCGCGGCCGGGGTGACTACTTGAGCATTCCGCCCGCGTCGATCGGCAGGGGCACACCGGTGACGAAGCGAGCCTCGTCCGAGGCCAAGTACAGCACCGCGTTGCTGACATCCTCGGGCTCGATCCAGGCCACCGGCAGCACGTGGAACATCCTGGCGATCGGCTCGAGGTCGGCGGGGCCCGGGCTCTCCAGATCGGGACGGAACAGCTTGTAGGTGCCCTCGTTCATCACCATCGGCGTGTTCACATGCGTGGGGTGCACCGAGTTGACGCGAATGGAGTGCTGCGCCAATTCCACCGCGAAGGTCCGCATGAGCCCGACCACACCGTGCTTGGCAGCGACGTAATGGCCGATGTTGGGGTAGGCCTTGAGCCCACCCACCGAACTCGTCAGGATCACCGAACCGCCACGTTCACCGGCGATCATATGCGGGACAGCGGCTTTCACCGACTTCCAGACCCCGCCCAGGTTGACGTCGATCATGTCGTCCCACAGGTTCTCCTGCAGGTCGATCAGCGCGCCGCCCTCGTTGCCGATCCCGGCGTTGGCGACGATGATGTCGAGCCGCCCGAGTTCGGCGACCGCCCCGTCGACCGCAGCTTTGAGCCCGTCGTAGTCACGCACGTCCACCTCGGCGGTGACCACTCGCCTGCCCTCGCCCCGGACGAGATCGGCGGTGGTCGCCAGATCCTCCGGGGTCGACATCGCGAACGGCACGTTGTCGAGTTGTTTGCAGACATCGATGGCGATGATGTCCGCGCCTTCCTGCGCCAATCGCACCGCGTGACTGCGGCCTTGACCGCGCGCCGCTCCGGTGATGAATGCGACTTTGCCTTCGACCCGTCCGGTCATCGTTACCTACCTCTGTCGTTGTTGTCGTGGTCAGGAATGGGGAGTGAAGTTGATGTGCAGTTCGCTGAGTCCGCGGAGCAGGAACGTGGGTTCGTAGCCGTAGGTGCGCGCGCCGACCGGTCCGTGTTGATCGGCGTTGATCTCGATGTCGAGCAGGCGGTCCAGGATTCGCTCGATCGAGACCCGGCCCTCCACGCGCGCGAGCGGACCGCCCGGGCAGGTGTGCACGCCGCGGCCGAACGCGATGTGCTCGCGGAAGTTGTCGCGGTCGAGGCGGAACTCGTGCGGATCCTCGAATCGGCGCGGATCCCGATTGGCCGCGCCGGGGCAGAACATCACCAATCCGCCGGCCGGGATGTCCACCTCACCGACGGTGGTAGCGCGGCGCGCGAGCCGGAACCCGCTCTTGACCGGCGCGTCCATCCGCAGGGTTTCCTCGATGAAGTTCGGGATCAAGCTGCGATCCTCGCGCAATCGCTGCTGCACGTCAGGGTGATCGCCCATGAACCGCACCGCGGCACCCAGCACTTTGGCCGTGGTCTCCTGCCCCGCGGCGAACAAGAAGGTCGCCGACCGCGCCACGTCGAGGACCTCCGGTGTGGTGCCGTCCGGATATTTCGCCAGCGCCAACGACGTCAGCACGTCCTCGCGTGGCTCGTTTCGGCGATCCGAGATGTAGGAAACGAATTTCTCGTCCAGCCAGGCCAACGGATTGCTGGAGAGAGCTTCGTTGTCGATCGCACCGGGTCGGGCGCCCGGCTGGGGCGCGCCGAGCACGACACGGAATTGTTGGTGATCGACCTCTGGCACGCCGAGCATATCCGCGACGACCAATAGCGCGAACGGCTTGGCGTACTGGGAAAGGAATTCACAATGGCCCGCATCGGCGAATTCGTCGAGCTGCTGGTCCGCCAGCCGCCACATGAATTCTTCGTTTTCTTTCAAACGGGCCGGTGTGAGCAGACGATTCAACACCGACCGCGCGAAGGTGTGCTGCGGCGGGTCCATCGTCACCATGTGCTCATACATCGGCAACTCGGTCCGGTGCTGTTCGATCAGCTCACTGATATCGTCGCCGACCGGCGTGAACGGCAGCGGCGGGAAGGGTCCGCCGACCGCGACGGCCGAGGAGAAGATCGACGAATCCTTCAGCACCTCAGCCGATTCCTCGTATCCGGTGACGGCGTACACACCGTAGTGCGGTTCCTGGGTTACCGGGCACTTCGCCCGCAGATGATCGAAATAGGGATGTGGATCAGGAATGAGATCCGGGTCGGTGAAATAGTTCACGGTATCGAAATCGGTCACGGAGAACTCCAGACGATCGGGAAGCCGCGACAAAGGCGCGTACTTCGAGGGTAACAACCATATTCATTTTTGAGAACCCCATTCCCACCAGGCAGCACGGAATACCGCGCTATCGAGGGGGAGGGAGTTAAGGCAGGTAGACCCGGCTGGCCAGCCAGCGTCCGTCGACGAGTTCCATCGTCATCTGGACCCGGCTGTGGTCGACGCGAGGATCGGCGGCGGCGATATTGGTCACCGTCTGATCGATGAACAACAGCACTTCGACCTTGGTCTCGGATTTCGATTTCACCGCGGCGTCGAGCACGGTTCCGGTGCCGGTCGCCTTGTTCTCCAACAGCAACTGCCGAAGTTGTCCGCTCGACCGGGTGTACATGTCCTTGAACTCGCCGGTCGACCCGTCGAGCACCGCCGCGAAATCACGATCGAGGTTGTTGGAGTCCACGCTGGTCAGAGTGACGGCGTAGGCCCGCGCCGCCGCGAGCCCGGCTTCGGCGGCGGCATCGGTGTCGGACTTCTGGTCCAGTTTCCAGCCGAAGAACCCGGCCGCCAGCAGCGCCACCACGGCGGCCGACACCGTGACGGGCACGGCGATCCGACGGGCGATCCCCACCAGCCGGTGCCGGGTCGTCGGCCCGGTCTGCTCGGGCTCATCGGCTACCGGCGTCTCGCCCGGATCCGTCGACGACTTCGCTGCCTTCGGCTCGAGAATCTCTGTGTCGGTGTCAGTGTCGGTCTTGGTCTTGGTGTCTGTGTCGTTCATAGCGCTTCCTTGCGTGGTGGTGTGCGGTGCGAGTCACTGAGCCCGGTCACCGCGGTACCGGTGTCGGCAGCTCCGGTCCCGCGAAGGTGAGCGGGATGGACCATGGACCGAGTGGAGTCGGGATCGCCTGGGTGTCGGCCGCCTGCCCCGGCGGCGGTGCTCCGGGGATACGTGCGCCCGGTGGGCGTGGCGCGTTGCGCGCGCCACGGACGAGAACGGACGGATCCTCGTTCGGGCAGTAGGTGTAGAGGTACGGCTCGGGAAAGTCGGGCCGCGACGGCGAATGCCGCGGCAGGTTGTAGTCACAGGAATAGCGGGGGTAGAGGTTGACCAGCCCCCAGAGGCCCCCGTCGTGGAACGCCGCGGTGAGGTTGCCCAGCGTCGATCCGGGGCGTTCTGTCGGGAAGAAGAACTCCTGCAGCGCGGGCACTCTCGAGTTGGCCATGTCCGCCACCGTGCCGAGGTTGCCGAGCAGGTCGACCACACCGCGCGAGTTCTGCGCCATCACCGCGTCCAGCGCGCCCAGCGTTCCCGGGGCCGCGCCGAGCAGATCGACGAATCCCCCGGTCTTCGCCTCGACGCCCGCCATCAATTCCGACGCGTCGCCGGCGAATTCACCGAGCCCCGGTGCGGCATCGGCGGCGGTGGCGAGCACCGTCCGGCTGTCTCGCAAGAGGCTCACCGTCTGGGGCAGCACCGAATCCAACGTAGAGACGAGGAAGATTCCGCCGTCGATGATGTCGGCGAGCTTGCGCGGACCTTGCTCGCTCACCCCGAGTTCCTCGACGATCACCGCCAGCCGCGCCGGATCCACCTGTGCGAGCGTGGTATCCAGCTGGGCGAGGGTCTGCCACAGCGGTACCGGCGTCGAGGTCCGCTCGACCTCGATCTCGGTGCCGTCGGTCAGGTAAGGACCATCGTCCCTCGCCGGTCGGAAGTCGAGATACTGCTCACCGGCCAACGACAGACTCGCGACCCGAACCGCACCGTCGGCGGGCACCAGCGCATCCGCGTCGATCGCCGCGGTGGCCACCAACCCGGTGGAGGTCAGTTCGATCGAGGCGACCTCGCCGATCGGTACCCCGCGCAAGGTGACGTTCTGCCCGGCCAGCAGCCCACCGGACTGCGCGAGGTGTACCCGAACGGTCATCGTGGCCGCCGTCGGATCGACACCGAGCGCACCGAACATCAGATACGCGATGCCGACGACCAGAGTCACCAGCAGCGCACCGCTCGACAGCGGCGAGCGATACCTGCTGCCGAACCTGGCCGACGCGACGACTACGCGAGCGGGCACGCCGAGCACCTGTCGAGTGCGCTCCGGGATGTTCATCGCCCCGCTCCCGTCACGCGCTGCTGCAGTTTGAGCAAGGTGTAGGTCAGAGTGCCGACGAGTGCCTGCCAGTCACTCGCGTCCGGTACCCGGCTGCCCGGATCACCGGGGTGCGCCGGGTCGGGCAGCGCACCGATCGTCACGTCCTGCAGATCGGCGTTCACGTGCGCGGACGTGCCGTTGGTGACCTTGATGATCGGCCCGAGGATCGAATTCATCGCCGCCAGACTGGCATTGGGATCGGTCGACGCCGCATTGAGCCCCGCCGAGAGCCGGTTGATATCGGCAACCATGCCGACTGCGGCGGTCCCGTCGATGGCGGGGAACTTCGCCAGTTCCCTACTGATCTGATCGACCTGCCGGATCAGCCCCAACGCCTGCTGGGAACTGTCGGTCATGATCGTGAGCGCCGGACCCGCGACATCGACCAACTCGCCGAGCGGGCGACGCTGAGCCTGCAATTGCCGGGTGAGCTCGTCGACCTCGACGAGTGCCGTGCGGATATCGGCTGATCGCGCGGCGAGGGCCTGCACCACCCTCGTCGATCTGTCCAGCAGCGCGGCGAGATTCGCGCCGCGGTCGCCGACAGCCTGACCGAGGCCGTTGACGATGTTGGTCAAATTCCGGATTACACCACCGTTGACCAGCAGCGACGCCGTCGTCAGCAGCTCCTCGATGGTGGCCGCGGCCTGGGTGGACGACAGTGCGATGGTGTCGCCGTCCTGGAGAAGCGGCCCCCCGGGCGCGGCGGCGTCCGGTGGGGTGAGCGCGACGAAGACATCGCCGAGCGGTGTCGCGGTGCGCAATTCGGCCCTGGTACCCACCGGCAGGATCACCCCGTGCTGGATGCGCATCGTGACCACCGCGGTGTAGTCGCGCGCCGACATCCGCTCGACCTGGCCGACGTCGGCGCCGAGCACCCGTACCTTCGCCTGCTCGGGCAGGTTCAGCGCATTGGCGAAACCGGCGTGAATCGTATAGCTGGCGCCACCGACGCCGGGAGCGGGCAAGGGCAGATCACCCAGGCCCACCGAGCAGCCGGGCACGGTCGCCAGCACCGCACCGGCGAGCAACAGAGTCCACGCGGACGACCATCGTTGTCTCATCGCGGCAACCTCGACATCGCCTCGAGCATGTCGGTGATACCGAAGTCCGGCCCGAAGTCCTGCAATGTTCCTGTGCTGCAACCGAGTTGGCGCAGCCCGAGAACGTTGCACACCTCCTTCACCAACTGGCCGTCGAAGAACACCTTGTCCAGCAGAGCGTGCACCCGGACACCGCGGTAGTCGACATCGATGGCGTTGTAGGCGTTGTTCAGCAACAGCGGCGTCACGTCGATGAACTCGGCGACCTCCTCGCGGTAGTCCGCGAGCGCGCGAGTCACCGTCGTCGCGTTGTTCACGGTGGAACTCAGGCTTTCGCTGTTCTGAGTGAGCAGGTCGTCGGTCTGCTGCATGATCTGCACGATCTGTGCGCCGGTGTCACCCGCGCCGATCCCGAGCTCGGCCAGCACCGCACTCAATTGACCTGTGGCACTGCCGAATTCCCGGATCACTTGATCGTTGTCGGCCGCGGCGCGAACCAGGATCGCCAGATGCTCGACGATGTCGGTGATCGCCGCCTGGGTCCGGGCTCCCTCGTCGTCGCCGAGTCGTAGTGCGCCGGAGAGTTCGTTCATGGTGGCCCGCAGCTCCGGACCGCTGCCCGAGGCGATCTGCGCGGACACATCGAGCAGCCGCGCGATCGGACCGGTATCGGGACTCGCGCCCGCCAACTGCGCGGCCATCCCGTCCGCGGCGCCGAGCAAGCGGTCGAAATCGATGGGGGTTCGCGTGCGGTCGAGGCCGAGCTGCGCGTGATCGGCCAGGGTGGCGCCGCCGCGATAGGCCGGTGTGAACTCGACGTGGCGATCGGTCAGTACCGAGGTCGAGACGGTGACCGCGGTCGCGTCCGCCGGGATGAGCACCTCGCCCTCGACACGCATAGTGACCTCGACGTGCGAACCGCGCGGGGTGATCGCGGTGACCTCACCGACGGGCATCCCGAGGACGGCGACGGCATTACCGACGTAGAGTCCGGCGCCGTTGTCGAATCGGGCCGTCACGGTGATGGCCCGATTCGTATCGTCCGGGCTGCCCGCGCAACCGGCGAGCGCGCCGAGTGCAAGTACCAGCACGATCCTGACCAGCGTGACAAGTCTTCTCATTTGCAGTCCTGGAAGTAGGGTGCCAGCGCGACCTGGTCGGCTCGACCGCTCAGCGCGCACATCCAGGAGTCGATCAGCGGCCCGGCCGGCGCGGTGAAGTCGACCTCGTTGGCAGTGCCAGAGGCGTTCGCGAAATTGCGGATGGGGACAGGCAGGATCTGCAGGATGTTGCGCAGCAGATCGTCGTGGCGGGCGAGGCTGCCGAGCAATCCGTCGAAACCGCGCAGCAGTTCGTCGATCTTCGGCCGGTCCTCGACGACCAAGACCCTGACCTGATCCGCCAGCCGCCGCGTGGAATCCATCAGGGTCTGTAGCGCACCGCGGCGGGCGAGGATCTCGGTGACCAGGTCGCGGCCCTTGGTCACGATGGCCGAAAGGTCGCCCTGTTGGGCGTTGACCACGGTGGTCAGCTGTTGCACGCCCGTCAGAAGCGCGCCGAGCTCGTTGCGGCGGCTGCCGAGCAGCGCGGCGAGCGAGCGCAGATTGCCCAGTAGTCCGGGCAATACTGTCGGCACGCCGTCGAGCTGGTCGGCCAGTGCGTCGAGCGAGGTAGCGATGCGACCGGCGTCGATCTGTTCGAACGTCGCGGTGGCGTTGTCGAGTGCTTGTTGCAGATCGTAGGGAACGGCGGTGTGGGTCAACCCGATCCGGTGATCGGCGATCTCGCCCTCGCCCGCCGGAGTCAGTTCGACGTAGCGGGCTCCGAGCAGGGTGGTCAGTTTGATGGCGGCGCGGGTGTCGGCGCCGAGCGCGGCGGATCGGTCGACGCTCAGGGTGACCAGCACCCGGTCACCGGCCAGCCGCTGACCCGAGACCGTGCCGACCGAGACGCCGGCGACGGTGACCCCGTCGCCGACGCGCAGACCCGCGGCTTGCGCGAACTCGACGTCGTAGCGCTGCTGCCCGACGCCGAGGGAATTGAATCCCACCGCCCCGGCGACGACGGCGAGCAACAGTCCGAGCGCGATCAGCCCCAGCATGCTCTTCGACGGATGTTTCGATGTCATTGCCTCACCTGCAGATCGGTGATTGTCGGATGGTGCCGGTCGGCGAGGCCAGCGCGACGATGGTCGGCACGAGGGTGGCGAGCGCGGGCAGGAAAGTCACACCCATGTTGCACAGGTAGGTGTTGAGGTAGGACCCTTCCTGGCTCGCCCTGGCCAGCCCCTTCAGCAGGGCGGGCAGGTTGAAACCCAGGTAGGCGAAACTGTCCTTGTTCTGCTCGAAGTGCTTGGTGAATCCCGGTTCGCGCGTGAGGAATTCGTTCAGCTGTGGCCGCACGTCGTCGACGACGGTAGCGAGGCGACCGGTCACCGACGCGACTGTCGTCAACGACCCAAGCAGCTCGTCGCGGTGGCGCGAGAGCCCGTCGATGATCGACCGTGATTGCGTGAGCAGAGTGCTCACCTGGCCGCTGTGCGCAGCCAGATCTCCCACTACCTGGCTCAGGTTCGTGATCACCGCGCCCAGCACCTGATCCGGCCCCGCGACGGACTCGGCGAGGGTGGAGATCTGCGCGATCAGCAGGACCAGCGAGGTGTTGTCGCCCTGGAGCGCGGTGATCAGCGCACCGGTCACATTGTCGACCTGCTGTGGATCCAAACCGCCGAACAGTGGCTCGAACCCGTTGAGCAGCACCGAGATATCGAACGAGGGTTCGGTGTGTTCGAGCGGGATTTTCCCACCGGGCGACAACTCCTGTGGCTCGCCGAAGTCGGCCAGCGCCAGGCCGAGGTAACGCTGGCCGATGACGTTCTGATAGGTGATCGAGGCCTTCGTATTGCCGAAGACCTTCTGTTGTTCCTCTACTCGGAACCGCACCTCGGCGCGGTTGCCGACCAGCGCGATCCCGTCGACGCGGCCCACCCGCACTCCGGCCATCCGCACGTCGTCACCGACCCGCAGGCCGGTGACATCGCTGAAGACCGCGGAATACGTTCTCGCAGTGCCGTCTACGCCCCGGTGCAGCGTGACAAAGGTGACCCAGATCAGTCCGAGGGACACGATCAAGAACAGGCTCAGCCCGATCAGTGAACGACGAAAGCTCATCGGCCGCCCCCGAACGGCAGTGGAGCGTCGGAGAGCAGTTGGGCCAGTACCGATTCCGCGGCATTGGCCTCCCCGCCCAGAATCCGGCGGATCAGATCCTGCATCTCCGGACTCAGCTGGGGCACCGGATACGACCGCGGATTCATGCTGGGCGACAACTCCTGTTCGGGGATCGCAGTCGGCGCGGTGGCGCAACTCGGCGCGGCCAACTCGCCGTATCGAGGACAGTCCGCGCGGGTGTAGGCGGTGTGTGGGCTCAATCGGAACTGGAATTTCCCGGTGCCCATCTGGGTGTCGGAGTTCCAGAACTCGGCGAACCAGAGATCCGAGATCGTCTTGATCCGGACCACGATCGGCGCGAAGCCGGCGGCCCCCTCGCCCACCACATCGAGTACCGGGACAAGATCATTCGTCACGGTGACGATCTGATCGGTATGTCGGGTCAGGCCGCCGCCCACCGCGGACAGGGTGTTGTTGCCCGCCGAGAGCAGGTTCAGAAGTTCACCCTCGCGTTCGGCGGCCGTGCGTAGCGGAAGCACAGCGGAGTGCAGGGCATCGAGCAGATCAGGGGCCGCCGCGTTCAGGCCGTGCACCGCCTCGGCCATCGCGCCGAGGGTCGACGGACCACCGTCGGGCGTGAGGAGCGCGTCGAAATCCCTGGTGATCCGGTCGAGTTGGCCACCGGCGCGCACGATGTCGCCGCCCCGCCGATCGGTGGCCTGCGCCACCGCGGCGAGCATGCCGACGGTGCTGTCGGATCCGACCCGCCCGGTGGCGGCGATGATCTCGCGCAGCTTGGTCAGGGCGGTCTGGAGTTGGACGGTCGCGAGGCTGCGGTCCTGGGCGATCTCGGTATCGGCGGTCAGCGCGGGGCCGGGCCCGTTGTCCACCAACTGGATCGAGGACACCGCGAAGACATTGCTCGGCACCACCCGCGCGGTGACCGTGCTCGGCACGCTCGACGCGTAGGCCGGGTCGAGCAGCAACTCGACCCGATTCGGACCGCCGTCGGTGGCGAGCGTCACCGCAGCCACGGTGCCGATCAGCAGACCACGGAACTTCACGTCGGATCGGTCAGGTAGGCCGTCACCGAGCTGATCCAGCATGGCGACCACTTCCACCTTGGCGTCGAAGCGGCCCGTCGACTTCATCAACAGCGCCGTGACCACAGCCACCGCGAGCGCGATGAGCAGCACGCCACGCAGCAGCAGCGAGAAGGCGCCTGGACCACGCCCGTCCTTCTCGAACAGAGTCGCCGACATCTACCCTCCCAGCCGTGCGCTGGAACCGATGCCCCACAGACCCACGGTCAACAACAGATTGACGAGGATCATCACCGAGATCGACGCGCGCATCGCCCGGCCCGCCGCCGTGCCGACGCCCTGGGGGCCGCCTGCGGCGTAGAAGCCGTAGTAGCACTGGATCGTCGAGGTGAGGATCACGAACAGAATCGCCTTGATCAGCGAGTACACGATGTCGGGGCCGTTGAGCACCAACTGGAAGTAGTGCTGATAGGTGCCCGCCGACAGACCGCCGGACAGGCCGACCACCACTTCGACCGCCAGATAATTGGCGGCCAGGCACACCAGATACAGGGGAAACATCGCGACCACCGACGCCAGAATCCTGGTGCTGACCAGATAGGGAATGGCGCGAATGGCCATCGCTTCCATCGCCTCGATCTCCTCCGCGATCCCCATCGCCCCGAGTTGCGCGGTGAACCGGCAGCCCGCCTGGGCGGCGAAGGCCAGCGAGGCCATGATGGGCGCCAATTCCCTGGTCGACGCGGTCGAGGCGATCAGCCCGACGGTGGGTTCCATGCCGAGCAGGTGCAGCGCGTTGTAGCCCTCCAGGCCCACGATCGCGCCGCCCGCCGCGCCGAGCACGATGATGACGCCCGCGGTACCGCCGCCGACGACGATCGAACCGTTGCCCCAGGTGATGTCGGACAGGATGCGCAGAAATTCCTTGCGGTAGTGCCGCAGCATCACCGGGATCGAGAACAGTGCCCGAAACAGGAACGTCCCCATGTGGCCGACACGCATGGCCCCGGAACCCAGCCGGACCGCGGCTCGGTAGATCGGCCTGACCCCCGGCGGATAGTACTGCGCGGCCATTACAACCCCTGCCGTGGCAGCAGGATCATGTACAGCTGGGTGAAGGCGACGTTCACGATCATCAGCAGCAGGATCGAGGAGACCACTGTCGAGTTGACCGAATTCGCCACGCCCGCTGGTCCGCCCTTGGTCGTCAACCCCTTCTCGCAGGCGACCACGGCGACGATCGCTCCGTAGACAACGGCTTTGATCATGGTCAGCACCAAATCGTCCACTGTCGCGAAGGAGGAAAAGGTCGCGACGAAACTTCCCGGTGCCCCGCCTTGGACGAAGACATTGAACAGGTAACCCGCGAGAAAGCCGACGAAGCAGACGATTCCCGTCAGCGACACCCCGATCAGCACCCCGGCCGCCAGCCGGGGCACGACCAGGCGGCGGATCACCGAAACGCCCATGATCTCCATGGCGTCCAGCTCGTCGCGGATCTTGCGCGAGCCGAGATCCGCGCAGATCGCCGAGCCGACTGCCGAGGCCATCAGCAGCGCCGCGACCATCGGCGCCCCCTGCCGGATCACCGCGAGCCCACTCGCCGCGCCGGCGAGCGAGGTGGCGCCGACCTGTCCGGCCAGCAACCCGAACTGGATGGACAGCGTCACCCCGATGGGCAAGGCGACAAAGATCGTCGGCAGGGCCGCTGACGATGCCATGAACGCGGCCTGTCGGACGAACTCCTGGAACGCGAATCGGCCGGTGACCACATCGATGGCGAGAAACCGCAACGCACGCATACCGAGGACGAATTGGCCGCCGACCGTTTCCAAGGCGGCAATCGGGTGCCGGCGGAGGTAGCCGCGCGCCCAGTCGGCTATCTCACGCTCGGCCGTTGCCATAGTCAACTCGTGGGGACCAATCCAGCAGTGGCCCGTGGCGCGCTGACACGGAACACTTCGGTGGGGCCGACTTCTTCGGCGGGGAATCCCGCCGTTGCCAAGGCGCACGCTTTGAAAGCGCGCGCAGCGCGGCTCACTCGATGGTGTGTGATTCTCACCCGATCCTCGAGTTCGGCCGGAAGAGCACCGCCCCACAGCGACAGCTCGGCCGAACGGTGGTCGAGACAGTCCAGAATTCCGTCGCGAACACGACAGTCCTCGAACATCTGGGTGGGTACCGCCACAGCATGCGGCCACGTGTCGTGTTTCGGTGCGGCCAGCGACTGTTCGATATCGAGGACTGTCGCACCCAGGATCTGCAACGGGCGGTCGTCGGAGTGGTCGTCGACCAGTACGGTCACCTCCCACCCGGCGGTCGTCCGATCGAAGAGCCAGCCCCCGGCGTAGCGAACGACTTCCAGGGCATTCGGCGCGACGATGGCCAGGCGATATCGCAAGGGATGTCGGCGGGCGTGGGCTCTCCAGTGCGCGGAATCGACGAATTGTGCGGCCATGGGCTTCCCATCCAAACTTCGAATCTGAAGATCTCGACAGGTACGCCCCCGCGCCCGAAATGCGACCGCTCGGAGCCCCTGCCGACCACACGGTAATCCGGTTACTCCCGATGTGACAGCAGTCTCACCCAACTAACTTGTGATCTACATCACAGCGATTGTGCATTGACGTGCGGTGCCAGAATTCGTTCAACCGCAGGTCAGTAGGGTTATGCGCGCGGGCATCCGAGATACCAGCTGGTATCTAGCGGTCCGGTCCGTAGGGACCGGCCAGCGACGGATACACCGGGAACGGCGAGCCTGCCGTGCCGTCGGTCGCGCGGACGCTCTCCGGCGGAGCCACGCTATTGCTCGTCAAGCGGTCGATCGCTCGTTCGAGCGTGGGCAGGATCTCGGTCACGTCGAGTTCCTTGTCGACGAATCGCCCGGTCAACGCGTAGATCATATTGGTGACGATCAGTCCGATGTCCTCGACGTAAGCGGCGTCGTAGCCCTCGAACAACATCGCGGCGACCGGCAGCACGGCGCTGACGCCCTGGGCGTCCAATTGACGGCCACCGATGCCCCGGCGCGCGCGGTGGTAGGCCTCGAGCATCCTGGGATTGCGTTCCCATGGCTCGAAGACGTGTCGTATGACGCGGACCAACCCGTCGCGCAGCGATTCGCCCGCGACAGGCAGCTCCAGCTCGGCGTAACTGTTGATCGCCATCCAGCGGGTGACAGCGGCGACGATCAGCTCGTCACGGGTGGCGAACTTCTTGTACACCGTCGCGAGCGAAACCTGGGCCCGACGAGCAACCTCCTTGAGCTGCAGCTCGTCGTACCCGTCCGACATCAACATCTCCATCACGACGTCGATGATCCGGACCGAGGAATCCGTTTCCGGTGACCGTTTCACCACCTAAAGGTATCGCCGCTGGTCGATCGTCCTGCTCCCGCTCCCTGACTGATCGACGCGACGCCGCGGATCTGGCCGTATTCGTCGATGACCCGGGCCACGCCGATCTCGACGGCACCACCGCCGCCAGCAACCCGCCAGCTCGATCGGACCGTCGACATTCCGAGTTGGTCCGACCGCGATCGGCGCCTGCCGACGGGTGCATCGACTACACCAGGAGCCGCCCGTTCGAACGGCGCACAGCGCTCCGAACCGGGACGCCCCGCTCGACGCGGGCACGGTCCGCGTCGCGATCGACAGCACGTTCGCGCTCGCCGATGCCCGAGCCGCGCACGAACGCTCCGGGCAGGATGGGGCGAGACGTGAACTGACGCCTTCCCATTGGACGGGTGTTTCAATCCAGATTTCCGAAACTGTCGCCGTCTCAACATCATCGACATATTCCGGTTTATTCGCCTCCACGGCGGTCAACCCTGAGCTCATGACCAACTCACGTCATCGGGCACCGAGTACGCCGAGCATGGACCCGACCAGCACAGCCATCCTGTTGGCGACCTGCGTGTTGCTTCCGTTGGGCCTGGCCGCCTCGACCCAGTCGCCGACCGTCGCCTCCCCGGACGCCGCCGGCCTGGGCGCCGCGATGACGATGTCCTCCAAAATGCCGGGCCTTCACCGCCTTTAGTCACCTCCCCCCGTTGAGCATTACGAACATCAGGAGCTGATCCGCATGTCCACCACCGCCACCCGCCCCACCTACGAACACGCCGAACCCTTGTTCGTACACCTGGCGCTGACCGACCCGCGCAGCCCCGAACACGACGCTCTGCGTGAGGAGATCATCGAGATCTGCCTCCCGCTCGCCGAGCACATCGCTCGCAAGTACACCGGCCGCGGTGAAGTGTTCGACGATCTGCTCCAGACCGCGCGGCTCGGCGTGGTCATGGCTGTCGACCGCTACGACGTGACCAGCGGATCACCGTTCCTGGGTTTCGCGGTCCCCACCGCCATGGGTGAAGTGCGTAGACACTTCCGCGACCACATCTGGCCGTTGCACGTTCCGCGTCGCGAAAAAGAACTACAGGGCAAAGTCCGGGCAGCGACCGAAGAGTTGACCCGTCGACTCCATCGCTCCCCCACCGCCCAAGAGCTCGCGACCGAACTCGATGTTCCGGTCACCGATGTCGCCCGCACTCTGGTGGCGGCCAACGCCTTCCAGACGCGAAGCCTCGACACCCCAGCCCGTGACACCGACGGCGATCCCAGCATGACTATCGCCGACACCTTCGGCGACGAAGACCCTCGCTACCAACTGACCGAAGACACGATCACCGTCGCGCCCCTGCTGGCACAGTTGTCGCCGGAAGACCGCCAGCTACTGATCTGGCGGTTCTACGACACACTCACCCAAGGCGAGATCGCCGAACGCCTCGGCGTCTCCCAGATGAGCGTGTCTCGCAAACTCACCAGACTGCTCAGGGATCTGCGTGCCCAGACCACCGACGACCAACTCGTGCTCGCGGGCTGAACTCCTCCTTGGCCCTTCGGGGCGACTGATTGCCCGAGACCGCGCTGTCCTGGGGCAATCAGTCGCCGAAGCTATCAGTCGGCTATCGGGATATCGATAGCCGCGGCACCGTGGAAGGCGGACAGTGTCACCACGGTGCCGGGTTCGGTTTCGCCGGCGTACAAGGGGTCCTCGGTGGCGAGGATGACGGCAAGCCGGTGGTCGGCGGGAACTCGATAGTCCGTGGCCTGCAAGCGCAGTTCGACCGCGGTGGGATGTTCCGGTACGACGTTGCTCACGGTGGTCGCGGCATGGGTGATGATCTTCAGGTTGCCGGTGACCACGTCCAGGTCGAAGAGGTAGGCGACGACGGTGGCGGCCTTGGTGGTGGGAGTCACCGTCAAACGAATTCGCGGGATGCCCGCGATGTGATGCGGCGACGGGAGCGGGGCGCTCGTCCACACCGCTGCGGCGGATCGGTCGACCTCGGCGAGCTTGTGACGCACGGGCATGAGCAGCCGTTCACGGAAGCCATCCATGACCAGTTGATTCACGGCGCGGATATTCGGGTCACCGGAACGGACGCTCCGACTGAAGTCAGAGGGCGGGTCGAGCACCAGCGCACCATCGCCGGATCCGCTCGCAGGTGCGGCGAGGTGGTAGGTGCGGATCGGGTTGGACGACCAATCTTCCACACCGACCGAGGAGGAGACGGTGAAGCTGTGCATAGTCTCGGTGTGCACGACACCATCGTCATCGATGCCGTTGTCGACACCGTTGAGATAGTGGTCGAGCCAGTCGTATGCGGCCTCGGTGGTGCGGGTGTACACACCGAGCAGCAAGCCCGGGATCTCCACTGCCCCATGGTCTCCGATGGCCAGATCCAGGCGCTTGGGGCCGGGGAACTCGGCGAAGTAGCTCAGCAGCTGGTTCTGGGGAAAAATGGTCTCGTGCCAGTAGCTGGTGAAGAAGGTCGGCACGGGGCGGCGCTCATCCGGAATGTGGGCGGGTGACCGCCGTCGTGCGTAATCCAGCACACCGTCGATATTGGTGTTCGTCCGGAAGTCCTCGAGTACCTTCACCAGTTCGGCGCTGGGGTTCTCGCTGATCGCCGCCAGCGCTTCGGCGGCGAGGATGTGGCGGGTCCGGTTGTCGTACAACGCTTCGCCGAGATCGGCCCATGTACTCAGGGCGACAACCGCTTTCACGCGCGGATCGGACTGGGCGACCAGCTGGCCGATACCCGAGCCGTAGGAGATGCCCGCCAGGCCGATACGCTCCGGATCTGCCTGGATTTCCGGGTGCTCGAGCGCCCAATCGATGACCAGCGAGCCGTCTGCGACGTCTTCGGGACCGGCCACCGTCAGCTCACCACCGGAACCGGGCAAGCCGCGCTCGGTATAGGCAACGACGGCGTAGCCGCGCATGAGCAGCCTGATCAGCGCCCCTGAGTACATTTTCCAGCCCGCCGGGTCCAAGCCGGCGGGGAGCACGACAAGCGGATGGGGGCCACCGCTGGTCGGCCAGGCGGCCATCCCGTCGAGCAGATCGCCGTCGTAGCCGGGAATCTGGACCTGAGCGAACCGGCATCGCCCGCGGACGGCGGCGATGTCATCGACCAAGTAGTCGGGGACACCGGCCGTGTTCCCGGTGAGCAGATCGGAAACGACGGCCGACGCGGCGGCTTCCTGATCGGGGGCGAGCAGACGCAGGCGGTTCGGGCGAGCTTCTGGCATGGCGATCTCCTGTCGAATTGGTGTATTTCACGGCAGCAGAACAGTTTCGCGACAAGCAAGGGAGCCACTGCGGGACCAGATTCGAGCCCCCCGCTCGCCAGTTATGCTACATCGACATCAATCATCTGTGTGTTGTGTTGCGACAGTTGGTATCCGGATCTCCCACTCCGCGCTCGTTGACTGATCATGTTCTGCCCCAACGCTTCACAACGTCGAGCGGTCCAGCGCTGCCCTGTCCCGCGCGAGCCGGTACTCGAGGTAGCCGAGGCCACTTCGCGAATTGGCCGAAGTGACCATGTCGTTCCGTGGCGGTTTGGACGAAACGTCCTATCGGCCCAGGTCGGCTGGAGGTAAGACTGCGCGAGGATTATCGGCACTCGTTCCGGATTCACACTCCGGCGATCGGATATTGATGGTGATTTCTAGAAGGACCCTCCGAGATCTGCTCGCATGGCGGTCCGAAAGCACGGCCGTGACAGGAAAGTTCGGCGTTCGCGCCAGTTTGATCGCGATCGTTCTGGTGCCCGGCCTCGCGCTGCTCGCGGTGGGGTCGGCGCGGCGGTGACCACCAGCTCCGTTACGTCCGCACCGAAGCGAGCGGGCACACCGGTGAATCCGAAACACTGAGCTCAGCTCTGATAGCCGGGTCAGCGACACCCGCGTGGGCCAGGGGCCGCGGATTCGAGATCGGTGAGTACTACGCGGTACTCGCGCTGGCCGCCGCGTCCGAACATCCAGACGATCCCGACCTCAGCGAGATCGAGGCTCGTGGGTGGTTGCGCCGACTACACGAGGAACTCGCGTCCTGCGCCAGCATTTCGCCGCTGGCACAGCTGAGCGAAGGCGGCGGAACGGTACTGATCCCCGATGACAGCGACGACACCACCGCTGCCGAGAACCTGTTCGACCGCCTGCAGGCCGCAGCTGCGACACCACTGCGGGCAGCGCTCGCCCATGCCCCCACCCACCAAATCCCCGGGGCGGCAAAGCAAGCCCACGAACTACTCGATCTCGCCGAAAGATTGCACGACATCGTCGAGCCGCCGCTCAGGGACTTTGTCGGGCGCGGCGCATCGCTTCGAGCCGATCGAGCAGTGCCTCGAGAGATTCTTCGAACTCGTCGGCCGCGCGATTGGCCGCCAGTTGGCGCTGCAGGCGATAGACGTGGGGGTAGTCGGCCAGATCCGACGATTCGTGCTGTCCGGGCTCGGCGGTGGCGATCGGGCTCAACTCGACCCCCATCGTCGCTACCTCGAGAAGGAGGTGCCCGAGCAGGAACGTGGCGAAAGACCGATAGATCTGGACTGCCTGACGGTCGTCGAAGCCATAGTGAAGCATGGTTTCGAGGAAGGATTCCATCCAGTTCAGGCTGCGCAGCGGCGGGCACAGCCAAGGCGCTTGCGGTGGACTCGCGGCCATCAACGGGAAGACCTCGGGATGCTCGATGGCGACGCGGCGCACACCGTGCGCGAGGCGCTGCAGGTAGCCCTGCCAGCTGCCGCCCTCATCGTCGGGCTCCATCAGGTTCTGATCGTAGAGCTGGTCGACGAGGTGATCGACCACGCCGGCCAACAGGTCGTCCCGCCCGGAAACGTACCGGTACAGGGCCATGGCCTCGACGCCGAGCCACGAGCCCAGACGGCGCATCGTGAGATGCGCCAAGCCTTCCTCATCGATCAGTGCAATCGCTGATTCCAGGATCAAGACGCGATCCAGCCGCGGGGAGCGACGAGCGCCCCCGTCCCGTTGACCGTTGTCGCGCAGCTCGGCGCCCGAGTCGATCGTGTCCTCGCTCAGGGCTGAGCTCCTGTCAAAATCTTCGGCCCTGGCTGTCCAGCACGCCGCTATAACCCCAGAATACCGGCAAGTTCCGACTGATTTCAATGCACCCCGTCGCGTAGTGATCGTCACAAGGGTTTACAAGGTAAACCGAAATATGTTTATCTTGTAAACGGCAGCCGTGGAGCTGCCGACCCCGGGTTTCGCTCGCGTCACACGGGGAAGTGCTGGGCCGATCGAAGGGAAAGTCGTGTCTGACAACGACAGCGGAGTAGAGGCCGGAGTCAAGGGCGTCGTCGAGGGCGTGAAGGGCAAGGCCAAGGAGGTCGCGGGCGCCGTGGTGGGCAACGACTCGTTGCAGCGCGAAGGCCGTGCACAACAGGACAAGGCCGATGCTCAGCGCGAGGTCGCGGAGAAGGAAGCCGAAGCCGAGAAGGCGCGACTCGAGGCGTCGGTCAACGAAGCGCGCCAGCGCGCCGCCGAGCAGGACTGACAGCTCGCGCCAGCGGGCCCGGCCGGGGGAACCGGCCGGGCACCGTCGGCTCACCGATAGTCACGAGCCACTCGGCTCGGAAAATGAGGAGTGACGTGATGGAAAAGCCCGCGATGCTGCGGTTGGACAGCACGGCGCGAACGACGCCCGGGTGCTCCGACCGGCAATGGGCTGCGCGCGAGGCGGTGCTGAAATGGGCACACAACGAAGACCTCCTCGACAACCCGGTACCGGTGCTCGGCGCCTTCGTCGTCGGGGCATCGGTCTGTTGGCCAGGCGAATCGCTCACCGAGGACGAAGTAGTTCGCGCGTCACTGTGGTTGACGAGAATGGGGCTGTTCAACTCCATCGATCTCGACCCGGCATTCGGTCACCGCGCAACCATCTACCGTCCTCGGATCACCGCCGAAGGAATCCGCGTCGCGCGCGGCCCCGGTGGAGTTCGCGGCGTTTCCTGGCCAGGCGTCACGATTCGCTCGCCCGGCCGGCCGACACCGCCGCCGCGCGATCTCACTCCTCCCCCGCAGCAAACCGGGTAGACGACGGCTGCCGATTCTGCCCCTCCGGATACTTGGGCAGACGCCACGGTTCAGCAGCCGACAGCGTCAGCGACCGCATCGACGAAGTCGTCGATGTCATCACTGCCAGGACGCAGAATCCACAACTCCGGACCACCCTGCAGCGAATCGAGTTCGGCATGGACAACGTCGTTCTCGACCCACAATCTCAACGCGACTCCGTTGAGGAAGGCGAGTTCCCTTGTGGCGGAATCGCTGTGGGCGACCCGCTCCGCGAACTGGCCTGCCAACTGCCTGTACAGCGTCTCCATGCTGTGCAACATACGACTCCTTGCGCGGGGCTGAACGAGCACCAGGTCTTGACCATTGCGCTCGCCGTCGGCCTGTGTTTAATATCGACTTCGCGATCTCACATCGCCGTAAGCGTTCACGTCAATCAACGCTCCGGCCCACCACCCGGTGGTGCTGTTGCCTGATAGCCGTTTACGGAGCAACGATGTCTTCCTTCAAACTTCCCGCCCGCGCCGCCGGTGTGGTTCTGCCACTGCTGCTTTCGCTGCTCATGACCTGCCTGGTCTCCCTGATCAGCACCCTCATGAGTGACGGCATGAACGCCGTGCTGTGGCTGCGCTCCTGGGCGGTGTCCTGGCCGATCGCCTTCCCCATCCTGCTGCTCGTCCTGCCGATCGTCCGCCGACTCACCGCGCTACTGGTCCGACCGGCACGTCCATGATCGCCGGGCCGGCGATCATGGACCATGCTCGACCGTATGCTGATTCGCACAGGTGGCTCCGCCGACGCTGCGGCCATCGCCGCTCTCCATACCGCCAGTTGGCGCATCGCCTACGCGGGCATCTTTCCTGACGAGTACCTCGACGGCCCGGTCGACTCGGATCACTCCACCCGCTGGCGCACGTTGTTGTCCGAGCCGGTCACCGCGGGTGTGTTCGTCGCCGAGAAGGATTCCACCGTCATCGGTTTCGCCTATTTCCGTCCGACCGAAGACGGCAGAGTCCTGCTCGACAACCTCCACGCACACCCCGATGCGCACGGCGTCGGTATCGGTACCGGCCTCATCGAGTCGGGCCTGAGCTGGTCGGCCGCTACCTACCCCGACCGGCCGGTCTACCTGGAGGTCCTCACCGCGAACACACCCGCCATCAAGTTCTACGAGAGCAGAGGCTGGCACCGAACCGGTTCCGGCACCGTCACCTTCGAGGCGGGATTCACTGTCCCCGAATACGAGTACACCTGGCAGCCGACGGGGTGAGCAGCGTGCGACGGCGTCGGCCCCTGGCGGATGCACGTGCGGTCCGTGTCAGTACACCGGAAGTTCGTGTCACCGCGGGGTCGGCCAGGTGGCCAGGCCGTCACTCACAGCGAGTGAGCGGCGTCAGCTGTTCTTGAATGGGTTGAAGGTCTTTCCGATGAGGTAGCCCAGGCGGTTGGGCAGGGGCTTCATAGCGGCGGCGGAGATCTTGTTGACGATGCCCGGGACACACACGGGTCTGCCTTTCATCACCGCGTCCCAGCCCTCGGTGACGACGGCTTCGGGCTGCTGCCAGAGGATACGGGGCAGATGGTCGGCTTTGTCGCGAGTGCCCATGACGTCGTGGAATTCGGTGTGGGTCAAGCCGGGGCACAGGGCCGTGACGTGAACGCCGTGGGGTTTGAGTTCCATGTCGAGGGATTGCGACATGTTGAGGACGTAGGACTTGATGCCGGTGTAGAGCAGGCTGGCTCCGGGTGGAGCGAACGCGGCGACCGAGGACAGGTTGACGATGCGGCCCCAGCGTCGCTTCTTCATGCCGGGGATGACCAGGTGGGCGAGTTCTGTCGGGGCTGTCACCATCAATTGGATCTCGTCGGCCAGGGCGTCCCATGGGGTGTCGGCGAACGCGGTCTTGCCCGACAGTCCCGCGTTGTTGATCAGGACGTCGACATCCAAGCCCTGCTGGTCGGCGTACTCCACGATCGCGGCGGGTGCGGCGGGGTCGGTGAGGTCGGCGGCGAACACCTCGCAGCGAACATCGTGGCGTTCGGTCAGCTGTGAGGCGAGCTCCTGTAGACGATCGACCCGGCGGGCCACGAGCAGCAGTTGATAGCCGTTCGCGGCCAGGTGGTGGGCAAACGTCGCGCCGATGCCGGCGGACGCGCCGGTGATCAGCGCGGTGCGGGGAGATGTGGTCATGGGTCCTTCGTTCGGATGGTGGCAGACAGGTGGGCGGTGTTCAGGCGGGTGGGCCGGGCAGCTCGCGGGGGCCGGGGGCGAAGTCGTGCCGGGCTTCGCCGATGTCGCCGCGGTAGGAGCCGACCGGGCCGGTCAGCAGGAAGGGCCGGGGCACGCGGCGCTGGGCGTCGGTGAATCCCCAGGTGCCCATGCCCAGGTAGACGCCGGGCGCGGCACGCCGCACCTCGTCCACCATGTTGATCGACCCACACATCGAGGCGTAGGCGCGATAGATGAGCGTGTAGGCCGGAGCACCGTCGTAGCGGGACGGGGCCAACAGCGTGCGCATCGGGTAGCGCTGCCGGACCTGGCCGAACTCGGCGAAAGTGTTGTAGCCGCGCCCGCCGTTCTCATCCACGGGCCGGAACGCCTTGCACAGCCACGGACCGAGCGGGTTGGCCACGGCCACCTTTCCGGTCACCACCGCGAACAGGTTCGGCTGGGCCAGCAGAGCGGCGGTGTACTCGCCGTCGATCTCGGCGATCGTGGGGGCTTCCAGGGTGGTGAACAGGGCAAGCAGGCCGCTGGTATCGAGCCGTCGCAGCTCGGCGGCCGCGTTGTCGGTGTCCATGGGAACCAGCCTCATCTCGTGATCTCTTGAACGTCGCTCAAGAAGCCTAACGATTTCTTGAGCGATGTTCAAGATAGGGTGGTCAGGTGCCAAGGAATCGACGCCCGCAGGACCGCGCGGAGAAGCGCGAGGAGATCATCGCCGCCGCGCAGCGCCTGTTCATCGATGACGGCTTCGAATCGGCGTCCACGGCGCGGATCGCCAAAAGCGTGGGAGTCACGGTCAATACGATCTACTGGTACTTCCAGGACAAGGACGAGTTGCTCATCGCGGTCCTCGACCGCATCCTGGCCGAGGCACTCGCCACCTACGCGGAGATCGACGGCCTCTCGTTGAACGAGCGGCTGCTGTGGGTGGTCGACCAGCTGGAACAGCTGCACGGGCTCGTCAACACCGTGCACTCCCGCGTAGCGGCCTCCCCCGCCATCGACGTTTGGCACGCCGGTTTCCACCAGGTGGCCGACGCGCTGTTCGCCGACAACCTCCGCACGGCCGGAGTCACCGAGACCGACCTCGCCGCCATGTCCGCCATCGGCACCTTCGTCATCGAAGGACTCCTCACCCACCAGCGCGACGACGCGGGCAAGCGAGCGATCATCGACTTGCTCGTCCGTAGCCTCACTGCCGCCTCCGGTCGACCCGGGCCGAACTGACCAGCGCCGGGGCCTAGCAGCCCAAGGCTCCACCGTCCCGTGCGCGCATTCAATGCGCCAATCGGGCGGCCATCGTGGCCAGGTTGTCGGCAAAGGTCAGCACGAATTCGACGCACAGGTTGATCAGTTCGTCGCGGCTGATATCCATCCCGCCGTCGAGCCAGGCCAGGACCAATTCGGCGGCGCCGCCGGTAATCATCAGCGAGACCGCACTGACCAGGGTTTCGCTGCCGGCCGGCGGGTCGAGCAGTGCGCGTTCCTGTTCGGCGACGACGTCGGCGATAGTGCGCATGGCGGCGGCGCGGCGGCGCATCAGGATTTCGCTGCCGTGCGCCTCGGCGAAAGCGATGCGGGCGCGGCGGGGGTCGTCGACGACGGATTCGAGGATGGCGGTGACGGCTGCCCGCGTTTTGGCTGCGATGTCATCCGGTGCGGCGGCGAGTGCGTCCAATGAGCTGCGGATCGCGGTTTCGATGATCTCGTCGTGTACGGCGGCAGCGAGTGCGTCGAGGTCGTCGAAGCTCTCGTAGAAGAATCGCGGACCGACCTTGGCCTGTTCGCAGACTCCGCGCACGGTGGTCGCAGCCCAGCCCTGGGTGCCGATGATGTCGAGGGCAGCGTCCATCAGCCGCTGGCGGCGTTCGTCGCGTCGCTGTTCGGCCGAGGTGCCGCGATAGATGCCGGTCGCTGCCCGTGTCACAGCCCTCAGTATGCCGCACAGGAAATAGGAATCAATCGTTTACGGAAACGACTGATTCCTGTATGTTCCAAGTCACACCACATCGCAACGGTGCGAGAGGACAACGAACATGATGTCGACCCTGGGCCGACGGGCCAAATCCGCCGTATCCGCTCTCGCCGAACGATATCCTTCGCAAACCCGCGCGCTGGCAGACCCGCTGCCCGGCAGCGGATTACGTCCGATCATGGGCGATTACGGTGTGCCGCTCATCGGGCACGCCATACCCGCGATGAGCGACAGTCTCGAATTCGCCCGCCGCCGTTTCGACAAGTATGGGCCGGTGCACTGGGCCGGACTCGTCGGGCGACGCGTTGTCATGGTCGCCGGGCCGGAGGCCACCGAAGAGGTACTCGCCGACCGTGACAAGGTGTATTCCGCACAGCGCGGCTACACCTTCTTCATCGGCCCGTTCTTCCACGGCGGCATCCTGCTGCGCGACTTCGAGGAACACCGCTACCACCGTCGGATTCTGCAGCAGGCCTTCACCCGGCCGCGGTTGGTCGGCTATCTCGATATCACCAGCCCGGCCATCGAGCGCGGTATGCGCGACTGGACACCGAATCGCGATTTCCAGCTCTATCCGGCGGCCAAACGCCTGCTGCTCGGCTTGTCCTCGGAAGTGTTCATGGGGGCGAATCTCGGGTCGGAGGCCGCCGGGCTGGAGCGCGCGTTCATCGATGCGGTACGTGGCGGCCAGGCGCTGGTGCGCACGAATCTGCCCGGCGGTCTGTGGGCACGCGGACTGCGCGGACGCGCAGTGCTGGAGGATTATTGCCGTCGCGAACTGCCTGCCAAACGCGCGGGAAATGGCGAGGATCTGTTCAGCGTGTTGTGCCGCACCGCGTCCGAGGAGGGCCATACATTCACCGATCAGGACATCGTCGACCATCTGATCTTCGTCCTGCTCGGCGCGCACGACACCAGCACGATCGCGGTGTCGATGATGGGGTATCAACTCGGATTGCATCCCGAATGGCAGGACCGGCTGCGCGCCGAATCGCAGGCGTTGGGCAAGGAGTCACTCGACTATGCCGATCTGGACCGGCTGCCGACCCTGGATCTGGTCTTCAAAGAGATTCTGCGGATGTACTCCCCTGTCGGGCAGCAGGTCCGCGAAACCGTGCGGGATACCGCGATCCAGGGTCAGTTCGTCCCCGCTGACACCTTGGTGATGATCGGCTCGTACTCGGCCATGCGTCAGGCCCGCTGGTGGAACGACCCCGACGTGTTCGATCCCGAACGGTTCACGGCCGAACGGCACGAGGACAAGGCTCACCGCTATACCTGGGCCCCGTTCGGTGGCGGCGCGCACAAATGCATCGGACTCTATTTCGGCGGTATGACAGTCAAGGCGATCATGCACCGCATGCTGTTGCACTACCGCTGGACCGTGCCCGCCGACTACACGCCGCCGATGGGCTGGGCGACCGGCCCTGTCCCCCTGGATGGCCTACCCATCCGACTCGAACGCCTCGGCGCCTCGGTGTCCGCATGAAGATCGCCGCCGACCGCACCCGTTGCGAGGGCCACGGCATGTGCGAAGCATTGCTGCCCGACATCTTTCGGGTCGACGACGAAGGCACCGTGACGGTGCTGACGGACCGGGTAGCCGAAGCCGAACTCGACGACGTGCGGCTGGCGGTCGACAGTTGCCCGGTGGAGGCTTTGCGCCTGTCCGACTGAAGGACACTCGCGCCGGGGTTGTCGATGATGTCGCCGGAGATGATCCCAAGGCGGCCGGGTGGTCGACTCGGGGTCAGAGGACGCAGCTGACCGGAATCCGCCGTGCGCCGGGTGTGGATCCGCCGCCAGCGCACGCGGGAGTCCATGTCTTCGCCGATCCCGCGTGCCTGTCCGCGGGACCACGGGCCGCGAGGTGAAACCACAGACGGGGGGCATTGTGTCGGCGTCGCCGAATTCAGGCCGCCGCGTAGTGATCGACCCACTCGTTGTAACCACCGATCAGGTCGCTGACCTGCTCGATGCCCGACGATCGGAGCAACGACGCCGCGACGCTCGAGCGCCACCCGCCCGCACAGTGCACGACAATCGGCACCCCGGTAGGGAGCTCCCCGATCCGAGAACGCAACTGCGCCAACGGAATCGACCTGGACTCGGGAATGACGCCGAACTCCCGCTCGCCGGGATTGCGGACATCGACAAGAGTGACCGCACCATCGCCGAGCAACTCGCGCAACTGCTCGACAGTCGTCCTGGGTGCAGCCTGAAGCAGATGCGTCAGTTCGGCGGGGAAGACGCCGTCGTGCTCGACGTTGAAATACCCGACCGCTTCGTCGGACCCGATTCGCGCCAGTCTCAACGCGGCGTCCTGTTCCTCGCCGGGATAGGTGATCAGCACGATCCGGTCGCCGATCTCGGCGACCATTCCGCCGGTCTCGGCGAACCGACCGTCGAAACCGACATTCACCGACCCGCGCACATGCGCCGCGGCGAAGTCGTCCGGGCTCCGGGCGTCGAGAACGCGCGTACCGCGATCCAACTCGCCGAGTAACTGTTCCACCGTGACAGCCGGGATGCTGCGATCACGATCCAGCACTGCCCGATTCTGTTTGTTCAGAGCGGCGTCGACGTGGAAGTACTGCGGGACCGCCGGTTGGCCGTCGGTGATCAGCGCGACGAACGAGTCCTCACTCATCGGCTGGACCGCCGGATTGGTTCGCCGCTGCTCACCGATCGTCGAGGTCAATTCCGTGGACAGGTTCTTCCCGCACGAGGAGCCCGCACCGTGCGCGGGCATGACGATCACCGAGTCGGGCAGGTTCAGCAGTGTCTGATGGATGGTCCGGTACATGGCACGCGCGAGGTCCGAGGTCGAACCGTCGCCGAGGTTCACCAGGTCGGGTCGACCCACGTCACCGATGAACAGAGAGTCGCCGGTCAGCACGGCCGTCGGGCGGGCCGACGCGGTTTCGCGCACCAACAGGCTGATCGATTCCCAGGTATGCCCCGGAGTGGACAGCACCTCCAGATCGACCTCACCGAGCGAGACATGTTCACCGTGCGCGAGTCGCCGGATCGGATAGTCGGTTTCCGCCGCGGTACCGAAACCGATCCACGCCCCCGTGGCCTCGAGCAGCTCGAGGTGGCCGGAGACGAAGTCCGCGTGGAAGTGGGTGTTGATCACCCCCTCGATCGTGAGCCCGTGCCGCTGGGCGTCCTCGAGATATTCGGTGACGTCTCGGCGCGGATCGACGACGATCGCCCGGCCGGTGCTCTTGTCACCGATCAGGTACGAGGCATGGGACAGGCATTCGATGTAGTACTGCTCGAGAATCACGCTTCCTCCAATCCGAACAAGGGCTCTTCGTTGCTGATGTGGACAAGAGTGACATATACCCCCTAGGGTATGCAAGTACCCCGGGGGGTATACACTCGAGCACGCATCAACCCCGAGGCCTGCGGCCACCGACACCCCCTGGTTGATACCCCCCAGGGTATTATTGCCTGATTCCCCATTTCCGAGGAGGCCCCATGTGTTATCCCGTCACCTGCCCGAACTGCAAGAAGACAACATGGGGCGGCTGCGGGTCCCACGTGAGCAGCGTCATGAAATCCATCCCCGCGTCCCGCCGCTGCGACTGCAAGAAAGAGTCCACACCTGCGAACGAGCCGGGGTTCTTCGCTCGCATCCTCGGCCGCTGAGCCCGAGCGCGATGTGATCCACATGCCCGCGGGGGACGTTCCGTGAACCGCCGAACTGGATAGCACCGACCAGACGCGGTGACTCACCACATTTCCCGTGGGCCCAGCGCGCCCCGAAATATACCCCCTCCCGTATAAGGAGTAGTGACATGAGCAGCAACAACGCGGTCGTCAGCGGTCGAACGCCGACGACGAAGCAGGCACCGGGGTCCGCCCCACCGACCGAGCCGGGCGGCGCGTTGGCCCGCATGGGAGCAACGATGACCACGCACGCGAAGTGGGTCTTCGGCGTGTGGTTGATCGCCCTGGTCGCCCTCGGCGCCGCCGCTCCGAGCGTGTTCAGTTCGCTGGCCGGCGCCGGCTGGCAGGCCAACGGGTCGGAATCGGTTCAGGTCCGCGAGCTCGCACAGCAGCATTTCGGCGGGAACTCCTCTGCCGCCGTGCAAGTGGTCGTGCACTCCGATACCGGCACGGTCTCCGATCCCGCGGTGCAGCAGGTGCTCGCCGAGGCGACCGCCATCTTCCAGGGCGACGACCGCTTCGGTGCGGTGATCGCGCCGCAGCCCGGGATGTCGATCAGCCCGGACGGCCACACCGGAGTGCTGATCGCCGGTGCGAACGCGAGCACCGACGAAATGGTCAAGGCTGTCGACGATCTCAAAGGCCAGTTGACGGCGCTGTCGAAGGACGGGGTCGAGGTCTACCCCACCGGCGCGTCCGCGCTGTGGAGCGACTTCAACAAAGCCAACCACGACGCGATGATCAAGGCGGAGATGTTCTCCTGGCCGGTGACGCTGGCGATCATGGTGCTCGCGTTCGGCTCGCTCGTCGCCGCGGGCCTGCCGCTGCTGCTCACACTGGCCGGGCTGATCGCGTCGGCGGGCGGGCTGGTGCTGCTCAACTCGGCCACGCCGATCTCGGTGTGGGCCATGAACTTCGCCATGATGTTCGCCCTGGCTCTCGGTATCGATTACGCCCTGTTCCTCGTCGCGAGATTCCGTGACGCGTTGAGCAAGACCGGCGACTCCCGCGCCGCGGTCGCCGAGACGATGGACACCGCGGGCAAGGCGGTCGTCCTGTCCGGACTGACCGTGCTGGTGAGCCTGTCCGCCGTGCTGCTCGTGCCCGCGCCCGCGGTGCGGACCATGGCCGTCGGCATCATGCTCGCGGTCGCGTTCGTCCTCGCCGCCACCTTGACGCTGCTCCCGGCGGTGCTGGGCAAGCTCGGGCCCAAGATCAACGCAGGTTCGCTGCCCTACGCCAAACGCCAGCAGCACCGGTCGGCGCGCTTCGAGTCCTGGGGCAGACTGCTGCACAAGCATCCGTGGCCCTTCGCCATCGGCTCGCTGCTGATCCTGGCAGCATTGTCGATTCCGGTGCTGGACTTGAAGGTAGCCATGCCGTCGATCCAGGTCGTGCCGACCGACGCACCGGTTCGCCAGGGCTATGAGCTCATCCAGGCCCAGATGGGCGAAGGCGCTCCTGGCATGTTGCAGATCATCGCCCCCGCTGCCGAAGCCGAGGCGACCGCCGCTGCCGCCCGGGCGACCGACGGAATCGCCATGGTCACCCCGCCGACGTCCAGCGCGGACGGCTCCGGTTACGCGATGGTGCAGGCGATCCCGAACGTCGACCCCTCCGACAACGCGATGGGCGCGATCCTCGGCCAACTGCGCGCGGACCTGCCCTCGCAGGCACTCGTCGGCGGCGCCCCGGCGGAGAACCTGGACCTCCAGCAGGCCCTCAACGACTATCTGCCGTTGGTCATCGGCGTCATCCTCGTGCTCGGCTTCGCGTTGCTGCTGGTCGCACTGCAGGCGCCGCTGATCGCGATCTTGGGCACAGTGGTGAGCCTGCTCTCGACCGCGGCGGCGTTCGGCGTGGCCAAGCTGATCTTCCAGGACGGACACGGCGCGAGCCTGCTCGGCTTCACCCCGCAGGGCTTCCTGGACGGTTGGGGGCCGGTGTTCTTCTTCGCGATGATCTTCGCCATCGCGATGGACTACACGGTATTCCTGCTCGCGACGGCCAAGGAGCACTACGAGGAATCGGGCGACCCGGAGCACGCGCACGTCATGGGGCTGGCGCATTCGGGCCGAATCATCGCCGCCGCCGCGGCGGTGATGGTGGCGGTGTTCTTCACCTTCGCCTTCGCCGAGCCGTTGCCACCCAAGGAGATGGGCATCATCCTCGGTGTCGCCGTGCTGCTCGATGCGGTGTTCATCCGGCTCATGCTCCTGCCGGTACTCCTGCGACTGACAGGGCACGCCGCCTGGTGGTCACCGGCGTGGCTGCGCCGCGTGCTGCCGAAGATCAGCTTCTCCCACAGCTGACGCGATGGGGGTATGCATGGCGTGGATCACTCCACCCTGCATACCCCCTGGGGTATAGTGGAGGCAGGCCTCAGGAAAGGAATCGTCATGGTCGGAAACGACGAGAGTATCGCGCTGGTACTGAATCGGCTGCGCCGCGCACACGGGCAGCTCGCCGGGGTGATCTCGATGATCGAGAACGGGCGCGACTGCAAAGACGTCGTGACCCAGCTCGCCGCGGTCTCGCGCGCGTTGGACAAAGCGGGCTTCAAGATCGTCGCCAGCGGACTGCGCGAATGCCTGACCGGGGAGTCCGCGGACGGCAAGCAACCCATGAGCGAGGCCGAGCTCGAGAAGCTTTTCCTCGCCTTGGCCTGACAGATCCACGAGAAGGGAAACGCCCGTGCCGAAGCTCCCCCGCCATCAGGGCTGGACTGTAGAACGAGTTGTGCCGCTGATGGCCGGCGTGATCGTGCTGGCGAGCGTGGCCTCAGCTGCGGTCTTCTCGCCGTGGTGGCTGCTGCTCACCGGTTTCGTCGGCGCCAATCTCGTCTTCTACTCGATGGTCGGATGGTGCCCCGCCAGCCTGATCATGGAAAAAGTCGGCCTCGAACGCGCCAGCTGCCGAATTCAGCCGACCACCCGCTAGACCCCCGGAATCCACACCAACGAGAACGGAGACCCACCGATGAACCTGGCACTGTCCACCACACTGGAAACGTCGTTCGAGGATGCCGTCGCCCGAACCCGAGCGGCATTGCAGGAACAAGGATTCGGCGTACTCACCGAGATCGACATGAAGGCCACCATGAAGGCCAAGCTCGACGTGGACATGGAACGGTATCTGATCCTCGGCGCCTGCAATCCGCCGCTGGCGCATCGGGCCGTGGAGGTCGACCGACAGATCGGATTGCTTCTGCCCTGCAATGTGATCGTGCGCGACAGCGCGGCCGAGGAAGGCACGGTCCTGGTGGAGGCGATGAACCCCGAACTGCTGGTGCAGGTCACCGGCGAACCCGCCCTCGCGGCGATCGCCGACGACGCAGGCCGACGCCTGCAGGCCGCGATCGACGCACTCACCGCCGGCGGCTGAATTCCACGACACATCCATTCCCGCGATAGCACCTGAGCAGGAGACGCCGATGACGATCCTCGTCTCCGTGGTCCTCGGGGCCGTCATCGGGATTCTGCTCGGCCTGCTGGGCGGCGGCGGTTCGATTCTCGCCGTCCCAGGGCTCGTCTACGGACTCGGGATCCCGCTCGGGCAGGCGGTGCCGATGTCACTGCTCGTGGTCGGCGTTTCCGCACTGTTCGGCGCCATCCCCAAAATCCGGTCCGGCCGAGTGCAGTGGCGAGTCGCAGGCATGTTCGCCCTGACCGGACTACCGGCCGCGTTCGCAGGCAGTGCGATGAACCGAGCTCTTCCCGCACCACTGACACTGGCAGGATTCGCGGTGGTGATGATCGCCGCCGGAGCTCGAATGATGTCCGGCACGGGGGGAATCGGCACTGCCTGCCGCGTGGAGGGATCCACCATCGATTGGCGCCGCTGCACCTCCCGCGCCGTTCCGGTCGGCCTCGGCGTCGGATTCCTGACCGGACTCTTCGGCGTGGGCGGAGGATTCCTCATCGTCCCTGCCCTCGTCCTCCTGCTCGGCATCGAGATGTCCGTGGCGATCGGCACATCTCTCGTGATCGTCACCGCCAATTCGAGCTCCGGACTCCTGGCCTACCTCGGCGATCTCAGCCTCGATTGGCGCGTCACCGCAGTGTTCACCGCAACGGCCATCGGCGGATCACTCGTCGCGGGCCGCTACGGAAAGCACGTCGACACCACCCGGCTACAGAAGTGGTTCGCCTCTCTGATCTTCGCGGTGGCGGCCTTCGTCCTCATCGAAGTGATCTTCCTCCGGTAGCCGATCGGCCGCAGCTCACCGCGCTCAGACCGGATGGCTCGGCTGATGCTGCATCGAGGAGAACCGCGCGGCCGCGACCTCCTCCTGTGCCCGCAATTCCGACCCGGTGAGCACATAAGCGTCAGGTCCGGGAAAGGTCAGCGCCCGATGACCGTCATCGGTCCAGTGCACCAGATAGGGCGGAGACCCGTCTGCTGAGTGGACCTCCTCGATCAGCCCCCGCCGGACAGCGCAGCCGACGGTATGTCCCTCGATGACGAGCCAGTCGCCTGGTTTCGCATGCATGACGTGCCTCCTTGCTGGTTTCCTTGTCACCGCCATGATCGGATCCGCTCTCTCGCCGTGGCACTCGCCGTCGGTCCCGCTACGAACGGGTGATCGGACGTTTCTCACCCGGAGCCCGAGACGACGCGTGTCCCTCGTCTGCCACTCGGGTGAGCTGCTCTTATCCGCCCGATTCGACGGTGATATGACGTTCTTGTGCCTTCTCGGGCTCGGTCACCGGGATCGAGACGGTGAGGATGCCTTGGTCGTACTTGGCGGAGATGTCGTCTTCGGCCGCACCTGCGGGCAAGGCGATCGAGCGGGTGAACGAGCCGTACCCGAACTCGGTGCGTCCCTTGGTTTCCTTACGCTCGCTACGCTCGGCCGTGATGGTCAGCACGCCCTCCCGCACGGTGACGGCGATGTCGTTCGCCGGATCGATACCAGGGAGTTCTGCTCGCAGCAGGTATTTGTTGTCAGCGAGCTCCTCCTCGACCTTGATGAGTCGGCCTTCGAAGAGCGGGCGGAGGTTCTCGACCGGCGGGAACCCGGTCAGCCAGTCGTTCACCGCGGGAAACAAGCGGTGACGGTGGGCAGGCAGACTACTCATGTTCGGCTCCTCAGCTGTTGTTTCGGACTCCTCGATCCGATCAAGATCCGGGCGGTCGGGGCTAGGGTCCGGCGCCCCTGCCCGGATGGTCGTTTGTCACTGCGGGAGCGGGCATCCTCAGAGACCAGGGAATCCCTGTCGGCTCAGGTGACCGCGACCGACTCGTCCATCCGTCCACGTTCCCAGGGTTCGAGGGCCGTGCGACTCATGGGTTGGCGACCTGTGGCACTTTTCACCGCCACGTGCGCGGATCGAGACTGACTGTTGTCGGACTCAGGAGGAAACGGTGACTCTCGCTCACAACGTGGATCCTGTTCTCGCGTACGACCTCGAAGTGACGATCGACGCGGCAGGGATCGACTTGCTCGGACGGCTACGTGTGCCACCGCAGGCACTCGGAGTAGTCGTCATTGCCCACGGTAGCGGGAGTACACGAAGCGACCGACGCAACGTGGTCCTTGCCCAAGCCCTGGCAAGCCACCGACTCGCCTCGGTAGCCGTCGATCTGCTGTTGCCGACCGAACAACGCGACGTCGACAGAATTTTCGACGTCCGCCTTCTCGGCAGCAGATTGACCGCCGCTCGGCGTTGGCTCTGGACGACCGTGTGCCGCGACCTCCCTGTCGGCTACTTCGGCCTCGGCTCAGACGCGCCCGTGGCCCTGTGGGCTGCCTCCGAACCACACAGCAGAATCGAGGCTGTTGTCGTCCGGGGCGGGCGCCCTGACCTGGCAGGTGCTCGGCTGGCCCGAATCACCGCTCCGACTCTGTTTCTGATCGGCGGCGGAGATCGACAAGTGCTGGCGCACAACCGTTCCGCGGCCGCGAGCATGCGGTGCGAACACCGCGTCACCGACATGTCCACGCCCGGGCGCCGGGCGACCGGCAGCCAACTCGCCCAATGGGAGTCCTATTTGTCGGCGATATGGATCACCGAGCACCTGAGACCACCAGGCCCTGCCGAGCCGAAGACGCCGCGAACCAGCGGCAGAGGTGACTGATGTATTCCGATCTGGTGCCTTCGTCGTTCGAGACGACCGGGTGCGGTGGCAGCCGACGGCCGAAACGAATCGGCTGATCGTCGCCAGGGAGCACCGATCGTGTCACCGACGGTGTGGTGGTCATGGGCGCCGAGACGATACCCGCTCAGGAACCCATGCGTTTCGAAGATGATGTGGTCGAGCTCGGTGATCACCTCGGTCATCGCGTCGTCAACGCCCTCGGTGCCGTCGTTGCTGTGCTCCGCGATGGTCGAGACGGCGTCGCCGAGTCCGAGTCGTTCGAGCAGTGCGGCGACCGGAAGTCGCTGCGCGACGGCGCGATACTCAGCACCACGATGGCACCGAAACCACCACCAGGTCCCGATTGCGGCCGGTCGCGGCGTCGATGAGACCGATCGCGGCAACGGCGCCGACGACGACCATCATCCATCGTGTTGCGACGTCGGCGATCATCGTCGCGCTCCGGTGTCGTTTCTGTTCGTTCGCATCATGGTCTCCTCGATGAGCTCGTCGGCCGGCTATCGCTGGGCGGTCGAACGCAGGACCGCCAGCCGGTCGGCATATTCCTGCGCATCGATCTCGCCCCGTGCGAAGCGCTCCGCCAGCACGTGTTCGGCACCGGTAGCCGCCGGATGTGCGGTTCGATCGGTGTCGAGCCGGAACAGGTACCGGAGCGCGAGCACGAATCCCGCGAGCAACAGCCCCCAGAACAGGAGCATCCCGAAGCCCATCCAGGCATATCCCCAACCATTGACGTCGTGGTCGTACCAATTCATCGCGGTCTCCTTCGGAATGAAACGCTCACTGCGCGTTTGCGATCGTTACCGTCACTATGTCTCCCGACGGCCACCCGCGGGCAGGGCCGAGCGCCACCATTCGGGAGTACCAAAGGCACGTCGGCGGGTGACAAGAATCGGTCCGCCCTACCGTGACAGTGGTAGGGCGGACCGCGGACAGAACTAGGGCCGGCGCGCGAAGCGAGCCCCGACGATCAGCGCGGCGAGTGCGACGGCACCGACCACGGCGATCAGCCGGTTGACATCGACAGCGGGCTGCCAGCGCACCCGACCGTCGCGAATCACGAACGCGCCGACCGGTTTCGCACCTATCCCGAAGCCCGCTCCCGAACCCTGCTGACCTTCGGGGTCCGATCCGCCGCCGCCCGCGCCGCCGGAGACCGCGGCGACGCCGATGACGGTGGTGCCGTCGCGCTCCACCGGCTCCGCGTAGACCCGCTCGACGGTCAGCGCGTCTTTGGCGATCGAGAATGCGTCATCGATTTTCATTGTTTCCTCCGTTGGGGTGGTCGGCTGTGCCGATATCGAGAAAGTCGTCAAGGGGGCGGCGTGGGGTTCGGGGTGGCGGATCTGTCCGCGCGGTGCCGATGCGCACAAGAACTTGCGGGTACCGCAGGCCCACCAGATCGGCCACGGCGGCCCGGGCGGAGGGCAGTTCCACGACATGTGTGATGGTGCAGGTGGACAGACCGCGCACGGTGCATTCGAGCAGTACCGCCGACAACGCACGCCCGCAGTCGAGCAGGTCCTCCGCCGAATCTCCCGGCGTCGACAGCACCGCTACCATCGCCTCGTCATCGCCATCACCTGCGGGTTCTACAGTCCCGGAAGGGAATTCGCGGCCGACCGGCACCCGGGAGCGGTCGGTGGCCGCCGGCAGTGTGGCGGCGGGCACGCCGGCCCTGCCCGCATCCGGAGCTGCGGCCCACCAGCTCAGCTCCGCTTGGTACAGGGGGTCGTAGCGACGCAACCCGGCAGTTGTCGCGGAGATCCCGCGTAGCGCGTGCACGGCAGGCGGGTCGAGAAAGATGATGGTCGTGCCGGATCGGTGTCCGAGGAACTCCAGTATTTCTTGCGTCACCAGCCGATCTGTGGGCGGTGCCATCGGTGTCCGGTCGGTGTAGCGCCGTTCGATCGCCTGGGCGAGAAGCAGTTCCGGCTCGGAAGGCACGTGCGGGCGCACAGGTTCGAGTGAGGCGACGTGGGAGCGAACCGTGGGCTCCGGGAACGTGGTGACGCGAGGCTCCCACCCCGCGGCGTTCCACGCGACGTCGGCGTGGTTCAGCATCACCCCACAGCCGAGCATGCCTTCCCGATTGAACATGTCCGTCGCGGGCAGCAACCGGCCGGCGTCGACGTAGAGCGCCGCGGCGGTGCCGTCCCAGCGCCAGCGCCACGGCTGGCTGTTGTGCAGCGAAGGCGCGCGAGCGGCACGGTCGAAAACAGCGCGGACAGTCTCGACGTCGGGCCTGGGGTCACCGGTCATCGGAATCCTCCGCGTCTCGGATCAACAGGTCGGCGATCGGTCGACGGGGCGTTTCGGGCGGGAAATCAGCACTTGTCGGTGCCCAACCGACCCGGACGATGGCCTGCGGATAAGCGGTGCCGAACAGCAGATCTCGACGAATGAGTGCGCGTTGTCCCGCGATCTCGAGCGGTTCGGTGAGCACGCAGGTGGCCAGGCCGATTCCGGTTGCCGTCAACAGCATGCTGCTGAGCGCCTCGCCCGCCCGCAGCCTCGACCGCCGATCGTCGGCACCGGTGCCGAGCACCAGCAATTCGGCTTGATCGGGTTCGCTTGCCGGATCGGCGAATTCGGCCGCCGCGAAGGTCCTCGGCGGGAACTCGTCCGCCGGATGCGCGGGCGGTACGTTGCGGGCGGGGACGCCGTCGGCACTGCCGTGGCGCCCCGACCACATCGCGAGTTCGAACCGATACGACTCGTCATCGGCATGAATGCTGCCCGCGTGCGCGGCGGCGGCTTTCACCCGTTCGCGGTCGTCGATGCGTCGCACGATCGCGCCCAGTTCCATCGCCCGCTCGGCGAACAGACTCAGGTATCCCGGCGGAACCGGCCACGACGTGTAGTGGCGGCGGTCGGTCCTGCGTGCAGTGATCGACTTGCTCATCTCGATGTCGAGCGAGGTCGGTCGGCGCCGCAGCAGAGTCACCGCAGCCAGGTGGTCCGGGGCGGCGGGGTCGGGGATCCGGTGAACAACCGGCGCCCACCCCATCGCCGTGAGCGCCACGGACAGATGATGCAATGCCGCCCCGCAGCTGAGCACGATGTCGCGCTGATCAGGGTCGGTCGCGGGCAGCGCACGCCGCGGGTCGAGGTAGAGGTGGATGCTCTCATCGGCGATGCGCCAGCGCCAGGGCTGCACATTGTGCACGGACGGGGCGCGCCCGGCCAGCCTCAGCGCCGCCATCACGGTGTTGTCATCGGGCAGTCCGCGCTCCATGGTGTCCGTCCTTCGTCGATGGTCTGTCTTTCCACGGTCTCAGCAGCACCGGAGCGGGATAAGAGCACGATGACCCCGTTCGGAGGGACTTCAGGTCATCGGCGAGCCCTCCTGCAGCACTTCCGCTGCGTCGTGTCGTCGAGGCAGGATCGAACTGTGCATGGTGAACGAATTCGGGTGCTCGGGTCCAGTGACTGTCGGGCAGGGTGATGCGCCTCGAGAACCTGCCGAGATCGGCAGGCAGGACCGCCAACGGATACGGCGCGGTGGTGTTCGACATGGACGGCGTCGTCACCGACACCGCGACCGTGCACGCCGCGGCATGGAAGCGACTCTTCGACGAGGTCTTACCTCAGCTGACCGACCGCCCGATCCCCGCGTTCGATATCGAGGCCGACTATCGGCGGTTCGTCGACGGCCGTAGCAGAAGTGACGGAGTCCGATCCTTCCTGCGCTCCCGGGGTATGAGCGTCCCCGAGGGGTCGGCGCAGGATGCGCCGAGCAGTCTGACCGTGGCCGGACTCGCCGCGCGCAAGCAGGATCTGTTCGCCGCCGAGATCGCCGCATCGGGCGTGCGTGTCTTTCCGGACGCCGCCGCACTGCTGGCGCGCCTCCGCGCGGCCCGGGTGCCGACGGCGCTGGTCACCGCGAGTTCCAACTGTGCCGCCGTGCTCGACGCCGCAGGTCTGGCCGAGTCGTTCACCGTGCGCGTCGACGGCAACGACGCGCTACAGGAGGCACTGCCCGGTAAACCCGATCCCGCGATGTTTCTCGAGGCCGCGCGCAGGCTCCGGGTGGAGCCGATCGACGCGGTGGTGCTCGAAGACGCGACGGCCGGGGTACAGGCAGCCGTCGCGGGCAGGTTCGGTCTGGTCATCGGTGTCGATCGCACCGGCGCGGGCGCCGGACTCGCGAAGGTCGGCGCCGACGTCATCGTCACCGATCTGTCCGACCTGGCCCTCACCTCGTCGAACTCCGACCCGATCCCCGCGAGTTCGACACGCTGGTGCGGTGGAGCGGCACCAGCGAATTCCGGCGGCTGGAACCTCATCTATGACGACTTCGACCCGACTCAGGAGGGCACGCGAGAAGCGTTGTGCACCACCGGAAACGGATACTGGGCCAGCCGCGGCGCCACACCGGGAACTACGCCCGACGGGGTGCACTATCCCGGCACCTACCTGGCCGGGATCTACAACAGGCTGACCTCGACGGTGGGCGAGCGGGTTGTCGAGACCGAACACCTCGTCAACGCGCCGAATTGGGCGTACGTCACCGTCCGGCACTCCGACGGAACGGTCCTTCGACCAGGCCTACCGGAAATGGTCAGCCACCACCAGGACCTGAACCTTCGCGCGGGAGTCCTCACCTGCCTCGACCGGTACGAGGACAGCCAGGGCAGGCAGACGACGGTGACCACTCGACGGTTCCACTCCATGGCGGATCCACACGTCGCGGTGCTGGAACTGACGATTCAGGCCCACAACTGGGACGGCGAAGTGGTCGTCGAATCCGTGATCGAGGGCAGCGTGAGCAACCGCAACGTCGGCGCCGATCGAGCATTGGCCGCACACCATCTGGTTCCGGGAAATCATCGAAGGCTCGACGAGGAGACGGTCCTGTACGAAACA
This sequence comes from Nocardia sp. Root136, assembly GCF_001427185.1. Lineage (NCBI taxonomy): Bacteria > Bacillati > Actinomycetota > Actinomycetes > Mycobacteriales > Nocardiaceae > Nocardia > Nocardia sp. Root136. The sequence goes on from NZ_LMFE01000001.1 coordinate 250,338, forward strand.
GCTACCACACAGTCGGGTCTCACGATCGCCACGGCCGCGCGGACCAGGGTCGGTGCGACGGTCCTCGAGCGCCGATTTCGCGGTGACAGTTCCCGCCCGGGATTCGTCGTCACCGCCCGGATCGGCCCGGCGAATCCGGTCACCGTCGAGAAGGTCGCCGCCGTGAGCACCTCCCGGGATCGCGGTATCTCCGCCGCCGGGCTCGCCGCCGCGGATCGGATCGCCCGCGTCGCGGATGTCGCCGAGCTCCGTGATGCCCATGTCGCGGCCTGGGCGCAGCTGTGGGATCGCTTCGCCATCGCCCTCGGCGACCACCACGACCGCAACCTCGCACTCAACCTTCACGTATTCCACGTCCTGCAGGCGGTGCACACCTCGGCGAGCGACCTCGACGTCGGTGTGCCTGCGAGAGGACTACACGGCGAGGGGTATCGGGGACACGTCTTCTGGGACGAGCTGTTCGTCTATCCGATGTTGACGTTGCGGCAGCCGGAGCTCACCCGAGCGCTACTGCGCTACCGCTACGCGCGGCTCGACCGCGCCCGCGACGCCGCGCGGGCAGCGGGTCTCGACGGTGCCCTCTTTCCGTGGCAGAGCGGCAGCGACGGCCGGGAAGAGGCACCGAGCGAGCTGTTCAACATCCGCAACGGGCAATGGATGCCGGACCACTCCTCCCGGCAACGCCATGTGGGTTTGGCCGTGGCCTACAGCATCTGGCAGTACTACCAGAGCACCGGCGACGAACGATTCCTCGTCGATGTCGGCGCCGAGATCGTGATCGAGGTAGCTCGGTCGTTCGCCTCGATGGCCGTCTACGACCCAGGCGCGGACCGGTTCGATATCGAGGGAGTCATGGGCCCGGACGAGTACCACGACGGAGATCCGCGATCGCCGGGGCGGGGGCTGCGCAACAACGCCTATACCAACGTCCTAGCCGCGTGGACGTTGGCGCGCGCCCGCGAGGTGGTCGGGCTCCTCGACGGCGGCGACTGCGCTCCCCTGTGGAATCGGCTGGGACTGCGGTCCGACGAACCGGCACACTGGGATCGGGTCAGTCGGCGACTGCGCGTGCCGTTCCATCGAGACGGGGTGATGAGCCAGTTCGAAGGATACGAGGAGCTCGACGAATTCGATTGGGACTCCTACCGTGCGCGCTACGGCAACATCGAACGACTCGATCTGATCCTGCAGACCGAAGGCGACACGACCAACCGCTACAAGGTGTCCAAGCAGGCCGACGTGCTGATGCTGTTCTACCTGTTCTCGGCAGAGGAACTGCGTCATGTGCTCGAACGGCTCGACTATCGCCTTCCTCCGGAATCCATCCCTCGTACCGTCGAGTACTACCTGGCCAGAACCAGCCACGGTTCGACGCTCAGCCGCCTCGCGCACGCCTGGGTGCTGGCTCGCACCGACCGGAAGGCATCGTGGTCGCTGTTCATCCGCGCCCTGGACGCCGATCTGGCCGACACCCAGGGCGGCACGACTCGCGAGGGCGTGCACATCGGCGCGATGGCCGGCACCGCCGACATGGTGCTGCGCTGCTATTGCGGCATCGAAACGCGCCAGGACATGCTGCGACTGCACCCGGTCCTTCCTGCCGAGCTACCCGCGGCGGAGTTCACCATCTCCTACCGTGGTCAGCCGCTGACGGTTACGGTCACCCACACGGGTGTGCGGTTGCGGCTGCACCCCAGCACCGCGGGGCCGATCCGGGTCGGCATCGAGGGCAGCGAGCGGGTACTCGAGGCGGGACAAACGTGGGAAGTCCCGCTCGGCGCGGCGCCGCACACCGCGGTCGGATAGGTGTCGGGGGCGTGCCTGTCGTTCCGGTGTCCGGTCGCTTTCAACGGGGGAAGCGCAGTGGTTCGGCCGATGTGTACGAGCGCGCCGAACCGGGTTGCGCGCGATCCGACACGCTCGGCGCACGGGGCCCGGACAGTCAGCGAGAATCGCCGAGGTCGGCTCGGCTCGATCGTGCCGATAGGTCGGCGATCTCGCGTTCGATGCCGTCGGCGATGCTGTCGATATCAGGTGTGGTGTCGAAGTCGCCGGTGATTCCGAAGATGAGGCAGTCGCGATAGCTGAGGACTGCGATAGTTGTGCGCAGGCGCATCGCGAGGGGGACACACGGCAGGATTTCGAGCACCTCACGCCCATGGAAAGTCAGTCGGCGGCGGGGGCCGACAACATTGGTCACCAATGCGGCGACACTGCGCTGCGGGAAATGCCCCGCCAGCCGGAAGGTCCACCCGACCAGGGCATGGGGCACCCACTCGGCCATCGCCAGCAGCGAGCTCTGCGCACCGGCCTCCCCCCTGGCACGATGTCGCGCTATGCGTTCGTGGACAGCGGCCAGCCGCTCGATGGGGTCGGCCAGCTCGATCGGCAGATACGGGATCATCGCAGACACCCGATTGTCGGTGATCTCCTCGGCGCCGGGAGCACGCACCGACACCGGAACCAGAACACGGACTTTGCCGGCCGTCGGCTCCTCGCCACGCCGTGACAGCACGGTGCGGTAGGCCGACGCGACAGCGGCCAGTACCACGTCGTTGACGGTCACGTCGAAACTCGTGCCGATCGCGTGGACATTTGTCAGCGACGCTCTGGCGATCGCATACCGGCGCTGTCGGCCGAGAGGACCGTTCAACGACGACGAGAGTGCCGGCGAGATCGCCGCGCCCACCACCGGAAGCAGACCGCGCGCCATGGTCAGGGCGAAGCGCGGCACCGCCCACGGGTCCCGCACGCCCCTGACCAGTCGATCGACAAGGCCGACGCCTGAACCGCGGGACGGGACAGTGCGTTTCGAGACACTGTCTTCGGGCGGATCACACAGTCGCTCGAACAAGCTCATCCCCGAGACACCGTCGACCATGCTGTGATGTGCCTTGACGATCAACGCCCAGCGGCCTCCGGATACTCGATCGACGACCACGCACTGCCACAGCGGATGGTCGCGGTCGAGCCTCTCCTCCAGCTCGGTCGCGACGAGCTCACGCAGCGTCGGCTCATCGCCCGCGCCGGGCAGCGCCGTCCAGCGAATATGGTGTGCCAACGCGAAGTCGGGGTCTTGCTCCCACACCGGCGCGGTCAAATCCAGCGGCGACCGGCGGACTCGCTGCCGAAGACGTTCATTGCGATCGACGCCCTCGGCGAGCATCGCGTCGAATGCCGAGCGGGTCGGTACCGGCCCAGCCATGATCGCCACGGCACCGATGCCGAGGCTGATATGGCGATCGGTGTCCTCCAGCTCCATGAACCCCATGTCCAGGGGACGTAGTTCTGTCATCAGTCGACCTCGAAGTGGACGGTCGTGACAGCTTGTCACCGGATGGGACTGTGGCGCTGCCACTGAATCGATCCTTGCGCGAAAGCTCGGTCACGGGAAGTGCAAATAGTCCATCACCGGCCGCCGAAATACCCTGATGTGAGAGCGGGATCAGATGTGGGTAGGGGTTCGATCATCGGCTTCGGATACCAGCGGTTGTCAGGGGCTTGCGGCCCTCGCGAGAGTGCCTTTGGTCTGAGCCCGAATTGCGGTGACCGCGGCCGATCACGGTGCTGACATGTGCCGGTCCCAGGCGATCGAGTGGAGCCGGGTCACCAGTGATTCCGTGAGAAAGATCAGACACAGCCCGGTGAACCCCACGCCGATCAGAATCACCATGGCGGCACCTATTCCGCTCATCACGGCTGCGGACGGTGCTCGCGGATCGGGAATCGGATTACCGGAGGCGTTGACCCACACGGGGATCCGGTCGCCTTCGGAGATCTTACGAACCACCGTCACCGTGGCAACCGACGAGCCGGAGGCGCCCGGCCAGCTCACCCGCGCGCGGTACAGGTGGGCGGGGGTGCGCTCGGGGCGTTGCAGGACCAGAGCAGTCACGACAGTGGCACCCGCTCGCTGTGCGCGGATATCAGCGGCGTCGTCGGTGTAGGTGATCGTTCCCACCGCGCCGGCCACCGGCACCGAAACCAACACCAGGACGGCGACGAGTATGCGCACCGCAGCCAGCAATCGGTCGGGCCAGCGCATGAGCGGATTGGCGTTCCAGGGTCGGCACCGCCACAGCCTGGCCGTCCGCGACACCATGCCGTCGATCTGGAATGTGGAAGTCGTCATCTGCTCGGCTCCGATCAGCATCCGGTATGGCCCGGGGAGACTGTGGCCCCGCACCGGGGCGAGTACGGGACTGATTGCCATGGCTTGATCGTCGCCCCCCGGCAAGCGCCGATTGCAGAGCCGAAAGTCCCGGGGCCGACCGCGAATGGTCACCACTGTGGCGACGGTGCCTTTGGTCCCCTTCTCACAGGCATCATTGCTCTGCTCCCCTGCCCCGGTCTCGAGCGACGCTGGCACCATGGCAACGAAACCGTCGTCGTCATCACCGGAATACGTCGACTCGCTGCGGCCTCCTCTGCCCAGGCCGTCACCGTCCAAGCCTGACCGACGCGTCGAAAGGACAACCATGAACGGGCTGCTCACTTGCGTACTCGGCGCCGAAGCACTCGTGCTCGTGGGCCTCGTCCGGGCATATGTGTCTCTGACAGCGCGCCCCTCGAGCGCGAGACGCTGACGTCATGCCCGTCTCGCCGCGTTCGGTGCCGATCGCCACTTTCACCGTCAATCCCACCGTCGACCTCTCGCTCGTCGTCGCGCACCTGCTACCGGAGGGAAAGTCCCGCGCGCAGGTGCACTCGATTCGTGGCGGCGGCGGCGGGATCAACGTGGCTCGCTGTGTTCGGAGACTCGGCGGCGCGGCCGTTGCCGTGCACACCTGCGGCCGCGAAACCGGCGCACGCCTGGAACGACTGCTCGATGACGAGGAGCTGGAGCACGAATCCATCGAGATCGCCGAAGACACCCGTGAGGCATTCGTGCTCGCGGACAACGCCGAGGGGCGCAGCTATCACATCGTGGCGCCCGGCCCGGTCCTTACCAGGACCGAGCAACAACGCTGTCTCGATACGATCGCCGAAATCGCCGGGCGCTGCGATTATTTCGTCCTCTCCGGGAGCGCGACTCCCGGCCTGAGTGAGGATTTCAGCGCCGCTGTCGCCCGCACCGTCGGCGCCCGCGGCGCGCGGCTCATCGCCGACATCGCCGGGGCACAACTGACGACGATGTTGCGCGAGCGGGTCTTCCTGCTCCGGCTCGACCGAACCGAGGCGGGCGCGCTGCTCGGACATCCCGTCACGACCTTCGCCGACGCGCGCGCCGTGAACACCTTGCTGCTCGAACGTGGCGCTTGCGAGCACGTCATCACCACGGTCGGTGCGCTCGGTGCGGTCTGTTCCGACAGTCGCGCCCACTACGAGCTGGCCGCGCCGAGGCTGCCGTCACCGGCGCGCAGCGACGCCTGCGCGGGTGACAGCCTGGTCGCCGCGGTCGCGTATCGGCTGAGCTGCGGAGACCGGATGCTGGACGCCTGCGCGGTCGGCGTTGCCGCGGCGGCGGCAACCGTCGTACTTCCCGGTACCGATGTCTTCGACCCCGCGACGCTCGAATCTTTGACCGCCGATATCGATATCGTGCGCATATCCGACGAGGGGAACAGGGAAGACCTTGGTCACCCCGAGAAGGGCTTTCAGACCCTCGGCTGAACAGGGGGACGGCGACAACAATCGAGTTGTGCCGCAAGGCATTTGTCGAACCGCCTCTCGCCCATATTCCGGAGGAAGTAATGTCCACATTGAGCGAACGCAAGTCGGATCGCGCAGTGCGCACGTCGCTGATCGGCACGTCCGGTTTCGTGGCGCTGTGGGCATTCGCCGGTGCCGTGGGTCTCGCCGGAGGCGGTGCCGATCTGGGTGCGGAGGTGACCGAGCACCTCCCGTTCGCCAGTCCGTTCTTCGCGGGCTGCATGCTCGCACTGATCGTCGGTCTCCCGATGTCGGCCACCGCCATTGCGACTCTGCGCGCCGACCTACATATGGTGCCGATCGCCTTCACCAGCGGTCTGCTGCTGATCGGCTGGGTCACGGTACAACCGCTTGTCATCGGCAGATTCCACTGGCTCCAGCCGCTATTCGGTGTGCTCGGACTCGCCGTGTGCGCCCTCGCCTACCGCCTTCGACACCGCCCGATCTGATTCGCCGACCACGAAAGGAACAACAATGAACTGGCCACTCGCCGCCGTATTGATCGCGATCATCTTCGCGCTGATGGTTGTCGCCTCGACTTACATCTCGACTCGCGGAAACCACTGACAGCATTCGACAGGAGCGGTTCATCCACGATCACGCCGACCGGTGATCCGGGCCGACCAGACCGCCCGCCAGCAGCAGGTCGTGCGCACGCCGCGCCGCGTCGGCGGCCCGCGTGTCATCGGCAGGGTCGGTGGGCAGCTGTGCCAGGCCCGCGCTGAGTGCCGCGACCGCGTCGGTCAGGGCCAGAACCCGGCGTTCCAGCCGCGCGACGAGGTCGCCCGGCACCGATTCTTCGGCGCCGTCGAGGTCCTCGACCGGGTGTACCCGGCCCGCGATATCCGAACTCGCCCCGTAATAGAGGCGATACAGCTCCTGCGGCATTGCCGCGAATGTACGGCTGAGCAGGCCCGGCGAGAACAGCTCCTCCAACGCGAAGGTCACCGCAGCAACGACCGCGGGCACTTCGGCGGGTGCAACACCGGCCTCCCTGGCGAACTGAGCGAGGAACTCACGCAAGCCGTGCCGTACCGGCACATGGCTCGGTACCCAGTTCTCGTAGTAGACGCCGCGAAGCAGTTCGGGCAGCTGGGCCGACAAGTGCGCCGAACTGTCGACCCCGATCCGATCGCGCACGGTGTGCAACCACGCACGTAGTGCGCGCAATGCGAAACGGCGGTCCTCGGTGTCGAGGCTCTCGGCGACAGCGTGCAACCACACATGGGCGGTGTGGACCGTCGGAGCCAGCGGGTCGTGGTGGGTCATGGTCATCTCCTGCTCGTCGAATCGAACGTGTGTCGATTCGACCAAGGATCCGATGGGCGCGACCAGGGACCACAGACCCCGCCGCGAGTGCCGTTGGTCGTCGCCGTGGCGGCGGCTCAGCCCACCCCCTAGTTGTGTCCTTTTGTCCTCTCGCAGGGCACTTCGGCCGTAGCCGCGTCCGGGTTCGCCTCGACAGACTGGGCCATGGCAGCCGCCGGACCAGCGAAAAGGAGGCCGCTATGGCGATAACGGTCGACCGGCCGGGACTGACCGACGCCGAAGCGACCCTGCGGCATCGGCGTGACGGACCCAACACCATGCCCGAGCCACCCAGGCCGAACCGCGTCGCGCAGTTCGCGGCGCAACTGACACATTTCTTCGCCGCGATGCTGTGGGTCGCCGCCGTCCTGGCACTCGTCGCGGGCATGCCGGTGCTCGCAGTGGCGATCGGCTGCGTCGTCGTGCTCAACGGTGTGTTCGCGTTCGTCCAGGAGTTCCGGGCCGACCGCGCCGCCGAGGGCCTGCGCGCGCTACTCCCGATGCAGGCTCGGGTGCGGCGCGACGGGCACGTCGTGACGGTGGAATCGCGCACCCTGGTGGTGGGTGACCTGCTGGTTCTGGAGCCGGGCGATCGAGTCTGCGCCGACGCGACGGTGCGCGCGTCGCGGCAGCTGGCCGCCGACGAATCGATGCTGACCGGCGAGGCCGAACCGATCGCCAGGATGATGAACGAACCGGTACTGGCCGGCACCTACATAGTCACCGGGCAGGGCGAGGCGGAGGTGCGTGCGATCGGATCGGCCACCCGCCTGGCCGCACTCGCCGCCGTCACCGAGCAGGCAACCCGGCCGCCGAGCCCGCTGACCCGTCAGCTGCATCGGGTGGTGCGGCTGGTCGCGCTCATCGCGGTACTCGTCGGGGTGGTGTCGTTCGGCGTCTTCGCCGCACTGGGGCGCGACCTCACCGAAAGCCTGCTGTTCGCCATCGGAGTCACCGTCGCTCTCGTCCCCGAAGGTCTGCTCCCGACGGTGACCTTGTCGCTCGCGCGCGCCGCACAGCGGATGGCGACCGAGCATGCGCTGGTCCGCAGGCTCGAAGCGGTCGAGACGCTCGGCGCGACCACCTTCATCTGCACGGACAAGACCGGCACGCTGACCCGCAACGAGATGCAGGTGGTCGAGGTCTGGACACCGTGCGGCTCGGTGACGGTGGACGGCGCGGGATACGAACCCGCCAGGAGACTGCACGGGACCGACGCCGCGCTCCGCGCCGCGCGCACGGCCGCGGATTCCGCCGCCCGCTGTTCGCCCGATGCCCACGCCCAGCGGCGGGACGGGAAGTGGACACCGATCGGCGACCCGATGGAAGTTGCGGTGCATGTATTCGCCGCGGGCATCGGCGCCGGCGAACCGCCGCCGCCCGACCAACGGACACCATTCGACTCCCACACTCGTCGCGCCTCGGTGATCGATGCCGATGGTGAGCACATCACGGGCGCACCGGAAGCGGTACTCGCGCTGTGCGACAACGACAACGACAGCGACGCCCTCGCCGCGCAGATCACCGGAATGACCGAGCGTGGTCTACGTGTCATCGCCGTTGCCCGAGCCGAGCAAGCTCGCCCGAAGGCGCGGCTGCTGGCAGTGATCGGGCTCGAGGACCCGCCGCGCGAGGACGTGGCCGAGGCGATCGCGGCCTGTCGCAGCGCTGGAATCGAGCTGGCGATGGTGACCGGTGACCATCCCGGCACCGCCGCCGCCATCGCCGAGCAGGTCGGGCTGTTCGGCCCGGACCGAGTCGTGGTGGTGGGCGAGGACCTGCCCACCGACGACACGCGGCTGGCAGATCTGCTCGAACGAGGCGGTGTGGTGATCGCACGAGTCTCGCCCGAGCAGAAGCTGCGGATAGCGGCGGCCCTGCAGCAGCGAGGCCACGTGGTCGCGATGACCGGCGACGGCGTGAACGACGGTCCTGCCCTGCGCACCGCCGACATCGGCATCGCCATGGGCGCATCCGGGACCGACGTCGCGCGCGAGGCAGCCGATCTGGTCTTGCTCGACGACCATTTCGGCACCATCGTCGCGGCGGTCCGGCTCGGGCGCGCGACCTTCGCCAATATTCGACGGTTCCTCACCTATCACCTCACCGACAATGTCGCCGAACTCGCGCCCTTTGCCCTGTGGGCGGCCAGCGGCGGCACCATTCCGCTCGGGTTCACCGTCCTGCAGGTGCTCGCCCTCGACATCGGCACCGACATGCTGCCCGCGCTGGCACTCGGTGCGGAACCGCCGAATAGACGCACGATGTCCGGGCGGGCGAAGATCGGCGCACTCATCGATCCACGGTTGTTACGCAGAGTGTTCGGCGTTCTCGGTCCCGCCGAAGCGGGCATCGGCATGATCGCGTTCCTGACCGTACTCGCGGTGGCGGGCTGGAGTCCTGGTGCCGAGGTGGATGTCGAAGTACTCGCCTCGGCATCGGGGGCGCTGTTCGTCGCCATCGTCTTCGGCCAGTTGGCGAACGCCTTCGCCTGTCGCAGCGAATCGCGGTGGGTCGGAGCGATCGGGTGGAAGGGCAACCCGCTGTTGCTCTACACAGTGGCGATCGAACTCGGCTTGCTGGCGGTGTTTCTCTGGGTGCCGCCGTTGCCGCGCCTGCTCGGCGGCACCGCTCCTACCGCGTTGGGCTGGCTGCTCGCGGCCTGCGCGATACCAGCGTTGCTGGTGGCCGACACCGCGCACAAGATGCTGCGCGCTCGTCGACACCGGCATCGGATCGGTCGGACCCCTTCGACGCACGCGGTGTGAAACCTCTCGCACGAGCGGCGCCGTCACCTCGTTGTGTCGGTAACCGCTACCTGATCGACGTCGTTGTCGTCCGCGTGGAGGTCGTGCTGTTGTCCCCGCCGACGGGGACCTGTCCGGCCCTGCCATTCGGTCCGGACCCGTCCGCACGGCCCGGCGGGCGAGGACCAATGCCAACCCCGTCAGGACCTTCGGCCGTATCGACCGATCCGGGAGCCGACGACGCTGGGAACCAACCGACGACCAGCCGGAAACGAGGGGATACGACATGGGTGAATTCGTCACCGAATTCAGTGGATTGCGCTTGGCCGACGCCGACCGAGCCGGTGGCAAGGGCGCCAATCTCGGCGAACTCGTCGCCGCGGGGCTCCCGGTCCCAGCGGGGTTCGTGATCCTCGCGGCCTCCTACGAGCACACACTGACCGACGGCCCCGCGGGCGCCGAACTGGACCGGCTGCACGGCCAGGCCCTGGCATCGACCGCCGACGCCGCGGCCGTCATCGCACTGTGCGACCGGATGGGAGCACTCGTCCGCGCCACCGAACTCTCCGACACAGTCCGCGCACCCGTCCTGGCGGCCTATCACGCGCTGGGTGACGAGGTGGCGGTCGCGGTCCGGTCCTCGGCGATCGGTGAGGACGGCGCAAGCGCCTCGTTCGCCGGAATGAACGTGACCCGTACCAACGTGCGCGGCGACGACGCGCTGCTACACGCGGTGATCGACTGCTGGGCCTCGCTGTTCACCCCGCGGGTACTCACCTATCGAGCACGGCGCGGGATGCACGGGCGACCGGTGATGGCGGTGGTGGTGCAGCGAATGGTCGCCGCCGAACGCTCCGGGGTCGCCTTCACCGCCGATCCGACGACAGGGCGACTGGATCGTGTGGTCGTCGAGGCGGCCAGGGGCCAGGGTGAGGTGGTGGTCTCCGGCGAGGTCGAGCCGGATACCTATCTGCTCGACGCCGATGGGCCGACTCTGCTCCACACCCGTCGCGGACACCAGCAATTCGCTGTGGTCGCCGGGCCCGACGGCGATCAGCGGATCGAGCTGTCAGACGCCGACGCACGAACCCCGGTGCTGACCGACGAGCAGGCCCGCGCTGTCGCCGCGTCGGCGCTCGCCATCGCCGCCCATCACCACGGTATCCCGCAAGACATCGAGTGGGCGTTCGATCACACCGATCTCTGGATCGTCCAGGCCCGGCCGATCACCACACCGACCGGCGCGACCGAGCCGCCGAGTACCCGCGGTTCCGCGCGCGAGGTGCTCATCAGAGGCGTGGGTGCGGCGCCCGGCTCGGCGTCAGGACACACGCGAGTGCTGGCGACACCGGACACGGGATCGCTGCTACGCGACGGTGAGGTGCTCGTCGCGCCGATGACCAACCCGGACTGGCTACCCACCCTGGCCAGGGCGGCCGCGGTGGTCACCGACAGTGGCGGCATGACCTGCCACGCCGCCATCGTGGCCCGAGAACTCGGGATCCCGTGCATCGTCGGCGCTCGAGACGCCACGACGACACTGACCGACGGCACGCTGGTGACCGTCGACGGCTCCACCGGTGAAGTCACCGCAGGCCGCCACGACGTCGCGGCGACCACCACCCCGAGACCGGCGCCCCCTGCCTCGGCACCCACCGCGACCAAGATCTACGTCAACCTCGCGACCCCCGAGCGCGCCGCGCTGATCGCCGCCGGCGACGTCGACGGTGTCGGCTTGCTCCGGGCGGAAACCCTGCTGACCGAAGCACTGGACGGGCGCCACCCCCGCGACCTCATCGCCCGCGGCGAGCAGCAGCTGTTCATCGATCGCATGAGCGAGTCGCTGTGCCGCATCGCTGAGCCCTTCGGCTCACGTCCCGTCGTCTACCGCACCACCGACTTCCGCAGCAACGAGTTCCGCGCTCTGCGTGGCGGCGAGCACTACGAACCCGTGGAGCACAATCCGATGATCGGCTACCGCGGCTGCTATCGCTACATTCGCGAACCCGATCTTTTCGCGGTGGAGCTGGCCGCGCTGGCCCATGCTCGGCAACGCCACCCCAACTTGCACGTGATGATCCCCTTCGTCCGTACCCGGTGGGAACTCGAGGCCTGCCTCGAACTCATCGACGCCAGCCCGCTCGGCCACCAGCGCGGACTGCACCGATGGGTGATGGCCGAAGTGCCTTCGGTGGTGCACTGGCTGCCCGAATACATCGGGCTCGGGATCGACGGCGTCTCCATCGGGAGCAACGATCTGACACAGCTGATGTTGGGCGTCGACCGTGACTCCGAGCAGTGCGCCGAGCTTTTCGACGAATCCGATCCCGCCGTGCTGGGAGCGATCTCACACATCATCGCCACCGCACGTCGGCTCGGCGTGACGTCCTCGCTGTGCGGCCAGGCGCCGTCGAATCATCCAGCCTTCGCCGAGAACCTCGTGCGGTGGGGCATCACCTCGATCTCGGTAACCCCCGACGCCATAGCCGACACCCGCCGGGTCGTCGCCGCCGCCGAACGGCGGGTCCTCCTCGACCACGCACTCGCCACGAACCCTTCCGACCATCGCTGAACTCCCGGGTTTCCTGAACACCCCTACGAAAGGTTCGATCATGTCCGATCTTCATGGCCGCAGCGTCGTCGTCACCGGCGGTGCGCGCGGTATCGGTGCCGCCGTCGCACGCACACTGACCAAGGCCGGAGCCGGCGTCGTCGTCGCGGATCTGCTCGAGCGCGACGGCGCGGCCACTGCCGACGCGCTCGGCTCGCAAGCGATCTTCCGCCACCTCGACGTCACCGACGAGGACGAGTGGCGCCGTGTGCTCGACGACGCCGAAGCGACATTCGGACCACTCGCGGTCCTGGTCAACAACGCGGGCATCCTCGACTTCGGCGGCGTCGAGACCGAATCGCCCAGCCAGTTCCGCCACGTTCTCGACGTCAATCTGGTCGGCTCCTGGCTCGGCATGCACCTGGCCGCGCCACGGCTGCGCGCCGCGGGTGACGGCGTCATCGTCAACGTCTCCTCGACGGCCGGACTGATCGGCTATTCCGGAATCTCCGGCTACGTCGCCAGCAAGTGGGGACTGCGCGGATTGACCAAGGCCGCGGCGATCGAACTCGGCGACGCGGGCATTCGTGTGTGCTCGGTCCATCCGGGGCCCATCCGCACCCCGATGACCGCGGGCATGGACCCGAGTATCGCCGCAGGACAACCGCTCCCCCGTTTCGGTGAGCCCGACGAGGTCGCCGCGATGGTCGGCTTCATCGTGACGGAGGCGACCTTCTCCACCGGCTCGGAGTTCGTGCTCGACGGCGGTGCCACGGCGGGCGCCTCGCTCGTCGCGGAGAACTGAGCACAGCCGTGATCATCCCGGTACCGGCGCGGGTACACGAGACACATTCCGGCGTCGTACTGCTCTGTGGTGATCGCGCGTACAAGGTGAAGAAGGCGCTGCGCACCGACTTCCTCGACTTCAGCACCGTAGCGTTGCGCGAAGACGCCTGTGCGCGTGAGCTGGAACTGAACCGGCGGCTGGCGCCGGATGTCTACCTCGGCGTCGCGCACCTCAGCGACGTCGGGGGTGGGCCCGCCGAGCCGGTCCTGGTCATGCGCCGGATGCCCGAGGACCGACGACTGTCGAACCTGCTCACCGCCGGGGACGAAGAACCCCCGGTCGATCTGCCCGCCCTGGTCAGCCTGCTGGTCCGGTTCCACGACCGTGCCCGACGCAGTTCCGAGATCGACCGTGAGGGCTCCGCCGACGCGCTGCGCGCTCGGTGGCGATCCTTGCTCAGCCCGTTGCGAGAAGCTTCGGGAGAACTCGTCGACCTCCCGATGGTCGAGCGCATCGATCACCGGGCAATGCGCTACCTCGACGGTCGAACATCATTGCTGGACAACAGGATCAACGATGGCCGCATCGTCGACGGCCACGGCGATCTGCTCGCCGAAGACATCTTCGACCTGCCGGACGGTTTTCGGGTGCTCGATTGCCTGGACTTCGATGACCGATTGCGTTATGTCGACCGGTGCGACGACATCTCGTTCCTGGCCATGGACTTCGACTTCCTCGGTCACGCCGAACTCGGCGATCGCTTGGTCGCTGACTATCTCCGCGCGGCGGGCGACCCCGCGCCCACTTCGTTGCGCGATCACTACATCGCCTACCGGGCGACGGTCCGGGCGAAGGTGGATCTGATCCGCCTCGGACAAGGCGAGCCCGCAGCAGGCCCGCGACTACGCAAACACCTGTCCATCGCCGCCCGACGACTGGAACGGGCGACAGTACGGCTCACCCTGATCGGCGGGCTGCCCGGAACGGGCAAGTCGACGGTCGCGGCGGAACTGTCGGAGGCCACCGGCGCGGTCGTCTTCGCCAGCGACCACGTTCGCAAGGAATTGGCTCGGGTCGGAGCGCTGAACGAGGAGGTCGGTCGCTTCGGCGCCGGCCGCTACTGCGCCGCCGGACGGGCCCGCGTCTACGACGAATTGCTCTGGCGGGCAAGGGTTCTACTCACGTCAGGGGTGTCGGTGATCCTTGACGCGAGCTGGATCGACCCCGACAATCGCCGACACGCCACTCAGATGGCCGACGCGGTATCGGCCGATCTCGTTTCCCTGCATTGCGTCTGTCCCACCGATCTGGCGCATCAGAGAATCGGACACCGACGCACGCACGAATCGGATGCGACCTCTGCCATCGCCGATGCCATGGCAGCGACTGCGGTGCCGTGGCCCGAAGCGGTCACCGTGGACACCACCGGGCCCCTCGCCGATTCCGTCGCGGTTGCCCTCGGCGCCTGGCACAGCGGCACCCACCACACTGCCGGGTTGGAACTCACGGCACCATGACGGTGGCAGAACACAACGACACCGCGTCATTCGACGAGTGGCGCGTCATGGCACGAGGACCGCTGCCCCATCGAACCGGCCCTGAGCCAGATCGGACAGTGCGCGGTCAGCGTGGTCGAGCGGGTACCGATGAGTCGACACGACCAGCCGGTGCTGCTGTGCGAGGGCGAGAAACTCGCGGGCCTGAGCTCGGGTATTGGATGTGACACTACGAATCTGGCGTTCCCGGAACAGGTGTCGCTGATAGTTCAGTGCGGGGATATCGCTGAGGTGGATGCCGGCGACGGCGAGTGTGCCGCCGCCGTCGAGCGCCTCGAGCGCGGGCGGCACCAATTCGCCGGCGGGCGCGAACAGGATCGCCGAATCCAAGGGTTCAGGTGGAGCGTCCGCGGCCTCTTGCACCGAGTCGGCACCGAGAGCGAGCGCCAGTTCCCGGGCCGCGACACCGCGGGTCATCACATGCACCCGCGCACCGCGCGCGATCGCGATCTGCGCGGTGATGTGGGCACTACCGCCGAAGCCGTAGATGCCCAGCACACCACCCTCCGGGACCTCGGCGCGCACGAGCGCGTGATAGCCGATGATGCCGGCGCACAGTAACGGCGCCAACTCCTCGTCGTCGTACCCTGTCGGCAACGGCAGCACGAATTCGACAGGTACGGTGGCGAATTCGGCATAGCCGCCGTCGGCGTCCCATCCGGTATAGCGCGAGCGCGGACAGAGATTCTCGGCGCCACGCCGGCAATAACGACAGTGACCACACGTGTGCCGCAGCCACGCGACACCGACGCGATCACCCACCGCGACATCGGTGCAGCCGTCCGGAACGGCAACCACCTCGGCGACCACTTCGTGCCCGGGCGTCACTCCTTGCCGGTGCACAGGCAGATCACCTTCCACGACGTGCAGGTCGGTGCGGCAGACCCCACAGGACAAGACCCGCACCAGCAACTCCCCAGGCTCGGGCACGGGAACCGGCTCGCGACCCATCCGAAGGGGCCCGGTCGCGACGGGACCGGGTCGTCGGACTCGCCAGACTCGCATCATGTGATCGCTCCGAAGGTCTGCTCGTCGATCGCTGCCGGTGTCCAGCCTCGCACGTGCCGAGCACAACCGACAGGCGTGGGCGGTCGATATCGAAACTGTGTCCGATCGGCCCTTCGGTCGGGGACCTACGCCAGCAGTCATCCGGCGCGGCGCTTCCTACCGTCGAAGTATCCGCACCGTACACGTCGATTGGGGCACTCATCATGAGCACTCATCTCACCGACCACGCGCACGAGCTCGCGACATCCGCCGTCGTCGTCGGTACCGATGGATCGGAGGCCGCCGACATCGCCGTTCGCTGGGCCGCGCAGACGGCTGCCGACCGGGGCCGCCGCCTCCTGATCGTGCACGGACTCGATCTGGCGCACGTCGCGGCAGTGAATCCCTATGCCGTCGTCGCACCGTCGGTCATCGACGAAGTACGCACCCAGGGCACCGAAGTCCTCGCGGCTGCCCAGCGCATGGCTCACGACATCGCACCCGGACTGGTGATCGGGACCGAACTCGACGCGGGCCACCCGGCGCAAACGCTGATCGCGCTGTCGCACCATGCCTATCTCGTCGCGCTCGGAGCGACACCGGATGTCGGCACGCTCGCGCATCTCGGTTCGACGCTGCTGGCCGTCACCGCCCACGGCTCGGGCCGGATCGTGGTGGTCAACGACACCGGCGACGGCGCGCTGCCCCGCAATACCGGGCCGATCGTCGTCGGAGTCGACGGCAGCCCGACCAGCGAGCAAGCCATCGCCGCGGCGTTCACCGAAGCGTCCGAACGCACCGCGCCGCTCGTCACCGTCCACGTGTGGAATGACACGTCCTATGGTGAATTCGCCGGCGAGTTCGCCGTCGAGGATCTGACGACATCCGAACAAGCGCTGCTGGCCGAGCGCCTGGCCGGCTGGAACGAGAAGTACCCGGATGTCATTGTGACGCATCGGGTTTACGGCGGCGAGACGCGCCACCGCCTGCAGGATTGGTCGGATTCGGCGCAAATGGTCGTCGTCGGGAGCCACGGATGGGGTGGGCTGCGCGGTCTCGTCCTCGGTTCGACCAGCAATTGGCTTGTCCAGCACGCCCACTGCCCCGTCATGGTCGCGCACCCGGCCGTCGAGGACCCGCGATGAAGAACACCACAGCTTTCACCATCGGTACCGCGACCTACGTCGCCGGACTCGCGCTCGGATATTCGGCTCTCCTGCGAAAACGGATCGCGACCTGGGGCGCGACCCGCGACGAAGCGGAGCGAACAATGCCCGGCGACGAATTGCTCTCCAACCCTGATATTCGAACAACTAGGGCGATCACCGTCGCGGCCGACCCAGCGGCGATCTGGCCGTGGCTCGTGCAGATCGGTCCCGGGCGCGGCGGCGCGTATACCTACGACTGGATCGAGAACCTCCTCGGCCTCGACATGCACAGCGCCGACGAGATCCTGCCCGAATTCCAGCATCCGGCACTCGGCGACGTGATCGCGCTCGGCACGAACGGCCCCCGGATGCGGATCGGAGTGCTCGAAACCGACCGGTCGCTCGTGTTCAGCTCCGAGGACGGCAACTGGGTCTGGTCATTCACCCTCTACCCCGAACCCGCTGGTACCCGGCTGATCAGCCGCAATCTCATCTCACTGACCGGAGCGTCGCCGAGCTCACGGTTGTTCACCCGGCTCGTCGCCGAACCGGGCAGCTTGATCATGGAGCGAAAGATGCTCTCGGGCATCCGAACCCGTGCCGAGCGCATGGTCATGAGTCATAGCGCATTCTGATCCGAAAGGAGTCTTCGATGTTCGCCATGGTCTACGACGGCCCAGGACGTCCGCACCGCCGCGAGGTCCCCGATCCGGTGATCCTCGACAGCACCGACGCTGTCGTCACCGTCGACACAGCCACCATTTGCGGGACCGACCTACACATTCTCCAGGGTGACGTGCCCGAGGTCGAGCGCGGACGGATTCTCGGTCACGAGGCCGTCGGAACCGTTGCCGCTGTCGGCAGCGCTGTGCGCACCCTCCGGGTCGGCGATCGCGTTCTCGTGTCGTGCATCTCCGCGTGTGGAAGCTGTGCGTCCTGCCGCGAGGCCCGCTACGGGCAGTGCACCGGCGGCGGCGGATGGCTGCTCGGCCACGAAATCGATGGCACCCATGCCGAATCGGTGCGCGTGCCGTTCGCCGATATGTCGACCCACCCGATCCCGCCCGGTATCAGCGACGAGCAGATGCTCATGCTGGCCGATATCCTGCCCACCAGCTACGAAGTCGGCGTGCGCAACGGCAGGGTGCGGCCCGGCGACACAGTTGTCATCGTGGGCGCGGGGCCGATCGGCCTGGCCGCGGTCATGACCGCGCGGCTCTACAGCCCGAGCCGCATCATCGTCATCGATCTCGCCGACACCCGGTTGGCGGCCGCGCGCGAACTCGGTGCCGAGCCGGTGCTCAACAGCGGCCGCGACGATGTGCGCGCCAGGGTCGCCGAGCTCACCGGTGGTCGGGGTGCCGATGTGGCAATGGAGGCAGTCGGTGTACCCGAAACCTTCGAACTGGCCGTCGATCTCGTGCGTCCCGGCGGTCACGTCGCCAATATCGGGGTGCACGGTGCACCCGCCTCGCTCCATCTCGAGAACCTGTGGAGCCGGGATCTGACCATCACCACCGGTCTGGTGGATACCGACTCGACCCCGCGCCTGATCGAGCTGATCCGATCCGGGCATCTCGATCCCACCCCGATGATCACCCACCGTTTCGAGATGAGCGAATTCGCCGACGCCTACGACACTTTCGCGCGGGCCGCGGAAACGGGCGCGCTGAAAGTCACCGTCACGCAGACGAAGGCCGAGCAGCCATGACGACCGCGACGTCGAACATCGACTTCCGGAAACTCCGCCCCAGCGACCGGGCCGCGGTGCTCGAACTTCACGCCGATCCAGCGGGCACCGACGGCTACTTCCGGTTCTTCGGGCCACCGCCCAAGAACCTCGACCGAGTGGTCGGCTCGATCGCGTCGAACGATCGCACGCACTGCGCTGTCGGAGCCTTCATCGACGACGATCTCATCGGCGTGGCGAATTTCGTCGTCCTCGACGACGGCGTCAGCGCGGAGATTGCCATGGTCGCCGCCGCCGACGAACAACACCACGGCATCGGCACCGACCTGCTCTATCGGCTCGCCGCGCTGGGCCGCGCCCGCGGCCTCGACCGGTTCATCGCCGAGGTGGTGCCGACCAACTCGAAAGCCATGCGACTCATCATCGATTCCTACCTCCCGATCTCGGCCCACCGCAGCGACGGCGTCATCCAGATCGCATTCCACCTGCGCAACTCCGAGCCCAGTTCGGCTTCTCGGCGACATCGTGCGGCGAGAGCGAACACCTGACGCAGCAAGCAACCGAATCGAGGCAACAATGAACCCGATCGCACTGCGCGAGGATTCCCGCCGGATCTTCCGTGATCGCAGAGAGGCCGGACGGGCCATGGCGGAACTGCTCGGGCATTACCGGGACCAGGATGATGTGATCGTGCTCGGGCTGCCGCGCGGTGGAATTCCGGTGGCCTGGGAGGTGGCAGCAGCCCTCGACGCACCGTTGGATGCCCTGGTGGTGCGCAAGCTGGGCGTCCCCGGCAACCCGGAGTTCGCCTTCGGCGCGCTCGCGACAGGAGGCCGGATAGTCCTCGCCGACGATGTCGTCCGGGCACTGCGCCTGACCTCCGAACAGGTCCGCGCCGTGGCCGACGCCGAAGCAGACGAGCTCGCACGACGAGAGGTCGCCTATCGCGATGACCGAGGCCCGCTCGAGGTCACCGGGCGAACGGTGATCCTCGTCGACGACGGTCTGGCCACCGGCGCGAGCATGTTCGCCGCGATCGACGCGATTCGAACGCAAGAACCTCAGCGCATCGTCGTCGCGATCCCCGCAGCACCGGAATCGACGTGCCGGGAACTCGGCGCGATGGTCGATGAAGTGGTGTGCGCGACGATACCGTCGCCGTTTCATGCCGTCGGCGCGTCGTACTGGGATTTCACCCAGGTCACCGACGACCAGGTACAGAAGCTCATGTCCACCCCGACGACCGGGCTCGCGACATCGGCGACCGACCCGGTGCGTGCGATTCGGACATGCGCGATCGGCGCACCCGCGGGCGTTCCCTCCCACAGCGAACTCGACGATCTGATCGGTACGGCGAACATCGTGTTGATCGGCGAGAGCACCCATGGAACGCACGAGTTCTATTCCGCGCGTGCCGAGATGACGAAATGGCTGATCGAGCAGCGGGGATTCGACGCTGTCGCGGTGGAGGCCGACTGGCCTGACGCAGCGCGCGTCAACCGCTACGTCCATGCGCGTGGAAACGACACCACCGCGGAAGAAGCTCTGCGCGGATTCCAGCGGTTCCCCGCCTGGATGTGGCGCAATACGGTAGTGCGCGACTTCGTCGGCTGGCTGCGTGACCACAACGACGACCACGTGCGCGCCGACGAGCCCACCACCGGGTTCTACGGTCTGGACCTCTACAGCCTGCATCGATCCAGGAACGAAGTGGTGCGCTACCTCGAACGAGCCGACCTCCGAGCCGCCCGACGAGCCAAGGCGCGATACGGCTGTTTCGACCAGACCAGCAACGAGGACGGCCAGGCCTACGGATACGGGGCGGCCTTCGGCGCGGGCAGATCTTGCGAAGACCAGGTTGTCACGCAGCTGGTCGAACTCCAGCGCAGGACATTGACCGAGACGGGCGCGGACCCGATCGCCGCCGAGGAGCTTTTCGATGCCCTGCGCAACGCGTGGTCGGTCCGCAACGCCGAGCGGTACTACCGCACGATGTTCGGCAACCACACCGCGTCGTGGAATCTTCGTGACGAACACATGGCCGACACTCTCGACGCACTGCGTGAGCATCTTCGTCAGCACCTACACGGCAGCCGTCGGACTCCGAAAATCGTCATCTGGGCCCACAATTCGCATGTCGGCGACGCTCGAGCCACCGAACTGGGCGCCGAAGGCCAGGTGACGATCGGACAGCTGATGCGGCAACGTCACGGTGCGCACTGCACAACGATCGGCTTCAGTACCTACTACGGATCGGTCACCGCCGCACAGGAGTGGGGTGGCTCGGCCATCCACGAAACCGTCCGCCCCGCACTGCCGTCCAGCATGGAGACACTGCTGCACGACACCGGCGCCGGTGAGTTCATGGTGCGGATGGACACCGGCAACGCCGCCGCGCGTGCGCTCGGGCAGGCGCGCTTGCAGCGGGCCATCGGCGTCGTCTACGCCCCCAGCACCGAGCGGCAGAGCCACTACTTCCACACCCGCGCCGCCGACCAGTTCGACGCGATCGTCCACATCGACCGCACCACCGCCCTGGAGCCCCTCGAGCCCACCGGCCGCTGGAGCGCGGCGAGAGCACCGGAGACCTATCCGACAGGGCTGTGACGAGCCGACCCGCGAGTCTCCCCGCGGGTGACCCCGTGCTGGTCGAATCACTGCCCACGGCCGGCCTGTGCGCGCAAAAGCCACACCAAGAATCGCCCCGAGACACACGCCATGACAAAGGCCATCAGCAATCCCCCTGCGATACCGATCAGGGCTGTCTCGGCGGTCGGCTGCCCCGGGTGCCACAGGGGGCTGGTGAAGAGCACGAAGGCCACCAGCCCGGCCGCCCAGGACAGCGCGGTCGCGCCGATCCACCAGCCGGCTCCGGTCAGATGTCGACGCAGGACCACCCACTGAGCCACCCCGATGGCCGTCACCACCACGGCGCCGCTCATACCCAGCGCCACTATCGCCACCGCTCTCGGCCAACCAGCGAAACCATCGGTGCTCACCGGCACCATCGCCACCGACCATGCGACCGATGCGCCGATCGCCGTCGCCGCGACCCAGGCGTGGCCGGGAATGTCAGGAAGCGTGGGGCGAAGTGCCCTGGCTTGGAACCACCCGAGCACCACGCCCTCGCCCACGCCTGCCACCAGCAACGACACTGTCGCCGACCATCCGGCGCGATCCCACATCGACGCCGCGACGATCGCCGGCACCGAGAAGCCCAGAAACTCCCCGACGGTGACAAAGACGATCCAGCGGCGCCACATCAGCTTTCCCGCTTCGACGGGCATCGGGACCTCCTCGATCTGTGTTCGTCACGTCTCGAAACGACCACCACAGCAATGTCTTCCGAGCCACCCACGGCGGCGTACGCGTGCGGTGTCCTTTCATCGGCTGAGATCACGGCGCCGGCACCCGGCCCAGGCGATTCCGGTCGCTCCCGCGACCACCGCCAGCAGAGCCAGGCTCACCACGGGATCGACATCCTCCAGCGGGACGAGTGCGGTGTAGCGCAAGGGGGAAATGGTGGCGAACCACGCGGGCAGCTCGAACGCATCGGCAAAGATCAGCGCCACAGCCACATAGGTGTAGAACAGCCAGGACACCGCGCCCGCGTGCCGTGGTACCCAGCCGACGGCGGCGGCCGTCACCGCCACGATCACCCACACCGCGGGGACATAACCGAGGGCCGATGCGGCCAGACGCGCAGACTGCAGCGGATCGCCGATGGTCATGCCGTAGGCCAGCCCATCGCCCAACCCTCCGGCCACCAGTACGAGAGCACTGCCGGTCATCGCCACTGCGAGATATCCGGACAGCCATCGCACACGCCCGACCGGTGCCGCCAGCACCACCTCCGCCCGTCCCGAGTTCTCCTCGGACCGTGCGCGCAGCACACCCGACACCCCGTAGGCAGCAGCCAGCAGCGCGATGATCGACAGCGTGAGCGAGAGATAGGAATCGACCGCGTCGCGCGCGTTTCCCGTCAGGTAGGCGGCGATCTCGGGGTTGTCGGCGATGAACTGCTCGATACTGTCGGCAAAGGATCCATAGGCGGCACCGAGCACGAAAGCCCCGAGACACCAACCGAGTACGGTCGCACGTTGCAGGCGCCACACGAGACCGGCAGGTGAGCCGAGCAGACGAGATGCCGTGGCGCGACCTGTCCGGTACCCGAACAGCCCGGCACCGAGATCCCGCCGCCGCGACAACGCGAACGCCACCGCGATCAGCACCGCCGATGTCGCGGCGAACAACAGCAGCGGCCACCATCGATCGTCGACGAAGGGGTACGTGCGCTGGCCCCAGCCGATCGGCGAGATCCAGGCAATCGCGTCGTTTCCCACATCACCGATCGCGCGCAGCACATACGCCACTGCGACCGACGCGCTGATCGCCCCATAGACGCTGCGCGGATTCTCGAAAACCTGTGCCGCGACAGTCGTCGCCGCGGCGACGGTGAACCCGAGACCCGCGACCGCGGCCCCGACCAGGGCCGAACCGACCACGGGCAGCCCGGTCGCCGCTGCGGTGACGAAAACGACCAGCGCCGCACCGAGATTCGCGACCACGGCGACGACGAGGGCCGCCACGACCGACGCCTGAGGTCCCACCCGGGACGACCTGATCAGCTCGGCGCGCCCCGCCTCCTCGTCGGAGCGCGTGTTCCTGCAGATCACGAACATGTTCATCAACGCCACGACGACCGCGAGATAGGCGAAGATCTCGAAGACCACTTCGCCGCCGACGGTCTCGAGCAACCTCGTCGGTCCGCCCATCGCGACGACCGCGGCGTTAGCGCTCATGGTGGCGCGCAACTGCGCCAGCTTCGCGGGCGAGTCGTAGAAGTTCTGGCTGCTCACCGACTGCAACGCCATCAAGGCACCGATCCCGAACAGCCACCACGGCAGCGCGAACCGCTCGCGGCGCAGCGCGAAGCGCGCCAGCGTGGCGACTCCCGCTGTCGGTGAGGAGGCGGTCGTGGTGTTCACGACACAACGACCGTGGCGTCGGGCTCGGCCGCGTAATGACGAAGGAAGATGTCCTCGAGGGTCGGCTTGGTGCTGGTCATCGCGAGCACACCGAGGTCGGCGAGTGCGCGCAGCACGCCGTCGAAGTGCACGGTCTCGACGTCGAAGCGAGCGTGATTGCCGTCCACAGTCAGCCCGCGCACCCCCGGCACGGCAGCGAGCGCGGTGGCGGGCCGATCGGTCTCCACACTGATCGAGGTGGTCTGTAGGTGTCGCAGCTCGGCGAGCGAACCGCTGTCGACGGTGTGGCCGTTGCGGACGATGCTGACCCGGTCGCACAGCGCCTCGACCTCGGCGAGCTGATGGCTCGACAGCAGTACCGTGCGCCCCTGCGCCACAAGCTCGCGAACACAGCGCTGGAACTCGGCTTCCTTCAACGGATCCAGGCCTGCGGTCGGTTCGTCGAACAACAGCAGTTCCGCGTCCGAGGCCAGGGCGGCGATCAGGGCGACCTTCTGCCGGTTGCCTTTGGAATAGGCGCGGGCCTTCACCGTCGGGTCCAGTTCGAACCGGGCGAGCAGATCGGCACGCCGACGCGGATCGATACCACCGCGCAGCTTCGCGAGCAGATCAATCGTCTCGCCGCCGGTGATGCCCGGCCAGAGCGTGACTTCCCCCGGTACATACGCGAGCCGGGCGTGGACAGCGACCGCGTCGGCCCACGGATCGCACCCCAGCACTCGTACCGTCCCCGCATCGGCGCGAATAAACCCGAGCAGGACGCGAATAGTCGTCGTCTTCCCCGCGCCGTTGGGCCCCAGGAATCCGTGCACCTCGCCGGCGCGAACGGTCAGGTCGAGTGCGTCGAGCGCCCGCGTGCGGCCGAAAGATTTCGTCAGCCCGGAAATGGAGATGGCAGCCTCGTCGGTCATCACTCGATCGTTTCCCGGTCGCGCTACCCGCCGGCAGAGCCGAAAGTCCCAGCCCGTCCCGCGTTGGTCACCACCGCCGTCAGCGGTGCCATTGGTCCCTTCGTTGCGGGCATGACGGCTCTGATCCGCAGCCGTGCAGTCGCGCGATGCTGAAATCATGACCACGACACCCACACCCCGCATCGCCGTTCTGTACGCGACCGCCCAGGGCTCGACCCGCGATATCGCCGAGTTCGTCTGGGACGATCTCGTCGCCCGCGGCGCTCACGCCGAACTGCACGACATCGAGCACGCACCCGAGCTTTCGGGTATCGACACCCTCGTCATCGGTAGCGCGATCCATAACATGGATCTACTGCCCGAGGCCTCCGCGTATCTTCGCAACAACCTGAACACCTTGGTGGACAAGGACGTCTGGCTGTTCAGTGTGGGACTCGGCCCCGCACTGCGCGGACCGATCGGGCGCTGGGTCGGACGGCAGGTCCCGCCCAAGATCGCCGCCGCGATCCGCACGCTGCGTCCACGCGACTACACCCCCTTCGCCGGCCGGTACGAACGCGAGGGCGTCTCGTGGCGGGCCAGGACGATGTACCGGATGCTCGGTGGCGCCCGCTACGGCGACTTGCGCGATTGGCAGGCAGTGCGTGCATGGTCGACCAGGATCGGTGACGCGCTCGAGCTGCAACGCGCCCCGGTCACTGTCGTCCATCCCTGATCGCTCCCCCGCCGCAACGCACCAGTCAGGAAGGCACGAACCCATGACGCAGCACAGCGAAACCCCGCACCGCGACACCGACGCCGCGGTCGTTGTCGGAGCCGACGGCTCGCCCGGATCGATAGCCGCGGTGCGCTGGGCCGCCCGCACAGCCGCCGATCGCGGGCGCGCGCTGCACATCGTGCACTGCACCGGGCCGATCGCGCAGGGAACTCCGCGTAGCGCATACGACGCGTTCATCTTCGCCACTATGCAAGATCTCCAGCACGCTGCCGAGAAGGTGATCGCCATGGCCGACTGCGACGCGCGAGAGGCCGCACCGGAGGTCACCGTGACCACCGAGCTCGCCCACGCCAACCCTGCCCGTGCTCTCATCGCGGCATCGGCGCAGGCGAACCTGGTCGTGGTCGGGGCGGCGGCATGGGCAGGCTCGATCGCGCACCTTGGTTCGACACTGCTCGCGGTGGCCTCGCACGCGCACGGGGCCGTGGTCGTCGTGCGCGGGCCCGACCCGGACCGGCTGACGGGGCCGGTGGTCGTGGGTGTCGACGGCAGCAGCGTGGGAGAACCCGCCATCGGCGCCGCGTTCGCCGAAGCTTCGCTACGCGGCGCCGAACTGGTCGCCGTGCACGCCTGGAGTGATCTCTCGCGCGGTGAGTTCGGCGGCTCCAGCTATCTGTCGCTGCCGATCGCCGACTTCGAGACCGGCGAGGCCGCCCTACTGGCCGAACGGCTGGCCGGTTGGAGCGAGCAATTCCCCGACGTCACCGTACGTCGTGAAGTCGAGGTATTCGGGGCCCGCGAACGGCTGGCCGAATGGTCGAAGACCGCGCAGCTCGTGGTCGTCGGCAGTCGCGGACGGGGTGGATTCCGCGGTCTGCTGCTCGGCTCGACCAGCAACTGGCTCGTGCAGCACGCCGAGTGCCCCGTGATGGTCGTACACCACGACTGACACGCCGATGAGGGCATTTGGTCCCCGCCGAACAGGCGCAAAGACCGTCTCGGCAAACACCCGGCAAGGACGAGACTCGATGCTATGAACGACGAACCAGTCCTCGTAGTCCCTGACCATCCCACGATCCGCGCGGCCATCCGTCTCGGGTGTCGCGCGCCGTCGGTCCACAACACCCAGCCGTGGCGGTGGGTCTTCGACGGCGCCCGGCTGCACCTGTTTCGTGACACCGACCGGCAGCTCACAGCCGCCGATCCGCACGGACGTCAGTCGATGATCAGCTGCGGCGCGGTCCTGCACCACGTGCGGACCGCGTTCGCGGCCGAGGGCTGGCGCACCGACACCCTCCGGTTCCCCGACCCTACCCGGCCGGATCTGCTGGCCACCCTGGAATTCCTGCGGTGGCCGGACCCGCCGATCGGTGTTTTCCGCCGCGCCGATGCGATCTCACGCCGATTCTCCGATCGGCTGCCGATGACCGAACCGATCGGGTGGGGTTCGGTCCGCCTGGCACTCGAGGACCTCATCTCCTCCTATGAGGTCACTCTCGATGTCCTCGACGAGGACGCGCGCGCCCGACTCTCCCTCGCGTCCGAGCAATCCGACGCCCTGCGTCGCTACGACATGGAGTACCAAGCCGAATTGCGTTGGTGGGCAGGCCATCCGGGCACACCCGAAGGTGTTCCACCCTCGGCGCTGATCTCGGAGTCCGAGCTCGCCCGAGTCGGGGTGGCTCGGAAGTACCCGACACCGGGACCTTCGGCCCGACGCGGCGAGATGCACGACCACGCACGCCTGGCCGTGCTCACCGCGACCGGCGAGACGCCCGCGACCTGGCTGCGTACCGGCGAGGCGCTCTCGGCGGTCCTGCTCGAATGCACGGCGTCGGGAATGGCTACCTGCGCACTCACCCATATCACCGAAACAACCTCGGGCAGGCGGCTGCTGAGCAGCTTGATCGGCCACCCCGGGATACCCCAGGTCGTCGTCCGGATCGGCACCGCACCCGACGAGCAGCGACCGGAGTCCACTCCACGCAGACCACTGGCCGACGTCCTCACCGTGCGATGACCCATCGGCTTACCGATCACATGGCCGCCCCTAGGTCAGGGCGGGCGCCCAGCGGTCCGGTCCGAAGACCTCGTAGTGGATGTTCTCGGACGCGACGCCCTTGTCCAGCAGTACCTCTCGCACGTCGAGCATGAAGGGCAGTGGCCCGCACAGGTATGCGCGGGTGCCCTCGGCGACGGTGATCTCACCGAGGTCGGCGCGGCCTTCCCGGAGTCCGTTCTCGGGACTCCGTGCGCCGAGATCCTCGTACCAGCGGTGCATGACGGCGAACGGCAGCCGGTCGACGAGCTCGGCCAGTTCGGCGCGATGGGCGTGGCTGCTCGGCGCGCGATCGGCGTGGATCACCGAGATCGGGCGCCGGTCGGCAGTCTCGGCGAGATGGCCGAGCATGCCCATGATCGGGGTGCATCCGATGCCCGCGGAGATCAGCAGCAGCGGTGCGTCGTCGTCCTGGAGCACGAGATCACCGAACGGGGTGGTCACATCGAGCACATCGCCTTCGAAGACGTTGCGGTACAGGAAGTTCGACACTTCGCCGGCCGGAGTGGTCGAACCGTCCGGCCGGATATGGGCATCGACCCGCTTGACGGTGATGCGCCAGTCCCCGCCCGCCGGTGCCGAGGAAAGGCTGTATTGGCGGATCTGGCGCGCGCCGTCTTCGAGGTGAACGCCCACCGAGAGGTATTGCCCCGGCGAGAAGGACGGTAAGGGAGCGCCGTCCAGCGAAGTGAGGACGAAGGAGACGGCGTCGTCGGATTCCTGACGCCGCTCGCGCACCCGCGCCTGTCGCCAGACGTCACCGTCGACGACACCCGCCCGCCGGTAAAGCCCCCGCTCCATCACGATCAGCGTCTCGGCCATCAGCCAGTACAGCTCGTCCCACGCCGCGGCGACCTCGGCGGTGACGGCGTCACCGAGCACCTCGACGATGGCCTCGAAGAGGTACTTGTGCACGATCTGGTACTGCGCGGGCTGAATTCCCAAGGAGGCGTGCTTGTTCGCGATCCGCGACAGGATCAGATCGACCCGTGCCTGATCGGGTTCGAGCTGCAACGCGGCGAAGGCGGCGATCGCGCCGGCCAGTGCCTTCTGTTGGTCACCTTGCTGCTGATTGCCGCGGTTGAACAGGTCACGTTCGAGCCCCGGGTCGGCCGCGAACATCTTGTCGTAGAAGAGGGTGGTTATCTCGCCGATCGCGGCGCCGACGGCAGGCAGTGTTGCGCGGATGGTCTCCTTCGTGGTGACCGAGAGCATGTCATTCTCCATTCGTTGCGGCGGTCTCGTAGCTCGGGCTGCCCACCCGGGGTAGGGCGAGTAGCACTGTGCGCGTGGGGTTTCGGGTGAGGTCTTCGATGGTGAGAGTGTCCAGGGACGCGAAGAAGGCTTCCTGAGCGTTGCGCAGCGCCGACCGCAGCAGACAGCCGGTCCGTAACGGGCACGGGTGAGCCCCCTCGCATTCGACGACTTCGCCTTCGCCTTCGAGGCGCCGCACCAGCCAGCCGACCGAGGCATCGCGCCCGAGTTCGGTGATGGCCAAGCCGCCGCGGCGTCCGCGACGGGCGTCCACGATGCCGAGTTCTGCCAGCCGGGTGATCACCTTCGCGACGTGGGCGTAGGACACCACCAACTCATCGGCGATCTCGCGGCTGCCTGGACGATCACCGTTGCCGACCACCGCGAGTCGCATGACGACGCGAAGTCCGAGGTCGGTGAACCGGGTGAGCTGCATGACCTGAACTTACGATAATTCGCATCTTAGATGCGAATTATGTGAGCTGGATAACCAGCGAGTTCACCGGCCAGGTACGGACACAGACGTGGATTCAGGCGCGTACCACGATCGTCGGGATCTCCACCGAGTGCAGCAGGGCGTTGCTCGTGGAACCGAGCAGCATGCTCGAGAACCCGCCTCTGCCATGGCTGCCGACCACCAGCAGCTGCGCCGACGCCGATTCGTCGACCAGCGTGCGGACCGGGCGATTGGCGACCACGATCCGTCGCACGGGTACGTCCGGATACTGCTCGGCGTGACCGGCCAGCGCCTCGGCGAGATCGGCCTCGGCCGATTGCCTGCCCATCTCCCAACCGAACGCGGGGAGATCGAGCTCGCTGGCGTCGCTGAACGCGTGTACCGCGACCAGCTCCACCTTGCGACGTGACGCCTCGTCGAAGGCGACCTCGATCGCGGGCACGCTGTTGGGGCTGCAATCGACCCCGACCAGCACCGGCTGCCCCGCCGAGACCGGATCGATCGCGGCGATGCCGTGGATCACCGCCACCGGGCAATGCGCGTGCTGGGCGGCCGCACGGCTGACCGAGCCGAGCAGTCCGCGCTGGAACGCGCCGAGCCCACGGCTGCCGACCACCAGCATCCGCGCCGATCGCGAACGTTCGATCAGCATCGGCGCGGCCAACTCGAAACTGACCTCGGTGGTGATCGCGAGATCTTCATCGGGCACAGCGGCGCGGGCCACCCGCTCAGCTTCCCCGACGACCCGCTCAGCGTCCACGCGCAGCCACTCGAGGTCCGCCTCGCCCAGTGACATGCCTGGGCCGAACCCGGTCTGAATCGCGCCCGAGGTGAGGATGTGCAGTGGCAGGTGATGCAGGGCAGCTTCGGCCGCCGCCCACGCCGCAGCCTGGTAGGAGTTCGCCGAACCGTCGACCGCGGCGAGCACCGACCCGCGTCCGCTCGTCCCCTGCTTGTTGTCAGTCATCGTCGATCCTCTCGTCGTCGCGACTGTGGGCCGGTCGCGCTCTCGGATTCAAGGATCGTCCGGTTCAGCGCACGGCATCAGGGGACAAGGTCATTGCGGAGCCGGGCCTATCGGCCCCGGATCGGGACTCGGGTCCCTGGTGCGCGGGACCTTCGGCCCTGCCGGTGACCGGCCCGAACGCGCGAGGCTCTACCCATGATGTCCACCTACCTGCGACGATTCGACCCTCGTCGATCCGTCCTGTGCCTGATCACCGGCATCCTGGCGACGTGGGCGTTCGCAGGTTCGCTCGCCCTCATCACCGGGGCGCTGACACTGGGGCCGACAGCCGAGAGCCGGCTGCCGTGGCAGAGCCCGATCCTGGCCGGGGTGATGCTTGCCCTCGTCGTCGGCCTGCCGATGACGGTCGTCGCCCTCACCGCCGCCCACGCAGACCGCGACCTCTCGCAGACGGCGATGGTCGCCGCCTGCGCGCTGATCGGCTGGATCCTGTTGCAGCTGTTGGTATTACAGGAATTCAGCTGGCTGCAGCCGGTGTGCGTGATCCTCGCCGTCGCTGTCGCCACCCTCGGCGCTCCGCCGCTCACCCATCACGCCCCGCGTCACCACTGAAGACCCATCGATGAAAGGGAACGGCATGCGCGCACTGATCGTCTATGAATCCATGTTCGGCAATACCGCCGCGGTGGCCGAGGCCATCGCCGACGGTCTTCGCCCCGACTACGAGGTGCAGCTGTGCCCGGTCGCCGAGGCGGTGAATCACCGAGCATCACAGGTGGATCTGCTCGTCGTCGGCGGGCCGACCCACGCCTTCGGGCTCAGCCGCGAAACGACCCGCCAGGACGCGGCTACTCGGACAACGGCCCCGATCGAGACCGAGATCGGCGTTCGTGAGTGGCTCGACGCCGCCCTGCCCGTTTCGTCA
Organism: Nocardia sp. Root136; assembly: GCF_001427185.1. NCBI lineage: Bacteria > Bacillati > Actinomycetota > Actinomycetes > Mycobacteriales > Nocardiaceae > Nocardia > Nocardia sp. Root136. The sequence continues at coordinate 281,043 of NZ_LMFE01000001.1, forward strand.
CCGTGCTCGGCCGCCGCGTTCGGCACCAAGGTCGCTCATCCCCCGTGGCTGCCGGGTTCGGCGGCGAAAGGCATCGGCAAACGGCTGCGGGCCCTGGGCTACCAGCTCGCCGTCGCACCCGCCGACTTCCATGTCACCGCCATGACCGGCCCACTGACACCGGGAGAACGCGAGCGGGCGACCGCGTGGGCCACAAAGCTGGCCGCCACCCGACCCGAGCTACCGAAGGCAACGCGGTGATCGTGGTGCCGCTCGAGCAATACAGTGATCTATCGGCCGCCGAAGCAGCGGATGATGGGAGCAAGGTCCCACACCGACGCGAGAAAGAGTCACCGATGATCAAGGTATTCCTGGTCGACGACCACGAAATCGTCCGGCGCGGCGTCAGCGACCTGATCGCCCTCGAACCCGACCTCGAGGTGATCGGCGAGGCGGGATCGTGCTCGCACGCACTCGCGCGGATCCCCGCACTGCGCCCCGATGTCGTGGTGCTCGACGTCCGACTACCTGACGGCAACGGCATCGAACTGTGCCGTGAGCTGCTCTCGGCCGAGCCCGATCTGCGCTGTTTGATCCTGACCTCGTTCACCGACGAACAGGCCATGCTCGACGCCATCCTCGCGGGCGCGAGCGGTTATGTCGTCAAGGACATACGGAGCCTGGAGCTGATCAGCGCCGTACGCGAGGTCGGCGAGGGCAAGTCACTGCTCGACAACCGCGCCGCCGCTGCCCTGATGTCCAAGCTCCGCTCGGAGGCCGCGGAGAAGACCGGCCCGCTCTCGACACTGACCGACCAGGAACGCACGTTGCTGTCGTTGCTGGGCGAGGGCTTGACCAACCGGCAGATCGCCGCCCGCATGTTCCTCGCCGAGAAGACTGTCAAGAACTACGTCTCGCGACTTCTCACGAAGCTGGGCGTCGAGCGCCGGACCCAGGCCGCGGTGATCGCGGCCGACCTGCGTCATGAACAGCGCGAATGACTGTCGTCGCCACCCACGCCGACGTGGAAGAATGCGCCCTATGGACAACATATCGGGGGCGAGCGGTCGGCTTCCGGTGACCGAGACCCTGTCTCAACTGCGGTTACGTGAACTTCTCGCCGAGGTACAGGACCGGATCACCCAGATCGTCGACGTCCGCGACCGGATGGACCGACTGATGGAAGCCATGCTCGTGATCACCGCGGGCCTGGATCTGGACAACACCCTGCGCACCATCGTGCACACCGCGATCGAACTCGTCGATGCCGGCTACGGCGCCCTCGGCGTCCGAGAAACCGACAAAGCGAGCAACCAACTCTCCGAATTCGTCTACGAGGGCATCGACGACCGCACCCGGGTACTGATCGGCGACCTGCCCCGCGGACACGGCGTGCTCGGCGTGCTCATCGCAGACCCGAAACCCATTCGGCTGTCCAATCTTTCCGATCACCCGTCCTCGGTGGGCTTCCCCGCCAACCACCCGCCGATGCGGACGTTCCTCGGCGTGCCCGTCAAGGTGCGCAACGAGGTCTTCGGCAATCTGTATCTGACCGAGAAGGCGGGCGGTCTGGAATTCACCGAAGACGACGAAGTGGTGGTGCAAGCGCTCGCCGCCGCTGCGGGAATCGCGATCGAGAATGCCCGCCTCTACGAGGCATCGCGCGTTCGCCAGCAATGGCTGGAGGCCATCCGCGACGTGGCCACCGAGTTGCTGGCCGGTAGTCCAACCGATGACGTACTCGCTCTCGTCGCTGAGCGTGGACATGCCCTCACTGGTTCGGCCTGCACGTTTCTCGCACTGCCCGAAGACCCCGATGTCCCCGAGGACGAACTCACCGAACTCGTGGTGGTCGCCGCCGCCGGTGTCGACGCCGACACTCTGATCGGCAAGCACATCCCCCTCGACGATTCGCACTCGGCCGAGGCATTCCGGTCCGGGCGCACCGTCGCCGCCGATACGCCCGCCCATAATCCGATCTTCGACTCGGTCGCGAATTTCGGGCCGGTCCTCACCCTGCCCCTACGCGCGAACGGCTCGGTCACCGGCGTCTTGACCTCGGTGTTTCCGGCCGGCGCCGCGCAGCTCAGCGCGATCGACCAGGCGCTGATGACCACCTACGCCGACCAGGCGGCCGTCGCGCTCCAACTGGCCGACACCCAACGCCGAATGCGCGAACTCGACGTCTACGCCGACCGCGACCGGATCGCCCGCGGACTGCATGATCACGTCATCCAGCGACTCTTCGCCGTCGGGCTGTCACTGCAGGGCACGATGCAGCGGGCCAGATCAACCGAAGTGCGGGGTCGTCTCGACGAGACCATCGACGACATCCAGGCCATCGTCCAGGACATCCGTTTCTCGATCTTCGATCTACAGAGCAACACCGCCACCGACTCCTCGACCTACCGCAAACGCCTGCACGACATCATCACCGATATGACCGACGAGACCGGCCTGCGCACCACCGTGCGGCTGGCCGGACCGGTGACGGTGCTCGAACCGCCACTGTCCGACCACGTCGAAGCCGTTCTGCGCGAGGCCGTCAGCAATGTCGTGCGGCACGCGAAGGCGAGCACCGTCGGGGTGGAACTCATTGTGCGCGATGAGGTCTCGATCGAGGTCACCGACGACGGGACCGGCATCGATCCCGCGACCACCCGCCGCAGCGGCCTGGCAAACCTGGCCGCTCGCGCCGCGGAAATGGGCGGCACATTCACCATCGCACCCCAGGCACAGGGCGGCACCAAGATGCGCTGGACAGCACCGCTGGACTGAGCCGTTCAGTCCTTCGCGTGCACGTCCGCCATCACCCTGGCATCGCGCAACGATCGCCAGTAGGCCGACGGCAGTTCCTCCGAATACCGGGTGGTCCGGTCGATTTCGCGTTGCAGCAGCAGTCCGTAGGTGAACGTCGACTCCCCCGCGTTCTCCGCTTCCCTGGTGATCTGGATCAGGTGATGTTTGGCCACCACCGCGTCCTGGTGTTCGCCGAGCAGGTCCTGCACGACACCCAGGCCGTCGCATGCCTGCGCGGTGCGCGACGGAGCGAGATCGTGGACACTCTCGAGGTAGTAGCGCGTGCGGCGGATCGCTTTGCGTAGTGCGTGGACCGCGGCGTCGCGGGCGTCTTCCTCCCCTGTGGATTCGACCGCGCGCCTGCGCGATCTGACCCGATCGAGTAGAGCACGCAGCACCACCGCGTTGTCGACGTCGTCGATCCCCATCACGATGCCGCTGCGCAGCAACCGTTCTTCGGCCATCAGGTCCTCGATCATGGCGGGAAATCTGGGCGAGCCGAGCAGGTCGCGTGCGGCCAGCCACGCGAGTCTGGTTCGCTCCCCGAAGTATTCGGTGATCCTGGCGGGCACCGGTCCGCGAACATAGCGCGGACGCAGCACATCTACGGCGGCGTGCAATCGCGCCGACTGTGTTCGAAGCTCGTGGGCCGCGCCGACAGTGATGCCGAACCAGCGCAGTTCCTCGATCACTCTGCGCACCTCCGGCTCGGTGTGAACGGTTCTCCGGTGCGCGCTCAGGGCGCTACGGGCACGCCTGGACGCGATCACCATGTCCGACACCGAGTCCGGATCGTCGTGCGTCTCGACAGTGATCTGACCATCCAGGATCGTCTCGCGCTGGGTGTGCAGGTAGTCGGCCAGCAATGTGCTCACCGACGCGGGATCTGCCGACGTGTCGACATCGAGAGGGGTATCGGTTTTCATCGCAAAACCTGCCTTGTCGAGTGGGTGAACGGTTCTGTCTTCACCCTGCTCCCAACGCCGTCACCCTCCCAGAGCCATTCGCCCCCGCAGGTCCCCGGTCGGGGTGCTCTCTCCGACGACCTAGTGCCTCTCGGCACGGGCCCTCCGACCCTGCTGCGCTCCGAGGACCCCAGCGCACAGTGGAGAAAACAGAAAGGCGACATCATGTTCACTCCTGGGATCCCGAATCAGCCGGTCGTCGTCGGCGTCGATGGCTCGCAACAGTCTCTTGTCGCCCTACGCTGGGCTGCCGAGTACTCCGCGCACCACCGTGCCCCGCTGCAGATCGCCTATGCCATCGATGTCCCGGTCGACTACGGGCCGGGCCTTGTCGGGCCTATCTTCGATGCCGAACAGCTACGCACTCACGGTGAATCCATCGTCGCCGCTGCTGCGGCAGCGGCCGCGAAGATCCCGACCCCCATCGCCGAGACCGTCATCTCCACCGCCGCGGTGTCCGGTTCCGCGGTTGCCGTGCTGCGCGACCTCAGTAGGTCGGCTCGGCTCGTTGTCGTCGGCAGCCGTGGGCTGGGCGCATTCCGCCGCACGCTGCTCGGCTCGGTGAGCACCTCGCTCGCCCGTCACGCCGAATGCCCGGTGGCGGTGATCCCGGAAACGGTGTCCGACACCGGCGCGGTAGTGGTCGGCGTGGACGGTTCAGCCTGCAGTGTCGACGCCATCGCCATCGCCTTCGACGAGGCCTCCCAGCGGGGCACACATCTGGTGGCGGTCCATACCTGGTCGGAGTTCTATCACTACGAATCACGCACCACCATGCAGACCCAGGCCGAAGCGGTGCTGTCGGAAAGCTTGGCCGGATACGCCGAGAAGTACCCCGACGTCTCCGTCGAGCGCGTCGTCACGGAGAAGGTGCCCGCCAAGGCGATCCTCACTGCCGCGGCCACCGCACAGCTCATCGTCGTCGGCAGCCACGGCCGCCGCGGGTTCGCCGGCATGACTCTGGGCTCTGTCGCCCAGGCGGTACTGCACGGCGCCGAATGCCCGCTCATCATCACCAGGCCCGCCACCGGGAATTGAGACCGACACCATGACCGCACCCACCACCCGCCCCGTCGTCGTGGGGGTCGACGGTTCTGAATCGGCATCGAGCGCGGTCCGTTGGGCGGCGCGCACCGCGATGCTGCGCGGCGCCCCACTGCACGCCGTCCACGCGATGAGTTCGGGCTGGGACCTGGGCGACCATCTTGGCGTGTTCACTCTGCACCACCAGGGATTCCGCGAGGCGGGCGAAGCCGCATTGGCCGCGGCGAGAGCGGCCGCGCACGCCGAGACGGCACCGTATCCGCTGACGGTGCGTACCTCACTGGTCAGCCCCTCCCCGATCTCGACGTTGCGTCGCCGCGCACGCCACGCCCAGCTTCTGGTCGTCGGCGCTCGCGGGCTCGGCGTATTCGAGCGCACCCTGCTCGGTTCTGTCAGTAGCGCGCTGGCCCGCCGACCGCGCTGCCCCTTGGCCGTCATTCCAGGCCCCCAACCGCCCGAGTCACGACACCTGCCGGTGTTGGTCGGCGTGGACGGCTCGCCCGCGAGCCACCGCGCTGTCGAGTTCGCGATCGGCGAGGCATCTCGCCGCGGCGTCGGGCTCGTCGCGATCTCACTGTGGAACGATCCGCACCCCGGACCTCGCACAACCGAGATAGCCGAGACCGCCCACCGACTGCTGGCGGAAACCCTCGCGGGCTACCCGGAGGAATTTCCCGACGTCGATGTCACTCGGCTCGTCGCCCATGACGAGCCGGCGCACCGATTGGTGCAAGAATCCGCCGGAGCACAGTTGATAGTCCTCGGCAGCCACAACAGTGGTATCACCCGGGTCACCCGCAGGTCGGTCAGCGGAGCGGTCCTCGGCGCAGCGAAGGTTCCGGTCGTCATCATCGGTCAGCAATCTCGGCACAGGCCGTTCCACCGGCAAGAAGACACTTCGGCGCGATCATCGGAGCGGGCTGTTGCTGTTCGGCGCGCGAGTAGGCCACCGTCGTAGCATCCTGGCCGCCATTGCGTTGTTCGCAAGGGCGGCGATAGTCGCCGAGATCTCCCGTCGACGCTTGTCCTGGCGGATGTATGCGCGGTCCGTGTCAGTACACCCGGAAGTTCGTGACGCTCGGGGTGTGAGGAAGGTCGGTCGTGAGGGTGAATTCGACTTGGCCGGGGCCGGTTACGAGGCGGAGGTTGCCTACTACGGGGGCCGACCAGAAGAAGGGTTGCCAGGCGCCGAGTGCGGTGGACGCTTGGCCGGCCGCACCGGTATCGAGGTTGCGCCAGTGGACCGTGGGGGCCAGGGTGCACCAGGGAGCGGGGACGCCGAAGACCTTCAGCCAGCCTTTGAGTTGGAGGTCTACGGTGCCGGGGACGTCGCCGTCGGGGTAGACATTGCCTACTGCCCAGACGTCGCCGGAGCAGCCGAAGCCGTAGGCGCCCGTGGTGGTCATGGGGAGCTCGACGGGGATGTAATTCGAGGCTGCGGCAGGGGCACTGGTGGCGATGAGGGCGGCTACTACCGCGCTCGCGGCAAGGGAGATCTTGGCAAGTTTCCGGTGTGACATTTCAGCCTTTCAACTGCGATTGCTGCAAGGGCGATTGCACGAGATGGCTTCGGATTCATTGTTCCATCGGCTAACTGGTTACTGTCGTTACCCCGGGCGCTTCGCGCGGCGAGCAGGTGTGGACCCGGCGCAGCGTCGTTTGCCACGCTCGCTCCGTTCTTCGCGCCGACTGTCGTGCTGTGGCAGGCAGACACTCTCCCTTACGGGGGAATCTGGCACGGCCACGACGGACGAGCCGGTCGAGAGCTGGATTTCCCTATCCCGCAGACGATCACCGTGACAATCGCCGAGGCCTGTCTGCCGTCTACTCGCGAGCTCGACGGCACCACGTAAACCGAACACACGGAAATGCCGCTGGGCGCTCGGTCACCAACGTCCGCATCTGCTGAGTCGAGTGCGTCCGACTCGGAGCCATCGAAAAACCCGTTGGCTAACGACTGCGACCACTGCTACCTTTCCGGAGTCCGTGCCGGAGAATGAGGAGGTGGTACCCGTGAACGCAGTATCGACATGGGTGCTCCCCCTTGGGGTCACGGTCGGGCGATAGGTCGTCCGGGAGCGCCGTTCTACAGCACTCCCCGAAAGGCACGACCATGCAATTCACTACCGAACAGCGTCTCGACGACGACATCCTCGAGCGCGAGTTCACCCTCGGCGAGATCCCAGGAATCCTGTGGACGCCGGGATCCGCATCTACACCGATGCCGCTGATCCTGGTCAGCCCCCCTCCCCTCGGACTGCGCACGGCGTACCCGCGACTGCTGGCCCGGGCCCGGCACTCCGTGGCGGAGGGCTACGCCGTGGCCACCATCGAGCTCCCCGGCAGCGGTGGCCGGCCACGTTCGGCCGCTGCCGATCAGGCCCGCATCGACCTGCAACGGGCGGTGGCGGCAGGTGAGCCGGTCGACGACGAGATCGTCGACCGGCTCGTCCTGCCGCTAGTCGAAAAGGCGGTGCCGGAATGGCGGTCCACCCTGGACGCCCTTCTCTCGCTGCCCGAGATCGGCGGCCCGGTCGGCTACTCGGGCGGGGTGATCTCCATCGGCACCCGGCTGGCGGTGGTCGAGCCGCGTATCGCGGCTGCCGTCCTGTTCGCCGGTAGTTTCGTGCCCCGCGCCATCCTCGAGGAGGCCCGGCAGGTCACCATTCCGCTGCACGTCCTGCTGCAATGGGACGACGAAGGAAACGACCGGCAAATGGCACTAGACCTGTTCGACGCCTTCGGCTCCGAGGAGAAGACGCTGCACGCCAATATGGGCGGGCACACCGGCGTCCCTCAGCATGCCGGCGAGGAGGCGAACCGGTTCTTCGCCCGGCACCTGAGGTGATGGCAGGCAGTCGGGCCAACTCCAGACAATAGAGCCGTCGGCCAGGAGCCGCTATCGAGGACAGCTCGCGGTCCTCGATAGCGGTGGCCGCACTCAGCGCACTGACCGGCACCCGCCGTCCGATGTCGGTCGCTCAGGGGGCAGGGAGAGTCTTGTATGTCCCGAGGATGTTGCGGATCGAGGGCGTGACGAACAGCTCTCGGTCCAATGACACCCACAGATACCCGGCGTGCTCCGAGAGGCGGATGGGGCTGGTGGCTTTCACGTCGACGGCGAAGTGTAGACGTCGCACCGGTTTTCCGGCTGGGGACAGATAGTCGAAGTCGCCGACGTGATGTCGGATGTCGGTGACGGTCAGGCCGGTTTCCTCGCGGACTCCCCGCACGAGCGCCTGGGCGACTGATTCTCCGTGTCCCACCGTGGCGCCGGGGAGTTTGTGGGTGAGGCGGATGGGGCCGGTGCTGTTGACTTCCAGTAGCAACACTTCTCCGCCACGGTCGATGATCGCGCCGACGCGTAGTCCGAATCCATCGCGTTCGCCGCGCGGTAGGACCTCGTCGTACATAGGTATCGCCATCGGTGGATTCACCAACCTTCGGTCTGGCAGCGTAGCCGCGTGTCGTCGGAGCCACTCGGTGGTGGCTCCTTCTCAATTGTGCTCGGTGCCGGGCTCATCCGGCGACAATCGGCTCCAAAATGTCTTCGCGAACGCGTCGAGATCTACGGCGGTACCGAGCCGACTGTGCTCGTTACTCCAAAGGCAAAGGCCTGGTTCCCGAGCACAGCACCGGATTCGCCCAGCAGCCGCTGAGCCAACGGGCCCGTTTCCGCGAGGTCGTCGAACTGGCCCGATCGGCCGAGGACATCGGCTACGACGCGTTCGGCGTCGGTGAGCGACACAATCCGCGCTGCTTTCGTCATCCTCCGCGGTCATCCTGTCCCACATCGCCGCGCGGACTCGCCGCATTCGGCTGGTGACCACCGTCGCGGTGCTCTCACTGACCGATCCGGTGCGTTCAGCCGAGGACTACGCGACCCTCGACCATCTCAGCGACGGCCGTCTCGACCTGATCATCGGCAAAGGCGGCGACGCGGTCGCCCCCTCGGTCCTCGTCATGTCTCCCAACTTCTCCGACGGCGGGATCGGCTAGGTCCCGTTCCACCCCTGTGCCCGGGTTTCTCGACCGCACACCGCGCCGGTGCTCACATTGGCCGAGACAGCCGAGATGACCGAATCAAGGTGTTGTTCGGTGCGCTCCAGTTCGATGATGCTCTGGCGCAAGTGATCACGCTCCACCTCGAGGCGACCGAGTAGGGCGGGGGTAGCGCGGCCGTTCACCAGATGCGGCGTGAGCTCGCCGATGGTTCGACTGGACAAGCCCGCGGCATACAACTGCTGAATCAGCAGTACCTGATCCACGGCGGTGTCGGAGTACTGGCGCTGACCGCTGGAACTACGCTCGGCACGCAGCAGGTTCTGCTGTTCGTAGTACCGCAGGGCCCGGGCTGAAACCCCGGTCCGGCGAGCCAATTCGCCGATACGCATTCGAACCCTTCGCGTGATCCATGACACAACCGCTTGCCTCTGACACCGACGTCAAGTTTTAGCGTAGTCGAGGTACCCATCCGCGACGGAAGTCCCGGCAGCTCACCACCGGCTACCTGCCCGAAGCACGCACCCGCGATCTAGCGCGCCGCGTGACAGAACCGAAAGAATGTGTCACTCATGGTCATTCACCCCGCAACCGGCCTGGCCGACCCCGCACCCACACCGACCGTCACCGTCAAACCGCTCAGGGTGCCCATATCCGGCCGTGGTGAAGACCTCCAGGTGCGGGTTTCCGCCCCGGTCACCGGCGATGACCTACCGGTCGTGCTCTTCGCGCACGGGTTCGGCTCCAACATGGACGGTTACGGGCCGCTGGTCGACTACTGGAGCTCGCACGGATTCGTGGTCGTCCAGGCTACGCACTTGGACTCGAAGCGGTTCGCCCTGGCAGCCGAGGATCCGCGCAAGCCGCGACTGTGGCGTCACCGTGTGCAGGACATGAAGCGAATTCTCGACGATCTTTCCGTATTGGCGGCATCGGTGCCCGGTTTGCGCGGTCGAGTCGACCACGACCGGATCATCGCCGCGGGGAATTCCTTCGGTGGGCAGACCGCGGGAATCCTGGTCGGCTTGCGCGTCACCGACCCGGAAACCGGGATCGCGGAAGACCTCTCGGACCCACGAGTCATGGCCAGCATCCAGCTCGCCACCGCGGGACGCGGCGGCACAGAACTCACGGCCTTCGCTCGCGAACATCTTCCGTGGCTGCGCGACCAGGACTTCTCGCACATCAACGCCCCAGGCCTGGTGATCGCCGGCGACGACGACAACCTCCCGCTGACCACCCGCGGGCCGACCTGGACGACCGACCCTTACACGCTGAGCCGGACGAACAAGAGCTTGCTCACCGTGTTCGGCGGCCAGCACTTCCTTGGCGGTATCTCCGGCGAACACGTCAGCGAGACCACCGACGAGAACCCCGACCAGGTCGCGCTGATACAGCAGGTCACCCTCGCCTACCTCCGTCACGTCGCCGGTATCGATCACAGCGGCTGGACCACCGCCCAGACCGTACTCACGCCCGCCCACCCGCTGGGACGGCTGGAATCCGAATAGCGGTGTGCTGCGTAGGCGCGAACAAGCTCGAAACCAGACCCGACTCCGGTCGTGTGGTGGCAGGTGACGTTCGAGTCGTCGAACACGACGGCTGAGTCGATCCGCAAAGATCGTGAATAGTTCACTTGTCGCACGATCGAATCGCGGGCGAAGGCGATATCGTCACGACCGCGTCGCCCGTCGGGTGCTCGCTACGGAAGGACGGCCTGTGACCGAAACACCGACCACCGCCTCATCGGCCCCGACCGGACACGGGACCGGGCGTGAAGTCGTGCGTCTGGCGGCGATCGTCGCCGCGCTGGGTGTGGTGTTCGGTGACATCGGCACCAGCCCGATCTACACCCTGCAGACGGTGTTCAACCCCGCCGACCCGCATCCGGTGCCGGTGAACCAGAACAACGTCTTCGGGATCGTCTCGCTGATCTTCTGGTCGGTGACGGTGATCGTGACGATCACCTATGTGACGCTGGCGATGCGGGCCGACAACGACGGCGAGGGCGGCATCATGGCGCTCATCACGCTGTTGCGGCGCTGGAGCGCGCCGGGCGGTAAGCGGACCGCGGCTTTCCTCGCGGCACTGGGGATCTTCGGTGCCTCGTTGTTCTTCGGCGACTCGATGATCACCCCGGCGATCTCGGTGCTCTCGGCGGTCGAGGGATTGAAGATCGTCGAGCCCTCGTTCGAGGAGTTCATCATCCCGATCACCGCGGTGATCATCGTGATCCTGTTCCTGGTGCAGCGCAAGGGAACCGCGGTCGTCGGACGGGTATTCGGGCCGGTGATGATCGCGTGGTTCACCGCGATCGGGGTAGCCGGGATCGCGGGCATCAGTGACAATCCGGAGATCCTGAAGGCGATCTCACCGACCTACGCGCTGGGATTTCTGTTCGGCCACTTCGACATCGCGTTCTTCGCGCTCGCCGCGGTGGTCCTCGCGGTGACCGGCGCCGAAGCCCTCTACGCCGACATGGGTCATTTCGGGCGGCGACCGATCGCCCGAGGTTGGCTGTTCCTGGTGTTCCCGGCCTGCATGCTCAGCTACATGGGCCAAGGCGCGCTGATCCTGTCCGACCCAGCGAACATCACCAGCCCGTTCTTCCTACTCGTCCCCGGCTGGGGTCGACTCCCGATGGTCCTGCTAGCCACCGCCGCGACGGTCATCGCCGCTCAGGCCGTGATCACCGGCGCGTTCTCCGTCGCCTCCCAAGCCGCTCAACTCGGCTACCTGCCGCGACTGCGGATCGTGCACACCTCCGAATCCACCATCGGTCAGATCTATGTCCCGTGGATCAACTGGCTGCTCATGGTCTCAGTCCTGGTCCTGGTCTTCGCGTTCCGCAGCTCCCACGCCCTCGCCTACGCGTTCGGGATGGCGGTCACGGGCACCATCACCATCACCACGTTGCTGTTCTTCTATGTCGCCCGCGCACGTTGGCGTACCCCGTTCTGGCTGCTCGCGCTCGGTGCGGTGCCGCTGTTGGGTATCGATCTGCTGTTCCTCGGGGCGAACCTCACCAAAATCGTGCACGGTGCCTGGCTCCCGCTACTCATCGGCGTCATCGCGTTCACGGTGATGACCACCTGGGAACGCGGCCGCGACATCGTCACCGCGGCACGCGAACAACGCGAAGGCTCGCTGCAGGAATTCGTCGACGAACTCCGCGAAGGACAGCCGAGGACGGTCGAGGTTCCCGGCACCGCGATCTTCCTCAACCGGGGCAAGAAGACGACCCCGCTGGCCATGCGCGCCAATGTCGAGAACAACCACGTCCGACACGAGCATGTCGCGATCGTGAGCATCGCCACCGACCCCGTTCCCCGTGTCCCGTTCACCGAACGGCTCACCATCGACCATCTCGGGCACGGCGACGACGGCATCATCCACGTCACCGCCCGCTACGGCTACGCCGAACGTCCCGATGTCCCCGCGGCGTTGCGGCATCTCGAGGCCTCGGCGACAGAAGGAAGACTCGACCTCGATCGCGCCTCCTACTTCGTCTCCAAGATCGAACTCCGTCGCGGCGACCAACCGACCATGGCCACGTGGCGCAAACGACTGTTCATCGCCACCTCCCACATCACTGCCGACGCCGCCGACTACTTCTCCCTACCCCGCGATCGCACCGTCATCATGGGCTCCCACATCGACGTCTGAATCTCTGAGCGTCGGCCCGCGAATTGTGTTGGACGCACAGTTCCTTCGACATCGCTCGAGCGTTCAGCCGCCCGCGGGTCAGGAGACCTTGCGGCGATAGGTAGCCGTGGCGACGAAGTAGGCGACGACGAGTATGCCGGCACACCACCCCAGTGCGACCCAGATACCGGCGCCGACGGGCTGCTGGGTGAACAGGTCCCGGATCGTATTGACGATGGAAGTCGCCGGCTGGTGTTCGGCGAAGGCTTGCACCGGACCGGGCATGCTGTCGGTGGGCACGAACGCCGAGCTGATGAACGGGAGGAAGACCAGCGGGTAGGAGAACGCGCTCGCACCGTCCACGGACTTCGCGGTGAGGCCGGGGATGACTGCCAGCCACGTCAATGCCAAGGTCACCAGCCCCAGGATCCCCGCGACCGCGAGCCACGCCAGCACTCCCGCCCCCGACCGGAAACCCATGAGCACGGCGACCACCACGACGATCACCACCGAGATCAGATTGGCGACCAGCGAGGTCAGCACGTGTGCCCACAGGATCGACGACCGTGCGATCGGCATCGACTGGAATCGCTCGACGATGCCGTTCTTCATATCCAGGAAGAGCCGAAAGGCCGTGTAGGAGATACCCGATGCGATCGTGATGAGCAGGATGCCCGGCAGCAGGTAGTTCACATACGATTCCGACCCCGAGTCGATCGCACCACCGAACACATAGACGAACAGCAGCATCATCGCGATCGGCGTGATCGCAGTGGTGATGATGGTGTCCGGGCTGCGCGCGATGTGGCGCAGGGATCGGCCGAGTAGGTAGCCGGTGTCGCCGAAGAATCGGGTATTCATCGCTGTTCCTTACTTGTCGGCGCCGACGCTGCGACCTCGTCGACGTCGACGGTGCTGTCGTCCCCGACGATGGCGAAGAAGACGTCCTCGAGTGTCGGTTGCTTCTCGACGTATTCGACCTTCGCGGGTGGCAGCAGTCCTTTGAGTTCGGCGAGAGTGCCGTTGACGATGATCCGCCCCTTGTGCAGGATCGCGATCCGGTCGGCGAGTTGTTCGGCCTCGTCCAGATACTGCGTGGTGAGCAGCACTGTCGTACCGTTGTCGGCGAGTCCCTTGACGGTCTTCCACACCTCGATCCGTGACTGCGGGTCGAGCCCGGTCGTCGGCTCGTCGAGGAAGATGACCGGCGGGTTCCCGATGAGACTCATGGCGATATCGAGACGACGGCGCATGCCGCCCGAATAGGTCGCCACCTTCCGCGCCCCGGCCTCGGTCAGCGAGAACCGCTCGAGCAGCTCATCGGCGATCGCACCCGGATTGTCGAGGCGGCGCAGATGCGCGATCAGCACGAGATTCTCACGCCCGCTGAGGATTTCGTCGACGGCGGCGAACTGGCCGGTGAGACTGATGGACTCGCGCACATTCTCCGGCTGCGTGGCCAGGTCGAAGCCGCAGACCGCGGCCGCTCCCGCATCGGCTTTGAGCAGCGTGGACAGAATTCTCACGACGGTTGTCTTGCCTGCCCCGTTCGAGCCGAGCAGCGCGAAGATGCTGCCCCGCGCCACGTCGAAGTCCACGCCGCGCAAGACGCGCAAGTCCTTGAAGGACTTCTCCAGGCCCTGCACGCGAATTGCCGGTTGTGTCGACATCAGCGCGACCCCCCTTCTTCCTGCTCGACGCGTTCGATGGCGGCGGTCAGTCGTCGCCGCTCGGTGTCGATCCACTGACCGTCGGAGTAGTTCGCCAGGAACGTCTCCGCAAACTCCACCGGGTCCTCGCCGACGATCGCCCGAACAGGAACGCCGGCTGCGGCGTTCTGCTCGAACAGATCGGCGAGGTCCTCCGCCATTTCCATCAGGACGTCACCGTTCGTGATCGCCCCGCGGTACATCAGGTACCGGTCCAATGCCTCGACCGTCGTGCGATAACTCGGCGGGAGTTGCTTGACCCGTTCCTTGTACTGCCGATAGCGCCGCTTGTCCTCGAACGGTCCGGTGACCTTCTCGATCCAACGTTTGACCATGTCTACTTTCCTCCTTCGCGGAGCTGCTCCAGCCGTCCTGCGAGGAAGCTCCACGTCCCCCAGAACTCGTCGAGGTATTCCCGGCCCGCGGCGTTGAGGGTGTACACCTTGCGCGGCGGCCCCTTCTCCGACGGAACCTTCTCCACGTCGACCAGATCTCGCTTCTCGATCCTGACGAGCAGGGCGTAGATGGTGCCCTCGGCGATGTCGGAGAAGCCCTGATCACGCAGCCACGCGGTGATTTCGTAGCCATAGGCGGACCGCACCGACAAGATCGCGAGCACTATGCCCTCGAGCGTGCCCTTGAGCATTTCCGTCATCTGCTTGCCCACGACGCACCTCCTCTACCTACTCAGTGACACTAACTACCAGTAGATAGTAACGCCGACTACCAGTACTTAGCAACACTCAATAGGGGGTGGCATCGTCATAGGGTTGGCGGCCGCGATGATCCCGCACGACCTGTTGACTGGTCACGCGACCACCCCGTTGGCAACCCTGCGGCAAGCCCGGTAGCGTTCGGCACTGGTGGTGCCTCGTCGATGCTGGGTGATCAAGCCACTCTTCCGCAGACGAGAGGCACGTCGTGACAACCCCCGCCCGAAACCGAACCGAACCCGATGCCCGCGTGCCGGATTCGGCAAGCGAGCAGGACCTGCGGGAACTGTTCGGGCAGTCCACCGCTGTATTCGTCTCGCTCGCGGGCCCGCAGCATCTGGTCGACACGGCCAACCCTGCGTTCTTCGCCGCGATCGGAAAAGACCCCGCACACACCGGGATTCCGCTCGCCGAGCTGGTGCCCGAACTAATCGAGCACGGTGTTCTCGCCGTCCTGGATCAGGTCTATCGCACCGGTGAACCCCACACCAGTCATGCCGTTCCGGTCCTGCTGGGCGCCCGCGCCCACAAGGTCCGGTCCTCCTTCGATTTCAGCTACGAACCACTGCGCGACGACGAGGGGTCGGTGATCGGGATCCGGTTGATCGGTGTGGAGACCACCCAACTCGAACACGCGCACCGGCTGATGGCCGAGCAGCGCGCCTTGGTCGAACAGATCGCCCGCCAAGCGCCCCTGGCCGAGGTTCTGGACGGCATGGCGCGCGCGATCGAGGATCTCGCACCCGAACAGGTACTGGTCTCGGTGCTGCTCGCCGACCCGGACGGGCGACATCTACGCCACGGTGCCGCGCCGAGCCTGCCCGACTTCTACAACGAAGCCATCGACGGGATCGCCACCGGCGAAGGCGTTGGCTCGTGTGGCACCGCCGCGCATCGGCGCGAACCGGTCATTGTGACCGATATCGGCACCGATCCCTTCTGGGCCGACTTCCGGGCGCTGGCCGGGCGCGCGCAGTTGGCGGCGTGCTGGTCGACGCCGATTCTGGCCCGCGACAGCACCCTGCTGGGAACCTTCGCCATGTATCACCGCAGCCCGCGCTCCCCGCAGGACAGCGATCTCGCGCTCGCTCGGGTCTTCGCCGACACCGCGGGTCTGGCCATCGAGCGCCATCACATCGAGCAGGCGAAAGCAGCTGCCGAGGCACAAGCCGAAGCCGCGCGCGAAGAGCTGGCCACAGCCCTGCGCACCGAACACCAGTTACGTACCGAGGCCGAGCAGCGCGCCGAGGCGGCCGCCGAACTCAGCGCCCGAATGCACAGTGCCGCAGCCGCGCTGGCGGCTGTGCCGCGTCCTGAGCACTGCGAGCTCGGCGGGTCCGCGGGGTGTAGCGAACCGGCCGAGATCAAAGTCGCTGATTCCTGGGGTGACGCGGCGTGGGGTTGCCCCGACCACGTCGAACACGCCCTGCTCAACGTGAGTTCGGTATTCATCGCCAACGAAGATCTCGGTGGCCTCGCCGCCTACCGCAACCGCTGACCGCGCTGAATCAGCCGCACCACTGGCTGCCCTCGTTCCGACCGCAGTCGTAGCGTTGATCGGATCCGACGGATCCGCCCGGCAAGAGATGAGGGGCAGAATGCCCCGCTCGACAGCCGGTTTACGACATAGTCTGGACTGATGGCACGACTGCCGGAAAGTAAGACCGAGCTGGTTCTGGGTCCATTGCTGCGTCACGTCGGCGAATGCGACGCCACCGTCTGGGTCGAGACGTCGGCACCGTGCACTGTCGAGGTCCTCGGCCACCGCGAACACACCTGGACCATCGCCGGACACCACTACGCTCTCGTCCTGATTACCGGACTGGCGGCCGGTTCCGTCACGCGGTACGAGGTCGGTCTCGATGGGGAGCGCGTCTGGCCGCTGCCCGACGCCCCGTACCCGTCCGTTATTCGCACGCTCAGCGGCGACGCCGATCTGATCCTCGCCTTCGGCTCGTGCCGATTCGCCACACCGACGGCGACGCAGGACGACGACCACTTCGACGCCGACGCTCTCGACGCCTATGCGCGGCGAGTCATGGAACGCCCACCCGAAGATCTGCCCGACGCATTGGTACTGCTCGGCGACCAGGTCTACGCCGATGAGCTGTCCCCGGAGATCCTCCGTCGCATCGACGAGTTGCACGACCTCGACCAACCCCCGGGCGCCCAGATCCGCAACTTCGAGGAGTACACGTGGCTCTATTCCGAGTCATGGTCCGACCCGCAGGTGCGCTGGCTGCTGTCCACGGTTCCGTCATCGATGATCTTCGACGACCACGACGTCATCGACGACTGGAACACCTCGAGATCGTGGCGTGACGAGATCGAGGCCACCGACTGGTGGGAGGAACGCATCGTGGGCGCGTTGTCGTCGTACTGGATCTACCAGCACCTGGGCAACCTCTCGCCCGCAGCCCTGGCCGACAACGAGCTCTACCAGCGGATCCGATCCGAGGGCGGCGACTGCGCGGAGTTGCTCCGCGATTTCGCATCCGCAGCGGACGAAGAAGCCGACGGCGCCAAGGGGGCGCTATGGTCGTACCGCCGCGATCTCGGCACCACCCGGCTGCTCGTCATCGATTCACGGTGCGGTCGCATTCTCGGCGGCGGCACGCGGTCGATGGTCTCCGAGCCCGAGTTCTCGTGGATCGAACAACAGACCGAGGGCGATTACGACCACCTGCTGTTGGGGACCTCGCTCCCGTGGCTGCTGCCGCGCGCCCTCCACGACCTGGAGTCGTGGAATGAGCGTATGGCCTCAGGGGTGCGGGGCCGACGTGTGGCCGGATGGTCCGAAAGATTGCGGCGCTCAGCGGATCTGGAACATTGGGCCGCCTTCCGAGATTCGTTCGACCGGCTCGCCCGGCTCGTCGCCCGCGTCGGGCGCGGACAGTGCAGCGGCCCGGCAGGACGGGCGCCCGCCACGATCTGCGTGCTGTCCGGCGACGTTCACCACGCCTATGCCGCGCAAGCGCAGTTCCCCGACGCCGTGAGATCCCGGGTCTACCAGCTGACCTGTTCGCCGATGCACAACTACGTTCCGACCGCCATGAAGGTGATTTTTCGCGTCTCGTGGAGTCGAGCGGCCGAACGGGTGACGCGTTTCCTCCTGAACCGGGTGTCCACCGTTCCCCCGGTGTCGGTCGAGTGGAGTCGGATCACCGGCCCCTTCTTCGGCAACCAGATAGCGACGCTGCATCTGCGCGGTCGGACCAGCCGCCTCGTGCTGGAGCAGGTGAGCACCGACGGCGGCCGTCCACATTTGACGACGGTCGCGGATGTGGTGCTCTCGACCGAGACGGACGGTTCGCCCCAAAGCGACTTACGCCGAGATCCATGAAGGACCAGGTCGGGGCCGGCCGACCCTCATCGTGCGGTGACCGGATTCCGAATGCACAGCACGCGCTGCAGCGACGTGTGGTCATCGGGCACCCTCCGGAAAAGGGTCGACGGCGCATAACCGGGAATCCCGCTTCAGCCGAACGGCTTCGGCTGCCCCCGACCCAGTTCGACCCGTTCGATGACATCCCACGTGTAGGAGTTGTCCCGAAGTTCGAGTGAAACCAGCGCAGCCTCGGTGGTCACAACGTCGAAGCCGTGGAGAGTACTGCCAGCCGTCGCTGCGGCCGCGGCAGCCATTTCTTCCAGTCCTTCGAAAACTGGGTATGCGATCGTCACGTGGGGATCCGACATAGATTCTTCCAGCGACGCCTGCGGCAAAACGGAGATCGTTGCCGCACGCAGCGCGTCACGAAGTTCCGTCACCGGCGCCGCGGGTGAGATAACGAAGCCGATCGCACCACCTATGTTGGTCGACCGATCAACGGAAAAGCTGAACGGCCGCAGGTTTCGGCAGGCATTCTGCGCAGCTACTGCAATAGCAGCACGTTGTTCGAACGTGCACGTGTAAGGGCGAGAAATTCGATCCAACGTCAGGTGAAGGCCGTCGATCGGCGTTGTCTTGAAGTACGCCGGATCGATAGCCTGCTGGCATTCTTCGGTCCGCGAATGAAGCTCCGAAGCATGATCGAAGGTCAGGAACCAATAGTAGCCGAGCGGGCCGTTTTCGAGCGGACGGGGACGAAGGCTGTCCAAATTTCCGGTCACTTCTCAACGTCCTTACCGGCCAACGCATCCCGGACGCCCTTCAACTGCGAGGCATCCCGCCACCTTTCGGCCACGTCGATCATAACCAGCGACCTTCCCCATGGAGAGTTCGTATTGTTCATGTCCGCCAACGCGAGCTCCGCATCCTGCTCGACCTTGTTCGGCATCGCTAACGACAGATACGATGTCGCGGCATTTCCTGCCACCTGTGCAGCACTGTAGCTTCCCAACGAGATGCTGGGTGGACTCCATGCGGGGCATTATCACTCGTGACCAGATCGTACGCCTGGTTCACCGTGCGTCACACAACCGTCATTATCGCCGAGTTTTCCCCTCGAACGATCCAGCGTTCACATCACCGTCACCCTCGAAGCCCTGCACTGGCAAGGAACCACGCCGCATCCAATCACGAACGGCGCCTCCGGAATTCCGGGGGCGCCGCTCGGGCACTTCACACCGCGTCAGCGGATCAGGCTTCGCGCACCGCCGTGACGATCGCGACGACCGCCGCGGACAACGCCCCGATCACCACCCCGCCGAGGACGACCGCGGCGGCGGCGACCGTGAACTGATCCCAGCCCACCATGAGCGCGGCCACGCCGAGGACCACGAGGATCGCGTCGACGCCGACGGCGGTCAGGACAGCGTCGTCGCGGCTCAGTAGCCGAGGAGTCAGCGCAACGGTGGCCAGGCCGAGCAAGACGGACACCAGGCCGACCACGACGAAGACAGGCACGGCCATTCCGGTGCCGACATCGGTCCCCAGGATCAGCGTGGCCAACGGGACGAGGCCGTACAGGACGCGGATCGCGCCCACACCGCGCAGCGTCCACGAGGACACATCGACGGGGGCACCCCCGGTGGAGGTCTTGGTCGCGTACGCCATGCGCACAGTTGCCACCTGGCTGGTCATATCCCGCTCCTTCGACATTTTCACACCTTCGTGCAATTACACGTAGCTGTGAAACTACGTCTATTGCACACCGATGTGCAAGAACTCGTGAAGGGACTCACACCCACCCGGGTTCGTGCCGGAGAACACCCCTTGAATCCATTCGGGGACAAGTCGTTTCGACGAGCGATCGCCCGACGACTGCGATCAGTGCTGCGCGACCTCGACGGCGGACCGGGCGATCTCCGCGGCACCGGAACGGTCGACGCCGACCGCGATCAGGCAAGCCAGGGCAGCGTCACGCGCGGCTTCGGCATCGCCCCATTCACCATCGCTGTGCGCCTTCAGCAGCTCGAGCACCAGCGCCGTGAGTACCCTGGCCAACGCTGCGGGCGGAAGGTGACCAGCGAAGGTTCCGTCGGCTTGACCAGCCGCTATCAACGTGATCAGCCGGGCGCGGACGGGCGCGAGCCGGTCGGCCATGCGGGCCCGCGACCCGGCTTCGTCCAGACGCAGCAGCAGTTGGAACTCGTCGCCGACAGCCCACAGCGCGACCGCCATATCCGCGGTCGCCCGGGCGGGCGGTTGCGCGGTGTCGATACCGTCGAGTGCGCGACCGACCTGTTCGAAGGCCTCGTCGAGCATGCCGTCGATCAGCGCTTCCCTGGTGGGGAAATGACCGTAGAGGGTGCGGCGGACCATCCCCGCGGCGACGGCGATGTCTTCCATACTCGCCAGGGGATTTCGCAGCAACTCGTCCCCGGCCACAGCGACGATGCGTCGCCGGTTGGCCAGTGCGCGCGGCCCGAGGCCGACGGTGGTCGAGTGCGTCGTCGCAGTCACGTCCATCCTTTCACCACCACCATCCCACACCTGCGCAAAGGTGTGCAAAAGGCCGTCCGCGGCTCACCGGCTTGATGATCGGCGACCACAAGGAATGCAACGCTCATCTCATGGAGGCGTTCGTCGCCTGTATCCGGAGGGCGCGGAAGCATCTCGTGATCGCGCGCGTCGGCGCGTCGGAGCCGGACCACTTCGTGACTGCCGGGATACCCATCAGGGCCCAACAGTGCTCAGCACCAAACTCTTTCGCGAACCGACGCTTCTCAACGATTCGCATGAATCGGCATTGATTCCATGCCGCCTTCGAGAACTCCATCGATTGCCGTCCCGTGCCGCAGTACGATGAAAGCGCGAACCTGATACTCGATCAGGTCGAGGCCTGGGTCGGCGCCCTGCTGCCCCTTGCAGACCGGAGTCGCGGCATGAATATCGTCGTCTGGATCGTTTCCGGCCTGCTGGCCGCGATGTTTCTCATGGCCGGCTCGATGAAACTCGCCAAAACCAAAGAACAGCTCGTCGCCGACCCGAAAATGGGCTGGGCCGAGTCATTCCCCGAAGGCCTGATCAAGTTCATCGGCGCGGCCGAAGTCGCCGGTGCACTCGGCCTGATCCTGCCCGGCGTGTTCGACATCGCCACCTGGCTGGTGCCCGCGGCCGCCATCGGCCTCGCGGCGATCATGGCCGGCGCGGCCATCACGCACGGACGCCGCGGCGAATGGTCGAACGTCGCGATGACCATCGTGCTGCTGGCACTGTCGGTGTTCGTCGCGGTGGAACGAATCGGCCCACAAGCATTCTGAGTCGTCGCGATCAGCTGTCGGCGTTGACACGAGAACCGTGACCATCAGGCAGCACTCCGATGGCTTTATGTGGGTCGGTCGGCTTCAGGACAGTTCGCTCATCACTGCAACTCTCGGGCTGTCCGACCACACGGAGTGAACGTCGGCACCGCTGGACAGATCGGCCCCGCCGAACTGCAGGGTGCTCCGCGCGGCCATCGCGGTCACATCGCTCACGTTGTTGCGGCTGTGCAAGGCCCGGCGTTGCCGGCTCGCTCCGTTACCACAGCGCAGGACCTCGGCCAGCATCGTCACCGCCGCATGGTATTCGCCCAGTTCTTCCAGGGCGGATCGGACATGGCAGATCAACAGTCCGAGCAGGTCACGCGCCGCAATCACGCGGTCCGAGGCCACATCGATCCCGCGCCCGGTCAACCCCTCGCGGGCGGCCATGGAGTACCCCGCGTGCAGCGCCGCCGCGGTGGTTTTCGGGGCGCACTCACCCTCGCTTATGGACCGCAAAGCCGTCATCACCAGCGCACGTACCAACGTCGCGAGCAGCACAGTCTCCTCGACAGTCGCGGGGACGTCGCTGACTCGCACCTCGATGGTCGGCAGATGAGCTGACGGCCGCACATCCCAATTGATCATCCCCTCATCGAGGATGACACCACTCCCGATCATCTTTTCTACGACCGCGTCGTAGTGCTCGACCGAGGCGAACCACGGCGGGGGCCCCGAACAGGGCCACCGCGCGAGCATGATCGACCGCCAGCTCGCGAACCCGGTATCGACGCCGCCATGGATGGGGGAATTGGCGGTCAGCGCCAGCAGCGCCGGTAGCCACGGACGCAGATAGTTGCTGACCTGTACTGCGGTTTCCCGGTCGGGTACGCCCACGTGGACATGGCTGGCGCAGACTCCCCGCGTCCCCGCAAGATCGTCGAACCTGCTCGCTATAGTGCGGTACCGACGAAGGTCTGTGATCGGCAACACGGCCGAACCGAGCATCGGCACGCCCACCGCCAGCAACTGCGCGCCGCACTGCGCGGCGGCATCGGCGGCCGCCGACCGCATCTCGGCCAGCTGCGTCCGTAGTTCGTGCGTGTGCCCGCACACCGCCGAGTTGGTCTCGACCTGACACTGGGTGTACTCCAAGTGAAGCCGGACACCGCAGCTTTCCGCCGCCTCGACAACCGCGAGGCTGGACATGATGGGGTGCCCGGTCGAGGGATCAACGAGCAGAAACTCCTCCTCCACCCCCATCGACGGGTGGACACCACCGTCAGGGATGACGGTGCCGACCTTCTCGGCTCGCTCGTGCTCTGCCATGTCGGTCCTTCTCTCACCTGTCGCAACGGCAAGCCGGGCAGGCATGGCGCGTGCTCGATGATCGCACTGATCACCCGGGAGTCGGTATACCGGTGGTCGGAGGTAGTGGCGCGCAGCCGACCGAGTAGTCTGGCTCCGCGCTGCGGGCCTGTGGCCTGCGGCATGAATCGTCATGGTCCGCACACCAACCTGCTGTTCTGGAACTTCGAGCTGCCACTCGGTATCGCTGGCAAGTAACCAGCCCGGGGTGGACCGTGCCGCAGCATCGCCAGCACTGTGGCGGAAAGCAACGTTTCGCTGGATCGTCGGGCGCTGGGCGACGCCCGGCAGGACTCCAACCAGATCGAGCCGATCGAGAAATTCGAAGCCGTGCATTGGATAGACCCCATCCACCACCAGCCGTAGCCTCGCGCTCAACGCGCCGGAAATGCCTTGCAAGAAACCATGTGTGGAGTCATGCGGCATCCGTACCCGACGGCATCGGTCAACGGATTGCGATCAGCTCGAGCTGGACCGCTCACCGACGAGCCCGATGTCGTTAGCGTCGAGCACGTGGATCTGAGACTGCAGGGAAAGCGCGCGATCGTCACCGGCGCCAGCAAGGGAATCGGGCTCGCCATCGCGCGCGGGCTCACCGCCGAAGGCGTCGACGTCGTGCTCGCGGCGCGCTCGCCGCAACCGCTCCAGGCTGCGGCCGACAGCATCGGCCGGAATTCGGGGCGGCGCGTGATCGCGGTACCGACCGACACCGGCGACGACGCGCAAGTCCAGCATCTCGTCAGGCGGACAGTCGAGGAACTCGGTGGTGTCGACATCCTGGTGAACTCCGCGGCCACCGCGTGGAGTGCGGGCGCGAACACCGATCTGCAGGCCACCACCGACGATATCGTGCGACGCGAGATCGAGATCAAGGTGCTCGGCTATCTACGCACCGCACGGGCGGTCGCACCGCACCTCGTCGCGCAGGGGTGGGGGCGCATCATCAATATCAGCGGATTGGGTGCGCGGCAAGCGAATTCGATCGGCCAGACCATCCGCAACGTCAGCGTGTCGGCGCTGACCAAAAACCTCGCCGACGAACTCGGCCCGCACGGCGTCAACGTCACGGTCGTCCATCCCGGACTCACCCGCACCGAACGGCTCGATGACCGGCTCCGCACGCAGGCCGAACAGGACGGCGTCGATATCGCGACTCTCGAGGACCAACTGGCCAAGAACTCGATTCGCCGAGTGATCGACGCGAGCGAGGTCGCCGATGTCGTGACCTTCCTCGCCTCCCCGCGCAGCATCGCCATCACCGGCGACGCCGTCGCGGCAGGCGGTGGCGTGCCCGGACCGGTCTTCTACTGACCGGCCCGCCTGCGCAGGGCGGGATCGGGTGCCCACTAGGTCATTCGCGCAGTGCAACAACCGAGTTCAAACGACGTGAGGAAGGCTCACTCAATCATCGGAATAGACCGGGGTGGCGGCGAATCCGGTGTCACCGACGATGACGACGCAGGGCCGCTTTTCACGGTCCAGGTCGTGGAGTGCTTCAGCGAGGTGCGTCGACATCAGCGTCATCCACCACTCCCACGCCGGTTCCGGTGCCGCACCCCGCTCAGCTTCTTCGGCGATGCGGCGATAGTAGGCCCGCAACTCGGCGTCGGTGACAGCGAATTCCACGGGCACATAGAGCAGTTCGCCGTGGCGGCGGATGATCTGCAAGCGACCGAGCGGGCCTCTCACTATCTCCGCTCCCCAGTCCGCGCCAGCCGTGGTTACCGATTCGGACAGCTGTTCGACAGTGGGGTCAGCCACGGCACCCGCCTCCTGGATACGCTGTGATGATCGTTCCGTCCCCGCCCACGATAACGGTGGGTTGAACGGTCTTCTCGATCCGCCCGTTGACATGGTTGACCAGGTAGATCTGCCCGGAATAGCAGTACTTGCTGCCACCGGCCGGGCCGCTCTTGTCCGGGGCGGTCAACGACTTCTCGATCGCCATATCTGCGACGTCACGCCAGTTCTTTCCCTCGATGTTGGCCAGGTTCTGCCATTCATCGAGGTGGCGGGCCTTGAAGTGTTGGACTGAGAAGAATCAGTTCCAATCTTCGGAGAGGAGTCCTGCTGTGCCTTCCATCACGGTTAGGAACTGTTCGGGGTGGTGTCGCGTCCAACCCCTATGTACCGCCGAGTGATGTTGGCGCACAGCTGGTATCCGGCAAGGCGCAGGGCCCAGCCGCGAAAGGTGCACTGTTCGACTCCGGTCGAGAATTCAGCGACGCGTCACAGAGGACCAACTCGCCCACTGTTCCAACGTGCACCAGGCCGGAGGCGAGGCGGGCCGCGTGGTCGCCGCATGCGTGGAGCCCGGTGTGCCGGGTGATAGCAGAGCGTTGGCAAATTCGGCATCCACTTTTGGTGGCGGACTTGATGGGGTGTTCCTCGGCCAGGTTCAGGAAGCGAGTGCGGCCGTGGCCAATTCATGCCAGTTCGCCTGCGCACCCTGCCTTGTCACTGCGGTGAATCGTGCCTCCCCGAGGCGACCGAGCGCCTGCTGCTCGATCCGGGCTATGTCCGGGTGAGAGCGGTCGGTCAGCCCGCGAACTCCCGCGCAGGCCGCGAGCAATCGCGCGGCCTGCTCGTCGTGATCGGCACGCAGCGCGAGGGCGGCGACACCGACGAGGATCTGGGCGATCAGGGGTGCGTGACCGGCAGCGGATGCCGCGTGGAAAGCGGCAGTGTGTTGTGCACGGGCTTCGTCGATATCTGCCGCGAGATAGCCGCGCAGATCGTGTAGTACCGCACTGACATTGGGCTGGTCGGCGTCGGTGCCGAGCATGGTTGTCGCGACGTCGATGTGCCGGTAGGCCTGGGCGACCAGTTCGGTCAGCTCGGCGACCAGCTCAGGGCCACCACCGAGGCGGATCTCGGCCTCGTAGCGATCCTCGATCGCGGCCAGGCGCAACCCCTCGAACCGGGCGATCAGCGCGTCGAACGCCGCACTGTCGGGCAGGGCGACGTCCTGCATGATCGTGCCGCGCCACAGGTCGACGGCCTCGCGGAGCAGCGGCGCCCGTTGGGTATCGGCACCGCCGCGGGCCTGCTCGACAAGCTGTTCGAACCGCACGGCGTCGACGGCGCCGGGTCGAACCGTCAGCCGGTACCCGCCGGGCTGTCCATCGAGGGATCCCTCCGGCAACAACTTCCGCAACCGAGAAACCAGCGCCTGCAAGGAATTCGCCGCGTCGGCGGGCGGCTGCTCACCCCAGATCCAGTCCACCAGTGCCGCTTTGGGGACGACGAGGCCAGGTTGGAGTGCCAGGGCGACCAGCAACGCACGCAACCGAGCACCCGGCACATCGATCGATACGCCGTCATCGGTGTGGATCTCGAGCGGTCCCAGCATCCTGATCTGCACCCGGCCATTCTGCCGTCGCCACCGACCGCACACTGCCACTGCCTGACGAAAGAGCCGAATTCGTCTGGAAATTCGGCTTCCGAGCAGGCATGACGCGGCGTCAGCGGCGGTGTCAGCTCGGTGTCAGTGCCGCATCAGCGTGACCCGCGACAGTAGTTCCTGTCAGCAACACAGCATTCGAAGGAGCACCACAATGACCACGTTCCAGACCCCCGCCCCGATCGCCGTCATCATCGAGGTCCTCGCGGGCAACGTCACCGTGATCGCCACCGACCGCACCGACACCGTCGTCGAGGTCCGGCCCGCCGACGCATCGAAGAAGGCCGACGTCCGCGCTGCCGAACAGACCCGAATCGACTTCACCGCAGGCACTTTGACCGTGCACACGCCCAAGAGCTGGCGCACCAACACCCCGTTCGGCGGTAACCCGTCGGTCGAGGTGACCATCGAAGTGCCGACCGGCTCCCAGCTGACGAGCACCACCGGCGTCGGCCGAGTGCTCGGCATCGGCGAACTCGGCCGGTGCGAACTCGAGGTCTCCCTCGGCGACATCACCATCGAGCGCCCGACCGATTCGGTCACTGCCAAGACCGCCAAGGGCGATATTCACATCGTCGAAGCCACCGATGGCGTACTGCGACTGGAAACCTCGCTCGGCGAGCTGTCGGTGGGAATCGCGCCGGGCAGCGCGGCGCGGCTGGAAGCCGATACCCAGCGCGGCACGGTGCACAACCAGCTCGCTCCCGCCGGATCGTCCGACAACACCGTGCACGTAATCGCACGAAATGCCCTCGGCAACATCATCATTCAGCACGCCGTAGCTGCCTGACCAACCTCCTCGACACGAAGGACATTCGATGACGATCCCCACCCCGCATGGCCTCCCCATCGAGCGCGACGCCGGCCCCTTCGACCCGCCGAGCGCAGTCAGCACCCTGCGTGACGTTCGCCCGGTCAGTCCGCTGGTATTCCCCGACGGACACCAGGGCTGGCTCGTCACCGGCTACGACGCCGTCCGCCAGCTCATGGCCGACACCCGATTCAGCTCACGCCAGGACATCGGCGTACTGCACACGGTGGAAGACATTCCCGGCATGCCCGCCCCCACCGAACCGTCCCCGCAGATCCCGGGCATGTTCATCACCATGGACGGCGCCGACCACACCAGGTTGCGGCGCAAGCTCGTCGGCGCCTTCACCGTGAAGCGGATGCGCGAGCTCGAAGAGCACATCGGTGACATCGCCGAGCAGCAGCTCGAGCTGATGGCACAGCTGACCCCACCTGTCGACCTCGTCAAGGTGTTCGCATTGCCGGTGCCGTCGCTGGTGATCTGCGAATTGCTCGGTGTCCCCTACGCCGACCGGGAAACCTTCCAGGTCAACTCCGCCCAGTTCCTGGTCAAGGACCAGCCGATCGAACAGAAGATGGCCGCCTACATCGCGTTGAGCACGTATCTGGCCGAACTGGTCACGAGCAAACGCGCGGCCCCTGACGAGGACATCCTGTCCGACCTGGCCCGCGACGACGACCTGACCATCGACGAACTGACCGGTGTCGCCTTCCTGCTCCTACTCGCCGGCCACGAAACCACCGCCAACATGCTCGGATTGGGCACCTTCGCGCTGTTGGAACACCCCGAGCAGCTGGCCGCGCTGCGCGCCGACCCGGAACTGTTGGCCGGCGGCGTCGAAGAGCTCATGCGCTACCTGTCGGTGGCCGACATCTTCTACCGCTACGCGACCGAGGACATCGAACTGGCCGGCGAGACCATCGGCAAGGGCTCGACCGTCGTCGTCTCCCTTCTCGCCGCCAACCACGACCCCCGACACTTCGACGACCCCGACACACTCGACGTGCACCGCAATGCCCGCGGCCACCTCACTTTCGGCCACGGCGCCCACCACTGCCTCGGCCACCAGCTGGCCCGCATCGAAATGCGCGCGGGCTTCGCGGGGCTGATCCGCCGCTTCCCGACGCTCCAACTAGCCATCCCCGCCGCGGAGGTGAAGCTCAGAACCGACATGAATATCTACGGCGTCCACGAACTGCCTGTCACCTGGACACAGACTGCCCGGTGAGCCTCGTATGCCGCGGGTGGGGACTCCCTCATGGATCCCACCTGATAGGAATCCAGTTCCCGATATAGACACTCGCGGCTTGGGCGTCACGGGTCCCACTCAGCGACCGAAGCGAGCCGGACTCGAACCCTCGGCCTTCTCGATCAGGGGCCCGATCCATGCGCCTGAAACGCCGGTCTTGACTGTCGACACGCGGGGCTACCGATCTGGCCGTGGAGCGATTCGGCTCGCCTCGACCGGGCTCCCGGTCGAGGCGAGCCTTTCCCCGTGCACCCACGCGCCGCCGCCACGTCGCGGGGCAGTATCCACCCTCGATGCTTCAGATCTCGTCCCACGGAGCCACTCCCAGTCGCAAACAGATTCGGTAAGACCCTCCTGACCGTATTAGCAAGTGGCACAAGCAGCCTCGCGCCGGACCGGCAAGAGAGCGCGTGCCGCCCGGTCGCGCTTGTGCACACCTCGCGAGAAAGGTGCGGCCGGGCCTGCACAACCGACCATCGAAGAAGGCCGAGCATCGATGTGACGGATAATCGGGTCGCGGTAGTTTCCGACTCCGCCGATCGCGTGGCGATCGGCAACCCTGGATCGCACGAATACAATCGACGCTGTGCAGCCATCCTTGTCCCCGGCAAATGTGACCGAAGTCTGCAGGCAGGTCGACAAGTAGTTCCACCTCATCCGGACCAAAGAGCCACCCGACGTAGCGAGGTACGAGTGCAGGCCCTGCATCGAATTGTCCTACCCATCACAGCAGCGGCGTTCATTGCCGCGACCGCCATCTCCGCACCGAACGCGCAAGCTGCCGCCGACTGCCCGGGCGCCGGTCAATCGGCGGTGCAGGTGGGCGCTGTGTCGGGTGCCGTGGAAGGTCTCATCGTCGATTCGCAGGGCCGCGCGTACGCCACAGACCTCGTGAGCGGACACGTCTTGCGGATCGATGCCCCCGGCGCCCCTGCGGTAGTCATCGCCACCGTGCCCAGCGGCGGCGCCGGTGCGCTCGCCTGGACCCGAGACGGCAAACTGCTAGTCGGTTACGGCGCGGACGCCCGGGTCGTCATCGGCGACCTGGTCCAGCTGGCGGGCATCGTCGAGGTCGACCCAGATACCGGTGCGGTGACACCGTTCGCCTCGGGCCTCAGCGCCGCCAACGGCATGGATGTCGCAGCCGACGGAACCGTCTACGCCACCAACGACTTCGGAAACTTCGTCGGCCGCGTCAGCCCGAACGGCGCGGTGCAGGCGGACTGGGCGAGGTTCCCCAGCGCCAACGGTGCCGTGCTCGACACCGACGACGAATACCTCTATATCTCACGCACTTTCGTCAACCCTGGCGTCAGCCGGATACCCACCGCGAATCCCGGCGCACCACAATCGCTGTTGGACCTGTCCGGCACCGACACCTTCGGTACACCCGACGGGCTGACCTTGGACTCACAGAATCGCCCCGTCGTCCCGTTCAACCTCTCTGGCCGCATTGTCCGCATCGACTCACCCGGCCAGTACTGCGTCCTCGGCACCGCGGCCCCGTCGACCAGCGTCGTCACCTACGGTCGCGGTACGACCGGCTTCTCCGCCGGCCGTCTGTTCGCCGCCACCTTCACCGGCGCGATCTACGAAATACCAGGTGCCTTCGACTCCAATGCCTGAACCGCCCCCTGATGGCTAGTGCCTCGTCCAGGAAATTTGCCTCGGTAACAGGTGTCGCGTTGATCGCGTGCCCACTTCGGATCTCGAGATCGCGGTTGGTCGATGAGCATCGAAAGGGCTTGCGAATCGCGTGATTACAGCGTGTGTCGGAGAGAACGCGCGGCCGCGACCAAGTGTGGACTTACTGGACTGCGCCGGGCCGCGCTGCGATGATGCGCATCGCCCCGATTCGTTTCCGGAAGGAGTTCGGCCCATGCAAGGCGATCCTGAAGTGATCGAGTTTCTGAACGAACAGTTGACTGCGGAGTTGACCGCGATCAACCAGTACTTCCTGCACGCGAAGATGCAAGAAAATTTCGGCTGGACCAAGCTCGCCAAGTACACCCGCTCCGAGTCCTTCGACGAGATGAAGCACGCGGAGCTCCTGACCGACCGGATCCTGTTCCTGGACGGTCTGCCCAACTATCAGCGGCTGTTCCATGTTCGTGTGGGGCAGACCGTGACCGAGATGTTCCAGGCCGACCGAGAGGTCGAAGTGGAGGCCATCGACCGGCTGCGGCGTGGGATAGAGGTGATGCGCACCAAGGGAGATATCACCTCCGCCAATATCTTCGAGTCGATCCTCGCTGATGAGGAGCACCACATCGACTACCTGGATACGCAATTGGAGCTGGTGGAGAAGCTCGGCGAACCGCTCTATATCGCGCAGCTGATCGAGCAGCCCAACACCTAAGCGACCTCGTCGAGGTTCTCGGCGCCGGATTCGTACTCGCGGTGCAAGGCGGTGCGGGCGAGCAGCGCTTGGATACGGCGCACGCACGATCCGCAATCAGTGCCCGCTTTGCACGCCGAGGCGATCCTTCGAGGTGTGCACGCGCCGTCGGCGATGTGTCGGCGGACGTCCTCCTCGGTCACCGCGAAACAGTTGCAGACGTACACGGGCGGCCTCTCCGGACAAGCTCGGGATGAAAGTAGCCTTCCCGATGTTCGGTGAGGCTAGCCTAATATTATCCCACGGATGCCGGGTTTGTACAGATCCGGCACGTGGCCGTGTTGCCAGGGCGAGAGGTA
The DNA here is from genome assembly GCF_001427185.1 of Nocardia sp. Root136. NCBI lineage: Bacteria > Bacillati > Actinomycetota > Actinomycetes > Mycobacteriales > Nocardiaceae > Nocardia > Nocardia sp. Root136. The sequence goes on from NZ_LMFE01000001.1 coordinate 312,054, forward strand.
TCCGAGTCGACCATCAGATGGCACAACACCGGTACGGGGCCAATTCGGTGAGGAACGGTGCCGCCGTGCCGAGTCCGCTTGGTCGTCGAATTAATCTCGATGGAGAACCACCACGCCGGACGCGAAGAAAACCAACACCCCGTTGCCCCTCTCGAGGAGAAACTCAATGCGCGCACGTCGCTTGTCGCGTCGTTTCCTGACCGCGGCGGCCGCGGTCCTGCTCACGGTGACCGGGTGCGTCTCCACGGCGTCGGCCTCGCCGGTGGCCGGAGACCAGCGGCCGAACGTGGTGATGATCCTGGCCGACGACCTGGACGCGGCAACCACCCCGGTGTGGCAGGCGATGCCGCGCACCGCGGCACTGATCCGTGACCGCGGCGTGGAGTTCACCGACGGCTTCGCGCCGATGCCGATCTGCTGCGCGGCCCGCGCTTCCATCCTGACCGGCGAATACGGGCACAACACCGGTGTCCTCACCAACGCCGGCGAGGTCGGTGGCTTCGACGCCTTCCGCGCGGGCGGCAACGAATCCCACACCATCGCCACTACCCTGCACGACGCCGGATACCGCACCGGCATGGCCGGGAAGTACCTCAACGGCCTCGAACACGACCCCGGCCACATCCCGCCCGGCTGGGACGACTGGAACGCCGGAGTCGACAACTTCCTGTACTCCGGCTACAACTACACCCTCAACGAAAACGGGACCCGCGTGAAATACGGTGTGGCACCGGCCGATTACCAAACCGACGTGATCCGCGCCAAGTCCGAGCGGTTCCTCACAGACGCCGCCGCCTCCGGGCAGCCGTTCTTCTGGTACGCCGCCTCCACCTCCCCCCACTTCCCGATCCCGCCCGCACCCCGCCACCTGACCGGCACCCAGCCCACCCCCGCCCCGCGGTCACCGAACTATCAAGAACCCGACGTGTCCGACAAACCCTCATGGCTGATCGACACCGCCGACGCGAGGGCCGCGACCATCGCCGCGACCAACGACATCGACTACACCAACCGCCTCGGCGCTCTCAAATCACTCGACGAAATGGTCGCCGGAATCGTCGAAACCCTCGAACGAACCGGCGAACTCGACAACACCTACCTGATCTTCACCTCCGACAACGGCTACAGCCTCGGCGCCCACCGCCTCACCCAGAAAATGGCCCCCTACGAAGAATCCCTGCGAGTGCCCCTCGCGATCAGCGGCCCCGGTATCCGCCCCGGCCGCAGCGACGCCATGGCCCTGTCGATCGACCTCGCACCCACCCTCTACGACTGGGCGGACATCCCCATCCCTGACCAGGTCGACGGCCGGTCCCTGACCCCCGTACTGTCCGGCGACACCATCGGCTGGCGCACCGATTTCGCCGCCGAATACGGTGGCAACGGCGACAACGGCCGCAACGGAATCGCTCAGGAACAAATCCCCGGCACCGATACCCCCGTCATGTACGCACTCGACATGCCGTCCTGGAGCGCCGTGCGCAACCGCCGGTACCTCTACGTACGCTGGTACGACCGAGAACGCCCCCTCGATCAGCGCGAATACGAACTGTACGACCTGCAGGCCGACCCCTACCAACTCACCAACCTCATCAAAACCCCCCAAGGCCGCGCGGCGCACGCCGACATCATCACCGACCTCGACCACCGCCTCGGTGAACTGATCACCTGCACCGGACGCTCCTGTCGGTAACAACTCACCGACGGACGTCGCCGGAATCACACCCTTGTGGTGTTCACCGGCTGTTCGCTTGTCTCGCTGTATCGATATCGGTCAATATAGGCGTATGTCGAAGTCGAAGTTGGTGGTGACGCCCGTGCAGGCGTGCTCCGCCGCGCCCCTGGTGCGCGAGCCCCTGACCGAACCCCACGCCACCGAACTCGCGAGCGTGTTCAAAGCACTCTCCGATCCCGTCCGGTTGCGACTACTGAGCGCCATCGCCTCGCGTGAGAGCCAAGAAGCCTGCGTGTGTGACCTGTCGGTCGGGATCGAGCTGACCCAGCCCACAATCTCGCACCACCTCAAAGTGCTGCGCGAAGCCGGGCTGCTCGACAGCGAACGCCGCGCCTCCTGGGTGTACTACCGAGTCGTCCCCGCAGCCCTGCAACGGCTCTCCGAAGTCCTGCTCGTCGAGAGCGGCACCACCCAGGGAGCCAACGCATGAGCGCGACCACCACCGACCACCCCGCCGTCGTCGGCAAACTGTCTACCCTCGACCGATTCCTACCGGTCTGGATCGGCGTCGCGATGGCCGCCGGACTACTACTCGGGCGCATGATCCCCGGCCTCGGTGACGCCCTGAGCTCCGTGGAAATCGACGGCATCTCGCTGCCGATCGCGATCGGACTGCTGATCATGATGTACCCGGTCCTGGCGAAAGTCCGCTACGACCGCCTCGACTCGGTCACCGGCGACCGCAAACTCCTGATCAGCTCCCTGGTCTTGAACTGGATCCTCGGCCCCGCGCTGATGTTCGCCCTGGCCTGGCTGTTCCTGCCCGACCTGCCCGAATACCGGACTGGGCTGATCATCGTCGGCCTGGCCCGCTGCATCGCGATGGTGATCATCTGGAACGACCTGGCCTGCGGTGACCGCGAAGCCGCCGCCGTCCTCGTCGCGTTGAACTCGGTGTTCCAGGTCTTCATGTTCGCTGTCCTCGGCTGGTTCTACCTCGCGGTCCTGCCCGGCTGGCTCGGCCTGGAACAAACCACCATCGACGTCTCCCCCTGGCAGGTCGCGAAATCGGTCCTGATCTTCCTCGGCATCCCGCTGCTGGCAGGGTTCTTGACCCGCCGCCTCGGCGAACGCGCCAAGGGCCGCGACTGGTACGAATCGAAGTTCCTGCCCAAGATCGGCCCGTGGGCGCTCTACGGGCTGCTGTTCACCATCGTGATCCTGTTCGCGCTGCAAGGCGACCAGATCACCTCCCATCCGGTCGACGTCGTCCGCATCGCGATCCCGCTACTGGCCTACTTCGCGATCATGTGGGGCGGCGGCTACGCCATGGGCGCGGCCCTGGGCTTGGGCTATGAACGCACCACCACGTTGGCGTTCACCGCTGCGGGCAACAACTTCGAACTCGCTATCGCGGTAGCGATCGCCACCTACGGCGTCACCTCCGGCCAAGCTCTCGCCGGTGTCGTCGGCCCGCTCATCGAGGTCCCGGTCCTGGTCGGGTTGGTCTATGTCTCCCTCGCGCTGCGTAAGCGATTCCGGCCCACGACCACGGCGGTCGCCAGTACTGAAGCGGTGACGCCGCGGTGAGCTCAACACCGTCCGTGCTGTTCGTGTGCGTCAAGAACGGCGGCAAATCCCAGATGGCCGCCGGTTTGATGCGCGCCGTCGCCGAGGATCGGGTCGAGATCCATTCCGCTGGAACCACACCCGGCACCTCGGTCAACGCCCTGTCAGCGCAATCGTTGCTCGAAGTCGGCGTCGATATCCGCGCCGAAATCCCGAAACCGATCGACCCGGCCCTGCTCCGCTCGGTCGACCTGGTCGTGACCCTCGGCAGTGAAGCCCACGTCGAACCGGTCGAGGGTGTGCGAATCATCAACTGGGACATCGACGAACCCTCCGAACGCGGCATCGACGGCATCGAACGCATGCGCCTGGTCCGCGACGACATCACCACCCGCGTCGAAACTCTGCTCACCGAACTCACCACCCCCGCCTAGCAACGGACACCCACATGAGCGACAGCCCTCTCGCCCCCTTCCACACCCGTCACGACCTGACCATCGACCAGCAACTCGCCCTCAAAACCGCCGCCACCCACCTGCAGCGCGAGTTCGACGGCACCTTCGGCATCGAAACGATCGAACGGTTCCTGTACTCGTCCTACGACCAGTTCGCCGGACGCGCGACCGTGATCAACTACCTGCCGCTGCTGGCCGAACGCTTCGCCCGCCAACGCCTGCACGCGCTGGCCCGCGTCGAAGGCAAAGCCCACACCGGCACCCCGACCGTGCTGTTCCTGTGCACCCACAACGCCGGGCGTTCACAGATGGCGCTCGGGTTCTTCACCCACCTCGCCGGTGACCGGGCCGTGGCCTGGTCCGGCGGTAGCGAACCCGGCGACGAGATCAACCCCGCCGCGCTCGCGGCGATGGCCGAGGTCGGTATCGACATCACGACCGAGTTCCCCAAGCCGTGGACCGAAGAGATCATCCAGGCCGCCGACGTGGTCATCACCATGGGCTGCGGCGACGCCTGCCCCCTCTACCCCGGCCGCCGCTACGAGGAATGGAACCTCGACGACCCCGCCGAACTCGACATCACCGCGATCCGCCCCATCCGCGACGAGATCGAAACCCGCGTCCGCCACCTGCTCGCCGAACTCGATCTCCCTGCCAACTGAAAGGCATTGCCCCACATGACCACCAAGCCCAGCGTGTTATTCGTCTGCGTCCACAACGCCGGACGCTCCCAGATGGCCGCCGGATTCCTCACCCACCTCGCCGGCGACTCGATCGAGGTCCGATCCGCAGGCAGCGCGCCCGCCGAGACGATCAACCCCTCCGCTGTCGAGGCGATGGCCGAACTCGGGATCGACATCTCCGATCAGACCCCGAAGATTTTGACCTACGACGCCGTGGAAACCTCCGATGTCGTGATCACCATGGGATGCGGGGATACTTGCCCGTCGTTCCCCGGTGTCAGCTACCGCGACTGGGTCCTGGAAGACCCCGCGGGCAAGGGCGTGGGCTCGGTCCGGCCGATCCGCGACGAGATCAAGAACCGCGTCGAAGCCCTCATCGCGGAGTTGCTGCCAACCCGTGCCTGACCTGCGACGTCAGCCTGGTTCTGTCGCCCGAGCCTCGAACCGGCACGCCTTGTAGTGCGAGGCTCGGCGACAACCGAAATCAGACGCAACGCCAAGCGCACGAGCGGTGGGATCCACCGATCTCCCCCGCAGTAGCGTTCGAGATGTGTAGTGGTAGTCGCCCGCGTGGTCGCGCCAGCGAGTTCCAGCGTTGGTTGTAGGTGAATCCGACGCCGCCCAGCGGTACCACCGACGAGCGCTATCGGCGAAAGGTGACATCACCCAGCTACAGATCCGCCGCGTGCCTGGGCACTGGCCGGTGACCACGTTCGCCATCAACTCCCTCGGCGCGTTCGTCCTGGGTGGACTACTCGAAGCGTTGGCCCGGCTGGGGCCGGATTCCGGGTGGCGACAACGCGTTCGCCTGGGCATAGGCACCGGGGTCATCGGTTCGTTCACCACCTACAGCACCCTCACGGTCGACACCGATCTTCTGCTACGTGGCCATCACCCATGGTCCGCGATCACCTACGCCCTCGGCACGGTAATCGCGGGCATGGTGGCGACGGCGGTCGGGATCGCCACGGGTACATGGATGGCCTCGCGGCGCGGTGAGGAGCAGAATTGATGGTGCTATGGGTTGGGTTGGCTGGGAGTGCCGGTGCGGTGGCGCGGTTCGTTCTCGATGGGATGATCCGGTCGAGACGGACATCGGAGTTCCCGTGGGCGACGGTCGTCGTCAACGTGACCGGGTCCCTGATCCAACGCCAACGCTATCGAGCCGCCGCGGCAAACGCGTTCGGAACGTTGGCGCTGACCGTCCTAGCGGGCGCAGCCGGACTGGCATCGGCCGGATGGTGAGGAGAAGGCAATGAGCGAATCCCAGCATCGGCAACCCGGTGACCGGGACTGGCGAGAGCCATTGCGCGTGGACGGCCCCGCAGGACCGACCGTCCCGGCGGCCCATGTCGTGGTCGGGTTCGACCGGCACAACGCCAGCCATATCGCGCTCGACTACGCGATCGGGTTGGCTGCCGCGCTCAACGCGTACCTGCATGTCGCCCACGTCATCGATACCGACGACCTGCCCATCGACCCCGATGCCGCCGATTGGGACCGCGCGATCGCCGAGGTGGTCGAGCGCGAACGCGCGTACGCGTGCTCGATGCTGGCCGCACTGCCCGGCAACTGGTCCTACCACGCACATCGAGGCAACCCCGCGCATCTGCTGGGCTCGATAGCCGACGCCAACGACGCGGCGATGATCGTGATCGGCGCCCCACGCCACGGCTTAGCATCGCTGGTCGAGCGTTTACTCGGGGAGTCGGTGTCGGCCCAGTTGATCCATCACGGCCAACGGCCCGTGGTGTTGGTTCCCGAACACAGCCCCGCCTCGGCCTTGCTGTCTCGGCCCGCACGGTGAACCCGCCCAAGCGTCTCGAACCACCGAGCATCCGCCCGCCGATGAGCGCGTGGCGGATGGGTCCCCCAATGCCAGCGGAAGCGGCAGGTGGGGTGTGCCCGCACGCGGCTCCGGGCTGCGACGGCCTCCGCCGCCCGTGGTGCGACCAGCAAAACACGGGCAAAAAAAGGGGGCCCGATGACCGGGCCGGATCCGGTCGATAGGGGCGAGTCAGGCTCGAAACTGCACAAGCTGTCCGGCCGTTCGGGCATACCCATCGCGGTGGCAGTCCCGGCGGCGACCACTCCCGACGCCGAAGCTCTGCTCCCGGCGTGGTCCGAGGTGTCGAAAGCCGGGAAAGCTACACGCGGACAAGGCCTATGACGACCGGCAGCTGCGGGATCGGGTGCGTGATCGAGGAATCGGTGTGCGGCTCGCCCGCAATGGAATCGAGTCCAGCCAGCACCTCGGTCGTCAATGATGGGTGTCGAACGCACCTTCGCCTGTCACGGGCTGGGGGCCAAGTGCGTTACCGGATTCCCCGCCAGAGGGGCTGGCCGGTGCAGTGAGAACGGTTACCCACACCGTTGACGCCGCCGACATCTCATGTTGACTCGAGAGTCTCGATCCACACCTGGAAACTGCGACTGCCGGGGACGGGCTGCCCGATGTGGCGGCGGGAGCGATCATTCCAATGCCCATCCAGGCGTATCCCCAGCCACTGACATCGTGGTCGTACCAGTACATTTCCGATCTCCTTCCGCGATCCGAACCGCGTGACACGGCGATCTGCCGGTAGTGCAACCCTCGCCCTCCCTGCCACGGTGAGGTAAGGGCCGACAGGCACCATCGGGAGTACCAATTTCTCCCAAATGACTTTGGTCGAAGCCGCCAGGGACCAACGCCTCTCACCACCGGGCAGGGGGCGGAGAGACAGTTGTCGACGGACCGCGGAAATATCCCGTTCCGACGCAACAACATCGGAGGAAGCACAGTGAGCGATATCACTTCCAGCTCGGCTTACCACAGCAAGCCGGGCGAGAGCCTCGCCGATCCTTACAACATTCCCGGAATTCTGCTCTTCTTCACCGGAACAGTCGGACTCGCATCGACACTGACGGCAGCCGGGTACGGGTTCGGCGGCTGGACCACGCTCGGGGCGATCGCCACCGCATTGAGCTTCACCGCGAGCATCGCCGTGTTCGTCCTCGAACACGAACGGCTGCGTAGACTCGCCACCCGTCGCTGAGGCGGCTCTGTTCTGGAGAACCCTGACGAAAGAGCCGTCATGAGCACGACAGTCCCCCAACTGCTCCTTGTAATCGCTGTCATGTTCACGGTGAACCTGCTGCCCGCCTTCGGGCCGCCCAACGCGCTGCTCGTGGTGTTCTTCGGGCTGAACTGGAACCTCGATCCGGTCCCGCTTGTCCTCGGTGCGGCCGTCGCCTCGGGTGCGGGGCGTTATGTCCTAGCCGCCGCCACCCGTCGCGCCCGCAGTCACCTCAGCCCGCGACGCACAGCCAACCTGCGGGCCGCCAGCGACTATCTCACCGGTCGTCGTGGCCGCAGGTTCGCCACGATCGGAATCTTTCTTCTCTCTCCGCTACCGTCAGCGCAGATGTTCGAGGCGGCCGGACTCATGGGTCTACGTCTCGTTCCGCTCACCACCGCGCACGTTGTGGGCAGACTGGTGAGTTTTTCGCTGTACATCGGCGTAGCCGGGGTCGCCGAGCGCAGTCTCGGCGAAACCCTCACCTCATCGTTCACCACGCCCTACGGTATCGCCGTCCAAATCGGGCTCCTCGTCGGTGTCGTCATGCTCGCCCGGATCGACTGGACCAAGTACCTTCCGGTCGCGAAACCAGCATCCAGCACCGATCAGCAGTCACCGTCCGGGCGGTCCTGACGGTGACCGAGAAACTTGCGTGCGACGGCGGCAATTCCGTTGGCGCAGAACAGATCGAGCACTTCCCCGCCCTGGTCCCCCACCGCTGAGCCGCGCCGAGTCGAGTCGTCGACGTCGACGTCAGTGCTCAGCCAAGAGCCCGTGCTGGTCCGCCTGGGTATCCGTCGTGGCGTCGCCCGGCTGCCGTCAGCGCGATGAGTGCCGCGCAACTCACCCATTCGTTCGACAACCGGCGACTGGTCGGTCCCCAGCTGACCGACGACGACCCCCCGCCGGCGCCCTCGGGAGGGAGCTCGCCTTGCCCCGGCTCGTCGAATGGACAGACCGGCCGCATCGCACACGACCCATCCGAACCATTGTTTGCCCGCTCGGACTCCATCCTCTCTGGCGCTGCCTCGCCATCTACGCCTAGGGCAGTCGCGGTAATCGCCGCCAGGTCCTTCACCTCGGAGCGTCGGTCGCGGTCTCGGCATCCAACGGCACTGGTCTGCTGCACAATTCCTGGGCATCGTCACGCGAGAGGCCGAGTGCGACAAGTATTCCCAAGGTCATCTCGTCCACGGTCACGGCACAATCGCGATCGGGTTGCTGTAGCAGCAGGCGTCCGAGGCCGAGCAGTGATCCGGTCACCAGCGCCATCGCCAGATCGGTGTCGTCGACCACGAAGCGTCCCGCCTGTGTCGCGGCGGCGATGTCTCGTGCGGCGCGAGGCGCGAGGCCGTGCTCGGATTCGATCAGCGAGGCGCCGGAGTTGATCAGGACCCGGCTGAGATCAGGCTGTAGCCGAAACAGTCGGCCGACAATCCGGAAGGACTGGGCGAAGATCTCCGCCGGATCGGCGAGGTCGGTCGTGAGTGAGTCGAGGTAGTCGCCCAGCGACTCCAACGCGCTGTCGACCGCCGCGACGAACAGTTCTTCCTTGCTGTCGAAGTGGTTGTAGAACGAGCCCATTCCCACATCCGCGGCCTGCGTTATCTCGAGGATGGGCGCGTTGAGCCTGCCCTCGGCGATGAAGCGTTGCCCGGCGGCGATCAGCGCCGAGCGGGTGAGAGCCTTGCGGCGTTCGAGCCTGTTCGCTGTGGCGGACATCTTCGTTGGTCACCTTCTGGCAGTGGTTTCAGCTGCCGCGATCTTAATCGCCTTCAAATCTGACGACTCCCTCAGAACCCTTGACTGACTATACAGTCATAGGTGACGATATCGTCAGAAAGTCGCCGCGCATGGAGGAGGAGTCGAGAGATGTCGGAGGTCCGCAGCGACGCACATCGCGACCTGCACGTCGATCAGGGTGCACTGCCGGGCGAGCACCCCGGCCGTATCAGCAATCCGATCATCAAGGTTGCCGACCTCGCCTGGCTCGAGTTCCGCAAGCCCGATCTGCTGAAGGCCGAGGCATTCGCGCTGGCCTTCGGGTTCTCTGTCACCTACCGCACCTCGGAGGAGATCCACCTGCGCGGCACGCAGGCGGGTACGGCATGCGTGATCATCCGCAAGGGTGCTCGCACCCGCTTCGTCGGCGCGGCGTTCCTGGCCGGCGAGGAGTCCGATGTGCTCAGGCTCGCCGAGGTGACGGGTCGTCGCGTGGAGCGACTGCCCGAGAGTATCGGCGGCATCGGCGTCACCTTGCACGATCCGGGCGGCAAGACCGTGCGCGTGGTGGCCGGCGCACGCCGGCTGCCGCAGCTGCCGGGCCAGCGTGCCCATCCGTTCAACGTCGGTGAGTCCGCCGCCCGGATCAATGCGACGCAGCGGCCACCGCGTGTGCCTGCCGGGGTCGAGCGGCTCGGCCATGTCGTCCTCGCGCGCACCCGCTACCTGGAGAACCTGAACTGGTATCTGGAGCATCTCGGACTCATCGTCAGCGACTTCCTGTATTACGACGGGCAGCGCGAACGCGGGCCGGTGATGGCCTTCATCCGCTGCGATCGCGGGAACACGCCCACCGACCATCACACCCTCGCCATGACACTGGGCCCTTCGGATCGATACGTGCATTCGGCGTATCAGGTGTGCGACCTCGACGCGCTCGCGGCCGGTGGCGAGTTCCTCGCCGAACGCGGGTATCGCCGATCCTGGGGTATCGGACGGCATATCCAGGGCAGTCAGATCTTCGACTACTGGCGCGATCCCGACGGTTTCCTGGTCGAGCACTTCAGCGACGGCGACCTGTTCGACAGCTCGCTGGAACCCGGCTGGGCGCCGATGACGGCCTCGGGCCTGGCGCAGTGGGGCCCGCCTGCGACCAAGGACTTCCTCGGCACAGCACCGGGCCGCCAATCGCTGCGGGAACTCCGGTCCATCTTCTCTTCGCTGCACCGAGACAACGAATTCGACGCCCAGCGCTTGCGGGGCCTGCTGAAAGTAGCCAACTCATGAGCATTTCCGTGCTGCGTACCACCGACGCGTGGTGGGTACTGACCCCGGACGGCGCTGTCCGAATCGACACCGACGCCACGACCACGGGCGAGCTCCTGGTCCACCGAGCCGCGATCGAAGCAGCGCGCAGGGGCAGCGACACCATGTCGGTGGAGAACTTGGCGCTGATCTCCCCCGTGACCACGCCATGTCGGGTCGTCGCGCAGATGACCAATTACGTGTCGCACGTGAAGGATTCAGGGATGAACCCGGCGACCGTGCCGCTGACGTTCTTCCGCAAATCGTCCGGGTCCATCAGTGGTCCCGAGGACGACATCGTCAAACCGGCGCACGTGCGGTTGCTGGACTACGAAATCGAGATCGGGCTCGTTTTCGGCGCGACGCTGCCCGTCGGCACCGAACTCGACAGCTCGAACATCGGCGACTTCATCACGGGGTTGGTCATCACCGACGATGTGTCCGCCCGCGACGTCCAGCTGCCCAAAACCCAGTTCTACGAGGGCAAGTCGTATCCGACATTCACACCGGTCGGCCCGGTGTTGCTGCTGCTCGAGGCGGGTGAATTCGACAGGTTCCACGACCTCTGCCTGACGCTGCGTGTCAATGGTGAAGTGCGCCAGCACAGCACGGCGGCAGAGATGATCTACAGTCCGCTCGAAACCCTGCGCGCCCTCACCCGATTCCAGCGCATGGACGCGGGCGATCTACTGCTGACAGGCACCCCCGGCGGAACAGCCCTGAAGGCTCCCGCCAAGCCCATCGAGATCCTCGGGTCGCTGGTACCGCCCGCGCTCAAGTGGAAGATCTTCTTCAACAAGCAGGCGTCGAATCCGCGCTATCTGCAAGACGGCGATGTTGTGGAGCTGACCGTCTCGACCCCGGACGGCGCGCTCGACCTCGGCATTCAGCGCACGACGGTGCGGCATGGACACTGATCGAGGCCTGGTCGAGCACTACCCGGTCGTGATCGTCGGCGCGGGCCCGACCGGCATGACAGCCGCACTACTGCTGGCGCGGTACGGCATCGAGTGCCTGATCGTCGATCGCTGGGACGAGGTGTACCCGCAACCGCGAGCGGTGCATCTCGACGACGAGGTGTACCGCGTACTGGCCGACCTCGGACTCGGCGAGGAGTTCACGGGAATCTCCCGCCCCGGCCGCGGCCTTCGGCTGGTCGACTCCGCCATCACCACGCTCGCGGAATTCGACCGCGACCCCGACCGGATGCCGCACGGGTTCCCGCAGGCCAACATGTTCGACCAGCCAGATCTCGAGCGCGTGCTGCGGTCCAGGGTGGCCGCGACCGAGGGCGTGCGGATACGGGGTGGGTGCGAAGTGCTCGAGGTGGCGAACCTGCGTGATCGCGCTCGCGTGAGATACCGCGATGCCGAGACAGGCGAACGACGAGCTGTCACAGCGGAATTCGTCCTCGGCTGCGATGGCGCCAACAGCGCCGTGCGCGCGTCGATCGGTTCGCGGATGCGCGACCTGGGTTTCGAACAGCGGTGGCTGGTGGTCGACATCGCCACCGACACCGATCTCAGCCAGTGGGAGGGCGTCCACCAGGTGTGCGATCCCGAACGCGCCGCGACGTACATGCGCATCGGCGCGTCACGCTACCGCTGGGAGTTCCGGCTCCGCGACGACGAAACCGCGGACCAGTACGCCACGCTCGACACCATCGAGCCGCTCGTGTCCCCCTGGCTGCGCGAGGTGAGCGATCCCGAGCTGACGCTGATCCGGTCCACCGAGTACACCTTCCGCGCCCAAGTAGTCGACCGATGGCGTGACCGCAGGATCTTCCTGCTCGGTGACGCCGCGCATCTCACTCCGCCGTTCATCGGGCAGGGCATGGGGGCGGGCCTGCGTGACGCCCATAACTTGATCTGGAAACTGGTCGCCTTCTCGAGAGCGGAACTGCCCGACGACGCACTCGACACCTATCAATCCGAACGTGAACCGCACGTCGCATCCATGATCGGCCTGGCCGTCGCCGTCGGACGGGCGATGACGAGTGGGGTGGCGGCGGGGCAGGTGATCCGCAAGCGGGTGGTGCCGCTCCTCGGCCACATTCCCCTCCTCAGATCCAAGGTCACCGACAGCGCCACCCCGCGCCTGTCCCGGTCGATATTCGTTACGCGACAAGCGATTCAGCCGCGCAGCCTGGCCGGCTCGCTGTGTCCGAACTGCGTCGTCGACGGCGGTAGGCGGGTCGACGAGATCGCCGCCGGACGCTTCCTCTTCCTCGCGACCACCCCGCTCACCCGCGAGCAGCGGACCGAACTCGACCGACGCGGCGCCGCGATCCTGGCGGTACCGGCGTCCTCCGAGCTCGGCGAATGGCTGCGCCGCGGACGCGCGACGGCTGCGATCGTGCGACCGGACAAAACCGTGCTGGCGACCTCCCGATCGGTCCCCTCCCTACACACTCGCGTACCGAGCTGCCCCGCACTGTCCTCTATTTCCACGCACAGGAGTTCCCATGGCGGTTGACATTTCTATCCCGCGATATCGCGAGAATCTCTTCAGTACCGAGGCGATCCTCGATCCGTACCCGCACTATGCGGCGCTGCGCGCGGCCGGCCCGGTGGTGTGGCTACCGCGCCAGCGCATCTTCGCGATTTCCCGATACGCCGAGTGCAAGGCCGTCCTCCGAGACGACGCGACCTTCGTCTCGGGTTGCGGGGTGTCGCTGAACCCCGTCGCCAACCGCCTCGGCCGGGGCACCACCCTCAACAGCGACGCAGAAGAACACGCCACCAAACGGTCCGTTCTCGCACACCGGCTGACGCCCAAGGCACTCCGGGAAGTGACAGACAGCATCGAGCGCTTCGCCGAAAGCGTCGTGGACAAGGCGTTGGCGAACAACCGCATCGACGGGGTCGACGATCTGGCGACCGCACTGCCACTTTCGGTCGTCCCGGATCTCATCGGCTGGCCGCACGACGGGCGCGCGGAACTGCTGCGCTGGGCCAGTGCGACGTTCGACTCGATGGGTCCGATCAACCGGCACTCCGTCGGCGCGGCGAAGGCGGCCTCGGAGATGCTGGCCTTCGCCCGCCGCGTCGCACGCGATCGATCGGTTCTCGACGACAGCATGGGCAGCGACGTCTTCCGCGCCGCCGACGAGGGCAGGATCGACAAGAAATCGTGCCCGGCGCTCATGATCGACTACCTGGCCCCGTCGCTGGACACCACCATCGGCGCGATCTCGAGTGCGCTCTACCTGTTTTCACAGAACCCCACGCAGTGGCGGGCCGTGCGATCGGATCCGGGCCTGATACCCCAAGCCGTCAACGAGGTCGTGCGGATCGAACCGCCCTTGCGCGCGTTCTCACGCACGGCCGCGCGCGACGCCGACATCGGTGGGGTGAAAATCCCGGGTGGCAGCCGCGTACTGGTGCTCTTCGCCTCCGCAAACCGGGACCCGGCCGAATGGGATCAGCCCGAGTCCTTCGACATCACCCGCGACGCGGCCCGCCAGCTCGGCTTCGGCTGGGGTGTGCACGGCTGCGCGGGCCGGTCGTTGGCACGGCTCGAAACCACGTCGATGCTGCGGGCACTGGCCGATCGTGTCGAACGCATCGAGCTGGTCGGCACGCCGAAGTGGGCCGTCAACAACATCATTCGCAGGCTGGAACGTCTTCCGCTCGAGCTCGTCCCCGCAGATAGGAGGTCGGCATGAAGACAGCGATCGTCACCGGGGCGTCCTCCGGAATAGGACGGGCCGTCGCCACCGCCTTGGTTGCTCGCGGCTACCGCGTGCTCGGGACAAGCCGCGACAGTTCAACCGTGACCGATCCCGTACCGGGCGTCGACTACCGCGACCTGGATCTCACCGATCGTGGCTCGATCGCCCGGTTCATCGACGCGCTCGACAACCTAGCCGTCGACGTTTTGGTGAACAACGCCGGTGAGAGCCAATGCGGACCGCTCGAAGAGCTACCGATGGATGCGGTGCAGAGGTTGTTCCAGCTCAACGTTTTCGGTGCCATCGAACTGACTCAGTTACTGCTACCGGGGATGCGACAGCAGCGTCGCGGCAGGATCGTCAACATCGGGTCGATGCTCGCGAGCTTCCCCCTCGCCTACCGATCGTCCTATGTCGCAACCAAGGCAGCCCTCAAGGGCTTCGCAACAGCCGCACGGTATGAACTGAAACCGTACGGAATCGACATCACCACCGTCGAACCAGGTTCCATCGCGACCGGAATATCCGGACGCCGCACCAAATACATCAGCAGCGACTCCCCCTACATCGAACAGTTCACCTCGGCGATCGCCGTCCTCGATGCGAAAGAAGCCAAGGGAACAACGGCGGACGAGGTCGCCCGCACTGTGCTCGAAGCTGTCGAAGCCGAACAGACGTTGCCGCTCTATGCCGTCGGCAGCAACGCACCGGCTGTGTTCCTGGCCCGTAGATTGTTACCGCGCAGCGTAATCGAGGCCGTCATGGCCAAGGCATACGGCGTCGGGTCCGCGCGTACCCGACGTGCGCCGTAATTGTTGCCGCCAAGGTAGATCACCCGCAGCCGCGCCCCGAGCGGGATACCCGCCCTGCTCGGGTCGAGTACTCAGCGAACCCACATTCCGATGATTCGGTGTCCGCCGACCAGTACGCCGGGTCTGGAGCCGGGTCGCGCGATCGAGAAGCGGGGCCAGCACCCGACCGGGCAGCAACGACAGCGGCCGATGCCTTCACTGCCGTGGTCGAGGCAGCAGCGCGTCAGTGCTAGCCAGCGTTCACGACAGCGAAGACATCCCAGCCCTGCGGGGATCCGCCGACATCACAAGCCAGAGCCCGCACGGTTGTGAGAATTCCTCCGCCTACTTGACTGATCAAATAATCATCTGTGACTATTTCGTCAGTTTGGTGACCCGTGGACGCGGCTGCCGAGGTGTACGTGTCTTCAATGGCCGGAAGGAACACCCCGTGGGGCTTGCACACAGCACCGTGAAGAGACGGTTTCGCATTCTCGCGGCGGCCGCCGCCGCGACAATGACGCTGAGCTGTTCCGCGCTGACCGCCCAAGACGGGCTCGGCCGCTCGACCGAGATCACCGCCGACTTCGAGAACATCGCGGGCATGTACGAGGGCAACGAGATCATGGTCCTCGGCCTCGCGGTGGGCAAGGTCGACAAGATCGTGCCCAAGGGCACCTACGTCGAGGTCCACATGACCATCGACGCCGGCGTCAAGATCCCGAAAGACGCGATCGCCGCGATCATCTCGCCCTCGATCGTCACCGACCGTCACATCGAGGTGAGCCCGCCCTTCACCGGCGGTGAGACGCTGAAGTCCGGCGATCACCTGCCCAAGGCGCGGACCAGGACACCGGTCGAGCTGGACACGATGATCAAGACCATCGACCAGTTCGCCGCCGCCCTCAAGCCCGAACCCGGCCAGGAGGGTCTCGGCCCGCTGTCGGGCCGGGTGCTCTACCCGGTGCTCAACGGCAACGGCCAGAAGATCCGCGAAACCCTCGACGAGATCACCGCCGACTTCGAGAACATCGCGGGCATGTACGAGGGCAACGAGATCATGGTCCTCGGCCTCGCGGTGGGCAAGGTCGACAAGATCGTGCCCAAGGGCACCTACGTCGAGGTCCACATGACCATCGACGCCGGCGTCAAGATCCCGAARGACGCGATCGCCGCGATCATCTCGCCYTCGATCGTCACCGACCGYCACATCGAGGTGAGCCCGCCCTTCACCGGCGGTGAGACGCTGAAGTCCGGCGATCACCTGCCCAAGGCGCGGACCAGGACACCGGTCGAGCTGGACACGATGATCAAGACCATCGACCAGTTCGCCGCCGCCYTSAAGCCCGAACCCGGCCAGGAGGGTCTCGGCCCGCTGTCGGGCCGGGTGCTCTACCCGGTGCTCAACGGCAACGGCCAGAAGATCCGCGAAACCCTCGACGCGCTCTCGGGTGCGTTGAAGGTCGGCGTCGACAACAAGGACGCCATCTCCAACATCATCATCAAGCTCAACGAGCTCACGACGATGCTGGCCGACAACGATCAGTCCGTGCGCGACTTCAGCGACCGGGTGACCGCCATGTCGGGACTGCTCGCCGACCAGGCRCCCGGCCTGCAGGCCACCCTCGACCAGCTCAAYCAGTTCCTGAACAACACCTCGACGACCTTCGCCGGGCATCAGGAAGAACTGGCCGCCTCGCTGACGGGCCTGACCACGGTCACCAACCAGTTGCGTGCCAACTCGGGCGCGATGATCGAGATCGTCGACGTGGTGCCGCTGCTCATGGAGAACATCGACGGCGCCATNCTGACCACGGTCACCAACCAGTTGCGTGCCAACTCGGGCGCGATGATCGAGATCGTCGACGTGGTGCCGCTGCTCATGGAGAACATCGACGGCGCCATGGACAAGGAGAAAGGGTTCATGCGCAATCAGGCGCTGATCGGCACCGCATTGTCGGGCGAGATCGTCAGTGTGTTCTGTGAGCGGATCCAGATGCGGCCCGATGGTTGCCGCACCACCGGGAACGTCCAGGACTTCGGCCCCGACTACGGRCTCACCGCCGCACTACTCGGACTGACGAAGATCGGTTGACTCGCCAGGCTGCGGCCGGCACACGGGGTAGCAGGCCTGAACTTGATCCCTGACTTCCGAACTGCGCTGGACCGGTGCGACACCGCCGCCGGACTTCTCCAACGCCTCCCTGCTCGGTCAACGTCTCGACACCGACCCGCAGATCAAGCTGACTCCGGCGCCGCGGATAACTTCGCTGATATCTCGAAGTCCCACGGAACATTTCGAAACGGCGCGCGGCCACCGTACTGGCCGGTTTCGAAGCGCGTGAAGGACGTCGAAGTGTTTGCCGACTACATTATCGGGCGTCGGTCGAACCACGGCGCAGCCTGCTCGAGCTGCGCAGCCAAGCGCAGCAACATTGCCTCACCACCCAATTGCGCGGTGAATTGCACACCCATCGGAATGTTGTCCGCAGTCCAATGCAGCGGCAGCGACAGGGCTGGCCGTCCCGTCACATTGGCCAACTGAGTGTACGGAGTCCAACTCAGATTGCTGTGAATGAGCCGATCGGTCAGCGCGGAATGCCGCAGAAGGCCCGCAGTCCCCGACTTCAGAAGCAACTCTCCGGCCAGGCGCAGTGAACGCTGCGTGTCGAGCGAGCCGATTCGGGGCGGAAGATCTGCCAGCGTCGGTGTCAGCAGCAGGTCATAGCTGTCGAAGTAGCTCGATAGCGCCCGAGCATGATCATGGCGACGCATGACAGCATCGACGTACTCGACACTGCTGTAAGCCCGCCCCAACGCAGCCATCAAGCGGGTGTCGAATTCGAAACCTTCTTCGCCGCAACCAGATCGGCGCTTGGCATCGGCGACTTCCCACGCCAGGTAGGTAAACCAGGTCAGCAGGAAATCCCGGGCCAGTGCTCGATCGTCGACCGGTGGACTGTCCAGGATCTCGACTCGGTGATGCAGGTCGGTGAGCACCTGGACCGCAGCGTCGACAGCGGCTCGAGCCTCCGGATGAGGCGAGGAGTTGATCGCCGAGGAGACACAAACTCCGATTCGCAGCCGCCCCGGTTCGGCACCGACCTGCGAGAGGAACGTCTCGACCGGAACGGCGGGAAGATAGGGACCGCTGAGTTCGCCGCCTTTGAGGACATCGAGCATCGCGGCGGTGTCACGCACCGAGCGGGACACCACACCCTGGACCGCGGCCCCGTGCATGGCTTCGCCGACATCGGGCCCCGACGGAAGCAGCCCTCGCCCTGGCTTGAGGCCGACGAGTCCACAGCAGGCAGCGGGGATGCGAATGGAACCGCCGCCGTCATTGGCTCCGGCCACGGGAACGATTCCGGCGGCCACCGCCGCGGCCGAACCCCCGGACGAGCCGCCAGGCGATCGATCCAGATTCCACGGGTTGCGGGTGGGACCGAACAGTTCGGGCTCGGTGACGCCTTTGGCGCCGAATTCGGGAGTGTTGGTCTTTCCGAAGATGACCAGGCCCGCATCGATCCATCTCTGCACCACCGTCGAGTGCTCGAGGGCCGGGATCCGTGCCAACGAGCGAGACCCGTTGCTGCTGGGCAAGCCGGCATAGTCCTGCGCGATGTCTTTGATCAGAAACGGGACACCGGCGAAGGGGCCGACCAATTCCTCGGTGACGCGGCGATCCGCCTCGGCGTCCATGAATCGGATGATCGAGTTGAGGCGACTGTTCGACGTCTCCGCCTGTCGCCGGGCGACGTCGAGTAGTTCGCTGGACGTCACCTCACCGGCTTTGACAAGTTCAGCTAGACCCAGTGCGTCGAAGCTCCGGTATTCGTCGATCCGCATACCGCGCGATCATAGCCGCACCAATCGGTTAGGCAAACCGATTGGTACGGCATCACTGCCGAGGTCGACGTCGGACCTGGTCCGACCATGTCAAGACCTCCGAGGGCGGTGCATCATCGCGATCGCCGCGTCGAACGCGGCATCGACACGAGTGCGATCTCCGGTCAGAAGCAAGTCCAACTGCAGTCCACGTATCTGCCCCAAGACGAGAGTGGCAACGTTTCGCGCCTCGCTCGCAGGCCAACCATCGGCACACAGACGTTCCTCGATCGGAGCCAGCCAGTCGTCGACGAACGACGGCGCCAGCGCTTCGGCCTCGGCGGGAACACGCGCCACGCGACCGACCAGTTGGAACAACAGAATGAACTGGCGTTGCTCCTTGGGCTCACACAACCTCGTCCACACCATGCGCACCAGTTCAGCAGCCGACGTCGCGGTGTTGAAGTGCTCGTCCTGCTGCCATGACCGAACGAAGTCGCTGCGGATTTTTTCCCCGATGTGCAGCAGAAGCTCGTTTTTCGAGTTGAAGTGACGCAGCAGTGTCGCGTGCGATACCCCGAGCGCGGCGGCGACGGGCCTCAAGGACAGGTCGTCGATGCCGTGATCGAGCACGTACTCCGTGGCCGCGGCCAGCAATTCGGGTCGGCGATGCCGATACCGCAGTGTGCGCCCGTCCACATGGCCGTCAGTCATCGGTCTCGATCGTAGAGCTCACCGAGTCCGGCATGTCAAGCGGACCGTGCGAGTTGGCCGGTATCGGAGATGTGGGTCGCGTTGATGGAGCGGTGGATCGCGGCGCCGGGCAGCCGCCGATAGTACTTCTTCAGTGCTGCCACGAATGATGGCTTTCGGTCCTATCGGACCACAGTCAGAGCCCTCCGAGAAAGCGAGGCGAGTTGTCAGGCTTGGGGCAGAATCACAGCGCGGCCCCGCACCTTTCCCTGGCGAAGATGCTCGTAGGCGGTGGGAGCGTCGTCGATGGGATAGGTCTCGGTGTGCACGGAGATGTGGCCCGCCCGAGCCAACTCGAACACCTCCAGCAGTTCGCTTCGGCTGCCCCAGTACGGTGCGGCGACCGCCGCGTCGTAGGGCAGCGAGCCGAAACCGACCGGCAGGCTACCGCCGCCGATTCCGACGATCATTACCCTGCCCTCCACACCGACGCACTTGCCCGCGATGGCGACCGTCGGCTCCGCACCAACGAAGTCGAACACCGCCTCCGCGCCCTTCCCGCCCGTCGATCTCCGCACATGCTCGGGCGCATCGTTATCGGACAGCAGCGCTTCATGCGCACCCACCTCACGGGCCAGGGCCAGCTTCGCGTCACTCACATCGAGCGCGATGACACGAGCGGCTGTGAGCGCCCGCAACAACTGAATCGCTATGTGGCCCAGCCCCCCTGCCCCGATCACCACCGCCGTCGATCCGGGGACCAACGTCGGCAATACCGCCTTGACCGCGTGGTAGGGCGTCAACCCCGCGTCAGTGAGCGGAGCCGCCTGCACCGGGTCGAGACCACCGAGCGGGATCAGGTGCCGATCACTGTCAACGATCAAGAACTCCGCGATGGCCCCGGGTGCTCCCAGCCCCGGCGGGAAGATCCCCAGTTCACCCGCGCGCAGACAGTAATTCTCCTTCCCGACCGCGCATTTCGCGCATCGGCCGCATCCCCACGGTCCGTACACGGCCACCTCGTCGCCCACCTTCACCGTCCCGACTCCCGCGCCGAGTTCCACGACTGCGCCGACGCCTTCGTGCCCCAGAGTGAGCGGAAGCGGGAACATCAACTCCTCGGCCTGAAGCCCCATGACAAACACGTCCGAGTGGCACAGACCTGCCGCTGTCACTTGCAGCAACACCTGACCTGGTCCGGGAGCAGGCTTCGGGATCTCGACGACCTCCGGCGCTGCCCCCACCTCGCGGTACTGCACGGCCTTCATCTGCTCGATCACCAGCTGCTCCTATCCAGGTCGCGCGGATATAACGGCAATCTGCCTGGTCCATTCATGAATCTGCTCAATGGCAATGGTCTGAATATCGCGCAGCCGTCCATCCGACAGGAGACGACGCGCCGATGGCCGCAACGTCATTTCGTCGGGTCGTGGTATCCCACGCTATGGCAAAGAAGACTTCGCGACCAGACCTAACTCCACCGCAACGGAACAGACGCCATCAAAGCGATCAGGCTGCAGCTACGGTCAGAATCAGCGTCTCCCATCTCCAGCGCATCGAACGTGGAATCTCGATACCCGCACAAGAACAGCCTGGAAGACATCTCGCGCGGATACCGTTTGGATCCGGCGATGATCACCCACCTCCACGACCTCGCCGCCCCGGCGGTCAACCTCGTGCCCGCCGCGCACCTGCGCGCATACGTGCTCGCCGACACAGCTCTGACGCTGAACCTCGCACGGTTCCAGGCCCGCGGGATTTTGGCGGCCGCCGTGCCGCCCCAGACTTACCTGATATCCGTTAGACCCTGGACTCGAGGGATGTGGCGGCCACCGATCCGGCGCGCAATCATTCTGTGATAAATAATCGAATGGCGAGGGCCTGGTTGTGTTGTGCGCCCATTGGTTTGCCGTGTGAAAGCCGAACTCCGCTGAATTCGGTTTCCCAGCAGGATGAAGCGCCACTGATCGGACAGATGGGTGCCCGATGCCATTTCGACTCCGATTTCATCCAGTACCGCCCCCACCGCGGACGAGTATTCTTCAGCGCTGCTCTCCGAGCGCGCCATGCTGGAACAATTCTGTCGAGGCGACGAGCGGTATCTGTGGGTCCAAGGTGAACCGTGGGCGGGCAAATCGGCGTTGCTGATGCCCCGAGCACGTTCGAGCTCGGGGCATCGTTGTTCAGGACTCGCTGCGCCTTATGATTCGCCCTCGGTGGTGACGTAGAAGGTGTTGAGGACGCTGCAGACGAGTTGGTAGAAGTCGACGGCGAGGACGAGATCGGCTAGTTCGGTGACGCTGAACAGTTCTAGCGCCTCTGCCCGAGCCACCTCGCCGAGTGCGTGCTCGTCGAGGATCGTGTCGGTCCAGCGAAGCACGGCAGCTTCTTCGGGTCGGAGCCCTTCGCCAGCCCCGGTGGCAGCAGCGGCGATCGCGTCCTCGCTGAGCCCGACCGCGCGCGAACTTCTCGTGATGGTGCAGTTCGTAGGGCGCTCGGTAGACCTGGCCGATGCGCAAGATCGCCAGCTCGCGCAGGGGAAAGGAAACCGAGTTGGTCTGCAGCATGGCGTCGGCCATGGTCAGGAAGCTCAGGCCCATGCCGTGTGAGTGGGCGACCATGCGATAGATGCTGGCCGTGTGGGTGGGGGGCTTCTCGGAGCGCGGGCGGAAGTTGCGGCGATGCTCGTCACATTCAGCGTCGCCGAAGACTGCGCTCCGCAGCCGAACCTGTTCCACCGTAACGTGATTCGAGATTTCACCGGTTAACCTTGCGGCCCGGCAACCGACCGGGGCCGAGAGGACCTGATGACAGCATCACCTGCTCGACTCCGCATACTGCACCGCCGACTACTCGGATTGGTCACCACCCTCGGCATCGTCGCCGCATTCACCGCACCCGGTGTCGCCTCCGCGGCCACCCCCACAGTGGACCACCGCATCACCCGCAACGACCGCTGGGAACAGCTCTACGTCTACTCCCCAGCTATGGGCCGCGTCGTCGGGCTCGACATCCTGCACCCCACCGGCACAGCCCCACGCCCAACCCTGTACCTGCTCGACGGCAACGCCGCCAGCGACGACCAAACCCAGAGCACCTGGACCCTACGCACCGACGTCACCCGGTTCTTCGCCGACAAGAACGTCAACGTGGTCATGCCGATCGGCGGTGGCGGCGCCTTCTACACCGACTGGCTCGACAACGACACCGTCCTCGGACACAACCGATGGGAAGACTTCCTCACCCGCGAACTACCACCGCTGATCAACCGAGAACTGATGGGCAACGGCACCAACGCGATCGCGGGACTGTCGATGGGCGGCCACGCCGCGGCCACACTGGCCTTCCGCAACCCCGGACTCTACCGAGCCATCGGTGTCTACAGCGGCTGCCTACTCACCTCCGACGTCGGACAGCCGATGGTGCGCGCCGCCGTCCACAACCGCGGAGGCAATCCCGACAACATGTGGGGCGGTTCACTGGACCCGGGATGGGCCGCGCACGACCCGACCAAACACCTCGACGCACTCCGCGGAACCGCCGTCTACATGTCGGTCGGCAGCGGCACCCCAGGCCCCGCCGACGTCGACTTCGACCCGAGCTTCTCCTACCCGATCGACCTGTTCGGCGCGATCAGCCTCGAGGAAGGCGCACTCAACTGCACCCGCACCGTCGAAAAGATCATGCGCACCGCCGGCCTGACACCGACCGTGCGCTACACCTTGTTCGGCACCCACGCATGGCCGTATTGGCAAGACGCACTCCACAGTTCCTGGCCGACCCTCCGCACCGGCATAGGCCTGTAACCACCACAGATCGCCCCGACCGAGCAGACATCTCCCGAGAAGATCGGCCCTGGTGGCGGCCCGCACACCTATCCTCATCGCCACCGAGTTGGCCGCAGTAGACGTGAATCCGGACTCAGCACGCCCCTCGATCAGGCTCTCTGAAGCAATTCATGTGCAATAAACGTACATACCGTGCAAGACACGTCAAGTCGTGAGACACAGGAAACCCCCTCCGGCCCAGATCAGAGGGGTTTTCACTGTCGGGCTGACAGGATTTGAACCGGCGACCACCTGGCGCGGGTTCCAATTGTCCAGACCCAACCCATCAGTGCCCAATAGTGCTCAGCACCAGGCTTTTTCACGAAACGACCGTTCTCAATGATTCCCATGGATTCGCGTTCATTCCGGTCAAAAGTGTGGGGTTTCTGTGGGGCGCTTTCCGAGCCCGCGCCCATGGCATGGCATGGACTCGTCGATGTTCAGGCGTGCGCTGGGGCCGCCCAGATCGGTCTTCACCCAGCCCGGTGCTGTGAGCAGCAACGTGCGCGGGTCGTCGCCGTGCCGTGCTGCGGCGGTTCGCCGACCCCACCCTGCCGGTACCACCCCGAATCGCGGACCCGCGGTGAGGCTTTCGGGGACCAGCCTTCCGATCGCCAGCGGTGACATCTCGACAATCGCGCCCCGGCAGCTGCGTCGCCCGCTCGGATCGGGGTATCCCACACAGTNGCTTTCGGGGACCAGCCTTCCGATCGCCAGCGGTGACATCTCGACAATCGCGCCCCGGCAGCTGCGTCGCCCGCTCGGATCGGGGTATCCCACACAGTGAAGGGCGGTGACGCCGGTCGCTGTGCACCTATGGCATCCCGATCGTCGGTCCGCTCATCGACTCGACTCGCACGCGGCCGGCGGGCGAGCGGCACCACACGCATACCGGTGTAACCGGATTCGGAGACTGTCATGATTGTTTTCCTCGGCCTGGTCCTGCTCATCGCCGCGGTGGTGATCGGCACGGCGGGCGTACTGAGCAACAGCGGACCCGCCCACACACTCAGCGACGACTTCAGCCTGCTCGGCTACCACATCACCGCAACGTCGGGCACGTTGTTGCCTGCGTCAGACCAAGGCCGATCTTCGGCTCGCCCGTCGCACCGGCACGAGCAGGCGGACCTTCCGTCCTTCGGCCGAACCGAAGGAGAAGGGGACCGTGCTCGCGAAGACACCGCGTAGTGCGAGCGCACGCACCTGGCGACATCCCTTCGGTGACCGCTCCGCCGACGCCGTGACGCACTGAGATCGGTTCTGCCCGGGAAGTCGTTCTACGTCTACTTCGACGACCGTGTGGAGCTTGCCCGAGCCGCGCCGTATCGCGACAGCCCAGATCACCATGAGCGTCCACGTCCTGCTGAACTCGGCCGATGCCACCGCCGCCGAATTCGCCGCCACTGTCGACGGTCTCACCCTGATCTGGCGGCGGACCCCGAGCCTCGGCGAAGCGCGGTGAACCGACCCGGGCCTCAGCCGTGGGCGACTCGGCACTCCAGAATCTCCGCGATTCGTCCTTTGGGATCTCGACCACACCCTGCTCGTCCTGACGATCGATCACGCGCTCCGCCGAAAGCGCACCGCTACTGCCGCCGAACTTCGCTGTGCCGGACCGAGCTGCTTCGGAAGCCGATCCGTGCCGCCGGGGCCCTGCCGCCCACACGGCGTCGCCTTCCCGATACGGGACAGCAGGGCACCAATCCGCCAGCCACTCACCTGCAGTGGTGCACTTAGACCTCGCCCAGCGGCCGAGTGCCTTCCGCACCGAACGGTAATCGGCAGAAGCGGACATTCGTGACCGCGCGCCCAGCGGCATTATCGGATGTTCGTCACCTCGTAGTCGCAGCGCTCACCCAGAACGTATTGCTTGGAATACTCGCCGTCACGATGCACCTGAGTAGGACTCCACTCGTCGGGACCTGGGTCGAGGTCAAGCACGAATTCTGTCGGCGACGCCGCGACTGCCATGCCATCGGAGAGCACTCGATTCGGGTATTTCCTGCTCTCCAGAAATCTATATTCGTACGCCTTGTAAACGGTCAGCTGGACGTGGCACCACCCGTACTGCCGTGCGTCGGAGCGTTGGACAGGTTCAGTCCTATCCATCGCCTGGAGATCGACCCTTACCGTCGCCAGCCCTTCGGGTGCGGCTTGGATGGAGACTCCGAGGATGACACCGTCGTAGAAGGTGATGAACCTGTCCAGGAACGCCGGGGCGTTTTCAGCTGTGATCTGCACGGGCTCGCTCTTCTGTCAGAAGTTCTGATCGTGCCTACATGATCGCAGCAGCTGAGCGGTCGATGCCCTGCCGTGCTACCTCCGACCGTCCTTGTATGTGTCGGCTCCGTGACAGTGACCAAGAGATCAAACACAACTCACGCTCATCGGCAGTTGAGTGCATCTCGTCGGGTGGTGCCGCAGCCCTCGGGATCGCGCGGGTCGCGGCATTACAGGGCGTCGGCCTTGATCATTTCTTCTGATCGACGGAGCGCACCAACAGCCAGATACCAGCCGGGACACCCAGCATCAGGACGAACTCATCGACGAGGGAACCCGATGCGCGGAGGAAGGTACCTCACCAAGGAAATTGGACCGAGCAATGGCAGTCTGCAGATAGCTGGGGCGGGAGGGTGGGCGAGGCGCGGCGAGCGTCGGGTCGGGCCGTCCCATTCCGTCGCTCGCCCCCCCGGTCGCTACGCCACCGCAATTCCCCAGCTGCGTCGAAACTCTCGCAATCCGGCCACAGAACTGGGGGCGCGTCGGCGGCAGCGCTGTGACGCCAATTGCTGGCAAGATCAACGCTATGCGCTCTACCGTGCCCACCCTCGGGTTGCTGATGGTGGCTGTCCTGCTGACCGGATGCGGCTATTTCGATCGAGGACGCGACCAGGCCGAGCATGACAGCTGGTCACGTAAGATCGAGACGGCCATCCGGGCCCTTCCAGGGGTGACCGACGCATCACACCGCTTCGAGCACTACAAGGGCAGGCATTTCACCGCCGAACTCGACGTGCGGCTCCGCGACGACGCCACACCGGCCGAGGCCGCGTCTGTGGTGAGTGTCATGGGCGCTCAACCGCTTCCGCGCCGTTTCAAAGGCGACCCGATAACGGTCACCATCGACCGGATGGCGGACTCCTATTCCGCGTACTGGATGTTCGGCCGTGACGTGAGCACGGAAGCGAACGCCGCAAACAACTGGGCGCGACTATGGGCTGCGGGCACCGAAGTGCACTGGGACTCGAGCGGCGGCTTCGCGGACCGCATCACCAACGCTATCGACATCCGGGCGGGCTCCGAGAGCGAACCGCACCGCGCCATCGCGGCAATGCGCCGAATCATCCGGGACTTCCCCGAACTGGCGTCCAACCAGTGGACCGTATCTACCGTTCATGAGCGGGAGCGCGGGTTCACCAATCATTCGCAACGGAGCCCCGGGTCGTATCCATGGCCCCATGATCGCGTCACCCCCCACCAAGAACCCACCCCTCGCTTCCCGTCCAATGACGAACTCGACCTGTGGCAGTGGTTCCTGACCGATCAACCCATCCCGTTCTTCGCTCGGGTGTCGGTCTACGACCCGCCTTTTGAAGGCCGCACACTGGGCGTCACCGTATTCCCTGCCGTAGGTACGGAATTCAGCGCCGCGCAGACCACACAACTCGCCGATCTGCATCTTCCCTATCTGGCAGGCTCCGGCGCGGCGGTCGCCTACACGATCCACACACCCAACGGCCCCGCCTACTCCATGGGCCCCTTTTTCGAGGTCGTGGTCGGCGGCTGCCAGACACCCGGATACACCGTCCTACCGGAGTCGCAGCCTTATGTACGTCAATACGAACACTGCTGATCCGCGTCCCATAACCACCGTGTCGAGACGATCGGTAGCGCCGACGTCGAAGGCCGACACAAGACATCGCGGCGAGATCTCTCGCGCAACGGCTCGAAGCAGTACTGCACCCGAACCTGCGCACACCGGGCCAGCGTCGCGGCTTACCGGAGTCGGAACAGCCCACGCTGAGCGTCGGCGACCAGTCCCTGCCAGACCGGCTCCAGGTTTCGGCCGAGCCAGCCTTCGACGAACTCGTTCGGGCCTCCGAAGGAGTTCCTCGCGATGCAATCTACATCGCCTGCGCGCGGTTCGGCCGCCTGCGATCGCGCCGGAGCAACTTCTCGCCGGATTCACCGACCCCTCCGTGACGAGCCGCCGCAGGGCACCCGCACACAAAATTCCTGCAATAGCGCACGACACATAATCGGCATGAGCGTGCGTTCAGTGGAGCGGGCCCGCGGATCGTCCGACGGGCCCGCCTGGTCGATGTCAGACGCAGTGTGCGGGCGGGGCCGGGCTCCAGCTGCCGATGCAGCCCGCAGCGATATACGCGAGGAGATCGATTACGGCCGAGCCGGTCTGTAGGACGACCGGTTCGGCTGCGGCGGTGTGGCTGATGGTGGGCTGCGTCGGTGTTTCGGGCACGGCGATGGCGAGTCCGGTGGAGGCGGCGCCGAACGCGGCGACCGCGATGGCAAGGGCAACAAAGCGTTTCACTAGCATGCGAGTGAGCCTAATGTGAAACACGGGTATTTAGACATGGATCGAGACCCCCTGATTTCGGGGGGTTGCGACGGACCGACTTGGATATCGTTGTCCAGATGCGCTGGGTCGGGGCGCCGAAAAATGCGACACCACTGAGGAATACGCACAGCGACTGTCCCGGCGAGTCTCGACCGCTCTCGATCAGTTGACGGCCACGGAGAGCGCCGGCTTGTCGCCGTCGGCGGTGTATGCCAGCGCGTAATAGTCGACGACCAGCTGCGCCACCGCGGTGCGCAGGCCGTCCTCGGTCTCGAGAAGTGGTGCTGAACCAGCCCGACAGTCACCCCCGCCGCAGGGCTCAGCGTCACGCAGGAACTCAGTGCGTTCGCACGAAAATATTTGGCGCCGAACATGTCCGAATGAACCCTGCACCGAGCACAATGGAGTATGCGGTCACCACTGATGGTGTGGAGGCCCACGCGTTCACTCCACCCTGACGAAGGTTGGTGAATCCACCGATGTCGACACCGATGTATGACGAGATTTTGCCCCACGGCGAGACGCTTGCACTTCGCCGTCGACGTGAAAGCCACCGAACCCATCCACCTCTCCGCGCATGCCGGGTACCTGTGGGCGACCTTGGACCGAGACCTGCTCGTCACGCCCTCGATCCGCGAAACGCTCGGGGCCTACAAGAACCTCGTCTGCACCTGAGCGGCCGACACCGCGCGGACCCAAGCCTCGCTCGATCCCGGGCCGCAGTACGGATCGCCCCGCGCGCCCGGTCGCGCGGGGCGAGCACGCGCACCAATTCCATTCCAGCGTAGTGCCTTTCATAGCGGCACATGGTCTCGTTCGTCCGTGTGTGCGATAGCGTGGGACGGTTGTCTGGATCGAGTGGAGAGTGGGCGAATGCCGTTTGTCACAAGTGGGGGCGTGCGGATTCATTACACGGATACCGGGGGCGACGGGCGAGTGGTGGTGCTGGGACACAGCCTGTTCATGGATCAGGAGATGTTCGCCCCACAGGTGCGGGCGCTGACGCCGGACTATCGGCTGATCGCGATCGACTCGCGGGGGCACGGGCCTAGCGAAGACCCCGGAACTCCGTTCAGCTATTGGGATTTGGCGCGGGATGCGTGGGCGGTGGTGGATGCGCTCGGACTGGAGCACGTCGTGGTCGGCGGGGTCGCGCATGGCGGATTCACCGCACTGCGGATGGCCCTGCTGGCGCATTCCCGGGTCGACGGGTTGATCGTCATCGGGTCCACAGCCGCGGCCATGCCCGCGCGGCGCAAGGTCGGATATCGGGAGGTATTCGATGCCTGGACCGGCGACGTGCCGTTGGCGCCGACCGTCAAGATGGTGTCTTCGCTGATGATCGGGGCAGGCGCGGAGGATCAAAAGCCGTGGCGGGACAAATGGCTGGCGTCGGACCGGGTGCGCGCCCGGTTGGCAGGCGAGTGTCTGGTCAATCGGGATTCGGTGCTCGAGCTGCTCGGCGATATCGAGTGTCCGGCGCTGGTCATCCGCGGGATGGCCGATCAGGCCAATGACGCCGGGGAGATGGATGAGATGGCTCGCGCGCTGGGCAGGCCGACCGAGGTGCACACCATCGCCGGGGCGTCGCTGACACCGAATCTGACGCATCCGGACGAGGTGAATCCGCTACTGCGGAGTTTTCTGGACGGATTGCACTAACGCTCGCTGTTGCGCTCCTGACTCCACCAGCCCGATGAACAGCTGGTGCGCCGGTCCGGGCGCGGTACCCCGGTAGCGCTGCACGCGGACATCGAAGACGGTGGCGGTCTTGGGATCGCGGAGTGTGAAATCTGGGTCCTGGCGGCCGATGTGGACGTGCCCGGCGGCCCACAATCGCCGGAAGTCCGGTTGCTCGCCGAGGTCGCGCAGCACAGTGTCGATGTCCTCGCGATCGGGAGCGCCTGCGGCGTAGGCGCGGAAGCGGCCGACCATCAGGCCCGCCTCCCGTTCCCATTCCTCGACGACGATGCGGGCCCGCGGATCGGTGAACATCCACCGCAGCACGTGCCCGTTGCGGGCCAGGCCGGGCAGGGCGGCGTCGAAGGCCGCATTGCAGTCGACGATGCGCCAGCCGTCGTCGAGGGCGGCCGCCAGATGAGGGAGCAGCGCGTCGAGCGTGGCGCGCACCGACCGCGCCTCGGCGTCGTCACGGCGCAGCACCTGCGGATTCGGCAGCACCGGCCGCTGCTGGGCGAGGTGATAGAGGTGAATCCGCTCGGCCAGCTCCAGTTTCAGCACCGAAGCGAGCGAATCCAGCACGGCCGGACCGGGATTGAGCGCCTCACCCTGCTCGATCTTCGCGAAATAGCCGAGGCTGGCATGAGTGGCCTCGGCCAGCTGCTTGCGGGTCAAGCCGGTCGGGTGATCGGCGCAGGGGCGGCTACGTCGTTCTCGGACGAAGTCGGCCAGCGTCGGGGCCCGCAGCTTGTCGGCGTCCGCGCCGATGTCGTTGTCAGTCACCAACATTCCCGTCGTCCGTACTCACCGCCAAGATCGTTCGCCTCAGGATAGGCCGCCGCTGCGCCGGATTTCGAGGCGAGCCGCCGTTTCGCACCACCCCTGCCGATAGCACCGCACCGAAGCACGCACCCGGCCGGTGGTACCGGCGTGTGGGTGCGCACCTGACTGGGGTCTCCCAGAGGTTGCCAAATCGAGACCTCACATTCGATATTTGAAATGCGGATGCGGCATCGAAGCCGGTCAATTCATTCGCGAATGGCACCACAGCGGGAGTGAGCACGGAAATGGCAAGCAATGCACCGTATTCCGGCACAGCGGGACTGCGTTCACGCACGATCACTATCGGTGAGCAATCGATTCCCTATTACTTCGGCGAAGACTGTATTGCCGAGATCGCGGATGCGATAGCGAGTTTCGGCCCGGACAAGCTGGTCATCGTCACTGACGATGAACTGGCCGGATTGCACGCCAGGGAAATCGAAAGATTGTCGAAGAGTGTCCCGTCGATCATCCTCACACACCCCGCCGGCGAATCGATGAAGACGCTGTCGTGCCTGTCGGATCACCTGGAGGCGGCGCTGCGGGCGGGCATCACCCGGCGCTCGATCGTGGTGTCCTTCGGCGGGGGCGTACCGGGCAATCTCGCGGGTCTGATGGCGAATCTGCTGTTCCGTGGGGTGCGGCTGGTGCATGTGCCGACCACGACCATCGCCGCCATGGACTCGGTGCTGTCGCTGAAGCAGGCGATCAACAGCGGTGTCGGCAAGAATCACATCGGCACGTTCTATGCGCCGACGGCCGTCTACACCGACGTGCGACTGTTCGCCACGCTGCCCGAGCGTGAATTGCGTTCCGGGCTGTGCGAAATGGCGAAGAATTGCCTGGCGATTCAGCCGGCGGCGCTGGATCAGTTGCGGGCGGTCATCGCGAGCGATGATTTCGCGACGCCGAACAATCTGCTGTGGTTGCTCGATGCGAGCATTGCCGCGAAGTCCGCGGTTACTCGCAACGATACTTTCGAGCGTGGCTCGGGGTTGGTCCTGGAATACGGTCACACCGTCGGCCATGCCATCGAGATCTGCGATCACAAAGCCCGTGGCGCGGCTGGTATTCCGCACGGCACGGCGATTGCCCTGGGGATGCTGGTGGCCGCGCACATCTCCCATGCGCGAGGGTGGCTCTCCGACGACGAGGTGAGCACACACTACGAGATCGTGACCGGGCTCGGGGTCGAACCCGTTCTGCCCGAAGCCGTTCGGGTCGCCGATGTGCTGGCGGTGGTGGCCGATGACAACAAGAAGGGCTACCTCGAGGCGCGGCCGGAGGCGGTGCCGTTCGTGCTGCTGCGGGCACTGGGCAGGCCCGAGCTCACCGGAGATCTTCCGCTGGTGCATGTTTCGCTCATCGAGATCCGGGAGGCGCTCGAAGTCATCGCGCAGACGGCCGTTCCCGCTCGCGCGGTCGGCGTGTGAGGGGGCGGGCGCATGCTGGCGATTCATGGTGGCGCACCGGTGCGTGCGGGCAGGGCGTGGCCGCGGTGGCCGCAGTACGACGAGCGCACCGAGCGGGAACTGGTGGCCGCGCTGCGGTCGGACCGCTGGTCGGTGAGTTGGTACAGCCCCACCGGCGGTAAGTCACGGGAGCGGATCTTCGGCGCGGCCTTCGCCCGGTATGCCAGTGCGGCGTACGGGGTCAGCGTGGACCACGGGTCCGGGGCGTTGGTGATCGCGCTGGAGGCGCTCGGTATCGGCCCCGGTGACGAGGTGATCGTGCCGGTCATGACCTGGGTGGCGCCCGCGTCGGCGGTACTGCGGGTGGGTGCGCTTCCGGTTCTGGTCGATGTCGATCCCGAAACCGGCTGTCTCACTGCCGAACACATTCGTGCCGCGATCTCCGGGCGCACCAAGGCGGTCATCGCGGTGCATCTGGCGTGCACGACCGTGCGCCTCGACGAAGTCGTCGACGTGGTGCGCTCCGCTGGACTGGCCCTGGTCGAGGACTGCTCGCAAGCACACGGAACCCATTGGGCCGGAAGGACTGTCGGAACGTTCGGCGATATCGGCGTCTTCAGCATGGGCGCGGCGAAGACCCTCGCCGGGGGTGAGGGCGGAGCGGCGATCACCGACAGCCCGGAGTTGTACGAGCGTATGCTGATGTTGCGCGCCGACTCCCGCGGATATACCTCCCACGATCCCGTCGCCGGGGAGTACGAGCTGGTCGAACTCGGCACCGTCATGGGCGCGAACTACTGCATGTCGGAACTGACCGCCGCCGTGCTGCTCGATCAGCTGCGGCGGCTCGACGACCAGCACGCCCAGCGCGAGATCCGCGCCAAGGAACTAGCGGCAGGCCTGGCCGGTATCGCGGGCCTCACCCCGGTTCCCGTGCCCGCGCAGGTCGACCGCAGGACCGTATACGAGTACGGAATCCGGTTCCACCCGGGCACTTTCTGCGACGCGCCCGTCGAAGCCGTTGCCGCCGCGCTCACCGCGGAACTGGGCACCAAGGTCTATCCGCCGCGCGATCCCTTGCACCGCAGCGCGCTGCTGCGCCCGCAGACCAAGCCGCGGTTCGCGCACTCCTGGAACCGGGCCGCGGAGCGCGCGGCCGGTCGGGCCTACCCGGGCGCCGATCACTACCGCGACCACACCCTGCTCGTGCACCACAGCGTCCTGCTCGGCGAGCGCGGCGATATCGAGGATCTACTCGCCGCCCTGGCGAAGGTGCGTGCGGATGCGGAATCCCTCACGGCGAAAGGAACTCTCGCATGACATCGGAACTGATGGCGGACTGGGCGGCCCGCACCATCGACGGCATCAGCACCCGCAGGGCGGTCGAATCCGATTGGGACGCACTCCGTGACCGGTATGCACGGGCATTCGGCGGGGTGAAGACCAAGAACTTCGACGCCTGGAAGCAGCAGTTCCAGCTCCAGGACATCGCGGTGATCGAGGACGTCACCGAGCCGCGGGCGCCGCGCATCGTGGGGACCGCGGCCATTATGCGCACGACCGTCACGGTGCCGGGCGGCGCGCAGCTCGAGGCGGCGGCGTGCGCGCAGGGCATGGTGGCGACGACGCATCAGAAGCGCGGCATCTACGCCAAAGTGCAGGCCGAGCTGATGGCCGTCGCCGGCGAGACCGGCGCGGATGTGTTCGCGGCCATGCCGGGGCCCGGCGGCAACTACGCCTACCTCGGCGTGACGACCTACACCAGGCATCTGGTCATCGACCGGAGACATTCGAAACTACGGGTGGCAGAACCGGATTCGGCCTCGGTGCGGGAGGTGGGGTTGCCGGAGACGCTGAGCGAGCTGCGCCGGATCTACGCCCGCTGGCAGCAGATGACCCCCGGCGCGCTGGCGCGCAGCGAGTTCTTCTGGCCGAGCAGCTTCGGCGACGACGCGTTCCTCCTCGTGCACCCCGACGGGTATGTCATCTACGACCTCGTCGGCGACACCGTGGTCGTCCGGGATTTCTGTGCGGTCACCCTCAGTGCGCATCGGGAACTGCTGCGCTGCCTGCTCGGGCACGGTGAATACGCCGAGATTCACCTCGACACCGCGCTGGACGATCCAACGCCGCTGCTGCTGGCGGACCCGCGCACCGCCGCCGTGCGCGGCGTGGACGCGGGCGTGTGGGGGTGGATCCTCAACCTGCCCAAGGCCATCGGACTGCGGGCGTTCGCGGCGGACTTCCACGGCGTGCTCGAGGTCGCGGATCCGTGGGGGATGAGCGCGGGCAGCTATGCGCTGGAGATCGCCGGCGGGGTCGGGCGCTGGGAGCCTGCGGCCGACGGTGCGCGCGCGGATGCCCGGATCGGGCCGCTGGAATTGACCACCGCCTATTTCGGGGCGCACACCGTTGCCGAGCTGGAGCGCGCGGGAGGCGTCGAAGAGCTCACGACCGGCGCCGTCGCGGCCCTGAATCGCGCATTCACTACTACCCGACGGCCTTTCAACACCACTCCGTTCTGACCATCCAGTTCGAGAAAGTAGCCGAGATGACCACACTCCGCCCCGGGCGCCTGCCCGCTGCCGCCAAGCGATTCCTGATGTGGGACAAAAGTCCGGCGGCGTTCGGGATCACCATGCCGATCCCGGTGCCCACCGCGATGGGCCCGGACGACGCGCGCGGCCTGATCAACGCGCTCATGGACACCCATGAGACGCTGCGCAGCCGCTACACCTACGGCCCGACCGCGGCCTGGGAGATCCTGCCCGCGTCCGGTGGCGATATCGACGACACCCGAATCGATGTGCGCACAGTCGATATCAGCGAGGTCGCCGCCGCGGAATTCGGAGATCTGATCGCCCGCGAGACCGCGGTGAACGAGGGCCGCCTCGGCCTCGAATCCGGGCGCGTTGTCACCGCGGCGCTGTGCACACGACCGGCCCATGGGAATATCCTGCTGCTCACTGTGCATCACGTGGCCTGTGATGCCGTGGCCCTGTGGATCGTGTGGGGCGATGCCGCCAGCTATGTCAGCCAATGGGAATCCGGGGCAGACGATATCGCGCTGGAACCGGAGAGCACCACGACTTCGGAATGGGCGACGTTCCTCGAGGAGTACTCGAGGACCCGCCTCGGTGAACTCGACTACTGGTTCTCCACCAGCGATCCCGAGCCGTCGCGGATCTCCCGGCCGGACACTCCGGAACCGGTTTACATCGACGCGATGATCGACGGCGCGCTCGCCGATCGGCTGTTCGAGGAGCTACCCGCGGCCTTCGACTCGACCTACACCCGCGTCATGCTGATCGCTTTCGGGCTGGCCGTCGAGGATGTGCTCGGTGTGCCACGCCCGATCCAGGTGCAGAAGCACGGCCGCTACGCCCGGCTGCGGCCGGGCACCGATCTGGGCCGCACGGTCGGGTGGCTGTCCGACGACTACCCGTGGCTGCCTGCCACGCTCGCGGGCAGCCACGCCGCCCGCA
This sequence comes from Nocardia sp. Root136, assembly GCF_001427185.1. Classification (NCBI taxonomy): domain Bacteria; kingdom Bacillati; phylum Actinomycetota; class Actinomycetes; order Mycobacteriales; family Nocardiaceae; genus Nocardia; species Nocardia sp. Root136. The sequence goes on from NZ_LMFE01000001.1 coordinate 347,312, forward strand.
TGCGGCACGCCATGGACCGATACCCGCAGGCCCCCGAGGATTTCCTGCTGCTGCGCTGGTACAACCCGGATCTCACCGAGAAGTTCAGCAGCTTCAACAACCCCAAGTTCTATTTCAACTTCGTCGGTGAACTCGGCGGCTACGTGCCGACCGCCCGCTCGCGCGATATGGCCCGGCTCGGCACCTTCGATCTGGCCATGCTGCTCGGCGGCTACCGACAGGACGGCGTGCAGCGCGTGCACTACTCGGTGCATTCACCCGCCGGCGGGCTCGGCGCGGACCAGGCGAACGAGATTGTGCGGCAATGGCTCTCGATTCTCGAAACCGTGGAAACCGGCATCGGCTCTGCCCACGCCGCGCAAACCAACCCATCCCTCTGAAGGAGCTCGTCATGCAGAACTCCCCCGAAGTCGGCACCTGCCCCGTCACCGGAGCCACGGTCCCGTCGGTCACCAAGGTCGCCACGCCCACCGGCGACGCCGCCTGGCTCGCCACCGGATACAACCAGGTCCGGGACCTGTTCACCGATCCACGGCTCGGCCGGTCACACCGCACCCCCGAGACCGCGCCGCGCCTTGGTCAGGCGGCGTTCTCCGGCGGGCCGATCGGCAATTTCGACACCGAGCTCGCCGATCACGCCCGGATGCGGTCGCTGCTGCAACCGCACTTCTCACCCAAGCGCATGCGGGAGCTGCGGCCGCGGGTGGAGCAGATCACCACCGAACTCCTCGATGCCATGGAAGAGCAGGGTTCTCCGGCCGATCTACAGTCCGCACTGTCGCTGCCCTTGCCACTGCTGGTGATCTGTGAGCTGCTCGGGGTGCCCTACGAGGAACGCGCTGAATTCCGCGAATGGACCGAGCAGGTCGGGCACGTCCGCGACAAGGCCACAGTGGAGGCGGGCTACACCGGGCTGTACTCGTATTGCCTGCAGTTGGTGAAGAACAAGCGGAGCAAGCCCGGTGACGACGTCGTGTCGCGACTGTGCGCCGTCGACGACGTCACCGACGACGAGATCGCCATGCACGCCATGGTACTGCTGTTCGCCGGCCACGAGACTTCCGCCGTGCAGATCGGCGCGGGAGTGCTGATGCTGCTGGAGAATCCGGACCAGTGGCGCAAGCTGCACGAGAACCCGGCGCTGGTCGCCACCGCCACCGAGGAACTGCTGCGCGCCTGCAATGCCAGCAGCATGCCCCGCTACGCGCGCTCCGACCTGGAGATCGGCGACGTGCAGGTCGGCGAGGGTGACCTGGTGCTGCTCGGCATCGCCTCGGCCAACCACGATGCGACGATCTTCACCGATCCCGACAAGATCGATATCGCCCGCCAGGAGTCCGCGCACTTCCTGTTCGGCTACGGCGCCCGCTACTGCATCGGCGCGCCACTGGCGCGCATCGAACTCCAGATCGCCTTCGGCCAGCTCGTCTCCCGATTCCCCACCATGACCCTCGCCGTCGAGCCCGCGGCGCTGCGGGAACGCGAGGAGATCTTCACCGGCGGTCTCACGAAACTGCCGGTCCGATGGTGATGAAGTTCTACCTCAGCCTGGCACTGGTCGAGATCCCCGAAATCGTCGAGATCGCGAAGGCCGCAGACGAACTCGGGTATGCCGGGATCGCCGTACCCGATCACGTCGTCAACTTCGAAACCCTCGCCACGCCGTACCCCTACTCCGACGACGGTCGACGCCGTTGGGAGCCGTTCACCGAGTGGCCCGACCCGTGGGTGCTGATCGGCGCCATGGCCGCCTGTACCCGTCGCCTGCACTTCATCACCACCGTTTACGTTGCGGCCCTGCGTGATCCGTACACCGTGGCCAAGGCCGTGGCCACCGCTGCGGTCCTCGGCGGCGGTCGCGTCGAACTCGGCCTCGGCGCAGGCTGGTGTGCCGAGGAATTCGAGTTGATGAACGCGGAATTCTCGGGCAGGGGCAAACGCACCGAGGAAATGGTCGACCTGATGCGGGAACTGTGGTTACCGGGCTGGACCGAATTCAGCGGCCGCTACTACACAACGCCCCGCCTCGAAATGACCCCGACCCCACCGCCGATCCCCGTAATGTTCGGCGGCCTCACCGATCTCGCGCTCCGCAGGGCCGCCCGCTACGACGGCTGGATCGGCGACCGCATGACCGTCCAGGAGGCCATCGAGGTCGCCGGAACCCTGCGCCGCTACCGCACCGAACACGGCCTGCCCTTCGACACCTTCTCGATCCTGGCCCCACTGACCGATGCCTGGGGCACCGACCGCTACCTCGAAGCCGAAGCTGCCGGCATCACCCACATGGTGACCAAGCCCTGGGTCCTCTACTACGGCATGAACGCCACCCTCGACCAGAAAATCGAAGCACTGCACCGCTTTCGGCACGACAACTACCCGGCAGCCTTCGCCCCCTCAGCCGTCCCGGCTGAGCCATGAAAGGACTCTCGACCACCGTGCCGAAGCCTCTGATCGTCATCACCGGCGCCAGCTCCGGTGTCGGCGCCGCCACCGCCCGGCTGCTGTGCGCCGATGGCCATCCACTGCTGCTGCTGGCTCGCCGCCTGGCGAAGCTGGAAGAGCTGGGCTTGCCGAACACGTTGTGCCGCAGCGTCGATGTCACCGACCGGGCCGCCATCGAGTCCGCTGTCCGCGACGCCGAGGAGCGGTTCGGGCCGGTGGACGCCCTGGTAAACAACGCGGGCGCGATGCTGCTCGGCCGGATCGCCGAGCAGCCGGTGGAGGAATGGGACCGGATGATCGATCTGAACATCAAGGGTCTCCTCTACGGCACCCGGGCTGTCCTGCCCGGCATGATCGCCCGAGGCACCGGCACGATCATCAACGTCAGTTCCCTCGCAGGCCGTAAGACCTTCCGCAATCGCGTCGCCTACGTCGGCACCAAGTTCGCGGTGCACGCCATGTCCGAGAACCTGCGCGAGGAAGTCGCCGTCTCCGGTGTGCGCGTGGTGACTATCGCCCCGGGCGCGGTGGAGACCGAATTGCTTTCCGACGTCAGCGACGAGCAGTTCAGGACCGACTACGAAGCGTGGAAGAAGTCCGTCGGCGGCGCCCTCGATCCGAACGCCGTCGCCGAAGCCATCGCCTACGCATACCGACAACCACCTAACGTCACCATCCGCGAGATTGTCATCGCCGCGACCGGTCAGGAACCCTGATGACCATGCCGACAACCCGCGTAGCCACTTCCTGGGGATCGGCGCAGTCCAGAGTCACGCCTCGCAGTGTGGCGATCAACGCCGCGAGTCGTTGTTGCGCCCGACCACTGACCTCGGCGACAGGAATTGGCGCTGCGGTTCGGCGCGGGCAGGCCGGACCACCAGCCGGGCGGCGACCGGTGGCGGGTGCTGCTGGATCCGGCCGGTCACCCGTTCTGCCTGGTCGTCGGCTGATAGAAGGAGGATCTTGCCACCGCACCCCGCAGTGGTGAGCGGGCCGACATGTCCGGTTTCGTCCCGTGGACTCCGCACTATCAGCGCCTGATTCATCGCGGTCATGGCTTGCCGGCTCTATTCAGGGTGGGCTCCGCCATGCAGGGGATCATCTCAGCGATGGTTCTGCTCGACATTCCTACGGCCAGGAAGGTCTGAACCAGCGCCACCCGATGGACGCGATCATCGTCGTAGCATCGCTGGCCGCGGGGAGACCGTGTGCCGACCAGCAAGCCCTGCTTGCGGCGGGAGATCCAAACTTGGGCTCTGCTGAAATCCTCGGAAGTAGTGGTGAGTCCAGCTGAGGAGGCCGAGGTGGATGTTGGGTGGTCATCGGTGTCCTGTTTCGCTGTCAGTCCAGTGCGATGCCGAGTTCGGCGGCGAGGGTTTTGATCATGTGCTGGACGCCGATTTCGTTGCGGCCGATGATCATGTGATCGTGCTGGCCGCGGCGAACTCCTTCGCCGCATTGAGGCAGCATCGCGAAGTCCTCGTCGCGAACCGCGGCGTGGACTTGGGCGTAGATGTCGTCGTAGACGGCGCGTTGCTCGTCGGTGGTAGCGGGGATCTTGGCCATCCAGCTGTGGCGGACGGTACAGCGGGTCGGGGCGCCTGCGGGCAGCATGTCCAGGATCTCGACACCGACAGGGCTGTTGGCCAGCACAAGGTTCGGGTAGACCCAGTAGATGACGCCCATGTTCATCAGCGGGTCCCAGGATCCGCTCGGATCGGCCTCGAGCGCGGTGATCCAGTTGAACGGGAATCCCATACGGTGATGGCGGCCGAAGGCGTCGTGGGTGGAGGTGTTGGCCACGGTGTTCTGGCCGATCACGCTCTGGCCGTGCACGAAGGGGAAGTGGTAGCTCTCGGCGAAGGCCTCGAGTGCGCCTTTCCAGCTGACTTCGGAGGTGAATTCCCGCTCGTCGTGGTAACCGTAGGAGGCGTAGTTCAGCTGCGCCAGTTCCGGTCCCATCGCACCGAGGTGGGCGTCGATGTCGATCGAGCCCTCGGCGGAGAGCACTGCCCAGATGAACCCGTGGCGTTCTTGGCTGGGTAGCTCGACCAATCCGTAGTCGGCGCGGTCCATGCCGGTGAAGCCCTCTTTGCCGGGGACCCCGGCCAGTTCGCCGGTGTTGCGGTAGGTCCAGGCGTGATAGGGGCAGGTGAAGCGGGTGGCGTTGCCCGAGCCACATGCCGGTTGCGCGCCGCGGTGTCGGCAGTAGTTCAGAAACACATGCGTGGTGCCGTCGCGGTCGCGGGTGACCAGCAGTGAATCTTCGAGCACGGTGCGCACCACGTAGTCGTTCGGGGCGGGGATGCGCGCCGAGGGCACGATCATCAGCGGTGTGCGGCGCAGGATCTGGGTCTGCTCGATCTCGGCGATCTTCGGGTCGCTGTAGTAGTGCAGCGGCACCCGTAGCGGAGCGGGCGCCATATCGGTGGTGTGGTCGAGCACCAAGCCCAAGGCGCGGCGGGTCAGGTCCTCGGTCAGCCCGGCGGCGCCGGGTTCGATCTGAGTGGTCATGAGTTGACCATACATATCTATCAAACTGTATGGTCAATTTCGACGGAACGGGACGCCCGCCGACCTCGGCGCGGACGATAGGGTCGGCAGAACACGATCACCGGCCCGGAAGGAATCGATGCGCACGCACGGCTGGTCGGGGACCACTCCGGCCGATGACACCGAAGCCATCGCGCGCATCATCGGCGCCGCCCGTGCGGCCATCGAACGCAGCGGCGGGGATTTCACCATGGCCGAGATCGCCCGCGACCTCGGTGTCACCCGTCAAACTGTGTACCGGTATTTCGCCAATGCCGACGCTTTGCTGACCGCCACTGCCCTGGCGGAAACGGGTCGGTTTCTCGATGTCCTCGCCGCGCATCTGGACCACCTCACCGATCCCGCTGAGGCCGTGGTCGAAGGGATCGCATACACCCTCGAACGCCTCGCCACCGACCGGTATCTCGGTTTGTTGTTGAGCCCTGGCCGCGCGGGCGCATTTTCCCCGAGTGTCACCTCCGATACCGCACTGACCTTCGGCCGCTCCATTCTCGAACGCTTCGCAGTCGATTGGGGGCGCGCGGGCATCGATGATGCTCGCCTCGATGAACTCGTAGAGCACATGCTGAGGATCGTGCAGTCCTTCGTCATCGACCCCGGTCGCCCGCCGCGGCACGGTGCGCAGCTGCGCGCCTACCTCACGACCTGGGTCGCCCCCGCACTCCGCGCCCTCCAACGCTGAGCCCAGAACGAACAGCAAATTCCCTACGCCCGCTGATCGGCCGCGCCAGGACGTCAGCCGCTCGTCTCGCCACGAGCGCACGACCCGACACACCGATCCCACCGCCACCCGCGCCGGCGGACGTCACTCGAGGAGTGACGAACTCAGTGCCCAATGTTTTCCAGGTTCCGGTGGTGTGCCACCACTCGTGCTGGCCGCCGATTAGAGATGGCTATCGGTGGTCAGGCCGCCGGTCGACCCTGGCGTATGGATTCGACCTGCCGATCTCTCCGGCGCGGGTTCCAGTTGTCCAGACACTACCCATCAGCGCCTAATATTGCTCAGCACCAAGACCTTTCGCGAATCGACACCTCTCATCGTTTCGCATGAATTTGCATTGATCCGGTCAAAAGTGTGGGGTTTCCGTGGGGGCAGCCGCCGAACGTCCGGTCGACGGGCTCATCCAGCTCACGCAGGGAGCACTTCGCCATCGCGGCGGGCGCTGTCATCAGCTGGGGCCCCGCTCGTGCGGGGAGCACACTAATTCACCTGTACGTTTGCACGCCGAACACCCGATTTGCATCTACTTTCGATCACCGGTCGACCCGACCACCGACGATGGCCGACGTCTGACTGTGTGGTCTCCAACTGCATCAGCGTCCGTTCTACGCGGTCGGCTGCGAAGATCTCAGCGAGCAAGTCATCGAGGGGGTTCGATGAGGAGGTCTTCTTTGAGAAGAACATTGGTGGGGTGTTCGAGATTATTCGCGACGGCATATTCACGGAGTAGCAGGCAGCGGTAGAATGCTGCGCCGTGAAACCAGTTGCCTTGCATCTTGGTCCCTAGGGTCTCTGTGTGCCCTGCCGCCGGACAGGCTCGTCGCGCCACCCAGCAGCCAGTTCAGCCATGATCCGCCTGAGCGGGACGGAGTGATCCTCCCAGGTCGCCTGACGGGATCGGAGGCATCGAAACGGCCGGGTGAGCGGGTCGCGTGAGTCGACATACCGCTCGCACCTCCGCTACCGGTGGTTTCGCCTGCGCGCGGTCCAGTGCACGAAAGATCCCGATGACTGGGAGAGCCCGTATTCGATTCGGGCAAATAGCTGCTTCTGTGAGACGCGACACCCCAAATTCCGGTTCTTCGACATACCTGAATGGGCGTTCGCCACGATGAAAGGCATTCCCACCCATGCGAATCCGATCTCTTCGATTGTCCATTGCGGTGATGGCGGTCGCGGCCACAACCGCTACCACCGGCGTCGCGTCCGCCGATATCGACTTCGGAAGCTCTGGCAGCAGCTCCGGCAGCAGCGGCGACATGGTCATCACCCTGGTGCGCCATGCCGAGTCCCTCGGTAACACCTCCGGCCTGATCGACACCAAGGTGCCCGGACCCGACCTGACCTCACGCGGCCGGACACAGGCAGACAACCTGGCCATCCAGCTGGCCGACAAGAATTACGACTGCGCCTTCGCGTCCAACATGGTGCGTACCGAGCAGACTGCGGCACCGACCGTCGCCAAGCAGGACCTGAGCCTCAACGTTCAGCCCGGTTTCCGGGAGATCGAGGCAGGCCAGTACGAGGGCACCCCGGAGGCCCAGGCGATGTCCGGATATCTACAGGCGCCGATCAAGTGGCTCTCCGGCGACCTGAACGCACGGATTCCAGGCTCCATCGACGGCAACGAGTTCGACGCCCGCGTCGATCAGGCACTGCTCGATGTGCAGCGCCGCAACTGCGCCAACCCGGTGATCTTCTCGCACGGCGGCACCATCATGTTCTGGTCGATGATGAACGCCGACAACGCCGACACGAGCAAACTCGGCACCGATCCGATGCGTAACGGCGGCCGCGTCGTCCTCGAGGGCAGCCCGCAGAAGGGCTGGACGATCATCGAGTGGGTCGGCCACCCGGACCTGGGCTGATCCACCCTTCCGCGCCCCGGATGTCACCGACACAATCGATGGCACCGGGGCGCGGTTGTGTCCCGACCCCGGACCTCGGTAACGGCTAGGTGGGGATCGTCGACGCTAGCCGGGCGCTGGCCGCGCTGCAGCGATGCCCTGGAGAAGCAGGTCGAGCGTGGTGTGGAATGCCGAGGTCTGGATGCGCGTCAGGTGTGCGCCGGTAGCAGCGACATTGGGATACCGACTTGCATCAGCTGAGCGGTAAATCGTGCGCCACATTGCCGTTTCGGCTTCGACTTGCGCAGGCTCAAGCGCCGCCCATGATGCGGCCATCAACGAATGGCTGATCACGGTGTCGGACAGGGCGTGGTAGTAGCGCACCGCGTCCGCGTCGTCGAACCCGGCGCCCGCAAGATACCGAGAATCGTCTCGACCGCTTCGATTTCGTGAACCCCGCCGGTGACTCGAAAAAGAGTGAGGATTGCGGCCTCCGGGTGAGCGAGGCTCGTCTGGTAGAAGCTGTCGGCGAGCTGTCGCAAGTCGGCGAGCCAGCCCCCGCTGGGTTCGAAGTTTTCGAACCCCCGTCCCTCGACCATCGAAATGACACCCCTCGAGCCATCAATTCAGGGAGCCCACTATCTGGTCGCGTGAGGCGAACGCTTTCGGCTGGAACGCAGTACTCACCCCAACGAACGACAGCCGGAATGTGTGTCGCCCGCACTCGCGAAGAACCTCGCGGATTTGCCTACCGCCTACATCGACGTGGGCTCAGCAGAAATCCATCACCGACGGTCAACCCCGCAGCGATGGCTCTCGGCAACAGACCTTTTCGAATCAGTCGCCGCTGCCTGTGGACGGCTGCTCTCGGGATTCCGCGTCCGGTGAGCCGACGATCAGCTTTTCCAGGCCGGAGGTCTGGTCGGAGTACCCCCCACTGTGGCAACAGCTCCCGACTGGGAACAGTGCACACTACGGGCGAGCCATCCGGCAACCGGCGGGCATTGTGTGCCATAGATGGAAGCGGTGATAAAGAACAGGTCGCCAGAAGAGCGCTTGGCCGTAGTCGATGACTACGCGATCTGAGTTTCCGTACAAACCGATGCGTGGGGTTCTGGCGGCCGGGGTTCGAGTCCCTAGGCCCCCAGCATCCTCGTCGTCGGCATCATGTTCATCGAAAGCTGCAACAGCAGAACGACACTTACGCTGGGTGTCGTCGCCAGTTGCATCCGGGCGGTACACGCAACCCCCAGCGACCGGTGGACGCAAGGACAAATTGCTTGTCGCGGGCAGGAGAATCGAAGCATGACACCTCGGCACCATCTCATTCCAGAGGCTTACGTGCAGCACTTCGCCAAAGCCGAACCAGGTAGGAAGTTCCCAATTGTCGCGCTGGCAGATCGGGATAATTCGAGCCGAAAGATTCTTAAATCGGTCGATAAGGCGTGCACTGAAGTCGGCTTCTATCGAATCGAGACTGATGATCTGGCACGCGAGGAAGACCGTCAGGGGCACGACCCCGGGAAGTCGCCAGCCAGGCCACACGCTGGATCATCCATCGTACCGATGCTCAACCTCTCGACAGAATGGACATACCTGCCCGCACCGAGTGGAAGACCCGAATTGTCGGTCAGAGCGTGGACGGCAACGTCGTGCGCGAGCAGTACGTTTTCCGCCGACTGCCCCGCCGTGGGGATGGATCCAGCCGCCAGTGGTGACCGGATCGGCGCGAGTCATGGCGCGCGATCGAAAACGGGCCTGGTACATCACCGCGACCCGGCTCCTTCCGCGCATCGGCCAACATCCGGCCGCGACTAGATGGACGCCGATCCACAGCGCCCCCTGACTGTTCTACGCAACGTAACACTGCTGCCTCTGCCCCGCGCAGCGATGTGTCGCCAGTCGGTGAATGTGGAGCGGCGGCCCGCTGGATTACTACCCACTGAACAACGGCGACGTCGTCGGGACAATGACCGCAGCACTCGCATCGGCACCAAGCGGCGGCCATCCAGGTCGACTTCGGCTACAAAGCGCCAGGAGTCTTTTGGAAGATGCGCTCTGCGGAACCCGATCTGAACACCTCGGCGACGCCATCGAGCACACGACCGAACAGTATCAAGGAGGTTTCCAGCGTAGATATCACAGAGTCCCGCGCCTCCCGAGTCGTACAGGTCGAGTCGATCATCGACTCGACCGCTCGGAAGTGGTCGACGTCGAGGATTGCGTGTGAGGTCAGGAAGGTGCACTGACTCGGAGTCAGCCCCAGAGCAGAGGGTAACGCGGTCAGCAGCGAGCCGAAATTGCCGTAGCTTCCCTCGGCCCAGTAGGTCATTCCAAGTCGCGACCGAGCTCCGCGGTGCATCGAAAGGTAGTACGTGTAGCCGATGAAAGCTTGGGTGTCGAGGAGCGGATCAACGTCGAGAAACCCCGGCTCCGTCCCCAACGCCACCAGGTCAGCCTCGATCAGATGCTCATGGCCGACTTCGTCTGCCGCGTGACGGTACGCGAAGCGCGCGATCTCGGACTCACCGGTCCGACACAGCATTGCTCCGATGCCGAGAGACTGGGTTGCGTGCCGGATGCAGAAGTACAACTCGCGAAGAACTAGGGCGTAGAGGAATGGATTCAGTCCCTCGCCCGATGTAACCAGCTGCCAAAACGGACCCTGTTTGCTAGCTTCCCAGATCCTGTCGCGTGTCTGGCGAAGCAATATCGGAAATACGTCCGAATCAACCTCGTTTGCGTTCATTAGCGATCTCTCTATCAGCCGTTATTGCGGGGATCGGTAGCCAGTTCCACTGTTGGTCGTGGACTTCCGCCGAGGAAGTGCGTGCTCACGCGTGGTCGAATCAGCCTCGCCGGACACAATCTTTCCTCGAACAAAGACAAGAATATCGATAGTCCACGAAAGGTACGCTCCCTCCATCAGCTTTTCACAGCGCTGCCACCCCAGCAATCAACGGCAGGAAGAACGACGCCTTCCCCTTGAACGAACCGTCAGCGATATCGACGTTGCCGAGGTAGAACACCCCGCCGTTCATCGCCCTTTTCGCCGTTCGCGCGATCCTGATCGAGATTCCGGTGGTGCTCGTGACAGGCTTGGCGCACCGCAGGTCGAACCTGGTCAACCACACCTCGGACTCCTTCTTCGTCAGCCCATTTTCGATGTGCGACCAGGCGATGACGATCTGCGCGACCGCCATGAAGGCAATGGGGACGGACAGATGGAATCCTCCATCTGGCGGGATGTAATGGGAGACCATCGAGCAACTAGCCTTGAGGGAATCGCCGTCAATCTCGATCGCGTCGATTCGGATATCATCATTTTTGAACCCGCCAGCGAGATATTCCGACTCGAATACTCGGATATCGTCATAGGACAAGATTTTCTTCTCTGTCATTGCTCACCTGCCTGTATTTGTGATCTCCACCCACGAATCCCATCTACTAGCGGCGTATCATGAGCGTCTTTGAAGGAGCGGACTTCGATAAACGTCGCGTCGATGCGACCTGCGATCGTGCGCGCCGAGTTCACGCTGTGCATCGGATCCTGCGATGCCGCAACCACGAGCGTCGGCGAGCGGAGTTTCTCGACCTTGGACAGATCGAGCTGGTACGTGCGCCACTCGAGCGCCGCAGCGCGAACCACCAATGCTTCAGCACTGCGGGTTGCATACAACGCCCCGCGCTGTTTCCTCGTCAGGCCGATCAATCGCCGCTTCCATTCGAGTACAGCCACGATGGTCGTCTGCAACAACTGGACCATCCATCCACGCATACACCGGGTCAAGCTCACCCAGCCAGGAAACGGGACACGTTCGTGAGGAAGCACGAGCACGCTCCAGGCAGGCTCGGGTAGTGCCGCTCCCGCGACGGCTTCGATGAGCAAGTTGGCGCCGGTCGATGCCGCCACAGCCCCGCAGGTCTCGATTTCAGCGACAGTCGCGAGCGCCTCGCCCAGATCTGCCGCGATTCGGGGGATCTCGAATGCAGTGGCAGAAGCACCCCAATGGCCGCGGGCCGTCTTCTCGTGCGTCTCGACATAGAGAATGTCGTAATCCTGGACCAGCTGCGACAGCACTGCCGACCACGTATATTCTGTCGAAAGAAAACCTGGAATAAAGATAAGACCAGGACGTGACTCACCCAGCGACAACCGAGTGATTCGTACGAGATTCCTGTTGCGGCGTGGAGCCACCAAAACAGTTCGCTGGAATTCAGTCGAGACCGGCCCGATTTGTTCGGCCATTTCTTTCACCTTCCCGACTTCCATACCTTCAGAGCCTTCATGCCGAATACCGATACCCATACTACAAACAGCACTGCAAATGCATAGTTGAGATAACTGGAGACCACGTCAGCCTGACCGACGCGACCTGTTGCAATTCCGATACCGCAACCGATCCCGCCGACCACAGTTACGAAAATGGCAGTTGCCAGCAAGTCCAGCACAATCCATCGACGAAAACTCAACGACACTGCCCCTGCAACAATAGGAAGAGCGACCCTCAACGGCATCGGGAATTGAAAGAAGACATATCGCCAACGTATTCCCTCACGAATCGAGTCTGCATGCGTCGAACGGTTTTGCAAGATCTTCTGCACCATGGGTATCCGCGTCACCCCGTGCCGACCGAGGAGGTAGCCGCCGTTGTCACCAACAAGTACCCCGGCGGCAGCCGAGAACAGCACCAATCCGATCGACAGTTCCCCGATGCCAGCCAGAAAGCCTGCCAGGACTAGAACAGCCACTCCCGGTATCACCAAGCCCGCGATCAGCGTGCTCTCTGCCGCGAGGGCTCCGAAGATGACCCAATACCCGAAGCGAAGCAAATACTCGGAGGCGAACCCATCCATATTTCCCAGTTCCTGTCACCCAGGCCGGTTTCGATCATGTCAGCGGAAGGACCCAGGGGTTCTCGGTCGTGAGGGTTCGGCGGATATGCTCCCCGGCGAACTCCATGTCCTCGTCGGTGTCGACGTAGTCGAGGAGAGCTTCGAGCGCTTCCTTGCCGTGGGACTCGTCGATCTCGATGTGCTCTGCGAAATACTCCTCTGCTGCGTCACGGTAGGTTCCGGCCAGTTTCATTTGATCGACGACAGCTGCTACCGACTTGGTCAGCGGGCCAGCGATTCGAGGCGCGACCGACTCCCATGCGTAGGAGATCGCGAGCTCTCGCAGAACGACCCGCCGCGAAGGTGACTCGTTCAACAGATTCTGATAGTTCGGCCAGTAGCGTTGGAACTCGGATTCCAGCACATCGCGTCCGATGTCGAGCGCGATGCAGAATCGCTCGAAGAGACTGGCATGATCCGCACCAGCAACGAAATCGCCCTGCTCTTCGCAGTAGACGTGAGCGAAGAACTTCTTCGCCGACGCCGCCTCGAGAGGACACAGGCGCATACGGCTCGGCAGTTTGATATCGATGAAAGTCCTGATCTCAGCGTAGTGGCGAACAGCGATGAAGACGATATCCTGCTGCTCGAGCCTGCCGGCGAGTACATCCGACAAGATGGGCGCCGTCGGAAGTGTTTCACGAACCATCTGATCCAGGTATTCGGCTGCTCTCGTACGACGGTCTTCCACGGCACTCCTCTGAATTCACCAACTCGATCCCACCAACCAGCGACGGCTACTCGCTCGACACCCGTAGTTCGGCCGATGCGTCTGCACTCACCCGGATATCGTCGGCACCCTCGCCCGACGCAGGCCGTAGACAAAACTATCTGTGCACCAACACATCTCACCAGTAGCCAGTTTTAGGTGACATCGTTAGTGCGCTTCGTACACATTGGCCATGGCGCAGGATCCTTGGGTTAGGCGTTGCTGTCTAGCCGCACCCGGGACGCACTGCCGGCCTACCGGTTCACGGGCTTGATCGGCGGGCTACCCGAGCATCGCGCTTGGCTTCCCGCTCGCAGCCCACTCGGGCAAAGCCCGCGCGCCCTGTAGCCCTAGAACAGTGATTGCACCTCTGTAGGTCGTCTAAGCCATAGTCATCCGCGAGTGATTTGGGCAACCGACGCCCCTGAGCACTGCTACTCCAGGTCCACTGCACGGTGCACGGTAAGGGCAGTGACCAATTGGTCCGACTTACCCTCTCCGCCACCAACCCTGATCTTTGTGTTTGTTTCAATCGAGCAAACACCAGCGAGTCGACGTAACTTGGCGGCAACCGCGCACCGAAACACACTGCGCGCCAGTATGTTTGCCCCACCCACGGGCGCACCTTCCACAGCCGTTCGAACAGGAGCACCGTGCCCAACGCATCTCGCAAACACCTGCAGATTGCCGCTGTCGACGACCATGCGATCTGGGTGCGTGGTCTGAGCTCGACCTTGCCCGACTTCGCCGTCACAGCGACGGTGGCACACTACCGTTCGGTCCCAGCTCTGCTTGCTGAACCCTCGGTCTTCGATCTGGTGATCTTGGCGCTACTCCTCGGCGATAGTTCCACACCCGCCCAAAACGTTGCCCGGCTCAACGATTCCGGCAACCGAGTACTGGTTATCACCTCGGGAGCACGGCCAGATCTCGTCAGAGAAGCAACGCGGACGGGGGTGCTGGGCGTGGTCTATAAGTCCGAGGCGGACGCGGTGATCGCCAACGCCATTTGGACCGCAGCGCAAGGAGGCACGGTCAGCGGATCCACTCCGACAGCGGACACAGACCTTCACGAGTTCGAGCCCGAACTGAGCCCTCGCGAACGCGACGTTCTGGCGTTGTGGGCATCAGGAGAAACTGCCCGCGGCATCGCGGAAGTACTGGAGTTGTCGGTCAACACCGTCAATATCTACCTCCGCCGGGTCAAGAGCAAGTATGAGGCGGCCGGATACGCGGTGCACACCAAAACCGACCTTCGTGTCGCCGCCCATCGCACCGGCATCGCCCCGCCGCCGTGGTGGCGTCCCAGAGCTGACTGACCTGCCCCTGATCGCTGGACCCCACGAACACGCCGGTGTCGGTGCAACGTCGTCGGGTCGACACGGGCCCGCTCGACCGATTTCCCAAGCGAGCTCGCGCAGCAAACGTTGCCGGGGGATCCACGGGCCGGACCTGCGCTGGCTTCTTCCCTGCCTCCATGAGCGGCAGGTCGTCGCGCACGCAACAGATCACGGCATGTCGAGCCCGACGAATTGCGTCGCGCGTTCCTCGCGCACGCCCAGTGCAACGGAGCCACCGTCATCTTGGGTCGCAGCCGGCGGGCACGGCGAGCCTCCAACGATGAATTCAGCGGCGCTGGCGAACCGAGGCTGCCTTTGCAGCTCAACGACTTACGGGACATCCCTTAGGGCGCGCCAATGCGTTGATCGAGCGCCACGGCCTGGTTGTCGCCGAGTTCTTCGACATCGGCCAGTCTCGCTCGATCCCGTGGAAGCGACGGCCCGAGGCCAGCCGACTTCTCGAACTACTCAGCAACCCTGACCGCGGCTTCGACGCGGTCGTGATCGGCGAACCACAACCCGCCTTCTACGGCAACCAGTTCGGACTGACCTTCCCCGTCTTCGCCCACTATGGCGTCCAACCCTGGGTACCCGAAGTCGGCGGACAAATCGACCCGGACTCCGAAGCCCACGACATGATCATGTCGGTCTTCGGTGGCATGTCCAAAGGCGAAGGCAACCGGATCAAGATCAGAGTCCGCGCCGCCATGGCAGCACAAGCGCAGATCGAGGGTCGATACCTCGGCGGTCGACCGCCCTACGGATACAGACTCGCCGACGCAGGCCCACACCCGCATCCGGGCAAAGCTGCCGACGGCAAACGATTGCACCGACTCGAACCCGACCCCATCGCAGCACCGGTCGTGCAACGAATCTTCAGCGAATACCTTTCTGGCGTGGGCGTATTCGCCCTCGCGCAGCTGCTCACCTCCGCCGAGATCGATTGCCCCTCAGCACACGACCGTGCACGCAACAGCCACCGCGAAGGGGCCGCGTGGTCGAAAAGTGCCATCCGGGCGATTCTCACCAACCCGCGCTACACCGGGTATGCCGTCTGGAACAGGCAACGCAAGCAGGAAACACTCATCGATGTCGAGGACGTCGCCCTGGGCCACGAGACACGACTCACCTGGAATCCGAAGTCGCAGTGGGTGTTTTCCGATCAGCTCGCGCATGAACCGCTGATCGATCGATCGGTGTTCGACCAGGTGCAGCTCCGGTTGGCCTCACGCGGGCCGCAATCCACAGGTCGGGCGACCCAGCGGCGTAAGCACCCCTACGCTTACAAAGGTCTGTTGTCCCACGAAACCTGTGGTCGCTTGATGCAAGGCACGTGGAATCACGACAGACCACATTATCGTTGCCGTTATCCCTCCGAGTACGCCATCGCCAACGAGATCGACCACCAACCGTCGGTGTATCTCCGCGAGGATCAGTTGACCGAACCCCTCGACCACTGGCTAGCTCAGGTCTTCAACCCAGAACAGATCGAGGTCTCGCTGGCAGCTATGGAGGGCGCACAACCTAACCGATCGCCCGAACTCGAGACGACGAGACGGCTCATCAGCGATTTCGATCGAAAGCTGGCCCGGTACCGCGATGCACTCGACGCGGGCGCTGATCCTGTCACTGTCGCAGGATGGACCAGACAAACACAGGCCGAGCGACAGGTCGCGGCGAACAGGCTCGCGACCTTGGAGCAAACTGCCGGTCAGTATCCGCGGCTGACCCGTCGAGACATTCGGGATCTGGTCGAGGGTCTCGGCGGGATGCTCGCGGCCCTGCGTCGAGCTGAGCCCGACGATAAAAATGTGGTCTACCGCCAGCTCGGGCTCAAACTCACCTATAGAGACAAAACACGGGTGGTGATCGCCGAAGCGACCCCACCCGTGGGCGTACTGGTTGTGTCCGGAGGGGGACTTGAACCCCCACGCCCTAATACGGGCACTAGCACCTCAAGCTAGCGCGTCTGCCATTCCGCCACCCGGACTTGCTGGTGTGCCAAAAGATTATCCGACGCGCTGTCGGAAACCAAATCGCCCAGTTGACCTGCCGTTTTTGGGGGTCGGCATGCCTCGAGGGTGTACCCACATTTGCTTGCGACCGCCGAGATCGAGGCTTTGGACCGAAGCCATCTGCCGGGACGCGGTTCAGTCCTCGGTCGGTGCGGTCGTTGTCCGTTTGCGGCGCGGGGTCGTCTGTTCGATGCGCGGATCCTCGGTCACCGCGAAGTGCTTGACGTACTCGGACAGGAACGCCTGCACTGTCGCGGTGGCCGGGATGGCCAGTAGCGCACCGACTGCTCCGAGTAGTGCGCCACCGGCGAGGACCACCAACAGCGCGACCGCGGCATTGACGTCGACGGTGCGCGCGGTGATCCGCGGTTGTAGCAGATAGTCCTGTAACCACTGGTAAACGATCGCGAACAAGATGATCCACACCGCGTCCATCGGATCGACGGTCAGCGCCACGAACACCGGAACGGTCGCGGCGATGTAGGTGCCGATGGTCGGGATGAACGCGGAGATCACGCCGAACCACACGCCGAGGGCGATGGGGTTGGGGATGTGGAGCAATGCCAGGAACGCCCCGTGCGCGACCGCGGAGACGATCGCCAGCAGCACCCGTGAATACAGGTAGCCGCCGGTTTTGTCGATGGCGAGGTCCCAGGCGTGCAGGAAGGTCTGCTGACGGGAGGGCGGAAGCAGAGAACAGACGGTGCGCCGCACCTTCGGACCGCCCGCGGTGAGATAGACGCTGAACAGGGCGATGCTCAGGATCTGGACCAGACCGCCCAAGACGGTGGTCGACACGCCCCAGGCATTGTCGGCGGCGGTGTGGGCGTAACTCTCGAGCAGGTCGGACTCGCGCATCAGCCGTTGACTGAGGTCGTGCATCGTGAAGTGCTGACCGAAGATGTGATTGACCCGGTCGACGCCCTCGTTGAGCAGGCGTGGCGATTCATGGACCAAGTTGGTGGCCGTCTCTACCAGCAGCGTCACCAGCGCAGCGAGAAAGGCCAGCACACAGGCGAAGGTGCCCACGAAGACCAGGCCGGTGGCGAGCCCGCGCGGGAGACCACGTCGCACCAGGAGCGCGACGGCCGGTTCCATCGCCAGGGAGATGAAGAACGCGACCACCAGGATGATCAGGATTCCGGTCAGTCGGTGAAACGCCCAGTTCGCGAGCAGGAACAGCCCGAACAACACCAGGGCCAGCACCATTGCCCGAGGCAGCCACTTCGGCATTGTGGTAGGCGGGACGTTGCCAGGGGAGTCGATGTCCACGACTTCCAGTGTGGCCCCGGACCAGCCCATTTCCCGGCTCCGACGCGGCCGTTCGCGCTCGCGGCGGGCTGCTCAGCGTTGACGCGCGTTGCCGCACATCCAGCATTTGCACACTCACCACCCGATCATGCATCGATTCGGCGGCGTTCGGAGCATCGACTTGCTACAGTCCCAGACAGCTGACTACGGGTGCGTAGAAATTGTTTATACATCCGTGTAGATCAGAGGGTCGGATCCGGTCGAGCAGCTCGGCGACCGCATTGAACACGGGGTGATCGAGATGGTATCGATAGACGATAAATCCACTGCAACAACCGATTTAGAGCTCATTGTCCGGTTCTGCCTCGACTGGTGGCGCGACCATCCGCGACAGTCCGTCGAGACCGCGGGCCGACAGGTCACCATGGCGTGGCAAGCCAGCGCTGAGCTGGTCCGAGCGCTGGTTCACCGGCGCTTTCCGCTGTCGGAATTCCTCCGTCAGAGCTCTTTCATGGCAGGTGTCTCAGCCACCCCGACGCTCCTGGTCGCCATCCCTATCGCGGCCATCGTGTCGATCCAGATCGGTTCGCTGGTGAGCCAGGTCGGCGCGACGACCTTCATCGGGGCGGTCAATGGCCTCGGCATCATCCGTCAGGGTGCGCCGCTGGTCACCTGCCTGATGATCGCGGGCGCGGTCGGTTCGTCGATCTGCGCCGATCTCGGTTCCCGGACGATCCGCGAGGAGATCGATGCCATGCGGGTGATGGGCGTCGATCCGATCGGCAGGCTGGTCGCGCCGCGCCTGCTCGCCGCGGTGCTGGTGAGCATTCTGCTGTGTGGATTCGTGGTGTTCGTCGGGTTCGCCACCGGCTACCTGTTCAACATCTTCATTCAGGACGGCACACCCGGTTCCTACATCAGTACCTTCGCCTCGTTCGCCGTCGCGAGCGACCTGCTGGTCGCGCTGGTGAAGGCAGCGGTATTCGGCGCGCTCACCGCGATCATCGCTTGTGATTGCGGCCTGAACACCAAAGGCGGCCCGGGCGGTGTCGCGAACGCGGTGAACTCCGCGGTGGTCAGTTCGGCGATCGTGTTGTTCGCGGCCAATATCGCGCTCACCCAGATCTACAACACCGTGTTCCCTTCCAAGGTGCTCTGAGATGACCAATTACCTACCGCCCCTGCTGCGTCCGCTGCGCGCTGCCAAGGCCGCGACCACCCCGCTCACCGAGGCGAACGCGAGATTGGGTCACCAGGGAGTCGTTTTCGTCGAGTCGTTGCTGGCCATTCCGTTCGTCCTTCGGCACTACCGCAAAGAGGTGGTGCGATTGATCATCGACGTCACCTGGGGCAACGGCGCGCTGGTGGTCGGTGGCGGCACGGTCGGGGTGATCCTGATTCTGTGTGGCTTCGGCGGCATCACCGTGGGAATGGAATCGCATACCGCCTTGGATCTGCTGACGATGAGCCCGCTCACCGGCGCGATCTCCGGCTTCGCCACCACCAGAGAGCTGGCCCCACTGCTGGCCACCATCGCCTTCGCCGCTCAGGCGGGTTGCCGGTTCACCGCCCAGATCGGCTCGATGCGGATCGCCGAGGAGATCGACGCGCTCGAGTCGATGGCGATCCGCCCACTCCCCTACCTCATCACCACCCGCATGCTGGCCGCCGCGGTCGCGATCCTGCCGCTCTACAGCGTCGGAATGGCCACCGCCTACCTCGCCACCAAGGTCACGGCGTTCTTTTTGGGGGACAACGGCATCGGCACCTACGACCACTACTTCCACCAGTTCCTGGACCCGGGCGACATCGTGTACTCGGTCCTCAAGGCGGTCGCGTTCGTGCTCGTTGCCACCTTTATCCAGTGCCACTTCGGCTATATCGCCGCGGGCGGGCCGGAAGGCGTCGGAGTCGCGGCCGGGCGCGCGATCAAGATGACGATCATCGTCGTCGTTTTCCTCAATCTGCTTCTCACACTAGCGATCTGGGGCGTCGACTCCGGTATCCGAATCTCCGGATAGGAGACTGAAATGTATCCGGATCCCAGTGGACGCGGCTGGTCGCGCGGGCGGCTGAGCGTGGCCGGTGTGGCGATGGCGCTGAGTCTGTCCGGCGTCGTCGCACTGCTCGGGCTGCGCTACGCGGGCCACTTCGAGGAAACCGTCGCGGTGACGGCACTGATGACCAGTACCGGCGACGGCCTGCCTGCTCGCGCCGACGTGCGCTTTCGCGGGCTGCTGGTCGGCACGGTGTCGGCGGTCGAGATCGCCGAGAAAGGGCTGAGCCAGCGGGTGGGCCTGGACCTGGAGCCTGCTGCTGCCGGGGCCATTCCGGCTTCGGTGACGGCCCGTGTCGTGCCGGCCAACATCTTCGGAGTCACCTCGGTCGAACTCGTGGACAACGGCCCGGCCGCGACACCGTTGCGGGCAGGTTCCGTCGTCGAGCAGGACACCAGCCGCGCCACGGTGGCCCTGCAGACCACGCTGACCACGTTGCGCGACGTCTTGAACCGCATCCAGCCCGCCAAACTCGCCCGTGTGCTGGCCACCCTGGCCGAGGCACTCGACGGTGATACCCGAATGCCCGGTTCCACGATCGAACGGCTCGACCAGTGGATCACCGAGGTCCGCGCGCTGCCCGGCATCGGTGATCTGCTCGGCGATCTCGGGGCGGCGACCGCGGCGGTGAACCAGTCGGCGCCCGAACTCGCTGACGCCCTCGGCAAATCGGTGCAGACGGCGCACACGATCACCGTTCGCCGCAACCAGGTGATCGCACTGCTCACCTCGGCAGGTACTGCCACCGACGCGACCCAGGCTCTGTTCGCCCGGAACCCGGACGCGGGCAAGGAGCTCGTCGTCGGACTGGACGAGACATTCGGCGCGCTCGCGGCGGATCCGTCGGCGTTGAGCGAAACCGTCACCGCACTCGGTGATTCCCTGAGTCGCCTTGCCACCGTGTTCAATTGGGGACCCAGCAAGCAGATGCAATGGGACGTCACGGTCTCGTTCACCCCGTTCCGCCAATACACCGCGGCCGATTGCCCGCGTTACGGCAGCCAGGCGGGACCACGGTGCGACACCGGCAGCATCCCGGATTCCCCAGCGCCACAGTCGTATCCGGCACAGCTGATCCCGGGCTGGCTGTCCTCCGCGGGGCCCGCGCCGATTCCCACCATGCCGGCACTGCCTACCCTGCCGAATATTCCGGCGCTGCCGAACATCCCCGGACTCTCGCTGCCCGGTCTGGTGATTCCCGGCATCACCGTCCCGGCACGTTCTGCCCCACCACCGCCCGGCCGAGCCGGACCGGTCGCGCTGACCGGCCCCGCCGCGGTGGCCGCGTTCCTGGGCAAACGCCCGAACACCACGCAGCAGCTCCTGCTCGGCTCCGTGCTCACCGGTGCGACCGTGACGGTCGCACCGCCGTCCTCAGGAGGTCACTGAGATGCGCACGCGCAACACGTATTTCGGGCTCGCCGTCTTCGTCGCGCTGTCCATGATCGCGACCTACACGATCTGGTCGACCTTGCAACGTTCGGTGCCGGGCGACACCCATCGCTACAGCGCCACCTTCACCGATGTGCTCGGCTTACGCACCGGCGACGACGTGCGCATCGCCGGAGTGCGCGTCGGCCGGGTCGACGCGATCGATCTGGTCGACCGCCGCAACGCCGAGGTGACCCTGTCGGTGCAGTCTCGCCAGCACCTGAGCACCACCACCAAGGCGATGATCCGCTATCAGAATCTGATCGGACAGCGCTACGTCGCGCTGGCCGTGGGCGAATCGGCGGGTGAACCACTCCCCGCGGGCGGCTCTATTCCCCTGGAGCGCACCGAATCGTCGTTCGACGTCTCCGCCATGCTGTCGGGTTTCGAACCACTGTTCAGCCTGCTGCAACCCGACGAGGTGAACTCGCTGTCGGAAACCCTGGTGCAGGCGCTGCAAGGTGACGGAGTGTCGTTGTCGGCCTTGATCACCCAGGCCGCCGCACTGGCCGCGACCTTCTCCGAACGCGACGAGATCCTCGGTGCGGTGATCACCAACCTCAGCGATGTGATCACCAGCCTGGCCAACCGCAGCGGTGAGCTGGAGACGCTGATCACCCAGTCCCGGGCGCTGGTCAGCGGGCTGTACGAACAGGGAGCGGTACTCGAGGATTCGGTCACGGGGATCGCTGAGTCGACGACGAAACTCACCGATCTCATCACCAGGGTCGCACCGGGTATGGCACAGGCACAGCGACAGGCGAGCGAAGGCGTCGACCTGCTGCTGTCCAATGGTGCGCGGCTGGACCAGTCGGCGATCGAACTACCGCTGATCCTGGCCGGTCTGGCCCGGATCAGCGGCAACGGCACCTACATCAATACCTACGTCTGCAGCCTGGACGTCTCGTTGTGGGGCGTGCTGTTCCCCCGCGGACTGTTCTCCCAGGTCGGCGGCAACGAACACTCGGAGGTCTGCCGATGATCACATTCCTGTTCTCCCTTGTCCGCACGACCCTGCTCGATGCGTTCCGCAACCGGTACTTCGCCCTCGGTATCGCGGCGGGGGTCACGGTGATCGTGCTGGTCCTCGGATCCGGGATACTCTCGCGCGCCCACCTCGGTGAGGACACCGTCCACGCGGAATTCGCCCAGGCCGCGGGCCTGCGGACAGGCAACAGCGTCGACGTGGCCGGGATCGAAGTCGGCACGGTCACCGCCGTGCGGCTCGAGCGGGATCGTGTCCTGGTCACGATGAGTGTGCGGCCCGACCTCTCCGTGGGTCACGATGCGAAAGCGGCGATCAAGATGTCGACCATTCTCGGCAAGATGCACGTCGAACTCGATCCGGGGGCCGAGGGGCACCTGCCTGGTTCCCGAATCCCGTTGTCGGCCACCACCGTTCCCTACAACCTGGCCAAAGTCGTGAACGATCCGAAATATCGCAATTCCTTCGAGCATCTCGAACGACTCGATCCGAACGCGTTGCGCGCCGGCCTGGACGCGGTGAGCACCCAGCTGGGCGATTCACCGGCGCTCACCGCCCAGGCGCTCGACAGCGTCGGCGCGCTGGCCAAGGTGATCGCCTCGCGGCGCGACGAGGTGGATCAGCTGCTGGGCAGCATGGATCAGGTCTCCGGGCTGATTTCCGACAACCAGAACAGTGTGCTGGTGTTGCTGACCAATGGTCAGGCGATCGGCGACTCCGTCGTCCGGCGTCGCGATCTGATCAGAGAGCTACTCGACAACATCGCCGCAGCTTCGAAGATCCTGCAGGGCATGGGCATCGACGACGGCGGCAGACTCGGCCCGCTCATCCACAACCTGAACACCATGTCGCAGGGTCTGGAAAAGAATCGCGAACACCTCGACGCGCTGTATCAGGTGATGCCGGTGGCGGTCCGCCAATTCAACAACTCGTTCGCCCAGGGACCCTACGGCGACATCTACATGCCGTGGCTGTTCCCGGACAACTGGCTGTGCCTGGCCGACGCGGTAGAAGGGTGCAACTGATGCGCGGGTTGCTGCAATGCCTGGCACTGGTGATCGTCACCGGCATCGGCGCGGGCTGTTCGTCGATCCCGGTGTCGCTACGCTCCGATGCCGTCCACCTCACCGCGGACTTCGAAGGCGCCGCGGGCCTGTTCGTCGGCAATGACGTGTCGGTCCTCGGAGTCCCGATCGGGCGAGTCGACGCGATCGAGCCCAAGGGCGCCTTCGTCGAGGTCGCGATGACCATCGAGCCGGGCGTCGAGCTGCCCGCGAACGTCATGGCCGCCCTGGTCTCCCCTCAGCTCATCACCAACCGCCACGTCGAATTGACTCCCACTTACACCGGCGAAGGGCCCGCACTCGCCGATGGCGCCCATATACCTTTGGCGCACACCAGGACTCCGGTGGAGCTCGATCGTATTCTGCGAAACTTCGAACAGCTCGGCGAGGCGCTGAAGGGCGACAACGCGAACGGCCCGATGGCCAGCCGGGTGCTGTTTCCGATGCTCGACGGCAACGGTGACCGAATTCGCGAAACCCTCGACGCCCTCTCCACGACGTTCGAGGTGTCGCTGGCCAATCGCGACCAGATCTCGCGCACCATCGTCGAACTCAACGAGCTCACCACGATGATCGCCGGGAACGACCAGACGGTCCGCGACTTCAGCGGCCGACTCACCGAGCTCGTCGCCCTGCTCGCCGAACAGGCGCCGGGCTTGGCCGCGGTGCTCACTCAGGTCAACGACTTCATCGCCAACACCTCCACGGTGTTGGCCGAGAATCGCGCGCCACTCACCGACGCGGTGAGCCGTCTGGTCACCATCA
Organism: Nocardia sp. Root136; assembly: GCF_001427185.1. Classification (NCBI taxonomy): domain Bacteria; kingdom Bacillati; phylum Actinomycetota; class Actinomycetes; order Mycobacteriales; family Nocardiaceae; genus Nocardia; species Nocardia sp. Root136. The sequence goes on from NZ_LMFE01000001.1 coordinate 371,391, forward strand.
CCGGCCAGATGCGCGACAACGCACGCGGCCTCACCGAGATCGTCGATGTGACGCCGCTGATGGCCGACAACTTCGCCCGCGCGGTCAGCACCGACCAGCAGGTGCTGCGGCTCCATCTGCTCACCGATAAATCGTTGCTGGACAACGAGACTCTGTCGCTGTTGTGCGCGCGGGTCGCGTTGCGCGCCGACGGCTGCCGGACGGGCAAACTCATGGACTTCGGTCCGGACTTCGGTCTGACCGCCGCGCTCCTCGGACTGTCCGAATGAGCAGAGCCGCCCGCCTCACCGTCACCGCGCTGGCCGCGCTCAGCGTGTGCTCGTGCACGGTCACCGTCGACAATGTCCCGTTGCCGCGCCCCGGTGTCGACGGGCCGTCCTACCGCTTGCACGCGGTGTTCGACAACGCGCTCAATCTGCCCGAACGGGCCAGGGTCAAGATCGGCGGCACCGACGTCGGGGTGGTCACCAAAATCGATACGACGAACTTCCTCGCCGATGTCGAGCTCGAGGTGCGCCGCGATATCGCGCTACCGCGGGGCACCCGTACCGAATTGCGGCAACCGACCCCGCTGGGTGATATCCACGTCGCCATCGTGCTGCCGGAACACCGGCCAGGGACTCCATTGCTCGCCGACGGTGATGTCATCGACCGCGAGCACACGTCGGCGGGCGCGTCGGTCGAAGAGCTGATGATGGCGATGTCGATGCTGCTCGACGGCGGTGCGATGAATCAGGTCGCCCGCATCACCTCGGAACTGAACGCGATCGTCGGCGGACGCGGGCCCCAGCTGTCGCACCTGCTCACCGAACTCACCGCGACGCTGGGCGCGTTGAATCAGCGCACCGGCCAGATCGATTCGGTCCTGCACGGACTGGACGGGCTTGCCTCCACCCTGCGCGCCCGCAAGGCCGAACTCGGTCAGGCGGCCGACACCTTCCCCGATCTGATCGCCGTGCTCGCCGAGAACAACCGCGCCATCACCGATCTCACGACGAAGGTGTCCACGGTGACCGCCGCGCTCGGCGACTTCACCTCGACCACCGGTCCCGAATTCCTCAGCCTGTTCGACAGCGTGCAGGCATTGATGACCGGATTCACTCGGATGGGGGACAACTTGGGCACCACGCTGGACAGGCTCAACACGCTGGGCCCGGTGGCGCGGACGTCGATGCAGGGGTCGAGTCTGGCTGTCGCCGCTCGGATCTCGTATCTGGACATCGGCGCGCTTACCGACACCGAGGGCAGCAGGTTGCCCGACGGCACCGACGTCACCGCGTTCGTCGGCAGCCTCGCCCAGGTCCTGGCTCGGGTGCTCGGCCGGCTGCAGGGAGGCCATCGATGATCCCGCGCGCCGCCACCCTCGTCGTCCGGCTGGCACGCTGGGCCGAGCGCCACAAGACCGCCGGGGCCATGCTCGGCATGATCGGGATGCTCGTCATCGGATCCGGCTACATCGCCGTCGACGTCGTCGGCGTGCGGCCACTGCACACGACCTACACCGTGCGGGTCCAGCTCCACAGCTCCGGCGGCCTGCTCCCGCACAGCAACGTCACCGTGCGCGGGGTGCGGGTGGGCGCGGTACGCGCGATCGTGCTCGACGGCGTCGGCATCCTCGCCGAGGCCGAGATCGACAGCGCCACAACCATTCCCGTCGGAACGCCGGTTGCGATCGGGCGTCTTTCGGCAGCGGGCGAACAGTATCTCGACTTCCGGCCGACCACCGGCGCGGGACCCTACCTGGCCGATGGTGCGACGGTGGCTGCCGACCAGGTGAGCACCCCGGTCACGATCGACTCGTTCCTGGACAACACCGGATCCCTCATCGCCGGGATGAACCCGGATCGGCTCACGGTGATCGTCGACGAGCTCGATCGTGCGCTGCTCGGCGGCCCCGATGTGCTACGCACTGTGATCAGCGGTCTCAGCCAGGCGATGACCGGCCTCACCGGTCTGCTCCCGCAGACCACCGAGCTGATTCGCAATCTGCGGGTCATCGCCGACACCACCGCGCATGCCCAGCCCGACCTCGCCACCCTGGTCCGCGGGTCGAGCGCGCTGTTCGACCAGATGAACGCCGCCGACAACGAGGTGCGCAAACTTCTCGACGACGGTCCGGGCAGGCTGGCCACCCTCGGCGGTGTGCTCACCGAGACCAGCGACCCGCTGACCAGCCTGGTGACCAATTTCGTCGCCATCACCCGAGCGGCTCGATTGCGTACCCCGGCCATGACAGCACTGTTTCCCGCCCTGCGCGCCGGTGTGGTCGCCCTCGGAGTCCCGGCCCACGACAACGCCTTTCACACCATGGCGGACATCTGGCCGCGTCCCACCTGCGAGTACGAGACCATTCCGGTCTCCCCCGCCGGGGTCTCCGACGGCCGTGGCCGCCTCTACAACTACTGCGTCACCAGCCATCCTGAACTGCAGGTCCGTGGCTCGGCCAACGCGCCGCGCCCCGCCGGACCCGACAACGGATCGGGCCCGCCTCCCGGCGTCACCGGCGACGAGCTCTCCGTCCCCCTGCCCGCCAACTGACTCCTACCGCCGAAGGACGTATCCATGACCACCGACGACTCGCACTCCGAGACCACCGAGCCGACCACGGAACCTCGGCGAATTACCCTGCGCCGCTTCGTGGTCCCGGCAGCCGCGATGATCACGATCGCCGCTGTCGCCGCCGCTTCCTTCCTCGCCGTGGACAACCACCGCATCCGCGCCCGTGAACAGGCGCGCGACTCCGCACACGCGGCGGCCTGCACCTACGCCCCGACGCTGGCTCGCTACGACGCCAAGGACCTCGACACCTATTTCGCCGCCGTGCTGGCAGGCGCCACCGGCAGCTGGAAGACCGAATTCGACGCCACCAGCAAGGATTTGCGCGACGTGCTCACTCAGGGGCAGGTGGTCTCCACGGTCGGCAACGTCACCTGCGCCATCGAGTCCGCCGACGAGACGTCCGCGACGGCGGTGGCCGTCATCAATCAGACCATCACCAGCCTCGGCACCAAGGGCGAGCCCGCTCCCGGACAGCTCTCGGTGAGCATGTCGCTGCGCAAGGACCTCGACCGCTGGCTCGTCAGCGAAGTCAGCACCCCGACGCTGTCGCGCTGATCGAGAGGATGCCCGATGACCGACCGAACCGCTTCTCCCCGTACCGAATCGCTCCTGGCCGACGCGTTGCGCAGCTCTACCGCGCGCCGATACCGGCGACGGAGCGCACGCCTGGCGACCGCGCTGGCCGGACGGCTGCGACTGACCTCGTCGCCGGGCTCGCCATGACCATCGCGGCAGTCACCTCGATCCTCGGCGGAATATTCGCCCTGGCGGCCCTCGTCCGTGGGCTCGAACAGGTGCTGCCTACCTGGGCCGCCTACGCCGTGACGTCCGTCCTGCTACTGACCTGTGCGGCGATAGGTATAGCGATCTGCGTGTGGCTACTCGCCCGCGCGATGAGTGCCGTGCGGTCCTGACCCCCTGCCGAAAATGTTCTGCCGGTTGAGGAATGGCGCACCCGTTCGGCATTCACAGCCGAATTTCGGTCGAGAACACAGCGCGAACCGTAGCGGCCCGTGGTACGGACTGCTATCGTCTTACTTGAAAACTACGCGCGAGTAGTAATTATATTGATAGCTCGCGACCGACAGCAAAGAATATGGGGAGAACCGCATGGCAGCATTACGCGCATGGTTGTCGCTACCGGAGGTCACGCCGGCCGAGGACTACGGATTCTTCGGACCCGACTCCGTCGCCTGGCGGGTATGGAGTTACCCGACCGGGTTGACCATCGGCTTCCAGCGAGCAGTCGTCATCGAGGAACTCGACCCCGCACTGATCGCGGCCGTGGACACCACCGGTGCGATCTACAGCCGCCCCCGCACTCGCTACGACCGCACGCTGCGCTATTTCGCCATGGTGATGTTCGCCGACAGTCGGTCCACGGCCAGCGCGGCCGACATCCTGGTCAAGATCCATTCCAAGGCCGTGGGAATCGATCCGGTGACCGGGAAGTACTACGACGCGAATGACCCGCAGTCACAGTTGTGGATTCACCTCACCGCCTGGCACTCCCTGCTGATCGCCTACGAGAAGTACGGACCGGGACGGCTCAGCGCCGACGACGAGTCCCGATACTGGCACGAATGCGCCCGGGCAGCCGAACTCCAGACCTGCGATCCAGCAGATGTTCCCCGTACACGCGAAGGCGTGGCGCGGTACTTCGAACGCATGCGTCCGCAACTCATCGGATCCGATATCGCGAAGAAGGCGATGAATCATCTCCTCGACGCCGAGGTGATGCTGCCGCCGATGCCGCTCGTGCTGCGACCACTGTTCATTATCGTCGCGGCATTCCTGCGCCGCGGAACACTGGCCACGATGCCGCGCTGGATGCGGGAAATGGCCGGACTACCGACCGGACGCGTTCTCGATCTCCTCGTCCTGCCCTGGCTGAGCGCGGCGATGACAGTGGTCAGCTTCAATACTCGGCTGCAATTGCTCCTGCTGCAGCTGATCTCGCCGACGACGGTGCCGGTGGCGGCACCGGTGCTGCTCGAATTGACGCCGAACAATCCGGTGACGACGACGCCCCGGCAGGCTCAGAAGAAATATGGATACGACATCCCGTCGCAAGCCCACCACGCACTTCGCGCGAAACAACGCGACCGCGTGTTGACGAACGGCCTCGCTCCCTCCGATGAGGGACTCATCGAATCGCAGCCGATCCTCGGCGACATCGCCTGACAACGGAATAGAGAACGACAATGGTGACAAAGCTACTGGAACGCCGGCTCAGTATCCGTCAGATGATGTACCTGGCAATCGCAGGCGGCATTCCCTATATTGCGATCGGTGTGATCTGGTTGATCACCCACGACAGCCATCTGAGCGACTTGCACGGGCTCGACCGATTGTTCTCCGCGATCGGCCAGATAATCGCTTGGCCCGTGCTGATTATCGCCGATATCGAACTGCGTTAGTCAGCCGGTAAATCCGCTCACCCTGTGTTCGGTGAGCGGATTTACCGGCTTCTCGACCTCACACTCAATCGGGCTGAGCATCGCTGTCCGCATCACCGGATAATTCGGCTCCCGGCCTGTCCGGCAACGTTCGGATCATGGACCGGACAGTGGGGCGTAATCGTTCGGGCGGAAAGCGTTGCGGATCCGACAGCACCATTCGTCCCAGTACTTCGGTGAACCCGAGCATGACGTGGGCGATCAATTCGACATCGACCTCGTGCGGGCCACCGCGCACAGCGAAACCCGCGGTCAGCAGATCGACACACTGATCGAGGAGCTTGTCGCGGGCAGCGCCGAGCAGTTCGCGATAGTCGGTCGGCGCACCGTCGCTGTGCAGCAGGATCAGGCGCCAGCGGGTCGGGGCGGCGGCGACGGATTCGAGAAACGCCATCACGGCCGCGACGTACTCGCGATCAGGGTCGGATTCTTGCAGGTCACGCGGCATAGCAGCGGAGACCTGACCCATTCCCCGTGCGTGTTCGCGGTGCAGCAGGTGCGCCATCAGCTCCGGCGCGGTGGGATACATCGCATACAGCACCGGCTTGGCCACGCCGGCCTCCTTGGCAACCGCCTGCATGGTCAAATTCGCGAGTCCGGCATCGCCGACGACACGGAGCGCGGCGTCGAGCAGCTGCGTTCTACGCTCGTCCGGCGGAAGCCGGGGCCCGTTGCGACGCTTCGGGCGAGCGTTGGTCTGGATGCTCTCGGTACTCACCACTGCATTATCTCCCACACCCGCAGCGGTCGTCGGCAATCCTCTGGAAAATATTTCCACTGAACACTGTCTCAATTAGTTCATTCAGCAGTCGAGATTTCACATCGCTGCCCGCACGCGAATCAATAGACGTGCAATCCCTAATTCGGTTTGGGCATCCAGTTCCACTGCCTGTACCGCTGCGCGGTTGCTCCGCGCAGCGGTACAGGACAGGTTCACCGTCAGTCCCTCACCGCACCCTGGTCAGAGCTCAGTCCGCGACCACTTCGCTGCGGTCACCGCTCCACAGCGTGTGGAATTTGCCCTCTGCGTCGACGCGCTCGTAGGTATGCGCGCCGAAGAAGTCGCGCTGGCCCTGGGTCAGCGCGGCCGGTAGCCGCTCCGCGCGCAGTGCGTCGTAATAGGACAGCGAGGACGCGAACGCCGGGACCGGAATCCCGAGCAGGGTAGCGGTGGAGACCACGCGCCGCCAGCTGTCGATGGCCGTCTCGATCGCCTCGCGGAAATACGGTGCCAGGATCAGGCTCGGCAGGGCGGGGTCCTGCTCGTAGGCGTCCTTGATCCGGTTCAGGAAGCGGGCGCGGATGATGCAGCCGCCGCGCCAGATCGTGGCCAGGTCACCGGGGTGCAGATCCCAGTCGTACTCGGCGCTGCCCGCGGCGATCTGGTCGAAGCCCTGTGCGTAGGCGACGACCTTGGAGGCGTACAGCGCCTGCCGGATGTCCTCGGTGAACTGCTCGACATCGGTGGGCTTGTCGGCGAGGGTGCCCGATGCGAGTCCCACCGCGGCTTTGCGCTGGGCGCGCGAGCCCGACAGCGCCCTGGCGAAAACCGCCTCAGCGATACCGGTCACCGGAACACCGAGATCGAGCGCGGACTTGACCGTCCAGCGGCCGGTGCCCTTCTGCTCGGCCGCGTCGACGATGACATCGACCAGCGGCTTGCCGGTCTTCGCGTCGGTCTGGGCGAGCACCTCGGCGGTGATCTCGACCAGGTAGCTCTCCAGATCCCCGGAGTTCCACTGCGTGAACACGTCCGCGATCTGCTTGGCGTCGAAACCGAGTGCATCGCGGAACAGGTGGTAGGCCTCGCCGATCAACTGCATGTCGGCGTATTCGATGCCGTTGTGCACCATCTTGACGAAGTGCCCGGAACCGTCGGGGCCGATGTGGGTGCAGCACGGGGTGCCGTCGACCTGCGCGGCGATCGACTCCAGCAGCGGGCCGAGCGACTCGTAGGACTCCTTCGGTCCGCCCGGCATGATCGCGGGACCGTTGAGCGCGCCCTCCTCACCGCCCGAGATGCCCGCCCCGACGAAGTTGAGGCCGCGTTCCCGCAGGGCGGCCTCGCGGCGAATCGTATCGGTGTAGAGGGCGTTGCCGCCGTCGATGATGATGTCGCCCGGCTCCATCGCGTCGGCGAGTTCGGCGATGACGGTGTCGGTCGCCTCGCCCGCCTTGACCATGATCAACACTCGCCGCGGCTTCTCCAGCGCCGCGACGAACTCCTCGACGGTCTCGGTGCGGACGAAATCGCCGTCGCCGCCGTGCTCGGCGAGCAGCGCGTCGGTTTTGGCGACGGAACGGTTGTGCAGCGCGACGGTGTAGCCGTGCTTGGCGAAGTTACGGGCAATATTGCTGCCCATCACGGCCAGGCCGGTCACACCGATGTGCGCACGCGCGGTAGAGGTCGACATTGAGATCAGCTCTCTTCGTTCGGCGGGTTCGATGGAGGCGAAAGACGGACTCCTTGGCAGGCAAGTTACTGGGTGCCGGTCCGCCGCCGAACACCTACCACCGTGACCGGGGCTACACGCGGAACCGCGCCGAGCCCGCGTGTCGGCGGGCGCTGCTAGTGTCGGTCGAGTTCTGACACGGGGTGTCTCGCGACCGCGAGGCTGAGAACAGACCCGCCGAACCTGTTCAGGTAATGCTGACGAAGGGATGTCACGGTGTTGCACGCCCACACCACGAATACAGACTTGTTCACCGATCACCTCTGGGACCGGACCAAGGTCCTGCGCGGTGCGATCGACGACTTGGAATTCCTGCGGCACCTCGGGGAGGGCACTTTGCCGCTCGAGGTGTTCCGCACGTACATCGAACAGGATTCGCTGTATCTCACCGGGTACTCGAAGGCGCTGGCGATTCTCGCCGCGAAGTCGCCTGACCCGCAGACCGCGGCTTTCTGGGCGACCTCGTCCGCGAACGCCGCCGCTGTCGAGTCGGCCATGCACGATCAGATGCTCACCGGTGGCGCGCTGCCTCCGCGGCAGGGCGAGCCGGAGCATTCGCAAACCTGCCTGGCCTATGTCTCCTTCCTGATCGCCGCCGCCGCGACCGAGTCCTACGCCGTCGCCGCGGCGGCCGCGCTGCCCTGTTTCTGGATCTACGCCGAAGTGGGGCGCGACCTGGCCGCGAGCGCCGCGAAGGTGATCGCCGCCGACTCCGCCCACCCGTACGCCCAGTGGGTCACCACCTACGGCGCAGCGGAGTTCCAGCAGTCCGCGGCCACGGCCCGATCGCTGGTCGACGCCGCTGCCGAGTCGGCGAGCGAGCGCGAGCGGGCGGCGATGGAGAAGGCTTTCATCCTCGCTGTGCGCTACGAGTTGATGTTCTGGGACACCGCCCTGCACCCGCAGCCCTGGCCTGCCGCATGAGCGCGCGTCTGCGCCGCGGGCTCGCGGTCATGGCAACCGTCGTCGCGACCCTGTCGCTGCTCACCGCCTGTGGTTCGGGCGGCGGTTCCGATCAGACCATCCGGTTCGCGCTGGACTGGACGCCGAATACCAACCACGTCGGGCTCTACGTCGCGTTGCAGCGCGGCTACTTCGCCGACGCCGGTCTGGATGTACAGGTCCTGCCGTACAACAACACCTCGGTCGACACGATGGTCGATGCCGGAAACGCGGAATTCGGGATCAGCACCCACAATTCGTCGACCTTCGCCCGCGCTTCGGGTGCGCAGGTCAAGTCGGTGCTCGCCCCGCTGCAGCACTGGGCCACGGGCATCGGCGTGCGTGCCGACCGCGCCGACCTGGCCAGGCCGAAGGACCTCGACGGCAAGACCTACGCCGGTTTCGGCGACCCGGGCGAGCGGGAGGCACTGCAGCAGGTCATCCGCAACGACGGCGGCACCGGCGATTTCACCTCGGTGGTGCTGGGTTCGTCGGCGTATGAAGCGGTCTACTCCGGCAAGGCGGACTTCACCGTCTCGTATCTGGCGTGGGAAGGGATCGAGGCCGAACACCACGGCACCCCGATGCGGTACTTCCGGTACACCGACTTCGGTTTCCCGGACTCGTACGCGATCGTGATCGATGCCAACGAGGGCTGGCTGGCCGAGAACCCCGACCGCGCCGCGAAATTCGTGCAGGCGCTGCAACGCGGATACCAGTTCGCCGCGGACAATCCGGACGCGGCCGCCCAGGATCTCATCGATGCCAATCCGGGCGCGTTCAACGATGAGGCGCTGGTCTTCGAGAGCCAGCGCATGCTGGCCGCGCAGTTCATGAAGGACGCCGGCGGCAAGGTGGGCACCCAGACGGTGCAGCAATGGTCGGCGAACTCCGGCTTCCTGTATCGGGGCGGTCTGCTGACCGGCTCGGATGGAAAGCCGCTGACCACCGAACCCGACTGGTCGACCTATTTCACCAATGAGTACCTCGCCACCCCGTGAGCTGTCCGTAGCCGCGTCGTCGTTGGTGCCCACCGGCGACGACGGCGGGACGGCTCGCTGGGCCGGCATCCGATGGGCGGTGCCGTCGTTGGTCACGGTGGCGGTGCTCGTCGCGATCTGGCAGGTCTACGTCACGAGTAGCGGTGTCCGTCCGCAGGTGCTGCCGTCACCGCTGCGGGTCGTCCAGCAGGGTTGGGCACACCGGGACGAGATCATCTCGCATGCGGCCGCCACCTTGCAGGTGACGCTTGTCGGGTTCGCGGTGTCGCTGACGCTGGCGTGGGTGCTGGCGGTGATCGTGGACTTCTCGCCCTGGCTGCGGCGTGCGTTGGTGCCACTGTTCGTCGCGTCGCAGACCGTGCCGATCGTCGCGATCGCGCCGCTGATGATCATCTGGTTCGGGTTCGGTCTCCTGCCGAAGATCCTGGTGGTCGCGCTGGTGACCTTCTTCCCGATGGCCATCGGCCTGATCGAGGGCTTCGCCGCGGCCGACCGTGACGCGGGCGCGCTGCTGCGGAGTATGGGCGCTTCCCGGCTGCAGGAGTTCCGTTATGTGCGACTGCCGTCCGCGCTGCCGCGGTTCTTCACGGCGCTGCGGATCGGCATCACCTACGCGGTCGTCGGCGCGGTGTTCGCCGAGTATGTCGGCGCGAGCGTCGGCCTCGGCATCTATATGAGCCTGCAGAAGAACTCGTTCCGCACCGACCTGGTCTTGGCGGCGGTGCTGGTCACGGCGCTGCTGAGCATCACGCTGTACCTGTCGACGTTCGTGATCGAACGCCTCGTCGCGCCGTGGTCGCGCGAGCAGAACAGGAGCCGACGTGACTGACGCCGGGGACGACCGCATCGTCGTCGACCACCTCACCAAGTCGTTCCCGCAGCCCGGTCGGCACAGCCCGGACCTCGCGGTGCTGGGCGGGGTCTCGTTCACCGTCCGATCGGGCGAGTTCGTCACCGTCATCGGGCCGAGTGGTTGCGGCAAGAGCACCGTGTTCAACATGCTGGCCGGACTCGAATCCCCCGACTCCGGCAGCGTCGGCTTCCGCGCGGCCGACGGCGAGGACACCGCCGCGCACTGCGCCTACATGCCGCAGAAGGACCTGCTGTTCCCCTGGCGAACCGTCCTCGACAACACCATCCTCGGCCTGCGGGTACAGGGTGTTCCGAAAACGGAGGCCCGGCGCCGCGCCCGCGAACTGTTCCCGGTCTTCGGCCTGTCCGGTTTCGAGGACGCCCGCCCGTCGCAACTGTCGGGCGGAATGCGACAGCGAGCCGCACTGCTGCGGACCGTCGTCCAGGAGCGTGAACTGTTGCTCCTCGACGAACCCTTCGGCGCGCTCGACTCACTGACTCGCACCGAGATGCAGTCGTGGTTGCAAGAGGTCTGGCAGCGCTACCGCTGGATGGTCCTGATGATCACCCACGACGTCCGTGAGGCGGTGTACCTGTCGGACCGGGTGATCGTCCTGTCGGCGCGCCCGGCCACCGTGCGCCACGAACTGCGCATCGACCTGCCGCGGCCGCGGGGGTTGTCCACGATCACCGCCCCGGAATTCGTCGCGCTGGAAGAGGAACTTCTTGCGATCCTGCACGAGGAGTCTCGTCGGGCGTTCACGGAACAGCGGTAGCTCGAGCGACGCCGAACTGTTGTGCCGAACCGGCGAACAGCGATTGGCCGCCGTTTCCCTGGGTAGGCGCACCTTATGGGCTCGTCGTACCGCGCCGGGCGAAAGACCACCGCCACCACCGTGACAGGAGACCAGCGCCGATGATCGATAGGCACAGTATCGCCGAACTGCCGACCACCGCTGTCCGCACCGCCTTCCAGACGGGGGCGCGGATTCGGCACGCACGGGTGTTCCACCCCCGCGGCATCCGCCTCGCGGGCCGGTTCCATGCCACCAGCGACTACGTGCCGTGGTTCGGTCCCGGCGACCGAGCGGTCATCGCCCGGGTGTCGAAAGGCGTCGGCAGTCCCGGCGGGGTACCCGATGTGCTCGGCCTGGCGTTCCGGGTACTCGATCGCGACGAGCGTCCCTGGGACTTCGCGCTGGCAACGACCGGCACCAGCACGCTGGGCCGGTTCGTCATCACCCCCGCCCGCGCCTGGTCAAGCGCCCGTTTCGGCACCCTCCTGCCCTACCGATTCGCCGACGCATCACCGGTCTGGCTGTTCGCCGAACCGCTCGACCCCGACGACCTACCGAATACGGCGTCCTTGCGAGCCCTCGACGATCACCTCGACGACCAGGTGATCCGATTCTCGCTCGTCGCCGATGGGATCGGCCGCCCACCCGAGATCGTCGGCGAACTCGACCTGCGGCGAGCCGAGCCCGGCGAACACCGCACCGACTTCTTCGATCCGATCCTCAACCGACCGGCCGACGTCACGATGATCCCCCAGGCAGTGAACTGGCTGCGCGAAAGTGCCTACACCGGCAGCCGTCGCGGCCGCACCGACGACAGCGCCCAGCCCGCGACCTGATATCTCGCAGGACGATCTCCGATTCGGCTCCCGAGACGCGGGCATTCGACCGGTGAACCACCTCGTGTTCCCGGATGAAAGAGAGCCCGATGCTCATGAGACGAGCCCGCCGTCGCGTCCACCCCGCGGGTCGCGGCGCCTTGTTGGGCGTTCTCATATCGGCGGGTGTCATTGCCTGCGCGACGACTACCGAATCGCGAGGCACCAACGGGGACACGGCGAACGGGCTGGTGATCGGTCCAGCCGCCGGTGCGCAGTTGTGCGACACGTTGTGGGCCGATCTCGCTAGCTGGCGCCAACAGGGCAGTGCCATCGCTCGCGTGAGGTTCAACGGTGTGGTCCACATCTGGGCACTGCGCAACGGTGCGATCAATATCGCCGTCGCCCGCGACCGCGACGCGATCGACGCTGTCACGCGCGACCAGTGCCCCAACGCACGCCAGCAGGTCACACAGATCATCGACACCGTGGATCTGGCCTCGGGACTCGTCGGATTCTGAATCGCGGGTGGGCACCGTGCGGCATCCAGCAGGTACCGCCGTGCCGATTCGTTGTGAAACCGGCTGGTACACAGACGAACTCGCGGACGGACCGGACCACCGTTTGACCTCTCCGATACCGGGTAAGCGGCCGACGATCAGGAGGATATCTGGATGACGGAGAGTGTTGCCGAGCGCGAGCCCGTGGCGCAGGACTGGTCGCAGGGCCCTTCGGCGCTGCGGTGGCGGTCGTGGTGGGGCGTGCTGCGCCGCACCGTGGCCGAGTTCATGGAAGACAATGTGACCGATTGGGCCGCTGCGCTCACCTACTACAGCGTGATGTCGATTTTTCCCGGCATCATCGTACTCACCGCATTGCTCGGGCTGCTCGATCCCTCGGCGACTGACTCCTTCATACAGACCATCGAGCAACTGGGCCCCGGTCCCGGCACCGAACTGCTCGTCGACGCCATCCGGGAGTTGCAGGGCTCCCGCTCGCTGGCGGGCCCACTGGCGATCGTCGGTGTGGTGACGGCGCTGTGGACGGCTTCCGGCTATATCGGGGCCTTCATCCGGGCCTCCAACACGGTCTATGACACTGAAGAGGGCCGCCCGATCTGGAAGACGCTGCCGCTGCGCGTCGGGCTGACCGCGGTGATGGTGCTGCTGATCGCGGTGTGCGTGGTCGGGGTGCTGTTCACCGGCCGCTTCGCCGAAGCGGCGGGTGAGTGGCTCGGCATCGGTTCGGTCGGCGTGCTGATCTGGGACATCGTCAAGTGGCCGGTACTCGCCGTGCTCGTCAGTCTCGGAGTGGCCCTGCTGTATTGGGCCGCGCCCAACGCGCAACAGCCGGGATTCCGGTGGCTCTCGCCCGGCAGCGTGCTCGCGGTGCTGGTGTGGATCGCCGCCTCGGCCGGCTTCACCCTCTACCTGGCCGATTTCGGTTCCTACAACAAGGTGTACGGCTCGCTGGCCGGTGCCGTCGTCTTCCTGGTGTGGCTGTGGCTCAGCAATGTCGCGGTACTGCTCGGCGCGGTATTCGACGCCGAACTGGCTCGCGGCCGCCGCATCGAACAGGGCCAGGACCCCGACCACGAACCCGTCCTCCCCCCGCGAGATTCACCCGAATAAGGAGGTAATGCCATGGCTGACACGCACACCGGACCACCCGATCGCTCGGTGGCCGAGCTGGTCGACGACGCCACCCAGCAGATCACCCGCCTGGTGCGCGACGAGATCGCGCTCGCCCGCGTCGAGATGCAGGACCGCACAAAGGGAATCGCTCGCGGCGTCGGAATCGCCGGCGCCGGAGGACTCGTCGCCTTCTACGGCGGCATCGCCCTCACCGCCGCCGCTGTCTTCGCGCTCGCGCTCGTGCTGCCGAACTGGGCAGCCGCCCTGATCGTCGGCGCGGGGCTGGTCGTGGTCGGCGCGGGGCTGGGACTACTCGGCAAAAAGAATGTCACCGAAGCCGCGCCGCCGGTGCCGAGGGAAGCGATGCAGAGCGTCAAGGAAGACATCGAGATCGTCAAGGACGGGAGTAAGCGATGAACGAGCCCAACGATCCGGAGGCACTGCGCCGGGACCGCGAACAGGCACGGCAGGAACTCGGCGAGACCGTCGCCGAGTTGACCGACAAGCTGGACGTACCCGCACGCGCGAAGGACAAGGTCCACGACGCGGCCGACGCGGCCAAGGACCGGGTGACCGACGCGAAATATCAGGCACTGGCCGCCGCCGACCAGGCGCGGGACAAGGCAGAACAGGTGCAGGCCGTCGCCAAGGAGAAGACCCGGCACGCGGCCGAGAAGGTCGAGTCCTCGGTTCCCGAGCCGGTGACCGAACGTGGCAAGCAGGCGGCTGAAGTGGCTCGCCGGAATCCGATTCCGGTGGCCGCGGCCGCGATCTCCGCCACGGCACTGATCTGGTGGCTGGCCCGGCGGCGGCGGTCATGAAGACGCTGTATCGACCCCTCGGCATGGCCGTCGGGGTGCTCGGTGGCATCGCCGCCGGGGCGGTGTTCAACCGGGTCTGGGGTGTGGTGGCCGGCGGCGAACAACCGCCATCGGCGACTGCCCGCGACCACACCTGGCGTGAGGTTCTGCTCGCCGCCGCGCTGCAAGGCGCGGTCTTCGGCCTGGTCAAGGCTGCCGTGGACCGCGCGGGCGCGACCGGCTACAAGTCTCTGACCGGGACCTGGCCTACCGATTAGCACCCACCTGACGGCAAGTCCGGTGGATTCGGTTTGGACCCGATGTGCTCGGGTATCTGCCGGTTTGCAGATAGAACCACAGACCGCCGCCGGGGACGGGATGGCCGAACTCCTGACCGGCCGGCGGGCGGTTGCCGGGGCCAGCGCGTCCCGTCCGGACGCTGACCCAGTCGACGGTCCCGGCAACCGCCAACCACCCGAGGCGCGCCGACTGGTCGGCCTCACGCACACATCGCCTGAACCGCTTTCGACCTGACTGACGAGGTCTCAATCCTCGCCGTGAGTCCCGGTACGTCGACCGGATTCGTCTTTCTCGGTGGTCAGTCCATGCTGCCCCTCGACCCCGATCACCGCCGCCACGTCGCCGTGTAGATGCCGTACGGCGGCGTCACCGTCGTTATCGGCGATCGCGATGTCCCGACGCCACTGAGCGACAATGTCCAGGCGGTCCATGAACTCCTCCTTCGACGATATGGTGAACGGCTCGCGGCCGACGGCCGCACCGTCGTGTTACCTCGAAATCCGCATCCCAAACAGCCGCGCCTGAGCGCCGTACTCCTGTTTGCGCTTTCGGGCCCCGGGTAGGCAGTCACTGTACGAGTTGCAGGGCTTCGAAGGCTTGCAGCTGTGACCGAATCCAGTCTGTGACGGCAAGACGCAGGCAGGCTGGGGAAGGAGTACCCGTTGAGCACGGTAGCCGCAACTGTCGATGTAGACGTCCCGATCCGTACGGCCTACAACCAGTGGACGCAGTTCGAAACCTTTCCGCAGTTCATGGAAGGAGTCGAGCAGGTCAGTCAGCTCGACGACCGCCACACCCACTGGCGCATCCACGTCGGCCCGTCGACACGAGAGTTCGACGCCACCATCACCGAACAGCACCCGGACGAGCGAGTCGCGTGGAAATCCGACAGCGGACCCGACCATGCCGGAGTCATCACATTCCACCGGCTCGACGACACCCATACCCGCGTCACGGCGCAGATGGATGTCGACCCACAGGGTTTCGTCGAAACCGCTGCCGACAAACTGGGCGTGCTCGAGCACCGAGTGAACGGTGACATGAAGCGCTTCAAGCAGTTCATCGAGAGCGAGGGTCACGCGACCGGTGCGTGGCGCGGCGACATCCCGCGCCCCGACGCTGGGATCTGACCCGCCACACACTGACGGCAGCGGCCAGGACTCCCCTGTCCGCCATGCACGAACGGAACGCCCCGCACTCGGAAAGAGTGCGGGGCGTTCCGTTCGTGCTCGGCCGATCGAGCCCAGCAGCACCAGGATCAGGTGTCGGAGCGCGGACCGGCGGTAGCGGCGAGGGCCGTGGCGACGTCCCGGTGGATCGAAATCCACTCGGTCATTCCGGCGAGGTCGATCACGCGCGCGATGGTCGTGGCAGCACGCCCGTCGGCGAGATGCATTCCGATGCCGCGTCGGTCCAGATGCTGGGCTAGATCGGTGAGGACCATCACGGCACGTACCGACAGGAACGTGACCTCGTCCAAGTCGACGACGAGATGTCCGCCCTCGGCGGACTCGGGGACAGCGGACTCGAGCAGGCTGCGCCAGCGTGGGAGGGTATAGGCGTCGATCTCCCCGCGAGCATGGAGCACGATGACCTGGCCTGCGGATTCCGAGACGGCATCCAAGCGGCGGCAGAGATCGGCAGCCGGGTCGTCGGCTGCGGGCGAGCGGGTTTCGTCGGGACGATTGTTCAAAAGACTCGATTCTTCAGCACCATGGAGCAGTGCATTGCCAACAGTCCTGTGGGCTCAAGATCGGGCCGGCTACCTATTCCAGCACGCGGCCCGGCAAACCGCATGGCTCCGGAGCCGTCCTGGTACCCAGTTGTTCGCAATCGGTCCTGAATCGCGGTGACCCGCTTTCGTATTTCGTCTCGGCGACCCAGGCGCCGCACCCGCGACACGCGGTGCGCCGAGGGCAGAACAACGGGTGCGTCGCCAATTCTCGAGCCGGTAATATGGAGGGTGAGTAGCCATCGGGCGCGGTTGTCCGGCGCCCCGCCGTCTCCGCCGTGCCCCTGTCATCGTGTGTCCACGGAGGGAGCGTCGTGCAGAGCCTGAATTTCGAGAGCGACGACCTGGCGGTGACCGAGGAGTTCCTCAACAATGCCTACACCAGGGTGCAGATCAGCAATCACGGCCCGCACCAGGTACGCACTCGGATCCGTCGCGAAGTGCTCGGTTCGATCAACTTCGACCAGCTCGAGCTGGGTTTCGACATGGCCTACGACGCCGACCCGCTGGGCCGGGTCTGCCTCGTCACCGTGCACAGCGGCCGGATCGAAGAGAACTATCACGATGACGGCCCCGACACCTTCACCCCCGGGCAGACAGGCCTGCTCACCCCGCATGACCTGCCCTACTCGGGTGTCATCCGAACCAGCCGCTACGACATCACCATGTTCGACCCCGCGGTCCTGGACCGCGTCGCCACCGCCGACGGCGGGGCACGAGTGCGGGTAGACGGGCACCGTCCGGTCACGGTCGCGGCCGGAAACCGGCTGCGACGGGTGATCACCCATCTGCAGCAGATCGCCGCCGACCCCGACGCAGCGAACAGCCCGCTCACCGTCACGGCGGCCTCGGATTATCTCGCCGCGACGGTGCTGGCCACCATGCCGACGACCGCCGAGAACGAGCCGAACGCCACCGATCGGCACGACGCTCACCCCCACACCGTGCGCCGCGCCATCGCCTATATGGAGTCGCATCTGGGTGAAAGAATCGCGATCACCGATATCGCGGCGGCAACCTTTGTCACTCCGCGCGCCCTGCAGCTGGCCTTTCGTCGTCATCTGGACACGACGCCGCTCGAGTACCTGCAGCAACTGCGGCTGGCGGCCGCACACGAACAACTCGGCGCCGCGCTGCCGGGTGACGGCCAGACTGTCGCGACCATCGCCTACCGGTGGGGCTTCACCCATCCCGGCCGCTTCGCCACGGCCTACCGCCACCGCTACGGTCGACCACCGAGGCAGACCCTGCGCGAATGAGCGCTGCGTAGGTCCAGGGCGTCTCAGGCCCGAGCGAACCGCATGTCCACCACGGTGCCCGCCGCCGATGTACTGACCTCGAATTCACTGCTGAGGGCACGCATGATGCCCATCCCACGTCCACGTGACTGATCGGTGTCCGGGTCGGGTGTCAACCAGCTCCCCCCGTCGGTCACGACGGTGTGGACATGGGTCTCGGTGAGCACGGCGGTAACGCGTACTGTGCCGCCGTCGCCACGGTGACCGTGCTCGACGGCGTTGGTACACGCCTCACCGACGGCGAGCACGATGTCGTAGGCCGCGTTCGGGTCGACCGGCACCTCCGCCAGCCACGCCTGCAGCGCGTGACGTACTTCGGCCAATCGCGCGGCGTCTGCCGAGAAATCGATCTCGAACGGCTTCACGGCGCTCTTCTGCCGAGATGGGTGCGTCGTCACCTGATGCCTCCCTCTTCATCTCGACGTCCAACGAATCCGCGAGAACCCCCGCGCCATTGGCAGTACCCGTGCAGTACTCGGGTATGCCACTTCCGGGCGTGAGAATGCCCTCTCACAGCGGCCGGGCGGATACGTCCGAGCCAGGGTACCCCGGTGCTGCGCAACGGTTTGTGGCCCGAGTGGATGGGGTAGGTTGCTGGGGCAAGAATCGCTCGCACATTCGCCGACCCGGCGAAGCTAGAGGTAAGAGGTAGAAAAGTGGCGAATCGCAACCGGGGAGACCTTCGGTGAGTGTAGAAGGCGGCTTCCGAGACCTCGACGTGCAGACACGGGCACAAGACGACTTCGAAATCCTTACCGTTCGTGGTGAGGTGGACATGGCCTCGGCGCCCCAGCTGCAAGCGGTGCTGGAGAAGGCACAGCAGGGCGGCAAGACGCTGGTGGTCGATATGACCCAGGTCGGCTTCCTCGGCTCGGCCGGGCTCAGCGCGTTGCTGGTCGTGTCCAAGGCCGCGCCCTATCAGCTGCGCGTGGTCGCCTCCCGCGAGGTCGCGCGACCGATCGAACTGACCGGGCTCGACAAGCTGCTCGCGGTCTACGGCACCCTGGAAGCGGCGATCGCCGCGGAGCCGAACGCGCACTAGGTCCGAGGTCGCGGCTCCCGCACTCGCGGGAGCCGCACGACCTGCACGAAGAACTCATCGATCTGCCTGATCGCGGCGATGAACTGGTCGAGATCCACCGGCTTGGTGACGTAGGCGTTCGCGTGCAGTTTGTAACTGCGCAGAATGTCTTCCTCGGCCGCCGATGTGGTGAGCACGACCACGGGGATGTGCGACAGCTCCGGATCGGCCTTGATCTTCTCCAGCACCTGCCTGCCGTCGTACTTGGGCAGGTTCAGGTCCAGCAGGATCAGATCCGGCCGTGGAGCGTCGACGTACGCGCCGGTGCGATAGATGAAGTCCAGCGCCTCCTGGCCGTCCCTGACCACGTGCAGCGTGTTGCCGATCTTGTTGTCCTCGAAGGCTTCCCGCGTCATCAGTTCGTCGCCGGGGTCGTCTTCGACGAGCAGGATGTCGACCGGCTGGCCGGGATCGGTCATGCGAATACCTCGTTCTCGATGGATACAGCGGTGGTCGCGGGCGCGGCCGCCCGCAGGGTGAAGCACAGGCGGGTGCCGTCACGATAGTCGGTATCGAGCCAGATCCGGCCGCCATGGAATTCCACGATCTTCTTGCACACGGCCAGTCCGATCCCGGTGCCGCCGTAGGCATCTCGCGGATGTAGGCGCTGGAAGATGACGAAGACCTTCTCCGCGAATTCGGCTGCGACGCCGATCCCGTTGTCCGACACCGAGAACTCCCATTCCTCGGCGTCGTCGGCGCTGGGCGCACACGTCACCCGGACCACAGGAGTCAGGTCGGGCTTGCGGAATTTGATGGCGTTGCCGATGAGGTTCTGCCACAGCATGGCCAACAGGGTCGGTTCCCCGACGAGCTCCGGCAGCGCCTCCGGGCGCTCGATCACGGCCTCGGATTCCTCGATGGTCGCCGACAACGCGGCCACCGCCTCGTCCAGGGTCTGATCGAGGCCCACCGGCTCGGTGCCCTCCGACATCCGGCCGACGCGGGAGAAGGTGAGCAGGTCGTTGATCAGCACCTGCATGCGTTTGGCGCCGTCGACGGCGAAATCGATGTACTGCTTGCCACGATCGTCGAGTTGGTCGCCGTAGCGCTTCTCGAGCAGCTGGCAGAACGAGGCCACCTTGCGCAGCGGCTCCTGCAGATCATGGGACGCGACGTAGGCGAACTGCTCCAATTCGGTGTTGGATCGGCGCAGTTCCTCGGCCTGGACGTCGAGATCCTGCTTCTGCCGCAGCAGTACCGCTTCCTGGACGCGTGCGGAGTCGAGCTCGGCGACGATGTGGTGGCGCATGTTCTCCACCGCCTCGCACACCAACGCGATATCGGAAGGGCCGACGGCATCGATATGGGCGTCGAACTCCCCCGCGGCCACCCGCCGCGACGACTCGGTGAGATAGCCCAGCGGCCGAACCACCAGTCGCCGGACCAGAACGGTGAGCAGCACCCCGGTCAGCAGGAAGACAGCGACGATGCCCGAGAGCACGATGTTGCGCGTGGTGCGTGCGCTCGCCAGCTCGGCGGAGTCGCTGTCGACGACCGCGGTGAGATGGTCGTTCTGCACCGCGAAGGTCCCGCGCACGGCGTCGAAGAGCGCTTTTCTGCGCACCGCTCCCGTGGCGGCGTCGAGACCGATGCCCGCGCGAGACGACACCGCCCCGGTACCCGGATCGGTGAAGTCGGCTTGCCACCGCTGGGCGGCGAGGTCGACCGCGGCGAGGTCGGCGAGCAATCCCGGATGGCCGACGAGCAGCTCCCGCAAGCGGTCCGCGGCGCGGGTCTGCTCCTGGCGTCCTCGGTCGTAGGGCTCGAGGAACTGCGGGTCGCCGGTGATGGCGTAGCCGCGGATGCCCGTCTCCTGATTCAGCAGCGCACCCTGCAGCCGATGGGCTTCGGTGGCCGCGGGCAGAGTTTCGGAGAGCAGACGATCGGTGACCCGGGTGGTGTGCGCGATGACCTGCGCGCCCGCCGCGGCACCGAAGATCACCACCAAAATCATCAGCACGAACACTAGCTGGAACCAGCCCTGTGCCGTCATCTTGCGGACCGACCCGGACCGGGCTGATGTACTACTCGTCACGTCGTCCGCCTCATCGCATCACTCCACCGCAAATACAGGATGGCCACATCGTCATCCAAACCGCCGGCCGCCGAAGACAGCTCCGCGACCTGTCCGATCAGCGCGTCGACGAAGGTCTCGGGCTGCTCGGTGGGCAGTGTCTGTGCCAGTTCGAACAATCCGTCTTCGCCGAGGCGGGTGCTGCCGTCGCCGACACGTCCTTCGAACAAGCCATCGGTGAACAGCATCAGTCCCGCGTCGTCCGCGAGTGCCACCTCGTGCGCGGGCCACTGCGCGTAGCCCGGGACGAAACCGAGGGCCGGTCCGCCCGGCACCTCGATCCAACTCAGTCCGGCACCGGTGCACCGCAGCATGCCGGGGTGTCCCGCGCGGCGTACCGACACCTCTCGGGTCGCCGGGTCGAGTACCAAGCTGGTTGCGGTGGCGAAGGTTTGCTGATCGGCGCGTTCGGCGAGCAGCACTTCCTCGAGCAGGTTCAGTTGCCTGGCACCGGTGACACCGCTGAACACCAGCGTGCGCCACGCCAGCCGTAAGGCGACCCCGGTCGCCGCGGCATCGGGACCGTGGCCGGAGACGTCACCGATGATGGCGTGCACGATGCCGGTCGGGTCCTGGACCACGTCGTAGAAGTCGCCGCCGAGCAGTGAGTGGTCACGACCGGGTCGATACCGCGACACCACCTCGACCGCGGGGTCGGCACCCAGCAGCGGGGTCGGCAACAGTCCGCGTTCGAGTCGGGAGTTCTCCTGCGCCCGCATCTGACTGGCCTGCAGGGCCGCGCTGGTGAGTTCGGCCTGTTTGCGCTGGATCGCGTAACGCACTGCGCGCCCGAACAATTCCGGGTCGACTCGACCCTTGACCAGGTAGTCCTGCGCGCCGGAGGCCAACGCGAACAGCCCGGTGCGCTCTTGGTCGAGTCCGGTCATCACCACGACAGGGACCTGGTCGTTGCGAACGCGGATCCCGGCCAGCGCCTCGAGTCCGTCCGCGTCGGGGAGATGCAGATCGAGCAGCACACAATCGGGGACGTCGGTGCGTAGGCGCTCGCCTGCCTCGGTCAGGGTGCGTACCCAATCCAGGTGCGGGCGCGGAGACAGGTCCGCGACCATCTCCTCTACCAGCAAAGCGTCGCCGGGATCGTCCTCGACCAGCAGTATGTGGAGTTGACGCCGCGATCCGGGCCCGGCCGCGAAGAGATCGGCGTTCAACGCGTCACTGCGCACCACAACCACCGCCGGCACAGCCGAGAGTCGCCTGCTCGCACCACATCAGACCTACCCCTCCCCACCTGGACAGCACAGAACCCAGGGTGTGCACGAAAGCCTCCGATCACAGGCGCCCACTGCGCGAACTGACTCCGCCGGCCGGTTGCTGGACCGAAAGTAGTACCGGGGATGCTATCCGATCGCGCCGACACCCCTGCCCGCGCGGGATTCCCCGCCCGGCTGCGGTAATTCGACCGGATCAGACGAGGCCCTCGACCTCGGCCACCGAGGGTGGGATCCGGGTCGACGCCGCGAACACGTCGATGAGCAGGTCCTCGTCCTCGTAGTGGGCCGAGGCCGACAGGCCCGCGGTCTGGTGGGCGATCGCGTGGACGTCGTCGCCGGTCAGCGGGTAATCCGCCACGACGTGGCGCCAGTGCGCGCACAGCAGGGTGCCCCCTGGCTCGAGGTGCGTCACGGCTTGCTCGAAAACGTCGCGCAGACTCGCGATGTCGAGGTAATAGCAGACTTCACTCAGGACGATGAGATCGAAATCCTCTGCCTCCCACGGCTGCCCCAGACCCCACAGCCGGAACTCCACCGGTGCGTTGACCAGACGCGATCGCGCGGCGTCGAGTGCACGCTCAGCGATATCGGTACACACCAGATGATCGCAGCGACCGGCGAGCTCCTCGGTGAGCACACCGATGGAGCAGCCGGGCTCGAACCCTCTTCGATAGTGTGCCTTCGGCAGCATCGCCATCGTCAACGCACGTTTGCGCTGCTCGTACCAGCGGGTGGTGAAGCGCCACGGGTCGTCGTCGTGGGCGTACATCCGATCGAAATAGCCCGGCGGCATGGACGTTTCGCTCACTGGAAGAAGACCTCGTCCGGTGCGGTGAAGCGCTGGAGGACATGCGCGGGCAGGACGGGTCGGTCCGCCGGATGATCCGACAGCGGGCGGATCTGAGTGCGATGCTGCGCCATCGCCCGAGCCTTGGCCGCGACCGCCGACGGCGACAGCGGTAGTGCGAGGGCATTCTCCGAGGTCACTCTCGGATGCTCCGGACTGCCCCAGTGCCACATCCACACCGGGTACTCGAGCAGCTCGGTCGCGGTGTTGCCGCAGGCCGTGGCGGCGGCGCGGCCGACGGCTTCGTGGTCGGGGTGACCGTCGTGGCGCCAGGTGGCCGCGCACCGCACTCCTGGTCCACCGAGGTGGGACAGGACATAGGTGAGCAGATCGGTGAGCTCGGTCTCCTGCTCCGCGAGACCACCGTCGCGCATACCGAGCCGCATCGGCGCTCCGGTAGCGAGCTCGTAGGCCGCGTTCTGCGATTCCTCGATACGCAGAGCGGCCAGCTCGGCAGGGGTGTGGGTGGGTGAGCCCGGATGCGAGGCCTCACCGTCGGTGACCGCGATCAGCGTGACCGGGATGTCGGCGGATCGCAGCTGCGCGATGAGCCCGCCCGCTCCGAGCACCTCGTCGTCGGGATGCGGCGCGACCACGACGAGGTGCCGCCAGCCGTGGATCGGGAGTTCGGGTCGACTCGCCCGCCACCGCGCCCAGACACCTTCGTCCGCACCGGGACCTTGCGTATCGATCAGCGGCCGGGTAACCATGAGAACTCCTTTTCCGCCTGGTCACGGCCGAGGGCGGCCAGATCGCGTTCGGCATGACTCTGGCGCAGGTACACGGTCAGGTCCGCGACCCGGCGGGCATGGGCGCTGTCGCCGCACAGCGGTCCCGCGCCGAGCGCGCGCCCGACCCGGTCCAAGGTTTCGGTCGCGGCCTGCTCGACCACCGCACGCGCGGTCCGGGCCCGGACTCGACCCCCACCGGCGGTGTCTCGCGGATCGGCGTCGATCGCGTGCGCGGCGGCGGAAAGGCTGGTGCGCGCGGCGGACAGCGCCGAGGTGACCGCGCCCAGGTGGGCGAGCGCATGGTCGTCGGCGCGTCCGGCGGCCGCGTGCCGATGCAGCGCTTCGGCGACCGCGCACGCGCTGCCGTACCAGCAGGCGGCGACGCCGATCGCGCCGTGCCAGAATCCGGGACGGCTCAGATACTCGCCGGGAGCACCGACCATCCTGGCCGCGGCGTTGTCGAAATCGACAGCACCGGAGTCGGATTCACTCATTCCGACCGCACGCCAGGTCTCGGGCACCGGCTGGGCGACAGCACGGTCGAGTGGCACCGCGAACAGCGCTCGCTGCCCGTCCGCGACGGCCGTGACCAGTGCGTGCGTGCACATGCTCGCACCTGAGCACCACAGCTTGCGTCCGTCCAGCACCCAACCGTCGGACATCGTGCGTGCTCGCAGGACAGGGGAAGGCGGTTCGGCGGCCCACACGCCCCAGATCTCGCCGGACGGCGCGGCGGGACAGTCCGCGTCCACGCCACCACCGCCGAGCTCGGCCATGATCGCCACGGCATCGGCGTGTGCCTCGGCCAGTCGGCCGAGAACCGTGTCCTCATAGGCGATTTCGGCCAGGGCACGCCATCGCTCGAGAGTTCGTCCCGAGCCCGGCAACGGCAGATCCAGCCGTCCCGAGCTCGCGAGCGACTTCATCGCCGCCGCGATCCGCGGCTCGCCAGTCGCGCGTGGGCCGACGACGGAACCGTCCACGGACGTCACGAGACCTCCTGCGGCTCGTCACGTCCCAGCCTGCGCAGATGCTCGGCGAATCCGTGTGGCGCGCGACCTCTTCGCCGGGCGGAGGTGGTGACGCACACGTCCTCTGCCCAGGCAATTTTGGCCCCGGCGGCTTGCAGCCGAACGGCCAGATCCACGTCCTCACCGGTGCGCAGCGCGCGGAAACCTCCGACTCCCCAGTACGCGTCGGCCCGGAAGCCGAGCGCGGCGCCGTGGAGATGACCGTGACCGTCCGGCCCCGGCACACGGTATTCGTGCTCGTAGATCCGTCGGGCCTGCGCCGAGTGCGCGTCCCAGTGCATCACCGCCACCACGCCCGCCACCACCTCGAAACCCCTTCGCGCGTAATCGAGTTGGGCCGACAACCAGGATTCTTCAACCTCGGAGTCGGCGTCGGTGGTCGCAAACCAGGTTCGGGCATCGCACGCCGCGCCCGCGTGCTCGAATCCTCGCCGTCGCGCGGCCCCGACATTGCGCTCGCTGACCGTCAGCACCTCGGCTGTCGAAGCGACCTGTGCCGAGCCATCGGTGCAGGCGTCGAGCACGAGCTGCACCCGAACCGGCACATCGACTCGGCGCACGGCGCGTTCCAGAGCCGCGAGACACCGAGGAAGCAGCCGCTCCTCGTTACGGGCCGGAACCACCACGATGACCCCGTCGATATCACCGCTCATGACCTGGTACTACACACCGCGACCAACGACTGATTCATGAGATACGTCTACCCGCCTTTACCCAGGGCAAACAGCCACGAGCAGGTCGATCGGCGCGGCCGGAACGATGGCGGGACTCTTGACGGCTCGGCCTCTCGCGCGTAATTTACCAATCAGTCAATTGTACACGTGACCATAAGTAACACATACCTGTGACCCGGACCGACAGGCGCGAGCCCGGCGGTCCAGCAAAGGAGCAATGGCGCTCATGGAACACTCCACGGCACTTTCGCGGCCTCCCGCCGCCGACCGTCGATCGCGCGTACTCGATCGCCTCGCACGCCCGATCCTCGACGCCGTCCTGCCGCGTATCGACTCGCGCATTCCGGGGTCGACCATGCCTTTCGAAACCCCGGAGATGATGAAACCGCACGCCGGGTCTCGGCGGTGGGCATGGACGCACTACGGGGTGTTCCTCCCCGAGCTACCCGGCCCCCACCGCTACCTGAACACGATGACCTTGATCGGCGCAACCGGTGCGCTGGCCTTCGACAACGACTACCTCGCCGCCGATGATGCCCGCGACACGGCCACCGTCCTGTCGTCCACCGCCGCCGACGGACAGCACCACTACCGCGCCTACGACACCGGCCGTGATTGCTCTTTCGCCGATGACGGCTCCCGCCTCGACTGGGGCCGCGACCTCAGCATCACCGGCGCCTTTCCCCACTTCCACGTCCGCGGTCACTACGACAATTTCGAGGTGAGCCTCGATATCCGAGCGACGGAACAGGTTTCGTGGTTCGTTCGCACTCCGCTCTACGACCACCTCAGCCTGCTCGCCACCGCCACCGGAACCCTGACCGACAACACCGGCGCCACCATTGCCATCGATCAGACGTTGTGCACGTTCGAATACGCCCGTTGCATGTCACCGCAAGCGCTGACGGCACAGGCACTCTCGACACGACGCAAGCTCCCCGTCGACTTCTTCACCTATCAGATCATCAACCTCGACAGCTCGACCCAGGTGCTACTGACCGAAGTACGCGCCGCCGGCGCGGTCGCCTGCTTGCTCGCGTACGTGCGGTGCCTCGACGGAACAACGCGCGTGTACGACGATGTCGCCATGACGGTTCTGTCGTATCAGGAGCACCCACTGGTCGATCCGCTCGGCCGCACGATGCGGGTCCCCCGGCAACTTCGCTGGCGGGTGCGCGACGCGGCCGGTGCGGAGATCCTGGCTTTCGACGCCGACGTCGACAGTCCGCTCCGCTACGGGCACGGCCGCGGCTACGTCGGCGCCTATACCTACCGGGGAACCTGGCAGGGTCAGCGTCCGGTCACGGGCAGCGGTTACATGGAATGGATCGACTGCGAAGCAGGGCAGTAGGGAACTCTTCACGGCGGGACGCCCCGCAGCGGAAACGGCTGCTAGCCGGGCGTCCCGTCGCGCGCACCTCTTGTTCGGGTGAGGTCGCGTCGAGAGCATGATCGGCGCCGTCGTCGAATGGGCGGGCATCGCTGCTGCCTGCTTACGGGACCAGAACCGTTTCCGTACGATTCCCGCGGTAACCCCAATAGGCTGGGGCCGATCTTGTCGACAACGCCGCCTTCGTCGGCGGCAGAGCTACCCGGGCCACCGGCTCGACCCCGAGGAACCGATGACCTTCTCCCACACCGCGTCTCGCGCACTCGCCGCGATGGCGGTCACCGCGACAGCCGCCGTCCTTCCCGTCGCGAATACGGCTTCCGCCGAACCGGTTTCGTGCCCGCAATGGACTCGCCACACCGTCGCGGCGGGCTACGGGGTACTCGAGAACCTCGGGTTCGACGGTCGCGGGAACCTGCTGCTGGCCGAGCAATCCGCCACTGGATCGGCCGGTTCCCTGCAACGCCTCGGCGCTGACGGCGCGCGATCGGTCGCTGTCGACGGTATCGACGGCCCCGGCGCCATCCTGCTCGTCGGCGACACCGCCTATTTCACAACGGGCAACACTGCCACCGCCGCACTCACCGGCCGCACCGACGGCACGATCGGCGCACTGCACCTCGACAACGGCACCGTGACGACGGTGGCCACCGGCCTGACGATGCCGAACGGGTTGGCCCAGTTGCCGAATGGCGACTTCGTCGTCAGCAGGGACATCGGGGCGGGCACCCTGACCCGCGTCACCGGTGACAACATCGCGACACCGTACGCACCGTCGCTGAGTTCCACCAACGGCCTCGCGTTCGACCGACAACGCCACCGGCTCATCGTCTCGACGACGTTCGACCCCACCTCGGTGGTCGCCGCCGTCGACTACGCCGCCCCCGACAGCCCACCGCGACAGGCGGTGATTCCGGGCGCCGGACCACTGAACTCGGCCGATGATCTGACCGTCGGCCCGGACGGAAAGGTCTACGTGGCACTGAACGTGGCGGGCAGTATTCAGCAGGTCGATGTGGACACCGGCCAGACCTGCGCGATCGCGGCCGGCCTGCCTTTGTCCTCGTCGGCACGGTTCGGATCCGGACCCGGATGGGACCCGAACGCGTTGTACGTCACCAGTTTCCTCGGCACGGTCACCGAGCTCACGCGGCCATGACGTCACAGCACCTCACCACGCAGGATCGAACTCGAGCGAACTGACACCCGCTCTCGTCGGAAGCACCCGCTCGGTCGGATAGGTTCGAGTCCATGAGTCGCACCACGACCGTCCTCGACAGCATCGACATCGCTGCCGATCCGGTGTCTGTTTATCAGCAAGTCAGCGATCCGACCCTGATGGGTCGGTGGAGTCCGGAGAACCGCGGAGCACGGGTCACCCAGGCGCGTGAGTCCACCTATGTGGGAATGGAATTCGAAGGATTCAACAAGCGGGGCTTCGCTCGCTGGGTGACCCGTTGCGTGGTGATCGCGGCAGTGCCCGGGAAGGTGTTCGCGTTTCGGGTCGAGGCGATCGGCGTGCGACGGCCATGGCTTCGCGGGGGTATCGCGACCTGGGAGTACCGATTCGAGGCGGCCGACGGTGGTACCCGGGTCACCGAGACCTGGCACGACGATCGCAAGTCCTGGCCGAACGCGGTGGTTCAAGTCTTCGACCGGATCGCCACCGGCGGCGACACCTTCGTGCAGTTCCAGCGCAAGAACATCCACCGCACCCTGCGCAACCTCAAGCAGCAGCTCGAGTCGACCGACTGAACGGCGCCCGGTACCGCCGACGACAGCGGCACGCGAGAACTCATTGACGGGCGCGACGGGTGGTGAGAACTCCGGCGACCCAGCCGACGATGAACATCGTCAACAGGATCAGCCACATCGGGGAACTGATCGTGATCAACAGGAACTCGACAGATACCTTTCCTCTGTTCTCGAAGACGAAAATGATGGCAAGGATGCTCATTCCGATCGCGACCCATTGCGTCGGTGAGACGCGACGCAGCAGGGACGGCTTGTCGGCGGATTTGTTCATCGGAATCCTTCTCCTCTTCGGTATCGGATGGTGTTCACTCGGTGCCTCGCAGGATCTCTCGTAATCGCTCGGTGTCGGTCGCGGTCCAGTCGGGGGGTGCCAGGATCGCGGCCCAGGCATCGGCGATCACAGCCTGGAAGGTATGACCGTGTCCGTCGGGCACGTCGACCGAGACAGCCATGTCCGCCGAGACCTGCAGGAACGTGACGACGGGGATCCAGCGGGTGCTGGGCAGGACATCGCGACCACGTTCCTCGTGGAGCCAGTCCGGTTTCTGAAACAGCAGTTGCGGTGTCCACCAGGTGATCGGGTCGGAGGCGTGCTGGAGGTAGACCACTCTGGGCGAGCCCCACGCCGGTTCGGGACGGGCGAGGTCGGGTGCGTCGGCGACGAATCGCACGGTCTTCCCGTCGCGGTAGATCGGCAGCCATTGCGGGGAACCCGGGTCCCGTCGCGCGGTGGCGTCGCGCCACACCGGGTTGGTGGCGGTGGGGCCGACGAACAAGACCCCGTCGGTGCGGGCCGCCATGTCCTGGATACCGGAGAACGCCGCTTCACCACCGAAGGATCCGAGGCTTTCGCCGAAGACCACCAGTTTCGGCCGACGATCGACCGGCAGTGTGTCCCACTCGGCGTGAACAGCCTCGAACAATGCGCGGCCGGCTCGGCGCGCACGTTCCTGGTCGACGACAAAGGACAGCCAACTCGGCAGATAGGAATACTGCATGCTCACCAACGCGCTGTCACCGCCGACCACATACTCCAAGGCCGAGGCAGTCGACTCGTTGATCCACCCGGTTCCGGTCGTGGTCCCTATTCCGATGACCGAGCGTTCGAATCCACCCGCACGTCGCAATTCGGCAACCGCGAGATCTGCTTCGGCACTGATGGTCTCCGCGGATTCCAACCCGGTATAGACACGGATCGGCTCACGCGCGGGCTTTCCACTGAATGCGGTCAATTCGAGCGCGGTCGGCCCGTTGGACACGAAGATCTGCCCCTGCCTGCCCAGCGAGTCCCACGCCACCAGCGAGCCGGGACCGCCGGAGCGCTCCGCGACGACAGGTTCTTCCGTCTCCGGCGCACTCTTCTCGTTGACGGCCTTGAACGTTTCGTTGAGCAGCGACATCGCGACGTCGGCCACCACCCCGTTGACCGCGAGGACAGCCACCACGGCGACCAGCACACCGCCGAGCACCGCGGCGACGCGAGTGGGCATCACCCGCCCCAGGAGCCCACCGACCCATCGCGACAACGCCCAGCACCCCCTCGCCACCGCGATCAACACCGCGAACGTCACGACGGCGATCACCACGATGATCGGATAGGCCTGCCAGGAAAGCCCGCTCACTCCCATGAGCGAACGCAGGTCGCGTTGCCAATCCGCGAACCAGGCGAGGGCGGCAATGGAACCGAGGCCGGCGACGACTCCCAGCCCCCACCACAACGCCGGACGCGTCGGCCTGGGCTGCCGGTGCAGCATCCACCGCAGCAGCGCGGCGACGGCGACGCCGAGACCGTATCCGAACACCGCCGCGGCGCCGGTGACAATTCCTTGGAACAGCGGCCCTCTGGGCAGTAATGACGGCGTCAGCGACAACCACACCAGCACCAACGCTCCCACTGCCCCACCGAAGGTCAGCCCCCGACGCCGAAACGCAGGTTTCGCGGGCTCCCAGCCCCGTCGCGCGCCCGAACTTTCCTGGTGGCGGTCGGCGGCTGTGTCGCGCGACGGGGGATCCTCAGTGGTCCGATGTCGGTCGTGCCCACGCGTGGAATTCATTTGTTCCCCTGTGATTCGACCAACGATTCACCGGCACACGCATTCACTGCCGAACCGGAGCCGCGCTACAGCAGTTCGGTGATGATACGACCGAATGTCACCGCGACCCGGGATTAACGGCGATCGACACCGGCAATTTCCGCTGACCACCGGTAAATCAGGAAGTCTCTTCCGGTGCAACCACTGGGCAGAACCATTGCGAGGACGGCTAGGCGATGTCGAACGCGGCGCGCAGGGTCGCGATCGCCTGGGCCACGGCCGCTTTTGCGGCGTGAGTGTCGTGCATAGAGTTGACCATCACGAAATCGTGGATGATCGCCCCGTAGCGCACCTGGGTCACCGCTACGCCTGCCGTGCGCAGCTTTGCGGCGAAGGCCTCGCCCTCATCGCGCAGGACATCGGCTTCGCCGGTGATCACGAGCGCGGGCGGAAGTCCGGCCAACTGTTCGGTACTCGCCCGCAACGGCGACGCGGTGATCTGGGCTCGGTCCTCCGCGCTGGTGGTGTACTGGTCCCAGAACCACTTCATCCCCTCACGGGTGAGGAAATAGCCTTCCGCGAACTCCTGGTAGGAGCCGGTGTCGAAATTGGCGTCGGTGACCGGGTAGAACAGCACCTGCTGCACGAAGGAGACGTCGCCACGCTCCTTGGCCATCAGGGTCAGCGCGATGGCCATATTGCCGCCGACCGAATCGCCCGCGATCGCGATGCGTGACTGGTCGAGCCCCTTCTCACCGCCATGAGCGGCAACCCATGTCGCGACGGCGTAGGACTGTTCGTTGGCCACCGGATACCGCACCTCGGGAGAGCGGTCGTATTCGGGAAACACGACGGCCGCGTGCACGCCGACGGCGAGGTCGCGCACCAGCCGGTCGTGGGTGTGCGCGTCACCGAACACCCAGCCCGCGCCGTGGGTGTAGACGATGACGGGCAACGTCTCGGTCGAGCCACGAGGCTTGACGATCCGCACCCGCACCGAGCCGGTCGGGCCGCCTTCGACGGTGACCCACTCCTCGTCGATCTCGGGCTTGGAGATCAGCGAATCCTGAACCGAATCCACCGCCTTGCGCCCCTCTTCCGGGGTCAGTTGGTACAGGAACGGCGGTTGCGACGTCGCATCGACGAACTCCTGTGCTGCCTGCTCGAGCGAGATACCCAACGGATTGCCTGACATGATGACGCCCTTCTCGTAGTGGTGAACAGTGTTGCTGGTCAACCCAATTCGGCGACAGCGTCGGTGATCACCCTCGTGACCCGCTAGGGGTGGGTCTGCATCATCAGGTGCGGTGCGTCGATCTCGAGTACCGAACGCAGGTTCTCCGTCGACGGCTGTGGCAAACAACCTTCAATCGCCCGCGACCCAGTTGAAAACTGACAGGACAGTCGATCGAAGGCGCAGATAGTTAGCTTATTGAGACGGACACCAAGGCGCCACCATGGATATGTCGAGTAACACTTTCGACCACCTAGCGATTTTTCAGACAACATCGATTTCAGGAGGTTCGACATGCTTTCTGCGAAGAGACTCGCTGCTGGCGCCGTTGTTGTCACCGCCACTGCTGCCGCTGCGCTCGTCGGTGGCGGCGTAGCCCAAGCCGACGTACCGGTGTGGCAGGCCAACTGCCACGTGTACAACGTCTTCAACACCGGCGGGATGGCAAACTGCGAGCTGCCGACCTGGCATCAAGTGAAGCTCACCTGTGTCGCGTGGCCCGTGCCGTTCGTCTACTGGAAGTACGGCCCCGCGCAGTACGGGCAGAACCAGTCCTGGGCGAGTTGCGACTCACTCAACGCGATGGTGGGGATCGAGGTCATCCAGGCGTAGTTCGGCTCAGCCGACCGAGGCAGCGAATGCGCTTGCCTCCCGCGCCGCTGTCTCAGCAGGCCCGATCGGTATCGGACTGCGCGAAGCGGGCGACGGCGCGGGCGACGGTCGATCGATCGAGGAAAAGGATGTCGGCGTGGTTGCCGACTCCAGATCGAGCAATTTCGCTTCAGGCCAGCCGGTGCGTGCCGTCGGCCAGAACCCGTCTCACCCGGTCGGCAGTCTGCGCAGAATCCAGGCCCCCGGTGTCGATCGTGTGCTGCTCGAGGTCTCCGATGTCGGAGAACGCGCCGTGCAAGCCGCTGATCGCTTCCAGATCCTTCAACTCGTCTCCTACGCGATGCCTCGCGCGAGACACCGTGGTGGCCAAGTCAGGTCGCAGGACCACATAGGAAATGGCCGGCCCACCGTCGTCGGCGAGCGCCCGAAACTGTGGCAGGAACCATGGCCCCACAATCCCGTCGACGATGACGTCGTAGCCGCCGCGTGCGTAGGCCGCGACTGTCACGACGATCGCCTCGATCACCACCTCGTTCTGTCGGTGCGCTTCTGGAAGGAACGGCAGGACGAATCCTGTGCGGATCGACCGGTAGAACAGGTCGGTCTCGAGATGCACCGTCGGAGCACCCGCCGCATCGGCGAGAAGGCGGGCGACAGTCGTCTTTCCCGCAGCGGGTGGGCCGGTCACGATGATCACTTCGCCACTCATGCACACGGACCCTAGCCAGCCCACCAGGCAAGAACCAGTCTTTTTCTTCTCCTCTTGTCCGAAAACAGAATTCGTGAATTGCCCAGGTGCCGCGGGTAGTAGTAAACGTCGCACTACAAGCGTAGGCTCGATTCGGCTCTCCAGCAGAGGCGAGAATATATTCGCCTCCCGAAACTGTCATTCGTAAATATCTCGGCAGCAACGGATTACAGCTGGCGGCGGCCCGATCACTGCGATCACCCGTGAATGCGCCGCGACGCGCTGGGCATTCACCTTGATTCCGACCGTATCGGCCGATCGATGATGCGCGCGCCCCCGATGGCCGATTTCGCTATATCGGCCGCAGCGTTCGACAATAGGGGAGCAGTATTGTGCCAAGAACTCGCAGCGCACGGACCTGTATCGCCGCACTGTTCGGCGGTCTCGTCCTGACCAGCAGCGCCATGATCGCCGTGGCACCGCCCGCATTCGCCGCCTGCAACACCGTGAACGGCGCCGATGGCGCTCCCGGCACCGCCTCGCAGCCTGCCGGTGGCAGTGGCGGCAACGGCAGCCAAGGCACCGAGAACTGCCCGGGTGGTCACGGCGGCAACGGCGGCGACGGCTACGGCGGCGGCGCGGGCGGGGCGGGCGGCAACGGCGGTAGTGGTGGACTCGGCGTTCTGGGTGCGGGCGGGCTCGGCGGAAACGGCGGACTCGGTGGTCCCGACGGCGGATCCGGTGGCGCAGGCGGCGAAGGCGGCAACGGCGGTGCGGGCGCGACCGGCGCCACGGGCACCGACGGGGCGTCCGGCGGCAACGGCGGCGTCGGCGGCGACGCTCTTGCCGTCGATACCGGCGGCGCGGGCGGCAAGGCGGGCAACGGCGGCGACGCCTCGGGCGCGAACAACAGCGGCGGCGCTGGCGCGCACGGCGGCAACGGCGGCACCGGAATCCTCGGTACCGGCGGGGCCGGAGGAGACGGCGGCAACGGCGGGGCCCAGACCGGCAACGGCACCCTCGGCGCTTGCGGCACCGCGGGCAGCGGCGGCGCGGGCCTGGTCAACGGCGCTCCCGGAAACGCGGGCACCGGCGACTGCTGACAGCCGACCCATCCCGAACCACACCCACACTCGCGCGGGTGTGGTTCGGCGTCGGGCTGACAAACCGAGATCCGAAGGGTTCCACAGACTTCCGCCGGTCTCAGGGTTGCAGCTCAGGCCCGGTACCAGCTCCCGACGGCGGGTCGCCGTCAATGTCTTGCGAGTGAACCGCTTTCGCCATCGATAGCAGCAACTCGATCGCGTACTGCACCGATAGAGCGACAACTTCCGCCGGATCACCGTCGTATTGCCGGTGACTCGCCCGCGCATCGCTGCGCGAAACCACACAGAACCACACAGAACCGGCAGCCTCGCCGTCCTGCGGATCAGGGCCGCCGACACCGGTGGTGGCAACAGCGATGTCCGCGTCCATCAGCGATCGCACTCCCTCGGCCATCGCTCTCGCCGCGGTCTCGGACACCACCGGCACATCAGGAACCCCGAGTACGTGCCGTTTGACCTCTGCGGCATAGGCGACGACCCCGCCACGAAACCACACCGCGGAATCCGGTGCGGCTCCCAACGCCGTGGCAACGTTGCCCGCGGTCAACGATTCGGCGACAGCGACCGTCACCCCACACCGTTCGGCAACCTCAGCAAGCTGCTCTGCCACGACCATGATCTGCTTCTCCCTTCGCGCGCACTCTCGCTTCGATCGTCACCGTGGTTCCGAGGTTACGTCGCTTCCCCAAATCGTTGCCCATGACCTTCGGCGAGTTCGACAGCAAACCTGCGTGTAATGAGCGCGGATAGTGTTGTGCCTCATGAAGTCCGAACGAATTGAAGACATTGCGAAGTTCCCACGCAAACGGATGGGTGCCGGTGCGTTGTTCGTCGACGAGTTGAACCGGGTACTGCTCGTCGAACCGACCTATAAGGACTATTGGGAGATTCCGGGCGGTGTCGTGGAGGCCGGCGAATCGCCCTATACGGCCGTTGTCCGTGAAGTCCGCGAAGAACTCGGCCTCGACGTCTCGCCAGGGCGGCTGTTGGTGGTGGATCGGGTTCCGCCAGGCCTATATCCCGATGACGGAGTAATGATGATCTTCGACGGCACAGTGCTGACCGCCGACGAGGTCTCGGCGATATCGCTTCAGGACGACGAACTTCGAAGCTGTGCATGGTGCGACGACGCCGAGATCGCAAAGCGGTTGCCGGACATCATGACTCGCCGCGTGGCAGCCGCACGTCGAGCCCGTAACCAGCGGTCATCGGCGTATCCGGAAGACGGATACGGTGTCGCCTGAGATCGAGAACCGGCCATGTGGGTACGACTGCCGAGGTCGTCGTCAGGTAAGCGGTGGCTGTAGGTGGTCCTTCGCGAATGCCGCGGTCACATAATCGACGAGATGAAGACGGAGGTCGGTGTGCCAGTCGGCGGCGAGATCGTCGAGAACCACACCGAGCGCCTTTTCGACTTCGTTCAATACGAAGGGAAGCGGAATGCGCTCCTGCGAACAGACCTGTACCGCATATTCCAATTGATCCACAACGTCGCGCAGATGAGCGGTCTCACTGTCATATGACTCGACATCTAAATCCGAGCCGCGTTCGACAATCCGTCCTACCTGATCATCGCCTTCGCCGTCGAGCGATCGCGGGGTATTGCTCATGTACTCGTCCATCGACCCCCCTGTCGAACTTGTTCTGTGCCGGTGGTCAACCTACCGAATATTCGCAGAAAACGGTTGGCTACCGAGGAAGTTATATGGCTAATTAGCGGCTACTAGTGGCGCATTTGTGAGCCGTACCAGCGAGCATGCCACTTGTGTGAGATAGATAACTGTCCGAAGAGGCCGGTTGAGGACTCGCACCCATCCATGTACCAGGGCACAGCGAACTCCGTCGGCGTTGTGAGCGTTGACCAACCCGTTCCGGTGGGCATCGCACGCGACCCGCAACAGCGACGACCATCAGGAGGATCTTGTGACCAGTGCACTCGACGAGGTAGCGATAGCCAGTGTCCTCAAAACCGGCGAACGGGAGCTGCGCGTAGAGATCGCCGATCCCCACCAGGACCACACGACGCAACGCTGGCAGTGCACCTACCACGTCGAAGGTGCCCGAGCGCGCAGAGCCCACGGCCCGGACAGGTTGGCCGCCATCTACGCCGCACTGATCGATATTCCGAACGCGGCAGCCCGAGTCGGCTCGGCAGTTCGACCGACCGACGCGGACCCGTCGAGAGAACCCGAGGCTCCTCCCCTACGTATCGGCGAGTCCGCAGGATCCGCGGCGAAGGCCAGAGAGTTCGGTTCGCAGCTGGGGGCACGGGCCGTCAACACGGCCGCGGGGCCGGTGGTGATCACGATCGGACGGCCCCGCCAAGATCCCGATCGCCCCCAGACCTACCTGTGCCCGTTCCGTATCGACGAGCGCACCGAAGCCTTCGCGCAGGGATTCGACGGGATCCACGCGGTGATGGCGGCGATCCGCGAGGTGGGCGCCATCCTGGGAATACCGCTGGACTGGCCTATGCCGAGCGCACCGACCCGCAGGTGATCAGCAAGCCTGCGCGGCGGGCGCGGGCTGATCGGGGTCGCCGCGCTCGACCGGCTCCTGCTCGCCGACACCGACCATGCGGGCCACGAGGGCAGAACGCAGGCGCCAGAGCCCGTCGGAGTGCAGCGGGTCCAACCCGGTGATCTCGGCGATCTTGTTCAGCCGATAGTCGACGGTGTTGGGGTGTACGTGCAGTACATGCGCCGTACGCAGGCGCGTGGAGCGGGTCGTGAGATAAGCCTTCAACGTCTCCAGCAGCACCGGATGCTTGTCGAGTGGGTCCAACGTCGCGGCAAGGTGCCGCCCCGCCGCGCCCGGCCTGGACAGCTGATACTCCAGCGACAGGCCCTCGAAGTGCTCGAGCCCGTCTCGGCGCAGTCGACGCATGATGTCGAGTACCGCGTGCACGCGCTCGACCGCTTCGCGAATGCCACCGATTCCCACCGACACGAAGGTGGCACGTACCCGCGTCCGCGCCGCCGCGACGAGGTGCTCGACGAACTGCTCTGCCGCTGCGGGGTCGAAGTGGTCCTGCGGAATCAGCAGGGTCGCGGTGCCGGCTCCCATCTGCATCAACGCGTGGTCACCGCCATGGCGCGACACCTCGGCTCTGACTCGGCGAACTGTTCGCTGGGAGATGATCTGGCGATCCAGGTGCGGCTCCGCCTCTTCCTGGTGTGGCACGAACGCCACGGCGAAGACGACGTAGTTCTCGGCCAGCCGCACCCCGCAGGCACGGGCCATGGCCGGTGTCGCGTTCCCGGCCATCACGGCCGCGGCCAGAGCGTCGACGTCGTCGTCCACGGCCGCTCGCGTCTCCCCCGAGTACGCCTGTGAAATCGCGGTAGCCAATCGGCTGGAGAGCCCGGCGAACACGTGCGCCACGTCGGCCACGGCCACGTGATCCCCGGCGGACCCGGCTTGTGCGACGAGATGGTCGAACACCATCTGAGTGCCGGTGTGCACTGCCTCGAGCATCGCGTCGATGGGGACACCTTCTTGCGCCCATTCCATGACGCCGAAACGCACATCGTCCAACGGTTTCGAAGCGTCCGCGCCAGTCAACAGCCGCGCGGTCAGCTCCAGGCATGCCTTCACCATCGCGGTGACATCGCGACGCAGGGCCGCCAAGGGCACTCTCGCGGGTAGTGCGCTGTCGACGACGAATCGGCTCATGATCTTGCCCGAAATCGTTGACACGGGGGGAAGACAGTCGACCGAGGGCCGACCTCCCACCGTCACGATCCGGGCCGACAGGACGCTGTCGGGCATGGGCACATTTCCTACTTTCCGGTGTTTGCGCTCCATCGTGCGGTCTCGACACCCCGCGTTCCAATGGCGATTCGCACCCGAATCGAATCCGCGTTGTGCACTATGCATCAACGGTCGTCGATCACGGACACCACCTGTACACCGAGATGGTATCGAATCGACCCGATGGCCGCAGTTCGCGTCGCGTCGGACGCGACCTCCGCCATGCCTCGCAGTCGCGGGATCCACCGGCACCCGGGTTCACGCACTAAAGGCATTGCAGCTGTACAAGCCTTGGGTTCGACGGAAAGAAGGAGTCCGACCGCCCACGCCGCGCAGGCGCCCACCTCATGCTCCGCACCGCTGGCAAGCATCGCGCACACCGTGTCGAATTCGAGTGAACGCGTGTGTACTATTTTGCCGTGACCAGCTCGGGCGCGCAGCCGCTACAGGGTTCGACCAGCTACGCTACTCCGCCGAGGTTCGCCCGATGACCACAGTCGTGATCACCGTGCTCGCACTGGTCGCCGCCGGTGAGGCCGCCGGCCTGATTACCCTGTCGATCCTGCTTGCCCGCAGTCGGCGAAAGCGCAGATCCCCGCGTCGGTCGACGACCACGCAGCGATTGATGGTGGGCGGTCGCGAGGCGGTACGGACGGCCTGGCAGGCCGCGGACCTGGTGCGCGCCAAAGGCTTTCGTGCCGCCGTGCTGACCTCCATCGAAGACCTCGCCGGCTGGGCCCGGGTCGAGCGCCCCGACCTGGCACGGCTGACACCGGACGGCAACGTGGTGATCATGTTCTCCGACATCGAGCAGTCGACCGCACTCAACGAACAACTCGGCGACCGCGCCTGGGTCAAGCTGCTCGATCGCCACCACCGTCTCGTCGAGCGCTGCGTGCAGGACCAGGCCGGCCATGTGGTCAAGAACCAAGGCGACGGGTACATGATCGCCTTCGCCGCGCCGGAGCGGGCAGTCTCCTGCGGACTCGCCATCCAGGCGGCGCTGACCAAGGACGCCGAATCATCGCGCGGCCACACCGATTTCAGAGTCCGGATCGGCATCCACATGGGTTCCTCGGTCCGCCGAGGTGACGATCTGTTCGGCCGCAACGTCGCCATGGCGGCGCGCGTCACCGCACAGGCCGAGGGCGGCGAAGTCCTCGTCAGCGAGCCGGTACTGGAAGCCATCGGCAGCACGACAGATCTCACGATCGGGACCCCTCGCGACGCCACCCTCAAGGGCCTGCGCGGCACTCACCGCCTCACCCCGGTAGGCGCGGCGCAGTAATCCGTACCGAGCTCACATCGGCTGTGGCGTGCTCTGCCGCCAGTACAGCGCATCCAGCGCGACCGCGACGTGCACGCTGTTGTCCGCCAAGGGACGAGGCAGTAACTCGTCCGCGCGGGCGAGCCTGCGCAGAATCGTGTTCCGGTGGGTGAACAGGCGGGCCGCGGCGCGGGTGGCGTTGCATTGCTCATTGATGTAGACGAGTACCGATTCGCGTAGTTCGCTGTCGGCATGTTCCAGCTCGCCGAGGGTGTACTTGATGAAACGGTCGGCCTGAGCACCGTTTTCGGTGATCAGCGAGGTCAGTTGCACTTCGCCGAAGGTGACCAGACGCCGCGTGCTGTGCGGGCGGGCGAGGATTCGGTGCGCGGCCTGCGCGTCGAGGTGACTCGTCCGGAAACCCGCGACGTTTCGACCGGTCGAGCCGATGGCGATTCGCACCCCGGGGATATGGTCCATCGCATCGGTCAGGGTCGCGATATCGGGCGGGGTGGGGCCCGGCACCCACACCCACAGGGTGGCCGCGCTGGCGAGCAGATTCAGTGCCGTCGCCGCACCGGCGGCCTGCGCGAGCGCCCTGGTCACCCGATGCGGTTCCTCCAGCTCGGCGCCGGGAATGCCACTCCAGGCGATGGCGGCGGTATGGGTCGTATCGAGCCGGTATCCGAGCCTGATCGAAGCACGCTCGACATTGATCGGTTCGCCTTCGAGAATGAGCGAGATCATCTCTCGCCGTTCGGCATACGAGCCACGTGCCAGCTCGTCCCGCTCGTCGTCGATGACCTCGGTGATCGCCTCGATGGTGCCGTCGACGAAACCGGCGATCGACACGGCGGAAACCTCGAAGACCTCCTGTAGCTCGAACGGGTCGGTCGTCAGGATGAAGATGATGGACATCCACCGTCGCCAGGCGACGTCTTGACCGACGCGATATGCCTGTAGAGCGGCCTCGTTCAACCCACGGCGGACCAGGTCGCGAACGATGGCGATCTGGTCGGCGCCGAGGTTGATCGGCACCGGCATCCCCGGATCGGCCACATTGGCCGATGCCCAGTGCAGCAGGTTTGCACGATTGACGCGCCGGACCGCCTCGGCCAGCAACGGATCCCCGGCGATGGCGCGAAGGCTGGTCTTGAGCAGCGTGGCGTCATAGAGCTCGTCGAGCCATTCATCCGGCGCGTTCAGCGCGATCTCGGCACCTTGGCGGATCACTTCCCGCGCGCGGTCGGACAGGCGTCGATCGAACAGACCATCACCAGAATGCACCACGTCATTATGCAACCCACGGTCTGAATTCCTGTGAGCCGAGTTGCGGCACCGACGAGCCACCCGACGCCGCTACGTCGCCGACGGCCTGGCTGCCGCATTCGAGGTGTCCGACG
Organism: Nocardia sp. Root136; assembly: GCF_001427185.1. Classification (NCBI taxonomy): domain Bacteria; kingdom Bacillati; phylum Actinomycetota; class Actinomycetes; order Mycobacteriales; family Nocardiaceae; genus Nocardia; species Nocardia sp. Root136. Next base: position 411,947 of record NZ_LMFE01000001.1, read on the forward strand.
ACGCCCTCGGCCCCATGCTCAGCAAAGATCCGTTCCAGTTTCGGCGGAGAACGCGCGCGGGTCGGCTCCACGACAGTGGGCAACCGGCGCCCCCGAGTCGCGTCAGCGGGCGATTGTGCGGGCCGGTTCGGTGAGAAGACTGTTCAGCCACCGCTGGGCGTGGCAGGCATCGGGGGCGAGATGCTCGGCCAGCTCGGCTTCGCTCGGCGACAATGTGGGCGCCCAACTCGGAATCGCCGGCACCCGCGTCCCGGCGGCATGCGCGGACCGAACCCTGCCACTGAATCCTCTACTGCCACACAGGTGTTCGGTTCAACTGCCAGTAGCGCGGCGGCGTGTAGCCAAGGTTACGGGTGGGGCTTGGTATGCACCTGGTCCTTCGCGTGGTCGAGTTCGTCGAAGAGATTCGCTCGGTCCTGGGTACTCGCTGAAACGGTCATCGTGGTAGTGCTTGCGCAAAGGATGTCGGCAGGTGCTGCCGATCCGTGCGACTGATGGTCACGGCCGCGACGACGACACCCACCGTGACGCCGATCAGTGTGTCCACGATCCGGCTGACGCCGATATCGGGCGAGAGGTGTGCCCCGAGGCCGACCATGAGCAACGCCATCGGTGTCACCGAGAGCGAGGTGAGTGCGTAGTTCCGGGTGGCCATCAGTTCGGCGGTCACCTGCAGAACCACGATCATGACCACCGTCTGCCAGTACCCGAGACCGGCCGCGATCAGCAGCGCCCCGATGATCGCGCCTCCGACGTTGCCGAGCAGACGCTGGATCGCCCGTTGCACGGTCAGCGCGTACGAGACGCCCTGCATGGCGGCCATCGCGCCCATCGACGCCCACAGCGGATGGTCGAGACCGGCCGCCGCGGCGAACCACCCCGCGCCGGCCGAGGCGAGGGCGATGCGCGCCGCATTGCCGAGAACCATGCGCGAGCGCAGTCCGGACAGACCCGTTGCCACGAACCCCTCCGGCCGCGGCAGCGCGGACACCTCGACCGTCGCGCCGTTGCCGAAGATCGCGCTGCGACGCTTGATCCTGCGCAGTTCGGCCTCGTGACCGGCAACCTCGAACAGCCGTGCCGGGTCCCCCGCCGCCCACTCGTCGACCGCGGTTTCCACCTCGTCGAGCAGCGCGATCAGGTCACGGTGGTGCCCCGAGTCATTTCCGCGAACACCGCTGAGCGCCAACTTCTCCCGAGCCTGGGCGATCGCGAAGCGGGCGGGTTCGACAGACCCGTCGCGATCGAGTGCGGCCGCGGCCGAGAGCGCCCGCGCCACGGCCAGCCGGGCCGGGCCGAGCGGCAGCACCAGCAGCGGCGCCGCTTGCGCGAGCAGTCCCACCGCGGCACCGATCGCCGCGGCCAGGCACACCCGGGCGAGATCGCCGATCGCAGTCACATAACCGACGGCCGCGGTGGCCGCGAAGACGAGAATCACCGGGCCGGGGCCGGTGATCCGGAAGGCCGACACCGATATCGCCGCGACGGCGGCACCGACCGACATCAGCGCGACCTCAGCCCAGATCGGCACGTGCGCGAGCGCGAGCAGCCCTCCGCCCGCGACGAAGGCGACAAGCAGCCCGCCGACGAGACTCACCTTGGCCACGACCCGAACCATCGGCTCGTGCCGAGCGAAGGCCGACGCCAGCGCGCCGAGTACCGCGAAGCCGGCGTACTGGCGCAGATCGAGGAGACCACAGCCGACGAACACCAGCGCGGCGGCGGCGCCGACGCGCATCGAGACCGCCACGGTCGCGTCGGCAGCCCGCACCTCGAGTGCCCGCCGCCACGTGGAGACGGCGACCGAGTGCGCCAGCGCACCACCGGAGTGCCGCAGCCGGGTAGACGTGGCCGCGGTCGAGGTCTGCAGGTCGGGAGTCGCGGTAGGCACGGCTCCACCCTAAAGGTATTTTACTTGTAAAACATATCTTAAATAATGTGAAACTGGTCGCCTAAGATGAGCGCATGGGCGACACCTCCCCCGACTTCGTCGACGGCGTCCGAGCCGAATGGGCCCGGACCTATCCCGAGATGGACACCTCGACGATCGAGGTGCTCGGGCGCATCAACCGGATCAGCTCGCTGGCGCTGCACCAGCTCGATCGGGCGCTCGCACCGAGGGGCGTCACCCGCGGCGACTTCGAGATCCTGTGCGTCCTCGCCCGCGCCGAGCGCCCACTACGCGCCAGTGAAGTGACCTCGCGGACCATGACCAGCGGCGCCGCGACCACCAAACACGCCGACCGGCTGGCGAAAATCGGGCTGCTCGAACGTCTACCGTTCGAACGGGACGGCCGGGTGGTGCTGCTCCAGCTGACCGCGGCCGGACGCGAACTCGTCGATGCCGAACTGCCCAGCCGCGTCGAACGGGACCGTCGGTTGCTGGAGGGCCTCGACGAGCAGGAGCAACAGACCCTCGTGGCACTGCTGCGTCGGGTGTCACGCAACACCGACGCGGCCGCCTGGCACACCGCCGAATACTGAGACCTCACCCCAGCGGTCGTCGGCTGACCGCGTGCGCTGCCTCTTCACCGATCCGAAGGACGACCATGCCCAGCAACACCCCACTACTACTCCTGCACGGCGTCACGATGTCCGAACGCGCCTGGACCGAGGTGGTTCCGCTTCTGGCCCCACATCACGAGATCATCAGCCCCACCGCGCTCGGCCATCGCGGCGGGCCGCCCGCGGTTCTGCGCCCAGCGCGATGCGCCCACCTCGTGGACAACGTCGAACGCGACCTCGACGCCAGGGGCCTCGACCAGGTCCACATCGCCGGCAACTCCCTGGGCGGCTGGATGGCCATCGAACTGGCGCGCCGCGGCCGTGCTGTCACCGTCTGCGCCTTGTCCCCGGCCGGGTTCTGGGACTCGGGCAGTACGACTCATTCCGATTCGACCGGCAAAATCGCGAACGGACTGACCCTCGCGAAGCTGGCACGACCCCTGGCGCCCCTGGGGCTGCGTTCATCCCTGGTCCGACGGATCGTACTGCGCGACATCGCAATTCGGGGCGACCGCGCCACCCCCGCAGCCGCCCTCGACATTGCTCGCGATCTGCTCGAGTGCACGGTGACCGCGGACCTGTTGAGCACCGACGAGCAAATCGCGCCGCTCGACCCACTCCCCTGCCCGATCACGCTCGCCTGGTCCGAACACGATCGAATTCTGCCTGCCGCGATCTACGGGCCCGTCGCCCGGCAACGCATACCGGGCGCGCACTACCGAATCCTGCCAGGTGTCGGTCATGTCCCGATGGTCGATGACCCGCACCTGGTCGCCGCGACGATCTTGGAGACCACCGGCGCGACTGCCGATCGCGGTATCGATTCAACGAGGTGAGCTGGTCCTCCGACCGCCGACGGGCAACAGAGCGAAAACGAGAAGGGCGCTGATCGGTGACTTGCGTTCGGGATGAGCGCAATTCTGTTCGGCGGCGGTGGTGTCGGGTTGTATCGATGGCATGGCTACACAGGAAACCCCGGTCGCCGAGGTAGACGCTTTCACGGCCGACTGGCAGCAATGGCACCGTCAGCAGGAGGCGCGCCTGTCCGACCGGCACGGATTCCTGGCCATCACGAACCTGCACTGGCTCACCGAGATCCCGGAGCGGTTCACCGATGCGCCCGGCACCTGGTCCACCGGTGTCGACGGTGTGGTCGTGGTTCTCGACGAGGGTGAAGAGCTGGTTGTCGACGGGACGCCGGTGCGCGGCCGTTACGAGTTCGGCGTGATCGCCGAGCGCGACGGGGTGAACGCCGTGTGGGGTGATGCGGTGATCGAGGTCGCCCGCCGTGGCGGCAACGACATCGTGCGTCCTCGGCACCCGAACAACCAGTTGCGCACCGCGTTTCGGGGCACGCCCGCGTATGCTCCGGACCCGAAGTGGGTGGTGACGGGTCGCTACGTTCGGTTCGAGCAGCCGCGATCGACCACGGTCGGCGCCTCGGTCGAAGGGCTCGAGCACGTCTACGAGGCACCGGGGCAGGTCGAGTTCGACATCGACGGTCAGCCGTTGCGGCTGACCGCCTTCCCCGGCAGGAACCCCGGCGACCTGTCGGTGCTGTTCACCGATACCACTTCCGGAGTCACCACCTACGCCGCCAATCGCATCGTGCAGGTTTCCACTCCGGCGGCTGACGGCACGGTCGTGCTCGACTTCAATCGAGCGGTCAACCTGCCGTGCGCCTACACCGATCTGGCGACCTGCCCGCTGCCGCCCGCCGAGAACCGGCTCCCGATCGCGGTCGAGGCAGGAGAGAAGATCCCCTACGAGCGTCAGGCATGAGCGCACCGCGCATCAGCACATTGGCGTTCCTGACGCCGGGCAACTACCTCGACGACGACCCGTACACCGGGTTGGAGGACACGCTGCGACTGTTCGAATTCGGGGAGCGGCTCGGCTTCGACGGTGCGTGGATCCGGCAGCGTCACCTCGAGCACGGCGTGGGTTCGGCGGCGGTCTTCCTGGCCGCCGCCGCCCAGCGCACCAGTCGAGTGGAGTTGGGCGCCGCGGTCATTCCGATCGGCTACGAGAGCCCGTTCCGGCTGGCCGAGGACCTGTCGCTGGCCGATGTGCTGTCCAAGGGTCGGCTGCAACCCGGCTTCAGCGCGGGAATCCCGCCGCACGCCGACCTCATCGGCGACCTGGTCTTCGACGGCGACTGGCGCAGCTTCGACCTGTCCTACGGCCGCGTCGCCCGCCTGCTCGAGAACCTGCGCGGCACCTACCTCGGCGACGCCGACACCGTCATCCACTCGCCGGGCAACACCCAGCGTCCCCGCCTTCAGCCGCACAGCCCCGGCCTGGCCGACCGTGTGTGGTACGGCGGCGGGAGTATCCGATCCGTGCACTGGACCGCGGAGAACGGACTGAATCTGCTCAGCGGCAACGTCGTTTTCGGCGACGCCAGTGACGATTTCACCACCTCCCAGCTCACTCTGATCTCGGACTATCGCCGCCTGATCGACCCGGCTCGACCCGCCCGTGTGGCGGTCGGACGCGTGATCGTGCCGTTCGACAGCGCCGACCGCGCGACCCGCGAGCGCTACCGCGCCTACGCCGCGAGCCGCCACGACCGCACTCTCGGCCCGCAGGGTGAACGCCGAATTCTGTTCGCGCCGGACATCGTCGGCACCGCGGAGCAGATCCTGGAACAGCTGCGGGCCGACCCGGTGCTCGCGCAGACCTCTGAGCTGCGCCTGGAGCTGCCTTACGAATTCCACCGTGAGGATTACGAGCAGATCCTGCACGACACCGTGCACCTGATCGCTCCCGAACTGGGCTGGAAACCGACGATCACGAACGAAGCGCCGACGTCGGTCTGAGCGGCCGCTCGGTGCAGCTGCCGAGGCACGGACATCACTGAGGGAGAAGGGATTTCCTCTCCCACCGAGAGAAAGATCCAACCTGATGAGCCACGGCCACTTCGACCGCACCTACACCGCCGCGGAAGACCGCTACGAGAAGGTCCCGTACCGGCGCACCGGTGCATCTGGCCTCGACCTGCCCGCCTTCTCCTTCGGGCTGTGGCAGAAGTTCGGCACCGACTACGCCTTCGCCACGCAGCGCGAGATCATCCTGCACGCCTTCGATCTGGGCATCACCCACTTCGACAACGCCGACCGCTACGGTCCGCCGCACCGCGGCGCGCAGAAGAACTTCGGCCGGGTGCTCGCCAAGGACCTCGCGCCGTACCGCGACGAGATCGTGCTGTCCACCAAGGCGGGCAACGCGATCGGGCCGAGCCCGTACCTGCGCGGCGGCTCGCGTAAGTCGATCCTGAACTCCCTCGAGCACAGCCTGCGCGATCTCGGCACCGACTACGTCGACATCTTCTACCACCACAGCCCCGACCTCGACACCCCGCTGGAGGAGACCGTGGGCGCGCTGGTCAGCGCGGTACAGCAGGGCAAGGCGCTCTATGTCGGTATCTCCAACTACCTGCCCGACCGCACCCACGAGATCGCCGAGCAGCTGCGCGCCGCCGGTGTCCCGCTGCTGATCCACCAGGCCCGCTACTCGATCTACGATCGCCGCCCCGAGCAGAACGGTCTGCTCGACACCGCGACCCAGGACGGGTTCGGCGTGATCGTCTACTCGCCGCTGGCCCAGGGGTTGCTCACCGACAAGTACCTCGAGACCATCCCCGAGGGCGCTCGCGCGCAGAACAGCACCTTCCTGTCCCCCGATGTCATCGACGAGACCTACCGGCAACGCACCGCCGAGCTGAACAAGATCGCCGCCGCGCGCGGGCAGTCGCTGGCCCAGCTGGCGTTGCAGTGGGTGCTGCGCCGTCCCGAGGTGACCTCGGCATTGATCGGGGCGAGTTCGGTGGCCCAGCTCGACCACAACACCGCCGCACTGAACTTCCCCGACTTCACCGCCGACGAGCTCGCCCTCATCGAGGAGCACGGTGTCCACGGCACCGGCCTGAAGCTCTGATCGGAAGGCACCGACCCTGTCCGGATTCCACTCGAACCTGTCCTTGATGACACCGGGATCGATCTGCTCGTCCTGCTCGGCAGCGTCGCGGCGGTGACCGAGCATCTCGGTGTCGTGAGCACTCGTCGACCACCTACAAACTCCCCTTACAACCCCACCGCAGTCCAACGGCCGCCCCGCTCACGTTCTAGCGGGGCGGCCGTTTCGCTACCAGTCTGTTACGGGGTCGCGCCGCAGTTGGGCCCGGTGACCGCGTCCTGGGTCGGGACCAGCGGGTGGTCGACCAGAGGTGTGCGCGACAGCGGGATCAGCGCGACAGCGGCAAGGAGGGCGGCGAGCCCGATGGCTACCAGGAGTCGCCAGTCACCGAGCCAGGTGGCGGCCAAGGGCGCGCCCGCACGGGACAGCGCGATCGGGACTGTCATCACGGCGAGGATGCCGGCGAACTGGGGGACGCCGAAGCTGTCGGCGACGATGGAGGGCCGGGCGATCACGCTGGTGCCGTAGCCGGTACTGAAGGCGACGATGCAGGCCAGCGTGAGAGGCAGTGAGGTGCCTGCCAGCGGTAGAGCCAGCAATCCCGCCCCTTGGAGGGCGAAGGAAACCCCTGTCACGCTGGTCATCCCGAAGCGGCGAGCCAACGGGGCCAGGGCCAGTCGGGCTGCGATCTGGGTGACGCCGACGGCGATCGGGAGGGCGGCGGCGGACACGGGCGAATAGCCGATGTCGCGGAAGTAGGTGACCATCATCAGCAGGAAGGCCGAGGTGGACCCGCTCTGGGCGACGAAAGAGACCACCAGCAGCCAGAATTTGCGGTCACGGAGCGCGTCACCGAGGCGAACGCCGGTGCGTTGCGCGACCCGGCTGGTGTGCGACGCCCGGCCCGGTACCGCCCACAGGTGCGCGGGTACCACGATCACCGCGAAACCGATCGCCAGCACCACCAGTGTTGTGCGCCAGCCGAGTTGCGTCTCGAGCCAGCCCGCGAAGAAGTAGTACAGGCTGGTGGCCAGTCCGACTACCGTGGTCACCGCGACGATCGCCGAATCCCGGTGTTCCGGTTCGGTGGCCACCACGAGAACGGCGAACGCGGCCTCGTAGGTGGAGGTGGCCAGTGCCAACCCGATCAATGTGAATGCCGCGTACAGCTGGGCCAGGCTCTGCGCCTGCGACCACAGCAGAACCGCGCCGACGCCGAGCGCCGAGCCCGCCGTCATCAAGGCCCGTCCACCGTAGCGGTCGAGCAGATTGCCCACCGGCACCGCGGCCAACGCCCCGATCAGCGTGGATATGGTGGCAGCGGCGGCGATTTCGGTGCGTGAGACCGCCAGTGCCTGAGACATCGGGACCAGCAGCACCGTGAACGCCTGGATCATCGCGCCGTAGCCGACGGTCTGGGTCACCGCGAAGACCGCGATGAGCCGGAACCGTCGACTGCGCACCGGGTCGACGGTCAGGACAGGGGTGGCACTCACTCCCCGAGCAACGGCAGCAGCTGGGAACCCTGACGCTCGATCTCGCGCAGATATGGGGTGTCGGACAGCACGAAGTGGGTGATGCCGAGATCGCGGTACTTGCGCAGCGACTTGGCGATATCCTCGGCGGAACCGACCAACCAGGTGGTGCCCGCGCCGCCGCCACCGTATTTGCCCGGCGCGGTGTAGAGGTTGTCGTCGAGCACCTCGCCGCGCGCGGCCAGGTCGAGCAGTCGCTGTTGGCCGACAGCGGTGCGGCGGTGTGGATTCGAGGCGCCCTGGCTGTTCTTCGCCATCTCCGCGACCTTCGCCTCGGCGTCGGCCCACGCCTGCTCGGTGGTGTCGCGGACGAAAGTCGTGATGCGCAAGCCGAATTCGAGCGGTGCGTGTTCACGGCCCAGCTCGGCGCTCAGCGCGCGCAACCGTTCGATGCGCTCACGCACCCCTTCCAGCGGCTCACCCCAGAACAACTGGACGTCGGCCTCGGTCGCGGCGACCCGTTCCGCCGCCTCCGAGGCGCCGCCGAAGTACAGCGTCGGATGACGGCGTTCGCCGCGCTGCTCGATGCGGGGCACCACCGTGGAGTCGGTGACCTGGAAGTGCTCGCCGCGGTAGGTGACGTTCTCCTCGGTCCACAGCTTGCGGACGAGCTGGAGGAACTCCTTGGTGCGGGCGTAGCGGTCGGCCTGGTCGCCCTCACTGTCGCCATAGGCGGCCAGATCGTCCTTGCCGGAGACGATGTTCACCCGAACCCGGCCACCGGAGAGGTGGTCGAGCGTGGCCGCGGCGGAGGCGAAGTTCGCCGGGCGCCAATAGCCGGGCCGGATCGCGATGAGCGGCTCGAAGGACTCGGTCCTGGCCGCCAGCGCCGCGGCGACGGTCAGGGTGTCAGGGCGGCCCCAGCCCGTGCCGAGCAGCGCGCCCTTCCAGCCGTGCGCCTCCAGCGCCTTCGCCTGCGTGGTCAGCGTGTCCAGGCTGTTGTGGTCGGCGGCCACGGGCTCGCCGCGGTGGCCGGGCGTGACCTGATTGGGGATGTACCAGAGGAATTCGAGACTCATGTTCGGTGGTTCCGTTCGGTGGTGATCAGCGGGTCAGCGCGCAGAGTCCGTGCGGCAAGCACCGACACCGGAGTACCCGGTGTCGCGGTCGATCGCGAGCCCACCGAATTCGCCCGGCGCCAGATCGTTGAGCAGGCCGAGGTCGCGTAGTTCGTCGATGCGGTCCGCGAGAACCCCGTCCCTGTCGGTCGACAACGTGGCGGGTCTCAACACTTGCTCCGCATAGTCACGCACTCGAACGAGTAACTCCTCGCTCGAGTTGTCCTGCGCTGTCTTCACGTCGAAAGTATCGACCCGCCCGACGAGCGAAAGCCTGTACCCACCTCCGGCTTACACCGGGTTTCACCGGTGTCACCTGCGCAGACGGGTTGCTGCCCGAGATAAATTCCGGGAGAGCGAGACGTCGGTGAGATAAGTCAGGTGACGAGGATCTACAGGTGCGCGGCGTTCGACGAAAGGGTGGAGCGACAGCCTATTTCCCGTCGATCGGGCTGAATTCAACGGTTGACGTCGTCGCCGCGGCCGTTCGCATTCTCCCGGCCACCCCCGCTGGCCACCTGTGATGGAGAGCGGCATCGTGCTGCCGCCCGTCAGACAACTGCGGCACTCGTACCCGGCGCGCAGCGGGTGCCCGGCATCGAGCGTTGCACCAGGCACCGTTCACCGAACCACAGAAATGGCAGACGATGGCACCGAACCCACTACACCTGGGTGTCGCGCTCGACGGCGCGGGCTGGCACCCGGCCGCCTGGCGAGCACCGAACTCGCGGCCCACCGAATTGTTCAGCGCCGGCTACTGGACCGACCTGGTCGGCACCGCGGAGCGTGGTCTGCTCGATTTCGTCACGATCGAGGACAGCCTGCGCGTCCCCGGTCCCCTGCACGCCCGCGACGACAACGCCGTAGACCAGGTCCGCGCCCGGCTCGACGCCCATCTCATCGCCGCTACGCTCGCCCCGATCACCCGCCACATCGGACTCATCCCGACGGTGACGACCACCCATACCGAGCCGTTCCACGTCTCCACCGCGCTCGCCACCCTCGACTACACCTCCCGCGGCCGCGCGGGCTGGCAGGTCAGGGTCTCGGCCGGTACCGAGGAAGCCGAGCACTTCGGGCGGCGCGAGATCACCGAACCGACACCCGCCGAGTTCGCCGACATCATCGCGACCGGCAGGCTCCCCGAATACGCCGAAGCGTTGTTCGAGGAGGCCACCGACGCCGTCGAGGTGGTGCGCCGCCTGTGGGACAGCTGGGAGGACGACGCCGAGATCCGCGATGTCGCCACCCGCCGCTTCATCGACCGCGACAAGCTGCACTACATCGACTTCGAAAGTCGCTTCTTCGACGTCCGCGGTCCCTCCATCACCCCGCGCCCACCACAGGGTCAGCCGGTGGTCACCGCACTCGCCCACGCCCCACGCGTCTACGAATTCGCGGCGGCGGCAGCCGATCTCGTCTTCATCACACCCACGCGTGAGCACGGACCGGCGGAAATCCTGCGACAGGTCGCGACCGCTGGTGCGACCAGGGTGGGCGAACCACTGCGGGTGTACGCCGACCTGGTCGTCTTCCTCGACACCGACGACGACACCGGCGCGCAACGCTTGGCCCGCCTGAACGATCAGTCCGGTGCCGAATTCACCTCCGACGCGGCCATTTTCACCGGCAGCGCCGAGGAACTCGCCGATCTGCTCACCGACTGGGACGCCCGGGGTGTCGACGGGTTCCGGCTTCGTCCCGGTGTGGCTGTCGACGACCTGGCCGCTATCGCGGACCGACTCGTGCCCGCCCTCCAGCAGCGCGGAGTGTTCCGCACCAGCTACCCCGAGGATTCCCTGCGCGGCCTGCTCGGTCTGTCGACCACCGTGCCCAACCGTTACGCCAGAGTGTGAGGTCCCACCGATGAGTACACCCCGCAAGCAGGTCATCCTCGGCGCCTACCTCGGCGGCGTGAACCACCACACCGCCTGGTGGCATCCCCAGGCGGGCAGCCAGATCGATTTCAGCTCTTTCGAACACACCGCGCGCACGGCCGAACGCGGCAAGTTCGACTTCTTCTTCCTCGCCGAGGGTCTCATCCTGCGTGAGCGCGCGGGCCAGATCTTCGACCAGGACATCATCGGCCGTCCCGACACCTTCGGCGTGCTGGCCGCTATCGCCGCGGTCACCGAGCACCTCGGCCTCGCGGGCACCATCAACGCCACATTCAACGAGCCCTACGAACTGGCCCGCCAATTCGCCACCCTCGATCACCTCTCCGGCGGACGCGCCGCCTGGAACGTGGTCACCTCCTTCGACGCCTTCACCGGACAGAACTTCCGCCGCGGCGGTTTCCTCGATCCGGCCGACAGGTATGTGCGGGCCGAGGAGACTTTGAATGCGGTTCGCGCACTGTGGGATTCGTGGAACGTCGACGACATCGTCGCCGACAAGGACAGCGGTCGATTCCTGGCCAGACCCGATGCCGGTGCGTTCGCCTTTCGTGGTCGGCAGTTCGACATCTCCGGCCGCTTCACCGTGCCGCGCAGCCCGCAGGGCAGGCCGGTGATCTTGCAAGCCGGTGTCTCGCCGCAGGGCCGCGATTTCGCCGCGGCCAATGCCGACGCCATCTTCTCCCCTTACGGCAAGCTTCCCGAGGCCGCGGACTTCTATCGCGACATCAAGGCGCGCGCGGTGGCGGCCGGGCGCTCGGCCGATGACATCAAGATCCTGCCGTCGGCGAGTTTCGTCCTCGGCGACACCGAAGCCGAGGCGATCGAGAAGTACCACGCGGTCCGTAACGAACAGGTCACCGGACAGACCGCGCTGATCCTGCTCGAACAGATCTGGAACCGGGATCTGTCCGGCTACGACCCCGAGGGGCCGATCCCCGACATCGAGCCGGATCCCGATGCGCCGTCGTTCATCCAGGGCCGTGCCTTCCTGCACCAGGATCGCTTCGCCACGGTCAAGCGGCTGCGCGAGGTTTCCGAGGCCAAGAAGCTGACCTTGCGCGAGACGGTGATCGACCAGTTCGAGCGCGGCCCGATCGTGGGCACCCCGGCCCAGGTCGCGGAGAAGATCGACGAATTCGTCAACAACGACGGCTCCGACGGTTTCATCCTCGGCTCGCACCTCGTCCCCACCGGCTTGGACGAATTCGTCGACCGTGTGGTCCCGCTGCTCCAAGACCGGGGCGCGCTACGCACGGAATACACCGGAACGACCCTGCGAGACAACCTCGGCCTTCCCGATCTGCGGTCGGCCACCGTTTCCGTCGACGCCTGAGTGACGTTGCTGCTGTGGGCATCTCGTGTGAGCGCCCACAGCAGCGGCTCACGTCGTCATGCACCCGTGCGGCCGCTACCCTGAGCGACGTGCAGGTCCGGACCGCGTCGGGCTCGTCCCGCGACCGATGGTAGGACCGACATGTCCACCTGACGTACTCCGACGGGACTCACCTATGACCTCCACCGGCAGCAAGCCCACCGATTCCGGCCCGGCAATCGTCACCACGCTCGATGCCTGGCTGAGCGCGGGCGACCGACTCCACGTCGACAATGAGCAGATCCGCTGGGCAGATGACGACGAGGCCGCGCTCGCGGTCGCCGACCTGGTGCCGACGACCACACCCGTTCTCGTGCTCACCCCGCGCGAGGTCTCCCCCACCAGCGACACCGTTCCCCGTTCCGCCGTCGGTGACATCCGCTGGGCTCGCCGCGGTCCCGCCGGTCGCCATACGGAGTTGCTGCACCGGCCCGCGACCGCCGCGACGCTGGACCTTCTTCCGCATCCCGAAGGTGGCTGGTTCCGCGAAACCTGGCGCAGCACACACACCTTCGTGCCCGAGGGCTATCCGGGCCCGCGAGTCGCCGCGACCGGCATCCTGTTCCTGCTGCCCCCGGACGAACAGTCGATCTGGCACGCGGTGCGCTCCGACGAGCTCTGGATGTGGCACAGGGGCGGGCCGCTGGAGCTGTCCCTCGGCGGCGACGGTGACACACCGGGCACACCCGAGCGGGTGATCCTCGGCCCGGACATCGAACAGCGGCACCACGTCCAGCAGCTCGTGCCCGCGGGCCACTGGCAGGCCGCACGACCCTGCGCGGACGCGGAAGTACTGGTCAGCTGCGTGGTCGCGCCCGGGTTCGACTTCGACGATTTCCGTAGCTGAGATGCGCGGATCTTCGTGCCTGTCCCGGTGCCCGGGCGGACCCCGCACGCATCGGGCACGATGGTGATCATGGACCTCCGCATCTTCACCGAGCCTCAGCAGGGCGCCGACTACGACACGTTGCTGTCGGTGGCGCGCGCGGCCGAGGAACTCGCCTTCGACGCGTTCTTCCGTTCCGATCACTACCTCGCGATGGGCGATGCCTCGGGCCTGCCCGGCCCCACCGATGCGTGGATCACCCTGGCCGGGCTGGCCAGGGACACCTCCCGGATCCGGCTCGGCACCCTGGTCACCGCCGCGACCTTCCGGCTGCCGGGACCGCTGGCCATCCAGATCGCCCAGGTGGATCAGATGTCGGGCGGGCGGGTCGAACTCGGTCTCGGCAGCGGCTGGTTCGCCGCCGAACACGCGGCCTACGGCATTCCGTTCCCGGACAATCGGTTCGGTCTGCTCGAGGAGCAGCTGGCCATCGTCACCGGTCTGTGGGAGACCAAGCCGGGGGCGACGTTCAGCTTCGACGGCGTCCACTACCAGCTCACCGATTCCCCCGCCCTGCCCAAGCCGGTGCAGGATCCGGTACCCGTGATCATCGGCGGCAACGGCAAGGTCCGCACCCCGCGCCTGGCGGCCCGCTACGCCACCGAGTTCAACATGCCGTTCGCCTCGATCGCCGACAGCGCCGCCCAGTTCGACCGGGTGCGCGCCGCGGTACGGACGGCCGGGCGCACCGACGAACTGGTGTACTCCAACGCCCTGGTCGCCTGTGTCGGGCGCACCGACGCCGAGGTGGCGCGCCGGGCCGCCGCGATCGGCCGCGAGGTCGACGAGCTGAAGGAAAACGGTCTGGCCGGTTCGCCCGACGAGGTCGTCGACAAGATCGCCCGCTACCGCGAGATCGGCGCGAGCCGGATCTATCTGCAGATCCTCGATCTCGCCGACCTCGACCACCTCGAACTCATCGCCGCCGAGGTGCAATCGCAGCTCTGAGCAGTCCGGCTGTCAGCCGGTGTGCAGGACGAAGAACAGGAAACAGGAACCCTGCGGCTGTGATCGTGGGGACCTGGCCGCGAAGGCAAGTGATCGGGCTAACTCGACAGCCGCCGACGACGGCGGGTGTCGCCCCGTGTGGAAGCCCTTTGTTCTGGCAGGCTGTCCTGGTGACCGGAGTGATTCTCGCGGTGTCGTCGGCGTTCGTGGTGTGGGCGATGCTGGCCGGGTGGTTCGAGCGGCACCGCATCACCGCGCCGATGGTGGTCGTCGCCGCCGGGATCGTCGTCGGTTTCGCGTCGTACGACCACGTTGCCGAAGTCCTCGACGCGCATGCCGCGCTGGAGGTCGCCGAGATCATCCTCGCGGTCTTGCTGTTCATCGACTCCTCCGAAGCACGCGGCCGACTGCTCGGCGGCCATCCCGGTGTCGTTGTCCGGATGATGGTGGTGGCGCTACCGCTGAGCATCGCCGCGGCCATGCTGCTCGGTTCCTGGCTGTTCCCCACCGCCGGATGGGCATTGCTTCTGGTGATCGCCTGCGTGGTGATGCCCACCGATTTCTCGCCCGCCACGTCGATCCTGCGTGACAAGCGGGTGCCCGAGCGGGTACGCGATGTACTGAATATCGAAGCAGGCTACAAAGACGGGATCCTGGCGCCGGTGCTGTTCTTCGGCGTGGCCCTCGCCGTGGGCACCGCGCCGTCGGAAACCGTGCTCGGAGCCCTCGGTTCGGCGGCATGGGCCGTCGCCGTGGCGATCATGGTCGGCGTCGCGATCGGTTTCGTCCTCGGAACCACCGTCAACGCGGCCGAACGGCGTGGGCTGATGACCACGCAGTCCGAGCGGATGGTCGTCGTCGCGGCCCCGCTGCTGACGTTCGCGGTGGTGCACGAACTGGGAGGCAACGAATTCGTCGCCCCGTTCCTGTGCGGAGTCCTGTTCCATCACCTCCGCCGTCAGTCCGAGAATTTCGCCGAAGGCCATCAACTGATCGACGACGTCGGATTCCTGCTCACCACCCAGATGTGGTTCGCCTTCGGCGCCGCCGCCGTAGTCGCGCTCGCCGGCGAAGTCGACTGGCGATTGATCGTGTTCTGCGTCGCCGTACTCACGGTGGCGCGCATGGTGCCCGTCGCGATTTCCCTCCTGGGATCGAAGGTTCCCCGGCGAGAAGTCCTACTCCTGGGATGGATCGGTCCGCGCGGTACCCCCTCGATCATCTTCGGGCTGCTCGCGTTCAACTTGCTGCCCGAGCAGTACGGCGAACCGGTGTTGACCGTCATGGTCATGACGGTTCTCGGCAGCATCGTCCTGCACGGAGTCGGATCCACCCTGGCCGCGCACCTTTTGAGGAGATCGTCGCCGGTGACGTGAACACCTCGAGAACGCCCGTGTGCGAGGGTGGAGGTCATGACGGTAGAACGGTTCGAGGTCCAGCGGCATATCACCGCGTCACCCGCGGAAATCTTCACGCTGCTGTGCTCCCCCGAAGGGCACGTAGCGATCGACAGTTCGGGCATGCTGCAATCGGCGGAGGGAAAGCCTGTCACCGGCGTCGGCGACGAGTTCGTCGTGCACATGGACCGTGAGTCGCTCAACGACCTGCCGATGGGCAAATACGACGTGACGGTGATCATCACCGAATTCGAGCAGGACGCCCACCTCGAATGGACGATCTCGGGCGCCATCAAGCCGCCGATCGAGCACCTGTACGGCTATCGCCTGGAGGCCGACGACACCGGCACACTGGTCACCTCGTACTACGACTGGAGCAAGATCGCGCCCCGCTACCGCGAGGCGGCCATCTTCCCGATCATCCCCGAGGCGGCACTGCGAGCCACCCTCGGCATCCTCGCCCGAACCATCCAGAAATAGCACGGCACACACCATTTCACGCCGGCCTGATTGACCGCACGAGGCCGGGGTATGCCGCCACGGAGAGCGAGGGCCCGCACCGGGTGCTCGCCGGCACGTACAGATGATGGGAGTAGACCATGCTCGGTCTCGGAATTCTCGGATGGATCATCATCGGCGGACTCGCCGGATGGATCGCCAGCAAGATCATGAAAACCGATGCCCAGCAAGGGATCCTGCTCAACATCGTTGTCGGTGTGGTCGGCGGACTGCTCGGCGGGTTCCTGCTCAAACTGTTCGGTGTCGATGTCAACGGCGGCGGACTGTGGTTCAGCTTCTTCACCTGCATCGCCGGCGCGGTCATCCTGTTGTTCCTCGTCGGTTTGGTCACCGGCCGTCGCGGTGTATCGCGTTAACTGATACAACCCCAGTGCACGGCCCGAAGCCCTTTGGCTTCGGGCCGTTTCTGTCTCCCCAGTCAGGCGGCGAAGACAGCGCGGACAACGGACTCGTCGCCTTCGATCTCGACGAGTCCGAGGGCGAGGGCGTCGCTGAGAGTGAGGGCGCCGGCGGCAAGGCCGAGGATGTAGGCAGGGTCGGCACGGACGGTGGCATCGAGGTCACCGCCGTCGTACCGGCCGACCTCGAAGCCGGAGCCGGTCGCGCGGAGTTGAAAGAGAGCGCCGATCTCGAGGCCGATCGTCGCCGAGGGGCGGGCCTCGACCCGGGTGTCGAGCAGGGCGGGGACAGCTAGGGCGAGCCACTCGGGGCGGAATGCGTCGCCCTCGGGGCCGCGCACCATCAGGGGGGTGGACCAACGGATCAGGCTCTCGATCGGCTGGCGTAGCTCGGCACCCCAAGGTGTGAGGGCGTACTCGACGACGCTGCCCTGACCTGTCAGTCGCCGCTCGACCACGCCCGAGCTCTCGAGATCGCGCAGCCGGTCGGCGAGCAGGTTGGTCGCGATGCCGGGGAGCCCCTCGATCAGATCCCGGTAGCGGGCGGGACCCATGAGGAGCTGGCGGACGATGAGCAGATTCCACCGGTCACCGACGACCTCGAGTGATCGGGCGAGCCCACAGTACTGGCCGTAGCTACGCATGACATCCTTCTACTTGAATTTATCCAGTGCACGTGAGATTCTCAAGCATACCGCAGACCCGAGCCGAGAGGGTGCCCGCCATGGCCGATACCACCGAGAGTGCTCGTCCCGCCTGGGTCGACGACGAACTGTTCCCGTTCGAGAGCCGTTTCGTCGAGATCGACGGACACACCGTGCATTACGTCGATGAGGGGTCGGGCCCCGTACTGCTGCTGCTGCACGGCAACCCGACCTGGTCGTTCCTCTGGCGCGACGTCATCCGCGCGCTGCGCGACGACTTCCGGTGCGTCGCCCTCGACTACCCGGGTTTCGGGCTGTCCACGCCGAGGGCCGGCTACCGCTACCTTCCCGAGGAGCACGCCGAGGTCGTCACCGCTTTCGTCGACGCCCTCGACCTCGAGCAGGTCACCCTGGTCGCGCAGGACTGGGGCGGCCTGATCGGCCTAGCGGTAGCACAGCGACGGCCAGGAGTCTTCGATCGGCTGGTGCTTGCCAACACCTGGGCGTGGCCGGTGAACGGCGTGCTGCACTTCGAGGCCTTCTCCCGCGTCATCGGCGGACCCGCGGTCCGCTTCCTGGTTCGGCGGCTCAACCTCCTCGTCAACGCGTTCATCCCCACCGGCCACCGAAGGCGGAAGCCGACCGCAGCCGAGATGACCCACTACCGCCGGGCTCTCGGCACCCCCGAGCGACGGCAAGCCTCCGCGGTACTTCCCGGGCGAGTCCTCGCCAGCCGGGACTTCTTCGCCGAGGTCGAGGCCGGGCTCGCGGATCTCGCCCACCTGCCGACGCTGATCGTGTGGGGTGACGCCGACATCGCCTTCCGTCCCCAGGAGCGCGATCGCCTGGAAGCGACCTTCCCCCAACACAAGACGGTGATCGTGGAGGGAGCCGGAACCTACGTGGAGTCCGACGCGCCCGAGGAGTTCGTTGCCGCGATCCGTGATTGGACGGCGATCCGGCCGGACTGAACCGCGTCACGCGACCATACCTTTTGGTAGGTTGAACTGTACGGTTAAGTATGGTTCCAGCCGCGAGCCGAGAGGAGACGACCATGACCGACGAGCCAGGCAACACCCGGCCGACGGCGCCGGTGTCCAAACGCAAAGCGGCGGCCGCGCGGGGGGCGGCGCGCAGGCTCGGCGTCGAGGACTGGACCGACGCGGCACTGGGGGTGCTGCTGCGCGACGGCGTCGCCGCCATCACCATCGCCAAGGTCTGCGATGAGCTCGGCGTCACCAAAGGTAGCTTCTATTGGCATTTCGACGGTATCGACCAATTGCTCGAGACCACCGCGCAGTTCTGGTGCGCCGATCAGAACGACGCGGCCCGCGGGTTCACCGACCTCGACGAACTGCCGACGCAGGAGCGATTGGCCCGGATGGGCGCCTTGCTCACCGGGGAGCGGGTCTGGCAGGTGGAGCTCGCGGTCCGCGACTGGGCGCGCACGAACGCCAAGGTGGCCGAGGCGGTGAAAGCGCTGGATCAGCGGATCTTCCACACCCTGTCGAAGACCCTGGTCGATATGGGATTCTCGGCGGAACAGGCGGAGATGCGCGCGGGGCTGATGTGCTTCGCCGGGATCGGCTTCGTGCACGGCAACCAGAACCTACCCGTGCCGACCGAGGATCAGCGCCGCGAGTTCTTCCGGTTCATCACCAGCACCGAATCGCCCCGCTGATCTGGGGTGCGCCGCAACGGGTTCCGCGCCGGGTGAGCACGGCGCGGAGGGTCATGTCAGCGCGACCAGTTCGTGCAGCGTGGTCCCGGTGCGTCGCTGCGGTCCGCTCTCGGTGTGCACGGTCAGGTCGAAGCTCGACTCGAATCGGAAGTAGCCCGGGTGCCCGACCAAGCGGTGCACCAGGGGTTTGACCAGGCGCGAACGCACGATCGGTAGATCGTCGAGCAGGTCGTGGGCATGGATGACCCGCTCGACGTCAAGGCGCAGTTCGAGTTTTCCGGGCACCTGCAGTGCGACCCATTCGGGGTAGTTCCGCCCCGCCGTGGCGTCGAAGCGCGCGGGCCCCTCGGTGAGGACGGTCTCGCCGGTGGACAGCACGATGTCGGCATGGTGGGCGAGCATCAGCGGGCTGATCTCGTGTCCACCTCGGCGCTGCTGGGTGAGCACCGAGGCGAACAGCAGCGAGTAGTCCTCGACGTACAGCCTGCCCCAGTGCCAGCGCTCGATGATCTTCTTCATGTCGCCGACGCCCCAGTTGTGGTCGTGGTACCCACGTCCGGTGACCTCGTGTCGCACGCCGTCGATTTCGATCGAGCCGGTGACCGCGGCACGCGGCGCGGCGACCATCCAGCCGAAGGAATCCTTACTGCCGAAACGGGTTTCACCCTTGCCGGGCATCCAGCTGGGGACCTCGTTGTGGAACCGCAGGTCGAAGACGAGACCGTCCTCGGCCATCCGCAGGTGATGGACCGGAAGGCCGTCGTCGCGAAACTCGGTGCGCGCGGTGTTGGCGCCGACGCGCACATCGCAGGCGTCGGGCGAGAACGAGGTCGCCGAGTGCGGATAGCGCCGCGACACCTGGCGGCGGGTGCCGTCGGGGGCGTAGACCATCATCTCCACCCAGGGCCGGGCCAACGGCAGGTCCTCGGGTCGACGTTTGGTCAGGAAGCCGATCACCACGTGGCCGGTGTCGAGGTGCGCGTCGAAGTACCAGTGTTCGAAGGCGAGCTTGCTCGGTGAGGGATGTAACCCGTTGTGGCGCGGCTCGACCGGTGTCAGTTCGCCGTCGCGACGTCCCGGCCCGTTCCACACTTCGACGATGTCTGCGGTATTCATGGCTGCTTTCGGTGGGTTCATCGGCGCAGGGCGCCGCTGGCGTCGAACGCCGCTGTGCGGCCCTGCATCTGGGCTCGATACCAGTTCTCGCGATGGGCGAGCATCAGCTTTTCGTGCGCCCGCGCGAACGGCGGGCAGATCCGGCGCACGATCTCCATCGCGGTGATCAGCGGAAAGCGCAGGATCGGGATGAGGATCCACGGGAACGCGGGTGGCATGGTGTAGTGACGGCGGGTGCCGGGGGCCATGTACATCGCGGAGTACACGGAATTGATCCGGTAGTTGTACTTCTCGCGCCACAGGGTCAGACCACGGTGGCCGTCGCGGGGCGCGAAGGCCGCCGGATAGGACTCGATCAGTTCCGTCCCGTGCTGTCCGGCGTCGTAGGACCGCGACACGATGGTCATCGCCAGTACCCGCAGTCCGTCGAGGACCGTCTCCGGATACCAGCGCACCCGCACGCCGAGCAGGTGACCCATGTACTTCTGGAAGTGCAGCAGCGCACGGATTTCCGACGGCGTCGTCTGATAGCCCAGCGCCCACAGGCCGAGGCCGGGCGTCACGCTGCCCGCCAACAGGGTGAGCATCTGGTAGGTCTGGCTGATCGGCAGCCCCCAGCGTTCGAGGTCCCATTCGGGGTGGCCCGCGACCTTCGCGCGCACCGAGACATGCATGACCCGCACCTTCAGCGCGGTGGCCCGGCCCGGCGAACCCGGGGTGAGTAGCGCGTCAGGGGCGGAGACGTCGATCCAGAAGCGGGTGGTCTCCAGGAACCGGCGCAGGGCGCTGTCGCCCGCGTAGCCACCCGCGAGCGACAGTGGCGTCGCGACCGCGGCCTCGGTGTACATCTCGAGCGTCTCGGCACCGGCGAAGCTGAAAAGCATGGTGCCCCAGCGCCGCCAGATCGCCGCGCCCTGTTCCACCAGTTCGGGCACCACCCAGTCGGGCACCGTCTCGAACTCGGCGAACAACGCGCGCATGGATTCCGGCGCGTCCGGCACCGCATCGATGCCCTCGGCCAGCGCCGTCTCCAGCATCGCGCGCCCGGCTTTCGACCCGATCGCACCGTGCATCACCTCGGCGACGAACCGTTCGGCTACCGGGTCACCGGTGAACAGGTCCTCGCACAGCGCACTCGCCTGCTCGTCGCTGGGAAACAGCCGCTGCCTGGTGACGGTCGTGAAGACGCGCTCGAGCCCACGCACCAGCGGGGCGTCGCGCGCTTCCCAATAGCGAAAGGCGGTGGGGCACTTCACCGGCGGCCCGGAGCGGGTGTGCTCGACCTGACATTCGACGGCATCGACCACTGTCGGCCTCCTGATCTGACATCCGCTCGCTGACTGCGATCGATGTCGACCATACTATGTCGAATCTCTTTCCGTACCTGAAAGTACGGAACCGTCACGGCACGATGCGGTACTTCAGCATCATGTCGTGGTCCTCGTGGTCGAGCAGGTGACAGTGCCACACGTATCCGCGCAGGTCGTCGTGCTGATGACCGGCGTGGTCTGGCGCGCGGTGACCGGTATGGGTATCCGCGCCGACGCGTTCGGTCGCGACCCGGCGCGGGAACGGCGCGTCCGGGTCGAAACCCAGTTCCGCCACGGTCGGGAACCGCACGATGATGCTGGTGACAGTGCCGCCGTCGACCCGCACGATGTCCTTGTTGCCCGCCTCCCACGGCTGCGGCGCCACCATCGGACCGGCCAGGAATCCGTCGGCCGACGGCGCCCATTTCTGGCCGACGGGCGGCTGCGGATGGGCCAGCTGATAGTCGACGGTGCGCAGCGGGGTCCGGCCGAGAATGCGAAAGGTGACCAGGTGCAGGTGGATCGGGTGCGGATCGGGCGTGATGTTGATGATGTTCCACTGTTCGACGGCGCCCTGGCGCGGCATCTCGATATCGGGACTGCTGAAGGTGAGATTGTTCAGCGACATGATCGCGGGCGGCACGCGCAGCTCGTAGGGCTGGCTGACGGTGACATCGCGGATCACCGTCGGTGTTTCGATCGGCGGCAGCAGCGGCGGCAGTCCGGCTCCGCCGCGTAACCGTTCCGGCACGCCGCCCGCGAAGCCGGGCCGATCCTCTACCCGGAACTGACAGAACCGCGGCATCGCGACCTCGCCGAGGATCGCGGCCTGGGACACCGGCGCCTCGTCGTTGCGCAGTTCGACGGTCTCGCCCGGGGCCAGTTCGGCGAAGTCCACCAGCAGATCCACCCGCTCACCCGGCGCCAGCCGCAGCTCGTGGGTCGCGACCGGCGCGTCGAGCAGGCCGTGATCGTTGCCGATCACCCAGAACCGCATCCGGTTGCCGAAGAACAGATTCCATACGCTGAACGACGCGGCGTTGAGTACGCGGAAGCGGTAGAGGCAACGCGCGACCGGTAGATACGGCCAGATCTTGCCGTTGACCAGGCCGATGTCGCCGACGGCTCCACCTTCCCAGCCGCCTTCGGGCACCACCGGTGTCGACCGGACCGATTGGCGCCCGTCCGCGGTGAACAGCTTCTCCTGCAGGACCAGCGGCACTTCGAACTCGCCCGCGGGCAGGCCCAGCGGGTTGTCGGGTCCGCCGGTGTCGAACTCGTCGCGGAGCAACAGCATTCCGGCCAGCCCGGCGTAGACGTTCACGCGGGTGATGCCCATGGCGTGGTCGTGATACCAGAGGTGGCCGGTGTCCTGCGCCAGCGGGAAGTCGTGGTCGATGTCGCCGCCGGGATAGACGAGTTGCTCGGGGTGCCCGTCGCTGTCGGGCGGCGTCACCCCGCCGTGTAGATGCAGCGACGACGGCGGTGTGGTGCGGAAACTCTCGGCGACGCCGTGCAGGCTGGTGTCCATATCGGCGGCGAGCGGGTGCGTGGTCATCCTGTTCGCGAAACGCAGGCGCAGCGGGGTGCCCGCCGGATGCTCGACGGTCGGGCCCAGATAGCTCATGCCGTTGTAGCCCAGCGACGGCGACGGCGGCAGATCACGGTGGAACCGGTGGGTCGTGGTCTCGGCGACGAGTTCGAGCCGGTCGCCCCGCACCACGGGCAGTCGCGGCATCTCGTCGACGAACGGCTCGACCGCCGGGGGGTGGAACAGCAGGGGACTGCGCACTCCCGGTGGCGCGGTGGGGACCGCGCCGACCCGCGACTCCCCCAGCGCCGCGGCAAGCAGGCCCACTCCGGCCGCCCGCAAGAATCGACGGCGTTCGATCGGATGTTCCATGCTCGAGCCCTTCCCTGGCCCGCATCGTTGCGGGCACCGCGCGAGCGACCATACCACCGAGTACGGTAACCAGTACCTCTCTGGATGGCACTCGGTGCATCGTCGCAGCACATGCCGATATCGGCTGCGTCCGAGAAGGACTCGCGACCCGTTCGTACGAGGGATTTCGCGGGTCGGCGCCAGGCGTACGATCAGCGGACCAACATGAGGCGGGGGCTTCCAGCGCGAGGTGATGTCGCATGTTCGATACCGATGTTCTGATCGTCGGCGCAGGTCCGGTGGGGTCGGCGGCCGCCGTGGAGGTGGTCCGACACGGTGTGCGGTGCCGGATCGTCGACGCGCAATCCGATCCGCCGCAGTACGCGAAAGCGGTGGGCATCCAACCCCGCACGCTGGAAGTGTTCGAGGCGATGGGCGTCCTGCGGGAGGTCCTCGACGCCGGGATCCTGATGCGCGGTCAGATCGTGTACATCAACGGCGCCGAGGCCGACCGAATGGATCTGACGCTGCCACCCGAGATCCCTTTCGGGTTTCTCGGATTGCCCCAGTACGAGACAGAGCGGATCCTGCGCCGACACCTCGAGTCGCTGGGCACGCGCGTGGAGCGTGGGGTCCGGCTCGTCGGGTTCACCCAGGACGAGGACGGTGTGGATGCCGTGCTCGCCGGACCCGAGGGCGAGCACACGGTGCGGGCACGGTATCTGGTCGGCTGCGACGGCGCGCACAGCACCGTCCGCAAGACGCTGGGTCTGACGTTCGAGGGTGCGGCCTTCGACGAGCAGTACATGCTCGGCGATGTCGAGCTGGACTGGTCACAACCGCACGGGTACAACGTGCGGTCGATGCACCAGAACAACGGCGTCACCGACGACGTACTGGTGTGCATCCCGCTGCCTGGTCACCACCGCTACCGCGTGTCGATGCGGGTGCCCCCGGAACTCGAGATCGATACCTCCGTCGGCGGCGACAAGATCGAGCACGGACTCGGCACCGGGCCCGGCCCCAGCCTGGCCGATATCCAGGCGGTGCTCGACCGGCTCTCACCCGAGCCGACGACCGCCTCACATCTACGCTGGTCCTCGGTCTTCCGGATCAGCCATCGCATCGTCGACGCCTACGGTCGGGGACGGGTCTTCGTCGCGGGCGATGCCGCCCACATCCACCCGCCCACAGGCGCCCAGGGCATGAACACCGGTATCCAGGACGCCCACAACCTCGCGTGGAAGCTGGCGCTGGCTGTCGCCGAGGTGGCCGCGCCGTCGTTGCTGGCCAGCTACGACGCCGAGCGCAGGCCGGTCGGCGAGGAGGTGGTCGGCCGCACCGTCCGGCATGCCCGCGACGGGATCGGCGTCGACGAGTCGGACCCCGAACGGGTTCTGCTGCGCGAGGCGCAGCTGCTGATCGACTACCGGGACAGCCCCATCGTCACCGAATCCCCCACCGGCGCGCGGTCTCCCCTCGCGGGCAGCCGCGCTCCCGACGCGACCGGGCTGACCAGAGACGGCGTGACGTCACCTTTCCGCCTGTTCCCGCTGCTCGCCGGACCAGGGCACACGCTGCTCCGGTACGTCGACAACACCTGCGACACAGCCACTCTCACCGAGATGGAACGCCACGCCGGGCTGCTCCGGAAACTGACCGACGACCATCTCGACATCTACCTCGTCGCGAGTCCGGGGGCCACCATCGCCCCGACGATCCTCCCGGTCATCCGCGACAGCGACGGCGACTTCGCCCGGCGATACCACTGTGCCGCCGGCGCGGCCTATGTCGTGCGCCCCGACGGCTACCTCGGCTACGCCGCCTCCCCAGCCTCCCCCGCCACCCCGGACGACCTCATCCGTCATTTCGAGTCGACGTTCGCCCCGGCACCCGAGAGCGTGCTGGGGATCGCCTGATCCGCGCGATTACCGCTCGGGCCGGTCCGTCGGTGCGGTGTCTGCCTCGCCGCCGGGATTGTCGCCGGTCCCGATTCTGCGCGGCATCGCCCTCGGCCGAGCACGCCCGGGCGAAGAATCGGCCCCCGTACGCTTCCGACGCGACGCTCCGAAATCTATGACATTGCCTTCGTGCTCGGGGTTCTCGTCGGCCTGCGCCGCGGACAGCGCCGCCCCATGGAACAGCCACGCACCCGTCTCGCCCTGCAACTCCGCTCGGGTCACCGGTCGGGTCGGCGCCGGATCGTCGACTTCCTCCGCGGGCCACGGCCGAGGTCGAGCTTCGTCGACCTTCTCCCGACCTCGTCGCGGCAGTCTCGGCAGCCGGACGACATTCGATGCAGCGCCCGCGGCCGCACCGGAACCGTCCTCGGCGGCCTTGGCTTCTTCCCATTTCCGACGCAGCCGCTCCACCGCATCGAAACGGTCTTCATCAGGTCCCATCGTGAACCCTGCCCCGGTTTCCTGCCGACATCGAACTAACCGCGGACAGGTGTCGCGACAGCTATCGGTCCCACAGCAGCCAACACCCCACACTTCGTCTCAGGCCTATCGTTCACCTTCACATTCTGCATCAAGGCACCCTCCGCCGTCTTCGACCCATCCCAAAGGTCGCGGCAGCGCCCGCTCATCTGTCGAACCGAGCCTCACTCCGCACGGCCTCCGCAACCATGACCCATCCCTTTATCGCATCGAAGTCGCATCGTTACCTCGAGCGCTGCGATCAGGGCTTGCCCGCGGTCACGCCGGTCGCACTCGCGCAGAACTCCCACAGCCGATCGCGGTCGGCGACCGACTCCATGGTGCGCCGCGAGTAGTGCTCGGGCCGCGGCATGCGGTCGTGCCAGAACAGTCCGGACGGCAAGCCGTCGGTGGCGGCGAGCCAGATCGCGGTGTCGGCACCCTGGGCGGGCGTGCGCAACAAAGGGCCGGTCAGCGCCCGAAACCTGGGCAGCGAGGTGGCGACACCCGGAGTGTTCACCCAGCCGGGATGCATGCCGTGCACCGCGATGCCCGCTCCGAAATAACGTTCGGCCAGCATCGGCGTGAGCGCGACCTGCATCCGCTTCGAGCGGGCGTAAGCGGTGGCGCCGCGATAGTCGCCGGTGCGGTACTCGAGATCGTCGGGATGAACGGCCTGGGCGTACATGCCGCCCGAGGACATCAGGATCACCTGCGCGTCCCCTGCGCGCTGCAGTGCCGGTGAGAGCATTTCGGTGAGCAGCAGCGGTCCCAGGACGTGCGTGGCCACACACAGCTCGTATCCCTGTCGGCTCTCGGTGCGGGTGGTTGGCATGACTCCCGCGTTGTGGACGAGTATGTCCACCTGGTCGGCCCGGCCGACGAAATCGGCGGCGAAATCCCGCACGTCCGCCAGGTCGGCGACATCGCATCGCCGCACCTGGACGAGGGCGCCGGGAACAGCCTCGGCGATCTCCGCGGCCGCGGAGATCCCACGCGCGGTATTGCGCACCACCAAGATGACCGCGGCGCCCAGTTCGGCCAGACCGGCGGCGATCGCCTTGCCGATGCCGGAGTTCGCACCGGTGACCATGGCGGTCCGGCCCCGCAGTGCCTGCGGCGCGAACGGCGGCCACCCTCGGCTGCGCACCTGGAAGCCGATCCGGCTGTAGCCGGGGACGACGGTGCGGTCGAGTGCGGAGTCGATGAAGCTCGGAAGGTGAGTGGTCATCGTGCGCCCCTGCCTGATCGATCGACTGACAAGCTATGCATCGTTTGTGCGTCGTTTCAATGGTAGCGTCGAAAGTGTGAGCCGGACAGTCCGCCGGCCGACCGAACTCCGGAGGACGTCATGACCCCCACCTCGCCCAGCAGGAAACGACACCTCGCCGATTCGCCGGACCTACCGGTCGCGGTCCGGGGAAGCGACAAGCGATGACCGGTGATCGACGTCGGGTGGCCGTGATCGGCAGTGGGGTCGCCGGCCTCACCGCGGCCTGGGTGCTCGCCCGCACCTGTGAAGTCGTGCTCTACGAAGCGGATGCTCGCCTCGGCGGCCATGCCCACACCCATCGGGTGAATTCCCGCGCCGACGGCACCGGGGAGTGGCTCGGCGTGGATTCCGGCTTCATCGTGCACAACGACCGCACCTACCCGACCCTGCAGCGTTTGTTCGGCGAGCTGGGCGTGCGCACGCAGGACTCGGACATGTCGATGTCGATCCGCTGTGACGGCTGTGGACTCGAATACGCCGGAGCCAAGGGGCTGCGCGGGATCTTCCCGGAGCCGCGGTCCCTGACCCGCGGCTCCTATCTGCGGATGCTCGGCGAGATCACGCGCTTCCACCGCCTGGCCCGCGCCGAACTGGACATCGACCACGGCGACGACCTGCGCACCGTGGGCGAATTCCTGCGAGCCGGCGCCTTCTCCGACTATTTCACCGCGCACTTCCTGGTTCCCCTGGTGGCGGCGGTCTGGTCGTGCCCGCCGGATCTCGCGCTGCGCTACCCCGCCCGCTACCTGTTCACCTTCCTCGATCACCACGGCATGCTCACTGTGTTCGGCTCGCCCACCTGGCGCACCGTCACCGGCGGCTCGGCCACCTATGTGCGAGCGGTCGCCGAGGGCGTACAGGAGGTGCGCACGGCGGTGCCGGTGCGGGCCGTCCACCGCGCCGCGGGCTCGGTCGAGGTGCGCGACGACGCCGATCGGGTGGACCACTTCGACGCCGCCGTGATCGCCACCCACCCCGGTCAGGCGTTACGGCTGCTGGATCGGCCGACCGCTGCGGAATCCGACATCCTCGCCGCACTGACCTATTCGACCAACCACACCGTGCTGCACACCGACGAGTCCGTGCTGCCCCGCCGCACCGCGGCCCGCGCGTCGTGGAACTACCGACTGCCGCACTGTGATTCCTCGCCGGACCGGGTGCTCGTGAGCTACGACCTGACCCGGCTGCACCGGCTGCCCGCTACCGTCGATCGCCGGTTCCTGGTGACCCTCGGCGACGACGACCGGGTGGCGCCGGACACGGTCGTCGCCACGATGACCTACGAACACCCGCAGTACACGCCGCGTTCGATGGCCGCCCGACGGCGGCTGTCCGAGATCGGCGACCAGACCGTGGCCTTCGCCGGCGCCTACCACGGGTGGGGATTCCACGAGGACGGCGCGCTGTCGGGGCTGCGCGCGGCCGAACGCATCGGCGGTGTGTGGCAACCGCGTCCCGCCGACGCCCCGGCGGTCAAGCAGGAGGTGCGATGACCCGAGCCCGGCTGGTACGCACGGTGATCCGCCATTCGCGTCGCGAACCGGTGCGGCACCTGTTCGCGTATCGCAGCTACAGCTGGCTCGTGGACCTCGACGAACTGCCGAGCCTGCCCTGGCCGTTGCGACCGTTCGCCGGCTTCCATGCCCGCGACCATCTCGGTGATCCGTCGGCCACGCTGCGCGACAACGTCGTCGACCATCTCGCCCAGCAGGGCATCGATCTGCGGGGCGGACAGATACTCATGCTCGCCAACGCGCGGATCTTCGGCTACGTCTTCAATCCGCTCACCGTGTTCTGGTGCCACGACGACACCGGCGCCCTGCGGTGCGTGCTCGCCGAAGTGCACAACACCTACGGTGAACGCCATCGCTATCTCGTCTCGCCGGAGCCGAATCCGTCGGTCGCCAAGGAGTTCTACGTCTCGCCGTTCAACCCGGTGACCGGGCGCTACCGCCTGCGTCTCCCGGTTCCCGACACCCGGCTGCGGTTGGCGATATCGCTCGAGGGACCGGACGGCCGGTCCACCTTCGACGCCACCGTCCGCGGCCTCGTCCGCCCCGCGACCCGCCGCACTGTGACCAGCGCGGTTCTCGCGCACCCGATCGAAACCTGGCGCATCGCCGCGCGCATCCGATGGCAGGGCCTACGCCTGTGGCATCGGGGTCTGCCGATCGTGCCACGCACACCGCATCTCTCCCAGGAGGCTCTGTCATGACCACCATCTCCACCTGCGGTGCGCCGCCCGTCACCGCGTTCGTCGACCGATGGCCGCACCTGGCCGAGGTGCCTCGCGGGGTCCGCGCCGGCGCCGGTCGGCTGGTGGCGGCGGCCTTGTTCCGCCGGGCCGCGCAACGGCTCGCGCTGCGGGTCGAACTGCCCGACGGCACGATGTTCGGCGGCGGCGTCGACGACCCGACGGCCCCGCGGATGGTCCTGCACGACCCGGACGCGTTCGCCACCCGGCTCGGCGCGACCGGCCTCATCGGATTCGGCGAGGCGTACATGACGGGCGACTGGTCGGCACCGGACCCGACGGCAGTCCTCACCGTGCTGGCCTCGGACCTGAGCGCCTTGGTCCCCGCGCCGCTGCAAGCACTGCGTCCCCTCTTCCTGCCCGGACAACCCAGCCGGACCAGGGCCACGCCCGCCGGTGCCCGCAGCAATGCCGCGCACCACTACGACCTGTCCAACGACTTCTTCGCGTCGTTCCTCGACGCGACCATGACGTACTCGTCGGCGCTGTTCGACCGGCTCGACCCCGCCCCGGAGTGGGACGACCTCGCCGCCGCCCAGCACGCCAAGATCGACCGCCTGCTCGACGCCGCGAACGTCGGACCGGGCAGCTCCGTGCTCGAAATCGGTACCGGCTGGGGCGAACTCGCCATCCGAGCCGCGCAGCGCGGCGCGACCGTCCGCTCCGTCACGCTCTCGGCGCAACAGCTCGTGCTGGCCCAGCAGCGCGTGGCCGCGGCCGACCTCGCCGACCGCGTGACGATCGAACTGCGCGACTACCGCGATGTCGACGGCAGCTACGACGCGGTGATCTCGGTGGAGATGATCGAAGCCGTCGGCTACGAGTACCTGGCGGACTACCTGACCGTGCTCGAGCGACTGCTCGCGCCGGGTGGTCACGTCGCGGTGCAGGTCATCACCATGCCGCACGATCGGATGCTGGCCAGCCGCGCGACCCACACCTGGGTGCAGAAGTACATCTTCCCCGGCGGCTTCCTCCCCTCGGAAGAACTACTGGCGCAACTGCTCTCGCGCCACACCGACCTGGAACAGGTGGATCGGAGCGCGATGGGACAGCACTACGCGCACACCCTGCGACTGTGGCAGGACCGGTTCACCGCCGCCGACGCCCAGGTCACCGCACTGGGTTTCGACGAGGTCTTCCAGCGAATGTGGCGGTTGTATCTCGCCTACTCCGAAGCCGGCTTCCGCTCCGGGTACCTGGATGCGCTGCAACTGATCCTTCGGCGGCGCTCGTCGGCCGAGCTCGATGCGGTGGTGGCGCGATGAACCCGACCACGCCCTCCCGGATCCTCGGCGTCGCGACCGCGGCCTACGGCGTCGCGGTCACCGTCCGTCCCGAGATCTTGCTGCGACCCAGCGGGCTCGGCACCGGCGAGGAACCCGAACTGCGCGCGTTGGCCCGCTCTGTCGCGCTGCGCGATGTGCTCTCCGGGCTCGCCTCGGTCATGGCGACCGGCGCCCGTGCGCGCACCGTGGCCGCCTTCGTGCGGATCGGCTCGGACGCCGCCGATACCGCCGTGTTCGCCTACGCGCTGAGGGGCCGTCCCGAACTCGGCAAGACTCTCGCGGTGACCTCGACGTGGGGACTGCTGTGTCTGGCCGGCGCTGTCTACGAGCGTCGCGGGAGAACCCGGCCGGTGCTCGAACGGGGTGCTCACCGGCCATGACGGCCACGCCGGACGGCCCTCAGGCGGCGACGGAGCTGACCGTCGGCACCGTCGCGCGCCTATTGGGAGTTCCGGTCGCCACCCTGCGCAGCTGGAATCAGCGCTACGACCTCGGCCCGCGCGGGCATCTGCCAGGTCGGCACCGCCATTACACCGGTGCCGACCTGGCCGTGGCCACCAAAATGGTCGAATTGGTCAGGGCCGGCGCCACTCCGGGAAGCGCCGCGCAGGCCGCGCGCACCGTGCGCGCCCCCGAGCCGGAGCTCGGCGCGGTCGATCCGGTGATCATCGCCGCCGAGAACATGGACATCTCCCGGCTGCTGGACCTGCTGGCGGCGCACATCACCCATCACGGCGTCGTGCCCACCTGGAACCAGCTGTGCCGACCCGCCTTCGAGCACATCGTGGCTCGTCAGCAGGAGGGCCGCGGCTACATCGACGTCGAACATCTGCTGTCGTGGGCGATCACGACCAGTCTGCATCGCTGTGTCCCGCCCTTGACCGATGCGGGTCGAGAGCCGGAGGTCGTCCTCGCCTGTACCGCGGGCGAACACCATGTGCTGCCGCTCGAGATTCTGCGTGCCGCACTCGCCGAGAAGGGCAGGGCCGCACTGCTTCTCGGTGCGAATGTGCCCGACGACGCGCTGGCCCAGTCGTTGTCGCGGCGAACGCGTCCCGCCGTCGTCGTGCTGTGGTCGCAGACGCCCGCGACCGCGGCACCCGCCGCGCTTCACGCGATCGCGGGGCAAGGTCCGGTAATGTCCGCCGGTCCCGGCTGGACGGACGTCGTGATCGGGCGGCGGCTCAGCTCTCTCGAGGAGGCCGTCGATGTCTTGTCGAACCCCGTGCTGTGACTCGTCGGACAGGAGTGAACCGCTATGCGCTGTGTAGTGTTCGGCGCCACCGGATATCTGGGTGGCCGACTCGTTCCGGAACTGCTCGATGCCGGGCACACGGTCCGGGTGCTGGCCCGTGACCCGGGCAAACTCGTCGACGCCGCGTGGCGGGAACAGGTCGAGGTCGTGCGCGGCGACGTCACCCGGGCCGAGGACGTCCGTGCCGCGCTGGACGGACAGGAAGTGCTCTATTACCTCGTCCATTCCCTGGGCCGCGCCGATTTCGAGAACGTGGATCGTGAGGCGGCGCGCCTGGTCGCGGCCGAATCCACACGGGCGGGCCTGACCAGATCGGTGTATCTGGGCGGCATCACGCCCAGCGGCCAGGAGTTGTCGCGCCACCTCGCCTCACGTGCGGAGGTGGGACAGATCCTGCTGGACGCACCGACGCCCGCCGTGGTGTTGCGGGCGGCGGTGATCATCGGTTCGGGCTCTGCCAGTTTCGAGATGCTGCGGTATCTGACCGAACGGCTACCGGTCATGGTGACGCCGCGCTGGGTGCGCAGCCGGATCCAGCCCATCGCGGTGCGCGATGTCCTGCACTACCTGGTGCGCGCCGCCGACCTCCCCGACACCGTCAACGACGCCTTCGATATCGGCGGGCCCGATGTGCTCACCTATGAGGGCATGATGCGCGGCTACGCCGTGGCGGCGGGGCTGCCCCGGCGAGTGATCCTGCCGGTGCCGGTACTCACGCCGTGGCTGTCGGCGCAGTGGGTCAACCTGGTCACCCCGGTACCGAAGGCACTCGCCGTGCCGCTGATGGAATCGCTTGTCAACGACGTGGTCTGCGCGGAGCACCGCATCGCCGACCACATCCCCGACCCGCCGGAGGGGCTCACATCCTATCTCGGCGCGGTGAGCTTGGCACTGCACCGCATTCGCGATCGGGACGTGCCCACCCGATGGTCGGATGCCGGCCTGGCCGACGCCCCGTCCGATCCGCTGCCCACCGATCCGGACTGGTCCGGCGGCACGCTCTACAGCGATGTGCGCGAGCGGGACACGACCGCCGACCCGGCCACGCTGTGGGCCGTCGTCGAAGCCGTCGGCGGTGAACACGGGTGGTACTCCTTCCCGCTGGCCTGGGCACTGCGCGGGTGGATCGACCGCCTGTCCGGCGGCGTCGGCCTCCGCCGCGGCAGGCGCGACCCACATCGCCTACACGTGGGCGAGGCGCTGGACTGGTGGCGGGTCGAACACCTCGACCGCGGACGGTTGCTGCGCTTGCGCGCGGAGATGCGCGTGCCCGGACGAGGCTGGCTCGAGCTGTCGGTCACCCCGGCCGACGGCGGCGGCGCGCATTACCGTCAGCGTGCCCTGTTCGAACCACACGGACTGGCCGGG
This sequence comes from Nocardia sp. Root136, assembly GCF_001427185.1. NCBI lineage: Bacteria > Bacillati > Actinomycetota > Actinomycetes > Mycobacteriales > Nocardiaceae > Nocardia > Nocardia sp. Root136. The sequence continues at coordinate 444,873 of NZ_LMFE01000001.1, forward strand.
CACCTCTATTGGAAGTCCCTCAGTCCCTTTCACGCGATCATCTTCGGCGGGATGGCCCGCAATATCACCGGGGCGGCCGAGTGACAACGGCATCCGGCCGGGCGCACTGCCCGGCCGGATGCCGTTGTCGCACAGATCGACTCAGCGCGGCGCCATCCGGATGGCGCCGTCGAGGCGGATGGTCTCGCCGTTGAGCATCGGGTTCTCCACGATGTGGCGGGCCAGCGCGGCGAACTCGGTGGGCTGCCCCAGACGCGAGGGATGCGGCACCTGCGCGCCGAGGGACTGCAGCGCCTCCTCCGGCAGCGTCTCGAACAGCGGAGTGCGGAACAGTCCGGGCGCGATCGTGACGACGCGGATCTTGAAGCTCGCCAGGTCACGCGCGATCGGCAGGGTCAGGCCGACGATGCCGCCCTTGGACGCGGCGTAGGCGGCCTGGCCGATCTGGCCGTCGTAGGCGGCGACGGAGGCGGTGTTGATGATCACGCCCCGCTCCTCACCGACCGGGTCGGTGCCCGCCATGCGTTCGGCGGCCAGCCGGATCACGTTGAACGTGCCGACAAGGTTGACGTTGATCACCTTGGTGAAATCGGCGAGCGGGAACGCGCCCTTCTTGCCGACGGTCTTGATCGCGTTGCCGATGCCCGCGCAGTTCACGGCGATCCGCAGCGGCGCGAGCGATTCGGCGACGTCGAGTGCCGCGGCAACCGCCGATTCATCGGTCACGTCCGCGGCCGCGAAGGCCGCGCCCTCGCCCAGTTCCTTGGCGATGGCCGCACCGTTGGACGAGGGGAGGTCGACGATGACGACCTTGGCGCCCTTGGCGTGCAGTTCCTGCACGGTCGCCAAGCCGAGACCCGACGCACCGCCGGTGACGATCGCGGACAAGTTGACGAAATCCATACTGTTTCTCCTGTTTTTCGGTGAGGTCTCACCGATATTGACACACTTCGCCAAAACTGTTTGGCTTTCGTGGTGACCCAGCCAGCGCCCCGCCGCCCCGGCCGTCCCTCGGTGCTGGACACCAGGGCCGTGTCGGCCGGCGCGCTGCGTCTGTGGGCCGACCGCGGCTTCGCCACCACCAGCTGGAACGATCTCGCCGAGGCCACGGGGATCAGCACCCGCACCCTGTTGCGGCACTTCTCGTCCCGATCCGAGATCGCCTGGATCGGCGTCGCGCCTGCGACCGAGCGTCTGCAATCCGCACTCGGCGCCGCCGCCCCCGAGGAGCCGCCCGCGGTGGTCGTCCGGACCGCGATCGTCGAATCGGTGTCCCGCGATCCGCAAATCCAGGAGCTGGCCGCGGGCTGGCTGCGGCTGATCTCCTCGGAACCCGAGCTGGCCGCGACCGCTCCCCGGATCTACCGGCCGTGGATCGATACGCTGTCGGGCTACCTCGCCAGCCGACTGCCCGGCACTCCCGCCGCCGTCTGCCGGGCCATGGCGACCGCTTACCAGTCCGCCACCTTCGCCGCGCTGATCGAGTGGGCCGAATCCGGCTCGGAGGGCGACTGCGCGGATTCGGTCGACCGGATGCTGCGATGGATGGATCCGCACCTGCCCGGCTCCACACCGGACTGAACAGCGCTCCCCCGGGGCGGGCGGCGACGGTGGGCAAGAAGTCTCCCGCTTACCGGTCATCCAGTGGTGTCGCCGCCACCGGCGTGGGACTGTCAAGAGGCGAGAACTTTCGATCGAGGAGGCCACCGGAGATGCCGGGAATCAACCACATCGTGCTGTTCGTCGCGGATCTGCCGCGCAGTATCGCGTTCTACGAGGACGTGCTCGGATTCGAGCGGCTCCCCGAAGGATTTCCCGGCGGCGCGTTTCTGCGCTCCCCTGGCTCGGCCAACGACCACGACCTCGGGCTCTTCCAGGCCAGGACACCCGCGGCCGGGCCCACGGGCTCGGTCGGGCTCTATCACGTCGCGTGGGAAGTGGACACTTTGTCCGAGCTCGTAGCCGTCCGGGACCGCCTGGCGGCGGCGCACGCGCTGACGGGGGCCAGTGACCACGGGTCGACCAAAGCGCTCTACGCCCGCGACCCGGACGGCATCGAGTTCGAGGTGTGTTGGCTGGTCCCCGATGAACACGTCGAGGCCGCACTCGCGCCGGGCACCTCGCTGACCGCGCCGCTGGACATCAACGCCCAGATCCAGCGATACGGCGCAGCCACGCCGGGCGGCCCGCGCACCGATCCGCAGGTGTGGGCGCGCGTCGCGGCGCAGCGGGCCGCGACGTCCTGACCCTGCCGTCCTCGGCGTCCGGTGGGAATTACCAGCTGATGTCGGCCGTCGACTCGAGCGGGCGACGGTGGTCGACCGACTCCTGGGTCACGAACGTGTCGGCGATGTGCAGGGCCGCGGGGAATCGGCAGCGTGCTCGTTGTTCGATCTCGGGCACCGCTACCTGGAAGACGCGGAACTCGTCGAGCGCGAGCGCTTCGAGTTCGTCGAGGTGCTGGGTCAGGAGAAACGCCTTGCACCGCAGCCGGTTTCCCGCCACGAAGCAGATCACCTTCCAGTACTCCCGCGGCAATGCCACGCCACGATGCACCTGGTCGTCGGCGCGGAAGGCGGGTCCGCCGAAGACACTCACCCTGAGGTCGTCGATGTCGACGTCGGCGAAGACCGCGTCTTCGAGCTGCCCCCACACCCCCGCGCGACTGCTCTGGTTGAAGTCGTCCATCTGCGGGGTGATATTGGTGTAGAAGAACGAGTCGATATTGGCCTGCTCGGCTTCGGTCTCGGTGCCCCACAGCAGATCCGCGCGCCGCGCCAGGTGTCCACGATCGAGCCGATTCCGTTGGTACAGTTCGTTTCCCACCTGCACCTCGGCCGGGATACGCGGATCTTTGACGAAGTCGATGCCGGTGCGGGGAAGTTTCCGCATCGCGGCGCCGTCGATGTTCCAGGCCACCCAGAACGCGAACCGTCGCGGCGTGCTCAACGCCAACGAGAAGTGCGTGTAGTCGATGACGTCGGAGCCGTCCAGGCGAACCGCGTCAGCGCGGACCGCGGCATCCAGTTCCGGGACCTCGACCCTGGGCCCGAGAAAGTCCGGGTCGTATCCGGTGCGCAGCGTGTCGCTCGCGCTACCGTTCGTCGACGCGGTAGCCACGTTGGCGGTCATCGGATGCCCCTTCCAGCAGGCGGACGTGGTGTGTCGGTAGTTCGAACACCATCGTCGCCGCCGCCGGAGACATCCTCACGAGTAGTCGACTACCCGTTTGCGGGCCGCCCGGCCAGGTCCGGGGTCGCGTCATCGGTCACCGCGAACGTCGCCCACGCCCGCACGACGACGTTGCCCGCGGCATCGGCGCCGGCCAGTGCGACATCGACGCGCGATTCGCCGTCCTGCACATAGCTCTGTGTGACGCGCCCCGAACAGGACATGAGGTCACCGGGCGGCAGAGGTCGCACCGACCTGGTGCGGAATCGGCGGATCGCCTCGGCCCCGAGCCAGTCGGTGGCATAGGTCGCCAACAGGGCCGCGGCCTGTGGTGACACTTGCTCGCCCGCAAAGGTTTCCGCCGCTGCCCACGACTCGGCGACCAGACCGCCGGTGCGGTCGAAGTATCGGGTCAGCGACTCCGTGGCGACGGCGGCGGGCTGGTCGGTGGTGGCTCCCGCGCGAATCGCGGTCAGCTGGTCACCCGCGCGGGGCGGCGGACCGAAGAACCGGTGGTCGGTCTCGACCCGCTCCCCCACGCCGGAGGCGAATCCGTCGGCGGGCAGGAAGGTCGGCGGCACCACCGGCCGATCGGCGAGCCGGTAGGCCGGGTTGTGCGAGCGCGCCGCCTCGGCGAACAGCCGGATGGCATCGGTTTCCAGGAGCATGCCGTCACGGTAGGACCGCCGCGCGCGTTGTGATCGGTTCCGCTCCCACTCATCGGGACGCCGGGTCGACCGCGCCGAAAACATGTCCGCTGACCGGGAACGCGACGGCGCGAACACCCACACACAGCGCGACCATCGGCGCAGCTCATCCCCACTCCGTCCGAACATGGAGGTTTCGATGCCGGAGAACCCGCCGAACGGCCGAACACCCGACGCCGCCGACTACCGACAGATCGAGGCTGCTGCCGCGCCCACCCGCTTCGCGCGCGGCTGGCACTGCCTCGGCCTGCTCTCGTCGTTCCGCGACGGCAACCCGCACGAGGTGAAGGCCTTCGGCACCATGCTGGTGGTGTTCCAGTCCGAATCCGACGGCGCGCTGCACGTGCTCGACGGCTACTGCCGCCACATGGGCGGCAACCTGGCCCACGGCACCATCAAGGGCGACTCGATCGCCTGCCCGTTCCACGACTGGCGCTGGGGCGGCAACGGCAAGTGCACGGCCATTCCGTACGCGCGCCGGGTCCCGCCGCTGGCCAAGACGCGCACCTGGCCGACGCTCGAGCGCAACGGCCAGCTCTACGTCTGGCACGACCCACAGGGCAGCAAGCCCACCGACGAGGTGACCATTCCCGAGATCGAGGGCTACGGCACCCCGGAATGGACCGACCTGACCTGGAATTCGATTCTGATCGAGGGCTCGCACTGTCGCGAGATCGTCGACAACGTCGTCGACATGGCGCACTTCTTCTACGTGCACTACTCGTTCCCGCGCTATTTCAAGAACGTCTTCGAGGGTCACGTCGCCACCCAGTACATGCGCTCGACCCCGCGCATGGATATCACGGTCGGCACCAGCTACGACGACCCGAATTCCACCCTGCGCTCGGACGCGTCGTATTTCGGTCCGTCCTACATGCTCGACTGGCTGTGGAGCGAGGCGCAGGGCATGACCATCGAGACCGTGCTCGTCAACTGCCACTACCCGGTCGACGAGAACTCGTTCGTGTTGCAGTACGGCGCGATGGTGAAGAAGCCGGCGGGCATGTCCGACGAGGACGCGAACGCGATGGCGGCGCAGTTCGCGCAGGGCGTCGAGTACGGCTTCGAGCAGGACGTCGAGATCTGGAAGAACAAGGCGCCCATCGACAATCCGCTGCTGTCGGAGGAAGACGGCCCGGTGTATCAGCTGCGCCGTTGGTACAAGCAGTTCTATGTCGACGTCGACGACGTCACCGAGGACATGACCAAGCGGTTCGAGTTCGAGATCGATACCGACCGCGCGGTGACGAGCTGGGAAGCCGAGGTCGCCGACAACATCGCCCGCGGCGCCGTCATCGACACCATGTCCTGATCCCTCACCCCACCACGAACAGAAAGCATCATCGGAGATGACCAGAGTTCTCGACAATATCGCCGCCATCGCGGACCAGCTGCGCGAGCAGGCACCGGAGGCGGAGCGTCTCGGGCAGCTGCCCGATGCCACGGCCCAGCTGCTGAAGACGGCGGGCCCGATCCGCCTGCTCCAGCCCAAGAAGTACAGCGGCTACGAGGCGCACCCGCGCGAGTTCGCCGAGACGGTGATGGCTACCGCCGCGCTCGACCCGGCCAGTGGCTGGATCGCCGGCATCGTCGGCGTGCACCCGTGGCAGCTGGCCTTCGCCGACCCGAAGGTGCAGGACGAGGTGTGGGCCGACGACCACGACACCTGGATGGCCTCGCCCTACGCGCCGACCGGTATCGCCCGTCCGGTCGACGGCGGCTACATCTTCAACGGCCGCTGGCAGTTCAGCTCCGGCACCGACCACTGTGACTGGATCTTCCTGGGCGCCATGCTCGGTGACGCCGAGGGCAAGATGGCCATGCCGCCGACGATGCTGCACATGATCCTGCCGCGCCAGGACTACCAGATCGTCGAGGACTCCTGGAATGTGGTGGGCCTCAAGGGAACTGGCTCCAAGGACATCATCGTCAAGGACGCGTTCGTGCCCGACTACCGGGTGATGAACGGCGACCATGTCATCGACGGCACCGCACAGAAGGAGTACGGGGTCACCGAGACGCTGTACAAGATGCCGTGGTCGACGATGTTCCCGCTGGGCATCAGCTCCGCGGTGGTCGGCATCGCCGAGGGCGCGCTGGCCGCACACCTGGACTACCAGCGCGACCGGGTCGGCGCGCAGGGCACCGCCGTCAAGGACGATCCGTACGTGCTGTTCGCCATCGGCGAGGCCGCCGCCGACATCAACGCCGCGCGCCAGGAACTCCTCGCGAACGCCGACAAGATCTTCGACGCCGTCGACGCCGGCAAGGAGATCGGCTTCGCCGAGCGGGCCGCGGTCCGGCGCACCCAGGTCCGCGCGGCCTGGCGCGCGGTCACCGCCGTGGACCAGATCTTCGCCCGCTCCGGCGGCAACGCCATGCGGATCGACAAGCCGCTGCAGCGCTACTGGCGCGATGCGCACGTCGGCCTCGCCCACGCCATCCACGTGCCGAGCACGGTGTATCACGCCTCGGCCGTCAGCTCCCTCGGTCTCGAGCCCGCGGACAACCTGCGCTCGATGATCTGACCCGAATACCGAGAAGGACAACGGAAATGACAGACATCAAAGGCCTCGGCTACGTCAAGATCCAGACCGCCGACATGGACCGCTGGCGCAAGTTCGCGTTCGAGGTGCTCGGCTTCGCGCAGGGCAGCGGGCCCGACGAGAACGCGCTGTATCTGCGCATGGACGAGCGCGCGGCGCGGATCACGATCGTGCCCGGTGACAGCGACGCCATCGTGACGATCGGCTGGGAAGTGCGCGACCACGCGGCCCTGCTCCGCGTGCAGGAAGCCGTGACGGCGGCGGGGATCGCGGTGAAACCGCTGTCGGTCGAGGAGGCCGACGCGCGCCGGGTCGAGGAGGTCATCACCTTCCAGGACCCGACCGGCGCCACCCTCGAGGTGTTCCACGGCGCGGTGCTCGACCACAGTCCGGTGGTGACGCCGTTCGGCGCGAAATTCGTCACCGGCGCACAGGGCCTCGGCCATGTCGTGCTGCCGACGATGGACCCCAACGGCGCGTTCGATTTCTACACCGACGTGCTCGGGTTCCTGCCGCGTGGCGCCTTCCGGATCCCGGCGCCGCCGGAGTACGGCCCGATGCGGGTGCGGTTCCTCGGCGTCAACGAACGCCATCACAGCCTGGCGCTGTGCCCGGCTCCGCACGGCGGCGCGCCCGGCCTGGTGCACATCATGGTGGAGGTCGACAGCCTCGACGCTGTCGGTCAGGCGCTGGACCGGGTGACCAAGGACGGCTTCTCGGTGTCGTCCACGCTGGGCAGGCACACCAACGACAAGATGGTCTCGTTCTACGTCCGCGCGCCCGGCGGCTGGGACATCGAGTTCGGCACCGAAGGCATGCGGGTCGACGAGACCTCCTACAGCGCAGAGGAGATCACCGCCGACAGCTACTGGGGCCACGACTGGTCCGGAAGCGAGCCGCTCGCGGCCATGTAACCCCGCGCCCGACCCACGACGGCCCCCGGCCCGAGCTCATCGCTCGGACCGGGGGCCGTCGTCTTGATATGGACCTGCCGAATCATGTGACAACGACCACAACGGATGGTATGAATAGGTATATGCCTAATCGAAATATGCGAGTGGGCATCAGCTCGTAGATCCGAATGGAGAGCTCATGGTCATCCAGGCCGAGGCCACCACCCCGAGCGCGATCCTCGATCGCGCGTCCCTGCTGCTCGACGCCTTCGACGGCCCGGGCAGGCTCACCCTCGCCCAGATCGTCCGGCGCACCGGTCTACCCCGGTCCTCGGCGCATCGCATGCTCGACCGGCTGGTGCAGCTGCGCTGGCTACGTCGTGAAGGGCGCGACTACGAGCTCGGCATCCGGCTGATGGAGCTCGGCTCGCTGGCGGTGCACCAGGACCGTCTGCACCGTGCGGCGATGCCGTTCCTGCACGAGTTGCACCGGGTCACCGGGTTCGTCGTGCACCTGGCCGTGCTGGACGGCCCCGACGTCGTCTACCTCGACAAGGTCGGCGGCGAACTGTCGGCAGTGGTGCCCACCCGGGTCGGCGGCAGGCGCCCCGCCGCCTGCACCGCGGTCGGCAAAGCGATCCTGGCCTACTCCGACGAGCGCCGCGTCGCCGACGCCCTCGCAGGCCAGGCCGGCGCGCGCACGCGCTACTCGATCACCACCAAGGCCCAGCTCGACACCGAGCTGGACAAGGTGCGCGCGCACGGAATCGCCGTCGAACGCGAGGAATCACTGCCGGGCTTCGGCTGTATCGCGGCGCCCATCGGCGATCTCGGCGAGGCCGCCGTGGCGGCGGTGTCGGTGTGCGGGCCGCTGGATCGGATGCTGTTCGATCACCGTCTCAGCGCGCCGGTGCGCACGACCGCGCTCAATATCTGGCGCCACGTCGACGACGGCCGGGTGCGGGTGCATCCGACGCTGCAGCAGCATCCCCGCCCGCTCGGGGTGGGCCCGGCGGCACGTCCGTACGCGGATCAGCGTGGTCCGCGCACAGCCTGATCCATCACCTCGCCGAGTCGCCGGCCCGGATTCGGGCGGCGACCGGCGCGAGGGGTCAGGCCGGACTGTTCACGCAGAAGCTGTGGCAGATACGGTCGCGGACAATCACTTCGGGACATTCGGGATCGAACCATCGGTCGACGTGTGCCCAGTGGACGGGATGCATCAGATAGGGACCGGTGAGACCGTCCAGGTCGATGAACTCCTGTTCCCAGACATGCGTCCACGGCGAGGATCCGGTACCGCGCGTGACCCGACTCAACTGCCAGGACCGGATGCTCGGGAGATAGCGGGGCATCCGCAGCAGGTCCGCTTCGAAGCGCTCGATCGTCGTGCGCGGTGTGCCCGGCGCGACGCGTAGCAGCAGGACCCGGTACACCGATCCGGTGGCATCCGGTTCGGCGATACCCGTTGTGCCGCCTTGATATTCGACGCCGTCGACGTGGGCCACCGGGCTCTCGCTCAGCAACGCGTCCACCTCGGCAGTGGTCCCCGTCCAGTCGGCGGACTCGTCGAAGCGCAAGTGCACCAGGACATCACCGCCGTTGCGGACTCCCGGCAACGTGGGTTGGACCAACACGCGGCGCGCCACCGGAGCGGCGATTCCACGCAGCCCGGTCATCAACCGGTCACGTGCGCAGGAGGCGACGTCGGGCGAGAGATGCACCAGCCGCGTCACCTCAAACATCGCCGAGCCTGTCGACATCGGCGGCGAGCGCACCGGTGGCGCGAGTCCGTTCGACGATCAAGTCCGCCGCCGCGGCCCACCACTGCCGCACCGACTCGTCGGGACGCCCCTGCCAGGTCATCGCCCACCAGCCCTGAGCACCCTCGAGCACCCAACTCGCGATGACCGTGTTCGACTCGTCCGGGAACCACACCGGCGGACTCACCACGATCCGCTCCAGCACCATGCCGCGTTCCCGCGCGCCCGGCGCGTAGTCACGCAGATAGGCGTCGACGAATTCTCTGGCGCGGCCCGGCTTCGTCACTACGGTGTCGATCACGTAGACCTTCGTGGCTTCCATCCGCCGACCGTAGGCAGCCGCCGACGGGCATCGACCTGGTGTTTCCGCCCAGTGGGAGAACGTGGCCATGGGCCGGTCGCTCGAACCCGAGGCTCGTTAGGGCGTATTCGTGCCCAACTAATTGACACCAAGAACCATGTTGACAGTGACTGTCATATCGAGTGATACTTTCACCAATGATGCGGCGGATAGTTGTCGCACGGTTCTCGAAGGGTGGTGGGCGGTGTCATTGCGCGATCGGCAACGTCGTCGGGTTCGCGACGATATTCAGCGGGCGGCCTACGGGTTGTTCGCACGGTCGGGGTTCGAGGCGGTGACCACCGAGCAGATCGCGGCGGAGGCGGGGGTTTCGCCGAGTACGTATTTCCGGCATGTGCGGAGCAAGGAGGATCTGCTGCTCGAACCGGTGCGGGAAGGAGGTGCCGGTATCGCCGGCCTGTTAGAGGCCCGGCCCGGAGACGAGCCGGCCGATATCGCGTTGGCCGGGGCGATCCTGGCGCGCTCGACGTCCATGGCGGTCGAAGAGCTCGATCAGTGGCGAGCGGCGTTCACGACAGCACCGCACCTGCTGGAGCGGGTCACGTTGGTCCCGCCCGATCATCGGGTCCGGTTGGTCGAACTCGTCGCCAACCGGATGTCACGCGATCCCGAGGCCGATCCCACGCCGGGACTGTTGGTGCATCTGATGCTCGCGGCCGCGGAGTTCGGTCTCCTGCAATGGCTACGCGACGCACAAGACCCGGCGACGTCGCTGCCGATGTGTATGGAATCCGCGCTGACCGCAGTTCATGGCCCTCGATGGCGTAGCGCCGAGGCTTGATCTCCCTGGCTCCCAATGTATTTCACAGATAGGAATCCACACCAGCCATGCACCCAGAACACAGCGATACCGACACCGTCGACGTACTGGTGGTCGGCTCCGGCGCCGCCGGGATGACCGCCGCGATCACCGCCGCCCACCAGGGGCTTTCAGTACTCGTCGTCGAAAAGGCCACCCACTGGGGCGGATCCACCGCCAGGTCCGGAGGTGGCGTCTGGATTCCGGGCAATACCGTTCTGCGCCGGGAAGCACCTGATGACGACCTCGAGGCCGCGCGCACCTATCTGACCGACATCATCGGCCCAGCAGTCGACAAGGACAAGATCGACGCCTACATCGACCACGGGCCGCAGGTATTCGACTTCCTCACTGCCCACAGCCCGCTGCGGATGCGGTGGGTGCCCGGTTACAGCGACTACTACCCCGAGGCCGAAGGTGGTCGCAGCCACGGGCGTTCCATAGAACCTTCCCCCTTCGACGCCCGAGTGCTTGGTGCGGAGTTGGCCACCCTCGAACCCGATTACTCCAAGGCCCCCCGCAATTTCGTGCTCACCCAGGCCGACTTCCGTCAGATCCACCTCGGGTTGCGCAATCCCCGTGCGCCCTGGCACGCGATCCGAATCGCCGCCCGCTGGCTCACCGCTCGCGTCCGAGGCCGTCACCTACTCGCTCGCGGCCAGGCGTTGAGCGCCATGTTGCGGACAGGGATGCTCGACGCCGGGGTCCCGCTGCTGCTCGACACCCCGCTTCTCGAGTTGATCCGCGCCGATGACCGAGTCACCGGCGCGATCGTGCGCCGTAGCGGCCGTGAACACCGCATCACCGCGCGAGCCGGGGTGATCTTGGCGTGTGGCGGCTTCGAACGCAATTCTGCTCTCCGTCAACTACATCAGCGCGCACCCATCGGCTCGGAGTGGACCGTCGGCGCCGCCGCCAACACCGGCGACGGTATCGCTGCCGGTGCCACTGTGGGCGCGGCGACCGGATTCATGAACGACTCCTGGTGGGGACCATCGATCCCGTTACCTCGTCAACCGTGGTTCTGCCTGGCTGAACGGAATCTGCCCGGCAGCCTCATCGTCAACGACCGCGGCCAACGGTTCATGAATGAATCATTGCCCTATGTCGATGCCGTACACCGCATGTACGGCGGAGTACACGGACAGGGCGACGGTCCGGCGGAAAACCTGCCCGCTTGGCTGATCTTCGACCAGCGCTACCGCAACCGCTACCTGTTCGCAGGTCTTCCCCCGCGGCAACCCCTGCCCCGGCGTTGGTTCGATGCCGGTGTGCTCGCCCGCGCCGCCACCATCGGCGAACTCGCCGACAAGATCGGCGTGCCCGCCGAGCGACTCACCGGCACGGTGAACCGGTTCAACACCTTCGCCCGCACCGGTGTCGACGAGGACTTCGGTCGAGGCGACAGCGCCTACGACCGTTACTACGGCGACCCCCGTCAACATCCCAATCCCAACCTCGGCGCCTTGGCCACCGGCCCCTATTACGCCGCCCGTCTGGTGCCCGGCGACCTCGGTACGAAAGGCGGCCTGGTCACCGACACACACAGCCGAGTCCTGCGCGCCGACCACACCGTCATCGAAGGCCTCTACGCCGCGGGCAACACCGCGACACCGGTCATGGGCCACACCTATGCCGGACCCGGCGCCACCATCGGACCCGCGATCGTCTTCGCCTACCTCGCCGCCCACCACATCGCCACTACCGGTCACCGCGCACCGACCATCGCAAATCCGAACAACAAGTGACGCATCCGCGACGACAATCGGTCGACCGAGTCGACGGGCATCGACCTGGTGTTTCCGCCCAGTGGGAGAACGCGGTTCGGATCGCGCCGGACCGGTCCTACGGTGAGGCCGACGACGTGCTCGACCGCCGATCGCGTCGCCGAAGACCAGGAGGACCAGTGACTGTGCGAACTTTCCCGACCACCGGGCCGGGTGCGGTTCCCGATCCGGAGGTCGCGGCCATGCTCGCCACGCTCGACGCCGGATTCCCCGATGTCGCCACGATGGCCGCGGCCGATGTGCGCGCCGCGATCCGCGCCAGACGCGCTCCGCTGCAACGACTTCCCGAGATGCGCCAAGCACGCGACCTCACGATCGACGGACCCGGCGGCCCGCTGCCGCTGCGCGTGTTCCGTCCCCATCACGATGGTGGGGCCCTGCCGGTGATCGTGTTCGCCCACGGCGGCGGCTTCGTGTTCTGCGATCTCGACAGCCACGACGAGTTCTGCCGCTCGATGGCGGCCGGTGTCGGCGCGCTGGTGATCTCGGTCGACTACCGGCTCGCACCGGAGCATCCCGGCCCCGCGGCGCACGACGACATGTTCGCGGCGCTGCGGTGGGCCGCGGAGAACGCCGGCGCCTACGGCGGCGATCCGTCGCGGATCGCGCTGGCCGGTGACAGCGCGGGCGGCAATCTCGCGGCCACCGTGGCCATCGCCGCCAGAGACGGCGGCGGTCCGCGGCTCGCGGCGCAGATCCTGATCTATCCGGTGATCGACGACGATCTCGAGACCGAGTCCTACCGGCGTTTCGGCACCGGCCACTACAACACGACCAGCGCGATGCGGTGGTACTGGCAGAACTACGCCCCGGACGGTACCGACGACGTTCGCCTCGTGCCGACCAGGGCCGACTCACTCGCCGGTCTACCGCCCGCCGTCGTGATCACCGCTGAACTCGACCCACCCTGCGCCTCAGGCGACGCCTACGCCCAGCGCTTAGCGACCGACGGTGTCGCGGTCCGGCATCGCCGCTACAACGGGCTGTTCCACGGATTCCTCAGCATCCCGTCGCTGGCCGCCACCGTGTCCGCGCGCAAAGAGATCTGGGCCATGGTGCGCGAGGTGCTCGACCTCCCGGGATCCGCCGATGGCCGGGGCGAGCGAAACCACTAGCCTCGGCCGACCCCCGAAATTCTTCGAGGCCACTTCGCGCGCCGGTCGCCACGGTCTCAGCCGAGCGCGAACATCGTGGCGCGAGTACGACATCGGCTGGCAGGGTGAGGCGCATGGAGAACCTACGCGACGCTGAGCGCCGGTTGCAGGCAGCACAACTTGCTGGTGATGTGCAGGCGCTGGATCATCTGCTGGATGACCGGTTGATCTTCACCTTCGGCGCGGACACCTACACCAAGACCGATGACCTCGAGCTTCACCGCACCCGGACGCAGGTGATGACGGCCTTGGTCGAGGAAGAGTTGAGCGTACTCACCGACGGACGTGCCGGGGTGACCTGGTTTCTCGGGACCGTCGAGGGGACCGTCAACGGCGAGCCTTTCGGAGCCAGGATGCGTTACACCCGTTCCTGGTTGCACGACGATACGCATGGCTGGCGGATTATCGCGGCACACGCCAGCACGACGGATTGATGGTCCTGTCGTCGGCGCGGCGGTTCGGGTTCAGACCGCGGTGAAGTACTCGATCTTCGGCGCACCCGCCAGCAAGGGAGCCATCAACTTGCCCGCCGCGCGGAAATGGTCCGACCGGCCGTGGGCTTCGACAGCGGCGTCGTCGGCATACAGTTCGAAGAACCGGTAGTGCTCGGCATCGGTGCGCGAACGCACCAATTGGTAGGTCAGATTGCCCGGCTCATTGGCCTTGATCTGTTCGATGAGATCGGCGACGACGGCTTCGAACTCCGCACCCGCACCGGCTTTGACGGTGACCTCGGCGATGACTGCGATCATGATTTCTCTCCTTTTCGGTGCGACGCTACCCGCGATCGGGCGCGCCTGGCTCAGGTCTGTAGGTAGGCCACGATGCTGCCGGTGAGTCCGGCGAGGGCATCCTCGAGGTTGCCGTAGGTGCCGAGCGTGCGTTCGGAGGTGATGCCGCGCATCGCGGCGGGGATCAGCGCGGCCACCTGCCGCACCCTGACCGGGTCGACCCCCAGATCCGCGAACGCACGGTGACACGCATCGTCCCAGTTCGGTTTCCACGACGACAATTCCGCGGCGGTGAGCGGGAACTCGCGTTCGAGTTCGGCCTGCTCGCGCGGTAGCGCGGCGCGCAACGTCTCGATGGCCAGTGATTCCGGCGTGCGCAGGCCGACGGCCATGGCGTCGACAAGGGCAGCGACGCGGTCGTGCAATGTCCCGTCCGGCCGCAGATTCGCGGGTAGGTCGCCGCGCTTGTCGGCGGTGTAGCGCAGCACCGCGGCCCACAGGCCGTCGATATCACCGAACTGGTACTTGACCACACCCCAGGTGGCACCGATATCGCGAGCGATGCGGTTGCCCGATACCGCCGCGGGATCGCCGGTCGCCAACGACGCGATAGCCGCCTTGATCATGCTGTCTCGCGATTCGATACCACGCCTGTTCGCGCGTCGCCCACCGATCGCCGGTTCTGTCACGAGGCTCGACTCTAGCCGCTCCGAGCTGCCCGTTCCAGTTTCACCGAACCCTCTTGTATTTTTTGATAGAGGGTTCTATTCTAATTTCGTTCTGTGGTCGGCATCACACCGAACAGCCCATGACCGCGTCGGCACGCACCGGGTGCCTCTGGAGGATTCCGATGGCCAAAACACCCCTGCCCATGGAGCCGACAGGCTGGTTCCAAGTGGCGTGGTGCGCCGAGATCACCGCAGGCGCCGTCCACCGGATGAAGTATTTCGGGCGCGAAATGGTCGCCTGGCGTTCGACTTCCGGCCGGATCGCGGTATTCGACGCCTATTGCGAGCATCTGGGCGCCCACCTCGGCTACGGCGGGCATGTCGAGGGCGAGAATCTGGTGTGCCCGTTCCACGGCTGGGAATGGAACCGCGAAGGGCGCAATGTCTGCATCCCGTACGAGAGCCATCCGAACAAGGGTCGTCGCATCCGCAGCTATCCGGTGGTGGAACGCAACGAGGCGGTGTGGATCTGGTACGACACCCAGGGCCGGGCCCCCTATTTCGAGGTGCCCGACATCTTCGCGGACTTCGACGACGACAAGACCGCCCGGGACTACTACCAGCCGGTACCCGTCGCGACGCTCTATCGGCCGCAGCTGGAACTCCATCCGCAGTACGTGCTGGAGAACGGTGTCGACTTCGCCCACTTCACGTTCGTGCACAAAACACCGTTCGTCCCGAATTTCACTCGCCACGACTTCTCCGGGCCGGTGTCGTTCGTGGACTTCACCATCGCCTTCGACGCCGGCATCGCCGAGAACGACGTCAACAGCGGAGTCGAATCGATCAACGCGGGCCTTGGCTGCACGGTCACCAAGAGTTGGGGCATGGTCGACAACCGCACCATGCCCGCGGTGACACCGGTCGACGATGCCACCTGCGACGTCCGCTTCACCGTCTGGATCGGACGCGAACCCGGCGACGACAGCTCCGAGATCAGCGCCTACGGCAAGACGATGGCCGCCTACGTGATCGAGCAGTTCGCCGCCGATATCCACATTTGGGCTCATCAGCGCTATTCCGACCCACCAGCGTTGTCGCGCAAGGAATTCGACGGGTTCACCGCGTTGCGCGCGTGGGCCGCCCAGTTCTATCCCGACAACGGCGCAGCCACAGCTCTCGACCAGCGACCCGCGACACAAGGATTCACATCATGAGCACCTCCGGCAGAGTCCGTGTATTCCAAGTGGCGACCGGCAATCTCGGCACCGAGATGATCGGCCGCATCCAACAGCATCCCGATCTCGAACTGGTCGGACTGCATTGCTATTCGCCCGACAAGATCGGACGCGACGCCGGGGAGATCGTCGGAATCGGTCCGATCGGAGTAACCGCCACCGACTCGGTGGAGCAGATCATCGCCGCACGACCCGACGTGCTCACCTTTCACGGCGTATTTCCCGACGAGGACCTCTACGAGAAAGTCCTCGAGGCAGGCATCGATGTGGTGACCACCGCGGACTGGATCACCGGCTTCCACCGCGACACCAACCATCCGCACCCGTCCGGCAGGAAGGTCAGCGAGGTGATCGCGGCCGCGTGCGAGCGCGGCAATGCCACCTTCTACGGCACCGGCATGAATCCGGGACTGAGTCAGATCCTCGGAATCGTGCATACCGCCGATGTTTCCGAGATCGAGAACATCACCGTCACCGAATCGGTCGACGTCTCGTGTCACCACTCGGTCGACACCTGGAAGGCCGTCGGGTACGGGCGCCCGATCGACGATCCCACCATCGGGGAATCGCTGCACAAATACACCGCGGTCTTCGCCGACGCCGTCTACCTGATGGCCGATGCCTTCGGCCTCGCACTCGATGAAGTGCGGTTCGGGTACGAACTCGGCGCCTGCACCGAGGACGTCGATCTCGGCTGGTACTTCCTGCCGAAAGGGTCATTGGGCGCCAACTACATCAAGTACCAGGGCATGGTCGACGGAGTCGCGCGGGTGGAATCACATCTCGAATGGCAAATGACCCCGCACACCGATCCGGCGTGGAATATCAAGGGCTGCTACATCACTGAGGTGACCGGCGATCCCAACATCTACAGCAAGCACATGATCTTTCCTCGCAAAGGGTTCGACCTGTCGGATCCGAGCAACTTCGCCTCGATCGGCATGACCGTGACCGGGCTGCCCGCACTCAACGCCATCACCTCGGTGGTCGCGGCGCCCGCCGGAATCATCACCAGCGCGGACCTTCCCTTGCGAGCCTTCGCGGGACGCTTCAAGATCTGAGCCAGGACTGGAAACACGGCCTAGTCTGCCGGGTCGTGCTGCTCGAGTTCTTCCGCGCGCACACGCTGCTCGATCTCGCGCCAACGTCCCGGCGTCGGATGGGGGTATTCGGCGCGGTCGTCGTGTTCGGCGTCCGCCAATGTGGTGGCCGCGTTGTCGATGTCATCGATCAACTGCTGGGCGAGGTCGCGTTCGGTCGCGTAATGGCGCTGCGCCCATTGCAGTACCAGCTGCGAATAAGCCCAGCCCGGTTCGGATTTCGCGGCCTCGGCATCGATCGCGGCGCGTTGCGCGAGTTTGTCGACATCGGCGATATGGTCGTGCAGGATCTGCTTGAGCCGATCCGGGGACCCGAGATGGCCGAACATGACGCGCAGCAGCACGTGGTGTTTGAGCACCGACGGATCGACGGGCGCCTTGTTCCACCACGTGGTCACCGCGGCCCGACCCTCCGCGGTGATCTGGTAGAGCCGCCTGGCGCGCATGGTGTTGTCGGGGTCGAGGCGCGAACTCGCGAAGCCGTGCTGCTCGAGCTTCTTCAGCTCGGCATAGATCTGGCTGTAGGACGGGGTCCAATAGATGTAGCGCAGGCTCCAATCGGCCCATTTCTTCAGGTCGTAGCCGGAGATCTCCTCCTCGTACGAGAGCATGGCGAGCACCGCCCAGCTGGTCGGCGGCAGATTCGGCACGCCGGTATCGGGGTCAGGGGTAGCCATTGCTGAATGCTAGCAACCGGCATTGTCGGAATTCACCCGTCAACAACCGCTGACCGGGAGGCCGTCTTGAGCCGCGCCCCGATCTTCCCGGATTCTGGGAAACATCGAATTCCGTTCGGAAGGACCCCTATGAATGCGGACAACGTCGTCGTCGACGCAGGTATCCCGGCCCCCGCGGACCTACGCAGAGTGCTCGGTCACTTCGCGACCGGCGTCGCGGTGATCGCCGCCCACGACGGCACGCGACCGCTCGGCTTCACCTGTCAGTCGGTGGTATCGGTGTCGCTGGACCCGCCGTACGTGTCGTTCTGCCCGGCCAAGAGTTCGACCAGCTGGCCGCTGCTGCGCGAGGCGGGCGCCCTGTGCATCAACATCCTGGCGCAGGACCAGAGCGCGCTGTGTCGCCAGTTCGCGGTGAGCGGCGCCGACAAGTTCGCCGGTGTCGAGTGGGACAGGGCCGGCAACGGCGCGCCCGCGCTGGCCGGGGCGCTGGCCCAGATCGAGGTGACCGTCGAGCTCGAGCACGATGCGGGCGACCACACCGTGGTGCTCGCCCGCATCGGTGACCTGCGGGCCACCGAGGGCGCCGAGCCACTGCTGTTCTACAAGGGCGGGTTCGGCGGCTTCGCGTCCTGATCCGACGACGACGGGGTGGTCCATGCGGACCACCCCGTCGTCGTGTGTCACGCCTCGATGACGTCGAAACCCTTGTACCCGGCGGCCGCGACCTCGGCGATGATCTTCCCGTAGACGCCGAAGCCGCCGACGAACGGCATGAAAACCCGCGGCCTGCCCTCGATATTCGCGCCCAGATACCACGAATTCGCCTGTGTCATCAGCGTTCCCGCGGCCCGGTCGACGCATTCGAGCACCCACTCCGACACCGCGTCCCGGCGTGCCTCGAGCGCCACCGCCCCCCTGCCGTCGAGGAAGCCGATGGCCTCGGCCACCCAGTCGACGTGCAGTTCCGAGTGCAGCACCATATTGGCCAGCACCGACGGGCTGCCGGGCCCGGTGAGGTTGAACAGGTTCGGAAAGCCCGTCATCCCCAGTCCCAGATAGGTTTTCGGCCCTTCCCGCCACGCCTGGTTGAGTGTCTCGCCACCCCGGCCGACGATGTTCATCCGCGATACCGACCCGGTCATCGCGTCGAATCCGGTCGCTAGCACCAGGGTGTCGAGCGGGTAGTGCGCGTCGGTGGTGTGCACGCCCGCGGCGTCGATCCGGGTGATCGGCGTGGCCTTCAGGTCGACCAGCTCGACATTGTCGCGGTTGAAGGTCTGGTAGTAGTTCGTATCGGTGCAGATCCGCTTGGTGCCGATGGGGTGGTCGTGCGGAACGAGCAGATCGGCGACACGCGGGTCCTCGATCACGGCCCGCACCTTCTCCTCCCAGAATTCCCGCGCGGTGTCGTTGGCGGCGAGGGTGGTGAGCTGGTCGGGGAAGGTCTTGCTGAACAGCACACCGCCCAGCGCCCAGCGCTTCTCGTAGGCCTCGCGCCGTTCCCGATCGGTCACCGCGACCGCGGAATCCGGATGCGCCTGATGCGGCGAACCGCCGCCGCTGGCCATCGACAGCCGCCTGCGCTCGGGATAGTTCGCCTTCTGCGCCGCTCGATCCTGCTCGGTCAGCGGCGTATTACCAGCGGGCACACTGTAATTGGCGGTGCGCTGGAACACGTGCAACCGCTGTGCCTGCTCGGCCACGCACGGGATCGTCTGGATGCCGGAGGATCCGGTACCGATCACGCCGACCCGGCGGCCGGTGAGGTCGACCCCCTCGTGCGGCCAGTGCGAGGTGTGCAGGATCTGCCCGGCGAAGGTGTCGAGTCCGTCGATGGCCGGGGTGTTCGCGTTCGACAGCGGGCCGGTGGCCAGCACGACGAACCGGGCCGAGACCGCGCGGCCGGTGTCGGTGGCGACCTGCCAGCGCAGGGTCTGCTCGTCGAGCACGATATCGGTGACACGGGTACCGAATTCGATGTCGCGACGCAGGTCGTAGCGATCGGCGACGTGCTCGAGGTAGGAAAGGATCTCGGGCTGGGTGGCGTATTTCTCGCTCCAGTTCCATTCCTGTTGCAGGGCGTCGTCGAAGGAGTACGAGTAGTCGACGCTCTCGACATCGCAGCGCGCGCCCGGATAGCGGTTCCAGTACCAGACGCCGCCCACGCCGTCACCGGCTTCGAACACCCGCACGGTGAGGCCGCTGCCGCGGAAGCGGTGCAGCGCGTAGAGGCCGGCGATGCCCGCACCGACGACGACCACGTCGACGTCGGTCGGGCCTTTCGCTGGTGCCGATGGGGTCTCGGGGTTCACAGTGCCTACCTTTCGATGGAGACCGGTTTCTCTGCGGCGACGCTAAGGACGCGCGCACCGTTCGAGCAGGTCCCCTTCCCGCTGACCGGCACATTCGCGGATCGATGCCCTCCCGGTGATCGGGAGATCGGCCCCACGGCCACCGGCGGCGGGCCTACCGTCGAGCGCAATTCGAGGTGGTACCAGGAGGAAACAGTGGTGGACTGGAACGACGAGGTCGATGTGCTGGTCGCGGGGTCGGGCGGTGGCCTGGCCGGCGCCTACACTGCGGCCCGCGAGGGACTCAGCGTCGCGGTGGTCGAGGCGACCGACAAGTTCGGCGGCACGACGGCGTACTCGGGCGGCGGCGGAGTGTGGTTTCCCTGCAACCCGGTGCTCGAGCGGGCGGGCACCGACGACACCATCGACGACGCGCTGACGTATTACCGCGCCGTGGTCGGCGACCGCACCCCGGACGAGTTGCAGCAGACCTACGTCCGGCGGGGTCGCGATCTCATCGAATACCTCGAAGCCGACGACCATTTCGCGTTCATGGTGCTGCCGTGGCCGGACTACTTCGGGAAGGCTCCCAAGGCCCGGCTCGACGGTCAGCGCCACATCATGCCGACGCCGCTGCCTGCCGCGGAGATGGGTCCGCTGCGCGAATCGTTGCGCGGAACGCTCGACGCCGACCGGCTCGGCGCTCCCCCGCAGGACCTGCTGATCGGCGGGCAGGCGCTGATCGGGCGGATGCTGCGTGCGATCTCGAGCTACCCGCACGCGCGGCTGCACCTGGATTCGCCGCTGGTGGAACTGGTGGTCGAGGACGGGGTGGTGACCGGCGCGATCGTCGAACGCGACGGTGCCAGAATCGCGATCCGCGCGCGGCGCGGCGTGATTCTCGCGGCGGGTGGATTCGAGCAGAACGAGGCACTGCGCGAGCACTACGGCGTGCCGGGCCGGGCACGGGACACGATGGGGCCCTGGGGAAATCAGGGCAGGGCGCACCAGGCGGGCATCGCGGCGGGCGCCGATACCGATCTGATGGATCAGGCGTGGTGGTCGCCCGGGCTGACCCATCCCGACGGGCGTTCGGCGTTCGCGCTGTGGTTCACCGGCGGCATCTTCGTCGACCAGGACGGCCATCGCTTCGTCAACGAGTCCGCTCCGTATGACCGGCTCGGGCGCGATGTCATCCGGCAGATGCGCGAGCGCGGGCTGACCCTGCCGTTCTGGATGATCTACGACGACAAAGAAGGCGAGGTGCCCCCGATCAAGGCCACCAACGTCTCCATGGTCGAGACCGAGAAGTACGTCGAGGCGGGGCTGTGGCACACCGCCGACACCCTCGCCGAGCTCGCCGCGAAGATCGGCGTGCCCGCGGCGAACCTGGAGGCCACCGTCGAGCGGTTCAACGCGATGGTCCCCACCGGCGTCGATCCCGATTTCGGGCGGGGTGACGAGGCCTACGACCGGGCCTTCACCAACGGCGAACCGCCGCTGGTGACCATCGAGAAGGGCCCGTACCACGCGGCGGCGTTCGGCATCTCCGATCTGGGCACCAAGGGCGGTCTGCGCACCGACAGCGCGGCGCGGGTACTCGGCCGCGACGGCGAACCGATTCCCGGCCTGTACGCCGCGGGCAACACCATGGCCGCGGTGAGCGGCGAGGTCTACCCCGGCGGCGGCAATCCGATCGGCGCGTCCATGCTGTTCAGCCACCTCGCCGTTCGGCACATCCTCGGCGAATGACCTATTCCCGGTCTCTCCCGCTGGTCGGGAGAGACCGGGGCATCCGGGCCACCGCATGTGGTTCGGTTCACAGACTCATCCCTTTCGACATTTCAGGAGCGACACGATGGCTTCAGCGGACGACATTCGCGCGACGGTGCGCAAGTATGTGGAGGCCGTCGGCAGCGGTACGGCCGCCGACGTCGTCGCCCTCTACCGCGAGGACGCGACGGTGGAGGACCCGGTCGGCACCGAGCCGCATATCGGGCACGCGGCGATCACGAAGTTCTACGAGAACATCGAGCCGCTCGAGCGTTCGACCGAACTGTTCACCCTCCGCGTCGCGGGCGACAGCGCCGCGTTCAGCTTCCGGGTGGTCACCAAGTTCGGCGAGCAGACCTTCACCCTCGACCCGATCGATGTCATGACCTTCGACGAGGACGCCCGCATCGTGAGCATGCGCGCGTTCTGGTCCCAGGACGACATGGTCGTCGGCTGAGCGAGGCGGACATGACTGCGACCGAACAACACTGGGATCACGAGGTCGGTTTCCTCGTCGTCGGCAGCGGCGCGGGCGGGCTCACCGCCGCGCTCGCCGCCGCCGATCGCGACCTGGACACCCTGGTCATCGAGAAGGCCTCGGTCTACGGCGGCAGCACCGCGCTCTCGGGCGGCGGCATCTGGGTGCCCAACAACCCGACGCTGCTGCGCGAGGGCCTCGGCGATTCCCGCGCCGACGTGCGCGCCTATCTCGACGCCGTCGTCGGCGACCGGGTGCCGACGACGAACCTCGACGCGTTCATCGACGAGGGCCCGCGCATGCTGGCCTTCCTCGAGACCAGCCCGCACCTGCGATTCCAGTGGTGCGCCGGCTATTCCGACTATCACCCCGAAGCACCCGGCGGACGGCCCGCGGGCCGGTCCATCGAGCCGCTGCCGGTCGATCTCAAACAGCTCGGCGCGGACGAGGATCTCCTGCGTCCGGCCGCGCTCGCGACGCCGCCCGGACTGTTCATCACCTCCAAGGACTTCGTCCAGCTCAATATGGTGACCCGCACCTGGCGGGCGCGCTGGACGGCGCTGCTGACCGGCCTGCGGGCGATCAAGGCGATCGTGTTGCGCAGGCACATGGACACGCTCGGCCGGGCACTGATCGCCCGGCTGCGGCTGGCGGTACGCGATGCGGGAGTGCCGCTGTGGCTCGACACCCCGTTGCGTTCGCTGATCACCGACGACACGGGCGCGGTGCTCGGCGTGCTCGCCGAGCGCGACGGCCGCGAGATCCGGATCAGAGCGCGCGACGGCGTGCTGCTGGCCACCGGCGGTTTCGAGTACAACCAGACCATGCGCAAGGACCACCTGCCCGAGGGCGGGCGCGACAATTTCAGCGCGGCGTCGACGGACAATACCGGCGACGGCATCATCGCGGGCGAGCAGGTCGGCGCGGCAGTCGATCTCATGGACGACGCCTGGTGGATGCCCTCGTTCCAGCGGCCGGACGGCATCAATCAGGTGCTGGTGTCGGAGCGCTCCATCCCGCGCTCGATCATCGTCGACAACACGGGTAAGCGGTTCACCAACGAGGCGTCGCCGTATGTGACGTTCGTGCATGCCCAGCTGAAGGGCGGCCACGATCCGGCCTGGCTGATCTTCGACGCGAAAGCCAAGAGCCGCTACCCCATCGGCGGTATCGTGCCCGGCCAGAAGTTCCCGTCCTCCTGGCTGACGAGCGGCCTGATGCAGACCGCGCCCGACATCGAGGGACTGGCCGCGGCGATCGGCGTTCCCGTCGACAGTCTGCGCGACACCGTCGGGCGCTTCAACGGTTTCGCCCGCGACGGGCACGACGCGGACTTCGGTCGCGGGGTGAGCGCCTACGACAACTACTACGGCGACCCGACCCTGGCCACGCCCGCGCTCGATGTGCTGGACAAGGGTCCGTACTACGCGCTGCGGGTGCGGATCGGCGACCTCGGCACCAAGGGCGGACTGGTCTACAACGCCGACGCCCAGGTGCTGCGCGCCGACGGCTCGCCCATTGCTGGCCTCTACGCCGCGGGCAACACCTCCGCCGCGGTGATGGGCAACGACTACGCCGGTGCGGGAGCGACGATCGGTCCGGCCATGGTGTTCGGCTATATCGGCGCGCGTCATGCCGCCGGCGAGCGATGAGGCGGGCGAGAATGGAACCCGTCGAATGCGCTTCCTGCGGCAACAAGGTGCTCGCCGAGAAGTTCAGTCCGAGCCACACCAGCATCCAGTGGCTCGACGACGCCGAGTCCGCGTGCCCCGAGTTCGCTCGGCGCGCGGCGCTCGGTGAACACAGCAGTTGGATCCCCACCTGCCCCGCCCTGCGCGATTCCATCGAGGACGCCGTCCGCGCAGGCGCGCTGGCGACCGATCAGCTCCGCCACGAACCGGTTCCCGGCCGACTCGGCTGACACCCAGACCAGGAGAGAACCCCATGAACAGACTCGACAACCACCGGACGCTGGTCACCGGCGCCGCATCGGGCATCGGCCAGGCCACCGCGCTGCGGCTGCTCGACGAGGGCGCCACGGTGGTCGCCGCCGACGTGTCGGCCGACGGCCTCGCCGCGACCAGCGCACAGGCTGCCGAGCGCGGCACCGCGGATCGGCTCACCACCCTGGTGATCGATATCGGCGACGAACAGTCGGTGGTCGAGGGCGTGCGCGCCTCAGTGGAGAACCTCGGCGGACTGGATTCGCTGGTGAACGCGGCGGGCATCCTGCGCGCCTCGCACACCGAACAGACCTCCCTCGACCTGTGGAACCTGATCATCCGGGTGAACCTCACCGGCACCTTCCTGGTGGTCCGCGAGGCGCTGCCCGCGCTGCTGGCCAACCCGCGTGCGACGGTGGTGAACTTCAGCTCCACCTCGGCCGCGTTCGCGCACCCGTACATGGCGGCCTACGCGGCGAGCAAGGGCGGCATCCAGTCCTTCACCCACGCCATCGCCCTCGAGTACGGCGGCAAGGGCCTGCGCGCGGTCTGCGTCGCGCCCGGCAGCATCAAGTCCGGAATCACCGACGCCACTCCGGGATACGTGCCCGCCGACTCCGACTGGGCACTGTTCTCCAAGCTGTCTCCCGTCCTGCCGACCGACCGCGAGTCCGGCGGCGCGGGCATGGGTGACCCGACGGCGGTGGCGGGCGTGATCGCGATGCTCGTCTCCGAGGACGGCGCCTTCATCACCGGCACCGAGATCCGCATCGACGGCGGGACCCACGCGTGACCGACCTGAGCTACGAGGGCACGCTGCGCGAGATCACCACCGACGCGGGTGTCCTGCGCTACCACGAGGCGGGCGAAGGCCCACCGCTGCTGCTCCTGCACGGATCGGGGCCCGGCGTCACCGGGTGGCGCAACTTCGGCGCCAATCTCGCCACCTTCGCGGACCGATTCCGTTGTCTCGTCCTGGAATTCCCCGGCTTCGGGGTGAGCGACGACTTCGGCGGCCATCCGATGGTCACCGCGCTCGACGCGGTGGTCCGGTTCGTCGACGCGCTCGGCCTGGACAGCGTCGACATCATCGGCAACTCGATGGGCGGCGGCGTGGCGCTCAACTACGCCATCGCCCATCCGGAGCGGGTCGGCAAGCTGGTGACGATCGGCGGCATCGGCCGTAACCTCTTCAGCCCCGGCCCCGGCGAGGGCATCAAGCTGCTGCAGGAGTTCACCGAGGAACCCACCCGCGAGCGGTTGGTCCAGTGGCTGCACTCGATGGTCTACGACCCGGCGATGGTCACCGAGGAATTGATCGAGCAGCGCTGGACCCAGGCCACCGATCCCGCGACCCTCGACAGCGCCCGCCGGATGTACAGCAAGGCCGCGTTCGCGATGATGGTCCGCGCCATGGAAGCCTCCGACGCCCCACCACCGTGGGCGATGCTGCACAAGGTGCAGGCGCCCACGCTGATCACCTGGGGCCGTGACGACCGGGTGAGCCCCCTCGATATGGCGCTGATCCCGATGCGCACGATCCCGCGCGCCGAACTGCACGTGTTCCCGAATTGCGGGCACTGGGCGATGATCGAACGCAAGAACGAATTCGAGTCGGCCGTACTGGCTTTCCTCACCCGCAAGGACACCGCACACTGAACCAGCACAATGCGCGGGCCGCCATTGGCAGCCCGCGCATTTCAGTCTTCACGGCTGACCCCAGCCGACTGCTGGCAGGATGAACTGTCATGCGCTTCACCGTGCCCACCATCGTGTCGATGATGGCGGCAGTCCTGCTCACTGGATGTTCGCTCTTTCCGCAAGGGCCCGATCAGGCCGAGCGAATCTCCGCACCGGTATCGGCCGCTGACACTCGGGTCCAGGTGTATGCCGCGTTCGCTTCCACGTCCATGCCCCGCCCGAAGTGACCGCTGGTCCCGGGTGATCGAGACGGCCATCGAGGCCCTTCCTGGAGTGACCGACGCGTCACATGCGTTCCAGTACCACCCGTACGGCCACAACTCCTACTACACATCCCGACTCGACGTGCGGCGCGAGGACGGCGTCACACCAGCCGAGACCGCGTCTGTCGTGCGCGCCATGGGTGCTCAGCTACTGCCGCCGCACTACCGAGGCGACTCGACCATGTTCAAGATCCACCGGATGACAGACTCCTTTTCCGGGGACTGGCGGCCGTTTCTCACCGAGGTGTCGGTGCTCGACCCGCCCGACGCAGCGGGCCGCACCCTGGACGTCACGGTATTCCCGCCCGTCGGTGAGAAACTCAGCACCGCGCAGGCAACGCAACTCGCCGACCGGCACCTTCGTTACCTGGCCCGACCCGGCGCAGTCGTCGATTACACGATCGTGACGCGCGATGGCCCCAGACTCGCCGTCCTCGTCGGCGGCTGCCCGGCATCCGAGCGCGAGGTCGCCCCGGAGTCGGAGCCCTTCGCGCGTCAGTACGAACGTTGCTAGTGCGCTAGCGCTGGGTGCTGCCCGCGTCGATGGGCAACGTCACCGCGGTGATATAGCGGCCCTCGTCCGAGGCCAGGAACAGGGCGGCATTGGCGATGTCGACCGGGTCGACCCACGGGATGGGCAGCATGTTCATCGTCACGGCCGCCTCGGCGAATTCCTCGCGGGTGGGGTTGTCCCGGTCGGGCCGGAACACCTTGCGCACCATGTCGTTCTGGATCATCGGGGTGTCGACATTGGTCGGATGCACCGAGTTCACCCGGACATGGTGCGGGGCCAGCTCTTTCGCCAGCGAACGCATCAGTCCCACCACCCCGTGTTTGGCGGCGGTGTAGTGCGCGACGCCGACCAAGCCGCGAAGCCCGGCGATAGAGCTTGTCAGGACCATCGCGCCGCCGCCGCGCGCGATCAGGTGCGGGGTGGCGGCCTTGCACGTCTGCCACACGCCGGTCAGGTTGACGTCGATCATCGTCTGCCACTGCTGTTCGGTCAGTTCCAGTGCGCCGCCGCTGGAACTGATTCCGGCGGTGGCGCAGACGATGTCGAGGCCACCCAGCTGCTCGGTCGCGGCGTCGACCGCGGCCCGCAGCGCCGCGCCGTCGCGGACGTCGACGGTCGCGGCGACGATCCGCGCGCCGGTCGCCTCGACCGCGCGCACGGTCTCGGCGAGGTCGTCGTGGGTCGCTCCCGGCGACACCACGGTCTCGACCGGCCCGCAGATATCGACGGCGACGATGTCGGCGCCTTCCTCGGCCAGCCGGATCGCCTGTGCGCGGCCGATGCCGCGCGCGGCGCCGGTGATCAGCGCGATCTTGCCCGAAACCCGTCCCATGTCACACCTTCTGAGTAAGTCCGGCATCCACCACGAGTTGGATTCCCGTCACGTAACGGGACTCGTCGGATGCGAGGAAGAGCACGGCATTGCTGATGTCGACCGGATCCACCCACGGAACGGGCAGAATCGTGCGGCGGGCGAGCGCCTCCGCCGCGTCCTCGCGGGTCGGATTCGGCAGGTCGGGGCGCAGTTTGGCGTACACGGCGGCATTGAGGATCATCGGCGTCGCGACCGAGCCTGGATGCACCGTGTTCACCCGGATCCCGCGCGGGCCGAGTTCATTGGCCAGTGTGCGGGCGAGGCCGACCACGGCGTGCTTGCTCGCCGAGTAGTGCGCGGCCGCGGCCGCGCCGACGATGCCGTTGGTGGAGCTCACGATCACGACCGAGCCGCCGTCGGTCAGAGCCGGAACGGCCGCCCGCACGGTGTGCCACATGCCGGTGAGGTTGATGTCGATGGTGCGCTGCCAGGCCTGGTCCGACAGTTCCCAGGACAGGCCGAGGTCGGTGTAGATGCCGGCGTTGGCCACGATCACGTCGAGGCGGCCCAGTGCGGCGACGCCGTCGGCGACGGCCACATCGAGCTGCGCCTGATCGCGCACGTCGGCGACGCCGGTGACGCACAGGCGGCCCACCGACTCGACTTCCCGTGCTGTCTGGGCTAATTCGTCCGCGGCGGCCTCGATGTCGAGGGCGATGATGTCGGCGCCTTCCTCGGCCAGCCGACGGCAATGGGCGCGCCCCATTCCCCCGGCCGCGCCGGTGACCAGCGCGACGGTGTTCTGCATGCGGTTCATCGGGCGCCCCCGGAATATCTGGTGTCCACGAGCCCGACGCTAGGGTCGTCGGCCACCGTGTCCGCCCTGGTCTTCCCGGTCAGCGGGCTGTGCGCGGCGATCTCCCGGCTACCGGGAGCCATGGGCTCCGCAATGTCGTCGGGCCTGCGACGGTTGCTCCGCAACGCCGGTTCTGTGATCGAGGAGGACACCAGTGACGAGGGCGACTGTCGACGTTCCGCGTGGCTCGCGGGTTGTGACGCTGCGGGTGTCAGCGGTGATCGAGGAGACCGAGGACGCCCGCTCGCTGGTGTTCGATGTGCCCGATGCGGTCGCCGACCGCTTCGCCTATCGGCCTGGCCAGTTCCTCACGCTGCGTATCCCGAGCGAGCGGACCGAGGCGGTGGCGCGCTGCTACTCGCTGGCGAGTTCGCCGTTCACGGGCGATCCGCCGCAGGTCACGGTCAAACGCACGCCCGGCGGTTACGGCTCGAACTGGTTGTGCGACAACATCTCTGTCGGCGACACCCTCGACGTGCTGCCACCGCAAGGAACCTTCACGCCGGCCTCCCTCGACACCGATCTGCTGTTGTGGGCGGCGGGCAGCGGCATCACACCGGTGATGTCGATCCTGCGCTCGGCCCTGGCGCAGGGCGCGGGCCGGGTGGTGCTGTTCTACGCCAATCGCGACCAGGAATCGGTCATCTTCGCTGATGCCCTGCGTGACCTCGTCGCGCGATATCCGGGCCGAATCACCTTGGTGCACTGGCTCGAATCCCTACAGGGCCTGCCGACCGCTTCCCAGCTGGCCGAGTTCGCCGCGCCGTATCCGTCCTTCGAGTCGTTCGTGTGCGGGCCGGGCCCGTTCATGTCGGCGGTGACCGAGGCGCTGACCGGCGCCGGATGGCCGCGCGAGCGCGTCACCACCGAGGTATTCGTCTCGCTGTCCGGTGATCCCTTCGCCGAGCCCACGCCACTCGACCCCACCGACGCCGAGGATGCCGCGCGCGTGGAGGTGGAGCTCGACGGGACGGTGCACGCGCTGAGCTGGCCGCGCTCGCGCACCCTCGTCGACGTGATGCTCGCCGACGGACTCGATGTCCCCTATTCCTGCCGCGAGGGCGAATGCGGTTCGTGCGCGTGCACCGTCGTCGACGGCGAGGTGACCATGACCAACGCGGCGATCCTCGATCAGGAGGACATCGACGCCGGCTACGCCCTGGCCTGCCAGGCCCGTCCGCGCACCGACCAGGTCCGTATCCGCTTCTGAGGCGAAAGGTGTGCTGTGGCAACCGATACCGCGCGATCCGATGTCGGATTCGGCTCGGACCGTGGGCCGGTGCTGGCCTCGCTGATGCTCGCCACCGGACTCGTCGCGCTCGACTCGACGATCCTGGCGACCGCGGTGCTGTCGATCACCGACAGTCTCGGCGATTTCACGCTGTTCCCGTGGCTGTTCACGATCTATCTGCTCGCCCAGGCGGTCACCGTGCCGATCTACGGCGCGCTCGCCGACACGTTCGGTCGCAAGCCGGTGATGCTGTTCGGCATCGCGGTGTTCGCGCTCGGCTCCCTACTGTGTGGGTCGGCGAGCAGCATGCTCGCCCTGATCGTGTTCCGCGCCGTCCAGGGCATCGGCGCCGGCGCTATTCAGCCGACGACCATGGTCATCGCCGGTGACCTGTACACGCTGGCCGAACGTGCCACGGTCCAGGGCTATCTGGCCGGGGTGTGGGCGGTGGCGTCGGTGACGGGGCCGCTGCTCGGCGGCATCTGCGCCGACTACCTCGGCTGGCGGTGGATCTTCCTGGTCAACCTGCCGCTGGCCGCGCTCGCCGCGTGGATGCTGGTCCGCAACTTCCACGAGTCCGTACCCCGGCGTCGTCGGCGCATCGACTACGCGGGAGCGGTGCTGTTGACGCTCGGGGCGGGGGCGCTGGTGCTCGGACTGCTCGAAGGTGGGCACGCCTGGGCGTGGGGGTCGCCGGTCGGCTTCGCGGTGTTCGGTTGCGCCGCGCTGTCGCTCGCGCTGTTCGTGGTCGTGGAAGCGCGGGCCGCGCAGCCGATTCTGCCGTTGTGGGTGTTCACCCGGCGGGTGGTGGTCGCGAGCTGTGTCGCGGCCATGCTCGGTGGGGCGCTGCTGTTCGGGTTCACCACCTATGTGCCGATGTTCAATCAGGGCGTGCTCGGTACGAGCGCTCTGGTCGCGGGGCTCGTCACCGGCGCGCTCACCCTCGGCTGGCCCTTGGCGGCGGCTCGTGCGGGAAAGGTGTACCTGCGCTTCGGCTTTCGCACCTGCGCCGTGCTCGGTAGTACCGTGGCGGCGATCGGCGCGGCGACGACGCTGCTCCTCGACGAGAACTCGGCGCTGTGGCAGGTCGCCGTCTCGTGTTTCGTGGTCGGCGCGGGCATGGGGTTGGTGGCCACACCCACGCTCATCGCGGCGCAGACGAGCGCGCAGTGGACCGAACGCGGCGTGGTCACCTCGGCCACTCTGTTCGCGCGGTCACTTGGCAGTGCGGTGGGGGTCGCCGCGTTCGGCGCCATCGTCAACGCGCGCCTCGGTGACGTGGGTGAGCCGTCGCCGCAATCACTTTCGGCCGCAACACATCTCGTGTTCTCGACCATCGCGGCGATGACCGTCGTACTGGTGGCCGCGTGTGCGGCGATCCCGGGCAGGGCCTCGCAATTTCCTGTCCATCCAGCGGGAGAGCCCGCCCCGGTGCGCCGTCTCGGCCACGAGCATGGGGTGGAATCACCAGAAGAGAAGAGGGAGCCAGGATGCTGACAACCGGCATGCGCGCCGAGCTCGCCGCCGAACTGGCGCGGGCGGAGCTGGACCGGGTGGCCGTGTCCCCCATCGTCGACCGGTATCCGGGCATCGATGTGGTGGACGCGTACGAGGTCCAGCTGCTCAATATCCGGCGCAGGCTCGGCGACGGCGGGAAAGTCGTCGGGCACAAGGTGGGGCTGTCGTCGAAGGCGATGCAGCAGATGATGGGCGTCGACGAGCCCGATTACGGTCACCTGCTCGCCGATATGGAGGTCTTCGAGGACGTCCCCGTCGACACCTCGACGTTCCTGCTTCCCCGGGTGGAGGTCGAGGTCGGGTTCATCCTCGGCGCGGACCTGCCCGGCGAGGACTGCACCGAAGCCGATGTCCTCGCCGCGACCGTCGCCTACGCCCCGTCGATCGAGCTGATCGACTCGCGGATCACCGATTGGAAGATCGGGCTGGCCGACACGATTTCCGACAACGCGTCCTCGGCCGGGTTCGTTCTCGGCAAGGAGCGAGTCGCCCCGGGCGACATCGACATCACCGCGATCGACGCCGTGCTCACCCGCAACGGTGAGGTCGTCGCCGAAGGCCGCAGCGACGCGGTCCTCGGCGATCCGACGATCGCGGTCGCCTGGCTGGCCCGCAAGGTCGCGACCTTCGGGGTGCGGCTCACCGCCGGTGACATCGTGTTGCCCGGCTCCTGTACCCGCGCGATCGACGCCAGACCCGGCGACGATTTCCTCGCCGACTTCACCGGACTCGGCTCTGTCCGCTTGTCGTTCACCTGAGCCGACCCCACCCCCGCCGGCCCGCCCGGCCGCTATTCCTCGAGGAGGCCAACCGTGTCCCACGGTTCCGTCACCGCCGCGATCGTAGGATCCGGCAACATCAGCACCGATCTGCTCTACAAGCTGCTGCGCTCGGAAGCCATCGAGCCACGCTGGATGATCGGCATCGACCCCGACAGCGAAGGGCTCAAACGCGCTCGCGGGCTGGGCCTGGAAACCTCTGCCGAAGGTGTGGACTGGCTGCTCGCCCAGGACGAGAAGCCCGACATGGTGTTCGAGGCGACCTCGGCCTACGTCCACCGCGCCGCCGCGCCGCGGTATGCCGAACTCGGCATCCGCGCCGTCGACCTCACCCCCGCCGCGGTCGGCCCGGCCGTGGTGCCGCCGGTGAACCTGGCCTCGCTGCTGGACGCGCCGAACGTCAACATGATCACCTGCGGTGGCCAGGCCACCATCCCGATCGTCGCCGCCGTCTCCCGCGTCGTGCCGGTGCCCTACGCCGAGATCGTCGCCTCGGTTTCGTCCAATTCCGCAGGCCCCGGCACCAGGGCGAACATCGATGAGTTCACCAAGACCACCAGCCGTGGCGTGGAAACCATCGGTGGTGCGCAGCGCGGCAAGGCGATCATCATCTTGAATCCGGCCGAACCGCCGATGATCATGCGCGACACCATCTTCTGCGCCATTCCCGACGATGCCGACCACGATGCGATCGCTGCGTCGATCCATCGAATGGTCGCCGATATCCAGCAGTACGTGCCCGGCTACCGGTTGCTCAACGAACCCCAGTTCGACGAACCCTCCGTCGTCTCCGGTGGGCTGGCGAAGGTATCGGTGTTCGTCGAAGTCGAAGGCGCAGGCGACTTTTTGCCGCCCTACGCGGGCAACCTCGACATCATGACCGCTGCCGCCACCCGCGTCGGCGAAGTCATGGCCGAACAGATCCTGTCGACTCGGGTGTGATCATGACCGATTCATCAGCCCTCGACACCATCACCCCCGAGGCCCTGCGCTCGCCGCAGCCGAGCCGGGCGTAAGGAGACTCGACCATGCCATTCTCTGCCGATCTCGACATTCGGATTACCGACACCTCCCTGCGTGACGGGTCCCACCACAAACGCCACCAATTCACCACCACCGAAGTCCGCGACATCGTCGCCGCCCTAGACGGTGCCGGCGTCCCCGTCATCGAAGTCACCCACGGCGACGGCCTCGGCGGCTCCTCGTTCAACTACGGATTCTCCAAAACCCCCGAACAAGAACTCATCACCATCGCCGCCCACACAGCCAAGAACGCCAAAATCGCGTTCCTCATGCTGCCCGGCGTCGGCGTCAAAGAAGACATCAAGATCTCCCAGGACAACGGCGCCTCCATCTGCCGCATCGCCACCCACTGCACCGAAGCCGACGTCTCCATCCAACACTTCGGCTACGCCCGCGACCTCGGCCTGGAAACCGTCGGCTTCCTCATGATGTCGCACACCCAACCCCCCGAAGCCCTCGCGAAACAGGCTCGGATCATGGCCGACGCAGGCTGCCAATGCGTCTACATCGTCGACTCCGCCGGCGCGCTGGTCCTCGAACAAGTCTCCGACCGCGTCGCCGCCCTCGTCACCGAACTCGGCACCGACGCCCAAGTCGGCTTCCACGGCCACGAAAACCTCGGCCTCGCCGTGGCCAACTCCGTCTACGCCGTCCGCGCGGGAGCCACCCAGATCGACGGGTCCACCCGCCGCTTCGGCGCCGGCGCGGGCAACACCCCCGTCGAAGCGTTCGTCGGTGTCGCCGACAAACTCGCCATCACCACCGGTGTCGATTTCTTCGCCATCGCCGATGCCGCCGAAGACGTCGTCCGCCCGGCCATGCCCCAGGAATGCCTACTCGACCGCCAATCACTGATGATGGGCTACGCGGGCGTGTACTCCAGCTTCCTCAAGCACGCCGAACGCCAAGCCGAACGCTACGGCGTCTCCGCCGCAGAAATGCTCGTCCGAGCGGGCAAACGCAAACTCGTCGGCGGCCAGGAAGACCAGCTCATCGACATCGCCTTGGAACTCCAGCGCGAAGCCTCCGTCACCAGCTGAGGCGACCGGTCGGCATCTGAGCGGCACAGCTTCGCCCCGCGTGAATCACGGAGGAATGGTGACTCACCACGAAGGAAGCCCTGACGTTATGGTGTTGCACGCGAGATCCTCTGTCCGGGTAGACATTCCGACCCGATCGGCTAGCGTCTCATGCACGCCGATCGGGACAAGGAAAACCCTTCAGGAGTGGTAGCCGGGAAACCGGCGGTGCAGCGCGGCACCTGCAACACCCTGTCTGTCTACCCACCGCTCGGCATTTTCTCCTCGGCGTCGACGTGCGAGCATCGCACGCGAGGTCTTGATGAAGTGGGGGATCATGGCCCAGCGGAGTAATCGCAGGCGTCAGGGCGAGGTACTGATCACGTCCGACACCACACCCTCACACGGCTTGGACCAGGTGCGCGTCAGCGGCACTGTCTCCCTGGCTGTTTCACCGGAAAAGCTGTGGGACTTGTTGTCCCAGCCGGAGCACATCGTCTCGTGGATGTCCGAACTCCACGCCTGGACCGGCCCGGCAACGGATCGAGTCGGCGCCGGTCGCGAACTCGCCGCACAGGTTCAGATGTTCTACATGATCCACGACGTGCGCTTGGTCGTCACCGAATACCGCCCGACCCTCGGTTGGACGATGACGTGCGGCGGGGTAACCGGGGTCGCTGTCGCCTTCACCGTGGAAGTCGAGCAGCTGCGAGACGTTACCCGCGCGACGCTTGGAACCAGCCTGCACGGCCAGGTATTGCGGGACGCCGATGTGGTCGTGCTTCGTCACGCCATCCAGTCCGGACTGGACTCGAGCCTGCGACAGCTGGCCGACATCGCACACCCCGATATCGCCGCCTATCCGCTCCCGGTAGCCCTCGGTTACCACCCGACACGGGACAGAGCCGCCGGTTTCCCCTGATAGTCAGGCGACGCGCACGTGTTCCTCGACCGCCGCGGGCTCGGCCACAGGCTGCGCGGGCCGACGTCCGGTGACGAGGAACAAGACGACGAGCGCGACGGCCAACCACACGTACGTGTCGCCGATGATGTGTTGATCCCAGGTCCACGAGGTCTCACGGTGTTCGCCGTCGGGCAGGAAGCTGTGCGGCGCGATCACGAAGACCGCGGCGACGGCGACAGCCGTGGCGTACCAGCCTCGGGCGCCGGCGACGGGCAGGGTGCGGGCGTGGCAGACCATCGCGAGCAACGCGGGCGCGATCCAGACCCAGTGGTGCGACCACGAGATCGGCGACAGCAGCAGCGTGAAGACCGCGTTGAGGGACAGGGCGATCGCCGGGGCGTCGGCAGCCTTGCGCATCGCGGCGACGACGAGGACGAGCAGCAGCGCACCCAGCACCAGCCACAGGACATCGAAGGGCAGGCCGGTGATGTGCAGGCGAGCCATGACGGCCTGGATCGACTGATTGGTATGGAAGGCCGAGCCACTCAGACCCGAGACATTGCCGAGGCCACCGAACCAGTAGCGGGTGGATTCGGTGGGCAGGAAAGCGAACGAGGCGATGGTGGCGATCGCGCCGGTGGCCGCGGCGGTCGCGGCGGCCTTGTAATCCTTGCGGACCAGGAAGTAGAGCACGAAGGCGGCGGGCGTGAGCTTGATGGCGGCGGCGAGGCCGATCAGCATGCCGCGGGGGTAGCGGGTCTTCGGGAGCAGGCAGTCGGTGGCGACCAGCACCATCAGCAAGAGGTTGACCTGACCGAAGTCGATGGTCGAGCGGACCGGTTCCAGCAGCATCGCCAGCGGCAGCGCGCAGGCGGTGACGAGCAGGGCGACCTGCTTGCGGTCGGGGTGGTAGCGGCGGGCAACCAGGTACAGGGTCCAGGCGACGGCGGCGATCGACACCACGACGTAGAGGATCTTCGCCGTGCCCCACGGCAGCAGCGCGAACGGCGCCAGCGCGATGGCCGCGAACGGCGGGTAGATGAAGGGCAGACCGATGCCGATCGTGGTCTTGGGCAGCTGGCCGTACATGTCGGCGCCGTCGCGCATCGCCTCGATGCCGAGGCGGTAGACCTGAAGATCGATGAACCCGTCGGAATAGCGTTCGAAGGGCCAGATCGGCGTCCTGACGCAGACGACCGAGACAATGGTGAGCAGCACCGGCACCAGCCACCATGCTCGATTGATCGGGCGTGGTGAACGCTCTTGCACGGGGTGGGTGGTGTCACTACTCATCCGCGGCGACTATACCGACTCACGTGCGCTGCCGGGGCACCGCCCATCGGCCGGGGTGACGCGCGCAATAGCCAGCCGGATGCCCGCCGACGGACCGATCGCGCTGAATACCGGGCTGGTCAGTCGCCGCGGTTGTAGCGGGTCAGGTAACCGGCCATGGCCGCGACATCCTCGTCCGTCCAGTCGGCGAAACGCGCCTGGAAGGCCTCCCGACGTCGGCGTTCGGCCTCTAGGGCGACGATTCGGCCCTCAGGGGTGGCGTGCAGGACGTGATTGCGCCGATTGCCGGGGTCGACCGCCCGTTCGAGGTAACCGAGCTTCTCCAGCGCGCCGACCTGCCTGCTGACGGTCGACTTGTCGAGCAGGAACTGTTCGGCGAGATCGGTAGCCAGACAACCGTCGCGTTCGAGGATCAGGTCGAGAATGCTGTAGGCGACCAGGCTCAGCTCGGGATGCAGCTCGGCGGCGCGGCCACGGGCGCGCCGGGCGAAGGCGGTGAGCTCTCGCTGAATGGTGTCGACAGCCTGGGTTCTTGTGCTCCGCGCATTCATAGTTGTATCATACAACCATACATAGTTGCATTTACCAACTGTTTGGAGATTCTCCTCGATGACTCGCGCACAGTTCCGCCACCTCGCCGGACATCTGCTGACGCCGCTGCTGATGTGCCTCGGCATGGCCTTCGCCTACCTGGGCGCGTTCCACCAGCCCGAGCCGAACAATATGGCGCTCGCGGTCGTCGGCGACTCCCCGCAGACGATGGTGCTGGCGCAGACGATGAAGGACAAGGGCGGCGCCGGCCTCGACATGGTCACCGTGCCCGACCGCGCGGCCGCGGTCAGCGCGCTGCAGAACCGCGAGCTCATCGGCGCCTACGTGCCCGACGCCGACAAGCCGGAACTGCTCGTCGCCACGGCGAGCTCCGACACCAGCGCGATGGCCGCGGAGCTGGCCTTCCGGTCGGTGTCCGATCATCAGGGCGTGCCGCTGGTGGTCACCGATGTGACGACCAAGGCCGACGGTGATCCGACGGGTCAGGGCATCTTCTTCCTGCTGGTCGCGTTGAGCGTCGGCGCGTACGGCAGCGTCGCCGTGATCGGCGCCGCCGGGGCGATGCTGCGCATACGGGTGCGCGCGGCGGTCGGTGTGGTGACGGCGCTGGTGGTCAGCCTCATCGGTGTTCTGGTGGCGGGTCCGGTATTCGGCGTGATCGACAGCGACTTCGCGAGCGTGTTCGGTATCGCCTGGCTCTATGCCTCGGGCATCATCCTGATCGGTATCGGCCTGCACACGTTCCTGAAGCGCTGGACCACCCTGGCCCTGATCACCCTGTTCGTGATGCTGAACTTCACCACCTCCGGCGGCGTCTACGGACCCGAACTCCAGAACGGCTTCTTCGGTGCGCTGCACTCGTTCTGGAACGGCGCGGACTTCGTCGAAGGTCTGCGCGACCTGCTCTATTTCGACGGTGGGGCCGGGTTCGGTTCCCGCCTGTTCGGGTTGTTCGCCTGGTTGGTGGTCGGTCTGGTGCTGGTCGTGGTGGCGGGTCGCCACGAGGCACGGCACGCGCCGACACCGATCGCGGCTGCCGCGGTCGAGGAGGAGATCGGCGAATCGGTCGCCGTCTGACGGTGTGACGCCACGCCCGATCAGTCGGGTCACGCCCCGGCGAATCCCGTTGCCCGACATCCGGACACACAGATCCGGACCAGGTCGACGCACTCACCGGGGCACTCTCGTATTCACCGGCGATGTTGTCGTGAATCGGCCACGGCCGCCCGTAGACGCGAGTACGGTGTAGCGCGCAACCGCGGACCATCTGGCGCCGCGAGGGGGTGTGACAGTGGAAAGGGTGGGTGCCACCGATGAATGACCCCGGCGCGCAACGCCCTGGCGAATCGGTACCGCTCGATCAGCGCTATCAGGGCGCCGATCCGATCGAATGGTGCGGTGCGGCGGTCTATCCGATGTATGCCGAGGCGCTACCCGCCGGGACGACGGCGCTGCATCTGCGCGCACTGTCGGTGATGGCACCCGAGGACGTGACGGGCCTCGGCTTGGGGCTCTCCGTGCACGACGGGCACGTGAACCTCGACGGGAGATCGCTGGCGGGCGTCGACATCTGGTACGAAGCGCTCGCCGACGGCATCGACATCTCGGTGACCGCCGACGCACCCGACGCACTGTTCACTCTCACGCCCGTCTGGGTGGCGGAGTCGGGCACACACCAGTCCTGGACCGGCAATTACGGCGTGGTCGTCGACCTGCTCCCCGACGGAGCGTCGACGCTGTGGTGCAGCACCGGACCCGGCACACCCGATTTCAACGAACTGGTCGTCGAGCTCACCACGGGCCCAACCGAACCCGACCGACCCAGCACACCCGTCGACGCGGCCGAGCCGACGTCACCCGCCGGGACCACCGAACCGAATCTGCCGTCCGAATCCACGGAGCCGACACCCCACACCGCGAACCTCGACCCCCCGACAGACGTCGCCATCGCACCCGCCTACCCCGTGGCTCCCCCGCGATCGGCCGACCAAGGCGTCGGCGCCGCCCTGCACGACCTCGGAACCGCCATGCACGAACGCGGCGAACAGGATTCGGCCCGCGCCCTGTGGACCCAGGCCGCCCAGGCAGGCCACAGCGGCGCCGCCTACGATCTCGGCGCACTCCTCTTGCAACAGGGCGAACGGGCAGCCGCCGAACGATGGTGGAAAACCGCCGCCCACGACGACCCACGAGCGGCAGCCTCCCTCACCGCCCTGTCCGAGCTGCCCTAGGTGTCGCGGGCACGACAAAGCCGCCGCCCGCGATGATTCGCGAGCGGCGGCCGTGTGGCTGCCTAAATTGCCTGGTCCGCCAGTGCGCCGACAGCTTCCGGGGCGACCTCACGCATCGGCGTGAAATCGCGGGCCGCGATGTATTGCGGGCGGCGTTGGGGGGCCGCGAAGGGCTCCTCCAGGGCGTTTTCCACGCTGTTGAACACCATGAATATGTTCGAGCGCGGGAACGGGGTGATGTTGTTCGACGATCCGTGCATCATGTTGGAGTCGAACAACAGTGCCGAACCGGCCCGCCCGGTGAACTGGGTGATGCCGTAGCGGGCGGCCAGGAACGTGACGTCGTCCGTTGTCGGGACCCCGATTAGCTGCTCGCGCAACGACTCCCGATAGTGACCGCTCGGCGTTTCGCCCAGGCACGGCACGAAGGTGCGGTGTGAACCGGGCATCAGCATCAGGCTGCCGTTGAACGGGTAGTTGTCGGTCAACGCGATCGACAGACTCACCGCACGGGGGGTCGGCATGCCGTCCTCGGCGTGCCAGGTCTCGAAATCGGAATGCCAGCCGAAACCGCTACCGCCGAAACCGGGCATGTAGTTCACCCGGGTCTGATGCAGGTACACCGGCGAACCGAGGATCTGCTCGGCGAGCCCGGCGATCCGCGATTCGGCGACCAGCTCGGCGATCGGTTTGCTGAGCTGGTGTACCTGGAACACCGAACGGACCTGTCCCGCAACGGGTTCCACGATCACCCGTGCGTCGCCGTAGAGCACCGGGTCGGACGCGAGGTGGCCGACCTCGGCGCCGAACGCGGCCACCTCGTCGGGGGTGAGCAGATCGGGGATCGTCGCGAAACCGTTCGCCTCGAATCCGGTCAGCTCGGGCGAGGTGACCCGGCCCCACACCGTCGGATCGGTGCGCTCGATGTGCGGGGCCGGCTCGGACAACCGGGTCGGGTAGCGGTCGAGCTGATCAGACACTGGCGCCATCCTCCTCGATAATCAGCGGATACACCCCGTTCTCATCGTGTACCTCGCGGCCGGTAACCGGCGGATTGAAAACACAGAGCATCCGCAACTGGGTGCGGGCGGTCACCTGGTGACGTTCGTGACCGTTGAGCAGGTACATCGAGCCCGGGCCCAGCTCGTAGTCGGTCTCGTTGTCGAAATCGTGCAAACTGCCCTCGCCCTCGACCAACCACACCGCCTCCACGTGGTTCTGGTAGTGGAACTTGTGAACGGTGCCTGCCTCGATCGTGGTCTCGTGGAAGGAGAAACCGACCTTGTCGCCGCCGAGCACGATGCGCTTGCTGCGCCAACCGGGCCCTGCCACATCACGTTCGGTACCGGTGATCTCCGCTGTGGTGCGCACGATCATGCGGCACCACCACAGACGGTGTCGATCGAGGAGACCAGCACCGACAGGCCCTGATCGAGTTCGTCGCTGCCGAGTGTCAACGGCGGCAGCAGTTTCACGACCTCGTCCATCGAACCCGAGGTCTCCACCAGCAGACCCTGTTCGAACGCGGTGCGGCACACCTTGCCCGCCTGCGACGGGTCGTCGAAGACGATGCCGTGCACCATGCCGCGACCACGGGTGGACACCCCTTCGTGCCGCTGCGCGACCGCGTTCAGCGTGCGGGCCACGTATTCGCCGTTCTCGGCGGTGCGCTGGGCCAGCTTGTCGTCGGACCAGTACTCGCGCAGGGCGGCGGTCGCGGTGACGAAGGCGGGGTTGTTGCCGCGGAAGGTGCCGTTGTGCTCACCGGGGGCCCACTGGTCGTGCTCGGGCTTGAGCAGCACCAGCGCCATCGGCAGGCCGTAGCCGCCGATCGATTTGGACAGCGTCACGATGTCGGGGGTGATGCCCGCGATCTCGAACGAGAAGAAGGGGCCGGTGCGTCCGCAACCCATCTGCACGTCGTCGACGATGAGCAGGATGTCGCGCGCGGCGCACAGACCGGCCAGGTGGCGCAGCCACTCGGCACGGGCCAGGTTGACACCGCCCTCACCCTGCACGGTCTCCACGATCACCGCGGCGGGGCGATCGAAACCCGAGGAACTGTCGTCGAGGACGCGCTGCATCCAGCCGAAGTCCTCGATGGTGTTGTCGAAGTAGCCGTCGTAGGGCATCGGGGTGGAGTGCTCGAGCGGCACACCGGCGCCGGCCCGCTTGGCGGCGTTGCCGGTAACCGACAGCGCGCCGAGAGTCATGCCGTGGAAGGCATTGGTGAAGCTCAGGATGGTCTTGCGCCCGGTGACCTTACGGGCCAGTTTGAGCGCGGCTTCGACGGCGTTCGCGCCGGTCGGCCCAGGGAACTGCACCTTGTAGTCGAGGCCACGCGGCGACAGCAGATTGTCGCGGATGGTCTCGAGTAGTTCGCGTTTGGCCACGGTCGACATATCCAGACCGTGGGTGATGCCATTGCTGCCGATATATTCCAGCAGCGCCTTCTTCAGAATCGGGTTGTTGTGTCCGTAATTCAACGCGCCGGCGCCTGCGAAGAAGTCGAGGTATTCGCGGCCTTGCTCGTCGCGCAACCAGGCGCCTTCGGCGGTGCTGAAGATGGCCGGCCAGTCACGGCAGTATCCCCGCACGTTCGATTCCATAGCCTCGAAAATGCTGGTGTCGGTGGTCGTGATCATCGTCGTTCCTCCTGGCGCTGAGCCGGTGAAATCACATACAGCAGCTCTGCCTCGTGTGAATCGGGGAAATCGTTTTCTTCGAACAGGTCCTCGGTGCGTAGATCGGCACCGCGTTCCCGGGCCACCGCGGAGAACAACGCATGTGACGCGGTGTTTCCGGGTGAGATCGTGGTTTCCAGGGTGGTGATTCCTGCCGCTGCTACCGAATCGAGCAGTGCGTGCAGGATGGCGGCGGCCAAGCCGCGGCCTCGGCATTGCGCGTCGACGGCGATCTGCCAGACGAACAGCGTGTCCGGCGCTTCCGGACGCACATATCCGATGACGAAACCGACGGGCTGACCGTCACTCTCGGCGACCAAGGAGGTCGCACTGAAATCGCGACACCACAACAGGTACGCATAACTGGAATTGACGTCGAGTACCTGCGAATCACGGGCGATCCGCCACAGCTGAGCGCCGTCGCCCAGTCGTGGATGACGCAATCTCGGTTCCGAACCAGGGGCCGCCACCCTAGCGGCCGGCTCGATGGACTTGGTGGACGTTGTCATATATCTAAGGTGCCCAGCTGACTTTGCGGTCTTTGTGTCGAGCTCTTTGCGGTTGTATGACGAATCGTTTACTACGACTGCACATCGAGGCGATACCCGAGACCGCGCACGGTAACCACGATGCGCGGGTCGGAGGGGTCGCGTTCGATCTTGGTGCGCAGGCGTCGCACGTGGACGTCGACGATCCGCTCGTCACCGAAAAAGCCCTGATCCCACACTCTTTCGAGCAGCACGGATCGACTCAGCACCCGACCGGGGGTCTCCGCCAGTTCACACAGCAACCGGAATTCGGTGACTGT
Source organism: Nocardia sp. Root136 (assembly GCF_001427185.1). Taxonomy (NCBI): domain Bacteria; kingdom Bacillati; phylum Actinomycetota; class Actinomycetes; order Mycobacteriales; family Nocardiaceae; genus Nocardia; species Nocardia sp. Root136. Next base: position 487,146 of record NZ_LMFE01000001.1, read on the forward strand.
GAGGTGGATCTCCTCGGTACCGCGGCGCACCGCGCCCGCGTCGGCCGCCAGCACCAGCGGCGCGTGCGGATCGGCGTCGAGGACGGCCTCGGGGGTCGTGTCGCGATCGGCGGTGATGCGGGCGCGACGGCGGAGCGCGCGCATCCTGGCAGTGATCTCCTTGATTTCGAACGGCTTGCTCACGAAGTCGTCGGCCCCCGCCTCCAGGGCCGCGACCACGTCGTGGGTGTCGTAACGGGTACTGATCACGATGATCGGTACGTCATGGTCGCGACGGATCTCCCTGATGCAGTCGAAGCCGTCGGCCTCGCCGCGCATCAGGTCGACGATCATCAGATCGGGTGGCCCGTCGTTTCGCAGCCGATCGAGGGCGTCGGAGGGCACGCCTGCCTCGGCTACGGCATACCCCTCGTCCTCCATCGCGCGACGCAGGTCGCCGCGCATCTGGACGTCGTCGTCCACGATCATCAGGTTCGCGCTCACTGTGCACATCCTTTGCTGACACGCCGGGCGTGTGCCGATGCACTGGGGAATTTCGCGTCCCCAGACCGACACGCCATCCCGCCTTCGAGCTTGTTACCGGTTTGTTATGTACCCAGACTGGTCCCGGCGTAAACCCGTCGTAACAATTCACCCGGTCAACAGCCCGTTCGGCGCGGCCGATCCGGTGGCATAGTCGTGAGCGTGACCCCGACTTTCGCCGACATCGAAGCCGCCGCGGCGCGCATCGACGGACTGGTTCGCCCACTCACCGTCGCACCCGCTGGACCAGGGCCGGACCCACTCTGGTTCGCACTGGAATTCCTGCAGTTCACCGGCACTTTCAAGGCGCGCGGTGCGCAGAATTTCGTGCGCGCGCACGCCGCTGCGGGGACGTTGCCGGACGCGGGTGTGACGATCGCCTCAGGCGGCAATGCCGGAATGGCGTGTGCGTGGGCGGCGCGCGAAGCGGGGGTGCCCGCGACGGTGTTTCTGCCCGAGACCGCTCCCCCGGTCAAGATTGGTCGACTTCGTGACTACGGCGCCGAGGTTCGACTGATCGGTCCGGAATACAAGCAGGCGCTGGCGGCATGCCGGGAGTTCGCCCGGACCAGTGGGGCGCTGGCCGCGCACGCCTACGACCATCCACTCGTCGCGGCGGGTGCGGGCACGTTGATGCGCGAGATCCAGGCGCGGATACCCGATCTGGATTCGGTGCTCGTCGCCGTCGGTGGCGGTGGGTTGTTCACCGGAACAGCGATCGCCGCACAGCATTTCGGGATTCGTACGGTGGCCGTCGAACCTCTGGGTTGTCGATCGCTGAACGCCGCGCTCGAAGCAGGTCGCCCAGTGGACGTCACGGTGGACTCGATCGCCGCGGACTCCCTCGGTGCGCCGAGCGTGTCCGCGATGGCCCTGGCCGCGGCCCAGCACCCGAGTGTGCGCTCGCTGCTGGTGCCCGACGAGGCGATCCGCGCGGCCAGGAAGCAGTTGTGGGACGCACACCGCATCGTCGTCGAGAACGGCGCGGCCACCGCGATGGCGGCGCTGCTCGACATCGGGTCGGGCCCGGCCTATCGGCCCGAACCCGGCGAACGGGTGTGCGTGATCCTGTGTGGGGCCAATACCGACCCCAGCGACCTCGTCTAGCGGACCAGGGCGTTCTTCTCGGCGTAGTTGGTCATCGCGGTGTTCAGGCCGCGCATGGCCAGGGTGTAGCCGTAGGGGAAGTAGCGCTGGCCCCAGTGGGCGAACTGGATGTCGCGGGAGGTGTAGACCCAGTAGCGGTTGCGTTCGACACCCTTGACGACGGCCGTGGCGGCCTGGTCGGGGGTGACGGCGTGGCGCATGAACAGGCCGATCGCCTTCTGCAGGGCCGCGTTGTCGCGGTCGACGCCGGCGATGTCGATGGTGTCGGCCATCGGGGTGGCCATCGCGCCGGGGCAGACCAGGCTGACGCCGATCTTGTGGCGGCGCAGGTCGAAACGCAGCACCTCGGAGATGCCGCGCAGCCCGAACTTGGTGGCGCTGTAGGGAGCGTGCCACGGTAGGCCGAAGATGCCCGCCGCCGAGGACACGTTCACCAGGTGACCGCCGCGCCCCGCGGTGATCATCGGGCGCACGAACTCCTCGATGACGTGGATCGGGCCCATCAGGTTGATATCGACGGTGCGGCGCCACTGCTGGGGAGTGAGCTTGTCGACGGTGCCCCAGGTGGCGATGCCCGCCACGTTCATGACGATGTCGACATGGCTGACGGCCTCGAAGGTGTGGGCGGCCAGTCCGACGACCGCGGAATGGTCGCTGACGTCGGCCGCGTGCGCGAGATGCACCGTCGCGCCGGTCGCGCGCAGTTCCTCGGCGGTGGTGGCGAGTGCGTCGGCGGTGATGTCGGTGAGGACAAGAGACGCCCCTTTGGCGGCGGCCGCGAATGCCGTGGCGCGGCCGAGGCCGCTGGCGGCACCGGTGATCAGGCAGGTCTTCCCGTCGAACTTCGTCATGATCCCGACCCTACGGTTTGGTGAACAGATGCGTCTACGGTTCCGAGGTGATCGCGATGGTGGTCCAGCCGCCGACGTGGATCCGGCTGCCTTCGCGTAGGGCGATCGCCTGCTGTGGGGTGATCGGAGATTCGGCGCCGTCCAGACTGGTCCCGTTGGTGGAACCGAGGTCGGTGATGGTGAGCGCGCCACCCTGATCGACCTGGATCATCGCATGCGCGCGCGAGACTCCGATATCCGCGGGGGCGATGCCGAGATCGATCTCGGGCACGATTCCCTGCGAAGCCGATCGTTTTCCGATCAGGAACTGGGTGCCGCGCAAAGCGATTCGGCGTTCGGGATAGAAGTCAGGGAATTCGACACGTTCGGCATCGGGTCCCTTGCGGGCTCGGACACGCGCGTAGAACTCGCGGTCGGCGAAGATCCGCGCGACCCACATCCTGGACCGACCGCTGTCCGGCGGCGCGCCGGTAGCGATCATGGTCGGGTCGAACCCGCTGGACGGGACAGCCGATTCCGGTCGATCACCCGGCCGCGACGTCGCAGGCGGTGCCGGAAGGGCGGAATCGTGGCCGCATCCTTCGCAGAAGCGCCCGCTGGTCGGCGCGTGGCAGTGGGGGCACAGGCGCAGCACTGCCGGGTCAGGCGCGGGCAAAGCGCCGAGCGCCGAGCCGCACACATCGCAGTAGTCGGTCGACCGCGACTGGTGTCCGTCCGCGCACATCGGCATGTCAGCCGCCCTCCGGCCGCACCCGCGCGGTTTTGGTCGAGCGGATGTCGAGGGCGAGTTCGTCGGCCGCGGCGACCTGACCGCGCAGCTTCACGGTGCCGTCGTGCTCGACTTCGACCACACCGCGCAGCAGCTTGGCGGTGGATTCGTGGCCCGAGGCAGCGGCAAGTTCCACCGCGCGCCGCAGTTTCGCGGTCGCGGTCGTGACATCGCCGTTGCGGCGGGCAGCCAAACCCTCCTGGACGGCCTGGGCCAGTTCGACCTGCCCGGTGTAGTGGGCGACGCGGGTGCTGATGCGGGTCGACAGGGTCGAATCGGTGGTCCAGACGGCGCGCACCAGACCCTGGCCGAGGACCTCGGCGCCGGCCAGCACGCTCAATCGCGCGGCCAGTTTCTCCCGGCCCGGCGCGGCCGGTTCCAGCTCGATCTGCACGTGGTATTCGCGTTCCTCGGCGGCCCACGACGACAGCGGGTACTCCCCCACCTGCGCACCGGCATCGGTGCGACGTCCGGTCAGATCCTCGAGCACCGGCGAGACCTGTTTGACCATGCGCACCCGAGCGCCCGCGGGGGTCCAGACCTTGAGGGTCAGTTCCGGGATCACCCGGGCGGCCGACGAGCGCATCATCGCGGCGAAGTCCGCGGCCAGGTCCTTCGGGTCGGCGACGATATTGGCGTCACCGGACAATTTCTGGGCGATCTTGCGCACTTCCTCGGCGACCCAGTCGTCGCCGACACCGCGACAGTCGCAGACGAAAAGGCCTTCGGCCCGGTCGAGTTCGGTCGCGAGTTCCTGCGGGGTCTCGTGTTCGTTCTTGCCGTCGGTGAGCAGAATCGCGTGTGCCTGCGCGCCGGGGTGCGCGGCGGCGACCTGGCGGGCCAGCGCCAGCCATGATCCCATCGCGGTGCCGCCGTCCGGTCGCAACCGATCCAGGGCCCGACGGGCCGAGCCGCGGTGGGCGCGGTCGGCGGGCGCGGACATGGTGTTGTCGGTCGGGTAGATCAGGCGGGCCGCCTCGGTGCCCTCGATGATGGCGAACGCGGTGCCGTCGGGGATCTCGTCCAGGGCGGTGCGGGTGGCGTTGCGCGCGTTCTCGAATTTGCGCTTGTTACCCATCGAGCCCGAACAGTCGATGATCAGGATCTCCAGGCGCGGCGGCGGCGTCGCGACAACGGCGAGTTCGGGGCCGGTGGTCACCGTCAGCACCGCGTCCACCACGCTCACACCTTCGGCGAGGAATTCGTTCTGGTCGACGGCGATCGAGATACCGGCTGTCTCAGGGGAACTCATGACACTCCTGGTTGGTGCGATAGGGCGACGGGCACCGGAGCCAGTGCGACCGTGATGTTGTCGCTGCCCCCGCTGTTCAAGGCGAAGTCGGCGAGCGCGCGGGCGGCGGCCTGCGGCGAGGTCTCCACCGTGAAGCCGGCGAGCGCGACCGCCTCGGGCAGGTAGTTCCACAGGCCGTCGCTGCACAGCAGCAGCGTGCCCGGTTCGGTGGCGAGCATGCGTTGCAGGCAGTTCGCCGACCACGGTGCTTCGCCACCGTCGGCGCCGAGCCAGCGCAGCAGGGTGTGCGCGCGCGGGTCGTTCATCGCGGCGGTCTCGTCGAGGGCGCCCGCGTCGACGAGGGCCTGGGCCCACGAGTCGTCGATGCTGAGTCGGCGCGAGGCGGTGGGATCGCCCGCGGCGAGCCAGAAGGCCCTGCTGTCACCGACATTGGCGACGGTGATGTCGGTCCCCAGGTTCGTCTCGCGCACGATCGCCGAGACGTAGGTGCACGACGGCGCGTACTCGGGGGTGCGTGACATGCCGCGCACCGCCGCGGTCGCCGCCGCCAAGCCCGCCATCGCGGCGTCGGAGTCGGGCCTGCCCTCGGCCAAGGCCGCCAAGGCGGCGTCGACGCCGGTACGGGCGGCATTGCCCGAGGCGGCTTGCGGATCCTGGGAGGTGGAGACGCCGTCGCTGACCACGATCACCCGGATGCCGTCGCCCTCGCGTACCGCGGCCGCGACCGCGTCTTCGTTGCGGGAGTGGCTGATTCCGCGGTCGGTGAGGACATACACCGCGCCGAGGTCTTCCTCGAAGCGATCGGGCATGGGCTTGGGGCTGCCGCACTTGACGCAGTAGCCGCCCTCGTAGCGGCGTTCCCCGCAGGTGGAGCACTGCGGCACCTCGACCGGATCATGCACGGGCAGTGCGACTTTGCGCACGCCGAGTTCGCGACCGCAGCCTTCGCAGAAGCGGTGTCCCGCCCGTGCCGAGCCCACGCAATCGGCACAACCCGGCGCCGTCACAGGGTGGTCCTCGGGCGCACCGAGTTCGCCTGGTCCACCAGGACGAATCGGGTCCACATGTCGTCGGCCTCGCGCGCCAGTGTCCGCAAGCATCGTTCCAATCCCGTCCGCACGCCCTGCTCGGTGAATTCCACGTCCAACAGCTTGCCTGGTGTACTCGGCTGCTGTCCCGACCGGATCCAGTTCAGTGCCGCCTCGAGGACGAACATGCGCACCTGCGCGGTGCGTTTGCGCGAGTCGAGGCGCAGTTGGTCGACGCGCTCGCCGGTGCGGCGGAGCAGCGCTTCGTCGAGGTCGGCCGGATCACGGTGCGTCAGTAGGGTTTCGACGGCGGAGACCCGGGCCTCGGTGAACATCGAGGAGGTGCGGTCGACTTGGTCGAGGACCGCTACCGCGCCAGTGCGGTCACCGCTGATACGACGCAGTCGCGCGGCGCCGAAGGCGGCGGACAGGAAGGTGTGGTCGGTCCGCCAGACCACGTCGTAGAGCGCCGACACACGGCTGAGCGCGAAGGCGTTCGCGCTGCCGCCGGCCTCGGCGCCGAGTTCCAGTGCGGCCGCCAAGGCGAGTTTCGGGGCGGGCTCACCGGGCAGCGCGGCGTAGACGGACTCGAAATCCGCTGCGGCGGCGGAGTAGTCGCCGGTGAGCAGGGCGGCCTGGGCTCGATACCAGACCGGGCGCCAGTCGAATTCGAGCTCGGCGTCCAAGGCGGCGAGCCGGTTCAGTGCCGCCGCCGCGTCGCCTGCTTCGAGTTCGGCGCGGACCAGTCGCAGCGGGATCTCGACCGACTCGCCCGCTCCGGTGACCACCGCGCGCAGTCCCGCGGTGAGCGCCTGCTCGAGTTCGGCCGGGGTCGCGGCATCGGTGGTCGCCAGCAGGGCGGCGCCGCTGTCGCCGGGGTCGACGAGCGGAGCGGGCAGGCCGGTGATGAGGGCGGCGGGTTCGGGTGTGACGCTGTCGATGCCGAAGACGGCACGGGCGGGACCGAACTGGCTCGACATGCCCGGACGTGGGATGCCGTCGCCGGTCGCCAGCACTTCCCGCAGGACACCGGTGAGCTGGTCGGCCATCTCGCTCATCGAGGCGAAGCGCGCGAGCGGGTCGGGGTCGGTGGACCGCTGCAGGAAGCGGTGCAGCGAATCATGTTCGGCCAGTAGCGGTTCGGTGTCGGGGCCGGGTATCGGACCGAGCTTGCCGTCGACGGAGGGCACCCGCATCATCAGCACGGCCAATGTGCGGCCCGCGGTGTAGATCTCGGTGGCCACCGTCGGCCCGGTTTCGGCGATCTCGGGCGCCTGGTAGCCGAGGGTGCCGTAGATGGGGCTGGTGCGATCGTCCATCGCGATGACCGCGCCGAGGTCGATCAGTTCGAGGCGTTCCTCGGTCTGCATCACATTGTCGGGCTTGAAGTCGCAGTAGGCCCAGCCACGAGCGTGCAGATAGCCGAGGGCGGGCAACATCTCCAGCACATAGGCGATCGCCTGGGCGGGCGGCAGATAGCGCTGGGTCTCGGCGCGGTAGGCGCGCAGGATCTGTTTGAGCGACGTGCCGCCGACATAGGCCATGACGATGTAGCCGACGGGTTCGCCGTCGGCGTCGGCGTGTTCGGTGAAGTTGTGAATCTTGACGATGTTGGGGTGGTCGACCTCGGCGAGGAAGCGGCGCTCGGCCAGCGCGGCGGCCAGCGCGTCGGGGTCGCCGGTGTCGATGAGGCCCTTGAGGACCACCCAGCGCTTGTTGACGGCGCGATCGGTGGCCAGATAGATCCAGCCGAGTCCGCCGTGGGCCAGCGCGCCCGCCACCTCGTACTGGCCGCCGACGAGATCGCCTGCCCGCAACCGGGGCACGAACGAGTAGCGGGTGCCGCAGTGCGGGCAGAACCCGGAGGTCCGGCCGGGAACGCCCGCCTGACCGCGGCCGACGGGCTTGTCGCATTTGCCGCAGAAGCGGTCGGATTCGGGCACCTGGGGATCGGCGAGCACGGCCGTGGCCGGGTCGACGCGCGGGACCGGCGGTACTTCGACGAGTCCGGCGCCGAGCCGGCCACGCGCGGCCGAACGCGCCGAGCCCGACCGGGTTCGCACCGAGCGACTCGAGGTGCGCCCGCTCGCGCTGACCGTCGACGCGGACGGGCTGTGCAGCGGGCCTGTCACCGAAGCCGGAGCGGTACCGCAGGTGTCGCAGTAGCCGTCGACGATCGTTCCGTCACAATCGGTTTCGCCACAGGCACCGGGGACCGGCACGGGCGGAGGTGGCGCCTGACGGTTGCCGCCGCGTGGTTGCGCCGTGGTGCGCCCCGACCGGCCGTTGGCCACGGATTCGGGCTGATGCACCGGTGGTGGGCTCGCGACGGGCGCGGTACCGCACAGTGCGCAGTAGCCGTCCTCGATCGCGCCGCCGCACCCCGGTTCACTACACGTCATGCTGTCCGCCCCGCTTTCTCCCCGATGATCGAACGATAGTCCGCGACCGCCCGGGTGACCGCGGCCAGATCGCACGGCGTTCGGGTGAGTAGACCGGCCGCGATCCGGTCGGCCGCGAGCACATCACGGTCCTCGCTCACGCCGAGCCGAGAGGCCTTGGCGCGGTAGGCCGTGAGTCTGCCGCGTAGTTCGGCGCGCCGGTCGAGCAGTCCGCGCGCCAATTCGTCTCGCTGCGTGGCCTTTTCGGTGGCGTCGGCCGTCCGCACACGCAGCGCGAGGAGGTGTTGGACCGTCGGACGGTCGGGCGCATCGCCGAGAGCGTCGAGTTCGGCGCCCAGCCTGGTGGCCGGTTCGCCGCTGTCGGGCAGCTCGCCGGTCGCGACCTTGTGCTCGGCCTGGGTCGCGGTGTCGTCGGCGCGATGTTGGAGTTCGCCGAGATCGGCCAGTCGCGCACGCAAGGCGGCGACCGCGCCTGGCAGGTCGGCGGCTACAGCGAGATAGTCACTGTGACGGGCGGATTCGGTGTCGATCAGGGCGGTGAGTGAGGCCAGGGCGGTCTCGATCTCGCCTGGCCCGAAGCCGAGTGGGTCGGTGCCCGCGCGGCGCAGGAGGGTGGCCAGTGGTTCGCCGGCCGCGTCCAGTGCGCCGCGCGCCTGTTCGACGCGTTGTTGCAGGGGGGCGAGCGCGCCCAGCACTTTCTCGTCGACCGCTGCGATCTCGTCGGCGAAGGGGGCAACGAAGGCGAACGCGGCGCGCATCCGGTCGAGGCAATCGGCGATGCCGACCGTCACGATGGTCTCGCTGGGGCCGGTGAGACCGCGCTGCGCCAGGGGAATCGGGATCCTCGCCACTTCGTGTGGGCGGCCACGCAGCAGCTCCGTGAGCCGCCCGCGTGCGCGCTCGTCGACCTTGCCGCGCCCGGCCCGCACCGCCTCGGCTTCGGTGAGGATGGCGCGCACCCGCCCCAGGTCTTCCCAGAGTTCGCCCAGCGCCTTCTCCACCGGCGCCCAACGGCGTGCGGTCTCCCCCGTCGGCGGATAGCGCCGCACCAGTGCCAGGCCGGGATGGCGGTCCAGCTCGAGCAAGGTCGTGGTCACCTTCGCCAGTTCCGCTGTGCGCCCGGTGAGTTCACGATCGATCTCAAGCACGCCGAGTATCGGCCAGGTCATCCGACGTACCGGGGCACCGGTGGGCCCTGCGAGGCGCCGAGGGTCGACAGGTGCTGGGTGTAGATCCGCTGCCAGGTGCCGTCGTTGCGGGCGCGGTCGAGCACGCCGTTGACGAAGCGCACCAGTTCGTCACTGCCGCGCGGCACGCCGACCGCGTACGCGCCCGCACCGATCGGGTCGCCGACGACCTCGAGATTGCGGTCCTGGGCGACCAGACCCGCCAGGATGGGCTCGTCACCGCTGATCGCGTCGACGGTGCCCTGCTGCAGGGCGACCAGACAGTCGGTCCAGTTGGTCACGCCGAGCACGTTCGGGGGCGTCGGCAGGGTGAACAGCGGTGCGGCCGCGGTCGTGCCCTTCGCCACGCACACCCGCTTGCCCGCGAGCCCGGTGCCGTTGGTGATGCCCGCGCCGTGTGGCGCCGCGATACGTTGCGCCGCACGGTAATACACGCTGGAGAAGTCGACCTCGCGGCGGCGTTCACAGGTCGCCGAGAAGGTGCGCACGATCATGTCGACCTTCTTCTCCTGCAGCAGCGGGATCCGGTCGGCCGCGGTGACGGAGCGCAGTTCGATCTTGTCCGGGTCACCGAACAGGTCGCGCGCGATCTCCCTGGCGAGGTCGATATCGAAACCTTCGAGCCTGCCGGTCGACGGATTGCGGAACCCGAACATGTAGGTGTTCTGATCGACACCCACACGCAGCCTGCCGTTGGCCACGATCGCGGCCATCGCCGATCCCACCGGCATAGCACCCGGTCGCGGCTGGGTCGTCGGCGCCAGAGTCGCCTCGGTATCGCAGGTTCCGGTGCCTTCGGCGGCCGGGGCCGAGATGATCGCTTCGGCGCCGGGCAGCGGCGGGGCGACGACGGTGGCGGCGATGGTCGTCGGTTCGGGTGCGTCGGCGCAGCCCGCGGCCAGCGCGAGGGCCGCGGCGAGCACGACCAGCAGGGGGCGCCTCACAGGAATTCCTTCAGTCGTGGCCAGAGTCCGGAGATCACCGCGCCTGCCCCGGCCAGGAGCAGGAACAGGGTGCCGAAGGGGCTCAGGGTCAACGACGTTGCCGCGGCGGCGACGCCGTCGCGCAGGTCGTCGCGCGCCTGGGCGAGGTCGTCGCGCAGTTCCTGGTCGAGGCGGGCGAAGCTGGTGGCCGAGCTGTCGGGGCCGGTACCGATCGCCTGGGTGACCGCACCGGGATAGTCGGCCTTCTCGTAGGCGGTGCGCTGGGCGTTGTGTCCCGCGCTCCAATTCGTCAGCGCGCGTTCGGCATCGGAGTCGCCGCCACCGGCTGCGGTGAGACGCCCGCGCAGGTCGCCGCTGTGGGTATGGAAGGCCTTCTCCGTGGCGGTGATGTCGCCTCGGGTGATCAGGGCCAGGGTTTCGTCGGTGCGGGCCTGTTGGGCCAGGATGCGGGCGCCCGCCAGGTTCTCCACGCGCGCACCGGCGCCGGAATTGCCGTTGTCGAGCAGTTGCGCGGCGGTCAGGGTGGCGCCCGCGGTCCACAGCAACGCCACCAGGGCGGCCAGCCCCGCCATGGCCATACCGGTGTTCACCAGACGGTTGGTCCGGCGCAGCAACACGATCGACCCGACCGCGCACACCGCGAGCACGAGCACCAGGAGCACGATGCTCGTCCATGGCAGCGTGCCGATGCGCTGTTGGTCCTCCCGCACGGCGGCGAAGCGGGCCTTGCTGAGTTGTTCGGCATTGGGCAGCAGCGAGGTCTGCATCAGATCCGAGGCCTGGCGCAGATACGCCGACCCCACCGGAAAGCCCTGACGATTATTGGCGCGCGCGGTCTCGACCAAGCCGGTGTAGGTCGGCAGGTCGGCGGCGATGCGGGCCACGATCGCCCTGGTCTGCGCGTCGGCGGCGCCGGCTGTCGCTTCCGCCAGTGCGGCGGCGGCATCGGCGAGTGCCTGCTCGTAAGTGTCTCGTACCTGCGGTGATTCGATGCCACCGGACAGGAAGGCCGTCGCCGCGCCCGCGTCGGCGGCCGAGAGCGACACATACAGACTCTGCGCGGCGAAGGCCAATGGCTCGGTCCGATCCAGCACCTGTTCGGTACGTACGATCTTCGCGTCGAGCTGTTGGCCCACAGTCGATCCGGCAACCAGACAGGCCACCGTGGTCACGACGAGGACCACCCCGATCACACCTGGTGTCGTCGCGGCGAATCGCCGCAGCCACGTCCCCGCGTCACGGATGGTCGCCGGTAGGCGAGATCCCACACCGTCCTCCTTCATCTCCCCGGGCGGTGTCTTCGATCGCGATAGTACGGGAGCGGCTGAAAGTTCGCCCGGGTGAAGGAAACCGGCCGATCGCGGGCAAAGAAAAGGCCCGCCACGGTTCGTAGTGGCGGGCCTTTCGAGTTCGGTGTCTACGCTCCGGCGACCTTCTCGCCGGGCTTGACGGTGGTGCCGGTCTTGGTGAACTGCAGCACGCCGTCTTCGATCGGCGCCTTGTGCATCAGCGTGCGGTCCCGGTAGTAGTTGTTGATCAGTTTCCAGGCGCCGCGGGCACCCTGGCGGGGCATGGCGTCGTTGCCACGCTGGATGTAGCCCGAGGTGAGGGCGCCGCCCATGAGCGACTCGTCGGCGATGTCCTCGGGGTTCGCGTGCACCTCGAAGGTGGTGTAGCCGCGGTCGCGCATGATGTTGAGCACCCGGCACAGGTAGGCGGCGGCGAGGTCGGCCTTCAGCGTCCAGGAGGCGTTGGTGTAGCCGATGATCATCAGGAAGTTCGGGATATCGGAGTACAGGACGCTCTTGTAGGCGACCGTCTCGTTGAACTTCACCGGGGTGCCGTCGATGGTCAGGGTGATGCCGCCGAGCATCTGCACGTTCAGGCCGGTGGCGGTGACGATGATGTCGGCCTCGAGCTCCTGACCCGACTCGGTCAGGATGCCCTTCTCGGTGAACTTCGCGATGCGGTCGGTGACGATGTCGGCCTTGCCGCTCTTGAGCACCTTGAACAGATCGCCGTTGGGGACCACGCACAGGCGCTGATCCCACGGGTTGTAGCTGGGGGTGAAGTGGCGTAGGTCCACTTTCTTGCCGAGCTGCAGGCGCACCTGGGCCAGCATCAGCTTCTTGGCCAGCTCGGGGTTGGTGCGCGAGAGCTGGAAGCTGGCGCGCTGCAGGGCGATGTTGCGAGCGCGGCCGATCTTGTAGGCGACGGCGTCGGGCACGCGCGACTTCTTGAAACCGATGGCGACCGGGTCGTCGGAAGGCAGAGCCTGGATCCAGGTGGGCGAACGCTGCAGCATGGTGACGTGGGCGGCGGTGTCGGCCATCGACGGGATCAGCGTGATCGCGGTCGCACCGGAACCGATGACGACGACCTTCTTGCCCGCGTAGTCCAAGTCCTCCGGCCAGTGCTGCGGGTGCACGATCTGACCCTTGAAGTCGTCCTGACCGGGGAAGTCGGGCTGGTAGCCCTTGTCGTAGTTGTAGTAGCCGCTGGCGCCGACGACGAAGTTGGCGGTCCAGGTCTCGGTCTCGCCGGTGGCCTCGATCACAGCCTGCACGGTCCACAGGGCGGTGCCGCGGTCGAAGTCGGCGGTGACGACCTTGCGGCCGAAGCTGATGTGGTCGGTGACGCCGTATTCCTTGGCGGTGTCCTCGACGTAGTCACGGATGCTGGCGCCGTCGGCGAGCACCTTGGTGCCGATCCAGGGACGGAATCCGAAACCGAAGGTGAGCATGTCCGAGTCCGAGCGGATGCCGGGGTACTTGAACAGGTCCCAGGTGCCGCCGATGTTCTCGCGGCGCTCGAGGATCGCGTAGCTGCGTCCGGTCTGCTCGCGAGTGAGGTGACAGGCCGTGCCGATTCCGGACAGGCCAGCGCCGATGATCAGTACGTCGACATGCCGCGTCATTGAGGAACTCGTTTCGTAGGGTCGCCGACCCGCGCACCGTCGCCCGAGCCTGTATCGAGGTTACGTGTTTCGCATAGTTACGTCTAGTTCGGTGTGGTGACGCCGCGGCGTGTCGTGGGTTGCGCGCACGGTGATCGGAATCCGTGACGGGGGCTCGCGCACCGGTCAGCATCGATAGGCCCCATCACTGCAACGAAAAAGGCGGACATGACCGAACGCGGACTGTCGTTCCACTGGTTCCTTCCCACCTACGGCGACTCGCGCGGCCTGATGGCGGGCGGACACGGCAGCTTCATGTCCGGTGATCGTCCCGCGACGCTGCGCTATCTCAATCAGCTCACCGCCGCCGCCGAGGACAACGGTTTCGAGGGCGTGCTCACACCCACCGGCGCCTGGTGCGAGGACGCGTGGCTGACCACCGCCATGCTGGTGCAGACCAGCGAGACGCTGAAGTTCCTGGTGGCGCTGCGCCCCGGACTGACCAGCCCCACCCTGGCCGCGCAGATGGCGGCGACGTTCCAGCGTCATTCGGCCGGGCGCCTGCTGCTCAATGTCGTCACCGGCGGTGAGCAGCGCGAACAGGAGGCCTACGGCGACTTCCTGGACAAGACCCAGCGCTACGCGCGCACCGGCGAGTTCCTGCACATCGTGCGAGAGCTGTGGTCGCGGACCGAGCCGTTCAGCTTCACCGGCGAGCATCTGCAGGTGAAGGACGCGATCCTGAGCACTCGTCCCGACCCGATTCCGCCGGTGTTCTTCGGCGGCTCGTCGGGTCCGGCCGGACCGATCGCCGCCCGCTACTCCGATACCTACCTCACCTGGGGTGAACCCGTCGACGCTGTCGCCGAGAAACTGGACTGGATCCGTGGACTGGCCGCGATCGAAGGCCGCACGGTCGACTTCGGCCTGCGCATCCACGTGATCAGCCGCGATACCGCCGCCGAGGCGTGGGCCGAGGCCGACCGCCTGCTCGACGGCATCTCCCCCGGCGAGATCGAACGGGTGCAGGCGAACCTGGCCAAGAGCGATTCCGAGGGGCAGCGACGCATGGCGCAGCTGCACAACGGTCGCACCGACGGACTCGAGATCGCCCCGAATCTCTGGGCGGGCGTCGGCCTGGTGCGCGGCGGCGCGGGTACCGCGCTGGTCGGATCGCACACCGAGGTGGCCGATCGCCTGCTCGAATACGCCGCGATCGGGATCGACCAGTTCATCCTGTCCGGGTATCCGCACCTGGAGGAGGCGTACTGGTTCGGCGAAGGTGTGCTGCCGATTCTGGAGCGCAAGGGTGTGTGGACGCATCCGTCGCGACCGGTGTCGGTGCCCACGATCGCGCCGTTCACCGCGGCCGCCAGTAGCTGATGCCTCGGGGCGCGGCCCGGGTCAGGTAGCGCCGCGCAGGTAGTTCACCGTACCGATTGGCAGTCGCTGCACCGTTGCGTTATCTGCCATCGGTCGAGCGACGGGATGGCTCAACACCTTTCGGCGTCTTTCGATACGGTCATGACCTGCCGATTTTCCGATTACCAACTGGTAGGTCCGAAATGCCGTGACGCACATCATGCTTCGCTGCACCGCACTCCCCCAACCGTTTTCGGCATCGAGTGCAGCCGGGGTTCCACGTGAATCAGTGCAGTTCGGGGCAGGTGCGGACATCGATCGATAGGGTTGGGAACGGTCGGCGATAGGCTCGGCACCGTGACTCTCACCGTCGGCTTCGACCTGGACATGACTCTCATCGACTCACGTCCGGGCGTCGCCCTGGCGATCGACACCCTCGCGCGCGAGTTCGATCTTCCGATGGACGGCTCGCACTTCGCGGAGCACCTCGGTCCGCCGCTGGCCACACTGCTGGGTGAGGCAGGCGCGCCCGACGATCTGATCCCCCATCTGGTCACCCGCTACCGCGAGCTGTACCCGGACGTCGTCGGCCACATCGCCGCGCTGCCCGGGGCCGATGACGCCCTGGCCGCCGTGCGCACCGGCGGTGGGCGGACCTTGGTCGTCACCGGCAAGTTCGAGCCGCACGCGCGACTGCACGTCGATCACCTCGGCTGGCAGGTCGATCGCCTCGCCGGTGATCTGTGGTCGACCGGGAAGGCCGAAGTCTTGCGGGCAGAGGCCGCCCATGTTTTCGTCGGCGATCACGCGGGTGACATGCGCGGCGCCAAGGCCGCCGGTGTGGTGGCCGTCGGCGTCACGACCGGACCCTACGACGCCGAGGGCTTGTGGGCCGCGGGGGCCGATGTGGTGCTCGACGACCTCACCCAGTTCGCCGGGTGGTTGTCCGCCCACGCGGCGCTCGACCAGTAGTGTTCCGGAACCCATCCGAGACCCGGCGCGTTGACCGGTCATGCCGACCGACCCCTACTGGAACCACAACACGCAATACCACCCCTGGGTCCTAGAGCAGGTGCCCGAAAACGCCCGCACGGCATTGGATATCGGCTGCGGTGACGGGTTACTCGCCCGCAAACTCGCGACCCGCTGCGATGCGGTGCTCGGGGTCGACATCGACGACCAGGTGATCGCCAACGCCCCCGCCGCACCCAACGTCCACCTCGAACACGCCGACTTCCGCGACCTGGACCAGACCTTCGACGTGGTCACCGCCGTCGCCACGCTGCACCACGTCCCCGTGCGCGACGGCATCACCGCGCTGCGTCACCTGGTCGCTCCGGGCGGCACCCTCGCAGTGGTAGGTCTGTGGAAGATGCACCCGGTCAGCGACTTCCACTATCTACCCCTCTTACCCGCCATCTGGGGACTCGATCGGTGGCGACACCGTTCGCACGGCGGGCCCGATGTCACCCTGGCCGCTCCACGGGAAACCCTCGCCGAAATACGGTCCGCCGCCGCCGAACACCTTCCCGGCGCCGAGATCCACCGCCGCCTGATGTGGCGCTACACCCTGCGGTGGCAACGGCCGCGCTGAGCGAATCCGTATTGTCCGGTTCGATGCGGTGTGTCCGCCGACCTGGGTGATACAGTCCGGCAGGATTTTTCGATGGGGAGGGCCGGTCATCAACGCATCACCGACAGCTTTGTGGCGCATCGGGTTCGGGGGGTCGCGTCGATGAATCGCACCCGGTGGATCATCGCGAGCCTGGTCACGGTGGTCGCGGTGATCGTGGCAGTCATCGTCGTTGTCGTTGTTACCCACGACGAGGATCCGCGCGAGTTCGTCGCCGAGAAGTACCGGCGGGCGCAACAACTCGACCAGACGAACAACGGTCTGGCCTACCTCGCCGCCGCCACCCCTGCCGCGGTGGCCGCGACGATCGCGAAAGCCACCGATCCGCGCGACAAGCGCAATACCGGTGACAACCACTATCTGCGATTCGACAACGATCTCGTCGCGGTGTCACCGCATGCCGGTGGCGCCCTCGTCCTCGTCGACAGCTTGTCCAACGGCACTCGCCGCCATCACAGCCACGTCAGCGGCTACGGCTGGACCAGCGGATCCGCGGCGGGCGACTACCGCGGCGGCGGCAGCGACAACGGCGGCAAGTAGATCATTCGGGCGCATCGTCGCCCGACAACCCGGGCGTTCATCTCGTCCGCTCAGCACAGGAGGACCCTCATGCTCGCCGACCTGGCGGCGAACGCGGGCGCCGCGCTCGCCTATACCGCGGTGGGAATCGTGTTGATGGCCGTCGGTTTCGGCGTCGTCGACCTGCTCACCCCGGGCGACCTGCGCGCCCAGATCTGGATCGAACGCAACCGCAATGCCTCGATCCTGCTCGCCTCGAACCTGTTCGGAGTCGGGATCATCGTGGCCGTGGCCATCTGGACCTCCGAGGGCAAGATCGCCGAGGCCCTGCTGGCGAGCGCGATCTACGGAGTGATCGGACTGGCCGCGATGGCGGTGGCATTCGTGCTGCTCGACGCGCTCACTCCCGGTGACTTCCGGGCCGTCGTCGCCGACCCCGAACCACACCCGGCGGTGTGGGTCACGGCGTCGGCGCATGTCGCGGTCGCGCTGGTGGTGGCCGCGAGCCTCACCTGATGCCACGGCACCGCCTGGCCAGGGCGGCGCTGCTGGCGACCGTCTTCGTGTGCGCGGCATGCGGTTTGGTGTACGAGCTGTCGCTGGTCACCCTCGGCAGCTATCTCATCGGCGACACCGCCGCCCAGGCGTCGATCACCTTGAGCGTGATGGTGTGTTCGATGGGTGTCGGCGCGCTGGTGGCGAAACCGTTGCGGTCTCGTGCCGCTGCCGCTTTCGTGGCGGTGGAGTTGGCGCTGGCCGTGGTGGGCGGGCTGTCGGTAGCTGCCCTGTACGCCAGTTACGCATGGCTGAACATCTATACGGGCACGCTGGTCCTGGCGGCGGCGGTGATCGGCATGCTCGTCGGTGCGGAGATCCCGTTGCTGATGGAGTTGCTGCAGGACATCCGTGAGCAGGAGGCCAGTAGCGCGGTCGCCGACCTGTTCGCCGCCGACTACGTGGGTGCGCTCCTGGGCGGATTGGCCTTTCCGTTCCTGCTGCTGCCGGTGTTCGGCCAGATCCGCGGCAGCCTGGTGGTCGGGGTCGTGAACGCCGTCGCCGGACTCGCGTTGGCGTTCTTCTTCTTCCGCGACAAGATGACCCGCGGCGCCCGCCACACTCTGATCGCCGCCACCGTCGCGGTCGCCTGCGGCCTCACCGGCAGCTACCTCTACGCCGACCGTTTCGAGGCGACCGCGCAGCAGGCCCTGTTCGCCCACCCGATCGTGTGGCAGACGCGCACTCCCTATCAGCAGATCGTGCTCACCGAATCGTTCTCCCCGTTCGCCACCACCGACACCCGGCTCTACCTCAACGGCGGACTCCAGTTCTCCTCGATCGACGAATACCGCTACCACGAGGCGCTGGTGCACCCGGTGCTGTCCGGCCCGCGCCGTGCGGTGCTGGTGCTCGGCGGCGGCGACGGCCTCGCGCTGCGCGAGATCCTGCGCTATCCCGACATCGCGCAGGTGACGCTGGTCGAACTCGATCCGGCGATGATCGACCTGGCCCGCACCGACGACCGCCTGACCGATCTCAACCGCCGCGCCTTCGACGACCAACGCGTCACGGTGGTCAACGCCGACGCCTTCGCCTGGTTACGCAGTGCACCAGGTCTTTTCGACGCGGTGATCGTCGACCTGCCCGATCCGGACCAGACCTCGGTCGCCAAGCTGTACTCGCAGGAGTTCTACGCGATGGCCGCGAATGTCCTCGCGCCCGGCGCCCGCATGGTGGTGCAATCGGGTTCGCCCTTCTTCGCCCCGCGCTCCTTCTGGACCATCGACGCCACCCTGCGCTCTGCGGGACTGCACACCACCCCGTACCACGTGGACGTCCCGAGCTTCGGCGACTGGGGCTTCGTGCTGGCCTCGGCCACCGCGCCCCCGACCCCGACCCTGCGCTCCCCCGGCCCGCTGCGCTCCCTGGACGACACCACCCTCACCGCGGCCACCGTGTTCCCACCGGACCGCCGGGCGGTGGACCCCGAGGTCTCGACCCTGATGCATCCGGTCATCCTGGATCTGCAACGCCAAGAATGGCGTTGACTTCAGACCTGACCCGCACAGACCAGGTGCGTGCCGAGCGTTCCCTTCCCGCTCAACGAGTTCCGACTGCGGCATGCGATGACTTCGCGGGCCGGCCGGGAGCGGTGACGATGCCGAAGGCGATCAGGCTGTCGGCGGTGTCGCGGACGGTGTCCTCGATCGGGCGCATGGTCCAGCCGAGTTCGCGGCGGGCCTTGTCGGCGCTGACGTGTTCGGTGCGACCGAGGACCGGCACCGTCAAGCGGACACCCTTGTCGAACACGGCGACGAGGCGGATCACCCAGTTCGGCAGAACCCGGGTCGGCACACGGAAACCCTCGGCGGCGTAGTCACGAGCCAGCAGGCGAGCCAACTCCCCCATCCACAGGGGATCGGTCGCACAGATGTATCGATTGCCCGCGGCCTCGGGTACTTCCATCGCCAGCCGGTGTGCGACGGCGAGATCGCGGACATCGACGGGGGTCCAGCCGGTTTTCACCGAACCCGGCACATCGCGAGCCAGCAGGCGGCGGACCGGTTCGTGGGAGGTGCTGGTCCTGGCTTCGAGCAGCGGGCCGAGGATCATGCCGGGGTTGACCACCACCAGTTCTAGACCGGTTGCGGCGGGCAGGGATTCGACGAACTCCCAGGCCGCCCGCTCGGCGAGGGTCTTGCTCTTCTGGTAGGCGGGGATGCGGTCGACCACCGACCAGTCGTCCTCGGTGCGCACCTCGTCCACGTCGTGGCCGTAGGCGACGGCGGCGACCGAGGAGGTCAGCACGACGCGTCGAACACCGGCGGCCGCCGCGGCGCGCAGCACGCGCAGGGTGCCCTGTACCGCGGGTTCGATCAGGTCCTGCTCGTTGTCGGGCGGGGTGGCGGGGAACGGTGACGCGACGTGGAGCACGGTGTCGCAACCCGCGACCGCCGCGGCCCAGCCCGCGTCGTCGCCGAGGGAGGCCGCGACGAATTCCAGGTCACCACCGGTGCGGCGCGCGAGCTCGGTGAGGTGGGCGCGGGTGACGTGCGCGGCGAGATCGCGCACGGTGGCGCGGACGGCGTAGCCGTGGTCGAGGAGTTCGGCGATGCAGTGGCCGGCGACGAAACCTGTCGCGCCGGTGACGAGTACCCGAGTGGTCATGGTGGTCATCCATTCCGTCGATTCGGTGGAGCGTGCATCTAAGCGATGCTCAATTAATCTAAACACTGCATAGATTTCCTGTCCAGTGCCAATTCCGGCCCGGGTCTCGCCTACCCTCGTGAGGGTGAAGCGCACCAGTTACCACCACGGCGACCTGCGCGCCACGCTGATGGACGCCTCCCTGCGCCTGATCGAGAGCGAGGGCTTGGCCGCGGTGAGCCTGCGCCGCGTCGCCAGGGAGGCCGGGGTCAGCAGCGGCGCGCCCTATCACCATTTCGCCGACCGCGCCGCACTGCTCTCGGCGCTGTCGATCGACGGCTTCCAACAGTTGGCCTCCTACATGACCACCGCCAGGGCTACGACGCCCGACCCGCTGGCGGCCCTCACCGAACTCGGTGCGGCCTACGTGCGGTTCTCCCGCGATCACCCCGCCCAGTTCCGGCTGATGTTCCGCCCCGAACTGTCCCAACCCGAAAAGCACCCCGACGCCCACGTGGCCGGTGACGCCGCCTTCAACGTCCTGGTCGACACCGTCACCGAATGCGTCGCGGTCGGCGCCATCCCCGCCGACCGCGCCGAGACCCTCGCCGTCGCCTGGTGGGGGCTGGCCCACGGACTGGCGTCGCTATGGCTCGACGGTCATCTCGAAAAGCGCAGCGAACAAATGGGCACCCACGCGCCCGAGCTCGTCGACACGATCATGCACACATTCACCGCGCTGATCACCCCGGGCCCGCCACGCGCCTGACGCACCGACGATATTCCGCCGAACCGGCGTGCGCGCTGCCCTAGAGTGGGTACGACCGTGTTTGTCGATGCGTAGCCGATTCGAGCAGGAGGCCCGATGTCTGGCACCGCGAAACTCGATCCCGTGATCGAGGCGTTCGTCGACGCGCTCAACGCGCAGGACACCGACCAGTTCTACGGCGTGCTCACCGAGGACGCCACGATGTCCGA
Source organism: Nocardia sp. Root136 (assembly GCF_001427185.1). Classification (NCBI taxonomy): domain Bacteria; kingdom Bacillati; phylum Actinomycetota; class Actinomycetes; order Mycobacteriales; family Nocardiaceae; genus Nocardia; species Nocardia sp. Root136. The sequence continues at coordinate 507,740 of NZ_LMFE01000001.1, forward strand.
CGACGGCGTCGAACGCAATCTCGCGCAGTGGACCGAGGCCGAGATCTTCAGCAGCAACGGACATCTCGTCGTGGACACAGTCGACTCCGAAGACGGCCTCGCACTCACCGCCGACTACACCAACAGCCGGTGGGGCTCGATGCGAACCACCTGGCAGTTCGTCCTACGCGACGGGCTGATCAGCCGATTCGAAACAGGACAGGCGTGAGCGACGATCTCCTGCTGACACCGCGTTACGGCACAGCCGCACTCTCCGATCTACTCCCTTCGGTACTGACCTGCCTCGGCGCGCCCGGCGATACCGACCGGCTCGGCCTCGAGCTCGATGTCGACCGGGTCTGCGTCCTGCTCGTCGACGGACTCGGCGCGCAAGCCCTGGCCGCCGAATCCGCTGCCGCGCCGTTCCTGACGAGCCTGCCCGAGGTCACCCTCGACGCCGGTTTCCCCAGCACCACGGCAACGAGCTTGACCACCCTCGGCACCGGACTGCCGTCGGGCGAGCACGGCATCGTCGGCTACAGCATGCGGCTGCCCGGCGAGGAGCGCCTGTTCAATTCGTTGCGCTGGCAACTCATCGGCGCCGGACCCAAGGTGGAGGCGCTCACCGCCTTCCCACCCGACCGAATTCAGCCGCACCGCACCATCTTCGAGCGGGCCACCGACGCGGGCATCGCCGCCGTGCAGGTAGCGCCGAGCTATCAGGACGGCTCCGGCCTGACCCTGGCCGGGTGGCGCGGCGGCGGATTCCGCACGGCCTTCTCGGTCGGCGATCTCGTCGACGGCGTTCTGACCGCCCTCACCTCCGCACCGAAAACCCTTGTCTATACCTATCATTCGGAGCTCGACACCACCGGCCACGCCCGCGGACCCGCCAGCCGCGCGTGGCGGTTCGAGCTCGCCAATGTCGACCGGATCGCCGCCGAGATCGCCTCCCGTCTGCCCGCGCGCTCGGCGCTCGTCGTCACCGCCGATCACGGCATGGTCGAACTCGCCGAGCGCATCGACTTCGACACCCACCCGCATCTGTCGAACAATGTGCTGGCACTCGGCGGTGAACCGCGCGCCCGCCACGTCTACACCGACGACCGCACTGCGGTCGCCGACACCTGGCGAGGCGTGCTCGGCGCCGGGTTCCTGGTCCGCACCCGCGAGGAGGCGATCGACGCGGGCTGGTTCGGCCCGATCCTCACCCGCGACGCAGCCGCACGCATCGGCGATCTCGTCGTGGTCGCCGGCGGCGACGGCGGTGTCGTGCGGTCCGGCGCCGAACCGCTGCAATCGATCATGGTCGGCCATCACGGCTCGCTCACCGCCGCCGAACTGCGGGTTCCCCTGCGGATCCACCGCGCCTGAGCACCACCACCTAAGCTGTCCCCGACGCGCAGGCGCGCGCTGTGAACCATTCCAGGAGGAAACATGGCTGCCAACACCCGAACCGGCGCCGTCGCGGTGGGCGTCGCGGTGCTGGCGGCCCTGGCCACCGGCTGCACCGAGGTCGAGCGGGCACTCAACCAGGGTGGCGAAACCAGCTGCCGCGACTACGTCAACCAGGACGCGAACACCAAGCGGATCACCATCACCAAGGCGATCAAGCAGCAGACCGGCAACGACAACGAGCCCGCGGGCACCGTGGTCGATTCGATGATCGTGCAGGTCGACCTGCTGTGCGCGACCCAGCGCAATGTCGACACTCCGATCAAGAACGCCGACATCGCCGGGATCTTTCTGAACAAATAGTCGGCGTCAAGCCGACACGACAGGTCAGCGACAGATGACCTGGCCGTCCTCGGCACAAACGTTCCCACGGCGGCGGCACAGCTGATAGACAGTAAGCGCCACACCCGTTCTCGTCGCTGGAACGGTGCGTCACCGACGAGCAGGGAGTGAACGTGGGCGAAGACCTGGGACGAGCCCGACCAGACGCCCCCGACAATCCGATCGCCGGCCCACACCGGCCCGAACGGCTCTCGGACTACCGCGTCGAGCTCGAGAAACAGTGGAACCGTCTGGCGGCACCCTCACGCCCACTGACCCTGCCCCGCGACACCGGCGCCGTGCGCAACGATGTCGCCAAATCCTGGCAGCGCTCACTGCACACCGTAGACCCCGCCACCGAAGTCGCGCCCGGATTCAACGACATCAGCGACCGCTGGTCGGAATCCCCGCTGCGCAGGCCCGTCACCGAACTCGCGGGCCAGCTGCGCGGAATGGCCGAGGAATCGGGCTATCTCGCCGTCGTCAGTGACGAATCGGGCACCATCTTGTGGACCGCGGGCGACCGTACGCTGCGCCGCCAAGGGGAAGCGGTGAACTTCGCGCCGGGCGGGGTCTGGGACGAAAGTCATATGGGCACCAACGGGTTATCGCTTGCCCTGCACGACGACCGGGCTGTCACCGTGTTCTCCGCGGAGCATCTCGTCGCCGCGTTGCACGGCTGGGTCTGCTACTCCGCGCCGATCCACGGCCCCGACGGTCGAACGGTGGGTGTGCTCGATCTGTCCTCGACCTGGGAACGCTCGCATCCGATGGTGATGACCTCGGTCCGCGCGCTCGTCACCGCCGTGGAGACGATGCTCCGTGCGGAAGCACCGACGCCCGCGCCGGGTGTGCGGCTCGAATGCCTGGGCGCGGCAAGACTTTTACGCGACGGACGCCCGGTACCGCTGCCGCCACGCCAACTCGAGATCCTGGCTCTGCTGGCGCTCGAACCCGACGGCTACACCCCCGAACAGCTCCACGCCGCGGTCTACGGTGAGCGGGCGGTGTCGCTGAACACGCTCAAAGCCGATGTGTCGCACCTGCGCCGCGCCACCCGCGGCGAGATCACGAACCGGCGCTACATGCTCACCGGCGAGGTGTCCTGCGACGCGGTGGATCTGCTGGCGGCCATCGAGGGCGGCGACCTCACCTCGGCGCTGTGGCTGTATCGCGGGCCACTGCTGCCCGGTTCGGATCTGCCCGGCGTCGAACAGTGGCGCGCTCACCTCGACGTCGGTATCCGCAATGCCGTGCTGGGCAGCGACCGTCCCGAGCACGCGGTCGCGTTCGGGCAGCGGTGCCCCGGCGATGTCGCCGTGCACGAGCATGCCCTGCGGCTACTGCCGCGAGACGACGTCCGCCGCGCCGTGGTTACGGCCCGACTTTTCACCGCACGCCAAGGCTGACCTGCGCGAACACCGTCACCAACCTCGTACCAACCTTCGCCGACCATAGTGTGGGGCACCACGCAGAGGTCGCGAGGAGCGAGGCGCATGATCTACGGCAAACCCGGATCGGACACCGGCATAGTCAGCTATGCCGCCCGATACGACAACTTCATCGGAGGTGATTGGTCTCCCCCTGTCGAAGGCCGCTATTTCGACAACACCTCACCGGTCGACGGTGAGACCTTCTGCGCGGTGGCCCGCTCCACAGCCGCCGATATCGACATGGCGCTCGAGGCCGCGCACCGCGCCACCGAGCGCTGGGCCGCGACCTCGGTCACTGAGCGCTCCGACATCCTGCTCAAGATCGCCGACCGGATCGAGAACAGTCTCGAACCGCTGGCGGTGGCCGAAACCTGGGACAACGGCAAACCGGTTCGCGAGACTCTCGCCGCCGACCTGCCCCTGGCCATCGATCACTTCCGCTATTTCGCGGGAGTGCTTCGCGCCCAAGAGGGATCGCTGTCACAGATCGACGCCGATACCGTCGCCTATCACTTCCACGAACCGCTCGGCGTGGTCGGGCAGATCATTCCGTGGAACTTCCCGATCCTGATGGCCGCCTGGAAACTCGCCCCCGCGTTGGCGGCGGGCAACTGCGTGGTGATCAAACCGGCCGAGCAGACTCCGGCGTCGCTGCTGCTCGTCGTCGAACTCATCGCCGATCTGCTGCCCGACGGAGTTCTCAACGTGGTCAACGGTTTCGGCGTCGAGGCGGGCAAACCGCTGGCGCGGAGCCCGCGCGTGGCCAAGATCGCCTTCACCGGGGAGACCACCACCGGACGGCTGATCATGCAGTACGCCAGCGAGAACATCATTCCGGTCACCCTCGAACTCGGCGGCAAGAGCCCCAACATCTTCCTACCCGATGTGATGGCCGCCGACGACGACTATCTCGACAAGTGCGTCGAGGGGTTCGTCATGTTCGCCCTGAACCAGGGTGAGGTGTGCACGTGCCCGTCGCGCGCGCTGATCCACTCGTCGATCTACGACGAGTTCCTCGCCCGCGCCATCGCCCGCACCGAGGCTATCGTGTCCGGTCATCCGCTCGACACCGAGACGATGATCGGCGCACAGGCCGGCAACGACCAGTACGAGAAGATTCTGTCCTATTTCGACATCGGCAGAGCCGAAGGCGCCCGCGTGCTCACTGGAGGGGAAGCACGCAAGGTCGACGGTCTACCGGGTGGGTACTACATCGAACCCACCGTCTTCGAGGGTGACAACACGATGCGGATCTTCCAGGAGGAGATTTTCGGCCCGGTCGTCGCGGTCACCCGCTTCGATACCGTCGACGAAGCGATCCGCATCGCCAACGGCACTCTCTACGGTCTCGGTGCGGGCGTGTGGACCCGCGATATCAACACCGCCCATCGACTCGGCCGCGGCATCAAGGCGGGCCGGGTCTGGACCAACTGCTACCACGCCTACCCCGCCCACGCCGCGTTCGGTGGCTACAAGAAGTCGGGATTCGGCCGGGAGAACCACGCGATGATGCTCGGGCACTACCAGCAGACCAAGAACCTGCTGGTCAGTTATTCGACGACGAGACTCGGGATGTTCTGATGCAGAATCGAATCCACCGTGTGGAGATCACCGAGCGCGCCCAGACCCTGCTCCGCCGCCTCATCGAGGACAACGGCCCGGTGCTGTTCCGCCAGGCCGGCGATGGCTGCGACGACGACAGCGCACCGGTGTGCCTGTCGGCCAAGCAGTTCCCGATCGAGAAGGCCGACATTTTGCTCGGCCGACTCAGCTGGCACACCGAATTCTGGATCAGCGCGGCACAGTTCGAATGCTGGAAAGATACCCACCTCACCGTCGATGTGACGCGCGGTGAGGCCGCCGAGGATTCGCTCGAGGCCGGTCAGGGCATGCGATTCGTGTTGCGCGCCAGGCTGCTGACCGCGGCGGAGAACGCGGCGCTGGCGGCCGGGCCGCCACCGCGAACGGGCGCCGACCGCACCCTGTAGCGGCACCCCCGAAAACCTGACCTGGCAGCATCTTTCCCGGCGCTGCCAGGTCGCGGCGAGCCCCCGCCGACTGGGCCATCGCGGCTCAGCCGGTGGGGTGAGCTCGCCGTTTTTTCGTCTTCGACCCATATAGCAAATGCGTTCCCGCGCAAACCAAATCGCGTCTCGCTCACCGAGACACACACGACAACACTGCAACGATTCCGTTACGTTGTGGCGATGTTCTTAGCGAGACTCGGTGTGCGCACCCGGATTCTGGCGATTGCTCTCGTACCCAGTTTGACCCTGGTGGTCGTCGGCGTCGGTACCGCCGGCTATCTGGTCAACGAGAGCAACAAGGCCAAGGCGTGGGCCACAGAGCTCCAGCAAGCCGGCCCCTCGACGCAGGAAATGGTCGAGTCGATCCAGTCCGAGCGCCACCTCACGATGTCGCTGGTCGCCGGCGACATGACCGTGACACCCGCGCTGCCCGCCGCGCGCACGCGTACGGACGCCGCGTTCGCGAAGCTCAACCAGATCGTGCAGCAGATGCAAGCCGTCGACGGCGCCGATATCGGCGACAGTCAGGCCGAATTCGCCACCTCCCAGCAGTATCTCAAAGCCATGCGCGGCGGCGCCGACGCGGGCATGCTGCCCGCCACGGACGCCTACATGTTCTTCAATCTGGTGGTCGACAAGTTCGTCCAGGGCACCAAGATCGCCGTGCTCGCCGCGCCCGACGCGACCGTGTCCTCCGGTGTGGGTGAGGGTTTGCGCCTGCTCAACATCATCGAGGCCATGTCACGCGGCAACGCGCTCGGTTCGGCATTGGTCGCGGCCGACGGCGACTTCGCTGTCGGGGTCGACGAATTCATCCGCCAGAGTGGCTTCTACCGCACCGAACTCGCCAACCTCACCTTCGAGCTCCCCGAAGCCGAGCGCAACGCTGTCGTCGCGCTGACCGCCTCTGCGCAGTGGCAGCAACTGACCCAGATGGACAACGCGATCATCGCGCGCTTCTCCACTCCCGCGGTCACCACGAGCACTGCCAAGGCGGCCACCCCGCCCGCGCTGCCGATGCCCGCCGCCGAATGGCAGAGCGCCGCGGCCAGCGTCAACCGGACGCTGCTCGATGTCTACACCGGTCACAACAGGTTCATCCAGACCCTGGCGAAGGATTCCTCGCAGCGCGCCGAGGCGACCGCGGCCGCGGCGGGCGGCGGCGTCATCGCCCTCAGTGTGCTCGCCTTCCTGGTCGCGCTGGTCCTCGCCAATCGAATCATTCGCCGCCTGCGCAGCCTGCGCACTGCCACGCTGCAGCTCGCCGACGAAAAGCTGCCTGCCACCATGCGCGTCCTGCGTGATGGCGGCGAGGTCGAGTCGAGCGATACCTCCCCGACCCTGGACTTCGGGCACGACGAGATCGGTCAGGTCGCCAAGGCCTTCGAGCACGCCGCCGCGGCGGCGATCGGTGCCGCCGTCGACGAGGCCCGCACGCGTGAGGGTGTGCGCGCGGTGTTCCTCAATATCGCCCACCGCAGCCAGATCGTGGTGCACCGCCAGCTCGAGATCCTCGACGAAGCCGAACGCCGCCAAGAGGATCCGGCACTGCTGGAGACGCTGTTCCGGCTCGACCACCTGGCCACCCGCGAACGCCGCAACGCCGAGAACCTGATCATCCTCGGCGGCGGTCGACCTGGTCGCCAATGGCGTCAGCCGGTGCCCGTGATGGACGTGGTGCGCAGCGCCATCGGCGAAACGCTCGACTACGCGCGCGTGCGGGTCACCAAGCTGCCCGACGTCAACGTCGTCGGCACCGTCGTGGCCGACCTCGTGCACCTGCTCGCCGAGCTCGTCGACAACGCCACCGCGTTCTCCCCGCCGCAGTCGCGGGTCGAGGCGGGCGGCAATGTCGTCGGCAAGGGGGTGGTCGTCGAGATCACCGACCAGGGCATGGGCATGAGCGACGACGACCTGGTCCGCTACAACACCATGCTGGCCGATCCGCCGGACTTCGGTGTCGGCACGCTGTCCTCGGACTCGCGCCTCGGCCTGTTCGTGGTCGCCCGGCTGGCCCTGGCACACGGTGTGTCGGTGCGGCTGAGCGAATCCGATTACGGCGGCATCCGTGCCATCGTGCTGATCCCCCAGCAGTTGCTGGCGGGCGAGGCCGATTCGGCGGGCACGCCGCCCACGACGACCGGCCCGCTGCGGCGTGGTCTGCCCGCACCGCAGGAATCATCGGCACCGGTCGCCGCCCTCGAAGCGGCTCCGGCGCCCGTCGCGACCTTGGTCGCCGACCCGCCGACCCCGCGTCCGATGGCGCCGGCCCCGGAGGCGCCCCCCGTGCAGAACCCGCGCTACGACACCGGCTCCGACGACCGTCCCGCACTGCCGCGGCGCAGCAGGCAGACGAATCTGGCACCCGAACTCACCGAGCCGGCCGCCGAGGCGCCACGCGCACCCGAGCGTCCCCGCTCCGCAGAACAGGCGCGCGACATCATGTCCGCGATCGAGAACGGCACCCGCCAGGGTCGCAAGCAACAGACCACATCGAATCAGGACGAACAGGAAGGCTGAGGTGAACTCTTCCCCCGGTGATCTCAACTGGCTACTCGACGATCTCGTCGACCGGCTGGCAGGGGTCCGCTACGCGGTTGTGCTGTCCACCGACGGACTGCTGCTCGGACGCTCCTCGCAGATGAAGCGTGAAGATGCCGAACACTTCGCAGCCATGTCCTCGACCCTCTACGGTCTCGCGCGCAGCGCGGGTAGCCGGTTCGACGGTGGCGGTGTGCGCCAAGCGGTGATCGAGCTCGATCGAGCGGTGCTCTTCGTCACCTCCGCAGGCGAAAACGCCTGCCTGGCACTGCAAGCCAACGAGTCGGCCAATCTCGGCATGGTCGCCTACGAAATGAATCTCACCGTGCAGCGGGTCGGCAGTTATCTGTCGACGGAGCCGCGGCACGGGCATGCGCAGCTATAGAAAGTTTCGACAATGACTCGACTCGGCGATCCGTGGTTCGACGACGCGGCCGGACCCCTGGTCCGGCCGTACGCGGTGACCCGCGGCCGCACCATGGGTGCGGCGCACGACCTGGACATGCTCACGGTGGTGGTAGCAGTGCATCCCGCCCCCACCCTGCGCAAACCAGAACCCGAGTACACGACGATCGCACAGTTGTGCAAACGTCCGCAGTCGGTGGCCGAGGTCTCGGCCGTGCTGAAACTGCCTCTGGCGGTGACCAAGATCCTCGTCGGTGATCTCATCGCCGAGGGCCACCTCATCTTCCGGGCTCCGGTATCGGCCGAGGCCGGTGCCGGTGACCTCAACATATTGCGAGCGGTTCTGGATGGCATCCGAAAACTTTGACCCGACGTCCGCAGGCGACCAGCACATGGCCGCCTCGGTCAAAATCCTCATCGCCGGCGGCTTCGGCGTCGGCAAGACCACCATGGTCGGCGCGATCAGCGAGATCGCGCCGCTGCGGACCGAAGAGCTGATCACCGAGGTCAGCACCGGTGTCGACGATCTGTCGGGCGTGGAGCAGAAGCACACGACCACAGTCGCGCTGGACTTCGGTCGCATCACCATCGACCGGGATCTGGTGCTGTACCTGTTCGGTACGCCCGGACAGGACCGCTTCTGGTTCCTGTGGGACGAGCTGTGCCGTGGCGCCCTCGGCGCGATCGTACTGGCCGACACCCGGCGGTTGAGCAACTCGTTCGCGGCTGTCGACTTCTTCGAGCGGCGCGGCTTGCCGTTCCTGATCGCGGTGAACTGCTTCGACGGCGCGCCGCGCTACACGGTCGACGAGGTGCGTGACGCGCTGGACCTCGACCCGAACACGCCGGTGATCCTGTGCGACGCGCGCGATCGGCCCTCGGCCAAGGCGGTGCTGACGCACCTGGTCGAGTACCTGATCGATCGCGCCGCACGGACTCCCGTCACCACCTGAGCGGCTAGGCCGAGCCCGGCGCGGCGACTGCCCGCTCCGCGGCTCGGCTGGTCTGCTCCCATGCCGACCAGGTGGCCATCTTGGCTCGCGCGAGGTCGAAGGCCAAGTCGTACACCATGTTTCCGAGCAGCAGGCGCAGCGGCGGTTCCTCGGCGCCGACCAGCCTGAGCAGCGCTTCGGCGGCGAGGGCCGGTTCGCTGTCGACCGACCCTTCGGCCCACTGTGCCTCCAACTGTGCGCGCAGCGGAGCGTAGGCCTCGATCGGTGTGGTGTTCGCCATCGCCGAATACAGGTCGGTCCAGTACCCGCCCGGTTGCAGAATGCTCACGCGCGCACCGAATTCCGCGGCTTCCATCGCCAGGGCCTCGCTCATGCCCTCGAGCGCGAATTTGCTCGCGGCGTACATTCCCGACAGCGGGAACCCGGCCAGTCCGCCGATGCTGGAGACCTGCACGATGTGCCCGCCACGCTGGGCACGGAGGTGCGGAAGCACCGCCTGGCTCACCCAGAGCGCGCCGAAGAAGTTGACCTCCATCTGCGCACGGGCCTCGGTTTCGGTGAATTCCTCGATCATGCCCATCGACAGAGTGCCCGCGTTGTTGACCACGATGTCGAGACGACCGAAGTGCGCGACGGCGGCATCGACGGCCTCGTGTACCGCACCGCGATCGGTGACGTCGAGTGTCAACGGCAGGACCCGGCCCGGATGGGCGGCGGCGAGTTCGTCGAGTGCGGATCCGGTGCGCGCGGCGGCGGCGACCCGGTCCCCCGCCGCCAGCGCGGCCTCGGCGAAAGCCCGGCCGAGACCGCGGCTGGCTCCGGTGACGAACCAGATACGGGATGTGGTGGTACCGGTGGTGGTCATGGCGATCCTCCTTGCCTAGACAAGACGTTGCGTCTCGCCTGATGATTCGAGGATGCCCTCGACTCGCCGTCGTGTCAAGACGCAACGTCTCGTCTCTTCAATTGCTAGGATGGCGCCATGAGTCAGCAGGTGAACCCCACACCACGGCCGACGGCCGACGCGACCCGGCGCAACGAGGGATCTCGGCGCGCGATCCTGTCCGCCGCCTTCGAGCTGGCGGGCGAGATCGGCTACGACAAGCTGACCATCGAGGCGATCGCCGCCAGGGCCGGCGTCGGCAAGCAGACGATCTACCGGTGGTGGCCGTCCAAGGGCGCCGTCCTGCTCGACGCGTTCCTGATGCTCAGCGAGACCGGCGACGACGCGACACCCGGCCTGCCGGACACCGGCGACCTGGAAGCGGATCTGAAACTCGTCCTGCGCGCCACCGTCGCCGAACTGGCCGACCCCCGCTTCGATCTCCCCCTGCGCGGCCTGACCAGCGCCATCATGCACGACACCGCCCTGGCCGCGACTTACGTTGAACGACTCCAGGGCCCCGTCGACGATCTGAAACGCCGACGGCTGGCCGCCGCGCAGACCGCGGGCCAGATCGCCGCCGACATCGACCTCGACGTGGCCATCGCGATGATCTGGGGCCCACTGATGGACCGATGGCTACTGCGCACGGGCACACTGACCACCGACTTCGCCGATCGCGTGGTGGAGACCGCCCTGCGCGGCCTACGCGGCTGAATTCACGGAACGGGCCGTCCGCAGGGATATTCGGCCGACTCGGCCGGGCCGACGAACGAGAGATCGCGTATTACCCGCGTAGCGACGCGGGCAGCGGGGACCGGTCGCCCGCGCCGGGGCCGTCCACCGGCTTCAGATCGCGGCCCCGGACCCGCTCCCCGCAGTGCGAGCACACCGGCTCGATCGTGGCGACGTGGCCGCAGCCGCGATGCAGCGCCTCGACCGGGGCGCCGTTCGGGGCAGCCCATTCGTCGCCCCACTGACGCATCGCGGTCACCACCTGCCACAGGGAGCGACCTTTGGCGGTCAGGCGGTAGTCGTAGCGGACGGGATTGTCCTGGTAGGGCTCCCTGGTCATGATCCCGTGTTCGACCAGGCCCTCGAGGCGTTGGGTGAGCACATTGCGGGCGATGCCGAGCCGGTCACGGAAGTCGTCGAACCGGGTCACGCCGAAGAGGGCGTCGCGCACGATCAGCAAGGTCCACCACTCCCCGACCACCTCCAGGCACTGGGCCATGGAGCAGTTCATGTCTTCGAAGCTGGTGCGCCGCATGACCCCAGCATAGTCGGTTGCATGAAAGAACTCACCGATCTATCGTGAGTTGCATGATGAAACTCACTGGGGGTCTCGGCGCGCAATTCGCCCTCACTGCCACGGAATCCGGGCGGTGGCATGCCGTGGTCGACGATTCGTGGCGCGGCTGGACGGGCCCACACGGCGGCGCGCTCGCCGGGCTGCTGATCGAGGTCGCCCAGCAGGCGAGCTCGCGCGACTACCCCGTGCGCGCCGCCGATGTCCGGTTCCTCGGCAGACCGGCGACCGGCGCGTTCACCCTGCGCGCCACCGAACACACCGTCGGGCGCAGCACGACGATTCTGGATGTGATCGCCGAACAGGACGGTGCGCCGGTCGCGGCGGCCACCATCACTCTCGGCGCGACCAGTGCGACAGCGATCCCGGCCCACAGCGCCCGGCCCGCGCCCGTCGTGGCGGCGCCACAGGACTGCGCGCTGTTCCAGCTGCCGCCCGAGATCGTCCCCGTCGGCACGCATTTCGTCATCCGACCCGCCGCGGGTCCGTTGCCCCTCAGCGGTGCGGACGAGGCGATGATGTGCGCCTGGATCGGACTCGACCCCGCGCTGCCCCTCGACGCGCCGAGTCTGGCCGTCCTCGCCGACGCGCTCCCACCCGGCCTGTTCCCGCTGCTCACCGCGCCGGTCGCCGTCCCGACCGTCACCCTGTCGCTGCAACTACACGCCGATCTCACCCACCCCGGCGACACGCCCGTGCTGGTCCGCGCCGCGAACGTCCGTTCCGGGGACGGCTGGTCGGTCGACGACACCGATATCTGGGACGGCGAGGGCGTTCTGCTCGCCACCGCCCGTCAGACCCGCCGCGTCCTCGGCTGAACGAGAGCTCGATCATGAAATCCATTGCCCCGTCGCGGGATACGAATCCACGCCTGGTGCTCGCCATCGTCTCCATCGGCGTGCTGTTGTCGAGCCTCGACCTGTTCATCGTCAATGTCGCCATGCCTGCCATGGCAGCCGACTTCGGCGCCGGACTGACCGAGCTGTCCTGGGTGCTCAATCTCTATGCCATCGTCTTCGCCGCGCTGCTCGTTCCGGCCGGTCGGCTCGGTGACCGCAGCGGTAACCGCGGCACGTTCCTCACCGGACTGGCGATCTTCGTGATCGGGTCGGCACTGTGCTCGGCGGCCTGGAACGTGGAGTCGCTCATCGCTTTCCGCGTTGTGCAGGCCGTGGGATGCGCGCTCCTCACGCCGTCCTCGCTCGCGCTGGTACTCGCCGCGACGCCACCGGAGCGGCGCGCCGGCGCGGTTCGGCTGTGGGTCGCGTTCGGCGGCCTCGGCGCCGCGCTCGGCCCGGTCCTCGGCGGGCTGCTGGTCGAACTCGATTGGCGCTGGGTCTTTCTCGTGAACGTGCCGATCGGCGCGGCCGCGTTCGCGATCGGCGTGCGAAAGCTGCCGTGCCCGCCCGCGGCGGGTGGTCCGCTGCCCGATCTGTTGGGCGCGGGAGCGCTGATCGGCGCGGTCGGATCGTTGATCCTGGCCGTCGTCGAAGGTCCCGAGTGGGGCTGGACCTCCGCCGGGGTCCTCGCCGGGTTCGGCGTCGCGATCGCGCTCGGTGTCGTTTTCGCGGTGAGCTCAGCCCGTCATCACAGCCCGATCATCGACCCGGCCCTGCTTCGGGTCCCGAATTTCACGCTCGCGGGGGCGAACTCGCTGGTGTTCCAGATCGCGTTCGCGGGCATGCTGCTCTCGGTCACGCTCTGGGCGCAGAACGTGTGGGGGTGGTCGGCCTTGCAGACCGGTCTGGCGATCGCGCCCGGCCCACTGGTCGTCCCGTTCGTCGCCGTCGCCGCGGGCAAGCTCATCGCCCGAATCGGCTCGGGCCCGGTGATCGCGGCAGGCGGGCTCGCCTTCGGCGGCGGGCTCCTGTGGTGGGCGCGCGCGGCCGAACTGTCACCGGACTACGTGGGTGGCCTACTCGGCGGGATGCTGCTCACCGGCCTCGGCGTCGGGTTGACCCTGCCGACCGCGTTCGCGGTAGGCGCGGGAACCCTTCCCCCGCAACGCTTCGCGACCGGATCGGCTGTCCTGAGCATGGCCCGCCAACTCGGTCTCGCCATCGGCGTCGCGGTGCTCGTCGCCCTACTCGGTACCCCGAACACCCCGGCTGCCACGCTCGACGCCTTCCAGCGCGCCTGGTACGTGACCGCCGCGGTCGCGGTCCTGGCCGGGCTCATCGGCTTCGCCGTACGGTCCGGGCAGGCAGTCGAATCGCCCGGCGACGTCACCACTCCGGTGGCGACCGAGAACTCCGGGGGCGCGGCAGTTTCCGCCTGACCCCGAGCGGTCGGCGACCACGATGTCGCCGGCCGCGTCCCTCGGTCCGCTCAGCCCCAGCTCGCGTGGTCCGGAACCGACGAATCGAAGATTACGTAGAAGAAGTGACCGGGGGTCAGTTCGTTCACGTCGTGCCAGCGACCCCATGGGTCTCGCTGGTAGTAGCGCTCCATCCCGGTGCCGTCGTCGAAGCAGACGATGTTCGAGGTGCCGAACGGGCTCCAATAGACGTCGGTGCCGGGGCGCGGCGGTACGAGCGGGGTGCGGAACAGGTGACTGCACGGCGTGATGACGGGGTCGTAATAGGTGGGCTGGGCGGCGGCGGTGGCCTGCCCGGCGATCCCGGCGACCGTGACCGCGGCGGCCGCGAAGCCGAGACGAACTATGGAACGCATCGCATCTGCTCCTCACCCGAGCGGAAAGGAAGGCCCTTCGTATCGCAAACGATATTACGCCCGCTCGCCAGGCTGCGCGGAAATCCGACCGTAGACGGATATGCCGAGCACCCGGTCGCGCTACCGTGGCAGGACCGGGCTCAGCGGAAAGTAGGAAAGCTGTGGACAGCACGACGATTGCACGGCAATGCACACTGTGCGAGGCACACTGCGGAATTCTGGTCACCGTCGAGGATTCGCAGGTCACCCGCATCGAAGGCAATCCTGACGACGTGCTGTCGAAGGGCTACATCTGCCCGAAAGCGACAGCCATGGGCGGTCTGCACCACGATCCGGACCGGCTGCGGACACCGATGCGCCGCGTCGGCGACACCTTCGAGCCCGTCGGCTGGGACGAGGCATTCCGAGAGATCGGCCGGCGTTTGCGCGCGGTCCGGTCCGCGCACGGCCCCAGCGCCACCGGGATGTACATCGGTAACCCCGCCGCCCACAGCTCCTCGGTGATGTACGGAGCGCTGCTTCGGACCGCCCTGCTGACCCGCAACTTCTTCTCCGCGTCCTCGATCGATCAGTTCCCGCAGGAATTCGTCGCGTGGCGGATGTTCGGCTCGAACGTTCTCATGCCGGTCACCGATATCGATCGCACCGACCGACTGGTGGTGCTCGGCGCCAATCCCGCGGTATCCAACGGGTCGATCACCACCATGCCCGGCGCGAAGACGCGGATCAAGAACGTCCGCGCACGCGGCGGCACCGTGGTCGTGATCGACCCGCGCCGCACCGAGACGGCCCGGCTGGCGGACGAGCACGTGGCGGTCCGTCCCGGCGGCGATATCTACCTGCTGCTCGGGATGCTGCACGTGCTGATCGTCGAGGAACTGTGCGACGAACGGGCGGTGCGGTCGCTCTGCACCGGCTGGGACGAGCTCGCCGACCTGGTCGCCGATACCACCGCCGAACGCATGGCGCCGCTGGCCGGCGTCGACGCCGAGACGATCCGACGGCTGGCCCGTGACCACGCGGCGGCGCCCTCCGCGGTGTTGTACGCCCGCATCGGGGTGTGCCAGCAGGTGACGGGCACGCTCACCCACTGGCTGGTCAACACGATCAACGCGGTGACCGGAAATCTCGATCGGGCAGGCGGTCAGATGTTCGCTTCCCCGGCCGTCGACGCCGCCCGCTACGCGAAGTACCTGCCGATGGGCCACGGCGCGTGGACCGACCGGTCCGGCGCGCACAAGTCGTTCCGCAGCGAACTGCCGGTCGCGGTCCTCGCCGAGGAGATCCTCACCCCCGGACCGGGCCAGATCAAGGCGATGATCACCTACGCGGGCAATCCGGTGCTCTCGACTCCGCAGGCGGACAAGCTCGACGCCGCGCTGGAATCATTGGATTTCTACGTGGCGGTCGATATGTACGTCACCGAGACGACCCGGCACGCCGACTTCATCCTGCCGCCCGTCTCGGCGCTGGAGCGCGAGGAACTGAGCCTGCTGTTCCCGATATTCAGCGTGCGCAACAACGCCCGCTACGACGCCAAGGTCTTCGATCCACCGGCCGACGGACTCGAGGACTGGCAGATCCTGGCCCGGCTGGTGACCGAACTGGTACCGCTGCCGGGACGACGGTTCGCCGGACGCGCGCTCAACGCCGCGTTCGAACAGCTCAGTCCCCTGCGATTGACGGCGGCGGCCGTCGCGACAGGCCCCTACGGCGTCCTGCGCCGCGGACGAAAAGGGTTGACGCTCAGCAAGATCCGCGACACACCGGGCGGTGTCGACCTCGGCCCGTTGCAGCCACGGCTGCCCGAGCTGATCGGCACCAGAGACCGCAAGACGCACTTGGTGCCCGAGGATTTCCTGGCGGCGGTGCGCACGGTCCTCGACGAGACGATCGCGACGCCCGAACCCGGTTACGACCTGCAACTCATCGGACGGCGCCACCTGCGCAGCAACAACTCCTGGCTGCACAACATCCCGTCGATGGTGAAGGGCCGTGACCGCTGCACCGTGCTCATCCACCCCGACGACGCCGCCGCCCGTGGTCTTGCCGACGGCGATCCGGCGACGATCGAATCCCCCGTCGGTTCGATCGAGGTACCGGTGGAGATCAGCGGCGATATTCGCCCCGGGGTGGTGGCGATTCCGCACGGATGGGGGCATCGCGAACCCGGGGTCGGCTGGACCGTCGCGGCGGGACTGCCGGGCGCCAATGTCAACCTGTTGCACGACCCCGCCCGCACCGACCCGCTGTCGGGCACCTCGGCGGTCAACAGCACGTGGGTGCGAGTGAACCCGGTCGGGATCGAAATCCCGGACGCCACACCGCGATCCGAGGTCGCCGCCGCGCCGCGGTGAACCCGATCAGGAATCCGGGTCCACCGCGTCGGGTTCAGCGAAAGCGCAGGTTCGCGGTGGCGAGGCCGAAGATCTTGCGACCGCCGGACTTGGCGACGATGGCGATCACCGCGCTGCGGGTGGCCGGGTCCAGCGACTTCACGCGGCCGACGTATTCGACCTGGCCGCCTTCCCTGCCGACGATCGTGTAGGTCGACAGGCGAACGCCGTAGCGGGTGACGGCGCCGGGGTCCCCGGACCAGGTGGAGAGGAAGCCCGCGCCCAGGCCCATCGTCAGCATGCCGTGGGCGATGATGTCGGGCAGGCCGGCCAGCTCGGCGATCTTCTCGTCCCAGTGGATCGGGTTGACGTCACCGGAGACACCGGCGTAGTTGACGAGGTCGCCGCGCGAGATGCGGGCATCACGCAGCGGGAGTTCGTCGCCGACGGTCAGTTCGTCGAACGACATCGTGGTGTTCGGAACGCGGGCACCGCCCTCGACCGACAGCGGAACCTCACCCTCGGGACGCAGCGTGGTCTCCACGACGGCGTTCTTGTCGGCGCTGTAGATACTCACGCCGTGCACCATGATGTTCTCCACCGCGGCGGTGATCGCGGGATCGACCCCGTCGTCACCGGTGATGCCCACGACAGTGGTGTGCATGATGTGGACGGTCTCGCCGAGCTCGTCGACGAAGGTGTTGGTGACGGTGATCAGGTCCTTGCCCGCGATCGTGCGCACCGAGGACAGTTCGACGTCGACAACGAGGCGGTCACCGGCCACGATCGGCTTGTGCTGTTCGAAGACCTGCTCGGTCTGCACGAACATGTCGTAGCCGACCACCACCGTTTCGAACAGCAGCCTGTTGGCCGCCATAGCGGGGATGGACACGAACGTCAGCGGCGCGACCAGACCCGGGTAGCCGAGCGCGGCGGCCGCCTCGTCCTCCCAGTGCGCGGGGTGGAAGTCCTGGACCGCGCGAGCGTATTCGCGGATCTTCTCGCGGCCGACCTCGTAGACACCCTCTACCCGGTAGTAGTGCCCTACCTTCGACGCAGTATCAGGGGCATCGACGGGCGGGACATCGACTACGGAAGTCACTATGAATCACCTTCGTTCGGGGAACGGACACCCGGCAGGCTAGTCGACGCGCAGGCGGAGCGGACATTCCTTGGCACAGTTCACAGTTCTGTCGCCTTCCTTCGCGCTCAGAAGGAGGGTACGTCGCTGGTGCTGGCATTGCCACCGATCGAGGGTTGCAGCGTGATCTCCCAGTCGGAGTCACCGTCGAACTGGTCGTCGAACTTCTGGAACTCGCGCTCGCGGGTGAAGGCGAGCGTCGCCTCGTCCCAATCCTTTCCGGTCTTCAGATAGACGTAGTAGGTGCCGTCGATACCGTTGAGCGTGGCGTTGGAATTGCCCTGGACGTAGATAGTGGCCTGTGGCTTCTTGGGATCGCCGTTGGTGACCACGACCGCGAAGTCGTCGCTGTTGCCGTTGACGATGTCGAGCTTGCCCGCACCGACCAGCCCGTCCTGCTGGACCACCGCACCGTTCTCGCCTCGACGGTTCAGTACCGGCGCCGCGGGAGTGCTCGCGCGCACGGTCGTGGTGGCCTTCGACGAGCTGCTCGTCGGCGCGGCGTCGACGGACTGCCCCGACTCGCATCCACCTACCAGAAGGGCCGCCGCGATCGCGGACACGGCATACCACTGACGACTCGACATTGTTCCCACCCCATGATCGTGAACCAGCCTCCCCGAGCCGGTCTCCCCGCCAGTATTGCGTGGATTGCCCGAGATGTCATCCCAACTTATTCCGGAAAACCCTTCCCTCGTAATCTGGAATGAGTCATAATTTGGAATGTGTCCACCACATCGGACTTCGAACAGATGCTGCGCGCAGCCTCACTGCGCGTCACCGCGCCACGCCTGGCGGTGCTCACCGCAGTGCACCAGCATCCGCATGCCGACACGGACACCATTCTGAGCCGAGTCAGAGCCACCCTCGGGGCCGTCAGCCAGCAGGCCGTCTACGACGTACTGCGGGCACTCACCAGCGCCGGACTGCTCCGGCGGATCCAGCCGATGGGCACCGTCGCGCGCTATGAGACCCGCGTCGGTGACAACCATCATCACCTGGTGTGCCGATCCTGTGGGGTGATCGTCGATGTCGAGTGCGCCGTCGGCGACGCGCCCTGTCTGACTCCCCTCGACGACCGCGGTTTCGTCGTCGACGAGGCAGAAGTCATCTACTGGGGCAGGTGCCCCGACTGCACGACATCACCATCACTCTCCTGAAAGGATTCACCGTGCCCGAGGAACACCCACCTATCGCGGAAGCCAACACGGAAGCCGGTGACAGTGGTTGCCCCGTCATGCATCGTCCGTTCGCCTCCACCGACGCGCGCGGAGCGAACGCCGAGTGGTGGCCGAACCAGCTCAATCTCACACTGCTGCAGAAGAATCCGCCCTCGGTGAACCCGATGGGCGAAGACTTCGACTACGCGGCCGAATTCGCCACCCTCGACCTGGCGGCGGTGAAGGCCGATATCGAGCAGGTCATGACGACCTCGCAGTCCTGGTGGCCCGCCGACTTCGGCCACTACGGCCCGTTCTTCATCCGGATGGCCTGGCACTCCGCGGGCACCTACCGGGTCGGTGACGGCCGGGGCGGCGCGGGCGCCGGCCTGCAGCGCTTCGCCCCGCTCAACAGCTGGCCCGACAACGCCAGCCTCGACAAGGCGCGCCGCCTGCTGTGGCCGGTGAAGAAGAAGTACGGCCGCAAGCTCTCCTGGGCCGACCTCATCGTCTACACCGGCAATGTCGCGCTCGAGTCGATGGGTTTGCCGACCTTCGGGTTCGGTGGCGGCCGCGTCGACGCGTGGGAGCCCGAGGAAGACGTGTTCTGGGGTCCCGAGCGCACCTGGCTCGGCGACGAACGCTACACCGGTGAACGCAACCTCGACCGTCCGCTCGCCGCGGTCCAGATGGGCCTGATCTACGTCAATCCCGAAGGCCCCAACGGCAATCCGGATCCCCTCGCCGCCGCCGTCGACATCCGCGAGACCTTCGCCCGGATGGCGATGAACGACGAGGAGACCGCCGCACTCATCGCGGGCGGGCACACCTTCGGTAAGACCCACGGTGCGGGTGACGCGGACCTGGTCGGGGTCGAACCGGAAGCCGCGCCGCTGGAACTGCAGGGGCTGGGCTGGAAGAGCAGCTTCGGCACCGGCGTCGGCGAGGACGCGATCACCAGCGGCCTGGAAGGCATCTGGAACAGCACCCCCATCACCTGGGACAACAACTTCCTCGAAACCCTCTACGGGTACGAGTGGGAGCTGTCGAAGAGCCCGGCGGGCGCGCATCAGTGGATCCCGAAGGACGGCGCGGGCGCCGACACCGTGCCCGATCCGTTCATCGCGGGCAAGAAGCGCGCGCCGGTCATGCTGACCACCGACCTGTCGCTGCGGTTCGACCCCATCTACGGGCCGATCACCCGCCGCTGGCTGGAAAACCCTGCGGAGTTCACCGACGCGTTCGCACGCGCCTGGTACAAGCTCACCCACCGCGATATGGGCCCCGTCGTGCGCTACCTCGGCCCGCTGGTGCCGTCCGAGGAGCTGCTCTGGCAGGACCCGGTTCCCGCCCAGAACGGCCCGGTCATCGGCGACGCCGAGATCGCCGCCCTCAAGGGCCAGATCCAGGCCTCGGGCCTTTCCATCGCCCAGCTGGTGACGACGACATGGGCGGCTGCCTCGTCGTTCCGTGGCAGCGACAAGCGTGGCGGCGCCAACGGTGGCCGGATCCGGCTGCAGCCGCAGGCGGGCTGGGCGGTCAACCAGCCCGACGAGCTCGCCCAGGTGGTGCGGGTCTACGAGGGCATCCAGGACACGTT
The DNA here is from genome assembly GCF_001427185.1 of Nocardia sp. Root136. Classification (NCBI taxonomy): domain Bacteria; kingdom Bacillati; phylum Actinomycetota; class Actinomycetes; order Mycobacteriales; family Nocardiaceae; genus Nocardia; species Nocardia sp. Root136. The sequence goes on from NZ_LMFE01000001.1 coordinate 527,956, forward strand.
CAACGCCGGCGGCGGCGTGCAGGTGTCGTTCGCCGATCTGGTCGTCCTCGGCGGTGCGGTCGGTGTCGAACAGGCCGCCCAGGCCGCCGGGTTCCCGGTGACGGTGCCGTTCACGCCGGGCCGCACCGACGCGACCCAGGACCAGACCGACGTCGAGTCGTTCGACGCGCTCGAGACCGCGGCCGACGGGTTCCGCAACTACGTGTCCAAGGACGCGCAGATCCCCGCGGAGTTCCTGCTCATCGACAAGGCGAACCTGCTCACGCTCAGCGCGCCGGAGATGACCGTGCTGATCGGTGGTCTGCGCGTGCTCGGCGCGAACTACCAGTCCTCGTCGCTGGGTGTGTTCACCGAAACCCCGGGGGCGCTGACGAACGACTTCTTCGTCAACCTCCTCGACATGGGTACCGAGTGGACGCCGTCGGCCACCGACGACAACGTCTACGAAGGCCGCGACCGCGCCACCGGCGCGGTCACCTGGACCGGTAGCCGGGTCGATCTGGTGTTCGGCTCCAACTCGCAGTTGCGAGCGGTGGCCGAGGCCTACGCGACCGACGACGCGAAGGAGAAGTTCGTGCACGACTTCGTCGCCGCGTGGACCAAGGTGAGCAACCTGGACCGGTTCGACGTCACAGCCTGATCCGAACAGCGAAACACCCTGCGACGCACTGTGCGTCGCAGGGTGTTTTCGCTGTCGTCAGGACTCGGCGAGCTCGGCCAGCCGGTCCACCGACGCCTGCAGCTTGTCGGCGGTCGTGGCCTTGGCCCGCACCTGACGCAGCTCGTCGTGCAGTTCGGTCCAGTCGTAGGTGTGGGTCACCCGGGTGTGGGTCTCGTCGATCGGCTCGAGCTCCCAGCGCCAGAGGTGTCCGGGCGGGGTCTTGTCACGCTCGGACGGATTCCACGCGATGCGACGACCCTCCTCGAACTCCACGATGTGGTTGTCACGGTCGGCACCGTTGGTCAGCGTCGTGGTGAACACGTCACCGACCGCGCGGACCCGCTGGCCCGAGCTCGCCTGCGCGAGGTTGTCGTTGCCGTCCCAGCGGGGCTGCTGCTCGGGATCGGCGATCAGGTCGAAGATCGCGGCGGGGCTCGCCGCGATGTCGCGGGAGGCGTGGACTATGCGTGGCACGTCGATGGTTTCGGTCACCGGGCGATAGAACCAGCAGCTCACCCACCCCGGCAACCATTCCGCTCGAGGCAGCGACTAACTCGAGCGATACCCCGCGAATGGACGTTGACAGCGTTCATCGTGGCACTCTCGTCGGATAGCTCCCCTGCCCCAACGATCTTGATGGGCCCCGCATTCCGGCGCTGTCCACGGCATATGCGCCGAAGTCGTGACGTACTCTAACGTTACGGGGTGCTAGGACATTCACATGCGACGAGTGGGGCGCTGGCCTGGGCAGGTACTGCCGCGGCGTTACCACTCACCGTCGCCGCTTTCCCCCTGTTCGACAGCGAGACAACGCGATTCGGCATCGCGGAGCTCATCATGGGCACGCTGCTCACCGCGGGTGCGGCGTTGCTGCCGGACGCGGATCATCCCAGCGGCACCATCTCCCACGTGCTCGGCCCGGTGTCACATCACCTGTGCCGCTTCATCTCCTGGGCGTCGGGCGGGCATCGTCACGGAACACATTCGCTGCTGTTCGTCGTCGTCGCGGTCGCGGCGACCTGGGCGGGCGAGCACTATCTCGGGCGGCCGTTCACGCTGGGCCTGGTGTTCTTCCTCCTCGCGCTGGCGGTGCGCTCGCTGCACCTGTGCCCGCCGGGCAAGAGTGTGCGTACCTACGGAACGGTGATCGTGCTCGCCACGGCGGGGACCTTCGCCGTCGATCACTGGATCGTCGATCGGCCGGTGTGGCTCCCGATCTGTGTGGGCCTCGGGTGTCTGGCGCACCTGCTCGGCGACTGCCTGACCGACCGGGGCTGCCGACTGCTGTGGCCGTTTCCGTTGCGTACCAGGGTGCCGCTGATCGAACGGACCGGGAACCGGGTCGAGACCTGGGTCATCTCCCCCCTGTTCGTGCTCGGCACGATGGGCGCGCTCTGGTACGCGATCATGCACCGGCCGTGATCGCCGGGACGGCGGGGCTCCCGCCGTCCCGAGCCCGGTCGGCGTAGCCGACCCCTCAGTCATCCTGGCGCGACTACATTCATTAATGCGCATATCGCTGTATCAGCATTAACTTTGTGACCCACCCCAGACCCGGCGGCTCGGCATCGTCGCAGGTCTCGAAGCCGCCCCCAGATCTGACGCCTTTCAGTGCACAGTTGTACTCTCAAGACTGTGACGGAGCAGCTCCCCCAATCCCAGGCCGAAGTACAGGCGCTCACGCGGCTCGCCGGTGACGAGTTCGTCGGTGCGGTCGACGGGATCGCGGCCATCCACCGCGCTATCTCCGATCGGGTGTTCGCGGCGGTGCGGTTCGGCGTCGGACCGGCGGCGGCTCCGGTGAAGATCGTGCACGACGCCATCACCGACGGCATCTACGCGGCCGTCAGCGGCACCGGATTCGTCGTCGGCGAGGTCGCGAGCGCGGTGACGCTGCCCGGCGTCACCGCGCCGTCGCGCACGGTGTGGGGCTCGGGCGTACTGGCCGCGATCCAGGGGCTGATCGGTGACACCCTGGAAGACGAGACCCCGATCCTCTCCTCCCCCATGACCTTTCGCATCGACGGCGTCCCTGTTCCGCCCGAAGAGTTCGCCGCCCACGTCCCGGTGCCGACGACCCGGCTGGTCGTGCTCCTGCACGGCCTCGTGGAGACCGAACACTCCTGGCGCCTGGGTCACCGCCCCACCTACGGCGAGCGACTGGAAGCCGATCTCGGCTACATACCGGTCTTCGTCCGCTTCAATTCCGGCCTGCACATCTCCGAGAACGCCGCCCAGCTCAGCGCCCTGCTGACCCGTCTGGTCGACAGCTGGCCGATGCCGGTGCACGAGATCTGCCTGGTCGGACACTCGATGGGCGGGCTGATCATGCGTAGCGCCTGCCATCAGGCCGAGGAGTCGGGCGAGGCGTGGGTGCGATCGGTGCGACAAATCGTCTGCCTCGGTTCCCCGCACCACGGTGCGCCGCTCGAACAGTTCGTGCATTACGCCTCGGCCGCACTGGACCGACTGCCCGAGACCCGGCCGCTGAGCACCTTGTTGCGTAGGCGTAGCGCGGGCATCCGGGACCTGCGTCAAGGTTCGCTGGTCGACGAGGACTGGCGCGACCTCGATGTGGACACCCTGCGCGCACGGGCGGTCAAGGAAGTGCCGCTGCTCGCCGGCGTCGATCACTACTTCGTCACCACGACCATCACCCACAGCCCGAAGCATCCACTCGGCGTGATCATCGGCGACGGCATGGTTCTCACCGGCAGCGGGTCGGGACGCGGACGGACAAGGCGCCTGGATTTCGACGCGGTCAACGGCCTGCACATCCCCGGGGCCAACCACTTCAGCCTGCTCAATCACGACGCTGTCTACGATGCGCTGCACAGCTGGTTGTCGAGCACACCCCGCCGCTCGCGTCAGGTGGATACGCTGTGGCCATGACTCTCGACCACGGCGATCCGGGCGACGCACCTGCCATTCCGCTGCCGACCGCTCCCCTGGCCAACGAGGCCCGCCCCTCGCCGGCCGAAGAAGCCAGAACAATCGCGGCCGGCACCAATACCGGCACCCTGGCCAGCCTCACCGCCGACGGCGCACCATGGGCCTCGTTCATCACCTACGGATTGCTCGACGGCGCACCGGTTCTGAGCGTGTCGCGACTGGCCGAACACGGCCGCAACCTGGCCGCCGATCCGCGCGCCAGCATCGCGATCGTCACGCCCGACATCCCCGCCGACCCCCTCGCGGGCACCAGGATCACCCTCGCGGGTTTCGTGGAACGGCCGACCGGCGCCGAGGCCGAAGCCGCCCGCGCGGCCCACCTGGCGGCGATCCCGGCGGCCAAGTACTACATCGACTACAGCGACTTCACCCTCTGGGTACTGCGGATCGAACGGGTGCGCTGGGTCGGCGGCTACGGCCGGATGGATTCGGCCTCGGCCGCCGATTACCTTGCCGCACAGCCGGACCCGATCGTCGCGCACGCAGCGCCCGGCATCGCGCACCTCAACGCCGACCACGCCGAAGCGCTGCTGGCGATGGCCCAGCAGCTGGGCGGCTTCCCCGACGCCATCGCCGCGACCTGCGAGCGCGCCGACCGCTACGGCCTCGACCTGCGCGTGGAATCCCCCCGTGGAGTGGCGCGCACCCGGGTCGGCTACGCCGCGCCGCTGTCGGAGATCAGCGAATTGCGCGCGGCAACGGTCGAATTGACCCGACGGGCCCGCTCCACGGACTGATCACGCCTCGTACAGCTCGAGCGGCAGGTCGTCCGGATCGAAGAAGAAGGCCATCTGCTTGCCGGTGTGTTCATCGGTGCGCAATTCCTCGGTCCGGACGCCACGTGCCCGCAGTTCGTCGAGGGCAGCGGGCACGCTCGCGACCGCCAGCGCCAGGTGCCGCAAGCCCGCCGCCTCCGGCCTGCTCGGACGGGCAGGCGGGTCGGGGAACGAGAACAGTTCGATGCGAACTCCGCCGGACAGCTCGATGTCGAGTTTCCACGAATCGCGATCGGCCCGGTAGTTCTCGTCGATGACGGCGCCGCCGAGGGTTTCGGTATAGAAACTCTTGGAGCGGGCGTAGTCCGTCGCGATGATCGCGATGTGGTGGATGCCGAGAAATCGCATGCCGCTGTCCCCGCTCAGGTCCAGAGAACCGCGACCAGCACGTTCACGATCGCGAGGCCACCGGCGGCGTCGGTCATCCAGTCGATCTGCTTGCCCCGCTTCGCATCACCCCTGCCCATTTCGGCGAACGCGGCCACCGCGACCGCGACCGCCAGCTTCACCGCCAGCTTCGCCGTATCCGGCTCCTTGTCGAGCGAGTCGATGCCCGAAGCCATCCCGGCCAGGATCACGCCGGTGATCAGCTGCGCGCGAGCGCCCCACACCATCAGCTCCGACACCACCGGGCGCCCCGCGACGTAGCCACCGACCACCGCGGCCATGCCGAGCAGATGGGTGACGACCACCAGGTTGTAAACGAATTCCATGGGTGCGAAGCGTAGTTCAGACGAAAACGGCCGGTACCCGAAGGCACCGGCCGGTTCAGACGAACTTTTCCGTGGGAGGCTCAGACCACCTGCTGGTCCAGCAGATGCGCGTCCTTGCGGACACCGAAGGCGGTGATCACTTCCATGACACCGATGATGATCAGGAAGATGCCGACGACCCAGACCAGCGTGGACAGCGACGAGATCGGCCACACGATCAAGACGACACCGGCCAGCGCGCTGATGATGCCGTAGAAGATCTGCCAGCCGCGGCCGGGCACGCCAGGGTCCGAGATCGCGGCGAACAGCACGGCCACGCCCCGGAACAGCCAGCTGATACCGATCCACAGCCCGAGCAGCACGATCGAGGTCAGGTCGTCGCGGAAGCAGAAGACGCCGATGATCAGCGACAGCACACCGCTGATGAAGGACAGCACGCGAAAGCTGGTGCTCGGCAGATGAGTGAAGGCGGCGATCAGCTGGAAGATGCCGCTGACAACCATGTAGATACCGAACAGAATGCCCGCCACGAGCAGTGACGGACCGGGCCACACGAGCACGATGATGCCCAGGACCACCGCGAGGAGGCCGGTGACCAGAATTGTTTGCCAGGTCTTCTTGGCAAGAGCCGTCAACGGGCTCCCTAGCACGGTATTTGTCGTCATAACGAGATGTTATGCCCGGTCGCTCCGGTTTTCCGGAAAATAGCTGGGGCTGTAATCGTGTCGCGATCGGGTACCTCGCCCGCCGCGGCCGTCGCACCGGCCCGTCACATCGTTGCCCTGGCGAAAAGTTTGGTCGGCGACCGTCTCGGGTAGATGAAGAATGTGTCGGTTGTACTCGTGCTGCAAGCTCGGGGCCTCGGTGAGCTTCTCTCCGCGGTCCCGGCTCTGCGTGCCCTGCGCCGGGCCGAACCACGGAAGCGGATCGTCTTGGCGGCCCCGCATCGGTTGGAGCAGATCGTCGACCTGATCTCCTCGGTCGACGAACTCGTCGCCACCGCCGATCCGGCCGCCTTGATCTGGGATGGTCCCGCGCCCGAATTGGCGGTGAACCTGCACGGCCACGACGGCGCCAGCGCACGAGCGCTGGCCGATACCGGGGCCGAACGGATCATCGGTCATCGAACGCCCGCCCTACCCAAGCTCGCCGGTCCGCGCTGGGATCCGGAGGCGCATGTGGTCGACCGGTGGTGCCGTCTGCTCGAAGGCGAGGGCATCGACGCGGATCGACGCAACCTCGGGCTGGTTCCGCCGGTGGCCTCGATCAGCCGCCGCGACAGCATCGTCGTCCACATCGGCGCGGGCGCGCCCGCGCGCCGGTGGCCGCCGGAGCGATTCGCCGCGGTGGTGCGGCACCTACTGGTGCTCGGCCGCGACGTGGTGCTCACCGGCGACCCGTTCGAACACGACATCGCTCGACAGGTGGCCGCGCAGGCGGGCCTGCCCGACGACCGCGTCCTCGCGGGGCGGCAGAACCTCACCGATCTCGCGGCGACGGTGGCCGAAGCCGCCCTAGTGATCAGCGGCGATACCGGTGTCGCGCATCTGGCGACGGCGTTCGGCACCCGCACCGTGCTGCTGTTCGGTCCGACACCGCCGCGCCGGGGCGGCCCGCCCGCACACCTGCTCGGCAGGCACGCGGTGCTGTGGGCCGGACAGGTCGGCGATCCCGACGGGCTCTCACCCGACCCCGGCTTGCTGCGGATCGGAGTGCCCGAGGTGATCTCGGCGGTCGACATGCAGCTGGACAAGCAGGCCTGGGCCGAATCCGGCAGGTCGCGCTACCGCCGAGTGGGCTGAGCCGGGTCGTCACCGACCGCGTCCCGCAGCGCGGCGGCATGGGCCGCCAGCGCGCTCGGCCAGTATTTGTCGAGGTAGTCGCGGGCATCGTTGAGGCCGCGGGGGTCCAGGGAGTAGAGGTGCCGGTTCCCGTCTCGCCGCATGCGGACCAGGTGGGCCTCTCGTAGCACGCGCAGGTGCTGTGACGCGGCTGAACTGGTGATTCCGGTGGCGGTGGCGAGGTCGGCCACCGAGCGGGGACCCTGCGGCAACGATTCGAAGATCGCGCGCCGGGTGGGGTCGGATAACGCCGTGATGGCACGGACTCCGTTAGCGTCCACTGAATCAGTGTCCCCGGGATGCGATATTTCGGCAACGATCTTGACCAGCGACATTTCACCCGGTGAGTCCGAGGATGCCAGCTATCGTTAGGCTATTGTTATAGATCAACTGGGGTTTTGCCGCTTCGTGATCGCAGCCACAGGATTCGCCGCGAAGGTTACGGTTTAGCTACGTTCTAAAACATGTTCGTGACCAACCCGTTATCTGCTCGAGTCTCCGACGCCTTCGCAGGTCGTTGGGGAGGCGTGGTCGCGGGTGCGGTGGCTTTGTCCGCACTCGTGGGTACCTCCGTCGCCACTTTCAGTGAGCCCGAGAGCCCTGTCCCCACTACCACGATCGCCGCGGATGCCACCGAGGCCATCAACACGGGCCAGTCACCGTACCGCTTCACCGCGTACACCCCTGCCGAGGCCCAGGGCCCGCAGGGCGAGACCCCCGCCTCCGCCCCGATCCCGTGGGAAGAGCACCGCGAAGCGGTCGGCCTTGAACTGCCGCCGCTGCCGTTCATCGCTCCCCCGCCGCCGCCGCGCCCGCAGACCGTTCGCCCGGTCAGCGGCAGGCTGACCTCCTACTACGGCGCTCGCTGGGGCACCGCGCACAACGGCATCGACTTCGGTGACCCGATCGGCGCACCGATCTTCGCCGTCACCGACGGTACCGTGATCGAGGCCGGTCCGGCTTCGGGCTTCGGCCTGTGGGTCCGCGTCCAGCAGGACGACGGCACCATCGGCGTGTTCGGCCACGTGAACGACATCCTGGTTCAGGTCGGTCAGCACGTCAACGCCGGTGACACCATCGCCACCGTCGGTAACCGTGGCAACTCCACTGGCCCCCACCTGCACTACGAGGTGCACGTGCCGGACGGTTCGCTCTACGGCGCCCCGATCGACCCGCACCCGTGGCTCGCCGCGCGTGGGATCGACGCCGGCGTCGCCCAGGACTGATCCTCACCCACTGATCGCCGCCCGACGCGCGATCAAGAATTCCCGAAGCCGCGCGACCGCGAGCGTCGAGTCATGGTCTCCCGAGACCAGGCCGACCTCGCGGTCGCGTTCGCCATCGATGGGGATCACCGCCAGGTCGGGATTGTCGACCTCCGCGGCAGGCAGGAGCGCGACCCCCTGCCCGAGCGCGACCAGGGCGCGCAGAGTCTCGAACTCGGTGATCTCGAATACCACTCGTGGAGTGAAACCCGCTGCGGCACACCAGGTATCGAGCAGGGTGCGCAGCTGATAACTGGGCGGGTTCGCGATGAACGCCTCCTCGGCCAGTTCGGCGAGGTCGATGTGGGTGCGCTTGGCCAGCGGATGCGTGCGCGACACGTGCAGGTCGATGCGCTGACGTCCGAGGTCGACCGTCGGCAGGTCGGACGGGGGCGGGATCATCACCGCGAGGTCGAGCCTGCCGTCGCGGACCTGCTCGGCCAACGCCTCGCCGTGCGCCTGCACCAGATGCAGCCGGATCCGCGGCGCGCGGGTGTGGAACTGCGCCAGCAGCGAGGGAATGCTGACCGGACCCAGCGTGAGCGGGAAGCCGAAACGCACCAGGCCGCTGTCGGGGTCGGCGTCGGCACGCACCCGGTGTACCGCGTCGTCGAGTGCGCGCACCAGTCCGCGCGTGCGTTCGTAGAGGTCACGCCCCTGCGGGGTGAGCGCGACGCCGCGTCCGACCGGCTGGAACAGGGCCACTCCGAGTAGGTGCTCCATCGTCTTGACGCGGCGGCTCAGTGAGGACTGCGGCACGCCGAGACGCTGGGCGGCCCGGGTGAAGTGACCTTCTTCGGCTGCCGCGTCGAAGGCGGAAAGAAGTGGGGCCAGCGCCTGCGCTCCCGACTCCGACGAATCATCCATATCCGGATCATATCCCCGGCAATTCCGTGTTGGACGGATTACTACTCCCGGCGTGACGATAGAGGAACACAGCTCACGGGAGGTTCGACAATGAACGACACCACACCCCTCCGGCCCGAATCCGGCAGTGGCGAAGACATTCTCGACGCGGTGCTGATCGGCGGCGGCATCATGTCGGCCACGCTCGGCGCCCTGCTGAGCACGCTCGCGCCGGACTGGTCGATCGCGCTGTTCGAGCGCCTCGGCGAACCGGCGGCCGAGAGCAGTCATCCGTGGAACAACGCGGGCACCGGGCACTCCGGGATGTGCGAGCTCAACTACATGCCCGACCCGAGCGAGGGCGCCAAGGCGGCCGTGATCGCCGACCAGTTCGCGCTCTCGCGCCGGTTCTGGTCCGCGCTGGCTCACCGTGGCGAGCTGGAGCCCGCCACATTCCTCACCCCGACACCGCATGTCACGGCGGTGTTCGGCGAGGCCGACATCGCCTACCTGCGGCAGCGCTACGCGACACTGCGGGAACTGCCCGCGTTCGCGGAGATGGAGTACACCGAGGACCGCGCGGTGATCGCCGACTGGGCACCGCTGCTCGTGCGCGGTCGGGCCGACGACGAGGCGATGGCGGCCACCCGGCACGCCGCGGGCACCGATGTCGACTTCGGCGCGCTGACCAGATCGCTGCTGTCGACGATGCGCGCGGCGGGCAACGCGGTGCGGATGCATCGTGAGATCACCGGTCTCACCCGCGGCAAGGACGGACTGTGGACCGTGCGCGGGCGGGATCTCGACAGTGGACGGCGATTCCAGGTGCGGGCCCGGTTCGTGTTCGTCGGCGCGGGCGGATACGCGTTGCGGCTGTTGCAGCGGGCCGGGCTGCCGGAGGTGCGGGGGTACGGAGTGTTCCCGCTGGGTGCGCAGTTCCTGCGGACCGACAATCCCGAGGTCGTCGCCGAGCATCACGCCAAGGTCTACAGCCAGGCCGCGCTGGGCGCACCGCCGATGTCGGTGCCGCATCTGGATCGTCGCGAGGTCGACGGCGCGGGCGCGTTGCTGTTCGGTCCCTACGCGACATTCAGCACCCGACTGCTGCGCCACGGCAAGCTCACCGACCTGTTCACCACCCTGCGCCCGCACAATATCGTCCCGCTGCTCGCGGTCGGCCTGCGGAACTTCGATCTGGTCCGCTACCTCGTCACCGAACTGCTGGCCTCACCCCGACGCAAGTTCGCACAGCTGCAACGCTTCTACCCGACCGCCGACCCCGCCGATTGGACCTTGATCCAGGCCGGGCAGCGCGCCCAGCTGGTGAAACCCGATCGTCGACGCGGCGGAGTACTCGAATTCGGCACCGAACTTGTCTCCGGTGCCGACGGCAGCATCGCCGGGCTCCTCGGCGCGTCTCCCGGCGCCTCCATCGCACCGTCGATCATGCGGGATCTGCTCGAGCGCTGCTTCCCCGAACGCCGCTACGAATGGGCCCCACTGCTCGCGGAATTGCTCCCGCCTGCCGGAGCGACCACGGCTGCCTCGTAAGTGGCTGTCGCACACCTGAATCCGTACCCCGGCGGTAGTCGGGGTGCGGATCGCGTTCAGCGTGGGGCCGTCAGGAGAGCGCCGATCAGGCGGTGGCTGCGGGCGGTCATCTGGGCGGCCGTCTGATCGGCGTGGCGCAACCACCACAGGACCAGCGAGGTCACCGCGCCCATCCAGACATCGGTCAGCGCGGAAAGGTCGGTGGGGTCGGTGAGCTCGACGGCACCGATGGCGTCGGCGACACCGCGGGCGGCCTGGGCGGCGATCCGGCGACGGGCGGCGCGGACGGCGTCGGCGGCAGGTCCGTCGTCGGGGTGGGATCGATCGAAGAGCACGGTCCAGTCGTGCGGGCGCGGCTCCAGCGCGACGAAGATCGCGTCGAGGGTACGTTCGGCCTTGCTGAGACCACCGGCCCCGGCGATGGCGGACTCGATCGCGTCGAACAGCACACCCGCCGCCCGGTCCACGCAGGCGATGTAGAGCCCGTCCTTGGAGTGGAAATAGGTGTACACCAGCGGCTTGGACACTCCGGCGCGCTGCGCTACATCGGCGAGGGATAGCCCCGCGTAACCCACACGGCCGATTTCGGCGACAGCCGCGTCGAGGATCTGCTGTTCACGCTCGGGGCGCGGGACGCCCTTGGTACCGGCTGTGCTCACCCAGCCATCCAACCATTCGACCCCCCGCCGGTTGACACTCAATTGGCCACTTTGTAATTTACTATTAAGTAAATTCGCTGTTCGTCCCCACCGCTCGACTCGACAGGAGTCCCCCGTGTTCGCCGAAGTCGCACAATCGGTGCTGCTCAACCCGCCCGCACTGCCCGGCATGCTCGCACGATGGGTCCGTGGTGAGCGGCAGGAGATCGCGGGCAAGACCGTCGTGGTGACGGGAGCCTCCTCGGGTGTCGGTAAAGCCGCGGCGCACGCCCTCGGCCGGGAAGGGGCGCGGGTGGTTCTCGTCGCCAGGAACGCCGAACCACTGGCCGAGGTGCGCGACGCGGTCCGCGCCGACGGCGGGAATGCCGAGATGATCACCTGCGACCTCGCCGACGCCGAGCAGAACGACGCACTGGCCAAGGCCCTGCTCGAGCAGTTCGGGACCGTCGACGTGCTGGTGAACAACGCGGGCCGTTCGATCCGCCGAGGCGCCGCCGACACCACCGACCGGTTCCACGATTACGAGCGCACCATGGCGCTGAACTACTTCGGGGCGACGCGGCTCACGATGGGACTGCTGCCGTCGATGCTCGACGCGGGCACCGGGCACATCATCAATGTCGCGACGTGGGGCGTGGCCGCCGGGTCGATGCCGCTGTTCACCGCCTATCACGCGTCGAAGGCCGCGCTGGGCGCGTTCGGACGCAGCCTCGGCGCGGAGACCAGGCGTCGCGGCGTGCACGTCACCACGATCGGCTATCCGCTGGTCCGCACGGAGATGATCGCACCCACCGGCAAATACGCCGACGCGGCGGCGCTGTCGGCCGAGGAGGCCGCCGACTGGATCACCACCGCGATCCGGACTCGCCCGGTCGAGCTGTACCCGACCTACACCCGCGTTCTGCAGGCACTCGCGCTCGTCTCCCCCCGGGCGGTCGATGCCGCGATCTGGCGCATGGGAATCTGAGACAACCCCTAGAACTCGGGTGGGACGACCCGTACCCCGGTATCGGAGTCGAACCGTTCCGCAGCGGGACGTGGTGTGGCGCACCGGATTTCTACCTTCGATCCATGGCGACGATCGATCTCACCCACACCCTGTCCCGGCTCGAGTTCCACCCGGCGCGTGAGGGCACCGACCGCGTCCCCTGGCACGGCCCGCTGCTGGTGAATTCCGCGCTCATGGCCGCGTTGGTCGTGGTGTCGCTCGTCGGGATGGTGGTCGACGAACGGCTGCTGCTCGGCGAGTCGGTGTGGCTCAAGCCTGCCAAGTTCGGCCTCGCCTTCGCCCTCTACGGCGTGACCCTGGCCTGGATTCTGCGGCTGCCGCATCGCGGGCGGCGTGCCACCTGGTGGCTGGGCACCGTCTTCGCGATCACCGGCGTCGTCGATGTGGGGTTCATCGCGATGCAGGCGGCACGCGGGACGTTCAGCCATTTCAACGACTCCGCTGATCCGGTGAACGAGATCGGGCAGCAGGTGTTCGCCTCCGGCGTGCCCGGATTGTTCCTCGCGAATCTCGTCCTGGCGGTCATCATTTCCTGGCAGAAGCTGGCCGACCGGCCGACCAGGATCGCGTTGAAGGCGGGGCTGTGGCTGGCGGTGACCGGGATGGCACTCGGGTACCTGATGGGGCTCACCGGGCCGCAGCTCGTCCGCCAGGCCGATGGCACCGTGGTGGGATTGGTGGCCGGTCACACGGTGCGGCCCGGCGATACAGCACGTGACAGTGCCGCGGGCATGCCGATCACCCACTGGAGCACCATCGGCGGAGACCTGCGCATCCCGCACTTCGTCGGCCTGCACGGCATCCAGGTGCTGCTCCTGCTCGCCGTCGTCCTGGTCGCCCTCGCGCCTCGATACGCCTGGTTGCGCACCGAAACGACCCGTGCTGCCCTGCTCGTGGTCGCCGTCCTCGGCTACTTCGGACTGCTCACGCTCGTGGCCTGGCAGGCGCTGCGCGGACAGGCCCTCACCAGCCCCGACCTCGCGACCGCCGGCGCCGCAGCGGCCCTCGCGCTGTTCGTCGCAGGCGGCGTCACGGCCGTGTACCTGCGTTCGCGCGAGGCATTGTCGACCTGACGCCGCTGTCGCCCGCCCGATGCCGAGGCCCCGTGTCGCCCCACCGAATCACAGTGGGAAGCACGGGGTTTCGCACATTCAGCGGAGCCGTTCGGCTTCCCGAGCCAACTGCACCAACGTCGCGCTCAGCTGCGCCAACTCCGCCGGGGAGGCGCCCTCGCCCACCGCCGTCGCCACGTCCTCGGCCGCACACCGCGCCGCGAACCACCGATCCGCCAGATCCGCGGCTTCCTGCGCGGTCAGCACGACCGCGTCCTCGGGAATCCCGGTCCCCTTGAGACTGCTGCGGTGTTCATAGGCACGTTGGCGGCACGACTGGCGGCAATAGCGGCGACGCCGACCCGACTCCGAATCCACGATCTCCCGCCCGCACCACAGGCAGGACAGCAGGCGACTGCGCGACATGATCGGAAACCCTATCGGCCCGTGCCGGTCTTCGCCGGTTCAGGTCTCGCTGAGCGGGCACCCACCCGATGTCGGTCGAGGCGACGCCGCGCGATTCGGGGGTCGACCGGCCTGTCCAGCCCTACGACTACAATGGAACAGTTCAGACTTCCCGTGCGTTGACGTAGTACTACGACGACCTGTTCTCGGCGAGTTCGGCGCCGAGAACAGCGGCGCAAGCCGCCGACAGGCACAGGAACCCGCGGCGCAAGCCGCCAAAAATTACAGGAGCACACATGGCAGATCGCGTACTCCGGGGCAGTCGGCTCGGAGCGGTGAGCTACGAGACCGATCGCGACCACGACCTGGCCCCGCGCCGGATCGCCCGCTACCGCACCGACAACGGTGAGGAATTCGACGTCCCGTTCGCCGACGACGCGGAGATCCCGCCCACCTGGTTGTGCCGTAACGGCCAGGAGGGGCAGCTCATGGAGGGCACCTCCGTGGAGACCAAGAAGGTCAAGCCGCCGCGCACCCACTGGGACATGTTGCTGGAACGTCGCAGCAAGGAGGAGCTCGAGGAGCTGCTCAAGGAGCGCCTCGACATCCTGAAGACCCGCCGCCGCGGGTAAGACGGTTCGACCGCACAACGCCGAAGGCCGCCTCCCCCACCGGGGAAGGCGGCCTTCGGCGTTCGAGGGCTTGTTCAGTGGCTCGCGACCTTGCGGTACTGCAGGAGGGCGGCCGGCATCGCGATGGCCAGAATGACCAGCGAGCAGATGATCGCGTAGAGGATGCAGTTCTCCGCGGCCCAGCCCGTCGCCGGGACGAAGGTGGGGGGCGAGTCGTTCTCGAAGAGCTTGCGACCCGCTGCCGAGACCGCGGTGATCGGGTTCCATTCGGCGATGGCGCGCAGTGGTCCGGGCAGCGTTTCGGCGGAGATGAACGCCGAGGAGATGAACGTCAGCGGGAACAGCCAGATCAGGCCCGCGCTCTGGGCCACTTCCACCGTCGGCGAGACCAGACCGGTCAGGGCGCCGACCCACGACATCGCGAACGCGAACAGCAAGATGATCGAGAAGGCGATCACGGCGTCGCCGAAGCTGCCGTGGATGCGCCAGCCCACGATGTACCCGCAGATCGACATCACGCCAAGGCTCACGATATTGACGACCAGGTCCGACAGGGTGCGCCCCATCAACACCGCCAGCCGCGACATCGGCAGCGTCCGCATCCGGTCGATGATGCCCTTCTGCAGGTCACCGGCCAGCCCGACGGTGGTGAACGCGGCATTGAACGCCACGGTCTGGGTGAAGATGCCCGCCAGCAGGAATTCGCGGTACTGATCGCCGCCGAGCGAGGCACCGAAGATGTAGGCGAACAGGAACACGAACATCAGCGGCTGAATGGTGGCGGTGACCAGCAGCGTCGGCACTCGCAGGATGGTGAGCAGGTTGCGGTAGGCGACGATCGCGCTGTCACGCACGAACCGGGCCCGTGGTTCCATCTCCTCGGTGCCTGCCGACCGCGGGGTGGTCGACTGGACCGGCAGGTCGCGGGTTTCGTACTCGTCCACCGTGACCTCGGGGGCACTCACGACAGGACCTCCTCTTGCACATCGTCGGTTTCGGGTTCGGGGATCGGCTCGGCCGGGGTGCCGGTGAGCGACAGGAAGACATCGTCGAGAGTCGGGCGTACGACGGTCGCGTCGAGGACGCAGACCCCGGCGTCGTCGAGGCGTCGCAGCGCTTCGACCATCGTGCGTGACCCGTTGCCGACAACCACCGACACCTCGTCGCTGCCGGGGTCGTGGAGGGGTTCGCCGACGCCCACCTGGTGCAGCACCGACATCGCGGGCCACGGGCTCTGCCCGGCGGCGAGGGTGACGGTGAGCCGGTCGCCGCCGATGGAGGTCTTGAGTTCGTCGGCGGAACCACGGGCGATGACGGTGCCCTTGTCGATGACGGTGATCCGGTCGGCGAGCAGGTCGGCCTCTTCGAGGTATTGGGTGGTGAGCAGGACGGTGGTGCCGTCGTCGACGAGATCGCCGATCACCTGCCACATGTCGAGGCGGCCACGCGGGTCGAGGCCCGTGGTCGGTTCGTCGAGCACC
The DNA here is from genome assembly GCF_001427185.1 of Nocardia sp. Root136. Classification (NCBI taxonomy): domain Bacteria; kingdom Bacillati; phylum Actinomycetota; class Actinomycetes; order Mycobacteriales; family Nocardiaceae; genus Nocardia; species Nocardia sp. Root136. The sequence goes on from NZ_LMFE01000001.1 coordinate 543,799, forward strand.
ACCACCGGCGGTCGCGCCACCAGCGCACCGGCCAGGTCGAGACGACGTGCCATACCGCCGGAGTAGGTGCCCGCCCGCCTGCCCGCCGCGTGGTCGAGCCCGAACGCGGTGAGCAGTTCCTCCACGCGGGCCACGGACTGCTTGCGGCCCATCCCGTACAGGCGAGCCACCATGCGCAGGTTCTCGTAACCGGTCAGGTTCGCGTCGACCGCCGCGTACTGGCCGGACAACCCGATCCTGGTGCGCGCGGTGGCCGGATCGGCCAGCACGTCGATACCGGCGACCCGCACCGAACCGGCGTCGGGTCGCAACAGCGTGGTGACGATCCGCACGGTGGTGGTCTTGCCCGCGCCGTTGGGACCCAACAGCCCCAGTACGGTGCCCGCCGGGATCTCCAAATCGATTTCTTTCAGGACGCGCACCTTGCCGTAACTCTTGGCCAGGCCACGCACTTCTACCGCGAGACTCACGGATGCATCTCCTTCTGGCCGCTGCCGCACACGGTGATCTCCGGGATCGCGTCGAGGTGGCGATGCAGCACGGGGCCGATCGCCGCCAGCGATTCCGGTGTGGTCATCGCCGCGTGCCTGCAGGGCAGGTCGTGGTTGTGGATGTTGCCGGTGACGAACGGCTGCCAGGCTTGGGCACACCGGCTCGGATCGGCGGCGTTGATCTCGTCCGCCGTGGCGGTGAAGAACACGAGATCGCCGTCGAAGGTGCGCGGCCGGAACCGGTTTGCCATGACGGTGCCGTCGGCGTACCCGGTGTAGAGGCGTTGCAGGTGGTCCACCGAGAGCGCGGCGAACGGGCCCGCCTGTGCCCGTAGCAGATCCGCCGCTTCGTGCAGGTCGAGGTCGGCGGGCAACGGTGCGCCGTCGACCAGGTCGGCGCCGAACTCACCGAGGATATCGGCGACGCTGGGCATCGAGGTGTCGAGCCAGCGATCGCCGAGTTGGTAGCTGTCCATCATCGCGAGCAGTGCGACGTCTTCACCCGCTTCCTGCAGTTGCACCGCGATCTCCTGCGCGATCAGGCCGCCGAGCGACCAGCCGAGCAGGTGGTAGGGACCGTGCGGCTGGATCGACTTGATATGGGCGACATAGTGTCCGGCGGCTTCGGGAATCGAGGTGAAGCTGTCCTCGCCGGACACGTGCGGGGCCTGCAGGCCGTATACCGGGCGCTGCGGGGCGAGATGAGCGAGCAGTCCCGCGTAGCACCAGGCCAGACCGATCGCCGGGTGCACGCAGAACAGCGGGGTGTCGTGCGGGCTGGTGGACGGGCGGATGGGCAGCACCGGGCTGGTCGCCGCCTCGATCACCGCCTCCGGGTCGGCGCCGTCGAGCTTGGCCGCGATGGCCGAGGGGGTGGCGTCGCCGAACATCATCTGGACAGGCATTTCGTAGCCCTGTTCACGCAGTGCCGCAACGACTTTGGTGGCCAGCAAGGAGTTGCCGCCGAGTTCGAAGAACCCGTCGTCCGCGCCGACCCGCTCCACCCCGAGCACCTCGGTGAACACCGCGCACAGTGCCCTCTCGGCGGCGGTCACGGGCGCGCGGTAACCACCGGACGCCGTGAACACCGGCTCGGGCAGCCGGGCGCGATCGAGCTTGCCGACCGGGCTCAGCGGGACCTCGTCGAGCAGCATGATCGCCTGCGGGACCATGTAGTTCGGCACGTGCCCGGCGACATGGGCGAGCAGATCGGGCACGCTGGGCGCGGACCCGTTGCGCGCCTTCACATACGAGACGAGCGCGGTGACCCCGGCCTGCGTGGTGTGACCGATGGTGAGCGCGAGCTCGACATCGGCGTGCCGGGCGAACGCGACGTCGATCTCGCCGAGTTCGATCCGGAAACCGCGCACCTTCACCTGATGGTCGGTGCGGCCGACGTACTCCACGTCCAGCGCCGACTTCGCGCCGTTGCGCCAGCGCACCAGGTCGCCCGTGCGGTACATCCGTTCGCCCGGTGCGCCATAGGGATCGGCGACGAACCGCTGGGCGGTGAGGCCCGGCCGGTTCAGGTAGCCGCGGGCCAGCGCCGAGCCTGCCAACTGCAGTTCACCGGTGACGCCGATCGGCGTCGGATGCAGGCGCCGGTCCAGCACGGTCGCCGCGACGCCGCGGATCGGCCCACCGATGGTGATCGGACCCTGCGGGTTCATCGCCTGCGGCATCAACGTGACGATGGTCGTCTCGGTGGGGCCGTACACGTTGTAGAAGTTGCGCCCCGGCGCCCAGCGGGCGAGCAGTTCCGGCGGCAGCGCTTCACCACCGGTGAGCACGTGGGCAAGGGAATGCACGCCCGCCGGGTCGACGGTGCCGAGCGCGGCGGTGGTGACGAACGCGTGGGTGATCCGTTCCCGGATGAACACCTGCCGCAGATCCTCGCCGCCGACCACCCCGGCCGGGGAGATCACCAGCGTCGCCGCACCACCGAGCGCGAACAGGATATCGAGCATGGCGGCATCGAAGCTCGGGGTGGCGAAGTGCAGCACCCGGCTGCCGGGACGCACATCGAAACGGTCGGCGGTCTCGGCGGCGAAATTCGACAGACCACCGTGGGTGACGACGACGCCCTTCGGTGTCCCGGTGGAGCCCGAGGTGTAGATCACGTACGCCGGATTGTGCAGGCGCAGTGGGCGAATGCGTTCGGCGTCGATGATCGGCGAGTCGTCGGTGCCGAGCACGGTGGCCCTGGTCTGCGGATCGTCCAGGACCAGCCAGCGGGTGTCGGCGGGCAGCCGATCACGATGCTCGAGCAGCGTCAGACCCAGTGCCGCGTCGGAATCGGTGAGCATGTGGCTGATCCGCTGTGCCGGGTAGTTCGGGTCGACGGGCACGAACGCGGCGCCCGCCTTGGCGACGGCGAGCATGGTCGCGACCGATTCCACCGAACGCGGAATACCCAGTGCCACCAGGGTTTCCGGCCCGACGCCCTGATCGATGAGAACGCGGGCGAGCCGGTTGGTCCACCGGTCGAGCGCGTCGTAGGTGACCACCGTGTCGCCGGCGCACAACGCGACGCCGTCGCGCGAGCGAGCCACGGCGGCACCGAAGACCGCGGGCAGTGTCACCGGCTGCTCAGCGCGGGTGCCGTGCACCGGCGCCAGCGCGGTCCACTCGACCGCGTCGAGCAAGGCCAGGTCGCCGACCGCGGTGTTCGGGTCGGCGGCCACGGCGGTGAGCAGCCGGACCAGACGGTCACCGAGCCTGCGCGCGGTGACCTCGTCGAACAGGTCGGCCGCGTAGTTCACCGACAGGTTGATGCCGTCGCCCACCCGGTCGGCGGTCTGGGTTTCGGTGAAGGTGAACTGCAGGTCGAACTTGGCGATACCGGCGTCGGCGTCGACCGCTTCGATCCGCAGGCCGGGCAGTTCCAGCATGCGCACGGGGCTGTTGCGCACCGAGAGCATCACCTGGAACAGCGGGTGATGTGCCTGTGAGCGCGCCGGGTTGACCACTTCGACGAGCCGTTCGAAGGGCAGGTCGGCATTGGCGAAGGCGTCGAGGTCTCCGTCGCGCACGGTGCGCAGCAGGTCGATGAACGCGCGCTCGTCGGCCACCTCGGTGCGCAACACCAGGGTGTTGACGAACATGCCGATCATCGCGTCGAGCGCGGGATGCCCACGGCCCGCGCTGGCGGTGCCGACGGCGATGTCCTCGGTGCCGGTGACCCGGTGCAGCAGCACCGCGAGGGCCGCGTGCAACACCATGAACATACTGACGTTGTTCGCGGTGGCGATGCCGCGCAGCGCCCGGTGAGTCGCCGCGTCGACCGCGCAGTCGACGGTGCCGCCCCGATAGGAGGGCACCGGCGGGCGCGACCGATCGGCGGGCACGGTGAGCAGTTCGGGCAGGCCGTCGAGCACGCCGCGCCAGTGCTCGAGCTGCTTGCTGATCAGCGAATCAGGATCGTCCTCGGTGCCGAGGAGGTCCTGCTGCCACAGCGTGTAGTCGGCGTACTGGATCTGCGGGATCTGTTCGCCGAACGGTTCACCGATCTGGATGCCACGGTAGGCGGCGGCCACTTCGGCGGCGAGCGGTTCCAGCGACCAGCCGTCCATCGCGATGTGGTGCACGACCAGCACCAGCACATGCTCGGTCGACCGGGCGACGGCGAACTTGGCCTTGGTCGGCGCCGACTGACCGGTGTGGTCGACGCTGATCAGCGCCGCCCGCATCGGCACCGAGGCCGACAGGTCGAATCCCGGGGTGACGAAACGGGTCACAGCCGTCGCGACCTCGCCGACGGTGGCCGTCGCGTGGAACAGGGTGACGGCGGCGATCGCCGGGTCGAGCACCAACTGCTCGGGCTCCCCCGAGCTTTCCGGGAACACCGTGCGCAGCGTCTCGTGCCGACGTTGCACCGTGTGCAAAGCGGCGATGAGTGCATCGAGGTCGACCGTGCCGTGCAGACGCAGCACGACCGGGATGTTGTAGGCCCCCGACGATTGGCTCTCGCCCTCGGCGCCCGCGTTGAAGCGGTTGAGGAACCACAGCCTGCGCTGCGCCGCCGACAGCGGAATCCGTTCCGGTCGGCGCTGCGGCACCAGGTCCGGCCGGTACTCGTCGCCGGACGGTCCGGATTCGATGAGCGCGGCCAGCTCGGCGACAGTCGGCGTCGCGAACACGGTGCGCACTTCCAGGCGCACATTGCTGGCCGCGGCCAGGCGGGCCACCAGCTGGGTGGCCAGCAGCGAGTTGCCGCCGATATCGAAGAAGCTGTCGGTGGCGCAGACCTCGCTCGCCCCGACCAGATCCTCGAACACCCGCGCGACGGTCCGCTCGGCTTCGGTCTGTGGCGCCCGGCCCGCGGTGGCGGTGAATTCCGGATCGGGCAGTGCGGTGCGGTCCAGCTTGCCGACCGGCGTGAGCGGCACCTCATCGATCAGGTTCAGCGAGGCCGGAACCATGTGCCCGGCCAGCCGGACCATCGCATGACGCTTCACCCCGGCCACTTCGGCCGGGTCGATGCCCTCGTTCAACTGGATCCAGGCGACGATCCGATCGTCGCCGGCGATCCGGCGCACCTCGGTGTGCGCGAAGCGGACCTCGGGATGGCTGCCGAGCACGGCGCTGATCTCGCCGAGTTCGATCCGGAAACCGCGCACCTTGACCTGATGGTCACTGCGACCGAGGTAGTCGATCTCGCCACCCGCGGTCCAGCGCACCACGTCGCCGGTGCGGTACATCCGGCTGCCCGCCGGGCCGAACGGATCGGCGATGAATCGTCCGGCGGTCAGGCCGTAGCGCTCGTGATAGCCCTGGGCGATACCGGCGCCACCGATGTAGAGCTCACCCGGCACTCCGGTGAGAACCGGCCGCAGCCGTTCGTCGAGCACGAGAGCCCGAGAACCGCGCACCGGCGTTCCGATGGCCACCGGGACACCCACCCGCAGCTCCGACATCGCGGCGATGACGGTGAACTCCGTCGGCCCGTAGGCGTTGACGAACCGCCGACCCGGCGCCCAGTTCTCCACCAGGTCCGGTGGCACCGCCTCGCCACCGGCCATCAGACCGCGCAGCATCGGCAGCGGGTGGCGGGTGGCATCGATGGAGGCCAGCACCGCGGGCGTCAGGAAGGTGTGGGTGATCTGCTCGTGTTCGAGCAGGGCCCCGAGTTCGTCGCCGCCGTAGATGTCGATCGGGCCGATCACCATCTCGGCGCCCGAGTAGACGGCAAGGAGCATGTCCAGCACCGAGACGTCGAAACTGGGCGTGGAGAAGAAGAACGTCCTGGAGAACCGATCGAGACCCATGCGTTCGCGCAGGTCGAGAGCGAGGCTCGTGAGACCGCTGTGGGTGACGGTGACGCCCTTGGGCAGGCCGGTGGAGCCGGATGTGTAGATCTGATAGGCCAGGTCTGCGGTGCGTACCGGACGGATCCGCTCGGCATTGCTGATCCGGACCCCGTCGTAGCCCGCCAGTTCGGCGTTCAGCTCGTCGTCGTCCATCAGCAACCACTGGGTGTCGATCGGGCCCGCGGCCTCGCGCAGTGCGTCCGCGTCGGCGCGCACGGTGATGACCGCGCCTGCACCGGAGTCGGTGAGCATGTGCCGCACCCGGTCGGCCGGGTAGCGCGGGTCGACGGGGACGAACGCCGCACCCGAGGCCGCGACGCCGAAGATGGCGAGGGCGCAGTCCAGAGAACGGGTCAGACCGACCGCCACGCGGTCGCCGGTGCCGATCCCGCGAGCGATCAGAGCCCGACCGAGCCGGTGTGCCCGGTCGGCGACTTCGGCGTAGTCGAGCTCACCCACTTCCCCGCTGACACTGCCCCCGGCGAACCAGCGCAGCGCGGGCCGACGCGGATACTTCGTCGCCGCGCCGTCGAGAATGTCGGCCAGAATGACCGGCGTGACCGCGGCCGGTCCCTGGGCCGGGACGTGATCGCGATGTTCGAGCACGGTGAGCGGGTCAAGATCGCACACGAGCCGCTGCGGGTCGGCGGTCACCTGGTTGAGGATCTGCACGAACCGATCGGCGAGGGTGTCGATGGTGGCGGCGTCGAACAGTTCGGCGGCGTAGACGAACTCGAACCGCAGCCCGTCCTCGTCGGCGGGCGCGACCCGCAGTTCCAGGTCGAACTTGGCCAGCGCGATGTCGAGTTCGCGCGCGTCCAGCCGCAGACCGGGCAGTTCCAGCGTCGGCGTGCGGTTGTCCTGCATGCTCAACGCGACCTGGAACAGCGGGTGCCGGTTGCTCGCCCTGCTCTCCCGGCCGAGCGCGTCGACGACGCGTTCGAACGGCACATCGGCATGGGCGAGGGCGGCCAGCTCACTGTCGCGGTCGGCGTGCAGCAGTTCGGTGAAGCTGCGGTCGGGGTCGACGTCGGAGCGCAGCACCAGGGTGTTGACGAACATGCCGACGAGGTCGTCGAGCTGGATGTCGGTACGCCCGGCGACCGGAGTGCCGATGGGGATGTCGCGTCCGCCGGTGATGCTGCGCAGCAGCACCGACAGGGCAGAGCGCACGACCATGAACAGGCTGACACCGGTATCGCCTGCCAGCTCGGCCAGTGCTTGTTGCAGCGGCGCCGAAACCTGGCAGGTGACGGTGCCCGCCGTCCCCGTCGGTTCGACCGGACGGGGGCGGTCGAACGGCAGCGGCAACTCGTCGGGCAGCTCGGACAGGGTTTCGCGCCAGAACGCGAGCTGGGTGGCGGTGATGCTGTCCGGATCGTCCTCGGCACCGAGCACGGCCCGCTGCCACAGGCTGAAGTCGGCGTACTGCACGGGCAGCGGCGCGTGCTCGAAGGCGGTGCCGCCGGTCCGCGCCACGTACGCCATGGCGAGATCACGCGTCAGCGGGCCGAGCGACCAGCCATCGGCGGCGATGTGGTGCACGACGACGCCGAGCAGGTGCTCGTCGGATGCGGTGCGCTGCAACGACACTCGCAACGGCGTCTGCCGGGTGAGGTCGAATCCCTGGCGTGCCAGCGCGGTCAGCGCCGCCTGCGCCCGATCCGGTGCGGAGTCGACGACCTCGATCACCGGCATCGCCTGCGCGAGCGGCAGGATCACCTGCTGGGCGCCGGAGAGGTCTTCCGGGAACACCGTGCGCAGTACTTCGTGACGCTCCACCAGGTCGGTGAGGGCGCCCCGCAGCGCGTCGACGTCCAGATCTCCGCCGATTCGCAAGACGAATGCGATGTTGTAGGCGCTGGATTCGGGGGACAATCGGTTCAGGAACCACAGTCGTTGCTGCGGCAACGACAGTGGTATGCGTCCCGGGCGCGGGGTGTGTACCGCCAGCGCCACCCGCTGCGTCCGGGGCGCTTCCGTGATCAGCCGGGCGATGCCCGCCACGGTCGGCGCCTCGAAGATCTGGCGTACGGGCAGGTCCACCTCGAAGTCGGCGTGCAGCGCGGCGGCGAGCCGGGTGGCCAGCAGCGAGTTGCCGCCGATGTCGAAGAAGCTGTCCTCGGCGCCGGGGATCGGGCGACCGAGAATCTCGGTGAACACCGCGGCCACCCGCATCTCGAGGTGTGTGCGCGGCGCGCGCGACCCCCCGTTGACCACGAATTCCGGTGCGGGCAGCGCCTTTCGGTCCAGTTTTCCCGCCGGGGTGACCGGCATCGCGTCGAGCACCGCCAGCGCGGCGGGCACCATGTAACCGGGCAGCCTGCCGCGGGCGGTGTCGAGCAGGGCGGCCGGTTCGACCGGGCCGTCGGCGGTGACATAGGACGCGAGCCGCTGCTGCCCCTGCTCGTCGACGTGGACAATGGTCAGCGCCGACCGCACACCCGGGTGTTCGCGCAGCACGTGGTCGATTTCGCGCAGTTCGACGCGGAAGCCACGGATCTTGATCTGATCGTCGGCGCGACCGAGGAAACGCAGACGGCTGGTCTTATCGGCGACCACGAGATCGCCTGTGCGATACATCCTTTCGCCGACTCGCCCGTGCGGATTGGCGACGAATCGCTGCGCGGTGAGTGCCGACTTGCCGAGGTACCCGCGAGCCAGACCGGGCCCGGAGACGTACAGCTCGCCCGGCGTCCCCGGCGGCACCGGGTTCATCCTGCCGTCGAGGACGAACAACCGCATGCCGCGCACGGGCGCGCCCAGCGGCACCGGCTCCCCCGGCACCATGGCGGCGCTCGCGGTGACCGCGACGGTGGCCTCGGACGGGCCGTACATGTTGTGCATCCGGTATTTCGTGGCCCAGGCGTCGACGAGTTCGTCCGAGCAGGCCTCGCCGCCGACGATCACCGTGCCGAGCGCCGGGAACTCACCCGCGGGCACCGTGGCCAGCGCGGCGGGGGTGATGAACGCGTGGGTGATGCGTTCCGAGCGCAGGAAACCGGCCAGTTCCGCGCCGCCGTAGAGATCGGCCGGGGCGACCACGATCGTCGCGCCCGCGGCGAACCCGAGCAGCAGTTCGAGCACCGAGGCATCGAAGCTGGGCGAGGAGAAGTGCATGGTGCGCGCGTGCTCGGTCACCTTGAACAGCTGGGTCTGTTCGCTGGCCAGCGAGGCGATACCCGCGTGGGTGACCACGACGGCCTTGGGGATGCCGGTCGAGCCCGAGGTGTAGATGAGGTAGGCGGGCTGACCCGCCCGCATCGGATTCCTGCGGTCGGCGTCGGACAGCGGGGTCGCGGAGCGGACCGCGCAGTCGGCCTCGAAATCGGCCGTCCCGAACACCATCCACTCCGGTGACCGCCGGTGCTTGCCGGTGATGGTGGGCAGCGCGGCGAGGTGTTCGGGCAGGGTGAGCCCGAGCGTGGCGCCGGAGTCGCCGACCATGTGCGCGATGCGTTCGGTCGGGTAGGCGGGATCGACGGGCACGTACGCGGCGCCGGTTTTGGCGACCGCCCAGATGGCGATGATCGACTCGAGGCTGCGCGGCAGCGCGACGGCCACCACCGATTCAGGGGCGGCACCGTGCGCGATCAGGCTGCGCGCCAGCCGGTTCGAGCACTCGTCGAGCTCCCGGTAGGTGGTGTCGAAGCCGAGGTAGCGCACCGCCACCGAGTCGGGCAGGTGTTGTGCGGTGTCGCTGAGCAGCCGGGCCAGCGTGCAGGCCGGTTCGGCGGGCGCACCGGCCACCGGAACCAGTCGGGCGATCTCGCGGCGGTCGAGCACGTCGAGGTCGCCCACGGCCGTGTCGGGGGTCGCGACGGCGGCGGCCAGCAGCGTGGTGAACCGCCGGGCGATGGCCTCCACCGTGGCGCGATCGAAGACGTCGGTGGCGAAACCGAATTCGGCGTGCAGTGGTCCGTCGTCGTGGTTGTCGCGCACCTCGAGCTGAAGATCGAATTTGGCGACACCGATCTCGATCGGCACCAGTTCCGCTGTGACACCGGGCAATTCGACGCTCAGCTCCGGAGTGCGGTCGTAGGACAACATCACCTGGAACAGTGGATGCCTGCTGGTCGAGCGATCGGGGTTGACCAGTTCCACGAGTCGTTCGAAGGGTACGTCGGGGTTGGCGAAGGCATCGAGATCGGTCTCGCGAACCAGGTCGAGCATGCGGTCGAACCCGGCATCGAGGTTCACGTCGGTGCGCAACACCAGGGTGTTGACGAACATGCCGACCAGCTCGTCCAGCGCCGGATCGGACCGGCCCGCGATGGGCGTACCGATGGTGACGTCGGTACTCGCGCACAGCCGGGCCAGCAGGGTGGCCAGCGCCGCGTGCAGCACCATGAACATGCTCACCCCGCGACCGGTCGCGAGTTCGGCTGCCGCACGCCGGGTTTCGGCGTCGATGACGAATTCGACGGTGTCTCCGCCGGTGCCACGCTGCATCGGCCGCGGCCGATCGAGCGGCAGGTCGAGCTGATCAGGCAGCCCGGCCAGCGCGCCGCGCCAGTGCACGAGCTGACGCGCGATGGGCGCTTCGGGGTCGCTTTCCTCACCGAGCAGTTCGCGCTGCCACATCGCGAAATCGGCGTACTGCACCGGCAGCGCCGCCCACTGGGGTGCGGCGCCACCCGCGCGCGCCGACACCGCGACCATCAGATCCCTGGCCAACGGGGCGACCGACCAGCCGTCACCGCTGATGTGGTGCAGCACCACGAGCAGCAGGTGATCCTCGGCGCCGACCTGGTACAGCGCGACCCGCAGCGGTGTCTCGGTCCGCAGATCGAAACCGCGCCCCGCCACCTGCGCTGCCAGCGCGGGAATCTCGGCGGCGGACACGTCCACCGGCGTGAGTTCGGGTTCCACCCCGGCCGCCGGGTGGATGAGCTGGTACGGGCCGTCGGGGCCCTCGGGGAAACTGGTGCGCAGGCTCTCGTGACGGTCCAGGACGTCACGCAGACCCGCGCGCAACGCGTCGAGGTCGAGATGTCCGGTGAGCCGCAGGGCCAAGGGCATGTTGTAGGCGGCGGCGTGTTCGGCGAAGCGGTTGAGGATCCACAGCCGCTGCTGGGCCAGCGACAGCGGCACCAGTTCGGGCCTGCGCACGGGAACCAGTTTCGGCGTGGAGGTTTCGGGCCGATGGGTGCTGATATAGGCGGCCAGCGCGGCGATATTGGGCGACTCGAACATTTCCCGGATGGTGAGGTTCGCGTCCAGGGTGGTGTTGATCCTGGCGACCGCGCGGGCGGCGACCAGGGAGTTGCCGCCGAGGTCGAAGAAGCTGTCCTCGACACCGATCGCGGTGCCGTCCAAGGCGAGAACCTCGGTGAAGATCTCCGCGAGTGCGCATTCCAGTTCGGTCCGCGGCGCCGCGGCGCCTGCGGTGACCCGCACGCCCACCTCCGGCGCGGGCAGCGCTTTGCGGTCGACCTTGCCGTTGGCGCTCAACGGCAGTTCGTCGAGAACGACCAGCGCCGAGGGCACCATGTAGGACGGCAGGCCGCGGCGCAGTGTCGAGAGCAGGGCGGTGGGCTCCGGCGCCGAGGCGCCCCGCGCGGCGACCACGTAGGCGACGAGTTCGTCGTCACCGGTACGCCCGGCGCGAGCGACGCAGACAGCGCGGGCGATCCCGTCCTGGGCGAGCAACGCGGATTCGATCTCGCCGAGTTCGATCCGCAGTCCGCGGATCTTCACCTGGAAGTCGGTGCGGCCCAGGTATTCCAGGACACCGCCGGCGATCTGCCAGCGCGCCAGGTCACCGGTGCGATACATCCGCTGCCCCGGTGTGAACGGATCGGCGACGAACCGGTCGGCGCTCAGGTCGGGGCGGCCGAGGTAGCCGCGAGCCAGCTGCACGCCGGCCAGGTACAACTCGCCCGCGACACCGGGCGGCACCGGTCGCAGATGCGCGTCGAGCACGTAGGTCTGGGTGTTCCACACCGGCGAACCGATCGGCACCGTGGTGGCGTCGGCCGGGCACGGCCAGTAGGTGACGTCGACCGCGGCCTCGGTGGGCCCGTAGAGATTGTGCAGTTCCGGTCCCCCGTCGGGACCGTGCAGCGCGGCATGGAAATCGCGAACGGTGGCGCCCGGTAGCGCCTCGCCACTGCAGAACACCCGGCGCAGTCCCGCCCCGCCGCGCACGCGCGGGTCGGTGACGAACAACGACAGCATCGACGGCACGAAATGTGCTGTGGTGATAGCCCTTTCGGTGATGATTCGCGCCAGGTAGGCCGGGTCGCGATGCCCTTCGGGAGCGGCGACCACCAGGCGCGCACCGACCTGCAGCGGCCAGAAGAACTCCCACACCGACACGTCGAAGGTGGCCGGGGTCTTCTGCAGGACCGCGTCGGTGTGATCGATGGGGTATTCGGCCTGCATCCAGCGCAACCGGTTCACGATCGCGGCATGCGTGACGCCGACGCCCTTGGGCTTACCGGTGGAGCCGGAGGTGAAGATGACGTAGGCGAGGTGCTCGGGCCGCAAGGGCGCGCGACGGTCGGCATCGGTGATCGGCGCGACATCGTTGCCGCTCACGTCAAGGGCGTCCAGATCGATCCGGACCGTGCCCGCGGGCAGCCGGACCCCGTCGCGATCCGCGGTGAGTACACACACCGGATCCGCCTGTGTCACCACCGCTTCGATGCGATCGACCGGATGCTCGGGATCCAGCGGCAGGTAGGCCGCGCCGGTCGCGAGCACCGCGTAGATCCCGACGACCAGATCGATACTGCGGTGCAGGCACACACCGACGGTGGTCTCCGGGCCCGCGCCGCGGGCGATGAGTTCGCGCGCCAGCTGGTTCACCCGGTCGCCGAGTTCGGTGTATCCGATGGTGCGGTCACCGAATTCGAGACCGACGGCATGCGGGCTACGGCGGACCTGCTCCTCGAACAGCGAGACCAGGGTCGCGGCCTGCATCGGCATCTCGGTGCTGTTCCACTCCCGCAGCACCCTGTCGTTCTCCGCGGCGGTGATCGCGGTGAGCGTGTAGGTGGGGGTGGTCGGTTCGGCAGCGAGGAAGCGCGCGAGGAAGTCGAGGTAGCGGGAGTGGTGGGCAGCGTTCTCGGACTCGCCGTAGAGCTTCGGGTTGGCCTCGAAGTCGAGCTGGATGCGGCCGCCGTCGCCGTTGTAGATGTTGATCGAGAGGTCTTCGACGGGTCCGGTGGCGAGAACGTTGACCTGACCGGCGATATCGTCGAACTTCAGCTCGTCGTGGAACAGCATGATGTTGACCATCGGCCCGAAGAAACCACGCGCGTCGCGGGAGTAGCCGCAGTCGCGACGGATGTCGTCGGAGCGGTAGCGCTGGTGCCGCAGCGCGCCGGTGATCTGCAGTTCGGTCTGGCGCACGACGTCGGCGACGGTGGTGTGCTCGTCGAACCGGACCCGCAGCGGCACCACGTTCGACACCACGCCCGCCGAACGGCGCAGCGCGACAGTGGTACGGGCCGAAACCGGCAGACTCAGTACGACATCGGGGTCACCGGTGACCGAGCGGACGTAGGCGGCGAGTGCGGCGACGATGAGCGCCGAGTTGGCCGAACCGTGGGTGGCGATCGCGTCGGTGAGCAGGGTGTCGAGGTCGGTGTCGAGCACCGCGGTGGCTCGGTGGCGACCCGCGTCGTGGCTATCGCCCGCGGCGGTGACCGACGACAGTGTCATCGGTTCGCCCACGCCGGCGAGCTGTTCCATCCAGTACTCGCGGTCGGCGCGGAACCGGGTGGACTCCCGGTAACGGGATTCGTCGGCGTAGAGGTCGACGAGCGCGGCGGCCCGTGACACCGACGGTTCGCGCTGCTCGCCGACGGCGGTGTAGATCTCGGCGGTGCGCGAGAGCGCGTTCATCGCACCGTAACCGTCGATGACGATGTGGTGTCCGCGCTCGTACCAGAACCATTCCCGGTCACCGACCCGCAACACCACATTGATGGTGAGGGGCTCGTGCTCCATGTCGATCGGGGTGCTGGCGTGGGAGTTCATCCATCCCAGCGCGGCAGCGCGCGGGTCGGATTCGCCGCGCAGATCGAGCCGAGCCCAGCCGGGCCGCCAGGTCGGATCCACTCGCTGGTGGGGTACGCCGTCGATCTCGAGTAGGCGGACATGTCCCACTTGGGATTCCGCGCCGTAGCGCTCCACCGCGTAGAGCAGCCTCCCGACATCGAGATCACCGCGCAGTTCGACGTAGTGAGCGATGGTGAGCGGGATGTCGGGCCGGATCCGTTGCGCGTACCACAGTGCTGTCTGACCGGGTGAGAGGGCGAACGGTTGGCCCGGGTCCTCGTCGGTGACGCTCGAGCTGACGTGGTCGGTGGCCAAAGAACTCATCAAGCACTCCGTTTCTGCCTTGTGTCACAACTCCCCGAGCAGCGCCCGGGCACACGAGGACCCAGGGCGTGGCTTTACCACGCCCATGATTCGGAGTACTCCGGCAGCCGGATGGCTACCGAGATGGATTTATTTTGATCTCTTTGGATTACGCCCCTGCAGCTGCAACTTGGTGCCGCTTCCCCCGGGTTGAAACAAACCGCTTATTCAGAATTGTCCGAAATCCGCACAGCCTTCGTCGGATTCACTCGGCGGCGTCGAAGAAATACCAGCCCGACGCCGATCGCGGACAGGATAACGGACGCCAGTTCGGGCCATACACCGATTCGGGTAGCGATTGTCGTCGCGTCGCGCAAAGGTAGCTGAGCCACCAGCGCGGCGGGGACGACCTGCTCGGTGTGCTGCCTGAGCACGCCGTCAGCGGTGATGATCCCACTGACTCCCGTGGTTGCTGCGACCACCAGCGCGCGCCCGTGTTCGACCGCGCGCACCCGCGACATGGCGAGTTGCTGATAGGTCATCTCGCTCTCACCGAACGTGGCGTTGTTGGTCGGCACTGTCAGCAGTTGGGCGCCCGCGGCGAGAGATTCCCGAAATGCTCGATCGAAAGCGACCTCGTAGCAGGTCGCCACACCGATCGGAACACCGGCGGCCGTCACTGTTCCATCACCGTTACCCGGCACGAAATAGCCCGCACGATCAGCATAGGAAGAGAACAAACGGAAGAAACCACGCATCGGCAGGTATTCGCCGAACGGCTGGATGATCTTCTTGTCGTGCCGCTCGCCCGGGCCGGCCGTGCCGTTCCACACGATCACCGAGTTGGTGGTCGTGCGGTCACCATTCACCAGGACTGCGCCGACCAGGATCGGGGCGCCGATCTTCACCGAGGCTTCGGTGATCTCCGCGGCGGCGTCGGCATTACGCAGTGGATCGATATCGGAGGAGTTCTCGGGCCAGATCACGATGTCGGGCCGTGCGGCCTGTCCGCGGGTGACGGCGTCGGCCAGTTCCTCGGTGCGCCGGACGTGGTTGTCCAACACCGCACGGCGCTGGGCGTTGAAGTCGAGCCCGAGCCGCGGCACACTGCCCTGGATGGCGGCGACCGTGATCGTCCGGGTGCCCGCATCCGGGTCGGGCAGCGTCGGCCGCAGGATCACTCCGGCCAGGGGCATGATAGCCACGGTCACCACGGCGGTGGCAAATCCCATGCGCGCGGCGCGGGTACTCGCGCGCGGCGCGGGGGTGCGCGCCCAGGCGACGAGGCGCAGCGACAGGGCAGCCAGACCTGTGCCGGTCAGCGCGACCGCGAAGCCGACCAGCGGCGCACCACCGTAGGCGGCCAGCGGCAGATACCAACCATCGGCTTGCCCGAACGCGACACGTCCCCACGGGAATCCGCCGAACGGGAAACTCGACCTGACCCACTCGCTCGCGGTCCACGCCAGCGCGAGCCACACCGGCCAGCCCGGCAGTGCGCTCAACCAGCGAGCGAGCACGCCCCACAGTCCGAAGTACAACGCGCACACCGTCGAGAGCGCCAGCCACGGCACCGGCCCGACATAGATCCCGGTCCAGGGCAGCAGCGGCACGAAGAACGCCAGCCCGCCGAGCATCCCGTAGCCGAACCCACCACGCAGCTTGCCCGGCCCGCGCACCGCGACGGTGAGCAGGGCGATGGCGACCGGCGCGAGGAACCAGAACGGGCGGGGCGGGAAGCTGCCGAACAGCAACAACCCACCCGCCGTCGCCACCAGCATTCGCAGCATCATCGTGGAGTTCTGTCCCTTGTCCGTGTCGGCGACGTCGGACGTCGTGGCGTCGGGATGGGCCGTGGCGGGGTCGATCATGGTGTGCTGCTCCGTGATTCGTTGCTGGCGCGGTGCCGACGGCGGTCAGGCGGTGTAGATCGTGGTGCCGTCGCGCACGGTGCGCAGGCAGGTCGGCAACTCGGCACCAGGGTCCAGGCGTGGGAGCCCGGGGACCCGGGAGCGGGGGTCGGTGGACCAGCGCTGCACGGTATCGGCGGCCGCGGCGACAACGAGGTCGCCCGCGTCCCAGACGGCGTAGGAGGCGGGGGCGCCGGGGACCAGCGTGCCCGCCATGCCGTCGCGGACGCCGCCCGCTCGCCAGGCGCCGCGGGTGGCGGCGGCGAAGGCGGCGCGCGGGGACAGTCCGTGGCCGGAGGTGCGGTGGTGCACGGCCGCGCGCACCTGTTCCCACGGTTTCATGGCGGTCACGGGTGCGTCGGAACCGATGGCGAGGGAGATGCCCGCCGCCGCCATCGCCGAGAAGGGGTTGAGGCCCGCGGCGCGCTCGGCGCCCAGGCGCGTCGCGTACATCCCGTCGGGTCCGCCCCAGGCGGCGTCGAAGCCGGGCTGCACGGAGGCGATCACGCCGAGCGCGGCGAGCTGTTCGATCGCGGCGGCGTCGGTCATCTCCGCGTGCTCCACCCGGTGCCCGCGTGCGGCGATCGCCGGACCGCCGAGTTCGGCTGCGACACGGGCGAATCCGGCGACGACGGTATCCATGGCGGCGTCGCCGATGGCGTGGAAGCCCGCCTGGATGCCGGCCTCGGTGCACGCGTGGAGATGCGCGGTGACGGTGTCTTCGTCGAGGAAGCTCTTGCCGCAGCCCGCCGCGTCGGCGTAGGGCGCGCGCAGCAGTGCCGTGTGCGAGCCGAGTGAACCGTCGACGAACAGGTCGCCGCCGAGCGCGTGCACCCCGAGCTCGGCGATCAGGGCGCGCGCCTCGTCCGCGGTCCGCACGGCCTGACCCCAGTAGGCGCGCACGGCCACGCCGTGTTCGAACGCGAGCAGTTCACGGATGTCGTCGCGGCCGGAGATATCGGGCCCCGCGCATTCGTGGACAGCGACGATGCCGTGTGCGGCCGCCGCGTCCAGAGCGGCCTTGCGCGCCGAATCTCGCTGGGCGCGCGTGAGTTCCGCGAGGGCGACCGTGCGCACCCGGTGGTGGGCGTCGGCACGCAACAGTTCGCCGCGCTGATATCCGTCGCCGAGCTCGCCAGCCGCGTCGAGCAGCGCCGAGGACGCCACGGCCGAATGCGCGTCGACGCGCGCCAGGTAGACGAGCCTGCCCGCACCGGCGGCCTCGTCGAGTTCGGCGACCGTCGGCGAACGCTGTTCGGGCCAGGTGGTGTCGTCCCAACCCTCGCCGATGATCACCCCGTCCGGCTGATTCGCGGCGTGGATGCGGACCGTCTCGAGCAGTTCGGTCAAAGATTTGGCGCCACTCACGTCGAGCCCGGTCAGCTGCAGTCCCAGCGCGGTGACGTGCACATGCGGGTCGACGAACGCGGGCGCGACGAACGCACCGTCGAGGTCGACGATCTCCGCATCGGGATGCATCGCGCGTCCAGGCGCTTCAGCGCCCAGCCACACCACGGTGCCGTCGGTGACCGCCATCGCGGTCGCGTCCGGGGAACTGGAACTGTAGAAACGACCACCGATCAGCAACTGGGTACTCACGATGTCCCAGTCTGCCGTATCGGTGGATCGTCACCTCGGCAGGGACAGTCTCAGCCGGGCGGCGAGTGGGTCAGGTCGGCAGCGACAGCGCGGCGCGCACTTCGGCGTCGCCGAACCCGGCGGGACAGTGCCCACCCGCCTCCACGGCGATCAGTTCCAACCGCCATGCGGCGGTGGTGAAGTCCGACATCGACTGTCCGGCAGCGGCGCTCGCTCTACGCACCGCGTCGGCCAGTTCCTCGCTCACCGTGACGGTGATCTGCTCGGTGGCCATGTCGGTACTGTAGACCCTTCGCCGCCGAGCGCGGGCATGTCGCTCGGAGCCTTGTCGAATTCAGGCGGGGCCGAGCGCGCGCGGGCCCGCGGTGTGACCGTCGTCGTACCACTGCCCGACCACGGTGCCGTCCACCACATCGCCGTCGGCGTCGACCACCATCCCGCGATACGGCGAGGGCGCGAACGAGGGCAACGGACCGAAGCGCCGGGTACCGAGCTTCTCCAGCGCCGGTCGCAGCAGCGCCCTGGTCGGCGGGAACAGCGCGAGCAGGCCGACGAGTCCGGTGACCAGGCCCGGCACGAACAGCAGCACCGACCCGGTGGCGACGATCACGCCGTCGGCCACCGCGCTCTCGGCGGTCACCTCGCCGCGTGAGGCCCGCCGGAACCGGTCGAACACCCGCCTGCCCTGCCGTCCGAGCAGCACCAACCCCACGCCCGACACCGCGACCAGCGCGACCAGCGCCCAGCCGATGCCGATCAGCTGGGCGAGACCGACGAGGGCGGCGATCTCGACGACGAGGTAGAGGACGAACAGCAGGGCGGTCATGGCGATCCTTTCGGACGATCTATCCCGTCAACGCACGAGCGCCCGATTTTTCTCCCGAGCGGGACCGCGTGTTCAGCCACCGGGCCGGACGAGCCCGGTTTCGTAGGCCAGCACCACCGCCTGCACCCGGTCGCGCAAGCCGAGTTTGGTGAGCACCCGGCCGACATGTGTCTTCACCGTCGCCTCCGACAGGAACAGCGCCGCGGCGATCTCGGCATTCGAGCGGCCGACCGCGATCTGTTCGAGCACCTCGCGTTCGCGGGCGGTGAGGACGTCGAGAATCTTCGGGTCGCGCAGACTCGTCGGGTCCTCGGCGACGAGCCGGTCCAGCAAACGCTTGGTGACCTTGGGCGACACCACCGCGTCACCGCCTGCGACGCTGCGGATGGCCGAGATGAGGTCCTCGGGCGGGGTGTCCTTGAGCAGGAATCCGCTCGCGCCGGCGCGCAGGGCACCGAGAGCGTGTTCGTCGAGGTCGAAGGTGGTCATCACGAGTACCCGCACACCCTCGCCCGCGGCCACGATCCGCGCGGTGGCGGTCACCCCGTCGACGACGGGCATCCGCACATCCATCAGCACCACATCGGGGCGCAGTTCGCTGGCCCGCCGCACGGCCTCGTCTCCGTTGCCCGCTTCGCCGATCACCTCGATGTCGGGGTGTGCGCCCAGCACCATTTTCAGGCCCATCCGCATGAGTTCCTGATCGTCCACCACGAGCACGCTGATCGGCATTGCCCCACCCTAATCGGCACCGCCGCGCAGCGCGGCTCCGTTATTTCGCACGGGGGGGGCAGCGAGTGGGTCAGTCCGTTTCGGTGCGCAGCGGGAGGTCGGCCCGCACCCGCCACCGGCCGTCGTCGAGCCTGCCCGCGCTCAAGGTGCCTCCCAGCACCGCGACTCGTTCGCGCATCCCGACCAGCCCCATCCCGGTACCGGGAATCTCGGCGCCGGGGCTCACCTGCGCGGGAACGCCGCCGCTGTCGGTGACCTCGACGAGGATGTCCTCGTCGCGCCGCTGCACCCGGACCACGGCCTTCGGCTCTGTTCCCGCGTGGCGCAGGGTGTTGGTGAGCGATTCCTGCACGATGCGGTGCAGCCCGAGGCTCACCTCGGGGGCGATGTCGTCGAGTTCACCGGTCAGTTCGAGGTCGACGGCCAGACCCGCCTCGCGCATCATCTGGGCCAGCTTCGCGATACCCGCGCTGCCGTGTTGGGGCAGCAGTTCCGGGGCGTGCTCGGTGCGCAGCAGCGCGACGGTGCGGCGCAGCTCGCGCAGGGCCTCGCGCCCGGTCCCCGCGATGGTGGCAAGCGCGCGTTCAGCGGTTTCGGGGTCCTCGCGCAGGGCGTATTTGGCGCCGTCGGCCTGCACGATGATCACGCTCACCGCGTGCGCGACCACATCGTGGAGTTCGCGGGCGATGCGGGTGCGTTCGGCGGCGACCGCGTCGTGCGCGCGACGTTCCTTGTCGTAGTCGGCGACCGCGAGTCGGGCCGCGACCTCGGAGTCGTAGGCGTGCCGGGCGCCGTTGAACTCGGCCAGCGTCCAGCACAGCGCGTAGATGAGCCCGGCCATCGCCAGATCTCCACCCCGTGGCTGGTCGAGCAACAGGACCGACAACGCCATGTCGAGCGCGAGGAAGGCGAGGAAGATCAGGCCCTCACGTCGGCCCACGTAGGCGACGAGCGTGTAGAGCATCACCCCGAGGCCGATCAAGGCGACGTGGTCGGCGGAGTGTTCATCGGTCAGGTAGCCGATCAGGGTGTTCAGCAGCGACAACACCAGCAGCGCCGCCGAGACCGCCCGCGGGTACACCCGGCGCAGGATCAGCGGCAACGGCAGAATCACCGAGAAGAACAGATAGACGACCTTGTTGCGTTCGTCGCCCACCCCGAGGGCGTCGAGCAGCAGGAGCAATCCCGCGAGAATCGAGTCGGCGACGATGGGTCGTCCGCGTAGCCACAGGCTGAACCGGCGCACGGGGCCAGCGTAGCCCCGGCTGGCTTTCCGGCCGTGATCTTGATTGCCTGGACGCGTGCAACTCGGAGACTGGACGGTCCTACTGGTGGCCGCCGCGGCGGCGGGCTGGGTCGACGCCGTGGTCGGCGGCGGTGGGCTGATCATTCTGCCGACGCTGTTCCTCGTCGTCCCCGGCATCGCACCGCAGACCGCGCTCGGCACCAACAAGCTCGCCGCCCTGGCGGGTACCGCGACCGCGGTGGCGACCTTCGCGCGCAGGGTGCCGATGCAGTGGAAGGTCCTGCTGCCCGGTGCGGTGATCGCCGCGATCACCGCCGCGTGCGGCGCGGCGGCGGTCTCGCTGATCGACCGCGAGCTGTTCATCCCCCTGGTGATGGTGGTGCTCGTGGGCGTGGCGGTGTTCGTGACCTTGCGTCCCTCGGTCGGCCTGACGATGGCCACCCATCCGCCGACGCGGCGCAAGGTGATCCTGGTCGTCGGCCTCGCATCAGGACTGATCGGCCTCTACGACGGGCTGCTCGGACCGGGCACCGGCACCTTCTTGATCATCACCTTCGCGACACTGCTCGGCACCGAGTTCGTGCGGGCGGCGGCGATGGCGAAAGTGATCAACTGTGGGTCGAACGTGGGTGCGCTGCTGTTCCTCGGCGCGACCGGCCACATCCTGTGGGGCCTGGGCGCGGGCATGGCGGTGGCCAATGTCATCGGTGCGCTGATCGGTTCGCGGATGGCATTGGCCAAGGGCGCCGAGTTCGTTCGGATCGTGTTGCTCGTCGTCGTCGTGGTGATGGTGATCCGCTTGGGGTGGCAGCAGTTCGGTTAGCGCACCGGCTCCGACGGCGCGGAGGCGGCCAGCCAGGGCTGCAGGACCCGTGAGGTGGTCTCGTGGATCTTGCGGTGCAGGCGTTCGCCGTCGTCGACGCCGTGCTGGGGCTGTTGGAACAGTACGGTCAGCGCCCCCGATACCGCGCCGACCACGGCGCCGACCAGCGCCGCGGCGCCGACCTCGTCGAGTTCGTGCGGGAACGCGAGGTGCAACTGATGGGCGATCTCGCGCTGCGCGACCAATTGCGCGTGCGCGGCACGACCACTCACCGAGGGGACAGTGCGCGAGACCCGCGCCCGCAGCGCGGCCACCCGCGAGCTGATGTCGTCGACGAGGCGTTCGCCGGGATTGTCGCCCGCGGCGCGCAGGGCCCGCAGCAACACTTCCACCGGCCGCTCACCGGGCCGACGCGTGGCGATGGCGGCGACCGCCGCGCGCACCCGTTCATCGCTCTCGGGGAAGAGCAGATCTTCTTTGCTCGCGAAGTAGTTGAAGAAGGTTCGGGTGCCGACCTCGGCCTCGGCCGCGATCTCGGCGACGGTCGTTTCCTCATACCCTCTGGCCTCGAACAATTCGACGGCGGCCACGAGGATCGCACGACGGGTTCGTTCCCTTTTTCGATCACGCAGGGCAGATGGCGGCACGGCGGGGACCCTACGGCATTTTCGGCGTCGCTCGCGGGATGACCGGAGTCCGCGCGTCACGACGACAACCGACATGACGGTGCGCCGGAAGCGGTTGCGGCGCACATGTGTCGGTGGCACCGGTTAGCGTAGGTGCGGTGAGGGATACCACGACTTCCAGAGATGTGGATGCGGAGTTCCGCGCGCTCGGGCTCGTTACCCTGGCCGAAGCCGCGCTGTCGGCGGCCCGTGCGGCAGGGGCCGAGCATGCCGATCTGCGCGTGCAACGCTTGGTGTCACAGTCGATCCGGTTGCGCGACGGTCGCGTCGAAGCCGTCACCGACTCCACCGAGCTGGGGCTGGCGGTGCGCGTGATCGTCGACGGCACCTGGGGTTTCGCCTCCCATGCCGCGCTCACGCCCGAGATCGCCGCCGAGGTCGCGCGCCGCGCGGTGACCGTGGCGAGGGCACTGCGTTCGCTGAATCGGGAGCGCGTCGAACTGGCCGACGAGCCGCGCTATGACGACGTCTCATGGGTCTCGGCCTACGATCTCGACCCGTTCGCGGTGCCGACGGCCGACAAAGTGGCGCTGCTGCAGGACTATTCGGAACGCTTGTCGGCCGCCGATGGCGTCGACCATGTCACCGCCTCGGTCGTGCAGGTCAAGGAGCAGACGTTCTACGCCGACACCGCGGGTTCGTCGATCACCCAGCAGCGGGTGCGCCTGCACCCCCAGTTGGCCGCGGTCACCGTCGATTCCGCGTCCGGGGTGTTCGAGACGATGCGCACCCTGGCCGCGCCCGCGGGTCGCGGCTGGGAATACGTCACCGGTGCCGACGGAACCTGGGACTGGACGGGCGAACTCGCCCAGATCCCCGGTTGGCTGGCCGAGAAGGTGAAGGCGCCCAGCGTTGTCGCGGGCCCCACCGATCTGGTGATCGACCCGACGAACCTGTGGCTGACGATCCACGAATCCATCGGCCATGCCACCGAATACGACCGCGCGATCGGCTACGAATCCGCGTACGCGGGTACCTCGTTCGCGACTCCCGATCAGCTCGGCACGCTGCGGTACGGCACGCCGATCATGCACGTCACCGGTGACCGCACCCAGGTCAACGGCTTGAGCACCGTCGGTTACGACGACGAGGGCGTGGCGGGCCAGCAGTGGGATCTGGTGCGCGACGGCGTCCTGGTCGGCTACCAGCTCGACCGCGTGTTCGCCCCACGTCTGGGCCTCGACCGCTCCAACGGTTGCTCGTATGCCGATTCGCCGCACCATGTTCCGATCCAGCGGATGGCGAACGTGTCGTTGCAGCCCGATCCCGAACGCGACACCAGCACCGCCGAGTTGATCTCGCGGGTGCAGGACGGCATCTACATCATGGGCGACAAAAGCTGGTCGATCGATATGCAGCGCTACAACTTCCAGTTCACCGGTCAGCGATTCTTCCGCATTCGCAACGGCGAACTGGACGGGCAACTGCGCGATGTCGCCTACCAGGCGACGACCACCGATTTCTGGGGGTCGATGGAAGCGATCGGCGGACCGAGCACCTGGCAGCTCGGTGGCGCGTTCAACTGCGGTAAGGCACAGCCCGGTCAGGTGGCGGCGGTGAGCCACGGCTGCCCGTCGGTGCTGGTGCGCGGGGTCAACATTCTCAATACCCGGACGGAGGGCGGTCAGTGAACGAGGGTCTGTTCCCGGCGGGCGCGGTGGTCGAGCGTGCGCTGGCGGCGTCGAAAGCCGACGAGGCGATCGTGATCGTCACCGACGCGCACGATGCGTCGCTGCGGTGGGCCGGCAATTCGATGACCACCAACGGTTCGTCGATCTCGCGGGATTGGGCGGTGATCTCGGTGTTCCGTGACGGCCCGAACACCGCGCGGGTCGGCTCCATCAGCTCCACCAGCGTCGACCCCACTGAGATCGAGGCCGTGGTACGCGCCAGCGAGCAGGCCGCTCGCACGGCGGCCCCCGCCCGCGACGCGATGCCGCTGCTCGAACCCACCGACGACGACACCGCCACCTGGGATCAGGCGCCCGGCGCCACCGAGATCGCGGTGTTCACCGGGTTGGCGCGCGAGCTGTCCACCGGATTCGACGGCACCGATCGCCTCTACGGTTTCGCTCACCACCAGGTGCACACCACCTGGTTGGGCACCTCGACCGGTATCCGCCGACGGTTCAGTCAGCCCACCGGTTCGGTGGAGATCAACGGCAAGCGGGGCGAGGGCAAGGATCTGGCGAGCGCGTGGGTGGGTGTCGGCACCGCCGACTTCACCGACGTCGACACCCCGGGTCTGCTGGCCGAGCTGTCGCGGCGCCTCGACTGGTCCAAGCGCCGCATCGAGCTGCCCGCGGGCCGCTACGAGACCCTGTTGCCGCCGTCGGCGGTCGCCGATCTGATGATCTATCTGGCGTGGAGCATGGAGGGCCGTGGTGCGCACGAAGGCCACACCGCGTTCTCCCGCGCCGGTGGCACGCGTGTCGGTGAGCGGCTCAGCGACATCGCGCTGACCCTGTTCTCGGACCCGAATGCGAGCGGTCTCGAGTACCGGCCGTTCGTGGCGACGCCGTCGTCGTCGGAGTCGCTGTCGGTGTTCGACAACGGACTGTCCGCGCAGCGGGTGGACTGGATCAGCGACGGCGTCATCGAATCGCTGGTCTATCCGCGCGCGACGGCTGCCGAATTCTCCGCCCCCGCAACAGTTCCCGGCGAGAACCTGCTGCTCACCGGCGGCGGCGACGCGTCGCTGGACGACATGATCGCGCGCACCGAACGCGGCCTGCTGCTCACCTGCCTCTGGTACATCCGCGAGGTCGACCCCGCCACGCTGCTGCTCACGGGATTGACCCGTGACGGCGTCTACCTCGTCGAGGACGGCCAGGTGACCGGTGCGGTCAACAACTTCCGCTTCAACGAGAGTCCGCTCGACCTGCTGCGGCGGGTGTCGGAAGCGGGCGCCACCGAGATCACCCTCCCCCGGGAGTGGAAGGACTGGTTCACCCGCACCGCCATGCCCCCGCTGCGTATCCCCGATTTCCACATGTCGTCGGTGAGCCAGGCCACCTAGCGGGTGCTGGCGCGCATCGGGTCGACCGACTTCGCCGTGGTCGGCGCGTGAAAGCATGATCGGGTGACTGGTATCCGGATGTTCGCCACCGACCTCGACGGCACCTTGCTGCGCTCCGATCGCACCGTCTCGCCGCGTACCGCCGAGGCCATGGCCGGTGCGCAGGCCGCGGGCATCGAGGTGGTGTGGGCGACGGCGCGTGCCCGCCATTCGGTGCACGAGTTGGCGCAGTCGTGCGGTTTCCGCGGTAAAGCGGTGTGCGCCAACGGCGCTGTGCTGCTCGACCTCGCCGACGGCACACCGGAGATCATCGACACCGTCTCGATCGACACCGGCGCGGCGGGTGCGGTGATGGCGCAGATCCGCGCGCTGATTCCCGGTGTCGTCTTCGCCAATGTGGGCGCCACCCGGTTCGTCGCCGAGCCCGCCTATGCCGCCCTGTGCAAGTTCACCGACCATCACCGGAACCCGCACGAGATGGAATTGTCGGACACCTTGCCGACGGGCGTCGAGGCGATGGTGAAGATCGTCGCCCGTCATCCCGAACTACCCGGCGCGCAGCTGTACCGCAAGGCGGTGGCGGTGGGGATCACCGGAGTGGAGCTGACCCACTCCGGTGCGGCGTACATGGAGATGGCGGCGGAGGGTGTGTCGAAGGCCAGCGCGCTGGCCCGATTGTGCGCACTCGACGGCATCGACCTCTCGGAGGTCGCGGCCGCGGGGGACGCGCTCAACGATGTCGCCATGCTGAGTTGGGCGGGCACCGCGCTGGTCCCGGCCAACGCGGTACCCGAGGTCATCGCGCTGGCCGACCGGGTGCTCCCGACCAACGACGAGGACGGTGTCGCCTCCTACCTGGAGGAATTGGTGGGTTCGTCACCGCGCCACTCGGCTAGCTGACAGGTGTCGGAGCCCGACCCACGCTGAGGTGCAGGATCGTATCCGTCGTGTCCACGGTGTCCGTGTCCAGCGGGAAGTATCCCTGCTCCTGGGTGACGTCGGTGCGGGTTCGTCCGGGTCCGATTTGCGCCGCCGGGACCAGACCCCATGTGTCGACGCGGTTCTGCAGCGTGTGTTCGAAGGTTCCCGGCGCGGGTTCGGCGAGTTCCAGGCCGTCACTGCGTCCCAGACTGCCGAGGATCACCCCGTAGTGCTCCCCCAGTAGCGATCCGACGATCGCCCCCGCACCGGACCAGACGAGCTCCATCGACCCCATCTGCATGACGCTGGTGTTGCGCCGCAGGTGCAGGTTGTGCGAGTACACCAGGGTCGGCCCACGGCGCGCTTCGATGGACCGGATGTCGAGCAGGTTCTGGGCCATGAGTGCGTCGCGGGAGGCGGCCAGGCTGTTCCATCGCACGCCGTCCTCGGTCGGCTGAGCCGCCTGCCGGTGATAGCGGAGCAAGCCGAGTCCGGCGGTGAGATGGACTTCCGCCCTTCGCCACTCGGCGAGCGACGTGGCGGCGATCCGCTCCGGCGCGCGCGTGTAGAGAAGGGTGAGCAGGTCGTCGGCGATCACCCGCAACCGCTCGGCCTCGGGGGTGGTACCGGGCGAGACGTTCGCGTCCAGGACCGCTTCGGCGCGGCTCCATCGCTCGTCGCTGCCGGCAGGTCCGCTGATGTCGAAGTCGAGCTCCAGGTAGTCGCGGGCGAATTCGAGATAGGTCCGTGGGCTGGGCGCACTCATCGTTTCCATCGCGGCGTCGAATCCGTAGAAGCCGACCTGATCTTCGGCGGGGAGGCCCGCGTTGTGGTCGCGCAGCCAAGCGACCAGTTCCCGGTTGCCTGCGAGTTCGCCGAATTCGTGCGAGAAGCCTGTTCGCATCACCTCGTCGAAGGCACCGTGGCCGCCTCGAACGAACTCGTCCACGGCGAGCGCGGCAACCCGATCAGTTTCGAGAGCTATCGATCGGAACCCACTGGCCACCAACTCGACGAACAGTTCGTTGCGGACCGACGCGAAGCCGGGTTCTTTGTGCGTCGGTTCCCCGAGCGCAAGCAGTTCACAGGACGAGCGGACGAAGTCGCTGATTTTCTGACTCATATCTATCAATCGTATCGTTGAAAGAACGGTTGAGACTTGATCAGGCACTCTTCGCACACTATGTCGTAAAGTCTCAAAACAGTGAGAACCCTACGACCGTCCGACCTAGCCCGCGAGCACGCGATCTCGACCCAGGCAGTCCGCAACTACGAACAGGACGGCTGCCTCCCACCGGCCGAGCGCACCCCCACCGGCTATCGGATCTACACCGAACTGCACGCGACAGCGCTGCGCACCTACCTGACCCTGATCCCCGCCTACGGCCACGCGACCGCGGGCGACATCATGCGCGCACTGCACGAGGACGACCTCGACAAGGCCCTCACGATCATCGACCGCGGGCACAGCAGGCTCCTGCGTGACCGCGAGACCCTCACCTCGGTACACCGAGCCGTCGACCACTTGATCGCCGAATCGAGCTCTGAGACAACACCTTCAGCGGGCACGAGAACCATCGGCGAACTCGCCCATCACCTCCGAATCACCCCGGCCACCCTCCGAGCTTGGGAAGCGGCGGGCATCCTCTCCCCCGACCGCGATCCGGCCACCGGGTATCGCCGCTACGGCCCCACCGATCTCCGCGATGCCGAACTGGCGCACATCCTGCGCCGCGGCCACTACCGCCTCGACCACATCGCCACCGTCGTCGGACAGATCCGCGCCGCGGGCAGCACCGAAGCGTTGGCGAAAGCCCTCGCCGACTGGCGAGCCGGACTCACCGCCCAGGGCATCGCCATGCTCGACGCCGCCGCCGCGCTGAGCCGATATTCGGCCGTGCTACGCCGCTAGTCTGGATTGACCATGCCTGATCTTCTCGGAATCAATCATCTGACGCTCGCCACCGCCGACCTCGATCGGCTCGTGCGGTACTACACCGAACTCCTCGGCGCGACAACGGCTTTCGAGCGGGCTGCGACCCCGGCCGACCCTCGGATCGCCGTCGTCGACGTCGGCGGCGCCGACCACCTGATGCTCGTGGAGACCACCACCGCGCCGCGCACCGATCGCGATCCACTCGGCCGCGCGGGATGGGGTTTGCGCGTGGGCACGCTCGAGGAACTTCGCGCGGTCCATGATCGCCTCGCAGCGGCAGGTTTGCCGGTCGGCCCGATCGAAACACTGCCCACCCAGTGGACGATGACGGCCGAGGACCCCGATGGACGTCCGGTGGACATCCGGGCGCACCGTCCCCGCCCCGGTGCGCCCGACTGACCTGATCAGACCCGCTCGAGCACCGCCGACGCGCCGATGCCGCCTGCCGCGCAGATCCCCAGCAGTGCGGTCTCTTTCCCCGTGCGGGCCAGTTCGTTGGCCATGGTGGTGACCATGCGGGCACCGGTGGCGCCGAAGGGATGACCCAGCGAGATCGAGCCGCCGTGCACGTTCAGCTTGTCGATGTCGACGGAGCCGACGGGCTCGTCACGATCGAGCCGGGCTTTGGCCCAGTCGGTGCTCTCGAGCATGCGCAGCACCGAAAGAGTCTGCGCGGCAAAGGCTTCGTGGATATCGACGAGGTCGATATCGGCCAGGGTCATGCCCGCTTTGTCGAGGGCGCGCGGCATCGAGATCGCGGGACCGATGAGGACCTGATCGGCGGGGTCGACGCTGACGAAACTCCAGGAGCGGAAGGCGGCCTGCGGGGTGAACCCGAGGGCGCGCGCCTTCTCCTCGCTCATCAGCAACACCGCCGACGCACCGTCGGTGAGCGGGCTGGCATTGCCTGCGGTGACCGTACCGTTCTTCTCGAACACCGGCTTCAGGGTGGCGAGCTTCTCGATACTGGTGTTCGCGCGGACGAGTCCGTCGACGTCGATCAGCGTGCCCGACGGGGTGGTGACCGGCACGACCTCGTCATCGAAACGTCCCGAGGCGATCGCGGCCGCGGCACGCTGGTGCGATCGGGCGGCGAAAGCGTCCTGATCAGCGCGCGAGATCCCGTTGATGCGGGCCATCTTCTCCGCGGACTCGCCCATCACCTCGCCGGTGGTGCGCTCGGAGATCTTCGGCTGACGCGGCAGGATGTCGGTGAACGGCGCGAGCTGACGGACCACGTCGAAGTAGTCCATCGCCTTGGGCTTGCCCAGCGCCACCGGCGCGACCGCGTGCACGACCTTCTGCGGCAGCTTGATCTCGGCATTGCTGGTGGAGTCGCTACCGCCCGCGATCATGATGTCGTACTCGCCGCGCTCGATCGCCGCGGCCGCCGAGGTCACCGCCTGCAGACCGGACGCGCACGCGCGGGTGACCGTGTACCCCTCGCAACCGAAGTCCAGGTTCAGGTCCAGGGCGATCTCACGCGCGATATTCGGCGCGTGACTGGGCAGGACCACCCCGCCCCAGACGATCGACTGGATCTCGCCGGGCGCGATCCCGGTCCGCTCGATCAACCCCTGGACGGCCGCACCGGCCAGGGCGATGCTGTCGAGGCGGGTGAAGTCGGTGAACGCGCGCACGAAGGGGGTGCGAGCACCCGCGACGACAACGGCGCGGCGGCGCTTCTCGGCCATGGGGATCCTCTCGAAGAGCGAGTGAACCCCCACGGTATCCGATACCGCCAGTACTAGGTACTGATTCCGGGAACGGGATCAGGCCGGAGTGATCTCGATGCCGATCGTGCCCGCTTTCCCGCGGCGCAGATTGCTGGCGAGGATCACCAGCGGGCCGGTCAGCCAGTACTTACGGCGCACCCCCGACCGCACCTGCTCGGTTTCGGCGGCGTCGAGCAGTCGGGCGGTCCCGGTGACGACGGCGCCGTGGGCGGCTCCGCGCGCGTTGCACGGTTGCAGCGTCACCTCCGGATTGCGCCGGATGCGCTTCACTTTCCAGCTGTCGGTGACCGTCCAGACATACAGCTTGTCCTCGCGGGCTACAGCCCACAGCGGCGTTCCGACCGGTGTGCCGTCTTTGCGGAAGGTGGTGAGGAGTACGTAATTCGCGGTCGCCAGTTCGCCGAGGCGGTTAGTCATGCCCGCAGCCTAATGGGCGCGGGGCCGGTCGAAAGATTATGGGCGCGCGCACGAAAGTCTTCGTAGCCTCGGAAGCGAATCGACTCTCTGGCGAAAGGCCGACGATGACCGATACCGCGGTACCCCTGCTGTGGAGCGGAGACCTGCCGAGCACCCTCGAGTTCTACCGGGCGCTCGGCTACACCGTGACCCACGAGCAAACCCGCCCCTATGTCTACGGTGCGATCGAACAACACGGCTGCGCGCTGCATTTCGCACCCGCGCCGAAGGGCATCGAGCTGCCGGTGGAGCACGCGGGCGCGCTGGTGATGGTCGACGACGTGGCGGCACGTCACGCCGAGTACACGGCCGCACTGCGCGCGCACTACGGCAGGATTCCGAGCAAGGGATGTCCGCGGATCACCCGATTCCGTCCGGGTCAGTCCCGGTTCTCCCTGGTCGACCCGGTCGGCAACACCGTCCTCGTGATCCAGCGCGACGAGCCCATGGAACTCGAGTACGGCGGCTCGCGCGAGCTCGAAGGCCTGGCCCGGGTGCTCGACAACGCCCGCATCCTGCGCGATTTCAAGAACGACGACCGCGCGGCCACCCGCGTTCTGGAAACCGGCCTGCGCCGGTTCGGCACCACCGCGCACGCGCTCGACCGGGCTCGCGCCTACACCGCCCTCGCCGAACTCGCCGTCATCGCCGAGGACAGCGACCGGCTCGCACACTGGAAATCCGAACTCGACAGCGTCGAACTGACCGCCGAGGAGCGCGCGTCGATCACTGACGATCTACTCACGGCCGTGCCGACCCCGACCGACTGAACCGGCCTGGCGTCCGGTCGGCCAGTAGGCTTCAACCATGCGCGGTCGATCGAAGGAACGCACCACCCGTCGGCGGCGGACCCGTTGTCTGGCAACAGCAGTCACGGTTGCCGCCGCCCTCGGGGTCGGCCCGATGGGTACCGCACAGGCCGGTGCGCCATCGTGCGCCGACGGCTGGCACGCCGAGGTGCTGGCGGCCGATCTCGGCGGCTTGGAGAATCTCGAAGACGACGGCCGCGGCGGCTTCTACCTCAGTGGCATCGTTCGCGGCGAGCTCCTGCACGTGGCCGCCGACGGGCAGGTCACCACCGTCTGCACCGGCCTGGACAACCCGGCCGGGCTGCGGCTGATCGGCGAGGACCTCTATTTCGTCACCGGCGACGGCACCACACCGAACGGCGGCGGCACCCTGAGCCGACTCCACCTCAGCACCGGCGAAGTCACCGTTCTGCTTCCGAATCTGGTGCAGCCCAACGGATTACTGATGCTTCCCGACGGCGACCTGCTCATCTCCCAGCTCTCCGTCCCCTGGCCCCCGGTCGGCATCAGCCGCTACCGCCCCGCCACCGGCGAATTCACCCTCGCCTGGTCCCCCGTGCCCCGCCCCAACGGCCTCGCACTCGCACCCGACCACCAGGCAGTGATCACCGAGGACGTCGCGACCTCCCAACTCCTGCGAGTCCCCCTCGACGCCCCCGACCGGCCCACCCCCATCGCCACCGTGAACGACGGCCTGCTGCCCGCACTCGACGACCTCGATGTCACCGCCGCCGGTCTCGCCTTCGTCACCGGCGACTATTCCGGCAGCGTCTACCAGGTCGACCCGACCACGGGCACCTGGTGCACCCTCGCCACCGGCTGGACCACCCCGCGTGGACCCCTTCCCACCCCGCCGCCCATCGGCCCCACCTCGGCCCGCCTCGCCCCCGATCCCATCACCGGAGCCTGGTCCCTCTACGTCACCAGCATCGACGGCACCCTCCGCCGCCTCCGCCCGCCTGCCGCACTGGACCTCACTCCCTCCTTCCTCCGCTGAACACCTCGACCGATGGCCGGTCAGCGGGGCCGCTCGGCCCGGAAACGGAACATGGCACGACCGGTTTCGACGTCGATACCCGTGAAGCCTGCCGATGCCAGTCGGTCGGCGAGGGTATCCGGCGCGACCGGCACACACGTGTCACCCAGGTGCTGGAGCCGAAACAGCCGATTGTCGAGGCCGTCCGAGCCTGCGAAGACACCGCCCGGTCGCAATACCCGCAGTGCTTCGGCGAACAGGTCGTCCTGTTGAGCGGGTGACGGCACGTGATGCAGCATCGTGAAGCACACGACCGAGTCGAACTCCTTGTCCGGCAACGGCATCGCTGTCGCGTCACCGTCCACCACCCGCAGATCTCCGGCGAATCGGGTGCGTAGACGCACGGCCAGCACCGGGTCGATCTCCAGACCGGCCAGGGAGACCGTCCGGTCCGGCAAGCCGGTCGACGTCATCCCGATCGGCGCACCGCTGCCGACCGACCCACGAGCTCGCGTGGTCGCCGAGGCCCTGCTCGACAATCCGGCCGACGACCGCACCCTCGCAGATTGGGGTCCGCACGCCGCGGCCAGCTCCCGCACCCTGGCCCGAGCGTTCCGTGCCGAGACCGGCATGACCTTCGCGCAGTGGCGGACCCAGATCCGTTTGGCCGCCTCGCTGACGCCCCTGGCCGACGGTGTACCGGTGACCCGCATCGCCGCCCGGGTCGGCTACCGCAGTGCCAGTGCCTACGTGGCCGCGTTCCGCCGAGCGGTCGGCACCTCGCCGGGCCAGTACTTCGCCCGTTAGCCACTCGCTCGACAGGCTACCGAGAACCCGGATCGATCGGGGTTTCGCGCAGCGTGCGGCGAGCAGTGGCGTAATGCCGATCTTCGTGGTGCACTAGCGGATTCGGCTATCGGGAGGTCAGCGTGCGATCGGCACCGCAGTGGGCGCAGCAGGACGGGTTCGGGATTCGGGTCGATTGGGGGCGGACCGGGGCGGCGGTGCTCGGACCGGGGGCCGGATGTCTGGTGGTGATCGATGTGTTGTCGTTCACGACGTCGGTGTCGGTGGCTACCGCGGCGGGTACCGCGGTGTTCCCGTATCGGTGGCGTGATGACTCGGCGCGGGTCTTCGCCGAGGAGAACGCCGCCGAACTGGCCGTCGGACGGCGCGAGGCCGGTCCGTGGTCGTTGTCGCCGGCGGCGATCCGGCGGGCACCGTTCACTTCCCGACTGGTATTGCCCTCGCCCAACGGCTCCACCATCGCCGCCGCGGTCGAGGGGACGCCGGTCGTCGCGGCGTGCCTGCGCAATGTCAGTGCGGTCGCCGACTGGCTCGTCGCCCACCATTGGGGCACTCGCGATCAACCGATCGCGATCATCGCCTCGGGCGAGCACTGGCCGGGCACCGATACCGTGCGACCGGCGCTCGAGGACTGGCTCGGCGCCGGTGCGCTCGCCGCCGCGCTGATCGATCGCGGTCTCACCACACTCTCCCCCGAAGCACACACGGCGGCAAACGCATTCCAGGCGACAGCGGACGTCGGCGCCTCGATCGTCGACTGCGCGTCCGGCCGCGAACTCGCCGCGATCGGCTTCGCCGACGATGTGGCCATCGCGATCGAACGGGATGCCGACTCCACGGTTCCGGTGCTCACCGACAACGCCTTCGTCGACATCCGACGCGGATAGCCGGCGTGGAACGGCAGGTCAGTCCTGCGAGGTGAGAATCCGCGGGCCGTCGGCGGTGACGGCGATGGTGTGCTCGCTGTGCGCACAGCGAGAGCCGTCGGCGGAGCGGATGGTCCATCCGTCGGCGTCGGTGTAGACCTTCGCGGTACTCGCCGCGAACCACGGCTCGATCGCCACGGTGAGGCCGGGTCGCAGCCGGAACCCGCGGCCCGCCCTGCCGTCGTTGGCGATATGCGGATCCTCGTGCATCGTCCGCCCGAGTCCGTGCCCACCGAACTCGGTGTTGACCGGATATCCGTACCCGCGTGCGACATTCGCGATCGCGGCGGAGATGTCACCGATCCGATTGTCCGGCTGCGCGGCCGCGATCCCGGCGGCCAGAGCTTCCTCGGTAGCTCGCACCAGGCGCTCGTCCGCGGGCGCCGGGCCCCCGACGATGAACGAGATCGCCGAGTCGGCGACCCACCCGTCGATCGACACGGCCAGGTCAGCCGTCAGCAGGTCTCCGTCGCGCAGCACGTAGTCGTGCGGAAGTCCGTGCAGCACAGCATCGTTCACTGCCAGGCACACCGTATTGCGGAACGGTCCGCGCCCGAACGACGGCGAGTAGTCCCAGTAGCACGACACCGCGCCGCGCTCGCGAATCCGTTCCCGCACATACGCTTCGAGCTCGAGCAGGTTCACCCCGACCGCCGCGCGGTCGCGCACCCCGGCCAGCACGTCCGCGACGAACCGGCCGGTCACCCGCATGCGCTCGATCTCCGCGGGCGATTTCAACTCCACCATCACGCCTCCAATTGGTATTTTCATACCGACACTAGCGGCGCCGGTATAAAAATACCAATCTCAGCGGTTCAGGTTGCCCATGTCCACGGGGATCTGCGCTCCGGTGATCTGACTCGCCTCGTGCGAGCACAACCACGCCACGGTCGCCGCGATCTCCTCCGGCTGACAGATGTGGCTGGGGAGCGCGTTCATGAAGATGGGCGCGAGGGTGGCACCGTACTCCTCGAACAGTGGCCCCATCTCGTTGATCTGCATGCCGGTCGCCACGCCCGCCGGGTGGATGGTGTTCACCCGGATCCGGTGTGCGCCGAGTTCGTTCGCCATCGTCTTGGCCAGCCCCGTGATCGCGTGCTTGGTCGCGACGTAGTGGCCGGTGAACGGAATGCCCTTGATGCCCGCCACCGAACTGGTGAACACCATCGCACCGCCCTCGCCCTGCGCGATCAGGTGTGGCACAGCGGCTTTCGCGGTGTGAAAGACGCCCGTGAGGTTGACGTCGATGGTCTCGCGCCACTGCTCGGCGGTGATCTCCCACGACATCGCCGCAGAACAGATCCCCGCGTTGGCCACCACCACATCGAGCCTGCCCAACTGCTCGATGCCCGCCGTCAGCGCCGCCGAGAGCGCGTCGAAATCGCGCACGTCGACCTTGCTCGCGACGATCTTGCCGCCTGCCGCTTCGACCAGCTTCACGGTCTCGGCCAGATCCGCCTCCGTCGCGCCCGCGTAGCTGGTGCTGGCGAACTCCGCGCACGCGTCGATCGCGATCACGTCGGCGCCTTCCTCGGCGAAACGCACCGCCTCCGCCCTGCCCTGCCCGCGCGCCGCTCCCGTGACGAAAGCGACCTTGCCCTCGAACCGTCGTGTCATTCCCATGCCTTTCGAACCTCGATATCCTCCCTTGACACCTACCACCGACACCGCCCCGGGCGAGGCGAAACGGAGATCCCTACTCAACTTGGCCAACCCGTTCGCGAGGACATACCATCGGTCGCATGGTCCGTCTCCCGCTCAGCCCCGCGCAGGTCGAAGCAGGCCGCCGTCTCGGCCGCCGCCTTCGCACCGCACGCGGCGATCGCGACCTCGCCGAGGTGGCCCTGCGAGCCGGCATCTCACCGGAGACGCTGCGCAAGATCGAGTCGGGCCGACTGCCCTCCCCGGCCTTCGGCACTGTCGTCGGCCTGGCAGAGGCCCTCTCGATCCCCCTGGCCGAACTGGCCGAGTCCTACCGCGACGAGCAGGTCGCCGAGTCCGCCTGACCGTCCCGCGTCGACCTCGACCGCCTACCGGCGGTTCATCGACTCCTCGTTGTCGTATCCCAGCGTCACATCGTGCGTGATCTCGCCGCGCGTCACCGAGACCTGACTCGCGACGGGTGGGTATCCGCGCGCGACGACGGTGTACTCCCCTTCGGGCAGGTCGGGGACCAGATACCGGCCCTTCTCGTCGGTGCGCGCCGTCGCCGCCGGATCGCCACCCGAGTCCAGCACGGTGATCTGTACGTCGGGGACGGGGCGCTCGCCGTCCACCCAGGCCGAGCCGAGCAGAATCGCCATCGGTTCGAGGTCGATATCGCGCTGTAGCGAACCCGTCTCCGGCACGGTCAGCGCGACCGCCGAAGGACGCATGTGGTCGGCCACCGCGACCAGGGTGTAGGTGCCGCTCACGACGTCGCGGCATACGTAGGTACCGTCTTCGCCGGTGATCGCCGCGCCCACCACCTCGCCCTCGGGATCGGTGAGCGTGACTGTGGCGCCCCAGAGCGGTTCGCCGCGACGCGCCGACCGCACGATCCCGGTGAGTTCGCCCGCGCCGGTCAGCATCAGGTCGACGTGCTGGGCGCGCTCGCCGATCGACACGCTCACCGCCTCGGGCTGATGGCCGGCCGCGGCGGCGATGAGCACATAGTTGCCCGGTCGCGGCGCCTCGATCACGTACGCGCCGTCGGCGTCGCCGTTACCGCGGGCCACCTGGCGCCCGTGCTGGTCGATCAGGGTGAGCGTGGCGGCGGGCACCGGACGCGCGTCGTCGCGGCGCAACAGTCCCGCGATCACCCGACCGCTCGAGACGGGGTGCAGTTTCCCGGCCATCTCGTGCGCGTCGTGCAGGCTCACATCACGCAGCAGGGTGGCATCGTCGTGCTCCTCCGGTGCCGGATCCTCTTGCAGCGGAATCTCTTTCATGAACACCAGCACCAGGCAGGCCACCACCGCGAGGTCGGCGGCGAGCAGGAACACGCTGTGCATCGAGTCGGTGAATCCCTCGAGGATCGGGATGCGCAACTCGTCGGGCAGGGTGGCGATGCCGCTGGTATTGCTCAACAACCCCTCGAGCTGCGCCCCGTCGAAACCAGCGGGCAGGCTCCCACCGAAGGCTTCCAGGATCGAACCGGGCAACCGGTCGAACAGCACCGTCAGGAACACCGCGACGCCCAGCGTCCCGCCCAGCTGACGGAAGAACGTGGCCGCCGCGGTCGACACGCCCATCTCGGTGCGCCCGACGGCGTTCTGCGCGGCGATGATCAGCGTCTGCATGCAGCAGCCGAGGCCGAAACCCATGATCGCGCTGAAGGCGAGCGGCTGCCACAGCGGACCGTTGTAGGTGACCCGCGCGAACAGCGCGCACCCGATCGCCAGGATCAGCGCGCCGAGTACCGGCAGCACTTTGTAGCGCCCGGTGGCTTTCGTGATCAGCCCGGATATCTGCGCGCCCACCATGATCCCGAGCACCAGCGGCAACATCAGCAGACCCGCCTCGGTCGGCGAGAAACCACGCACGACCTGGAGATACTGCGGCACCATCGTGATCGCGCCGAACATCGCGACACCGACGAGGAACCCACCGAGAATCGCGATGCTGAACGTGGAACTGCGAAACAGCCGCAGCGGGATCAGCGCCGAGTCCTTCATCAGGAATTCGACCAGGACGAACAGCAGCAGACCGGCCACGCAGATGCCGTAGCAGAGTAGCGATTTCGGCTCGGTCCAGCCCCACACCCGACCCTGCTCGGCCACGATCAGCAGCGGCACCACACCCACGATGAGCGTGATCGCACCGAACCAGTCGATCCGGCTCTGTTGGCGTGTGTGCCCCACGTTGAGCACCTTCGCGACCACGAGGAACGCCAGCACCCCGACCGGCACGTTCACCAGGAACACCCAGCGCCAGCCCTCGATGCCGCCGAGACTCTCGTAATCGGACAGGAATCCGCCGACCACCGGGCCCAGCACCGTCGCGATGCCGAACACCATGAGGAAATACCCCTGGTAGCGGACCCGTTCGCGCGGGGGCACGATGTCACCGACAATGGTGAACGCCAGCGACATCAACCCGCCCGCGCCCAAACCCTGGAAGGCGCGGCACCCGGCCAGCTGGTACATGGTGGTCGCGAAGCAGCAGGCCGCCGAGCCGATCACGAACAGGGCTATCGCCAGCAGATAGAACGGTTTACGCCCGTAGATGTCGGCGAGTTTGCCGTAGAGCGGCGTGGTGACGGTGGCGGTGATCAGGTATGCCGTTGTCGCCCATGCCTGTTCATCGAACCCGTCGAGACTGTTCGCGATGCGGACGATCGCGACGCTGACGATGTTCTGATCGAGCGCGGCGAGGAACACCCCCAATAGCAGGCCCGACAGAATGGTGAGTGTCTGGCGGTGCGTGAGGCGTGATTCGGCAACGACGGTATCGGTCATGGAAGAAGCCCTGGTTCTGATCGGCTGGCAAGTGGGGGTCGATCATTCGGCCCACACGAGGGCCGACAACCCCGCTGCGAGGAAAACATTGCGCCGCGGGTGGAACTCTTCATGCACTGGTGCGCCGAGCTTACCCACGTCTGATTTGCCGCCGTCACCGAGGGATCAAGTTATCGATCATTTCACCGGGAAACGAGAGCCGCGGCGCTGGGAACTGTCAGTTCGGCGGACGCGAATTCAGCAGCCGAGTTCGGCGAGCGCGCACAGAGTTTCCGAACACCCCGCGTCGATTCGGAGGGTGGCCAGTTCGTCGCCGCGAGTGCGCCCGCGATTCACGATCACCACTGGCACACCGTTTTTCGCGGCTCTCCGCACGAACCGCAGGCCCGACATCACCGTCAGTGAGGAACCGGCCACCAGTATCGCCCGCGCCTGTTCGACCATGTCGAAAGCGGCTTCCACCCGATCGGGCGGAACGTTCTCCCCGAAATACACGATGTCGGGTTTCAGCATTCCGCCACACGCCATGCAGTCGACCATCCGGAATCGGTCGGTATCGGTCACCACGGCGTCCGCGTCGGGCGCCACTTCGATACCTGTCGCCCCCGCCGAAACATTCTCCGCGAAACCGGGATTGGCGGCTTCGAGGTGTTGCGCGAGCGTCATTCGCGAGATCAGATTCGCACAATTCAGGCACCGCACTCGCGCGTAGGTTCCGTGCAGATCGATGACCCGCCGCGCCCCCGCCTTCGTGTGCAGCAGGTCCACGTTCTGGGTGATCACCCCCGACACCGCACCCGCCCGTTCCAGCCGCGCGAGGGCACGATGACCGGGGTTGGGCCGAGCGGCGTCCATTCGCCGCCAGCCGATGTGGTTGCGTGCCCAATACCGTTGCCGGAAGACCGGGTCACCGACGAACTGCTGATAGGTCATCGGCGTGCGCGCCGGTGAGTCGGGGCCGCGGTAGTCGGGAATCCCGCTGTCGGTGCTCAGGCCCGCTCCGGAGATCACCACGGTGCGGCGACCGCTCAGCAGCTCGGCCGCGCGTTCCACCGCGTCGGTGGTGTCGTCGTCCACCATGGGATCCACTCTACGAGCGGGGCGGCGCCGTCTCGCGCGGGGGACGAACACGCCGGGCCGAGTTGCGTGCGGTGGGCGCGCGGCGACATGATTGTTCCTCCGCCCGGCATCGACCGCTGCAGAGGAAAACCTATGTCCGACACCGATGAGTACGACCGCACCGCGCTCAATGCCGCGGTCGACGGGACCATCGTCACCGTCCGCCGGATGTTCTATGTCCTGGGTGACGAGGTCGACCGCACCGAGGGTCCGATCGAATTCACCTTCCATAACGGTTCTACTCTGCTCTTCGACGCCGGTACCGACGGCGCGGAACTGCGCATCGGTGGAGCACCGTGGCGGGACCCGTTCGAGCCGCTGGTCGACCCGGTCAATATCGAATACGTCGCCAACTCCGGCAAGTACACCGCCTTCGACGTCACCGACGAGGCACCGTACGACGAACTCACGGGCCGCCGCGTCGACGCGGTCTCGGTGGTGCCACTGGCCGACGGCCGCCCCCGTGCGGCAACCCTGTACCTGGGCACGGGCATGGTGAAGGCGGAGTCGATCGCCGACGAACTCATCGTGACCTTGATTTCCGCCTGAGCCTCCAGCCGGCGCCGGTGCTCCCGGCCGCCCGCTGCCACGCTGGGTTACCACCACGACGACCGGCGCACTGTGCGCGAGGCCGTCGTGACGGCGTTCACCGGACTTGTGGCTGCCTGACCGCCTCCGCGACGAACGACTCCGACAGCTCGTCGATGACGTCGCCGCGGATCTGCCTGCGCTCGTTGGCGAGCGCGGTGGTCGTGCAGATGCCGAACGCGCCCTGCTCGTCGTAGAGCACCGCGGCACCCGCCGCGATCCCGTCGTCGCTGAGGTGGCTCTCCGCCTCGATACCCATCTCGCCGCCGACGGGCATGCGCGAGAACGTGATCGACACATCGGTGTTGATGAAACCGATTCCCTCGGTGCCCCAGTTGGTGACCAGGCTGGTCTGCTCGCCGGTCATCGCGGCGTAGCAGAACGGCGACGACTCCTCCCCCGCGACCACGGGGATATTGCGTACCCACTTGCGTTTGCGGGTGTCGTTCTGATGTTCGGTCATATTCGCCGACCAGCCCTGCCCGTCACTGCCGAACAGGTGCATCACCTCGTCGATGGTGGCGAGCACGTTCGGCGGCGGCACCGGGCGAGCGCGGTCGTGGCGCCAGACCTCGCCCGGCGGCTGGGTCGAACGCTTCAGCAGCAGCGCGCTGCCGCGAGCGACGATCTCGCCGTCGGCGCGCGCGACGATCGTCGCCGAACGGACCCGGTTCCCGTCGCGCACCAGTTCGCTGGCGACCGTCAACGGCACGGCGGGCACCGCACGGTGCAGATCGATGGTCAGTCGCGCCGGGGCGAACCCTTCGGAACAGTAGCGCGCTTCCACTTCGCGCGCCATCAACCCGCACACCGGTGGCCCGGACAGCGTGCTGGGCGACCACAGGCTCAGCGAGTACCGCATCGGCGTGTAGACGCCG
Source organism: Nocardia sp. Root136 (assembly GCF_001427185.1). Classification (NCBI taxonomy): domain Bacteria; kingdom Bacillati; phylum Actinomycetota; class Actinomycetes; order Mycobacteriales; family Nocardiaceae; genus Nocardia; species Nocardia sp. Root136. The sequence goes on from NZ_LMFE01000001.1 coordinate 584,344, forward strand.
TCCGCGTGCGTGAAATAGCCAGGGGAGGTACTCATCGTGCCCCTTTCCTCCGCGGGCGCCGGGCGGGATCGCGGCGGCACACCATGCCTCAGACTAGAACGTGTTGCAGTTTTGCGGCAAGTCCGGTCACTCCAGCTCACCCTCGGTTTCCAGGTAGACCTGGCGCAGCTTGTCCAGCGTTTCCTGTTCCGGGTGCTCCCACAGCTTGCGCTCGGCCGCTTCCAGGAGCCGTTCGGCGATGCCGTGCAGGGCCCAGGGGTTGGACTGCTCCATGAACTTGCGGTTCACATCGTCGAACACGTAACTCTCGGAGAGCTTTTCGTACATCCAGTCGGCGACCACATTGGTGGTGGCGTCGTAACCGAACAGGTAGTCGACCGTGGCGGCCATCTCGAAGGCGCCCTTGTAGCCGTGGCGACGCATGGCCTCGAGCCAGCGCGGGTTCACCACGCGGGCGCGGAAGACGCGGGCGGTCTCCTCCGAGAGCGTGCGGGTGCGCACGGCGTCGGGACGGGTGGAGTCGCCGATGTAGGCCTCGGGGTTCTTGCCGGTCAGCGCGCGGACGGTGGCGACCATGCCGCCGTGGTACTGGAAGTAGTCGTCGGAGTCGGCGATGTCGTGTTCGCGGGTGTCGGTGTTCTTGGCGGCGACCGCGATGCGCTTGTAGGCGGTGCGCATGTCGTCGGCGGCGGGGGCGCCGTCGAGGTCGCGCCCGTAGGCGTAGCCGCCCCAGGTGGTGTAGACCTGCGCGAGGTCGTCGTCGGTGCGCCAGCTCTTGGAATCGATGAGCTGTAGCAGGCCCGCGCCGTAGGTGCCGGGCTTGGAACCGAAGATGCGGGTGGTGGCGCGGCGGGTGTCGCCGTGTTCGGCCAGATCCGACTGGGCGTGCGCGCGAATGTAATTCGACTCGGCGGGCTCGTCGAGGTCGGCGACGAGGCGGACCGCGTCGTCGAGCAGGGCCAGCACGTGCGGGAACGCGTCGCGGAAGAAGCCGGAGATGCGGACGGTGACGTCGATGCGCGGGCGGGCGAGTTCGTCGAGCGAGATCACCTCGAGGGACGTGACGCGGCGGCTCGCCTCGTCCCACACCGGCCGAACACCGAGCAGGGCGAAGACTTCGGCGATGTCGTCGCCGGAGGTGCGCATCGCCGAGGTGCCCCACACCGACAGACCGACCGACTTCGGGTACTCGCCGTGGTCGGCCAGATACCGGGCGAGCAGCGATTCCGCCATCGCCTGACCGGTCTCCCAGGCCAGCCGCGAGGGCACGGCCTTGGGGTCGACGGAGTAGAAGTTGCGGCCGGTGGGCAGCACATTGATCAGACCGCGCAGCGGCGACCCGCTGGGGCCCGCGGGGATGAAACCGCCGTTGAGGGCGTGCAGGACGCGGGCGATCTCGATGCGGGTTTCGCGCAGGCGCGGCACGACTTCGGTGGCCGCGAACCGCAGGACGGTCGTCACCGCGTCGAGGCGGGCGGCTTCGTCGGCCGCGTCGCTCACTCCCCCGGCGAGAATCGCGGTGGCGAAGTCCTTCACCAGGGTCTCGACCGCGCCCGCCGACCAGTCCGTCGCCTGCAGTGCGCCGAGGAGTTCGCGCGCGCGGGCTTCCACCACGTCGACGCGTTCACGCGATTCGTCCCCGGCTTCGCTCAGCCCCAGGGCTTCTCGCAGGCCGGGCACGTTCTGTTCCCCGCCCCACAGCTGGCGGGCACGCAGCATGGCCAGCACCAGGTCGAGTTCCATGTCGCCCTCGGGGGCCTGGCCGAGGATGTGCAGACCGTCGCGGATCTGGACATCCTTGATCTCGCACAGCCAGCCGTCGACATGCAGGAGCATGTCGTCGAAGACGTCTTCCTCGGGGCGTTCGGCGAGGCCGAGGTCGTGGTCCATCTTGGCCGCACGCATCAGGGTCCAGATCTGCTGGCGGATGGCGGGCAGCTTTGCCGGGTCGAGGGCGGAGATGTTGGCGTGCTCGTCGAGCAGCTGTTCCAGCCGGGAGATGTCGCCGTAGGTCTCGGCACGCGCCATCGGCGGGATCAGGTGATCGACGAGGGTGGCGTGGGCACGGCGCTTGGCCTGGGTGCCCTCACCGGGGTCGTTGACCAGAAAGGGATAGATCAGCGGCAGATCGCCCAGCGCCGCGTCGGTGCCACAGGAGGCGGACATGCCGAGAGTCTTGCCGGGCAGCCACTCCAGGTTGCCGTGCTTGCCCAGGTGCACCATCGCGTCGGCGCCGAAACCGTCGGGCGCGGACAACCAGCGGTAGGCGGCGAGATAGTGGTGGCTGGGCGGCAGGTCGGGGTCGTGGTAGATGGCCACGGGGTTCTCGCCGAACCCGCGAGGCGGCTGCACCATCAGCACCACATTGCCGAAACGCAGTGCGGCGATGACGATCTCACCCTTGGGGTCGGCCGACCGGTCGACGTAGAGTTCGCCCGGCGGCGGCCCCCACGCCTCGACCACGGCCTCGCGCAGGTCCTCGGGCAGCGACTCGAACCACCGGGTGTAGGTGGCGGCGCCGATGCGAATCGGATTGCCTTCCAACTGTTCGGCGCTCAGCCACTCCGGATCCTGACCGCCCGCGGCGATGAGCGCGTGGATCAGCGCGTCGCCGTCGCGTGCCACCAGGCCGGGGATCTCGTCGATATCGCCGAGATCGTAACCGGCGGTGCGCAATTCGGTGAGCAGGCGGATCGCGCTCGCGGGGGTGTCGAGGCCGACGGCATTGCCGATGCGGGCGTGCTTGGTGGGATAGGCCGAGAGCATGATCACGATCCGCTTGTCGGCGGCGGGGATGTGACGCAGGCGGGCGTGGCGCACGGCGATCCCCGCCACGCGCGCGCAGCGTTCGGGATCGGGAACGTAGGCGGACAGCCCGTCGGCGTCGAACTCCTTGAAGGAGAACGGCACCGTGATGATGCGCCCGTCGAATTCGGGCACCGCGACCTGCGTGGCCACATCGAGCGGCGACAGGCCGTCGTCGTTGGCCTCCCACTGCGCGCGGCCGCTGGTCAGGCACAGGCCCTGCAGGATCGGCACGTCGAGGGCGGCGAGCGCGGCCACGTCCCAGGCTTCGTCGTCACCACCGGCCGAGGCGGTCGCGGGCTTGCTGCCGCCCGCCGCGAGAACGGTCACCACGAGGGCGTCGGCACGGCCGAGCAGGGTGAGGAGTTCGGGTTCGGCGGTGCGCAGCGAGGCCGCGTACACCGGCAGCGGGCGTGCGCCTTTGGACTCGATCGCCTTGCACAGCGCCTCGATGTAGGCGGTGTTGCCCGCGAGGTGCTGGGCGCGGTAGTAGACGACGGCCACGGTCGGGGCGTGCGGTTCGAGGATCCGCGGGGACCTGTCGAGTTCGCCCCAGGTGGGCAGTTGCGCGGGAGGTTCGAAGCCGTGGCCGGTCAGCAACACCGTGTCGGACAGGAAGTTGTGCAGCTGGAGCAGGTTCTCGGCCCCGCCCGCGGCGAGGTAGTTGTGCGCGTCGGCCGCGACGCCGACCGGCACCGTCGAGCATTCCATCAGCTCGGCGTCGGGCGCGATCTCGCCGCCGAGCGCCACCATCGGCACCCCGCTCGCCCGAATCGCGTCGAGGCCCTCTTCCCACGCGCGCTTGCCGCCGAGGATTCGCACGATCACCAGGTCCGCGCCGTCGAGCAGTTCCGGCAGATCCTCGACCAGCAGCCGGGCGGGATTGCCCCAGCGGTACTCGGCGCCGCTCGCGCGGGCACTCAGCAGGTCGGTGTCGGAGGTGGACAGCAGCAGGATCACAGGGTGAGACCTTCCTCGGGTTACGCGCCCATCGGGGTTGCGGTGCTCGCCGGAGAGGGTCTGGCTGTTCACAGTGGCGCGACCGCACCGGATTTCCACCGGTTTCCTCGACGCCCGCCGAGCAAGACGATGCTACTGGGCCCACCCCACCCACAACTTTCCAGGCCGCCCCCTGACGCTGGACGATTGATCAGCAGGCGGTGGCGCGCGCATCGCCCGAGAGCGTTGCCGAAGTGTTCGGCGGTCACGCCCAGCGACGTGATGGAGGCCGGTGTCAGTGAGTGGGTCGGCGGGTGGTGTCCTCGGCGGCGATCGCCGCCGCGACCCCCGTGCAGGCGCCTCGGATCAGGACGCCGTAGTCGTCGTCCGGGAGGATGTCGAGGCGTTCGCGGGCCGCTTCGATGTGTCGGGTGGCGGCGGGGAACGCGCCGAGGCGGCGGAAGTTGTCGGCGAGGTTCAGGTGCAGCGAGGGGTAGAAGCCGGCGACCTGGAGGCCCGCATGGTGGTCGTTCAGCCGGGTGTCGGTGAGGGTGTCGGCGGCGTCGAGGGCCCGGACGTCCCAGACGAGGGCTTCGGCCGGGTCGTCGTAGGTGTCGGCCAGGTAGTGGGCGAGGGTGCAACGGTGCAGGGGGTCACCGGCGGGGCCGATGTCGGCCCACACCGCGAGCAGGCCGGCGCGGGCGCGATCGGGGTCGCCGGCGCGGAAGTCGCTGACGCCCTGGGTGATTCGGGTCATGATCGGGTCGGCGGTGGTCATCGGAACGTCCCCTCGGTGGGTTCGGGTTTGCGCGGCATGGCCAACGTCGACAGGTCTCCGTCGTCGGCCGAGCGGATCAGAACAGGCTGGTCGGGGGCGATGAGGTCGAGCATCACGTCGGGTCCGACGGCGGTGGCGACGGCCGGGTAGAGGGTGGTGACGGCGAAATGGATCGTCATGGCGGGGCCGGTGGCTCTCGCGTGCGGGATGTGCCGCACCGCGCCCCGTTCCGATGCCTCGCACGCAGCGGCCGCAGCGCTCGAACTCTCCTGCGCGACAGGGTCGCCCGCCGCAGCGGTGCCTGTCGGGGTGTGCTCCGTCCACGGGCTCGAGGTCGTCAGGGAGACCGTGCCCGTGGAAGCCGTGCGCAGGACCACGGTGGGCGAGTCGAGGTGTTCCATGGCGTCGAGCAGCGCCGCACGAGTGAGCACGACTCGGGTTCGCACCGGGGCGAGCGCGGCCAGCATCGCTCGGTAGTCGGGGAAGTCGTGGGTCGATCGGCGGCAGAAGCGTCGGGTATCGTCCGGCTGGGCGGCGTGGCGCGTCGTCGGCTCGCCACCTCCTTCGGTGCGGCCTCGGTCGACTGAATCTGTTGTCGCCATGCGGAATTCGACACGATCGTGATGGGGGCGAATCGCGACAGAGTGCCGGCGACGCAACCAGGACGCGGCCGCACGGAGGTCCTCGGCGTCCACCGTCGCGGCCCAGACCGCGGGACCGAACCGGGCGGGGCGGACGGTGCGGGTGGCCAGGCGGTAGCGGTCCGTCGCGGTGAGGATCAGCTGCTGACCGTCGGTCTCGAACAAGATCGTGTCGAGGACCGCCAGATCGGGATCGGCGACCGTAGCTGTCCCTACCTGGTCGATCGCCGCCGCCAGCACCGGTCCGCTCACCCACACGTCGTCGCGCGTCCGGGGCGACCCCCTCTCGAGGCCTTGCGCGGTGCCGAGCGGCGATCGAGCACTGCCTCGATCATCGGTCGGCACCGAGACCTGGTCGCAATGCCCGTCCCCGCCTCCGGACGTCGATCCGTGGGTGGCCAGAAGCGCGCCGAGGGCGGCCGCGGCGGCGGCGCGGACCTCGCCCTGGTGCCGGTCCAGGTCGACGAGGTGCTCGTCGAGGAGGACGAGCGCGCGGGCGGGGTCGGGTTCGGCGAGCAGGGCGGTCACGGCGGGCAGCGGCATGTCGATAGCGCGCAGGTGACGCAGCAAGCGGGCGGGAGCGGATTGCTCCGGGGCGTAGTAGCGGTAGCCGGTGACCTCGTCGACGACGACGGGGGCGAGGACGCCCGCGTCGGCGTAGAAGCGCAGGGCGCTGGTGCTCAGGCCGCAGGCGCGGGCGAAGGCTCCGATGGTGATCAGTTCGGTGTCGGGCACCGATTCATGATCGGGGTTCGAGTGAGTCGAAGGTCAAGTCGTCTATCGGTCGGTGCCCGCGGCGACCATTTCCGGGGAGCCGGTGCCGAGATGTCGGTACACGTTCGCGATCACCAGTTGACCGAGTGCGTTGTTGCCGACGCCACCGATCACCGCACCGATACCCGCGGGGACGAGGGTGCCGAACAACAGCAAGGTGCGTTTGACCAGGTAGTTGACGATGAATCGTTTGGCCGGGGAATCGGGCATGCTCGCCAGCACGGGAATGTGGTCGGTGACCACCGAGAGCCACTGACCCTTCTTGTGGCCCGCGGTCTCGTCGAGCACCTTCGTGCCCGCCTCGCCGAGCACGACCTTCGACATCAGATGCGCCTGCCGTGAGTCGTCGGGATCCAGGCCGTACGCCGCGGCGGCGCCGACGGACAGCACCGACGACGCCTCGAGGAACACGACGGTGTCCACCCCGGTCGCCGCCAGACCGAGCACGGTGCCGACGCCGGGCACCGCGGCGGTGAGCCCCACGGCGACGCCGCTTGCCGTGACGACCAGCAGGTACTGACGCGACAGCCGCTGCACGATCTCGACCGGCGCTTCCTCCGGGTGGCGACTGCCCAGCCATCCCACATACCGATGCACCACGGGCGCCTGTGCCTGCGCGGCTCTGTCGAGTGCGGGAACGACACGCTTGTCCACGAATTCACGCAGCATGTGGCGGCTCTCCTGTCAGTGCTCGGCTGGCGAAGGATCCGCCACTCACCCTAGGCGAATACCCCCGAACCGCCCCGTCACGCGAGTCGGCCTCGTCACACCGACGAAGCCCGGCCACGGCCGGTCGACAGCGACGGTCGGCGGAGGGAAGGTGGTTCGACCACGGTTGAGGTTCGGGGCACAGTCGGCGCGTCGTAGGCTGGAACATCATGACCAGGAGTGCGCCCGATTCTTGTCCAGGGGTTCTGCGGTTGCATCAGGCTGCCGACGGGCCACTGGCGCGAATTCGTGTGCCGGGCGGACGGTTGGAATCGGCGCAGTTGCAGGCGCTGGCCGATGCGGCACGCGATCTCGGCAACGGGAACCTCGAGCTGACCTCGCGGGGAAACATTCAGCTGCGCCAGGTCCGTGACGCCTCCGAACTCGCGCTGCGATTGGGTGCGGCGGGACTGCTGCCCAGCGAGACCCATGAACGGGTACGCAATATCGTGGCCTCACCGCTGTCCGGCCGAGTCGGCGGGTTCGCCGACGTCCACGGGCTCGCGGTCGACCTCGACACGGGATTGCGCGGCGACCCGCTGCTGGCGGAGCTGCCGGGGCGAGTGCTGTTCACCCTCGACGACGGACGCGGCGATGTGAGCACGCTGCACGGCGACATCGGCATCCACGCGGTGGGCGAGAACGAGTTCGCCCTGCTGCTGGCGGGCGCCGACACCGGACTTCGAATCACCGCGGGCGAGGCGGTCGAGGTGATGCTCGACGCGGCGCGCGGCTTCCTCGATCTGCGGGGAACCAGCGATTCGGGACAGTGGCGACTGCACGAGATTCCGGGCGGGGTCGAATCGGTGGTCGAGACGCTGAACCGCTCCCCCGTCGGCGAACCGCTCGAACTCGGTGCGACACATGACATTCCGATCGGCTGGCTCGACCAGGAGAACGGCCTCGTCACGCTCGGCGCCGGGGTACCGCTGGGCACCCTGTCGGCCAGAACCACCGAATTCCTGGCCGCCGTCGAACGGCCCGTCTTCGTCACCCCGTGGCGCAGCCTGGTGATCACCGACCTCGACGAGGGACCCGCCGAAACCGTGGTGCGGGTGCTCGCGCCCATGGGGCTGATCTTCGACGCGAATTCCCCGTGGCTGCGGGTCAGCGCCTGCGCCGGACGCCCCGGCTGCGCGAAATCACGCACCGATGTCCGCGCCGACCTGGCCGCCGCCATCGAATCCGATCGCGTCCGGCCCGCCGCCGAGGCTTCCGAGTATCGGCCGCCCGCGCGGAACGAACTCGTCGCGGCCGAAGCCGTCACCGTGGCGGGTCGCCAGCACTGGTCCGGATGCGACCGTTGCTGCGGTCGCCCGCGCGGACCCGTGACCGATGTCGTCGCCACCGACCACGGGTATCGCATCGAGGTCGACGACGCGGCAACCGCTCCCTGAGCCGCTTCGGCGGCCGAGCGAAACTCGATCGACGATCCCGAAACCTCTCGTACCCTTGCCTTCTCGCTATGAGGGCTTCCCATGTCCACCCTGCAGGTAACGGCCGAGCGGCTCGCCGGCACCGAGTACGAGTGTGCCCACCGCGCTACGCGTGCGTATTCACCTCCACGAACGGATTCGCCACCGATGTGCGGCGCCGACCAGCCGAGCGCGTCCGCTCGGCTAACCCACGGTCGTGTCGCGGCGGGTGTGCAGCTCGAGCACGCAGCACTTCACGCCGCCGCCGCCCTTGCGCAGTTCGGACATGTCGACCGGGACCGGAACGAACCCGCGCTCGCGCAGCTGCGCGATGAGCCCGGTGGCGCCGGGGTCGAGGAAGACGTGTTCACCGTCGCTGAGTCCGTTCAAACCGAAGCAGAGCGCGTCGTTGTCGTCGGCGAGGATCGCGGCCGGGTAGAGCGCGGTGAGCAGGTCGCGAGCGGCGGGGCTGAACGCGGCCGGGTAGTAGGCGACGGTGGTGTCGTCGAGAACCATCAGCGCGGTGTCGAGGTGATAGAAGCGCGGGTCGACCAGTTCGAGCGAGACCACGGGCAAGTCGAAATACCGCTCCACCTCCGCGTGGGCGGACAACGAACAGCGGAACCCGACGCCGGCCAGAATCCGCTGCCCGGCGAACGCGAAGTCGCCCTCTCCCTCGTTGGTTTCGGCCGCGGCGGCCAGTGCGCGCAGTTCGCGGGCGGCGAACCACTGATGGAAGGCGGGGCCCTCGGCGGCGCGTTCGGGGTGGGCGAATCGTGCCGAGAGCGCGTGTCCACCGATCACGATGCCGCTGTTGGCGGCGAAGACCATATCCGGCAGGCCGGGTTCGCCGGGCACCGTTTCCACCGTGTGCCCGTGTGCTTCCAGCCTCGCGCGCAGGATCTCCCACTGGGCGAGTGCGCGGGCCCGGTCGACCGATTCGGCCGGGTCCATCCACGGGTTGATCGCGTAGGTGACCTCGAAATGGTCGGGGCGGCACAGCACGTAGCGGCGCGGCGAGGCGGTCCGCGCCGGCGCAGATACACGAAGGGGGCTAGCGGCGGTCATCAGGACTCCTGGTGGCTGCGCGGATGGTTTCTCCGACCGTAATCGCCGTTCCATTGCACGGGGAACACCGTTTCGTTGCGCATATCAGTGCGAGAATGGGGAATCATTGCGTGAGAAGGCGAAGGAGCGACGTGGACGATATCGATCGGCGGATTCTCGCGGAGCTGCTCGTCCACGCCCGCGCCTCGTTCCAGGAGATCGGTTCGGTGGTCGGCCTCTCGGCGCCCGCGGTGAAGCGACGGGTGGACAAGATGGTCGCGAGCGGGCAGATCACCGGGTTCACCGCCCAGGTCAACCCGGCCGCGCTCGGCTGGAAGACCGAGGCGTATGTCGAGGTCTACTACCGCGACAACATCTCCCCGGCCGAGCTGCGCCGCACCCTGGAACCGATTCCGCAGGTCGTCGGAGTGTGGACGATCGCGGGTGAGGCCGACGCGCTCGTGCACGTGATGGCCACCGACATGGCCGAGATCGAGGTGACTGTCGAACGGATCAGGGAGAACGCGCGCGTCGGGCGCACCCGTAGCTCGCTGGTGATGTCACGCATTCTCGAACGCCCCCGCACCTGAGCCGCCGGACACCACGTCAGACCCAGGTTCTAGGGTTACCGGCATGTCCGATGTGCGTGCCAGCTACCTCACCGACGGGGCCGAGATCTATCGGCGCTCGTTCGCGACGATCCGCGCCGAGGCCGATCTCGCCGGTTTCCCCGCCGATGTCGAGCGGGTAGCGGTGCGAATGATCCACGGCTGCGGGCAGGTCGACCTGGCCCCCGATATCGCCTACTCCCCCGGCGTGGTCGCCGCCGCACGCGCCGCGCTGCACGCCGGTAAGCCGATCATCTGCGACGCCAATATGGTCGCCTCGGGGGTGACCCGCAAGCGCCTACCCGCCGACAACGCGGTGCTGTGCAACCTCACCGATCCTCGGGTGCCCGCACTCGCCGCGCGACTGGACAACACCCGCTCGGTGGCGGCGCTGGAACTCCTGCGCGACCAGCTCGACGGTGCGGTGGTGGCCATCGGCAACGCACCGACCGCCCTGTTCCACCTGCTCGACATGCTCGACGCCGGTGCGCCGCGACCCGCCGCGATCATCGGCATTCCGGTCGGGTTCATCGGGGCCGCCGAATCCAAGCAGGCGCTGATCGACTTCGGCGGGATCGAATATCTGACTGTGCGCGGTAGGCGGGGCGGCAGCGCGATCACCGCATCGGCACTGAATGCGATTGCGAGCGAACAGGAGTGAGTGAGATCAGCACCGGCAAATTGTGGGGTATCGGCCTCGGCCCCGGCGATCCCGAACTGGTGACGGTGAAGGCCGCCCGGCTCATCGCCGAAGCCGATGTGGTCGCGTTCCACAGCGCCAAGCACGGGCGCAGCATCTCCCGCGCCATCGCGGCGCCGTACCTGCGCGCGGGGCAGATCGAGGAGCACCTCGTCTACCCGGTGACGGTGGAGACCACCGATCATCCCGGTGGGTATCAGGGCGCGATCGACGAGTTCTACGAGCAGGCGGCCGCGCGGCTGGCCACCCACCTGGACGCGGGGCGCACCGTCGCCCTGCTCGCCGCCGGTGATCCGCTGTTCTACTCCTCCTATATGCACATGCACCGGCGGCTGGCCGATCGGTTCGATGCCGAGATCGTTCCCGGCATCACCTCGGTCAGCGCGGCGTCGGCGGCGCTGGGCACTCCCCTCGTGGAGGGCGAGCAGGTGCTCACGGTGCTGCCCGGCACCATGCCCGTCGACGAGCTGACCGAGCGCCTGCGCGAGACCGACGCCGCCGCGATCATGAAGCTGGGTCGCACGTTTCCCGGTGTGCGCCAGGCGCTGTCGGATTCCGGTCGGCTGAAGGACGCGTACTACGTTGAACGTGCGAGCAGCACCCGTCAGCGGGTACTCGCCGCGGCCGACGTCGACGAGGCGGACGTGCCGTACTTCTCGATCACCCTCGTCCCCGGTCCGACACCCACCACTCCGATTCCCGCTCGCGGCGCGAATTCCCACGAGCGGCCCGCCGCCCACGATGCGGCCGCAGCGTCCAGTGGCGCGACGACCGCGCCCGATGTCGAACCCGGCGAAGTGGTGGTGGTCGGTCTCGGTCCTGGTGCCGCGGACTGGACGACGCCGCAGGTCAGCGCCGCGTTGGCCGCGGCGACAGACCTCGTCGGGTACACCACCTACATCAATCGGGTGCCCGAGCGGACCGGTCAGCGCAGGCACGCCAGCGACAACAAGGTCGAATCCGAGCGGGCCGCGATGGCGCTCGACCTCGCCAAGCGCGGCGCTCGCGTCGCGGTCGTCTCCTCCGGCGACCCCGGCGTCTTCGCTATGGCGGCGGCCGTGCTCGAGGTGTCGGCCGAGCCGCAGTTCAAGGACGTCCCCGTGCGGGTGCTGCCCGGACTGACAGCCGCCAACGCGGTGGCGAGCCGCGTCGGCGCCCCGCTCGGGCACGACTACGCGATGATCTCGCTGTCGGACCGGCTCAAGCCGTGGGATGTTGTCGCACAACGCCTTTCGGCGGTGGCTGCGGCCGACATGGCCATCGCGATCTACAACCCGGCCTCCTCGCAACGGCGCTGGCAGGTCGCCGCCATGCGTGAGGTGCTGCTCGAACATCGCCCACCACAGACGCCGGTGGTGCTCGGCCGCGATGTCGGCGGGCCGACCGAATCGGTCCGGGTGACCACCCTGGGCGAGCTCGAGCCGGACGAGGTGGACATGCGCACCTTGCTGATCATCGGATCCTCGACCACCACCACCTTCGACACGCCGGAGGGCACCCGCGTTTTCACCTCGCGCAGGTACGGGTCGGTGGAGAGCCGGTAGTCCGCACCGGACAATCAGCAAACCGCACGGTCGGTACCAGCGCCGAGCGGCCGTCGAATCCGCACGGCGGCCACTCCGGCGACCCCACGGCCGACCGCACCCACCGCGATCCTCGGCGGCCCGCACGGTCTGCACGGCCAGACGAGACGCACGTGCGATGGCACACTGGTTCCGCGGGCTTGCCCGTAAGCACAACAGTGTGACAGCTCGTTTCCTGGTTCGATTCCCCAACGCGTCCCCCGTGGACGATGAAAGGATTCACCACGATGAGAGTTCAGCACCACGCACAGAACGCCCTCGGTACCCGATTACGGCGCGGCGTGACGGTCGGTCTGATCGCCGCCGCCATGGCGGTTCCCGTCGCCGGGATCGCGTCGGCCCAGCCGGCCCCACCGGCCCCGCCCGCAGCACCCGCAGCACCCGCGGCACCCGCCGCTCCCGAAGCGCCAGCCGCGCCTGCGGCACCCGCCGCTCCCGCGGCACCCGGCTTGCCCGGCCTGCCGAGTCTGCCCGGGCTTCCCCTCGCCGAGAACGCGACCAGCATCACTTTGACGGTCAACGGCTTGGACGGCGAGCCCATCGCGGTCGATGTCGACACCACGGCGACCGTCAAGGACCTGAAGGCCCTCATCCAGGAGCAGACCGGCGTTCCGGCGGCCGAGCAGCAGCTCGTCACCGAGAGCGAGGTCAAGCTCGAGGACTCCAATACCCTGGCGTCCTACGAACTGGCCGATGGTGACGTCGTGAACCTCGCGTTGGCCTGAGCCTGACGGGTCGATCACCGCGGCGGTGGTGCTCAGCGCGCGAGCACCATCGCCGCACCCCGGTCCGGCGAACACACCGCAACACCGGCACTATTGGTGGACCGCCCACTCAGGCGTAACATTCCACTTAGGAATGTAGTTCGAAGGGAGTTGACCGTTGACCGATATCGCGACACGACGCCGCCCGCTGAACTCCACCGCGGCCTCGCTACTCGGGTTCCTGCACGAGGGCCCGAAGTCGGGCTGGGATCTCGCCACACAGGCCCAGCAACGCATCGGCGACTTCTGGACCATCACACAGAGCCAGGTCTACCGCGAACTGTCCACGATGGACGCGGCGGGCTTGGTGACCAAGGGCGAACGCGGCGCCAGGGAGCGCACGCCGTACCGGATCACCGATATCGGGCGCGACGCGTTCGCCGAGTGGATCGGGCGCGATCCGGGCGCCGAGACCATCCGGGTGCCGCTGCTGCTCACGCTGTCCTTCGGCGAACACCTGGATCCGGCTCATCGCGATCGAATCATCGCCGCCAACAAGAACATTCATCAAGATCGCCTCGACCGCTACCTCGACGAGGACGAAACCGCCCTGGCGCCGCACCAGCGCGCGACCCTCGAGTTCGGCATCGCCTACGAGCGAGCGGTTCTGCACTGGTTCGACCAGTTGCCGACGATCTTCACACCGCCACAGCCTCACTGACCGAGTTCAGCGCACCCGGTGCGAGGCGGACTCGCGCAACCACTCGACGGCGTCGCCGACCTCGGCCACGGTGACCGCGCCCGTGGGCAGCGGCGGCCGGTCGACCATGATCACCGGTAGACCCGCGGTACGGGCGGCGAAGATCTTCGCCTCGGTCTGCTCACCGCCACTGTTCTTGGTGACCAGCACATCGATGCGATGCCGCGACATCAGCACGAGTTCTTCGTCGAAAGTGAACGGCCCACGCGCCAGCAGCAGTTTCGAGCGCGGCGGCAGCGGGACTTCGGGGGCGTCGATGGAGCGGATGACGAAGCCGTGCCCCGTGCACCCGACGAACGCGCCGACCCCCTGGCGGCCGATGGTCAGCAGCACCTGTTCGTCGCGGGCGGTCAGAGCCGCGGCCGCCGACGCGAGATCGGGCACTCTGGTCCACAGGTCGCCGCGCCGCTGCACCCACTCCGGGCGGCGCAGATGCAGCGCGGGGATGTCCAGGTCGGCCGCGGCCGTGGCCGCGTGCGCGCTCACTTTCGCGGCGAAGGGATGGGTGGCGTCCACGACAGCGTCGATCGCGTTCTCGCGTAGCCACGTTCGGAGGCCCTCGACACCACCGAACCCACCCACGCGGACCGCTCCGACCGGCAGCCGCGGGTTGGCGACCCGACCCGCGAGGGAGGACACTATGTCGAGTCCACGCTCGCCGGACGCTCTGCGCGCCAACTCCCTGGCTTCACCGGTGCCGCCGAGGATCAGAACTCTCAGGACAACCCTCCGAAATCATCGGCACCAGCATCGCCATCGAACTTCGAGTACTTCATGTAACTCTCCATCGTGGAAAAACGAACCGGGGGATTACCCGGAACGGCAACGACCCTACCCCCGAGCCCTCGGTTCTACACGTTCGGTCCGAAACTTTTCCGGCGCGCGGACCCTGCGACGACGGATTCATCGTGATCTGCGCGTGATCTGATCGTGATCGGGCTTATTGGTCCATACTCCGGCGACCAGCGGGTTTTCGGACAATCCACTGGGCGACCGGCAGGTGCGGTCGCCAGGCGGTGAACCCGCCGAGCTGTTCGCCTCGATAGATCTGGAATTTGCGCAGGGTCCCGCCGAACCCGGCAGACCAGTCGAGCAGCAGCGCTTCCGATTCCGCGGTGACCGCGTTGGCGACGAGGCGGCCGCCGGGGCGCAGGCGTTGCCAGCACTGCTCGAACATGCCGTCCTGGGTGAGGCCGCCACCGAGAAAGATGGCGTCGGGCGCCGTGATCGTTTCTTCGGCTAACTCTGAGCGCACTTCGCCGCGGATCGTTATTCCCGGCACCCCGAGCGCGTCGATATTGGTCGCGATTTGTTCGCGACGAGTGGGCAGCCGTTCGAACGTGACGGCGCGACACAGCGGATGGGTGCGACACCATTCGATGGCGATGCTGCCCGAGCCGCCGCCGATATCCCACAGCATTTCCCCCGGTGTGGGGGCGAGAGCGGTGACGGTGAGCGCGCGGACCTCGGCCTTGGTGAGCTGGCCGTCACCGGCGAAGGCGGCGTCGGCCAAGCCGGGCAGGCGCGTGTCGCGGCGCGTGTCGGGATCGGCACGGCAGTCGATGGCGACGATGTTGAGCGGGTCGCCACCGGGGTGCGGCCACGCGGCCGCGGGACCGGCGCGCAGGTGTTCGGCGGGGCCGCCGAGTTGTTCGAGGACGGTCACGGTCGAGGCGCCGAACCCGTTGTCGCGCAGTAATTCCGCGATTCTGCTCGGCGTGGTCTCGTCCTCGCTGAGAACGAGAATCCTCCGGCCTTCGGACAATTCGGGCAGGATGGTGGGCAATGGCCGGGCAACCACGCTCACCACCGGAGTTTCCGCCAGTGGCCACCCGAGCCGGGCGCACGCCAGCGATGCAGAGGAGGGCTGCGGGAACACCCGCAATGCCGCCGGGCCGAACCGGCGGGCCAGGGTGACACCGATGCCGTAGAACATGGGATCACCGCTGGCCAGGACGCCGATGCGTCGATCGGCGTTGCGCGCGAACAACTCCGGCAGCGCGGGCAACAGGGGCGTCGGCCACGGCACACGTTCGCTATCGCTCGCCGGGAGCAGCGCCAATTGACGCGGGGATCCGAACACCACGTCGCAGTCGCTGACCGCCTGTCGGGCCGTCTGCCCCAGCCCGGACCAGCCATCGGCGCCGATGCCTGCCACGATGATCGGCTCGCCGGTCCAGCCGGCGGCTTCCGTCTCGGTCACCGTGGCATCCGGCGCCAGACGGATTGCGGGATCAGGCCCATCACGAAGAATGCCAGCGACAGCCGACCGGGAACCACCACTCGGGTCGCGCCCTTGCCGAGGCCGCGGACGACGGCGTCGGCGACCTGGCCGGGGGTACTGGACATGGGGGCCGGGTCCATACCGGTGGTCATTCGGCCGATCACGAAGCCCGAGCGCACCAGCAGCAGCTGCACGCCGGTGCCGTGCAGGGCGTCGCCGAGGCCGCTGGCGAAGCCGTGTAGGCCCGCTTTGGCCGAACCGTAGACATAGTTCGCCCGGCGCACGCGGACGCCCGCGATGGAGCCGAAGACGACGATCTGCCCGGAGCCCTGCGCGCGCATCAGGTCAGCCAGGGTGGTCAGGACGCTGACCTGGGCGACGTAGTCGGTGTGCACGACGGCCACCGCGTGCGCCGGGTCGTGTTCGGCACGGTCCTGATCGCCGAGGACTCCGAACGCGAGCACCGCGGTCGCGATGCCGCCGTGCTCGGCCGCGAGCTTGTCGAGCAGCGGCGCGTGGGTGGCCGTCTCGTCGGCGTCGAATTCCACGGTGTGTACGGCGGTCGCGCCCGCCGCGCGCACCTGCTCGGACTCGGCGTCCAACGCGTCGGCGCGACGAGCCGCCAGGATCACCACCCGTCCGGGTGCCAGCCTGGTCGCCACCTCGAGGCCGATCTCACTGCGCCCGCCCAGGACCAGGACCGGCCCATCGTTCTGCTGCATTCCCATGGCGCCAGTCTGTCATCCGGCCGAGGTGGTCGGATTCGGCCCGCCCCGAAACCCGAGGGGGTCACCGCTGGTCGGCCCGGCTACCGTTTCCGGTATGCCGACCACCACCGCACAGCTGTCCCCCGCCGCACTCGAGTTCGTCACCGAGCGGCACCTGGCCACGCTCACCACGCTGCGCGCCAACGGCACCCCCCACGTGGTCGCGGTGGGATTCACCTGGGATCCCGAGAGCGGGATCGCCCGCGTGATCACCGACGGCGCGTCGGTGAAGGCGCGCAATGCCGCACGCGGCGGCTACGCGGCGGTGAGCCAGGTCGAGGGGCCGCGCTGGCTCACCCTCGAAGGACCGGCCACGGTGCTCGACGACAGCGCCGACGTCGCCGAGGCCGTGCGCCGCTACACCGAGCGCTACCGGGTGCCGCGCGAGAATCCGACACGGGTCGTCGTCGCGATCCAGGTGCGCCGAGTGCTGTCGTCGAGCACGCTGAAATAGCCTGTGCCGCTTACAACACCGTCAGACCGTGCGGCCGGTTGTTCATCGACTCCCCACCGTTGTCGGTGACGACCACGATGTCCTCGATCCGCGCGCCCCATTCGCCGCGGAAATAGATGCCGGGTTCGATGCTGAACGCCATGCCCGGTTCGAGCACCAGGTCGTTGCCCGCCACGATGTAGGGCTCCTCGTGCACCGACAGGCCGATGCCGTGGCCGGTGCGGTGGATGAACGCCTCGCCGAGGCCCGCGTCGGTGAGCACGGCGCGGGCGGCGGCGTCGATGGACTCCGCGCTCACCCCGGGCCGCACCGCCGCCATCGCGGCGGCCTGGGCGGCCTCGAGGACCGCCACCTGTTCGACGATCTGCGGGCTCGGGGTTCCGAGCACGTAGGTGCGGGTCGAGTCGGAGTAGTAGCCGGGCTCGACCGGGCCGCCGATATCGATAACGACCACGTCGCCCTGTTCGATGACGCGATCGGATACCTCGTGGTGCGGGTCGGCGCCGTGCGGGCCGCTGCCGACGATGACGAACGCCGCCTCGGTATGGCCTTCCTCGACGATCGCGGCGGTGATGTCGGCGCTCACCTCGGCCTCGGTGCGACCCGCCCGCAGGAATTCGCCCATCCGCGCGTGCACGCGGTCGATGGCAGCGCCCGCTCGGCGCAGCGCGTCGATCTCGGCGTCGTCCTTGATCATTCGCGACTCACGCAGCACCGGTGTGGCCGAGGCGGGCAGCCCGGTGGTCGATTCGGCGAGCGGGATCAGGTGCAGGGCGGGCATGGCGTCGGCGACCGCGATACGGGAACCGGCATGCAGGATCGAGCGAACCAGTTGGTACGGATCGACGCCGTCGACCCAGTCCAGTACCCGTAGGCCGAGTTCGCCCGCCGCGGAATCACTGAGGGAGGCCAACTCGAGTTTCGGGATCACTACCGCCGGCGTCGAGCCGTCGGCCGGGATCACCAGGCAGGTGAGCCGCTCGTAGGAGTCCGCGGCCGAACCGATCAGGTAGCGCAGGTCGGGGCCCGGAGTGATCAGCAGGGCGTCCAGATGCGCCGCCCGCATCAACTCGACCGCCCGCTCCAGACGCTGACCGTAGACCTTCGCCGCGAACCTGGCATCCGTGTGCGCGCTCATAGGATCCGACGTTACCCGCCCCGAGCCGACGCCAGCCACCGAAGCCCGTCGGCACGGCCACGGGCACGGTGTCGGTGGCTCGGGGCACAATCAGCGGGTGACCGCTGACGAGAGCACCCGTGGACCCCTGTTGATCCTCGACGGCGCCAGCCTCTGGTTCCGCGCCTATTACGCCATCCCCGACAAGCTCAGGGGCGCGGACGGCCGCTCGGTGAACGCGTTGCGCGGATTCACCGACATGGTGGCCTCGCTGGTCACCAAGCATCGCCCGAGCAGGCTCGTCGTCGGTCTCGATCTCGATTGGCGCCCTCCGTTCCGGGTGGCCCTCGTGCCCTCGTACAAGGCGCATCGGCTCGACACGAGCACCAGTGCGGCGCCCGGCGCGGAGGAGGTGCCAGACACCCTCACCCCGCAGGTCGAGATGATCCTCGAGGTGCTGGCCGCGGCGGGCATCGCCACCGGCGGCGCGGAAGGTCTGGAGGCCGACGATGTGCTCGGCACCCTCGCGAGCAGGGAGCGCACCGATCCGGTTGTCGTCGTCAGCGGTGACCGCGACCTGCTGCAGTTGGTGCGCGACGAGCCCGCCCCACCGGTCCGGGTGCTCTACGTCGGCCGTGGCCTGGCCAAGGCCGAACTGTTCGGGCCCGCGGAGCTGTCGGCGAAATACGGTGTGCCCGAACAGAATGCGGGCCCGGCCTACGCCGACATGGCGACGCTGCGCGGCGACGCCTCCGACGGCTTGCCCGGTGTGGCGGGCATCGGCGACAAGTCCGCCGCCCAACTGATCACGAAGTTCGGCTCGCTCGACGCGCTCATGGACGCCGTCGCCGATCCGGGTTCCGATATCGCCAAGGGTGTGCGCGCGAAACTCGTTGCCGCGCAGGACTATCTGAAGGTTGCCGCACCGGTGGTGCGGGTGGTCCGCGACGCCGATGTCATCCTGTCGCGTCCGGATGTATTGCCCGCCACCCCCGTCGACCCCGACCGGCTGCTCGCATTGGCTACCGCGCACAACGCCGAGAGCCCGATCACCCGGCTGGTCACCGCCTTGACCGCGGCACACGCCGACTGACCCGGCCGAGGCGAGCCAGCGGTCGCCCCGGTCGACGACACCGGGCCGCCCGCGTAGTCGCGGACGGCCCGGAAAACGTAGTGCGAGCGCCTAGTTGGGGCGGCCGACCTCGTAGGTGCCATCGTCCTTGGTGATCTTGACGGTGACCTTCTTCGCCTCACCGCTGACCTTCAGGTCGCAGGTGAAGGTCGCGTCGACCTCGACGGCCTGACCGGACGGGCAGCTGACATCGGAGACGTCGGCGATGCCGTAGGAGTCCTTCAGCACGCGCGAGACACCGTCCTGCACGGCAACGTTGTCGAGTTCGTCGGAGGAGAACACGACCAGGAGCAGGCCGATGACCGCGGCGATGACGAGCACGCCCGCGATGACGAGCCCGATGATCAGACCCTTGCTCTTGCCACCGGAGGACTGCTGCGGCTGCTGGCCCCACTGCTGCTGCGGTGCGGGCTGCTGCCCCCACTGCTGCTGCGGCGGCGGCTGCTGTCCCCATTGCTGCTGCGGGTTGGCGGCCTGGTTGTTCCAGTCCTGCGGAGGCGGCTGGGTCTGACCCCACTGCTGCTGCGGTCCGGTCGGTTGCTGCGGCGGCACGCCACCCTGCTGCGGCTGCTGACCCCACGGCTGCTGCGGCTGCTGGGGCTGTTGTCCCCACTGCTGCTGCGGCTGCTGCTGGTTCGGATCGCCCCACTGCTGGGTGGGCTGGGCGCCCTGTTGCGGCGGCTGTTGCGCGCCGCCCCAGTGCTGGGTGGGACCGGCGCCACCGGCCCCCTGCTGACCCCCCCAGTGCTGGGTGGGATCGTTGTTCCCCTCCCCGGGGTTGTTCGGTCCGTAAGGGCCGCTCATCCACTCGCCTCCACTCGCATTATTAGTCCATACGGTAGCCCCCCGCGCCGGGCCTGCCGCATTCGCACGACATCCGCCTCACGGTCGGTACGCGAAGAAATCAAATCACAGACGTCCCGACTACGCGGCGTCCACCGCGACGACACCCCGCCGCACGGCGCGCACCGCCTTGGCCGCGGTGGACGCGACCTCGGGGTCGTCGGCGGTGTTGTGGATCTGATCGAGCAGGTCGATCACCTGCCTGCACCACCGCACGAAATCGCCCGCCGACATCGTGGTGCCCTGGTCGCCACTGGCCAGCAACGCCTCGGCCAACGCGTCACCGCGCGCCCATTTGTACACCCCGGTGACGAACCCCAGATCGGGTTCGCGGGTGGGCGGAAGTTTGTGTCGCGCCTCGTCGGAGCGCAGGTCCGACCACACTTCGATGGTGGCCGCGATCGCCCGGCGGATCGGATCGGTCGGCCCCGCAGGCGTCAGCAGGCCGGTCTCCTGGCGCGATTCGTAGACCAGCGTCGATACCACCGCGGCGAGCTCGGCGGGCCCGAGCCCGCGCCACAGACCCTGACGCAAGGCCTCGGCGACCACGAGATCGCTTTCGGCATAGATCCGGGCCAGTCGCCTGCCGTCGGCGGTCACCTCACCGTGGGCGACGAACCCGCGTTCCTCGAGCAGTCCGACGATCCGGTCGAAGGTGCGCGCCAGCGAGTTCGTGGTCGCGGCAACCTTCTGGCGCATCGTCTCGGTCTCGCGGGCGAGCCGCGAATACCGCTCGCCGGTGCGGCTCAGTTGCTCGCGATCGGGACGATCGTGCGCGGGATGGGATCGCAGGCTGCGCCGCAGCGTCGAGAGTTGACGATCTTCGCCGCCGCGAACACGGTCGTTGCGCTTGCCCCTGCGCGGAGCCGAGATCCCGGTGCCGCGCAACGCCGAGGCCAGATCGCGGCGAATGCGCGCGGTGCGGTGGTCGACCCGGCGCGGCAGATCCATCCGCCCCAGCGCTTCGGCGGGCTCCGGGAAATCGGCCGCGGACACGCGCCCGGCCCAGTGGTCCTCGGTCAGCACCAGCGGACGCGGGTCGCCGGGGGTCTGGTCGGGTTCGAGGATCACCGCGAGCCCGGAACGTTTGCCCACCGGGATCGACACCACGTCGCCGCGACGCAAACCGATCAGCGCTTTCACCGCCGCGCCGCGCCGATCGGCTCGGCCCTGCTGCTGGATATCGCGCTCACGCTGCTTGATCCGGTCGCGCAGCGACAGGTACTCCATGAAATCGCCGCCGACGCCACCGAGCTGACTCTCCAGCTTGCGCAGCGCGCCCTCGTTGCGTTCGATGCCACGGACGAGCCCCACCACCGACCGGTCGGCCTGGAACTGGGCGAACGACCGTTCGAGCAGGGTTCGAGCCTCCTGGGCGCCCATGCGGTCGATCAGGTTGATCGACATGTTGTAGCCGGGCCGGAACGAGCTGCGCAGCGGATAGGTGCGAGTGGAGGCGAGACCCGCGACCGCACTGGTGTCGACCTCGGGCTGCCACAGCACCACAGCGTGACCCTCGACGTCGATGCCGCGCCTGCCCGCGCGACCGGTGAGCTGGGTGTATTCGCCGGGCGTGAGCTCGGCGTGGGTTTCACCGTTGAACTTCACCAGGCGCTCGAGGACCACGGTGCGAGCGGGCATATTGATGCCGAGCGCCAGGGTTTCGGTGGCGAACACCGCGCGCACCAGCCCCTTGACGAACAGTTCCTCGACGGTGTGCCGGAACGCGGGCAGCATGCCCGCGTGATGGGCGGCGAGGCCGCGGTGCAGCGCCTCGCGCCACTCCCAGAAGCCGAGTACCTCCAGATCGCCCTTGGGCAGATCGCCGGTGTGCTTCTCGATGATCTCGTCGATCTGCTCGGTCTCACCGCGCCGACTCAGATCGAGCCGGGCGCGCAGGCACTGGGCCAGCGCGCCGTCACAGCCCGCGCGGCTGAAGATGAACGTGATCGCGGGCAGCAGGTTTTCCTCGTCGAGGCGAGCGAGGACATCCGGTCGGGGCAGCGGACGGAAGTTGCCACCGCGACCGCCACGACCGCGCGGCCCGCCGTAGCCGTGCATCCGGTCGGCGCTCTCGCGCTGACGGATGAACCGTACGAGGTCTTCGTCGACAACGACCTTGCGATCGCTGGACTTGGTGTCGAACAGGTCGAACATCCGCCGACCGACCATCACGTGCTGCCACAGCGGCACCGGCCTGGTCTCGTCGACCACCACCGCGGTGTCACCGCGCACGGTTTCCATCCACGCGCCGAATTCCTCGGCGTTGGACACCGTCGCCGACAGGCTCACCAGTCGCACATCCGGCGGCAGGTGCAGGATCACTTCCTCCCACACCGCGCCACGGAATCGGTCGGCCAGGTAGTGCACCTCGTCCATCACCACATAGGACAGTCCGTGCAGCGAGTCCGAGGACGCGTAGAGCATGTTGCGCAGCACCTCGGTGGTCATCACGACCACCGGCGCGCCGGGGTTGATCGACTGGTCACCGGTGAGCAGGCCGACACTGTCGCGGCCGTAGCGGGCGGTGAGATCGGCGAACTTCTGATTCGACAGCGCCTTGATCGGCGTGGTGTAGAAGCACTTTCCGCCCGAGGCGAGCGCCATGTGTACGGCGAACTCACCGACGATCGTCTTGCCCGCACCGGTGGGGGCGCACACGAGCACGCTGTGCCCGTCTTCCAACGCCGCGCACGCGGTGCTCTGGAAGGGGTCCAGATCGAACGAGATTTCACCGGCGAATTTCGCCAGTTCGCTGGGCAGCCCCGGAGTGTCGGTCACCCCTCAGAGCGTATCGGAGTAGTCCGACACCGGGCGCGTGGTTTTCTCCGGCTCGCCCACCGGATCGGTGGCCGCCACGGGTTCGGGGTTCTCCAGCGGTGAGGCTTGTTCGTCGTCGAGCGGGCCCCAGCCCTCCTTCGCCTCCCGGCGCGCCTTGCGGGCGTCGCTGAACCGCGCGAACTGCACCGCGAACTCGAACAGCACGGTCAGCGCGATCGCCAGCGCGAGCATGGAGAACGGGTCCTGCGGGGTGACGATCGCGGCGAAGACGAACAGGCCGAAGATCATCCCGCGCCGCCAGGCCTTGAGCTTGGTGTAGGGCAGCACCCCGACCAGGTTCAGCCCGATGATGATCAACGGCGTCTCGAAACTGACGCCGAAGATGATCAGCAACTGGATGATGAACCCGAAGTATTGATTACCGCTGAGCGCGGTGATCTGGACGTTGTCGCCGATGGTCATCAGGAACGACAAGGCGTGTGAGACAACCACATAGGCCAGCACAGCGCCCGACACGAACAGCACCGAGCCCGTGACTACGAACCCGACCGCGTACCTGCGCTCCTTGGCGTACAGCCCCGGGGTGATGAACGCCCACAGCTGATACAGCCAGAACGGCGTCGCGATCACCACACCGGCGGTGAACCCGACCTTCAGCCGGAGCATGAACTGGTCGAATGGTCCGGTAGCGAGCAATCGACAGGCGCCGTCGGGAGTCAGGCTCGCCCGCGCCGATGCGGGCAGCGCGCAGTAGGGGCCACGCAGGATTTCGCCCAGGCTCTCCATCCCGAAGAGAGTGTGCGCGTACCAGAAGAAGCCGATCAGGGTGGTCACCGCGATCGCGGCCAGCGCGAGCAGCAGCCGTGTGCGCAGTTCCTGCAGGTGCTCGACCAACGACATGGTGCCGTCGGGATTCGTCCTGCGCTTGGTGCGCCGGGGATCGAACGGGATGCGCATGGTGGGTGGTGGCCTCTAACCCTCGGTTCGGCGGATGCTCGGCGGCAACTTGTGACCAGACAGCACTTCGCCCCGGGGCGGTGGCATCCGTCCCGGGGTGATGGCCGAGGTCAGAGGGTTTTGTGGCCCTGCTGCGGTTCGACGATCGGGGTCTGCGCCTGCGGGGCGGACGCGGACAACTGCTGCGGCGGCGCGGGGGCGGACGTGGTGGTCTGCGGTGCGTCGGACGTCGCCGACTCCGCCTGCATCTGTCCGACCTCGCTCTTGAAGATGCGCAGCGAGCGGCCCAGACCGCGTGCCGCGTCGGGAAGCCGCTTCGCGCCGAAGAGCAGAACGAACAGCAACGCGATGATCAGCAGGTGCGTCCAGCTGAACGTGCCCATTATCAGATACCTCCAAAGACTGTGGTGATTACCGATGCTACCTGTGTTCGGACCGTGGCGGACGCCCAGCCGCATCGGTGTTCGCCACGCGTTCAATCCGCGACAGCGACCGCCGCCCCGGTCAGCTCGGCGAGCAACCGGCTTCCGGTGAACCGTGCGGTATCGCCGGACTCGGCGATCCTGATCAGTTCCGTCAACTTCCGGTTGACCGGCGTGGGATGTCCCACCATCTCGCCGAGGCGCACGATTTCCCCACACAGCCATGCGATTTCGGTGCGCCGGCCGAGTGCCAGGTCATCGGCCATCGACGAGCGCGCGAGCGGGTCGATGGCGAGCACCCGGCCGAACACCCGCCGGAAGACGGAGTCGGGAACACGCAGTAGATGCACCATCAACTCGGGTGGAACGGGGGTGAGCTGCGCGGGCCGAATTCGCGCAGTGTTCATCACGGCGAGGGCTTCGGACTGCGTGAGGGCGAGGCAGCGGCGGTAGTCGCGTTCGGCGAGTTCCTCGCGCAATGGTCTGCCCGACAGCGCGTTGATCGGGTTGTTCAGATTGAGCAGCAGTTTCGCCCATTGCACCGGACGCAGGTCGCGGTGGCGGCGCAGCGGCAGTCCCGCCGCCCGGAAACCGTCGGCGAAGCGGTCGACGACCTTGTCGTCCTGGATCGCGACGTCGCCTTCGCTGGCGCGGTGGAAACACCCGCGACCGCTGTGCACCACGTTGAACATCACCATCCCGGCCAGGGCGATGCTGGTCGGCAGGATCTCTCTGATCACGCTGGCGTTGCCGATGCCGTTCTGCAGGCTCACCACCGGCGTGCCGGGGCGTAATCGGCCCGCGACGGCACGAACGGCGGCGGCGGTGTCGGCCGATTTCACGGTCACCAGGACCAGGTCGGCCAACTCGGGTTCGTCCGGTTCGAGCGCGAGGCCGAACCGGTCGGGCGCGACCTCGGTCGAACCGCCGTCCAGATCGGTCAGGCGCAGGCCGTGCTCGGCGATGTCGTCGAGGATCCGCTGACGACCGACGAAGATCACGTCCATGCCCGCGGCGGCCAGATGACCGCCGATGAACACCCCGACGCTGCCCGCACCGAGGACAAGTACTCGCTGACTCACGCGGGTTCGGTCTCCCCCACCAGTCCGGCGGCCGCGTAGGCGGCCAGGGCGGCGTCGGCGCGCGAGCGCACCGCCGTCACCAGTTCCGGTGGCCCGAGCACGGTGACGCCGGTCCCGAAGCCGAGCAGCAGCCGGGCCATCCAGTCCGGCGAGGCGAAGCGCATACCCGCCTCGATGC
Organism: Nocardia sp. Root136; assembly: GCF_001427185.1. Lineage (NCBI taxonomy): Bacteria > Bacillati > Actinomycetota > Actinomycetes > Mycobacteriales > Nocardiaceae > Nocardia > Nocardia sp. Root136. The sequence continues at coordinate 609,763 of NZ_LMFE01000001.1, forward strand.
TGCCGTCGGCGCGCGATTCGATGCGGTGCATCGGGTACTGGTCGAGCACCCACGCGTAATCGGCGCGGATCCGCAGCCGGGCCAGCGGCACGTCGGGGTCGTCCTGGAACAGGTCGAGTGCGGCCGCGTCGGTGGCGGCGTGGCTCGGCGGGTGGGCCGGTTCGTCGAGTTCGGTGGCGTCCTCGATCCGATCGAACCGGAACAGGCGAACGCCTTCGGCCTGCCTGCACCAGGCCTGCAGGTAGCTGTTGTTGTCGACCAGCACCACCCGAATCGGGTCGACGATGCGCTCGGACACCTCGTCGCGGCTGGCGGAGTAGTAGACCAGGCGCAGGGCCCGCGCGTCGGCCAGCGCCGCGCGCACGGTCGCGACCACCGGCTTCTCGACGGGGACCTCGACCGGTTTGCCCGCGACCACCGCATCGGTGCTGGCGATCGCCGATTCGATCTTGGCGATGGCGGCGTGCGCGGCGGTCGGGTCGACCATGCCCGGCATCTCCACGATCGAGCGAAGCGCCACCAGCAGCGCGGTGGCCTCGGTGGAGGTCAACCGCAGCGGCCGTTCGATCCCGGCCGAGAAGGTGACCTCGATGCTCTCCTCGGAGAACGACAGGTCGATCAGATCGCCGGGGCCGTAGCCCGGCAGACCGCACATCCACAGCTGGTTGAGGTCGCTCATCAGCTGTTTGGTGGTGACACCCAGTTCCGCGGCGGCCTCGGCCGCGCTGATACCCGGGTGCGCGAGTAAGTACGGCACCATGTTCAGCAGGCGCGAAAGTCGTAGGGAAAGGCGCGAACTCACGACGTGACCTCCGTGTGGTCGAGTACCGACCGTAGCCGGTCCATCACATCGGCGCGCAGTTCCGGTGGTTCGAGAACGAGGACATCGGGGCCGAGGCCGGTGATCAACCGGGCCACCCAGTCCCTGGATCGGACCGGCACCTCGAGCACCGAGCCGGGGCGACCGCCCAGATCGCGGGTCTCGACTTCGGTGCCGATGCGGCGCAATTCGCGCCCACGGCCCTTGGCGACCCACACGGTGGCCGACCCGGTGACGGGGGCATCGCCGGTGACCCGGTCGACGATCGCGCGCAGATCGGTGTGCGCGGGCTTGTGCACCGCGTCGACCGGACCGTACGGCCGCACCTGGCCACCGATCCGCGACAGCCGGAACGTGCGAACGGCGTCACGTTCGCGGTCGTGCCCGACGAGGTACCAGCGCCCGTGCCGGGTCACCACGCCCCACGGTTCGACATCGCGGGTCACGAACGGATCGGTGACGGCACTGTGGTGGCCGAAACGCACCGCCTGGCCCGCATCGATCGCGGCGAGCAGTTCCCGCAACACCGGCTCCGACCCGCGGGTGCGCGCGGGCACCGCGGGAACCGACACCCCGACGTTGTCGGTCTCGACGGTGACACCGGCCGCGCGCAACTTCAACAGCGCGCCCTCGGCCGCGCCCGCCAATTCCGGCGAGGCCCACATCTGCACCGCGACGGCGACCGCTGCGGCTTCCTCGCTGGACAGGTCGATATCGGGCAGCTCGTAGGCGTCCCGGTTGATCCGATACCCCTCGAGTGTCGAGAACCTTCCCACCGGACCGACTTCCAAGGGGATGCCCAAGTCGCGCAGTTCGTTCTTGTCGCGCTCGAACATCCGGCTGAACGCCTCGTCGGTCGCGGAGTCCTCGTAACCGGCCACACTGGCGCGAATACGTTCCGCGCTCAGGAACTGCCTGGTCGACAGCAGCGCGATGACCAGATTCATCAGCCGCTCGACCTTGGATATCGCCACCCGATAGAGGGTAATGGTCGCGCCCTCTACCCCGCGCGTCGGCGCACAGTTGTGCCGCGGCCGGGGACCATGGACAGCGCCCCCATCGAAAGGACCCACGATGCTCGTCGCCTTCTCCGTCGCCCCCAGCGGTGCCGCCCACGCCGACGGCTCGGTCGGCGAAGCTGTCGCCGCGGCCGTTCGCGTGGTCCGCGATTCCGGCCTCCCGAACCGCACCGACGCGATGTTCACCACCATCGAAGGCGAGTGGGACGAGGTGATGGCGGTGATCAAGGCCGCCACCGACGCCATCCTCGCCACCGCCCCGCGCTGCAGTCTGGTCCTCAAGGCCGACCTCCGCCCCGGCGTCACCGACGCTCTGAACTCCAAGGTCGACACCGTCGAGCGCATACTCGCCGAGGGCTAGTTCCGGTCGGTGGATGAGACACTGTGACGGTGGACCTACGTCTGACATGCCGTGCCGCGGGCATCGGCGTGGTGGCGCTCAGCGAGCACGTCGGTCGCGCTCGTCCCCATCGCGCCGTTCCCACGCTGTCCGCGCGGTTGGTCGTGAGCCTCGGCGCCCCGATCGAGGTCGACTACGACGGACGGACCCTCAACGCCCAGGCGGTGGTGGCCGGATTGATGCGGCCCGGGATCGCGACGCCGGTCACGACCCTGATGCCGGGGCAGCCGACGGCCTATGTCGAGTTGTCGGCCGCGGCCTTGCGCAGGCTGATCGGCATGCCGCTGAGCGAGGTGGACGCGGGCGGTGTCATCGCCGATGCTGTTGTGCCGTGGGTGAACTCGCTGTGCGAGGAGTTGGCGGACCGTCCCGTCGGTCACCGCGAGGCGCTGCTGCGAATCCGGCTCCTCGACCAGCTGTACCGCACCGATCCCGACACCCGAGCCGACGACGCCTACCGAGCGCTGGACCTGATCCGAGCCGGTAGCGGGACGGCTTCGATCGACGATCTCGCGCACGAGGTGCACCTGAGCCCCCGGCGATTGCGCCACGTGATGCGACGCTCCCTGGGGATCACCCCGAAGTTCGCCTCGCGCGTCGCCCGTATGGAGTCCGCGGTGGGCCGTGCGGGTACAGGCGCTGCCACCTGGGCGCAAGTGGCAGCCGATTCGGGCTACCACGACCAGAGCCACCTCGTGCACGACTTCCGCGACCTCATGAACACCACGCCCACCGACTGGCTCGACGAAGAGGGCCGAAATCTACAAGGCCGACAACGCCCCACTCGGTGAGCATGGAGGGATGAACAACCACCTGGTCCCCAAGCTGCTGGTCTCCGATGCGCAGGCAGCGATCACCTTCTACACCGAAGCCCTCGGAGCCGAGGTGCGTCTTCGAGTCGCCGATGACCACGGCGTGGTGAACCATGCCGAACTCACGCTCGGCGCTGTCGTCTTCGCCTTGGCGCAGAGTGTCGAGGAGTGGGGGTGGTCCGATCCCCGATCGCTGGGCGGCTCGCCCGTCCTGCTCGAGCTCACCGTTGCCGACCCGGACGCCGTAGCGCACCGGATGGTGCGCTACGGCGCCGAGTTGGTGATCCCCGTCGAGAACCGCCCTTACGGCAAGCGCCAGGGCCGGGTGGAGGACCCGTTCGGCCATCTATGGGTCATCAGCGGAGAACTCCGCTAGTCAGAGGAGGAAGCGGGCGATGGAATCGGCCACACACGCCGGGCGGGGCGCGTTCTCGAGTTCGACGGTGACGTGGCGATGGATCTGGACGCCGCCGGGAACTTCGGTGACCTCGGTGAGGGTGAGATGGGCGCGGATGCGGCTGTCGACGGGAACAGGCGTGAGAAAACGAACTCGGTCGAAGCCGTAGTTGATGCCGACCTTCGCGGCGCTGACGCTCATGATCTGTTGGGTCATCGGCACGATCAGCGACAGGGTGAGCAGCCCGTGGGCGATGGTGGTGCCGTACGCGCCCGCGGCGGCGCGTTCGGCGTCGACATGGATCCACTGGTGGTCGCCGGTGGCTTCGGCGAACAGGTCGATGCGGCGCTGGTCGATGGTGACCCACTCGCTGGGGCCCAGTTCGGTTCCGACCGCGGCGCGCACGGCGTCGAAATCGGCGAAATCCGTTGTCATGCCGCTCCTCCGAAACGTTGGCGCAGTTCGCGCTTGAGAACCTTGTGGGTGGGACCGAGCGGTAGCTCGGTGACGAATTCGACGCGGCGCGGGTACTTGTACTTCGCGACCTGCGCCTTGGCGAAGTCGATCACATCCTGCTCGGTCAGCGCGCCGTCCGGCACGACGACCGCCACGACCTCCTCACCGTAGTGCGGGTCGGGCACGCCGATCACCGCGACCTGCGCGATGTGCGGGTGCCGCATGAGGGCCGCTTCCACCTCGGTCGGATAGACGTTGAAGCCACCGCGCAGGATCATCTCCTTGATCCGGTCGACGATGCGCACCCGGCCGGTTTCGTCGCGGGTACCGAGATCGCCGGTCCGGAACCAGCCGTCGATCACGGCCGCCGCGGTCGCCTCCGGCCTGCCGGTGTAGCCGCTGAACACGTTGTGCCCGCGCACCACCACCTCCCCCACGGCGCCGATGGGCAGCAACTCGATGCGATCGGCGATCGCGGGATCGGCGATCTCCACGTCGACTCCCCACACCGGATGTCCCACGGTGCCCGCTTCGGTGCCGAAGCACGGCTGGTTCACCGCGGCGGTCGGCGAGGTCTCCGACAGGCCGTATCCCTCGAGCACCGGCGCGTGGAAAACGCTCTCGAATTCCTCGAGCACGGCCACGGGCAGTGCGGCGCCACCGCTGATGCACAGTTTCAGCTCCGGCAATCGCGGTGCCGATGCCGCCGCCTCGATCAGCGACAGATACATGGTGGGCACACCGTGGAACAGGTTGACCCGCTCGGCCGCCATCAGCGAAATAGCCGCGACCGCATCGAATCTCGGCATCAGCACCAGGGTGCCGCCGACCCGCCAGTGCGAGTTCATCGACACCGTCTGCCCGAACACGTGGAACAGCGGCAGCGCGCCGAGTGCGATGTCGTCGCGGTGGATCTCATTGGCGTCGAACGTGTTCACCGTCGCGCACATCACCATATTGAGATGGCTGAGTTCGGCTCCCTTGGGCGTTCCGGTGGTGCCGCTGGTGTAGAAGACGACCGCGGTATCGAGGGGACCACGGGAGACGAAGTTCGCAATCGCCTCGCCGACCAGGTCTTCGGGCGCCACCACATCGATGCCCGCGTTGCGAGCGGCTTCGGTACCCGTGGCAGCGACCATCGGATGACAGATCAGCGACGAGGCGCCGCTGTCGCGCAGCACGTACTCCATTTCCGGCGCGGTGAGCAGCAGATGCACGGGCACCACCGTCGCGCCCGCGGCCAGGATGGCGAAGTAGGCGCGCGGGAAGTCGGCAGTGTTCGGACACAGCAGCCCGACCCGGTCACCGGGCTTCACTCCACGCGCGATCAGGGCGCCTGCTTGTTCGCGGGCCTGGCGCCACAGATCGGCGAAGGTGATGCGGGTGTCGCCTTCGATCAGGGCGAGGTGGTTCGGTCGGCGACGGGCTGGTTCGGCGAGGATGCTCGCCAGGGACAGAGTGGCGTTCACGGTCTTCCTAGTGTTCGAAGCGATGGAGGTGGACAGCGAGGCCTTGTCCCACGCCGACGCACAGGGTGGCGATCGCGTGGCGCGCGTCGCGTTCGACGAGTTCGAGCGCCGCGGTGAGCGCCAGCCGCGCACCGCTGGCACCGAGCGGATGTCCGAGCGCGATCGCACCCCCGTTGGGATTGACATGCTCGGCGTCGTCGGGCAGGCCGAGCCCGCGCAACACCGCGAGGGCCTGCGCGGCGAAGGCTTCATTGAGCTCGATGACATCGATCTCACCGATTCCCACACCTGTTCGGGCGAGCAGTTTTTCGACGGCGGGCACCGGCCCGATACCCATGGTTCGCGGCGCGACACCGGCCGCGGCCACCGCCCCGACCCGTGCCAGCGGGGTGAGACCGTACCGACGAACAGCGTCCTCGGAGGCCAGGAGCAGAGCGGCGGCGCCGTCATTGATCCCCGAGGAATTGCCCGCGGTGATCGATCCGCCGGGCACCACCGCCCGCAACGCCGCCAGCGACTCCGCGCTGGTCTCGCGCGGATGTTCGTCCCGGTCGACGAGCACCGGTTCACCGCGCCGCCGCGGCACCGGCACCGCGGTGATCTCGCGCGCCAGCCTGCCCCGGTCGATCGCCCGCGCCGCCCGCTGCTGCGAGCGCAACGCGAACGCGTCCTGATCGGCACGCGCGATGCCGTACTCGTCGGCGATGTTCTGGGCGGTTTCGGGCATCGTGTCCGTGCCGTGCGCCTCGCGCATCCGCGGATTCACAAACCGCCAGCCGATCGTGGTGTCGGCTATTTGCGCCGAACGGTCCCATGGCGCACCACTTTTCGGTAGCACATACGGCGACCGGGTCATCGATTCCACCCCACCGGCGATCACCAGGTCCGCATCACCGGACCGGATCGCCCTGGCCGCGGAGCCCACGGCGTCCAGACCGGACGAGCACAGCCGGTTGACGGTGATACCGGGCACGGTCACCGGCAACCCGGCCAGCAGGGCCGCCATCCGCGCGACATTGCGATTGTCCTCACCCGCCTGGTTCACACAGCCGAACACCACATCGTCGACGGCGCCGAAATCCACACTCGGCAGGCGCGCTACCAGCGCCGCGATCGCGTGCGCGGCAAGGTCGTCGGGGCGCACGTCGGCCAACGCGCCCCCGTACCGGCCGAACGGCGTCCGCACGCCGTCGACCAGATACGCGGCGCCCGTCACAAGCCCATGTCCTTGGCGATGATCATCTTCATCACCTCGCTGGTGCCGCCGTAGATCCGGTTGACCCGGTTGTCGGCGTACAGGCGGGCCACCGGGTACTCGTTGATGTAGCCGTAGCCACCGTGCAACTGCAGGCAGCGGTCGATGACCCGCGAGGCCACCTCGGAGCAGAACAGTTTGGCCGAGGCCGCGTCGGCGGCGGTGAGCTCATCGCGGTCGAGAGCCTCCAGCGCCCGGTCGACGACCGCCTCGGCCGCGTCGACCTCGGCCTGACAGGCGGCCAGTTCGAACTTGGTGTTCTGGAACTGCGCGACCGGCTGACCGAAAACGTTGCGGCCCCTGGTGTATTCGAGGGTGAACCGGATCGCCGCCTTGGCCTGGGCGTAGGCGCCGAGCGCGATCGAGAGCCGTTCCTGGGGCAGGTTCTGGCCCAGGTAGCTGAAACCCTGGTTCGCCTCGCCCAGCAGGTCCGAGACCGGGACCCGCACGTCGGTGAACGACAGCTCGGCTGTGTCGGACACCTTCAGACCCAGCTTGTCCAGCTTGCGGCCCACCGCGTATCCCGGCGAGTTCGTATCGACGACGAGCAGCGAGATCCCGTGCCGCCGATCGGTTTCCGAGGCCGGGGCCGTCCGCGCGCACACGATCACCCGATCGGCGTGCACACCACCGGTGATGAACGTCTTGGAACCGTTGAGCACGTAATGCGTGCCGTCCTCGGAAAGCTGCGCCGTGGTCCGCATTCCGGCGAGGTCGGAGCCGGTGCCGGGCTCGGTCATCGCGATCGCGAACATGATCTCGCCCGAGACGAACCCCGGCAGCCAGCGCTGCTTCTGTTCTTCGGTCGCGAGATTCTTCAGATACGGCAGGCACAGGCCCACGTGCACGCCCGAACCACCGAAAGACACACCGGCGCGGGTGGTTTCCTCCAGCAGGATCGCCTGGAACTTGAACGACTCGATGCCGGCGCCACCGTATTCCTCCGGCACCTCGATCCCGAACACACCGAGATCGGCCAGCTTGCCGTAGAACTCGCGCGGCACGATGCCCGCCTCGTACCACTGGTCGTAGACCGGTGCGACCTGCGATTCGATGAACGCGCGCACGGTCTTGCGGAATGCCTCGTGCTCGTCGTTGAAAACTGTTCTCTGCATGATGGTCCTCCGAAATCTAGAGACGACGTCCGCCGTCGACATACACGGTCTGTCCGGTGACGAACCCGGCATTGTCGGAGGCGAGGAAGGCGACCACATTCGCGATGTCGGCGGGCAGGCCGACCCGGCGCAGCGGGGTGATCTCGGCGGTCTTCGCCTGCAACTCCTCGGCGCTCATGCCCCTGCGCGCCGCGGTGGCCGCGGTCATCTCGGTGGCGATGAAGCCGGGCGCCACGGCGTTGACGCGAATCCCGAACGGGCCGAGTTCCATGGCCAGCGTGCGGGTCAGGCCCTGGATGCCGGCTTTCGCCGCCGCGTAGTTGGCCTGACCACGGGTGCCGAGCGCCGAGACGCTCGAGGTGTTGACGATGGCGCCGCCGCCGTTGTCCACCATGTGTTTCTGCGCGGCCTTGCAGCACAGGAACGCGCCGCGCAGGTGCACCGCCATGACGGTGTCCCAGTCCTCGACCGACATCTTGAACAGCAGGTTGTCGCGCAGCACGCCCGCGTTGTTCACCAGGACGTCGAGCGAGCCGAAGTCCGCCACGGTGCGCGCGACGGCGGCGGCTACCTGCGCCTCGTCGGCGACGTCGCAGCCGATGCCGATCGCGGTGCCGCCCGCCGCGTTGATCTGCCCGGCGGCCAGTACCGCGGCGTCGGCGTCGAGATCGACGACGGCCACGGCGAATCCGTCGTCGGCCAGGCGGGCGGCGGTCGCCGCGCCGATGCCGCGGGCCGCCCCGGTGACGAGGGCTGTTCGGTGGATCACGGGTCGTACTCCTGTGTCAGACAATGGCATTCACGCCGGTGAGGGCGCGCCCGATGAGCAGTTTCTGGATCTGGGTGGTGCCCTCGTAGAGGGTCAGCACGCGGGCGTCGCGCAGGTACTTGGCGACGGGGTATTCATCGATGTAGCCGTAGCCGCCGAACACCTGAATCGCGTTGTTGGCGGCGGAGACCGCCGCCTCGGAGGCGAACAACTTCGCCATCGACGCGGCGGTGCCGAAAGGTTCGCCGCGGTCGGCGAGATCGGCAGCACGCCAGGCCAGTAGCCGTGCGGCGTCGGTATCGACGGCGATATCGGACAGAAGTTCCTGCACCAACTGGTAGCCGGCGATCGGCTTGCCGAACTGTTCACGCTCACCGGCGTAACGCACCGCGGCTTCGAGGCAGGCCCGCGCCAGCCCGACACACCCGGACGCGACCCCGATGCGGCCCTTGTCGAGCGCGGACATCGCGATCCGGAAGCCCTGCCCCTCCTCGCCGAGGCGCAGCGCGTCGGGCACCCGAACCCCGTCGAGGACGAGTTCGGCGGTGGCCTGGCCGCGCAGACCGAGCTTGCCCTTGATCTCGGTCCGGCCGAAACCCGGTGCGTCCGTGGGTACCACGAACGCCGTGACGCCCTTGGGCCCGGGGCCGCCGGTCCGTGCGAAGACCAGCGCGTGATCGGCCCAGGTGCCGTTGGTGATGAAGATCTTGGTGCCGGACAGGACCCAGTCCGAACCGTCATGTGTCGCACGGGTGTCGAGGTTCGCCGCGTCCGAGCCGGTGCCGGGTTCGGTCAGCGCGAAACAACCGAGCTGCTCACCCGCGCAGATTCCCGGCAGGAACCGCTGCTTCTGCTCCTCGGTGCCGTACGCGGCGATCGACTTGCCGAACAGGCCGAGCGAGACCGACACGATGCCGCGCACCGCGCTGTCACCGCGCCCGAGCTCCTCGAGCAGCAGGCAGTAGTCGAAGGTGTCGCCGCCGGAGCCACCGTATTCCTCGGCGATCCCGATGCCGAGGAAGCCCAGCGCGCCGAGCTTGCCGACGATCGCCGGATCCACCGATTCGTCGCGATCCCACTGGGCGGCGTACGGCACGACTTCCTTGTCCACCCACGTACGGGCGAGTTCGCGCAGGTCGGACTGCGCGGGGGTGAGCTGGAAATCCACGGGACCACTCCTGAACCAAACGGCGTTAGGTTTACTCGGGCACCGTATCCTAACGCCGTTCGGTTAATCAAGGGTCGTTTTCGGCATCGGTGATACCGTTCGATTCCCCGACGAGAGATGGAGGAGCGCATGGCGAGGCCGCGCGTACCGCTGTTGAGCCGCGAGCGAATTCGCGACGCCGCGCTGGTCCTGATCGACCGCGACGGGCTCGCCGAGGTCTCCATGCGCAAGCTGGGCGCCGAACTCGGCGTGCAGGCCGCCTCGCTCTACGGCCACTACCCGAACAAGGACGAGCTGTTCGACGACATCGCCACCGGCATCATGAGCCTCGTCGACACCTCGACCTTCGACACGGTGAGCTGGGATCGAGCACTCGCCGACTGGGCACGCAGCTATCGCGCGGCACTGGCCACCCACCCGAATTTCGTGCCGTACCTGGCAACGGGCCCGGGGCGCCGCGCCGAGAATCTTCGCGCGGCCGACGCCGTGCACGGCGGGCTGGTCGGTGCGGGCTGGCCACCGCGTTACGCCACCATGATCGGCGCGGCCACCCGCTACCTGGTCATGGGTTCGACGGTCGGCTCGTTCGCCGGCGGGTTCGCCGACGACGTGCAGGTCTACCGCGACCGGTACCCGCACCTGAACCAGGCCCACCTGCTGCGCGCGATCGCCGACGAAATCGATGACGACAGTTTCGAATTGGCGCTCACCGCGTTCATTGCCGGGCTCAACGCTACGTACGCGACGGTCGTCACCGCGGACTGAGCCGCCCTACACACGAGGGAACCGGTGGCGCCTACGCAATCGCTCCCATGCGCCACCGGTTCCGTCGTGGTCCCCCCGTCTGAGGGGTTCGCCTACATCGAGGCGATCAGCCGGTCGACGCGCTCGTCGACCGATCGGAACGGATCCTTGCACAGCACCGTGCGCTGCGCCTGATCGTTCAGCTTGAGGTGCACCCAGTCGACGGTGAAATCGCGGCCCGCCTCCTGCGCGGCGGTGATGAAGTCACCGCGCAGCTTGGCCCGCGTGGTCTGCGGCGGGGTGTCCACCGCGGCGTCGACGGCGTCGTCCTCGGTGATCCGCTTGGCCAGACCCTTGCGCTGGAGCAGGTCGAACACACCGCGACCACGCTTGATGTCGTGATAGGCCAGATCCAGCTGGGCGATCTTGGGATCCGACATCTCCATGCTGTAGCGGTCCTGGTAGCGCTGGAACAGCTTGCGCTTGATCACCCAGTCGATCTCGGTGTCGACCTTGGCGAAGTCCTGCGCCTCGACCGCGTCGAGGGTGCGACCCCACAGATCCACCACCGCGTCGACCTGCGGATCGCGGTCGCGGTTGCGCAGGTGCTCGACCGCGCGGGCGTAGTACTCGCGCTGGATCTCGAGGGCGCTGGCCTGACGCCCGCCGGCCAGGCGCACGGGACGACGGCCGGTGAGATCGTGGCTGACCTCGCGAATGGCCCGTATCGGGTTGTCGAGGGCGAAATCGCGGAACGACACCCCCGCCTCGATCATCTCCAGTACCAGCGAGGCCGTACCCACCTTGAGCATGGTGGTCGGTTCGGCCATGTTGGAGTCGCCGACGATCACATGCAGACGCCGGTACTTCTCGGCGTCGGCATGCGGCTCGTCGCGGGTATTGATGATCGGGCGCGAGCGAGTGGTCGCCGAGGAGACGCCCTCCCAGATGTGCTCGGCACGCTGCGACAGGCAGAACGTGGCCGCCTTGGGCGTCTGCAGTACCTTGCCCGCCCCGCAGATGAGCTGGCGGGTGACCAGGAACGGGAGCAACACATCGGAGATCCGGGAGAACTCGCCCGCGCGGACCACGAGGAAGTTCTCGTGGCAGCCGTAGGAGTTGCCCGCGGAGTCGGTGTTGTTCTTGAACAGGTAGATGTCGCCGCCGATGCCTTCCTCGGCGAGGCGCTGTTCGGCGTCTATGAGCAGGTCTTCCAGTACCCGCTCGCCTGCCCGGTCGTGGGTGACCAACTGCACCAGGCTGTCGCATTCGGCGGTGGCGTACTCGGGATGCGATCCGACGTCGAGGTACAACCTGGCACCGTTGCGAAGGAAGACATTGGAGCTACGGCCCCAGGACACCACCCGGCGGAACAAGTACCGGGCTACCTCGTCGGGGGACAGCCGACGGTGACCGTGGAAGGTGCATGTCACACCGAACTCGGTCTCGATCCCCATGATTCGTCGCTGCACACTATCGACACTACAGCCATGACCAGTGCCCGCGCGGCGCTCCTGACATCCCATTCGCATACGTGTTCACAACGATTCGGACAGCGAACGACCGCCGCGCACACGACGAGATCGGGCCTGCGAACCGGAGTGATTCGCAGGCCCGATCATGATCGTGACGGTGGGTTATTTCCCCGCGTCGTCGTCGGGTTCTGGCAGCTTCGCCTCTTTCACCGGCTTGGGCTTGGACTTGGACGCGGCGAGCGCCGCCTCCAAGGCCGGGCCCTGCAGCCTACGGAACGCCCGCCGCGGCCGCTGCTGCTCGAGCGTGGCCACCTCGAGGGAGGCCTCACCGAGCGGACGCTTGTCCTTGTCGGCTTCGGGCTGACCGGCCAGCAGTGCGCCGATCGCCACCTTCAACGCGTCGTCCAGGGACAGACCCGGCTTGTAGGTGGCTTTGAGCTGGGTCAGGATCGGCTCGGTGGTGCCGCCCATGACGACGTACTCGCGTTCGTCGACGATGGACCCGTCGAAGGTGATCCGGTACAGCACCGAAGTCGGTGACTGTTCGAGATACCCCACCTCGGCGACGCAGATCTCCACCTCGTAGGGCTTGAGCTGATCGGTGAAGATCGACCCGAGGGTCTGCGCGTACAGGTTGGCCAGCCCACGCCCGGTGACATCGCGCCGGTCGTACTGGTAACCCTTGAGGTCGGCCTGCAGGATGCCGCCGCGGCGCAGGGCCTCGAACTCGTTGTACTTTCCGACCGCGGAGAATCCGATGCGGTCGTAGAGCTCACTGACCTTGTGCAACGTCGCCGAGGGGTTCTCGGCGACGAACAGCACGCCGTCGGCGTAGACCAGCACGATCACGCTGCGACCGCGACCGATGCCCTTACGGGCGAGCTCGGTCTTGTCGCGCATGATCTGCTCGGCCGAGGCGTAATACGGCAGCGTCATCGGACGGCGCCCCCTTCTTCCGCGGCTTCCCGGTCGGCGATCACACCGCGGGCGATCTCGGCGAGACGATCCTCGCCGATCTCTTCCGCACCGTCGGCGTCGATCACCACCGCTGTCGGGAAGATCCCGCGCAGCATGTCGGGACCACCGGTGGCGGTGTCGTCGTCGGCGGCGTCGAACAGCGACTCCACCGCGATCCGCAGGGCCCGATCCTGATCGATGCCGCGCTGGTAGAGCTTCTTCAGCGACGACTTCGCGAACATCGAACCCGAGCCGACGGCGGTGTAGCCGAACCGCTCCTCGCTGCGCCCGCCGACCACGTCGTAGGACACGATGCGACCGGATCGGTCGAGGTCGAGGATCTGGTCGTCGAAACCGACCAGCAGCGGGATCGCGGCCAAACCCTGCATCGCGGCAGGCAGATTGTCGCGAACCATCTTCGACAGCTTGTTGGCTTTACCGTCGAAGGTGAGCGGCACGCCTTCGATCTTCTCGTAGTACTCCAGCTCCACCGCGAACAGCCGAACCATCTCGATCGCGATACCCGCGGTGCCCGCGATGCCCGCCGCCGAGAAGGTGTCGGTGATGTACACCTTCTCGGTGTCGCGGCTGGCGAGCAGGTTGCCCATGGTCGCCCTGCGGTCGCCCGCGATCAGCACGCCGCCACGGTAGGTGACCGCGACGATGGTGGTGCCGTGCGGCGCCAAGTCCTTCGTCGCGGTCAGATCCGAGGCCGGAAACCTGTTGGCGGGCAACAGGTCCGGAGCGTGCATGCGGAGATGTTCGGTGAACGAGGAGAGAGCCCGCCCCGCGTGGAGGCGCAAGGGGTCACCTGGGGTCACTGGCCGCCCTTCTGCACATATGCCCGCACGAAGTCTTCGGCGTTCTCTTCGAGCACGTCATCGATTTCATCGAGCAAGTCGTCGGTTTCCTCCGCGAGCTTTTCGCGGCGTTCCTGCCCTGCCGCGTCGACGCCCTCGGGGCCCTCGTCCTCGTCGCCACCCCCGGCGCGCTTGGTCTGCTCTTGTGCCATGGCAGCCGACCTCCTCTTCCTCATCACGATGATCGTGTGTGTCCCACAACCCTACCGAGCCGATCCGACAAGGTGGTCGATAGCGATCGTATTGTCGCGCGGTCGTGCCCCGCAACGCGTCAGTGGGTGAGCTGCTCGACCAGTTCCGCGGCGGTGCGCGAGGCGTCGAGCAGCTTTCCTACGTGCGCTTTCGTGCCCCGGCGGGGTTCCAGCGTCGGAATCCGCACCAGCGAATCACCACCGAGATCGAAGATCACCGAATCCCAACTGGCGGCGGCGATATCGGCGCCGAACCGGCGTAAACACTCACCGCGGAAGTAGGCGCGGGTGTCGGTGGGCGGATTGGTCATCGCGTCGAGCACCTGCTGCTCGCTGACGAGCCGCTTCATCGACCCGCGCGCGACCAGTCGGTTGTAGAGCCCCTTGTCCAGGCGCACATCGGAGTACTGCAGGTCCATCAGGTGCAGCTTCGGCGCGGCCCAGCCCAGCCCTTCCCGGGTGCGCATACCCTCGAGCAGGCGCAGTTTGGCCGGCCAGTCGAGCAGGTGCGCGGCCTCCATCGGATCGCGCTCGAGCAGGTCGAGGACCATCGCCCAGTTGTCGAGGATGTCGAGCACGCGCGGGTCGTCGTTGCCTTCGCGGTGGACGAACTTGGCGGCCCGCTCGTGGTAGAGCCGTTGCAGCGCAAGGCCGGTCAGCTCGCGGCCGTCGGCGAGGGCGACGGTGGCGCGCAGCGTCGGGTCGTGGCTGATCTGGTGTACGGCGGTGACCGGGCGGGCCAGCTGGAACTCCGAGAGGTCCTCGCCGCCCTCGATCATGTCGAGCACCAGCGCGGTGGTGCCGACCTTGAGGTAGGTCGACATCTCGGCGAGGTTGGCGTCGCCGATGATCACGTGCAGTCGCCGGTACTTGTCGGCGTCGGCGTGCGGCTCGTCGCGGGTGTTGATGATGCCGCGCTTGAGCGTGGTCTCGAGGCCGACCTCGACCTCGATGTAATCGGCGCGCTGGGACAGCTGGAAACCGGCGTGGTCACCGGACTGGCCGATGCCGACCCTGCCGGCACCACAGATCACCTGGCGGGAGACGAAGAACGGCGTCAGGCCCGCGATGATGTGGCTGAACGGGGTGTCGCGGCTCATCAGGTAGTTCTCGTGGGTGCCGTAGGAAGCGCCCTTGCCGTCGACGTTGTTCTTGTACAGCTGCAGCCGGGGTGCGCCTGGCACGCTCGAGGCATGCCGGGCGGCCGCCTCCATCACCCGCTCGCCCGCTTTGTCCCAGATGACCGCGTCGAGCGGATCCACGACCTCGGGTGCGGAGTACTCCGGGTGGGCGTGGTCGACGTAGAGCCGGGCGCCGTTGGTGAGGATCATGTTCGCCGCGCCGACCTCGTCGGCGTCGATGATCGGGGCGGGCCCGCTCATCCGGCTCAGATCGAATCCACGCGCGTCACGCAGCGGGGATTCCACCTCGTAGTCCCACCGGGTTCGCTTGGCTCGCGGCAATCCCGCGGCGGCGGCATAGGCGAGAACGGCCTGCGTGGAGGTGAGGATCGGGTTGGCCGTCGGCTCCGTGGGGGTCGAGATGCCGTATTCGACCTCGATTCCGATGATGCGCTGCATGCAGACGAGCCTAGGCGACGGGCCCGACCCGCACCCGCATCTCCGCCCAGCGGGGCCGTGGGAGGCCGGGAACGTCCCCCAAGAGGGGGACCATGGAATCGTCCTCGTGAGCGATCCGCAGGGCCGGTGGTCGCACTGATACTCGGTGCATGACCGACGCCGTCGCACCCGCCACCGAAGCGCCCGCCGCGCCCGGGCCCGCTCGCATGATCGCGCTGGATGTGCTGCGCGGCATCGCTATCCTGGGCACTCTCGGTACCAATATCTGGATCTTCACCGATTCGGCGGGCATGGTCGGCTACCTCGACGAGCTCGGCGCGACCCCCGAGAACGCCTGGATGTGGTCCGAACGGGTGCTCCAGCAACTCGCGCAGGGCAAATTCCTCGGCCTGCTCACGGTGATGTTCGGGATCGGGCTCGCCATCCAGCAGGGGTCGGCGCGGCGGGGAGGGCGACCGTGGCCCGGCAAGTACCCCTACCGTGCGGGACTGCTGTTCCTCGACGGCCTGCTGAACTTTCTGTTCGTCGCGGAGTTCGACGTACTGATGGGTTACGCGCTGACCGGCCTCGCCGTGGCGTACATCCTCGCGACAAGCGAACGGGCACAACGCCGGTGGGTGATCATCGCCGCATCGGTCCACGTGACGATGTTGACGTTGATCGCGGCGGCGTTCGCCTTCGCACCACAGTACGAAGAGGCCGACTCGGCACCGCTGGACCCGAATCCCTATGCGGACGGCTCCTTCTGGGATCTGGTGCTGTTCCGTATCGACCACGCCCTGCTCTTCCGGCTCGAGACGATCTTCGTGTTCCCGATGTCGATCGCGCTGTTCCTGGTCGGCGCGCGGCTGTTCCGCGCGGGCGTCTTCCGGCCCGAGGGCGCGCGAATTCGCCGCGGGCTCATGGTGATCGGGTTCGCGGTCGCCGCGCCGCTGGACCTGGGAGTCGGCATCGTGGGCGGTGGCGACTTCATCTTCTTCACGCGATACGGGACGGCGCCGTTCGTCGCCCTCGCGATCTTGGCGGCGGTCGCCGAGTTCTACCTGCGCAGGCCCCGCGTCGGATTCGCGGGCACCCGCTTGAGCGAGGTCGGCCGCACCGCCCTCAGCTGCTACATCCTGCAGAACCTGATCGCCGGAATACTGTGCTACGGCTGGGGTTTCGGCCTGGCGGCACGGGTGTCCGACTCGGCGAGAGTGCCGTTCACCGTGGCGATCTATCTGCTCGTCGCCGCCGCGATCATCACCTTCGCCCACCTGTGGTTGCGCCGATTCGAGCGCGGCCCCGTGGAGTGGCTGTGGAATCGAACCTATCGCGCGCTGGCCGGTTGAGTCAGCGCAGGCGCTCGCCGGGCGGCGGAGCCGCGTCCGGCGCGATGAGCAGGTCGGCGATGAGCGAATCCCGTTGCAGCGGAACACCGAGACTGCGCGCATTGCCCTCGAACAGCGACAGCACCGACTCGGTCAGAATGCCCTGCACCTGCTCGGTGGTGAGAACCGGTTCCGATTCCGCACGCCAACTCGCCACCACGCCGTCGACGAGCCCGACCATGCCGAATGCCATCGGCCGACCGCGCGCCGGGTCGATACCGAACCGGGCCAGGGTGGCCGCGAAGATATCGGCGAGCTGTCCGCCCACCGCGCGGCCCGCGCCGCTCAGACTCGGCGCGCCCTGCGGTGCCGCGTCGCCGAGGAAGCGGTGCAGATTCGGGTGGCGTTCGATCCAGCCGAGATAGGTGCCGATGGCGCCGCGTACGGCTTCTTTGAGTGAGCCCTCGGACTGCAGGGCGGGCAGCAGCTCCGCGAGCAGCAGTTCCAGGATCCGCTGCCGCGACAGCGCGTCGAGTTCGGCCCGGCCACCGACATGGCGGTAGACCACCGGTCGAGGCAGTGCCAGATGTTCGGCGATCAACTGCACCGAGATCTCGAGACCGTGTTCCTCGATCACCTCGATGGCGGCATCGATCATCTCCGCGCGGCGGCGCTCTTTGTGGCCGTGCCAGCGGGTGGCGCGACCGTCGGCGGCGGTCTGATCGGCGTGCGCGGATGGTGCAGTCACAGTGCCAACGATACCCGTGCGGATATTGACCGTGACACGGCGTTCCACTAACCTTGGTGATACACGCTGTAACACCTAGCGTGGCACGTTCCGCCGAGAGTGAGCCCGCGATGTCCCACGCTACCGCCTCCCCGCGCGATTCCTTCGCCCAGCGCCTGCTGATCGGCTCGGTGCGAAAATCCTATGACCCGGTGGTCGACATCGACTGGGCCGAACCTCTCGACCCGGCGAAGCTGTTCCTGCCCCCGCGCGTCGTCTCGCTCTACGGCACCGATCTGTGGGACGCGATGACACCCGACCAGCAGCGCGAGCTCTCCCGCCAGGAACTGGCCAATGTGCTCTCGGTCGGCATCTGGTTCGAGAACCTGCTCAACCGACTGCTGCTGCGCGAACTGCTCCGCGGCGACCCCACGTCCGCGACCTCGCACTACACGCTCACCGAGATGGCCGACGAGTGCAGGCACATGATGATGTTCGGCAAGCTCATCGAGCGGGTCGAGGCCCGCCCGTATTGGCCGCGTCCGGCGGCGCGGCTCGCGATCACCGCATTGCCCGCCGTGCTGCACGGCCCGATGGTGTGGGTGGCGGCGCTGGTCGGTGAGGAGATCTTCGACGCACTGCAGCGGCGGATGCTCGACGATCCGCAGTTGCAGCCGATCGTCGCGCGGGCCATGCGCGTCCACGTCACCGAGGAAGCCCGCCACATCGGCTTCGCCAGGGACGCGCTGGCTCGGCGAGTGCCGACGATGTCGGCGGGTGAGCGGGCCTATATCCGCTTGTGCGTGGCGGTGGCCGGACCGCTGTTCGTCTCGCTGGTCACCAACCGGCATCTGTACATTCGCGCCGGACTCGACGGTCGACAGGCACGCAGAGCCGCACTGGGTAATCCGAGGGCGCGGGAATCCAGAGCGGCCGGGGCGGCGGAACTGGTGACGTTCCTGGGTCAGCACGGGCTGATCGGATCGGTCGGACGTAGGCGGTGGCGGGCGGTGGGTCTGCTGTGAGCGTCGCTGTCATCGGCGCCGAATCCGGGGCGATCGTGCGCGCGCTGCGGGCGGCCGGTATCGCCGGAGTATGTGTCTACGAACCGGTTTCAGCAGGCGATCGGTCGCGATCTCCGGTCGGCAGACAGCGCCGGACGTCGCGGCACAGGTGGCTGTATCGCGAGGATCGGCCGGTCCCCCGGCGCCTGGTCGATGTCGACGAACTCGTTTTCGACGAGAACGAGGACCACTGGCTGATCCGCCTGGTCGAAGACGAGCCCGCCCAGGCGAGGGTGGTGATTCTGACCGCCGACACCACCAGGCGACTCCGCGCCGACTTCGCACCGGAAGCCGCAGACCGTCCCGTCGGCGCCCAGTCCGAGGGGGTCCGACTGCCGGTCACGGGACGCGAGGCCCGCACACTCGACGTGGCGTGGTCGCCCGCTCCGGTCACCTTTCGCGGCATCGCGACCCATGGCTTTCCGAACCTGTTCTTCGTCGGCGGTGCCGAACCCGCCGTCCAGGAACCGTCGGTCGCCCAGTCGGTCCGAGTCGATCTCGTCGCCACCTGGGTCCGCGCTCTTCAGCGGCAATCGGGCACTCGAATCGAAGTGCGGGCCAGCACCCAGCACGAATACCACCGTCGGCTCGACCCGACGCCGAGCATGCGTCGCCATGGCCGCCCGAAACCCCACCATTTCGACATCACCGTCGCCGCCGACCGGCATCCGGATCACGACTACACCGGACCGGCCGTCCTCGATCTACCCGGAGCCGAATACTCCGTCCTCGCCACCCTCACCGGCCACCTCGACCCGATCGACGGCCGCTACCACTGGTACGGCCGCCTCGATCCCACCGAGACCACCACCCTGCCCGAACCGACGCGAGCATCCGCCTTCCTCGTCCTGCCCGGCCGCGAACCCGCGGCGGCACACCTCACCGAACGCGACCCGTGGGGCAATCTCCGCGTCACCGGCATCGGCACCCCACCCTTCGCGCTCGAGGCATAGCAGCGACCCTCGCCCCATCCGTCGGTATGCTCGGTGACATGCAGGCACGGGCGATGGTGATGGCGTACGCGGTTCTCGCGTGCGTGCTGCCCGCCTTCGTGCTCATCTCCACGCCCGGCGGTGAGGCCACGCGCATGCTCGCGTTCGGTGCTGTCGCCGCCGCGATGGTGTGCGCGCTGGTCGCGGTCACCGGCCGCAGTCGGCTACCGGTTCGGGTCGCGTACGCGGGCCCGCCGCGGTCGGCACAGCGCCGGTTGCGCGGTTCCTTTCTGCGACAGAGCAATCCGGATGCCGCCGGTCGTCCACGTCCACGAGCACCGGGGATCGTTCACCACTGACAGGTGCCGCGCCGTCGGCGCCGCCTGTCGGATTTCGTGATCCCACTCCCCTTTTCGTGCGTTCGCGCACGCTTCACGGACAGGTCGTCCCGTCATGCTCGATGTCGTCTATTTTCCCGTGTCCGCGGTCCTGTGGTGCTGGCACCAACTCTTCGCGATTCCGCTCGGCCCGGCCAGTGGTCTCGCGTGGCTACTCGCCGTGGTCGCGCTGGTCGTCACCGTCCGCGCGCTACTCGTGCGCACCGCGCTCCGGCAAGCCCGGTCCCAGCAAGTCCTGCGTTCCCTCCAACCGCAGATGGACGCCATCCGCCGCACCCATCGCGACGACCCGCGCGTCCAGGCCGAGAAGATCCGGTTGCTCCATCGCGAACACGGCGTCAGCATGTTCGCCGGATTCGTCCCGCTGATCGCCCAGGGACTCGTCTTCCTCGGCCTGTTCCATGTATTGCGCTCGTTCGATCGGACCGGCACCTACGCGGTCGGCCCGTTCAGTTCGACGGACAGCCCACTTCCGGTGGAGCTCAACGAAGCCACCGCGAACTACCTGTTCGGCGCACCCGAAGTCCGCGCGTTCCTCGATGCCAGGCTGTTCGGCGCACCACTGTCGGCGACCCTCAGCGGCGCGGGTGAGGTTTTCGTCGCGGTGGCCGTCCTGGCCGTCCCGCTGGTGCTGATCGCCGCCCTCGCCACGCACTTCACGGCCCGGCTCACCCCGGCGGTCGGGGACAACAGCACGGCCGCGATCATGCGCAACCTGTCGCTGTGGGTGTTCCCGGCGGGTGCGCTGATCGGCGGTGCCGTCCTGCCGGTCGTCGTGCTCACCTATTTCGCCACCAACGCCCTGTGGACCTGCGGCCAGCAGTATCTGATCCGGCGCACCCTCGCCGCCGAGGAATCCGCGAAGAAGGCGCTGGTCACCGCGGCGGCCCGCGCCGCCGCGCCGCGACCGGGGGTGAAGCCACAGCGCCGGAAACGGTGAATCGCGGGATGGACACTCGCGGCGGTTACCCTCGGGCGGGTGTCAGCGAATCCGGAGGCCGAACTGCTCGCCGTCTACGATGCCGAGGGGCTGGTGATCGGCGAGGCCGATCGAGGCACCGTCTACCGCGAGGGACTCTGGCACGCCAGCGCGGGCGTGCTGGTCCGGTCTGTCGACGGCGACCGGGTGTATGTCCATCGGCGCACCGACACCAAACTCGTCTTCGCCGGCATGCACGACTGCCTCGCGGGCGGCGTGGTCGACGCGGGCGAGCACCCGTCCGACACCGCGATCCGCGAACTGCGCGAGGAACTCGGCATCGGTGTCCCCGCGGGCACGGTACTTCCGTTGCGCGCCACCGCGTCCTGGGACGGCGACTGGGCGGGCCGCGCACTGCGCTGCCACCTGTTCGCGTACGAGTACCGCTACGACGGTCCGATCGTCCACCAGCCGTCCGAGATCGTGGACGGCTGGTGGTGGACCGATGCCGAACTGCGTGCGCACCTGCGTGATCCGGCGTGGCCCTTCGTTCCCGACACGCGAGTCGTCCTGGACGGCCTGCTCACCGCAGGCGACGGCCCCCGCCGCTGACTCGATAGACGACCACCAAGCCTTCCGAACGGCAGGCCACCGGTCGCCGAGGTCAGTCCAGCGTGCGCAGGGATTCCTCGTCGCGAGCAACCACCGCGCCACCGTCCGCGGTGAGCACGATCGGGCGCTGGATCAGCTTCGGATGCTGGGCCAGCGCGGTCAGCCACTGCTCCCGATCCGCCTCGGCGCGACCCCATTGCGCCATCCCGAGATCCTTGGCGATCTGCTCGCCGGTGCGCGTGATGTCCCACGGCTCGGCGCCGAGGCGCGCCAGCACCGCCCGCAACTCCTCGACCGTCGGCGGATCGTCGAGGTAGCGGCGCACGGTGTACTCCACCCCGGCCGCGTCGAGGTGCGCGGTGGCATTGCGGCTCTTCGTGCAGCGCGGGTTGTGCCAGATCTCGGTCTGCCCAGATGTCATATCGGCAGCGTAGTCACGTGCCGTGCGGGCGCGGCCGCACGTGGCGATACTGGAAACCATGAGCGACACCGCACCCCCCGAGAACCCTTACGGCACACCGACGACCACCGGTCCTGAACCTCTCCGCTCCTATCAGAACAAGCTCAATACCCTCATCCGCAGCCTGCTGAAGGTGCCGGTACTGTCCGGCGTCGTCGGCAAGCGGCTGGCCACCCTGCACGTGGTCGGCCGCAAGTCCGGCGCCGTCTACGACGTCCCGATCGCCTACACCGTGCACGACGGCGCCTTGCTGATCGGCACCGCGCTGCGCCCCTGGGTGAAGAATCTGCGGGGCGGCGCACAAGTGCGGGTGTCGCGTGGCGGCGCGCCCGAAACCTTCACCGCCACTGTCTACACCGACGAGAGCGACGTCATCGAACTGTTCGCGGTGATCGCGCGCGACAACAAGCAGAACGCGAAATTCAACGGCATCGGCTATCTCGCCGACGGCGAACCGTCCAAGGCCGACATCTACCAGACCTGGCAGCAGGGCGGCGTGGTCATCGGGCTGACCCCGCAGTGAGCACACCGCGCGGCTACTTCCCGCCCTCGGTCGGGGTGACCTGAGCAGGCTGGTAACTCGCGCCCATGACGTCGACGCCCGCGGCTTTCAACTGGTCGAGAGCCTTGGTGACGTACTCGGTGGAATAGGCGTCGGCGTCGGGGTCCTTGGTGAGAACCGTTGCGCCCTCGGCGTTCTTGGTGTTCTTCGCGATCGAGACCGTGCGATCCCACGCGGTCTTGTCGATGGCGCCGATGCCCGCGGGTGCGGGCCAGATCAGCTTGTTCACCTCGTTGATCTGCCACTGCTGGTGTCCCGCGCCGAGCGTGGCGCCCGCGGCGACGGTGATGTCGCGACACTTGTCGAGGTTGTCACGGCAGAACGCCCAACCCTTCAGCGAGGCGACCAGGAACTTGACCGTCTGATCCTGGTACTCGCTGTCCTTCAGTTTCTCGGTGTTGGCCCACAGGGCGTCCTGCAGCATGGCTACACCCTCGTCGTTCCAGTCGATGGTGGTGAAATCGTCTGCGGTGTAGAGCTTTCCGGTGGCCGGGTTCTTGGTTTCGAGCAGCTGGGCGTACTCGTTGTAGGACATGGCCTGGGCGGCGGCGATGTCCTTGGCGAGGAAGGCGTTCATATCGAACTGCTGCTGGACCAGTTTCACATCCTTGGCAGGATCGATGCCTGCCTTCGTCATCCCGGCGAAGAGCTCGAATTCGTTGCCGTAGCCCCAGTTTCCGACGGTTTTACCGCGCAGCGCGGCGGGCCCGGCGATATTCTCGGACTTGAACGAGACCTGTTTGGTGCCCGATTTCTGGAAGACCTGCGCGATCTCGGTGATCCCGGCGCCCGCTTCCCGCGATGCGAGGGCTTTGGGCACCCAGGCGACCGCGTAGTCGGCCTGGCCCTGGGCCAGCACCGTCTGCGGGACGATGTCGGTGCCGCCGTCGAGGATCTCGACCGACAGGCCCTGTTCCTTGTAGAACCCCTGGTCGACGGCGGCCAGGTAGCCGGCGAACTGCCCCTGCTTGAACCATTGCAGCTGCAAGGTCACCTTGGTGAGGCCGTCGGCGGTGGTCTCGGAACCACTGTCGGTGGTACTACAGCCGGTCAGCGCGGCAGCGGCCACAGCGGCCAGCGCCACCGCGGTACGCAACCGGAGTGCGGTCTTGCTCATGGACGGATCTCCCTCATCGGATCGTGGACAGCAGTGGGGTTCGGGGTCGGCGGGTGAGGTGTTCGAGCAGCAGGACGGCGGCCAGGAACACGAGGCCGACGCACATCGCGCCGACGACGTAGGCCCACGCCCGCGGATAGGCGGTGTTGGCGGCGGCGGAGGTGATCCGGCTACCGAGCCCGTTCTGCAGGCCGCCGAAGTATTCGGCGATGATGGCCGCGATGACCGCGCCGGGCGCGGCGATCCGCAAACCCGTGAACAGGTGTGGCAGCGCGGCGGGCACCCGTACGGTGCGGGTGATCTGCCAGCCCGACGCGGCGTAGGAGCTCATCAGGTCGGCCTGCACCTTCGGCACCTGACGCAACCCGCGCGCGGTGCTGACGAAGACCGGGAAGAACACCACGATGGTGACGACGAGCCGTCGCGGTGTCTCGGTGGTCGTGGAGTACATCGAGTTCAGCAGGGGTGCCAGCGCCACGATCGGCACCGCGGCGGCGGCTGCGGCCAACGGCGTGAGCAGCCCGTCGATCAGCTGGAACCGCACCGCGAGGACGGCGGCGGCCAGGCCGAGGATCGTGCCCGCGACCAACCCGATCAGCGCGTTCGTGCCGGTGGCCAGGGAAGCATCCAGGATGCGGCCCGCGTTCTCGGCGAACTGTGCGGCGATCGCGCTGGGCGCGGGCAGCAGGAACGACGGCACGCCCGCCGCCACGGTGAGCACCTGCCACAACGCCAGGACGACAACACCGACTACTAGTGGTGGCAGCCAGGTCTTCATCGCAGATCCTGTCCATCGGCGGTCGTGTCGCCGCGCAGTGCCGCGCGCACCGCGGCGACAGCGGCGAAGAACTCACCGGACGCGCGAACATCGTTGCCCGCTTGTCGATCCCAGCCACCGGTGGACACGATGTCGCTGATCCGGCCTGGTCGCGCGGACAGCACAACCACCCGGTCCGACAGGTACACCGCCTCGGGAATCGAGTGGGTGACGAACACGACGGCGGCGCCGGTCTCCCCCGCGATGCGCAGCAGCTCGCCCTGCATGTGTTCTCTGGTCATCTCGTCGAGCGCGCCGAACGGTTCGTCCATCAGCAGCAGCGACGGTGTGCGGGCCAGCGCGCGGGCGATGGCGACGCGCTGCTGCATGCCGCCGGACAGTTCGGCCGGGTACCGGTCGGCGAATTCGCTGAGCCCGGCCATGGCGAGCAGTTCGGCACTGCGTGCCTTGCGTCGCGCTTTGGCTACCCGGTGCAGTTCGAGGGGCAGTTCGACATTGGCTGCGACAGTGCGCCATTCCAGCAGGCCGGCCTGCTGGAACGCGATGCCGTAGTCCTGGTCGATCCGGGCCTGGCGCGCGGACTTGCCGTGCACGGTGACAGCGCCGCTGCTCGGCGTCTCGAGGTCGGCGATGATCCGCAGCAGGGTGGACTTGCCGCAGCCCGAAGGCCCGATGAGCGAGACGAATTCGCCCGCCGAGACAGTGAGCGAGACATCGGACAGTGCTGTCACGGCACCCGCCGCGAAGGTCTTGCCGAGGTCTCTCAGTTCGACCGCGGCAGCGACCGGTGACACCGCAGAGCCGGGATCGGTGCCCGAGGTGGTCATGGGTGCTTCACTCATCAGTCCTCGCTCGATGTGCTGGTGCCGGGCGGGTGGCTGTAGCGACGCAGTGCCAGCTCCACCAGTCCGACCAGGGCGGTGAGGACGACGCCGAGCAGCGCGGCGGCCAGGACAGCGGCGTAGAGCCGGGCCGCATCGCCGGTGGCCTGCTGGGAGAACACGATGATCTGGCGCCCGATCCCGCCCGCGGTACCGGTCGAGATCTCGGCGACGACCGCGCCGATCACCGCCGCCGCGGCGGCCAGCCGGAGTGCCGGAATCAACGAGGGAACCGAGGCGGGAAACCGCAAGCGCGTCAACGTCGCCCACCAACCGGCCGAGCAGCTGCGCATCAATTCGACCGAAGCCGCCGACGGCGTCTGTAGCCCGCGCAGCATCCCGATAACGATCGGGAAGAAGGCGAGGTAGGCCGCGATCACCACGATGCTCATCCACGGCCGCCACGGCTCACCGCCGATGGACAGTTTGCCGCCCCACGCCACCACCAGCGGCGCGAGCGCGATCAGCGGAACCGTCTGCGAGAGCACCACATACGGCAGCAGGCCGCGCTCGAGCCAGCCGAACCGCTGCATCGCGACCGCCAGTGCCACGCCGACCACAGCGCCGAGCAGCAGCGCCAGCAAGGACAGACCCAGCGTGAACATCGCTGTGCGCAACAGTGTTTCACCGACGGTGCCCTTGCCGTCCGGGTCGCCGAGCACGGTGAACACCGCCCAGACGTGTGGGAGCGCGCCGTCGCTGGTGCGAGGGAGTACGCGGGTGCCCGCGATGCTCACGCCGTCGGCGGGCACCAGCACCTTCACCAGCTCCCAGATCACCGCCACGAGGACGAACGCGCTCACCGCGTAGACCGCGCGCAGCAACCGGGTCCGACCAGGGGTGGATGCTCGAATCTGCTGCGGGACAACAGCTGTCACCGGATCGATGGTCGCCGTGCTCACCGACGCCCTCCCCCCGGCCATCGTCCGGCGATACCGTGCGCGCCGGTGTTCGACGCCCACACCGGCGTGCGATCGGCGATCACGACAGACCGGCCGCTTCGATCGCGGTGACCTGCTGATTCAGCCGCGGCAGTACCTGCTCGCCATAAGCCTCGAGCGTCGACGTTTTGGCGTCGTGCTGCAGATATACCGCGAACTGGCCGACGCCGAGCTTCTCGAGCTCCCACAACCTGGCGAGCTGCTCGTCGGGGGTCCCGATCAGGCAGAACCGATCCACGATCTCGTCGGGTACGAAGGCGGCCTGGGTATTGCCCGCGCGCCCGTGCTGGTTGTAGTCGTAGCCCTGCCTGCCCGCGATGTAGTCGGTCAGCGCCGCCGGAACATCGCCGCCCGTACCGTATTTCGCGACGATGTCGGCGACGTGGTTGCCGACCATGCCGCCGAACCAGCGACACTGGTCGCGGGCGTGTTCCAGTCCGGCCTGCGATCCATCGGTGACATAGGCGGGCGCGGCGACACAGATCTTCACCGACAGTGGATCTCGGCCTGCCGCCGCCGCCGCGGCACGCACCTTGCCGATGGTCCATGCGGTGATGTCGGGGTCGGCGAGTTGCAGGATGAACCCGTCGGCGACCTGACCGGTGAGCGCGAGGGCCTTCGGTCCGTATCCGGCCACCCACACCTCGAGCCGCGAATCGGCGGCCCACGGGAACCGCACCTCGAGGTCACCGACGCGGGCGCTGCGGCCGTTGCCGAGTTCCCTGATCACCTCGACCGATTCACGCAGGGTGGCCAACGTCGTCGGCTTGTCGCCGAGCGTGCGGACCGCCGAGTCGCCGCGCCCGATGCCGCAGATCGTGCGGTTGCCGTACATCTCGTTGAGCGTGGCGAAGACGGACGCGGTCACCGTCTGGTCCCGGGTGGCCGGATTGGTGACCATGGGACCGACGATCACCTTGCGGGTGGCGGCCAGGATCTGGCTGTAGATCACGTAGGGCTCCTGCCAGAGCAGGTGCGAGTCGAAGGTCCACACATGCGAGAACCCGTGGGTCTCGGCCACTCTGGCCAGTTCGATCACCCGCGACGAGGGTGGTGTGCACTGCAGGACGACTCCGATGTCCATCGGCACTCTCCGTTTCGGCAGTTGGTTTCTACAGAAGGTTCTGAGACAGGCCGCGACGGACGAACCGGCCGTGCCCGGCGCGACCGTGATAGGCGCCGTCGTCGACGATCACCCGGCCGCGGGACAGGACCGTGTCGACGTGTCCGTCGATCTCGAAGCCCTCCCACGCGGAGTGATCCATGTTCATGTGATGGGTCTTGCCGAGCCCGATGCTGGTGTGACCGTGGGGGTCGTAGATCACCACATCGGCGTCGGCACCCGGGCTGATCACGCCCTTGCGGGGATACATGCCGAACATCCGGGCCGGGTTGGTACAGCAGACCTCCACCCACCGTTCGAGCGAGATCCGCCCGTCCTTGACGCCCTGGAACAGCAGGTCCATCCGGTGCTCGACTCCGCCGATCCCGTTCGGGATCTTGCTGAAATCGCCCACGCCGAGCTCTTTCTGGTCCTTCATGCAGAACGGGCAGTGGTCGGTGCTCACCGCGGTGACGTCACCGGTGCGGATGAACCGCCACAGCTCGTCCTGATGCCCCTCGGCGCGCGAGCGCAACGGCGTGGAGCAGACCCATTTGGCGCCCTCGAAACCCGGTGCGCCCAACTGTTCTTCGAGCGAGAGGTACAGATACTGCGGACAGGTCTCGGCGAAGACGTTCTGGCCCTTGTCGCGCGCCGTCGCGATCTGTTCCATCGCCTGCTTGGCCGATACGTGCACCACATACAGCGGGGCGCCGGTCAACTGCGCCAGCATGATCGCGCGATGGGTGGCTTCCTCTTCCATCTGCCACGGGCGGCTGGTGCCGTGGAAGTAGGGCGAGGTGTTCCCGCGGGCGAGAGCCTGTTCGACGAGAACGTCGATGGCGATGCCGTTCTCCGCGTGCATCATCATCAGCGCACCGAGGTCACCCGCGGTCTGCATGGCGCGCAGGATCTGGCCGTCGTCGGAGTAGAAGACGCCCGGGTAGGCCATGAACAGTTTGAAGCTGGTGACGCCTTCGTCGACGAGTTCGCTCATCCCTTTGAGGGATTCGTCGTTGACATCGCCGATGATCTGATGGAACCCGTAGTCGATCGCGCACTGTCCGGCGGCCTTGCCGTGCCATTCGGCGAGGGTGTCCTGCACCCGCTGGCCCGGTTTCTGCACGGCGAAGTCGACGATCGTGGTGGTGCCGCCCCAGGCCGCGGCCCTTGTCCCGGTTTCGAAGGTATCGCTGGCCTCGGTGCCGCCGAACGGCAGCTGCATGTGTGTGTGCCCGTCGACGCCACCGGGGATCACGTACTTGCCGGTCGCGTCGATCACCGTCTCGGCGTCGGCGGCCGGATCGGCGCCGAGCGCGGTCGAACCCGGTTGCAGGACAGCGACAATCGTCTCATCTTCGATCAGCACGTCGAGCAGCTGGGACCCGGTGGCGCTCACCACCGTCCCGCCGTGGATGAAAGTGCGCATCAGGGGTTCACCAACGGTCCGTAGGCATCGGGGCGACGATCGCGATAGAACGCCCATCTCTCGCGAACGATCTTGATCAGATCCATATCGAGATCACGAACAACCAATTCCGGCGAAGTATCGGAGGCGACCTCGCCGACGAACTTCCCCTCGGGGTCGACGAAATAGCTCGTCCCGTAGAAGTCGTTGTCGCCGTATTCGCTCTCGATACCGACGCGGTTGATCGCGCCGACGTAATACTCGTTGGCCACCGCCGAGGCGGGCTGCTCGAGTTTCCACAGATAACTGGAAAGCCCTCGCGACGTCGCCGACGGATTGAACACGATTTCCGCGCCCGCGAGGCCGAGCGCCCGCCAGCCCTCCGGGAAATGGCGGTCGTAGCAGATGTAGACGCCGACCTTGCCGACCGCGGTGTCGAACACCGGCCACCCGAGGTTGCCCGGGCGGAAGTAAAACTTCTCCCAGAAGCCGGTCACCTGCGGTATGTGGTGTTTGCGGTATTTGCCCAGATAGGAACCATCGGCGTCGATCACCACCGCGGTGTTGTAGAGCAGCCCGTCCATCTCGCGCTCGTACACCGGCGCCACGATCACCAAGTTCAATTCGGCGGCCAGGGCGGCGATTCGATCGGTGGTCGGGCCCGGCACCGATTCGGCGTATTCGTAGAACTTGGCGTCCTGTAGCTGACAGAAATACGGGCCGTAGAACAACTCCTGGAAGCAGATCACCTGCGCCCCCTGCGCCGCCGCCGCCCTGGCGTAGTCCTCGTGAACTTTGACCATTGATTCTTTGTCACCAGTCCAGCTGGTCTGGACGAGCGCCGCTCTGACGATTCCCATGCTTTGTTATACTGCACCTTCAACTGATTCTGTTGTGTTACAAGTGCGCGGAAACAGTTTCGGTGCCGTAAACGTTGGCGGTGCGCCCCGGATCGGCCACGCACGACCCGCAGAATGAGTCGATGACCGAAGCCTCGCCGACCGCACTGCCCGCGGATTTCGCCGGGGACCTCGACGAGCGAACCGCCGCCGGAATCGCCGCCGCCCTCGGCCGCCGCATCCGCTCCGGCGACCTCGCACCGGGCACCCGACTGCCCACGGTGCGTGCGGTGGCCCGCGAACTCCGGGTCTCCCCCGCCACCGTCAGTCAGGCGTGGCGGGCGCTGGCCGCGACCGGCGCGATCACCGCGCGCGGTCGGGCGGGCACCTTCGTCGGGGAGAAGCGGGAGGCGCCGATCGGCCGGTATCAGCGCCTGCACTCGCCCTCCGACAAGGCCTTTCGTATCGACCTGTCGCGTGGCACCCCTGACCCGGCGCTGCTGCCCGACCTCGCCGCCGCGTTGCACGCGCTCTCGCGCGATACCGCGCCGGGCGACCTGTCGGCCCACTATCTCGGCGAGGCGGTGCTGCCCGCGCTCGCCGACACGCTGCGCGCGGACTGGCCGTGGCCGTGCGAACGGCTGACCGTCCTCGACGGCGCCCTGGATGCCGTGGACCGGCTGCTCGCCGCCCACGTGCGTTTCGGCGATCCGGTGATCGTCGAGGACCCGTGTTTCCCGCCGTTCCTCGATCTGCTCGCCCGCCTCGGCGCGCGCCCGGTCGCCGTCCGTCTCGACGAATCCGGTTTCCGGCCAGAGGAATTCGCCCGCGCCTTCGACGGCCCCGCACCGCGCGCGGTGATCCTGCAGCCGCGCGCCAACAACCCGACCGGCGCCTCCCTCGACGCCGCCAGAGTGCGCGAGCTGACCGCTCTACTCGGCCCGCAGCCTGCGCTGATCATCGAGGACGACCACTCGGCGGGCATCGCCACCACCACGCTGCGTTCGCTCGCCGCGCACTTCCCCGATCGCGGTGTCTACATCCGCTCCTACTCCAAGTCCCACGGCGCCGATCTGCGGCTGGCCGTCGCGGGCGGGCCCGCGGCACTGCTCGATCCGGTGGTCGAACGCCGGATGCTCGGGCCGGGGTGGTCCAGCCGATTACTCCAGCGCGTGCTGTCGACGATGCTCCAGGATCCCGATGCCCGCGCCACCGTCGAGAGTGCGCGACTCGAATACCGCAGGCGCGCTACCGATTTGCGTCGCGCGCTGGCCCGGCACGAGGTGATCGTGGCGGCGGGCGACGGCATCAATGTATGGCTCCCGGTCTCCGACGAGAACGCCGCCATGATCAGCCTCGCCGCGGCGGGCATCAAGGCCGCGCCCGGCGGACCGTTCGAAGCGGGCGCGCGGCCCGCCACCGACCATCTGCGGCTGACGCTGGGCGGCCTCGGCGACACCGACATCGCGTGGCTGGCCGCCGAACTCGCCGCCGCGGCCGCCGCCACCCCGACCTATCGGCGCATTCGCCGATCCTGACCCGTCATCGCGCACTACATCGTGCGGAGGTCGAGCCACAGCTGCGACCAGGGTCGAACCGGTTGTTCGCACCGCCAGATCGTCACGTCACGGGTGGCGCCCTCGTAGCCGAGCCGGGCGTCGGATCGCCCGACCGGCGTCACCGACCCGAAGCTCTCGCGCAGTTCCTCGAGCTCCCCGCCGACGTAGAGAATCGTCGTCGCCGAGTCCGGCGGTGTGCCCAGGTAGCCGTACCCGCGATTGGGGCTGTACACCGCAGGCCAGCCGTACTGCTGTCGATAGGTGTCGAGAGCCCCTGCCTGCCAATAGGATTGGGCGACGATCACCACACGTGCCCGCTCGTCCTCGGGCAGCGCCCGGTAGGCGAGGTCGGTCGACGCGGCCAGGTCGGACCAGCCGAACTTGCCGTGCAGCAGCAGATCCACGCCACCGGTGCTCGGTGGGATCGAGGATTCCGGCTGCCAGGGCAGCGACAACGCCGCGAGAACCACAGACAGCCCGATCACCGGAACCGCGGCGATCCGCTGCCAGGTGACCCTGGCCTCGACCAGCCCGACGGCCCCGGCCGCCATCGCGACCGGATAGATGCCGACCGCGTAGTACGACCGCCCACCGGTCGCCAGGAACGCGACCACGAGCAACAAGACAACCAGGCCGAAGAACCGGTAGGGCCGCAGAGATTCGGCGCGGAACAACCGCACCGTGCCGTAGACCAGCAGGATCGCGCCGAGTAGCCCGGCCGCGAGCAGGGCGAGAGGCACGAAGGCCAACCGGCCACCGATCGCCTCCTGCTCCGCACTCACCACCGCTCCCATCTCGAGCTGCGGCCACCCGTTCGCCGCCTGCCACAGCAGGCTGGGCACCATCGCGACCGCGGTGATCGCGGCGCCGATCCACAGTGCGGGCCTGCGCAACAGATCGCGGGGTCCGTAGACGAGCACGCTGATCCCGACGCAGATCCAGAAGAAGGGAATGAGCCATTTGACCTGCATGTCGATCGCGGTGACGACCCCAGCCATGATCAGCAGCACATCGGCGCGAGTCCGGACCCAGCGCACGAGCAGCCAGGTGATGAGTACCCACAGCGGCCCGTCGATCGCATTGGTGGAGAGCTGGCTGCCCTGCACGAACAGAAACGGTGACGTCGCGTACGCGGCCGCGCTGATCAGCTGCGCACCGCGTCCGCCGCCGAATTCCCGCGCGATCGCCGCGGCGAGCACGATGCCCGCCACCGTGACGAGCAGTGCCGGAAGTCGCAGCGCCACCAGCGAACCGGGTGCGATCGAATCCATCAGCGCAGCGATCAGCGGCAGCAGCGGGCCCTGGTCTGCGTAGCTGACCGCCAGGTGGTGCCCGCCCGCCGCGAGGAAGTACAGCTCGTCGCCGAAGAAGCCGTACTGCCCGAGCACGGCGAACAGTCCGATCGCGGACACCAGCGCGATCGCGCCGACACCGAGCACCGCGAAGGGCGGAACCTCCCGTGTCGCACCGGGTTCCGTCGATTCCGTTGTCGTTGTCATCGGTCGTCGTCCTTACTCGTCACCGCGTCGTACATCCGGATGAGGTGCGTGCGGTAGTGGCGCACATCGAAATCGGGTTCCCGCACCGCCCGGTTCGCGATGCCGTCGATCGAGTCCCGGATCAGACGCGCGAGCACGGTCGGGTCGAAGTCGCCGAACTCGCCGGCGCGCTGCCCCTCGGCCAGCGCCGAGACCAGCGGCGCGATCATCTCCCGGTCACCGTCGGGGGTGTCGAATCGCAGCGAACCGTCCGGGCCGCGCAGGTTGACCACGATGTCGCCGACTGCGGCGACGTAGCTCTTGTTGTCGTCGATGAATTGCAGATTCGACGACAGGTAGGCGTGCAGGACGGCGCGATAGCCGTCGGCGATCGCCGCGCTGACGAACGGCGACATGAACTCGGCACCGGAGACGAACAGCTGGATCACGACCTGTGACATCAGCTCGTCCTTGCCGTCGAAATGGTAGGAGATCACGCCCTTGGAGATCCCCGCGTGCTCGGCGATCCGGGCCAGGGACGCGTTGCTGTACCCGACCTCGGAGATCACCTCGACGGTGGACGCGATGATCTGCCGCCGTCGCGCCTCTTCGATGAACGAGCGCTGTTGTCCATCCGGCTTATTTTCTGGCCGCATGGTCAGAATTTAGCACGTACGGCCTGGAACCGCGCCCTAGATGACGTCAGCCTGGGCCGATACGGCAGAATGAGGGACCCCTCCCCCGGAAAGGCAGCAGTGGTGACGCTCGACATGGCACTCGGCGACGCAGTCGCGCGCATTTCGACGCCGTAGCGACCGACCGAGAGTCGGCGTCGCGTCCGACGTCGGCGTAGTCGAGTCACCAGTACCGTCGATCACCGGGAGCAGCCATGTCCACCATCGCATGGACCGAAGACCACAGTCAGTACACCGCCGTCTGGCATTCGGAGAACGGCGCGCCCGCACCGCGCCTCGTCACCACCGCCGACGACCGACTCTCGGCCGATCACGCGTATCGCCGCATCAGGGCGGGTGAGGCACTGCTGTGGCAGGGCGATTACAACAATGGTCGCCAACTGTTACAGGCGCTGGGCCGACGCGCCGATCGCAAGCCGGCGAAGAAGCCCGCTACCGGCGATCTCGGCGCGCTCTACGAGCACGAACGGATCAAAAGGCGGACGCGGGCGGGCATTCTCGGCAGTCTGCTGATCCGCCTCGGCCCGGGCTACGACCTCGACCTGCGCCGGGCGCCCGACGTGGCGGCGGCGTGTACGGCGGCGTACGGCCCGGCAGACGCCGAACGCGTGGTCACCTTCACTGAACTGCTCGGTGTGGTGAGCGCGTATCGCTGGCAACAGCAGGGTGTCGACGTGCCCGCGCTCGGAGCGCGCGTGTACCCCGGCTACGGCGTATTCTCGCCCACCCGAAGCGAATACGTCGATCTCGTCGCCGACGCGCCACTCGATCCCGAGATCCGCACCGCGTTCGATCTCGGCACCGGCACCGGCGTGCTGGCCGCGCTGCTCGCCTCCCGCGGCGTCCCCGAGATCGTCGCCACCGATATCAACCCGCGGGCGTTGCGGTGCGCCAAGGACAACGCCGAACGGCTCGGCTTCGGCCGGATGATCGCCGTGACCGGACCCGCCCTGTACCCGCCCGGCCGCGCCGATCTCGTGGTGTGCAATCCGCCCTGGCTGCCCGGCGTGCCGACCTCGGACCTGGAACGTGGTGTCTACGACCAGGATCAGTCGATGCTCACCGAGTTCGCCCGCGACCTGCGCGCGCACCTCACCCCCCACGGCGAGGGCTGGCTGGTGCTGTCCGACCTCGCCGAACTACTCGGCCTGCGCCCGGCCGACCACATACCGCGCCTGCTCGACGACTCGGGTCTCTATGTGCTCGGAAAGCTCACCACACGTCCACGTCATCCCCGCGCGACCGATCGCGACGACCCCCTCGCCGCGGCTCGCACCGCCGAGACGACCACGCTGTGGCGATTGCGGGCCCGCTAGCGAAGTCCCTATCGCCTGCCGATCGGCCCGAATGCACGGAATTCTGTGTCGATCACACGACGAGCGGACCGGATCCGGTGGTCTCTCCCCACGCGGGCCGGTGCGGCTGGCAGGATGCGCGGTACATCGTCCGGTAGCACCCGCCCTCGAGGAGATCCCGCCAAGGTGACCAGCATTTCGCAGGACCGACCCTTCATTCGCGCGCTCTTCGGTATCGGCATCGCCGCGGCCGCTCTGGTGGCACTGGCCCCCGCCGCGCAGACCGTACCGAATCATCAGGCCGTGATCCCCGGCTGCGCACCTGCCGCGGCGGGTCAGCCCAACGGCAAGCAGTGGCCCACCGAACCGGCGCTCACCATCGACACCGCCGCGAGCCACACCGCCACCCTCGAGACCACCTGCGGCACCGTCACGATCGCGCTCGATGCCGCCGCCGCTCCGCGCACGGTGAACTCGTTCGCCTTCCTCGCGAGCGAGGGCTACTTCGACCACACCCGCTGCCACCGGCTCACCACCCAGGGCATCTTCGTGCTCCAGTGCGGCGACCCCACCGCCACCGGCATGGGCGGGCCCGGCTACAAGTTCAGCGACGAGAACCTCGCGGGCGCGGTCTACCCGGCGGGCACCATCGCGATGGCCAACGCGGGCCCCGCCACCAATGGCAGCCAGTTCTTCCTGGTCTACCGCGACACCCAGTTGCCCCCGAACTACACGCCCTTCGGCACGATCACCGAGGGTCTGGACGCGCTGACCACTGTCGCCGATGCGGGCGTCGCGGGTGGCGGCGCCGACGGCACCCCCGTGGCCGATGTGGTCTTCAATGCCGTGACCACCACACAGGGCTGATCAACGACCGAGGGCCGCGTCTCCGGGTTCGGGAGACGCGGCCCTCGTCGTGGGGCTGGGTCGATCAGCCGGCGCTGATCGAACTGAACAGGTTCTGGATGGTCTGCAGGATGATCTCGGTCAGCAATTCAGCGGCGGAACCGGCCATGTCAACGCTCCTCGTATGTCCTCATCAGGTGAAACGAACAAGTGAAGCGTGCCCTATTCACTTGTCGTCGCGCAGCGTTTCGGCGAAAAAAGTGAACAGAAACGCGAAAACCGCGCCCCACCGGGGCGCGGCCTTCGCAGATCGTGACTACAGGTACTGACCGGTGTTGGACTCGGTGTCGATCGCCCGGCTGGCCGAGGCGTTCTTGCCCGTGACGAGCGTGCGGATGTAGACGATCCGCTCGCCCTTCTTGCCCGAGATCCGGGCCCAGTCATCGGGATTGGTGGTGTTGGGCAGGTCCTCGTTCTCGGCGAACTCGTCGACGATCGAGTCGAACAGGTGCTGGATCCGCAGACCCGGGTTACCCGTGTCGAGCACCGACTTGATCGCGTACTTCTTCGCCCGGTCCACGATGTTCTGGATCATCGCGCCGGAGTTGAAGTCCTTGAAGT
Organism: Nocardia sp. Root136; assembly: GCF_001427185.1. Lineage (NCBI taxonomy): Bacteria > Bacillati > Actinomycetota > Actinomycetes > Mycobacteriales > Nocardiaceae > Nocardia > Nocardia sp. Root136. Next base: position 645,794 of record NZ_LMFE01000001.1, read on the forward strand.
ACAGGACCTCCTTGTCACCGTTGGCGTAGGTGACCTCCAGGAACCGGTTGTCGTCGCTCTCGGCGTACATCCGCTCGACGACCTTCTCGATCATCGCCTCGACGCACGCCTGCTTGTCGCCGTCGAACTCGCGCAGATCGCTCTCGTGCAGCGGCAGCGTCTCGGTGAGGTACTTCGAGAAGATGTCCTGCGCCGATTCCGCGTCGGGACGCTCGATCTTGATCTTCACATCGAGACGGCCCGGCCGCAGGATCGCGGGGTCGATCATGTCCTCGCGATTGGACGCGCCGATCACGATGACGTTCTCGAGCCCCTCCACACCGTCGATCTCCGAAAGCAGCTGCGGCACAACGGTGGTCTCCACATCGGAGGAGACACCGGAACCGCGGGTGCGGAAGATCGAGTCCATCTCGTCGAAGAACACGATCACCGGGGTGCCCTCGGAGGCCTTCTCGCGCGCCCGCTGGAAGATGATGCGAATGTGACGCTCGGTCTCGCCGACGAACTTGTTGAGCAGCTCGGGGCCCTTGATGTTGAGGAAGAACGACTTGGCTTCCTTGGCATCCTGACCACGCGATTCGGCGATCTTCTTGGCGAGGGAGTTGGCCACCGCCTTGGCGATCAGCGTCTTACCGCACCCGGGCGGACCGTAGAGCAGCACACCCTTGGGCGGGCGGAGCGCGTACTCGCGGAACAGATCCTTGTGCAGGAACGGCAGTTCCACCGCGTCGCGGATCTGCTCGATCTGACGGCCGAGACCACCGATGTCGGTGTAGTCGACGTCGGGAACCTCTTCCAGCACAAGGTCTTCGACCTCGGCCTTGGGAACCCGCTCGAACGCGAAGCCCGCTTTGGTATCGACCAGCAGCGAATCACCTGGCCGCAGTTTGCGAATCGGCGAATCGGGGTCGGCCATGTCGTCGTATTCGGCGATCTTGGACAGCGGACCCGACAGCCACACCACCCGCTCTTCGTCGGCGTGGCCGACCACGAGGGCGCGTCTGCCGTCGTCGAGAATCTCACGCAGCGTGCCGATTTCGCCGATGGCGTCGAAGTTCCCGGCCTCGACGACGGTGAGCGCCTCGTTGAGGCGCACGGTCTGGCCGTATTCCAGTGCGTCAGCGTCGATATTGGGCGAGCAGGTCAACCGCATCTTGCGCCCGGAGGTGAAGACGTCGACCGTCTGGTCCTCGTAGGCGTGGATGACGATGCCGTAGCCGCTCGGCGGCTGGCCGAGGCGATCGACTTCTTCCCGCAAAGCGATCAGTTGCTGGCGCGCTTCTTTGAGCGTGTCCATCAACTTGCCGTTGCGGATGGTCAGCGAATCGATCCTGGCTTCCAATTCGCGTGCGCGATCCGGCGAATCGGCGAGTTGCCTGCGAAGAGCAGCCGACTCGGCGCGTACCGCCTCGAGCTCTCGCCAGGCCGCCGAATCCGAATTCTCGTTGGGGCTCATGATGCTGCTCCTCCCAGTCCCGGTCTATCAACGCTACCGGGCGCGGTCCGTTCTCGCTTTCCGACATGGTTTCGTCGTGATCACATCTTGTACGGTCGGTACGACATCAACCACACATTTGCACCTGTTAGGCTCCCCTAACACCCCGTACGGGGCACTCGCCCAACGAGTCGAAAGGTTGCTGTCCATGCTCCTTCCTCCCCGCACGATCCGTGTCGCCGTCGCCACCGCCGCAGCGGCGCTCGCCGTCACCGTCGGACTGACCGGTTGCGGCGACTCCGACGATTCCTCGACGAATGCCACCACGAGCAGTACCAGTATCGCCGCCGCTCCGTCCAGCGTTTCGGCAACTCCGGCACCTTCGGGTGACAACGCCGCCGCACCTACCGCTGATTCCCTGAAGGCGACTCTGATCAAGTTCGCCGATCCCGGAGTATCCACCGACGACAAGGCGAAACTGATCGTCAACGGCGACGCTCACAAGTCCAACATCGATCAGATGAACGGCATGCTCGCCGGCTACACCCTGACCTTCGCCGTCGACAACGTCGCGACCAGTGGTGACACCGCCACCGCCGATGTGACGATCACCTCCCCCCACGGCACCGCACCCGCGTTCCCGGTCACCTGGCAGAAAGAGGGCGGCACCTGGAAGCTGTCCGACGCCAGCGGCTGCTTGCTGCTCGGCTTCGCGCAGGCTCCCTGCACGCCCGCCTGATCGATCGGCACGACCGGATGACGGCGAAGCACCTCCGCGACAGCGCGGACGCCCTGCGAGCCGCGTAGGCCACCGAGATCACTCACGGTGAACGTCCCGTGGGTAGGACTTCCGAGCGGCGCGACGTGCGGGCGCACGCTCGAGTAGTTCCACCCGACGAACGGGTAGTTCCGCGCTGTGCCCACGGGTGGTTTCCTGCGATCGTCGTGCCATGAGTGTTGTCCCCAGCGTCGCGATGGTCACCGCGAACACCCCGGCCGATCGTGATCGGTTCCTGGACCTGCTGCGCATTTCGTCACTGGTGGTGGTCGTCGCGGGCCATTGCCTGATGCTGACCGTGACGGTGTCGGGCACCGAGGTGCATTTCGGCAACGTGCTCGCCGACCTGCCGATGCTGCAGCCGCTCACCTGGGTTCTTCAAGTGCTTCCGCTGTTCTTCTTCTCGGGGGTCGCCGCGGGTGCGCGCGGCCTCGGGCCCGGGACATCGTGGGGCGCTTGGCTTTTCCGGCGCACCCAGCGGCTGGTACGACCGCTCGGATACTTCGTCGGCGCCTCGGCGATGCTGCTGGTGGCGGCCGATCTGGTGCTCGCGCCGGGATGGCAGCGTCCGCTCGCGGTGACGAGCGTGCAGCTGCTGTGGTTTCTCGGGATGTATCTGGCGGTACTGGCGTGTGTGCCGTTGCTCGCGGCGCGGGTCACCAGTGGTCGCCGGATGTTCGCTGTGGTCGCGGTTATCGTGGTGATCACGGCGGCCGTCGACGCGGTGCGGCTCACCGGTGGGCCGATGGAGCTCGGCTACCTGAATCTGATCGTCTGGCTGGTGCCCGCGGTGCTCGGGATCGGCTATCTGCGCGATCTCCTGTCCAGGCGGACCGCGGCGGTGCTGGCCTGCGTGGTGCTGGCAGCCGATGTGCTGCTGGTGGTGCTCGGACCGTACGAGACGAGCATGGTCACCGTGCCGGGCCAGCGACTGTCGAATCTGGCGCCGCCGTCACTGCTGCTGGCCGGGCACGCGGTGGTGCTGTGCTGCGCCGCCGTCGCGGTAGCGCCCTGGTTGCGCCGTCTCGCCGCGCGCCCTCGGGTCTGGTGGGCGACGGTCATCGGCAACACCGGGGCTATGACGCTCTATCTGTGGCACATGCCCGCCCTGCTCACCGTGCTCGTGCTCAGCCATCTGGCGGGCGTTCACCGCACCGCGCCGACCGAGTCCGGGTTCTGGCTGCTCACGACGGTGCAACTCACCGCGACCGCCGCGCTCACCGGCGCCTTGTTCCTCGCCTTGCGCGGCCTGGAGAACACTCCCCTGCGCTGGTGGGACGGGCCGGTTGCCGCGGTGCGCGGTGTCCGCTCGGCCGCCACCGTGTTCGCCGTGATCGCGGCGGGGCTCGCGATCCTGCAGGCCACCCGATGGGGCCTCACCGTGGACGGTTGGCGCTGGTTCGCAGGCGCGGCGGCAGCGTTGCTGGCCGCGCGCCTGCTCACCCGTGCGTGATCAGCCCTTGGAGGGGCGCCGCTGCGGCTTGGGCGTAACGGTGCCCTCGGCCAGCCGCCGCGCGCTCACCAGGAACGCGGTATGGCCCTGCATGCGATGCTCAGGCCGCACGGCCAGACCGACGACGTGCCAGCCACGCACCATCGACTCCCACGAGCGCGGTTCGGTCCAGCATTCCTGCTCACGCAGCGCCTCGACCACCTTGGACAGCTGGGTGACGGTGGCGACGTACACCACGAGCACCCCACCGGGAACCAGCGCCTTCGACACCGCGGGCAACGCGTCCCACGGCGCCAGCATGTCGAGCACGACGCGATCGACCTGCGGGCCCTCGTACTCGGCCACGTCGGCGATCGTGATCGACCAGTTCGCCGGCCGCTCGCCGAAGAAGGTCTCCACATTGCGGACGGCGTGCTCGGCATGGTCGTCGCGGATCTCGTAGGAGATCACCTCGCCCTCGGGACCGACCGCGCGCAGCAGCGAGCAGGTCAGCGCACCCGAACCGGCGCCGGCTTCCAGCACCCGCGCACCCGGGAACACATCGCCCTCGTGCACGATCTGGGCGGCGTCCTTGGGGTAGATCACCGCGGCGCCACGCGGCATCGACAGCACATAGTCGGTGAGCAGCGGGCGAAGAGCCAGATACGGGGTGCCGTTGACCGACTTCACGACGGTGCCCTCGTCGTTGCCGATGAGGTCGTCATGCTTGATGCCGCCGCGATGGGTGTGGAATTCCTTACCCTCTTCGAGCACCACGGTGAAGAGGCGTCCCCTACCGTCGGTCAGCTGCACGCGGTCCCCGATAGCGAATGGACCGGTTCGTCTGGCCGTCATTGATCTCCCGTTCTTCGAATGGACCTGTCAGCCTGCCAGGCGCGGCGATCCGCGCGATCGACGGGTCAGCTGTTTCGCGGCGGCCGCGCGATCGTGTCGGTGTGTGCGGTTAACCTGCGAAACATGTCCGTGCCCTTGTCCGTGCCCCTGACCGACGACACCGCCGACGCGCCGGTCCATCGGTCGCGTCCGGCGTTGTCTCCTTCGCGGGCAAGCGATTTCAAGCAGTGTCCGCTGAAGTACCGGTTGCGGGCGATCGATCGGGTGCCGGAACCGCCGTCGCGAGCGGCGGTGCGCGGGACCGTGGTGCACGCGGTGCTCGAGGATCTGTTCGGGTTGCCCGCGGCCGAGCGTCAGCCGGCGCGGGCCGCCGAGTTGGTCCCGGGGGCGTGGGAGCGTGTGCGCGCGGAGCGCGACGGGGTGGACGAGCTCGTCGCCGAGGGCGGCCCGGAGGCGCTGTTCGACGAGGTGCGCAAGCTGGTCGCGAGCTATTACGAGCTAGAGGACCCGCGCCGATTCGAGCCACACGCGCTGGAGGAACGGGTCGAGGTCGACCTCGACGGCGAAATTCCGCTGCGCGGTTTCGTCGATCGAATCGACGTGGCGCCCAACGGCCTGCTGCGCGTTGTCGACTACAAGACCGGTCGCTCCCCCGGCCCCCTGCACGAAGCGCGAGCGCTGTTCCAGCTCAAGTTCTACGCGCTGATGATCCTGCGCACCCGCGACATCGTCCCGGCCCAACTGCGCCTGATCTATCTGGCCGACAAGAACATTCTCACCTACACACCCGAGCGCGAGGAATTGGACCGCTTCCAGCGCATCCTCACCGCGCTCTGGCAAGCCATCATCGACGCGGGCCGAACCGGGGACTTCCCGCCCACGCGCAATTCGATGTGCAAGTACTGCGACTTCAAACCCCTGTGCCCCGAATACGGCGGCACGCCGCCGCCCTACCCGGGGTGGCCGGTCCAGGCCCCGGTCCCTGCCGACCTGGTGACCGAACGTCTCCCCGAAGACGTGTGACGACCGAACTGCCCGCATCGGCACATGGGCGCGGTTGTCCGGGTTAAGCTGCGAACACCCTATGCAACTCGTTGAATATGAGAGGAGCTGACAGATGCATCCTTTCCGCACCGCGGTCGAAGCGCGCGACGAAGCGGCCATCGAGGCAATGCTGGCCGAGAATGTGGTCTTCACCAGCCCCGTCGCCTTCCAGCCCTATCCAGGCAAGGCCATCACCGCGGCCATCTTGCGTGCGGTGATCCGCGTCTTCGAAGACTTCCGCTATGTGCGCGAGATCGGCGAGGGGCGCGATCACGCGCTGGTGTTCGAGGCCACCGTGGACGGCAAGCAACTCACCGGGTGCGATTTCGTCCACCTCGACGAGGACGGCAAGATCGACGAATTGATGGTGATGGTCCGTCCGCTCTCGGCCGCGACCGCCCTGGCCGCGCGGATGGGCGCGCAGTTCGAACAGATCAAGGCCGAGGCGACCGCGAGCAGCCGGGCTGATTCCTGAGGCTGCCCGCGGCGGGCACTCAGACCGCGAAGTCGCGGAACAGCAGCACCGAAAGACCCAGGCCCACAGCGAGATTCACGACCGCCGCCGATCCGAACACTACGATCGGCCGCCAGCCGGCTTCGCGCAACCCGCGCAGCGAGAACTCCAGGCCGATGGAGACGAAAGCCAGGATCAGGAACCAGGTGCGCAGGTCGTTGATGACGGCGATGTGCGCGGCACCCGTCTTCTTGTCGACCGACTGCAGATACAGCGTGCCGATGATCGAGGCGGCGATGAATCCGAGCACGAATTTAGGGAACCTGGCCCAGAATTCCCCGATACTCGGACGGGCGGCGCCCTCGGTGCGATCCACGCGGAACGCGAACCAGGCGGTGAGAGCGATCGCTACGAGACCGATGAGCGCGTTCTGAGTGGTCTTGACGATCGTCGCGATCTGCAACGACTGCTCACCCGCCAGCGCACCCGCGGCAGCCACCGCGGCGGTGGTGTCGATGTTGCCACCGATCCACGCGCCTGCCACCGCATCGGAGAGCCCGAAAATGTCAGCGAGCCAGGGCAACAGGAAGATCGAGGGCAACGCGAAGATGATCACCAGCGACGCCGCGTAGGCGATCTGCTCGCGTCGCGCCTGCACCGCACCCGCGGCCGCGATGGCCGCGCTCACCCCGCAGATCGATACCGCCGACGACAGCAGCGCCCGCAGCTTGTCGTCGAGCCCGAGCACCCCGCCCAGCCACCAGGTGAACCCGAAGACGATGGTGATCAACGCCAGCGCCTGCACGATCGACGGCGCGGCCGCCGTGACCAGGATCTTCAGATTGATCGAAGCGCCCAGCAGCACCACCCCGGTCTTGATGAAGAACTCGGTCCGGAACCCCGCCGAAAGCCGGTCCCGCAAGCCGATCTTGCTCAGCACCACATTGCCGATCAACCCGATCGCGATCGCGTACACCGGATACTCGACCGTCTTCGCGACCCGCTTGAAGGGCGTATCCGCGGCCCACTGCGGAACATGAGTGTCGAAGAACCGCGTCAACGCGCCCAGCGCGAGCACCAGCAGGATCCCGGCCACGATGTCGCGCACCGCAGGCCGCGAATTCGCCTGCAACGCCGCGGTTTCCGACGTGGTCCTGGCCTCCCCCATCACGGCACCAGCCAATCCGGGATCGCTCCGACCAGCACCAGGCCGATCAGGACGAGCCCGACGACGGTCGCCAACCAGTCTTCGTTCCAGCTGAATGCGCTGCCCGGCCGAGGCTCGGGCTGTGTCTGCGACACGGTGACTCCTTGCTGTTCCTCATCGAGAAAACGCAAGGTAGCAACGGAATCGCGAAGGCACACCGATTGCGTTCAGCCTGAGCGGATCTCGCCGCTGACCGAATGATCGGTTGCATGATGTACGAGAGGCAGGCCTACTGCAGGCGACGTTCCTCTTCTTCTTGCAGGCGGCGCACCGCTTCCCCGGGCAAGGCCCGTCCATCGACCCTACCGGCGAACATCGCTGCCGGTCCTGCGGTAGCACCCGTAGAATCCGGTCGACAACGACCATAGAACCCGGCAGCCGAGGAGAAGAAATGATCCGCGCATTGTCCAAAGTTGTTGCCACCGCAGCGATCACGCTGGCGATGGCAAGTTGTCCAACCATCGCCTCTGCCGACTCGATCGAAGGGCCTGCCGTGGCCCAGCCCGTGATCGGCGGCGCGCCGACGCCTCCGTTCGACCCGGTGTGCCCCCTGTGCTTCATCCGCGAGGCGCTCGAAAGCTTCTCCGCGAAGTAAACAGTCGGCGTACAGCCGCCCCGACTTCCGTGGCTTTCCGATGACAGAATCATGCCCGTAGGATGTCTGTCGCGGATGAAAGCGATTGCGGCACAGCGGGGGAGGTTGACATGATGTCCGACGGCGACGGCCGCGACCGTCTACGCGCTGAAATCGCCGCGTTCTATGCGGGATTCGGGCAGCCGGCGGCTCTGCTTGCCGCGTTCCGACAGGCCGCGCTCCTCGTTCCCTTGACGGCAGATGACCGCGTCTTCTTCTCTCAGGTGGGCGGCGTCGACTGGTTGTGCGCCTTCACCAGCATCGAGGAGTACGCCCGATTCATGGTGACTCGCGGTCATCTGCAGGACAACGGCATCGACGCGGACCGGGAATACCGCCATCACTGGCTGTTCGGCCGTCGACTACAGGAATACGTCGACTCCCGCACCGAACCCGCCGGAATCGCGATCGACATCGTGGGTTCGGCGCCCATGGCGTTTCCGCCGGATGTCGCCGGGTAATCGACGAATGGGGAGGGGTGTGCGATGACGAAGCTCGAGATCGATCCCGCGGTGCTGCAGCAGGCCGCGAAAGGTATCGAGGACACCATCGGTCAGCTGTCGGAATTGGGGATCGGCGAGACGGGCAATATGGGCCGAGGCTTCGCGCTGCTGACGCTCTCGACCCTCGAAGCAGGCAAACACACGGTGCAGAAGACCTTCGAGGAGTTCACCGAACGGTGGTCCTGGGGTGTGCGCGCCCTGGTCCAAGGGGGCAACTCGATCGCCCGAACGCTCGGTTTGGCCGCAGGCCGGTACGACGAAATGGATACCAAGGCCGAGGGCACACTCAAGAAGATGTGGACGCACTTGGCAGGCAACCCCCATCTTTCCGACGAGGAAATCACCAAGCGTTCCTGGGGCGATACCTTCGCCGACAACTCCTTCAACCACATCCGCAACGCGGACTACAGCATGAAGTCGTTTCAGGACGCCAACCAGACCATTCAGAACAATATGAAGGTGGTCGAGACGGTCGGTCCGCAGGCGCTGGCGAATGTCAGCCCGGTGAGCGGCCTCGTCAGCGGTGAATCGCCCGGCTGGAACACCGGTGCCGCCCAGCAGGCAGCCGACATCATGAAAGAGCAGCAAGGAGGGCAGTAGTCCGTGGGACTCGGCGATTTCATCGACAAAGTCGGAAGCGCGATCGAGGACGGTGTCGAGGATCTCGTCGAGGGTGCGGGTCAGGTCATCGACGACGGCCTCGACGTGGTCGGCGACGCGGCCGGGTATGTCGGGCTGGACAGTGTCGACGACGCACTCGACGATCTGGGCGACAACATCGCCTCCGCGACCGGCGGCGATGTCGAAGAGGAGGAACTCGGCCAGACCGATGATCCCAAAGAACTGATCCTGGGCGAGCCGTCCGAAATCGGGTCCACCGCAGAGACATTGAAGAAGATGGCCGCGGCGATCGAGTCGACCGGTCAGGCGCTGCAGAAGATCGACGCTGCCGATTGGACCGGTAAGGGCGCGGACGCGTTCAACGAGGTCTACGACAAACAGCCGAAACTCTGGTTCGACGGCGGCGATGCCATGACCGCGGCGGCCGACGCGATGGAAGCGTGGCAGAACGAGGTCAAAACCGCACAGGACAAGGCGGGCACCGCCATCGAACGATGGAAGGCCGCCCACGCCGAGGAAGTCCGGCAGAAGAACTGGTGGAACTCGCTGACCGGCGAGCAGCAAGCGCAGAATCCGCTGGTCGACACCTGGACATCCCTGCGCAACGAAGCGCGAGAGATCTTGCGTGGCGCCCGAATTCAGCGGGACAACGGTGCGTCGATCGCGGACGGCGCACTGGCAGCGGCTACCGAGAAGGCACCGAAGGAACCCCCTTTCAGCGAACGGTGGATCGCCAATATCTCCGATCTCGGTGGTGTGCTCGAGCACGGAGCGCTGAATTTCTACGCCGGCTTGCTGACCAGCCTGACCGGGCTCGTGCAGTTCGTGCGCCAGGTGAACCCGACCGACATCTACAACATCACCCACCCGGCTGATTACGTCGAAGGGTTGTCCAATCTCGGCACCGGACTCGTTGTCGCCGTGGCAGATCCCGGCGCGACCGTCGACGCGATCCTGAAGGATGCCAGGGCCAACCCGTTCGAGTTCGTCGGTGCGCTCACCGGCGATGCCCTGCTCACCGCCGCCACCGGTGGTGGGGGTAGTGCGAAAGTCGCCATCAGTGCCTTGAAGAAGGTCACCAATGCGGGCCGACGACTTCCCGACGGCGGTTCCGGTCCGAGCCTGCACAACCCGAGCTCGCACCGTCAGGACCCGACCGGCCAAGGCACCCCGACCAGGCAGAACGACCCGACGGGGCAGACCGGCGAACGGCAAGGCGCCGGCCTTCCGGATTCCGATCGAGGGCCGGCGCCGGAAGGGCGTCCGGTCGAGGGTGCATCGCAACGAGAAGCACCGACCCCGCGCGCCGAGGACACCGGAGACGGTTACTCGCCGACACCGGAACACACCGAGCCGCGCCACTCCGAACCGCCGGCCCGGACAGACCGCGACCAGCCGTCACCGAGCACCGAACCCACCAGCAGCAGACCCGATCCCGAACCCACCCGGCAGCCCGAACCCACTCGAGCACCGGACCGCACCCCCGACGCCGACCCGCAGACGAGTCGACCGGAACCGCGCCCGGAAGCGGCAGGCACATCGACCCCCGACTCGACGCCCACCCAACGCGCGGATCAAACACCCACCCAGCAAACCGACCACACACCAACCCAACGCACCGACCCGACGCCCACCCAGCAAACCGACCACACACCAACCCAACGCACCGACCCGACGCCCACCCAACAGACCGACCACACACCGACGCAGCGCACCGATCCGACCCCCGATCAGCACACCGATCGCACCCCGACTCAACGCACGGATCCAACGCCGACTCAACACACCGACCACACACCGAACCAACGCACCGAACCAGCGTCGACTCACCACACGAATCCGAATTCGCCAGCGACACCGCACGGGGACTCGACCCGCTCGCAGGCGGATGCCGACACGACACCGCACAGGGATCAGCACACCGCACCGACTCAGCACAGTGATCCCGACCGAACATCCCGCGAGGACGGCTCGGCGTCGGACAACCGGGTGAACCCCACCGCTGATCGAGCGCCGCACACGAACGACGCCCCGTCCGACATCGATTCCCGACCGACTGTGCGCACGGATCCGACGCCACAGACCTCGAGCCCCACGCCACCTGCCGCAGGCTGGCAACCCGGCCACAGCATCAACCCCGACAACGGCCCCGCACCCCGACCGACTCCCGACGCACACCCAGCGCGCACCCATCCCGGCGCGACCCCGGCCGGGCCGTCCCATCCGCCGCAATCACCCCGCGTCGATTCGACACCACAACGGCCACACCATGATCCAGGCACCGAACCCCACAAGACGCCCGACTCTCCGCGCGCAGGCACGGCGCCCGACTCTCCCGGACGCGCGAACGGGCATTCGCCACTGGCCGCCGGACCCCATCCGGATTCCCCGACCAGGTCGACACCAGGGCACACGCCAACACGCGCAGATGCCGAATCGCCATCCCGTGCACGCCCAGATTCCGACGGCCGAGGACCGGACCACGACCCGGACAAACCCCGCGACCGCGCTGACGGACGCTCCCCCGAGCATGAACCGGCGCCGAAAGATCGTACGCCCGACCGTGATCCGACCAAACACACCGACCGCACCCCCGACCGAGGGCCGAACGATCCGGCCACTCCCCGTGACCGCACCCCTGACCGCGACCCCGACACGCACACCGACCGCGACTCCCCCACCGATCGCACCCCGGATCGCGACCGGGACAGCACCTCACCCACCAAGCGAATTCCCGAGCGTGATCACGACCCCGACTCCCCCAGAGATCGCACCCCCGACCGTGATCACGAAACGGACCGCGACGCTGATCCTGACCGCCGGACGGCGCAGGATCGCGCCGATGCCGATCGCGACGCGCACGAGCACGCGCGGGAGTCCGGTGCGGAATCCGATCGAACACCGGACCAGAAGACCTGTTCCGAAGACCCCGTCGACATCGGCACCGGCGAGTTCCTGCTTCCTGAAACAGATCTCGACCTGCCAGCTGTCCTGCCGATGACGCTGCAGCGGGCACACCATTCGAACTACCGGTTCGGTCGCTGGTTCGGCCCGTCGTGGTCCAGCACGTTGGACGCGCGGATCGTCGTCGAGGACGCAGGTGTCACCTTCATCGGCGAGAACGCGATGATGCTCGCCTACCCGCACTCCGAGGTCGGCGTTGCGACGCAGCCGCTCACCGAAGGGCAGCAATGGTCGTTGACCCGCACCGACACCGGCGGCTATCGCGTGTGGGATCAGCGGCGAGAGGTGATCTGGCACTTCGCACCCGAGCCGGGACACGACGGTCTCGAAGCTCGACATGGCAACTACGCGATCTCGGCCATCACCGACCGGCACCACAACCGCCTTCGTTTCCACTACGACGCCGATGGGGTACCGGTCGAGGTCACACACTCGGGCGGATATCGGGTCCGCATCGACTCGGACCGTACGCGGATCACCGGACTCTCGCTGATCTCGGACGAACCCGATCTGGGCGAGTTCGCCACGCCGGTACTGGAATTCACCTACGCCGACGCTGATCTGATCGCCGTCACCGACGCCGTGGGAGCAACGACCAGCTACACCTACGACGCCGAACACCGGATGACGTCGTGGACCGACTCCAACGGCAATCAGATGGTCAATTCCTACGACGAGTTCGGTCGAGTCGCCTTCCAGCGCGGAACCGCGGGAATGCTGAACTGTGACTACATCTATCGGCAACTTCCTGACGGCGCCGGCCGCCTCACCGCCGTCACCGATTCGCTCGGCGCCACCACCTCCCACGGTTTCGACCGCGAACTGCAACTGCGCGATCTCGTCGACCCCGCCGGCGGCCATACCCACATCGATTACAACGCCGACCGCAGGCCACTGACCATTACCGGACCGGATGGAGCAACCACCCAGTACCGATACAACGGCGCGGGCGATCCGACGACAATCATTCGACCCGACGGATATTCCACCGAAATCGACTATCTCTGGCGCAACCGTCCCACCACGATCACCTCCCCCGACGGTTCGATCTCGCGCCAGGAATGGTCGGCCACCGGCGACCTCACTGCCGTCGTCGGCGCCACCGACGACGATCGCACCGAATTCACCTACCACCCGAACGGCGCGCTGGCCACCGTTGTCGAACCCAACGGCGCCCGAACCACCATCGAGGTGGACGCCGCCGGTCTCGTCGCCCAGGTCACCGAACCGGACGGCGCGGTAACCCATTTCCGGCGCGACGCCGCCGGTCGACCTGTCCAGATCACCGATTCCCTAGGTGCGGTGACCCGCTACGACTGGACTCCCACCGGAAATCTGCTCCGCAGAACAGATCCCGACGGCCACGGCGAAACGTGGACCTATGACGGCGAAGGCAACACACTCACACACACCGACCGCGTCGGTGGCCTCACCCGATTCTCCTACGGGACTTTCGATCTCCTGCACTCCCGCATCGATCCCGACGGCTCGATCACCCGGTACACCTGGGACACCGAACGCCGCCTGATCGCCGTTCACAACCCGATCGGCCAACACTGGACCTACGAATACGACAGCGCCGGAAGACTTGTCGCGGAAACCGACTACAACGGGGCGACCACCCGATACACCCTCGACCGTGCCGGACGACTCGCCGCGATCACTCCCGCCACCGGCACGACTCGCCATTTCCGCCACGACCTTCTCGGCCGCGTCACCGAGATCACCACCGACGACGACTGGATCCGCTACACCCACGATCCCGCGGGACGTGTCCTGTCCGCCGTCAACGGTGTCGGTGCGACCGCCACCCATGCACTCGAATTCGCCTACGACGCAGCGGGAAGTCTCGCCTCGCAGCGACTCGACGACCAACCGCCGATGCTGTTCGAACACGATGATCGCGGTCACCGAATCCAGCGAACCACGCCCTCGGGCGCGGTGTCGAGGTGGCACCACGATTTCGTCGGTCGCATGGACCGTCTCAGCGCCGGCGGCCACGACATCACCTTCGGCTACGACCCCCTGGGGCGCCTGACCAGCTGGCGGATCGGCGAACTGGCGATAACACGGGGACACTCCGGCCTCGGCCAGTTGGCCGACCAGGAGGTTACCGCGTTTCCGGCGCAAGCGGTTTCGTTCGATTCGGGGTCGACCACCAGGCCCGCACCGCACCGGCTCCGCCGCGACGAATTCACCTATCGCCCGGACGGCTACCTCACCACCCACACCATCGCCCGTGCACAGACCGACCTCGTCCACCGCGACTACAGTCTCGACGCGGTCGGCCGAGTCACCGCTGTGTCCACCGACGGCGCCCCCACCGAACGCTACGCCTACGACGCACTCAGCAATATCGTCAGCTCGTCCACTCCCGCGGCCGGGACTTCGCAGGCGTCTGCGTCGCGTATCCCACCTGCCGACGACGACCGTCGCGAATATCGCGACAACCTCCTCGTCCGCGACGGCCGAACGCGCTTCCACTACGACCCCGCCGGACGCCTGATTCGCAAGACCACCGTCCGGCTTTCTCGCAAACCCGACGTCTGGCACTACCGATACAACGCTTTCGACCAGCTCACCGACGTCTGGACCCCTGACCATCAGTGGTGGCACTACACCTACGACGCCCTCGGCCGCCGCACCACCAAACAGCAGCTGACGACCGGCGGTGCCGTCCTCGAACGCGTCGACTACGTTTGGGACGGTCTACATCTCATCGAGCAGGCCACCCGCGCCGCTACCACTCGCTGGCACTATCAGCCCGGTTCGCACGCCCCACTCACACAGTCGACCGACGGGGCCGCGATCGACCGCGAGTTCTACGCGATCATCACCGACCTGGTCGGCGCCCCGACCGAACTGATCGATCCCGGCACCGCTCACCCTGCGGCCACCGCGGGCGCCGACCTCTGGGGCCGAACCACCTGGCGCGGAAAGGCGAGCTCACCGCTGCGCTTTCCCGGACAGATCCACGACCCCGAAACCGGGTTGCACTACAACATGTTCCGGTACTACAACCCGGACACCGGCCAGTACCTCACAGCGGACCCACTCGGTCTGTCCCCAGCACCCAATCCCTACGCCTACACCACCAACCCGCTCCGGTTCATCGACCCACTAGGGCTGACACCGGCCGCGTGCGAACGGTTCGAGAATTTCCGTAGACAGGTCACACCCGACGAGCTCTCCGACGCGCCTGCCCCGTACGAGGGCGGCCGACCCGGGCATGCCTGGGACAAGCACATGGTCAGCCGCGAGGTTCAGGCATCCATACTCAACAACCCGGATCGGATCTTCAGCGGGACCTACCACGGAACGAACCATATAACCGGCGAGCCCTATACCCGCCAGGTCGACATCTACTTCCGTGCGGGCCAGCGGGACACGACGAACAGTCTGGGTTCGGTGGTGATCACGGAAGCGGGCAACAAGAGCTCGGTCGTCACCGCCTATGGTTTGATCGACGGGCGTCCCGGGATTCGGAAGCGACCTGTCAACGCGGACAAGAATTGGGCGAACGACCCGGACTACGTCGAGATCCGCCTCCGCGATGATATCGACGAAGTGGTATTTCCCGACCGGGCGAGCTGGGAAGGAAACAACTGGCAGTGACGACCGACAGCGGCCAAGAGCACGATTCACCCTCCGGCGGAGGAGACTCCACCATAGACCTCCTCGCTGCTTCCTTTGCCGCGCATCTCGGCCAGCAGGTCACCATCGTCGACTCCAGCGGGATGACACCGGATGGGTTCGCGTGCTTCATCCGAAGCCCTGCGCCCGCTGGGCCGACCCTCCAGGTGGCGTGGGAGGGAGTTCTCGGGATGAAGTACATCGACGGACGGCCCGACATCAGCGTGTCGCTGTTCCTGTTCAGCCGGGGCCGGCGTCTGCGACTCGACGATCATCATCCCGGCAGCTATCTGGAAATCGTCTACGAGGGCCCGCTCGACGGCTCGGGCACCTGGCGTGACCTGGGCTGGCTGCACGACGGTTTCGGCGAGTTCGAAGCATACGACCGTTACGGCGAATAGCTACGTGCCGCGATCGCCATGCAGAAAAGGGCGGGCCCTGGATGGGCCCGCCCTTCAGCTCATCAGGCTCAGAAGGCTCGGCAGGAGCGGATGTCGGTGGCGAGGATGGCCTTGGCGCCGAGGTCGGCCAGCTGGTCCATCAGTTCGTTGCCCTGCTTGCGCGGAACGAGCGCACGCACGGCGACCCAGTCGGGGTCGGTGAGGGGCGAAACGGTCGGCGACTCGAGGCCCGGGGTGATCGCGACGGCCTGATCGAAGAGCGACTTGGGGCAGTCGTAGTCGAGCATCAGGTACTGCTGGGCGAAGACGACGCCCTGGATGCGGTTGATGAGCTGATTGCGGGCGCGGTCGTCGCGATCGGACCCAGTGCGCTCGATGAGGACGCCTTCGGAGTCGCACAGGGACTCACCGAACGCGACCAGGTTGTGCTGACGCAGCGTGCGCCCGGAGCCGACGACGTCGGCGATGGCGTCGGCGACACCGAGCTGGATCGAGATCTCGACCGCGCCGTCGAGGCGGATCACCTCGGCCTCGATGCCGAAGCGGGCGAGGTCGGCGCGCACCAGGTTCGGGTAGGAGGTGGCGATGCGCTTGCCCGCCAGATCCTCGACCTTCCAGTCCTCGCCGGCCGGGGCCGCGTAGCGGAAGCTGGAGCGGCCGAAACCGAGCGAGAGCCGCTCGCTGACCGGGGAGCCGGAGTCCAGGGCCAGGTCGCGACCGGTGATGCCGAGGTCGAGCTCACCGGAGCCGACGTAGATGGCGATGTCTTTGGGACGCAGGAAGAAGAATTCGACCTGATTCGTGAGGTCGAGAACGGTGAGATCACGCGAATCGGTCCGCTTGCGGTATCCGGCCTCGCTCAGGATGGAGGTGGCGGATTCCGAGAGCGAGCCTTTGTTGGGAACGGCGACGCGCAACATGGGATGGGGGTCCTTTCGGGGGAAGTGGAGGAAGTGTCGATCAGGACGGATCAGCCGTCACAGATGTCGGTACACGTCCTCGAGCTTCAGCCCACGACCCAGCATCATCACCTGGACCCAGTACAGCAGCTGGGAGATCTCCTCGGCGAGCGCCTCATCACTCTCGTGCTCGGCGGCCAGCCAGATCTCGCCGGCCTCCTCCAGGACCTTCTTGCCCTGGAAATGAACGCCTGCGTCCAGCGCGGCCACGGTGCCGGACCCCTCGGGACGGGTCTGGGCACGCTCGGTCAGCTCGGCGAACAGGGATTCGAAGTTCTTCACGAGTAGAGATTGTTTCATACCCGACCCAGCGGTTTTCCCGGCGCACCGCGAGGTGCGGCACGCCGGGAAACGATCACACCGGTTCGGCGAGCAGTTCGCGCAGGTCGGCTACTGCCGTGCGCAGGTGGTCGGCGAAGGCGTACATCTGGTCGGCCACCGACTTCGGCGTGGCCAGGTAGATGTTCCACCGATCCGGCAGCAGCACGTAAGCGATGCCGATGCAGCGCGGACTGGTCGAGCCGAAGCCGAAGTAGCGGATGTACTTCGACGGGGCCGAGCTGGTCGAGAGGTAGTCGTCGCGCATGGTCGTCCAGCCGGGGCTGTCGAACAGCGCGATCCGCTCATCAGCGACCCCGAGCTGTTCGCCGCGACGACGCTGGATCCACTCCAGTTCCCACAGGTGCTGCTCGGGCGCCTGCCCGGCCTGGCATTCCTTCGCCCGCGCGACGTGGGCGGCCGCGGCGGTGCGCGCCGCGGCCAGCCTGGTCGCGGTGTCGGCCTCCGCGGACACCATCGCGTCGACGAACGACACCATCTCCGGGGTCACCACGCGCATGGCCTCGGTGCGACCGTTGCGGAACTGCCGGGTGGCGATGGATTCGTAGGTCGCGCCGGTCAGGCCCTTGCTGCGCCGGTGGGCGAGCTGGTAGCTGAGCTGAGCGAAGGCATCGGGTGAGATGCCCAGCTTCTTGGCCTCGCCGGTGCCGAAGTCGTCGAACGACACCAGCGAGGTGGCGGTGTCGGCGGCGAAGCGGGCGAAGTCGGCGCCCGCCGCGGCGATGTCGGCGCGGGCGGCCGAGTCGAGCACGAACTCGATCGGCTCCACCGAGGGCAACCCCTGCGATTGCGCCCCGCTGGTCGCCGCGTGGTCCTGGGTGGTCCGCTCGAGCAGCGCGTCGACGAACGACAGCACGGTGGTGCCGTCGAGCCCGCAGTGCTCGACGTTGATGCCGGCCTGACCGTCGGCGAAGACGATGAACGACACCGACTTGTCGAAGTAGCGGTTGCCGCTGTCGCCGTGCAGGAGCTGATCGCTGGCGTGCAGTTCGTCGCGGGGCGCGAAGTCCTCCAGGCACACCGAGAACAACGCCGTCTCCACCGCGTCGAACGCCACGACGTTGGCGGGCTCGGTGCGCAGCACTTCCCGGCTGCGCGCCCATGCCGCACGGGCTTTCGTGGTGAGATGCCCGACCGAGGTGTCGGTCGCGGCGGGCTTGGTGCCGCCCTTGATCACCGCGCGCAGCCCGTCGACCACGTCGTCGAACGCGTACGGCGCACCGTCGGGTCCGACGACATCCATCCGGAAGATGTTGCCGCGGTAGAAGACCGCGATATGGCGCGCGTCCGAGGGACCCGGCCATTCCGAGCTGTAGGGCTTGCGGACGCTGTCCTGGATCTCGCCCGGAATCCGGGTCTCGGAGAACAGGTACTTGTTCTGCCACATCGACAGCGCCTGGCCGCGCTGGGTCACCGGCGGGATCTTCTCCGCGTCCAGCGCCAGCTTGTAATCGACAGCCGCGCCGATGATCGCGGCTGCCCGCTCGGCCTGCCCGGCGACGGTCGACGCCGCGAGGGGGGTGTCGTCACGGAACAGGAACACGAAGTTGGCGTTGATCGCGATCCGGTCCCGACGGCCCAGATACCGTGACGGCCAGAATTCGTCGAGCCAGCTGCCGACGCCGGGGGTGGCGTCGTATTCGGCCAGTGCGGCATGCAGGGCGCGCCCCGCCCCACCGGGGCGCAGCAGCTCGGCTACCGCGCCCTCGGTGGTGGCGTATTCCTCGGCGCCGAGCAGTGGCTGACACCACTGCAGGAACCGCGCGCAACTGTCATCCAGTGTCGGCAGCGGTACCCGGGGCAGCGTGTCTTCGGCGGCGAACGTGGGTTGGTTCAATCCAAGTCCTCAGGTCTCGATGGGATGCGGGCGGGACAGGAACAGGTTGGCGTAGAGCCAGCCTTCGGCTTCGTGGTCGGTGGTGTCGATTCCCTTGGCCGCCAACGCATCCAGCACCTGTTCGCGTTCCTGTGCCGAGGCGAACCTCCGCTGCTGGAACATACCGGGACGCTGCTCGCTGCGATAGCCGAGCGCGGCCAGTTCCTCGGCGATGGGACCGAAATCGAACATCCGCAACACGAAATGTGCCATCCACGGTCGCTTGCGCGGATCGGCTTGGGCGACCCTGGACAGGGTTTTCTCGGTGATGTAGCCGACGCATCCAGTGGAGATCACCAGATCGGCGGAGGCCAGCACACGCCGCTGCGCCTCGGTGGGCTCGGTGGCCTCGAGGTCGGCGTGCACGTAGTCGTGCAGGAGTCCGGCGGCGTGGGCGTAGGTCAGCGCCGGGCGTGCGGCGTCCATCCCGATGAAGCGTACGTCGGGCATGAGATCGCCGCGCAACCGCTCCCGGTCCGCCGCGATCAGCCCGATCTTGTCGGTGTCGGCGTGATCGCGGTAGTGCCCGGCCAATTCGTCGACGGTGGTGTCGGCGCGCAGCAGTGCCGCGTTCACCCCGTAGGAGCACCCGAGATCGAGCACGGTCGGAATCCGGTCCGGTCGTGCGGCCCGCAGCTGACGCAGCTGTTCGGCGAAGTGCGGCTTTGCCAGTTCCGGGATCCGGTAGTCCAGATCGTTCATCCGCTCGAAATATGCTCGCGGATCCGGACTTTCGTAGATGTCGTCGAAGGATGCTTTGCCGGTGGTGTGCAACGGAACGGACATGGGCGGTTCCTCTCAGTCGAGCAGTCGGTCACCTCGGACGGCGTCGGCCGCGGCGGCCACATGGTCGGGCAGGACACGGCCGAACAACTGTCTGGTGCGTTCGACCGTGCCGATCACCCCTGGTCGGTCCGTGTAGGCGAAAATCGCCGAATGTCGTTGCCCCGCACCAGCCACCTCGGTGACTCGATGCAGGGAGAAGCGGCCCTTGAACAGCTGCAGGTCGCCGGGGCGCAGTTCCAGCGAGCGGATGAGCCGGGCGCCGTCACCGGTGAGCACGGCACGGACGTCGTCGAGATGCTCGGCGTAGGGGTCGCGGATATTGGGGCAGTACTCGAACACGCCGCCGGCTTCGGGCTTGCGCGTGAGCATGCTGACGGTGAATTCGTTGGTGTCGAAATGCCACGGATGCGACATCCCCGGCTCGACCACGTTCAGGCACAAACCGGCCAGCGGGTCGGCGAATTCGTGCAGATCGTCGAGTTCGAAGCAGTCGGCGACGAACCGCTGGAACACCGGATCGGTGTAGAGACGCTGGATCAGCGCCTCGGCGGGGATGCGGTCGCGGGCCACGAAGGCATTGCCGCGGTCGAGCACGATCCGCGCCGGATGGTCGGCGGGCAGGTCGGCGTCGAGGGGAATGTTGTAGGCGTTGACCCGCTCCACTTTGTAGTGGGCGTGCGGTGCGATCGCCTCCCCCTCGGTGCGCAGCGTCTCCAGCAGCTGCGGCCGGATGAACTCACGCAGGACCGTGCAGCCGTCCTCGGCCAGCTCGGCACGAGCCGCCTCGATGGCCGCCTGCCTGCCCGAACCACCGAGATCGGTGAGTGGATACCGTGCGATGTCGACGATTTCGTCAAGCCCCCGCGTGCCCGTCATGTACTCAGTTTGCGGGAATATTCGGGCGCGCGCTCGCGGTTTCGACAAATCGGGCATATCCCGGGAAGATCACAATCGTGCGAATTCAACTGTGCGGCAACAGTTTTCACAGATTCTACCCAGATTTCGGTCTTATCACGGTAGGCTATTACGCCCTATCACGGTGAGCCCTCATCATTTTCAGACGCGGGCGTGGAGTGCGGCGCGCAGATCCGCTACCGACAGGCCCACCAGCGACTCACGAAATACCCGCCCCGGCGCCTCGGGAACCGCGATCTCGCACGGAATCACGATCAGACCGCAGCCCGCGCCCTGCGCGGCGAGCGAGCCGGTCGGCGAATCCTCGATCGCGACACAGTCACTCGGGTCGACCCCCAGCAGTTGCGCGGCGCGGCGGTAGATGGCCGGATCGGGCTTGCCGTGCGCCACCTCGTCGCCGCAGACGGAGGTGTCGAAGTAGTCGCGGCCGAGAGTGTCGAGGCCGTATTCGGTGAGCGAGCGCTTGGTGTTGGTCACCAGCGCGCACCGCATACCCGCCTCGCGCACCATCGCCAGCGCGTCCTTGGCGCCGGGACGCCACGGGATCGGGCCGAGCATCAACTCGGTCACCCGGCGCTCGAGGAACTCCCCCGCCTCGACGATCGTCTCCGGCGTCGGCACCACGCCGATACCGTCGAAGAGCATGCGCAGCGCGTTCGGACCGGAGGCGCCGATCAGGGCGTGGCGGACCTCGTCGGTCAGCTCACGGCCGTGCTCGCGGGCGAGTTCACGAACCGCTATGTCCCACAGCTTCTCCGAATCGAGCAGCGTGCCGTCCATGTCCCACAGCACCGCGGCCGGTCGCGCGCTCACCTGTTCACTCGCCTCGTTCTCATCACATGTCACCCGGTGACCGGCAGTCGCCGAGCCCCGTTCAGCGTAACGGGTTCGCCTCAGACGCCCGATCCGGCGATCTGCAGGTTGCCCGCGTCGCCCGCGACCTGAATCCAGCGGTTCTCCGAGGTCACGGTGCCATTGGCGAGCTGGTAGGTGAGGGTGACGACCGCGCGGTTGGGCCCGCTGGGGGTGATCGAGCCGACAGTCACCGACCGCACCGACGACCAGAACGACGAGTACTGTCCGAACCCGCCGGTCTGCGCCTGGTACCCGGGAGCGAGTTGCGCCCACGCCCCGCCGATATTGCCGGGCAGCATGCCGTAGTACCCGGCGATGAACTGGTTGATCCGGTCCGGGGTGGGCGGGCCGAACGGTGTGGTGGTGACGGTCGTGCTGGTCGGTTTCGGCGTGGTGGGAGTGGGCTTTGCCGAGGTGCTGGTCGGGGTCGCGCCGGAGGTCGTCGCACCGCCGGGCACGGCGGCGGGCGGAGCCGACACGGTGATCGTTTCCTGCTCGGGCACGATGACGACGGTGCTCACCTTGCCGTCGACCATCGTCGTGACGGTGACCGGCGATGCCGGGGTCTGTGCCTGCTGATCGGGCTCGCGGCCCCGGTCGCGGGTGACCACCAGCACGACGAGCATGACCGTGAAGGCAGCGACGGCCGCGGCCAAGAGCAGCACGGCGCGACTGTTGTTCGCGCGGTCGGTGCGCGACGGTGGGACGGGGAACGCCGGATGCAGGCCGGAACCGTCCGTCGGCCCGGCTGCCGCCATGGCGCGCAACTGGGCCTGGGCACCGGCACGTTCGACACCGTCCGCGGCCGAGAACGCGGCGTCACGCGGCCGAACGAGGCCGGGATCGCCTGCCGCTGCCTGCCGCACCGCGCCTGCCTGCCCGACCCCGCCTGCCGCCGCTCGGCCGATTGCTCCGTCCGGTCGGCCCGCTACGTCGGCGACCGCGCCCGCTGCCGGGGTTCCGCTCACGTCCGATGCCTGCGGCGCACCCGAGGACGCGCCGGTCGAATTTCGGCCCGAGATGGCCGAGCGGGCAGCCTTGGCCCTTGCCAGACCGCTGCCGAACAACGCGGCCGCACCCGACTTCGCCGCCGCTCCCCCGTTCGCGGGGGCGCCGGGCTGCGGAATCAGGGTCGTCGCCGCCTCACCCACCGGCAGGATCTTCGTCGCGGAGGCGGGCAGTGCCGGAACCCGGCCCGCGGCAACGTCTTCCAGCGCGATGCGGGCCTGCGCCATCGTCGGCCGATCATCGGCCGACGCGGTCAGCAGCCACATCAGGACCGGGGCCAGCGGGCCCGCGTTCTTCGGCTCGGGCACCACGCCGCGCGCGACGGCGTGCAGCACAGCCAGGGGGTTGTCGCCCTCACCGAACGGCGGAGCGCCTTCGGAGGCCGCGTACAGCGTCGAGCCGAGGGCGAACACATCGGCGGCGGGCTTCGGGCTGTCGCCGCGGGCGATCTCGGGCGCCAGGTAGGCAGGGGTGCCCGCGAGGAACCCCGTGGCGGTGACGGTGACGTCGCCGGTCGCGTGCGAGATCCCGAAGTCGGTGAGCTTGACCGTGCCGTCGTCGCCGACGAGCAGGTTGGCCGGTTTCACGTCGCGGTGCATGATCCCGGCGTCGTGGGCCGCCGACAGCGCCGCGGCGGCCTGGGCGCCGATCCCCGCCACCTCGATCGGGGGCAGCGTCACTCCGCCTGCCAGCTTCGCCGCGAGGCTCGGCGCGTTCATGTACTCCATGACCAGCCACGGCTGGCCGTCCTCTTCGGCGACATCGAAGACGGTGATGGCGTTCGGGTGGTGCAGGCGGGCAGCGATCCGGCCCTCGCGCATCGCGCGCAGTTTGCCTTCCAGCGCTTGCGTACCGGTGAGACCGGGCGCGAGCAGAACCTGCTTCACCGCGACGGTGCGCCGCAGCCGGACGTCGGTGGCGCGCCACACGACCCCCATCGCGCCCGTGCCGATCGGGTCGGTGAGTCGATAGCGTCCCGCGATCAACCGATCCGATGTCATATCTGTGCCCCTCCTGCTTACCGCTGAGTCGTCTCGCCCTCCGCGCCACAGCGGGATGAAACTTTTCGAGAATTCTACGTGCTGAACTGCTTCGATCCTGTTGCGAGACAGCCCGGCCCGTGGACCCGGCGCCCCATCGTGACCATACTCACAAGCGCCACAACGACAAACGGACCGGCCCGCGGGACCGATCCGATCTGCCGACGCCTCTATCTCGTGCCTGCAGTGTGTCAGGCGTTGAAGTATTTCGCCTCCGGATGCAGCAGCACGAACGCGTCCGTCGACTGCTCGGGATGCAACTGCAGCTCTTCCGAGAGCGTCACCCCGACCCGGCCCGCGTCGAGCAGGTCGACCAGCTTGGCACGATCCTCCAGGTCAGGGCATGCGCCGTAACCGAAGGAGTAGCGCGCGCCCCGGTAGCCGAGCTTGAAGTAGTCCTGCACGTCGGCGGGATCCTCGGCCGCCACGGACTTGCCGTCGACGGTCAGCTCTTCGCGCACCCGGCGATGCCAGTACTCGGCCAGCGCCTCGGTGAGCTGCACACCGACACCGTGCACCTCGAGGTAGTCGCGGTAGTTGTCGGCGGCGAACAGCGCGTTCGCGAAGTCGGCGATCGGCTGACCCATCGTGACCAGCTGGAACGGCAGCACATCGACCTGTCCGGTCTCACGGGCCTTCTCCCGCGAGCGGATGAAGTCCGAGATGCACAGGAACCGGTCGCGCTGCTGACGCGGGAAGGTGAACCGATACCGTTCCGGCGCATCAGGACTCGGCTCGGTCAACACGATGACTTCGTCGCCTTCGGACACCGCGGGGAAATACCCGTAGACCAAGGCAGCGTGCTGGAGCACTCCCTCGGTGGCGAGTCGCTCGAGCCAGGCACGCAACCGCGGACGACCCTCGGTCTCCACCAGGTCCTCATAGGTCGGCCCTTCGCCGGCCTTCTGACCACGCAGACCCCACTGGCCCAGGAACAGCGCCCGCTCGTCGAGCAGACCCGAATACTCCGCCAGCGGCAGACCCTTCACCACCCGTGTGCCCCAGAACGGCGGCGTCGGCACCGGCAGGTCCGCGGCGACATCAGAACGCTCGGGCACCACGATCGGCACCTCGGCGGCCTTGCGCTCGGCGGCGATCCGCTTGGACCGTTCGTGGCGGGCCTTGCGCTCGGCGGCCTTCTCCTTGGCCGCGATCGCCGCGGGGCTGTCGGGATCGAGGCCACCGCCGCGCTTGACGGTCATGATCTCGTCCATCAACCGCAGGCCCTCGAACGCGTCGCGGGCGTAGTACACGTCGCCGTCGTAGACCTCGGTCAGGTCGTTCTCCACGTAGGAACGGGTCAGCGCGGCGCCACCGAGCAGCACCGGGAACTGTTCGGCGACACCCTTGGTGTTGAGTTCGCCGAGGTTCTCCTTCATCACCACCGTCGACTTCACCAGCAGCCCGGACATGCCGATCACGTCGGCCTTCTTGTCCTGGGCGGCGTCGAGGATGGTCGCGATCGGCTGCTTGATGCCCAGGTTCACGACCTCGTAGCCGTTGTTGGACAAGATGATGTCGACCAGGTTCTTGCCGATGTCGTGGACATCGCCCTTCACCGTCGCCAGCACGATGCGGCCCTTGCCCGCGTCGTCGGTGGCTTCCATGTGCGGTTCCAGGTGCGCGACAGCGGTTTTCATCACCTCGGCCGACTGCAGCACGAACGGCAGCTGCATCTGCCCCGAACCGAAGAGCTCGCCGACGGTCTTCATGCCCGACAGCAGCGTCTCGTTGATGATCTGCAGCGGCGGCACCGTCTGCATCGCCTCGTCCAGATCATCGCCCAGACCGTTGCGCTCACCGTCGACGATGCGCCGCTCGAGACGCTCGAACAACGGCAGCAGGGCCATCTCCTCCGCACGCGAGGCCCGCGACGATGCCGTCGAGACACCCTCGAACAGCGCCATCAGCTTCTGCAGCGGGTCGTAGTCCTCGCCGCGGCGGTCATAGATCAGGTCGAGGGCGACCTGCTGGTGCTCCTCGGGGATCCGGCTCATCGGCAGGATCTTCGAGGCATGCACGATCGCCGAGTCCAGACCCGCCTGCACACATTCGTGCATGAACACCGAGTTCAGCACCTGCCGGGCGGCCGGGTTCAGACCGAAGGAGATATTCGACAGGCCAAGGGTGGTCTGCACCTGCGGGCGGCGGCGCTTGAGCTCGCGGATGGCCTTGATCGTCTCCTCACCATCCTTGCGCGACTCCTCCTGCCCGGTGCCGAGGGTGAAGGTCAGGGTGTCGATGATGATGTCGGACTCGGCCAGGCCCCAGTTGCCGGTGATGTCGTCGATGAGCCGCTCGGCGATCGCGACCTTGTGATCGGCGGTGCGCGCCTGACCCTCTTCGTCGATGGTCAACGCGACGACAGCGGCACCGTGCTCGGAGACCAGGCGCATGATCTGCTGGAACCGCGAATCCGGGCCGGCGCCGTCCTCGTAGTTCACCGAGTTCACCGCGCACCGACCGCCCAGATGTTGCAGACCGGCCTGCAACACCGGCACTTCGGTGGAGTCGAGCATGATCGGCAACGTCGAGGCGGTCGCCAGCCGCGAAGCCAGCTCGTTCATGTCCTCGGCGCCGTCACGGCCCACGTAGTCGACGCACAGGTCGAGCATGTGCGCGCCGTCGCGGGTCTGGTCCTTGGCGATCTCGAGGCAGCGCTGCCAGTCGGCGGCCAGCATCGCGTCACGGAAAGCCTTGGAGCCGTTGGCATTCGTGCGCTCACCGATCATCATGATCGACGCGTCCTGCTCGAACGGGACAGCGGTGTACATGCTCGACACGGCAGGCTCGTGCTCGGGGTGGCGACGATCGGCGATCGGCGGCAGCGTCTTCTCGACTTCGCGCACCGCCTCGGCGACCTGCCGGATGTGCTCGGGGGTGGTGCCACAGCAACCACCGACCAGCGACAGCCCGAACTCGGAGACGAACCCGCTCAGCGCGACGGCGAGCTCTTCGGGGTCGAGCGGGTACTCGGCGCCGTTGGCCCCGAGCACCGGCAGACCGGCGTTCGGCATCACCGACACCGGGATGTTCGCGTGCCGCGACAGGTGCCGCAGGTGCTCGCTCATCTCCGCGGGCCCGGTCGCGCAGTTCAGACCGATCATGTCGATACCGAGGGGTTCCAGCGCGGTCAGCGCCGCGCCGATCTCACTGCCGACCAGCATCGTGCCGGTGGTCTCCACGGTGACGTGGGTGATGATCGGGATCCGGCGACCGGCGGCGATCATCGCCCGGCGGCTGCCGGTGATCGCGGCCTTGACCTGCAGCAGGTCCTGGCAGGTCTCGATGAGGATGGCGTCGGCGCCGCCGTCGAGCATGCCGAGCGCGGCCTCGGTGTAGGCATCACGCAGCGACACGAACGGCGCGTGACCCAGGGTCGGCAGCTTGGTTCCCGGGCCCATCGAGCCCAGGACATAACGCGCAGTACCGTCGGCCGAGGGACCCATCTCGTCGGCGACATCGCGGGCGATACGGGTGCCGCGCTCGGCCAGATCCCGAATCCGGTCCTGGATGTCGTAGTCGGCGAGGTTGGGCAGGTTGCAGCCGAAGGTGTTGGTCTCCACCGCGTCCGCGCCTGCGGCGAAGTAGGCGCGGTGGATCTCGGCGAGCACGTCAGGGCGGGTGTCGTTGAGGATCTCGTTGCAACCCTCTAGGCCACGGAAGTCGTCGAGCGACAGATCCGCGGCCTGCAACATCGTGCCCATCGCGCCGTCGCCGATGACGACACGCCGCCGCAGCGTATCGAGGAGCGTGGTATCGAACCCGGTGGGCAAGGACGCAGACATGATTCAAGACTAGAGGGCGCCCCCGACGAACAAGACCACTGTGGGTGAATCAAGTGGCCTGCGCCACTGTCCGCGGCGGAAACACGCAACACCGTCGGTCACCGCAAAACAATTCGAACGAGACACTAGGCTGACCGGGTGGATGCCAGTGAGACCCCCGAGACGGAACTGCCGACCTTGCGCAATCCCGTCATGGTTGCCGCCTTCGAGGGCTGGAACGACGCCGGCGATGCCGCCAGTGGCGCCATCGAGCATCTGGAGTTGATCTGGGATGCCGAGCCGCTGGCCGAGCTCGATTCCGAGGATTACTACGACTACCAGGTGAACCGGCCGACGGTCCGCCAGGTCGACGGCGTGACCAGGGAGATCCAGTGGCCCTCGACGATGCTGTCGGTGTGTTCCCCGCCCGGCAGCGACCGTGACGTGGTGCTGCTGCGCGGCATCGAACCGAATATGAAATGGCGCAGCTTCTGCGACGACCTGCTCGAATTCATCGAGCAACTGGGTGTGGAGACCGTGGTCATCCTCGGCGCGCTGCTGGCCGATACTCCGCATACCCGGCCGGTGCCGGTGACCGGTTCGGCCTACAGTCCCGAGGCCGCCGAGCGGTTCAGTCTGGAACAGACCAGGTACGAGGGCCCGACCGGGATCACCGGTGTGTTGCAGGACCAGTGTGTGAAGGCCGGTGTGCCCGCGGTGTCGTTCTGGGCCGCGGTCCCGCACTACGTGTCGCAACCGCCGAACCCGAAGGCGACCATCGCGCTGCTGCATCGGGTCGAAGACGTCCTCGATATCGAGGTCCCGCTCGGCGAGCTGCCGAAACAGGCCGAGGAGTGGGAAGCCGCGGTCAACGAGATGACCCTCGGCGACGAGGAGATCAGCGAGTACGTGCGCTCGCTCGAGGAGCGCGGCGACGCGGCGATCGACCTCAACGAGACCATGTCCAAGATCGACGGCGACGCCATCGCGGCGGAATTCGAGAAATACCTGCGCAGGCGCGGTCCGGGTAGCTTCGGCCTGTAGCCCTCGTACACCGGGAGTTCGTCGGGCCCGCGGTTGTTCGTGATGTTCGGACGTACCGAGGCTGCTGCCCGAATGGCCTACCTACCATCGGAATCGGCGGCCCAGTACTCTCACGGCATCGAAATCCCCATTCCGGGCGGGCATTTCACCCTGACACCGCCGCGACGACGGCGAGGTACCCGGCTCATAGCGGCGACACTCCCCGATCGACATCGACTGCGATATCGATCGGGTGCACGCCGCGACGGCAGCGCGGCGGATCGCCGAGGTGTCGGTTCTGCCTGCCGGGCATCTCGGCAGGCCTGCCCGGCCGCTACCGAGATGGTGGATCGGCGCATGCGTCGGATCCCATGGCTAACGCTCCAGGGTCAGTACCTGAGCGGCCGCCTCGTGCGCCAGCTTCGCGATCAGCAGGTCACGCGGAATCGTCTGGCCCGCAAGGTGATCGAGTGACGGCACCACCACGTGGTGGGCATCGGCCCGCTTCAGTTCCTGGGTGAGTTCGGCGAACGCCGCACCGTCACCCGCGGGTGCTTCGTGGAACGTCGCGGCGAAACACATGCCCGCGGTGCGCGCGAGGCTGCGTAGCGCATCCTCCAATTGGTCGCTCTGGCCATCGGCCAAATCGTCCCGCAAGTATCCATAGATCAACGCTTCCACCCGAACCTCCGTTGGATTGGGATCGCTGTTCTGTTGTCGGACCTGTTGTTTACCGGTCCCCCCGCGTCGCGCGGTGCGCCACGCGGGGGTACTGCGTTGCCCTGCAAGCTCTCCTGCAAAGCGGGAACCCGGTTGTCATGCCGAGCACCTGCTTACATCATGAACACTCGCGGCCCCCGGCAGCAGATGTCAATCCGATGACATCTACATGCCCTATCCGGGACGCCGAACGTTAACTGGTGGAATACTACCGCCGTGACCGCAACTGATGATCGACCCGTATGGGCTGTTCGGATGCGCTCGGAACGTGACGCGAGGGGGTGGTCGCAAGGCGACGCAGTTCGCGCGATGCGTGCCAAGTCCTCCCACAACCTGCCGACGGACAGTACCTTGCTGCGCAACTGGCGCCGCTGGGAATCCGGGGAATCGCGACCTGACGAGTTCTACGCGCCGATCATCGCGGCCGCGTTCGACACCGTCCCCGCCGCGTTCTTCCCGAAGTCCCGTCCCAACCGCGATGACGAGCTGTTATCGGCAACCGGTATGGACACTTTGGAGTTCATCGGACGACTCAGGATGTCCGACGTCAACAGCGCCACACTGGACGCGGTGCGGATCACCGCCGAACGGTTGTGCTGTGAATACGCCTATGCCGACCCACATGCGCTGCACACCGAGGGGACCGCGTGGCTGCGCCGGATCACCTCGCTGCTCGACGGCAGACTGACGCTGAGCCAGCATCGAGAGATCCTCGTGCTGGCGGGCTGGGTGGCGTTGCTGGTCGGTTGCGTCGATTACGACCTCGGCCGCAGAGGCGGCGCCGAAGCCACCCGCCGGGCCGCCGATTCCCTCGGTCGGGAAGCGGGCAATCCGGAGATCGTCGGGTGGGCGGCGGAGATGTCGGCGTGGTTCGCGTTGACACAGGGCAACTTTCGTGGCGCGATCGATGTCTCGGAGAAGGCGATGGCCGGTACCACGTCGTCGAGTGTCGGGGTGCAGTTGGCCGCGCAGCGCGCCAAGGGCTGGGCTCGACTCGGTGACCGTCGCGCGATGCAGACCGCGCTCGACGAGGGCAAGGCGATTCTGTCGCGGATGGGTCACCCGGCCGATCTGGACAACCACTTCGTCGTCGACGCCACCAAATTCGACTTCTACGCGATGGACTGCTGCCGAGTGGCCGGCCAGGATCGACTGGCCGAACGCTACGCCCGGCAGGTGATCAGCGATTCGACCCGACCGGACGGTTCGGTCCGCAACCCCATGCGGGTCTCCGAGGCTCGGCTGACCCTGGCTGTCGTCGCGGTGCGCGACCGCGATCTCGAGCGCGCGGTCGAAGAGGGCGTCGCGGCGTTCTCCGCGGGTCGCAAGTCGCTGCCGTCGCTGGCGTGGATCGCGGGCGAGGCGGCCAGGGAGATCATCGAACGCTACCCAGGAGATCAGCGCACCCAAACGTTCCTCGAGCAGCTGCGATCGCTCAATGTCGGATGAGTTCGCCCGGCGATGCCACGCCGATCGGGGACGGGTCCGGCGGAGCACGGGAAGGCCACCACTAACCTGTCTACGGTGACCGACTCCGCCGACGGCCTGCCCAGCGCCGTACCCGCCCTGTGGGACGAACGTCTGCGGTTGTTCTCGTTCGCGACCGCCGAGAAGCGCGCCGACTACCTGCGGGTGCTGCGCGCCTTCGACAGCGCTCGTGCCGCCTACGTGGTGTTGTTGCACGCCGACGACGTCGCGGAGTGGATTTCCCGGGTCGAGGCGGGCGGCCGGGTCGAGGCGGCCGCGGGTGTCCCACTGCCCGCGGTCGAGATCGGCCCCCTGCTCGAGCAGTTGCATCGCTGGGGTGTGCTCGAACGCAGCTACGACGGCACCCGGGCGGCGACGCTGGCCGAGTACCGCAACCGGCACTACGTCTACCAGTTCGCGCAGGCCGGTTTCCAGGCCTACCGAGCGGTGGCCGGGGTGCTCGCGGCCCGCATGGAGGACGCGTCGCTGTCGCGGCTCGTGCTCCCCGAGTTGCTCGCCGACCTGCGCACGCTCGCCGCAGCCAACCGCGACGGCGATGCCGAGCGGGTCTACACCACCCTGCGCAGGCTCGACGCCGCGCTCACCGACATGGCCGCGCGGGCCGCGCATTTCTATCTGTCGCTGGGCGATCTGGTGCGCACGACCGAGATCACCCCGGAATCCTTTCTCGCGCACAAGGACGCGTTGCTGGCGCACATGCGGGAGTTCAGCATGGATCTGGCCCGGTTCGCGCCGCGCCTGGCCGCGGCGATCGGCGAGGTCGAGGAGACCGGAGTCGAGCAGTTGATCGGTCGCGCGGCCGGGTGTGACGAGCGGGTGTTGCTGAGCCTGGCCGAGCGCGAAGCGGATTGGCGTTCGCGGTGGGACGGGTTGCGCACCTGGTTCGTCGCCGCGGGCACCGAGTCGTCGGAAACGTGTGAGGCCGACCGGCTGCGCGAGGCGACGATGAGCGCGATCGCAGCGGTGCTGTCGCTGTTGCGCCGGGTCACCGAGACCCGCCGTGGCGGCATCAGTCGGGAGTCGGCGTTGCGGCACCTGGCCGAATGGTTCGTCGCCACTCCCACCGCGGGCGGTGCGCACGCGCTCTACGACGCGGTGTTCGGGCTCGGCAAGCCGCGCCATCTGTCACTGGAACATCCCGATGCGGAGCTGATCCCGACCAGCCGTTCCTGGTGGGAAGCACCGCCGTTGGAGATCTCGCGAACCCTCGCCGAGACCGGGCGCGCACCCACTGCGGGCGCCCCCGCCCGGATCGCGCGCAACGACGCGGGCGTGCGGCGGTTGCGCGAGGCCCAACTGGCGGCGCAGCGGGACCGGGCCGCGGCCGCCGCCTCGCTGTCGAAGGGCAATGTGCACGAGCGGGTGCTCGATCAGCGCGAGACGGAGGTGCTGTTGCGCCTGCTCGACGCGGCCTCCACCGCCTGGGTGCCGGTGAGCGGAAACGTCGACGGCACAACAGGTTCCGACAACGGTGTGACGTTGACGGTGCGGCCGTGCGACGGGTCGACGGTGATCCGCACCGCGGTGGGGCTGCTGCATCTGAACAATCGCCGCCTCGAGGTGCGCAGCGGTTCGGCGCGACGGGGGGTCGCGCGATGAAGCGGCAACGGATCGACGCGCTGGCACTGGACAGCTATCAGCGGGCGGCGCGGGTGATGCTGGCCAATCACCTGGTCACCCGCGTCTACCCCGATCGGATCGCGTTGCCGTTGATCCGTCGCTGGGCGACCGAGCTCCGCGAGGACCTGGCCGAATTGTTCGGCTACCGACTGGAAGTCACCGAGACCACGGCCCGGCTCTACCCGGTCCACGATCGACTCGACGACGCCCGGCCCGCCCGCAGCGTCAACGATCGTGTCTTCGACCGTCGCCGCTACGCCTACCTGTCGTTGGCGCTGGCCGCCCTCGGCCGGGCGGGCGACCAGATCACCCTCTCGGAATTGGCCGAGCACGTCGCCGATTACGCGAGCCGGATCGAGGGCCTCGACCTGTCGACCGAGCGGGCCGCCGATCGCGATGCCTTCGTCGACGCCGTCGGCTGGCTCGGCGCGCGTGGCGCGCTGACCTTGGCCGACGGCGACGCGGGGGGCTGGGCCAGCGACCCGGAGGCGGGCGAGGCGCTCTACGACATCGACCGACCGGTGGTGTTCGCCCTGTTCCGGCCGCCGCGAGCACTCCAACACCTGCACAGCGTGCGCGGTTTGCTGGCCGATGATGCCGACCAGGCATCGCCCGATCAGGCCCGCCGGGTTCGCCGGGCACTGGTCGAGCGCCCGATCGTCTATCTCGACGAACTGTCGGACGCCGAGCGGGCGCTACTGGGCCAGGACCGGCTGATCGGCGAGGTCGAATACTGCACCGGCCTGCGGGCCGAACGCCGGGCCGAGGGTGTGGCGTTGATCGACACCTCGGGTCGACTGTCCGATACCCGCTTCCCCGGCACCGGCACCCTGGCACAGGTGGCGCTGCTACTGATCGGTGAGATCGCCGACGCGGTTCTCGACATCGACAACCCGGTCGCCCGTCGTCCCGGAGCGCTCACCCCTGACAACACGTTGCTCGAGCAACTCGATGCGTCCATTCCCACTGCGGGCGTGTTCGCTCCGCTCGCCGACGACATCGAAATAAATACTGCCGCAACAGATTTCGATGACGATGAGACCGATTCTCCCGAACCGGTCACCTATCCGTTCCTGGACGACGCCTGGGTACGCGCCACGGTCATCGCGCTCACCGACCGCTACGGCGCGACCTTCGCCGCGCAATGGCAGGCCGATGTCGGAGGGCTCACCACCGAGGTGCTCGCGCTGCTCGCCAAGCTGCGGCTGATCCGGCCGGTCGACGACGGGCTGCTGGTGTTGCCCGCACTGGCCAGATATCGGGGCGCGGTGGTCACCGTGCGAGTGCGCAAGGCCGAGGAATTGTTCGTCACCGCCGCCGATACCGACGGCAGCACCGGAGAGGCAGGGGTCTGAGCATGTCACTCATTCACGGCGGAGTGCGGTTCGTCCCGACCCGGGCGGGCATCGTCAACCTGTGGGACTACCGCGACCAGGAGTTCAGTTTCGCCGACGGCCGTCTGGTGCTGCGCGGACCCAACGGTTCCGGTAAGACCAAGGCGCTCGAGGTGCTGTTCCCGTTCGTGCTGGACGGGCGGATCGAACCGCGCAGGCTGAACCCGTTCGCCGGTGAAGAACGCACCATGAAGTCGAATCTGCTGTACCGCAAGCAGGAGTCGGCCTACTCGTATGTGTGGATGGAGTTCGCGCGCGGCAGCTGGGACGATCCCGAAACCGTCACCGTCGGCATCGGCATGCGCGCCACCCGCTCCTCGGACAAGGTGACCCGCTGGTACTTCGTCGCCGACGGCCGCGCCGGGGTGGACTTCTCCCTCATCGGCCCCGACGACCGTCCGCTCACCCGTAAGCAACTGGCCGAGCAGATCGGCAGCGACGCCATCGTCGACCGTCCCGTCGAGTACCGCGCGGCGATCGACGCGCGCATGTTCGGGCTCGGCGTGCAGCGCTACGACCAGCTGATCAACCTGATCCTCACCCTGCGAAGGCCCCAGCTCGCCAAGAACCTCGACCCCCGTGGGCTCTCCCAGGCCCTCACCGACGGCCTTCGCCCCCTCGACGAGCAGTTGATCCTCGACGCCGCTCGCTCGTTCAGCGATATGGAAGAGGTCGGCCGGACCCTCGACGGCCTCGTCCAGGCCGACACCGCCACCCGCCGTTTCGTCGACGTGTACCGCAAATACCTCGCGGTACAGGCGAAAACCGATGTCGACCAGCTCCGTACCCGTCTCGATGCCGTCACCAACGCCTCCACCGCGCTCTTCGCCGCGACGGCCCTGCGCACCCGTCGCGACACCGACCGCACCGAAGCCGAGACCAGAGCCGAAAACGCCGATCACGCCTACGAACAGGCCATCGCCGACCGCGAGAACCTCCAACGCTCCAGCGCCTACGAGGGCAAACAGCAACTCGACGACCTGGCCGACGCCGTCCGCCGCCTCGAAACCTCCGCCGCGGCCCACCGCGACAAGTCCGCCGAAGCCGCACATACCCTGCAACGCCGCGCCGAAGAAGCCTCCCGGGCCACCGAAGCGGTGCGCACCGCGGCAGCCGCCCTCGTCCGCGGCGAAGACGCGGTCCGCGCCGCCGCCGAAGAAGCAGGCATCGAATGGACTCCGCCCAGCGCCGAAGGCCGCGGCGACCAGTTCACCGTGGTTGTCCGCGGCCACGCCGAAGAGCGCGACGCCGATGTCCGCGCCGTTCGAAAGGCACTGGGCAAGTGGGAAACCGCCGCCGCGGACCGCACCCGTTCCGAACGCCTCGCCGAACGCGCGATCGAACTGCGTGACTCCGCCGCCGCGGAAGTGGCCCACGCCGAAGCGGCGGTTGCCCTGGCCCGCAGCGAATCCGCGGCGGCCCTGCGTACCTGGTGGCACACCAACACCGAGGTTTTCGCACCGGTCACCGAACTCGAAGGTGTTCCCGAGGAAGACGCCCGTAGCGGGTCGGCCGACGCCACGGCCGACCGAGGTGCCGCAGGCTTGTTCGAGGCGCTCGACACCGCCTTGGCCGGCGCGGGAGTGGCCGACATTCCCTCGGCATCAGAGGTTCTGGCCGAGCGCTGCGAGCCGCTGCAGGAACAGATTCGCACCCGCCGCCAGGAGGCTCGGTCCCGCACGAGCGCTGCTGCCGCCCGCCTCGACGCACTGGCTGCCGAACGAACACAGATCGCCGCCCAGCGCGACGACGCTCCCCCACCGCACCCCACCAGAACCGTTGTCCGAGAAGGACTTCCGGGTGCTCCACTCTGGCAGCTGGTGCGCTTCGCCGACTCGGTGTCCCCGCAGGATGCGGCTGGTATCGAAGCGGCGCTGCAGTCCGGCGGTCTGCTCGACAGCTGGATTTGCGGCCCGACCTTGCCCGTCGACATCGACTCCGACCACTTCCTGCTCCCGCTACCGGTCGACCAGCGTCCACTCGGCCGTACGCTCGCCGATGTCCTTGTCGTCGAAGAGGATTCCGCCGCGCTCACGGTTCCCACCGAGACTGTCGCCGCCGTGCTGGCCTCTATCGCCGTCCACGACGCCGACCCGGACCCGACGACGCGCGCCACGGCGACCCCCGGCGCAGCGTGCACCGGGGCCACGCTCACCGCGCTGACCACGGCCGACACCCCGCAGGTCGTGGTCGGCCTCGCCGGATCTTTCCGACAGGGCGTTCTCGTCGGCCACCACCACAAGCCAGAGGCCGAGTTCATAGGGACGACCGCGCGAGCCCGCAGGCGTGAGTCCCGGCTCGCCGAGATCGAGGCGGCGATCGAGGCCGCCGCTGCCGAGCACGACGCCGCGCGAGCCGAAGACGCTTCGGCCACTGCGCAATTGGCCGCGTTGTCGGCAGCCGCGAAGGCTCTGCCGCGCCCGTCGGCGGTGACCTCCGCTTTGCGTGCCGTAGCCGAGACGGCCGGTCTGATGCGTTCACGTGTGGAGGCCGCGACGCAGGCCGAGCGCGAACTCGACCAGGCCGTCGCCGAAGTCGCGGCCCTGGACAAGAAGGTTCGCGCCGCCGCCGCGGCACACCGAACCCCCCGCGAGGCGCGCGAACTCGACGCGCTGGCCGCCGCTATCCGGCATTTCGAGAACACCGGCACCGGACTGCTCCGCCTGCGCGCCGAGCACGAGCGGGAACGTGAACGCGAACGTGAGGGCGCCGACCGGCACGACGAAGCGCGGGCACTGGCCGAGGCGTTCGCCGAAGAGGCCGAGGCGGCCCGGCTCGGCTATACCGAACAGCAACGCAAACTCGAAACGCTGCGAGAGGCGTTGGGCGCCGGCGCCGCCGACATCGACCGTGACCTCGAGCTGGCCCGTGGCGCCATCGAGGCCGCCAAGGCCGAACAGCGGGCCGCGCGCAAGGCCGCCAATGCCGCCATCGAGGCGGTCGGCGACGCCGAGGCCGCCTATCGCACCGCCAACGAAGCGCTCGCCACCGCGCTCACCGAGGTGCTCGGCGAGGTGCGTTCGCTGGCCCCCTACGCCCGGCCCGACCTGCTGAGCCTGCTCGGCGCCTCGGTCGAACACCGTTGGCCCAGCAGCGATGCCGCGTGGTCCACCCCGGAACAGCTGCAGTACCGCATCGTCGCCGCGGGCCCGGAAACCGACCCGATGGTGCTGCCCGACGAGGTGGCGGCCCTGTTCGCCGACCTCGACACCGCCACCAGCCAGGTGCGCGCCACCGAGGCCGGTCGCAAGTCCACGCGGTCCGCGGTGACCAGCGCACTCCAGGAATTCGACGCCGCGCTCACCGCATCCGGTCGCGACTACCGCCTGAACTGGGACGCCGCCGACGGGCTCACCGTCGTCGCCGTCCACGACGAGAACGGTCAGGCCGCACTCGCCGACTTCGCCGCCCGCATCGACGCCGCCCGCCGTGACCAGGAACTACTGCTCACCGACGCCGAACGCCGCATCCTCGAAGACGCGCTGCTCACGGGCCTGGCCCAGCAGATCCACGAACGCACCACCGACGCTCGCGAACTCATCTCCCGCATGGGCGCGGAGATGAAGCAGCGGCGGATGTCGTCGGGCAACACCATCGGCGTGCACTGGATCCTCGCCGACGGACTGTCGGAGTCAGCTCGCTCGATGTGCAAACTCCTCGACCGCGACACCACCGCCCTCAGTTCGGAAGACCTCGGCTCGGTCCGCGCCCATTTCGCGGCCGAGATCCGCGCCGCCCGCACCGCGCACCCGGAACGCTCGTACCCCGAAATCCTCGCCGCCACCCTCGATTACCGCACCTGGCGAGTCTTCTCCTTCACCCTCATCTCCGGCGACGGCACCGAGGACAAACTCACCGTCGCCCGCCACAGCGCCCTCTCCGGCGGTGAACAGTCGGTCTCGCTGCACCTTCCCCTCTTCGCCGCCGCCCACGTGATGCTCGACTCGGCCGATCCGCAGGCTCCCCGCCTGCTGGCCCTCGACGAAGCCTTCGCCGGTGTCGACGACAACGGTCGCAGCGAATTGCTCAGCCTCAGCGTGCAATTCGACCTCGACCTGTTCATGACCGGTTACGACCTGTGGATCACCTACGCCCACGTCCCCGGCTGCGCGCATTACGACCTGGCTCATTCCACCGCCGAGAATACTGTCAGCGCGACACTTCTCGTCTGGGACAGCGGTGAGCTCCTCGCCGAGCACGACGGCGGCGACCTCACCACGGCACTGGGCTCCCCCAACCGCCGTCGCGTTCCCAACACCATCGAGGGCGGGTTGACACTGGAGGGCATGCCCGGCGAACCGGCATCGGTGGGCTGAACTCGCAGGTCCCTGCGGCCCGTCAACTGCCAGATGACGTTTCGTAGCACGTGACGAGCGCGGCGGCACGCTTGCGCAGAGAAGTGCGCAACCACGGTGGGGTCAGCACCTCCGCGTCAGTGGCGAGCTGCCACATCGCCCACTCAGCATGTCTGGAATCCTGGAAGGTGACCTCCAGCCGCAGCACGCCATCGTGGTCCGCTTCCTCGCTGTGGACGGCCAGCGCGGTGCCGACCAGTTCCTCGCGCCGCGTCGGGTTCACCCGAACCTGCACGGTGACCAGATCGCCACCGGCGCGGAACTGCTCGCTGCGTTGCTGCCATGCCTGATCCAGATCGACCCGGGCCGGTCGCTGTGCGGGTTCGTCGAGCTCCTCGGCGGCCACGATCCGCGACAGTCGGTAGGTGCGGTCCGCGCCGGATCTCGTCGCGAGCAGATAGCCCTGGCGTCGGACGGTGACCAGGCCGATCGGGTCCACCGTGCGCCATTCGGCGGAATGGCCGACGGCCGCGTAGTTGATGCGCAGCTTGTGTCCGGCGAGCACTGCGCGCCGGACCTCGGTCACGATCGTGTCGGACAGGTCCTCGGTGTCCAGCCGCCGCGACAGGAGGTCGGTCTCCGGGTCGATGAGCAACCGCTCGGCCGCGTCGCTCGCGATCTCCCGATAGTTCTCGGGCAGCGCGTCGACCACCTTGAGCATGGCCGACGCGAGCGCCGAGCCGAGCCCGAAGGCCTGTGCGCCACGCCGTGATCCAGCGATCAGCAACGCCAGCGCCTCGTCGTGATTCAGCCCGGTGAGCTCGGTCCGGAACCCGGGCAGCAACGCGAAACCGCCGTGCCTGCCGCGTTCGGCGTAGACAGGGACGCCGGCGGTGGACAGCGCCTCGATGTCGCGCAGCACGGTGCGGGTGGACACCTCCAGCTCGCGCGCGAGAGTTTCGGCCGACAGCCGACCGTGGCGACGCAGCAGGAGCACCAGGGAGACCAACCGGTCAGCTCGCATGGGAAAAACTATGCCAGGAATACACGACACAGGATGTCGTGTATTCCTGGCAGGTTCATCGGCATGACGAACACCGAGCACGCACCCCGCCCGACCCACACCGTCGTCAACCCCGACGGCCTGCACGATCCGATTCCCTTCGGCTACAGCCACACCGCCGTCGTCCCCGCGGGAACGGAGCTAATTCTCGTCTCGGGTCAGTACGGCTCCCGACCCGACGGCGCGGTCGTCTCCCCGGACTTCACCGACCAGGTCGACCAGACCTTCCGCAACATCGCCACCGCACTGGCCGCCCACGGCCTCGACCTCGGCCACGTCGTCCAGCTCCGGACCTACGTCGTGCATCACGACGTCACCAAACTCGGCCCCATCGCCGCCGCTGTCCAGGCGAACTGGGGCACGACCCCACCCACTCAGACCCTCATCGGCGTCGCGAGCCTCGCCACTCCCGATGTGCTGTTCGAGGTCGAAGCCCTCGCCGCCCGCCCCTGATCCGTTCGGGTGCCGTAGCGCAGTGAGCGCGTGACACCTGCGGTCAGGAGCCGCCTCGTAGGCACGCGGCCGCCTACGAGGCGCGGGTGACCGGTCGCGCCCGCTCGAGGACATCGTGGGTCTGGGCGAGCAAATCGAGTAGGTCGAGAATCTCGGTCCGATCGAAGGCGGAGGTCACAGCTTCCATGGCGGGAGGACTTCCATTTCGGGCATCCGCGGATCCGCCGGTGCTGATTTCTGCGGGCCAGGAACTCGCTGTTCGGCAGCAGCCGCAACGACTCAGGCGAGAGTGTCCTCGATGGTCGACGCGGTAAGAATCTGGTCGGCCCAGCGATGCAGTTCGCCGGGGCTCGCCGCCCTGACCTGACGAATGGTCGATTCGGACAGTTCACCGAACTTACGCCCGAGCAGTCGGATCAGAAGATTGGCTTCACCCTTGGCTTCGCCTTCAGCGCGAAGCATCTCCCCGGTAGTCACAATGACCTCCTTCGCCCGCGGTTCGAGCCGCTCGATCAGCGGGTCGAAGTCCGACGGATCTGTTTCGCCGACAGTCATAATGTACGTCACCACAGCTTGCAGGTCACGGTCACCGTCCGGGCTTTCCGCCATGGCGGACAGGTCCGGAACCAGTGGCATCATCGTGATCCCCAGGTCTGTTCTGCCGGAGGCGTGGCGCTGAAGGAACAACATCACCCGTACCGCGGGCGTCAGTGGCCGCTTCTGTAGCTCGGCCAGGTCGACGCTCGCCATGTCGTCGAGAATGAACCGCATCCGCGGGACCACATCACCCAATGAATCCAGCAGCGGCACGGAGGCGGCGAACAGTTGCGAAAGCTCCGTCGGTGCCGCCCATCGATGCCCGCGCGGACTCGCATGGATCACCACCGGAACGACAATCGGCAGTGTTCGCGTCTTGGGGTATGCGTCGACATAGCGGGTCCAGATGTTGACCATGTACTCCATCAGTCGCAGCGGCATCAGATGGTCGCTGCTGCTCTGGTGTTCGATCAGCACGTAGATGATGGCGTCGTCGCCGTCGAGTTCGACCGAGAACGGCAGGTCGCTGTAACGCGACCGCAGTTGCGGTGAGACGTAACTACCCGGGAGCAAACGAAGGGTATTCCAGTTCGCCCGCTGCACAATGTGTTCGGGCAGGACAGCGCGTAATTCCGAGGCTGCGTTGACCGTTCGACCGAGAATGTGGCGCGCGAAGGCGTCGTGCGGGTTCGAGGGTTGCTCGGCCATAGCCATAACCTACTCTGCGACCGGCTCGGCGAGGGCGCGATCGTGGCCGGGTTACCCGGTCGGCAAGGCGGCGGTCAGGCGGTGCACGAGGGTGCGCATACTCGCGGCCAGTTCTGGCGAATTGTGTACGTGGAAGGGGACACCGAGGGTGGTCAGCTGGGTGGCAAGCCATGCAGGCTCGTCGTCTCGGGTGGCGGTGAGGCGGCACGTGGCGTCGTCGGCGGCGTGCAAGGTGTCCGGTTCTTCGCCGAGGCGGCCCGCGACGCGGCCGTGTGGTGCTTCGATGGTGACGTCGACGTGGTATTCGGTTGTGGCCCAGTCGGTTCGGCGGCCTGCGACGTAGTCGGCCGGGTCGGCGGCGGGGAGGTCGCGGGGGGTGGTGCGGGCGCCGGTGGGGTGGGGGGTTTCGATGCGGTCGGCTCGGTAGCTGCGCCAGGCGTCGCGGTCGAGATCGTAGGCGACGAGGTACCAGCGGCGGCCCGCAGCGACGACACCGGCGGGCTCGGTGTGGCGGCGGGATTCGGCGCCGGTGGCGTCACGGTAGGTGAAGCGCAGGCGTTCTCGGTTGGTGACAGCGGCGGCGAGGGTGGTGAGTACCTCGGGG
The DNA here is from genome assembly GCF_001427185.1 of Nocardia sp. Root136. Classification (NCBI taxonomy): domain Bacteria; kingdom Bacillati; phylum Actinomycetota; class Actinomycetes; order Mycobacteriales; family Nocardiaceae; genus Nocardia; species Nocardia sp. Root136. The sequence continues at coordinate 687,205 of NZ_LMFE01000001.1, forward strand.
TCGACGGTGGGGCCCTCGCCCGCGCGGACCGTGACCGCCGAACCGACCACGCGCACCCGTCTGCGCAGTTTCGCCGGCAGAACTTGCTCGAGCTTGGTCAAGGCCCGTACCGAGGCGTCCTCGATGCCCGCGACCGCCTGTCCCGCAGCGACTCTCAGCCCGACAGCCACCGCGACCGCCTCGTCCGCGTCGAGGATCAACGGCGGCAGCGCCGAACCTGCGGTGAGCCGGTACCCACCGGCCGCACCCATCGCCGCGACCACCGGGTAGCCCAGCTCGCGCAGCCGGTCGACATCGCGTCGCACGGTCCGGTCGGTGACGCCGAGCCGATCGGCCAGTTCGCTGCCGGGCCACTCCCGTGGCATCTGCAACAGGGAGAGCAAACGGAGCAGGCGGGCGGCGGTGTCGGTCATGTTCTCGATTCTGCCGGATATCTAGGACCGAAGTTGTCCTAGATGATTCGTAGCGTCGGAATCACACCGACACCGAGGAGTACCGATGAGCACCATTCGCCCGTTCCGCATCGACATCCCCCAGTCCGAGATCGACGACCTGCACGACCGGCTGAGCAGGGCGCGCTGGGCGGCTCAACTGCCGGGCGAAGGCTGGGAGCGCGGCATCCCAGCCGAGTACCTGCGCGAGCTCGCCCAGTACTGGGTGCACGAATTCGATTGGCGGGCACAAGAAGCCGCGCTGAATGCGTTTCCCCAGTTCATCACCGAGATCGACGGCCTCGACGTCCATTTCGTGCACGTTCGCTCCCCCGAGCCCGACGCGGTGCCGCTGCTGCTGACCCACGGCTGGCCCAACTCGTTCGTGGAGTTCACCCGCACCATCGGCCCACTCACCGATCCGCGCGCCCATGGCCTCGACCCCGCGCTCGCCTTCGACGTGGTGATCCCGTCCGTCCCCGGCTTCGCCTTCTCGGCGGCGCCGCGCGAAACCGGAATGACCACGGCACGGGTCGCCGCGATGTGGGCCACTCTGATGGACCGCCTCGGCTATGACCGCTACGGCGCGCAGGGCGGTGACCTCGGCGCCTACATCGCGCCGGAGATGGCGCTCGCCGCCCCGGAACACGTGATCGGCGTGCATCTCGACGGCGGGATCGGCATGCCGACCGAGGCAGACGTGCCCGCGATGTCGGCCGAGGATCGCGCGCAATGGGCGGAAATGCAGCAGTGGATGACCGGCGGCGTCGACCACCACGCCCTGTTGCGGGCGGCGCCGCAAACCTTCGCCCTCGGCTGGAACGATTCGCCGGTCGCACTGCTGGCATGGATGATGCAGAAGTTCCAGGAGTTCGCCTACATGGCCGACCGCGCCGAAGACGTGATCGAGCGCGACCACCTGCTGACCAACATCGCCCTGTACTGGTTCACCCAGACCACCGGCACCTCGTCCTGGCCCATGTACGACGGACTGCGCGACGGTGGCGGATTCAGTTGGCCCACCGACCAGAACCTGGTGCCGACCGGCGTCTACGGTGGCGGTTCACCGCTCATGCGCACCCTCGCCGACCGGGGCAACAAGATCACCCACTGGCCGACGGGAAATCCGGGCAACCATTTCGTCGCGATGGAGGAACCCGTCGCCCACGTCGCCGACATCCGGACATTCTTCGGCGCGCTGCGCTGAACTGTTCCGCTCTAGCGTTGGCTCGCGTCCGGTACCCGGGGCGGACACGGTGTGCCGGGCGCGGTGACCAACTCGAAATGCCACCACTCGTTGTCGAAGGTGCGGCACAGCCCCCACCGGTTGCCGTTGGCCTCGAGCCACTGCGCCCCCACCTGCGGGCCGACATCGACGGCGTGACCGGAGACATGGGTGGATTCCTCCGGCGGCAGCACCCAGCGGCGCGCTTCCTCGGGGCTGCCGTAGGTGGCGAGGCCGTCCTGCCAGAGCCATTGCTGCTGCTCGTAGGTGCGATGGCCGGAGGTGATCGACAGCGGCACATCCTCGGCATGGGCCTGCTGCTCGGCGAGGGTGTAGGCGGCGGCGAGCGGTGGGTCGAGGCCTTCGGTGCCCGCTGCCGATTGGAACTGTTCGCGCGGCTCGGGCTGGGCGCCGACGGTGCCGATGCCGACGGCGGTCACTGCGGCGGCGGCCGTCATCGTCACCAGGATCCGGTCGGCCGCGCGGCCGAGCACAGTTTTCATAGGCGGATTCTATCGACCCGACCGGTCGCCGAGACCGAGGCGCCACTGCTCGATCACCCGGCCGGTTTCGGTCTGCGGAGGTTCGTCGTAGAGCCATTCGCGGGCGAGCTGATGCCAGTTGGCGGTGGCGCGCAGCTGACCGAGGGTGGCGAAGGTGAACAGGTCGGCGCGGCGGGAGAACACATGCTCGGGCGGCAGCAGCTGTTTGTGCATGCCCTGGAAGTCCGACGAGCGCGGATCGATGGCGAGAAGCAGTGCGCCGGTCGCCAATTCGGGGGTGATCGTGACGGCCTCGTCGAGCAGGTGCCAGCCGGTGGCGGCCCAGACGTAGGCCAGACTCTCCTCCGCGGTGACCGCGGAATCGGGGTCGATGATCCCCCTACCCACCCACGCCGCGAACAGATCCTCGCCCCGGCCTTCCGCGGCTGCCCGCAGGACATCACGTTCGAATTCGACGTGGTCGGGGTCCATCTCCTTGTAGAGACCGAAGTCGACGAAGGCGAGTTTTCCGTCGGCGGCCAACAGCACATTGCCCGGATGCGGATCGCCACAGAACTCGTTGTCGGCGAACAGACCGGCGATATAGAAGCGATAGATCAGTTCACCGAGCCGGTCACGTTCGGCGGCGGGCAGGGTCTGGATATGCGAAAAGGGATGCCCCTCGACGAATTCGGTGACCAGCACGTTGTGCGTACAGAATTCCTCGATGCTGTCGGGCACGGTGATGAAGGGATGGCCACTATAGCGCTGCGCGACCCGATGCTGAGTTCGAGCCTCGCGCTCGTAGTCGAGTTCGCTGCGCAGATTGCTGGCGACCTCCTCCAGCACGCCCGTATCGGCCAAGCTCGGCAGCGCCGTTCTCGCCATCTTGGCGAGGAACTCGAGATTGCTGATATCGGCGTGGACGGCGCGCTCGACCCCGGGATACTTCACCTTGACCGCGACGACACGCCCGTCGTGCAGTCGTGCCCGGTGCACCTGGCCGATCGACGCCGCCGCGATCGCTGTCTCACCGAACTCGGCGAAGGTCCGAGACAAGGGACCGAGATCGTCCTCGAGCACCTGCCGCATCGTCGAGAACGGCATCGCGGGCGCCCGGTCCTGCAGGGCCGCGAGCTGGGCACGAAACTGCTCTCGATGGGCTTCGGGCACGAAGTCGAGATCGAGCACCGACCCCATCTGCCCGAGTTTCATCGCCGAGCCCTTCATGCTCCCCAGGACCGCGACGATCTGCTGGGCCTTCATCATCGCCGACCTCTCGGCCAGTACCTCCCGCGCCTCGTCGGTGCGGCCTATCATCGACAGCCGCCGCCCGACTTCCCGCATGGCCTGGCCGGCGGCGAACTGCCCCAACTTCGCGCTGCGCGTCACCCGCCCCCTCGGCACTGAACCGCTCGCCAATCCGCACCCCTGTCCGCCGTATGTCGGGCGTCACATTACACCGGGGTGACAGGCGTCGTCGGGCCCGCGAAACAGACGAAACCCCGGCACCCGCCGCAGCGGATACCGGGGTATCGGAGCCGGATGACTACACGCGTTCCTTGGAACGGGTGCGCACGCGCAGGGCGATGGGCTTGGAGGTCTCGGCGAAGAAGTCGTTGCCCTTGTCGTCGACGACGATGAACGCGGGGAAGTCTTCGACGTCGATCTTCCAGACGGCTTCCATGCCGAGTTCGGCGTATTCCAGGACCTCGACGTTCTTGATGCAGTCGAGGGCGAGGCGGGCGGCGGGGCCGCCGATGGAACCGAGGTAGAAGCCGCCGTGTTCGTGGCACGCCTTGGTGACCTGGGCCGAACGGTTGCCCTTGGCGAGCATGACCATGGAGCCGCCCGCGGCCTGGAACTGGTCGACGTAGGAGTCCATCCGACCGGCGGTGGTGGGGCCGAAGGAGCCCGAGGCATAGCCCTCGGGGGTCTTGGCCGGGCCCGCGTAGTAGACGGCCATGTCGCGCAGGTACTGCGGCATGGGTTCGCCCGCGTCGAGGCGTTCCTTGATCTTGGCGTGGGCGATGTCGCGGGCCACGACCAAGGGACCGGTCAGCGAAAGACGGGTCTTCACCGGGTATTTCGACAACTCGGCGCGGATCTCGTCCATCGGGCGATTGAGATCGATCTTCACCACGTCGCCACCGAGGATGTCGGCGGTCTGCTCCGGAAGGTACTGGGCCGGTTCGGTTTCCAGCTGCTCCAGGAAGATGCCGTCCTTGGTGATCTTGGCCAGCGCCTGGCGATCGGCCGAGCAGGACACGGCGATCGCGACGGGGCAGGACGCGCCGTGGCGAGGCAGGCGGACCACGCGCACGTCGTGGCAGAAGTACTTGCCGCCGAACTGCGCGCCGATGCCGAACTCCCGGGTGAGCTGGAAGACCTCTTCCTCGAGCTCGACGTCACGGAACGCGTGACCGGTGATCGAGCCCTCGGTGGGCAGGTTGTCCAGGTAGTGCGCCGAGGCGTATTTCGCTGTCTTCAAGGCGAATTCGGCGCTGGTACCGCCGATGACCACCGCGAGGTGGTACGGCGGGCAGGCCGCGGTGCCCAGCGAGCGGATCTTCTCGTCGAGGAACTCGAGCATGCGCTCGGGGTTCAGGACGGCCTTGGTCTCCTGGTACAGGAACGACTTGTTGGCCGAGCCGCCGCCCTTGGCCATGAACAGGAACTTGTACACCGGGTTGTCGGCGTCGCCCTCGGTCGAATACAGCTCGATCTGGGCGGGCAGGTTGGTGCCGGTGTTCTTCTCGTCCCACATGGTGATCGGGGCGAGCTGGGAGTAGCGCAGGTTCAGCTTGGTGTAGGCGTCGAAGATGCCGCGGCTGAGCCATTCGGCGTCGTCGACACCGGTGAGCACGCCCTCGCTCTTCTTGCCCATCACGATCGCGGTGCCGGTGTCCTGGCACATCGGCAGCACGCCGCCGGCGGAGATGTTGAGGTTCTTGAGCAGGTCGAGCGCGACGAAACGGTCGTTGCCCGAGGACTCGGGGTCGTCGATGATCTTGCGCAGCTGGCGCAGGTGCGCGGGCCGCAGATAGTGGCTGATGTCGTGGATCGCCGTCTCGGTCAGCAGCCGCAACGCCTCGGGCTCGACCTGCAAGAAGGTGCGCCCGTTGTGCTCGAAGGTGCTGACCCCCTCGCTGGTGAGCAGGCGGTAGGGCGTCTCGTCGGCGCCGATCGGAAGCAGATCGGAATAGCGGAACTCCGGCGCGGTCACGGATCGCACTCCTTCGGGCAGGGCGGGCACCGCAACACTGCGGAGCACCAGGCAGGGCTGGTCACAAAGCAATCCGCAGCCTAACGACCACCCACACCCGCACGGCGGTTAGGCAACCCTATGTGAGGTTCCTGACTGACCCTAACCAATATCGAGGTTGCACGTTCAACCCAAACGGTGCTACCCATTCTCCCGGGCGGTGGCGGGAGTGCACCGTTCAATCCGAAGCCTGCACCTTCAGAATCTGGAGCTCGATCGTGACCGATCCACAGTGGCTCGATGATGTCGAAATGCGTGCCTGGCTGGGCTATGTCCGGACCCGCGACCTGATCGCCGCGGCGATCGGACGTGACGCAGGCAGGGCAGCCAACCTGAGCTATGTCGAGTATTCCGTCATGGTCTATCTAGCCGACGCACCGGGCCAGCGGCTCACCTTCGCCGATCTGGCCTGCGCGCTCGAATGGTCGCAGAGCAGGCTCTCGCACCAGATCACCCGCATGCAGAAGCGCGGCCTGGTCTCACGCGAGACGATGCCGCACGACCAGCGCCGCACCGTGGCCAAGCTGACCCCGACCGGCGGACAACTACTCACCACGGCCGCGCCCGCGCATGTGCGCAGCGTGCGCAAACACATGATCGACGTGTTGGATCGCGACCAGCTCGCCACCCTCGCGGAGATCTACGACGTGCTCGTCGACCATCACCGCGGCGCGAAGGCCGACGACCCGGTCGGTCGCCTGCAAACCGCCGCGCCCGGCGAGGACTAGGACCCGGCGCTGCCGCCGCCCCCGCCGGAGGAATCGGGGCGGGTCTTGCCCAGACCACCGCGCGCGACGGTGCCGCCCTTGGTCGGTGCGCCGCGATCGAAGACCTCACCGGTGCTCGGGCGCAGGAAACTGCCCGCCGCCAGCGCGACGGCGACGCCGATCGCCGGGTACACGAAGGTATCGGTGTGCTGGTACCAGAAGCGCGAGTACCTGGCGCTCGCGGTGTCGCACTGATCGTCGGCCACCCGGACGTTGGTCGTCGTATCCACGCAGACCCCGACGGACGCCGGTTGGGCGGCGGCCGCGGTCGTGGTGGCCGTCCGGGACGTCGTCGTCGGGGGCTTCGAGGTGGTCGTGAGCGTGGCCGACGCCGCGCGCGGTGCCGGTTTCGGGGTGGCGGTGCCACATCCGGCCGAGACCAGTGCCACCGCCACCACGGCGGGCAGCGTGTAGGACACGCTGCGCGACATCATGATTCGCCGACGCGAACCCTTGATATCCGAAACCACACTCACGAAATCCCCCTCCGGCGGTGCTGCCCAACCGCCGATACTAACGAGACGCGGCGCCGCTGACGACCGTTGCGTCGGTCGTGAAATCCCGGTTGCCGGAGTCGTTTTGCCCCGAACCCACCCCCAACGCGCGCTCGAAACCGGCCGGGATCACGATGTCGTCGCGCGTCAGGTCGGTGATCGAGGTCTTGCGCAGACCCAGCAGCGCGGAATCGATGCCGCCGCGCAGGACGTCGAGTACGTTCTCGACACCGGCCTGACCGTTGGCCGCCAGACCCCAGAGGTACGCGCGCCCGATCAGCACCGCACGCGCACCGAGCGCCACCGCCTTCACGACATCGCTGCCGCGCCGGATGCCGCCGTCGAGGAGCACCTCGATCTGGTCGCCCACCGCGTCGGCGAGTACCGGCAGCGCGCGGATGGCGGCGGGGGTCCCGTCGAGGTTGTTGCCGCCGTGGTTGGACACCGAGATGCCCGCGACGCCCGCGTCGACGGCGCGCAAGGCGTCGTCCACCCGCATCACGCCCTTGAGCAGCACCGGACCGTCCCATTGCGCGCAGATCCAGGCGACATCGTCCCAGTCGGGCGCCGGTGTCTGCATCCATTCGCCGTAGGCGCCGAAGAACCCGGGCGCCGCGCCGCCGCCGACCGCCATATTGGGTGCGGTGAGGTCGGGAATGCTGCCCGAGCGCAGGTAGGTCGCGAGCCAGCGCGGGCGCGCGAGGGTCTGCGGCGCGAATTTCATCATCGTGCGCAGGTTCAGCGATTCCGGGATCACCGGGCTGCCCCAGTCGCGGCCGTGCGAGAAGGACCAGTCCAGGGTGAGGATCAGGCCCACCGCGCCCGCCTTCTTCGCCCTGGCCATCCGCTCGAGGATCTGGTCTCTGTTGCCACACCAGTACAGCTGGAACAGGGTCGACGGGTTGGCGGCGATGACCTCCTCGACGGGCTTGCTCGCGAAAGAACTGAGCCCCATGGCGATTCCGCGTGCCGCCGCGGCGCGCGCGACGGCGACCTCACCGTCGGGATGCACCGCCTGCACGCCGGTCGGCGAGATCAGCACCGGCATGGAGACCTGCTGGCCCAGCACCGTGGTCGATTGGTCACGTTCGCCGATCGGGCCCGCGCAGTGCGGGGCGAAACCGAGTTCGGTGAACGCGGTCTGATTGTCTTCGATGGTCTGTCCGCGTTCCGAACCCGCGATCAGCGCGCCGTAGACCGATTTCGGCAGGCGCTTGCGGGCGCGCCGTTGCGCCTCGGCAACGGTCTCGAACCAGGGATTCATCGGGGTCCTTCCTCATGATCCTGCGGCCACCATCGGCGCAGGTCTTCCAGCAATGCGGTCGTGGCGACCCGCAACAGATCGGCGCCTTCGTCGGCACTCGATCCGGTGGGGTCGCCGAGGATTCCATTGGGACTGGCTGCCCGCACTCCGCCCGCGCGCAGCAGCGGCAGCAGTTCGGCCAGCGGGCGGCAGTCCCCCGGCTCGGCCAGTTCGGTGCGCACCAGCTCGGGACTCAGCGCGAGCTGGATCGAGGTTTCGGTGCGCCCGGCGTGCGGGTCGCCGCCGTAGCCGGGCGAGAACACCCGCACGTCGCGCGACTCCGACCGCAGCAAGGCGACGGCTCGGCGCAGCGTTTCCACATTGCCGCCGTGCCCGTTGACCAGCACGATTCGTGAGAACGTGTCCGTCGCGGAGCGACACAGTTCGACGACGAGCAGTTCCAGCGCCGCCTGCCCGATCGACAAGGTGCCCGCGAACCCCGCGTGCTCGCCGCTTGCCCCGTAGGCCACGGCGGGCGCGATGAGCACGTCGGGACGCTCGGCGGCGGCTCGCAGGCACACCGCCGAGGCGATATCGCTGTCGGTCGACAGGGGCAGATGCGGGCCGTGCTGCTCGGTCGCACCGAGCGGAATGACCAGGATCACTCCCTCGGCGGCGCGCACACCTGCCTCGGGCGATGTGAGGTGCGCCACGAACATGGCGCCAACATTAACGTCAGTCACTGACATAATCAATAGCTCGTGCAGGTCGAAAGCTCCCCGAGTCCCTATCCTGTATCCATGTCCGCCCCGCCGCCGCGCGCACCGATGTCGATTCCGAAGCCGTCGGGGCACCGCGGGCGTCCGCCGCGCACCACCCGTCGCGAGCTGGAGGTGATCGCGATGAAGCTGTTCGCCGAATACGGGTTCGACGACGTCACCGTCGAACGCATCGCCGCCGAGGCCGGGGTGAGCGAGCGCACCTTCTTCCGCTACTTCCCCACCAAGGCCGAGGTGCTGTGGCACCAGTTCGACAACGAGGTCGACGACCTTCGCGCCGCGTTCGCCGCCGTCCCGGCCGACGAGCCGATGATGGCGGCGGTCCGCCGAATCGTGGTGGCGGCCAACAGATATCGCGCCGAGGACATCCCCGAGTTGCGCACCAGGATGCGGCTGGTGTCCGGGGTCCCCGCCCTCTCGGCGGGCGCGGGGGCACACTACGACGCGTGGGAGCACGCCGTCGGCGAGTTCGCCGCGAGCCGCCTCGGGGCGGGTGCGGGCGACCTGATCCCCCTCGCCATCGGGCGCACCACCCTGGCCGCCGCGCGTGCCGCGTTCGACGCGTGGCTCGAGCGCGGTGATACCGACCTCACCGTGTATCTGGATCAGGCGCTGCGCGCACTGGAACGCGGGTTCGCCCCGGAATAGCCGGGCGCGCCACGTTTGGGCAGCACCAGGAAGGGGGTATGAGTAGGCTCAGGCTCAACGCGCACTGTGCGCACCGAAAACGTCCGTCGTCGAAAGGGGCAGGGGTTTCCATGTCCGAGGTGTCCACGAGTCTTTCGGCGGATTCGCTGCCGGCGCAACCGCTCGACAACCTGCTCCCGCAGTTGGTCGAGCATCTGCGGCAGAACCGCACCGGGCTGCGGGAAGAGTGGGCACGGCGTATCACCGAGGCCGAACTGCTGACCGCGATGACCCCGGAGGAGATCTTCTCCGAGGCGACGTCGATGTACGACAACTACGTCGAGGTGCTCGTCACCGGTAGCGTCGAGGCACTGCAGGCCTATGCCCGCGACCTGTCCGAGCGCATCATTCCGCGAGGCGTCGAGACCGACGAGGTCATCGGCATCGTGCTGCTGCTGCGCGATGTGCTGGCGCGCAGCCTCTTCGAGAAGTACCAGTCCAACTTCGAGCTGCTCAACCGCGTGCTCGACGCCTACGAACCGGCCGCCAACCGCATCGCCAACACCGTGGCCGTGTCGTTCGTGCAGGAGCGCGAGCGCGTCATCAGCCGCCAGCAAGAGGCCATCCGCGAGCTGTCCACCCCGGTGCTGCAGGTGCGCGAGCAGCTGCTCATCCTGCCGATCATCGGTGTGCTCGACTCCCAGCGCGCCCGCCAGCTCACCGAACAGCTGCTGCGCGCCATCCGCGCCAATCGCGCCAAGGTGGTCGTCATCGACATCACCGGTGTGCCCGCGATCGACTCCGTGGTGGCCAACCACCTCGTGCAGACCGTCGACGCGTCCGGCCTGATGGGCGCCAGCGTGATCATCACCGGCTTGTCCTCGGAGATCGCGCTGACCCTGGTGACCATCGGCCTCGATCTGTCCAAGATGAATGCCGTCGGCGACCTGCAGGGCGGTATCGAAGAGGCCGAGCGTCTACTCGGGTACGAGGTCTCCCGGGTCACCGAACGCTTGAGCGAGCGGGACGGGCGCTGACCAAGCCACCATGCCGGTACCTATTCTCAAGCAGGGCACGTACCTGATCGCGTCCGTGCAGTCGGCGTTGACCGATGCCGACACCGAGCGGTTACAGGACGACCTGATGAAGCAGGTCAGTCGCTACCGCGCGACCGGCATCATCGTCGACGTCACCGCCATCGACGTGATGGATTCCTTCGCCGCGCGCTCGTTGCGCACGATCGCGCACATGACCCAGTTGCGCGGCGCGGAAACCGTCATCGTCGGGTTGCAGCCCGAGGTGGCCTTCGCCATGGTGCAACTGGGCCTGACATTCGAAGACATGCACACCGCGCTGGATCTCGAGGAAGGCCTCTCCTGGCTGAATCGGCACCCGCGGCGACGAGACGGTCGCGACAGTGGCCGCTGAGCAGGTGGCGATCGCGGTCAAGGTGTCCGAGGACATCGTCACCGCCCGGCAGGCCGGGAGCGAGTTGGCCGGTGACCTCGGTTTCACCCTCACCGACCGCACGATGATCTCCACCGCCATCTCCGAGATCGCCCGCAACATCACCAGTTACGCGGGCAGCGGCGAGATCAGGTTGCTCATCGACTTGCGCGAAGGTCGCCGCGCGCTCGTGATCCAAGCCGAGGACCAGGGCCCCGGCATCCGTGACATTCCCCGCGCGCTGGAAGACGGCTATTCCACCGGCCGCGGACTCGGACTCGGGCTGCCCGGCGCGCGCAGACTGATGGACCGCCTCACCATCGATTCCGCCCCGGGCCGCGGGACGTTGATCGAGATGTGGAAGTGGGTACCCGACGTTGCATGAGGACGGGATCATCGGGCGCATGGAGTGGTCGACGGCCGGCCGGGCTCTGCCCGGCCAGGACGTCTCCGGCGACCGCGCGCTCGTGCTCGACACCGGCGCCGGCGTGCTGTTCGCGGTCCTCGACGGGCTCGGTCACGGTGCGCCCGCGGCCGAGGCCGCCGATCGCGCGATGGCCATCCTCACCGAGAACTGCGGCGAACCGCTGGACGTGCTGATGGTGCTCTGCCATCGCGCGATGGTCGAAACCCGCGGCGCCGCAGTGTCATTGGCGCTGATCGAGCCGGGCGAGACGCTGCAATGGCTCGGCGTGGGCAACGTCGATTCGCGTTTGCTCACCCTCGGCCCGGCCGGTCCGGAGCTGCGGGCGACGATGCTGCTCACCGGCGGCATCGTCGGGTATCGGTTGCCCTCGCACCTGCAGCCGCAGACCCTGCCGATCCGCCCCGGCGATCTGTTGCTGATGGCGACCGACGGAATCGTCGCGGTCGGCCCGGAATCGCTCGACTTGGCCAAAACCGCCACCGCCATCGCGGGCGATCTGCTCGCTCGCGATGCGAAGGACACCGACGACGCACTGGTGCTCGCGGCACGTTTCCGCGGGCCGTGCCCGTGAGGCCCCGACATCGCACCAATGCGTGCGGGCTGATGAGAGGTTGCCGATGAGCGCGGTCCTGGTCGCATTTCTCGACGACTATTCGGCGGCGATGCGCCGCCACGTCGCCGCGCCAGGCCAGGCCGGCCTCTCGGAGGGATACGACCTCGGCAGACGGGCCCTCGTCGAAGGCATCAGCCTGCTCGATCTCACCGAGCATCACTTCCGCGCTGTTGCCCAGGACAGCGAAACGCAGGCCGATCCGCGCCGCGCCGAGGTAGCACTGGAATTCCTGCTGCAGACCATGGCGGCACTGGACATCGCCACCCGCGGTTACCTCGACGGCACCCGCCGCTACGAGCAACAGCGTTCCCGCGCCGAGGATCTCGAGGGCCGCGACGCCTTTCGCACCGCGCTGGTCGAATCGTTGCAGGACGGGTTCTTCGTCGCCGACGACGACGGCACCATCGTCGAGGTGAACTCCGCGTTCGGGGTGCTCACCGGATACGGCGCCACCGAGGTGCCGTTCCGGCTGCCCCATCCGTGGGCTCTGACCGATCGCGCCGGATACCCCCAGATCGGCACGGAGGCTTCACGATTCGTGATGCCGGTGCGTCATCGCGACGGCCGCGAACGCTGGCTGGCGGTGAGCGCCAGCTCGCTGGTGAAGCAGGAGAACGACGAACGGATCTTCGTCGGCACCGTGCGCGATGTAACCGCCGAACACGACGCGCAGGCCCGCGACCAGGCCGCCTCCCGCCTGGCCACCGCCGTCGGCGCGGCGACGAGCATGGTGGAGGTCCTCGCGGTCGGACTCGACGAACTGCGCCGGACCATGGGCGCCGAGACCGCGCTGGTCGCGATCTGGCCGAGCCGGACCGGACGCCCCGATGTCTACTCCTGCGGCGTGACACCGTCGAGCAAAGAAGCGGAGCCGACACCCGAAACCATCGGTATCGCATCACAATTCACCGTGGCGCCGATGCGGCAGAGCGGCCCGCGCGCCGACGGCCCCGTCGTGCTCGACGACGACACCCAGGCCCTGCTCGACCGCTCACGCAGGCAGTCCGCCCGTGGGCTCTCGGCCATCACCGGTGACGAGGGCGGGGTCGACGCGGTCGTCGCACCGCTCGGCGAGACCGGGGACGCGGCGCTGTGGGTGCGCTTCGGTGCGCCACGCGCGGTCAGCGCCGCCGACTGGGCTCTGTACTCACTGCTCGTCGGTCATCTCAGCGTCGCGCTCCAGCGCGCCCGCAACTTCGACCAGGCCCGCGCCACCTCGCTCACCCTGCAGCGGGCGATGCTCGGGCCGATCGAACTGCCGCCCCGTTTCTCGGTGCACTACGAACCCGCCTTGCCGCCGCTCGAGATCGGCGGCGACTGGTACGACGTGGTGCCGTTGCGCGACGGCACCATCGGCGTCGTCGTCGGCGACTGCGTCGGTCGTGGTCTGTCCGCCGCCGTGGTGATGGGCCAATTGCGTACCGCGGCAAGGGCTCTGCTGCTGCGTGGCGCCGGACCAGCACAGTTGCTCGCCGAACTCGACGCCGTGGCCTCCCGGATCCCCGGCGCCATGTGTACGACGGTGTGCGCGGCCGTGCTCGACCCCGAGCGCGGGATGGTGCGCTACTCGAACGCGGGGCACATGCCGCCCGTCCTCGCACCGCCCGGCGGACCGGGCCGCATCCTCGAAGGCGGACGCGCGGTCCCCCTGGCCACCTTCGATACCCCACGCAGGCCGGAAGCCACCACGGCGCTCCCACCGGGCGCCACCCTGGTGCTGTTCACCGACGGCCTCGTCGAACAGCGCGGGTACGACATCGCCGAGGGCTTCGTCAAGATCGCCGACGTGCTCAGCGAGACCGGTGCCGCACTCCCCCGCGATGTCGCCGACGCGGTGCTGTCGCGGCTGTGCCCGCCCGCGGGCTACGACGACGACGTCGCCATGGTCGTCTACCGGCAGCCCCCGGAGCCGCTGAGCCTCGACTTTCCCGCTGCCGCGACCGAACTGGCCGGTGTGCGCCGTGGTCTGTACCGCTGGTTCGCCACCGCCGCGGTCCCGCACGATTTGGCCGCCGACCTCGTCGCCGCGGCCAACGAGGCCTGCAGCAACAGCGTCGAACACGCCTACCGCGACACCGAACCCGGCCGCGTCGGTCTCACGGCCCGCTGCGACGGCGACCGGGTGGTCCTGGAGATCGCCGACCACGGCAGCTGGATCCCCACTCCTACCGACCCCGGCTACCGAGGTCGCGGCGTGGAGATGATGCGGGTACTCACCGAGGATCTCACCTTCGACCACGACGAGACCGGCACCCGGGTGCGCATGTGGGTGACCCTGCCCTCGATCACCTTCCCCACCGCGAACCCGCTGCGGGCCTCCTCGCGGCCGCCGACCGTCAGCTCGCGGCAGAATTCATTCTGACCGGGACGTCTCGTAGGCCTCGACGTCGAAGGTCTTCAGCATCCGATGGAACCGGTAGCTGAAATCCGGCCACAGCGTGGCGTTGTGGCCGTTCTCGTCGACGAACCAGCTGGTGCATTCGCCCGTGTTCCAGACGGTGCCGTCGAATTTCTTCTGCAGGTCCCGGTTGTAGGCGGCCTGCACGTCCTCGCGGACCTCGACGCTGCGCAGGCCACCGGTCGTCATCGTCGTGACGGCGTCGATGATGTAGTTGATCTGGGATTCGATGGTGAACACCGCCGAGGTGTAGCTCAACGCGGAGTTCGGGCCGATCATCACGAACAGATTCGGGAAGTTCGCGATGGTCGTGCCCTTGTACCCGCTGATGCCCTCGGCGCCGAATACCTCCGACAGGGTGCGCCCGTCACGCCCGCTGATCAGGTCGTAGGTCGGCGAGTCGGTGATCCGGAAGCCCGTGGCCAGCACGACGGCGTCGACTTCGCGTTCGGTGCCGTCGTCGGCGACGATCGATTGTTCGCGGATCTCGGCGATGCCGTCGACGACGACCTCGACATTGTCGCGGGCCAGCGCGGGGTAGTAGACGTTCGAGATCAGCATGCGCTTGCACCCGAGACGGTAGCCGGGGGTGAGCTTGCGGCGCAGCTCCCGATCCCGGATCACCGACCACATCTTGATCCGCGCACCGAACGAGAAGAAGTCGGCGAGCGGTGGATACTTGGACTGCCAGAGCACGAAAGACTCACGCACCCAGTACACCCCGAGCCGGGCCAGCCGCTGCGCACCCGGAACTCGCCGGTAGTACAGCCGCTCCAGCCAGGTGTACTTGCGGCCCATGCGCGGCAGCACCCACGGCGCGCTGCGCTGATAGAGGTCGAGCCGGGCGACCTCGCCAGCGATCGACGGCACGATCTGGATCGCGGACGCGCCGGTGCCGATGACCGCGACGCGCTTGCCCGTGAGCTCGAACTCGTGATCCCAGCGCGCGGAGTGGAAGATCGGACCACGAAAAGTGTTGATGCCCTTGATATCGGGCAGATTCGGGGCACTCAGCGGGCCGGCCGCCGACACCATGATCTCGGCGGTGTAGGCGCCGCCGCTCGTCTGGATCTCCCATCGCGCGCCTGCGTCGTTCCACCGCGCGTCGGTGACCTCGCACTCGAGAACGACCGCATCGCGGACCCCGTGCCGGTCGACCACGTCCTGGATGTACTGCTGGATCTGCGGCTGTGTCGAGAACGAGTGCGTCCAGTCCGGATTGGGGGCGAACGAATACGAATACAGCTGCGAGGGCACATCGCACCCGGCGCCGGGATAGGTGTTGTCACGCCACGTACCGCCGACATCACTGCCGCGTTCGAAGACGACGACGTCGGTGATACCCAACTGGCGCAGGCGAATAGCCACACCCAACCCGGCGAACCCGGCACCGATGATCGCGACGCGGGTGTGGCGCCCCTGCGATGCGGTCACAGTGTCTTCGTGGTGGTGTCGTAGGCGTCGATGTCGAACTTCCGCACCATGCGCCGATATTTGAAGCTGAAGTCCGGCCACAGCGCGGAGTTGTTGCCGTGGTTGTCGAGGAACCAGCTGGTGCAGCCGCCGTTGACCCACACGGTGCGGGCCATCTTCGGCTGGAGCTTGTTGTTGTATTCGACCTGCGCGTCCAGGCGGACCTCGAAGGACTGCAGGTTGCGCTGCTCCATCGTGGTGATCGCGTCGACGATGTAGTTGATCTGGGATTCGATGATGTAGATCAGCGAGGTGTAGTTCAACCCGGAGTTGGCGCCGAGCATGAAGAAGATGTTCGGGAAATTCGAGACGGTCGTGCCCTTGTACATCTGGTAGCCCTCGGCATCGGCCGCCTCGGACACGGTCCGGCCGTCGCGACCGGTGTACAGGTTGAACGTCGGCGAATCGGCAACGTGGAAACCGGTGGCGAGCACGATGGCGTCCACCTCCCGCTCCGTGCCGTCCTCGGACACGATCGACCCGCTGCGAACCTCGGCGATGCCGTCGGTGACGACGTCGACGTTGTCGCGATCGAGCGCGCCGTAGAACTTGTTCGACACGAGCATGCGCTTACAGCCGATCCGGTGCTGGGGCAGCACTTTTCGCCGCAGCTCCGGGTCCCGGATCTCGAAGCGCATCTTGAATCGCCCGACCGTTTCCAGCACGATGCCGGTCCACGGGTACTTCACCTGCGTGATCACGAACAGCTCACGCGTGATGTAGATCAGCGCCCGGATCAACCGTTGCAGACCCGGAATCCGCTTGAAGGCGAATCGTTCCAGCCCCAGGTACGGCCGCGAGATCTGCGGCATCACCCAGGTGGCGGTGCGCTGGTACACGTCCAGGTGCTCCACCTCGGGCGCGATCGACGGGACGATCTGCACCGCCGAGGATCCGGTGCCGATGACGGCGACCTTCTTGCCGGTCAGAGTGGCGTCGTGGTTCCAGCGCGCGGAGTGGAAGACCTCGCCCTCGAAGCTCGAGATGCCCTTGATATCCGGAAGCTTCGGCTCGGCGAGCACGCCCGCCGCCGAGACGATGAAGTCGGCGGTGAAGGTGCCCTTACTGGTCTCGATATCCCACCGGCGGTCGGCATCGTTCCAGCGGGCCGCGGTCAGCGCGCAGTCGAAGATGTGCTTGTCTCGAACGCCGTAGCGTTCGGACACGGTGCGCAGGTACTGCTCGATCTCCGGCTGGGGCGAGAACGACCGGGACCAATCAGGATTGAGCGCGAACGAATACGAGTACAGGTGCGAGGGCACATCGCAGCCCGCACCCGGGTAGGTGTTGTCGCGCCAGGTCCCGCCGACATCGGGGCCCCGCTCGATGACCACGAAGTCGGACAGGCCACGCTGGCTCAGCCGGATGGCGGTACCGAGGCCGGACAGCCCACTGCCCACGATCATGACCTGGACGTGGCGTGTGTCGTTACTGCTCATGGGGCGACCTCAGCGGGATTCGTAGATGCGTTTGTGACCGGAGACGGCGGCCAGCCGGTACGGGCGGCGAGTCTCCTCGACCATGGCGTGGTAGGCGCCGTCGCTGGGCGAGGTGGCCTCGTGCAGGTCCCGGTAGCGCTCGTAACCGAGCAGCTCACGCGAGCTGATCGCCGCCAGGTTCGCCTCGGTGCGCAGGTGCTCGCGGTAGCCGGGCTGCACGGTGCCACTGAAGAATTCGGCGACGCTGCCCGACCCGTAGCTGATCATGGCCAGCGCCTTGTCGGTGAGGTCGTCGGCGTGGTCGAGCAGCGAGGCCAAGCCGAGATAGAGCGAGGCGGTGTAGCTGTTGCCGACCGTGCGGTTGTAGGTGGTCGTGGCGCCGATCGCGGCCTCGATGGCGTCGGCATCGGCGGTGTGGCCCTGGCTCTCGAGCAGGTGCCGGTGCGCCTTGTAGGCCATCTTGGTGAAGGGCTGGTGGTAGCAGAACGCGGCGAACTCACCGAGTTCACGACCGCCCTGGCGGCGGTAGTCGGTCCACGCCTCCTGGGCGGCCTTCTGGTAGGCGTTGACCGAGGTCTTGCCGTCCACGATGGCTTCGGTGCGGTAGTTCGGGCGCCAGAAGTCCATGATGTCGGCGCTGTAGAGGCCCGAGATCGGGTCGAGTGCCAGGATCGCCGGATCCGCGGTGACCAGCATCGCGACGGCGGCGGCGCCCTGGGTCGGCTCACCCGGGGTGTCGAGTTCGTACTTGGCGATGTCGGCGGCGATGACCAGCACCCGCTGCGACGGGTCGCGGGCGATCAGGCCCGCCGCGAACTGCAGCCCGGCGGTGCCGCCGTAGCAGGCCTGCTTGAGCTCGACGACACGGGCGGCGTTGGGCAGCCCGATCAGCGAATGCAGGTACAGCGCAGCGGCTTTGGACTGGTCGACGCCGGTCTCGGTGGCCAGCAGCACGGTGCGGATGTTGTCGGTGCCGTGCCGTTCCAGGATCGGCTTGGCGGCGGCCGCGGCGATGGTGACGATGTCCTCGTCGGCGGCGGCGACGCTCATCTTCTCCTGGCCGATGCCGAGGTAGAACTTGTCGCGATCCACGCCGAGTCGCTCGGCGAGGACGGCGTGATCGAGAGCGTAATGGGTGGTGGCGAACGAAAGGTCGTGGATACCGACCGGCGTAGTTGTCATCGTGAGATTCCGTTGCTCGTGGTGGACCGCTCGAATTGGGTATGGGCGCGCATCAATTCACCGCGATTGGTCTGTGCCGCCATCAGCGACAGCTCCCCGCACAGCACGGTGGCCGCTCCGATCACCGCGAGGCGTCGGGCGTTCTCGCCGGGCTGCCGGTCTTCACGGCAGCCGAGGCGTTCCAGGTTCTCGTCGACGAAACTCGCGTGCTTGCCGTTGCCGACCGTGCCCACGATCAGGTTGGGCAGGGTGCACGAGAAGTAGAGGTCGCCGTCGCGATCCTCGGCATGGGTGATGCCCTGGGATCCTTCGACGATATTGGCGGCGTCCTGACCGGTGGCCAGATAGAACGCGAGCAGCATGTTGGCGTAATGCGCGTTGGCGGAACGGATTCCGCCCGCCAGCAGGGTGCCGATCAGGTTCTTGCGGATATTGAGCTGCACCACCTGCGCTGCGGTGGTGTGCAGCCGTTGCTCGACCACCTCGCGGGGGACGATCAGTTCGGTGATCACGTTCTTACCGCGACCCAGGATGCCGTTGACCGCGGTGGCCTTCTTGTCGGTGCAATAGTTGCCCGAGATCGAGCCGTAGCGCACACCGGGCATGGTCGACAGGATGTGATCCATCAGGTGATCGCTGGCCAGGGTCGCCATGTTGTGGCCCGACGCGTCACCGGTGGTGAATTCGAAGCGCAGGAACAGCAGGTTGCCGGTGATCTGATGGTGCAGGTCGATGAGCCGCGCGAACCGACTACTGCCCGAGACCACCTCCTGGAGCTCGGCCATGCGGCCTTCTAACTGCTGGACCGTGGTGTAGGCGGTGTACGCGTCGTCGGCCTCCAACAGGATCGAGCGCGTCATCCGCTCGTCGATCAGCGTCGCGACGATGCCCTTCTCCGCCAGGGTGCTGATCCGCGCGCCGCGCCCGACCGAAGGCCACAGCGGGGTCTCGTAGGTGGCGAGAGGAACGTCGACGGCATCGTCGACGACGTTTCCGGTAATGCGCACAGGTCCCACCCACTGCATCGGCACCGCCGCGTACGACATGTCATTCATGGGTGACTCCCTCTCGATGTTCGGATTCACGCCACCAGGGGCTCCGGTGGGCAAGTGCCGCGGCGTCGATACCGCGAAGTTGGCAGAAGCTCGCGACCTCACCGGTGATGAGCAGGTCGGCGCCGACCAGATCCGCCGGCGTGCGGGCGCCGAGCACAGTGAGGATGGTGCGCAGTTGGTCGAGCCAGATCCCGATCTTGTCGACCAGGGCGGCGGTGTCGTGGCTGACCAGGGTTTCCAGGAACGCACCGGCGACACCGGTCGCGTTGGCGCCCAACGCGAGTGCGCGCGCGATGTCCAGTGGCGAGCGGATGCCGCCGGACGCGGCGATATCGATGCCGGGGAGGTCGGCGCAGTCGAGCAGGCAGTTCGGGGTGGACTGGCCCCAGCTCTCGATGAACCCGAAGTCGCCGCCGACTCGCCGATCGTTCTCGATGCGCGCGAAATTGGTACCGCCGCGCCCGCCCACGTCGGCCACGGACACGCCCGCGTCGCGCAGCCAGGTGACGGTTTGCCTGCTCAGTCCGAACCCGACTTCCTTGACGAAGACCGGCACGGCGGTAGCCGCGACGATGCGTTCGATCTGCTGCGGCCACGTGCCGAACGAGCGGTCGCCCTCGGGCATGACCACTTCCTGCACGGCGTTGAGGTGGATCTGCAACGCGTCGGCTTCGAGGAGGTCGACGGCGCTGCGCACCTGGTCGATCGTCGCGTTCGCGTTCACATTGGCCATCACGAATCCGTGCGGATTCTCCTGCCGCAGCACGCGATAGGTGCCCGCGACCGACGGATCACGGAAGTAGGCGCTCATCGATCCGGAGGCGATCGGGATCCCGGTCTCGCGGGCGGCGATGGCGAGCTGGCGATTGATCTCGCCGGTCTTGGTACTGCCACCGGTCATCGCGTTGACGAACAGTGGTGTTTCCCAATGCTTTCCAGCGATATCGACCGCGAGGGAGACCTCGTCGGCGTCGATGCCCGCGAGGGCGTGGTGAACGAAAGTGACGGAGTCGAAGTCACTGCTCCCGGCGGCCTGGCGTTGGTGGTTCACCGCGTGGCGGACGTGGTCGTCCTTGCGATCGGCGATCATCGATGGTCCCCTTCGACTGGGTGGGTCCGCAGGGGCAGCGGGCGGATTCCGGCGGTGATCCAACGGCCCGTGAGTTCGGCGATCGCGCCGGGACGGGTGCGCTCGATGAGCGCGATACCGCAGTCCCCGCCCCCGGCACCCGAGGGTTTCGCGGCAGCGCCGACCGCGGCGCCCGCCTCGCACAGCGCGTGCAGACGCGGGGTCATGATCCCCAGACCCGACACCGCGTCGAGGTCGGCGAGCAGTGTTCGCGCGCTGTCGATTTCGAGGCGCACGGCCTGGGAGTCGTCGGCCTCGATGGCGACGACGAGTCGTTCGACGCACTCGTTGCTGTGCGCCCGGAAGGTGGTGCGGTCACCGTCGAGGCCGGCGACCAGGGCAGGCGTGGAGGCCGGGTTTCCGGTCCAGCCGACCTGCAAGGTGAGCTCGGTGGGGGTGGGCAGCGGGCGAACCGACAGGCCTGGCCACGGTGCGCGCAGGGTTGCCTCCACGCCGTCGCGGGCCAGTGATGCCGCCACCTGCGCGCGGTCCGGGGACCGGTAGGCGAGCCAGCCGCCCCAGGTGCTCACGGCGATGTCGCCGCCCGAGGCGCGGGGGTTGACCGCGATGGTGGCGAGCATGGCCAGCCGGTAGCGATCCATCGGATCGAGGCCGAGGCCGAAGTGTTGCCCGAGGGCGGCGACAGTGGCCACCGTGACGGCCGCGCTGGAACCCAAGCCGAACTTGCGACCGTCGGCGTCGCCGAGGTCGGCGGTGACGCTCAGGCGGAAGGACGATACGGGGATCGCACGCTCGACGAGTAGACGGTGCACTACCGAAACCGCCGCGAAAACGTAGGAAAATGCCGCTGGCACAACAGCATCGGGAGTGGGTATCAATTCGTCACCGTGACGACGGCAGGACAGGGCGATCCCGCCGTCCAGATCCGAATACAGGGTGATGTCCTGGCCGGAATCCACTCCGGTCACCGTGGCGGTGGCGTAGCGATCGACCGCCGTGAGCACCGCGAGGTGTCCCGGCTCGACCACGGCGTATTCACCGGCGATGAAGAGCTTGCCGGGAGCGCGACAACTGGTCATCGATCACCACCCGCACCGGGCGCCGTCAGGGACGCGCCGGGACCGATGTGCGCGGTCCGGGTGGTGACGAAGTCGCCGAGGCCGTCCAATACAGCGTCGACCCGTGGCGCGTCGGCACGGGTGCACAGCACTTTGACATTCGGGCCGGCATCGATCGTGGCGTACGCCATGATCCCGTCGGCACGCAGCGCGAGTACCGCGTCGAGGATGGCGATCGAATGCGGTGACAGGTAACGGATTCCGGGGCGGGCGGTGAGCATGGTGGCGTGCATGCCGAGGGCATTGCGCTCGGCGATCTCCCCGATCGCGGGAAGATCCTGCCGTGCGACAGCTTTGCGCATCTCCGCCAGATCGAGCACCGACGATTCCGCCCATGGGCGATAGAACGGTGACGTGGCGGTGGTCTGCCGCATCGCGACACGGCTCGAGACGGCCTTCGCGCCCTGGTTCACTACGGCGACCACCAGGGCCGGGTCCAGCTCGTCACCGCCGATGGGCTCCGCGTACGAACTCAGGTCCCCCGCTTCGCCTTCCCCCTCGCCGGCATGCCAGACGACGAATCCACCGAAGATCGAGCGCGAGGCGGAACCGGAGCCGCGTCGGGCCAGTCGCGACAGGGCGCGCGGGTCGGCGTCGAGCGCGTAGGCGGCCGCTGCGGCGGTGGCCAGCGCCGCGAACCCGCTCGCCGAGGAGGCCAGACCGGCGCCGGTCGGCCCGGCGTTGGCGGTGACCACCATCGCACGGTCGTCACGATTTGCCTTGGCTCGCACCAGATCCAGGAACTTTTCGATGCGGGCGCGTGCGGCGCCGGTCGCCGTGACACCGTTGAACTCGACGACATCGGCCGGTCCGTCGATCAGCCGCACCGAGGTGGTGGTCGGGAAGATATCGAGGGTCATCGACAGGCTGCCCGTGACGGGCAGGAACAGCTCTTCGTCCCGCTTACCCCAGTACTTCACCAGGGCGATATTCGGATACGCGACCGCGACAGCCTCGGCGGACGGCCCGGTCACGGCGCCACGTTCGGTGGCCGCGGGTGATGCGGGAGTGAAAGTCATGGGTTGGCACCGTGTTCCGATGTCGAGGCGGATAGGGACTGTGCGCCGGACCGCAGACTGCGGGTGGGGACCGTCCAGGTCTGTACCGCGCCCGCGCGGCGCAATGCGGCGCTGACGGTGCGGGCGTCGCCGGTCTCGGTGAGCGCGAGGACACAGCCGCCGAGGCCTGCGCCGGTGAGTTTGGCGCCGTAGGCGCCCGCGTCGAGCGCCGCGGCGACCAGGGTGTCGATGTGCGGGGTGCTGACGCCGAGTTCGGCGAGCAGGTCCTGGAAGTCGAGCATCGCTCGCCCCAGCGAGTCGGCGTGCCCGGCCGAGAGGTCTGCCGCGGCACCGCTGATCAGCTCGTCCGCCCTCGCCAGGAGTCGCCGTGCGGAGCACGGATCGCGCTCGAGCGTGCGGCGTACTCCCCCGACCGCGTGCTGAGTGGACCCGGGCACCCCGGTATCGGCGATCACCAGGGCGGCGTCGAGACCGATGTCGAGTGCGGTGGCGGTTCCTTCGTGGAACCGGATCGGGCCGTCGGCCAGCACCGCGCTCGCGTCGATGCCACTGGCCCTGCCGTGCGCGACCTGTTCACCGCACTGCACGAGTTCGTAGAGCGTGACCGGATCGACGGTCCGGCCGTGCAGGTCGGCGACCGCGCGCACCGCCGCACCGGCGCAGGCCGCACTCGATCCGAGCCCACGAGCGAGTGGAATATCGCACTCCATCACCACATGGGCGATGTGACCGGTCAGGCCCCAGCGCCGCAACGCCTCCTCGACCGCGACGCGCGGCCCGGACAGCGAGTTCTCCACGGCGTTCGGGTTGCCTGCGACGAACCCGAAATGTCCTTCGGGAACCTCGATGACAGAGCCCGGCGTGCCGGGACGCGCGATGGCCCGCACCGACAGGGTCGGCAGCGGGAACGCGATGGCGGGCGTGCCGTGTACCACGGTGTGCTCGCCCAGCAGGATCGCCTTGGCGTGGGCCCGACCCACGCCACGGACCGGGCCGGTCGCTGTGGAGCTGTGTTCAGTACGTTCTCGAACGGGACTGTTCACGACGATTCCTCTCCAGACTCGGCCCGGCCGTGCCGGTTACCGAGACGATCGGCCGAAAATGGCGCGCACGGACGGGAAGAACGCGGGCACCTGCGCGGCGTAGGCACGATAGGACGCACCGAACCGAGCAATGAGATCGCGCTCCTCGAGGTAGGTTCCGAGCAGGATGTACCCGGTCAGCCCGAGAGCCCACACCAGATGCCCGACGGTGAACTCACTGGCGAACCAGAACGACACCAGCAAACCGGTCATCAGCGGATGACGAACCAGCTTGTAGACGCCGTTCACCTGCAGGCGGTCGACCGTCGCGTCCGGTACCTGGATCACGTACTGGCGGTAGGCCTGGCTGATGCCGAGCAGGTGAAAGTGGTTCAGCAACAGGGTAGCCGCGTAGACCAGCACGAAACCGATCCAGAATCCGGTGTCGAGTGCCACCCCGACCGCACCGTCGGCCGACCACAGCACCTGCGGCACCGGCTGCCACGCCAGCATGATCACCCACATCACCAGGCACACGCCGATGATGTAGACGGTCCGTTCGAGCGCCTCGGGCACCCAGCGGGTGATGAATGCCTTGAACGAGGGCCGAGCCATTCCCGAGTGCTGCAGCGCGAACAGCGCGAGCAGCACGAGGTCGATCGCGATCGCCGGAACCGTGGACAGGTGCGGTCCCTTGTCCACCGTCTTCGGCAACCACCAGCCGCCGGCGAACAGCAGCATCAGCGGCACCGTGATTCCGGCGACACCGTAGACGGCGAAGGAGAACAGGAACGGGACGAGCCGCGAGGGGGTTTTCACCACGCCCCGAACCTGTTGCGGTGTCATCAGATCCATGCGAACCACGGCAGGAAACGCGAACGAACGGTGCCCGCCTCCAAACGCGTCTCCAGACGCGCCTTCCATTTGTTGCCGTAACCCTCGTTGAGGAAGCCGCCGGGCACGACCAGACGCCAACCCGACTGCGCCACCATCCAATACGGCACGATGACGCCGGGGTTCACGTCGCGCATGTAGTCGAGCTTGTCGGGGATCTGGCTCCAGTGGATGCCCGGGTAGCGGTGGTGCACGCTGTGGTAGCCCTGGTTGAAGATCAGGAAGTTGAGGATGTTGCCAGCGTTGTTCAGCGAGGTGCTCGGCTCGTCGGTGAATCCGCGCGCGGGGGCGTGGCTCAGCCAGGCGAAGTAGCCTGCGTTGACCTGGGTGATGAGGAACGGCACCCAGTAGAAGAGCACGAACTTCTCGAAGCCCGCGACGTACCAGACCGAACCGATCACGACCGCGTACACGGCCAGGTCGAAGATGAACTGGTGGCGCGTCTTCCGGCGACGCGGCGCCGGGTTCGCGGCGAAAACCGTACGCACCGTGTGGATCTTGACGACCATGCCGTAGCGGACCCAGTACCAGAGGGCACCGATGCCCTTGTCCAAGCCGGTGGTCGCGGTGACGTCACCCGGACCGTCGTTGAACCGGTGATGGTTGAGGACGTGCACCTCGCGCATCTCGGCCGCGGTCAGGTTACCGGGCAGGCAGCACAGGATGTCGACCACTCGATTGGGGAACTTGGACACGAACAGCGGGCGATGGGTGTGCATGTGCATCACGCCGATGGTCAGCGAGAGGTTCAGCAGCGAGAGCACGATGATCAGCGGTACCGCGAGGTACCAGGTCGAGGTGCCTGGTATGAACAGCGCGGCCGAGGTCATGCCCATCCACAACGCGATGTGGAGCAGCGGGCCGACGTTGGATGCGTGCTCGAGTTTGAACACGCGCCGGCTGAACGGCGGTTTCTCTGTGGGCGCGACGGGCGTTCCGGTGCTCATAGGAGAGCTCCTTCGCTAGTAGTGACGATCATCGAGGAGGTGTTCCTCGATTACTGGTGGCTGCTGTTGTCGAGAGCGGCGAGCTGCAGCCGTGTGGCCAGCGCCCGGATCGCGTCGGGTTCGTGGCTCGGCACCCGCTCCATGGCACCGAAAGCCAGGTGATCGGCGATCATCATGGTGCGGATCGCCGAATCGGAGAGTTCACCGGTCAAGCGGCCTTCGGGCAGCGTGTGCACCAGCGCGAAGGTGGTGTCGACGATCAACGGCATCAACGAGGTTTCCGTCGAGGCGAGATCGCCCGCACCGAGCACCTGCGACGCCGAAGCCGAGCCGGTGGTGAAATCCGGTGAGGCGTCGAGCATTTGATGGATCGCGGCGTCGCCGCTGCGGCGCACCCGCTCGAGCATCTTCGTCCAGTACGCCGGTGAGGCGGCGGCCAGCGCGGCCGCGGCGACCGGGCGCCGAAAGGCAGGCGGCGCGTCGACGGCACGGCACAGGAATGCCGAGGTCGTGATCGTCATGTACGCCATCGCCGCTCGCGCGCCCACACTCGGCGTGCCGGGACCGAGCTTGGCCAGTAGCGCGAAGCCACCGAGGGCGGGGGTGAGCTGGCGCAGCATCACCATCCGCGTGAGTTCGTCGCGGTCGGCGGCGCCGTAGATCGCGAGCTCGTTGTCGCGCAGGTCGTTGGCCGACTGGGCGATCACGGCGACGCAGCCGGTGAGCTCGCGCAGATCCGCTTCGGGCAGCACATCTTCGGCGACCAGGGCGCACGCGTAGTGGGTGATCCGGCCGAGCACGCCCTCGCTGTAGGCGACGCGGGTCAGTGGTGCGTCGATATTGCGGGCCATGACCCGGCCGACATCGGTGAGCACGTGGCCGACACGCTCGCGGCCGTGCTCGGACAATGCCGTGAGCAGCGCCCTGATGTCGGCGATGCGCTCGGCGAGTACCCGATCGACGGCTTCGCTGTCGCGGATCTCGCCCTCGAGCGCGGGTAGCGGCGTCGGGAGGATGTCGCTGACACCGTTGAGGTAATCCGCCGCCGCCAGCACGGCGCCGCTGGCCACCGCGCGGTCGCTGAGGTCTTCGAACGCGTCGAGGACACGACAGGCGAGCAGCGCGGCGGTGGCTTCGTCGCGCAACGTCGCGGGCAGCAGGGTGACGGCGATTCCGAGGTTGCGCCCCGCGGGGATCAGGGCGAGCGCGGCCAGCTCCCGCGGTGTCCGCGCGGCTCGCAGTGCGGCCAGATCCGGTGCGCGACGCAGGTGCCGCAGGCCACGGATCAGGAGGGGAAGGCGTGGTGTGTTCATCGGGATATCACCTGCTCGAGGAGCTCGCGCAGGTCGTCGCGCGCGAGGGAAGGTGGGAAGACGTCGAGGGCGCGGGTGGCCTTCTCGGTGGCGTCCATCGCGACCAGGCGGGCGGCTTTGGTCGCACCGCTCTCGACCAGGTCTTCTTGCAGGGTCGCGCTGGAAATCTCCGCGTCCAGCCACATTTCACGGGCTCCGGGTCGCGTGCCGAGCCATTCGATGACCGGCCAGGTCGGCACGCGGCGTTCGAGGTCACCGCCCGCGTCCTTGCCGAGGCCGGGTCCGCCCTCGATGTCGCGGACGTCGTCCATGATCTGGAAGGCGAGCGCAAGCTGGTCGGCGTACTCCATCAGGGCGTGCAGCCGATCGAGATCGACTCCGCCCGCGGTGCCGCCGTAGGAGCAGGACAGCCGGAACAGGGTGCCGGTCTTGGCCCCGGCCACGAGTTCGTAGTGGCGGCGCAGCGCGAGCTCGTCGATCGAGGGCGGCAGGGTCTCGATGAGCTGGCCGTAGGACAGGTCGGAGAGCCGATCCGCGTAGGTGATGCCGGGTGCCTCACCGACCCGCGCGAAGGCCTCCGGATTGTCGGTGAGCACCCGCGCGACCACCTGCATCGCGGCGCCTGCCAGGTGAAATCCGGCGCGCGCGCTGGTGCGGACACCGAACGCGGCGGGCACCGACGGCGCGTCACGGCGCAGCAGCGAGCCGTCGCAGATGTCGTCGTGGACCAGCGAGGATTCGTGCAGCATCTCCATCGCGCAGGCGAGGTCGACGGCGTCGCGCAGCGGGGCCGCGGTATCGATGGCATCGGGCAGCAGGCCGGCGCAGGCCAGGACGAGCCGTGCCCGCACGCGTTTGCCGGGCGCGGCCAGGATGTGGGTGTAGATCGCGTCGAAGTCTTCACCGGTGATGAGCAGTTCCCGCAGCCGTTCGGTGACGAGCGCCAGTTGCTCGGCCGGTCCGGCCGGCCTTGGCATGACCACCACTCGGTCGCCTGAGTGCTGGTCACCGGAGTGTTGTGCTGCGGGTAGCGCGGGATTATCCATAGCGCTGAGCTCCTTTGGTGTGATCACGATGCGGAGAGGTTCCCCGGCGACTGCCGGACACGGGTTTACGGACATTTCCGGTGGGGCAGTCGTAGGGAGTCACCTCTCGCAGCCGACGGGGTCGAGCGTCCCGTTCGCTGGCTACCGACGGGTAGTTTTGTGGAGGAAGCTCGAGATGTCAAGCATTCCAACATGTTCCAGGTTTGGATCCGACAATTGTGCTGTACCACAATGGTTTACAAGATTTGTGGGCGGGCAACACAGCAATTGTGGACCGCCGACGTTCACCTTTGTGCGGCGTAATCGCCTGCACGACAAAGGCTTCCGCGTCGTCGCGGGGCATCCGGGCGCGAACTCATGGCTCGCCGGGCACCCGAAGTCGAGACACCTCGGGATCGACCGGCTCGCGGTCGCTTCGGAGCCACAACGTCAATGTTGTTGATACACAGGCGATTCAGACCAGATTGACACGAACTGTCAGGTCGTCAACAGCTCCGGCGACGGGGGCAGCTCTGCCTGAACCATACAATCCGAAGTGCCTTCCCGCGAGCCGAGAAGCGATCGGGATGTGACTCGCCGCACGCACGACGATCCGAACTCACGGCGGCTGTCACATTGAAATACGCTGCAGCACTGTTAGTTTCGCTAGACACGCACCAGGACGCGGAGGCAGTCCGCCACCGACCACACGTAGGATCAGACACCGTGTGCCGATCGGTCACGCAACTGGAGCGGGTCAGCGGGCGGCGGTACTGCCGAGGTTGCCGAGGACCAGTTGGTCCGGCATCGGATGGTCCACGAGCGGAGCCGTGGAACGAGCCGGGGGGCGCATGATCGTGCAGCGACGAGCCAGCAGAGTGCCGCAGGTTTTGACGGCGGTGGTGATCATGTCTTCGGCCAGGGGAAGGTCGTCTTCGCGGTAGGCGAACACCGAGAAGCGCACCGTGTGCTGATCGTTGAGCGGGTCGGCCTGCTGAACCGCTTCGGCGGGGCAGCTCGACAGGAGCATGACCGCGGCGGCGAGGTCGGCGCAGGGATCACCGCCGACCAGCGAACCCGAGGCGAAGGCGGCGAACAGCGTGCGCAGGCACGGCTGTTCCGGCCGTTGCTGGGAGTCCTGGATCTGCGACCAACGGCGCAGGGCCGGGTGATCGGCGATATCGGGTCTGCCCTGCCAGCGCCGACGCGCGCAGTCGAGCAGGCGGGCGGCGGTCGAGTCCCACAGGTCGGGCGACTCGATCCGGGCGACGATGCGCAGGCGGCGGCATTCGTTCGCAGCGGTGGCTGCGGGCGGTTCGATGAGCGGCGTCGCCGCTTGTCGTTGCGTCTGCATGTGTCGACCTCCTACCGCGCGAGAGAAGAACCGAACGAGTGCTGCCGCGCGGCGGCGGAACCGCGCTGCCACGCGAGGCGGAATGCCCACACCGAGGCCAGTGCCGACATGACGACGACGGTCGCGATGGCCCCGAAGAGCACCCCGCCGGACCAGCCGACACCGTTATTTCGCGCGATCAACGCCAACGCGAGAATCGGCCCCGCCGTGATGAATACGGGAATCAGCAAGATCAACCCGAGAGTCACCAGACCCGACGGCGTCATCGCTGTTTTCGCTGCGGAGAAATCACGTCGGGAGATCATGGTGTGCGGCCCCGACGGCTGCGTGACTGTAGCCATTTCCGCCCTCTCCGTTACCTGAATGGAACCCAGCGAAACTCTCGAGCCCCAAACGTACAGCCCCTATCCGGCATTGCGCGCACATCGTCATGAAACAGTGATAACTCAAAACCGAACCCGGTCGAACAATCCGACATACACCCAGTTCAGACCCCATTTTTTGGATATCTTTCGATTTGCTACAGTCAGATTTCATTCAGATCGGGTAACAATTTCGGAGAACGATTGCGCACATGTCACCGCCTCATCAGGCAGGTCGAAGCTCATCGAGAATGCACTCGACAACGGCCGGCGTTTCGGCGAGACCAGTGCCGCCGATAAGTAGCCGGTAATACAACTGCGCAGAGAGCAGTTCGACTATCTCCCTGATCGAATGTCATTGCGCAATTACATAGATGCTCCGGGTATTTCGAGTCTTGAGAATGGAATACCTTGCCGCCCATCATATTCGCGAGTCCCTGATCGCCGGGCGCCTCCGACCACACGAACACCACCTCGGTGCGATGACGCAGTGGGGGCTGACGAGGTACGGGCAGATGTGCAGGAAGGCTGACAAGCCCGGACAAGACGAGAGCCCCGGCATCGCCGGGGCTCTTTCCACTTTCACTATATAGCGCATGTGGGGACTTGCGGCAAGGCCCCGTGGGTGCTGCACAATCATCCGGTCGCAGCGGAAAAGTACAGTTAGGGGCCTATGTCAGCGCACGGGTACGAAGAGGAACGCCGGTCCGAGCGGAGCTATGTCGCCGGGTTGTACTCGCGCCTCGATGCCGAGCGGGCACGGGTGAAGGGCCGCTACGGCGCGGCCTTGCGCTCCAAGGGCGACTCCCCCATGGAGCGCGACAACGAGGTGCGGGCGCTGGGCAAAGAAGTACAGCGCCTCGACGTGGCCGACAACGGACTGTGTTTCGGCCGACTCGACGCGGCATCGGGCGAGCGCTCCTATATCGGCCGGATCGGGCTGTTCGACGAGTCGAACGAGCTCGAACAGCTGCTGCTGGACTGGCGGGCCCCCGCGGCGCGCGCGTTCTACGTCGCTACCGCGGCCACTCCGGAGGGCATGCGCAGGCGTCGTCAGTTCCATACTCGCGGCCGTCAGGTGGTCGATTTCACCGACGAGGTGCTCGGCCGACCGGACGGGAGCGAGGGCGGCGCGGACGCCGCCCTGCTCGCCGCCGTCGACGCGCCCCGCGGGGACGGGATGCGCGATATCGTCGCGACGATCCAGGCCGAACAGGACGAGATCATCCGCCTCGAGCATCCCGGCGTGACCGTGATCGAGGGCGGTCCCGGGACCGGCAAGACTGTGGTGGCCCTGCACCGCGTCGCCTACCTGCTCTACACCCAGCGCAGGCGGATGGAGCGCCAGGGTGTGCTGGTGGTAGGCCCGAACCCGGCCTTCCTGAACCACATCGCCCATGTACTGCCCTCGCTGGGCGAGACGAATGTCGTGTTCGCGACTACCGCCGACCTCGTGCCCGGGTTGCACGCGAGCGCGGAGGATGCCCCCGAAGCCGCCCGTCTCAAGGGCTCGCTGCCGATCCTGGACATCCTGGCGGCGACGATCGCGGATCGTCAGCGCCTGCCCGAGGCGCCGCTGACGATCGCGCTGACCGACGTGACGGTGCGGATAGACGCCGCGACCGCGGAGTGGGCCAGACAGGAAGCGCGAGAGAGCGGCCGTCCGCACAACGAGGCGCGCGCGGTGTTCACCGAGATCATCACCTACGTCCTCACCGAACGCGCGATCGCTCGGATCGGCGAGGGGTGGCTGACTCGTGACGACACCGAGGCGTGGGAACAACTGCGGGCCGACCTGCTCCGCGAGCTCGCCGAGACCGACGAGTTCACCGCGGCGATCGATCGGTGCTGGCCGATCCTGCGCCCGGAAACCGTGCTGTCCGAGCTGTATTCGTCGCACGATCGGTTGCGCGCGGCCGGTGCGGACGAGGTGCTCTGGCGGGCCGACGGTGGCGCGTGGACGGTGTCGGACGTGCCGCTGCTCGACGAACTGGTGGACCTGCTCGGCCGCGACAAGGCCGCCGACGACTCCGCCGAGCGCGAACGCAAAGCCGAGGCCGAGTACGCGGCGGGCGTTCTGGACACTCTCATCAGCCGCGAAGACCTGATGGACGACGAAGACCATCTGCTCGCCCAGGACATGCTCTTCGGCGAAGATCTCGCCGAACGCTTCCTCGAGCGCGACACCCGCGAACTCGCCGACCGTGCCGCGGCGGACCGTGATTGGACCTACGGGCACGTGGTGGTCGACGAGGCCCAGGAACTGTCGGCGATGGATTGGCGGGTGCTGATGCGGCGCTGCCCGAGCCGCTCGTTCACGATCGTGGGCGATCTCGCGCACCGCCGGTCGGCGGCGGGCGCGACCTCGTGGGCCACGATGATGGAGCCCTACGTCCCCGGCCGGTGGATCTATCGCTCCCTCACGGTGAACTACCGCACCCCGGCGGAGATCATGGCGGTGGCCGCCGATGTGCTCGCCGAGTTCGCACCCGACGTCCGACCGCCGGATTCCGTGCGGTCCTGCGGTGTCGCACCCTGGTCCCGCCGGATCACCGCCGACGAATTGCCCGCGGCGATCGAGGAATTCGTGCGAAGCGAGGCGGGCCGCGAGGGGACGAGCATCGTGATCGGCCCGCCGGGTGTACCCGGCACGGTGCCCGCGTCGGAGACGAAAGGCCTCGAGTTCGACGCCGTGCTCGTCGTGGATCCGCAGCGAATCCTCGCCGACGGACCACGGGGCGCCGCCGAACTCTATGTCGCGCTCACTCGCGCCACCCAGCGTCTCGGTGTCGTGCACCAGAGCCCGTTGCCCGAGTCGCTGCGTGGACTCACCGAGGTCCAACCGGCAGAACAGCTGCAGGCGTAGCGATTTCAGCATGTACGTCTCGTGTGAGAACCGTTGCGGGACAACGGCTCAGAAGTAGCGGATCCAGACGTAGATCCAGGCGATGAAGCTGCTGAGCATCGTGACCGAGATGCCGTACTTCGTGAACTGCCAGAAGGTGATCCGCTGCCCCGCGCGAGCGGCGATCCCGAGTGCGACCACATTGGCGCTGGCCGCCACCGCCGTGCCGTTCCCACCGAAGTCGGCGCCCAAAGCGAAGGCCCACCACAGCGATCGGCCGGTAGCCGGATCCGGCGCCCCCGCGACGATGTCTTCGACCACCGGCGCCATGGTCGCGGTGTAGGGGATGTTGTCTACGAACGCGCCCAGGATCGCCGAACCGAAGACCAGGGCGGTCGCGGCAAGGAAGTAGTCGTCACCCACCCACCCGATCGCGGCGTCGCCGATCGTGGCGATCACCCCGGTGTGCACCAGGCCGGCGACCATCACGAACAGGCCCATGAAGAACACCAGCGTGGGCCACTCCACCTCCTGCAGGATGTCGCCGATGTCGAGGCCGGAGACCAGCACCATGATGCCCGCGCCGACCAGCGCGATCACCGACGGCGCGACATGCAGCACGCTGTGCAGGCAGAAGCCGACGACCACGCCGGTGAGCACGATCATCGAGCGCACCAGCAGTTTCGGATCGCGGATCGCGCGTCGTTCCTGCAACGCCATCACCGTGTCGACCGAGGCGGGATCGGTGCGCAGCGCCGAGCGGAACAGCACCCGGGTCAGCGCGACGAACAGCACGAAGGTGATCACCACGATCGGCGCCATGTGCACGAGGAAGTCGTTGAACGTGAGCCCGGCCCGGCTGGCGATGATGATGTTGGGCGGGTCGCCGATCAGCGTCGCCGCGCCGCCGATATTGGACGCGAGCACCTCGGCGATCAGGAACGGTTGCGCGGCGAGGCCGAGGCGTCGGCACACCACCAGCGTCACCGGGGCGACCAGCATGATGATGGTGACGTTGTCGAGAAACGGTGACGCGACCGCGGTGATCAACATCAGCATCACCATCAGGCGATACGGGTTGCCCCGCGAGCGTTTGGCCGACCAGATCGCCAGGTAGTCGAACAGGCCGGTCTGCTTGATGACACCGACGATGATCATCATCCCGAGCAGCAGGAAGATGACATTCCAGTCGATGCCCTCGTGGGCGGAATAGAAGACTTCGTCGCCGGGGATCAGGCCGAGCAGGGCCATCGCGCCCGCGGCGATCAGTACGGTCTTGACCTTGTCGGCTTTCTCCGTGGCGATGAAGAAGAAGGCGACCACGAAGATGACGACGGCAAGCGCTGCGGCCATGCGCGGCGTGGCGTTCAGTCGCCGGGGCCGACGACAGCGAGGCTGGTCAGCAACCGTTCCAGGGTGATCGCGCCGCGCAACGTGCGCGAGCGGTCGACCACGGCGATGAGCGGACTGTGCTTGCGCGCCATCAGGATCGCGATTTCCAGCAGGGTCGCGTCGGGGGTGACGGTGACCGGTTTGCTCGCGCCGTCGGGCAGACAGTCGCCGACCGTGAGGCTGCCCGGTTCCTGCCAGAACAGGTCGGCGTGCACCTCGTCGATCGTGCGCACCAGCGTCGGGTCGTCGTGGTAGGAGGCGGGAATCGCCAAGCGCAGCACCTGGGTTCCGGGCAGGACCGCCACCGGCCGGTCCAGCTCGTCGACGACGATCAGACCCGGCAACCGGTTGACGACCATCAGCCGGACCGCGCGGGCGACGGGGTCGCTGATACGGACGGTCGGCAGGTTCATCGCGATATCGCGTGCACGCATGGCATGGCTCCGGGGGGATTCGACTGTGCTCACGGGTGTGCCTTCCGTCCGGTCAGGAGGTCGAGCCGTTGTTCGAGGCGAGTGAGCCGGTCACCGAACGGCCGCGAATGCATGAGCTCGGCGACCTGATCGGCTTCGTCGGGCTCCAGCTCGATGTCGACCGTGGGTTCGTCGCTGCCACTCGTGTAGGCGAGCAGGCGTCGCGCTCCCGACGAGTGCGTCAGCAGGGCGAAGCGGGTGCCGTGGCGAGTGTGGAAGCTGTGCAGCACACCTGCTCCCGGGATCGTCGTCCGGTCGATATCCATGGCCGGCGGTCCTTCCTCGGCTCGTCGAAAGCGTCTGATCCGAGTCTGGTTCGCCCAGTTCACGGGCACTATCGGCCGTGACACCCATTTCGTCGACCGGTCCGGCGGGGTTAGCGGGTGCGGGATGGGTGCTGGGCACCATGGACAGAACGTGAGGGCGCCAGCATGCTGGTGTCATGAACCGTCTCGCAGCGCTGCGAGCAGGACGCTCGCGGCGAATCCGAACGCCGGTGACGGCGTTGTTCTGGCGGATCTGCTTGCTCAACGGCGTGATCTTCACCCTCGGCACGCTGATCCTGGCCCTCTCCCCGGCCACGGTGTCGGCCCGGCTGCGCCTGACCGAGGTGCCGGTGCTGGTGATCGGACTCGCGGTGATCCTCACGGCGAACGCCGTGGCCCTTCGCACCTCACTCGCTCCGCTCGACGAGCTGGTCGCCTCCATGCGCCGCGTCGACCCGCCCCGGCGCGCGGTCCGCCTCGAGCGCGGTGCGAGCGGGGACTTCCATCAGCTGATCGAGACCTTCAACGCGATGCTCGACCGCTTGGAAGCCGAACGGTCGGTGGCCGGTGGCACCGCGCTGGCCGCGCAGGAGGGTGAGCGTCGGCGCATCGCCCGCGAACTGCACGACGAGATCGGCCAGAGCCTGACCGTGGCGCTGTTGCGGCTCAAACGCGTCGTGGACCGGGCGCCCGCCGAGCTGCGTGCGGAGGTCGAGGCGGCGCAGGAAACGGTGCGTGGGTGTCTGGACGAGGTCCGCGGGATCGCCTCGCGGCTGCGGCCCGATGTGCTCGAAGACCTCGGTCTGCACAGCGCGATCACCGCGCTGTGTCACGAATTCAGCCGCACGGCAGGCATTTCCGTGCGTCGAGAGGTCGACCCCGCGATCAGTCGCCTCGACCCCGATATCGAACTCGTCTGCTATCGGGTCGCGCAGGAGAGCCTGACGAACGTGTTGCGCCACGCGGGCGCCGACGAGGTGACCCTGCTGATCGCGGCACGCGAGGACACCGTGATCCTCGAGGTCACCGACAACGGTCGCGGCGGCGCGGTCGAGGACGGGGCGGGCATCCGTGGAATGCGCGAGCGCGCCATGCTGATCGACGCGACCTTGACCATCACCTCCCCGATGTCGGGCGGCACGGCGGTCGAGTTGGTCATCCCGGTCCCGGCTCGTGACGAGGTACCGGCATGAGCGCGCCCACTCGGATCCTGCTGGCCGACGACCACGCGCTGGTGCGCAGCGGTCTGCGGATGATCCTGGACAACGAGCCGGACCTGCTCGTCGTCGCGGAGGCCGCCAACGGACTCGACGCGGTTACCGCGCTCGCCGACGACAGCATCGACCTGGTGATCCTCGATATCGCCATGCCGCGAATGACCGGCATCCAGGCCGCTCGCGAGATCACCAGGAACAACCATCCGGTACGCATCCTGATGCTGTCGATGTACGACAACGAGCAGTACTTCTTCGAGTCGCTCAAGGCCGGCGCCTCCGGCTACGTGCTGAAGTCGGTGGCCGATCGCGACCTCATCGAGGCGTGCCGGGCGACGATGCGTGGTGAATCGTTCCTCTACCCCGGCGCGGTCACCGCCCTCGTGCGCGACTACCTCCAACTCGCCCGGCAGGGCTCCGCGCTGCCGGAAACGATCCTCACCCCCCGTGAGGAGGAAGTACTCAAGCTGATCGCCGAGGGGCACTCCGCGCGCGAGATCGCCGCCGAGCTGGTGATCAGCGCGAAGACCGTCGACCGGCATCGCGCCAATATCCTGCAGAAACTGGGCCTGCGCGACCGGCTCGACCTGACCAGGTACGCCATTCGCGCCGGACTGATCGAGCCTTGAGAACAACGAAGGCCCCCGCATCGAACCGGGGGCCTCGACGCGCCGTCATTCCGCGAGCGGATCCACCTTCACCGGCTGTTTGCGACCGACCACCAACCGCATGACCGGCTCGACGATACGGGCACCGATCGGTCCGATGATGGCCATCAGGAGCACGTACGTGGTGGCCAGGGCGGCAAATTCGGCGGGTACCGCGCCCGCTGCCACGGCCAAGCCGGCGATGACGATCGAGAATTCGCCGCGCGCGACCAGGGCGGTACCAGCGCGGGCTCGGCCGAGCTGCGACGCCCCGGCCTGTTTGGCCGCCCACCACCCGGTGGCGATCTTGGTGACCGTCGTGACCACCGCCAGCAACACCGCCCAGCCGAGCACCGGCGGGATCGTCGACGGATCGGTGCTCAAACCGAACAGCACGAAGAACATCGCCGCGAACAGGTCGCGCAGCGGTTCGAGGATCTTGGTGGCGTCGTGCGCGGTCGAATCCGAGATCGCGATGCCGAGCAGGAACGCGCCGACCGCCGCCGACACCTGCACCGCCGAGGCGATACCCGCCACCAGCAGCGCCGAACCGAGCAGCTTGAGCAGGAAGATCTCACGATCCTCACTGGCCACGATCGCCGAGACATATCTGCCGTAGCGCAGCGCGACGACGAGCACCACCGTCACCGCGACCAGCGCGATTCCCACGGTGGTCATCCCGGCCACGAACCCGACACCGGCCAGCACCGCGGTGAGCACCGGCAGATAGACCGCCATCGCCAGGTCCTCGAACACCAGGATCGACAGCACGGTCGGCGTCTCCCGGTTGCCCAGTCGACCCAGGTCGTTGAGCACCTTGGCGACGATGCCCGACGAGGAGATGTAGGTGACGCCGGCCATCGCGATCGCCCCGGTGGGCCCGAGGCCGAGCATCAGCGCCACGATCACACCGGGGGTCGCGTTGAGCACCAGGTCGAGCAGACCCGCCGGCCACGATTTGCGCATGCCGGTGACCAATTCACCGGCGGTGTATTCCAACCCGAGCAACAACAGCAGCAGCACGACGCCGATCTCGCTGGCGATGTGGATGAAGTCCTCCACCTCGTGCAGCTCGATCAGCCCGCCGGTACCGAAGACCAAACCCCCGAGCAGGTAGAGCGGGATCGGCGAGAGGCCGATGCGAGCCGCGATGCGCCCGAGTACGCCCAACCCGAAGAACACAGCCCCCAGCTGGATCAGTGCCAGCGCGGTTCCACTGATCTCCACCGGCTCAGCCGTCGGTGAGGATCGAAGCGGCGGCGTCCAACCCGGCATTCGTGCCGACCACGACGACCATATCGCCACTGGCGAACACGAACTCCGGTCCCGGCGAGGCCAGGACCTGCCCCGCGCGCAGGACCGCCACGATCGACGCGCGCGTCCTGGTCCGCAGCTCGGTATCGCCCAGCCGCCGCGACGCGTACGGCGAATTCGGCGGAACCAACATCGATCGCGTGCTCACTC
Source organism: Nocardia sp. Root136 (assembly GCF_001427185.1). Lineage (NCBI taxonomy): Bacteria > Bacillati > Actinomycetota > Actinomycetes > Mycobacteriales > Nocardiaceae > Nocardia > Nocardia sp. Root136. The sequence continues at coordinate 724,996 of NZ_LMFE01000001.1, forward strand.
CGTCGAGTTCGCGATGTTCTTCGCGCAGCTGCGCGACCAACTGGGGTGCGCCGAGCAGGCTCGCCAGCGTGCGGGCCTCGACCGCGGACAGTGGAATCTGGACGGTCGAATCGGGGTCGCCGACCTTGGTGAAAATCAGGTCGGTACCACCGTCGCGGTGGTCGACGATGCCGATGCGGCGGTCCACTTTCGACAGTGAAAACTCTTTGCGGACACCGATTCCCGGCAGGGACGTCACTTCTACATTCATGGGATCACCTAACCTCAGCTAGGGATACCTTACCTGCCCTTTACTATCCGTATGGATTCTCAGCCCGCGCCGAGCAGCCTTCCGGCGGCGTCGAGGCCCTCGTCGGTGCCGATCACGACGACCAGGTCACCGGAGACGAAGGTGAAATCGGTCCCCGGTGAAGGAGTTACCTCACCCGCGCGCACCACCGCGACGACCGAGGCCTTGGTACGTGTGCGCATCTCGGTGTCACGCAGGGGGCGACCGTCGAAGGGGCTGCCGCGGTCGATCGCGAACTGCCTGGTCGACAGCTCGCCCGCGCTGTGGGTCTCCCGCGTCTTCTGCACCACCTGCGGGGCGCCGAGTAACCCGGCGAGCACGCCGATCTCGGTGTCCGACAGCGGAATCGACGTCGTCGAGTCATAGTCACCGGCGCGCGAGACAACCAGATCGACGGAGCCGTCACGATGCTCGATCACGCCGATCCGGCGACGCGCCTCCGCCAGCGGAAAGTCCTTGCATACGCCGATTCCCGGTAAAGGCGTCACATCGATGTTCACGCCCTCACAGTACGACGACATCGGAATAACACCAGCCCCTACCCTGCACACCCTCGTACACCAGCCACGTCCCCGACCTGACGCATAGTTGAGGTCAGCGATTGCCGGATCACCCGGCACCTGTCAGGGAACGGAGTTCAGGATGGCCGCGACGGCACCTCGATCACATCGAGACGACATCTCGGTGCTCGCGGCGCTACGCAGCCCGAGACGACTACGGACCGAAGTGCTGGGCGGACTGATCGTCGCGCTGGCCCTGATACCCGAGGCGATCTCGTTCTCGATCATCGCCGGGGTGGATCCGCGCGTGGGGCTGTTCGCCTCGTTCACCATGGCGGTGACGATCGCGTTCACCGGCGGCAGGCCCGCGATGATCTCGGCGGCGACGGGCGCGGTGGCGCTGGTGATCGCGCCGGTGGTGCGCGAGTACGGGATCGACTATCTGATCGCGACGGTGCTGCTGGCAGGGGTGTTCCAGATCGTGCTGAGCGTGGTCGGGGTGGCCAGGTTGATGCGCTTCATTCCGCGCAGCGTGATGGTCGGGTTCGTCAACGCGCTGGCCATCTCGGTCTTTCTCACTCAGCTCCCCTACCTGATCGGGGTGCCCTGGCTGGTGTATCCGATGCTGGCGGCGAGCCTGGCGATTCTGGTGTTGCTGCCGAAACTGACCACCGCGGTGCCGGCGCCGCTCGTCGCGATCGTGGCGCTCACCGCGGTGACGATGGCGTTGTCCTTGGATGTCCCGAATGTGGGTGACGAGGGCGCGCTGCCGAAGAGCCTGCCCTCGCTCGGGATACCGGACGTGCCGTGGAATCTGGACACACTGCGAATCATCGCGCCGTTCGCGCTCGCGATGGCGCTGGTCGGTCTGCTCGAATCGCTGATGACGGCCAAGCTCGTCGACGACATCACCGATTCGCATTCGGACAAGACCCGCGAGGGCTGGGGCCAGGGCGTGGCCAATCTCGTCACCGGGTTCTTCGGCGGGATGGGCGGGTGCGCGATGATCGGCCAGACCATGATCAACGTCAAGGTCTCCGGAGCGCGGACCCGGATCTCGACGTTCCTGGCCGGTGTCTTCCTGCTCGGGTTGGTCGTCGGACTCGGCGGACTGGTGGCGCAGATCCCGATGGCGGTGCTGGTCGCGGTGATGATCATGGTGTCGGTCGGGACCTTCGATTGGCATTCCATCGCACCGAAGACATTGCGGCGCATGCCCGTCGCGGAGACCACGGTGATGCTGGTGACCGTGCTCGTCACCGTCGTCACGCACAATCTGGCCTACGGCGTGATCGTCGGGGTACTGACCGCTATGGTGGCGTTCGCGCACCGGGTCGCGCACTTCACCGAGGTCGTGTCGGTGCCCACCGCCGACGACATCCGCGTCTACAAGGTGCGCGGCGAGCTGTTCTTCGCCTCCAGCAACGATCTCGTCTACCAGTTCGACTACGTCGACGATCCGGCGAACATCGTGATCGACCTGTCCGAGAGCCACATCTGGGACGCCTCCACCGTCGCCGCGCTCGACGCCATCACCACCAAGTACGCGAACAAGGGCAAGCAGGTGGAGATCATCGGCCTCAACGCCGCGTCCGAGGCTCGCCACGTTCGTTTGTCGGGCCTCGGCGGCGGCGAGGCCTGAGAACCCGACGCGCGGTTGCCGACGGGGTTCGGGCCCCATCGGCGCACGTCCGACCGCGGTTCTGCCGCTAAAGGCGCTGGCCGAGCAGGTCGACGACGGTCGCACACTCGCGGTCGAGTACCTCGGCGCGACCGCGGCCGATCATGGCGATCGAGCGGCGAACACCCCGGTGGCTTGCGTATTCGGGCGAAGTTGTGTGTTGTTGAACAGTGACCAACTCTTCCGGAGACGCGTATCCACTCACGGACACGATGACCACCACGACGGCGGTACACGACGGCGTCACGGTGCTGACGGTGACCGGCGAGGTCGACCTGGCGACCGCACCCGCCCTCGACACCACCATCGAGGCCATCCTGGCCGAGAAACCGGCGGCGCTGGTGATCGACCTGACCGCGGTCGGGTTCCTGGCGTCGGCAGGCATGGCGACGCTGGTCGCCGCGCATCAGCGGGCAGGCGAGACCACCTCGATCGCGGTCGTGGCCGACGGACCTGCCACCAGTCGTCAGCTGAAGATGACGAGCCTGGACCAGGTGTTCGCCATGCACACCACCCTGGATGCCGCGTTGGCGTCGTTCACGTCCTGACACAACACAACACGCCGCCGCCCGGGAATCTCCGGACGGCGGCGCGTTTGTCGTCGGTGGGTGTCAGCAGAGCGAGCGCAGCTGCTCGATCAGCTTCACCCGTCCTGCCGCGTTCTCGGCGATCGGCGTGACATTGAGCGTGGTGACGCCCGCCTCGGCCATCGCCGCGATGCGCTCCTTCACGAAGCTCTCCGGACCGATCAGCGACACGTCGCGCACCAGCTCGTCGGGCACGGCCTGGGTGGCGGCCTGCTTGTCGCCTGCCAGGTACAGCTCCTGGATGCGATCGGCGGCTTCGCCGTAGCCGTACTTGGTGGCGAGGGTGTGATAGAAGTTCTTGCCCTTGGCGCCCATGCCGCCGATGTAGAGCGCCAGGTGCGGCTTCACGAACTCGAGCAGCGGGGTGACGTTGTCACCGATCGCCAGTGCGGGACCGGCGAAGATGTCGAGCTCGCCCAGCGCCGGATCACGCTTGGCCTTGCCCGCGGCGAGCGCGTCGCCCCACACGTCGTTCGCCTTCTCCGGCAGGAAGAAGATCGGCTGCCAGCCGTTGGCGACCTCGGCGGCCAGCTCCACGTTCTTCGGGCCGAGCGCGGCCAGCAGCACCGGAATGTCCGAGCGCACCGGGTGATTGATCAGCTTGAGCTCTTTGCCGAGGCCGGTGCCACGCTCGGCGGGCAGCGGGATCTGGTAGTACTTGCCCTGGTAGTTGAGCTTCTCGCGGCGCCACACCGTGCGGCAGATTTCGAGCAGTTCGCGGGTGCGGCCGATCGGGGCGTCGTAGGGAACGCCGTGGAAGCCCTCGATGACCTGCGGGCCCGAGGCGCCGATGCCGAGGATGAACCGGCCGTCGGAGACGTAGTCCAGGCCCGCCGCGGTCATCGCGGTGAGGCTGGGGGTCCGGGTGTAGAGCTGCAGGATGCCCGAGGCCAGCTGCACTCGCTCGGTGCGAGCGGCCAGGAAGCCCAGCGCGCTCACCGCGTCGAACGAGTACGCCTCCGGCACGAAGACGATGTCGAGGCCGGCGCGTTCCAGGTCGGCGACCTCGGCCGCCGTCTCCTTGAAACCGTCCGTGTAGTTGATGCTCAATCCGATCCGCATGCACCCAACATAGCCCCGGACGACGCGCCGACCCCGACCGGTCGGTCTGTCGGCGCAGGTGCTGGTCGAGCGGGGTGCGTGGGCGGGCACGCGGTAGCGTTGGGAGAAGATTCCACGCAATTCTCGCCGCATCGAAAGGCCACCCCGTCGTGTCGCAGCCCACCGTGTCGCCGCAGCAGATCGCCCCCTCCTTCGGTTCGGTGACCTTGGAGCACTATCTGTCGGAGCTGGCCGCGAAAGTGCCCGCCCCCGGTGGCGGGGCCGTGGCCGCGCTGCATGCCGCGCAGGCCGCCGCGCTGGTGGCGATGGTGGCGCGCTACACCACTCGGGCCAAGGACGCGGACAACCGGCCGGTGATCGACCAGATCATTCTGGCCGCCGATGCCGCGGTGGCCAGGTCGCTCGCTCTCGCCGATGCCGACGCCGCCGCGTTCACCGCCGTCGGCGCCGCCTACAAGCTGCCCAAGGACACCGACGCCGAGATCGCCGCCCGCACCGCGGCGATCAACGCCGCCCTCGTCGAAGCCGCGCGCGTACCGGCCGCCGTAGTCGACGAGGCCGACGAGATCCTCTCCCTGGCGGCCGAACTGCTGCCGATCGGCAATCCCAACGTGGTCACCGATATCGGTGCCGCCGCCGACGCCGCCCGCGCCGCGGCGATGAGCTCGCAGCTCAATATCGAGATCAACGTCGGGTCCCTGCCCGCCGACCTCGGCGACCACTTCGCCGCTGCTCTGCTGCACGTCGAGACCATCGCGGCCCGCGCCGACGCCCTGCACGGCGACGTGCTGCACGCCGTACGGGGCTGAGTCAGCGGTCCGCGGTGAGCACGATCTTGCCGCGGACCCGGCCGGATTCGCTGCGCCGATGCGCGGCGGCGAGTTCGGTGATCGGCAGGATCTCAGCGATGTCGACGGTCAGCTCGCCGCGGTCGACCGCCGCCGCGAGCTCGTCGAGCGCGGCGGTCGTCGGATCGACATAGAGCCGATGCACTCGCGAATCGGGATGTGTCGGCGGACCTTCGGCGGCCACCACCCGACCGGTATCGCTCAGCACGGTCAACGACCGATCCGTGTAGTCGCCGCCGATCAGATCCAGCACCAGGTCGACCTCGCGCACCGCGGTGGTGAAGTCGGTGGTCGGGTAATCGATCGGTTCGGTGACGCCGAGTCCACGGAGATAGGCGTGGTTGCCGCTGCGCGCGGTGGCCGCGATCCACGCGCCGCGCCGGGCGGCGATCTGCACTGCCAGATGCCCGACCCCGCCGGCGGCCGCGTGCACGAGAACCCGCTCCCCCGACCGCACCGAGGCCAGTGCCTGCCAGGCGGTGACCCCGGCCACCGGAAGCGCGGCCGCGTGGACCGGGTCGATCGAGACGGGGACGCGCGCCAGCCGACTCTCCTGCGCCAGCACGTATTCCGCGTTGGCGCCGCCGAACACCATGCCGTACACCGCTTCTCCCGGCGCGAACAGCGTCGCGTCGTCGCCCACCTGCGCGACCACGCCGGACACATCGAGTCCGAGCACGAGCGGCGGCTCACCCAGGCTCCGGATCAGGCCGCTGCGCACCTTCCAGTCCGCGGCGTTGACGCTGGTCGCCACGACCCGCACCAACACCTCCCCCGGACCCGGCGTCGGGCGCGGCGCCTGCACGCGCTCGAAGACGTCGGGTCCGCCGAATGATCTCTGCTCGATCTGCCACATACCGTCGAGTCTGCGCCGACCGGTGTCCCAGCGGCAGTAGGCACCTTTCGGATACCGTGGTACCTCATGGATACCGTGGGTGAGCAGAGTTCGGTCGAGGCGTTCCTTCGCGACTGCCCGGCGCGGCAGTTGCTGTCGGTACTCGCCGACAAATGGGTCCTGCTGGTGCTCGGCAGCCTGCGCGAGGCGGGCGGGCCGGTGCGTTTCAACGAACTGCGCAGACGCCTGGACGGCATCACCCAGAAGGTGCTCACCCGCACACTGCGCGACCTGGAACGTGACGGCCTGGTCCGGCGCGAGGTGTTCCCCACCATGCCGCCCCGAGTGGAATACGGCATCACCGCGCTCGGGGCGGATCTGGGGCGGATCAGCCAGGCGATGGGCGCCTGGGTGGTCGAACACCACGCAGAGATCACCGCCGCCAGAGCCGAATTCGATGCCGCGCGCACCGCCGAACCGGCCCCGGTACCACAACCGGGGCGCTCGGCATCACCGATCTCGAAGTGAGAACGTTTCATCGAGGCCCCGACCTGCGTGAACGCAAGACGACACACCGGTGGACCCGACGGCCGTTACCACTTCGATAGGTCGAGTTGATCATGGCGGCCTAGACTTGGAATCCGCCTACGAGTGAGTGAAGGGGTGGCGTTTATGAGGAGCGCATTTCGTTTCCTGTTCGTCGCGATCATGGCGGCAGTATTAGCCGCATCCTGGTCGGGAGCCGCGTCCGCGGATCTGATCGGAGGCCAGCGCACCCAGTACGGCGGTGGCACGTACGCAGAGGCGAATCTCTCGACGCACACCTTCACGGTGAGCCAGGGTGGACAGGTTGTGCGGGTGATGCCCGCGTCGATGGGCAAGCCCGGTTTCGAGACGCCCACCGGCACCTTCAGCGTGCTCGAGAAGGATCGGGCGGTGGTGTTCGACTCGCGCACGATCGGCATTCCGCTCGACGACCCGGAGGGCTACATCGTCGACGGTGAATACGCCGTGCGCCTCACCTGGGGTGGCGTGATGGTGCACTCGGCGCCGTGGTCGGTGGACTCGCAGGGCAACGCCAATGTGAGCCACGGCTGCATCAACCTCGCCCCCGACGACGCCGCCTGGTACTTCGAAAATGTCGGCATCGGCGACGAGGTCTATATCCACTGGTAAACATTTTCCCTCGTGGCATTCGGCGAACGCGCCGTCAGGGCAGTATCGTGCCCGTAACGAAATCGTTGCGGGACATACCCTGACGGCGACGAGCCTGATGAAGGTGGGGCGATGGATCGACCGGATGCGCACAGACCGATCGGGGCTCGACAGCACGACCCGGGATCGGCAGGTGCTCCGCTCGCTGCTGTCACCCCGATTCGGCGCTCACGCGACCTCGGCGCGCCACGGCCTCGTCGGCTGAGCGAGCAGCCGACGAGCGGTGCCCGTCATCGCATCGAAGGTGGACCCACGACACCGGCCGGTATTCCGGTCATCTCGGCGGCCGCCATTCGAGAGGCCGAGACCAGTGGGGTCGTTCCGGCGGACGCTACCGTCACCGATCGGCTGCCCGTTGTCGGCGGAAAATTCGATCCCGGTGCGCGTCACCGTCTCCCGGACACCCCGTTCTCGATGAGCGACAACGGACCCGACACCGATCAACTGCCGATCATCACCTCGCCGACCCCGGGGTGGGCGAGGCTCGAACATCCCACACCCAGCTACGGCGCTGCGGTGACTCAGCATTCGCGTTCCACACCCGAGGACCGCGGTGCGGACACCTTCCCACCGCGCCCCGCGTCCGATTACCGCGGTGCGGACACCTTCCCACCGCGCCCGGCCTCCCCTTACCGTGGCACGGACACCTTCCCACCACGCCCCGCACCCGATTACCCCGACACGGACGCCTTTTCGGCACACGCCCCTTCCGAGGACCACGGTGGCGAGGATGAGCCTTCGCGTACCGCACCCGACTACAACGGCAACGACGAAGTCTTCGCGCGGATGATCGATCGCTCCAAGCGACGGCGCGTGCCCCGATGGGTCGCACCGCTGGTCGCCTCGGTGGCAGGCGCCGTCCTTCTCGGCGGCACCTACGTCCAACTGCGCGGGCCCGCACCGACATCCACGGCGGCGAGCACTCCCCTGGCCCCGAGTTCGGTGAGCCCGGTGACGGCCGAGTGCCCCACCGAACAGATCGGCGCCATGTCCCGGGGCAACGGCGCGGGCGGCACCGAGTCCGGCATCGCGGCGATCCTGGCCTTCCAATACGCCTATTACGTGGCGCGGTCCGGTGATCAGGCGCGGACCCTCGTGGCTTCCGATGCCGTCGCGCCCTCCGCGGCTGCCATCCAGGCCGGGATCGACTCCACCCCGGTGGGCACCACGCACTGCGTGGAGATCACCCCGGGCGCCTTCGCCGATCAATACCTCGTCAAGATCACCGCGTTCCGACCGGATTCGGCGCCGAGCACCTACACACCCCAACTGGTGGGGACCGCCGAGATCGGCAACAAAACGTTGATCACCTCGTTCGGAGCGGCACCGCGCTAGACCCGGACGAGGCCCGCCTCACGACGCGGCCTCGGCACCGACAAGGTCTTCTCCGGGCGCGCAGAGCGGTTTGTGGTCTACCGCGGCGTGGCCAGGCCAGGCCGGGCCGGGCCGGTCTCGGCGCGCTCTCGCCCCGAGACCACGGCAGCCGAACCCTCAGTGGCGGGGCTGGTCGGCCGACCGGCCCATGTCGACCGACCCGAGCGTGCTCAGCGGTGCCGAGTCGATCGCGAAAAGTGTTCAGGCGCGGGCTTTTTCGGCGGCGACGACCACATGGCGCATAAGCAGCGCGGTGGTCACCGGGCCGACACCACCGGGAACGGGGCTCAGCGCCGCAGCCTTGCCGATGACCGACGCCGCGTCGACGTCGCCCACGATGCCGCCGTCTTCGGCTTCGTTGGTGCCCACGTCGATCACCACCGCACCCTCGCCGATGTGCTTGCCGGTGACCAGGCCGATCCGGCCCGCCGCGGCGACCACGATGTCCGCGGGGGTGGTGACCGCGGCCAGGTCGGCCGTGCGTGAGTGCGCGACCGTGACGGTCGCGTTCTCGGCGAGCAGCAGCTGAGCCAGCGGCTTGCCGACGATATTGGAGCGGCCGACCACGGTGACGAGACGCCCCTGCAGCGCGATGCCGTGATGCTTCAGCAGCTCGACGACGGCTTCGGAGGTGGCGGGGACGAATCCGTCGAGGCCGGAGGCGAGCAGGCCGAGCGACAGCGGGCTGACGCCGTCGACATCCTTGGTCGCGGCGATCGCGGAACTCACGTCGTCGAGGTTCACGCCGACCGGCAGCGGGGTCTGCAGCATGATCGCATCGGTGGCCGGGTCGGCGCTGCGCGCGCTCAGTTCGGCGCGAATCGTCTCGGCGCTCGCGTCGGCGCCGAGATCGATGCGCTCGCAGGCGATTCCGAGTCGTTCGGCGGCCTTGCGCAGGGAGTTCACGTACCAGGCGCTCGCCGGGTCGTCGTTGGCGACGATCAGCGCCAGCGTCGGCGCGGTGCCCGCGGCGGTGAGCGCGGCCGCGCGCTCCTTCGAGTCGGCGTTGATGGCGGCGGCGAGTTCCTTGCCGGTCAGCGAAGCGGTATCCACGGTGAGTCACCTTATCCGCCGCCGGGCCGACAGCCTGCCGCCGGGCCGCGACGCGCGCAAGCTGGTCGAGATCCACCGGGCGCCGGATGAACGGCCGTAGGGTGTCGGCAGCTCTGCTCTGCCAGCACGTACCGAACCGTTCGCGGGAAGGGTTGCGACTGACTTGAAGATCTCGAGGAACTGGAAACAACTGGCCGCCGCCGTCCTGGCGACCGCCGCATTGACGGGCGTCACCGTGGGCCCAGCCGCCGCGGAAGCCGATGTGACAGCGCTCTACAACTCGGCGCAACGGCATTTCACCGACGGTGACGACGCCGCCGGACGTGCCGACCTCCGCGCCCTCATCGCCGCCGATCCCCATGATGCCGACGCGCTCGCCCTCCAGGCGATCTGGTCGCACTACGCGGGCGATCCGGCCGCGGTCGGTGACGCACTGACCAGGCTCGGCGGAATCGACGCGGGCATGGCGGCACGCACCAACCACGTGCTGCACGCGGTGACCGCTGCCGCCGCCACCCTGCCCAACCCGCTGCCGGCGCTGGTCGGTCCGCAGACCGGCATCGTGGTCCTGGGCTACGGCCTGCTGCCCGACGGCGCGCTGCGACCGGAGCTGGAGAACCGGCTCACCGCGGCGTGGATGCAGGCGATCGCCGCGCCGTTCTCCCCGGTGATCGTGACCGGCGGTAATCCCCAGAACGGTATCTCCGAGGCCGAGGCGATGCGGCGCTGGCTGACCGCGCGCGGGCTGCCCGGCGATCGGATCCATGTGGAGGATCGGGCCGGGTCGACGGTGCAGAACGCGCTGTTCAGCACCAGGCTGCTGCGCGATCTCGGTGCGACCAGCGCGGTGGTGGTGACCTCCCCGAACCACATTCGCCGCGCGGTCGCCGACTTCATCGTGGCGGGAACGCATGTGGTGGGGGCGATGACCTCGCTCGAGCAGCTGGTTTCCCAGTTGCCCCCGCCCGCGCGCAGTGCCCAGCGCGGGATCTACCTCGACGCGACCCGCACCTTCGAACTGGACACTTCGCGCTGAGCCGTTGCGCCGCGACCACCGCCTGCGGTGAAAATTCGTTTGCCAGGTCAGGAACAATCGGCGCATGAGCGGTTCCGGTTTTCCCGAGGTGGTCGTGACGTTGCGGCATGCGGGATGCGTGTTCGCCGAGGACGAGGCCACGCTGTTGATCGAGGCGGCGGCAGGTGATCCCCGCCGACTGGACGCGTTGGTGGGACAACGGGTCTCGGGGACTCCGCTCGAATATCTGCTCGGCTGGGTGGAATTCCGGGGACTGCGGGTCGGCGTGCGACCGGGCGTTTTCGTGCCGCGTCAGCGCACGGCGTTCCTGGTGGAGCAGGCGGTCGACGGTGTCGCGCCCGGCACGAAGCGAGCCTGTGTGGTCGACCTGTGTTGTGGCTGTGGGGCGCTCGGGCTGAGCGCGGCGACCGAGCTCACCGCGCGGGGCTGCGACGTCGAGCTCGTCGCCGCTGATATCGACCCCGTGGCCGTCGCCTGCGCCCGCGAGAATCTCGCGCCGATGAGCGCACCGGTGTTCGGCGGCGATCTGTTCGACGCGCTGCCGGGTGACCTGCGCGGGCGCATCGACATCCTGCTCGCGAACACACCGTATGTGCCCAGTGCCCGGGTCGCGGACCTGCCGCCGGAGGCACGCGAGCACGAGCCGCTGGCCGCGCTCGACGGTGGCGAGGACGGGCTCGATATATTCCGGCGGGTCGCCGAGGGTGCGGCCGCATGGCTGGCGCCGGGCGGCACCGTGCTGGTGGAAACCGGTGCGGGACAGGTCGATATCGCGTGCTCGGTGCTCACCGCGCACGGTCTCGTACCCCGTGTGGCGGAGTCCGAGGAGTACTACGCCACCGTGGTCGTCGGTACCCGAGATCCTCGCTGATCGCGACCCCACCACACCACCCGAAAACGACGATGCCCCCGTCGAACGATCGCCTTGCGACCGGTCGACGGGGGCACCCGCACCGAATGCCTACTTGCGCCCGGTGAACTGATCCATCGAGTGGTACACGCCCACCGCGTTCAGGTAGAAGTCGCGAACCTTGATCGGCAGCAGACCGGTCAGTGCCCGGTTCATCCGCGAGGTCCACGGGAGCACCACCAGGGCGCCGCCCTTCTTCATCTCCGACCACGAGGTGTCGACGACCTCGTGCTGCTCGAGCATCGGCGTGAACAGAATGCCTTTCGCGCCGTCGAACATGCCGGTGTTGATGTAGGTCGGACAGACCGTGGTGACCTTCACGTGGTCGTGGCCCGCCTGCTCGAGCTCGAGACGCACCGAATCCGACCAGCCCAGCGCCGCCCACTTCGACCCCGCGTAGACGGCCATGCGAGGGTTGGCGACCAGACCGGCCGACGACGCGATATTGAGCACGCGCGCCTGGCCCGCACCGGCGACCATGCCTGCCAGGAACTCCAGGGTGACGTACATCGGGGCCAACGAGTTGATCGCCATCGTCTTGTCGATGTCGGCGCGGTTCTCGGTTTCCCAGAAGTAGGTGTTGCCACGCACGATGCCCGCGTTGTTGACGAGGATGTCGATGCCGCCGACTTCCTTGCGCACCGCCTCGCCCGCCTCGCGGATCGAGTCCGGCGAGGACACATCCACCACATAGTGGTGCACCTTGCCGCCCGCGGCGGTCAGCTGCGCCGCCGTCTCGCGCAGCGCCAGCTCGTTGATATCCCACAGCACGACCGCGTCGGCGCCTTCGGCAACGGCCTTCTCGGCGAACAACTTCCCGAGCCCCATCGCCGCGCCGGTGATGAGAACCCGCTTGCCTGCGACCGTTTCCAACTTCATCTCTCGCTACCTACCCCTGCTCGTGTTCGGCTACTTCTGGCGCAGTGTCTTCATGACACCGAAAACCACCGTCATCGTCTTGGCCCACATCTGCTCGGACATTCCGGGCAGCGGCGCGATCGGCAGCAGCCGCTGAACCGCGATGGTCTGGGTGTCGATGTACTTCAGCAGGCCTTCCGGACCGTGGCGACGCCCCTGACCGGAGATGCCGAGACCACCCGAGGGCGCGTCGACGCTGCCCCAGGCGGCGCTGAAGCCCTCGTTCACGTTCACCGAACCGGCGTTGATCCGGGCGGCGACTTCCTTGCCACGGTTCACGTCCCGGCTCCACACGCTGGCGTTGAGGCCGTAGGCGGTGTCGTTGGCTGCCTCGACGGCGGCCTCGTCGGAGTCGACCTTGTACACCGAGACGACCGGGCCGAAGGTCTCCTCGCGGAAGACCGTCATGCCGGGCGCGACGTCCGCGAGCACGGTGGGCTCGTAGAAGTACGGACCGAGATCCGGGCGGGCCCGGCCACCGGCGAGCACCTTGGCGCCCTTGGCGACCGCGTCGTCCACGTGGCCGCTGACGGTGTCGAGCTGACGCTGGAAGGTCAGCGAACCCATGTCCCGGCTGTAGTCGAGTTCGCCGCCGAGCGACATGTTCTTGACGTTGCCGACGAATTCCGCGACGAACTGGTCGTAGACCGAGGCGTCGACGTAGATGCGTTCCATCGACTCGCAGAGCTGACCGGCCGACGAGAAGCACGCGCGCACAGCCAGTTTCGCCGCCTTGGAGACATCGGCGTCGGCCAGCACGAGCAGCGGGTTCTTGCCGCCGAGTTCGAGGGAGTAGCCGATCAGACGTTCGCCGGCCTGCTGGGCGATGGTCCGGCCGGTCGCGCTGGAACCGGTGTAGTCGACGTAGTCGGCGCGCGCGATCACGTCGCCGCCGATCTCGCGGCCACGGCCGAGCACCGCCTGCCACAGACCGCGCGGCAGCCCGGCCCGCTCGGCGGCATCGATGGCCCACAGGGCGGTGAGCGCCGTCTGGTTGTCGGGGCGCGCGATGACCGCGTTGCCCGCGAGCAGGGCGGGCAGCGCGTCGGAGGCCGCCAGCGCGAGGGGGTAGTTCCACGGCGAGATGACCGCGACGACGCCCTTGGGCCGGTTGTGCACCTCGACCGAGGTGAGCACCGGCAGCACGCCGCGCGGCTTGCGCTCGGCGAGCAGTTTGGGGGCGACCGTGGCGTAGTAGCGCGCGTTCAGCGCCACGTCGGCGATCTCGTCGAAGGCGTGCGGACGGGACTTGCCGGTCTCGGTCTGCACGATGTCGAGGATGGTGTCCTGCTCGGCGAGCACGATGTCGTGGAAGCGGCGCACGATCTCGGCGCGCTGCTTGACGCCCACCTTGGCCCAGTCGCGCTGCGCGTGCCTGGCGACGGCGAAGGCGCGCTCGATATCGGCGACCGAGGACTGCGGCAGGTCGCCGATCTTGTGGCCGGTAGCCGGGGCGAAGACCGGAACCGACGGGGCGCCGCCGGCGACTCCGCGTTCGAACAGGGGCTTGACCAGCGCGGTGGGCAGCGCGGTGGGTTCGGCGGTCAGCTCTGGGGCTGTCGTCATTGTCGGCCCTTCTCCTCAACAGATGGATCGCGCGGAACAGGTCGCGCACGTTCAGGTTATTTACTGAACACTAGTGTTAGATTAATGCCAGCGCCAGGGTTCGTGTCAAGCTTTCAAGGTGTGTTCACCAGCGGTGAGGGAGGTGCGATGACCGAGGAATCGACGGCGGTACGTCGCGGGCGCCCGCCGCAGACCCAGGAGCAGGCCGAGGAAGTGCGCGCCAGGATCGTCGAGGCGACCGCCGCGGTGTTCGCGCGCACCGGCTCGCGCGGGTTGAGCGTGGCCCAGATCATCGAAGAGGCCGGGCTGGCCAGACCCACTTTCTACCGCTATTTCGGCAACGTGTCCGAGCCGCTGCACGCGGTGCTCGACGCGTCCAACGACGGCCTCGTCGGCGGCATCCGTGAGGCACTCGCCGGGACCGACGAGCCGGTTCAGCTGGGCATCCGGCTGATCGACGCGTATGTGGACTGGGCCCGTGGGCACGGCCCGATGCTGCGCCCCTTGTTCGCCGAGCTGCACGATCCCGCTTCGGTCGTCTCGGGCTACCGCGAACGCGCGCTCGACGATATCCGCGATCTGGTGCGCAAGACCTTCGGCGACCTCGGCCGCCCGGTGCCCGCACCGCTCGACCTGGACGCGGCGCTGCACGTGTGCGAATACATCGTCTACCGGCTCACCGCGGGCAGCGAGCCGGGCAGCGAGCCCGATCCGGCGCTGGCGTCCGAGGCCAGGGTGACCATGATCCGTGTCCTGCTGGTCACCCTCGGCACCCGCGACGATCTCGCCTACGCGATGGAACTGCCCGGTCTCTTCCCGGATCCGTAGCGCCTCGGGTTCCGCGGCAGCGGTGCACTCCACACAGAATCTCCACATTTGGCGACGCAACCCTCCACACCCGCTCGCTAGGGTCGCACCATGGAGAACAGTGGGGGCGGGACAGGACAGGCGGTACGCCGGATCCTGGTGGTCGATGACGAGGTGACGATCGCCGAGTCCGTGGCTGCCAGGTTGCGGGCCGAAGGGTTCACCGTCGACCTGGCACACGACGGGCCCGCCGCGGTGGCGGCGGCCCTCGCGGGGGAACCCGATCTGGTGGTCCTCGACGTGATGTTGCCGGGGTTCGACGGGCTGGAGGTGTGCCGTCGGATTCAGGCCGAGCGCCCGGTGCCCGTCCTCATGCTCACCGCGCGCACCGACGAGACCGACCAGCTCATCGGGCTCGGTGTCGGCGCCGACGACTATCTCACCAAGCCGTTCTCGATGCGGGTACTCGCCGCCCGCGTGCACGCGCTGTTGCGGCGCGTGGAACGGGCCGCCGAGCGCGGCGACAACAGCATCGTCGTCGGTGATCTGCGCATAGATCTCGCCGAGCGCCGGGTGTGGCGCGGCGACACCGAGGCACGGCTCACCCCACTGGAATTCGACTTGTTGACGCGACTCGCGCAACGTCCGCGGGCGGTACTCGCCAGGGAACGGCTGCTCGAGGACATCTGGGACTGGTCCGACGCGGCGGGCACCCGGGCGGTGGATTCGCATGTGAAAGCGTTGCGACGCAAGCTCGGCGCCGATCTCATCCGCACCGTGCACGGTGTCGGGTATGCCCTGGACGCCCGATGACGGCGCCGGAACGCACCGCGGCGTTGATGGACCGGATCGCCGACGTGCTGCCGCGGCCACTGGACCGACTGCGGTCGATCAAGCTCAAACTGGCCGTGTTGATGTTGTGTTCGGGCGGTGTCGCGTTCGGGTACTTCCGGCTGAAGATCGGCTGGCTGCCGCCGCGCACCACTGTGGCCGCGATCGGGATCGCGCTGCTCACCTCACAGTTCCTCGCGCACGGGATCACCCGCCCGCTGCGCGAGATGACCGCGGCTGCTCGGCGGATGGCTCAGGGCGACTACAGCTTTCGCGTACGGGCAACCTCGCAGGACGAAGTGGGTCAGCTGGCGACGGCGTTCAACCAGATGGCCGCCGACCTGGCCGCCGCCGACCGGCAACGTCGTGACCTCATCGCCAATGTGTCCCATGAGCTGCGCACCCCGGTGACCGCACTGCACGCCGTGCTGGAGAACTTGGTCGACGGGGTGAGCGAACCCGACCCGGCGACGCTGCGCACCGCGCTGGCCCAGACCGAACGCCTCGGTCTGCTCGTCTCCGAACTCCTCGACCTGTCCAGCATCGAGGCGGGGGCGTTCACGCTGGATCGCGAAATCCTGCCGCTGACACCGCTGTTGGCGGAGGTGATCGCCGAAGCCGAGGTGATGACCGCCGCGCTCGGCCGCGGTGTCCGGTTCACCACCTCGATCGAACCCGCCTGCGCGACCGTGTTCGCCGACCGGGCGCGCCTGCACCAGGTGCTGTTCAACCTGCTCGACAACGCGGCCAGGCACGGTCCGTCCGGCGGTGAGGTCCGCGTCTCGGCGTCGACCGGACCCCAGGGAACCGTCCTCGAGATCCAGGACGACGGCCCCGGCATTCCGGAAGCCGAGCGCGCCACCGTCTTCGACCGTTTCACCCGTGGCGGGCGCACCGACGGCGGCGGCACCGGCCTCGGCCTGGCCATCGCCCGCTGGGTGATCGACCTACACGGCGGCTCCATCGCCGTCGCCGACCCCGGCTCCCGCATGCGCGTCGTCCTCCCCACGGACTGACCCCTACATCCACATCACCCCTCCCGGCACCTCGGTGCCGGGACGAATCCGCACACCTCCAGGAGGGGAAACCCATGTCCGACAAGCCGATAGCCGAGGGACCGATCCCGGCTGACAGCCGAAATGCCGCTACACAGGCCGTTACCGGTCAGCACGGCACCGAGACGACCACGACTGTTTCGCCTCCCGGCGCCGTCGAAGGTGGCGCCGCAACAGGCAGCGGCACAACGGGATCCGGGAAGTCGGCAAACGACCCAGCGAACAAGCCGAGCGTGCCCGACTCCGGTGTTTCATCCGATGCCGGGAGCGATCCGCAGGTGGGTGGCGGTGCGACAAGCCCCGGTACCCAGTCGACTGCTGTGCTCACCAAGACCACGGCGCCGGACGGGACATCACCTGCGACACAGAGCCCCGCCGACTCGGTGCCGTTCGCGACCCTGCTCGCCGCGAGCCGCACCACCGTTTATCCGGGGCCCGACGCCGCACGAGCCGCCGCTTGGTCGACTATGTCGCCGGTCATCGCCATGCCACCGCCCATTCCGCCTGTCCCCCCACGCTGGCAGCGCGTAGCGCGCCCACCCGGTGTCCTCCCGGCCGCGGCCCTCGCCGGAATCGTCGGGGCCACCGTGATCCCGCTCGACCGTCCCGGCATCGGCTGGCTGGTCACGGGTGTCGCCATCACCGGGGCCCTCTGCGCGGTCGACTATCGCGCCCGGTCGCGCGGAACGCCCGAGGAGAGCCCATCGCATTCCTCTCCGACGGCCGGAGAGCCCCCTGTGATCACTCCGCCCGGGGCGGTGCCGACCACGGCCGAAGGTCTTGGCACGAAACCTGCTGAGCCACTGCCACCTTCAGCATCCGACGCTCTCGCCGCGTCGAACACCGAGGGAGCCGCGGCAGCCACTGAAGGTACCGAGTCAGGCCGCACCGTGGACACCGGCACGGGCGACGATGCCACGCATGCGAACGCCGCGACGAACGACGAACGCACGCCCACCGATCGATCGGCCGATCCCACGAGCGACCGACCCACGGTTGGCGGGGCCGACAACAGCGTGAAGTCCGCGAAACTCGCTGCGAATACTGCTGATTCGGCTTCGGCTGGCGACGACCCGTCCGCCGCGACGGCACCTGCCGGCCGCGCAACGTCGTCGAACGAGGTCGCTTCCCACTCCGTTTCGATCGGTGATCGGGCTTGGTGGGCGACGGCGGCGATTGTGCTGCTCGGCGTGGGGACGGTCCGGGCGGCGGGATGGCTGTTCGTGCTGTGTGTGATCGCGGCGTGTGTCGCCGGGTCGTTGGCGGTGTTGGGACGGCGCAGTGTGCGTGGCATCGTGCACGACATGTTCGCGGTGCCGTTGGCGTCGTTCGGCGCTGTGCCGTGGGCGTTCTCGGGGTTGCGGAAGTCGCGGTCGACGGGGACCTCCGGTGTCCGTCGGTACGGGGTGTCGGTAGCCGCGACCGCCGCGTTGCTGGTGGTGTTCGTGCCACTGCTCGGCGGGGCGGACGCGACCTTCGCGAAGCTGTTGAACTTGCTCGTGCCGACCGTGGACGGTCCGGCGGCGTGGCGGTGGATCTTCCTGTTCGCGGTCGTCACGGTGGGCGTGCTGGCCGCGCTGTATCTGCTCGCGGGGCCGCCTGCGCACGCGGCGGATTCGGTGCGGCCGGTGCGACTGTGGTCACGTAGTGAGTGGATGCTGCCCGTCGGGGCATTGACCGTGCTGTTCGCGGTGTTCGTCGGCGCGCAGTTCGTCGCGCTGTTCGGCGGCGACGATTACGTGCAGCGCACCGCGGGTCTGACCTACGCCGAGTACGCGCGCAGCGGGTTCTGGCAGTTGTCGGCGGTGAGCATTCTGACGCTGGCCGTGATTCTGGCCGTCTTGCACTGGTCGGTGCAGGACACCGCCGCCGACCGCCGGTCGCTGCGCGTCCTGCTGAGCGCGGTGAGCGTGCTGGCGCTGGTGATCGTGTGCTCCGCGCTCGGCCGGATGTGGACCTATCAGCAGGCCTACGGGTTCACTGTGCTGCGACTGCTGGTGACGACGTGCGAGCTCTGGGTCGGCCTCGTCTACGTCCTCGTGCTGATCGCCATCGCGCGACTGCGCTGGAGCTGGGTGCCGCGCGCCGCGATCGGCACCGCACTCGGCACCCTCATCGCCTTGGCACTGCTGAACCCGGAACACCTTGTCGCCGAACGCAATATCGACCGTTGGCAGACCAGCGGCCGCTTGGACGCGGACTACCTGAGCAACCTCTCCCCCGATATCCTCCCCGCCCTCGACCCGCTGCCCGACAACCTCCGCACCCGGATCGAGACCCCCGTCCTCGACGGCCTCGACGACGACCAGTGGTGGTCCTGGAACTGGTCGCGCAGCTCAGCTCGCTGACGCATCGGGATGCGGTCGCGCACCACGGGCGACCGCGCACCGCGACTTCGAGCAACACGTCCGAGGCCGGTGCGCGACAGCGACTATTCCTGTGGCGCAACGGTTCTGGACAGGCCGCTCGCTCGCAGAACGCGGCGGCCGATCGCGGCGCGAATGGAGTCCTCGGTGCCGATGATGCGGACGTGAGTACGGGCCCTGGTGATGGCTGTGTAGAGGAGTTCCCTGGTCAGCAGCGTGGATTCCGGTTCGGGGAGCACAACCGAGACGGTGTCGTACTGGCTGCCCTGGCTGCGGTGGATGGTCATGGCGAAAACCGTGACCACGGCGGGGAATTGAGTCGGGTGGACCAGATAGGGCTCGCTGCCGCGTTGCAGGGCCGCGCGCAGCGAGCCGTCGGGGCGGCGGATGATGACGCCGGTGTCACCGTTGTAGATCCGGGCCTCGTGGTCGTTGGCGGTGACCAGCAGCGGCTGGCCCGGGTACCAGACCGATTGCGGCCCTTCGGGTCCCGCGCCACCGGCCGCGGCCCACTCGGCGGCCATCCGGTCCCAGCGTTCCACGCCGAAGGGGCCCTGACGATGGGCGCAGAGCAATCGATGCGACTCCAGCGCGGTCAGCGCCCCGCTCGCGTCGCCCGCCTCGGCGGCGGCCGTGACGGCGAGGGCTGCGGTTGTCACATCCGCCCGGACAGCGCGGGTGTCGTCGGGGGCGCACAGCGACACATCGTCCCCGCCCGCCCGCAGAATGGCCAGCGCCGCGTCCGCGTCGCCCGCGCGAACGGCCACGGCCAGGTCGGCGATGCGCCCGCCGAACCGTCTACCCCTGGTCAATCGAACGATCCCGCCTTGCAGACGCCGCTGTTCGAGGTCGGTGAGCGAGGGCGCCTGCGCACCGGGCACCGAGGCCGCCGAACTCGGGTCGACCACCTCGGGCAGCTCGACCTCACCCAGCACCGCACGCAGCGCCTCGTTCGGCGCACCGCTGACCGGTCCGGCCACGAGGTCGGCCAGCACCGCACCCGCGTCGACCGAGGCGAGTTGGTCGGGATCGCCGACGAGCACCAGGCGGGTATCAGGGCGCAGGGCCGAGAACAGGTGACTCATCATCGTCAGCGACACCATCGAGGTCTCGTCGACCACCACGACGTCGTAGGGCAGGCGGTTGTGTTCGTGATGGCGGAATCGGGTGGTGCGGCCACGTTGCCAGCCCAGCAGACGGTGCAGGGTCGAGGCGGTGAGTTCGGGCAGGCCGAGGACGGCGGCTTGTTCGCGCACCGCTTCCTGCAGCCGGGCCGCCGCTTTGCCCGTGGGTGCGGCGAGGGCGATACGCAGGGCGGGCAACTTCGGCGAGGCCCCGCGGTGGGCGGTGAGCAGGGCCAAGATGCGGGCGATGGTGTGGGTTTTGCCGGTGCCGGGACCACCGGCGACGACGGTGGTCCAGTGGGTAGCGGCGAGGGCCGCGGCCAAGCGTTGCCGGTCGGGACCGTCGCCGAGGGGGTCGGCGAAGAGCCGATCCAGTTGTGCGCGCACGAGTTCGGTATCGATCGCGGGGTGGTCGGCACTGCGTTCGGTGAGCACTCGCCGCAGAGTCTGTTCCTGCTGGTAGTACCGGTCGAGGTAGAGCAGCGCGCCGCCCTCGGCGTCGGCTTCGACGATCCGCAACGGGCGCAGCGGACCGGACTGCCCGCCGCGGATCAGCGGACTGCGACGCAGGGCGGTGAGCACCCGATCGATGTCCGGCCACGGCAGGGTCGCCGGGTCGATTCCCGTGGCGCCGTCGCGAGTTTCGTCGGCGTCGATGCCGATCTCACGCATTCGAGCCAGCTCGAGACACACCGATCCGGAGCGCACCGCGCGCACGGCCAGGGCCGCCACGAACAGCACGTCCTCGCTGTCCTCGCGCCCCATCCGACCCAACCGCACCGCCACGTGCACGTCGGCGGCGGACAGGACGCCCGCTTCGTTGAACACCCGCAGCAACCCGGTCCCCCGCTGCGCCACCTGAATAGAGGTCATCGCTGCCCCGCGAGCAGATCCGACAGCGCGACAACGAGTCGCGCGGACGGGTACCAATCGAAAACACCGTGGCCCGGCGGTGTCGACGTGCCGATCATGCCGCGCACGAACAGATACCTGGCCCCACCCAGATGGTGGGCGGGATCGTAGTCCGGCAGCCGCCAGCGCAGATAACGGTGCAGCGCAACGGCATACAGCAGCGCCTGCAGCGGATAGTGCGAGCGGATCATCTCCGCGACCATGTGGTCGCGACGGTAGTGCTCGACGGTGAGGTCGCCGGTGCCGAGCCGGTTGGTCTTGTAGTCGACGATGAGATAGCGGAGCCCACCCGTTCCGTCGGGCACCCGCAGGACGGCGTCGATGCTGCCGGTGAGATAGCCGCGTAGCACCGTATCGGGCAGTGCGGCAACATGATCGGCGTACCCGGCAAGATCGTCGTCGGCGGGCAGGTGGGTGCGCAGCAGCGCGGCGATGGCGTGCATCCCCGCCGAGCGCGCACCGGGGGCATCGCCGCCACCGAGCGGCAGTTCGAATTCCAGTTCGTTGAGCCGGTCCCGGGTCGCGACGGCGGCCAGGGAGCCGAAATCGGCCGGGGTGCGCAGGACTTCGAGCAACGCTGACGACAGGAGGTCGACGTCGAGCTCGGCCATCGTGTGCTCGACCGCCTCGACACACCGTCGGTGGACCTCGGCGGCGAGATCGGGCACCGAGGTATCGACCGTTTCGAGAACGCCGTGGACCAGCGTGCCGAATTCGGCGCCATAGGGCAGATCGTTCATCAACGACGGAGCGGCCGTGCTGCCGGTGAGGGCGTCGACCGGCGCCTCGGTCGGCTCGTCGTCAGGACCCGGGCCGTCCTCGGGTTCCTCGTCGTTCACCCCTGGCGCGTCGTGCGCGCCGGCGGTGAGCGCCGAGTACGAGGTGCGCCGCCACTGCTGGTCGAGCGCGCGGGTGAACCCCGCGGCCGCCAGCTCACCGGTCGGCAGCTCGGTGCGCACCCGCCGGGGCGCCACATCCTCGGGGCGATCGACCATGGTCACCGAGATCACGTCCGTAGCCGAGGCGGCCCACTCGGAAATCCTCTGCGCCGCAGCGGTATCGGCGGGGATCTCCGCCCGGCGCGGTACCTGCGCCGAACCCGGCCGCCGACCCAGCATCATGCGGTGCAGCGGGGCGGCGCCGGTGGTCACCGCGGGGGCCCACCACGCGACGACCTGGCACATCGCCCGGGTCAGCGCCACATACAGCAGCCGCAGTTCCTCCCCCGACTCCTCGGCCTCGCACCGCAATTGGCGCTCACCGTAGCCGGGGGCCTCCTTGCCGCCGATATCGAGAACCCTGGTGCCGTTGTCGTCGTGGAACAGCAGCGTCGCGGGATAGGGATTCTTGGCGCTGTCCCAGGTGAAAGGCAGGTAGACGATGGGGAATTCGAGGCCCTTGCTGGCGTGCACGGTGGCGATCTGCACGGCCGCCGCGTCCCGATCGAGCCTTCGGCTGCGACCGCTGATACTGCCGGCCTCCGGGTCGCGCACGCGGTCGGCGAGCCAGCGGGTGAGCGCGGTCAGGCCCAGCCCCTCGGCCAGCGCGACCTCGTCGAGCAGCTGCGCGAGGTGGCGCAGATCGGTGAGTTCGCGTTCGCCGTTGTCCACCGCGAGCAGGCGCGGCGCGAGATCGGTTTCGGTGGCGAGCTTGTCGAACACGGCGGCGAATCCGGCGCGCGCGAACAATCGCGCGGCGTCGCGCAACTGAGTCGAGACCCGGCCGACGAGATCGGCACCGCCCGAGTCGATCTCGGCAGCGGTCACGCCGAGGATCGGTGTGCACGCGGCCAGGCGCACCCGGTCACCGCGATGCGGCTGTTCCAGGGCACGCAGCACCCACAGCCAGTCGGTCGCGGCGGCGGTCGCGAAGACACTGGTGCCACCGGCGAGGACGGAGGCGACCCCGACCCGGTCCAACGCCGCACGCACCACGTCGATCTGGGATCGGGTGCGGACCAGCACCGCGATATCGCCGGGCCCGATCGGCCTGCGCACCCGGCCGTCACCGACCTCGCTGAGCGAATGATCCCCGCCGCGTAGGGGTTTGGCGTCGATGGCGGTGCCGGATTCGAGCAGGGTGACGATATCGGCGGCCAGGTCGTCGGCGACCTTGGCGCGCTGTCTGCCCACCGACGGGAACCCCGACCGATTGCGCGGACCGGCCCCGGTCCGAGGCAGCACCCGCAGTCGCAGCGGACTGATCGTCTCGGGTTCACCGTGCAGGCGGGTCGTCGGGCGGGTCGGGGTGACCGGATACACGCTGATCTCGGGGTGACCCAATTCCGCACCGCCACACAGGTGGTCGATGGCGCGCAGCAGTCCGGCGTCGCTGCGCCAGTTGCGGGTGAGCTCGCTGCGGCGGTCCGCCAGCGCCACGGCGTCGAGATAGCTGAGCACCTCGGCGCCGCGGAAGGCGTAGATGGCCTGCTTCGGGTCGCCGACCAGCACGAGGGTGGCGTGCTGGTGGAAGGCCAGGCGCAGGATGTCCCACTGCAGGGGATCGGTGTCCTGGAATTCGTCGACCAGCGCCACCCGGTACCGCTGCCTGATCCTGGCGCAGGCGCGTGGCCCGTGGTCCGGGTCGGCCAGCACATCGTGCAGCAGCACGAGCAGATCGTCGAAATCGCGCAGTCCCGCACGGCGTTTGCGGCGTTCGGTTTCGGCGCGCACGGCGCTCGCGAAGGCGACACGCTCCCCCGCGGCACCGTCGGTGCGCGGCGCGAGGTCGGCGTGGCGGTCGTGCACCGCCGCCAGCGCCAGGGTATGGGCATCGCGCACCGTGAAGGGGGCGCGGTCACGGGCGTAGCGGGCCAGATACAGGTCGTCGGCCACGGTGGCGACGAGTTCGTCCACCGATTCGACCAGCCGGGCGCCCGGATCGTGTTCACCGGCCAGACCGAGTTCGTCGAGCATCCGCTGACAGAACGAGTGGGTGGTGGCGATGGTGCCCGCGTCGAAATCAGCCAGGGCGGTGAGCAAGCGGTGCCTGCGCAGCCGCACGGTCGCGGGGTCGGCATCGGCCATCGCCCGGACGAGTTCGTCCTGGTGGTGGCGTGCGGTGTCGGGCTCGGCCAGTGCGGTCGCCACCGTGACGAAACGATCCCTGGTGCGTTCACGCAGTTCCTGGGTGGCCGCCCGGCTGAACGTGACCAGGAGCAATTCGGTGATCGCGATACCCGCCTCGGCGACGTAGCGCACCGCGAGCCCGACGATGGCGTGCGTTTTGCCGGTGCCCGCGCTGGCCTCGAGCACGGTGGTGCCCTGGGGCAGCGGACCCGTGGCGTCGAACGCGGTCGGTGCCGATACGGTGCCCGTCACGGCTGTCCCTGACTCTCGGCGGCGAGTAGCGGCGCCCACCAGCGGCGCGCGAGGGCTCCGAAGTGGGTGCTCTCCGGCTCACCCGGTCGGCTGGGTTCGGTGGCGAGACCGGCGAATCGGGGTGCGCGGCCCCACACATAGCGCAGGTAGCGGTCGGTGTGGTCACCGAACTTGTCGGGCCCGTTGGGGCCGCCGTCGAAGGAGTGTTCGGCCGCGAGCAGGGCGTCGGCCACGCTGTCACCGCGGAATCGGCGCTCGGCATAGGCGGCGGTGGCGGCGGGCGCGCAGGGCAGCGGTTCGCACAGCCCTTCGTCGCGCAACCGGACCAGGTCACGCAGGATCGCCAGTGCGGCAGGCGCTTCGGGTGCGGTGATCACCGATCTGGCCACCGGCCTGCTACGGAATTGACCTCGCCCCGTACTGATCGCCTGCCACGATCGGTCTTCGGTGGCGGCGAGGGCCAGCAGCGAAACCCAGGATGCGAGCCGGTGTTTCGGCGCCAGACGTGAGTAGGTGGTGCGCACCAGGGTTTCCCCACGGACCTCGGGCACGGTGCCCGCGAGGGTCCGGCCGTTGCCGAGGTCGATGGCGATGTCGACGGCGCGCGGTGCCGCTTCGTAGTCGGGCAGTGCGGTACGGACGAGAGTGTCGACCGTGCCCTCCACTTCGTCGAGCACCTTGGCCCCGAAACCGAAGGGGGGCAATGTTCCCCGACGCCATTCGGCAGCGCGCAGCCCCGCCGGGTCGGCACCGGTGAGGCGGGCGGTCAGCATTCGTTCGCCGAGGTCCCATTTCGCCAGGCCGTCGAGTTCGATCGGGAGCTGATCGGCGATGTCCTCGGATTCCTCGGGCACCCGCAGGCCGAGCCGCTGCCACAGGAACGCGCGCACCGGATGCTCGGCGAACGAGATCAGTTCCGCCAGTGCGACATCCGTGGCGGGAGCGGGCGGCAACGGCGCGGTGAGCAGCGGTGGCCGCGGCCGTGACGGGCGGGCGGCGGCGCGCGCACCGGCCAGGGCGACGGTGTCGAAGCTGCGGGGGTTCTCGGGGGCGAAATTGCGGCGGTCGAAGGCCTGCAGGGGGTGACGGATGTGCACGGCGTCCATGGCTGCCGGTCCCACGTGGCAGGCGAGCACGTCGAGGAGTTCGGCGACCGGGACGGCGGGCGGACGCGCGGCGCCGGTGACCGGGTCCGCGCCGGTGTGCAGGACCAGCAGGGTGTCGCCTGCCGCCATGACGGCGTCGAGGAGGAGTTGGCGGTCCTCGCTGCGCGCGTCGCGTTCGCCGACCAGCGGGTCGCGGGCCAGCAGGTCGTCGCCGTCGACACTGCCGGGCCGCGGGAAGACGTCGTCGTCGAGGCCGAGCAGCACCACCACGCGGTGCGGCACCGACCGCATCGGCACGAGGGTGCACACGGTGAGTTCACCGGTGCGGAAGTTCGCGCGGCCGGGGCCGCCTGCCAGACGACTGGTCAGCAGGACCGCCACGTCGGCCAGGCGCAGCGGGGTGTCGCCCGCGTGTTCGGTGGCGGCGACGATCTCGCGGCGCGCTTCGGTGCGGATCCACGAATGCGCGTCGGGCACATCGGTGAGCAGTTCGACGGCGCGCAGCAGCACGGCGGTCCATTCGACGGCCGGGCGGGGGCCGCGCAGGTCGCGCAGACAGACCGCGAGTCGGTCGATGAACTCCGCGAAGCGGCCCGCGAGGTCGACGTCGTTGGAGTCGACATCGTCGAGTGGCAGCGCCAGATCGAGCCAGTCGTCACCGGATTCGTCGGCGGTGACGCCGAGCAGGATGCGGTCCACCGCGGCGTTGAGGGTGTTCTGGGCGAAATCGGCGAGGCCGAACGCCTCGCGCTGACGCTGCCCGATCCCCCACCGCGCGCCCGACTCGGCCGCCCACTCGCGCAGCCGTTCGATGTCGTCGTCGTCGAACCCGCAACGGCGGCGCACGGTTTCGCTCGCCGCCAGGTCGAGCACCTGCGTCACCGTGACGCGACCGTCGGCCAGGTCGAGTAGCTCGATCACCACGGCCAGCATCGGGTTGGTCACCGCCCGCCCGCGATCGGCAAGCCGCACCCGCAACTGGTGCGCCGGATGTTCACCCTCGACCGGCAGGTCCACCCCGGTGCCGCGCTGCCCGAACGCCGCCCGCACCAGCGGCGCGAACGCCTCCACGTCCGGGCACATGATCAGCACGTCGCGCGGCTCGAGCGTCGGATCCGCGGCGAACGTCGTGAGCAGCAGATCCCGCAGCACCTCCACCTGCCGCGCCGGGCCGTGACACGCGTGGACCTCGACGCTCCCGTCCGGCGACGCGCCCGGTTCGGGGGCGCGGTCGGCACGCACGGCAGTCTGTACGGCACCGAGCAGCGAGTGTGTGGCTGTCTCACCGGGAAGGTGAGTGTCACTGTCCAACAACGGATTCAGGCGCTGTTCCAGCTCCCGGACGTCGCGGGCCAGTCCCGACAGCAGGGGGTGGGAGACCAGATCGGCGGTGTGGTCGTCGGCGCGCGGACGCACTCCACTCCCGACCCTCCCCTCGTCGTTCGCCTCGACGCCGACGACCGCGCGAGCATCACTGAGCGCGGTCCACATGGCCGGGCTCGGGTGCGCCATCCAGAGGTGGACGTCGCGGTGGGTGGCGAGGGCGGTGACGACGGCCAGTTGGTCGGCGGGGAGCCTGGTCAGGCCGAAAAGGGAGAGTCGCTCGGGCAGGTCGATCGAGTCCGGCGCGGCGCGGAGCCGGGCGCAGGCGTCAGCGAGTCGTTCGGCCGGGCTCGGGGCATCGACCGCTGTACGCAGCGCGCGCCACAGTTGCGGCTGCCACGCGAGATCGTCGGGCACCGGCCCGCCCGCACCGTCGGTGTCCGCGCCCGCGGTCCAGTCGAGCAGCACCTGCGGGCGTTGGGCCGCGTAGGAGTCGAACAACGCGGCGAGGTGGGCGGCGGTGGCGTAGCGCCTGCCGACTCGGTGATCGGTCCCGGGAAGGCCGAGATGACGCGCCAGCACCGCGGCCCACGGCTGGTCGGCGATCTCGTCGATCACCCGCAGCAGGGTCCACACCAGTCGCTGACCGGCCCACGGATCGTCGGCGGGCCCGATCCCGCTCGCACCGGCCAGCACCTCGGCCACCAGCGCGGTAGGCGCGGGAAAGGCGATATTCGCGGCTATTCCGTCACCGACCTGGCCACGCCCGCCATCCACCACACCGAGCACACCCGACAACCGTTGCGCCAACCAGCGCTCCACCCCTTTGGCAGGCACTGCGACCACATCCGCGACGAACGGATCGGCGGGCACCGCCCCCAGCAAACGCCCCAGTCCGTCGGCCAGCGCGTCGGCGCGTTCGGCGCGATGGAGGTGCAACGGCATCCGTTGTTTATACGCCCAGCGACCGACCCGCAATCGCGCGACCCCGCCACCACCACTGGACCGGGCTAGTGAAATACGCCACACCCCAAGGCGTCCCGGCCACGCCTGCGGCACCCTCGACGCCGACCGTGGGATCGTTGCCGTTCGGGTGGGACAGTACGGCCGCGGGCGAAAGGCTGGTTTCGTTTCATGATCGCGCAGGTGTTTCCCCTGGTTCCCGGCGGCGGCTTCGTCGTCCGCCGAGTGGGCGCGCGCTGGGAGTTGGTCAATTCCCGGCGCTACGGGCCTGATCAGGTACTGCATTCGTGGCCGCTGGACCGGCACGGCGAAGCGTTCGAGCATTGCCATCGCCTCAACGGCTGCACCATCGCCACACCGCACGCCGCGCATCACTGACACGCAATTCCCGTGCGCCGCAACAGCGCTGTCGCCGGGGGCCGGATTTGAGGTGAAGTAGTGCGCTCGGGCGTTCGGTGTGCGAGTGTGGTCCATCGTGCGTGACCGTTCTCCTTCCCCTCGTGCCGTTTCCCGAGTAGCAGCAACAGCCTGTCTCCTCGCCGCCGCCGCCGTCCTCACTCCGGGCGTCCCCGTACTCGTGGCTCCGGCCTATGCCGCGCCACCCGCGCTGACCCAGGTGTCGGTGCCCGGGTTCGACGCCGACATGAGCTCCCGGATCGCGCGGGCCGACGCCTATCTAGCCGGTCGCCCCGGTGCCGTCGGCTATGTGCTGCGCGACCGCAAGACCGGCGGCATCTACGCCAACGAACACGCCGAGAACCAGGTCTGGACCGCCTCCACGATCAAACTGGCCATCGCCGCCGATCTGCTCAACCGGGCCCGCGTCGGCGCCATCGGCCTGTCCCCCGACGACCGCTTCAACATCGAAGCGATGCTGGCCACCTCCAACGACCACGCCACCGACGTGCTGTGGCAGAAGTACATCGGCTTCGACCGGATGGCCTACAACAACGCGTTCCGCGCCTACGGCATGGTCAGCCTGATCCCGCAGCCGACCACGACCGCGCTGTTCCCGGACTGGTCGTTCCAGAAGTGCACGGCCGCCGACCTGGATCGGCTGATGAACACCATCCTCGACACCATGCACCCCGACGATCTCGCCTACCTGCTCGACCGGATGCGCGCGGTCGACTCCAATCAGCACTGGGGAGTGTGGGGCGCGGGTTCGTCGATGCGGCCCGGCCTGAAGAACGGCTGGTCGGCCGAAGCCGATGGTTGGGTGGTCAACTCGGTCGGCGTCGCCGGGGCGGGCGAGCGGTACACGCTCTCGATCATGAACGCACTCGGCGCAGCGGGCGGCTACACCGACGGCGCCGAGACCGACACCCGAGTGGCCGAGCTCCTTCTCGCAGGTCGCTGACTCGGCGCGTCCCGTATCGTCGATCTTGTCTGTGATGAGACGCCGCATCACACGCCACGATCGAGTTCTTGTTGCGACGTCACAACCGGAGCCGACTACGGTTAACCCTGTCACCACCACCGCGGGGCCCACCCCAGTCTGTCGAGGAGCGCGACGATGAGCACTGAGTCTGTCGAGAAGCGGCACCACGTTGTGGTGATCGGTTCCGGGTTCGGCGGTTTGTTCGGTACCCGGCATCTGCGCCGGGCCGATGTCGACATCACGCTCATCTCCAAGACGTCGACCCACCTGTTCCAGCCGCTGCTCTACCAGGTGGCCACCGGCATCCTCTCGACCGGCGAGATCGCCCCGGCCACGCGCCTGGTGCTGCGCAAGCAGAAGAACGCGCAGGTGCTGCTGGGTGACGTCATCGACGTGGACCTGGCGAACAAGAAGGTCACCTCGCGACTACTCAACCGCGACACCGTGACCGGCTACGACAGCCTGATCGTCGCCACCGGCGCCCAGCAGTCGTACTTCGGCAACGACCACTTCGCCACCTACGCGCCCGGCATGAAGACCATCGACGACGCACTCGAATTGCGCGCGCGCATCCTCGGCTCCTTCGAACAGGCGGAGCTGGCGACCACCCAGGAAGAGCGCGACCGGCTGATGACCTTCATCGTCGTCGGCGCGGGTCCCACCGGCGTGGAATTGGCCGGGCAGATCGCCGAACTCGCCGACCGCACCCTCGACGGGACCTTCCGCACCATCGATCCCCGCGACGCGCGCGTCATCCTGCTCGAGGGCGCTGGCGCGGTGCTCGGCCCGATGGGGCCCAAACTGGGTGCCAAGGCGGCCAAGCGGCTCGAGAAGATGGGGGTGGAGATCCAGCTCAACGCCATGGTGACCGATGTCGACGCGCACGGCGTCATCGTCAAGGACGCCGACGGCAGCACCCGCCGGATCGAGGCCGTGTGCAAGGTGTGGTCGGCCGGCGTGCAGGCCAGCCCGCTGGGCAAGATGATCGCCGAGCGGTCCGAGGGCACCGAGGTCGACCGGGCGGGGCGCGTCATCGTGGAGCCCGACCTCACCGTCAAGGGTCATCCGAACGTGTTCGTGGTCGGCGACCTGATGTCGGTGCCCGGCGTGCCGGGGCAGGCACAGGGCGCCATCCAGGGTTCGGTGTATGCGGCCAAGGCGATCAAGGCCGGGCTGGGTGGTCAGACTCCGGCGGAACGCAAGCCGTTCAAGTACTTCAACAAGGGCTCGATGGCCACGATCTCGCGGTTCGACGCCGTCTGCCAGATCGGCAAGCTCGAGTTCAGCGGGTTCCTGGCCTGGCTCGCCTGGTTGGCCCTGCACCTGTACTACCTGGTCGGCTACCGCAGCCGAATCGTCACGGTGATCGGTTGGTTCGTGTCGTTCCTGGGCCGCAACCGCGGTCAGATGGCGGCGACCGAACAGTGGATCTTCGCGCGGCTCGCGATCGAAGAGGTCAACGCCGATCAGGCCGAGGCCAGGGAACTCGCGGCCGAGGTGGGCGCGCCGCCCGCCACCGCCGAACCGCTCACCGCCGAACAGCGCAAGATCGGCTGACACAAGCTCGACGTAGGCCGGGTGGTTCCGTCGAACCACCCGGCCTTCGTCGTGCCGGTCACCTTTCCGCGTACCGATATTGCGGGTTGCCGACGTTTCGGACCCATCCGACTCGAGCACCGGTCCGAATGTCGGAGGTCATATGTGTGACCAAATCCCCAGGATGAAAGGTGATCTATGGCGACGGGGAAACACAGGGCGCCGAATTTGCAGCGACAGAAGGTAGGTTCGGTCGTCGCAGCCGGAGCGGTCCCCCTGGTCATGGCCCTGATCGGCACGGGCACCGCGAATGCCGATCCCGCGCAAGCGGCGGTGACACAGCCCGAGCATCAGGCCGGACCGGAGTTCGACGCGGTGGCGCCCAACGCCACCCCCTACGTGGGCCAGCCGATGCCCGCGAACACCCGCAGCGCGCTGCAGTGGTCGCGGACGGGGCCGGAGATGGACTACCTGTCCCCGGTGGGACCGCTGCACGCACCGACCGCGGTCGCGCCGGTGCCGCCGATCCTGCCGCCGCCGGGCCAGTTCCGCTTCGGTGACCAGCAGATTCCGGTACCGGACTTCGTGCCGGTGGACACCTCGATCCACATCAACGACGCCGCGGCCAATACCGAGGCCAACCTGGCGACGTTCCTCGACTCGGTCGGTCTCGAGCGCAGCCGCTCGGATCGGATCGCTGCCGAGACCCTGGGTTCGGCTGCCAGGGGCGCGGCGGTCGGTTCCACCGTGGCGATGCCGTTCGCGATGATGGCCAGCACGGGCGGGGCGTTGGCCGGGCTCGTCGCCGGACTCCCGCTGTTTCCGGTCGGCTTGGTCGCGGGCCCGATCCTGGGTGGTATGGCCGCGTACATGGCCGTGTCGATCCCCATCACCGTGGTCGGCGCCGGTATCGGTGCGGCGGTAGGCGCGGCAAGCGGTTTCCTGGCACCGCCGCGTGCGGCGGCCCCCGAGGCCGTCGATACGGGAGCCGAGCTCGTCTCCGCTTGATCGAATTCCCAGTGGTGGGAGTCGGGCCATCGGCTCGGCTCCCACCGCCATTTCCCCGGCTAGGCGTCGGCGATCGCGAGCGCGCGCAGTCGGCTGGTCGTCCGGGTGGCGAGTGAACCACCCGCGGCCAGCGGGAGCCGAACCTCGTCCACACTGCCCGACCAGACCGGGCGGTCATCCGGATAGACCAGCTCGCTGTCGAGCGCACGTGGTGCGGTGAGCCGATCATCGGTCGACGCACCCGCGCCGAGTTCGAGCCGGTGCCGCAGCAACGGGACCGAGCCGATGTCGGCCAGCAGGTCACCGCGCCATCCGCCGCCGTCCTCGCCACTGCGGCCCACTTGCACCCGCTCCCGCAGCCGCAGTCGCGCATCGGGTGCCACCTGCACCGTGGTCACCGTGTGATGGCGTGCGCCTCCGGCCACGATCGTCGGTTCCGGATCGAAGTCGAGTTCGGCGCCTTCGCCGATCTCGAAGCGCCAGTGCGCATTCGACAACATGGTCGCCGCACCCGGCAGGGCGATCGTCGCCGCCACCGAACGAACCACCAGCCGCGCACCGGGGCGCACGACGATGGTGATGTCGAGTTCGTCGCCACCGAGCGGGGTGGCCGCGGTACCGATCAGGTGCACGGTGTCGACGCCGGTGTGCCGCCCGGCCAGGCCGCCGACCGCGTCGATGCGGGGCAGTCTGCCCGGTGCGGCGACAATGCTGAGTTCAGTGCGCAACGCCGGCGGCCGTGTCCTGTTCGGCGGCGACCCGCAGTTGCTCGCGTACCCAGGCCAGGACCGGGGTGGCGGCCGGGTCGTCGGTCAGCGAGACCAGCGCGGTGGGGCGTCCGTCGCGCACCTTGGCGGCGTCGCGCTCCATCACGCCCAGGTCGGCGCCGACCAGCGGGGCGAGGTCGGTCTTGTTCACCACGAGCAGGTCGGAGAAGGTGACGCCGGGGCCGCCCTTGCGCGGCACCTTGTCGCCACCGGCCACGTCGACGACGAAAATCTGCACGTCGATCAGGCCGGAAGAGAAAGTGGCCGTGAGGTTGTCGCCGCCGGACTCCACCAGGATCAGATCCAGCGGCGGGTTGGCCGCGACGAGGTCGTCGATGGCGTCGAGGTTGGCGGTGATGTCGTCGCGGATGGCGGTGTGCGGGCAACCACCGGTCTGCACGGCGGTGATCCGCTCGTCGGGCAGCACGGCGTGGCGGCGCAGGAAGTCCGCGTCCTCGGTGGTGTAGATGTCGTTGGTCAGCACCGCGAGGGACAGTTCGTCGCGCAGTTGCCTGCACAGGGCGGCGACCAGCGCGGTCTTGCCGGAGCCGACCGGACCACCGATGCCGATGCGCAGTGCCTCACCCGCGGCGCGGTCGCGCTTGGGTCGGTCGTGGCTGTGATCGTGCGGTTCGCCATCGATCAGATGGGGAGGCATGGGAGCTCCTTCTCGGGGTTCGGGGTCAGGATGCGAACAACGGCATGTCGCGGTGGAGGTGACGTTCGGCGAGCGCGTCCTGCAGTGGATCCGACAGTGCGGCGAGCCCGGCGGCGGCCTCGGCGGCGATCCGGTCGCACAGCGGTGCCAGGCGCAGGGTGCTCTCGGCGATGGCGGCGGGATCGAGGGCGAGCAGTCGTTGCGCGGCGGTGGCGGCACCGGTGAGCGTCGTGTAGACCACGACGCCGGCCAGCTGGTCGGTACTCGCTTCGCTCGCGGCGCCGACCATGCCGAACACCGTCGACAGATGGGGGCGCGGTCCTACAGCGGCCCAATCATGGTGCGGCCACAGCTGTTTGGCCAGGCGGAGCAGCCCACGGCCCTGCGCGCGCGATGCCGTGCGCGCGGCGGGCGACGGGGTGCGAGCATCCGCCTCGAGCTCGGCGCGTTCGGGCGTGAGCGACCCGCCACACACCGCGGCGGCCAGTGATGCCGTGACGAGTCCCGACGTCGAGATCCGGCGCCGCAGATACAGCTCCACGCTCGCCTTGTCGCGCAGCAACCCCGACGACACAGCTTCCTCGACGCCGCCGGAGTGCACGTGTCCACCGATGGGCAGGCGCGAATCGGCCAGGGCGAGCAATGTCGCCAGTCCCGCCGCACCCTCGTTTCGCATCCGACGATCCTATGCAACGAACCTGGACGTCCGCCCGGTGAGGCCGACCAGCACGGCACACCGTGGCGGTGATCACTCCGACCGGTGGTCGTGCTCGACCCGCCGTTCCGATTCAGTGCGCCTCGGCGGTCGCCGTCTCGGTGCGGGTCGAGCGCCAGGCCAGCACCGCCATCGCGATCAGCAACAGCGCGCCACAGGTGGTCGCGATGTGCATTCCGCTGACGAAGGATTCGCGGGCCGCGTGGATCAGCCCGTCGTCACCGGATGACTGCAGGAGGGTGTCGCCCAGGGTCTCGCCGAAGTCCCCGCCGGAGCGGAACACCAACGCTGCCACCGAGCCGAGCAGGGCGAGACCGAGCGCGTTGCCGAGTTCGAAACTCGTTTCGGAGATACCGACCGCCGAACCCGCCCGCTCGACGGGCACCGCCGACACCGCGACATCCGAAACCAGTGTGAACGAGAAGCCGTAACCGATACCGGCGATCACCGAGCCCGCGATATACCAGCCGAGGCCGCCGTCGACACCGACGCCGAGCAGCATCAGGTTGCCGATCGCCGACAGCATCAGCGCGAGGGTGAAGGTGGCCCGCACGCC
The DNA here is from genome assembly GCF_001427185.1 of Nocardia sp. Root136. Classification (NCBI taxonomy): domain Bacteria; kingdom Bacillati; phylum Actinomycetota; class Actinomycetes; order Mycobacteriales; family Nocardiaceae; genus Nocardia; species Nocardia sp. Root136. The sequence goes on from NZ_LMFE01000001.1 coordinate 759,298, forward strand.
CAGCCGCATCCCGAGGCGCGCGCCGCTCATCGAGCACACGAACACCGCGATCGCCATCGGAACGCCGAGCAGCGCGGCGGCCAACGGGTCGCGACCGGTGACCGACTGCAGGTAGATGCTGGTCAGGTAGCTCAGCGCGGCCAGCGACATCATGCCCGCCATGCTCGCCCCGATCGCCACCCGGAACAGCGGCCGAGTGAACAACGACAGGTCGAGCAGCGGTTCGGCGAGATGACGCTGCCTGCGCACGAACAGCACGAGCAGTCCGACGCCGATCACGGCGATCACCAACGACACCGCGTCCAGCCCTTCGGCGGCGATGTGTTTGATCCCGTAGATCAACGGCAGGATGCCGCCGATGGACAGCGCGACGCTGGGCAGATCGATCGGCCCCAGCGCGGCGGAGCGATGTTCGGGCAGCAGGATCGGCCCGAAGATCAACAGAATCGCCAGCACCGGAATGTTGATCAGGAACACCGAGCCCCACCAGAAGTGGTGCAGCAGTACACCGCCGATGATCGGCCCGACCGCCGAACCACCGGCGAAGAACGCGGTCCAGATGCCGATCGCGGTGCCCCGTTGCCGGGTGTCGGGGAACAGGGTGGAGATCAGCGCCAGGCTCGACGGCAGCAGCGTCGCGCCGCCGATGCCCATCAGGACTCGGGCCGCGATGAGAACCGGCGCGGTGGGCGCGAACGCGGCGAGCACCGACGCGACGCCGAAGATGGCGGCGCCGACGAGCAGGATATTGCGTCGGCCGATCCGGTCGCCGAGGTTGCCCATCGTGATGAGCAGACCCGCCAGCATGAACCCGTAGATGTCGAGGATCCAGAGCTGCTGGGAGGCAGTGGGGTCCAGGTCGGCCGTGAGGGTCGGCATGGCGAGGAAGAGAACCGAGATGTCCATCGACACCAGCAGCACCGGCAGCAGCAGCACGCCCAATCCGAGCCATGCGCGGCGTCCACCGGCGACTACGGTGGGCACCGCCGGTTCCAGCTTCGTCATCTTCCGACATCCTTCCACGGTGTGCGTACGCCGTACGCGGGAGCTGGGTACAGTGTACGCATGAAGGTTGTATTACGAAAGCGAGTCATGGGATGACCGAGGCGAAGCTCACCCGCACCGCGATCGTCGACGCCGCGATCACCCTCGCCGACGCCGACGGACTCGACGCGGTGTCGATGCGCCGCATCGCCGACCGCCTCGAGGTGGGCACCATGTCGCTGTACCGGCACGTGGCGAACAAGGACGAACTCATCGCGGCCATGACCGACGAGATCGCCGCCCGCCACCCCTATCCCGATCCGGCCGGTCGGGGGTGGACGTGGCGCGACCGGGTGCGCATCGCCGCCGAGGTCGATTGGCAGCTCTACCAGCAGCACCCCTGGGTACTGCTCACCTTCGCGGTCCCCCGCTACAGCTTCGGCCCGCAGGGCCTGACGAGCCTGGCCTGGCTGGTCGAGGGCCTGCGCGAACTCGACGTGACCGCCCGTGAGGCCACCACGATGGGGTTCTCCGTCTGGAACTACATCTCCGGCGCCAGCTTGCCCGTGGTCGGCGGCGCGCTACTCGCCGAGAAGCGCACCGCGACCGACGACACCAACGGACTGCGCGACCTCCTCGAGGGCACACCCTCCTTCCCCGTGCCGCCGGCGCTGGCCGAACTGGAAGGCGCGGGGGTGAGCGATCTCACCTCCGAGGACCTGCTGTTCCTCGGCCTCGAGGCGCTCTGCGACGGCTTCGCCGCCCGCGCGGCCCGTCGAGCCCCGGAGTCGCCGAACCGGTCTTGACCTCGAGCACCGTTCAGGTTGAAGACTGATTTCATGCATGCGATCCAGCTCCACGAATTCGGTCCCGCCGAGAACCTCCGCCACGAGTCGATCCCCGATCCGGAACCGGGCCCGGGCCAGGTGCGCATCGCGGTAGCCGCCGCGGGTGTCCATCTGGTCGACACCGCGTTGCGCCGCGGTGAGCCCGGCCCGTTCCCGGTGCCCGAGCTGCCGACCGTCCCCGGCCGCGAGGTCGCCGGGGTGGTGGACCGGGTAGGCGAGGGCGTCGACGACAGTCTGCTCGGCGCACGGGTGGTCGCTCATCTGGGCACTGCCCCGGGTGGCTACGCCGAGCTCGCTGTCACCGAAGCCGAACGGCTGCTCGCCATTCCGGAGGGCGTGAGCGTCTCCGCGGCGGTAGCGATGGTCGGCACCGGGCGCACCACGCTCGGCATCCTCCAATTCACCGAACTCGATGCCGACAGCGTCGCGGTGGTGACCGCGGCGGCCGGTGGGATCGGCACGCTGCTGGTCCAGTACGCCGCTGCCGTCGGCGCGACGGTGGTCGGTCTGGCCGGTGGGCCGGACAAGGTGGCGATGGTGCGCGACAACGGCGCCGACATCGCGGTCGACTACACGCTGGCGGATTGGCCGGAGAAGGTGCTGGCCCAGCTGGGCGGACGGACCGCGACCGTGGTCTTCGACGGCGTCGACGGCCCGGTCGCCGACGCAGCCGTCGACCTACTCGGCCCCGGCGGCACCCACCTGGTCTTCGGCTGGTCCGCCGGTGCACCGACGCAAGTGGACACCGCCGCTCGCGGCATCACCTCCCCCAGCGTGCTCGGCCCGCCGATGATCGAGCGTGCGGGTGGTGACCTGCGCATCCTGTCCGAACGCGCCCTCGCCGCCGCGGGCACCGGCCTGTTCCGCCCCGCACTGACCGAATTCCCCCTCGCCGAGGCCGCCGCCGCCCACCACGCCCTCGAATCCCGTTCCACCACAGGCAAAGTCGTGTTGATCCCCTGAGGCTTCGCGCCCTGGCGGTGGTGACTCGGCCGAAGTTTCCACCACCAGGGCTTGGTGATCAATCGACCAGATCACTCACCGTCGGGCGAGTCGGGCGAATGTCGGACGACACGGTGGTCATCGGTGGTGAAGACTGGACCTATGACCGACGCGCAGCCGTCCGCCGATCGTCGCCTCGCCGCTCAGGCACTGGCCGCGAACGATCCGACCGGATGGTTCGAACCGCTCTACGCCGAGGCCGCGGCGGGGACCTCGGTCGTCCCGTGGGACCGTGCCGAGCCCAATCCGCTGCTGGTCGACTGGCTGCGCAGCGCCTCCCTCCCCCAGTGCGCAAGGGGCCTGGTGATCGGCTGCGGCTACGGTACCGACGCGGAATTCGTTGCCGCTCAAGGGATCCGAACCACCGCTTTCGACGTCTCCCCCAGCGCGATCCGCGGCGCCCGCGCCCGGTTCCCGCATTCGCCTGTCACCTACAAGGTCGCCGATCTGCTCAACCCACCGGCGTCCTGGCACCACGCCTTCGACCTGGTCATCGAGTCGATCACCGTCCAATCCCTACCCCTGGACGTGCGGGCCCCCGCCATCACCGGCATCCGGGACCTCCTGGCCCCCGGCGCGACCCTGCTCGTCATCGCCGACATCAGCAAGACCCCCGCCACCGTCGGCCCGCCATGGCCACTCACCCGCGCCGACATCGACTCGTTCACCGCCCCCGACCTGACCCAGGTCCGCGTGGAATCCGTCCCTCGCGCCGACACGTCGGGGCTCAACCGCTGGCGGGCCGAATTCCACCGCCCGGCACAGGCCGGCGACTGACGCTCGCCGACTACTTCCGCCAGGCTGGGACAGTCCAGTACGTCGCCGCCCGCAGCACCCATTCCACCGGCCCGTACGGATGGCGACTCAGCCACCAGGCGCTGAGCCAGAGCTGGCCGGCGAAGGTGAGCACGGCGATCGCGATGACCGCCGGTGGGGCGAAGTCGTCGGCGAGGGCGAGGCCATAGCCGGTGTAGACGAGCATCAGCACGATCGACTGGCCGATGTAGTTGGTGGCGGCCATGCGCCCGGCCGGGGCGAGTAGGGCGGTGTAGCGGCCGAGGCGGGCGGACTGTGCTGCCAGCAGGATCACGGCGACGTAGGCGAACGTCATGGCCGGGTTCACCAGTATCTGGAGGCCGTGGATCACGGCGGGGGCATGCCACCAGGTCATCGTCTCGGCGAAGGTCATCGCCGAGATCGGCAATCCGAGGCCGAAGCCGATCACGAGTGCGCGAAGAGCCCAGCGGCGCAGTGTGTCCGGGTCCGCGAACAGGTTTCGTTTGCCCGCCGCCATGCCGATCAGGAACATCGCCAGGCTCGGCACGCCCTGACTGAACCAGATCAGCAGCAGGAAGACCGGCGCGAGGGCGGTCTGCGCGGAGAACGTCGAAGCGAAGGTGTCGGTGTAGTCGGCGGAGATCGCGGGCAGGTCGACGAAGTCGCCGAACGCGAGAAGACTGTTTTCTCCCGGCAGAAAGCTCCATGCCGACCAGGTCACATACAGCACCACCCCGACGATCACCGCCGTTCGCGGTCGCAATTTACGCAGCGCGATGAGGACCAGGCACAGGAACGCGTACAGGGTGAGGATGTCGCCGATCCACAGCAGGTAGACGTGTACGAGACCGATCACCATCAGCGCGGCGCACCGTCGGAGCAACCGCCCTACCGGCGAAGCCCCCGCGCGGTGGGCGGCCGCGATCTGCAGCGTGAACGAGTATCCGAACAGGAAGGCGAACAGCAGATAGAACCGCCCGGTGAACAGTGCGTCGACGGTGGCACGCACCAGCAGACCGGCGGTGCCCCCGAAGCGCAGCACCGGGTCCTCGCGAGTGCCGACCACCGACCACAGCGAGGTCGCCACGATCACATTGGTGATCAGAATCCCGAACAGGGCGAACCCGCGCAGGATGTCGACCTCGGCGATACGCGATCCGAATCGCACTGCGGGCGAGCGTGTTCCGAGTGCGTCTGCCATGAACCGAGCGTACGCACGCCGACCGCCCGCATTCGTCCACCGTACGAGCTATTTTCGCCCCCGTACCGGAGTGATCCGCTGTCAGCCCTGCGGCGTATTGACAGCCGGGCCGAAACGACCACCTGAGCGGCCCACGACCGCCACGGTGCCACAATGGAGCACGATCACGCTCGGCAGGGACTCGCAACCACCACGGAGGCGGACATGCAGGCAGTTGTCATCGATGAATTCGGCGAACCGAAGGACGTGCTCACCGCACAGCAGGTGCCGACCCCCGAACCAGGGGAGGGTGAGGTGCGGATCGCGATGTCGCTGTCGCCGATCCACAACCACGATCTGGCGATCATCCGCGGCGTGTACGGCTACCGGCCGCCGCTGCCCGCGATCCCGGGGACCGAGGCCGCCGGTGTCGTCGAGGCGATCGGCCCCGGCGTCGACACCCTCCAGGTCGGGCAGCGGGTAGCGATCGCCGGCGTGCGTGGTGCCTGGGCGGATTCCTTCGTCGCCCGCGCCGCACAGGCGGTGCCGATGCCGGATTCCGTGCCCGACGAGACCGCCTGCCAGCTACTGGCCATGCCGCTGAGCGCGCTGATGCTGCTCGACGACCTGCAGGTGACGTCCGGTCAGTGGATCGTGGTGAACGCCGCCAACGGCGCGGTCGGTCGACTGCTCAACCTGTTCGCGAAGGAGCGCGGCGTGCGGGTACTGAGCCTGGTCCGCGGCCAGTCCTCGGTGCAGGCGCTCGAACAGCTCGGCTACGGTCCCGTGCTCGATACCGAGTCGGTGGGCTGGCTCGCCAAGGGCGCCGACATCACCGGTGGTGAACCGATCGTGCGCGCAGTCGACCAGGTCAGTGGGCCCGCCGCGGGCGATCTGATGGCGCTGCTCGCCCCGCGCGGTGAGCTGATCTCCTTCGGCGCGCTGTCGGGCAAGCCGCTGATCATCGACACCGGTGCCGTCATCTTCAAACAGGCTGTGGTGAAAGGGTTCTGGGGCCAGCAGCGCAGCTCCGACATCGACCGCGCCGATTACGCCCGGTTGATCACCGAACTCGTCACCCTCGCCGCCGATGGCACCCTGCGCCTCGATGTCCAGGCCGATTTCGCGCTCGATCAGGCCGCCCAGGCCGCCGTGGTCTCCGAAACCCCCGGTCGCAACGGCAAAGTGGTCCTGCACGCCGGAACTCGCTGAGCTCTCGGCCGGGCGGTGCGACGAGGCCGCTCTCGCTCGCCCCGCCCGGCCGGACTCTTTCCAGACCCCCAACAGCAGGCGAAATCTCCGCGATCGACTGTTCCCGCGCGGCGTCAGCGGGCAGGATTCGCCGCATGACGAGCAGCGACGGTCCACCGCCCAACCCCGACTTCGCACAGCTGGTTCCCAGCGTGGTGCTGTCCATGCCCGCCGCCGCCCACCTGGGTTTCCACTTCGGCAAGGTCGAGCTCGGCGATGTCGAGATCGTGCAACCCCACCGCCGCGAACTCACCCAGCACGACGGCTTCTTCCAGGGCGGAGTCCTCGGCTCGCTCGCCGATTTCGCCGCAGGTTCGGCCGCGGGCACGCTGTTGCCTGTCGGCTGGGTGAACATGACCATCGACTACACCGTGAAGATCCTCGCGCCCGCGAAAGGCCCGACGGTGGTCGCTCGGGGGCGGGTGATCAAGCCCGGCGCGCTGCTCACGATCGCCGCCGCCGATGTGTTCTCGGTGGAGGAATCCGGCGAAGTCCTGTGTGCCACAGCGCTGGTGACGATGCGCAACGTGCGTCTCGCGGCGGCCTGAGCACCGGGAGCGAGTGATCTCATGCCGATCATCCACGTCGACGGTGTTCCGATCGCCGTCACCGACACCGGCGTTCCCTCGGGTCGACCCGATGCCGCCACCGTGGTCTTCGGCCACGGATTGTTGTTCGGCGGCTGGATGTTTCGCGCCCAAGTCGAGGTACTGCGACGCGACTATCGTTGCGTCACCCTCGACTGGCGCGGTCAGGGCGATACCCCACCCACCGCCGACGGCTACGACATGGACACCCTCACCACCGACGCGGTGGGTGTGATCCACGCTCTCGACGTGGGACCCGTGCACTGGGTGGGACTGTCCATGGGCGGCTTCGTCGGTCAGCGACTCGCCGCCAGGCACGGTGACCTGCTGCGGTCGCTGACCCTCCTCGATACCGGCGCGCGAGCCGAGGATCCCACCAAGATCGGCGAATACCACCGCCTCGCGTGGGCGCTGCGCTGGTTCGGCATCCGCCCCATCGCGGGCCGGGTGGCCCCTCATATGTTCGGCCCCTCCTTCCGTGCTTCCGACACCGGCAAGGAAGTTGTCCGCGAGTGGTCGCGTCGCCTGGCCGGGGTCGACCGCGTCGGTCTGCGCCACGCCGTCCACGGTGTCACCGAACGCGGCGCCGTCGACGACGAACTCGCGGCGATCACCGTCCCCACCCAGATCATCGTCGGCGCCGATGACGCGGCCACCCCCGTTCCGCATGCCCGCCAGATCGCCTCGCTCATCCCACACGCCCAACTCCACACGATCCCCGAGTGTGGGCATTCGAGTTCCCTCGAACAACCACAGGCCGTCACCGACCTGCTCCACAGCTTTCTGGCGTCGATCGAGTCGAGCACGGACCCGCACACCACCTGACACGTGGTCTGCACCACGGATTCGCGCTTGCCACAAGGATTTCCGTGCTGTCGTTTCCGACGTCGACGCGCATCCCGCCCGGCGCGGGTACCGTCGATTCGATGGCCGACCTCACCGCCTCCGCCCCTGTCGAGTCCATCGACGCCGACTTCTTCGACGATCCGCACGCGCAGTACCGCCGGTGGCGCGCCGAGGGTCCCGTGCATCGGGTCCGCTTCCCCGACAAAGTCGTCCGCTGGGTTGTCGTCGGCTATGCCGAAGCCAAGATCGCGCTCGCCGACCCGCGATTCCGCAAGGATGTCGTCCGGATCGACGCGATCCTGCACAGCAAGCGCGACACCACGGCGACGGACCCGAACATCGTCGCGCTGCTGAGCCATATGCTCGCCACCGACCCACCCGAGCACACCCGCCTGCGCAAGCTCGTGAACAAGGCTTTCACCAGCCGCCAGGTAGCGTTGCTGCGCCCACGCATCGAACAGATCACCGAGTCGCTGCTGGACGCGATGAGCGAGCGCGACGAGGTCGATCTGATGAGCGAGTTCGCCAATCCCCTTCCGGTGACGGTGATCTGCGAGCTGCTCGGCGTCCCGTTCGAGGATCGCGCGGACTTCCAGGCATGGACGAAGGCTCTGGTCACCGTGGTCGGTGAGGGCGAGGAGGACGAGCGTCCGGCCGCGTCGGCCGCGATGGTCGGCTATCTCGCGAAACTGGTGCGCACCAAGCAGTCCGAGCCCGCCGAGGATCTGCTGTCCCAGCTGGTGCTCGCTGATGACGAGGGCGATCGGCTCACCGATCATGAACTGGTGTCGATGGCGTTCCTGCTGCTGGTCGCGGGCCACGAGACCACCGTGAACCTCATCGGCAACGGGGTGCTCGCCCTGCTCCGCAATCCCGAACAGTGGCAGGCCCTGCGCGCCGACCACACCGGGGTGCCGGCCGCCGTCGAGGAATTCCTGCGTTTCGACGGCCCCGTCGACATGTCCACCGCCCGCTTCACCGCGGAACCGGTCACCCTGGGCGGGGTCGAGATCCCCGAAGGCGAAATCGTCTACGTCGCCCTCTCGGCGGCCAACCGCGACCCCGCCCGCTTCCCCGCCCCCGACACCCTCGCCACCGACACCCCCACCGCGGGCCACCTCGCCTTCGGCCACGGCATCCACTTCTGCGTCGGCGCCCCCTTGGCTCGCGTAGAAGCCGAAATAGCCTTCACCGCCCTGCTCCACCGCTTCCCCCACCTGACCCTGTCCCCCACCGCCGACCTCCACTGGCAGACCAGCACCCTCATCCGCGGCCTCCTCGAACTACCGGTCCGCCTGCGCTGAAGCAATCCGCGCTGCTGGACAACCAGCACTGACAGTGCCGTTCAGTCGTCTCGGTAGTGCCCAGACGATTGGACCGATCGACGTTCACTATCGCCCCGGCGCGCGCGCCGTAGCGGGCTCGACACTGGGCGCATGGCACGACTGCAGATCGAAGCGGTGTCGAAGAAGTTCGATGCCGAGTACGCGGTGCGCGAGGTGAGTCTCGACATCGCCGATGGTGAATTCATGGTGTTGCTCGGCCCCAGTGGCTGCGGCAAATCCACGCTGTTGCGGATGATCGCCGGGCTGGAGGAGCCGAGCGCGGGGCGGATTCTCGTGGGTGGCACCGATGTGACGGACGCGGCGCCGCAGCGGCGGGATCTGGCGATGGTGTTCCAGAGCTATGCGCTGTATCCGCATCTTTCGGTGGCCAAGAACATCGGGTTTCCGTTGCGGGCCCGGCGCAGACCACGGGCGGAGATCGCGCAGCGGGTGGCCGAGGTGTCGACGACGCTGGAGATCTCGGCGCTGCTCGAGCGTCGCCCGGTCGCGCTGTCGGGCGGGCAACGGCAGCGAGTCGCGCTGGCGCGCGCCATGGTTCGCGATCCCGGCGCGTTCCTGATGGACGAACCGCTGTCGAACCTCGACGCGAAACTGCGCAGCGCGACCCGCGCCGAACTGATCGCGCTGCACCAGCGCCTCGGTGCGACCTTCCTCTACGTCACCCACGACCAGGTCGAGGCGATGACGATGGCGACGCGCATCGCACTGCTCAACCAGGGCCGCATCGAACAGTGCGGTACCCCCGAGGAGCTCTACGACCGCCCGCGTTCGACCTTCGTCGCCGGCTTCCTCGGCTCGCCCCCGATGAACCTGTTCCCCGCCGTCGTCACCTCGAGCGACGGCCACATGAAGGTGATGGCCGACGGCATCGACGCCGCACTGGACATCGCCGAGGATTCCGGCGGCGCCACCGCCGTCGTCGCCGGAATCCGTCCGGAACGCCTGCGGATCGACGACACCTCGACCGATGTCCGCGGCCGGGTACGGATGGTGGAGAACCTCGGCAGTGAGGAACTCGTGCACCTCGACTCCGGTCTGTGCGTGCGCGCGGCACGTCCGGCCGGTGTCCGGGTGGGCGAGGACATCGCCTGCCGCGTCGACCCCGCCGACATCCACCTGTTCGACCCCGATACCGGCCTGCGGCTCACGTGGCAAGCGCCCCAGCCCCATTCGGACGCGGCCATCGACGCGGCCGCTGTTCCCGTCCCCTGATCTCGGCACCACCCCGATGAGGAGTTCCATCATGAAACGCACACTGCCCGCGCTGGGCGTGGCACTCACCACCGCCCTCGCTCTCACCGGCTGCGGCCTCGGCACCACCGGGTCCACCGACACCACCTCCACCGCGCAGATCCCCGAACTGGCTGCCGACCAGCAGGTTTCGATCGTGTTCGAGTCCTACAGCTACGGCGTTGCCGGCGCCTGGACCGACACGTTCAACGCCCTGATCGCCGACTTCAGCGCCAAGCACCCCAATATCAAGGTCACCGCGCAGAAGCCCCAGGGCAACAGCCCCAACCCGGCGACCGACACCGTCTCCAGCATCCAGAACCAGATGGTGGCAGGCACTCCGCCCGATGTCGCCCAGCTCGGCTTCTCCGATCTGGACTTCACCATCAACCAGCTCAAGGCCAAGCCCCTAGACCAGCTGGTCGGCGCGCCGGCGGTGAAGCAGAACTTCGACGGCGCCCGCCACGCGTACGCGCCGCGCGCCCGCACGCTCGACGACTGGGACGGCCACACCTATGGCGTTCCGTTCGTCTTCTCCACGCCCGTGCTGTACCTGAACGCCTCGCTGTTCACCGAGGCCGGTCTCGATCCCGCCAAGCCGCCGACCACCTGGGACGAGGTCACCACCGCCGCGAAGGCGATCGCCGACCGCACCGGCAAGGGCGGGGTCTACATCGACTGCCTGACCAAGACCGCCAAGGACTGGTGCTTCCAGTCGCTGGTGCGCTCGAACGGCGGTCGCGTGATCTCCGAGGACCGCAACTCCCTCACCTTCGCCGACGCACCTGCCGTCGAGGTCACCAAGATGGCACAGAACCTGGTGAACACCGGCAGCATGCCCAAGCTCAATCAGAAGCAGGGCTACGAGGCGTTCGGCCGCGGCGAGATCGGCATGATGCTCGAAACCAGCGCGCTGCAGAGCATTTTCGTCACCGGATCCAAGGGCAAGTGGGACCTGCGTTCGGCGCCGATGCCCGGCTTCGGCACCAAGCAGGCCGTTCCCACCAATTCCGGTGCGGGCCTGCACATCCTGTCCAACGATCCGGCCAAGCAGCGGGCCGCGTGGGAACTGATCAAGCACCTCACCAGCGAGGATTCCTACAAGAAGATCGCGCAGAACATCGGCTACCTGCCGCTGCGGACCGGCCTGCTCGAGGAGGCCGGTGGGCTGAAGGAATGGGCCGATCAGAACCCGCTGCTGCGCCCGAACGTGGCGCAGCTGGCCGCCATGGAGCCGTGGGTTTCCATGCCGGGCAACAACTATCTGCAGATGCGTGACGGCATGATGGACGCCGTCGAAGCCGTCGTGTTCCAGGGCGCCGACCCGCAGTCGACGCTCACCGCGGCCCGCACCGCGGGCACCGAACTCATGCCGAAGTCATGAGCGAACTCACGATCGTCCAGATCACCGACACCCATCTGCGGCCCGAGGGCGAACTGCTCCACGGCGTCGACACCGCCGCCAACCTGACGGTAGTGCTCGACCGGCTGCGCGAATTCGGGCAGCGCGTCGACGTGCTGATCTTCTCCGGCGATCTCAGCGACAACGGATCACCCGAGGCCTACCGGCGGCTGCGGGCCGCCGTCGAGCCCGTCGCGGCCGACCTCGGCGCCGAGATCGTCTACGCGATGGGCAATCACGACGAACGCACCGCCTTCGGCGTCGAATTGCTCGACCGCGACTCCGTGGACCCTGATCTTCCGCACGATCAGTGCGTCGAGGTCGCGGGAGTGCGGATCATCGTGCTGGACAGCACTACGCCGTTCCAGCACGACGGCAAGCTCGAGCCGGAGCAGCTGGCCTGGCTGGCAGGCATTCTGCGCACCCCTGCCCCGCACGGCACCGTGCTGGTGGTGCACCATCCGCCGCTGCGCTCCCCCCTGGCCACCCTCGACTTCCTCCGGCTCAAGGATGCCGAACAGCTGGCCGAGGTCGTCGCGGGCACCGATGTCCGGATGATCCTGTGCGGACACAACCACCTCACCGGCGCGTCGGCGCTGGCCGGGATCCCGGTGTGGATCGGTCCCGCGATGGCCTACCGGGTGGACGCGATGGCACCGGCGGGCAGGCACCGTGGATTCGTCGGATTCGGGTACAGCCGCATCGACGTCATGGCGTCGACGGTGCTGGCCACCGCGATCGACGCAGCCCCGGCGCCCACGGTCTATGACCGGCCGGAATCGGAGATGCTCGAGCAGATCGCCGCGATCGTCGCCGCCAGGGCGGCGGTGAAGTAGATGTTCGTCATCGATGCGCCGGCTTCGCCGACACCGCCGGTCGCGGCGAAGCCGGTGCGCCGCCCACTCACCCGACGCCGGGTGGCCCGGTTCGTCGCGCCGTATCTTTACCTGAGTCCGGCGCTGTTCCTGCTGGTCGTGTGGACCTATCAACCGTTGGTGCAGGCCCTGCAACTGTCCACGTACTCGTGGAACCTGCTGCCGACGGCTCCGATGACACCGGTCGGTACCGCGAATTACGAACGGCTACTGGATCTTCCGGCGTTCTGGGGCGCTCTCGGGCGCACCGGGACACTGATCCTCGGTCTGCTGCCGTTCACGGTGGTCCTGCCGGTCGTCATCGCGATGGCGAGCAGGCGGGTCACCGGCCGGGCGCGCACGATCTATCAGGCACTGGTGTTCGCGCCGTTCCTGGTCGCGCCGGTCGCGGCGGCCGCGGTGTGGCGCTGGTTGCTGCATCCGGGGACCGGTTTCCTCGCCCAGGTCACCGGTTCCGACCGCAACTGGGTGTACGAGACCGCGACCGCGCAGGGCGTGATCATCGCGATCACCGCCTGGCACCTGATCGGCTTCGCGGTGCTCGTGGTGTGGGCGGGGCTGGCCGGAATCAGCGGCGACTACGACGAAGCGGCCAGGGTCGACGGCGCCTCACCCGGTCAGATCCGGCGCTGGATCACGCTGCCGCTGCTCTCCCCCACCGTGCTGTTCCTGGTCCTCACGACCGTATTGCTCAGTCCCACCCTGACTTTCCCGCTCATCGACTCGATGACCCAGGGCGGTCCGGCGCAGGCCACCACCAATATCTACTACCTGCTCTGGGACTACGCCTTCCACAGTTTCGACGCCGGTCTGAGCGCCGCGGCCGGTGTGCTGCTGTTCTTCGGCTTCGGTCTGGTGGCCGCACTGCTGGTCTGGATTTCGGAAAAGGTTGCTGTCCATGATGATTGAACGACTGCGCGGGGCGGGCAGCCATCTACTGCTCGCCGCGACGGCACTGGTGTGCGTGTTCCCGATCTACTGGCTGTTCGCGACGTCGCTGCGCAGACCGGAAGACGTGACCTCGCTGTCCCCGATCCCGTGGCCGCTGTCGACGGCCAACTACCTCGACGCGGCGCAGAAGGTCGACATCGCCGGTCTGATCGCCAATACGTTCTTTGTCGCGGTGCTCTCGGCGGCAGGCCAGCTCCTCATCGCGCTGCTGGCCTCCTACGCGTTCGCCATCTACACGTTCCCGCTGCAGAACCTGCTGTATCTGGCGTTCGTCGGGGTGTGGCTGGTGCCGTTCCAGGTGACGATGCTGCCCAACTACATCCTGCTCAACCAGCTGGGCCTGATCAACACCCTGATCGGCGTCGTGCTGCCGACGCTGTGTTCGGCGCTGGCGGTACTGCTGCTGCGCCAGCACATGTCGGCGTTCCCGAAGGAACTCATCGCGGCCGCGAAGATCGACGGACGCTCGTCGTGGTCGATCCTGTGGACCGTGGTGGTGCCGAATCTGCGGCCCGCACTCGCCGCGCTCGGCATTCTGCTGTTCATCAACGCGTGGAACGAGTACTTCTGGCCCGCGGTCGTCCTGCGTCAGTCCAACAGTGTCCTGCAGCTCGGGCTGCGCAGTTTCATGGGCACCGAAGGTGATCAGTGGGGGCCGATGATGGCGCTGGCCGGGCTCGCCTGCCTGCCGGTGCTGCTGCTGTACCTGGTGCTGCAACGCCACATCGTCAACGCGTTCGTGCGATCGGGATTGAAGTGAACGACGACCTCACCCCGTCAAGACCTGGTCGTCGTCCAGGGCAGGTGCCGTGGACGCGAGGCAATCCAGAAACATCGCCACCGCCGGATTCTGCTCGTCGGCCCGCCACACCACGTGCAGATCAAGGGTCGGGACCGGATCGACCAGTTTCAGTGCCACCGCGTCGGTGCTCGCGGTGCCCATACCCGCCGACACCGCCCGTGGCAGCGAGGCGAAACCGACCAGTGGGCGCACCGACACGATGTGGGCGGTGGCGCCGGGATCATCGGCGATATGGGTGATGTTCAACGAGATCCGGGTCTGCGCCGCCGATCGCAGGATCGTGTCGTACATCGCCGGGCACTGCTCACGCGCGAACAGCACGCACTCCTGATCGCGCAGTTCGGCGAACGGCACGTGCGAGCGGTGGGCCCAACGGTGCTGTCGGCCGACCACCGCCACCAGCGGGATCCGGTGCAGCAGCCGGCGGTACCGGAAATCGGCGGTGCTCGGGTGGCCGTAGACCATGGCCAGATCGAGGGATCCGTCGGCCAGGGCGGCCAGCTGCGGCCCGGTTCGCTTCTCCCACAACGACACCGAGATACCGGGGTGGCGGTCGGTCAGCTGGGCCAGCGCCTCGGGCAGCACGTGTTTGCTGGCGGGCAGGTTGTAGCCGATGTTCAGGCTGCCCGCGCGCCCGGCGGCGGTGGCCTTCGCCGCCTTGGCGGCCCGGTCGAGCTGGGCGACGATCTGGCGGGCCTGCAGCTCGAACTCCCGGCCGGCGGGCGTCAGGCGCACCTCGTGCGAGTTGCGCGCGACCAGCTGCACTTCCAGGGATTTCTCCAGCTTCTGTAGCTGGGCGCTCAGGCTCGGCTGGGTCAGATGCAGACGTTGCGCCGCGCGCCCGAAATGCAATTCTTCGGCGAGCGCGATGAACGAGACGAGATGACGGATTTCCATGACGGCGGCTCCTGAAGTCGAACACTCCCACGCTAGCGGCAGCGAACAACACCCTCATGAATCCCGGACGCCCGGCAATGACCATCCGCATTGCCGGGCGGTGAAGATCAGGAATTCGGACCGGTGACCACGGCGTAGGCGAAACCGTCCCACCCTTTGGCGCCGACGGTCTGGATGACGGTCGCATCGACGCTCGGTTCGGCGGCGAGCAATTCGATCAGGTCGCGGCTGGCCCGTGCGTTCGGGTCCTCGGTCTGCTCGTCGGCCACCGCGCCCGCGCGCACCACGTTGTCGACGATGATCACCGAGCCCGGATGGGTCAGGCGCAGCGCCCACTGGACGTAGTTGGAGTTGTTGACCTTGTCGGCGTCGATGAAGACCAGATCGAACGGCTCGGTCAGATCCTCGGCGACGCCGGGCAAGGTGTCCAGCGCCGCGCCGACCAGGATCTCGACCCGATCGCCCACCCCGGCCCGGTCCAGGTTCTCCCGCGCGACCTTCGCGTGACGTGGTTCGAATTCGAGAGTGACGACGAGACCGCCGTCGCCGACCGCGCGCGCCAGCCACTCGGTGCTGTACCCGCCGAGCGTGCCGATCTCGAGCACCCGGCGCGCTTTCGCGGTGCGGGCCAACAGGTTCAGCAATTTGCCCTGGGGTGGGGAGACATCGATGGCGGGCAGTCCCGCGTCGGCGTTGGCGGTGAGCGCGGGCACGCCCTCGTCACCCACGAGGGTGGTGACGATATAGCTGTCGACATCGGTCCAATCGTTGGTCGTCATATCGGCAGTCTGCCACCGAGCGCGGGCCGACACCGGCTTCCGCAGCGAGCCCGGGCGCTACTTCGCGGTCTCGACCTCGGTGACGCCCCGGATGATCTTCACCGCGCTCTGGGCCAGCATCTTGGTGTCGATGAGTGCCTGCGACAGTTGCACCAGCATCTGGGAAACCGTCATGGTGGCCATCGAGATGTCGAACAGCGCCCGAGCGATGAGTGCGGGGGTGGCCGTACCCGCGGAGGCGATCAGCAGCGCGGTCATCTCGGCGAGCATGCCGGCGAGATTGCTCAAGATCTCGACCACGATCTCCCGCACCGTCTCGACGATGCCCTTCATAGCCTCGTTGCACTCCGCCAGTACCTCGGCGACGGCGGCTTTCTCGGCGATCTTGCCCGTCAGCTCCGTCGCAGCGGCCACGTAGGCCTCGGCAGCGGCGCCCGCCCATTCGCCGATTCCGCTGTCGAGCGCGGTTGCCCAGTCCTCTGCGGTCTTCGTCAGACTCTCGGCGATCGCTTTCCACGAATCCGAATACGCCTGGACCATATCCGGGCTGCCGGTGATCGATTCCAATGATTTGCGCACCGGTTCGACGTGTTCGAGCATCCAGCTCATCAACTGCGCGCCGAGGAAGTTGAACGGGTCGAACTTCGCCAGCGTGGAGGTGCCCTTGATCGCCTTGCCGAACATCGATGCCGTCGACGCCCAATCACCGGCGGTACCGGCCGCTTTGGAGATGGCGCCGACCTTGTCCATGATCGCTCCGTCGCCGGTGATCGCCTGGTAGAGGCCGAGGCCGTTCTCCCAGGTGTCGCCCTGGAGCGTGCCTTTCATGATGCCGGCGTCGGGCTCCTCCCCACCCGTCGGTTTGCCCACATTGCTGAAGAGGAAGTTGTTTTCCTGGTAGTAGCTGTCCCGGTAGTCGACGCCTTCTTGGAGCAGGTCGTTCTTCGGTGCCTCGCCGTCGTCGAAGGTGCTCACCGTGCCCGGCAGGATCGTATTCTCGTTGAGGAACGTGCCCGCCGCGTTGGGTCCGTCGGCCATGGTCAGACGTTCCTTTCGATCTCGGCGGTCTTGCCCGTCAGATCGCCCGCCCTGGTGGTGTCACATGTTTCGAAGGTGTCGGCGGCGGTGCGGAGTTTGCCCGGCATCTCCGCGCTGAGGGTCTCGAGCTGCGCCAGTGCCTCGGTGATCTCGTCGTGGAGCGCGTTCAGGGTGCTCACCGCGTACGGCTTCACGAGCAGGCCGTAGCCGTCGTCGGCATGGGCGAGATAGTTGGCCGCCTCGAGCGCCTTGGCGACCCCGCCGGACACGCCGTCCACCGAGCAGGCTTGCGCCCTGATCGCATCCAGATTCACATTCACCAGACTGGTCACGCAGAATCCCTCCTCCGGCGAACTCGGGCGAGTCCGCAGCTCTCGATCTAGTTGGACGCGCCCCGACCCCGTTCGGTTCCCTCGGATGTGTGCCGGGTTGTCGCGGTGGCTACTGCAACCAGGATTTGCGCTGGTAGAACAAGTCCTCGTCGGTCGGCTCCTCGGGCGCCACCACCCGGTCACGGTCGGGTTTACGGGTCGCGGGAGCGTCGGGCTCGGACGGCCACGGCGTCGCGGGGGCGGCCGGTGCGGTGGGCGGGGGCGGCGGCGGGACCGGTGCCGACGAGGTCGGGTCGAGGTCGGGGAACCGATCGCTGTACTGGCCGACGATGGCCTCCCCTGCCTCGTCGGTGCCTACCGTCTCGTGGACCAAGCCGGTGACCTGGTCACGCAAGCGCGCCTGGGCACGGTGCGTGCAGGCCATGAGCTCGGTCGCCACGGCGGTGGGATCCATGCCGCGCACCGCGGCGGCCAGGGTGATGGCGGTAGTCGATCCGTTGGCGTCCACGGTGACGCTGATCCGGCCGTCGGCCGAGGTATCGGTGACGCTCACCGAGGTCATCTTGGCGTGCAGCTCCTGGTAGCGCTGCGCTTTCTGTTCCAGGTCCTCCGCCCAGCGCGAGAGCTCCGCGGCGGCGTTGTTCAGGTCGTCCATGCTGTGTTTTCCCCTCCCGCCGGATCCCCGGCGCTCTGCGGCGGAAGGCGTGCCGACACCCCCGCTCGGATCGCGACGAGCCTAGCCCACCCCGGCGCCGGTTCAGAAAAGGAAGTAGCGCTGGGCCATCGGGAGTTCGGTGGCGGGTTGTTCGGCCCAGACTTCGCCGTCGATGCGGACGGTGAAGGTGTCGGGGTCTACTTCGATGCGGGGCATGGCGTCGTTGTGTGGCATGTCGGCCTTGGTGACGCGGCGAGCGTTCTTGACCGGCACCAGCTTTCGGCGCACGTTCAAGCGGTTCGCGAGGCCGTCGTCGATGGCCTGCTCGGAGACGAAGTGCAGCGAGGTGGCCGCGGCGGCGGGGGCCGCGGCGCCGAACATGGGGCGCGGAAGTACCGGCTGCGGGGTGGGGATCGAGGCGTTGGCGTCGCCCATCGCGGCCCAGGCGATCATGCCGCCCTTGAGGACGGCGTGCGGGCGGACGCCGAAGAACGCGGGCTCCCACAGCACCAGATCGGCGAGTTTGCCGACTTCGATCGAACCGATCTCGTCGTCGAGCCCGTGCGAAACCGCCGGGCAGATCGTGTATTTGGCGATGTAGCGCTGCACGCGGGCATTGTCGGCCGCGCCGTCGCCGGGCAGGGCGCCGCGGCGGCGCTTCATCACGTGGGCGGTCTGCCAGGTGCGCATCACCACCTCGCCGATGCGGCCCATCGCCTGGGAGTCCGAGCCGATCATGGAGATGGCGCCGAGGTCGTGCAGGAGGTCTTCGGCGGCGATGGTGGACGGGCGGATCCGTGATTCGGCGAAGGCCAGGTCCTCGGGGATCGACGGACTCAGGTGGTGACACACCATCAGCATGTCGAGGTGCTCGTCGAGGGTGTTGACGGTGTGCGGCCTGGTGGGGTTGGTGGAGCTGGGCAGCACGTTCAGATGTGAAGCGACAGTGATGATGTCGGGCGCGTGGCCGCCGCCCGCACCCTCGGTGTGGTAGGCGTGGATGCCGCGGCCCGCGATGGCGGCGAGGGTGTCCTCGACGAAGCCCGCCTCGTTCAGCGTGTCCGAGTGCAGCGCCACCTGCACGCCCGCCGCATCGGCGACAGTGAGGCAGGCATCGATCGCGGCAGGGGTGGAACCCCAGTCCTCGTGCAGCTTGAAACCCGATGCGCCGCCGCGCAATTGCTCCCACATCGATTCGTGGCTGACCGTGTTGCCCTTGCCGAGCAGCACGATGTTCATCGGCCAGTGATCCAATGATTCCAGCATCCGCGCCAGATGCCAGGAGCCCGGCGTGACGGTGGTGGCCTTGGAACCCTCGGCGGGGCCGGTGCCGCCGCCGATGAGGGTGGTGATGCCGCCGCCGAGCGCTTCGTCCATCAGCTGCGGGCAGATGAAGTGGACGTGGCAGTCGATGGCACCCGCCGTGAGAATGCGGCCGTTACCCGCGATGATCTCGGTCGACGGACCGACGACCAGGTCCCGGTGCACGCCCGACATCGTGTCGGGATTACCGGCCTTGCCGATGCCGCAGATCCGGCCGTCGCGGATGCCCACGTCGGCCTTGATGATGCCCCAGTGGTCGATGATGACGACACCGGTGATGACAGTGTCGGGGGCGCCGTCGGCACGAGTGGCGCGCGACTGACCCATCGACTCGCGCAGTACCTTGCCGCCGCCGAACACCGCTTCCTCACCGGCGAGACCCGGTCCGCCACTGCGGTCTTCGGTGATCTCGATGAGCAGGTCGGTGTCGGCCAGGCGAATACGGTCGCCGGTGGTCGGCCCGAACAGTTCGGCATAGCGGGCACGGCTCAGTTCGGTCATCGACTCTCTTCCGGACGTCGCGGTGAATTATCTGCATCCAACTGCCCCGGCGGGTTCATGCTGATGCCATGGACCTCACGGGTTCCGCCGAGCGGAACCAGCGAGATCCGCTGCGGCAGACCGGGTTCGAAACGCACCGCGGTGCCGGCCGGAATATCGAGCCGGTGCCCGTAGGCGGCCTCGCGGTCGAACTCCAGCGCGGCGTTGGACTGCGGGAAATGCACATGACTGCCCACCTGAACGGGACGGTCGCCGGTATTGACCACCTCGAGCTCGACGCGCACCGCGCCCGCGTTCAACTCGATCGTGCCCTCGGCACAGAGATATTCACCGGGAATCATGCGCGTCGCCTATCCGATCGGGTGGTGCACGGTGACGAGCTTGGTCCCATCGGGAAACGTCGCCTCGACCTGCACGTCGTGAATCATCTCGGGCACCCCGTCCATCACGTCCGCACGGGTGAGCACCGACCGCCCCGAAGACATCAGTTCCGCCACGGTCCGTCCGTCCCGCGCCCCCTCGAGCACATGATCGGTGATCAAGGCGATCGACTCGGGATGGTTCAGCTTCAGCCCCCGCGCCTGCCTCCGGCGCGCCAGCTCGGCCGCATAACTCAGCAGCAACCGTTCCTGCTCGTGCGGCGACAGGCGCATGCGTTCTCTCCTCGGCGGGTCGTGGTCGGTGAGCGACATTCTGGCATGTCCCGCGTCCACACGGCGACCGCCGCCGAGCACGACCGGGGACGACCCCGAGGTGGTTAACGAGATGTTAACGAAGGGCCCATCACTCGACCAGGAAGCGGCCGCGTCACCGACCGAGCGGCAATCGCGCCCGCTCCGCCGGACCCACGCCCCCGCGAATATCCGCTGGAATGCACCATCGCGCGCCCGTACCGTCGCATCCATGAACGAATGGACCGGCCTGCTCAACGTGGTCGATGTGGAAGCCACCTGCTGGGCCGGCGACCCACCGGCCGGGCAGACCAACGAGATCATCGAGATCGGGGTCACCGTGGTCGATCTCGCCACCCGAACCAGGGTGGGCAAACACGGGATCATCGTGCGGCCGACCCGGTCCACGGTGAGCGAATTCTGCACCGAGCTCACCACGCTCACCCAGGAGCAGGTCGATCAGGGTGTCGAGTTCGGCGAGGCGTGCCGTCTACTGGGGAGCGAGTTCGCGGCGGGCGCGCGGCCGTGGGCGAGCTGGGGCGACTACGACCGCAAGCAGTTCCGCACCCAGTGCGCGGCGACCGGCGTCGAGTACCCGTTCGGCCCCGAGCACACCAACGCCAAACAGGTGTTCGCCGAGTCCTACGACCTGCGTCGCCGCCCGGGCATGGACCACGCACTCCGAATCGCCGACATCCCTCTCGAAGGCACACACCACCGCGGCGACGACGACGCCTGGAATATCGGCGCGCTGGTCGTGGACGTACTCGGCCGTGGTGGGTGGCGGGTCACGACCGTCGACTGACGGGCAACCTCCCCCCTATTCGACGGGACTGCTATGCCGCGAGGTTCTGGAGGCGGACCTGGCCGCGGGCGACAGTGCGACCGTCGGCGTCGGTGATGACGACGACCCAGAGCTGCTGGCTACGGCCGCGGTGAATCGGGGTGGCCTCGCCGGTGAGGACGCCCTCACGGACGGCGCGCAAAAAGTCGGTGTTGTTGTTGACGCCGACGACCGATCCACGCTCACCGAACCAGACGCCGCCGCCGACGCTGGCGAGGGTTTCGATGATGGTGCAGTAGACGCCGCCGTTCTGGATACCGGCGGGCTGGTGCAGCTCGGGGCGCACCGTCCATTCACCGCGCACCCGGTCGGGGGTGACCTCGGTGTAGCGCAGGCCGATGAGGTCGGTAAAGGTGCCTTCGCTGGCCTTGGTCATCAACTCGGGGGTGACATCGGCCAGGGACAGGGGCGTTTCGCTCATACGGTCCGGTTTACACCATCCGAAAACCTGCGCGGCAGCCGGTAAGACGTAGCGGCGAGCTCCGCTCGAAAACGGAGCCCGCCGCGGCAGGATGGCGGAGTCGACCGCAGCCCTCGGGACCACCGGCTCATCCGTACGCCGAGATCATAGTAGGTCAGGCTTACCTAAGTAGTCAAGTTCCTGCCGTTCCGCGGCCGATGATTCGTCCGCGAATAACGCCACCGGGTCACCGAGTACGCCCGGCGCGCACCGTCACTGAAGAGTCGTCAGACCGCGCCGCGGTGCCACGAATCGATCCTCGGCATGTGACGCGCCGGTAGCCGCGCCCAGGGCTTGCTCAACACGATCGTAATACTCCATGATCGCTGTACCTCCTATGTTTCCGAGGCTTGTGTCGATGGTGAAAGCTCATGTTCTGGGCGTACGACGACCAGGGGTGGGCGCGGCGAGAGAGGCAAGATTTCGTGAGTAGTAGTCGTATTCCCCGGTGGGCCGTGCAGGCGGCGATGTGTGTGGCCGTGGTCGGGGCCGCGGTCGCAGCACCCGTACAGGCCGAACCACTGTGGCCCGGCGGGCCCGATGTGCCCGGCGTGCCCGCCATCGTTCCCGCGCCGCCGCCGGAGCCCGTGGTGGCACCGTGCAGCGAGAAAGCGCGTGCGTGCCTGCAACTGTCGACCAATAACGCGTGGTTGATGGACAACGGCAAGGTCACCTTCGGGCCCAGCCCGATGTCGCACGGCCGTCCCGGCTACGAAACGCCCCCCGGAGTGTTCAAGGTGGCGTTCAAGAAGCCGTTCCACTGGAGCACCCTGCACAACGCCCCCATGGAATACGCGGTCTTCTTCAACGGCGATATCGCCTATCACATCGGACCCACCGAGGAGCAGTCCCACGGCTGTATCCGTTTGACCCCGGAAGGCGCGAAGGCGCATTACGAGTGGCTGGAACCGGGCGACATCGTCGAAGTTGTTCCCTGAGTTCTGCTTCGAGGAAGGGGAGGCCGGCCATCGGCCTCCCCTTTTCGCGTCACCGAGGTGGTCAGGGCGTCGAAGAGCCAGAGCTGGGCGGCGCCGGTAGTGACGGCGGAACCGGTGAAAGTTGTTGTCAGATACCAATATCGGCGGATTCGGCGGTCTGCTCCCGCGGCGTCGGTGAGGAGTTGGCGGCGGAAGGTCGAGGTGTCGCGGCGGCCGCGGGCGGTGGCGTGGATGCCGACGTAGTGGTCGAGTTCCGCACCGGGCCGGGGCGGGCGGCCTGCGGCGACGAGAGGCGCGACGGCCACGCAGGCATCGGCTACGTCGAACAGTAGGCGGCGTTCGTCGCGGATTCCGGGGGTACCGCGGTGGCGGATGGTGTCGTACATGGCGGTGGCGACGTCTGGATTCACTACGGCGGCAATCAGTTCCGCGTAGGCGATGAGCTGTCCGGGGTGAGCGTCGACAGTCAGTTCTGGGACGTTCATGCTGAGGAATCCGTCGATGGCCGAGGTCGGTAGCGGCGCGAGTTGGCGGCGCCAGAACGCGACGAGCACGTCGTGGGCGGCACGCGGATCGACCACGGCGGCAAGCAGATTCAAGTGTTCGCCGTGCCTGTCAGGGGCCGCCGATTCGACGGCGCGCAGTAGCGCCCGGCGACGGTTCAGCGCGTCGAGCTCGTCGTCGACGGCGACCCGTTCGGCGGCGATCACCTCCGCGATCGACCGGGTGCCGTCCAGAACGTCTTCGATCGCCGCGAGTCCGATGCCGAAGGAACGCAACCGGCGCAACAGCACGAGCCGATCGACCGCACCGGGTTCGAACACCCGGTGACCGGTGGGCGAGCGCGCCGCATCCAGCAGGCCCGCGTCGCAGTAGTACCGGACCGTTCGCACCGCGACGCCGGTGCGGGCGGCTAGCTCGCCGATCGTCAGATATGTGATGTGAGTCACTTTCGCTGGCACCTCCACCTCGGTGGAACTCCTACGGTACCGACGACGCCCACGCGAAGGAGACTCGACGATGACCGGACACGACACGATGAACGACACGATCTGGCAGGCGGTGGCCGAGGAGCGCACCACCCTGGTCGCCTTGCTGCGCGAGCTGCCCGAATCGGCGTGGGACGCCGAGACATTGTGCGAGGGGTGGCGCGTTCGCGACGTCGTGGCCCATCTCGTGTTGGCCACCCGGGTCACGATCGCCTCCCTGGTGGTGAACCTGATCCGCGCTCGCGGCAATACCGACCGTCTCATCCACGACACCGCCGTCCGGCTCGCCGATCGAACATCGACCGCAGAGTTGCTCGCCGAACTGCACGCCACGATCGACTCCAGAGTCATCCCGATCGGCACCACACCGATCGACCGGCTGATGGATCTGCTGGTACACGGGCAGGACATCGCCGTCCCGCTCGGAATCGAGCGGGTGATGCCGACAGCGGCGGCGCAGCTGTCGCTGGAGCGGGTCTGGACGATGGGGGGACCGTTTCACGCGCGGACTCGACTCACCGGATACGCCCTCGCCGCGACCGACACCGGATGGACGGCCGGTACGGGAACGACGGTCAGCGGAACGGCCGCCGAACTGCTCATGATCGTCACCGGTCGCACCACTCCCGAAAACTAGCGGCCACTGAAATGCACTGCGGTGCAACCACACTCGGAACTGACACCAGTGATCCGCAGCACCGACAGGCGCTGCGGATCGCTGGTCCGGGACTCCCGCAGGAGGTCAGGCGGGGACGGTGCCACGCTCGGCGACACCATCGCCGATCGAGACATCCACTCCCTCTTCGGTTTCCGGAACTGTCGTGGCACCGGCCGGGATCCGGCGCAGCAGCGCCACCGCCAGCACCGCACCCGCCGCGGAGAGCACCGCGGCAGTCCAGGCCGCGGCGTTGAGGCCGTTGGTGAACGCCTCCCGGCCCGCGGCCACGACGGACTCGGCGACCTCGGCGGGCAGGGACTCGGCCGAACTCAGTGCGCCGGGCAGGGTTTCCGCGGCAGCGCCCGCCTCACCCGACATTCCGGCGCGGTAGACCGCCGCGCCCATACTGCCGAGCAGGGCGACACCCAGCGCCACACCCAGATCGCTGGCGGTGCTGTCCACCGCCGACGCCGCGCCCGCCTTCTCCGCGGGTGCCGCACCGATGACCAGGCCGGGGATCAACGCCATGGCCGGGGCGATGCCCGGGTACAGGATGTAGAAGCCGACGATGAGCAGCGGCAACCCCGCCACACTCTCGACCTGGGTGAGTGCCAGGTAGCCGACGGTCGACAGCGCGAGCCCCGCGGCGATGACATACGCGGGACGGACACGACGAGCGATGGCCGGGGTCACGGTGGAGACGATGACCAGCGCGATCGCGGCGGGCAGGATCCACAGTCCGGCCTGCAGCGGCGACTGCGCGGCGACCAACTGCAGGTACTGGGTGAACAGCAGATACACCCCGCCCAGCGCGATGGCGGCGAGCATGTACACGCCGAGTGAGCCGCTGAAGGTCCGGTTCGCGAACAGCCGCACATCGAGCAGCGGGTCCGACAGTCGCAGCTGCCTGCGCACGAAGACCACCGCGAACACCACACCGGCGAGCACGGTGAGCACCGGTTCGGCGGCGAATCCGGTCTCGGCCAGCTTCTTCACGCCGTAGACGAACGGCAGCAGCGCGGCCAGCGACAAGGCGACGCTGATCGGGTCGAGCCGACCCGCCTCGGGCGCCCGGTATTCCGGAATCAGCACCGGCACCGCGAGCACGACGAGCGCCATCACCGGCACGCCGATCAGCATCGACGCACCCCACCACAGCGAGTCGAGCAGCAGACCGCCGAGCAGTGGGCCCAGCGCCACACCGGCCGACACCGATGCCGCCCACAGACCGATGGCGGTGGCGCGCTGCCGGTCGTCGC
The DNA here is from genome assembly GCF_001427185.1 of Nocardia sp. Root136. Lineage (NCBI taxonomy): Bacteria > Bacillati > Actinomycetota > Actinomycetes > Mycobacteriales > Nocardiaceae > Nocardia > Nocardia sp. Root136. Next base: position 784,723 of record NZ_LMFE01000001.1, read on the forward strand.
GGAACATCGTGGTGATCAGCGACAACGTGGCAGGCATGACGGCGGCCGCGCCGAGACCCATCAGCGCACGCGCCGCGATCAGCAGGTCGGGGCCGGGAGCGAACGCGGCAAGGACCGAGGCGACGCCGAACAGCGCGGCACCGGCCAGCAGCAGCCTGCGACGGCCGAGCCGGTCACCGAGGGTGCCCATGGTGACGAGGAACCCCGCCATCACGAACCCGTAGATGTCGTTGATCCACAACAGCTGGCCGCTACTGGGCGACAGGTCGGCCGCGATATAGGGGGTGGCCAGGAACAGCACGGTCATGCTGAGGAACAGCAGCACCGTCGGCAGGAGCAGGACCGCAAGTCCCAGCCATTGGCGGGTACCTGCCCGCTCGGGGATATCGGTGAACGCGGACATCAGGAGTTTCCCTTCGAGGAGGATTCGAACTGGGACCGACAGTGCCGGGCCACACTTCGGGAACCCTTCGGGCCGACTCCAGGCGACCTCGAGCTGCCGTCGCCACGGCAGCGTGTTTCGGGGCTCGACGCAGCCCGATGCCGCGCATCGCCGAACCCGTACCGGGGCCGTTTAGGGTGGGTGACATGCGTTTCGGAGTGCTCGGTCCGTTGGCGGTCTGGACCGACGAGGGACAAGTCGTCCGGGTTCCAGAACTCAAGGTGAGGGTCCTGCTCGGCGCGCTGTTGGTGGAACCGGGTCGGATCGTGCCCGCCGACCGGCTCGTCGAGGATCTGTGGGGTACGGCGTTGCCCGCCAACCCGGCAGGTTCGCTGCAGACTCGGGCCTCACAGTTGCGCCGTGTCCTCGGCGACGCCGAAGCGGGCGGGCGGGAGTTGCTGGTGTCGCGCTCCCCCGGCTATCTCCTCGAGGTCGCCGAGGCCGCGGTGGACTCCCAGGTATTCCGGCAGTTGCTCCACCAGGCGCGCGCCGCCGACGATACTGCTACTCGCGCAGCGCTTCTCGCTGACGCACTGAGTTTATGGCGCGGAGAGGTGCTGTCCGACCTCGCCGATCACGACTTCGCGCGGATACCGATGCTGCGACTCGAGGAACAGCGACTCACGGCCCTCGAGGAACTCGCGCGAGCCCGGATCACGCTCGGCGAGCACGATCAGGTCGCCGACGAACTCGGTGAGCTCACCGCGCTCCATCCGCTGCGCGAACGGCTGCGCGCGGCCCACATGCTGGCGCTGTACCGGTCGGGCCGACACGGCGAGGCCCTGGATTCCTATCGGCGCCTGCGCGAACACCTCGCCGAGGAACTCGGTCTCGACCCGAGCCCCGAGCTCGCCGCCCTGCATCGCGCTGTGCTGGAACAGGATCCGTCCCTCGGTGCACCGGTTCGGCCCGCACCCGCGGCACGCGTGACACCGCGCCCCGCACTGCCGGTCCCCGTGACCTCGCTCATCGGGCGCGAAGACGACCTGGCCGCGATCGAGGCGCTGATCCGCGCCGAACGGCTGGTGACCCTCACCGGACCGGGCGGAGTGGGCAAGACCCGTCTCGCGTTGGCGACCGCGACCGCGCATTCCGCGCGCGACGGCGTCTTGTTCGTCGAGCTCGCCGGGCTGTGCCTCGGAGACGATCCGGACAGCGCGCTGACGACACTCACCGAGGTCGTGGCGGCCGCCTTCGAAGTCCGTGACGATTCCGCGGGTTCGAGCCCATTTCCTTTGCCCGACAACGGAACTCAAATCGCTCATCTCGCGGAGGCGGTGCGCGGCAAGCAACTGCTGCTCGTGCTGGACAACGGTGAGCACGTCGCCGACGCCGCCGCCACGGTGGTGTCACGGCTGCTGGCCGCCGCTCCCGACCTCCGGGTGCTGGTCACCAGTCAGGTGCCGCTGAACATCGCGGGCGAATACATCTGGCACGTGACACCGTTGGCCGTTCCCACCCCGGGCGACATGGAGTCAGCGGAAACATCTTCTGCCGCAAAGCTTTTCATCGAACGTGCTCGGTCGAGCGCACCCGGCTTCACTGTCACCGACGACAATGCCGCCGCGATCGCCACCATCGTCACCCGTCTCGACGGCCTCCCGCTGGCACTGGAACTGGCGGCGACCCGGGTCCGCGCACTCGGCGTGCATACCCTCGCCGACCGGATCGAGGACCGCTTCACCCTGCTGTCGTCCGGTTATCGGGACGCACCGGATCGGCAGCGCACCCTGCGTGCGGTGATCGATTGGAGCTGGGAACTCCTCGACGAGCCCGAACGTGCGGTGCTGCGGCGACTTTCGTCCCACGCCGACGGCGCCACGCTGGAGTCGGCCGAGGAGGTCTGCGCGGGTGGCGCCATCGCGGGTACCGAGGTCGCGGAGTTGCTGGCCCGCTTGGTCGATCGTTCCTTGATCATCACACCCGCCGCCGATGTCCGCCCGCGCTACCGCCTGCTGAAATCCATCGCCGCCTACGGTGCCGAACAGCTGCGCGACAGCGGCGAGGAATCCGCCACGCGGCTGCGCCATCTCGCCTACTACCTCGCGTTCGCCGAACGCGCCGACCAGCACCTGCGCACCGGAGACCAGCGTCGTTGGCTGTCGCGGCTCGACGCCGAATCCGCCGATCTGCGCCGGGCGCTCGACACCGCCCGTACCGCTGGCAGATCCGTGGATGCGCTGCGGCTGGTCAACGCGCTCGCCTGGTACTGGGTGATGCGGGGACGCCTCGCCGAGGGCATCCGTTCGCTGGGAACCGCCCTCGCGGTGCCCGGCGAGACCGACCCGGCCGCGCGACGGGTGGCGCTGCTGTGGCGCGATGCGCTCGAAGTCGGGGTCGGCCGCACCGTCGACACACTGCCTACCGTGACCGAACGACCGACACCGGCGGAACTGCGCGCCCGCTGGTATCTCGCGCACGTGTACTCCGGATTCGCCGCCCACCAGGGCATGGACGACCCGGCCGCCCTACGAAATGCCTTCGCCGACAATGCCGACGACTGGGGTGTCGCGGCGGCCTCGGTATCACTGGCCAGGGAGGCGTTCGCCCACGGCGACCTGACCGGACTGTGCGAGCACGCCGAACGGAGCCGGGATCTGTTCGCGAGGGTGGGTGATCGCTGGGGTCAGGCCATCGCGGGATTCCTGCTCGGCAGCCATGCCGAGGTGACCGGCGACCTCGATGCCGCCCGCGACTACCACCGGAGCTCGCTGGCCACCGCCGAAGAACTCGGCCTGTGGACCGAAGTCGGCGAGCGGCTCACCTCGCTCGGCCGGATCGCATTGCTGCGCGGCGAGCTCGACCGCAGCGCCGAGCTGCACGAGCGGGCCCGTCGGGTGGCGGTCGACCAGGGACACCTCGTCGGCGAGGAATCCGCGGTACTCGGGCTCGGCCTCGTCGCCCGGCGCCGCGGCGACCTGGCCGCGGCCCGCGAGTATCTGGGCACCTGGCTGGACTGGCATCTGCGAGCCGGGTCGCATTTCGGCGCCGCCCTGATCCTCGCCGAACTCGGCTTCACCGCCGAACTCGCCGGAGACTCCGACGAAGCCGAACAGCGCCATCTCCGCGGACTCGACTCCGCTCTGCGCACCGGCGATCCCCGGGCCCACGCGCTCGCGCTGGAGGGTCTCGCCGGAGCCCGTTCGCTCGCAGGGTATTCCGCGCACGCCGCCCAGCTGCTCGGAGCCGCCGACACACTCCGCCGGTCCACCGGCGCTCCACTACCCGAGGCCGAACACGGGGATGTCGACCGCATCGAGGAACGCATCGTCGCCGACATCGGCGCCGACCGGTACGCCACCGAACTCGACGCAGGCCGGACCGCCGACCCCCGGACGCTGCACGCCGAGCGGGCCCGAAGTCGATCCTGAGTCCGTCCGAAGGCCGTCGGCGCACGGTGAACCCATGACTCACACCGTGACCGACAGCCCCGATCCCTGGGTGACCGACCATGTCCGCGGCTACCTCGCCACCGACCTCGTCCTCACTACCCTCGGCCGCCGCACCGACGTCTACCGGCACCACGCCCGACCGGCCGCACAACCGATTCCGGTCGTCGTGCTCGAACGTCTCGAGGAGCAGCAGTGAGCAACCGCACCCGCGCCCACGTTCGCGCCTTCGCCGATCTCCAGCCCGATTTCGACGCCATCGTCGGCGCCGTCAACTACGCGACCATGACCACCGTCGACAACCTGGGCAGGCCGCGGTCGCGCGTCCTGATTCCGGTCTGGGAAACCGTCGCCGACCACCCGGTCGGTTGGCTCGGGACCTACCGCACCCCGGTGAAAGCGGCCCACATCGCGGGAAATCCGCACGTGACGTTCTCCTATTGGAGCCCGGCACAGAACACCGTCGCCGTCGACGCGGTCGCCGAATGGACCGACGATCCCGGCGAGCGAGCACATGTGTGGGACCTGTATCGGCACGGCAGTCCGCCCGGCGCGGGCTACGACCCAGCGCAGTTCTGGCAGGGACCCGACGACCCGTCGTTCCAGGTACTTCGCCTCGACCCGTGGCGGATCCAAGTGCTGCGGCGCCGGGATCTGGTCAGCGGAATTCCGGCCCGTATCTGGCGCGGCCGACCCGAGGAGCATTGACAGCGTCGCGGACCGGAAGAGTGAAACATCAGCTTGCCACACTTCCCCGGGGGAGATAAGTTACCGGCATCACATCCGATACCGCCGGTAATGACCACCCGAACAGGCTCGCAACACGATGAAGAACGTAATGCTCCGCGCGATCATCTCGGCCGTCTGTGCCGTGGCAGTCGCCTCGACGCCCGTCTTCGTAGACGCCACGGCATCGGCCGACCCCGGCGCGCGGTTGGTGAGCCGGACGCAGACCGACCGGGTCGCCGATATCAGCGTCTACTCCCCCGCGATGGATCGCACGATCGCGTTGCGGGTGCTGCGGCCGAGCGACACCTCGGCGCCCGCACCGACGTTGTATCTGCTCAACGGCGCGGGCGGCGGCGAGGATTCGGCCAATTGGCCGGGGCAGACCGATGCCGGCGGGTTCTTCGCCGACAAGCATGTCAATGTCGTCATCCCGATGGAAGGCGCGTTCAGTTATTACACCGACTGGCGACGCCCGGACGCGGGCCTGGCGAAGAACCTCGAGAACAACGGCAACAACATGTGGACGACGTTCCTCACCGAGGAACTGCCGCCCGTGATCGACGCGGCCTTCGGTACGAACGGCGTCAATTCCCTGGCCGGCATCTCGATGGCGGGAACCTCGGTCCTCGATCTCGCGATCCAGGCACCGGAGCTGTACCGCAGCGTCTCCGCCTACAGCGGCTGCGCGATGACCAGCGATCCGATCGGCCGAGCCTTCGTCTCCCTGGTGGTGCGAATGGGCGGCGGGAACACCGAGAACATGTGGGGTCCGGATAACGACACCGCATGGCGCGAGCACGATCCCTACGTGCAAGCCCATCGGTTGCCGAATATTCCGATCTACATCTCCGCGGGCAGCGGATTGCCGGGTCCACACGACACGCTGTCGAATCCGCGCGTGCACATCAGCGGCAAGAACCCGACGTCGATTCTGACGAATCAGATGCTCGTGGGCGGCGGCATCGAAGCCGCGACGGCCTATTGCACGGCGAATCTGGCACAGCGGACACGAGAACTCGGCCGCACGAACATCACCTACAACATCCGCCCGACCGGCACTCATTCCTGGGGCTATTGGGAGGACGACCTCCACGCCTCATGGCCGATGATGGCGACAGCCCTCGGCCTACCATGAAACCCTGGTGATCGCCTGTCCGAGTAGCGCTCTCGTCAGCGCTGCAGGCAACTGCTGCGGCGAACCGGGAGGCCGCGTTCCTCGAACGCGCCGAGCAGGAGTTGGCCACGCCGCGCCCCCGCGGACACGTCGGCGCGCGCCAGATCGGGGACGTAAGTCGCTGCGCCGATGATGGATTCACCGACCAGGGTCCAGAAACGGCGAGCGGGCAGACCGGAGCAGCGGGTGAGAACCGACTGCAACGGGATCAGCGAGGAGGCACAGCGGTGGGCGAGCCAGACCGCCATGGCGGCTTCGCAGGGGAAGGCGACCGCGCCGGGTTCGGGATCGCAGTCGACGACGCGAATCCCGGTGTCGGTCAACCCCGCCCAGTCGATGCCGCCGTCGTTGTCGTGGTGGATCCACAGGTTGTCGCGGCCGGGGTCCCAGGCCTGCGCGTCCATGACGAACAGGGCGGTGACCCGACCCGCTACGGCGTGGATGAGCGCGGTGGCCACCACTTCGGCGGCGATCTCGTCGTTGATCATTTCCGCGGCGTGACGTCGGTACATCAGTTCGACGCGGCCCTCCGAGAGCCCGTTGGGCACATGCCACCATCGCCGTTTGCCCTGCCCGCTCATCGCCGCGACGGCATACACGCGCGGATGCTCGGGTTGCAGCGATTGCAACCTGGCACAGGCGCGGTCGAACGCGGCGGTGGTGCGGGAAGTGGCGGTGGTGACGGGCTCGGACATCGAACCTCCTCGAACGTTGGTTCCCGTGACGATGATGTCTCGGAACATAGGTTAGGCTTACCAGACTTCACAAGTCATGTCCGGTTTCGAGGCAGGAGAAGTTCGTCGCCGTGATCCACCCTGGCACCGTCAGACGTCGTCGTCTGACCGGGCTTCTGCTGCTCGTTGTCTTGCTCACCGTGGCGGTGGTGGCGAGCATTGCCATCGGCACCCGCTCGCTCGCACCCACCACGGTGTTCGACGCCGTCACACACGCCCTCGGCTGCGTCGGCGGCCCGTTCCACTGCCCGGCCCGCTCCACCGCCGAGGAAATCGTGCGTGAGCTGCGTCTGCCGCGCACCGCATTGGCCCTGTTCGCCGGAGTGGCGTTGGGCGTCGCGGGCGCGCTCATCCAGGGGTATACCCGGAATCCGCTCGCTGATGCCGGATTGTTAGGACTGAATGCGGGCGCCGGTTTTCTCGCGGCGCTGAGCATCTTCCTGTTCGGGTTCACCGCACCCGCGCAATACATCTGGTTCGCCTTCGCCGGGTCGGCGTTCGCGGGGGTGATCGTGTTCGGAGTCTCCTCGATCGGCGGGGGCAAGGCGAGTCCGCTGAGCCTGATCCTGGCCGGCGCGGCGGTGACCGCCTTCCTCCAGGCGATGACGAACGCGATCATCGTGCTCGACAACGCGGCGCTCGATACCTATCGGTTCTGGGTGGTCGGCAATGTGGCCGGGCGCGAAGCGGAAGTGTTCTGGGAGGTGCTGCCGTTTCTGGTGGTCGGCGTCGGCATGGCCGTGGCCGCGGCACCCAGCCTGAATCTGCTGAGCCTCGGTGACGATGTCGCCCGCGGACTCGGCGTCGACGTCACTCGGGCGCGGGCCTTCGGCCTGTTCGCGGTGGTGCTGCTCAGCGGCGGGGCGACCGCGGCGATCGGGCCGATCGCGTTTCTGGGGCTGGTGGTTCCGCACATGGCGCGGACCATCACCGGACCGGACAACAAGTGGCTGATCCCTTATTCCGGGCTGCTCGGCGGCCTGCTGCTGCTCGTCGCCGACGTCGTCGGACGGGTGATCGCACGGCCCGGCGAACTCCAGGTCGGGGTGATGTTGGCCGCGATCGGCGCGCCGTTCTTCATCGCCCTGGTGCGTCGTAAGAAGTTGGTGTCGCTGTGAGTGAGGTCGAGATGGACAAGGCCGCCGACCGGGTAGCCGCCGAACCCGCGCGCGCCGACCGAACGGATCGAGCGGTGACCGAGCTGCGCAAGGTGCGTCCCGCGCTGCGGGTCGGGCCGGTGTCGTTGGTGCTGCGGCCGGTCGTGTTCGGCATCGTGCTGGCGCTGGTGGTCACGGTGTTCGTACTGTTCTGCCTGGACATCGCGGTAGGGGATACCCATATCCCCCTGGGTCGCGTACTCGACGTGCTCGGCGGCGGCGGCACCCGATCGCAGCGCTTCATCATCATCGAATCGCGATTGCCGCGTGCGCTGACAGCCGTGGTCGTCGGGGCCGCGCTCGGCTTGTCGGGCGCGCTGATGCAGTCGATCCTGCACAACCCACTGGCCGGGCCGGACGTGCTCGGCATCACCACCGGCGCGAGCGTCGGCGCCGTCGCGGTGCTGGTCGGCAGCGGTGGTGCGACCACCGGGCTGATCGCGACCGTCGGAGCCCCGATCGCCGCGCTGACCGGCGGCCTGCTGACCGCGGTCGTCATCTATCTCCTGGCCTGGGGTCGCGGGAGCGGCGGTGAACACGGCGTCACCGGATTCCGCCTCGTGCTCATCGGCATCGGCGTGAACGCGGTCCTGTTGTCGGTGATCAGCTGGCTGCTCACCCGCGCCAGCCTGACCGATGCCGCCCGTGCCCAGCTCTGGCTCACCGGCTCGCTCAACGGCGCCGATATGTCGAGGGTCGTGCCCGCTGTCATCGCCCTGTCGGTGGTGACCGCGGTGTCGCTGGTGTCGGCGCGCACGCTGGCCGCGCTGCGCCTCGGCGAGGACTCGACCCGGGTGCTCGGTGTGCGGATCCAGTCGCAGCAGGCACTGCTCATCGGCGCGTCGGTCGTGGCTGCCTCGGTGGCGACCGCCGCCGTGGGGCCGGTCGGATTCGTCGCCCTCGCCGCACCGCAGATCGCGAGAATGGCGCTGCGGACCGCGGGCGAGCCCCTGATCGCCTCGGCGCTGACGGGCGCCGCCCTGGTCGCGGGCGCCGACGTCGTCTCGCGCGCGCTACTGCCCGTCGACCTACCGGTCGGTATCGTCACAGCCGCGCTGGGTGGACCGTTCCTGCTCTACCTGCTCGTCCGCATGAATCGGAAGGCCACGCTCTCATGACCAGCCCCGTCCATCGCCTCGGCGCCGACGCCGTATCCCTCGGCTACGGCGAACGGGTGATCGTCGACGAGCTCAGCCTCGACATCGCGCCCGGCGTGGTCACCACCGTCATCGGACCCAACGGCTGCGGCAAGTCGACACTGTTGAAGTCACTGGGCAGGCTGCTTCGCCCGCGCGAGGGCCAGGTGGTGCTCGACGGCAAGGCCATCTCGTCGATGAAGACCAAGGACGTGGCCAGGGTGATCGGCATGCTGCCGCAGACACCGGTCGCGCCCGAGGGGCTCACGGTCGCCGACCTGGTCGCGCGCGGGCGTCATCCGCATCAGTCCTGGTTGCGGCAGTGGTCGGCCGACGACGAGACCGAGGTCGCCGCCGCGCTGGCCCAAACCGGCATCGCCGACCTGGCCGACCGCACCCTCGACGAACTCTCCGGCGGCCAACGTCAGCGGGCCTGGATCTCCATGGCGCTGGCCCAGGGCACCGACATCCTGCTGCTCGACGAACCCACCACCTACCTCGATCTCGCGCACTCGCTCGAGGTCCTCGACCTCGTCGACCGGCTGCACGCCGAGTACGGGCGCACGGTGGTGATGGTGCTGCACGATCTCAACCTCGCCATCCGCTACAGCGACGAGCTCGTGGTCATGCGCGCGGGCAGGATCGTCGCGCGGGGCAAACCGGCCGACATCGTCACTGCCGACCTGCTGGCCGAGGTGTTCGGGCTCGAAGCCACGGTGCTCACGGATCCGGTCTCGGGGCGGCCGATGGTCGTCCCGATCGGCACCCGACATGTGTACGGCGCGGCCGACTATGACGAATGACACACAGCAAACACCCCGTTACGACAATCTGTAGTACGCATGTTTGTCGTTGAGGCCGTAAAATCGGTGGGATGGCAGGTCTCGGCGAACTCGAAAAAGCGGTCATGGACCAGTTGTGGTCGGCCGATGAGCCACTGACGGTGCGGCAGGTCCACGAAGCGCTGGCCGCGCGGCGCGAGCTCGCGTACACCACGGTGATGACGGTGCTCCAACGACTGGCGAAGAAAGATCTGGTCGTGCAGCGACGCGACGATCGCGCCCATCGATACGCACCGGTTCACACCCGCGACGAACTCGTCGCGAGCCTGATGGTCGACGCCTTGCAACAGGCCGACGCCGCAGGTAGTCGGGCTGCGGCACTGGTGCATTTCGTGGAGCAGGTCGGCAAAGACGAGGCCGATGCCCTGCGCGAGGCACTCGCCAAGCTCGAATCCGACGAAAACAGCGGCTAGACTCCCTGGCGGCTCTCACAATGGAGTGAGCGCCCCTGGCCCCACAACGCAGTGAGCAGAGTCGATGAACGCAACCGCGGCAGTCTTTGCTGGTCTCGCCTTGCTTCTCGCAGGGCCGGTACCAGCGCTGCTCAGTCGCGCTACCTGGGTGCACCGCAGCCCGCGCGCGGCACTGGTGTTGTGGCAGGCGATCGCCTTGGCCGCCGTGCTCAGCGCGTTCGGATCCGGGCTCGCCATCGCCAGCCTGCTGCTCGTCCCCGGCCCCGACGGTAGGCCGACCACCTCGCCCACCCAGGAGATCGACGCGCTCGGTCTGCCCCTGTGGACGCTGTATGTGCTGGTCTTCGCGCTGACTTTGATGGTCGGCGCCCGACTGATGTTCTCGATCGTGCGAGTCGGTATACACACCCGCCGCCGCCGTTCCCGCCATCGCATGCTGGTCGACCTGCTCGATCAGAGCGGCCCGGTGCGCCGCGCCGCCGATATCCGCGTGCTGGCCGCCACCGAACCCATCGCCTACTGCCTGCCTGGTCTACGCCAGCGGGTCGTGATCAGCGAAGGCACGCTCACCAACCTCGACGACTCCGAGGTCACCGCCATCGTGAGCCATGAACGCTCGCATCTGCGCGCACGCCACGACCTGGTGCTCGAGGCGTTCACCGCCGTCCACGAGGCGTTTCCCCGCGTGGTCCGCAGCAAGGCCGCGCTCGGCCAGGTGAAACTGCTGATCGAACTACTCGCCGACGACTCCGCCGTGAAGGTGACCGGCCCCAAGCCCCTCGCCCGCGCCCTGATCGCCTGTGCCAAGTCCACCGCACCGCAGGGCGCGCTCGCCGCGGGCGGACCGAGCACGCTCATCCGCATCCAGCGGCTCGCGAGCACCACCGGAGACGTGAGAGTCGCCACCGCCGCCTACCTCGGCTCGGCCGCGATTCTGGTCGTACCGACACTGGCCGTCGCGGTGCCGTGGCTGCAGGAACTCAACCGGCTCTTCCACGGCTGACCTGGCGATCAACCACCACCGCCGCTCCGCGTTCGCGACGCGCCGACCACGCTGTCGGTCGGCGTCTCCCAGCGGAACAAAGGTTGCCACAACCGCCGACCTGACCAGCCTGTTTACCCACCCGAGGCCGAACACGCCTATCCTGGGAGACCGGTCCTTCCTGCTGGGCCGCACCCCGTTCACGCCGAGGCGCGTATTCGGGTAATCGGCGCCGATCATCGTTCGGCGCGATTCGCAGCCCAACGAAAGGCCACCTTGACCAACTCTGCCGTGCCCAACGAACCGACCTTCGCCGAACTCGGCCTGCCCGTCGAACTGGTGCAGACCCTGCGCAACGCGGGCATCGACAAGCCCTTCCCCATCCAGGCCGCCACGATCGGCGACGCCCTCTCCGGGCGCGACGTGCTCGGCCGCGGCCCGACCGGCTCGGGCAAGACCCTGGCCTTCGGCCTGCCGATGCTGACCCGCCTGGCCCAGGGTTCGCCCTCCAAGCCGGGCCGCCCGCGCGGTCTCGTGCTGGTGCCGACCCGCGAACTCGCGACCCAGATCGAGAAGGCCCTCGAAGAGGCAGCCCGCGCGCTGGGCCTGCGCGTGGCCTCCGTCGTCGGTGGAGCGCCGATCAAGCGTCAGGCCGATCGCCTGGCGCGCGGTGTCGACCTGCTCATCGCGACCCCCGGCCGCCTCGACGACCTGATCAAGCAGCGCAACGCCGACCTGTCGGACGTGTCGATCACCGCGCTCGACGAGGCCGACCACATGGCCGACATGGGCTTCCTGCCCCAGGTCACCCGGCTGCTCGACCGCACCCCCAAGCAGGGCCAGCGACTGCTGTTCTCGGCTACCCTCGACGGTGACGTGGACAAGCTGGTCAAGCGCTACATGCACAACCCGGTGACCCACTCGACCGCGCCCGCCGAGGCGTCGGTCAGCACCATGACCCACCACCTGCTCTACGTGCGCGACAAGAACATCAAGCGCACCGTGGCCACCGAGATCGCCGCGCGTGAGGGCCTGACCATCATGTTCGTGCGCACCAAGCACGGCGCCGACCGCCTGGCCAAGCAGCTGCGCGGCTCCGGAGTCGACGCGGGCTCGCTGCACGGCGGCAAGGCCCAGAACAACCGTGTGCGTACCCTGGCGGCCTTCGCCGACGGGTCGGTGCCGGTGCTGGTCACCACCGATGTCGCCGCGCGCGGCATCCACATCGACGGCGTCTCGCTGGTCGTGCACTTCGACCCGCCCGCCGAGCACAAGGCCTACCTGCACCGCGCGGGCCGCACCGCGCGCGCCGGTGAAGACGGCGTCGTGGTCACCCTCGTCACCGACGAGGAGCGCAAGGACGTCGCCGCGATGACCCGCAAGGCGGGCGTGCGGACCGACGGTGTCGACGTGCGCCCCGGCGACCGGAACCTGGTGGAGATCACCGGCGCCCGCAAGCCCAGCGGTATCGCACTGGCTGCCCCGGTCGCACCAGCGCAGCCGACTCGGTCGGCGACCGGCGGCGGGCGCACCCGTCGTCCGCGCACCGGTGGCGCACCTGCCGCCGAGGCGGGACGTGGTGGCGCTCCGCGTCGCGAGCGTCCGGCACACGAGTCGCGTAGCCGCAAGCCCGCGGGGGCCGGTGGACACGCCCGCAGTGGCGACACGCCGACGAATTCTCGTCGTCGCGCCGCGCGTCCGGCGTCTCCCGCCGTGACCCGCAACCGCACGGCAAACTGAGTTATCGCGTGGCCGAACCGATTACGGTTCGGCCACGCGTCTGTTTCCGGGTGCGTCGAACACCACGACTTCCCGTCGTGGATCAGCGCCCAGCAGGACCGGATCCCGCACACTGAGCCCGTGACGAACCATGAGATCGCCACCATCGTGTGCGCGCTGATCGCGGCCATGTTGATCGCGGTGGGCGCCGTAGCCCAGCAGCGGGCGGCCGCGGCGGTGCCCGAAGACGCGTCCCTCGTCGGCGGTCTGCTCCGCAGCCCACGGTGGTGGTCCGGAATCGTCGGCGATGTCGGTGGTTACGGGATGCAGGTTCTCGCGCTGACCTTCGGCGCGGTGCTGGTGGTGCAACCGATTCTGGTGTGCGCCTTGGTGTTCGCGCTCCCGCTGTCGGCACGACTGAACGGGCAGCGGATCACCGCGCGTGCCGCCACGATCGCCCTGATCCTCGTCACGGCGCTCGTGCTGTTCCTGATCGTGGGCGATCCGACCGCGGGCGAGGACACCGCGCCCTTCCGAGAGTGGTTGGTGCCCTTGGCGATTCTGCTCGGCGTCGTCGTGGCCGCGACCGTCACCGGACTGATGATCAGCAGCCGATCGGGGCAGGCGCTCGCGCTCGGTCTCGCCGGTGGCGCCCTGTTCGGCATGGCCGCCGCACTCACCGACCGCGTGGTCACCCTGTTCGGCGACGGGATCGGCGCGGTGCTCGGCGGGTGGCAGACCTGGACTTTGGTCGCCGCGGGACTGCTCGGCGTATACCTGCAACAGCGCGCGTTCCAAGCCGGACCGCTGTCGGCCTCACTGCCCGCGGCGACCATCGCCGAACCGCTGGCCGCCGCGTTCCTCGGGCTCACCGCCCTCAACGAACACCTGCGCACCAACGGTTTCGGCCTGGTCGTCGTCGGTGTCTGCGTCGTCGTGATGTGCGCGGCGACCGTGGCCCTGTGTCAGACCAGGGCGGTCGCCGCCGAGCCCGCGCGCTGACACATCGCCGAGATTGCCCACCGCGGTGCTCACAGGGCTACTATCAATCAAGTGCGATTTCTTCCGGGACCCCAGCCGCCGTATGACCTGACCTACGACGACCTGTTCCTGGTCCCGAACCGGACCGAGGTCGCGTCCCGGTTCGATGTGGACCTGGCCAGCGTCGACGGGTCCGGTACCACCATCCCCCTCGTGGTCGCGAACATGACCGCGGTCGCGGGCAAGCGGATGGCCGAGACCGTCGCCCGCCGCGGCGGCATCGTGGTGCTCCCCCAGGACCTGCCGATCCCGGCGGCCGCCGACACCATCGCGTTCGTCAAGAGCCGCTCGCTCACCGCCGACACCCCTGTCACCCTCGACCCCGATCGCTCGGTGTCCGACGCGGTGGCGCTGATGCACAAGCGTGCGCACGGCGCCGTCGTGGTCGTCGAGGACGGTAAGCCGGTCGGTGTGGTCACCGAGGCCGCCTGCGCCGATGTCGACCGGTTCGCGCGCCTGCGCGAGGTCGCCTTCACCGATTTCGTCCAGGTGCCCGTCGAGGCGTCCCCGCGCGACATCTTCGACCGTCTCGCCGAAGCCCATGCCCGGCTCGCCGTGCTCACCAACACCGACGGCACGCTCGCCGGCGTGATGACCCGCACCGGCACCGTCCGCGCGGGTATCTACACCCCCGCCGTCGACGAAGCGGGCAAGCTGCGCGTCGCCGCCGCCGTGGGCATCAACGGTGACGTCGCCGCCAAGGCGAAGGCGCTGGCGGAGGCGGGCGCCGACGTGCTCGTGCTCGATACCGCGCACGGCCACCAGACCAAGATGCTCGAATCGTTGCGCACCGTCGCCGATCTCGGCCTCGGGCTGCCCCTGGTCGCGGGCAACGTGGTCTCGGCCGAAGGCACGCGTGATCTGGCGGAGGCGGGCGCGACCATCATCAAGGTCGGTGTCGGTCCCGGCGCCATGTGCACCACCCGCATGATGACCGGCGTCGGTCGCCCGCAGTTCTCCGCCGTGGCCGAATGTGCCGCCGCCGCACAGGAACTCGGCGTGCACGTCTGGGCAGACGGTGGCGTTCGGCACCCTCGCGACGTGGCCCTCGCGCTGGCCGCGGGTGCGTCGAACGTGATGATCGGTTCCTGGTTCGCCGGCACCTACGAGTCCCCCGGCGACCTGCGCGTGGACCGTGACGGCAACAAGTACAAGGAGAGCTTCGGCATGGCGTCCAAGCGCGCTGTCGCCGCCCGCACCGCCGCCGACAGCAGCTTCGACCGCGCCCGCAAGGCGCTGTTCGAGGAGGGCATCTCCAGCTCGCGGATGCGCCTGGATCCCGAGCGCCCCGGTGTCGAGGACCTCATCGACCACATCTGCTCGGGTGTGCGCAGTTCCTGCACCTACGCCGGTGCTCGCTCACTGCCGGAATTCCACGACAAAGCCGTGCTGGGCGTGCAGTCCGCGGCAGGCTTCGCCGAAGGTCGGCCGCTGCCCAGCGGCTGGTGAACCCCGCGACGGCGGCCGATCGAACCCTCGATCGGCCGCCGTCGCCGTGTCCGAGGCCGCGCCGCTGACACATCATGGGAGGGCACCGATTACTATGGAGTAGCCGATCACGGCACATGCTCGACTCCCGCCCCGAAAGGATCCAGTTGTCACCCGCGTCCAAGGGCGCCACACAGGAGGGCTCCTCTACGGAGCCGGGTGACAAACCCGGCGTCCTCCTTTCCGCAGCGTCCGTTCGATCTCCCGGTTTCCCTGTCGCACCCCTCGGGTGGTGCTGAGGATGTCCGTCGTTCTGACCGTGCTCAGCCTGCTCGGCTTCGTCGCCCTCACCCTCGGAACGGCCCTGTTCGTCGCCGCCGAGTTCTCCCTCACCGCCCTCGAACGCAGCACCGTCGAAGCGGCCGCGCGCGAAGGTGACACCCAGTCACGGCTGGTGAAACAGGCTCATCACACCCTGTCCTTCCAGCTCTCCGGCGCCCAGCTCGGCATCACCATCACCACCCTGATCACCGGCTACATCGCCGAACCCGTGCTGGCCCGACTGCTCGACCCGCTGCTCGACGGCATCGGACTGAGCGAAAGCGCTGCGCACGGTGTCTCGTTGGCGCTGGCCTTGATCATCGCGACATCGCTGTCGATGATCTACGGCGAATTGGTGCCGAAGAACATCGCGATCGCCGAGCCGATGATGGTGGCCCGGGTCACCGCGGGTCCGATGATCGGGTTCTCCGCCCTGTTCAAATGGCTCATCCGTTTTCTCAACGGCGCCGCCAACTGGGTGGTTCGCAGGCTGGGCATCGAACCTGCCGAGGAACTGCGCTCGGCCCGCTCGCCCCAGGAACTCGGTTCGCTGGTACGCACCTCCGCCATGCGCGGCGCGATGGATCAGCGCACCGCGCAGGTGATGGACCGCTCGCTGGAATTCGGTGAGCGCAGTGCCGAGGATCTGATGACGCCACGGGTGAAGGTCGAATCGCTGGACCGCGACGACACCATCGCCGATCTCATCGCCGCCGCCGCGCGCACCGGTTACTCCCGGTTCCCTGTGGTCGACGGCGACCTCGACAACACCCTCGGCGTGGTGCACGTCAAGCAGGCGTTCACCCATCCGGGCGAACTGCGCAAGCAGATCCCGCTCAGCAAGCTGGCCGTCGCGGTGCCGATCGTGCCCGCCAGCTTGGACGGTGACGAAGTCCTGGAGCGGGTCCGCGCCGACGGCATGCAGGTAGCACTGGTCGTCGACGAATACGGCGGCACCGCGGGCATGGTGACCATGGAGGACCTGATCGAGGAGATCCTCGGCGACGTGCGCGACGAGCACGACGAGGAGGAGCGCGATGTGCGCCGGGTCTCCGACGGCTGGGACTGCTCGGGCCTGATGCGCATCGACGAGGTGTCGCGCGCGACCGGCTACGACGCACCCGAGGGCGAATACGAGACCCTCGGCGGGCTGGTTCTGGCCCAGCTCGGCCGCATCCCGGTGACCGGTGACGAAGTGGTACTGCCCGCATCCCGCGGTTCCGGCGGCGGCTGGATCGCCCGCGTGGAACGAATGGACGGACGGCGTATCGACCGTGTTCGGCTGATTCCCGTCGACGCGGCCAACCTCTCGGCACGGGAGAACACTCATGGGTGACCTGTTCGGAATCTTACTCACCGTCGTACTCCTGGCAGGTAACGCGTTCTTCGTCGCCGCGGAGTTCGCGCTCATCTCGGCCCGCCGCGACCGCCTCGAAGCCCTTGTCGCGCAAGGGAAGAAGAAGGCCCAAACGGTGATCGAAGCAGGTGAGAACCTGTCGATCATGCTGGCCGCGGCCCAGCTCGGCATCACCATCTGCTCGATCCTGCTCGGCCGAGTGGGCGAACCCGCGATCGCGCACCTGATCGAGCGGCCGTTCGAATTGCTCGGTCTGCCGGACCAATTGCTGCATCCGGTGGGCTTCACGCTGGCGCTGACCATCGTGGTGATCCTGCACATCCTGCTCGGCGAGATGGTGCCGAAGAACATCGCCCTCGCGGGCCCGGAACGGTCGGCGCTGCTGCTGGTGCCGATCCACCTGATGTGGTTGCGGATCGCCCGACCGCTGATCGCGCTGTACAACCTCGCCGCGAACATGACGCTGCGGATGCTGCGGATCGAGCCCAAGGACGAGCTCGACGCCACGGTCTCGACGCTGGAACTGGCCGAGATGATCGGCGAATCCCGCTCCGAGGGACTGCTCGACGAGGAAGAACACCGCAGGCTCACCCAGGCCCTCGGTACCTCCGAACAGATCGTCGGCGATGTGATGGTCCCGTTGGCCCAAGCCAGATCGGTACCGCTGATCGGCAACGGAACCACCCTCGGTGAGGTGGAAGCGGCGGTCTCCGAAACCGGCTTCTCCCGCTATCCGGTCGCCGCCTCCGACGGCTCCCTGGTGGGCTACCTGCACATCAAGGATGTCCTCGACGAGGTCGCCGACGACAACGCGGGCCCCGACACCGTCATCCCCCGCACCGACATCCGCCCACTGCCCACCGTGAGCACCGGCACTCCGCTGTACGAAGCGCTGGCCCGGTTGCGCCGCACCAGCAGCCATCTGGGACGGGTGGTCGACAGTCGCGGCAACACCGTCGGCGTGGTCGCGTTGGAGGACCTGATCGAAGAGTTCGTCGGCACCGTGCGCGACGGAACCCACCGCCTCGCCGAATAGGACCTGCGCCAACCGATCTCGCGCACGACACACGTGGTGACAGGTCCACACACAGATACACCGGGACACGGCTCGACCCATTGGTCGGGCCGTGTCCTGTGCTATCAGTCGGTCACCACCCGAGGTCGACGCTTGACTATTGGTAACCAATCGGTTACCAATTAAGGGGTGGACGTATTCGAGGCTTTGGCCGACTCCGTGCGCCGAGACCTACTCGAGCGCCTCGCGGGCGCACCGGCCCGGGTCGTCGATCTCGCCGCGGAATACCCCATCAGCAGGCCGGCGATCAGCAAGCACCTGCGGATACTCGCCGATGCCGGTCTGGTCTGCGCCGAACAGCACGGTCGCGAACGCCACTATCGCCTCGCCCCCGCGGGGCTCGCACCGTTGCACGACTATCTGGCGCAGCTGCAGCGGATCCGACCGCCGATTCCGGAGCACGCGCTCGACGGTCTCGACCTCGAAGTACGCCGTACCACTCGGGAACGCCGAGGCACCACCAGCACCGACAAGGAGCAGACCGCATGACCACCCCCACTGCGACCGGACACCGCCGCGACCTCGCCGACGGCACCTACTGCGAATGGACCCGAACCTTCCGCGCGCCGATCGAGGACGTCTGGGCCGCCGTCACCGAGCCGCAGCGACTCGCGCGCTGGCTCGGCACCTGGACCGGCGACCCGACGACCGGCGAGGTGAAGTTCCAGATGCTCTTCGAGGACGAGATGCCCGCCGAGCGATTCCGGATCGACGAATGCGACGCCCCGCGCCGGCTGCGGGTCACCACCTCCATGCCCTACGACGGGGAGAACCCCGAACACTGGCAGCTGCGCCTCGATCTCGCCGAGGAAGGCGGCATCACGACCCTGACCTTCGCCCAGATCGTGCCCGACCCCGCCATGGCGGAGAACGTCGGACCGGGCTGGGACTACTACCTCGACCGGCTGGTCGCCGCCGAGGCCGACCGCGACCCGGCCACGGTGAACTTCGAGGACTACTACCCCGCACTGTCCGAGCACTATCGCAAGGAATTCGGACGCGCCGACTGAGCGGGATTCGCTTGTCCCGCAAGGTGCTCGACTACGACTGTTCGGCGGGTAGGGGATCGAGGGTTCCGAGGCCGTGGATCAGGATGCTCACGGCGACGTCGATCAGATCGTCGAGCGGCAGCGGTGTGTCGGCCAGCGTCCAGTCCACCATCAGCTCGGTCATGCCGCCGGCGAACAGCATCGCCGCGATCGCCAGCCGCTCAGTGGCGGGAATGTGGAAATAGGCTTCGGCGAAACCGGCTATCAGCTGGGCGAATTCGTGCATGACCGCGCGGCGGTGCACCTCGAGTGCGGAACTGACGCCGACGACCTCGATGAAGATGACACGGGCACGACGAGGGTCCGCGGCCACGGTTCGGACGAAAGCCTCGACACTGGCGTGCGCCTGGGGAGCCAGCTCGGGTTCAGCGCTCGCCAGCGCCGCCAGGGTGGCGGTGCGGACCTGTTCGATCTCACCGTCGTAGACCGCGCTCAGCAATGCCTCGCGATGGGTGAAGGACTCGTAGAAGTACCGTTCGGTCAAACCCGCTCGATCGCAGATCTTCTTCACCGAGGACGCCGGATAGCCGATGGTGCCGAAGAGTTCCAGGCCGGCCGCCAGGAGAGCGGCTCGACGCTCAGCGCTTCGACTCGCTTTGTCCCGCCCGCCGTAACGGCGCGACGCGGTCTCGGTCTCGGTCACAATCCTCCCGCATCCGTCTACCCGACTTCCGGAGCCTCCATCCTATCCAGGCGCCCGATTCCGACATGAACCCTTATCAGAATCGGGCGAGGTAGCGAGCACCGCGTCAGACGGTGGCGCGCGGCGGTATCGTGATCGTCCCGTAGTCGAGTCCACCGTGGGTGAAGGTCGGCACGACCGGCCACTGACGCTTCCAGTTCGCGCATTCCGACGACGGCACAACCTGCAACCAGCGCGAATCGCGCGGCGACCGGGAAGCCATGGTCTTCTCCTTGACCATGGAATCGTACTGATCCAGCGAGTCCTCGAGGGTATTCGCGTTGAGCACGACTTCGCGGCCGTAGAACGCGGCCTGCTGCCGGACCCCGGGAATCTTGGACAATTCCGGTTGCCAGCTGTCGGCCGCCATCCCGTTCTCCGAAGACACCCAGACGCCGTCGGGCGTGTTCACACACAGCGAGTGATTTCCGTCGGTGTGCCCGGGCGTCCACAGCAGGCTGACCCCGACACCCAATTCGACGTCACCGTCGAGGACTTGCAGTCGCTCGGCGGGCACGCCATCCATGCCGCCGTCGACGTACCATGCCCACTGCATCGGGTGCACCGATTCCAGCGTGCCGAGTTCCTTGCGCTGCACGAGCATCCGCGCGTTCGGGAACAGCGAGTCACGCGGGCCCGCCTCACCGTCGATCGTCCGGTCGCTACCCATGATCATGCGGACGTCCTGCACGTGCAGATGGTCGAAGCTGACGTAGTCGACATCCTCGCCGCGCAAACCGAGTCGGGGCAGCACCGCCTCGGGATCGTTGTAGTACTTGACGAACAGCGAGTCCGCGCGCAGCGTGCGCGAGAGTTTCTGCAGCTTCGCGTAGAACGGGGCCTTGCCCGACCCGGCCGCGACGGTGGGCTCCCAGACCAGTGTTCGCAGCGCGCCGTCGAATCCCTCGAATTGGACCACGAACATCCGGTTGATGATCGAGATCATCGGGTTGGGCCCGATCGAATAGCCCTGGAACGCGAACCGCTGCGGATACGGGGCGGCGGCGATGTCGAAGCTCTTGATCGCGCGCACCTGCCCCTGTCGGAGGAACCGCTCGCGATAGCGGCCTGCGGCCTCGCGCACGGCTTCGAGGCGGTCGCCGCGCGGCCACACGTCGTGGACCCCGGCGAACTCCGGAATCGGCCGGACATCGCCGCGAGCATCGGTTGTCGTCATCGCGAATTTCCTGACGTAGGAGTGGAGGCAGGGTCATAGACCCGGTGTTCATAGTCGGACCGGCTCGACGAATCATGAACGGCAGCAACCTGATCCGGCACCATGGCGAGCAGCACACGATCCCGCAGGAAGCCAGGGAGCACGTTGACCAAGCGCAGTAGCGGTCCGATGTAGCCGGGGACGGTCACCTCGAATCGGGGGCGCTCGATCACCCGCACGACCGCGCGAGCGACGTCGGCGGGCTGGAGCAATGCCACCCCGCCGTTGTCGGTGCCCGTCGCCAATTCGGTGTCCACCACGGTCGGCATGATCACCGAGAGGTCGACGCCACTGTCGCGCAATTCGGCGCGCACCCCGGTCAGGTAGCCGAGAATCGCGTGCTTGGTCGCGGCATAGGAAGACTCACCGGGTGGGGCGAGCTTCGACGCGGCGGAGGCCACGGTGACGATGTGCCCGGCGCCGCGGGCGCGCATGGCCGGTGCGGCGAGGGTCACCCCGTTGACGACGCCGTGCACATTCACGTCGAACTGTCGCCGCCGCACGGCCTCGGGTTCCCGGTCGAACGGGCCGACCCACATGACCCCGGCATTGTTGACGAGCACATCGAGCGGACCCCACCCCTGCTCGGCCGCGGCCAGAAACGCCGCGGACGACGCCCGGTCGGCGACATCGAGGTCGAATCCCCGCACCCGCGCACCCAGTTCGGCGGCGGTGGTGCGGGCCGCCGATCCGTCGATATCGCCGATCGCGACGCGCGCGCCCGCCCGTGCGAGCTGCGCGGCGATCTCCCTTCCGATCCCACGGGCACCGCCGGTCACCGCGATGACCCGCCCTGTTACTGGCCGTCGCATGTCAGCGATACCTCCGCGTCCTCGATTTGACATGGTGTCATGTCAGCAACGTACAGGATCTCGAGAAGTTTTGACATGACTTCTTGTCAGTTGCCCCGTTGTCCGCGCATGATGTGCGCCATGGATCGATATCTCGACGCGACACCGTCGCGCGCCAGCCGGGCCGTGGCCGCGGTCATGCTGCTGACAGTGCGCCGATTGGGCTCGCTGCTTCCCGCGACTCGGGCAGGCACCCGCATCGGACGATCGGCGATGCACGGGCTGCGCCTGGTTATGCCGTCGTGGACAGTGGCACGCTTTCCCGTGCACGAACGGGCAGACGCCGATGTCTCGGTGCGCGGCGAGTGGGTGAACGCACTACCCGAACCGAAGGAACCGATCGTCTACTACCTGCACGGCAGTGCGTACTTCTCGTGTTCGCCGGGCACCCACCGCGGTCTGATCTCGCGGGTGGGTCGCGCCTGCGGACGCCCCGTCTTCGCCCTGCGATACCGGCTCGCACCCGAACACCCCTTCCCCGCAGCGCATCAGGACGCGGTGCGCGGCTACCTCTGGCTGCTCGCCCGCGGACATCGACCCGCCGATATCGTCGTCGCGGGAGATTCCGCGGGCGGGCACCTGGCGCTGGCCCTCGTCGGCGAGCTCGCCCGCCGGGGACTTCCACAACCGTCGGGGCTGGTGCTGTTCTCGCCGTTGGCCGACCTCACCATGGGACTGGCCGCCACGAAGGAACCGGCCCTGCGTGACCCGTACGCCTCGGCCACCACCGCCCACCGGCTGATCGGCATGTACCTCGCCGGAGCCGACCTCGCCGATCCCCGCCTGGACGTCGCGGCCGGGATCGTCCCCGGATTTCCGCCGATGCTCATCCAAGTCGGCGGCCTCGAGATCCTGCAGGCCGACGCCGAACACCTCGCGGCGACCGCCCGCCGCATCGGTGTGCACTGCGACCTGCGGGTCTGGGCCGGCCAAGTGCACGTCTTCCAGGCGGGATACCTGGCCGTCCCGGAAGCTGTCGCCGCCTTGGCGCAGGTGCGCACGTTCGTCACCGCTCTCGATCGCGCCGACGGCCCGCCGCATCGGACGCTCGCGTGATCTCCGACGCCGGGCCCGGCATCACCCGAGAGTGTTCACCTGCACGGAAGCGGCCGGGGCACTGTGCATGCCCGCCCGCCGCCCGGAGAAGACGCAGTCGGCCAGCGACAGTCCACTGACGTAGGAGTTCGAGCAGATGCCGACTGCCGCGCGCCCCGCGGCGAAGAGTCCCGGAACGACTCCCCCGGTCTCGAGGCGCACAGCGCCGGTGTCCTCGTCCACCAGCAGACCACCGAGGGTGAGCATCGGCATGGGGTAGGTCAGCCGCGCCTTGAACGAGATGTCGAGCAGGGTGAACGGTCCGGTACGAATCGGACGACGGATGTCGTCGGGCTTGCCCAACGGATCGGGCCGGTCCTGCTCGATAGCCCGGTTGTGCGCGTCGAGGGTTTCACGCAGCGCGGACTGGTCGATCCCGGCACGTGCGGCCACCTCCTCCACGGTGCTGCCGGTGACGCGCCCGATCCGGAGCAAACGCTCGGTCTGCATGCGCTGGAACC
Organism: Nocardia sp. Root136; assembly: GCF_001427185.1. Classification (NCBI taxonomy): domain Bacteria; kingdom Bacillati; phylum Actinomycetota; class Actinomycetes; order Mycobacteriales; family Nocardiaceae; genus Nocardia; species Nocardia sp. Root136. Next base: position 808,016 of record NZ_LMFE01000001.1, read on the forward strand.
ACACCGACTGCGTGCCGATCTGCCTGCGAGCCTCGGCCTCGAGGTCGGAGTCGATGAGCAACCAGGCGCGGTGGCCCGGACTGGCGGCGATGGCCGCGCCCAGCGCCGCGCCGTAGCGGGACTCGTCGATCATGCGCCTGCCGAGGGAGTTCACCGCGACAGCGCCGAAGAAGGCGCTGGGCGGGGCGATGAAACGCCACGTCGACAGCGCGTCCATCTTGCCGCTCGCCGCGCCGATGTCGAGCGCCATGGTGATGCCGCTGCCGTCGTCGCCCGCGCTACCCAGCGGCAGTCCTTGCGACCACGGATATTCGGGAGCTTGCCGAGCGACCATCTCGCCATTGGCGATGAACCCACCCGTGGTGAGCACGACGCCGGATCTCGCCTGGATCCTGACCGGCCGTCCGTACTTGCGCTCGATCCGGGCCAGCAGCACTTCCACCGCCCGGCGCAAACCCTGGTGGTACACACCGGGTTTCGCCGAGATGCGGGCGAGCGCGGCGAATCGGCGCCGTACCGCCGCGGGCGCACCGTCGATGGTGACCGCCTCGACGCCGGTCACCCGACCCTCCTCGACGACGAGCCGTGCCACCCTGGTGCCGGTCCGGACACGGACGTCATGCGCGGCCGCCGACTCGGCCAACGGCCCGAACAGCGCTTTGCCCGACACACCGGGGCCGTGGACGCGGTGACCGCGCTGGCGCGGCTTCGCGAGATCCCGGTAGCGGCCGGAGTTTTCGCTGCCCGAGTAGTACAGGTAGTAGTCATCGGTGGGGTACGACGTCTTGTACGGGCACACCGACGCCTGGAAGGGCACGCCGTGCTCGGTCAGCCAGTCGATCATCGCCGCGGACTGTTCGCAGAATCGGCGCAGCGTCGAGGCGCTCACCGCGTCGCCGACCTCGGCCTCCAGGTACGCGAGCATGTTGTCGACGTCGTCATCGATGCCCGCTTCGCGCTGCACCCACGTGCCGCCGCCCGCGTACACGATGCCACCCGACAGCGTCGTGGCGCCGCCACCCAGGTACCGGTCCAGGGCCAGGACCTCGGCGCCGGATTCCCGCGCGGCCAGCGCCGCGACCACTCCCGCACCGCCGTATCCGACGACCACGACATCGGCTGCATCGTCCCAGGCCCGCACTTGTCTCACCTTCCGAGCAGAGGCCGACCGCATCGCCGCCGCCTATAACGTGTTCTAGAAGACGAACTATAACGTGTTCTAGATTGCGGCGCGGCGAGTCACCGATCCGAGCCCCGCTACATCAGTCCACGGCCGGTGGTGAGGGGAAGATCGGTGGCGGTCAGCAGGCCGGGGCGGGCTTCGACCACGGCGGCGACGGCGCTGACCAGGCGGGCGGCGGTACCGACCACTCCGGCGAGCGCGTGGTCGCCGTTGCTGGAGAGCTGTAGGTCCAGCTGATAATCCGGTTCGCCCTGGATCTCGACCCGGTAGCAACCCGTTCCAGTGGGCTGTGGCCAATCCGGAGCCAGGTCGGGGTGCAGGCGGGTGACGTGCTCGAGAGTCAGGACCTCGCGATCGGCACGGATGCCGTGCACCTGGAAGCGCAGCGCCGCCGCGGCGCCCTGCGCGATGGTGCGGTTGCCCACGGCGAGTTCTTCGGTGGCCGGTAGCCGTTCGAAATGTTGTGTCACGGAGTCGAGTTCGATATCGAGAGCAGCGGCGAGCTGTCGGACGACACTGCCCCAGGCAAGGGTCAGGACGCCGGGTTGCAGCAGCATGGGCAGGGCGTCGAGCTCGCTGCCGAAACCCATGATGTCGAAGACGACCTTGGGATTGTCGTAGGTGGAGTAGTCCATGATCTCCGAGCAGATGATGCGGTCGATCCGCTCAGAGCCGCTGGAGAGCAGCAGCGGAAGCCAGTCGTTGGCCCAGCCGGGATCGATGCCGTTGACCCACAGGGACGCGCCGCCCTCCTCGGCGGCCGCGATGATCGGGGCGATCGCCTCGTCAGGGAGGGTTCCGTACGGGTACTGCAGGAAGACTGGGCTGCTGGAGACCACGTTGATCCCGGCGCGCAGGAACCGTTTCAGATCCTCGACCGATTCCATCAGCCGGTCGTCGGCCATGGCGGTGTGCACGATGCAGTCGGGTTTCATGGCCACCAGGGCATCGGCATCGGTGGTGGCGGTGATGCCGGTTTCGACAGACAGCCCGGCGAGTTCGCCCGCGTCCTTACCCGCTTTGGCGGAGCTCGACACCCAGACGCCGACGAGTTCCAGTTCAGGCCGGGCGATGATGGAACGCAATGCTCGCGCACCGACATTTCCGGTGCTCCATTGGATGACGCGGTAGGTCATGTCAGATCCTTTGTGTGGGCGTGGATCACAGGTCGGGCAGGCCGAGTTCGAAATTGGGGCTTTCGATGCCGCCGTCGATCTCCAGAATCTTGCCGGTGATGTAGCCGCCGGCGCGTGAACTGAGGTAGACGATGGCAGCCCCGATTTCCCAGGGTTCGCCGAGTCGACCCAGCGGAGTCGCGCCTTCCATGGCCGCCTTGATTTCCGGTTGCCGCGCCACGACATCCAGCGCGGAGGTGAGTACCGAACCGACCGCGATGGCATTGACGCGGATGCGTGGGGACAGGTCCGTGGCGGCCAGCCGGGTCCAATGCGCGAGGGCGGCTTTGGCGGTGCCGTAGGCGAGGAAGCCACGGCCGGCGGTGCGCCCCATCATCGAGGAGATGTTGACGACCGATGCGCCGTCCGACTCCAGCAGGTACGGCACCGCGGCCTGGGTGAGGGCATGCGCGGTGGACACATTGAAGCGGAAAGCCTCCTCCAGAAACTCCGGGGAGGTGGTCATGAAGGTATTGGGCATGGTGCCGCCGACATTGTTGACCACGATGTCGATGCGGCCGAGTTCGGCGGCGGCGGTGTCGGCGAAGGCTTTCACCGCGGCCAGGTCGGACAGGTCCGCCGACACGGTGACGGCACGGCGGCCCAGGGCGCGGATCTTCCCGGCGACCTCGTCGAGTTGCTCGGTGGTGCGGGCGGCGATGGCGACGTCGGCGCCGGCTTCGGCCAGCGCGAGCGCGGTGGCCGCGCCGATTCCGCGGCCCGCTCCGGTGACGATGGCAACGCGACCGTCGAGCCGGAAGGTATCCAGGATCATGTCGAAAAGCTCCTCTCCGATATGGCCGCGTGTGGTCGCGGTCACAGGAATCTTTAAGAACTGGCGCTTAATTGTCAAGTACAAGTTCTCATACCTGCTGGTGAGCGACTATTGTGCGGACTGTGGCAGGGACAGCAGCGCGGGAACGCATCATCGTCGCGGCGGAGCGTCTGATCGCGGAACACGGACGGTCGGTACCGCTGCGCGATATCGCCGCTGCCGCAGGTCAGCGGAACAATTCAGCGATCCAGTATCACTTCGGCTCCCGCGACGGGCTGATCGAAGCGGTGGTCGAGTTCCGGCTGGCGACGCTGGAGGTGCGGCGGCTGGAATTACTCGCCGAACAAGCGGGGTCGGGTCGCCCGCCAGGGTTGCACGGGCTGCTCGAAGCCCTTGTGGTGCCGATGTTCGAGCTCGGTGAGCGGCACGGGATTCGGCATTACGCGCGATTCCTCGAGCAGATCCACCCACATCCGGCCGTCTCCGATGCGACCAATCTCGATAGTGCGGAACGCACTTCGGTGCGCGTCATCATGCAGGGCCTCGACCGGGAACTCGCCACCTTGCCACCGCGGTTGCGGGTGCGGCGGTTGCGGGCGCTGACCACCATGCTTTTCGCGCTCCTGGCCGATCACGAACGCGCGGCGGAGGTCGGGGATGCGCGGGCAGGCGATGCGCGGGCATGGGGCGAGATCATCGACATGCTCGCCGGATCACTCGCCGCTCCCGTCAGCGCGCCCGGTGTGGTGTCGCGTGGAAGAAGCGGCGTCGAATCATGGCAGAGGACCTGACCGTCACTCGGGCGCTGGTGATCCCCGCGTCCGAGTTACGGGAGCGGTTCTCACGGTCGTCTGGTCCAGGAGGCCAGCACGTCAACACCACCGACAGCCGAGTAGAGCTGTCGTTCGACCTCGCGAACTCGCCCTCGGTGCCGGAGTGGCTGCGCACCCGGATGCTCGAGCGCCTGGCCACCCGCCTGGTCAACGGGGTTCTCACGATCGCCGCGTCGGAACAACGCGCACAGCTGCAGAACCGCGCCGCCGCCCGCGAACGCCTGGCCTCGTTACTGCGTGACGCCGCAGCCGCCCCGCCACCCGTTCGCCGCGCTACCAAGCCCTCGCGCGGCGCGAAGGAGCGTCGCATCTCCGCGAAGAAGCGGCGCGGCGTCACCAAACGCAACCGCCGCGCCTCCCCTGACGACTGACCGACGACCAGGGCGTCGCCGGCAAGACAGGCCGCCCCGCTGAACAACCTTCAGTTAAGCTGAAGGTTATGGAGCGTCTGCCACTGTCTCGCCTCGATGCCGCGCCGGGCACCTTCCCTCTCGTACACGGAGCGAGGTGCTGCGCGTGAGCTTCCGTCATTACCTACGCCGACCCCCGGCGATCAGCGCCGCCGAGGCGGTGCGCCTTGTCGCGGAGGGCGCGGTCATCGTGGACGTCCGCCGTGACTTCGAGTGGAATCGAGTGCACATCCCCGGTGCCGTGCACATGCCGCTCGAGGTGCTCCCCACGCTGTGTAGGGACCTCCCCGAGGACCGTCTGCTCATCACCTTCTGCACCGGCGGCCTTCGCTCCGCGGGCGCGGCGAACCTCTTGGTCGAGAACGGCTTCGAAGCGGTCAACATGAGCCGTGGCCTGATCGACTGGCGCGCTGCCGGTGGACCGCTCACTTCATGAGAAGGGTGGGGTGAGCGGAGTGGCCACCGCAACACCTGATCGAGGGCGAATCCACCGAGCAGAAACGGTGCGCGAGAATATCTGGGTGAGCGCACGCGACAATCTCGACCACGCTCTCGACCTGCGGGTATTGCCGGCGGTCGAGTGGCGGGACGCCGCGCGCGCACACCGTCATCGGCTCGATCGGTTAGTCGGTCCCTATCTCGAACGCCGTGCGGCAGGAACCACCCATCCGGTCGTGGACTTTCTCTTCACGTACTACGGCAACAAGCCTGCGCAGTTGCGGCGGTGGCATCCGGGGTTCGGGATCGCGCTGCGTGATGCGGGCGATTACCGGGGTGCGCGGGGATACCACGAGCTTGTGCACGATAGGGGTGTGTTCACGGCCGATCCGGCCTATCTCGCCAAGCGTCGGGACACGATCGAGTTCGTTTCGAGGCTGCTCACCGCCACTGCTCGGCGCCCGGCGCAATTGTCGTGCTTCGGACTGCACGAGTGGGCCATGGTCTATCGCACCGACGAGGTGCGCCACCAGCAGGTTCCGCTGCGTCTGGGCCACGCGGGCACCGACGAGGTGGTGGAGTCGATGTCGTTGCGGTGCACACATTTCGACGCGTTCAGGTTCTTCACCCCGGAGGCGGTGGGTCGCAATGTCGAACCGCTCACCCGCGCGGATCAGGTGGAACGGGAACAGCCCGGCTGCCTGCACGCCAACATGGATTTGTACAAGTGGGGATTCAAACTCGCCCCACTGATCTCCTCCGATCTGCTCCTCGACTGCTTCGAACTCGCCTGCACCGCACGCGAACTCGACATGCGAGCCAGTCCCTACGACCTTTCCGATTTCGGCTACGAGCCGGTCCGCATCGAAACCCCCAACGGCCGAGCCGAATACGTTCGCGCCCAGGCCGCGATCGCCGAATCCGCTGACGCGCTGCGCGGCCGCATGCGACTGGCCTGCGCCGAGTTGTCCTCGGCGCAGGCCAGATCAGACGCTACGGCCTAGCCTCGATCGTCGGAGACGATGCGACGCTCGTTCTTGTCGAGGGCCGAAGGCTCGTCCACCGCCGGTTCGGTGACCAGCGCGAAATCGCCTTCGTGCAGTTCGGTGCCCTGGTCGACGGCGCCCTCGACCAGTTCGATGCCACGGTCCATCCGCAGAATCAGCGGGTCATCGCTCAGGTCCTTGTACAGCGACACGCACATCGCCACCATCACCACCAGGAACGGCAGTGACACCACCGTGGTCAAGGCTTGCAGGCCCGTGAGCGCTCCGCCGAGATTGTCGGAATCGGCGATGGCCAGCATGATCGCGGCGACAGCGCCGGTAGCCGCACCCCAGAAGATGACGACCCACTTCGACGGTTCGATACTGCCGCGTTCGGACAGGGTGCCCATCACGATGGAGGCCGCGTCGGCGCCGGAGACGAAGAAGATCGCGACGAGGATCATCACGACGACCGTGGTCACCGAGGTGATCGGGTATTGGTCGAGCAGGTGGAACAGGGCGAAGTCGGAGTCGACCGAGCCGTCGGGTTCGGTGAGGTCACCGTTCTCCGTCTGCTCGAAGATGCCCGCTCCGCCGAAGATCGCGAACCACACCAGACTGACCACGCTCGGCACCAGCAGCACGCCGGTGACGAACTGACGGATGGTGCGGCCGCGGCTGATCCGCGCGATGAACATGCCGACGAACGGCGTCCACGAGATCCACCAGGCCCAGTAGAAGATCGTCCAACTCGACAGCCACGCCTGCATCGCCTCGTCGCCCGCACCGGTACGCGAAGCCATGGTCGGCAGGGCCTCGATGTAGTCACCGATCGAGGTCGGCAGCATATTGAGGATGAACAGCGTCGGGCCTGCGATGAACACGAACGCCGCGATAGCCAGGGCCAGCACCATATTGATGTTGGACAGCCACTGGATGCCGCGTGCCACCCCGGAGACCGCCGACAGGACGAAGGCGACGGTCAGGGCCGAGATGATCGCCACCAGACCGAGCTTGCCGATCCCGTCGATCCATCCGTTGAACTCCATGCCCGCGCCGATCTGCAGGGCGCCCAGGCCGAGGGAGGCGGCGGAACCGAACAGTGTCGCGAAGATCGCCATCATGTCGATGACGCGACCACCGATTCCGTCGGCGTGGTGGCCGAGCAGCGGCCGGAACACCGCGGAGATCAACTGCGAGCGGCCTTTTCGGAACGTGCCGTAGGCGATGGCCAGGCCGGTGACGGCGTAGATCGCCCACGGGTGCAGTGTCCAGTGGAACAGTGTGGTGGCCATGGCGATCTCGGCGGCCGCCGGTGAGCCGGGCGCCGCAGTGTGCGGCGGCGGATTCACGAAATGCGACAGCGGTTCCGCCACACCCCAGAACATCAGACCGATACCCATGCCCGCGCTGAACATCATCGCGATCCATGACACGGTGCGGAATTCGGGTTTCTCGTCGTCGGCGCCCAGCGGGATCCGGCCGAAGCGGCTGATTGCCAGCCAGATCACGAAGACGACGAACGCTGTCGCGGTGAGCACGAACAACCAGCCGGTATTGGTGATGACCCACTTCTGCGCGGTGCTCGCCGCGGAGGCGAGGCCCTCGTCGTCGAGGACACCCCAGGCGACGAAGGCGAGTGCGCCGATCGCGGTGGCGCAGAAGATGAGCAGATCCAGCCGGGGCTTGCCCGGCGATCCACCGGCTACCTCTCCGCCGGGCGGCGGTGCGGCGCCGGAACTTCCTACGACATCGTTCGACATGGATCCGAGTCCTCTCCGATCGCGGAAACTCCCCGCCTTTACAGACGTGCTTGTCGTGCAGAGCAACCGTACAGCGTATCGGCGGCGGCCCGAGGGAAGCACGAGCCCCGCCCAAACCCCTGTTCCCCGAAATACCCTTCGGCAACCATTCGTACGGCCTACTATTCGTGATGCGGCACAACTGTCTGAGCCAGTTACGTTGTCCGCATCATTGATTGGGGAGGGCAACGATGCCACCAGGTCCGCACACCGACACACGACCCCACGCCGAACCCGCGTCCGGGCCGAGCGACACCGGGACGGGCCCGCCGCAGTCGATTCACCGGCGACATTCGCTGGTGCGGTACGTGGCAGCGGCCGCGATCACCGCACTCGTGGCGCTCGGACTGCCGTCGGGTGCGTCAGCGGATTTCGGCGCCGACCTGACCGGCACGGTGCAGGAATTCCTCGATGTGGGTCGAACGGCGGTGCCGCGCGCCGACTGTGGGCCCGGTTCGCTGCCGGAAACCGGATTGCAGGGCGATGTGCCCGCCGGTGACCGAGACAGTGGGCGCAGCACGCAGGGCTATCGCTGCAATATGTCGATGATCGGGGGCTACGCCGGCCGCGGAGCGGGCATCACCTCCACCAGTTTCGAACACTGCGCCTACATGGGCACGTTCTTCCCCGGCAACATGCTGAGCGAACACCCGGGCGTTCAGGTGCTCGATGTCTCCGATCCGGCGAATCCGCGACTGACCGCGACCCTCGCCGAACCCGCGATGCTGGCCGGGACCTGGGAGACGTTGAAGGTCAACACCACTCGAAAACTGCTCGTCGGGACGGGTGTGCCGGTCGGCATCGGGGCCGGATACCTCTCGGTGTACGACATCTCCGATTGCGCGCATCCACGTCTGCTCAATCCGGGAACCGGCTCGAATCTGCTGATGCCGCTGCCGATCACGACCCACGAGGGCGGCTTCTCCCCCGATGGCCGCACGTATTGGGCCTCGGGCCTGGTGCCCGGTTTCCTCAGTGCGATCGATCTCACCGATCCGGCGAATCCGCGGGTGATCTGGCAGGGACTGACCGGAATCGAGGCACACGGACTCGGTGTGAGTCCCGACGGCGACCGGCTCTACATCTCCGCGCTCAGTGGATTCACCGTGCTCGATGTGAGCGCGGTCCAGCGACGCGATCCGAATCCGCAGGTGCCGCATCTCGGCCGGACGTTCTGGACCGACGGCTGGGCCACCCAGCACAGCGTGCCCGTGACCTATGACGGCGTGCCCCATCTGTTCACCGTCGACGAGGGCGGTTCCGGCGGAGTGAAACTCATCGACGTGTCCGACGACAGCGCGCCGCGCATCACCGCGAAGATCAAACTCGAGATCAACCTGCCCGACAATATCGACGCGGGTGTCGGTTCCTCCATGGGTGGTTCGGCGTTCTCCTACGAATCGCACTACTGCGCCGCCGACCGTCCCGAGAACCCGACCGCGCTGGCCTGCGGCTGGGTCTCCTCCGGTATCCGGGTGTTCGATGTCCGCGATCCCGGCGAGATCCGCGAGATCGCCTACTTCAATCCGCCTGCCCGCACCGGCCGTAACCTCGAGATCTGGAACTCGCCCCACGCGCTGGCCTCGATCATCGGAATTCCGGTGATGAGTGCTCCGGCTGCGCTGCGGTCGATGGCCGAGGGTCTGTTCGATCCGGCGCAGGTGCTCACCGCTCGGGCCGGCGACATCGCGTTCGGTGACCTGTCCACGGACTGGTGTCTCTCCCCGCCGGAGTGGCGGGGCGATCAGCTCTATGTCACCTGCTCCGACAACGGGTTCATGGTGTTGCAGCTCGACAACGAGGTGTACACACCGCCCGCGAATCAGCAGTCCACGGTCGGGTCGTGACCGTGGGTCGGGTGATCAGGCTGGCGTTCGCCGGTGCGGCCGCGCTGTTCCTGCTGGCACTGGGCGCGGCACTGCGACCGCTCTTCGTCACCGAGACAGCAACGCCCGCACCGGTTCTCACCGCGACAGAGCTGGGATTCGTCCAGGACATGACCGCCCACCACCAGCAGGCGCTCATCCTCACCGAACGCCTCGACCCGGCCGCCGATCCCACTGTACGCAGACTGGCCGACCAGATCGCCGACACCCAGCGCGTGGAAATCGGCACCCTGCTCGGCTGGACCCAACTCGTCGGCGCGGCCCCCACCGCCGACGTCCCGATGACCTGGATGGCGCGAACCCACCACCACTCGACCACCGGGCCGACCACGATGCCCGGCATGGCGACCACCGCCGACCTCGACATCCTCGCCGCGGCGCGCGCGGCCGACGCCGAAACCCTCTTCCTGCAACTGATGTACCGCCACCACGCGGGCGGAATCACGATGGCCCGCGCCGCCGACACCCTGCTCGCCTCGGGCCCCGTGAAACAGGCCGCTCGCGCGATGGCCCAGTCCCAGAGCCAGGAACTGGGTTACCTCGGCATGCTCCTCGACCTCCGAGGCGCCCGACCCACCTCCTGATCGAGATCACCGAGCGCGAACGAACGGCGCGTTCACCCGGCGCGGTCGGCGAAATGGGCGTTGAGAGCCGATTGGGTGAGTTGGGTGTCGCCGTAGGTGAAAGTGCCGTGTTCGGCGAGCTCGGTCGCCGCGTCGAGGAGGTGGCGGTAGAGCAGGCGGGCGATGCTGCCGCCAACCGTGACCCGGCGGACGCCGAGGTCGGCGAGCTCGGCCATCGACAGCGCACCACCGGTCAGTCCCATCACGACATTGAGTGGGCCGTCGAGCGCTTCGACCAGGGTGGCGATAGTGGCGGCGTCGGCGGCCCCGGGGACGAAGGCGCAGTCGGCACCCGCGGCGAGGTAGGAGTTGGCGCGGCGAATCGCCTCGTCGAGACCCGCGTCCACGAGCAGCGCGTCGGTGCGACCGACGAGTACGAACGGCTCGCCGCTGGCAGCCACCGCCGCGCGCGCCGCGCGGACCCGGTCCACCGCGTGTACCTCGTCGAACAGCGGGGTGGTGCGGTCGCCGGTGAAGTCCTCGATATTGCCGCCCGCCGCACCGGCGTCGATCGCGAGGGAGATCGTGGTCGCCACTTCCTGCGCGTCCGGCCCGTACCCCTCCTCGAGGTCGGCGCTGACCGGCACCCGCACGGCACCGGTGATCTCGTGGATCCGCCGCATCATCGTCGGCCGATCAACGCGCCCGTGCGCACCGTGCTCGGTGAAGAAGTCGTGATCAGGACGGCCGAAGGAGAACGCGACGCCCGCGCTGGTGGTGGCGATCGCCGGGAATCCCACCGACTCGAGCATCCGCGCGCTGCCCGCGTCCCAGGCATTCGGCAACAAGAAGCAACCCGCGCGATGTAGATCGACAAAAGCCTGCGCGCGTGTCCGCTGTTCGCTGTCCACGAGAACTCCTGGTGCGAGTCGGGATGTCCGTACCGGGTCCATTCTGCCCCGAGGCGCACCCGGCGCACCCGGCTAGCGGTCGCCCAGGCGGCGAACCGCGTCGTCCATGTGTTCCACGAGAAGGGCGCGCGCACGCTCGGGTGAACCGGTGCCGATCGCCTCGTGGAGTTCGACGTGTTCGCGGGCTTGTTCGCGCAGGTCGGGGTAGGTGGTCTGGAGGGCGCCGAGGCACATGCGAGTTTCGATGAGCAGGGTGCGGGCGGCGCGGACGAGGCGTGGGCTGTTCGCGGCGGTGACGAGGGCTTCGTGGAAGGCCTGGTCGGCGTCGGAGACACCGGGTGCGTCACCCACTTCGGCGGCGAGTCGCATGGCGGCGACGCTGGATTGCAGTGCGGCATAGGCGATCTCGCGGCGACCGTCGAGGATGAGGTCGAGCGCGCCGCCTTCCAGCGCGGTGCGGGCGCGGTAGATGTCGACGACGTCGTCGGTGGTGAGTTCGATGACGAAGATGCCGCGGTTGCGGATGCTGAACAGCAGGCCCTCCTGGACGAGGCGTTGCATGGCCTCGCGCACGGGTCCGCGGGAGACGCCGAAACTGGTCGCCAGATCAGCCTCACCGAGTTGGGCGCCGGGGCCGAGCGCACCGCGCATGATCGCCTCGCGCAGCCGGTCGGCGATCATCTCCGCGGTGGACTGCTGGTTGACCGGCTCGAAATCAATGATCGACATGCCGACTCCCCTCCGCGAATAACGCGCCGAGCGCGGGGACGAACGGGGTGACCCCGGCCAGTCGCAGCCCTTCCCAGATGGTGACCTGGTTCGCCGTCAGCACCGGCTTGCCGAGCGCGGCTTCGAGTGTCGGAAGCACCTCGAGAGTATGCATGGCCGTATCCGGGATGAGCAGCGCCTGGGCGTCGGGGTGGTCGTTGGTGACGGCCAGGGTCAGGACCTGGTCCGGCGTGAGGGTGCCGACCTCCGCGGCGGTGTCGATGCCCGCGCTCGACATCGACACCACCTCGATCCCCGCGTCGGCGAGGAACTCGACGAACAACTTCGCCACGTCCTCGGGGTAACTCGCGACGACGGCCACCCGTCGCACACCGAGCGCCCGCGCCGCTTCGACGAACGCGAAACTCGTACTGGAGGCGGGCACTCCGGCCGCCTCGGCCAGGCGCTCGACCTGACCGCGGGCACCTTCGGGCCCGTAGACGAAACTGCCCGAGGTGCAAGCCCAGACGACGACGGCCGGTGCCTCGGGGGCGAGCAGCGCCGCACCGTGGCTCAGCTTCTCCGGGCTGCCCAGATCGAGCAGTTCGGGGACGGCGTGCAGATCGGTGCCGTAGATGTGGGCCACCGGCAAGGCGGCGTCGAGCAGGGCCGCCGCGCGGGGGTAGTCGTCTTCGGCGGCGTGGTCGGGGTAGATGAATCCGATTGTCGGCGTGTGCATCTCGCTCCGTTCAGAAGACATTGACCAGCCACTTTCCTGGCCCCATCATGGGCAGCTTCATCCGGCCGAGGCAGGCCCACATGGTCAGTTGATTGGCGGTGAGGACGGGTTTGCCGAGTGCCTGTTCGAGTGGCTCGATCACGTCGTAGGTCGGCAGGTTGGTGCAGCTGACGAAGATCGCTTCGGAGCGGGGGTCGTCGGCGCCGAGAATCCGCTCGGCGATGGTGCGGTAGTTGACCTTCCAGATACCGCCGCCGAGCCCGAGGTGATCGGACTTGATCGTGGTGCAACCCGCTTCGTCGAGGAACTCGTGCAATTTGCCGGTGAGGATCTCGTCGTAGGGCGTGATCACCGACATGCGGGTGATGTTGAGGTGCTTGATCGCTTCCACCAGGGCGCCGGAGGTGGTCACCGCGTCGGGTGCGCCCGCCAGGCAGATCGCTTCCCGCAGAGACCGTTCGTAGGCCAGGCCGTTGATGAAGCTGCCCGACGTACACAGGTAGGCCACGACTTCCGGCTCCACGTGCAGCACGTCGTGCGTCGCCGCGGTGAGGTGCAGCGGATTGGACACCAGTTCGGCCATGGCCAGCGACACCGGCACCGGTTCATAGGGGGTGCGGGCCAGGTGCAGACTCACCTCCAGGGGAGCCCACCGCCATAATTCCCGTTCGAGGGCAAGGTCGAACGGCGCGATCACGCCGATGCCTCGTTGGGCAACCGGCCCCTCGATGTCCGGGAAGCTGAACTCCACTGCGGCCCCTCTCGCGCTCAGCCGGGCAGACCTCCGAACACGATCGGATTGTTGACAATCATACGATCTGATCGTACGGTGTCAATGTGGAAAACGGGCCGATTGTCACCGTCCTACATCGTGACAGCGTGCCCGAATCGGACCTCATGGCCCCCGTTGCCGAGCGCGCCGACGTGCGCTACACCGAGGCCGACGGGCTCGCCGAAGCGCTGCGCGGCGCCGATGTGCTGTTCGTCTACGACTTCCAGACTCGCGCCGTACCCGGTGCGTGGCCCAGCGCCGATCGCCTGCGCTGGCTGCACATGGGCGGCGTCGGCGTAGACCCGGTGATGTTTCCGCAACTGCGCGCCTCCGATGTGGTGGTCACCAATACCCGCAATGTCTTCGACACCGCGATCGCCGAATACGTTCTCGGACAGATCATCTCGTTCGCCAAGGACCTCCCCGGATCGATCCGGCTGCAGCAGCGGCACGAGTGGCGCCACCGGGAATCCGAACGCGTGGCCGGGGCGACGGCGCTGATCGTCGGCACCGGTTCGATCGGCCGGACCATCGCGCGATTGTTGCGCGCCACCGGGATGACGGTGCGCGCGGTAGGACGTCGCGCCCGCACCGGCGACCCGGATTTCGGCACTGTCAGCGACGATCTGCATGCCGAACTGCCCGGTGCCGACTACGTGATCGCGATCGCGCCACTCACCGCCGAGACCAGACACATGTTCGACGCCGCCGCGTTCGCGGCGATGAAGCCGCATGCGAGGTTTGTCAATGTCGGGCGCGGGGAACTAGTGGTTACCGACGATCTCGTCGCCGCGCTCGGCAACGGTTCGATCGCCGCGGCCGCACTGGACGTGGTGGACCCGGAGCCGCTGCCCGCCGGTCATCCGCTGTGGGATCTGCCGAACGTGGTGCTCACGCCACACAATTCGGGCGATTTCCACGGCTGGCGCACCGAGATCGTCCGCGCATTCACCGACAATTTCGGCAGGTGGGCAGCCGGTCTGCCGCTGGACAACGTTGTCGACAAGACGCTCGGGTACGTGCCCGGCTGAAGGAGCCCCGCCATGACGCAGCCCGACCCCGATCTTCCCACCGATCCCACCGCGATGACCGCGGTGCAGCTGGTCTCGGCCTACGCGGCCAGGCAGCTCTCCCCCGTCGAGGCCACGCAAGCCTGCCTGGACGCCATCGCCGCCCGCGACGGCGCGCTCAACGCCTTCTGCCTGGTCGATCCGGATCGGGCGTTGGTACAGGCCAAGGACTCCGAGGCGCGCTGGCAGTCCGGCAATCCGCGCGGGTTACTCGACGGCGTGCCGATATCCATCAAGGACATCTTTCTGACCGAGGGCTGGCCGACCCTGCGCGGTTCCACCTGTATCGACGCGAGCGGGCCATGGTCGGTGGACAGTCCGGTCGCCGCGCGGCTGCGCGAGGACGGGATGGTGTTCGTCGGGAAGACGACCACGCCGGAGATCGCTTGGAAGGGTGTCACCGACAGTCCGCTGACCGGAATCACCCGCAATCCCGCCGATCCCACGACGACCGCGGGCGGGTCATCCGGGGGCAGCGCGGCAGCGGTCGCGGGCGGGATGACGCCGGTGTCGGTCGGCACCGACGGGGGTGGCAGCATCCGGATTCCGGCGTCGTTCTGCGGGATCGTCGGTTTCAAACCGACGCACGGGCGGATTCCGCTCTACCCGGCCAGCCCGTTCGGCCCTCTCGCGCACGCCGGACCGATGACGCACACCGTCGAGGACGCGGCGTTGCTGATGGACATCCTCTCGCTGCCCGATCCGCGGGACCCGACGGCGCTGGCGCCCACCCTCACGACCTTCCGCAGTCAGATGCAGCGGGATGTGCGTGGGCTGTCGGTCGGCTACTCCGCCACGCTCGGGTACGCCCAGGTCGACCCCGAGGTCGCCGAGATCGTCGAGCGCGCGGTCGCGCGGCTGGCCGAGGCCGATCTGACCATCGACGCGGTCGATCCCGGATTCGCCGACCCGCGTGCGGCTTTCGAAACGCTGTGGGCCGCGGGTGCGGCGACCATGCTGTCGAAGTTCCCGGCCGGCTCCCGCGAGAAGGTGGATGCCGGTTTGGGTGCGGCGTGGGCGCGTGGTGAATCCGTCAGCGCCGTCGACTATCTCGACGCCCGCCACGTCGCCGCCGAGGTCGGCATCACGATGGGCACCTTCCACATGTCCTACGACGTGCTGATCACCCCGACCATGCCGATCACCGCGTTCGAAGCCGGACACGATGTGCCGCCGGGCAGCGGGCTCCACGGCTGGCCCGACTGGACCCCGTTCACCTACCCGTTCAACATGACGCAGCAGCCCGCCATCAGCATTCCGGTCGGCACGACGCGCGCCGGGATGCCGGTGGGCATGCAGATCGTCGGACCACGGCACTCCGACGATTTGATCCTCGCGGTCGCCAGGCACGCCGAGTTCGTGCTGAACTCCTGAATCAGGTAGTCGCCGCGACGCCGCCGGATCGTGCCGACGGCGTCGCGGCGACTATGCCGAATGGTCGTGCCGAGCACGACCCCGGTGTCTGTTCATGCGCGGGCGAAAGCCAACGTCTCGCCCTCGACGCCGCGCAACCACAGGCCGTTGCAGGCTGCCGCCAAGTCCGCGAGGCCGTCCTCGATGGAGGCGAAGACGCTGCCGGGCACCCAGCCGAGGTCGCCGTTGATCAGCAGGTTGTTGCGACCGTAGAACAGCGCCAGGTCGGTGGCGCCCTGAGCATGGTGGGCGGCGGAGCCGGGTTCGTAGCCGTAGGCGGGGTTGCCGATTTCCCACGGTTCGAAGTCGAAGAGGCAGACGTCGCCGGGAATCGGAGTGACAGTGGGGTTCTCGCGATGTGGCGCCGCGGTGATGCGCGGCACCAGCGCATAGACCTCGTTGCGGGCGTACTTGGCGTGGAAGGCGTCGCCCTCCTGGGGCAGCGCATCCCAGACGGCGGCGCACGTGAGCGGGGCTTCGTCGTCGAGGAGGCGAGCGCGGCAGGTGACGCCGGCTTTGGTGAGGGTGATGCTGATGTAGCGGGCCATCGATCCTGCTTCCTGTGCGGTGCGAGCGGAGCTGCGTCGGCGCGTGGTCCCGCTCGATGCCCGAGCGGGACCACGGCGGACTACAGCTCGGCGAGGACCTCCGACCAGATGGCCAGGGCGTCCTCGACTTGGCTGTCGGTGACGATCAGCGGCGGGATCATGCGTACGACATTCATGTGCGCGCCGCAGGTGAGCAGCAGCAGGCCCTTGTCCACGGCCGACTTCTGCGCGGCCGTCGCGGTCGCGGTGTCGGGTTCACCTGTCGCCGTGGTGAATTCGGCGCCGACGAGCAGGCCGAGACCGCGGACATCACCGATCGCCTTGGTGGCGATCCCCCGGACACCGGCGAGCAACTGCGTGCCGCGCATGGCGGCGTTGTCGACCAGCCCCTCGGTCTGGATGACCTCGAGAGTCGCCACGGCGGCGGCACAGGCCACCGCGTTTCCGCCGTATGTTCCGCCCTGGGACCCCGGCCAGGCCTTCGCCATCAATTCCCGCGACGCCGCGATGCCCGACAGCGGGAAGCCGCTGGCCAGACCCTTGGCGATGGTGATCACGTCGGGGCGCACGTCGAAGTGCTGGTGGCCGAAGAACTTTCCGGTCCGGCCGAAGCCGGTTTGGATCTCGTCGAAGACCAGCAGGATCCCGTGCCGGTCGGCGCGCTCGCGCAGGCCCTGGAAGAACCGGGTGTTGCCGGGGATGTAGCCGCCCTCGCCGAGCACCGGTTCGACGATGAACGCGGCGGTTTCCACGGGCGAGGTGAGGGTGGCGAGCAGATAGTCGAGCTCACGCAAGGCGAAGTCGGTGGCTTCCCCCTCGCTCCAGCCGTAGCGGAAAGCGGTCGGGAACGGGGCCACGTGCACACCCGACATCAGCGGGCTGAAGCCCGCCGAGAACCGGGTCCCCGAGGTGGTCATGGTCGCGGCAGCGACGGTACGGCCGTGAAAACCGCCGTGGAAGACGATCACGTTCGGCCGTCCGGTGGCCTGGCGGACCAGGCGCAGCGCCGCCTCGACCGCCTCGCTGCCGGAGTTGGCGAAGAACAGCGTGTCCAGCCCCTCGGGCAGCACGGTGCCGAGACGCTCGGTGAGTTCGAGTAGCGGCCGGTGCAGCACCGTCGTGTACTGCCCGTGGATCAGCTTGGCGACCTGGGCTTGCGCGGCCGCCACCACGGTGGGATGGCAGTGGCCAGTGCTGGTGACGCCGATCCCGGCGGTGAAATCCAGGTAGCGGCGACCGTCGGTGTCGTAGAGGTAGCAGCCTGCGCCGTGATCGACGTGAACGGGCGTGGCCTGCTTCAGGACGGGAGACAGCTCGGTCATCAAGGACTCCCCAGATTGTCTATTGTCGGATTGTTGACAATATGCATAACATGGCGGCAGGGGTCACAGCAATGGTTGATCCACCGCGTCGGGAGGCAGGGCAGGCGAATGAGCGAGGAACGAGGGCTCCTTACACACGAGTCCGGGGGCAGCGCACAGCTGCTCGACAACCTGAGCGCCGCCGAACGCGCCGCGATCGACAGCGTCCCGAAAGGGCTGTTCATCGGTGGCGGATGGCGCGACTCCCCCGACACGCTGCCCGTCCTCGATCCTTCGACCGGCGTGCGGCTGTGCGCGGTGGCCGACGCGACCCCGGCCGACGGACTCGACGCGCTCACCGCAGCGGCCGAGGCGCAGGCGGACTGGGCGAACACCCCGGCACGCACCCGCAGCGACATCCTGATGCGCGCGCACCGCGCACTTCTCGCCGATACCGAACGCCTCGCCCTGATCATGACGCTCGAGATGGGCAAGCCGGTGACAGAGGCGCGCGGCGAAGTCGCCTACGCCGCGGAGTTCTTCCGCTGGTTCGCCGAGGAAGCCGTCCGCCTCGACGGCGGATACATGCCCGCGCCGACGGGGGGCTCACGGTTTCTGGTGACGAAACAGCCGGTGGGGCCGAGCCTGCTCATCACGCCGTGGAACTTCCCGATGGCCATGGGCGCCCGCAAGATCGCGCCCGCCTTGGCCGCCGGATGCACCTGCGTCGTGAAACCGGCCGAACAGACGCCTCTGTCGATGCTGGCGCTCGCGGAGATTCTGTCCGAGTCGGGCGTGCCCGCCGGTGTGGTCAATGTGGTGACCACGGCCGACCCCGGCGCGGTGATGACACCGATCATCGCCGATCCCCGCTCGCGCAAACTCTCCTTCACGGGGTCGACCGCCATCGGGAAACTCCTGCTGGAACAGTGCGCCCGCACCGTCATGCGCACCTCCATGGAACTCGGCGGCAACGCGCCGCTGCTGGTGTTCGACGATGCCGATCTCGACGAAGCGGTCGAGGGCGCGCTGGCCGCCAAGATGCGCAATATCGGCCAGGCATGTACGGCTGCGAACCGCATTCTGGTGCAGCGCGGCATCGCTGACGAGTTCGCCGAACGACTGGCCGCACGGATGGCGGCGTTGCCGATGGGCCGCGGCACCGAGCCGGGCGTTGTCGTGGGGCCGCTCATCGACGCCGACGCCGTCGCCAAGGTCGAGCATCTCGTGGCCGACGCACGCCGACGCGGCGCGAAGGTGCTGCTGGGTGGCACGGCGATCGAAGGATCGGGCACGTTCTACCCGGCGACCGTACTCACCGACGTGCCCGACGACGCGGAGCTGTGCCACACCGAGATCTTCGGTCCGGTCGCCGCGATCGGCGTCTTCGACACCGAGGACGAAGCGATCACCCGTGCCAACGACACCCCCTACGGGCTGGTCGCGTACGTGTTCACCGAGAACCTGCGACGCGGGCTGCGCGTCTGCGAAGCTCTCGAGACGGGGATGGTCGGCCTGAATCAGGGCGTGGTCTCCAATCCGGCCGCACCGTTCGGCGGAGTGAAGGAATCGGGGCTCGGACGCGAGGGCGGGACCACCGGGATCGACGAATTCCTCGAGACCAAATACATCGGCGTCAAGGTTTAGGGAGACAGCGTGCGCACGTACCGGATCGCGACCATTCCGGGTGACGGAATAGGCGTCGACGTGACGATCGAGGCGGTGAAGGTGCTCGACCGGGTCCTGCCGGGGATCAGCTGGACCGAGTTCGACTGGTCCTGTGAGAACTATCTGCGGACCGGGGCGATGATGCCCCCCGATGGGCCCGAGCAGCTCGCGCAGTTCGATGCGATCCTGTTGGGCGCCGTCGGATTCCCCGGGGTGCCCGACCATATCTCGCTGTGGGGCTTGCTGATTCCGCTGCGGCGCGCCTTCGCTCAGTACGTCAACCTGCGGCCGGTGCGGCTGCTGCCCGGCACGGAATCGGCACTGCGCGACCGCACTGCCGAGGACCTCGACATTCTCATCGTGCGCGAGAACTCCGAGGGTGAGTACTCCGAGATCGGCGGCATCCACAACCCGGGCAGGCCGGACGAATTCGTCCTGCAGGAATCGGTGTTCACCCGGACCGGCTGCGAACGGATCATCCGCTACGCCTTCGACCGTGCCGCCGAACGCTCGGGAAAGCTCTGCTCGGCGACGAAGTCGAACGGCCTGATCCACTCGATGCCCTACTGGGACAGCGTTTTCGAGCGCATCGCTGCCGAGTATCCGGCGGTCCAGACGCGGCAGATGCACGTCGACGCCCTCGCCGCCGAAATCGTGCTCCACCCCGACCGCCTCGACGTGATCGTCGGTTCGAACCTGTTCGGCGACATCCTCTCCGACCTCGCCGCGGCCGTCACCGGCGGACTCGGGCTCGCCCCCTCGGGCAATATCAACCCCGCGGCGGACGCACCGTCGATGTTCGAGGCCGTGCACGGCAGCGCGCCCGACATCGCGGGCCTCGGCATCGCCGACCCGGTGGCCCAGATCCTCGCCGGCGCCATGCTGCTGTCGCACCTCGGCGAGCACGCCGCGGCCGCCGCCGTCGACCGGGCGGTCTGCGATGTGCTCGCCGCGGGCACGGTCCGCACACCGGACCTGAGCGGCACCGCGACCACCGCCGAACTGGGTACTGCCATCGCCGACCGTGCCGCCGAACTCGCGAACGCCCTCACCGAGGCGTGACCCGGACACCACCGGCGGCGACGCAGCTGTCCGACACCCGAACACGCGGGTCGCTTCGGCACCCCGGCGTCTGAGCGCCCGGGACCCCTCCCGCAGGCGACTCGAGACCGCCGGGCAGGTACGTGACGCCGAACTACGCACCGAGCGGCCTCCGCTCGCGTGAGCACAACGTCATCGCGAGGCAACTGCCCAGAAAATCGCAGGCAATCGCTGGTGCGCACCATGAGGTCGCAGTGTCGGTGTTGGGTCCTCGGAAGGCGAGACGTGGTGACGAGCGCACGGGTGGGCGTAGTTCCGGCAGTGCAGTGTGGGCTGGGTCGGGTGCGCGCGCAGATAGCCGCGGACCTCGAACCGATCGCGGTGCGCGAGCGCCCCGTGGCCGAGGCGGTCGGGGCGACCCTGGCCATGGCCTTGGCCGCGGGCACTCCCCTGCCACGCGTGGACAGCGCCGCCATGGACGGCTACGCGGTCGCGGGCCCGGGACCGTGGTGGCGGCTGCACCAGCAGGTCAGCTACGCCGGACGTGGCTGCTCGGTGGTGCTGGCGCCCGGCGAGGCGGTGCGGATCGCGACCGGCGCCGCCACCCCCCTCGGCACCACAGCGACCCTGCGCGACGAACACATCGTGACCACGACCGTGTCCGGTAAGCCGGTAGTGATGCGAGCGCCCGGTGCGCCGGTGCGCGACGACACCCGCCGCCAGGGCGAACACTGGAGCAGTGGAACCGAATTGGCTCGTGCGGGCGCCCGCGTCTCGGCGGCGCTGGCTTCGGCAGCGCTCAGCGCCGAGGCCGAAACCGTCACCGTGCGTGGACCTTTGCGTGCCGACGTGGTGATGACCGGCGACGAGATCCGTGCCGTCGGCCCGCTCGGCCCCGGCGAAACCCGCGACTCGCTCGGCCCCGTGCTGCCGGAGTTCCTGCGCTGCTGCGATATCGAGAGCACCGGCCTGTGGCACCTCGCCGACAGTCGTGACCTCATGCGCTCCTGGCTCACCCTGAAATCCCACGCCGACCTGGTCGTGATGGTCGGCGCCACCGGCCGCGGCGCCGCCGACCACCTGCGCACCCTGCTCGCCGACCTCGGCGCCCGCATCATCGTCGAACGCATCGCGATCCGCCCCGGCGGCTCCACGCTCGTGGCCCAGCTCCCCGACGGCCGAGTCCTCCTCGGCCTACCCGGCAACCCCTTCGCCGCCGTCGCCGCCCTCCTGGCTGTCGGTCCGGCCATCGTCGACGCCCTCACGCTGCGCTCTCCTGGCCCCACCATGTGGGGCCGCCTCTCCGACGCGGGCGTCATGGAAGGCGAAGCCACCCGCATAGTCGGCGTCCAACAACACCCCGGCGGCGTCTGGCGCAGCACCGGCCCCGCGCACACCCCCCACCTGGCCGGCCTCATCGCCTGCCAAGCCCTGGCCATCCTCCCGCCCGGCACCGGCCGAGGCTCCCTCGTCGAACTCCTCCCACTCCCCCACTGAGTAGCGCTACCGCACAACAGCAGCGGCCCCGGTGCGGTACCGCACCGGGGCCGTGATCATCTGCTCGGATCCGACAGGATCAGCCGTGATGGGGCGGCTGCCAGGGGCGACCGTACGGGTCGTCGGGGCGCGGCGCCGACTGTTCCTGCGGGGCGATCGGGGGTGGGGTCGGCAGCTCCGGGTCGGCGGACTTGGCCACCGAGGTCTTCGGGCGCGGCACCGGTATATCGAAACCTTCGACGGGGGTGCGCGCGGTGGCTTCCGCGGCGCGGACGGCCTCGGCGATCTTCGGGTCGGAGGCGGTCTCGAACCAGTCGGCTACGTCGGAGTCGTCCTCGATCTTCACCGGGGCTTCGTCGGTGGACGGCTCGTAGCGGAAGACACCGTCCTCGCCCTTGGTGGCGAAGTTCTGGGCGAAACCCTCCAGGGCCTTGCCGAAATCGCTGGGGACCAGCCAGACCTTGTTCGCGTCGCCCTTGGCCACCATCGGCAGGGTCTGCATGTATTGGTAGGCAAGCAGTTCCGGCGTCGGCTTGCCGTTCTTGATCGCGGCGAAGACCTTCTCGATCGCCTTCGCCTGACCCTGCGCCTGCAGGTAGGAGGCGGCGCGTTCACCCTGCGCGCGCAGGATGCGGCTCTGGCGTTCGCCCTCGGCCGACAGGATCGAGGACTGCTTGCCGCCCTCGGCGGTCAGGATCGCCGCCTGCTTGGCGCCCTCGGCGGTCTTGATCTGCGCTTCGCGGTTACCTTCGGCGGTGAGGATCGTCGCGCGCTTCTCGCGATCGGCCTTCATCTGCTTCTCCATCGATTCCTGGATCGACGGCGGCGGATCGATGGACTTGAGCTCCACCCGGGCCACCCGAAGGCCCCAGCGGCCGGTGGCCTCGTCGAGCACGCCGCGCAGCTGGTTGTTGATCTGATCGCGCGAGGTCAGCGTCTCTTCCAGGGTCATGCCACCGACCACGTTGCGCAGGGTGGTGACGGTGAGCTGCTCGACCGCGGCGATGTAGTTGCTGATCTCGTAGACGGCGGCCTGCGGGCTGGTGACCTGGAAATACACCACCGAGTCGATCTGCAGGGTGAGGTTGTCCTGGGTGATCACCGGCTGCGGCGGGAACGACACGACCCGCTCGCGCAGGTCGACCTTGGCGCGGACGCGATCGGCGAACGGGACGAGGAACGTCAGCTGACCGGACACGGTGCGCGAATACCGCCCGAGCCGTTCGATCACCGCCGCCTCGGCCTGTGGGACGAGCGCGATCGATTTGAAAACCACCACCACGACCAACAGGACGAGGACGGCGGCCACGATCAAGGCAACCATGTTCTAGGGACCCTTCCAGACGACGGCTGTCGCGCCATCGATCTTCATCACATAGACAGTCACACCGGCTTCGTACACGTCACTCGGGTCGAGCGGACGCGCGGTCCAGACCTCGCCACCGAGCTTGACCTGCCCCGAATATTCCGCGACCTGCTCGAGCACCAGGGCCGACTTGCCCGGCAGCGCATCGGCGTTCGTCGGAGTGGGTGGCGGGGTACCGAACTTGCGGCGCAGTAGCGGGCGCACCCCGACGAACAGCACACCGGCCATCGCGGCGAACACCAACGCGTCGCCCCACACGGGTAGATCGGTCGCGGCGCTGACGCCCGCCGTGCCGAGTGCGGCCACGCCCAGCGTGAGCAGCGTGAGATCCCCGGTGAGCATTTCCGCCGCCGCGAGAACGATGCCCGCGATCAGCCAGACTATTGCGGCCACATTGCCAGCCTAGCCCCGATGACCGGTTTGCGGGCGGCCTCGCGTGATCGGTTCGACCGGTGCGGCGGTGCAGCGCACTACGTTGCGAGCGCGGTAGTTTCGGGACGTGAGTGCAGGAGACAGTTACGGCGATATCTATTCCGGACACGATCGGACCAAGAAGAAGCCGGTGCCGACAGTGCGGGCCGAGCGCGACCTGGTGGTGGAGGACGCGGCGAGCGGATTCTGCGGCGCCGTAGTCGGTTTCGATCGCAGCTACGACGGCGAGTTCGTGAAGCTGGAGGACGCGCGCGGTGCGGTGCGGTTGTTCGCGATGCGGGAAGCGGCCTTCCTGATCGACGGAAAACCGGTGACGCTGACCAAGCCCACCGCCGCTGCGACGAAACAGCCCACCCGGTCGGCGTCGGGTTCCACCCGCGTCGACGGCCTGCGCGCGCGGGTCGCGCGAACCAGCCGGATCTGGGTGGAGGGCGTGCACGACGCGGCGCTCGTGGAACGGGTGTGGGGCCACGATCTGCGGGTGGAGGGCGTGGTCGTCGAGCACCTGGAGGGTCTCGACAATCTCGGCGCCCGGCTCACCGAATTCGAACCGGGTCCCGGCGCACGGGTGGGGGTGCTGGTCGACCACCTGGTGACCGGCTCCAAGGAGACGCACCTGACCACCGGGCTCGGACCGCATGTACTGGTGACCGGCCATCCCTACATCGATGTCTGGCAGGCGGTCCGTCCCGCCGCACTGGGCATCGACGCCTGGCCGACGGTGCCGCGCGGCGAGGACTGGAAGACCGGAATCTGCGCGCGCCTGGGCTGGGGAACACCGCAGCAGGGGTGGCGCCGTGTCTACGATGCGGTCGACTCGTTCCGGGATCTGGAAGCCCCGCTCATCGGGGCCGTCGAACGGCTCATCGACTTCGTGACCGAGCCCGAGTGAACGCACAGCAGGTCAGGCGGGTCCTCGCGCCGAATACCGCGACCTGCGTAGGCAACATCGACGAGCTCGGTGCGCGCACGCGATTGTCGCGGAACCTTTATGCTCGATGATTATGTGCTCTCCCAGTGCCACGCTGACGCTGTGGGCCGGCTCCTGGCTGGCCGGTACCAGCGCGCCCGACGACGTGCTGGAGGCACTGCATGCCTGGGCGCCGCGCCACACCATCGCGGCGGGCGACCCGGTCACCGGCGGACGCACCGATCTGCCGTGGACCTCACGTGGCGAAGCGGGCACCGGCGCCATGCCGTTGCTCAAGGTGATCCGCGAGGCGATGGCGCCGGCCGGGGCGCACTTGCGCCTTGTCCTGCCCGCGGCGGGTGATGTGCGCGGGCTGCCTGTCGGCACCGCGTTCGCGGCCGACGCGATCGATGCCGAGGAAGGCCTGCTGCTCGGTGTTCCCGGCGAGCCGGGCACCGGCCTGATCCCACAGTGGGACGACGACGAAACCCTGCAGTGGACCGTCTACGGCGTCGACCTCCCCCGCATCGTGGGTCACGACATGTCGCTCGGCGAGGCCGAGTACACGATGCGCGAATCGGTCCGCGACGCCGCCGACGCCCTCATGCAACTGCACACCACCTCGGTCGGCAACGGCGACGACGATCCGCGCGAGCAGATCGAAGCTCAGCTCGCGGCCTACTCACGTCACGCCTATCCCGACTCGATCCCGCTGCGCGCCAAGCGGATTCTCGATACCGCCGATCACGTAGCCGCGATTCTCACCGTCGCTCAGCACGAACCGGCGTCCTCGCCCACCTCGGCCACCGCGATCGGCGCGCACGAATCCCTGCTGCGCCCGCTGTGGAACACGATCCGTGAGGCCCGCCTCGTCGCGGTCCACGCCGCCGCCCGCCGCGACGGCTAGACCTACCGCGTTCGCCGACGTCCGGCGGCGCCCGCCGGACCCCGATTCGTCAGCGACGGTACGGCTGCTGCTGTGGGTACGGCATCTGCTGTGGGTACGGGTACGCCTGCTGCTGTGGGTACGGCATCGGCTGCTGTTGCGGATACGGCTGGGGGTAGTGACCCTGCGGATACTGCGGCGGGTATTGGGCCTGCGGGTAGCCGGGGCCGGACGGGTGCTGCTGCGGGTAGGGCTGCTGATACTGGGCCGGATACGGCTGGGGCGCCATCTGCTGCGGTGGCGGCATCTGGTGTGGCGCAGCCTGATTCGAGGAACCACTGAACGCGCGGATCACTACGACCAACACGATGAGCACGATCGCGGCGATGATGAGATACCAGACCCACTCCGGAACCCCACCGCCCCCGACGCTCACGCTGCTACCGCCCCCACGACGGGCCAGCACCGCCTCCGCATCGCCCGCGCGGACGCGATCGCCTGCGAGAAGACCGCCTCCCCGCGATAGTGCGGTCATCGTCATCTCGGCATAGTTCATCGGACCCTCCCCGTAGCGTCACGCAGACCTCCGGGCGAAGGTCTGCGGGCGATGCTAACGCAGAGCCGACGCGAAGTGGGAAGTGCCAGTTCAGAATCCGCCGAGGGCGACCTTCAGATCCGGGACATCGAGCGACTTCAGCGTGGCGTCGCGCACCTGCGGACAGGTGCGGATGGTGACGGTGTCGACGATGCGGCGGTTGTAGGCGATGGCGGCATTGGCGACGGTGTCGTTCACTGTCCACAACCTCACCGCGCCGGTGAACGCCACCCGCGCGACCGGCGGGCCCAGTGCCTTCCACGTGCCCTTCTGTCCATCGAGAATGCCGCAGAGATCCTGCACCGAGGCCTGCGAAATCGTGGGTTCGGTGGGCTGTGGGGGCTGGGTTTGATAGCCGGAGTCGTTGCCACACCCGGTCAGGCCGAGCGCGGCGGCGGTCAGCACCAGGGCGAGCCCGGCGGCGCGGCGCGGCGGTGTCGAAATCATCGGAAATCCTCCGATCAGTCGAGCGCAACTGTGAAAAGGCTACTCCTCGAACCGGGGGCTACCGGTGAATGGTTATCCGGTTGTGTTCAGCGACGAGCCGGGCGCGCGGGCAGTTCGCAGCAGCCGGGCGCGCACAGGGCACCGTCGACGGTGCAGCCGTAACCCGGGACTTCGCCGAGTTCACGCACCGGACCGCCGCTCACCCGTTCGGCGATCAATTCGACGATCATCCGGGAGAACCGCGGGTCGGTGCCGGGTGTCCCCGCGCGGGCGAAAGCCATCCCGAGTTCGTCGGCCCTGGCCGACGCTTCGTTGTCGAGGTCCCAGATCACCTCGAGGTGATCGGAGACGAAACCGACCGGGCACACCACCACCGCGTTGATGCCCTTGCCGTGCAGCACATCCAGGTGGTCGACGATGTCGGGTTCGAGCCACGGCACCTGCGGTGGGCCCGAACGCGATTGCCACACCACGTCGTACTCGGCGAAACCGGTTGCCGCGGCACACAATCGGGCGGCTTCCGCGACCTGCCTGCTGTAGAGGCGGCCACCGTCGGCGGGTGGGCCCGCCGTGGTGTCGGCGGAGACGGGAATGGAGTGCGCCGTGAAAACCAGGCGCGCGCCGCTGCGCCGATCGGCCGGAATCTGTTGCACCGCAGCGGTGATCGCGTCGGCGAAGGACTCGATCAGCAGCGGGTGGTCGAAGTACTGGCGCAGTTTCACCAGCTCCGGGGCACCGGCACCGACGGCCGCGCGGGCCCGGGTGATGTCCTCGTCGTACTGGCGACAACCGGAATACCCGCCCCACGCGGAGGTGGTGAAGACCAGCGCCGAGCGCACGCCGTCGGCGGTCATCCGCGCGACGGTGTCCTCGACCATGGGATGCCAGTTGCGATTGCCGAAGTAGACCGGCAGATCCAGCCCGGCATCGGCGAGGTCGGCCTCGAGCGCGGTGATGATCTGCCGATTCAACGCGTTGATCGGCGAGATCCCGCCGAAATGCAGGTAGTGCTGCGCGACCTCGGCGAGGCGTTCCGGAGGCACCCCGCGGCCCCGAGTGACGTTCTCCAGGAAGGGGATCACGTCCTCGGGACCTTCGGGGCCACCGAAGGACAGCAGCAGCAGGGCGTCCGGCATCAGCTCAGCGACATGTTCTCCGGGAACCACATGTTGTGGCTGGCGCCGCCGTCGACGTAGATGATCGAGCCGGTGGTGGCGGGCAGCCAATCCGAGAGCAACGCCACGATCGACTTGCCGACCGCGCGCGGGTCGTTGCCGTCCCAGCCGATCGGCGACGCGCCGTCCCAGTACTCGTCGAGCTGGACGAGCTGCTTGGCATCGTCGGTGGCGGTACCCGCGATGGCCTTGGCGGCGAGGGTCTTGATCGGGCCCGCGGCGATCAGGTTGGAACGGATCTTCTTGGCGGCACCCACCTCGCGCGCCACGTAACGGTTCACCGACTCGAGCGCGGCCTTGGACACGCCCATCCAGTTGTAGTACGGCATGGCCACGCGCGGATCGAAGTCCATGCCGACGATCGAGCCACCCTCGTTCATCACGGGAAGCACGGCGCGAGCCAGCGAGGCGTAGCTCCAGGCCGAGATCTCGAACGACTTGGAGACATCGGGGCCGGGGCCCTCGAGGAACGGCAGCGCGCCGGGGCCCATGATCGAACGGGGCGCGAACGCGATCGAGTGCAGCACGCCGTCGACGCCCTCGGGCGCGATCTCACGCAGCTTCTCGGTGAGGGCGGCCAGGTCCTCTTCGTTGGTCACGTCGAGGCCGATGGCAGGCGGCACTTCCTGCGGCAGCCGCTTGGCGATGCGGTCGATGAGCCGCAGGCGGTCGGGAATACCGGTGATGATCACCCTCGCGCCCTGCTCCTGCGCGATCGCGGCCGCGTGGAACGCGATCGACG
This sequence comes from Nocardia sp. Root136, assembly GCF_001427185.1. NCBI lineage: Bacteria > Bacillati > Actinomycetota > Actinomycetes > Mycobacteriales > Nocardiaceae > Nocardia > Nocardia sp. Root136. The sequence continues at coordinate 836,288 of NZ_LMFE01000001.1, forward strand.
AGTCGGTGATGATGCCGGTGACCAGGATGGTCTTGCCTTCGAGCAGTCCGCCCATGAGTTTTCGGTTCTCCTGAAATCAGTGTGGGTTGCTGCCACCTTGTCGGTGGCGCGGTGCGGTCTGTTAGCGGATCAGTGACCCATGCAATAGCGGCCGTCGACGTGGACGACAGCACCTTTGTCGGATCAGTGACCCATGCCCATGCCGCCGTCGACCGGGATGACTGCACCGGAGACATAGCGAGAGTCCTCAGAAGCGAGGAAGCTGACCACAGCGGCGATGTCTTCCGGCTGGCCGAGACGCTGCAGCGGAATGTACTTCTTCGCCATGGTCTTCAGATCTTCGGGCAGGTCCGCGGTCATATCGGTCTCGATGAAGCCCGGGGCGACCACGTTGGAGGTGATCGAACGCGAGCCCAGCTCCCGAGTGAGCGACCGCGCCATGCCGATGACGCCGGCCTTGGACGCAGCGTAGTTGAGCTGACCGGCCTGGCCTGCCATTCCGACCACCGAGCCGAGGAAGATCAGCCGGCCCCAGCGACCCTTGAGCATGGCTCGATTGGCCCGCTTGGCACAGCGGAACGCGCCGGTGAGGTTGGCGTCGATGACCCGTTCGAACTGGTCCTCGGTCATGCGCATCAGCAGGGTGTCGTCGGTGATGCCCGCATTGGCGACCAGCACCTCGACCGGACCCTGGTGCTCCTCGACTTCGGTGAACGCACGATCGACCGAATCACTGTCGGTGACATCGCACTTCACACCGAAAAGACCCTCGGGAACCCCCGATCCGCGATGGGTGACGGCGACCTTGTGGCCGTCGGCCTGCAGGCGCTGCGCGACAGCGAGACCGATACCGCGGTTACCGCCGGTGACCAGGACCGACCGGGATGTGACGTTCGACATAGGGTTCAACCTATCTGTTCCGATTCGTGCGCCCCGCGTCAGGGTCGCGCCGTTGCGACAGCTCACAACGCGGGGGCGGTGGGAGCTAGGGCAGACGTTGACGATAGAGCAAACTGACCACGACTCCCGCCGCGATGGCCAGCATGCCGAACAACAGCCACGGCCTGCTCGCATCGCCGCGCGTGGTCTCGTAGCCGATCTGTTCCTCGAGGGTGTCGTAGACCGCGGTGAGTTCGGCCAGCGACGACGCGGTGTAGAAGTCGCCGCCGGACAGCTCGGCGATCTCGCGCAGCGAGTCGTTGTCGACCGGCACCTTCACCCGCTGCGAACCCTTGCCGTCGGAGTCCGGAATCTCGACCGTGCCCCACTCGGTGCCGAAGGAGATCGTCGAGACCGGGATGCCCTTGTTCTTGGCCAGGCGCGCGGCGGTGAAACCGTGCCGCGGGTTGTCGACGTCCTTGTCGTCGGGCACGGTCTGCTTGCCGTCCGACATCAGCACCACCCGCGCAGGCGGTGGCGTCTCGGCGCCACCGAGGACGGCGGCCAGGGTGTCGATGGACTGCAGCGCCGTGAGGACGCCCTCACCGGTGGCGGTGCGCTCGGCGAGCTTGATGTTGTCGATCGAGTGCTTGACTGCCTCGCGATTGGTCGTCGGCGACACCATCACCGAGGCCGTCCCCGCGAACGTGACGAAACCGAGGTTGATACCGGGCGTCAGACCGTCGACGAAATCCTTGCCTGCCTTCTGCGCGACCTGCAACCTGTTCGGCTCCACGTCGGTGGCTTCCATCGACAGCGAAACATCCATCACCAGAACAACAGTCGCGCGATTACGCGGCACCTTCTGCACGGCGGTCGGACCGGCCGCGGCGATCGTCAGCAGCACCAGGCCCGCCAGGATCAACGCGATCGGGACATGGCGCATCGGGCTCGGTCGCGACGGGGCGACTCGCTCCAGGATGGCCATGTTGCCGAACTGCAGCATCCGCTTGTGCCGGGCGCGCTGCACCAGCACGTAGCCGAGCACGAGCAGGGCGACGACCGCGAGGAAACCGAGCCAGACAACGGCCGTGAAATGCGAAATACTCACTGGCGAGGCACCCGCCCGCTCGGGGCGCCGAGGCTGTGGCGCCGGGTGGACACGAACCGGACCACGTCGGCGATCCAGTCCCGATCGGTCTGCAGGGTGAGCACCGGCGCGCCGCAGCTGCGCAGCGCCTGCGCCACCTGCTCACGCTGGGCTCCGGCCGCGGCCGCGAAATCGGCACGCAGCGTGGGGGTCACGCTGAACTCGCGGGTGCGGCCCGATTCGGGATCGTGCAACACCACGTCGCCGCCGTCGGGCAGCGCGATATCCAGGGGATCGAGCACTTCCACGGCCAGCAGGTCGTGGCGGGCGGAGATCGCGCGCAGGGAGCGCTGCCAGTCGACGTCACCGAGGAAATCGCTGATCACCACGGCCAGACCGCGTTTGCGTTGCGGACGGCGCAGCGACTCGATCCCGGCCTTGAGATCACCGCGCACGCCGTCGCGGGCGTGCGGGGTGGTCGCGATGCCGCGCAACAGCGTCTGGGCGTGCATGCGTCCGCTGCGCGCGGGGATGCGAACCAGGTCCTGACCGGTCGCCACCACGGCGCCGATCCGGTTGCCGCCGCCCGACGTGAGGTGGGTGATCGCCGCGGCCGCCGCGATCGCGAGATCGCGCTTGTGCACCCGCCCGGTACCGAAGTCCAGGCTCGACGACAGGTCGACGACGAGCCAGGTCTCCAGCTCGCGGTCGGCGATCATCTGCCGCACGTGCGGATGGGTGGTGCGGGCGGTGACCGACCAATCCATCTGTCGCACATCGTCACCCGGCTGGTACAGCCGCGCCTCCCCCGGTTCCGAACCCGGACCGGGGATCAGCCCCTGGTGATCACCGTGCAGCACGCCGTCGAGGCGACGCCGCACGGTCAACTCGAGGGTCTTGAGCGCGGCCGACAGCTTCGGGTCGGTCAGTTCACCGGCACGGAACGACGGCGGGGCGTGAGACGAGGTGGGCACGCGGACAACGGGTTCCGGCGCACTCACTGGGGCGCGACGGAGCCGGCGGGCTGGGACTGCTGCCCGTTCACCGCCTGCGGCACAGGCTGGGGCTGGGGCGGCTGGGGCACCGGCGGCTGCTGCGGGGCAGCCTGACCGTTCGCCTGCGGGGCGACCTGCGGCAGGCCGACGGTCTGCAGCACGCGCTTGATGACGTCCTCGGGCGAAACCTCGTCGGCCAGCGCGTCGTACGACAGCACCAAGCGGTGGCGCAGCACGTCCGGGATCACCTCGACGACGTCCTGGGGCACCACGTAGTCACGGCCACGGATCAGCGCGACCGAGCGGGCCGCGGCGATGATGCCGAGGCTCGCGCGCGGGGAAGCGCCGTAGGAGATCCAGCTCGCCACATCGTCCATGCCGAAGTCGGCGGGCGTGCGGGTCGCGGTGATCACGCGGACCACGTAGTCGACGAGCGCGTGGTGCACGAAGACGTTGGCGGCCACCTTCTGCAGGCGGATGATGTCTTCGGGGTCGAGAATCTGGTTCGGCTCGGGCGCGCTCACACCCATCCGGTAGATGATCTCACGCTCTTCCTCGACCGAGGGGTAGTCCACGACGACCTTGAACAGGAAGCGGTCGCGCTGCGCCTCGGGCAGCGGGTACACGCCTTCGCTCTCGATCGGGTTCTGGGTCGCCATGACCAGGAACGGATCGGGCATCGGGTAGGTCTTGCCGCCGATCGACAGCTTGCGCTCGGCCATCACCTCGAGCAGTGCCGACTGCACCTTGGCGGGTGCGCGGTTGATCTCGTCGGCGAGCACGAAGTTCGCGACCACCGGGCCGAGCTCGGTGTCGAACTCTTCGCGGCCCTGCCGGTAGATGCGGGTACCGATGAGGTCAGTGGGCACGAGGTCCGGGGTGAACTGCACCCGGGAGAACGAGCCGCCGATGACCTTGGCGAAGGTTTCCACCGCAAGAGTTTTCGCGACGCCCGGCACACCTTCGAGCAGCACGTGTCCGCGTGCCAGCACGGCGACGAGCAAACTCTCGACGAGCCGATCCTGACCGACGATAACCCGCTTGACCTCGTAGATCGCCTTCTCGAGAGTCTGGACGTCACGCTCCAGGGTGCTCGGCGCAGCCGTACCGGCGTCCTTCGCCAGCTTCGGCCCGCTCACACCTTCCGTCGAAGTCACCAACATCCCCGCTTTCGCTTTGGTCCTGTGCGTGCGGCACCAACTATTCCATTGAATCGCCCGGTGCGCCGCAACCGGCCAGTACTAGACGGGGATTCGTCATCCTCGTGACGGCACTCACGCGCGGCGGTCGGTGTGGCGCACGCCGCACCGATTTCACCCCTACCAGCGACGATACGCACTCAGTCGGTGACGATGCGCACCGCGTACGGCATGATGCCGTCTTCACGGACCGGGGAAATCTTCACGACATCCCCGGATTCAGGGGCCTCGATCATCTTGCCGTTGCCCAGATACATCGCCACGTGCACGCTGCCGCCGGGGCCCCAGAACAGCATGTCGCCGCGTTCGCGATCCTCGACGTCGACTCGGGTGCCCGCGTTGTACTGGTAGCCGCTGTAGTGCGGCAGCGAGACGCCGATACCGGCGAAGGCGTAGAGCATCAGGCCGGAGCAGTCGAAGCCGATCTTCTCGAAGTCGCCGTGGGCGTCACCGGTGCCGCCGTCACGGATGCCGAGGGTGGGTCCGTCCTCGTCGCCGCCGCCCCAGGCGTAGGTGACGCCGAGCTGCGACATCGCGCGGTCGACCACGGTTTCGATCGCCGCCGAACCGGTGACCTGTGGTTGTGACGGGCGCGGCTTGGTTTTGCGTGGCGAGGCCGGGGTCGACTCGAGGTCGGCGTGCGGACGCTGACCCTCGTTGAGCTGGGCGGCACGGTCGCGGGCGGCCTTGTCGGCCGCGGCGCGGGAGGCGGCGGCGTTGGCCGCGGCCAGCAGGGCGAGCACCTCGGCTTCACGTTGGTCGTCCCAGGTCAGGAAGATCTCGCGTTGGCTCTGGAGCCCCGCGACGGTCGAGCGGGCTACGTCGAGGGCGGATTGGGCGGCGCTGCGGTCGCGGCTCAGGGTGTCGCGGGCCACGGCCTGGGTGTCGAACTCGGATTTCGCGATGTTCACCGCGGTCTGGGCGGCGTCGCGCTTCTGTTCCGCGCCCGCCGCGGCGGTATCGGCGTCGGCCTTGGCCTGGCGCGCGGCGGAATTCTGATTGGCCTGGGCGACCTGGGCGCGGCGCAGACCGTCGAGCACCTGTCGCTGGTTCTTCGACACCATGCCGAGCACCTGCGCGCGGTCCATCGCGGCATCGGGGGTCGAGGAGGCGAGGTAGGTGACGACCGAACTGTTGGCGGGGCGCACGTAGGCCTGGGTGGCGACCTGATCGAAATCCTGGCGGGCCACACCGACTTTCACGCCCGCGTCGGCCAGCTGGGTCTGGCTGTCGGAGACGGCGGCCGCGGCCGCGTCGGCGGCGTCGCGTGCGGTCTGCAGGTCGACGAGCGCCTGGTTGACCGCTTCGCGTTTGCCCGCGAGTTGGTCATCGAGTTCGCGCAACTGCTGATCGGCCGCGGCGACGCGATTGATCAGCCCGCCGATCTCGCTGACCCGCGCGTCGACCTGGGCGCCCGCGCCGGCGATCTCACCGTCGGACGGATTAGGTGGAGGGGGTGGTACCGCAGCGACCGGTCCCGCGGCGAGCAGCACTGCCACCACCGCCAGCAAACCGATCGCTATTCGTAATAGACCTGGTTCGTCCCGCCTGCCCGCACTCCGCACGGTACCTCCGAGCATCTCGACTCGACATACGCCACTGGCGCATCAGCCGAAACACCGACCACAAGAGTCGACCAATGCCCCCTGTACCACTGCATTCACGATCGCGTTCATCGCAACCGTACGACACATGGTTCCCAAAGGAAACATCCGTCACAGTGGCGCGCGGCAACAATTCATCGATTGCTCGGAATTTGCGCGACGCGGGACAGTTTTCTACCCCAGAAAACAGACCGCTGGTCTGGAAATGTGACTGGAGTGAAACCAGTTAGTTGGTGGAACTCGCGTCGACGCGTGGTGGCACGACGGCCGTTGCGTCCGCATCGGGACCGCGGCGGACCTTCACCAGGTACAGCCCGGCGATCACCAGCACCATGAGGCTGATCAACACCGCGGTGATGGCGCCCCAGGAGACCCCCTCCGGCTGCTCGAGCCGGTCCACGAAGGCCTGCACGGCCTCTTCCGGATGGTTGCCCTTGTACTTGGCCGAATCCTCGGCCCACTCGAGCCGAACCCGGCTGATGGTGTCGCTGTAGGTGCCGAGCCAGTCGTCGCTGAAGACCGCGACGGTGCCGTGCGTGCTCTCGCCGACCTCGGTGGCCAGATCACGTAGGCTCGAGTCATGGCCGGGATTACCGGGAACGATGACGACGCTGAGCGGGATCCCCTCGGATCGCGCCTGCGCGACGATCGCCGCCAGTTTCTCCTGATCCTGACCCTTGGGGGCCGCGACGTGATTGTCGGCGAGGTCGGACGCGACGCTGCTCAGCACGGTGTTCGGCGGCAGCTCGGCCGCCATCGGCGCAAAAGTGGTCATCTTCCATCCGGTCTGTCGAGCCACAGTCGCCGGTGTCGCGACGGGCGTCCAACACTGCCAAGGTGAGCGTCACTGCGTCTTCCCCGACTTCGCTCGTCAGGCACAGTACGCGACGCGGCGCTCGACTACGCCTGCACGGCACCACCGACGGCCCCCGCGTATTTCATAGGACAAGCGTACTGTTAGGCTCGTACGGCGAGGAATTCGGCATCTCACGGCGCCGGATACCCCCTCCGAAGACGCGAGCCGCCGGCACAGCCCCGCCGGCGGCACACCCTCACACATGAGTGGAGCTGACGTGACGAAGATTGATACCTTCGGCGCCAAAGGCACGCTCGAGGTCGGAAGCAACTCCTACGAGATCTTCCGTCTCTCGGCTGTTCCCGGCACCGAGAAGCTGCCCTACGCCCTGAAGGTGCTGGCAGAGAACCTGCTGCGCACCGAGGACGGCGCGAACATCACCGCCGACCACATCCGCGAGATCGCGAACTGGGACCCCTCGGCACAGCCGAGCGTCGAGATCCAGTTCACCCCCGCGCGCGTGATCATGCAGGACTTCACCGGCGTGCCCTGCATCGTCGACCTCGCCACCATGCGTGAGGCCGTCACCGTCCTCGGTGGCGATCCGAGCAAGGTCAACCCGCTCTCGCCCGCCGACATGGTCATCGACCACTCGGTGATCCTCGACGTCTTCGGCCGCGCCGACGCGCTGGAGCGCAACGTCGACCTCGAGTACGAGCGCAACGGCGAGCGTTACCAGTTCCTGCGCTGGGGCCAGGGCGCCTTCGACGACTTCAAGGTCGTCCCCCCGGGCATGGGCATCGTCCACCAGGTCAACATCGAGTACCTGGCCCCCACGGTCATGGTCCGCAACGGCCAGGCCTACCCCGACACTTGTGTCGGCACCGACTCACACACCACCATGGTCAACGGCCTCGGCGTGCTGGGCTGGGGCGTCGGCGGCATCGAGGCCGAGGCCGCGATGCTCGGCCAGCCCGTCTCCATGCTGATCCCGCGCGTGGTCGGCTTCAAGCTGACCGGTGAGATCAAGCCGGGCGTCACCGCCACCGACGTGGTGCTCACCGTCACCGAGCAGCTGCGTAAGCACGGCGTCGTCGGCAAGTTCGTCGAGTTCTACGGCAAGGGCGTCTCCGAGGTCCCCCTCGCGAACCGCGCCACCCTGGGCAACATGAGCCCCGAGTTCGGTTCCACCGCCGCGATCTTCCCGATCGACGAGGAGACCATCAACTACCTGCGCCTGACCGGCCGCAGCGACGAGCAGCTCGCGCTCGTCGAGGCGTACGCCAAGGAACAGGGCATGTGGCACGACGCCGAGCGCGAGCCGGTGTACTCGGAGTACCTCGAGCTCGATCTGGGCAGCGTCGTGCCCTCGATCGCGGGCCCGAAGCGTCCCCAGGACCGCATCCTGCTCAGCGACTCCAAGAACGCGTTCCGCTCCGACATCGTCAACTACGTCGGCGAGGGTGAGCTCACCGCGCTGGACGAGGGCGTCGACGAGTCCTTCCCGGCCTCGGACTCGACCGCGGTGTCGGCCAGCGCCGCCGACGACACCTACACCCCCGCGCACTCCGCGGCCAACGGTGCCAAGGGTCGTCCGTCCAAGCCGATCGAGGTCGTCGGCGAGGACGGCAACAAGTTCGTCCTCGATCACGGCGCGGTGGTCGTCGCGGGTATCACCTCCTGCACCAACACCTCCAACCCGTCGGTCATGCTCGGCGCCGCCCTGCTCGCCCGCAACGCGGTGGAGAAGGGTCTCGCGACCAAGCCGTGGGTGAAGACCAACATGGCCCCGGGCTCGCAGGTCGTCACCGACTACTACGAGAAGGCCGGTCTGTGGCCCTACCTGGAGAAGCTGGGCTTCTTCGTCGGTGGCTACGGCTGCACCACCTGCATCGGTAACACCGGTCCGCTGCCCGAGGCGATCTCGGCCGCGATCAACGACAACGACCTCTCGGTCACCGCGGTGCTCTCGGGCAACCGCAACTTCGAGGGTCGCATCTCCCCCGACGTGAAGATGAACTACCTGGCCTCCCCGCCACTGGTCATCGCCTACGCGCTCGCGGGCACGATGGACTTCGACTTCGAGACCGACGCGCTCGGCCAGGACACCGACGGCAACGATGTCTTCCTGAAGGACATCTGGCCCTCGGCCCAGGAGATCGACGACACCATCAAGTCCTCGATCAGCCAGGACATGTTCCGCAACTCCTACGCCACCATCTTCGACGGTGACAAGCGTTGGCAGAGTCTGGCGACACCGGAGGGCGACACCTTCGCGTGGGACGAGAAGTCGACCTATGTGCGCAAGGCACCGTACTTCGACGGCATGTCGATGGATCCCTCCCCCGTCACCGACATCTCCGGCGCTCGCGTGCTGGCGCTGCTGGGCGACTCGGTCACCACCGACCACATCTCCCCGGCGGGCCCGATCAAGCCCGGCACCCCCGCCGCGCAGTACCTCGACGCCAACGGTGTGGCCCGCAAGGACTACAACTCGCTGGGTTCGCGTCGCGGTAACCACGAGGTCATGATCCGTGGCACCTTCGCCAACATCCGGCTGCGCAACCAGCTGCTCGACGACGTCTCGGGTGGTTACACCCGCGACTTCACCCAGGACGGTGGCCCGCAGGCGTTCATCTACGACGCCTCGCAGAACTACCAGGCCGCGGGCATCCCGCTGGTCGTGCTCGGTGGCAAGGAATACGGTTCGGGCTCCTCGCGTGACTGGGCCGCCAAGGGCACCAGCCTGCTGGGCGTGAAGGCCGTCATCACCGAGTCGTTCGAGCGCATCCACCGCTCCAACCTGATCGGCATGGGCGTTGTGCCGCTGCAGTTCCCGGCCGGGCAGTCCGCTGCCTCGCTGGGCCTGACCGGCACCGAGACCTTCGACATCGCGGGGATCACCGCCCTCAACGAGGGTGTCACCCCCGAGACCGTCAAGGTCACCGCCACCGCGGAAGACGGCAAGGTCACCGAGTTCGACGCGGTCGTCCGCATCGACACCCCCGGTGAGGCCGACTACTACCGCAACGGCGGCATCCTGCAGTACGTGCTGCGCAACATGATCCGCGGCTGATTGTTCGACCCGGTGGCGCAACACCGTAAGGTGTTGCGCCACAAGGGCATTCGCTTGCCCCCTGAATAATGCGACAGCCCCCGTCTCGGTTCGCCGGGGCGGGGGTCCGTGTATCCGCTAGCTGGAGGAATCATGCCCAAGGTCAGCGACGACCACCTCGCCGCCCGCCGCAGCCAGATCCTCGACGGTGCACGACGCTGCTTCGCCGAATACGGCTACGACGGCGCCACCGTGCGCCGCCTGGAAGAGGCCATCGGCCTGTCCCGCGGCGCGATCTTCCATCATTTCCGCGACAAGGACGCCCTGTTCTTCGCCCTGGCCAAAGACGACGCCGAACGCATGGCCGAAGTCGCCGCCAATCAGGGCCTGGTCCAGGTGATGCGCGATATGCTCGCCCGCCCGGAGGAATTCAACTGGCTGGGCACCCGCCTGGAGATCGCGCGCAGAGTCCGCACCGACCCCGAATTCCGCGCGGGCTGGACCCAACGCTCGGCCGAACTGACCGCCGCGACCCTGGCCCGCCTCGAGCGCCGCAAAGCAGCGGGCGCCCTCCGAGACGATGTCCCCACCGATGTCCTCCTCGGCTACCTCGACTTGGTCCTCGACGGGTTGATCGCCCGCATCGCCTCGGGTCACACCAACGAAAACCTTTCCGCCGTACTGGATCTCGTCGAAGCCTCGGTGCGACGCAAGGAATCCTGAGTCAGGCTCGACGCGGCCATGGAGGAGCCCATGGCCGCGTCGAGCCCTCGCCGATTGCGCGCGGCGGGAAATTCTCCGGAGGTCATTTCCCCGACCGGGATCGGCGGGTCAGCTCGCCCAACCGCTGAGCAAGGTTCGCGAGATACGGTCCAGGGCGACACGATCGGCCGGCTTCAGTACCGCCAGCATCGCCGTCTCGTTCTCGGTGTGCGCCACGACCACCGTGTCGACGAGCGCCCTGCCCTGATCGGTGAGCGCCACCCGCACGGCGCGTCGATCCTCGCGATCGGCGACGCGGCGAACCAGGCCCGCAGTTTCGAGTCGGTCGATACGCCCGGTCATCCCCGCCCGCGACAGCATCAAGGTATCGGCGAGCACCGACGGGTTGAGTTCGAAGGGTGCGCCCGAACGACGCAGTGCCGCAAGCACATCGAACTCGCCGCGCTGCAAACCGTGTGCGGTGAAAACGCTTTCGATCCGCGCCGTGGCCACGTTCATCAGCCTGCCGAGTCTGCCGAAGACCGCCATCGCCTCCAGCTCCAGATCGGGTCGCTCCCGCTGCCACTGCGCCGTGATCGCGTCGACCACATCCGGCTCACGTTCATCCATGGACAGCATTCTATTCGCTGGGATATAGTTCGGTACCGAACTATCAACCGACGAACGGAATGGTCATGACGAACACCCGCGAGATCGCCCTCTGCCTGCCCGGGGACGCCGAGACCCTGGGTACCGAGAACGTGCGCATGCGCCTGCTCACCGACGCGAACGCCAGCGACGGCGCGGTCAGCACGCTCGAAGTCACCATGACCCAGGGCGCCGATGGCGCCGCCCCGCACTTCCACACTCGCTCCGACGAGCTGTTCTACGTCGCCGACGGCGAACTCCAGGTCATGGCGGGCGACCGCATCCTCACCGTCGGCGCGGGCGGCTCGCTAGTCGTCCCGCGGCAGATGCCGCACGCGTTCGGCGCCACCCCGGACAGTGGCGCGCGCATCCTGATCGCACTGATGCCCGGCGTGCAACGCTTCGAGTACTTCCGTCTGCTCGACCGACTCCTCCGCGGCGAAACCGCTCATGACGAATTCGTCGCCGCCCAAGAGGAATTCGACAACCACTTCGTCGACGCGCCCGCCTGGTGGGCCGAGCGCAACGCCCAACGGGGCTGATCCGTCATGCGGTTCCCGGTCGCACTGTGGCCGAGATTGCACGCCGATCGGGAACAACGAGTCGGAAGCGGCCGGTTATACGCCGTATGACGTTCTCCGTACCGGTCCTCGTCCGCGGCTACGAGCTCGACACCCAGGGCCACCTCAATCACGCCGTCTACCACCAGTACGGCGAGCACGCCCGGTGGGAGCTGATGCGCGCGGCGGGGATCGCGCAGGACAAGTTCATCGCCAGCGGCGTCGGCGCGGTGGTGCTCGAGTCCACCATCAAGTACAAGCGCGAGCTGCGCGGTGGCGACGAGGTCACGGTGACCTGCGTGTTCGATTGGAAGGAAGGCGAGAAGGTCTTCCGCTTCCACCACCAGATCATCAAGCTCGACGGTACGGTCGCCGCAGAGATCACCGTTGTGGCGGGCGCGATGGATCTGACGACCCGTCGGCTCGTCGCGAAACCGGCCGAACACTTCCGCGAGCTCGCCGAGAATCCCGAGCTGCTCGGACTCTAGCGACCGCACGCGGCGCGGCGGGCGCCCTCCGGCACAGACTCGGGGGCGCCCGCCGGTTGTCAGATATGTTTGCTGCCGGATTGCCCGTGAGAACACAGTTGCAACATCCGAGTTGTCCGAAATTCTTTCCCGGCAAGGCGATCACGCGCCGCTCGGCGGTTTGCCCGGCACTCCGCAAATCTCGCGAACCCGCTCGGCGGGCCACCTGTTCACGTTATGATCCGAAGCACCTTTTGGGGTTCTGGCAAATCGCGAGCAGACGAGAAAAGATCGGAGTGAGCGCCCATGACCGACGCCATCCACCTCCCCGCTACCGCGTCGTCCCGAGATCGGGGCCCCGCCTTGCGCGGATTGCTGGTGGCCGAGTCCGATCACGACATCTCGGTGCGCGTCGACGGTGGAACCTGGACTTTCGACCGCAACGACGTCGTACGACTCACCGAAGACCGCGTGGGCGCGGGTGAACGTCAGGTACGGGTCGATATCCGCCCCGGCGCCACCGCCGATTTCACCCGACGGATGCGCGTCGATCTGGTCGACCGACCGATCACTCTCGCACCGGAACCGTCGGAGGCGCTGGACGACGAGCAGCTGGCCCGCGCCACCCGCAGCTGGGCGGCGAAACTGCGCATCGCCGAACGAGGTGGTGCCACCGGAGCGACGTTCACCTTCCGCGACGGCATCAACTGCGACAGCCTCGACTGAAACGGCGCGGAAGTCATGGAAGGCGCGACCGACGCCGTTCTCATCGTCTCCGAAACCGACGACCTGCACGCCGATGCGCTGGCGTCGACCTTGCGAGAACTCCACGGCCTCGACCCGATCCGACTCGACTTGCGCGACTTTCCGTCCGAGACAGGGAGTTTCCGGCTCGACAAAGCGGGCACCAACCGCGCGATGTCACACATCCACGGTCTCGACGACGTGCGCGCGGTGTGGTGGCGCAGGCCGCACCCGTGCAAAGTCCCCACCGGCGTACGCGCCGCCGACGACGAGTTCCGCCAGGCCGAGTGCGACGGATTCCTGCAGGGCATGCTGTGGTCGATCCCGGCGTACTGGGTCAACGATCCGGCCGCCGAGCGCACCGCCTCGCGCAAGATCGTGCAGCTCGAAACCGCGCAGCGGGCGGGTTTCACGATCCCGGAAACGCTGATCACCAACGACCCGGACGAGGCGCGCAGTTTCGTCGAATCCCGTTGTGGTCCAGTGGTATACAAACGCACCGGCACCGGGCGTGGCGAGTTCTCCGAGACGAGGATCATCACCCGACCCGAGTTGAACCGGCTCGACTCGATCCGTTCGACGCCGACCACGTTCCAGGATTACGTGGAGGCCAGCTGCGATCTGCGGGTGGTGTGGGTCGACGGTGTCGAGTGGAGTGTGCGCATCGATTCACAGTCGGGGGTCGGCCGCATCGATTCCCGTCTCGACACCTCCGTCGCCTTCGCACCGGATCGGCTACCCGCCTCGGTGAGCAAGTCCCTCGCGACCCTGATGGGCGCGCTCGGACTCAGCTTCGGCGTGGTCGACCTCCGCCTCGGCAGCGATGGCGAGTACTACTTCCTCGAGGTGAACCCGCAGGGGCAGTTCGCGTACCTCGAGATCAAGACGGGACTGCCGCTGTTCGCCAGCCTGGCGAATCTGCTGGTCCGCGGCGACGGAGCCGTCGCAGGCTGGTAGCGGCTCCGTCGACGACGCCCCGCTCAGTCGGCCGGATTCTTGCGCCGATTGGCGCCGCCGCGCCCACGCAGTTCGACGTGTGACTCGACCAGCACATTGTGGATGAAGCCGTACGAGCGGCCGGTGGACCTGGCCAGGGAGCGAATGGACGCGCCCGCCTCGTACTGCTTCTTCAACTGGGACTGCAACCGGTCGCGGGACTTGCCCGTGACCCGGGTTCCCTTGCCCAGTGCGGCCTTGCCGATCGTCGATTTACCCTTGGCCGACCTAGCGGCCTGTCTGGAACTGTCGCTCATGGCTTCCTCCGAGTCGCCGAGCACTTCCTCCAGGCTAGACACTCCACACTCGGTGATCAACGGAAACAGTGATCAAACTCACGCGATCCCCGCGAGTTCCTCCCTGCCACCGCGATTCATGCGCGACACACCGGCTCTATGCGATGTCTGATCTTCGCCTGACGCCGGGGCCCTGCGTGGTGACGCTGCGCTACCGCCTCCGGGCCCTGAGGGATCAGGCGAGATCGATGAGCTCCGCGTACTCCGCCGACCAGTGGTCCTCGGTGCCGTCAGGAAGCAGGATGACCCGCTCCGGGTTGAGCGCCTCGGCCGCGCCGGGATCGTGCGTCACCAGCACCACGGCCCCCGCGTAGGTGCGCAGCGCCTCGAGGACCTGCTCACGCGAGACCGGGTCGAGGTTGTTGGTCGGCTCGTCGAGCAGCAGCACGTTCGCCGCCGAGGACACCAGCCCGGCCAGCGCCAGCCGGGTCTTCTCACCGCCGGACAGCGTGCCTGCCGGCTGGTCGAGCTGCGGACCGGTGAACATGAACGCGCCGAGCAGGCTGCGCAGCTCCTGCTCCCCCGCGTCCGGGGAGGCATGGCGGATGTTCTCCCACACCGAGGCCTGGTCGTCGAGAGTGTCGTGCTCCTGGGCGAAGTAGCCGACCTTGAGCCCGCGCCCCTGCTCGACGCCGCCCGCGGTCGGCGTCTCGACACCGGCGAGCAGTTTCAGCATGGTCGTCTTACCGGCGCCGTTGAGCCCGAGCACCACCACGCGACTGCCCTTGTCGACGGCGAAGTTCACGCCGGTGAAGATCTCGAGCGAACCGTAGAGCTTGGTCAGGTCCTTCACCATCAGCGGAGTCTTGCTGCAGGCCGCGGGCTCGGGGAACCGGATGCGGGCGACCTTGTCGCTCACGCGCACATCGTCGAGGTCGTTGATCAATCGTTCGGCGCGACGCACCATCTGGTGTGCCGCAGCGGCTTTGGTGGCCTTCGCGCCGAGCTTGGCGGCCTGCTGACGCAGCGCACCCGCCTTCTTCTCGGCATTGGCGCGCTCGCGGACACGGCGTTGCTCGTCGGTGGCGCGCGCGTCGAGGTACTTCTTCCAGCCCATGTTGTAGACGTCGGGCTCACCGCGCACGGCGTCGAGGAACCACACCTTGTTGACCACGTCGCCGAGCAGTTCCACGTCGTGACTGATCACGATCAGGCCGCCGTCGTGGCTCTGCAGGAACCCGCGCAGCCAGGTGATGGAGTCGGCGTCGAGGTGGTTGGTCGGCTCGTCGAGCAGCAGGATGCGGTCGGAGCGCCCGCCCGAGCCGTCGGAGGCGGAGAACAGGATGCGAGCCAGCTCGATGCGGCGACGCTGACCACCGGAGAGGGTGCGCAGCTGCTGATCGAGGACGCGGTCGGGCAGGCCGAGGCTGTTGCAGATGCGGGCCGCCTCGCTTTCGGCGACGTAGCCGCCGAGCGAGGAGAACTGGTCCTCGAGGCGTCCGTACCGGCGAATCGCCTTGTCGCGGGCGGCATCGTCGGCGACCTCGGCCATCTCGACCTGGGCCTTCTCCATATCGCGCAGCAGGATGTCGAGCCCGCGCGCCGAGAGCACCCGGTCTTTGGCGATCACATCGAGATCGCCTTCCTTCGGGTCCTGCGGCAGGTAGCCGATATCGGTGGAACGCGTGATCTTGCCGGCGTACGGCTCACCCTCACCCGCGAGGATGCGCAGGGTGGTGGTCTTCCCGGCACCGTTACGACCGACCAGTCCGATCCGGTCGCCGGACTGCACCCGCAGCGCCGGCCCAGGAGCGGAGAGCAGGGTGCGGACTCCGGCCCGGACCTCCAGGTCGGTCGCCGTGATCACAGAGTTCTCCTCAGAGTAAGACAAACGGGAAAGGCATATCGGCAAGAACCACTTATTTTACCGTCGACACCTCAGGAAGCCGCACCCGGCGCTGCCCGATGTGAGCGTGGTTACTCTCATGCCATGACTACCGATCTCCTTGGCCGTACCGCTCTCGTCACCGGAGCCAGTCGCGGCATCGGCCTCGCGACCGCGGCCGAACTGATGCGCCGGGGCGCGAACGTGCTGATCACCGCGCGTAAACCCGAACCACTGGAGGCCGCGGCCACCGAGCTGCGCGCGCTGGGCCACCAGGGCCAGGTGAGCTTTCTCGCCGGCAACGCGGGCGATGCCGACGCGCGCGCGGAGGCCGTGGCCAGGGCCGTCACCGAGTACGGCTCGCTCGACATCCTGATCAACAACACCGGCATCAACCCCGTCTACGGTCCGCTGATGGACGCCGATCTGGGTGGCGTCAGCAAGATCTTCGATGTGAACGTGGTGGCCTCGCTCGGCTATGTGCAGCAGGCCTACCGCGCGTGGATGGCCGAGCACGGCGGCGCCGTGGTGAACGTGGCCAGCGTCGCGGGTATCCGGTCGTCGGGGGTCATCTCGGCCTACGGCGCGTCGAAGGCGGCGCTGATCCGGCTCACCGAGGAGCTGGCCTGGCAGCTGGGCCCCAAGATCCGTGTCAACGCGGTGGCGCCGGGCGTGGTCAAGACCAAGTTCGCCGACGCGCTGTACTCCGACGACGAGGAGCGGGCCGCGAGCGTGTACCCGATGAAGCGACTCGGCGTGCCCGAGGATGTGGCCCGGCTCATCGCCTTCCTGGTGTCCGACGAGGCCGCGTGGATCACCGGTGATTGTGTGCGAGTCGACGGCGGGTTCCTGTCCACCGGCGGCATCTGAAACGCGCAGGGGCGGGCAGCGATTCCGCGCTGCCCGCCCCTGCGATGTGTTGTCAGACCGAGGTCTCGCGGCTTCCCGTCGAGACCGAAACACTCTCCTGCGCCCGCGAGTTCTCCCGCGCACCGTCCTCGGCCCGCGCCGCGTCGGCACGCTCGGCCTCGGCTCGGGCCGCTTCCGCCCGCGCCGCCTCCGCCCGCGCGAGTGGATCCGCGACGACGATCTCCTCCGGCCTGGCGGCGAGCGGATCACGCACCACCACTTCACGTTTCGGCGAGCGCGCCGCACCGCTGTCGTCCAGGCCCCACCGGTCGTGCAGGCGACGCAGGAATTCCGGTGCGTACCAGTTCGCGTCGCCGAGCACCTTCATCGCGGCGGGCAGCAGGAACCCGCGCACGAGGGTGGCGTCGACGATCACCGCCAACGGCAGGCCGATGCCGAACGCCTTCATGAAGGTGATGTCGGAGGCCAGGAAGCCGAGGAACACCAGCGAGATGAGGATCGCGGCGGCGGTGACGATGCGCCCGACCCGTTCCAGGCCGAGCGCGACCGCTGTCTCGTTCTTGCCGGTGCGGTCGTATTCCTCCCGAATCCGCGACAGCAGGAACACCTGGTAGTCCATCGCGAGCCCGAAGGCGGCGGCGAACAACATCACCGGGACCGTAGCGGACAGATCCCCGGTGACGGTGAAGCCGAGCACCCCCGACAGGTGCCCGTCCTGGAAGATCCACACCAGCGCACCGAACGTCGCGGTCAGGCTCAGCGCGCTGAGGATCACCGCCAGCACCGGCAGCACCACGCTGCCGGTGAGCGCGAACAGCACGATCAGCATCATGATCACCACGAAGCCGAGCGCCCACGGCAGTTCGTTCTCGATGGCCGCGACCGAGTCCGCATTGGCCGCGGCCACACCGCCGACCAGCAGTTCGCTCGGCGTCCGCACCGCGCGCACCTGCTCGACCAGGTCGGCGAGGGCATCACTGTCGCCGGTGCTCGACACGATCGACAGGTAGACCGCCTTCTCGACCCGGAATCGCGAGTTCGCCGCGGTGGGCTCGAGCAGCAGCCCGCCCTGGGCGTAGCTGCCGGTGGCGGTGTCGACGCGACGGACATTGTCCAGGTCGGACATATCGCGGGCGATGGTGTCGAGTCCCGCGGCGCTGTACGCGCTGTCGGGGAGCACCGCGACGAGTGTGTGCTGGTCGCTCTCGCCGAAGTCGCGCGCCACGATCTCGGTGACCTGACGGGAGTTCATCGATTCCGGCAGCGTGCGTTCGTCCGGGAAACCGAGGTTCACGCCGAGGAACGGCGCGCCGAGCAGGAGCAGCAGTGCGGTGACAGCGAGTCCGATCGAGATCGGCTTGCGCATCACGGCGGTGGCGAGCTTGTGCCAGGCGCCCTCACCCGGTGCGGGGCGCGGGGCGCGCAGGAACCACCAGCCGAGCTGACCTTTGTCGATGCGCGTGCCGATCAGCAACAGCGCGGCGGGCAGCACCGTGAGCGAGACGAGCGCGGCCAGCGCCGCGACGACGATGCCCGCGTACCCCATCGACCGGATAGCCAGCAGCGGGAAGAACAGCAACCCGGCCAGCGCCACCGCGACGGTGAGCGCGGAGAACGCGACGGTGCGACCGGCCGTACGCATGGTGGTGGCCACCGCACCGGCCGGGGTGCGGCCTTCGGAGAGTTCGTCGCGGTAGCGGTTGACGATCAACAGGCTGTAATCGATGGCCAGACCGAGGCCCAGCAGCGTCGCCACATTGGTGGCGGTCACCGACAGCGGGGTGAACAGGGTGAGCAACCACAGCGCGCCCATGGTGGTGATCACGGTGCCGATCGCGACGAGCAGCGGCAGGCTCGCGGCGACCAGACCGCCGAAGACGAACAGCAGCGCGATCAGCGTGAGCGGGAAGGCGATGGCCTCGCCCTTGGCGATGTCGGTCTTGCTCTGCTGCACCGTCTCGTGCATGAGCATGGCAAATCCGCCCGCCCTGACCTGCAACGATCCCTGTTCGCCCGTCAGCTCTTCGGAGATGGCGGTGACGCGTTCGTCGATCTCGCGTTCGCTGCCGAGCACGCTCGCGACGATCAGACCCTGCTTGCCGTCGACACTGCGCAGCGCGGCCTGGTGGGAGGTCCAGTACGACATCACCTCGGTGACGCCGGCGCGTTCCTGCAGGTTGGCGACCAGTGCCGTTGCCGCCGCGGTGGATTCGGGGTCCTCGACCGAGGACTCGGTCTCCACCAGCAACAGCAGGTTCGGCGGCGCCTGCCCGAACTCCTCACCCAACACCTCGAGCGCGCGGCTGGATTCACTGCCGGAGTCGGTGTATCCGCCGCCCTCCACCCGCTCGAACAGCGTGGCTCCCAGCGCGCCGAGCACCACCGCGAGCACCGCGAAAACGCCGAGCACCCAGCAGCTGCGCCGCCTGGTGAATTCGAACACCGGATTGTCCCCTAACTCGTCACGCCAATTGCGCGGCACGCACATCGACGTGTGGGAGCTGGAAATACTTCCGGCCGGTCCGCCTCGTCGGCCCGATCCTGTTGGCGGGTCGGCGCGTTCGCTGAGCGATCGTAGCAACTTCGTGGCGGTACCGCCGGGCCTCCGTCACACCCCTGTTCGTCCCGGTCAGCTACCGGTCTCGACCACCGCGCCACGGCGACGATCCCGATCGCCCCGCCGGCGGCCGCAGGGGCTGTCCCGGCCGAGTGCGGTGAACGCCGAGGAGCCTGCGCCACACCGTTTCGCGCCGGGCCACCAGCACGCTTCGACTACCGACCGACCGCACCGACGACCGAGGTCATGACAGTGCGGCGCAGAGTCGGAGGCAGGTCGGCGAACAGCGCGCGCATCGCGGCGAGGGTGCCGCGAAGGTCGCCGTGGCCGGACAGATAGGAGCGCTGGAGAGGAGCGGGCAATCCGAAGAAGACCTCGAAGAACACCGGGACCTCGTGGGGCGGGAGAGCCAGCAGCGCACGCAATCCCGCGCGACGCAGGGCACCTACGGCCCGCGCTTGCGGAGTCCACACCGTGCCACCCGTGACCACGGTGTCCGCCGCGGCGAGTGCGGCGGCGACGCTGTACCCGGTCGCGGGATGGGTCAGGCCACCGGCGGCGCCGAATCGACCACCTCCCGGCTTGCCTCCCTGCACCGGAAAGCGCACTCGCTCAACAGGTTCTGCTCCCGTGAGCGCGATCCCCCGCGCTTGTAACCGATGTTCTAGTCTGCGCCGCAACACCTCCGGCGAGAGCGCTGGTCGGCCCGCGAGGCAGGTTTCTTCGAGGAGCACGGTGTCGGCACCGAGCGGAATGGCGTACAGGAACGACGGTGGGTCGACGGGGTCGGCGCCGTTGTCGAGACGCCAGTCCATGAACAGCGTCGGCTCGAGTCCCGTTCGGGCCACGACCACGCCGTAGGCGGTCTGCTCCGCCCGGCGCGACGACCGAGGCAATCCTCGCGCATCGACCACCTGACCGGTACGGGTCAGTCCACCCGCCGTCCGCACCGATCGCGCCTCCACCTCGACGACCCGGTCCGCGATCACGGTCGCCCCGTCGAACGTCAACGACGATTGCAGTGCCGCCGTATCGAACACCTGATAGACGCGGTCGATCCGATGCTCGCCCACCGCCCAGGCCGTCGGCGCGTCCACCGTCGCCGCCACTACGCCGGGATCGAGCCACCCGGGCAATTCATCGGCCCATGCCGCATAGGTCGGCGTCCACACCCGACCCGGGTGCGGATCGATCACCGTGACATCGCGGCCCGCCGCCAGCGCACGATGAGCAACAGCTCGGCCCGCCGGACCGAGCCCGCAAACAATCACTTCCACACGCACCCGTTGATTGGATCAGACGTGATGATCTCGAACACTGCCGGATCACGGGCCCGCACCTATTCGGGAGCGCTTTCTCACCTGCGCGCTACCTATCGACAATGATGGGTTGCATGAGGTCGATCTGGAAGGGCTCGATCGCTTTCGGGCTGGTGAATGTCCCGGTCAAGGTTTATACCGCGACCGAGGACCACGACATTCGGTTCCATCAGGTCCACGCCAAGGACGGGGGCCGGATCAAATATGACCGGGTCTGTCAGGTGTGCGGCAATTCCGTGCAGTTCGCCGATATCGACAAGGCCTATACCTCGCCGGATGGTGAGCAGGTCGTGCTCACCGACGCCGATTTCTCGAAACTCCCCGCTGCGGAGAAGCACGAGATTCCGGTGCTGGAATTCGTGCCGTCCGATCAGATCGACCCGGTGCTGTTCGAGAAGAGCTACTACCTCGAACCGGATTCCACGACGCCGAAGGCCTATCAGTTGCTGGCGGCGACCCTCGAACGCATCGACAAGACCGCGCTCGTGCATTTCACGCTGCGCCAGAAGACTCGCCTGGCCGCATTACGCGTGCGTGACGGCGTGCTGGTCCTGCAGACGCTGCTGTGGCCCGACGAGGTACGCGCCGTGGAATTCCCCTCGCTCGACGAAGCGCCTGCCCCGCGCCCGCAGGAACTGAAGATGGCCGAAACTCTCGTGGAGTCGATGTCGGGCGATTTCGACCCTTCCGAATACACCGACGAATACCAGATCGAACTGCAGAAGCTTCTCGACGAGGCCATTGCCAGCGGCACCGGCAAGGTCGAGCCCGCCGCCGAAACCGAGCCCGCCGAGCAGGCCGACGCCGAAGTCGTGGATCTGGTCGCCGCGCTGCAACGCAGTCTCGAGGCCAGCGGTCGCCGGGAAGCCGCCCCGGCCGCGCCCGCGAAAAAAGCTGCGAAGAAGGCGGCCAAGAAAGCCGCGCCGCGCAAGGCCGCCACGAGCAAATCCACCGCGTCCAAGACCGCGACCCGCAAGGGCGCGTAGGGCACACTGGCGACCATGGACACCGCCATCGCTGTCGTGCCGATGGGATTGGGACACCTGCGTCAAGTCCTCGACCTCGGCCATCAGGTCTTCGACACCACCATCAAGCCGTACACGTCATGGTCGCTCACGGCCGTCGCCGAGCACCTCGACAGCCCCGACAACGCCTGCTGGGTGGCCCTGGATTCCGACCGGGTGGTCGGTTTTGTCCTCGGGTCGATGGAGTTCGAGCATCGCGACGACTGGGCGTATCTGGAGTGGATCGCGGTCGCCCCCGATATGCAGGGCCACGGGATCGCGCGGCGGCTGGTGAACGTGTGTTCGGAGGCGCTGTTCGCGCGCGGCGCCCGCCATATCGTCACCGATGTCGAGGACCGCAACAGCGCCTCGGCCTCGCTGATGACCAGCAGCGGATTCGTGCCCGCCGCGACCGTCACCCTGCTGGTGCGGCCCAACCCCGCCGCCCCGGACGACGACGCCACGCTGCCGCCGATCACCAAACGCGACCTCGTCCGCCGCGGGAGACTCTCGATAGAACACCCGCTGCGCTGATCCCCGGGGCCGGACACGGCGCAGGATTCGCATTGTCCGCAAGTTAGACGGGCGTCCCATTATTTGCGAGGATTTCGCTCATGGCAAGTCAAACCGTTGTCGACGGGTAGTGCCGACAGCTTGGATGACCGAGTTCATCTTCTGCGAGCGATTCGGGAGTACAAGTGAAATTCCGTCGGACACTGGCGATCCCAGTGCTGATAGCAACCGCGGCCCTCACCCTGACCGCGTGCGGTTCCGATGACGAGTCGGGCACGGTCGTGCGGATCGGCACCACCGACAAGGACAAGGCTTTCGAGGTCTTCGAACAGAAGGCGAAAGAGCAGGGCATCACACTGAAGGTCACCAACTTCTCCGATTACAAGCAGCCGAATACGGCGCTGTCGCAGAAACAGATCGACCTCAACCTGTTCCAGCATCTGCAGTTCCTCGGCCAGTACAACGTCGCGAGCTCGGATACGCTCACCCCGATCGGCTCGACCTACATCGTTCCGCTGGGTCTGTATTCGAAGAAGCACAAGGCCCTCGCCGACATCCCGGCCGGCGGCGAGATCGCGATCCCCAACGATCCGACCAACCAGGCGCGTGCGCTGTTCGTGCTACAGGCCGCCGGGTTGCTGAAGATCACCGGCACCTCGGTCCAGCCGACCCCCGCCGACATCGACAAGGCGGCCTCCAAGGTGCGCGTCACCCCGGTCGACGCCGCCCAGACCGCGCTGTCGCTGCCCTCCGTAGACGGCTCGGTGATCAACAACACCTTCCTCGATCGGTCGGGCGTCGACCCGAAATCGGCGCTGTACAAAGATGATCCGAACAATCCGGCGGCGGAGCCGTATATCAATGTGATCGTCAGCCGCGCCGAGGACAAGACCGACCCGACGTATCTGAAGCTGGTCGAGATCTGGAAGGACCCGGCCGTGGCCACCG
This sequence comes from Nocardia sp. Root136, assembly GCF_001427185.1. Taxonomy (NCBI): domain Bacteria; kingdom Bacillati; phylum Actinomycetota; class Actinomycetes; order Mycobacteriales; family Nocardiaceae; genus Nocardia; species Nocardia sp. Root136. The sequence continues at coordinate 859,355 of NZ_LMFE01000001.1, forward strand.
CCCACGCCGAGGTCACCAAGGGCACCGCGGTCGCGGTGAACCGTCCCGGCGCCGAGCTCGAACAGATCCTGGACCGGGTGCAGCAGGGCATCCGCACGACCAAGTGAGTGGGCAACCCGCCGCCGTCGAATTTCGTTCCGTCACCAAGGTTTTCGGCAGCGGCGGCGATCGGCACACCGCACTCGAGAACATCGATCTGCGGATCGAACCGGGTGAGATCTTCGGCGTCATCGGCTATTCCGGGGCGGGCAAGTCCACGCTGGTACGGCTGATCAACGCGCTGGACAAGCCGACTTCGGGCACCGTCACGATTTCCGGCACCCCCATCACCGGGGTGCCGGAGTCGGCGGTGCGTAAGCTGCGCCGCGATATCGGCATGGTGTTCCAGCAGTTCAACTTGTTCCGATCACGCACTGCCGCGGGCAATATCGAATATCCGCTGAAGGTGGCGGGCTGGAAGCGAGCCGAGCGCAAGGCACGGGTGGCCGAGCTGCTCGACTTCGTCGGACTCACCGACAAGGCGCGCGCCTACCCCGATCAGCTCTCCGGCGGGCAGAAGCAGCGTGTCGGGATCGCCAGGGCGCTGGCCACCTCGCCCTCGCTGTTGCTGGCCGACGAGGCCACCTCCGCGCTGGACCCGGAAACCACCGGTGAGGTGCTGCGACTGCTGAAGAAGATCAACGCCGAACTCGGGGTGACCATCGTGGTGATCACCCACGAGATGGATGTGATCCGCGCGGTCGCCGACCGGGTGGCGGTGCTCGCCGAAGGCCGGATCGTCGAATTGGCCGCCACCTTCGATGTCTTCGCCGCACCCCAGGCCGCGCCGACGCGCTCCTTCGTGGCGACGGTGCTGCACAATCGGCCCGACGCGACGGAACTGGATCGCTTGCGGGAGCTGCACGGCGGCCGATTGGTGACCGTCGACATCGACGATCACAGCGGAATCGGGGCGGCACTGGCCGCCGCTACCGCCGCCGACGTGCGTTTCGAGATCGTCTACGGCGGGGTGAGCACGTTGCAGGACAAGACGTTCGGCAGCGTCACCCTGGCGCTGCACGGGCCCGATGCCGCGCTGGATCGCGTGGTCGCCGACCTGGAACGGAAGGCGGGCTGATGGAGACCAACTGGGAGAAGTTGCGGCCCACGCTGTTCGAAGCGATCGGGACCACGATCTACCTGGTCGGCGTGACGTTCGTCGTCGCGGGCGTGATCGGACTGATGCTCGGGACCGCGCTCTACACCACCCGCAAGGGTGGACTGCTGGCGAACGCGCCGATCTATTTCGTGCTCAATGTGTTCGTCAATGTGGTGCGCCCGATTCCGTTCATCATCCTGCTGGCCGCGCTCGGCCCGGTCACCCTGGAGGTGGTCGGCACCACGATCGGCTCCGAGGCAGCGCTGTTCGTGATGATCGTCGCGGCCTCGTTCGGGATCGCCCGGATCGTGGAGCAGAACCTGGTGACGGTCGATCCCGGCGTGATCGAGGCCGCGCGTGCGGTCGGTGCGGGACCGCTGCGGATCATTCTCACGCTGCTCATCCCGGAAGCGTTGGGGCCGTTGATCCTCGGCTATACCTTCGTGGTGATCTCGATCGTCGATATCTCGGCGATGGCGGGCACGGTGGGTGGCGGCGGACTCGGTGACTTCGCCATCGTCTACGGGTATCAGCAGTTCCAGTGGCAGGTCACGATCGTGGCGGTGCTGATCATCATCGTCGGTGTGCAGGGTGTGCAGTTCTTCGGCAACTGGCTCGCCAGGAAGGTGCTGCGCCGCTGAAATCAGTAGTGGCACGGACCCCATCGGTCCGTGCCACTACTTTCGGAGATTTCCTAGATGTTGGCCGTGCAAGCCGACAGGATGACGCTCGCCGCACGCGGCGAGGCCGAGCCCGGATCCGGGAACGGCGCCGCGCTGACGCCGAGTACATCCACCGCCGAGCGCTCGGCCGCGGCCAGGGAGTGATCCCACGCCCAGCCGAAGCGGTAGTCCGCGCCCTGCGCCACCGCACCGCAGGCATTGCGGAACTCGACGACGACCTGGCAGTCGCGCACACCGCACTCATCGAGCGCGGCCTGGCTCGCCGCCGCCCAGCTGCCGTAATTCACCGCCGAGGCCACCACGGCCTGGCCCGCCGACAAGGCCAGCGCCCCATAGAGGTCGCCCGCCGCGGCCTGGAAACCACCATCGCGCGACACCACCGTGTACCCCGGCACCTCGGCGATCGCCACACCGCTGGCCCCCGCGGAAGCAGCCCCCGCGTTCACCACGGTGAACGCGGCCACCGCGGACATGGCAGCCACACCGAGGGCATATTTGCCCACAACAGACATCAGAGATTCTCCCCGTCGAAATGTCGACTCCGCACCTCGAAGCCGAACCCATCATGAACGGCCCGCCCACTCCCCCGGAAATAGCTTTCCGGCATCGCGACGACAACCATTCGGCGAAACCGGTCATAGCGCCGAAACATATTCGGCGACAACAGTTCTCGCGTGTCGTGACGCCCGATTCCTCCCGAACCGCTCGTCCGCCACAGCGTAACAACGCCCTCCGACAAGTAGCGGCGGACCGAAACCCCTACTGGCGAAGCAACTCCTCCCTCGCCCGCATCAACGCGAATCCGAGCAGGTTGAGCCCCCGCCACCGCAGCGGATCTGTCGCACCCGGATCGTCGGCGGCCAACCCGATACCCCAGATCCGGTCCACCGGACTGGCTTCGACGAGCACTCGCGAGCCGGTACCGACCAGATATCGCCGCAGCGCGTCATCCTGGCCGAACTTGGCCACGCTCCCCGCGACGACGATGTCGAACCGCGCGCGCTCCCACACATTGTCGTCGAAGTTCCGAATCTGCCTGCCGAGCTTCTTCGCCTGGCTCGGATGACCGGCCCCGAGGATCTTCGCCGCGGTGGCCGGATCATCGAACAGCATCGCCTTGCGCCACATCATGTAGTGCTCGGCGCCGGCGAATTCCACGCCGTCGACGGTGAACGTCGCGGGCCACCACTGGCTCAGGCTGCTCGACCCGATCGTTCCGTCACGACGTGGGCTGTGCCCCCAGAACGCCAGGTACTTCGGCGAAATACCCTGCGCGATCACCTGACACAACTGCTCCACAGATTCGACAGCCATCACCCCTCCTGGTTTTGGTCTATGTAACCATAGATCGCGACCAGGCGCTGTCCACTCGAGTGGTCGGGTCAGGCCGTGCGGATGCCGTCCAGATCGGGGTAGGGGTGAGGGGCGGGGCGGCGGGGGATTCGGGTTTCGGCGACGGTGGATCGGTCGCCGGCGCCGGTGTGGAAGCTGCGGGCGATCATCGAGGAGCGCAGCTGCCACAGGCCCGAGGACTGGGCCGGGTCGAGGCCGGTGAGTTGGGCTACTCGGCGCAGGCGGTAATCGACGGTGTTGGTGTGGATGTGCAGCAGGCGAGCGGTGCGCTGGCGGTTCATGTTGTTGGCGATGTGCACACGCAGGGTTTCGTAGAGCTCGGGGTGGTTGTCGAGGGGAGCGAGCAGCTCGCCGAGACGGGCGCGGCCGGGGCCGGGGCGAGTGAGCTGGTATTCCAAAGCCAGGTCACCGAAGCGGTAGAGGCCGGGGGCGCTGTCGAGCCGCTCCACCATGTCCAGCAGTTCGTGGGCACGCTGTGCCGCGTCGGGGATCTCCTCGGTGGTGGCGGGCACCAGCGCCGCCGTGACGTCGACGTGCGCGGCCCGCGACAGCACCTCGACCAGTGCGTCGAGCTGCTCGTCGACCAACAGATCGGCCGGGATCAGCAGGGTGCCGCCGTCGACCGACAGCAGTGACAACACCTGCTCACCACACCGGTGCGCCAGCGCCGTTTGCACCCGCCGCAGCTTGCGCCGCGCCACCACCGCGCCGTTCACGCGCGGATCGAGCTCGTCGGGATGCTGCCCGATCGACAGGGCGAGTACCGAATACGCGTCGGCGACGGTGATGCCGACCTCGCGCGCCATGGTGACGGTCGACTGACCGGCCAGCAGCGCCGAGGTGAGAGTGTGCACGGCCGTGTGATGTTCACCGACCGCCTCGCGATGCTCGCGGATATAGGAACGGGTCACGGTGGTACACAACAGGTCCGAGATCTCGACCACCCGCCGGAAGCCGTGGATCAGGCTCGCCCGGTCGGCGTCGGCTACCTCGTCGTAGACCGCGTCGAAGGAGAGCCGGAAACCCTCGTGGAAGGCGTGCAGGATCGTGTCGATCGGCACGCCTTCGCGCGCCCATCCCGCCGCCGCCACCGCGAGCCGGTTCAGTTTCACTTCCTCGTCGCGGCCGTCCAGCATTCCGCCGACGATTTCCAGACACATCCGGGTGACCGAGGTGACATCGCCGGAGATCACATCGCCGGGTAGCGTCCGGCAGGTCGCGACATTGTCGACGAAGTGGCCCACCAATCGGCTGGTCATCGTCCGCACATCACGCAAAGGCTGCCACAGGGCCGTCTCGTCCAGTGAGATCGTCATCGTCGACTCCTCCTTCTACACCCCGGCGCCGCCGGTAGTGGTTGTGCCTCCGTCGTGTTGGCCCATGTGATGACCCGCACTTCGGTTTCTCTGTGATCATGACTGTAGGGTGAGCGACAGCTCACCTTCTACTCTTCTTTCCGTCGAGGTCCGAAAATGCCCCCGCAAGCCGATAAGCAGCGCAAACGACCCAAGCAAGACCGGGCGAAGGAAACCAGAACCCGCATTCTCACGGTGTCCGCTCATCTTTTCGGCACCCGCGGGATCGGCAATACCTCGACCAATCGGATCGCGACCGAAGCGGGCATGAGCATCGGCACGCTCTACCGGTATTTCAACGATCGCGACGAGATCGTCAAAGAGCTCAACGACAGCCTGTTTCTGCAGGTAGAGGAGCGCTACAGCCAGCTGCTGACCGCTAGCGCGAACCAATCCCCCCGCGATGCCGTGGTCGACCTGATCCGCTCGGCCGTGGACATCCTCGTCGCGAACGGGCCGCTCGTGCGGGCCCTGGTCGCCGATCTGCAGTTCCACGGCAGCGGCATCCCCGAATTCGAACCCCGCCTGCGGATGCTCATCAAGCTCTACATCCTCCAGATCATCGGCCCGATCAAGCACGTCGACATCGACGTGATGGCCTTCGTCGTGCTCAACGCCGGTTTCGCCACCGCTTTGCGTTCGGTCGAGTTGGACGACGTCGAACTCGAGGCCATCATCGCCGGCACGGCCGACATGATCAGCGCGTGGATCGACGCCGTCTCCGCAGCTGAAAATGCCTAGTACACAACGAAACGGGCCCGAATCCTTTCGAGGGATTCGGGCCCGTTCGCTACGCGATGATCAGCGCGCGTTCACCGTGCAGATCGCGTCGACAACGTGGGCACCGCTCAGGTTCGCCGAGCCGGTGTTGGCGAGCACCGCGGTCGGCGTCCACGTCGACAGCTGGTCGAAGGCCTTGCGCTCGGCCTCTGCCCGAGTCGCACCCGACGCCCACGCGAGGGCCTTGTTGCTCTCGACCAAGACGCCACAGCCGTTTGCCCAGGTCAGCACAGCTTGGCAATCCGCCAAGTAGCAGTCGGCGACGGCGGCGGACTCGGCTGACTCGACGTCGGCCTGGTTGACGCTGGTGCCATAGATCGCCTGGCCGTCGCTCACAGCGATCGATGCCCACTGGTCGCCCGCCGCGCTCGCCGAACCGGCGCCGAACACCGACCCGGCCGCAAGACCCAGCGCCGCAACGGCGAGGCCGGCCTTACCCATGAAACTCATTCGAAAGATCTCCTCTGAAAACAGTTCCGAAAGTCCGGAACCTTCAAGATCATCACTGATCGCCCGGTCATGGCCAACCGAACCGAGAAAGATCACACTTCGACCTGTCGGCGAATGATCACACCGAAACGCCAAGGGCCCGGATCCATCAAGGATCCGGGCCCGAAAAGCACAGTGCTACACCGTGAAGCCGAGGGCGCGCAGCTGTTCGCGGCCGTCATCGGTGATCTTGTCCGGGCCCCACGGGGGCATCCAGACCCAGTTGATCTTCAGGTCCTCGACCAGACCGCTGCGCACCAGCGCGTTGCGGGACTGGTCCTCGATGACGTCGGTCAGCGGACAGGCCGCCGAGGTGAGCGTCATGTCGAGGGTGCAGATGTTCTCCGCGTCGACCGAAAGGCCGTAGACCAGGCCGAGATCGACGACATTGATGCCGAGTTCGGGGTCGACGACGTCGCGCATCGCCTCTTCGAGGTCTTCGACGTGCTGGATCTGTTCGGCCGTCAACTCGACCTCGACGGCCTCGACGGCTTTGTCGACCTCGACTGCCTCCGCGGCTTCCGGGATCTGTGCGGTATCGGTGCTCTCACTCATGTGGCAGACTCCCCATTTCCCATCGGTGCCTTGGTTTCCTCGGCCGAACTGATCTGCACGACAGCGTCTTTGAACGCCATCCACCCCAGCAGCGCGCATTTGACCCGCGCCGGGTATTTGCTGACACCGGCGAGGGCGATGCCGTCGCCGATCATGTCCTCGTCGCCTTCGACGGTGCCGCGGCTGGAGATCATCTCGCTGAACGAGTCGACGACCTTCAGCGCCTGCTGCACCGGCAGCCCGATCACCTGATCGGTGAGGATCGAGGTGGCGGCCTGGCTGATCGAACAGCCCTGGCCGTCGTAGGAGACGTCGGCGACCTCGCCGGCGTCGTCGATCTGCACCCGCATCGTCACTTCGTCACCGCAGGTCGGGTTCACGTGGTGCACCTGCGCACCGAACGGTTCCCGCAGCCCGCGGTGGTGCGGGTGCTTGTAGTGATCCAGGATCACTTCCTGGTACATCTGTTCCATACGCATGATCTAGGCAACTCCGAAGAAGGTCTTGGCCTTCCGCACGGCCGCGACCAGTGCGTCGACCTCATCGAGGGTGTTGTAGACGGCGAACGAGGCACGCGCGGTGGCGGCGACACCGAACCTGCGGTGCAGCGGCCAGGCGCAGTGGTGTCCGACCCGGATGGCGACACCCTGGTCGTCGAGGATCTGGCCCACGTCGTGGGCGTGGATCCCGTCGACCACGAACGACACCGCGCCACCGCGATCGACGTTCTCGACCGGCCCGACGATCCGCACACCGTCGATACCGGACAAACCCTCGAGCGCGGCGCCGGTGAGCGCGTGCTCGTGGGCCGCGATCGCGTCCATGCCGAGTTCCTCGAGATAGCGCACCGCGGCGGCCAGCCCGACGACCTGCGAGGTCATCGGCGTGCCCGCCTCGAAGCGCTGCGGCGGCGGCGCGTAGGTGGTCTTCTCCATGGTGACGGTCTCGATCATCGACCCACCGGTGATGAACGGCGGCGTCTCCTCGAGCAGCGCGCGCCGGCCGTACAGTCCGCCCACGCCCATCGGGCCGAGCATCTTGTGACCGGAGAACGCGGCGAAGTCGACACCGAGCTCGTGGAAGTCCACCGCCATGTGCGGCACCGACTGGCAGGCGTCGAGCACGACGAGCGCACCGACAGCCTTCGCCCGGCGGATCAGCTCGTCCACCGGAGCGACGGCACCGGTCACGTTCGACTGATGACTGAACGCGAGAACCTTTGTCGCGGGCGACAGTTCGAGCGAGTCCAGATCGATGCGGCCGTCGTCGGTGATGCCGTACCACGTGAGGGTGGCGCCGGTGCGGCGCGCGAGCTCCTGCCACGGAACGAGATTCGCGTGGTGTTCGAGCTCGGTGATGACGATCTCGTCGCCGGGGCCGACCCTGTAGGGGAACCGGTCGTCACCGAAGGCGTTGGCCACCAGGTTCAGCGACTCGGTCGCGTTCTTGGTGAACACGATCTCGCCGGGATCCGCGCCGACGAAGCGGGCGATATCGGCACGCGCCTGCTCGTAGGAGTCGGTCGCCTCCTCCGCCAGCTGATGCGCACCGCGGTGCACCGCGGAGTTCCGGGTGAGCAAGAACTCGCGCTCGGCGTCCAGCACCTGCAGCGGACGCTGCGAGGTGGCACCGGAATCCAGGTACACCAACGGTTTCCCGTCCCGCACCGTGCGGTGCAGGATCGGGAAGTCGGCCCTGATCCGGGCCACGTCGAGGGCGGGCACCGTAGCGGTCATATCAGGCTCCAGCGGTCGCGGACGTGAAGCGCTCGTACCCGTTCGCGTCGAGTTCGTCGGCCAGCTCGGAGCCACCCTCGGCCACGATCTTGCCGTTGACGAACACATGCACGAAGTCGGGCTTGATGTAGCGCAGGATGCGGGTGTAGTGGGTGATCAGCAGCACGCCGCCGTCCGTACGCTCCTTGTAGCGGTTGACGCCCTCGGAGACGATGCGCAGCGCGTCGACGTCCAGACCGGAGTCGGTCTCGTCGAGGATCGCGATCTTCGGCTTGAGCAGACCCAGCTGCAGGACCTCGTGACGCTTCTTCTCGCCACCGGAGAAGCCCTCGTTCACCGAGCGGTCGGCGAAGGCCGAGTCGATATCGAGCTCCTTCATCGACTCCTTCACCTCCTTGACCCAGGTGCGCAGCTTGGGGGCCTCGCCGCGGACGGCGGTGGCGGCGGTGCGCAGGAAGTTCGACATCGAGACGCCGGGGACCTCGACCGGGTACTGCATGGCCAGGAACAGGCCGGCGCGGGCGCGCTCGTCGACCGACATGTCCAGGACGTTCTCACCGTCGAGGGTGATGGTGCCCTGGGTGACGGTGTACTTCGGGTGGCCCGCGATCACGTAGGACAGCGTGGACTTGCCCGAGCCGTTGGGGCCCATGATGGCGTGCGTCTCGCCCGACTTCACAGTCAGGTCGACGCCGTTGAGGATCTGCTTCGACTCACCCTCGGGGGTGGTGATCTCGGCGTGCAGGTCCTTGATTTCCAAGGTGGTCATCGAATTCGAATCCTTCGTTGCAGTAAGTGGTGTCAGATACCGACAGTGGCGAGCTCGGCCTCGATGGCCGCCTCGAGCCGCTCCCGGACCTCGGGGACCGTGACCTTCTGGATGATCTCGAAGAAGAAGCCACGCACCACCAGGCGGCGGGCGACGTCTTCGGGAATGCCGCGAGCGCGCAGGTAGAACAGCTGCTCGTCGTCGAAACGGCCGGTGGCACTGGCGTGTCCGGCACCGGCGATCTCGCCGGTCTCGATCTCCAGGTTCGGCACCGAGTCGGCGCGCGCGCCGTCGGTGAGCACCAGGTTGCGGTTCGCCTCGTAGGTGTCGGTGCCCTCGGCGGCCGCGCGGATCAGCACATCGCCGATCCAGACCGTGCGAGCGTCGCCCTTGTGCGAGGACGGATCGCCTTGCAGCGCACCCTTGTACAGCACATTGGACTTGCAGTTGGGCTCGGAGTGATCGACCAGCAGACGCTGCTCGAAATGCTGGCCCGCGTCGGCGAAGTACAGACCGAACAGCTCCGCTTCGCCACCGGGACCGGCGTAGCGCACGGTGCCCGACAGCCGAACCAGGTCGCCGCCCAGCGTGGCCGACACGTGGCGCAGGTTCGCGTCACGGCCGAGCTTCAGGTGATGCGCGGTGACGTGCACGGCGTCTTCGTTCCATTCCTGGACCGCGACGACGGTGAGCTTGGCGCTGTCACCGAGCACGAATTCGACGTTCTCGGCGTAGGTTCCGCTGCCGCGCTGGTCGATGACCACGGTGGCGACGGCGAAGTTGTCCAGGCGTACCTGCAGGTGACCGTAGGCGGTCTTGCCCTCACCGGGACCGGTGATGGTGACCGTCACCGGGTCCGACACCTCGGTTTCCGGGCCGACGGTGATCACGGTCGCCTCGGAGAAACCCGAATAGGCCTGAGCGGCGACACGATCGGCGGGGGTACCGGCCTGGCCGAGACGAGAGTCGGTGCGGCCCACCGTTTCCACGGTGACTCCGGCGACCTCGCTCACCTCGACCACTGCCTGACCATCGGCGACGGCGGTGCCGTCGTGCAGGCCGCGCAGCCGACGCAGCGGGGTGAACCGCCACGCCTCGTCGCGACCCGAGGGGATCTCGAACTGGTCGACGTCGAACGAGGTGAAGACCTCGCCCTTGTTGACCGCGGCGCCCGCGCCAGGATTCTGGATCGGCGTCTCGAGCGTCGACATCAGCCCACGGCCCCTTCCATCTGCAGCTCGATGAGCCGGTTCAGTTCCAATGCGTATTCCATCGGCAATTCCTTGGCGATCGGCTCCACGAAGCCACGCACGATCATCGCCATCGCCTCGTCCTCGGTGAGGCCGCGGCTCATCAGGTAGAACAGCTGCTCCTCGGAGACCTTGGAGACGGTCGCCTCGTGACCCATCGTCACGTCGTCCTCGCGGATATCGACGTAGGGGTAGGTGTCGGAGCGGCTGATGGTGTCGACCAGCAGCGCGTCACACTTCACGGTCGACTTGGAACCGTGGGCGCCCTTGTTGATCTGGACCAGACCGCGGTACGACGCGCGACCGCCGCCACGCGCCACCGACTTCGACACGATGGTCGAGGAGGTGTGCGGGGCCAGGTGCAGCATCTTGGCGCCGGTGTCCTGGTGCTGGCCGGGGCCGGCGAACGCGACGGAGAGGACCTCGCCGTGCGCGTGCTCGCCGGTCATCCAGACCGCCGGGTACTTCATGGTGACCTTGGAGCCGATGTTGCCGTCGACCCACTCCATGGTGGCGCCCGCTTCGGCCTTGGCGCGCTTGGTGACCAGGTTGAACACGTTGTTCGACCAGTTCTGGATGGTCGTGTAGCGGCAGCGGCCGCCCTTCTTCACGATGATCTCGACGACCGCGGAGTGCAGCGAGTCGGACTTGTAGATCGGGGCTGTACAACCCTCGACGTAGTGGACGTAGGCGTCCTCGTCGACGATGATCAGCGTCCGTTCGAACTGGCCCATGTTCTCGGTGTTGATCCGGAAGTAGGCCTGCAGCGGGATGTCGACGTGCACGCCCGGCGGCACGTAGATGAACGAGCCACCCGACCACACCGCGGTGTTGAGCGCGGAGAACTTGTTGTCACCGGCGGGGATCACCGAACCGAAGTACTTGTGGAAGATCTCCGGATGCTCCTTCAACGCCGTATCGGTGTCGAGGAAGATGACGCCCTGCTGCTCCAGGTCCTCGCGGATGGAGTGGTAGACGACCTCGGACTCGTACTGCGCGGCGACACCGGAGACCAGACGCTGCTTCTCCGCTTCCGGGATGCCCAGCTTGTCGTAGGTGTTCTTGATGTCCTCGGGCAGGTCTTCCCAGCTCTCGGCCTGCTTCTCGGACGAGCGCACGAAGTACTTGATGTTGTCGAAGTCGATGCCGTCGAGGTTGGAACCCCAGTTCGGCATGGGCTTGCGATCGAAGATGCGCAGCGCCTTGAGGCGCATGTCGAGCATCCACTCCTCTTCGCTCTTCTTGGCCGAGATGTCGCGAACGACAGCCTCCGACAGGCCACGTTGGGCACTGGCGCCTGCCACATCGGAGTCGGACCAGCCGTAGCCGTAGGTGCCCAGCGAGGCGATGGTTTCGTCCTGGGTGAGCGGTTGCACCTGGTCGGTCGAGGTCGTCATTCGGCACTCCTTCCGGAGTCGTTCGTTCGTCCCGCCGCGGGCTGTGCGGCGGATGGGATCTTCGGCACCGCGACCAGCGGTACGTGGGTGGTGCAGGCGCAATCGCCGTTGGCGATCGTCGCAAGTCGCTGCACGTGGGTGCCGAGCAGGTCGCGGAAAGCGTCCAATTCGGCGGCGCACAACTGCGGGAACTCCTCGGCGACGTGGGCCACCGGGCAGTGGTGCTGACAGATCTGCACACCGGCGCCGACCTGACGGGTGGTGGCGGCGAAACCGGCCTCGGCGAACGCTTCCGCGATCTCCTCCACCTTCGCTTCGATCACCGGTGCGGTGTGGTCGGCGACGGGCTCGATGCCGTCGACGATCACGCGAACCCGCTTGCGGGCGAATTCGGCGATCGCGGCGTCGCCACCGATCTCACCGAGCTGACGAATCGCCGCCCCGGCCAGATCGTCGTAGGCGTGACCGAGATTGCCCCGGCCTGCCGCGGTGAGCTGGTACTGCTTGGCCGGCCTGCCGCGCCCCTTCTGCTGCCACGGCGCCGAGCGGCTCGCCCGAGCCTGACCCGCGTCGATGAGCGCGTCGAGGTGCCTGCGCACCCCGGCGGGCGCTAGACCGAGTTCGGTGCCGATCGCCGTCGCGGTGATGGGCCCCTGCTCGAGCAGCAACTGGACGATGGCCGCCCTGGTCTGCCCTTCGTGCGCGGTCGCCGCGGGGACAGCGGACGACCGAGCGCCGGTCGTCTTACGACCGTCACTTTCCACGCCTGTCCGCAAACCCACGGTTTTCACAACACCAGTGTGGCGGAATTACTTCCTTAAATCTAATAAGGGTCACCTGACAAAGGGTGCCCTGACCTGCGATGAAGATCATCGGGGCACTCTCCCGCCCGGCAAAACCCCAGGTGCGGCCCCTACGGACCGATCACCGACGCGTGGTCGGGTGACCCATCGCACAGGTCTTCGACCGCGATCACCCGCTCCGCACCCGGTGCCGGAGAGTGCTTCACCACGCTCTCACGGCGTTGCTCGCCGACGATATTCGCACCACAACGGAAGTGATCGACGGTCCAGGTGCGCTGTGGCGAACGAGGCGGGTTCGGGGCGTGGTCTGGCACGATGGCAGGGTGTCGAACCCGCTCACACCCACGTGTGTCCGTCATCCCGATCGGCCTACCGGACTCGCGTGTACGCGATGCGGGCGGCCCGCCTGTCCTGAATGTCTGCGCCCGGCCGCGGTCGGGCAGCACTGTGTCGACTGCGTGCGGCAGGGGCAGCAGGATGTGCGCCCGGTGCGGACCGTCGGCGGGGCGCGTGCAGGCGCGGCGGTTCCGTATGTGACCTACGGGTTGATCGCGGTCAATGTGTTGGTCTATGTGATCACCGCAGCCCAGGCCGGTAGCCCGATGGACAACTATCGCGGGTCGTCGGTGTTCCGCGAGTTCGTCCTGGTGCCGCTGTTGGTCGCCGACGGCGAGTGGTGGCGACTGCTCGGGTCGGGGTTCCTGCACTACGGCGCGATCCATCTGCTGGTCAATATGTTCGCGCTCTACGTCGTGGGGCGCGACCTCGAGCAGGTACTCGGCCGGGTCAGGTTCGGGTGCGTCTACCTGGTCTCGCTGCTGGGCGGATCGGCCGCGGTGATGGCGCTGTCGGACTCGGTGACGGCGACCGCGGGCGCCTCCGGTGCGGTGTACGGCCTGTTCGGCGCCGTCACCGTGACGCTGATCCGGTTGCGCCAGAGCCCGACTCCGATGTTGGTGGTCATCGGCGTGAATGTGCTGATCAGCTTCTCGATCCCGGGGATCTCGCTGTGGGGTCACCTGGGCGGTCTGGCCGCGGGCACATTGAGCGCGCTCGGCATCCTGTTCGTACCCGGCTGGCTGTCGGCCCGCGATCAGCGGTCCGCGCAGCGCATCGGCTGGGCGGCGCTCGGCGCGGTCGTGGTGGTCTGCGTGGCCGTGATCATCGCCTCGGTGCTCTCGCTGCGCTCGCAGCCGGTGTTCGAGGGACCACCGGCCGTGACCGCGCCGACCCCCGTCCAAGCGCCCAGGTAATTCGGTGCGACCCCGCGCGAGACGACTGTCGGACGCGCCCGCCCCCGTGCCCACTAGGCTCTGAGCTCGTGGCAGTACTGGAGGGCGCGGCGCGCAAGACACTGGCGTTCGGGCGTAGAGCCCTCGGGCTCGACGTGTCGGCGCCCGATCACACCGTCGCGGTGCTGCATCGCGACGAGACCGAGGTCCCCGGGCTCGACAAGCGCGAACGCGCGCAACTGGACCGGATCCGGCTGATGGGCGCGACCGGCGCGGTGCTCATGGCGATCGCGGCGCTCGGCATCGGTGCCCAACCGGTGCATCAGAATCCGGTCTCGGGCGTTCGCGTCCTCGGCATCTTCGCGCGCGCACACACCGGCTCACTGGCGATGTGCATGTTCGGCACCGCGCTGGTGATCGGAGCGTGGCTGCTGTTGGGGCGCTTCGCCATCGGCGGGCTCGCCGGTTCGCCACTGCACCGCCTGAGCCGCTCGCAGCTGGATCGCACGCTGCTGCTGTGGATCATTCCGCTGTCCGTGGCGCCGCCTATGTTCAGCAACGACGTCTATTCCTATCTGGCACAGAGCGAGATCGCCGCGCGCGGCATCGACCCCTATTCCGAGGGCCCGGTCGCCGGGCTCGGGATCGACAATGTGCTGACCAACAACGTGCCGACGATCTGGCGTGATACGCCCGCGCCGTACGGTCCGCTGTTCCTGTGGATCGGGCGCGGTATCGCGGAGCTGACCGGGGACAACATCATCGCCGGGGTGTGGGTGCACCGGCTGCTGGCGCTGGCCGGTGTGGCGCTGATCGTGTGGGCGCTGCCGCGGTTGTCGGTGCGCTGCGGGGTCGCGCCGGTGAGTGCGCTGTGGCTCGGCGCGGCCAATCCGCTGGTGCTGTTCCACCTGGTCGGCGGCGTGCACAACGACGCGCTCATGCTCGGCCTGATGCTGGCCGGTGTGGAGCTCATGCTCCGCGCGGTCTACGGCGAGGGCGGCAGACCCGACCGGCTGACGGCCACGAATCTGCCCCCGTTCGATGCCCGCGCCTACGGGCTGCTGATCGGTGGCGCGGTGGTGATCACGCTGTCGTCGTCGATCAAACTCACCTCCATCATCGCGCTCGGGTTCGTCGGGATGGCACTGGCCAGACGCTGGGGCGGCTCGTTCGTCGCCATCGTGAAGGCCGCCGCGCTGCTGGGCGTCATCGCCGTGGCGACAACGCTTTTCATCGGATTCGCCAGTGGTCTCGGCTTCGGCTGGGTCCACACCCTCAGCGTCGCCAACGCCGTCCGGAGTTGGATGTCGCTGCCGACCATCATCGGAATCGTCACCGGATTCGGCGGCGTACTGCTCGGCCTCGGCGATCACACCACCGCACTGCTCTCGATCACCCGCCCGATCGCGGGCTTGGTCGCGGTCTTCGTGACCGTCCGCATGCTCGTCGCCACCAGCATGGGCAGGCTGCATCCGGTCGGGGCGATGGGCGTCTCGCTCGCGGCGATCGTGCTGCTGTTTCCGGTGGTCCAGCCCTGGTATCTGCTCTGGGCCATCGTGCCGCTGGCCGCGTGGGCCACCCAGCCGGTGTTCCGCGTGCCCGCTGTCGCGTTCTCGGCGGTGGTCTCGATGTTGGTGATGCCGCGTGGCGCGGAATTCCAGGTCTTCCAGATCATCGGCGCCGCGCTCGCCGCCGTCGTGTGCTTCGCGCTGTTCTTCGCGCTCACCCGGCACACGCTGCCATGGCGGGCGCAGGCGGGGGTGTCGGCTCCGTCACAGGAGGGCACGGCTTACCGTGTGACAACGTGAGGGAGCGCAGCGAGCGAACCAAGGGCACAGCACCTTTTGGCGCGACGGAGCCGAGCGTCAGCGAGGCGCAGTCGTGACAAGTCGCCCTGGACCCGCCGTTAGCGTCGACGGTGTGGTCAAGCGCTACGGCGAGACCACCGCAGTAGACGGTCTCCGGTTCGACGTGGAGCCCGCCCAGGTGTTCGCTCTGCTCGGCCCCAACGGCGCGGGCAAGACCACCACCGTCGAGATGTGCGAAGGCTTCGTGCGCCCGGACGCGGGCACGGTGCGCGTCCTCGGCCTCGACCCGATCGCCGACTCCGAGCAGTTGCGTCCGCGCATCGGCGTGATGCTCCAGGGCGGCGGCGCCTATCCCGGCGCCCGCGCCGGGGAGATGCTCGATCTGGTCGCGGCCTACTCGGCCGATCCCATCGATCCCGATTGGCTGCTGTCGACACTGGGACTGCAGGACAATCGCCGCACCCCCTATCGACGTCTGTCGGGTGGTCAGCAACAGCGGCTCGCACTCGCTTGCGCGCTGGTCGGCAGGCCCGAGATCGTCTTCCTCGACGAACCCACCGCCGGTCTGGACGCCCAGGCCAGGCTGATCGTCTGGGAACTGATCGACGCCCTGCGCCGCGACGGAGTGAGCGTCGTGCTCACCACACACATGATGGACGAGGCCGAACAGCTCGCCGATCAGCTCGTCATCATCGATCACGGGCAGATCGTCGCCCAGGGCACTCCAGCCGAGGTCACCGCTCATGGCGCGGCAGGCCAGCTGAGGTTCTGCGCCCCACCGAAACTCGACCTGAACTTGCTGACATCGGCTCTCCCCGAAGGCTTTTCGCCGCGAGAGACGACGCCGGGCACCTATCTCGTCGAGGGCGAGATCAACCCGCAGGTGCTGGCCACGGTCACCGCGTGGTGCGCCAGGATGGACGTGCTGGCCACCGACATCCGCATCGACCAGCGTCGCCTCGAAGACGTCTTCCTCGAACTGACCGGACGGGACCTGCGCGGATGAGCGAGACCACCAGCCGTTTCCGGCCCGGCACCTTCACGCCCGACCCGCGTCCCGCCACGCGGGCGGCGATGCTCACGGCACAGACCGGGCTCGAGCTGAAACTGTTGTTGCGCAACGGCGAACAGCTACTGCTCACCATGTTCATCCCGATCACCCTGCTCATCGGGCTCACCCTGCTGCCGTTCGGCGACCTCGGCGAGCACCGGGTCGACCGGATAGTGCCGATGGTGATGATGACCGCGGTGATGTCGACCGCGTTCACCGGCCAGGCCATCGCCGTCGGCTTCGACCGCCGCTACGGCGCCCTCAAACGGCTCGGCGCGACACCGCTGCCCCGCTGGGGCGTGATCGCCGGCAAATGCGCGGCCGTGCTGATCGTGGTGGTGCTGCAGGCGATACTGCTCGGCGCGATCGGCATCGCGCTGGGATGGCGGCCCGGTATCGGCGGACTCGCCCTCGGCGCGCTGGTGATCGCCCTCGGCACGGCCACCTTCGCGGCGATGGGACTGCTGCTCGGCGGGACGCTCAAGGCCGAGGTCGTGCTCGCGCTGGCCAATATCCTGTGGTTCATCATGCTCGGCATCGCCAGCCTGGTCCTCGTGGGCGACACCCTGCCCACCGCGCTGACCGTGATCGCGCGGCTCATCCCGTCCGGTGCGCTGGCTTTCGCGCTGGACACGGCCTTGACGGGGTCGATCGACTGGTTCGGGGTGGCGGTGCTCGCGGTGTGGGGCGTGGTGTGCGGGTGGCTCGCGACCCGGCTCTTCCGGTTCCACTGACGTGACCAACGACGCACTGTAGTAGCCCTGGTATCAGCGCCGAATTCTCGGCCGGTACCATTCCTGACGTGCTGTATCGCGCCTTCATTGGCCTCGTCGACCGGCTACCGCTCCCCTCGCTGCGGGTGCAGCGGCTCATCGCCGTCGCGGTGATCCTGAGCCAGGCGGGCATCTCGGTGACCGGCGCCATCGTGCGCGTCACCGCCTCCGGCCTCGGCTGCCCGACCTGGCCGCAGTGCTTCCCCGGCAGCTTCACCCCCATCGGGGTGTCGGAAGTGCCGGTCCTGCACCAGACCGTGGAGTTCGGCAACCGGTTGCTCACGTTCGCGGTGACGCTGTGCGCCGCGCTGATCGTGCTGGCCGTCGTCCGGGCGCGCAGGCGCAAGGAAGTTCTGGTCTACGCCTGGTTGATGCCCGGCGGCACCGTCGTGCAGGCCGTGATCGGCGGAATCACCGTGCGCACCGGCCTGCTGTGGTGGACCGTGGCGGTGCACCTGCTCGCCTCGATGGCGATGGTGTGGCTCGCGGTGGTGCTGTACGCCAAGATCAGCGAACCCGACGACGGCATCGAGACCGTCCAGGTGCCCGCTCCCCTGCGTTGGCTCACCGCGCTGTCCGGCGTGGCGCTCGCGGGTGTGCTCATCGCGGGCACGCTGGTCACCGCGGCCGGACCGCATGCCGGCGACAAGAGCATCGACCGACAGGTCGAGCGACTGGAAGTCGAGATCGTCACGCTGGTGCACCTGCACTCGCAGCTGCTGATCGGCTACCTCGCGCTGCTGATCGGGCTCGCCTTCGGCCTGTACGCCGTCGGGATGTCGGCGGCCATCCGCAAGCGGTTGTTCGTGCTGCTCGGGCTGGTGCTGGCGCAGGCACTCGTCGGCATCGTCCAGTACTTCACCGATGTGCCCGCCGCGCTCGTCGCCATCCACGTCGGTGGGGCCGCGGCCTGCACCGCGGCGACCGCCGCACTGTGGGCGTCACTGCGTACGCGCGAGAAGATCGACGCGCCTGCCTTGTCGCAGACTTCCCCGCGCTGACATCCGACCACCTCGAACAGCGAAAAAGCCCGCGTCGCAGTGCGATTCGCGGGCTTTTCTCGTCAGTGGCCGTCAGGCGCCGGCGAGCAACTTCCAGTTACGCGCCTTCGGGAACTTGGTCTGACGGGCGACCCAGCCGGCCATCTTGGCCCAGTGCGTCGGGGCGGGAGTGACGATCGAGCCGAGCTCACGGCTCCACTCGTCGGTCTCGGCGAGGCCGTCGACGCGCTCGACGAGCGCCTTCGCGATCGCCATATCGCCGACCACCCGGTCGCCGAGGATGCCGTCGGCGCCGACCAGGGTGATCCGCACGCCCTGCTTGCCGATGTACTGCAGCACGGCCGTTCCCGAACCACCGTGCTGGGCGAGGAACTTCACGATGGACTTCTCGACCTCGGCCGGCACCTTCACGGCCTCGGGGGCGGCGGTTGTACTCATGGCGGTGAGTTTACCGGCAGGTAGTTTCCAGTCCAGCCCCGAGTGGTCCGGAACACGGGGTGTAGAAAGGGGACTCATGCGCGCGATTCAGGTTTCCGAGCACGGTGGTCCCGAGGTCCTGCGGTACGTCGAGGTGCCGGACCCGCAGGCCGGGCCGGGTCAGCTACTGGTCGAGACCCAGGGCGTCGGCGTCAACTACATCGACATCTACTTCCGCACCGGCCAGTACCCGCAGGCGACGCCCTACCTTCCCGGCTCCGAGGGCACGGGCATCGTGGTGGCGATCGGCTCGGACGTCACCGAGTTCGCCGTCGGCGACCGAGTCGCCTGGGCGTCTGCGCCCGGCAGCTACGCGGACCTGGTCACCGTCGACGAGGCCGTCGCGGTGAAGGTGCCCGACGACGTCGAACCCGCCGTCGCGGCCGCTGCCCTCCTGCAGGGCATGACCGCCCACTACCTGACCGAATCGGTGTTCTCCCCCGAACCCGGCGACCCGGTACTCGTCCACGCGGGCGCGGGCGGCGTCGGCCTGCTGCTCACCCAGATGGCCGTCGCGAAGGGCGCCAGGGTCATCACCACGGTCTCCACCGACGCCAAGGAAAAGCTCTCACGCGAAGCGGGCGCCACCGAGGTCCTGCGCTACGACGACGACCTCGCCGCCCGCGTGCGCGACCTCACCGACGGCATCGGCGTCGCCGCGGTCTACGACGGCGTCGGCGCCAGCACGTTCGAAGCCAGCCTCGCCTCGCTCCGCGTCCGGGGCACCCTCGCCCTGTTCGGCGCAGCCAGTGGCGCGGTCCCGCCCTTCGACCCCCAGCGCCTCAACCCCGCCGGTTCCCTCTGGCTCACCCGCCCGTCGCTGGGCGCCTACACCCGTGATCGCACCGAATTCCTCTGGCGCGCGACCGATGTCTTCGACTGGATCGCCGCGGGAACCCTGAACCTCCGCATCGGCGCCACCTATCCGTTGGCCGATGCCGCCCAGGCGCACCGCGACCTGGCCGACCGCAAGACCACCGGCTCGATCGTACTGCTGCCCTAGCCGACGCCGGCCGGGCACTGCGGTGTCCGGCCCTGCGCTCGGTTCAGTAGTCGCGGCCCGTGAGGCCGCGGTACACGAAGCGGGTGATCGACTCGATCGCCTCCTCGTCGTCGAGGGTCACCGAACCGTCCTCGACCATGCGCAACATCCCGTCGACCGCCGCGAACATCATGGCCAGGCTGGCGTCGACCGTTCCCGGTAGGCGTAGTCCGCGTTCCGGGAAGTCCGCCACGTGATCGGCGATGTCGGCGCGCTGCTCCGCGCCGAACCCGGCGATGATCCGGGCGAAGTCCGGGCTGACCAGCGCCGCCTGCCCGATCGCGCGCAGGACCGAGGCGTGTTCGCGGGCGAAGGTCCAGTAGCCGCGCACGTGGTATCGCACTGCCGCCGGATCGGTGAAGTCGCCGTTGTGCTCGGGATCGGCCGCGCGCTCGTCGCTCGCGACGGCCATATCGCGCAGAAGCGCTTGCAGCAGTTCCTCTTTGCTCGCGAAGTGGTTGTAGAACGAGCCCGCGGCGCGGCCCGCGGCGGTGGTGATGTCGGTGATCTTCGCGTTCAGGTAGCCGTGTTCGGCGAAGACCTGCCGGGCGGCGTCCTTGAGCGCCTGCTCGGTTTCCGCGGATTTCTCGCGCCTGCTGCCCGCCACCGGACATCACCTCCTTGACAAGCACGGTACCAACACTGAAACTGAATTCATATTCACTGAATGTCAGTTCAGTTCTTGTTCAGGAGGTATTTCCCATGTCAGAACAGGTACTCGTCGCCGGTGCGGGCCCGACCGGTCTCACCCTCGCCATCGACCTCGCTCGGCGCGGCGTGGACGTCCGGATCGTCGACCGGGCCGCTTCGCCGTTCCAGGGATCGCGCGGGGACGGCCTGCAACCGCGCACCCTGGAGGTCTTCGACGATCTCGGCGTCATCGACGCGGTGCTGGCGGCCGGGCGCGAGCTCCCGGTGATGCGCGCCTACTTCGCGGGAGCCTTCGTCGGCGAGCGCCGCATGGCCGAACCGGTCGAGCCGACACCGGACGTGCCGTATCCGAATGCCTGGGTGCTCGGCCAGTCCGACACCGAGGCGATCCTGCGGGCACGGCTCGCCGAGCTCGGGGTGACGGTCGAATTCAGCACGGCGCTAGTCGATTTCACCCAGGACGACACCGGTGTCACGGCGACACTGCACCGCGACGGCGCACCGGAGACGGTGCGCGCGAGCTACCTGGTCGGTGCCGACGGTGGCGCGAGCGCGGTGCGCAAGCGCCTCGGGATCGTGTTCGACGGCAGCACCGACGACTCGATCAAGATGCTGCTCGGCGATGTCCGCGCCGACGCCCTCGATCACGAGTACGGCTACTGGTTCGCCGCCGCGGCCGACCAGCCGATGACCGGCTTCGCCCTGTCTCCGCTACCGGGCGCCCGGCGCTTCCAGTTCGCCGCCCCGCTGGCCGACGACCGCTCCCCCGATCTGGCCACACTGCAGGATCTCGCCGACCGCCACGGCCCCGAGGCAGGTCTGGTGCTGAGCGATCTGTCCTGGATCACGGTGTGGCGTCCCAACATTCGACTCGCGCGACGATTCCGCGACGGCCGGGTGCTCCTCGCGGGCGATGCCGCCCACGTCCACCCGCCCACCGGCGGCCAGGGCTTGAACACCGGGGTCCAGGATGCTTACAACCTGGGCTGGAAACTGGCCGCCGCGCTCGGCGGCGACCCCGCCCCGCTCGACACCTACGAATCCGAACGTCGCACGGTCGCGGCCCGAATCCTCGGCCTGAGCACTGAACTCCTCGACAAACTCGTCGACGGCGACGAGGACGCGATGCGGCGCGGCCCCGAAACCCGCCAGCTCGGCATCACCTATCGCTCCCCCACCGAGCACGGCCCTCTCGTCGCGGGCGACCGAGCACCGGACGCCCCACTACACGACGAGTCCGGCCGACCGATCCGCCTGTTCGACCTCTTCCGTGGCCCGCATGCCACCCTGTTGCGTTTCGCCCCGACGCCCGGGCCCGCTGCGACGGACGCCGCATCCCTCGATGATCCCGACATCCACACCGTCGAGATCCACCGGTTCGACGCCCCCGGCGACCGATCATCCGACCCCGACCGCCCCACGTTCACGACACTCGTCGACACCGACGGCCACGCCTTCACCGCCTACGCGGCCACCTCCGGCACCGCCGTCCTGATCCGACCCGACGGCCACCTCGCACATCGCTGGTGACGTTCACCCGACACTGCCCTTGACCCGACGAGCGTGACCGGGTCCGGAAACGACAGTGGCCGGGCATCGCTGCCCGGCCACTGTCGCGAAAGAATGTCCTACAGCCCGACGAGGCTGCCCACCGTGTCCCACCCGAGCACCGAGTCGACGGCCAGGCCACAGAACACCACCGCCAGGTAGTTGTTCGACTGCAGGAACAACTTCAGCGGCTTCACCGACTCGCCACGGCGCACCCCGGAGTAGAGCTGGTGCGCCATCAGCAGGAACCAGGCACCGGCCACCAGCGCGACCGCCGCGTAGATCACACCCGTCGCGGGCACCAACGCCATCGTCGCCAGCACCGTCAACCAGGTGTAGATGACGATCTGCTTGGTCACCACCTGCTCGGTGGCGACCACCGGCAGCATCGGCACACCGGCCGCGCGGTAGTCCTCCTTGTAGCGCATGGCCAGCGCCCAGGTGTGCGGCGGCGTCCAGAAGAAGATCACCGCGAACAGCACCAGTGCGGGCCAGCCGATATCGCCGGTCACCGCGGACCAGCCGACCAGAGCGGGCATGCACCCGGCCGCGCCGCCCCACACCACATTCTGCGAGGTCCGGCGCTTGAGGCCCTTGGTATAGACGAAAACGTAGAACAGGATCGTCGCGACGACGAGCGCGCCGCTGAGCAGGTTGGCCTGCCACCACAGCCAGGCGAAGGAGATCGCGCCGAGCGCGACGCCGAACACGAGCGCGTGCGAGGTGGGCACCGCATCGCGGGCCAGTGGCCGCCGCGCGGTCCGCTTCATCACCTTGTCGATGTCGGCGTCGGCGACACAGTTGAGGGTGTTGGCACTGGCCGCGCCCATCCAGCCACCGAACAGGGTGACCAGGATGAGCCGGATGTCGACGGTGCCGCGGTCGGCCAACAGCATCGTCGGAATGGTCGCGACGAGCAGCAGCTCGATGACGCGTGGCTTGGTGAGCGCGATATAGGCAAGGGGCTTGCGCACGATTCGCGCGGCCAGACTGTCGCCCGCGAGGCGGTCGGCCAGGGCCGTCGACGAAGTTCCGTGCGCACCGCTACTACCCGGCTCGTGACCGATCCGCACTGTTTCTCCTCGCACGCTGTGCTTCGCTTCGCATCCGGTAATGGAACGAGCAGCGCGCGGCTGCGGCGCGGCCACTACTACAGAGGATGGTAGACCCACTCACCTGCCGCTCCGCGCCAGACCCCCGCCACCGTGGGCGCGGTCACTACTCGTCGCGACCGCGTATCCCGGGCCCACGCGGCGGTGAACCCGTATCGACGCGCAGGTGAACGGCACCGCGACGAGCCTCGCGTGCGTCGCGGCGACGGTCGACACCGCACACCGCCGGTATGCGGCGATCCGCACTAGACTCACTGCCAGGGTTCGCGCCGATCCGGTGTCACAGCACCACTAGGGTATTCCTGTACATCGGTACGCACCCCGGCCGCGTGCGACCCGCTTCGATCATCATCGCCGCAGCCAAGCTATCGCCGTCGACGAAACCTAGGTCAGGAGAACCACGGTCGTGCCAGTCACAGACGACATTCGCGCCCTCACTCAGCGGAACTACCCCAGCGACTGGACGGACATCGACACCAAGGCCGTCGACACCGCCCGGGTACTCGCTGCCGACGCCGTGCAGAAGGCGGGCAACGGGCACCCCGGCACCGCGATGAGCCTCGCGCCGGTCGCCTACACCCTCTTCCAGCGCACGATGCGCCACAACCCCGCGGACCCGAGCTGGGTCGGTCGCGACCGGTTCGTGCTGTCCTGTGGGCATTCCAGCCTCACCCTCTACATCGAGCTCTACCTGGCCGGTTTCGGCCTGGAGCTGACCGATCTCGAGCAGCTGCGCCAGTGGGGCTCGCTCACCCCGGGTCACCCCGAGTTCCGCCACACCGACGGCGTCGAGATCACCACCGGCCCGCTGGGTCAGGGTCTGGCTTCCGCGGTCGGCATGGCGATGGCCGCGCGACGTGAGCGCGGGCTGTTCGATCCGAACGCCGCCGAGGGCGCCAGCCCGTTCGATCACTTCATCTACACGATCGCCTCCGACGGCGACCTGCAGGAGGGCGTCACCGCCGAGGCCTCCTCGATCGCGGGCACCCAGCAGCTGGGCAACCTCGTGGTGATCTACGACGACAACG
Organism: Nocardia sp. Root136; assembly: GCF_001427185.1. Lineage (NCBI taxonomy): Bacteria > Bacillati > Actinomycetota > Actinomycetes > Mycobacteriales > Nocardiaceae > Nocardia > Nocardia sp. Root136. The sequence continues at coordinate 883,386 of NZ_LMFE01000001.1, forward strand.
AGATCTCCATCGAGGACGACACCGACATCGCCTTCACCGAAGACGTGGCCAAGCGCTACGAGGCCTACGGCTGGCAGGTGCAGATCGTCGAAGGCGGCGAAGACGTGGTGGCCATCGAGAAGGCCCTGGACGCGGCCAAGGCCGAGACGTCCAAGCCCTCGATCATCATCCTGCGCACCATCATCGGCTTCCCGGCCCCGAACAAGATGAACACCGGCGGCGCGCACGGCGCCGCGCTCGGCCCCGACGAGGTCGCCGCGGTGAAGAAGGCGCTCGGCTTCGACCCGGAGAAGTCCTTCCAGGTCGACCCGGCCGTCATCGAGCACACCCGCAAGGCACTGGCCCGCGGCGCGCAGGCACAGGCGCAGTGGCAGCAGGGCTTCGACGAGTGGGCCGAGGCCAACCCGTCGAACAAGGCGCTGTTCGATCGCCTGCAGACCCGCACCCTGCCCAAGGGCTGGACCGAGGCGCTGCCGAGCTTCGAGGTCGACCCCAAGGGCATGGCCACCCGCAAGGCATCGGGCAAGTTCCTCGCCGCGGTCGCCGACGAGCTGCCCGAGCTGTGGGGCGGTTCGGCCGACCTGGCCGAATCCAACAACACCACGATGCCCGGCCAGCCGAGCTTCGGCCCCGAGTCGATCTCCACCGGTGCGTGGAAGGCCAACCCGTACGGGCGCACCCTGCACTTCGGTATCCGTGAGCACGCGATGGGCTCGATCCTCAACGGCATCGCGCTGCACGGCCCCACCCGCCCCTACGGCGGCACCTTCCTGGTGTTCAGCGACTACATGCGCCCGGCCGTCCGCCTGGCCGCGCTGATGCGGGTGCCCGCGATCTACGTGTGGACCCACGATTCCATCGGCCTCGGCGAGGACGGCCCGACCCATCAGCCGGTCGAGCACCTGGCCGCGCTGCGCGCGATCCCCGGCCTCAATGTCGTGCGCCCTGGCGATGCCAACGAGACCGTCCACGCCTGGCGCACGATCCTCGAGCGTGACTCCGACGAGCACACCTCGCACTTCCCGGTGTACGAGTCGCCGCAGCAGGACGGCCCGTCCGCACTGGCGCTGACCCGCCAGGACGTTCCCACCCTGGAGGGCACCAGCTACGAGGGTGTCAAGAAGGGCGGCTACGTGCTGGCCGAGGCATCCACCGGCACCCCGGAAGTGATCCTCATCAGCACCGGCTCCGAGGTCCACCTCGCGGTCGCCGCGCGCACTACCCTGGAGGAGCAGGGCATCCCGACCCGTGTGGTCTCGATGCCGTGTGTGGAGTGGTTCGACGTGCAGGATCAGGGATACCGCGACGAAGTGCTGCCCCCGTCGGTGCGGGCAAGGGTCGCGGTCGAAGCCGGTATCGCGATGCCGTGGTACCGATTCGTCGGTGACGCGGGCGAAATCGTGTCCATCGATCACTTCGGCGCGTCGGCCGACTACAAGACTCTGTACCGCGAATTCGGTATCACCCCCGATGCCGTCGTCCGCGCGGCACTGCGTTCCACCGACAAGGTGAAGGGGTAAGAACCATGGCACAGAACGAGAATCTCGCCGCGCTCTCGGCCGCGGGCGTCTCGGTGTGGCTCGACGATCTCTCGCGTGATCGCATCCAGTCCGGCAACCTCGCCGAACTGGTCGCGACCCGCGGCGTCGTCGGCGTCACCACCAACCCGAGCATCTTCCAGGCCGCGCTGAGTGTGGGCCACGCCTACGAGGCGCAGCTCAAAGACCTTGCGTCCCAAGGCGCCGACGCCGACGCGGCGATCCGCACGATGACCACCGACGACGTGCGCGCCGCCTGCGACGTGCTCGCGCCGGTGTTCGAAACGACCGGTGGCGTGGACGGGCGCGTATCGATCGAGGTCGACCCGCGGTTCGCCTTCGACGCCGACAAGACCGTCGCCCAGGCGATCGAGCTGTGGAAGATCGTCGACCGCAAGAACCTGTTCATCAAGATCCCGGCCACCGAGGCGGGCCTGCCCGCGATCACCTCGGTGATCGGTGAGGGCATCAGCGTGAACGTGACGCTGATCTTCTCGGTGCCCCGCTACCGCGCGGTGATGGGCGCCTATCTCGACGGCCTGCGCAACGCCAAGATCGTCGGCCACGACCTGGCCAAGATCCACTCGGTCGCTTCGTTCTTCGTCTCCCGCGTGGACACCGAGATCGACAAGCGCCTCGAGGCGATCGGCACCCCGGAGGCCCTCGCGCTGCGCGGCAAGGCCGGTGTGGCCAACGCTCGGCTGGCGTACGCCGAATACCAGGATGTGTTCGACGGTGGCGCGCATACCTCCACCTACAACCACCTGGCCGCACAGGGCGGCAACCGGCAGCGGCCGCTGTGGGCATCGACCGGGGTGAAGAACCCGGATTACCCCGACACCCTCTACGTCACCGAACTCGTCGGCCCGAACACGGTCAACACCCTGCCGGAGAAGACCCTGCAGGCGTTCGCCGATCACGGCGAGGTGCGGGGCGACACGCTCAGCGGCCGTGGCGCCGAAGGCGCCCAGGTCTTCGCCGACCTGGCGGCGGTCGGTATCGATCTCGACGATGTGTTCGCGCTGCTCGAGCGCGAAGGCGTCGACAAGTTCGAGAGTGCCTGGGGCGAACTGATCGAGGCAACCACCGGCGCGCTCGGCGTCGCTGCGGAGGGCAACTAACACGATGGCCGGCACAGCATCGACGGATCAGGCGGCGGGGCTGTGGCACAACCCGCTGCGCGACGAACGCGACAAACGGGTCCCCTTCATCGCGGGCCCGTGCTGCATGGTGATTTTCGGTGTCACCGGAGATCTGTCCCGCAAGAAGCTGATGCCGGCCATCTATGACCTGGCGAACCAGGGGTTACTTCCCCCTGGTTTCGCACTGGTCGGCTTCGCTCGGCGCAACTACGCCGACGAAGACTTCGCCTCGGTAGTACTCGAGGCCGTGAAGAAGCACGCGCGCACTCCTTTCCGCCAGGAGGTCTGGGACCACCTGGCCGAGGGGGTGCGGTTCGTGCAGGGCAGTTTCGACGACGACGCGGCCTTCGCGACGCTCGCCGACACCCTGAACACTCTCGATCAGACCCGCGGCACCGGCGGCAATTACGCCTTCTACCTGTCGATTCCGCCGAATATGTTCCCCGTGGTGCTCGATCAGCTCTCCGAGCACAATCTGGCTCAGGCCACCCCCGACCCCGACGGGTACACCCCGTGGCGGCGCGTGGTGATCGAGAAGCCGTTCGGCCACGACCTGACCAGCGCCAAGGAACTCAACGCCCTGGTCAACCGGGTCTTTCCCGAAGAGCAGGTCTTCCGCATCGACCACTATCTCGGCAAGGAAACGGTCCAGAACATTCTGGCGCTGCGCTTCGCCAACGAGTTGTTCGAGCCGATCTGGAATGCCAACTACGTCGACAGCGTGCAGATCACCATGGCCGAGGACATCGGATTGGGCGGTCGCGCAGGCTATTACGACGGGATCGGCGCCGCGCGTGACGTCATCCAGAACCACCTGTTGCAGTTGCTCGCGCTGACCGCGATGGAGGAGCCGACCTCCTTCGAGCCGATGCAGCTCACCACCGAGAAGATCAAGGCACTCTCGGCCACCAAACTCGTCGCGCCGCTGGACGAGACCACCGCGCGCGGGCAGTACACCGAGGGCTGGCAGGGCAGCGAGCACGTGGTCGGCCTGCATCAAGAAGAAGGCTTCGATCCGCAGTCGCGGACCGAGACCTACGCCGCGCTCACCCTGCACGTGGAGAACCGCCGCTGGGCGGGTGTGCCGTTCTATCTGCGCACCGGAAAACGCCTCGGCCGCAGGGTGACCGAGATCGCGGTGGTGTTCAAGCGCGCGCCGCACCTGCCCTTCGACCAGACCATGACCGAGGAACTCGGCCAGAACGCGCTGGTCATCCGGGTGCAGCCGGACGAGGGCATCACCTTGCGCTTCGGCTCCAAAGTCCCTGGCTCCGGCATGGAAGTGCGCGACGTGAACATGGACTTCAGCTACGGCGAGGCGTTCACCGAGTCCTCCCCCGAGGCCTACGAACGGCTGATCCTCGACGTGCTGCTCGGCGTGCCGTCGCTGTTCCCGGTCAACGCGGAGGTCGAATTGTCCTGGCGCATCCTCGATCCCGTGCTCGCGCACTGGGCCGCGGGCGGCAAACCCGAACCCTACGAGGCCGGTACCTGGGGTCCCACCTCGGCCGATGAGATGCTCGCGCGCAGCGGGCGGGAATGGCGGCGTCCGTGATCGTCGACATGCCCGATACCAACACCGTCGATGTCGGCAAGCGGATGGTGCAGTTGCGCGAGACCAACGGCGTGATCACCCAGGGCCGGGTGCTCACCCTGGTGGTGTGCACCCTGGACTCCTCCGAGGCCGAGGACGCGATCGACGCCGCCAACGACGCCAGCCGCGAACATCCCTGCCGCGTCATCGTTCTGGCCCGCGGTGACCGCGATGCCGAGACCCGCCTCGACGCTCAGATCCGCGTCGGCGGCGACGCCGGTGCGGCCGAGGTGATCGTGCTGCGCCTGCAGGGCGCGCTGGTGAACCACGAGAGCAGCGTCGTGACCCCGTTCCTGCTGCCCGACACCCCGGTGGTGGCGTGGTGGCCGCGTGGCGCGCCGGACTTCCCGTCGATGGATTCGGTGGGCAGGCTGGCCAAGCGCCGCATCACCGATGCCACCTACGCCCGCGATCCACAGGCCGCGATCAAGAAGCGCCGCGACTCCTACGCGACCGGCGACACCGATCTGGCATGGAGCCGCATCACCTACTGGCGCGCACTGCTGGCCGCGGCGCTGGACGAGCCGCCGTTCGAACCGGTCATCTCGGTGACCGTGTCCGGCCTGGCCTCCGAACCCGCGCTCGACACCCTGGCCGGTTGGCTGGCGTCCCGTCTGCACTGCCCGGTGATCCGCAAGACCGGGGAGTTGAAGGTGGAGATCCAGCGCGCCACCGATTCGATCGCCATCGAACGCCCGCAACTAGGAAGGACGGCAACGCTGACCCGCACCGGCGAACCCGACCAGCGGATCGCGCTGGCACGCCGGGAAACTCGCGATTGTCTCGCCGAGGAACTGCGTCGGCTCGATGCCGACGAGATCTACGCCGAGGCGCTCGCCGGAATCGAGAAGGTGACCTATGAGTGACCACATAGACGTGCACGACGACCTCGGTGCCGAATTCCCCGCCAACACGATCGAGATCCACGACGACGCCGAGTTTCTCGCCGACGCGGCCGCCGAGCGCTTCGTCGATGTGATCGTCACCGCCCAGGCCGAACGCGGCCACGCGTCGGTCTCGCTCACCGGTGGCAGCGACGGCATCCGCCTGCTCGAGCGAGTCCGGCAGTCCCCCGGCGACATCGACTGGTCCACCCTCTACGTCTACTGGGGCGACGAGCGTTTCGTCCCCGACGGCGACAAGGACCGCAACGAACTCCAGGCCCGCGAGGCGCTGCTGGACTTCGTCCCGCTCGACCCGGCGCACGTCTTCCCGATCGCTGCTTCCGACGGCGCCTACGGCTCCCCAGAGGAAGCCGCGGCCGCCTACGCCCAGCTCGTGCACACCGAACTCGACGAACGCGGCGAGTTCGACCTCACCGTCCTCGGCATGGGCGCCGAAGGCCACATCGACTCCCTGTTCCCGCACTCTCCCGCAGTGCAGGAAACCAAGGAATACGTTGTCGCCGTGCACAATTGCCCGAAGCCCCCGCCGACCAGGATCACGATGACCCTGCCCACGATCCACCGCTCCCGCCACGTGATGCTCGTGGTCAGCGGCGAAGCCAAGGCCGCCGCGGTGGCCGCCGCCGTCAACGGCGCCTCCCCCGACGACATCCCGTCGGCCGGCGCGGTCGGCATCGAGTCGACCACCTGGGTGATCGACGAACCCGCAGCGACGGGTCTGCTGCTCGACGACGAATAACCCGCTGACGAAGCCGGGCCCCGTGTCCGGGGCCCGGCTTCGTTCAAGTCAGGTGACCGAGTCACGGGTGCTTGCGCACCGAATTCGGCGGCGCGTAGTTGTCCCGACCGGCGAACGCATGATAGCCGTCAGCTAATCGTCACGCGGCGCATAAAGCTCGGGATTGAACAGCGAGCGCGCGCCTGAATGCGTGTACAGCTTGCGCTGCAGTGTCCGAAGTACAGCGATGCCCTCGGCGTCGGAAAATGAGCTGACCAAGCGGAATTCCACGCCGGCTCCGAATAGGTCGCTTCCGAAGGCCAGTTCGCTCAGGAACAAAACGCGAGCCGTGTCGACCTCGGACAGTTTCTCGCCAGCAGAGATAGTTCGACGCAACCTGTCCACTTCGTCATCGAAATGATCTCGATTCGAATATCCGAGCGCGCGTACAGGTATCGGTGCGCGCGTCGAAATCCCCGTCCAGCTCGCAAGAGATGCGTCGATGAAGTCGCGCTCTCGAAGACTGAGCGCCGCCATGTCGTATTCCACCGTAGATCCCTTCGATTGAGCCCCGGCCACTTACTTGGCACCAGTCTTTCCGGACTGCGTACCCCCGGTACCGCCAGGAGGTTGCGATCCTGTGCGCGTCCCATCTTTACCGTCACCAAGGGATGGGTCCTCGATTTGACCAGTTAGTCGAATAAATTCACTTAACGGGTCTTTGGGCCTGTAGACGGTGCCGTGATCGGTTGTGTTCGGATCCACGATAACGATGAAACCGTCGTAGCTCATCATCACCGGATCACCCTTATAGTCTTTGCCGAGCCGCTCCATCTGTGAGCCAGAGATGATCAGGTAGACCTTCTCTGCCAAATCATCTTGCGTCATTCCCTTGAAATCGTCATTGTGCTTCGTCCACGCATGCCCGTATGCAATTTCCTGGGCCATACGTCGTGCGGGGTCAGAACTCCATCCCCCGGGCGGCTGAGGCAAACCCGGTACCTGAAATACCACACCAGTGTCAGGGTTCTCGGGGAGTCCGGCGAAGGCTTCCTCGATCGCCGTCTGCGCCAAAGAAGCGGCTGCACCCGCGTTCTCCAATGCCTGCTTCACAGCGGTGGTCGACGCATCCGCATCGACCTGGAGAGCTCCCGCCGCGACCGAATAGGACGTTGCGTCAGGCAATTGCGACAACAGTGCTTGATGAGTACTCGTCGAAATCTTGACAGTACCGTCGTCAGCAACTTCGTACCCATTGGATTCCGCTGACTTCACGGCATTCAGCAGAGCAGTTTTCGCCGCGTCCAGCGTGCTCGCACCCGAATGCGCCGCAGTCGCACCGTCCTGCAATGCTGTGATGAAAATCCTAGTGGTAGTTCGGATCTCCTCGTGCCTTGTCCGCATCGCGTCCGCCGCAGTGCCCGTCCAGAAATCCCGGCTGCCGTCCACAGCACGATACTGCGTGTCATCGAACGCCGTCAGCTTCTGCGCCTGGGCGGACCACGCGTCACCCCGTGCGGCAAGCGTGGCGGGTTCCCAGGCCAGAACCTGTGCAACGGTCAGGGTTTCAGCGTCTGCGGCCTCCGACTTCTGCTCCTCGGTGCCCAGCGTCGTCATGCCAGCGCCGCCTGCTGCGCCGCGATATCGCCCGCGTTCTGCGTGTCCGTGTTCTGAAATTCGGCGACCGCAGCAGATGTCGCCTTCGACAGCGCGTCATAGTCCGCGATCAGCGTCTTGGCCGCCTTGACGACCTTCCCGATCGCCGCTGTCGACACGTCAGGAACCTTTGTTCCCGGCAAGGTCACAGCGGCTTCGCCGGTCTCGCCGGTAAAGACATCGGTCATCTCGGCCTCGACCTTGCCGAGTGTGGTCGCAAGCTCTTGTGTCCGTGTCGGATCGAGATCCAAATCCGATGCGCCAGCCATGATTCCCCATTCCCCCGTAGTTCCCTTCGGTCGTCACCGTAACGACAGGGACCGGGCCACGCAATGTCAACGGACGCAACGCGTCGACGTACTCGCTCCAGCCCCGATACAGTCAGCACGTGACCGGTTGACCGCTGGGTCACGCGAACGAAGCTGCACTGTGATGCCGGCGGCGGAGCGGCAAGTCGGATAGAAGGTTTCAACGCATGGAGGACGTCGACCCGGTCTCGGGACATATCGAGAAGCTCCAACGGGCGCTCACCGACGCGAGGGGCCGGGCAGTGAGCGCCGATGGGGCTCTTCGCCTTGAAGCTGGTGCGAACGGCACAATCCACAGCATCGAGTTGGGTGACAGTGGCGCCGATCTCGCTGCGGCGGTAGTGGTTTCGTTGATCGTCGAACTACACCGCGAAGCAGTCACCGAGGCTGCCACCACCATGCGGGCGGCAGTGGCGGCGCTGAGCAACGATCCACGCCTGCACGAGGACCGCCAGCAGGTCGTTGACAAACTAGCTCGGCCCCGCACCAACCCTGAATCTGTTGCAGCACCACAGCATCCCTTGCCGCGAACCGACCGCAAAGAACCGGGCCACGCCCAGCCGACAATCCTTCCGACGCCGCGTCGGCGACCCGCCGCGCCGCCGACTCTCTCGGAGTTTGATCCGGTCACCTTTGTACCGCTACCGAGGGCAAGCCGTCCCGCGCCGCCGAATCAGCGTTCTATTCCACCCGATCCTGTCCGCACCGCTTCTGACACGACCGACGCAGCACCGATCACCGGTGACTCGCGCGACCTCGGGGAGCCCGTCCGTGGCGATGTCTACCCGGTGAGCAGACCACCGGGTGCCGAGCCGACTCCAGCGGAGACCGACTTCGTCCCCGCCGATCCGTTCGCATCGTGGGGCGAGCCCGGTAGCGGCACTGGAATCGCGCCGGGGAGCTGGCTGCCCGACGACAATCTGATCCTGTCCGATGACTGGGGGGACTGGCCGCGATAACAGCCGAACTCGAGGAAGCTCAGGTGACCGGGGTCAGGGAGCTCGCCCAGAAGTCGGCGTAGCGGCCTGCTCGGTGGAGGAGTTCGTCGTGGGTGCCGTCTTCGGCGATGTGGGCGTTGTCGAGAAAGACGATGCGGTCGGCGCGGCGGACGGTGCGGAGGCGGTGGGCCACCATCACGACGGTTCGCCCGGCCATCAGGCGTTCGATGCCCTCATGGACTACTGCCTCGTTCAGGGGGTCGAGGGCCGAGGTCACCTCGTCGAGTAAGACGATCGGGGCGTTCTTCAGGAGGGCTCGGGCGATCGAGACTCGTTGGCGCTCACCGCCGGACAGCGCTGTGCCGCCTTCGCCGACGTTCGTTGCCCAGCCGCCGGGGAGTCGGTCGATCACCTCGTCGAGGCGGGCCGCACCGGCCGCGGTCCTCACCTCTTCGTCGGTGGCGTCGGGGCGGCCGAGGCGGATGTTGTCTTCGATCGTGCCGTCGAAGAGGTAGACGTCCTGGAAGACGATGGCGAACTGGGCCATCAGCGTGTCGGTGCCGATGGAGCGCACGTCGACGCCGCCGATGCGTACGGTGCCCGCATCGACGTCGTAGAAGCGGGCGATCAGTTGCAGGAGCGTGGTTTTGCCCGCTCCGGACGGCCCGACCACGGCCAACCGTTGACCGCGAGGAACCGTCAGCGATACATCGTCGAGTACCGTGCGACCGCCGTGCCGGAAGGTGACGGCATCGAAGGACAGGTCGTGGGCTTTCGGCTCGAGCGGAGTCGCGGGTTCGGGCAGGGTTTCGGTCCGCAGGAGTGCTTCGAGGCGCACCAGTTCCGATCGGGCGCTGCGGAGTTGGCCGCCGATATCGGCGAGCGACAGGAGCGGGTCGGCGCAGCGGGCGGCGAGGACGAGGATTGCCAAAACTTCTGCGGCACCGATGTTTCCGTCGAGGGCGAGGTAGGTGCCGAGGGCCAGCAGCCCGGTGAACACTGTTTGCACCGCGAGTGAGAGGCCGAGGATTCCGGGCAGCGCTGTGAAGGCGCGACGGCGCGAGGTACGCGCGACTTCCTGGAGCGAATCGTCGAGCAGGTCGAACCGTTGCGCGGTGCGCCCTCCTGCCCGCAGCACCGGCTGCGCCTGGAGATATTCGATGACGCGTTGCGCGGCGTCGTGGTCACGTTCGTGCCGCTGCGCGTCGTCGGCCGCCATCGCGCGCCCCGACCAGACCTGGATCGCCGCCACGATCGGCACAGCGACAGCGGCGGCCGCGCCCATTTGCCAGTTGAACGCGAAGATCACGACGATGATCGTCAACGGCGTCACAGCGGCGGAGATCAGCGGCGCCATCAGGTGTGCGAGCACGCTCAACGCCTGCAGCACACCACGACTGGCGAGCACCGACACCTCCCCCACGCGGCCCGCTGTGTACCAACCGATGGGCAGGCGGGTCAGATGATCACCGAGCCGGTAGTACACCCCGCGCAGCAGCGTGGTCCCCACGCGGAAACCGGAGAGGTCGCTGCGGTAGCGCAGCATCGCGTAGACGGCGACAGCGATGCCCAGTGCGATCAGCCAGGGGCGCGCGCCGGCGGGATCGTCGCCGAACAGCGACCGCAGCACGGGAACCAGCAGCGCGTAGGACAATCCCTCGGCGACCGCGGTCACGGTCATCAGCGCGACGGTGCGCCGGACCGGTCCGGCGTATTCGGGTCCGAGCACGCGCAACAGCATGCGAATCATCGTGGGTCTCCCTGTAATTCCGCGGTCACCGTTCGGTGCGAGTGCCAGAAGTCGGCGAACTTTCCCTGTTGGGCAAGCAGATCGGCGGGTCGGCCGCGTTCGACAATCGTGCCGTTGTCGAGCATCACGACCATGTCGGCATCGGCGATCGTTTCCAGCCGGTGGGCGATCACGAGGAGGGTCCGGTCGCGACCGAGCGATGTCAACGCCTGGCGCACCGCCTGCTCGGTCTGGGGGTCGGCGAAGGCGGTCGCCTCGTCCAGGACCAACACCGGCGCATCGGCGAGTAGGGCCCGCGCCAGCGAAATCCGCTGCGCCTCACCACCGGACAACTCCGTGTCATCGCCGATCACCGTGTCGTACCCGTGCGGTAACTCGAGAATGCGGTCGTGGATATTCGCCAGGCGGGCGGCCCGAATCACGTTGTCGCGGTCCGTCTGTGGGACGGCGAGGGCGATATTGTCCGCGACCGACGCGCGCAGCAGTCGCACATCCTGGAAGACGAACGAGACCGTCCGATAGAGCTCGCGGCTGCCGAGTTCGCGCAGGTCGACTCCGCCGAGGGAGACGGTGCCCTCGACCGGATCGAAGAACCGCGGCAGCAACTGGACCAGGGTGGATTTGCCGCTGCCCGACGGCCCGACGAGCGCCGTCACGGTGCCGGGTTCGAGCACCAGGTCGATCCCGCGCAGCACTTCGTGTTCGGCGTCGTAGCCGAACCGGACCCCGCGCAGCTCCAGCCGGTGCCCCCGCGGTGCCCTCGGCTGGGTCGGCTCGGGCAGCGGCGCCTCGTCGAGAACATCGCGAATCCGGCCTGCCGCGCGCCCAGCGGCCTGGAGATCGTCGAAACCGTGCCCGAGTGCCGCCACCGGTGCGGTCAGGCCGATGCCCAGTAGCAGGAACGGCAGCAGATCGGCCGGGGCCATCCCACCGTTCGTGATCAGCGCCGCACCGCCGATCAGCACGACCAGCAGCACGAACGGCGGCGACAACGCCACCTGCATGCCCGCCGCGATACCCGCCAGACCACGCACCATCCGCAGGAAGATGTCAGCGAAATCGTCGGTGGCGGTGCGGAATCTGCGATGAGCGCGCTCGGACCCGCCGAAGGCCTTCACCACCGCGATGCCCTGGACGAACTCGACGACCGAGCTGGCGATCACGCCCATCGCGGTGTCGAAATCCTGTTGTTCGCGTAGCCGACTCGGGGTCATCATCAGGGGGACCAGTGCGATGGCCAGCACCACCGGGATCCCGGTGATGAGGGTGAGCCGCCAGTCGACGGTGAACAGGTAGATCAGCGAGACCAGCGGCACCACGAACGCCGACACCAATTCGCCGGGCGCGTGAGCGATGAACGGGTGCACAGCGCTCACGTCGTCGCCCACGATCTTGGCCAGCTCACCGGTGCGATGCCGCGCGAACCAGCCGATCGGCACCCGCCCCAGCTGATCGGCCAACTGCCGCCGCAGCGACAGCTGGACTCGATCGTCGAGCTGGTGTCCGATCGCCGAAGAGGCTGCGGTACACAGCAATCGGACGAGCAGGCCCACCGCTCCGGCCAGCACGACGAACCACACATGAGCGCGGTCGACCTCGCCGGGCGACAACAGGGTACGACCCAGCTCGACGACTGCCAGCAAGGGAGCCAGCCCCGCCACGGCGCCGACGACCTGCAGGATCACCACCGCGCCGAAGCTGCCGAGATACGGCCGAAGCAGGCTCGTGAGACGCGTTGTTCGAGTCGGCTGTTCGCTGATGGTGGTCATCGGCGCACTCCCGAACGCACAGCCAGGTGGCTTCGCAGATAGTCGAGGATCTCCGAGCGGGCGGGTCCGGCGGCCGGGATCAGGCCCTGCATGCTCGAGAAGCCGTTTGTCGCTTCGGGATAGCGGGTCAGCGTCACTTCGGCACCGGCCTTGCGCAAACGATCGGCGTAGGCGGGCGATTGATCTTCCAGCGGATCCAGTCCAGCGGACAGGATGAGGGTGGGGGCCGAACCGGCGAGGTCGTCGTGGAACATCGGCGATATCGTCCGCGCATCGAAGCCTTCGGGCAGCGCGATACGTTGCACCGCACGGCAATTGGCTGGTGTCGCGGTAGGGCTGTCCGCGTTCTCGGTGAACGAGGGATAGTCGAACACCCCGTCGGTCCAATCGAGTTGCGGGTTGATCAAGACCTGCGTCCGTAGCGCACGCGTCTCGAAGCCGGTCAACACCGCGAGCGTCGCGCCCGCGCTACTGCCGAGTAGCGCGAGCCGAGTTCCCTCCGCACCCCACTGCCCCGCCTGGGCGACAAGTTCCGGCACCGCGGCGCGGGCATCCTCGACAGCGGCGGGAATCGGATGCTCCGGCGCGAGCCGATAGTCGACCGAAGCGACCACCGCCGGACACTCGGCAGCCAGGTGGCTGAGCAGCCAATCATCCTGCTCGGGAACGCCACTGATGAATCCGCCACCGTGGAACGCGACGATCAGGGGTAGCCCCGAACCCTCGCGGACCGGTCGATGCACCCGAACATTCACGGTACGACCGGGCAGTTCGAGCGTGTGCGTGGTGCTGCGCGCACCCCGGTCCGGCTTACCGGTGATGAACGTCCCGATGGCGGACCGACGCAACTTCTCCTGTGCCCCACGCAGCTCGACGATCTCGGTCGGCGTGATCGAATCCCAATCCGGCCCACTATTGAGCGCGGACAACACCCGCATCCGTAAGGGAACTCTGCCTCGCATGCTGTGCCTCCTGGCGCTCGCTCACCACCCGCTCTCGCGGCGGCGTAGAGCAACCCTGGCAGGAAGGCTCACCGGTCCGCTTTCGGAAACATGCGGTTCCCGCCCAGCCGTTTCGCGACAGCGCCTGGTTAAAATGTCGGGCGATCGGTGTGGCGGGGGGACGAGTTGCCAACCGGGAACATCATGGGTTGCCGACCTGTGGTGGTGCCGTGCCCCCGTGCGCTGAGGTAGCGCTTGGGTCGGATGCGAGGTGCCGGCATGGGAAGGGAAAGGGTGATGGGTGGCTTCCACAGGACCGCGGGAGGACGGGAGTTCGGGGTTACCGTTCGGTCCACCACTGGACGTACTCGGGCCTGATCCGGCCGCGATTGTGCCGGGGTACGCGCCGACTTCGTGGCGACCGGCCGATCCGGAGCCGATGATTCCGCCGCCACCCCCGCAGTTCCAGGCGCACAAGAGGATCGAGCCACAGAACACGGGTCGCAGCAGGATCGGCTTCGTCGTTCTGGGTTCGGTGGCAACGATCGCGGTCGGCGTGGCGGCGCTCTCCTACGTCGTGGCAGGTCGAGACAGCGAACCAGAGGAAGCCGTGCTCATCGCCGCCACCAGCCCGCCGACGACCAGGAAGACGGCTGGACCACTGCCCTGCGCCGACGAACAGCGCGGCAGCCTGACCATCGGCCGCGGTCCGGGTGACCACAACTCCGGTCCCGGCGCGATCCTCGGCTTCGAGTACGCGTTCTACAGCGACCGCGATGGTGAAAAGGCGCGGTCGTTTGTGGCGCCCGAGGCCGACACCGTCGGTTCGGCCCCGACCATTCAGCGCGGCATCGACGAGCACGTCCCGCGCGGAACCACCTACTGCGCCCAGATCAACCAGATCGGTCCGGACAACTACGAACTCGATCTGACCGAACGTCGGCCCGGCGGCACGTCGGCAGAAGACCTGCTCTACACCCAACTCATCACCACCACCGTCCGCGACGGGCGAACGATGATCACGGCGATTGTCGTACGGGGACAGTGAGATTCGGTTCGGTGCCCTGGGACTGTCAGCCCGAGACCGCGCGCGGATCCGGGAGGTACATACCGGCCTTACCGCGCACGGTGCTCCACATGGCGAATCCCAGCACGGGAGTATTCTGAGCGATCATCATCTGACGGTTGCCCAGGTCGATGACGGCGGGCACCACGACGGTGCCGTAGCTCATGGCTTTATTGGTCACGGCGCCGAAACTGGCCGGGTGTACTCGGTCGGAGATCAACGCGGCGACAGCGCACGCGCTACCTTTCACCGCGAATGCGCTGGGGCGGCGGATCGAGCGGGCGAATTCATCTACCTGCCGGGTGAATCCGGCAACCGTCGCGGGTGAGATCTCACCCGCGTGGCCGACACAGACGGCCAGTTCGATCGGGTTCAGCGAACTCTTGATCACCGCGCCGATACCGATCAGGGAAAGCACCGGGCCGATCCAGTTCCGGCTCACCTGGAGGCCGCCCATATTCATGTGGTGAGCGACGGCCGCCAGATAAGCCTGCACCGCCGCACTCTCCGGTGGTGCGACCGGACTCGGCAGTTGCTGTGGCGCACCGTAATTCGGTTGTGGAGCACCGAATTGAGCAGGCGGCTGCTGGTACTGCGGTTGCTGCGGCGGAAGATGCGGCTGCCCGTACTGCTGCGGCGGGTACGGCTGCGGCGGGTACGGCTGCTGCGGATACCCCCACTGACCTCCCGGCCCACCTGGCGTAGTCAATGCCCTCCATCGCCGTCCCACATGAACACCGGACACTACCGCGCACCCGGATCCCCCCACACACGAGTTCCACCTACGAGATCGATGTTCGTCAGCGGATAACGCAGTTGCGCGCTTCTGGCGGGAATTGCCCGTCGTTCATCGAGGATCACAGTAGCTTTCTTGGCATGCCGACGGTTCGGACGTCGACTCGACAGCGGGCGAGGAGTTGTGACGGTGGCACTGGGTTCGCTTGACCTCGATGGGGCGTTTCGGGCCGCGATGGACAGTCTCGCTGTGCCCGACCGGATCGAGCCGATCGAGACCATCGATGCCGCGTTCGGGATCGAATTGTTCGAATCGCAGGTTGCCAGTCGGCATCTCGATCTGGCCGCTCGGCGGTTGGGGGCCGCTCGGCAGGGGTTCTACAGCATCGGGTCCTCGGGGCATGAGGGGAATGCGGCGGTGGCGGCAGCGGCGCGCGTCGATGATCCGGCGTTGTTGCACTATCGGTCGGCGGCCTTTTTCGTGCAGCGATGCAAGCAGATTCCGGGGCTGGATCCGATTCGGGACGTGCTGCTCGGGGTTGTGGCGGCGGCCGCTGATCCGATTTCCGGTGGTCGGCACAAGGTGATCGGGAGCGCGGCGGCGTCGATCATCCCGCAGACCTCGACCATCGCTTCGCATCTGCCGCGTGCGGTGGGGTTGGCCTTCGCGCTGGATCGGGCCGCGAAGCAAGGGGTTTCGTGTCCGTGGCCCGCTGACGCGGTGGTGGTGTGCAGTTTCGGCGATGCGTCGGCGAACCATTCGACGGCGGTCGGTGCGGTCAATGCCGCCCTGCATGCCGCCCATCAGGGCGTGCAAATGCCGCTGGTGTTCGTCTGCGAGGACAACGGCCTCGGTATCAGTGTGCCGACCGCCCCGGACTGGATCGAACGGGCCTACGGCCCGCGGCCGGGGCTCACCTACCTCGCCGCCGACGGTTGCGACCTGCCCGACGTTCTCGGTGCCGCCGAAGACGCGGTGCACCTGGCGCGGACCTGGCGGGTGCCGGTATTCCTGCACCTGCGCACGGTCCGACTCGGTGGCCACGCGGGATCCGATGTCGAGTCCGCCTATCGCGGTCGGGCCGATATCGCCGCCGACCTCGCCCGCGACCCCCTTCTCGGCACCTCCCGCTACCTGATCGCGGCGGGTGCCGCCGACGCGGGCGATCTCCTCGAGCGCTACGAGCGGATCGGTGCGCGCGTGCGCGAGACCGCCGACGAGGTGGTTCACGAAGCGCGGCTCGATTCCGCCGCGGCCGTGATCGCGCCGCTCGCGCCGACTCATCCCACCGCGATCCGCGACGATGTCACCCGACTCGGTCCGCCGATGCCCTCTCCACAGTCGGCGGCTGACGAACGGGCTCGTGAAGCGTCGCCCCGGCCTCCCGATCCCTCCGGGACAACCGACCTCCGGATGACACTGGCGCAGGCGATCAATCACACCCTCGGTGAACTCCTCACCAAGGATCCCGATGTCCTGGTATTCGGCGAGGACGTCGGACGCAAGGGCGGCGTCTACGGCGTCACGAAAGGACTCAGAAAGCGGTTCGGAGCGCGCCGGGTCTTCGACACCCTCCTCGACGAACAGTCCGTCCTCGGCACCGCGCTCGGTACCGGATTGGCCGGATTCATCCCGATCCCCGAGATCCAGTACCTGGCCTACGTGCACAACGCGGCCGATCAGATCCGCGGCGAAGCGGCCACACTGCAGTTCTTCTCGAACGGGCAATACCGCAATCCGATGGTCCTGCGCATCGCCGGCCTCGCCTATCAAAAGGGCTTCGGCGGCCACTTCCACAACGACGATTCCCTCGCGGCGCTGCGCGATATCCCCGGCGTCCTCGTCGCGGTGCCCGCGCGCGCCGACGACGCGGCTGCGATGCTGCGCACCTGCGTGTCAGCGGCCCGAGTCGATGGCCGAGTATGCGTGTTCGTAGAGCCGATTGCGCTGTACCACACCAAAGATCTCCACCCCGGAGACGAAGCCTGGCTGGCCTCCCCCACCACCGACCACATCCCGATCGGCGATGCCCGTGCCTACGGCGAAGGCACCGACCTCACCATCGTCACCTTCGGCAACGGCGTCCCGATGAGTCTGCGCACGATGAATCGCCTTGCCGCCCAAGGAATTCACGCACGGGTGCTCGATCTCCGCTGGCTCAATCCGCTACCGGTCGCCGACCTGATCCACCACGCCGAAGCCACCGGAAAGGTGTTGGTCGCCGATGAAACCCGGAGCACCGGTGGAGTTTCCGAATCGGTCTACGCGGCGCTGATCGACACGGGCTACCGTGGAGCGCTCGCCCGAGTCACCAGCGAGGACAGCTTCGTCCCACTCGGTCCCGCCGCGGACACTGTGCTGCTGAGCGAGTCAGCGATCGAGACCGCCGCACGGCGTCTGCTACTGGGCTAGGTCGAGAACCGATACCGGCGCAGCGCCCCCGTAGGTCGCGGAAACAACCCTACCGACATGCTGTGCGCTGGTCGGTAGGGCAGAACGTAGAGCGAACTCAGGCGAACTTGATCTCGAGGCCGATGCCGAGGATCGCGATGAACCAGACAACGCCGACGAAGATGGTGATCCGGTCGAGGTTCTTCTCGACGACGGTGGAGCCCGACAGGCTCGACTGCACGCCGCCACCGAAGAGGCTGGACAAGCCGCCGCCCTTGGCGCGGTGCAGCAGCACCAGCAGCACCAACAGCAAGCTGGTGATCACAAGGAGGATATCGAGGAACAGCGACATGACGTTCATCCTAGGTGGTGCGGGACCGACTGGTCTAACCAGGCTCGACGGCGACCAGGTGTGAGACCGTCTGGGGGCCCGCGGAGTACTCGACGACGGCCTGTTCTATCTCCCGATCACGGGCGGTCAGACGCACCTGATGCTGGTGCATGTGCTCGGCCCATGACCGCACGACGAAGGCTTCCACGAAGCGGTCGACGGTGCCGACATCGCGATAGAGCCGCCATTCCATCGCGCCCGTACGCTGCCGGGATCGCCCGACCAGCGCCATCGACTCGGTGAAGGCGGCGACGTCGCCGGGTGGCACGTCGTAGCCGCGCATCACCAGGACGGGGCCGTCCGCGGGTTCGGGCTCGACGACGAGTTGCGGCTCGGGCCAGTACGCCGCCGGGGAGAGGTCGATCTCCTCGACGTTGTGCCGGATCGGCCACCACAGGGTGCTCACGGCGCAGCATGCCAGCATCGCCGCCGCGATCAGCAGCGCCGTCACGGCACCGTAGGCACCGGCGACCAGGCCCCAGAGCAGCGACCCGATCGCCTGCCCACCCATGAACACCAGCATGTACACCGACAGACCGCGGGCGCGGACCCAGGCGGGCAGGAGCAACTGCATGGTCGAGTTCAGCGTCGACATCGCCAGCAGCCACGCCAGCCCGGCCCCGACCAGCAGCACGAGGACCAGCACCACATTCTGGACCAGCGCGGCCGCGACCGCGCCGAGGCCGAACAAGACCGCGGCGAGCGCGAGTCGCTGGGTGGGGGTGAACAGGACCCGCAGGCGCGACAATCCGAGCGCGCCACACACCGCGCCGAGCCCGAGCGCACCGAGCAGCAGACCGTAGCCGGACGACGACAGTCCGAGGCGGTCGTGCGCGATCACCGGCAGCAGCGACCACACCGCGCTGGCGGGGGCGATGAACAGGCTCGCACGGAACAGCACCCTCCTGATCGCGGGCGCGGCGCGGATGAACCGGGTGCCCGCCTGCAATGCCGCGAGCGGCCGTTCACTGGGCAGCGGGCTCGTTCGCGTCGGCCACTTCGACACCAGCAGCACCACGACGATGCCGATGAACGACACCGTGTTGAACCCGAACACCACGGTCGGCCCCGCTATCGACACGATCACCCCAGCCACCGCGGGCCCGACGGCTCGACCGATATTGACGCTCATACTGCCCAGCGCCGCCACCGACGTGATCTGGTCGCGCGGCACCAGCTCGGGCTGTATCGCCTGCCACGCGGGAGCCGTGAGCGCCTGCCCACAGCCGAGTAGGAACAGCAGGCTGAGCAGGACCGCGGGAGTGGTGTGGCCGGTGGCGGTGAACACGGTGAGGGTGAGCGAGGCGAGAGCCATGCCCGCCTGCGCGCCGATCAGCAACCTGCGCCGGTCGACCAGGTCGGCCAGCACTCCGGACGGAATCGACAGCAACATCACCGGCAGGGTGAGCGCGGTCTGCACGAATGACACCAGCGCCGCCGCGTTCGGTTGATCCACGAGAATCCACTGCGCGCCGACCGTCTGCATCCAGGTGCCCAGATTGGACACGAGCTGCGCGATCCACAGCGCCCTGAACACCGGCGAACGCAACGGCGCCCAGGTCGAGATCCGCTCCGCCGCCACAGTGCCCACGCGTCGAGCATATCCCTGGCGACCACCGAGCCCCGGCACGCAGTCTCCGCCGCGACAACGGTGCGCTGCCGCGACCGCCTGCTGCGACCGATCACCCTGAACCACCAGATGCCCTGTGCTTCAAGACAATATCCCCGCCATTTTTCGATGCGGTGTTACCTTCTGGCCGCCTTCGAGCGATCAGTACAGAGCTCCCGTGTCGTTCGGAGAGCCCGCACCACACGGAGGAAACCGCATGACTGTCCCACCCGGCCATCCGCAGCAGCCCTATGGCCAGCAACCGCCGCCGTACGGCCAGCAACCGACTGGCGGTGGCTACCCCCAGCAGGGTGGCTACCCGCAGCCGCCGCGTAAGAAGAAGGTATGGCCGTGGGTGCTCGGTGGTGTCCTGGTGGTCCTGCTGCTGATCGTCGGCGGTTGTGTCGCGCTCGTCGGCACCGTTGCCAATGAGATCGAGAACGAGGTCAGCCGGGAGGTCACCGTCTCCTATCAGGCCGGTGGCACCGGGACCTCGACGGTGACCTATTCCGACGGAAGTCTGGATGTCGCACAGGAATCCGATGTGACGCTGCCGTGGTCCAAGGAGGTCACGGTCACCGGGCTGGTGAAGTTCGTTTCGCTGAGCGTGCTCTCCGGGGCCGACGGCGGATCGGTCTCCTGCAAGATCACCGTCGGCGGCACAGTGATCGCCGAGGACCAGGCCAGCGGCCAATTCGCGAGCGCCATCTGCTCGGGCGACGCGGCCGGGTAGGTAACGAGTTCGCGAACCACCCCGAACACCGCGCCGTGGCGTTCGGGGTGGTCCGTACCATCGGATCCATGCGGATATCACCTCGTCCTCTGGCTGTTCTGCTCGCACTGGTCGGCACCGTGGCGGCCGGGTGCGGGTCAGCCGACAAGGAACCGGTGGACGACACCGCCACGCCGATGGACCGCACCTACGTCTCCACCGAGGTCGTCGGCGACCAGATCCCGGGCGGCGGTCCGATGACGCTCACCTTCACCGACGGCCGGATCTCGGCGAACTCCGGCTGCAACTCCGCGGGCGGCACCGTCGACCTGAGCAACCACATCGTGCACACCTCGCCGCTGGCGAGCACCCTGATGGCGTGCACCGACGGCCGTGACGGCGCCGACGCCTGGCAGAACACCTTCCTGGAATCCGACCCCACCTGGCGCCTCGACGGTGATCAGCTCACGCTGACGGGCAAGTCCGTCACCGTCCATCTCACCGACAAGAAGATCGTGAGCCCCGACAAGCCCCTGACCGGTACCACCTGGGTGGTCACCACCATGCTCACCCCGGACGCGCAGATCCGCTCGACCACCCTCGACCAGGTGAGCCCGAATATCACCATCGGTGACGGCGGCACCGTCAACGGCTTCGCGGGGTGCAATCGGATCACCGGAACCGCGGGCGTCGGCCCCGGCGACGCGGTGAACTTCGCCCTCGCCACCACCAGAATGATGTGCCCGCCGGAGGTGATGGAGGTCGAGCAGAACGTACTGCGCGCGCTGGACGGCCGAACCACCGCCACCATCGACGCGGCCACTCTGACCTTGCGCAACGACAACGGCTACGGCCTCATCCTGCGCGCGCAGTAGCCTCGCAGCGCACGACAAGCGAAGGGCCGCAAACCCAACGGTTTCCGGCCCTTCGGCGTTCAGTACCCGATCAGGGCAGCGGCCCGCCCGCGGCGATCGCCGACAGGGTGGCGAACTCGTCACCCTTGAGCGATGCACCGCCGACCAGCGCGCCGTCGATATCGGGCTGACGGATCAGCTCGCCGATGTTCTTGGCGTTCACCGAGCCGCCGTAGAGCACGCGCACACCGGCGGCGATCTCCGGGGAGGCCAGCTTCTCCAGCTCGCCACGGATCGCGCCGCACACTTCCTGCGCGTCGCCCGCCGAGGCTACCTTGCCGGTGCCGATGGCCCAGACCGGCTCGTAGGCGATGACGACCTGCGAAATCTGTTCCGCCGTCAGACCTTTGAGCGAACCACGCAGCTGCTCGAGGTTGTACTCGACGTGCGTACCCGCCTCCCGGACGCCGAGACCCTCACCGATGCAGACGATCGGGGTGATCTCGTACTTCAGCGCCTGCTTGGCCTTGGCCAGCACGGTCGCGTCGTCCTCGTGGTGGTACTGACGACGCTCCGAGTGCCCGACCACCACGAAGGTGGCGCCCAGCTTCGCCAGCATCGCCGCGCTGATCTCACCGGTGTAGGCACCGGAGTCGTATGCCGAGACGTCCTGCGCACCGTAGGTGATCAGCAGCTTGTCGCCGTCGACGATCGACTGCACACTGCGCAGATCGGTGAACGGCGGAATCACCGTCACGTCGACCTTCGCGAAGTACTTCTCCGGCAGCGCGAACGCCACCTTCTGCACCAGGGAGATGGCCTCGAGGTGGTTGAGGTTCATCTTCCAGTTGCCCGCGATGAGCGGTTTCCGTGTTGCCATCGCTCAGCCCTCCAGCACCGAAATACCGGGCAGCTCTTTGCCTTCCAGGTATTCGAGGGAAGCGCCGCCACCTGTGGAGATGTGCGAGAAGCCGTCGTCGGGCAGTCCGAGGGAGCGCACGGCAGCAGCCGAGTCTCCACCGCCGACCACGGTGAACGCGCCCTTGGAGGTGGCGGTCACGATGGCTTCGGCGACGCCACGGGTACCCGCGGCGAACGCGTCGAACTCGAACACGCCCATCGGGCCGTTCCAGAACACCGTCTTGGCCTCGGTCAGCAGCGCGGAGAACCGCGACACCGACTCGGGGCCGATGTCGAGGCCGAGCCAGCCGTCGGGGATCTCGGTCGAGGCGACGGTCTTGGTGTCGGCGTCGGCCGCAAACTTGTCCGCCACCACGATGTCGACCGGCAGGTGCAGCACGTCGCCGAAGCGCTCGAGCAGCGACTTGCAGGTGTCGATCATCTCGGTCTGCAGCAGCGAGCCGCCGACCGGAAGTCCTTGCGCGGCAAGGAAGGTGAAGCACATGCCGCCGCCGATCACCAGGGTGTCGACCTTGGGGGCCAGTGCCTCGATCACCGCGAGCTTGTCCGAAACCTTGGAGCCGCCGAGCACCACGGCGTACGGACGGGCCGGGTCCTCGGTGAGCTTGCGCAGCACCTCGACCTCGGCCGCGACCAGGGTGCCCGCGTAATGCGGCAGCACCTGTGCCACGTCGTAGACCGATGCCTGCTTGCGGTGCACCACGCCGAAACCGTCGGAGACGAACGCGCCGTCGTCGCCGACCAGCTCGACGAACGCCGCGGCGAGCTTGGCCCGCTCCGAGTCGTCCTTGCTGGTCTCGCGCGGGTCGAAGCGCACGTTCTCGAGCAGCAGCACGTCGCCGTCGGTGAGGCCTTCCGAGCGCGAGAGCGCGTCGTAGCCCACCACGTCACCGGCCAGCTGGACGTTGCGGCCCAGCAGCTCGGCCAGCTTCGCCGCCACGGGAGCGAGCGAGAACTTGGCGTCGGGCTCGCCCTTGGGACGGCCCAGGTGCGCCATCACGACCACCTTGGCGCCGGCATCGATCAGCGCCTGGATGGTCGGCACCGAGGCGATGATGCGGCCCGGGTCGGTGATCTGGCCGTTGTCGTCGAGGGGAACGTTCAGGTCGGAGCGCACGAGCACGCCCCGGCCCTCGACACCCTCGGTCAGGAGATCCTGCAGTGTCTGAACTGTCATCGCGATCAGAGCGACTTGCCGACGAGATCGACCAGGTTGGCCAGGCGGTTCGAGTAGCCCCACTCGTTGTCGTACCAGGAGACGACCTTGACCTGGTTGTCGATGACCTTGGTCAGCGGCGCGTCGTAGATCGACGAGTGCGGGTCGGTGACGATGTCGCTGGAGACGATCGGGTCCTCGTTGTACTTGAGGATGCCCTTCATCGGGCCCTCGGCGGCGGCCTTCATCGCGGCGTTGATCTCCTCGATGGTGGCGGGCTTGGCCAGGGTCGCGGTCAGGTCGGTGACCGAGCCGGTCGGGACCGGAACGCGCAGCGCGTAGCCGTCGAGCTTGCCCTGCAGCTCGGGCAGCACCAGGCCGATGGCCTTGGCGGCGCCGGTGCCGGTGGGCACGATGTTCAGGGCCGCGGCACGGGCGCGACGCAGGTCCTTGTGCGGCGCGTCCTGCAGGTTCTGGTCCTGGGTGTAGGCGTGAATGGTGGTCATCAGACCGTTCACGATGCCGAACGAGTCGTTGAGCACCTTGGCGATCGGGCCGAGGCAGTTCGTGGTGCAGGAGGCGTTGGAGATGATGTTCTGGCTGCCGTCGTACTTGTCGTCGTTGACGCCCATCACGATGGTGATGTCGTCGCCGGTGGCGGGCGCGGAGATGATGACCTTCTTGGCACCCGCGGACAGGTGACCCTTGGCCTTCTCGGCGGCGGTGAAGATGCCGGTCGACTCGACGACCACGTCGACGTTCAGGTCGGCCCACGGCAGCGCCGAGGGGCCTTCCTTGATCGCGAGCGCCTTGATGCGCTGCTCGCCGACCACGATGGTGTCGCCCTCGACGGAGACATCCTGCGGCAGACGACCCAGGATCGAGTCGTACTTCAGCAGGGTAGCGAGGGTGTTGATGTCGGTGAGGTCGTTGACCGCGACGATCTCGATATCGGTCTCGCCGACGGCCTTCAGCGCCTCCACCGCACGGAAGAAATTACGTCCGATACGACCGAAGCCGTTGATACCTACCCGGACAGTCACGTTATCGCTCCTCAGCTTTCAAGCGGATTCATTCCGACGGTAACCACAGTAGTAGCCGCGCCAGCCTTTCACGACAGCCACCTGTGAGTTGTGAGCTCCCCGGCCTCAGGCCTGCGGAGCCCCCAGAATAGAGGGCAGAGCGGTCATCGATGACCGCTCTGCCTTAATCGTCGGATTCGCCACACCTTTCGGCGTGCGGAGTCTGTCGATATTCCTATTACGCGTCGTCGAGCAGTTCCGCTGTCACCGCGGACTCGGTATCGGGGATGCCGAGGTCCTTGGCACGACGGTCGGCCATCGACAGCAGGCGCCGGATCCGGCCGGCGACAGCGTCTTTGGTCATCGGCGGCTCGGCCAGCTGACCGAGCTCCTCGAGCGAGGCCTGCCGGTGCTGCACCCGCAGCCTGCCCGCCGCGGCGAGATGCTCGGGCACATCGTCGGCGAGGATCTCGAGCGCCCGTTCCACCCGAGCCGCGGCCGCGACAGCCGCACGCGCCGAACGACGCAGGTTCGCGTCGTCGAAATTGGCGAGCCGGTTGGCGGTGGCCCGCACCTCACGGCGCATCCGCCGTTCTTCCCAGGTGAGCCGGGTGTCCTGCGCGCCCATGCGGGTGAGCAGGGCGCCGATCGCCTCGCCGTCGCGCACGACGACCCGATCCGTGCCGCGCACCTCGCGCGCCTTCGCGGTGATGCCGAGCCTGCGCGCCGCGCCGACCAGCGCCAATGCCGCCTCCGGCCCGGGGCAGCTCACCTCGAGCGCCGAGGAACGACCCGGCTCGGTGAGCGAACCGTGCGCGAGAAACGCGCCACGCCATGCCGCTTCGGCGTCACCGATGCTGCCGCCGACCACCTGTGCGGGCAGTCCGCGAACGGGACGTCCGCGCACGTCGAGCAACCCGGTCTGGCGCGCCAGCGCCTCGCCTTCCTTCGACACCCGCACGACGTAGCGGGAGGTCTTACGCAACCCGCCCGCGCCGAGCACATGCACGTCGGAGCCGTATCCGTACAGCTCGAAAATCTCTCTGCGCAGTCGCCGGGCGATGGACCCCATGTCCACCTCGGCTTCCACGATCACCCTTCCCCCCACGATGTGCAGACCGCCCGCAAACCGCAGCAACGCCGACAGCTCCGCTTTGCGCGAGCTGACCTGCGATACCACGAGCCTGCTCAGCTCGTCCTTCACCTCGGCTGTCATCGCCACGAGACGCGCTCCTTTCCCACCGACCCGGAACGCACATCTGAGACACTGTGTCGTCCCTCGACTCGAAGCCCTGCCAGTTGCGACCGCGGCGACCGGATCAGCTGATCCAGTGCGGCGGCAAGTTTTCCGGGATGATGCCGATCCGTTCCCGGCTCGGCGACATCGCAGAACGTTACCCGTGCACGCAACTGTTCGGCGGCTCTTGCCACATGTTCCCGTTGCCGCCCCTCGGGCACCGACGCCGAGTCGACGAGCACATCGTCGACCGCGAAATCCGGTGCGTGCTGGGACAATACATGCAGATGACGTTCCGCGGAAAAGCCGGCGGTCTCGCCGGGCTCGGCCGCCAGATTCAGTACGAGCACTTTGCGTGCCTCCGTGCGTACCAGCGCCGCGTGCAATTGCGGCACGAGGACATGCGGAATGACGCTGGTGAACCACGAACCAGGTCCCAGCACAACAACATCCGCGTCTTCGATGGCCGCGGTCGCCTCGGGACTGGCAGGCGGATCGGACGGAATCAGCCGCACCCGCCGGACCTTACCCGGCGTGGTCGCCACCGCAACCTGACCGCGTACACACCGGCCGATCCGCGGATCCGACTCGAGGCCCGATACTTCGGCCTCGATGTCGAGCGGAATCGGCGACATCGGCAGCACCCGGCCGGTGATCCGCAGCAGGCGGCCCACCTCGTCGAGCGCGGCCACCGGGTCACCGAGGATGTCGGTGAGTCCGGCCAGGATCAGATTGCCCACCGAGTGCCCGGCGAGCGCGCCGGTGCCGCCGAAGCGGTGCTGCACCGTCGTGGTCCATACGTCGCCGGCGTCCTCGGACAGCGCCGCGAGGGCCATCCGCAGATCTCCCGGCGGGAGCATGCCGAGCTCGGCGCGTAGCCGACCGGACGATCCGCCGTCGTCGGCGACGGTGACCACGGCGGTGATCCGCCGCGTCAGCCTGCGCACCGCTGTCAATGTCGCGTACAGCCCATGTCCACCGCCCAACGCGACAACGGCTGGATCGGCTTCGGTTCCACTCATTCGCGCCCCAGATCCCGGTGCACGACGCGAACGACGTCCACCGCCGCGTGTCCGGTATCGGCGCCGATGCGCTCACCCAGTGCCTCGGCGATAGCGACACTGCGATGTTTGCCGCCGGTGCACCCCACTGCCACGGTCATGTATCGCTTCCCCTCTTGGCGGTATCCGGTCGTCGTCAAGTCGACCAGGTGTTTGCCGGTCTGCAGGTAGTCCCGCGCACCGGGCCTGGACAGCACGTAATCGCTGACCACCGACTCCTGTCCTGTGTGTTCCCGCAATTCCGGAATCCAATGCGGGTTGGGTAGGAATCGCACGTCCAACACCATGTCGGCGTCGAGGGGAACACCGTACTTGAAGCCGAATGATTGCACGGTCAGTTGCAGTGCGGCTGGCGCGCCCGCGCCGTATGCCTCCTCCAGCTTGCGGTGCAGCTGGTGGATCGACAGCTCGGTGGTGTCGATGACGAGGTCGGCGGCGCCCTTGACCGGGGCCAGCCTGGCTCGTTCGGCGGTGAGACCGGCCGAGAGCGTCCCGTCGGGGCTGTCGCTCTGGAGCGGATGACGGCGTCGGGCGAAGCCGAATCGCCGGATCAGCACATCGTCGGACGCCTCGAGAAACAGCACTCTGGTGCGGATGCCCGCGCCGCGCAACTGCTCGGTGACGCCGGACAGCTCACCGGTGAAGAATCGGCTGCGCACGTCCATGACCAGCGCGAGCCGACGGATCGGCGGGTCGGCGGCGGCGCCTAGTTCGATCATTCGCCCGATCAGTTCGGGCGGTAGGTTGTCGGTCACGTACCAGCCGAGATCCTCCAGCACGCGCGCGGCAGTGCCGCGGCCCGCGCCGGACAAGCCGGTCACGATGACCACTTCTACTGGTTGCTGTGTGTCGGTGACCGTCCCGGATTGACCGGGTGCCGCCCCCGCATTGTTATTTGATTCGACGCGTGTCATGTCCTACCGGATCCGTTTCTGGGTGCCTTTCGATCATCCCGCACCGGTTCGGGTATCGGGCGCAGACACACAACGTACGGCACACGCAATCTTGCGTCCTGCGATCCCGGCCGTCGCGGTTACGGACTGTTGAGTGCCGCGAGCACTGCTTTCGCCGTCGATACTCCGATTCCGGGCACCGAGGTGATTTCCTCGACAGTCGCGTCCTTGATCCTGGCGACCGAGCCGAAGTGGGTGACCAGGGCCGTTCGCCTCGTCTCGCCGAGGCCCGGCACCGAGTCCAGTGCCGATGCCGTCATCCGACGGGAGCGTTTGCTGCGGTGGAAGGTGATGGCGAAACGGTGGGCCTCGTCGCGCACGCGTTGCAGCAGGAACAGCGCCTCGCTGTTGCGCGGCATGATCACCGGGTCTGCTTCGCCGGGCACCCATACCTCTTCGAGGCGTTTTGCCAGGCCGATCACCGCCACGTCGGTGATGCCGAGTTCGTCGAGGACCTCGGCGGCGGCGGCGACCTGGGGTGCGCCGCCGTCGACGACGTAGAGGTTGGGCGGGTAGGCGAAGCGGCGCGGGCGGCCCGTGGTGGGGTCGATGCCGGGGCGTGAGGCGGGTTCGTCTACCTCGTCGGGTTCGATCTCGACGGGTTGTTCGCGGTCGCGGGCCAGGCGGGCGAAGCGGCGGCGGGTCACCTCGGCGATGCTGCCGACATCGTCGGAGCGGCCGTCGCCCGCGGCCTCCTTGATCGCGTAGTGGCGGTAGTCGGACTTGCGCGCCAGGCCGTCTTCGAAGACCACCAGCGAGGCGACCACGTCGGTGCCCTGCACGTGGCTGATGTCGACGCATTCGATCCGCAGCGGGGCGCTGTCGAGTTCGAGTGCGTCCTGAATGTCTTGCAGCGCTTGTGATCTCGAGGTGAGGTCACCGGCGCGGCGGAGCTTGTGCTGGGCCAGTGCCTCGGCGGCGTTGCGCTGCACCGTCTCGGCGAGCGCCTTCTTGTCGCCGCGTTGCGGGATGCGCAGCGAGACCGCCGAGCCGCGCATCTCGCTGAGCCACTCGCCGATCTCCTCGGCGTCGGCGGGCAGTTCGGGCACCAGCACCTCGCGCGGGACGACGATGGCCGCGTCGCCGTTCTGATCGGCCATGGCGGCCTGTTCGCCGTAGAACTGGGTGAGGAACTGTTCGACCAGGGCCGCCATCTCGGTGCCCGATTCCGCGACGTCGAGCGCGTCGCCGGATTTGTCGACGACCCAGCCGCGCTGGCCGCGCACGCGTCCGTCGCGGACATGGAAGATCTGGACCGCGGCTTCGAGTTCGTCGGTGGCGAAGGCGATCACATCGGCGTCGGTGCCGGTACCGAGCACCACGGCCTGCTTCTCCAGCGCGCGGCGCAGCGCCTGTACGTCGTCACGCAGACGGGCGGCGTTCTCGAAGTCGAGGTCTTCAGCGGCCTCGTGCATGCGGCGTTCGAGCGCGCGCACCATCTTGTCGGTCTTGCCGGACAGGAAATCGCAGAAGTCCTCGACGATCTGGCGGTGCTCGTCGGCGCTGACCCGGCCCACACAGGGCGCCGAGCACTTGTCGATGTAGCCGAGCAGGCAGGGGCGCCCGATCTGGTTGTGCCGCTTGAATACTCCGTTGGAGCAGGTGCGCGCGGGGAACACCCGCAGCAGCAGATCGAGGGTCTCGCGGATCGCCCAGGCGTGGGCGTAGGGGCCGAAGTACCGAACGCCCTTCTTGCGTGCCCCGCGGTAGACGAACAGCCGCGGATACTCCTCGTTGAGGGTCACCGCGAGCACCGGGTAGGTCTTGTCGTCGCGGTAGCGCACATTGAACCGAGGATCGAATTCCTTGATCCAGTTGTATTCGAGCTGCAGCGCCTCCACCTCGGTGGACACCACCGTCCACTCGACGGCGGCCGCCGTGGTGACCATCTGCTTGGTACGCGGATGCAGCGAGTACACATCGGCGAAGTAGGAATTCAGCCGACTCCGCAGGCTCTTGGCCTTGCCGACATAGATGACCCGCCCGTGCACGTCCCGGAACTTGTACACACCGGGTTCGACGGGGATCGTGCCCGGCGCCGGCCGGTACGTCGCGGGATCTGCCACCCATCCAGCCTAGCGAGGGACTCCGACAGGTCCGCACCGCCGAGGCGCCGACTGGCGCGGGCGACCCTTGACCGGCACCGAAACCGTTCTTGCACAATGCTTTCCGCGTCCAGCGACGCCGCACGGACTCAGCCCTACCCGGGCGCGACGAAACCGTCCGAACCGGGCGGCAAGGAGATCAGGACGACGGCCATTGTGGTCGGCGGGTCGGGGCCGGCGCAAACCTGCTCGCGAGGTCGCCGGGGAGCTGTGCGCCCGCCTGTGTAGCGTGAGTGCTCGGATTATGTGCCCGAAAGGACGTCCGATGAGCAATGCCGCCGCCCTGCCGCAAACCGGCGATGACCTGTACGACGACGAGGCGTCCCCGCAGGGAGCCATGCCGGGGACGGTGCGCGGGGCGCGGCTGATCGCCGCGGTAGCGACCGCTGTCGGTGTGGTGCTGATCGCGATCACGGTGGCGTTGGGCGGCTCGCTCGGCGCGCTGCTCGCCGGGTATCTGCCGTCCTTCGCGCTGGTTCCGCTGGTGCTGTTGTTCCGGCAGGGTGGCGATCTGGTGCGCAAGGCGGCGATCGCGGTCGCGGTGCTGGCGTGCCTGGTGTCGTCGACGGGCATTCTCACCGGGCTGCCGCCGGGCGTGGTCGGCGTCGTCGCCAATGCCGCGGTCGCGGGGATGCTGATTCGGCCCTCGGCCCGGGCCTGGTTCACCCGCGAACGCTGACCTGCGCCTCGCGCTGGTTCGCACGGCTGTAAGCGTCCGCGGGCGTCTCGACCGGGGCATAGGAGTCGGTTGCCGGGCACGACTATCGATCGACGAGTCGCCCGCATGCGGTCAGTCGGCAGTTCGGATGCCGTGTTCGGCGAGTGCGTCGATGAGGGCGCGGGGGCGATCGATGGTGGGGACCGCGTCGACAAGCGCGAAGCGGGCACCGAGGGAGGTGGCGCCGCCGTCGGCTTCGGCGCTGTCGCCGATCATGAGGACACGTTCGGGGTCGACGCCGAGGCGGTCGGTGGCGTCACGGAAGATCTGGGCGTTCGGTTTGATGGCGCCTACTTCGTAGGACAGGGTCATCGCACCGACCAGGTCCGTCCAGCCGTGCTTCGCGAAGGCGGGGCGGATGTCGAAGGCGATATTGCTGACGATGCCGACCGGGATTTCTTGGGCGGCAAGCGATTTCAGGACAGTGCCGGTGTCGGGGTACGGAGTCCAGGTGAGCGGGTCGATGAGGCGTTCGTAGAGGCGCGTCGCCTGGGTGTCGGGAAGGCCGGAACCGCGCAATACCTCCAGATAGGCGTGGCGGTGTAGGGCGGGGTCGAGATCGCGGTTGTCCCAGGCATGTTGGCCCGCCGCGTCGAAGGTCATGAACTGCTCGACCGGCGCCGTCATCCGCCGCAGCACTTCGGCTTTCGCCGCGATGTCGAACGGTGTGCCGTCGTCGCCGACGAGTTCGTCGGCCCAGGTCCGGTCGTCTTCCAAACGAAAGACCGTGCCCGAGTAGTCGAAGAGCACCGCGTCGATATCCATATCAGCCAGGGTAGCCAGACTGCGAGTACGGCTCCGGCGGAAACCGGCCGGGGAGTCCAGGATTCGCGAACACGTCATCCGGGCGTCGAGATCACCGAGGAGGTCGGCGACCTGCGCCCCGGCGGAAAAAGCTCGGATGGTGTCGGACCGGCGCGTTACGCTGCCTCTATGACGCCAAGGCGACGGACGTGGATCGGGGCCACGACGGCCGCAGTGCTCGCGGTGGGGGTACTGGCCGGATGTTCGACAGATGAGAAGACGGCTGCCGAGTGTACGAGCACGCCCAACGGCACTCCGGTGTCCGCGGCGCCCGCGACCGGAGGGGGTGCGCCGACCTCGCAGAACCTCAGCACCAACCCGGAGATCTCATCGGGATACCGCTCGGACATGACGGCGGTACGCACCAGCACCTACGCGGTGTCGACCGCCAATCCGATTGCCACGGAGGCCGCGTGCCGGGTGCTGCGCGCGGGTGGCACCGCCGCCGACGCGCTGGTCACCGCACAGGCGGTACTCGGGCT
Source organism: Nocardia sp. Root136 (assembly GCF_001427185.1). Lineage (NCBI taxonomy): Bacteria > Bacillati > Actinomycetota > Actinomycetes > Mycobacteriales > Nocardiaceae > Nocardia > Nocardia sp. Root136. The sequence goes on from NZ_LMFE01000001.1 coordinate 914,863, forward strand.
GGTCGAACCGCAGGCTTCCGGAATCGGCGGCGGCGCGTTCCTCGTCCACTACGACGCGAAGTCGCGCACGGTCGACACCTACGACGGCCGCGAGACCGCGCCCGCCGCGGCGACCGAGAACTATCTGCGCTGGGTCAGCGATACCGACCGCACCGAACCCGCGCCGAACACCCGCGCCAGCGGTCGCTCGATCGGTGTTCCCGGCGTGCTGCGGATGCTCGAACTCGCGCACCAGGAGCACGGGATGAGCGCCTGGAAGGAACTGTTCGATCCCGCGATCAGTCTGTCCGACAGCGGTTTCGAGATCAGTCCGCGGCTGGCTGGGCAGATCGCCGAGTCCGCGAAGGACCTGGCCGCCGACGAAGCCGCGCGCGGTTACTTCCTCGAACCCGATGGTTCGCCCAAGAAGTCCGGCACCGTCCTCACCAATCCGGCGCTGGCGAAAACGCTGTCGACGATCGCGACCGACGGCACGAAAGCCTTCTACAGCGGCGCCATCGCCCAGGACATCGTCGAGGCGGCGGGCAGTACGGCGGGCGGGCGCACCCCGAGTGCGCTGACCACTACCGACCTGGCGAATTACGAGGCCAAGAAGCGCACGGCACTGTGCACCGGGTACCGCAAGTACGAACTGTGCGGCATGCCCGCGCCGTCCTCCGGTGGCAGCACCGTCGCCGCGACGCTGGGTATCCTCGCCAACTTCGACCTCCCCGCGCTGCGTCCCCAGGAGCTCGACGCCAACGGCGGCCGCCCCGACGCGCAGGCCGTGCACCTGATCTCCGAGGCGGAGCGGCTGGCCTACGCCGACCGCAACAAGTACGTCGCCGACCCGGATTTCGTTCCGCTGCCGGGTAATTCGGCCCTCTCCCTGGTCCACCCGCAGTACCTCAAGGAGCGGTCGACGCTGATCGACCCGCAGCGCAGCATGGGGACCGCCAAGCCGGGCAACCTCGGCCCGGTCCCCCTCGGCAACGGCCCACAGCCGCCCGAACACGGCACCAGCCACATCTCCGTCATCGACAAGTACGGCAACGCCGCCGCGATGACCACGACGGTCGAATCGGCGTTCGGGTCGTTCCATCTCGTCGACGGATTCGTCCTCAACAATCAGCTCACCGACTTCGCCGCCGACCCCGTCGACCCCGACGGCACCCCGGTGGCCAACCGCCTCCAGCCCAACAAGCGCCCGCGCAGTTCGATGGCTCCGACCCTGGTGTTCGATCGTGACGACAAGGGCGACCGTGGCGAGCTGAAGCTCGTCACAGGGTCACCGGGCGGTTCGGTGATCATCCAGTTCGTCGTGAAAACGCTGGTCAACGTTCTGGATTGGGGCCTCGACCCGCAACAGGCGGTCTCCGGGGTGTCGTTCGGCGCGGGCAATACGCCGGTCACCGGCGTGGGCGGCGAGCACCCCGACATCGATGCCACCGACAACGGCGCCCACGATCCGCTGGTCGAGAAGCTACGGGCGATGGGCCATCAGGTCTCCGTGGCGCCACAGTCCAGCGGACTCAGCGCCCTGCAACACAACGGCGAGGACGGCTGGATCGGCGGTGCGGATCCGCGCCGCGAGGGTGCGGTCCTCGGCGACACCCGCTGACGCGTCGGCCTGTGCGTCACCAGGTGGCGCACAGGCGGCTGCCGGCACTCAGTTCAGTGCCGACGGTCGGCGAAATTCAGTCCTGCGGGGCGTAGCGGGCGCCGAGTTCGCGGACGCGTTCGATGGCGTCGGCGGCGTGGGTCTTGTCGTTGGAACGGATCGCCAACATCGGGACGTAATCGTCATCGGCCAGTTCGAGGCGGGCCCACGCCTTGCCGTCCGGGAAGGCCGCACCGCGGATGTAGGCCCACGGGTACACCTGCTCGCCCAGGATGTTGCGTACCCCGACACCCTGGCTACCCACGCGCACTCGCGGCCGGGTCAGCATCAGTACCGCACCAGCACCGACCACGCCGATCAGGATCATCGCGACCTGATCGGCGACCCGGAAGTTCACCCCGGTCGACCCGGTGCGCAGCAGCACCCCACCCGCGGTGAACGCGACGAGGATGATGATCGCGACCACCACGGCGGTGCGGATCGCCCGGCGCGGACGCACCTCGAACTCCCAGCCCGAGTCGGGCTCGGGAGCACCGCGACGCCACGTCCGCACCACCGGCACGGTCACACCGATCGCAGCGCGCGCAACGTGAGCGCGGCATCGAGGGCAGCGGCACACGCCTGCTCGCCCTTGTCCTCCGACGAACCGGGCAGCCCGGCCCGATCGCGCGCTTGCTCCTCGTCGTTCGTGGTGAGCACGCCGTTGGTGACGGGGGTGGCCGCATCCAGCGACACCCGGGTCAGCCCGGCCGTCACCGCATCACAGACATACTCGAAATGCGGTGTACCACCACGGATCACGACGCCCAGCGCCACCACAGCGTCATGGGTGCGCGCCAGCTCCTGCGCGACGACCGGCAGCTCCATCGCGCCGGCGCAGCGCACCACGGTCACATGTTCGACGCCGGCCTCCTTGGCCACCCGTTCGGCATTCGCCACCAGGGTGTCGCAGATCTCGGTGTGCCAACGCGAGGCGACGATGCCGAGTTTGACGTCTTTGGCCTGCGCCAAGGCGAAGGACGGAACACCCGTGCCGCTCATCGTTACTGCCTTTCCGAAGTGGTGATCACTGCGCGGTTTCGCCCAGGTCGAGATCGTCGAGGCCGACCAGGTCGTGGCCCATCCGATCGCGCTTGGTGCGCAGGTAGTGCAGGTTCTCGGCATTGGCGCGCAACGGCATCGCAACGCGCTCGGTGATCGCGAGGCCGTAGCCGTCGAGGCCGACTCGCTTGGCCGGATTGTTGGTGAGCAGCCGCATCGAGCGGATACCGAGATCGACCAGGATCTGTGCGCCGGTGCCGTAATCGCGGGCGTCGGCGGGCAGGCCGAGATCGAGGTTGGCGTCGACGGTGTCGCGACCGGTGTCCTGCAGCTGGTAGGCCTGCAACTTGTGCATCAGACCGATGCCACGGCCCTCGTGCCCGCGCATGTAGAGCACGACGCCGCGCCCCTCCTGATCGACCATCTCGAGCGCCGCGTCCAGCTGCGGGCCGCAATCGCAGCGCAGCGAACCGAAGACGTCGCCGGTCAGGCACTCCGAGTGCACGCGCACCAGCACGTCCTCGCCGTCGCCGATGTCGCCGCGCACCAGCGCGACGTGCTCGGCGTCGTCGAAGATGCTCTGGTATCCCACGGCCTTGAAGTCGCCGTGCGCGGTGGGGATCCGGGCCTCGGCCACCCGCACGACATGCTTCTCGTGCTTGCGCCGCCAGGCGATCATGTCGGCGATCGAGATCATCGCCAGGTTGTGCTCGTCGGCGAACACGCGCAGCTCGTCGGTGCGGGCCATGTGCCCGTCGTCCTTCTGGCTGACGATCTCGCAGATCACGCCCGCGGGACGCAGTCCGGCCATCCGGGAGAGATCGACCGCGGCCTCGGTGTGGCCGGGCCTGCGCAGCACGCCGCCGTCCTTGGCGCGCAGCGGCACCACGTGGCCCGGGCGGGTGAATTCGTCGGCCTTGGCCTCGGCGCTGGCCAGCAAGCGCATGGTGACGGCCCGGTCGGCGCCGGAGATGCCGGTGGTGATGCCCTCGCGCGCGTCCACCGAGACGGTGTAGGCGGTGCCGTGCTTGTCCTGGTTCATCGCGTACGCGGGCGGCAGGCCGAGGCGGTCGCAGTCGTCGGCGGTCAGCGGCACGCAGATGTAGCCGGAGGTGTAGCGGATCATGAACGCGACCAGCTCCGGGGTGGCCTTCTCGGCCGCGAAGATGAGATCGCCTTCGTTCTCCCGGTCCTCGTCGTCGATGACGACAACAGCCTTGCCGGCCGCGATATCGGCGACCGCGCGCTCGATGCTGTCCAACCTGGTCACGTCTGCTTGCTCCGTATATTTGGCGGCCGGGGCCGCGGGTTTCTCGGCCCGGTGGGCCTCGATCTTCCCTCCCGGCGGGCACTCCTTCGTCGCACCCTCTGGTCAGTCCAGATCGAGGCGGCCGAGAAACACTCCGTGGGATGGCAATGACTTCCTACATTACGGCGTGGTCCCGGCGTGTTCTGTGAGGCCTGGCGCCGATCGGTGTCAGCCTCGTTGGGCGAGGCGTTCTACGTACTTCGCGATCACGTCCACCTCGAGGTTGACGGTGGCGCCGACGGGGGCGGTGCCGAGGACGGTCAGAGCGAGGGTGGTCGGGATGAGGGAGACCTCGAACCAATCACGGCTTCCGTCGGCACCGGGTTCGTCGTCGATACCGAGACCCGAAACGGTGAGGGAGACGCCGTCGACGGTGATCGAGCCCTTCTCCACCACATAGCGCGCGACGGAATCCGGCAGCGAGATCCGCACGATCTCCCAGTTCTCCGACGGGCTGCGGCGCAGCACCGTGCCGGTGCCGTCGACATGGCCCTGCACGAGGTGGCCACCGAGGCGACTGTTCAGCGCGGCCGCGCGCTCGAGGTTGACCGGCGATCCCGTGACGAGGCCGCCGATGCTCGAACGCTTCAACGTCTCGTCCATGACATCGACGGTGAAGCTGTCGCCGTCGACCACGTCGACCACGGTGAGGCAGACGCCGTTGACGGCGATCGAATCGCCGTGTCCGGCATCGGAAGTCACCAGCTTGCCGCGGATCGTCAACCGGGCGGCGTCGGTCAGCGCTTCGGTGGCCACGACCTCGCCGAGCTCCTCGACGATCCCTGTGAACATGCCTGAACTCCCTTGTCGCGTCATCCGTACCCGTTGGGCCCAACAGCAGGCGGGTGGCCGCTATTCCCACGCGACCGCCCAGCTCGTCGCACAGCCTAGTAGCGCGGCCGGTGAGCCCGGGTCGGGGGCCGAACCCGACCGCGGGCAGCACTCGGCCATCGGAACCGATCGACAGGGCATCGTTTCGGCGGCGAAGGTGTATCGACATGACGCGACACCGCCGTTAATCATCCCGGCGGTTGTCGTTCAATCCAATTTTCAGCGAACCGGTCCCCCGCATTCATCCGGCGGCCTTAATCTGGCAATACCCAGCCATCACGAACTGGAAACACGGTGAGTGGAATGCTTGCGCCCCCCGCACCATTGACGCAATATTGTTACGTCATTGATTCCTGCTGTTCAACCAGATGTCGGGGCCTGGAACTGCGGGTTCTTCCCGACATCATCGCTCGGAGCGCCGCTGCCACCGAGTGTTCGCCCCAGGGATAGTCCACCACTCCAGGAAGACAACACTGTGGGTTACAACAGGTTCGCGATATGTGGGGGTGCCGCATGAGCACATTGATCGATTCGACGCTGGAAATGCGCTGCGTGCGTTATCGGCGCGAGTTGCATCTACCGGCCAAGATAGATTTCGATTCCCGCCGCATTCTGCTCCAGATCGGCGCGCACTACGGCGCGGTGACCATGCCCGGCGACCTGGGCGAGCGAGTGCAGGCCAAGCTGCGCGAGGCCGCTATCGCGGGTCCGGTCGTCGATCACCCCCGTGCCCGGCGTTGGACGTTCCTCACCGGCCCGTGCCGACCCGACTCTCTCACCGCGACCGCCTCGGCCGAACTGTTCCGCCTGTACGCGACCGTCGCCTGCGCGGGCAGCCAGATCGTGCTGCCCTCCCCCGACGACGAGCGCACCGGCTATCGCACCTGGGTGCAGGAACCCGAATCCGGCGACCATCGGCCGCCGGTGCAGGCCGTCATCGACGCGGCGCGAGCGCTGGGCACCCGCAAACTCCGCGCCCTGTAGCTAGGGCAGCCAGACCGCCGCTGCGAGGTTGCGCAGCGTCTGCACAGCGGCACCCGGATCGGCGGTGTTGTAGACCGCCGATCCGGCCACGAAGCAATCGATACCGGCCGCGGCGGCCTGCTCGATGGTGTCGTCGTTGATGCCGCCGTCGATCTCGACGACCAGGTGCAGCTCACCCGAGTCCACCAGGTTGCGCACGATCCGCGCCTTCTCCAGCACGCCGGGAATGAACGACTGCCCGCCGAATCCGGGTTCCACGCTCATCACCAGCAGGGTGTCGAACTCGCGCAGGATTTCCAGGTACGGCTCGATCGGGGTGTTCGGCTTCACCGACAGCCCGGCCCGGCCGCCCGCGGCGCGGATATCGCGCGCCACCGCGATCGGATCATCGGTGGCCTCGGCGTGGATGGTGACGTTGTAGGCGCCCGCCTCGGCGTAGCTCGGCGCCCAGCGGCCCGGATCGTCGATCATCAGGTGGCAGTCGAACGGGATATCGGTGGCCTTCAGCAGGCTCTGCACGATCGGCAGACCCAGTGTGAGGTTCGGCACGAAGTGACCGTCCATGACGTCGACGTGGAGCCAATCGCATCCTTCGACAGCCGCGGCCTCGGCTGCCAGGTTCGCGAAGTCCGCGGACAGGATTGACGGGGCGATCATCGGCTTGGACGGACGAGAGAACGTCGGAGTGGACACAGCGCGCCAGTGTAGCGACGGCGATGGTGATTGCCCTGCCGGGATATGGGTAGCCTTCTGAGGGTGACCAATTTTTCGGCGGAACATGGGCCCTTCGGCGCCCCGGTGGAGATTCGTGTGGCAGCACAGCTGACGCAGCTGCCAATCGTGCGCGGACTGGCCGAAACACTGGTACTACTCAGTGATTTCACCCTCGACGAGGTAGCCGACGTGCGCCTGGCGGTGGACGAGGTGTGCTCGACTCTGATCGCGATCGCCGCCCCCGATACGCTACTCACCTGCGAATTCCTCGTCGGTGACACCGAATTGCAGGTCCGCGTCGACGGTGTCGCGGGATCGCAGGGCATGCCGGATCAGCGCAGCTTCGGGTGGCATGTGCTGCGCACGCTGTGCGACGAGGTGACTGCCGAGCAGCAGGATTTCGACGCAGGCGTGTCCGGGTACCCGACGACGGTTCGATTTCGACGGGTCCGGGGGAAGGCGTAGTGCACGGCGAGGACACATCCGACCAGCACAGTCTCAGCGAACCCGACAAAACCGACTCCCCTGCCGCGGAATCGGACAAGGCCGCTGAACCGGACAAGGAAGCCCTCGAGCAGGAATCGCTGGAGGACGAGACCGAAACTCCGGAGCCGGTATCCGGGTACGACGACGTCAGCGCCCTGTTCGAGCGTCTCGCGGCGACCGAGCCGGGCAGCGTGGCGCACGCGGTGGCGCGTGACGCGCTGATCAACCGCTGCATCCCGCTGGCCGACCACATCGCGCGCAAGTTCAGCGGGCGCGGTGAGCCGTTCGACGACCTGTCGCAGGTGGCGCGGGTCGGTCTGGTGCACGCGGTGGATCGGTTCGATCTGAGCCGGGGCTCGAATTTCCTGTCCTTCGCGGTGCCGACCATCATGGGCGAGGTCCGGCGATATTTCCGGGACAACACCTGGGCGATGCGGGTTCCGCGGCGCGTCAAGGAAACCCACCTGCGCATCGGCGCGGCGGTGGATCAGCTCTCGCAGCGACTGGGACGCTCCCCCACCGCCAAGGAGATCGCCGCCGAACTCGATGTCGACCCCGACGAGGTCACCCAGGCGGTCATCGCGGGCAACGCCTATCAGCCGACGTCGATCGACGCCGCCTCGATCGGGCGCGACAGCGATGCGTCGCTGCTCGACACCCTCGGCGAGGAGGAATCGCAGTTCGACCGGGTCGAGGAGTACATCGCGGTGCGCCCGCTCCTGGCGGGCCTGCCCGAACGTGAGCGCCGCATCCTCACCATGCGGTTCTTCGAGTCGATGACGCAGACGCAGATCGCCTCGCAGCTGGGGATCTCGCAGATGCACGTATCGCGGATTCTCGCGAAAACCCTTGCACGCCTGCGTGAATTGTCCGAACGGGACTGACGCCAGCGGGACAACGGAGTCCCCCTACGCGCTCTCCCTGGCGCGCCGAAGCTTCGCGGGTGCGCGCAGCCACCAAGCGCTATCGATCAGCTCGGCGAGCTGTCGCGGGTCGACCGCGGCGAGGTCGACGAGAACGAACGGGTGCCCGTCGTAGTGCGGGGTCGTGTAGAACGCCGGATCGCCGGAGGCGAGCAGCGCTTGCTTCTCCGTGAGCTCGCAGAGCAACGCCAGGCCGCCCTCCGCTTCGACACGTAACCGTGCGAAGCCCTTTCCGCTCACCTTCAGGCCGGGACTGCGCCACCAGGTGCCTTCCTCCACACCCGGCAGCGCCGTCGCCACCGCGACCACCTGCTCCCACGTCATCGCCATACGTCGATTCTGCACCGCGGCGATCGGCACCCGCTTGGACGAATGGAACGGCGCCGCTCCCGGTGTGGGAACGGCGCCGTGTGTTCGCGGGGCTACTTCTTGCGCAGGGTCGCCAGGAACATGGCGTCGGTACCGTGGCGGTGCGGCCAGAGCTGTGCGGACGGGCCGTCGCCGAGATCGGTGACGCCGGGCAGGAACTCGCGACTGTCGAGTTCTTCGGCGCCGGTGCGACGGACGAAATCGGCGACCACCGACACTGTTTCCGCGAGGTGCGGTGAGCAGGTCGAATACACGACGACACCACCCGGTCGCACCAGATCCCACGCGGCGGTGAGAAGTTCGCGCTGCAAGGTGACCAGTTCGGCCACGTCGGCCGGGGTGCGACGCCAGCGCGCCTCCGGGCGCCGGCGCAGTGCGCCGAGGCCGGTGCACGGCGCGTCGACCAGAACGCGGTCGTAGCCGGGGGTCAGCCCGCTGTCGCGGCCGTCGGCGACGTGCACGGTGACGGGCAGGTTCCTGGTGGATTTGCGGACCAGCTCGGCGCGGTGCTCGGCGGGTTCCACGGCGTCGACGGTGAACAGGTCGATCGCGGCGAGTGCGCCGAGCAGGGCCGCCTTGCCACCGGGACCGGCGCAGAGGTCGAGCCAGCGACCCTTGTCCTCGCCTTCCAGCGGCGCCCGGGTGAGAGCGAGCGCGACCAACTGGCTGCCCTCGTCCTGGACCGAGGCGATGCCGTCGCGGACCGGTTCCAGCAGGCCGGGATCACCACCGTCGAGATACACGGCGTACGGCGACCAGCGGCCTTCTTCGCCGCCGGTGACCAGCGCCAGTTCTTCGGCGGTGATCTCGCCGGGGCGGGCGACCAGGTGCACGACCGGGCGCTCGTCGTCGGCTGCCAGGAGTTCGTCCAGCTCGCCCGCCTGCGCGCCCAGCGCGTCGGCGAAGGACTGGGCAATCCACTTGGGGTGCGCGTGTTCGAAGGCGAGCTTGCCGACCGGGTCGGCCGGGGCCAACTCGGTGATCCACTGCTCGGCGGTCTTCTCCCCCGCCCGACGCAGGACGGCATTGACGAAACCGGCACGGCCCTGGCCGAATTCGGCACTGGCCAGGTCGACGGAGGTGTCGACGGCGGCGTGCGCACTGGTGCGGGTTCGTAGCAGCTGGTAGACGCCCAGGCGCAGGATATCGAGGATGGGGCCGTCGATCTCGTCGACCGGGCGGCCCGCGCAGGCCGAGATCACCGCGTCGAGCTGCCCCTGCGAACGGCTCGCGCCGTAGGTGAGCTCGGTCGCGAACGCGGCGTCACGTCCACTGATCTTGCGCTCGCGCAACAGCTTCGGCAGCGCGAGGTTGGCGTAGGCGTCGCGCTCACGCACCGCCCGCAGCACGTCGAGGGCGACCTCGCGCGCCGGATCCACGGGCTCGCCGCGCCGCTTGCGCGGACTGGGCACGCTGGGATCGGGCCGCTCGGGGCGACGTTGCGTGGCGGCCTTGGCCGCCGGTCCCGCACCAGCATCGCGGCTGCTGCTCCGCGAATCTCCTTGGCGCGCACCGCGGTCGGGACGGGAGGTGCCGCGGTCGGCACGTCCCGCGCCGGAACGTCCGGCACGGTCACCGCGCTGGTCAGCCGTGTCACGGCCCTGTGCCTCGTTCGCGCCGCCGAAACCAGGACGGTCGTCCTCGCGGCGAGGGGCACCGGAGCGCGGAGCGTCCGCACGCCGGCTGCCCGCGTCACGGCCTTGCGCACGGTCGTTCGCGCCACGGCCGAAACCGGGACGGTCGTCTTCGCGGCGGGGCGCGCCGGAGCGCGGGGCGTCGCCGCGTTGGTTGCCTGCGTCACGGCCCTGCGCGCCGCGGGTGAAACCGGGGCGGTCGTCCGCGCGGCGGGGTGCGCCGGAGCGATAGCCGCCGTCGTCGCGACGGGGTCGATCGGCGCCGCCGCGGTCGTCGCGGCCCGTCCAGCGGTCGCCGTCCGCGCGCGGGGTGGTGGTGCCCTTCGCGGCGCGGGCGGCCCAGCCGCCGTCGACGTTCTTGCCGGTGATCTTGCGGTCGTCGCGGGGGCTGCTGCCCCGCTGCTCACCCGTTTTTCCGGTGGGCTTGCGGTCGTCGCGGGACGTGATGCCCTTCGCCGCGTCGGCGTCGCGACGTCGGCGGCGGTCGGAGGCGCTCATCCGATCACCGTGCCGGGAGTCAGGCGGGCGCCGCGGGCCCAGTCGAGGGCGTTCATCATCTTCTTGCCGGGCGGTTGGACCTGCCCGAGGCGGACCGCTGTGGTCGATGTTCCGACGAAGACGCCGGACTTGCGCACCTCGATCTCGCGTTCGGGCAAGGTTTCCTCCACCATTTCCACGGGGCCGAGTTTGAGGCGCAGCCCGTTCACCTCGGTCCACGCACCGGGCGCCGGGGTAACGGCGCGGATGTGGCGGTGGATGGCCAGGGCGGGTTCGTCGAATCCGATCCGCCCCGCCTCCACCGTCACCTTCGGTGCGTAGGACACGCCGTCGTGGGATTGCGGAATCGCTTGCAGCGAACCGTCTTCCACTCCGTCCAGGGTCTTCTCGAGCAGCACGGCGCCCGCGTCGGCGAGCCGGGCGAGCAGCTCGCCAGCGGTGTCGGTGAGCCCGATCTTCTCGGTCATCACTCCGTACACCGGGCCGGTATCGAGGCCCGCCTCGATCAAAAAGGTCGACGCGCCGGTCATGTCGTCACCCGCGTCGATGGCCGCCTGCACGGGCGCCGCCCCGCGCCAGGAGGGCAGCAGCGAGAAGTGCAGATTGATCCAGCCGTGCGCGGGGATATCGAGCACCTGTTGCGGCAGCAGCGCACCGTAGGCGACGACCGGGCAACAGTCCGGCGCGAGCTCGGTGAGCGCGGCGACGAATTCGGGCTCGGACGGCTTACGCGGCGTGAACACCGGAATACCGTGTTCGTCGGCGAGCTGTCCCACGGGCGAGCGCATGATCTTGCGGCCACGGCCCGCGACGGCGTCGGGCCGGGTGACCACCGCGACGACCTCGTGGCCCGCGCTCTCGATCAGCCTGCGCAGTGAGGGCACCGCGGGTTCGGGCGTGCCCGCGAAAACGAGGCGCATCAGCGACCACCGCCGACGCCGCTGGATTCGCGCACAGTGATTCCGCCGCGGAACCAGTCGGATTCGCGGATGGTGCGCATCGCGTCCTTACGGTCGGCGGGTTCGAGCCGGTTGATGAACAGCACGCCGTCGAGGTGATCGTGTTCGTGCTGTACGCAGCGCGCGAGCAGACCCTCGGCCTCGAATTCCACCGGCGCACCGGTGATGTCCACGCCGGTGACCCGAACGCGCGATGCCCGGCGCACGTCGTAGCGCACGCCGGGAATCGACAGGCAGCCCTCGGGGCCGACCTGTTCGTCGGCCCCGACAGCCGACCATTCCGGGTTCACCACGTGCCCCGCGGCGTCGCCGGTGTCGTAGACGAATACCCGCAGCCCGACCCCGATCTGCGGCGCGGCCATCCCGACCCCGCCGTCGTCGTGCATGGTCTCGGTGAGGTCGGCGACCAAGGTGGCGAGGTCGGGACCGAACTCGGTGACCGCGTCGGCACGCGAGCGCAGGATCGGGTCGCCGAACAGGCGGACGGGCTGAATGGTCACGGTGGCTCCCGGGGAGGACGAATGCGGTCGTCCCAGTCTAGTGACCCCGCCAGGCGCTTCCGTCCAGCCCGGCCGTCAGGAGTTGCCCGCGATGATCACCTCGGGGATGCCGGTGCCGAGCGGGACCGGCACGCAGACCGGAGCGGGTGCCCGGACGGGGTCGAGGACGCGCTGGAGCAGTTGCTGCACGAAGGGGTCGTAGACCAGGTGGAAGTGGCCGGTCAGGTTGTCGGCGCACAGGTCCTGCAGGACGAGGTTCTCCGCACCCGCGCCGCGCAGGGCGATGTTCGAGAACGGCTGGATCATCTCGTCGACCCGGCTGCCGACGGTGACGTAACGGACACCGGGCACCGTGTCGCCGCCCGCGTTGAGCTCCACCATGAGTGGTTCGCCCTGGGCCTGCTGGACCGCGGCCGTCGAGGTGACCTTCGCGAAGACATCCATCATGCCGGGAACGGCCTGCCCCACCGGAACCAGTCCGTACATGACCCCGCCGTAGCTGGGTGAGGCCAGGCCGACCCAGGTCCCGACCTTCGGCGCGCCCCCGAGCTTGTTGACGTAGAACCGGCTGACGGTGGCACCCTGCGAGAATCCGACCAGGTCGACCTTGGTCGCCTCGGTCGCGACCAGGACATCGTCGACGAACCCGGCCAGCTGGGCGAAACTGATCCGCATGTCCTCGGTGCCATAGGTGTCGGCGCCCGGCACCCCGCCGTAGTTCAGCGCGAAGACGCAGTAGCCTGCCGACACCAGTTGCGGTCCGATTCCCGCCCAGTCGGAGTACGCACTCGAGTCGGTGCCGTGCACCAACACGATCGGCCGCGGATGCTCAGCCGTGGGTGTACACCCGAAGTTGTTGAGCCCCACCGGAACCGAGTTCGGATGAGCCTTGATGTAATGGGCTGCGTCCAGATGATCGGCCTGCGAGGGACCCGCCTCCATCGGAATGACAGCCGGCCGAAAATTCGCGGGTTCAGCGGCGGCGATCGGCGCGACGGACACACCGATCACCGCCGTGCAGGCGAGTGCCGTGACCGACACCGCTCCGCGCAATCGTGATGTTCCCCAACCCCACAACGTTCCCAGTTGTTCCATGCCCCAAACATTTACTCCATGGGATCGACAACCGCACGCCGGGAAGGACGTTCACGACGCCCTCACTTCTCGGGGGTTGCGTCGCCCTCGGAAACGACATCGTCTTCGGCGAGGATCCGGTACAGCGCCCGACGGGTTTCGGCGAGCACCTCGGCCGCCTTCGCCGCCTGCTGCGCCGTGCCGACCTGGGCCACCTGACCGACCGCGCCCATCACCTGTCCGACCAGACCGCGCAGGTCCAGCGCCTGAGCGCCGACATCCTGCTTGACGTCGGCCCACGGGTCACCGAGATCGTCGCGATGAGTCTCGACATAGGCCTTGCCCTCGTCGGTGAGCTGCGCGGTTTTGCGACCGGCGATCTTCTCGATGAGCACCAGGCCCTCGTCCTCTAGCTGGGCCAATGCCGGGTAGATGGACCCCGGGCTGGGGCGCCAGACATCGTCGCTGCGATCGCGGATCTGCTGGATCAGTTCGTAGCCGTGCATGGGGCGCTCGACGAGCAGCAGCAGCACCGCGGCCCGCACGTCACCGCGCCTGCCACGGCCGCCACGGCCGCGTCCACGACCGAAGCCAGGGCCGAAACCGGGCCCGAAACCTGGGCCGAAACCCGGTCCGAACTCGGGGCCGTGCCCGTGTCGCCCGCCGTGGCGGAACTGCTGCCGGTCGGGACCGAATTCCCGGGGGCCCGGTCCGCGACCGCGCCGGAAGTGTCCGAATTCTCGTTGTTCTTGGTTCTGCATGACAGCCTCCTGTGGCTCTCCCGTTTATCTTGACACTATCGACGATATATCGGCAATGCATCGAGCGCAAGGAGTAACCTGAATTCACCACGACGCCGAAGTCCATGCCCGGGTCGGCGGTGTCGACGCGCGCTGCGAATGTTGCGGTCGCGCAGTGGAACCGAGTTCGATCCCACCCTGGTTCAACTGTGCACCCGCGAGAACGGGGCACTGCTCGACGGACTCGACCGCGTCGATGCCTGGCAGCAGGTGATCGACGGCTGCGCGGCACTCGACAGACCGATCACGGACGACGAACTCACCGACGTCCTCACCGTCTTCGCCGACTACTCCGACGCGAAAGCGACCTGGTTCCTCGGTCATTCGCGCGCTGTCGCAGACCTGGCCGCCATCGCGGCGCGCGAGTACGGCCTGCCCGTTCACCGCGGTCGGCCCCGATCCGGCGATCGAGCGCTTCCGCGGCCGGTTCGGCGGTCCCGACGATTTCGCCGTCGTCGATTCCGGCCGCGAACGCGTCGGCGACAAGCTCGCGACGCACTGGTTGGTCCGCATCCGACCCGCCAACGGCGCCACCCGCGTCGCCGAGCAGCGCGTCTTCCTCACCACCGACCACGGCGAGATCACCGGCATCGACCTGTTGTGCTCGGGCTGGCAGCCCGGCGATCGCGCCTGAATCCGCCGCGTACCCGAGTCGGGTCTACCGCGCACCCAGCTCGTCGATCCACCGCTCCAGCCGCGCGCCCTCGGTGACCATCAGTTCCGGGTCGCGGAAAGTGTTGGTGAGCAAGGAGATTCCCTGATAGGCAGCCACGAACGCGATCGCGAGCTCGGCGCCATCGGTGCGCCCCAGCTCGGCGAACTGCGTGCGTGCCCAGTCCACGAGCAGGCCCATCACGCGCGCAGGCTCGCCGCGGAAGGCGTCCTCCCGCTTGTCGAGCTCGGCGGCCAACGAACCGAACGGGCACCCGTATCGCGCCGCCATCTCCCGCTGGTCGACCCAGCTGCGCACCATCGCCTTCAATCGGTCGGCGGGCCCCGGCAGCTCGGCGATCTCGGTGACGGCCCCGGTCAGCACCTGCGCATGCAGCTCGATGACCGCGGCGACGAACTGGTCTTTGGTCTTGAAGTAGTAGTAGACATTGCCGACCGGCACGTCGGCCTCGCGCGCGATCTCGGCGATCGTCGTCTTCTCGATGCCCTGCTGGTAGAACACCCGCATCGCCGCTTGGACCAGCCGTTCCTGCTTCCCGATCTTGGGGCTGACCTGCGCGTCCGATTTAGTCATACAACTAACTATAGACAGCCGATGCCCGATGGGATACGTTCTGTTCACCAAGTAAGTCAGCTAACTAACTAAGGATCCACATGATCGTCGTCACCGGAGCGACCGGCAACATCGGCAGCACCCTGGTCGGACTACTCGCCGACGCGGGTGAGCAGGTCAGGGCCGTCTCCCGAGGTACTCGTCCCGTCGACCTCCCCGCGGGCGTCGAGCACGCGGTCGCCGACCTGGGCGATCTCGACAGCCTCTCCCCCGCGCTACACGGCGCCGACGCGCTGTTCCTGCTGATCACCGGAGAGCAATTGGTGATCGGCCCCGAGCCGGCGCTGCTGCTGAAAACCGCCGCGGACGCCGGCGTGCGCCGAGTCGTCTTCGTGTCCTCGCAAGGCGCGGTGACCCGCCCCCACTCCGACGGCTACGCCCGAACGATCGCCTTCGAACAGGCACTCGCCGAGTCCGGCCTGGAGTGGACGGCGCTGCGACCCGGCGCGTTCTTCTCCAACACCTTCGCGTGGATCGAACCGATCCGCACCCAGCGCATCGTCCCGGCGCCCTTCGGCGATGTCGGCCTTCCCTCGGTAGACCCCGCCGATATCGCCGCCGTGGCCGCGGCCGCCCTCCGCGAAGACGGCCACCACGCCCGCGCCTACACCCTGACCGGTCCCGCCGTGGTCACCCCTCGCGACCAAGCCGCGGCACTCGCCGAAGCGATCGACATCCCGATCGCCTTCGTCGAACTCACCTCCGACCAAGCCAAACAGAACCTGCTCCGCTTCATGCCCGAGCCGGTCGCCGACCACACCCTAACCATCCTCGGCACACCCACACCGGAAGAGCTGCAGGTCAGCGACGATATCGAGAAGGTTCTCGGTCGACCGGCCACGAGCTACGCGCAGTGGGCGCGGCGCCATCGACCGATGTACGCCTGACCGGCGTGCCGGACGCCCGGGTCAGCCGATGTCGACAGGGTCGATCTGGACGCGAAGGGGGGCATCGGAGCGGTGGGAGCTGCGAACCGCTTGGGCGGCGGTGAGGGCGCGAGCGAGGGGCGCGCCACCCGAGCGGGGTACGCGCAGGAGCATGCGCTCGACCTCGGCGGGAGAGTCGGCGCCGGAGAAGGGTTTACGGGCCGTCGGCGGCAGGGGGACGGGGCCGAGGACCTCGGTGCCGTCGGGAAGGGTTGTGGCATCGAGTAATTCGGCGATCGAGGCGGTGGTGCCGTCGACGGCGGCGAGGCGGACCGCAGGCGGGAAGCCGACCTCGGCGCGGGCTTCGAGTTCGGCGGCGGCGTGGTTGACGGGGTCCCACCGGACCAGCGCCTGGACGGTGGGCAGGGAGGGTTCGGCCATCACGATGACCTGCCCGCGAGGCCGCACCAGCGCCGCCGCGCCCATCCAGCGGCGCAAGGTGTCCTCGCTCGCGCGCAGGTCGGCGCGGCCGAGCAGCGCCCATCCGTCGAGCAGCAGGGCCACGCCGTAACCGCCCTGCACGAGCGGTTCGGCTCCGACGGTGGCGACGACCACCTGAGCACCCGGTTCGACGGTATCGAGCACTTCCCCGCCCCCCGAGGTGCGGATCGGTACCCCGGCGAAGGCGCGACCGAGTTCTTCGGCGGTCCGGGCCGCGCCGATCACCGTCGCCCGCAGAGCTCGCGCACCGCACGCCTGGCAGCGGAACGCCGCTTCGGTGATCCCGCACCACTTGCAATTCGGGCTCGCCGCTTCACCATTGGCCGACTGTGGCAGTGCCAACGGGCCGTTGCAGTGCCGACAGCGGGCAGGCGTGCGACATTTCGCGCAGGCCAGCGACGGAACGTACCCACGCCGCGGCACCTGCACCAGCACCGCCACGTTCTCCTTGATCGCGGAGCGCGCGGCCGCGAACGCGACACCGGGCATCCGCACCGACCGCGCCAACGCGTCGCGCTCCAACGCGAAATCGCTGTCACCGGGCGCGCTGATCCGTGGCGTCACCTCGCGCAATACCTGGCGTTCGGCGAGAAGGTCACGTGCCCAACCGGATTCGACCACCGCTTGGATCTCGGCGGTCCGCGCGAAACCGGCGGCGACGAACGCGGCGCCCGTCTCGTGCGCCCGCAGCATCGCCACTTCACGAGCGTGCGGATACGGGGACCTCGGTTCGGCATAGGTGTCGTCGCCGTCGTCCCAGATCGCGATCAGTCCGAGGTCCTGCGCCGGAGCGAACACCGCCGCCCGCGTCCCCACCACGATCCGCGCCTGCCCACGTAATACCGCCAGCCACCGCCGATACCGCGCTGCGGGACCCAACCCCGCCGACAGCCCTACCGCCGAATCACCGACCAGCGCAACACATTCGGCGAGCAACCGATCGAGATCGCGCTGATCCGGCACCATCAACACGGCGCTGCGCCCACTGGCCACGACCGTCGCCGCCAACTCCGCCAGCCGCGCCGCCCAGTTCTCCCCCGGCAGTGCCTGCCACGCCGCCCGCGCCCCCTTGCCGTGCGCCAGCGCGTCGACGAAGGCCAGGCCGTGCACATATCGGCCCCATGCCGAAGCATCGACCTCGACGCGCGGTTGGGCTACGGACACTTCGGGTGACGACTCGGGCCGAACCTCCGCGGTCGTCGCGTCCGGCTGGTCCGATGTAGCCCCGCCCGCCGATTCGCCAGAGTCGTTCCCACCGGCCTCGGCAACTACATCAGACGGCGAATCTTCTTCGTTATCAACGGCTTCCGTGACAGGTGCCGCTTTCGCCGCGGTACCGGTCTTCTTGGTGCCGCCGGTTTCGGTCCGCGCGTGGCGCGGTGGAATGGCCAGACGCAGGACGTCGGCGCGCGTCCCCGCGTAGCGGGTGGCGACGGCGGTGGCCAGGCGCAGAATTTCCGGGGCGAGCACGCGTTCCGGCGAGACGACCCGTTCGAGCGGCATCATCTTGCCGTTGTGATCGCTGCGCGGGAGACGTTCCAGCAGGTATCCGTCGACCAGGCGACCGGCGAAACGCACGCGCACGCGCACGCCGGGTCGGGCGATCTCGTCCAGTTCGGCGGAGACGAGGTAGTCGAAGTCGCGGTCGAGGTGGGCAGGCGAAAGCAGCGGGAGCACCCTCGCGATGGGGTGTCCCGCTGCCTTCGATGTTTCGTCCGCTGCCACGCGGTCCGTGGGTATTACAGGCCGACGGCCGCGCGCAGCTTGTCGGCGCGGTCCGTGTGCTCCCAGGGCAGGTCGACATCGGTGCGGCCGAAGTGGCCGTAGGCCGCGGTCGGCGCGTAGATCGGGCGCAGCAGGTCGAGATCGCGGATGATCGCGCCCGGACGCAGGTCGAAGACCTCGGAGATGGCGGTGGAGATGCGCGTCGGGTCGACCTTCTCGGTACCGAAGGTCTCGACGAACAGGCCGACCGGGGCCGACTTGCCGATCGCGTACGCGACCTGCACCTCGACGCGATCCGCCAGGCCGGCGGCCACGACGTTCTTGGCGACCCAGCGCATGGCGTAGGCGGCCGAGCGGTCGACCTTCGACGGGTCCTTGCCGGAGAACGCGCCGCCACCGTGGCGGGCCATGCCGCCGTAGGTGTCGACGATGATCTTGCGGCCGGTCAGGCCCGCATCACCCATCGGACCACCGAGGACGAACTTGCCGGTGGGGTTGACCAGCAGTCGGATATCGGAGGTGTCGAGGCTGGGCAGGTTCAGATCGCCGATGACGGCGTCGACGACCTTCTCGCGGATATCGGGGGCGAGCAGGTTGTCGAGGTCGATATCGGCGGCGTGCTGGGTGGAGATGACGACCGTGTCGAGACGGACCGGGCGGTCACCGTCGTATTCGATGGTGACCTGGGTCTTGCCGTCGGGGCGCAGGTAGGGCAGCACACCCGACTTGCGGACCTCGGTGAGCTTGCGCGAGAGCCGGTGCGCGAGCGCGATCGGCAGCGGCATCAGCTCGGGCGTGTCGGTGGTCGCGTAACCGAACATCAGGCCCTGGTCGCCGGCGCCCTGACGCTCGATCGCGTCGTCGGAACCGCCGACGCGCGCCTCGTGCGAGGTGTCGACACCCTGGGCGATATCGGGCGACTGGGCACCGATCGCGATGTTGACACCGCAGGAGTTGCCGTCGAATCCCTTTGCGGAGGAGTCGTATCCGATTTCGAGGACCTTTTCGCGCACGATCCGCGGAATGTCGGCGTAGGCGGAGGTGGTGACCTCGCCCGCGACATGGACCTGCCCCGTGGTGACCATGGTTTCCACCGCGACGCGGCTGCCCGGGTCCTCCGCGAGCAATGCGTCGAGGATGGAATCGCTGATCGCGTCACAGATCTTGTCCGGATGCCCCTCGGTCACGGACTCACTGGTGAATAGCCGACTACCTGTCGTACGCACAGTTCTTCCCTCTCCCTCAACGGGTTACTCGTTCGGCTTGTGACGGTAACTTCTCGGTGTTACCGCGCAACCCTTCTCATCAAGACTATTCCAAACCACCGACATGGTGGCGAGTACGCACCAAGCCACGCCGCGAACACCTGCCCGGACGGTAGACTGCACGACCCTCGTTGCCGCGCAACTGTTTTCGCGCGAAACCGACGCGAACTCCCCGGTCAGCGCAGGAGCGGAACCAGTGCGTCGAGCACCCGGCTGGCCAGCAGCGCCTTCGAGCCGTGATCGAGGGCCTGCTCGGTGCCGTCGGCGCCGAGCAACCAGCCGTCGTTGGTGTCGACCTCGAACGCCTTGCCCTCGCCGACCGCGTTGACCACGAGCAGATCGCAGCCCTTGCGTGCCAGTTTCGAGCGCGCGTGGGTGAGCACGTCGCCGTTGTCGTCACCGGTCTCGGCGGCGAAACCGACGATCGCGGTACCGGCGAGCCGTCCCTCGGTGCGGGCGTCGACCAAGCCGGCGAGGATGTCCTCGTTCTTGGTCAGCGGGATCACGTCGGGTTCGTCGGCGCCCTTCTTGATCTTCGCAGCGGCCACATGGGTCGGACGGAAATCGGCGACCGCGGCCGCCATGATCACCGCGTCGGCGCCGAGCGCGTGCTTGTCGACCGCGGTCTTGAGCTGGTCGGCGGTGGTGATGTGGACCAGCTCCACCGCGGCGGGCGGCGCGAGCTCGATCGTGTTGCCCGCGATCAGCGTCACCTGGGCGCCACGCTGGGCGGCGACCCTGGCCAGGGCATAGCCCTGCTTGCCGGAGCTGCGGTTGCCGAGGAAACGCACCGGGTCGAGGGGTTCCCTCGTACCACCGGCGGTGATCACCACCCGGCGACCGGTCAGGTCGCGCGGCAGCGCGTCGTCACGTTCGAGCAGCAGCGATGCCAGACCGAAGATCTCCTCCGGCTCCGGCAGCCGTCCCGGACCCGTATCGGTGCCGGTGAGCCGGCCCGAGGCGGGTTCCATCACGTTGGCGCCGTGCGCACGCAGCGTCGCGACATTGGCCACCGTCGCCGGATGCTCCCACATCTCGGTGTGCATCGCGGGCGCGAACAGCACCGGACATCGAGCCGTCAGCAAGGTGGCGGTGAGCAGATCGTCGGCGCGCCCCTGTGCGGCGCGCGCCATCAGATCCGCGGTGGCGGGGGCGATGACGACGAGATCGGCCTCCTGGCCGATCCGGACATGCGGCACCTCGGGCACGTCGGCGAACACCGTGGTGTGCACCGGCTGACCGGACAGCGCCTCGAAGGTCGCTTTACCGACGAACTGTAGAGCCGACTCGGTGGGAACGACCCGCACCTGGTGTCCGGTCTCGGTGAAACGGCGAACGAGGGCACACGCCTTGTAGGCGGCGATGCCCCCGCCGACCCCGACGACGATCCGCATGGTCTTCTACGCCTCCGGACTAGAGATTGTCACTCGCCCTCGGTGTGTTCGAGCAGGTCGGAGTGAATTTCGCGCATAGCGACCGACAGCGGCTTCTCCTGCAGACCCGGCTCGACGAGCGGGCCGACGTACTCGAGGATGCCGTCACCGAGCTGGTTGTAGTAATCGTTGATCTGGCGGGCGCGCTTGGCCGCGTAGATCACCAGGGCGTACTTGGAGGACGTGCGCTCGAGCAGCTCGTCGATCGGGGGGTTGGTGAGGCCGATCGGGGTGTCGTACGCGGGTACTGCAGTGATGTCCGTACTCACTAGGGGTGGCTCCTGCGGGTTAGTGGGTCAAGAACTCGAATTTGTGCTAACGAACAACGATACCAACTGCTCACAAGCGGTCGTTACCTCGCTGTTCACGATGACCGTGTCGAACTCGTCACAGGCCGCCAATTCGACCCGGGCCGTCTCGAGCCTTCGCTCGATCACCTCGGGCGTCTCGGTGCCGCGCGAACGCAACCGCGAGACCAGTTCTTCCCAGCTCGGCGGCGCGAGAAACACCAGAAGTGCCTCCGGCATCGCCTGCCGGACCGACCGTGCACCGGCCAGGTCGACTTCGATCAGTACTGAAAGTCCGCTCGCCAGCGCTTCTCGCACCGGGGCGGCGGGGGTGCCCGATCGCTGCAACCCCCCATGGATGTCTGCCCATTCGAGCAGTTCGTCCGCCGCGATCATGGCGTCGAACTCGACTCGGGAAACGAAGCGGTAGTCGAGACCGTCGACCTCGCCGGGACGGGGGTCCCGAGTCGTGGCCGACACACTGAAAACCAGTTCGGGCAGGCGTTCCCGCACGCACCGCACGACCGTGGATTTACCCACGGCCGAGGGGCCGACCAGTACTACCAGCCGGCCCTTCCGCGTGTTTTTGTCCACCAGACTTTAGGCGTCGAAGTCGAAGCGGGTGAGCAGCGCGGCGCGCTGCCGGGCACCGAGACCACGGAGACGACGCGTAGGCGCGATCTCCAGCTCGGTCATGATCTCCGCCGCCTTGACCTTGCCCACCTTCGGCAGAGCCTCGAGCAGCGCAGAAACCTTCATCTTGCCGAGAATCTCATCGGACTCGGCATCGGTGAGGACCTGCTTCAGGTTCGTTCCACCGCGCTTCAGGCGCTCCTTGAGCTCTGCCCGAGCGCGGCGAGCGGCAGCCGCCTTCTCCAGAGCAGCGGCGCGCTGCTCATCAGTCAGCTGGGGAAGGGCCACGGGTTCCTCCGTCTCATCGTTCATTGCCAGATCTACCGCCGGTTACCCGGACGGTCTGTGCGACCGTACCCACGGTGCGCGCCGATTGCGAACCCGACCCCCAGGTCAGGGCAGGATTACGCATGCCGTATGGCGCGCGCGGACCCGATGCGGTGACCGCCGATTCCTTGGTCACGATCGTACAGTCGAATTCTTGAAATGTATCCTCACCTGCGGTTATACCGATATGGGCGATGATAGCCACCAGGTAGCGTGAGGGCCGGGTGCCGCCCTGGCAAACCCGGTGGCGCGCGACCAGCGGGTTTCCTGAAAAAGCCCGCGTGTCGCTCGATTTCGTACAGCGTGTCGTCAAGATCGGGCCCGAAACTGGTCGAGAACCGCGCCCGACGCGGTCGCCACGACATCGTCGATCCAGTCCGGAATCGGGGTGGCACGGGCGATGTAATCGCGCACCAGTCCGTACGGAATCGCCTTCACCGCGGCGCCCGCGATGGCCAGCGATCGGTCGTCGGCGGCCCCGAATTCGGCCACCGCGGCAGTCAGCAGCGCGGCGTTCATCTCGTCGTTGACGCCCGCGATCGCGGACCGCAGATCCTCGGGTCCGACCTCGAGCAGTTCGTCGCGATGGAACATCTTCATCGCCCGCGCCTCGGTCGGGTGCGCGCGGCAATAGCGCGGCAGAAACGTGGCGGCCGACAGCAGCGGCGCGGGGCCCGTCAGTGCCGCGACGAAGCCCTCGTGGAACCGGTTGATCGACCGCAGCCACAGGCGGGCAAGCAGTTCGTCACGTGAGGCGAAACGCACATAGATCGACCCGGAGTGCACGCCGGCGGCGGCGCCGATCGCCGTGATGGCGGGACGGGTTACGGCGGGATCGGTGAGCAGGTCTCGGGCCGCGTCGAGCACCTGATCGTCGGTGAAAAGGCGGGGTCTTGCCACCGGATCAGCCTAGTGGCACAGTTTATGAATATGGATTCAAGAACAAGATTCCCGCTCGCCGGCGCGCTGCTCGCCTTCATCGGCACCGTGCATACCGCCCTCGGCGTCGCATTGTTCGTCGCCGCCGATCAAGACGTCGAGCTCACGTTCTGGTTCACCGAGTTCGGCGTGCTCAGCATCGGTTTCGGCATCGCCATGATCGCGCTCGAGCGTGCCTTGGGCTACGTGCCCGGAGCGGTGCTGCTAGTGCTCGGCGCGGTCACGGTGTTCGGTCTGGCCTTCATGCCGGTATCGGGGTTCGTGATGGTGCTGCTGCCCCTCGGGGTCGGCTCCTACGGCTGGTGGCGAACCAGGAACGAGCGGGTCGCGGCCTGAGTGCTCACCCCTGCGCCGCACCGGCCCGCAGGTGCTGCAGGATGGCGAGCACGCGCCGGTTGTGTGCCTCGCCGGCCGGCAGGTCCAGCTTGGTGAAGATCGCGTTGATGTGTTTTTCGACGGCACTGCGGGTGACGAAGAGCTGTGCGCAGATCGCCGCGTTGCTCAGGCCCTGCGCCATGAGTTCGAGCACTTCGCGTTCGCGCTCGGTGAGCCGGTGCAGTGGCGAGTCGGCGCGATTGTGCAGCAGCAACTGGCGGACCACCTCTGGGTCGAAGGCGGTGCCGCCGGTGCCGACCCGGTCGACGGCATCGAGGAACGACCCGATCGCGGCGACCCGGTCCTTGAGCAGATAGCCGATGCCGCCGGTGCCGGTGAGGAATTCCGCGGCGTGCCTGCGCTCGACGTACTGCGACAGCACCAGCACGGCGATCCCCGGCTGGTCGCGGCGGATCTCGAGTGCCGCTCGGATCCCCTCGTCGACGTGGTCGGGCGGCATCCGCACATCGGCGATGACCAGGTCGGGTGGGCGAACCCGCACGGCGGCCAGCAGTTCGATCGCGGTGCCGACGGAGTCCACGATCTCGTGGCCCTCCGCGGTGAGCAGCTGGGCCAAGCTCTCGCGCAGCAGCGCGGAGTCCTCGGCCAGGGTTATCCGCACGGAACCTCCACGGTGATTGTCGTCGGGCCGCCCGACGGGCTGTCCACAGTCATGGTGCCGTCCAGCGCGGTGACGCGGGTGGCGATGCCGGTCAGGCCGTGGCCGGTGGGGTCGGCGCCGCCTTGTCCGTCGTCGTGCACGCGGAGGCGCACTGTCCGGTCGTCGCGCTCCACCGCCACTTCGATGGCCGTGGCCCCGGAATGTTTGATGGCGTTGGTGATCGCCTCGCTCGCGGTGAAATAGCACGCCGATTCGACCGGGCGGGGTGCGCGCTCGTCGAGGTCGACGGTCAGTCGTGTCGGTACCGGGGTGCGGTCGACGAGGGCTTCGAGGGCGGCGCGCAGGCCGTCGCGGGCGAGCATGGCCGGGTAGATCCGCCAGGAGACCTCGCGCAGTTCGTCGAGGATGTGCCCGGTCTCGGTGATCGCGCGGCGCTGCAGGTCACCGCGCACTTCCTCGTCGGCCGCCCGGTCCATCCGGCCGAGCAGGATCGACAACGCGACCACCCGCTGCTGCACACCGTCGTGCAGATCGCGCTCGATGCGGCGCCGCTCGTCGTCGATCACCTCGACCACCTCGGCGCGGGTGGTGGTGAGCTGGGCGACGCGCTGAGCCAGTTCGTCCTGCCCCGGCCGCGTGCTCCGTCGCAGACACCAGGCTTCGGCACGCACCACCCCGAGCAAACCTTGCACGGCGAGGAAGCAGAGCACCGCGCCGGGTAGGGCCAGCACGGTGACCGTCGCCCAGCTGACCTGCCCTGGTTCGGTCGCGTCGATGATCGGCACCGCGTCGCCGGTCGACGCGCCGTAGACCACGGCCACCGCGACGACGACCCCCAGCCCCGACAGCGCCAGCACCAGCGCACCGAGCACCCCGACGAGCGCGCGAACCGCCAGGTATCCCGCGGCCCGCGCCCCCTTCGGCGCACCGTTCGACCGCACGCCGAGCAACCGGGTGAGGCGCCGGTGCTCGCCCTGGGCGATTCGGTCGGTGAGGCCCGCCGCGATCGGCACGGCGAGCACACCGAGCAGGTCCAACGGCACAGTGAGCACGCCGAGCAGGTATCCCGTGACTGCGGCGGCGACGCGTGAGGATCGCGCCGGGGAGGTGCTCATCGCCCAATTCTCGCGTGTGCCTGCCGCTGCCGCACGCGCCGGACGACGAACACGGTCGCGGCTACGAGCACGGAGGCGATCACGGCCTTCTGCAGGATGCCCGCGTAGGTCTCGACGACGTGCCAGTTCTCGCCGAGGAAGAAGCCCGCGAACACGAAGACCGCGTTCCACACCAGGCTTCCCGCCGTGGTCAGCAGCGTGAAGCGGGTGAGGGGCATGCGTTCGACGCCCGCGGGGATCGAGATCAGGCTCCGGAAGATCGGGATCATCCGGCCGAAGAAGACCGCTTTGTCGCCGTGGCGGGCGAACCAGTCCTCGGTGCGGTCCAGGTCGGACAGTCGGACCAGGGGTAGCCGGTCGACGATGCGGCGCAGGCGGTCGCGGCCGAGTGCGGCGCCGAGGCCGTAGAGGGCGAGCGCGCCGACCACCGAGCCGAGGGTGGTCCACAGCAGGACCTCGGCCAGGCCGAATCGACCGCGACCGGCGGTGAAGCCGGCCAGTGGCAGGATCACCTCGCTGGGCAGCGGAGGGAAGAGATTCTCGAGTGCGATCGCGAGGCCGGCGCCGAAGCCTCCGAGCTGTTCCATCAGCTGTACCGCCCAGCCCGCGATGCCGGTCAGTTCGGTCGAATTCCCTGTCGTTTCCATGCTTTCGACGCTAAGGAGACGGGCGTTCGCGATCAGTAGCGTCGACCACCCGGTCGGTGCGGTGCGACCACAGGTCGGGGGTGGGGTTTTCCGCACCCCGGTTGCGGGGCGCACACCATCGCCGCGGGCCGTACGCGTGCTTAGCGTCGAAAGGTATGCGACAGAAACTGTTTCGGGCCGCCGTGGTCATTGTGGGCACCGTGCTGACAGCCACGCTGGTGGCCGCTGTGGTCCTCGTGACGGCACGATGGCGAGTCGTCGGGGATACGGTGGAGGCCGCGGCGCGCTGGAGCGACACCGATGTGGTGTTGCGCGTCTCCGACGGCGAGCAGCGGCGCGAATGGCACCACGCAGGCAGCGCCGCCGGACAGGCGAGCGCGCCGGGACCGCACAGCAGGTTCCGGATCGGCAGCATCACCAAGACCTTCGTCGCCACCGTCGTGCTGCAACTCGTCGACGAGGGCAGGGTCACGCTGGACGGTGCGATCGCCGCGCAGCTGCCCGAGATCATTCCCAACGGCGACCGGATCACAGTGCGGCAGTTGATGAATCACACCAGCGGGCTCTACGACTACATGAAAGAGCCGGGCATGTCGACGAACCGGTGGCGCGGCGACGACCGCTTCCGTGCGCACGCGCCCCGCGATCTGCTCGCCACCGCGGTGCGCCACGACCCCTATTTCGCACCGGGCGCCCGCTTCCGATACTCGAACACCAACTACATCGCACTCGGCCTGCTGATCGAGCACGTGACCGGGCACCGCTACGGCGACGAGATCCGCGATCGCATCCTCACGCCACTGCGCTTGACCGCCACCACCGTGCCCGGTGACGACCCCCGCGTCCCCGCGCCCGCCCTCACCGCGCACCGTGACATCGACGGTGCGGGACGGGTGGACGTGACCGAGATGAACCCCTCACTGGACTGGGCCGCGGGCGAGATGATCTCCACCACAGCCGATCTCGACGCCTTCTTCACGGCACTGCTCGGTGGGCGTCTGATGAGCCCCGCCGCGCTGGACCGGATGCGGGAGACGGTTCCGATGGGCATGGGTTTCCACTACGGCCTCGGCCTCCAGCGGTTCGAACCACCGTGTGGCGCCGACCTGTGGGGGCACGGCGGTGAACTGCTCGGTTACGTCTCCTACGCGTTCCGTTCGACCGACGGCCGGTCGCTGACGATGGTTCTCGGCTCGGCGGCTTCGTCGGACGCGCTCTCGCTGTTCGCCACGGTCACCGCCGCCTACTGCCTCGCGTGATCTCCGGCTGTGGTCGCCGACAACAAACGAGGCCGGGGCAGCATGTCGCTGCCCCGGCCCGTCGTGGCGTTCATCAACGCTGCAGGAAGGCGAACTCCTCCTGCAACTGAGCCGTCTTGTCGCACAGCGCCGTCACCGACGGGCCCGCGTTGAGAACCTCGCGCGACACCGCGGGTACGGCGGCGGCGAAGTTCGCCTCGGTGACCAGGGCGCGGATGGAGTCCGCTCCCCCGCCCTGCGCGCCGACGCCGGGCATCAGGATCGGGCCGTTGAGGGCCGACAGGTCGGGCGCCTCGGTGAGCGTCGCGCCGACGACCACGCCGACGGAGCCGAAACCGGACCCGGCATTGCGCGCCGCGGCCTCGTCGACCATCGTCTGCGCGATGGTGCGCCCGTCTGCGGCGGTGATCCGTTGTAGTTGCGCCCCTTCGGGATTCGAGGTCGCCGAGAGCACGAACACCCCACGGTGATTGTCCTTCGCCAGGCTCAGAGCCGGGTCGAGGGAGCCGAACCCGAGGTACGGCGACACCGTCACAGCGTCCGAACCCAGCGGTCCGTCGCCGAGCCAGGCATGGGCGTAGGCATCCATGGTGGAGCCGATGTCGCCACGCTTGGCATCGGCCAGCACCAAGGTGCCGGAGGCGCGCAGCACCGAGATGGTGCGCTCGAGCACCGCGATGCCGCCGGAACCGTAGGTCTCGAAGAACGCGACCTGCGGCTTCACCAGGGCGACGCGACCGTCGAAGGCCTCGACACAGATCTCGGCGAAAGCCTCCAGCCCGTCGACGTCTTCGGTGAGCCCCCATGCCCGCAGCAGGGCGGGATGGGGGTCGATGCCGACGCACACGGGTCCGAACTGCCGCATGGCCTGCTGCAACCGGTGACCGAACGTCATGTCAGCCACGCAGCTTCGAGTGCAGTTCCTGCAGCGAGCGCACCCCGATGCCACCGTTGATGCCCGCCTCGATGCCCTGCACCGCCGCGGCCGCGCCCTGCACGGTGGTGATGCACGGGATGTTCGCGCCCACCGCGGCGGTGCGGATCTCGTAGCCGTCCACGCGAGGGCCCGAGTTGCCGTAGGGGGTGTTGAACACGATGTCGATCTCGCCGTCGCGGATCTGCTCCACGATCGAGGCCTCCGGCATGCCGGTGGCCGGATCGGTGGATTCCGGATCGGAGTGCTTGCGCGCCTGTTCGCAGGGAATGCCGTTGCGGCGCAGGGTTTCCGCGGTGCCCTCGGTGGCGAGGATGCGGAAGCCCAGGTCGTGCAGGCGCTTGATCGGGAACACCATGGCGCGCTTGTCGCGGTTGGCGATCGAGACGAACACGGTGCCCTCGGTCGGCAGCGAGCCGTAGGCGGCGGCCTGGCTCTTGGCGAAGGCGGTGCCGAAGTCGGCGTCGATACCCATGACCTCACCGGTGGACTTCATCTCCGGCGAGAGCAGCGAGTCGATGCCGGAGCCGTCGGCGCGACGGAACCGGTGGAAGGGCAGCACGGCTTCCTTCACCGCGACCGGCGCGTCCAGCGGCACGTGACCGCCGTCGCCCTCGGGCGGCAGCATGCCCTCCTTGCGCAGGTCGGCGATGGTGGCGCCGAGCATCACGCGCGCGCAGGCCTTGGCCAGCGGCACGGCGGTGGCCTTGGAGACGAACGGAACCGTCCGGCTCGCCCGGGGATTGGCTTCCAGGACGTAGAGCACGTCGTCCTTGAGGGCGTACTGCACATTGAGCAGGCCCTTGACGCCGATGCCCTTGGCCAGCGCGATGGTGGAGCGGCGCACGGCCTCGATGTCGCTGCGGCCCAAGGTGATCGGGGGCAGCGCGCAGGCGGAGTCACCGGAGTGGATACCGGCTTCCTCGATGTGTTCCATCACGCCGCCGAGGTAGACCTCGTCGCCGTCGCACAGCGCGTCGACGTCGATCTCGATGGCGTCTTCGAGGAAGCGGTCGACCAGCACCGGGTGATCGGGGTTCAGTTCGGTGGCACGGGAGATGTAGCCCTCGAGCGAGGTCTCGTCGTAGACGATCTCCATGCCGCGCCCGCCCAGCACATAGGACGGGCGGACCAAGACCGGGTAGCCGATCTCGTTGGCGATCTTCTTGGCCTGCGCCACCGTGGTGGCGGTGCCGTACTTGGGCGCGGGCAGGCCGGCGGCGATCAGCACGTCACCGAATTCGCCACGGTCCTCGGCCAGGTCGATCGCGGCCGCGGAGGTTCCGACCACCGGCACGCCCGCGTCGGTGAGCCGCTGTGCCAGACCCAGCGGGGTCTGGCCACCGAGCTGCACGATCACACCGGCGACGGTGCCCGACTCGGCTTCGGCGTTGTACACCTCGAGGACGTCCTCGAAGGTGAGCGGCTCGAAGTAGAGGCGATCGGCGGTGTCGTAGTCGGTGGAGACGGTCTCGGGGTTGCAGTTGACCATCACGGTCTCGTACCCGGCGGCCGAGAGGGTCTGTGCCGCGTGCACACACGAGTAGTCGAACTCGATGCCCTGACCGATGCGGTTCGGGCCCGAACCCAGGATGATGACCTTCTCGCGCTCACGCTGCGGCGCGACCTCGGACTCCGCACCGGGATCCAGCTCGTAGGTGCTGTAGTGGTACGGGGTCTTGGCCTCGAACTCCGCGGCGCAGGTGTCGACGGTCTTGTAGACCGGGCGCACCTGGAGACGGTGACGCAGCGAGCGCACGCCCGCCTCGCCCGCCAGCTCGGGGCGCAGTGCCGCCAGCTGACGGTCCGACAGGCCGTAGTGCTTGGCGCGACGCAGCAGATCCTCGTCGAGGACGGGCGCGTCGAGAACTTCGGTCCGCAGCTCGACCAGGCCGAGCACCTCGGCGACGAACCACGGGTCGACACCGGAGGCCAGCGCGACCTCTTCGATGCTCGCGCCGTAGCGCAGCGCCCGCTCGACCTGGTAGAT
Source organism: Nocardia sp. Root136 (assembly GCF_001427185.1). Lineage (NCBI taxonomy): Bacteria > Bacillati > Actinomycetota > Actinomycetes > Mycobacteriales > Nocardiaceae > Nocardia > Nocardia sp. Root136. The sequence goes on from NZ_LMFE01000001.1 coordinate 944,788, forward strand.
GCGGCCTTCGGTCGGCACGCGCAGGTCGGCGAGGATGGCTTCGATCGCCTCGCGCACCGACGCCGGATCGCTCGGATCCGCCGGGGCCCACTGGCCGTCGTCGGTGGTCCAGAAGCTGGCGGCCTTGGTCTCGAGCGAGCGCAGCACCTTGCCGAGGGCCTCGGAGAAGTTGCGGCCCATCGACATGGCCTCGCCCACCGACTTCATGGTGGTGGTCAGCGTGGCGTCGGCGCCGGGGAACTTCTCGAACGCGAACCGCGGCGCCTTCACCACGACGTAGTCCAGCGTCGGCTCGAACGATGCCGGGGTCTCGCCGGTGATGTCGTTGACGATCTCGTCGAGGGTGTAGCCGATGGCCAGCTTGGCGGCGATCTTGGCGATCGGGAAGCCGGTGGCCTTCGACGCCAGCGCCGAGGAGCGCGAGACGCGGGGGTTCATCTCGATGACGATCAGGCGACCGTCGGCGGGATCCACCGCGAACTGGATGTTGCAGCCGCCGGTGTCGACGCCGACCTCGCGCAGGATCGCGATGCCGAGATCGCGCATCTTCTGGTACTCGCGGTCGGTGAGGGTCATCGCGGGGGCGACGGTGACCGAGTCACCGGTGTGCACGCCCATCGGGTCGACGTTCTCGATCGAGCAGACGATGACCACATTGTCGTTGCGGTCGCGCATGAGCTCGAGTTCGAACTCCTTCCAGCCGAGGATGGACTCCTCGATCAGGACGTTCGCGGTCGGCGAGGCGGACAGGCCGCCACCGGCGATGCGGTCGAGGTCTTCCTCGTTGTAGGCCATGCCCGAGCCGAGCCCGCCCATGGTGAACGAGGGACGCACGACCACGGGGTAACCGAGGTCGGCGACGGTCTCGCGGACTTCGTCCATGGTGTAACAGACGGCGCTGCGGGCACTCTCGCCGCCGACCTTGGCGACGATGTCCTTGAACTTCTGCCGGTCCTCACCGCGCTGGATGGCGTCGAAGTCGGCGCCGATCAGCTCCACGTTGTACTTCTGCAGCACACCGTTCTCGTGCAGCGCGACGGCGGTGTTGAGCGCGGTCTGCCCACCGAGGGTGGCCAGGATGGCGTCGGGACGTTCCTTCTCGATGACCTTCTCGACGAACTCCGGGGTGATCGGCTCGACGTAGGTGGCGTCGGCGAACTCCGGGTCGGTCATGATGGTCGCCGGGTTGGAGTTCACCAGCGAAACGCGCAGTCCCTCGGACCGCAGCACCCGGCACGCCTGGGTACCGGAGTAGTCGAATTCGCACGCCTGGCCGATCACGATCGGGCCAGAGCCGATCACCAGGATGTGCTTCAGATCCTCGCGGCGAGGCATCAGGCTCCTTCCATGAGACCGGCGAAACGGTCGAACAGGTATGCGGCGTCGTGCGGGCCTGCGGCGGCCTCGGGGTGGTACTGCACCGAGAAGGCGCGGCCGTCGATCAGCCGGACCCCTTCGACGGTGCCGTCGTTGGCGCAGATGTGGGAGACCTCGGCTTTGCCGAACGGGGTGTCGAACACCTCGCCGCGCTCGCCTTCGAGGGCGAAGCCGTGGTTCTGGGCGGTGATGGACACGCGGCCCGTGCCCTCTTCGATCACCGGGATGTTGATGCCGCGGTGGCCGAACTTCATCTTGTAGGTGCTGCGACCCAGTGCCCGGCCCAGGATCTGGTTGCCGAAGCAGATGCCGAACAGCGGGATTCCGCGCTCGAGCACGCCCTGGGTGAGCGCGATGGCGCCGGTCTGGGTGGCCGGGTCGCCGGGGCCGTTCGACAGGAACACGCCGTTGGGGTCGAGCGCGAGGATGTCGTCGAGGGAGGTGTTCGACGGCACCACGTGGGTGCGCACGCCGCGCTCGGCGAACATGCGCGGAGTGTTGGTCTTGATGCCCAGGTCGACCGCGACGACGGTGAACTTGTGATCGTCAATCGGTTCGATCGTGTACATCGCGTCGGTGCTGACCTCTTCGGCGAGGTCGGCGCCCAGCATCGAGGCCTGGCCGTTGACCCGCGCGAGGAGTTCCTCGTCGGTGGCCAGCGCGGCGCCGGAGAAGATGCCGGCCTTCATCGAACCGCGGCTGCGCAGGTGGCGGACCACCGCGCGGGTGTCGATGCCCGCGATGCCGACCACGTCCTGGCGGTCGAGCTCGTCGGTCAGCGTGCCGGTGGCGCGCCAGTTGGAGGAGACCCGCGAGGGGTCGCGCACGGCGTAGCCGGCGACCCAGATCTTGGCGGACTCGTCGTCCTCGTCGTTCCAGCCGGTGTTGCCGATCTGCGGGGCCGTGGCCACCACGATCTGGCGGGCGTAGCTGGGGTCGGTCAGGGTTTCCTGGTACCCGGTCATCGCCGTGCAGAACACGGCCTCACCGAGTGTCTGGCCCTGTGCGCCGAAGGCGGTACCGCGGAATACGCGGCCGTCCTCGAGCACCAAGGCTGCCTTCACTGTGCTCATTCATCGTCTCCCGTCGTCACCCTGGTATCCGCAGTCCATGCCGGGTACACCGTCTTGTCGTCGCCCCGGAATCCGGTATCTATCTCGGTTCCGGTCGGCAGTGTCCAGCGAATTACCAGCACACCATTTTCGGTCATCACCTTGCCCGCGTGTCCGCGCTCGGTACGCACGGCTGTCACCGATTCCTGCGGAATCCAGATCACCGTGGCGCCGTCGCGTTCGAGCAGAATTCCGCGTTCGAACCGCGTCAGTTCGGCGGTCGCCCGGAATCCCAGGTCACCGACCGCGATCCGGTCCTGCCAGCTGGGCGCGATGGTGCTGCCCAGGTACATCCCGGTGGTCGGTTCCAGTAGTTGTGCGCCCAGTTCGGCCGGCACCGTCGGCAGTTCGCCGATGCGTGCCTGCTGCCGCGTGGCCTTCTTCTGCCATGCCCGGTACATCAGCCACAGGCACACCACGAAAAATGCCAGCAGTCCGACTACCCACAGCGTTCTTTCCACGTCCTGGCCTCCCTAGATCCCGACCGCCTTGCCCTCGCGGGCAGTTACCCGGCCGCGCAGCACGGTGGCTGTGACCTCGGCCGGGAACGTCATGTCCTCGAACGGTGTGTTGTTCGAGATACTCGCCAGCTCGGCGCCGCGCACCGTCCACTCGGCGTCGGGGTCGATCAGCGTGATGTTCGCGGGCTCGCCGACCGCGATCGGGCGACCGTGGTCGTCGAGGCCGACGATCGCGGCGGGCTTCTCGCTCATCACCTTCGCGACGCCGCGCCAGTCGAGCAGGCCGGGCTCGACCATCGTCTGCACGATGATCGACAGCGCCGTCTCGAGGCCGAGCATGCCGGGGCGGGCGGCCGCGAATTCGCAGCACTTGTCCTGCTCGGCGTGCGGAGCGTGGTCGGTGGCGACACAGTCGATGATGCCGTCGGCCAGTGCCTGACGCAGGGCTGCCACGTCGGTGGACTCGCGCAGGGGCGGGTTCACCTTGTTGACCGCGTCGTAGGTTTCCAGGCGCGAGTCGTCGAGCAGCAGATGGTGCGGGGTGACCTCGGCGGTGATCGAGATGCCCTGGGACTTGGCCCATTTCACCAGTTCGACGGTGCCCGCGGTCGAGGCGTGGCAGATGTGCACCCGGGCGTTCGCGTCGCGGGCCAGCAGTGCGTCACGCGCGACGATCGACTCCTCGGCGGCGCGCGGCCAGCCGTGCAGTCCGAGGCGCGCGGCGTTGGGGCCTTCGTGCGCGATGGCGTTCTCGGTCAGGCGCGGTTCCTCGGCGTGCTGGGCGATGAGCACGCCCAGGGAGTTCGCGTATTCGAGGGCGCGGCGCATGATCAGCGGGTCGTCGACGCAGTGGCCGTCGTCGGAGAACATCCTGACCTGGCCGATACCGGCGGCCATGGTGCCCATCTCGGCGAGCTGCTTACCCTGCAGGCCGACCGTCACGGCGCCGACCGGGAACACGTCGACGAGGCCGACTTCCTGGCCGCGACGCCACACGTGGTCGGTGATGACCACCGAGTCGGCGACCGGGCTGGTGTTGGCCATCGCGAACACCGCGGTGTAGCCGCCCAGTGCGGCGGCGGCGGAACCGGTTTCGATGGTTTCGGTGTCTTCGCGGCCGGGTTCGCGCAGGTGCGTGTGCAGGTCGACGAAGCCGGGCAGCAGGATCTGGCCGTTGCCCTCGATAACCTCGGCGTCGTCGGACGCCGTGAGGCCGGTGCCGATGTCGGCGATGATGGTGTCGCGCACCAGGACGTCGACGGGGTCGCCTTCGCCGTAGGGCTTGACGTTCTTGATCAGCAGCTCACTCATACCGTTTCCTCCTGGCCGACGAGCAGCCGGAACAACACGGCCATCCGCATATGCACACCGTTCGAGACCTGCTGCAGCACAGCCGATTTCGGCGAATCCGCGACCGCAGAGGCGATTTCCATACCGCGCAGCATCGGGCCAGGGTGCAGGACGACGGCGTCGTCGCCGAGCAGCGCGAGCCTGCGCTCGGACAGTCCGTAGTTGATCGAATATTCGCGGGCCGACGGGAAGAACCCGCCGTTCATCCGCTCCGCCTGCACGCGCAACATCATCACCGCGTCGGCACCGGGTAATTCGGCGTCGAGCGAGCTCGATACCCGGCAGGGCCAGGCATCCACGCCGACGGGCAGCAGGGTGCGCGGCGCGACCAGCACCACTTCGGCGCCGAGCGTGTTGAGCAGGGAGACATTGGAGCGGGCGACCCGACTGTGCAGGATGTCGCCGACCAGCACGATCCGCTTGCCCTCGATGTCACCGAGGCGCTGACGCAGGGTGAGTGCGTCGAGCAGGGCCTGGGTGGGGTGCTGGTGGGTGCCGTCGCCGGCGTTGATGATCGACGGCGCGACGCGGTTCTCCTCGCGCGCCCACTGCTCCATCCAGCGCGCGATCTGGTGCGCGGCGCCCGAGGCCGGGTGGCGCACGATCAGCGCGTCGGCGCCCGCCGCGTGCAAGGTGAGCGCGGTGTCGCGCAGCGATTCGCCTTTGGAGACAGAAGAACTCGACGCGCTGACATTGATCACGTCGGCGCTCATCCACTTGCCCGCGACCTCGAAGGACACCCGGGTGCGCGTGGAGTTCTCGTAGAACACCGTCATCACGGTGCGGCCACGCAGGGTCGGCAGCTTCTTCACCTCGCGGCCGAGCAGGGCCTGTTCGAAGCGTTCGGCTTCGTCGAGGAGTTCGGTGGCGGTGCCGCGATCCAGGTCGGCGACCGTCAGCAAATGCTTCACTCTTGACCTTCCTGATGCAGATACACGCCGTCACGGCCGTCGTGCTCGACCATCAGCACCGAGATGTCCTCGGCGCGGGAGGTCGGCACGTTCTTGCCCACGTAGTCGGCACGGATCGGCAGCTCGCGGTGGCCGCGGTCGATGAGGACCGCCAACTGCACGGCGCGGGGGCGGCCCAGGTCGCGCAGCCCGTCGAGGGCGGAGCGAACCGTCCGGCCCGAGAACAGCACGTCGTCGACAAGAACGACCAGTGAGTTCTCGATGCCGCCATCGGGTACCGAGGTGCGTTCGAGCGGGCGATGCGGGCGAGAGCGCAGATCGTCGCGGTACAGCGTGATGTCGAGGGAGCCGAGTGCGGGGCGCACACCGGAGAATTCCTCGATCTTGTCCGCGAGCCGGTTCGCCAGAGTGGTGCCGCGGGTGGGGATTCCCATGAGAACCACCCGCGGTGCGTCGGCGTCGCCGGAATCCAGGGCGGTCTTCTCGATGATCTGGTGCGCGATGCGCGCTACGGTCCTGGTCACGTCCGATGGCGACAACAACTCGCGACCGGCTGCCACCCACTCCGGCGTGTGCCGCTGCGATGTTTCGCTCATCTGTCCACCTCGCTGGCGCTCGGGGGACAGATGCGCGATGCGCGCTGCGTTGTTGGTTCGCTCGCACGCTCGCTCACGCCGGTTCCGGCCGCCTGTTCGGGCACAGCCATGCCGACCTCCTTCCCCGCCTCACCGGACGGTCCGTTAAAGGATGCCTAACTCGCCCGTCAGCCTATCAGCGCCGCGAGATGCCTTTGACCAGGTAGGCCCACCTGTGAGCGCGACCACGAACCGCCGACTGGCGACGGCTACCGTGGCGGTGGTCACAGGCGCGCCGAAACTGCAGCGAGCGCACATATTTCACCGCCACGGAGCCAGGCGACGACCACCCGGCGCGCACCGGTCCGTGATCGCATTCACGTCGTCGGAACAACCTCGATAACTGCGGCCGCCCCCGCACGACATGGTTCAGGTTCGGTCACACTCGCTCGGCGAGCACGACGCCGACCTCCGGGTCGTTCACCGCCACGTCCCGACCGAGGGGAACGATCATGTCGTCCCAGGCGCGGAACCGGGTGCGCCAGCCGTGTTCGACCAGCCACTGTTCCCCCGGACGCCCGGCATCCGGAGGTATCTGCGCATCGCTGTCGCCTGCGACGAGTCGACGCAGTTCGACGTAGGGCGGGGCGTCGGGATCGACGGCGAAGCGGCTGAGCCCGAATCGGCTCCCGGACGCGGACAGGGCCGTCAGCGTTGCCACAGCGCGGAGGTGGTCCTCGGTGTTGCCATGGCGTCGCGGGGTCCGCCATCATCGGTCATGACCATCGGCAGCAGCGCCCATCCCGGGTCGACGCCCCCGGAGCGGATCGATCTGGGCGATCTCCTGGTGCGCCGTTGGCGCCGCAGTGACCTGACTCGCCAGTTCGCCGCGTTGAGCGCCTCACACACCCACCTGCGCCCGTGGATGTCGTGGGCCGAGCAACCACCCACGCTCGCCGGGCAACGCCGATCCCTACAGACCTCGGCCGCGCACTGGCCTACGCCCGACGGCGGCTACCTGTACGGAATCTTCACCGCGCGGGGCGAGGTGGCGGGCGGCATCGGACTCCACGACCGGGTCGACCCCGCCGCCTTGGAGATCGGTTACTGGTGCCATGTCGCCCACACCGGCCGGGGCATCGTCACCCGCGCCGTCCACGCCCTGACCGCCGCCGCGCTCGCCCTCCCCCACATCATTCGGGTCGAAATCCATTGCGACGCGGCCAATGTCCGCAGCGCGGCTGTTCCACAGCGACTCGGATACGACCTGGTCAGCACTGCCCCGCGCCCGCGGACGGCGCCCGCCGACTCCGGCATCGGAATGGTCTGGGCGACAACGGCGCGGGCCGGAGTCGCGGCGGATGGGGGCCGAGAAGGTCGCTTGTCGCCCGATGACCCACCGACTAGACTGTGACGCGCACCACATCGCGACGGCTGTTCGGTGCCGCCGCCCAGAGCAATCGTGATTCGATCGGAGCGCCGGGTCACGGTGTTCGACCGCGACCCGCCGCCCTTCGGGCCGGGACCGAAGTCACTCCAACCTCGCTCGACCGTGCAAGGAGATGACCGCCATGACGGTTGCCGTCGAACTCGAATTCACCGGCTCGACTCTCGAACAGTACGACCAGGCCCTCGCGAAGATGGGCTTCGAGCACGGCGGCTCCGGCGGTCCAGGACTCCTGTTCCATCTGGCCAGGAAGACCGACACCGGATTCCACGTCACCGACGTCTGGGAATCCGCCGAGCAATTCCAGAGCTTCGCCGAATCCACCCTCGGCCCCGTCGGCATGGAAGTGGGCATGCCCAATCAGCCCACCATCGAAGTCCACGAAATCTACAACTACCTCGCCCAGGGCAACTGACTCACGACACCGCCGATCACTCGCCGAACCACCTCGACAACTTCGAACACAACAACACCAGCCCCTCGGCGTCCAACCGTTCGCCACCGGTCCACGAGTCCACATCGTGCCAAGCGAATTCTTCGGGCATCGACCGAGGACGCACGAACAGGTGCTGATGAAGGTGCGCGACGGACCGACCGGCGATCATCGAGAACACATGTCGCGGTGCGAATTCCGCGTCGAGAGCTCGCGCACCACACCACACCGCGCGTGCCAACGCCTGCGCCTCCTCCCAAGTCAGGTGCGCGAGATTGCCGACATGGCGGCGGGGCTCGACGAACAAGTAGCCCGGCACAACCCCCGTGCCCGCACCGAGGACACGGTGGGTGACGACTACGACCTCGTCGGCGTACACGACCGGACCCACCAGCGAACCGCGACCTCGATGCTTGGCGCAGATCAGGCATTCGGGATCGGTGGGCACGACTCCATTCACTCGCTCCGGCGCCGAAATGTCGAGCGTTCGGCGCGAGACGATGTGCCGGATCGTGCGTTTGCGCGCGGCGGGTCCCGGCGGTCGCCGTGGTGACCTGAGCATCAGGGCACGCCGGGTCACTCTCGCGGGATACTTCGAACCTGATCGGGGTGACCGGTCACAGTGGCGCGGGCGGTTCCGGCGCGGTCTGACGGGTGGGCAGCGCGCTGATCGTCAGGGCCAGCATGACCAGGGCGATGCCCGCGAGTTCGAGCATCGTCGGCCGTTGCGCGAGGGCGATCGCGCCGACAACGGTCGCGGTCGCCGGGAGCAACGCGAGCAGCAAGGCGAAACGCGCACGGCCCACTGCGGTCAGCACCACCTGGTCCAGCGCGTACGGCACCGCGCTCGACAGGACGCCGACACCGAGACCGAGCAGCCAGGTCCGCGGGTCGGCGAACACCGCGGCATCGATCGCCAGCTGCGGGATCAGCACGAACGGCGCCAGCAGCACGGCGGCGGCCGCCATGCCGACAGCGAGGGAATCCTGGCCGTCACCGGTGTCGGCGACGCGCTTGCCGACCAAGATGTAGGCCGCCCACAGGACCGCCGAGGCGAGCGCGAAACCCACACCGACCGGCTCGACATCGAGTTGCACGCCGGCCAGTAGCACCACCCCGATCGCCACCAGCGCCACGGCGAGCAGGTCGCGCGCCCGTCGCGAACCCAGTGTGGCGACGGCGACCGGACCGAGGAATTCGATGGCAACGGCGGTACCGAGCGGGATGCGCGCAATGGCCTCGTAGAACACGATGTTCATCGACACCGTGACGATTCCGAAGCCCGCCGCCGTCGCGACGCCCCGCCGCGTCCAGCGGGTCCGCCACGGACGGCGCCATGCCAGCAACGCCACTCCCGCCGCAGCGGCGCGCAACCAGGCGACCGTGGCCGGTTCGGTGGTGTCGAAGAGGAATACGCCGAGTGCCGCGCCCACATATTGCGAGGTCGCCGCCACGATGAACACCATCGGCACCGACCAGCCTGGCAACGCGCGCGTCGCCGACCTCTCGGTGGTCGAGATCGAATTCATCCCAGGAGTAATCCACAGACGGGCACGGATTTCAACGCGAACCGGCCCAGGATCGAATGATCCTGGGCCGGTCCGTGATTCACGGTGACATTGCGTCACGTGGCGGTCAGGTTCGCTGTCGGAAACTCAGCGCCGGAAGCCGAAGCCTTCCCGGTGTTCGCGCGATTCCTAGACGCCGAACCACATGGTCAGCGCCGCACGCAGATCAGCTGCTGCGGTGTCCGATGGTTCGTCGATCGTCCCTGCCCAGGCGATATGACCGTCGGGGCGGATCAGCAGAGCGTCGGCCGGGCGATCGAGGGTCTTACCCGAGTGGATCTCGACGCGCGGCGCCCACTCCCCGACGACCTCGCGCAGGTCGGCACGGTCGGCCAAGTCGAGGAAGATCGGTCGCGCGGCGTGCATGAGTTCGGCAACGCCGGTAGTGCCCTGATCGGTGTGCAGGATCAGATCGGGTGCGAAAGTGCCCGTGAGCGAATGGGTTCCGCTGATCTCGTAGCGCAGATCGGTACCCGCGACGAGGGCTCCCATGCGGCGCAACGCGGGTTCGTCGGACAGGAGTTCCTGGAATACCGCCCGCAGCGCCACGGCGGCGGGGTCCTGGCCCTGGCGAAGGGCGGCCTGGGCGCGGGTCTGCAGCAGTGCGCGGCCACCGGCGAAGTGGCGTTCGGCGTGGTAGGTGTCGAGCAGGTCTGCCGGTGCCCAACCTTGGAGATCGGCGGCCAACTTCCAGGCCAGGTTCACCGAATCGGTCATCCCGAGGTTCATCGCGGCACCGGTGGCGGGGAGCAGATGGGCCGCGTCACCGGCCAGGAAAACCCTGCCCACCCGGTAGTTTTCGGCCTGCCGGTCCTGGAATTGGTAGCGCGACAAGCGAGTCGGCGCGCCCAGCGGAACCTCCGCGCCCAGCACACGTCGCACGCTGTCGCCGAGTTCGGCCATGGACAGCGGTTCGTCGTTGTCGTATTCGGCATCGTCGTTCTCGGTGGTCTGGAAGAACATCACCCGGTCCTCGGCACTGACCCGGCCGAGCGCGAACACGCCGTTGTCGGTGTGGGTGAATCCCGGATCGATCCGGCCGAATCCGGGCACCTCGATCCCGCCGTCGTCGAGCACGGTCACCGACTCGTGCACCGCGACCACCGCCAACCGGTTGACCTCCGGATAGGTGCTGCCGGGGAACCCGATTCCCGCCAATTCACGGATCCGGCTGCGGCCACCGTCGCAGCCGACCAGGTAGCGGGCCCGCACCCGGTAGCGCCCGTCCGGGCCGTTCACCTCCGCGATCACCGCGTCGTCGATCTGGGTCACCGCGATCACCTCGTGTCCACGCCGAATCTCGGCGCCGAGGTCGACGGCGTCCTCAGCCAGCAGTTCCTCGACCCGTGCCTGCGGAATCGCCATGGCGTGCATCGGCGTTTCGTCGAGCCCGGTGAAGTCCAGGTACACCCCGCCGAAGGGGAAGATCGGCGTCGGACTCGGGTCACCGCTGACCGCGATCATCCGATCGAGCAGTCCCCGATACCGCAGCACATCCAGAATCCGCCCACCGAGACCACTGGCCTTCTGCGCGGTGCCCGGCTGTTTCCGACGCTCGAGCACCAACGGCCGCACCCCCGCCCGACCCAGCTCCCCCGCCAGCATCATTCCGGCAGGTCCAGCGCCGACAACGATCACGTCGGTGGTCATCTCTTGCATCTTCGTCACTCCCGAATGTGGCTGGTCTCTGCGTTGCCCAGCGATTCTGCAGCACCACCGGGGCCTTGCCGCAAGCCCCCGGGTGAGCTATAAGTTAGAAGGGGCAACGAGTGAGCACACCTCGGAAATGGCTCGATATCGGTCAGTGGGTACCGGTCAGCGCCATACCCGCCCCGACTCCGATGATCATCAGTCCGCCTGTGCTGCCGACAGTTTCGAGGCGACGCGGAGAACGCGCGAACCACGACCGCGCCGTCGCCGCGAGCAGTGCCCAACAACCATCCGACAGCGCCTGGATCGTCAGGAAGATCGCGCCCAGGATCAGCAGTTGCGCGGGCAGTGCACCCTGGGCCGGTACCGCGAACTGCGGAAGGACCGCGCCGAAGAAGACGATCGTCTTGGGGTTGGTGGCACCGACAATGAATCCCTGGCCGAGCACCCGACTTCCACCGACGCTCGGGAGATTCGAGTGCAAGGCCGCCGCCAGCTCCTTGCGCCGCCGGATCGTCGCGACGCCCAAATAGATCAGGTATCCGGCTCCGACAATCTTCACGATCAGGAACAACGTCGCCGAGGCCATCAAGACCGCACCGAGGCCCACCGACACCGCGACCAACGGCACGAACGATCCGGCGACGGCGCCCGCGACCGACAGCACAGCGGACCGGCGGCCCAGCGTCAATGCCCGGCCGATCGCGAACAGCACGTTCGGGCCGGGAATCACGATGATGATCAGGGAGGCGACGGCGAAGGCCGCGGCATGTGACAGCGGAACCATCTGTCGCAGCGTAGCGGCGACCGGCGGACTTCGTGTGACAGTGCAGCTTCCGCGGTAACCGCGAACGACGCGCTCAGGGAATGCGCAGAACCGAACGAACCAGTTCCTCGATCGCCGAGCGCAATCGGTCGACCTCCCCTGCTCTGGCCATGTGCTGAGCGAGGTCCCCGCCGACAGTCGACAACAACAGTGCGCCCACCGTGTCGGCGTCGATATCGGGCCGGACCTCACGTAGGAGCGTGCCGATGTGCTGAGCCCAGAACGTATGGAATTCGGCGCTGCGCGGATGCGGCGGCATCGCCTGATAGGCCGCGATCAACTCCACGTCATCGGTGACCAGACTCGTCATGGCGTCGAAGAAGGCCAGTAGCCGATCGGTCGCCGCCGCGCCGGGCCCCAGGGGTGGCGGGCCGCTCGAGACCGCCGCCATCAGCGCGACAGCGCCCTCGGCGACGAGCTCGTAGAGCAGGCCCGCGCGGCTGCCGAACCGGTGGAAGATGGTGCCCTTCCCGACGCCCGCCGCCGCCGCCACGCGGTCCATCGTCACCCCAGCCGCGCCGTGCTCGGCCAGCAGCGTGGCGGTGGCATCGAGGATCGCTCGACGGTTGCGCGCCGCGTCGGCGCGTTCGGTGGGACGTCGGTCGGTCATCGCACCCGCTTTCTCGGCACCCGCCGATCGTTGACAAGTTGACCGCCGGTCCATATCGTTCGAGATATCTGGACCGGCAGTCAACTTATGGAGTTCTGATGCAGGCAATCGTAATGACAGAGACCGGCGCACCCGAGGTCCTGGTCGCGCGTGAGGTCGGCGAACCCCGCCCGGGCAACGGGCAGGTCGTCGTCCGGACGGAGGTGGTGCCGGTGCTGTACCCGGAGACCAAGGTCCGGGCCGGCGCGTTCCCCTTTCCCGCACCACTGCCCGAGGTCTTCGGATTCCAGGCGGCGGGCACTGTGGTCGATCTGGGCGCGGGCGTTGATCGAGGATTGCTCGGCACGCGGGTGGTCGCGTCGACCAGCGGGTTCGGCTCCTATGCCGAACTCGTTGTCGCCGAAGCCGATTCGGTGACGGTGATCCCGGACGGTCTGACCACCGAGCACGCCGCCGCGATCCTGATGTCAGGGTCGGTGGCGCTGGCTCTGATGCAGACCGCGGCGGTCGCCGCAGGCGAGACCGTGCTGATCGAAGCAGCGGCAACCGGCGTCGGCGGCTGTCTTGCCCAGCTGTGCGCCGCCGCGGGCGTGCGCGTCATCGGCACCGCGGGCGGGGAACAGAAAGCCCGCCTCGCCCGCGACAACGGTGCGCACGAAGTGCTCGACCACACCGCGCCCGACTGGGCGGACCAACTGGCCGACCTGCTCGCGGGCGGCACGGTCGACGTCGTATTCGATTCCATCGGGGGCGATTCACTCACCCCACTGCTCGACCGGATCACGCCACTGCGCGGCCGGATTCTCAGCTACGGCTGGCTAGACGGCGCGCCCGCACAGCTGGGCGTCACCGATCTGATCCTGCGTGGTCTGACGCTCACCGGGTGCGCGGGCAGCGCATGGCTCGGCGAAGTCGCCCGGCAGCGGTCGGCGGCGCTCACGGCTACGGCACAGGGACTACTGACACCCGCGGTGCATTCGGTCCTCCCCCTCGCCGGTGCCGCGGACGCGCACCGAATGCTCGAGGACCGGGTCGCATTCGGCACCGTTCTGTTGCGGCCATGACGATCCCGGCGGCTCGGATCACCACCTTCACGTGACCGGATTCCTCGAGTGTCTTGCAACGGCACACAACGATTCGAGATCGACGGTGCGGATTTCGCGGCCGAATTCCTCGAAGCGCAAGGTGCCCGCGATGAGCGCGGCGACATCGTCCGGGACGCCGTCGCCGCGCACACGACCGACCTCAGCGACTCACCGGTGTACCGACGACGACCCGCCGCCATCTGGATCGCGGTCACCGGCCAGGACTGAGCCGGTAGTCCGTGCGGAACGGTTGCCGATCATGGGTCGCCGGCTTCAGGCGACACCGAACGGATTGTCGATGACGTAGCGCCAGAAGCCGTCGGCGTCGCGACGGGCGACATCCGTGGCGGTTCCCGATACGTGGACCGGCTCGCCGTCCGGGCCGGTGCCGTCGATCTCCCAGTCGACGATGAGCAATGCGATATCTCCCGCGACGTACGTGTGGCGCGGGCTGACTCGGATAGGCAGGCCCAGAGCGAGGAACTCGGCATTGGCCGCTCGCAACGCGGGCCCGGTGACCTCGCTGCCCGGTTCCGGCACGAATACGGCGTCGTCGGTGTACACCTCGGCGAGCGAGTCCGAGTCGAAGGTGTTGAAGCGGGCCGCGAACACCGCGGGGTGTTGCCTCGGGTCGACAGTGAGGGCGACAGTGGGGTTGTGACGAGAACTGGTATGGGTCATAGCGACAGCCAACTCGGCCCGCGCGTAGGCAACCAAACGGTGACCGACACGGGCTGGGACGACGAGCTCGTGCCCGACGACCGCGGGCGAACCCGCGCGCCGGAACCGGACTGCCCGGTCGAGGTCACCCTGGCCGCCATCTCCGGCCGCTGGACAACCCTGGTTTTGCGCGAACTCATGAGTGGGCCGCTCTCGTTCGGCGAGTTGCGGGACCGGCTGCCGTCGCTCAGCGCCAAAGTACTGACCGACCGTCTCCGCGATCTCGAAGCACGCGCACTGGTCGAGCGACGGACGCACCGCGGCTTCCCCGTGCGCACGAGTTACGCCCTCACCGATCGCGGCCGGGCGCTGCGGCCACTTCTCCTCGAGCTCTATCGGACCGGCGACACCTTGGCCGCCTTGCGTACGCGAGACTCCTGATCGAACACCATCTATCGAACATACATTCGAACACGTTGTAGACTGTCGCTCATGTCGCTGCCCCTGCAAGGTTCACTGTTCGACGGTGATGCGATTGCCCTGGGTTCGATCGAGGCGATCCGGCGCACCCAGCTCGATGGCACGAGCTGGGTCGATGTGATACCCGGCTGGCTCAGCGGCGCGAGTCAGCTGTTCGATCGGCTGGCCGAGCGGGTGCCATGGCATGCCGAACGCAGGCCGATGTACGACCGGGTGGTCGACGTGCCGCGGCTGGTGTCGTTCTTCGGGGAGAACGACCCGCTGCCCGATCACATTCTGGTCGATGCGCGGGCGGCGCTCTCCACGCACTACGCGGCCGAGCTCGGTGAACCGTTCCTGACGGCCGGGCTGTGCTTCTATCGCGACGGCCGCGACAGCGTCGCCTGGCACGGGGACACGATCGGCCGCGGCGCCACCCACGACACGATGGTCGCGATCGTGTCGGTCGGGGCACCGCGCTCCCTGCTGCTGCGGCCGCGCGGTGGTGGTGCGAGCGTGCGGTTCACGGCGGGACATGGGGACCTGTTGGTGATGGGTGGTGCGTGTCAGCGCGCCTGGGAGCACGCGGTTCCCAAGACCGCGCGCCCCGTCGGACCCCGCATCAGCATCCAGTTCCGCCCGCGCGGCGTCCGGTGAACCCCGAACCCGCGACAGTCGCTACGCGATGGTCGGCAGGCCGCCGTCTCGGGGGTCGGCGAGTGCTCGCGCCGCCACGGTGGGGGCGTAGCTCGCCAACGCGCGGACGAGGTCCCGGATGCCTTCGCGAGTGGATGCCGACAGGCTCGCATGGCGTGCCACATCGAGCTCGTTGACAATCGTCAACTCCGCGAAATCGCGTAGGTCCGTCCCCTCGATCGCCCTCGACTCACCGGTGAACCGGTCGATCACGGTCAACGGTCGCTGCCCGAGGTCTCGGTATGTCCGCTCACGATCGCAGGCGCCGTAGAGATACACCAGCGCCTCCGCATCAGCCCCGATGACGGTGTGCAGACGCCCGCGATCCTCGGCGGGAAGCAGGGCATGCGCGAAACCGTCGGTGCCATATGACGCGTGACAGATCGCAGCCAGCTGGGCGCGTGGCGCGGCGTTCCATTCGACCGTGAGGGCGTGCACCCGATGCAGATGCGCGTGCAACGTCCCGCCGGGATGTTCGATCTGTTCGGTCCCGAGAGTGCGCTGGAATTCGAACGCGCCGCGCACGACCGGGTCGGCGGCCAGCCAGCTGGGGACGCAGGCCGACAGAATGCGGGCCAGTTCCTCTGGGGCTTCCCGCGCCACGAGGTGGCCGACATCTGACACTTCGGTGACGGTGACCCGAGGGTTCGCCGCGCGGAACCGGTCCACATCGGTGGCGCTGAGCGGTGAACGTTCGGCATGCACGAGCAGGATGGGCAGGTCCGACGCCGCGGCCGTCGCCTGCAGTCGCGGCCCCCACGTCAGAGTGTCTTCCACGAGATCGGCCCGGCTATCGCCCAGCCCGAGATCACCGAGCCATGCGCGGACCCGATCCGGATCGGGCCAGGCCACGACATCCACGAGAACCAGGCCGACGACACGTTGCGCGACAGTCGGTTCGGCGAGGGCGGCGATGGCGGCCAGCCCGCCGATCGAGGCTCCCACCACGACGATCGGCGTCGGCTCACGCAGCACCATCGCGATCACGTCGTCGCGCAACGCCCGAAGAGTTGTCGCCTGCCCGGTGCTCTCGCCGTGACCGCGCAGGTCGTAGGCCACCGTCCGTAACCCACCTGCGGCAAGCCGTGCCGAGATCGGCGCCCACACACGGCGATCCTCACCACCCGCGTGGAGCAACAGCACCGTCGGTCCCGCGCCGGTGACAGTGGCCCGCACCGTGACATCGCTCAGGGCGACGCTGACATCGGTGTCCATCGACGCTCCTCATTGAATTCCGGTGCTGAGCGCTGAATCGGACGTCCCCGCATTCGCCCGCAACCATCATCGGCGACACCCGACGAACGGGTCAATCCGCGGTGTCTCATGACCAACCACCGGTCTCAGCCTCCTCATCGCAAGCATCGGATCGACCGAACCCGCCATGAGTTCGTCGGGTACAGCCGAATCGGCGTTCACTCCGCCGCTACCGGCACCGCGACGCCACGCACCGGCGTCGAGCAGCGACGCCCGCGGGGTTCGATCATGTGACAGCGGTTCGTCGCCGTGACGGGGCCAGGGACTATGCCCGGTTGGCGGGTTGTGCGTGACTGAGAGATACGTTGACATGGCGGATTGTCGGTGGCTGGTCGTAGGATTCCGGGCATGGGGAGTTCACTTCTGCCGCACGCGCGGGCGTCGAATGCATCGGCGGGGCCGGTCCTGGCGGCAGGTCAGGTCCCCGAGCCGCCACGAGAACGGGTTCGGCCGGTCGGCGAGGCATCGGCGGCAGGTCGAAACACGGGGGTGCCGTGGCGAGATCGGTAATCGACATTGCCGAAGGCGTTGCTCAGCAACAGGATTCGGTTTCGATACGGCTAGTGGAGGCCGTATCCTGGTAGAAGTCCGCAGTCAGGTGCACAGGGGGTCGTGGTGATCGTCGTTGTCGCGGACGAGAGCGAACTCGAAGGCGCGGAACAGATCGTCGGCGCGGCCCTCCGTGACCAGGCGTTTCGGGCGGGCGGCGTCGCCGTGTTCCGCTGCCATGTGCCGGAGAGCCGGGGCGGGTCGGTCGAGGTCGACGCCTTGGTGTGCACGCCGCAGAGCGTGACCATCGTGGAGGTGAAGGGTTTCACCGCCCGTCAGGAAGGCACTCTCGCCACCCCACCGAACGGGCCGTGGACCATCGACGGCGAGCCCGCCGCGCTCTATCACGCCGTCCGGGTACCGAATCCGTTCGTCCAGGTGCGCCGACAGGTGTTCGCCGCCAAGAGCTTGCTGCAGCAGGCGGGAATCTTCGGCTGGGTGAACGCGGTGATCGCGCTGGTGTCCCAGCCCGGCACCGAGATCACCATCGAGGAAACCAGAATCGCCGACGGGTACCGTGCGGTGCTGATCGATCGTGATGACGTCGGCGCGCTGCACGACCATTTCCAGGCGGAGAGCGGGCGCACCGTCCGGCTCAGCGTCGATGACGTCACCCGGGTGTTCGCCGCATTGAACCTGGGCCACCTGTTGCCGTCGCCCGATGAGCTGATGGCACAGGGTTTTCCGGCCGTTCTCGACCCGGCGACCACGTCCCGACCCGCCGGCCCGACTGCCGTGGAGCTCGGCTCCTCTTCAGGGACAGCAGATTCCGACACCACATCGAATCCGGCTGCGGCGTCGGCCAGTTCGGCACGGGTCACCCAGGCGGCAACACCCGCCTTCCTCGCTGCGATCGACAGGCTCGCCCATCGAGCCCCTACGTCATCTCGCCCCGAGGAGTCCGCGACACCGCTACAGTCCGAGGAAGTGGCGGAATCACCTTCTTCGAGCGAGGAAAGCGTTGCACACGTTGATGATTCGGACAGCGGGGCGGTATCGGCCACCGCGATCGGACGGCCGCCATCCGGGCCCGAAGCCACTGATCAGGTGACGAACGAAGCCTCCTCGTCCGAGAATGCCCCGTCTCCGGACGACGCTCCTGAACGCGAGTCGGCCGAAACGGACACGGCTTCGCACAGCGAAAGCGTCGCACCCACCGCATCTTTCGACGACGACACGACAGACACGGACTCGCCTGCCCCTGACGAAGTGGCCGAGACATCGGACAGAGCGTCCGAAAACGTTGTCTCGCTGACCAAGTCGACCGCTGGAACCGAGTCATCCGCGATCGATGATCCGTTGGCTGGTGACGGCGAACGTGCTGCGAGCGAAAGTTCGGCGTACCGCCACGAACCCACATCGGACGACAGGGAGGATGCCGCTACGAGCACCCCCGGTCCGACGGTCGGCGCGGGTGCGGCGGTCGGTACGGCTGCCGCCCTTGGCGCCGCCGCCGCGGTCGGTTCGGCCGGCTCGACCAGCAGGACCGGTTCCTGGAGCACTCCCTCGCCGTCGCGCGACACCCACGCCGTCGCGCCCGCGTACCGTTCCCCGGAACCGGAAGCACCCCGGGAGAATTCGGAGCACTGGTCGGATTGGGTCGAACACGACCGGGCGACGCGGCGACCGACGCTGTCGGACAGGTGGCGGTCATGGCGTCGGGGGAACGGTTCGTCGCTGATCGACCGGTGGCACAATCGCCCCGTTCGGGAGCGGAGTCGGCCGAGGCGAGGACTGCGGGTCGGGCCCGGTGTCGCGTTGCTGCTGTTCATCGCCCTGTTCGGGGCCGGGTTCTTCGCGATCACGGCGGTACAGGCGAGCCGATTCGAGATGTCGGACTACGACCGGATGTGCGGCCAGGACAAGAAACCGTTCCCGAACGCCGCGCCCTATCAGCGCGACGGCGCACGACCGATCTACCTGTCCGGTGAACTCACGGCCATGGTCCACCCGGACGATCCGACCGCGTGGAACCCGGACGACCCGTCGACCGTGCAGCTCATCGCCTGCATGAAGCAGCTGGAACTGCGCGACCTCGTCCAGACCTGCCAGTACGATCCCTCCCCCGGTGCACCGATAGGGCGCACCGTCAACCTCTTCCGCGCCACCTACGAGATCGCCGTCTACGAACTCCACACCGGACGCGAGGTGGCCAAGGCGACCATGCTCGGCGAACGCTATTCCGCCAACCCGTCCAACACCGACCCGGACCGCTGCCGAGCCGCCGCCGACGCCCCCGACTATCTCGGCCGCCGCCTCGGCCAACCCTCGGCGGCCCAGCTCACCGGCTTCCTCGCCCCGTTGGTCCACGCCGACCGCTGAACCCCTTGACCTCGAGCGCACTCGAGGTAGCAAGATCACTTCGTGCCCAGCGCACACCCGACACCGCGCCTACCCAGCGTCGGTCGCGCCTCCGCCGGTTCCCTCGTACACCCACCGGCGGAGGCCGTCGGGGTCCTCGGTGATGCGTGAGTTCGATTGCGGCAGTGGCAAGCTGGCGGGGTGGAACAGCCGAATATCGCGCAAGGACAACAGCCCTGGCCGGCGCCGGGGCCGGGCGATCAGTGGCGACCGCCCCGCGGTCGTCGCAAGCGACCGGGCTATCGGGAGCAGCAGGCGCGCACTGCGCGCTTGCTCGGTGGCAGACGAAAATGGTTGCTGCTCGCACTGGCCGCCCTCGTGCCGATCAGTGCGGTCGGCTTGATGGCCTGGGGTCTGCTCTCGCCGCGATCGGATACGGAGCGAACCGGCGATTGCGGGTACTACACCGATCCGGGGCGACGTGGCTGGGACTTCCATCGACGGGCATGTACCGACCCCGACGCGGTGTTGATCATCACCAGCACATGGAGTACGCAGAAATGCGCGACGGGAGACCTGGACTTCTCCCGGGATCGCCGAAAGAACACCAGCAGCCCCAGGAAGTACCTGTGCACTCATCTCAATGCGAAAGTCGGTGAGTGTGTCAACGATCCGGGCAACGTCAATTTCTACCTGGTTCGGCTACGCAAAATTCCCTGTGGCGCAGGGGCATTCGAGGTCGACACCCGCGTCGATGCCGATGATGCCAAGGTCTGCGACGCCTCGCGGAAGCGGTTTCGCGAGACGAAGCCGGTGACGCATACCGCGCCCGCGGTCTCGTTCTGCCTGCACAAGATCTGACCCGGCGGATCGGCGGTGCCGCCCCCGAACAGCAGAACAGCCGCACGTCCGAGTCGGACGTGCGGCTGTCTGGAACGGTTCACGCCGAAATGGTGATTTCCCATTCGTGGATCGTCAGGTCCGAGGCGCCGGTGGTGTGCAGCGGATCGGAGTGCACCAGTGCTGTTGCGGCAGCATGGTTTTCGGCCAAGACAACGTAGGCACCGCCGGTGCCGTCGGTGAAGCCGCCGCTTTCCTGGAGTCGACCCGCGGCGAGCAGCTCCTGCAGGAAGGTGCGGTGCGGTTCGATCACCGAGGCGTCGAACTTCGGGGTGCGCTCGGCCATCACGAGGTACTTGCGCGCCACGGTCAGGACTCCGCCTCGCCGCGGGCGGCCTTCGTGGCGGCCGTGGCCGCGGCGGCGGCGCGAACCTGGGGCGCCACCTGCACGACCTGGCCGAGCACGCCGTTCACGAACGACGGGGAGTCGTCGGTGGACAGTTCCTTGGCCAGCTCGACAGCCTCGTCGACCGCGACGACCGGGGGGACGTCGGTGGCGTGGAACAGTTCCCACACCGCGATCCGCAGGATGGCCCGGTCGACGGCGGGCAGCCGCTGCAGGGTCCAGTCCTGGAGGTAGCCCTCGATGGTGCCGTCGACCCGGTCCAGGTCGTCGGCGACGCCCTCGACGAGGGTGGTGGTGTAGGCGTGCACGGGGGCCACGCTCTGGTCGCGGGTCGCGAGGTCAGCGCGATCCGAGAGCAGCACGGAGACGTCGACATCGCGCGCCTCCGCCTCGAACAGCAGGTCCACGGCCCGGCGGCGTGCCTTGTGGCGCGCGCCGAGCTTCTTGAACGAGCCCTTCTTGTCTGCCGGGGAGTCGGTCACGATCAGCCGTTGACGCGGCCGAGGTAGCTGCCGTCGCGCGAGTCGATTTTCAGCTTGTCACCGGTGTTGATGAACAACGGGACGGCCACCTCGGCGCCGGTTTCCAGGGTGGCGGGCTTGGTGCCGCCGGTGGAGCGGTCGCCCTGCAGACCGATATCGGTGTGCTGCACGACCAGCTCGATGGTGACGGGGAGCTCCACGAACAGCGGCGCCTCCTCGTGCACGGCGACCTGCACGCCCATGTTCTCCAGCAGGAAGCGGGCACCGTCACCGATGGTGGCCTCCGGGATGGAGATCTGGTCGTAGGTGTCACCGTCCATGAAGATGTAGTCGGTGCCGTCGTGGTACAGGTAGGTCATGTCGCGACGGTCGACGGTCGCGGTCTCGACCTTGACACCCGCGTTGAAGGTCTTGTCGACAACCTTGCCGGACACGACGTTCTTCAGCTTGGTCCGCACGAACGCGGGGCCTTTGCCCGGCTTCACGTGCTGGAATTCGATGATCTGCTGGAGCTGACCGTCGATCTTCAGCACAAGGCCGTTCTTGAAGTCGCTGGTGTCCGCCACTGTCCTCGGATCTCCTCGTTCGTAATACTGCGTACTGGGGGTTACTGCGTTCTGCGCGCCGATGTCACTCGACGACGATCAAGTCCTTGCTGGTGCGGGTGAGCAGTTCCGGGCCCGCTTCGCGCACCACGAGCGTGTCCTCGATCCGGACCCCGCCGCGGCCGGGAAGGTATACACCAGGTTCGACGGTCACCGCCACACCAGCCAGAAGTGTACCGGTACTCGTTTTCGCCACTCCGGGTGCTTCATGGATCTGCAGCCCTACCCCGTGACCGAGACCGTGCACGAACTGCGGGCCGTACCCCGCTTCTTCGATGATCGTGCGGGCCGCGGCGTCGACCTCGCTGGTCTGCGCGCCGGGGGTGAGCGCCTCGGTTCCCGCGCGTTGCGAGCGGGCGACCAGTTCGTAGATGTCACGCTGCCAGTCGGCGGGGGTGCCGAGGATCAGGGTGCGGGTCATGTCGGAGTGGTAGCCGTTGACCACCGCGCCGAAATCGAACTTCACGAAGTCGCCCACGGCAAGGACCGCGCCGGTCGGACGATGATGCGGGATCGCCGAATTGGCGCCGGCGGCGACGATCGTCTCGAAGGAGATCGCCTCGGCCCCGTGCTCGAACATCGCCCATTCGAGGTCGCGGGCAACCTGGCGTTCGGTACGGCCCGCACGCAGCAGGCCGCGCTCGAGCAGGGTGGCCAGGCCCGCGTCGGCGGCCGCGCACGCCGCGCTCAGTTGATCCACCTCGTAGGGGTCCTTGACCATGCGCAACTGTTCGACCAGGCCCGCGGTGGGAACGAGCTGCAATCCGGTGCGCAGTTCCTGGAACGCGGAATGCTGATCGACGGTCACCACATGACTTTCGAAGCCGACCCGGCCCAACTGCCATTCCCCCGACAGTTCGAGGATGCGGCGCGCGGTGGCCCGGCAGATCTCGGCCTGTAGGTCGGGAACCTGTTCGGCGACCTGGGCGGAGTAGCGGCCGTCGGTGCCGATGACGGTGCGGTCCTCGGCACCGCGCATATCCCACGAGTGCACCAGGACAACGGCATTGGATCCGGTGAAGCCGGTCAGGTAGCGGATGTTGACCAGATCGGTCACCAGCAACGCGTCCACACCGTTTTCCACGAGCAGGCTCCGCAGGGCACCGCGCCGGGCCGCGTAATCGGGAGCCGTGTAGTCAGCACACATGGGTCAACGCTACCGCCCGACGGGCGACCTGTCGGCACGTGATGCTCCGTATTCCGTGTCGACGGGCGACTGGATACGGCTTTGTTCACATGCGCCGAAGTTGTCCACATTCTCAGGGAGGACCCGCTTTCGGCGGTCGCGGCGCAGCACGATCGATCCATGACCACTGCCGCGTTCTGTTGCCTCATCGCCTGGTGTCTGCTGCTGGGCGTCATCGATGTTCATGCCCGTCGTCTTCCCAACGCGCTGACCGGCGTCGGCGCGGCCGCGGTGTTCCTGTTCGCCGCGTCGACCGGGGAATTGGGGACCGCGGTGATCGGTGCCGCGCTGTTGACGATGCCGTACCTGGTTACCCACCTGCTCTCCCCTGCCGCTCTCGGGGCCGGTGATGTGAAGCTCGCGGTGGCGCTCGGGGCCGCCGCGGCGATCGCCGGGCCACCCGCCTGGGCGTGGGCCGCCGTGACCGCACCGCTGCTCACCGCCGCGGCCGCGGTGGTAATGCTCGGCGGCGATCGGCTGCGAGTGGTACTGGCACGTGATTCACGCGAGGTGCGTGCTGCGCCCTCTCGACGATTGGTTCCGCACGGACCGGCCATGTGCCTGGCCACGGTGACCGCGATGGTGTTGGCATGACCGGTGGTGCGACGCGCCGGGACGATCTCGCTGACGGCGTTGTGTCGGCGGCCCGGAGCAGGCCGGTTCGGCCGGATCAGGGCGGCGGCCGCCACCGCGCGGCCCGCCGCGGCGCCGACGTGCCGCTCGTCACGTCGGCCCGCATTCCCTCCCACACGTGTCGACATGGGAAGATGGTGGGCGTGTTGCGCTGGATAACTGCCGGAGAATCCCATGGTCCCGCTCTCGTCGCCCTCCTGGAAGGGATGGTCGCCGGAGTCGAGGTGACATCGGACGATGTCTCCGCACAGCTCGCCCGCCGCCGGCTCGGTTACGGGCGCGGCGCCCGGATGAAGTTCGAGGCCGACAAGGTCACCCTGGTCGGTGGCGTGCGCCACGGCCGCACCATGGGTGGTCCGATCGCGATCGAGATCGCCAACTCCGAGTGGCCCAAGTGGACCGAAGTGATGTCGGCCGATCCGATCGACGAGACCGAGCTCGCGGGAATGGCGCGCAACGCGCCGCTGACTCGCCCTCGCCCCGGCCACGCCGATTACTCCGGAATGCTCAAGTACGGCTTCGACGACGCCCGCCCGGTGCTCGAGCGGGCCAGCGCCCGGGAGACCGCGGCCCGTGTCGCCGCCGGAACCCTCGCGCGCAACTTCCTGCGTCAGGCCTTCGGTGTCGAGGTCATCTCGCATGTGGTGTCGATCGGCGCCGCGGCCAACACCACCGGTGTCACGCCGGGTCCGACCGATCTCGACGCGATCGATGCCAGCCCCGTGCGCGCGTTCGACGCCGAGGCCGAGGCCGCCATGATCGCCGAGATCGAAGCGGCCAAGAAAGACGGTGACACCCTCGGTGGTGTCGTCGAGGTGATCGTGGACGGGCTGCCCATCGGGCTCGGCTCGTTCGTCAGCGGCGAGCAGCGCCTCGATTCGCGCCTGGCCGCCGCCCTCATGGGCATCCAGGCGATCAAGGGTGTCGAGGTGGGCGACGGGTTCGAGACCGCGCGCCGACGCGGCAGCCTGGCCCACGACGAGATGCGTCCCGGCCCCGACGGTGTGCTGCGCTCGACCAACCGTGCGGGTGGGCTCGAAGGCGGCATGACCAACGGCGAAGCACTGCGGGTACGTGCCGCGATGAAGCCGATCTCGACCGTGCCGCGGGCGCTGTCGACGGTCGACATGTCCAGCGGTGAAGAAGCCGTCGCCATCCATCAGCGCTCCGATGTGTGCGCGGTGCCCGCGGCGGCCGTCGTCGCGGAATCGATGGTGGCACTGGTGCTCGCGCAGGCGGCGCTGGAGAAGTTCGGCGGCGACTCGCTGACCGAGACCGTCGACAACATCAACAGTTACGTCAAGCGGATCGGCAGCCGCCCACACGTGCCCGCGGACAGCCGTATCCCGTGACCGAGCAGGGTCAGGAGGGGACCGCGCCGAAGAGCGCCGCGGGCCCCTCACCGGCGAGCGTCGAGCCCGGTGCTCCTGACACCGACGCCGACGACCGGATCGCACCGTCGGCGCGGGTGGTGCTGGTCGGGCTGCCCGGCTCGGGGAAGTCGACGATCGGGCGCAAGCTGGCCAGGGAACTCGGGGTGGCGCTCTACGACACCGACGCGGGGATCGAGGACGATACCGGGCGCACCATTCCCGATATCTTCGCCACCGACGGTGAGGTGGAGTTCCGCCGGATCGAGGAAGAGGTGGTGCGCCGCGCCGTGCTCTCCCACGACGGCGTGGTCTCTCTCGGTGGCGGTTCGGTGCTGTCCGAGCGGACCAGGGACCTTTTGCGTGATGCGACGGTGGTCTACCTGGAAATCAGTGTGTCCGAAGGGGTTCGGCGCACCGGCGCCAGCAACACCCGCCCGCTGCTCAACGGGGTCGACCCGGCCGCCAAGTACCGGGATCTGATGCGCGAGCGTCGTCCGCTCTACCGCCAGATCGCCACCGTGCGCGTGCGCACCGACGGGCGAAGCCCGGGTCGGGTGGTGCGGATGATCCTGGCCAAGCTCGGCCTGGAATCGGTGCGCGCCGATCTCGACGCCGCGCGCTCGACCACCGGAAATGTCACCGCGGCTTCGGGTTCGGTCACCAGCAGACCCGGCGCCGGGAGCAACCGGTCCAAGAACCGGCGACGTGCCAGGGCACGCGCGGCCGCCGCGCGCCGAGGCGGCGCCGAGCAGTCGGGCGTGACGGCCACCGAGCGTCGTGGCGTCGCCGACGACCGGAACCGTTCGGCGCCGACACCATCGGCGGTCGATGGCGCGGCGGTCGACGAGACCAGTGGTGCGGCTCGCACCGCTGGTGCGGCGCAGAACGAGTCGCGCACGGCGGGCAGTCGACGGTCCCGGCGTACCAGGTCGCGCCGAGGAGGCACCCGTATCCGGCCGGCGACCAGCGCTGCCGCCCGCGAGACGGACAACTCGTCAGCTGCGGTGTCCGAGAACCCGGAAAGCCGTACGAGCAACGCCGAGAACCAGCCGGGCAACCGGGAGGCCGCCGGGGGTCGTGCGGGCAACCGCAATGCCCCAGGCAGTCGGGCGAGCGGACGCACTGCGGTCGCAGGCGCGAAGACGAGCAGTCGCGGCGTCGGCCGAGGCAGACGCACAGCCAGCCGCGACGCCGGCGCCCCGGGGCGGGTAGGTCACCGTGGTGGCGAGCCCGCGCAACCCTCGGGCTCGGCGACGTCGGACCCGACGAAGGAACCCCGGACCGGGGCGTCGCAGCAGGTTCAGCGGGCCGGGCAACCCGGTGAAGCGGATCGCGGCACCGGTACGAACGAACGCAGGCGACGCGGGCAACCGCGGCGGCGTAGCGGGCGACGTAATAACAATGACCAGAAAGAATCGGAGCAGCGCACGTGACAGAGCCGTCCATCATTGAGGTTCGCACCGCCGACCCGTACCCGGTGATCATCGGCCGGGGGCTGCTCGGCGATCTCGTCGCAGCGGTCAACGCGGGCAATGCCGTGCGGACCGTGGCGATCTTCCATCAGCCGCCGCTGGCCGAGACCGCCGAGGCGGTGCGTAAAGCACTGGCCGACACCGGGATCGACGCGCATCGCATCGAGATCCCCGACGCCGAGGACGGCAAGGAACTGGCCGTGGCCGGGTTCTGCTGGGAGGTGCTCGGCCGGATCGGGCTGACCCGCAACGACGCCATCGTGAGTCTCGGTGGCGGCGCCGCGACTGACCTGGCCGGCTTCGTCGCCGCCACCTGGATGCGCGGGGTGCGCATCGTGCACGTGCCGACCACGCTGCTGGCAATGGTCGACGCGGCGGTCGGCGGCAAGACCGGCATCAACACCGAGGCGGGCAAGAACCTCGTCGGCAGCTTCCACGAACCCAGCGCCGTGCTGGTCGACCTCGTGACGCTGGAAACGGTGCCGCGCAACGAGATCGTGGCGGGCATGGCCGAGATCATCAAGGCCGGTTTCATCGCCGACCCGGTGATCCTCGACCTCATCGAAGCCGACCCCGAGGCCGCCCTCGACCCCACCGGCGACGTGCTGCCCGAACTGATCCGCCGCGCCATCCAGGTCAAGGCCGATGTGGTCGCCGCCGATCTCAAGGAATCGAGCCTGCGCGAGATCCTGAACTACGGCCACACTCTCGGCCATGCCGTGGAACGCCGCGAGCGCTACCGCTGGCGTCACGGCGCCGCGGTCTCCGTCGGCCTGGTGTTCGCCGCCGAACTCGGCCGCCTGGCCGGGCGTCTCGACGACGCCACCGCCGACCGGCACCGCACCATCCTGGAAAGCGTCGGCCTGCCTGTCACCTACGACGGCGACGCGCTCCCCCATCTGATGGACGCCATGCAAACCGACAAGAAGACCCGTTCCGGGGTCCTGCGTTTCGTGGTCCTGGACGGTCTGGCCAAGCCCGGCCGCCTCGAAGGCCCCGACCCGTCTCTACTGGCCGCCGCTTACTCGGCCATCGCGCGCGACACCACCCCGGGCACGTCCCCGATCATGCTCTGAGATCCGAATCGCCGACCTGTACGCACCCAGTAGGAGCGCGTACAGGTTCGGCGCGGGGTCCGTTGCCGGAGAAGGCGATTCAGCTCGTGGTAGCGAACGCTGGTTCTGTTGCGGGAGTAGCGGATTCGCTCGAACGTCGCGACCGGATGTGACCGAAGGCGACACCCACCATCGCGGGCAGGAAGATCAGCAGCAGGATGAACGATGCCGCGGAGGTCAGCTCGTAGAGCAGGCCGGCGTCGCCGAGTTCGATTCCGGGCACCTGATCGAGGACCCAGCACACTGCCGAGCTGGCCAGTCCCGCGCCGAAACCAGCGGCCAACCAGCGAACGGTGAGGCTGTCGGCGCCCGCATGGGCGTCGCGCAAGCCCCAGACGACGACCACCGCGATGATCGCCACCAGGCAGAGCGCGCGCCAGAAGATGCCGTAGGTGGGCCAGGAGGCCATGGCGAGGCCGAGGAGGACGCGCAAGGCGACGACCAGCGCGCCGAGGACGGTGGCTCGTAACACCCAAGCGGTCATGGACAACACCTTAGCGAGATAAAACTAGAACCGGTATCAATTTCGCGGATCGGGCGACAATCTGTTCCGACAGCGCGGGCCTATTCGACGGCAGCGGCCATCGCGGCGCGCGGCGCGGGCTGTCCGGTGAACAGCTCGACCTGGCCGTAAGCCTGATTCAGCAACATCTGTAGCCCGCTGACCACCGTGTGCCCGGCGGCCTCGACCGCCGTTGCCAGCGGGGTCGGCCACGGGTTGTAGATGGCGTCGAGCACCACCGGCGCCGCGGCGACGGCCGAGGCGATTACCGCGGCGGCCTCGGCGGGCACCGTACTGACCACCGCACCGGCCGACGCGCACGCCGCACGCACCTGCTCCGCGTCGAGCGGCACGACCGTGGCGCGCATTCCGAGCCGATCGGCCAATTCCAGCGCGCTACGCGCCCGTCCGGCATCGCGGGCGATCACCGTGACCGTCTTCGCCCCGAGTTCGGACAGCGCCAGCAATGCGGGCCTGGCTGTTCCACCGGCACCCAGCACGACGGCCTCGTCGAGCGAGGAGACACCGCCGCCGCGCAGCGCGCCGAGGACGCCGTCGACATCGGTACAGTCCGCCCGCCATCCGCCCTCGGTGCGCACGAGAGTGTTGGCCGAGCCGACCAGCACCGCGCGTTCGGTGCGCTCGACGGCCACCGCCAGCGCCGCCTCCTTGCCGGGCATGGTCACCGACAGCCCGACCCATTCCGGCCCGAGCCCGTCGACGAGCCCGGGCAACTGCTCGGCCGAGCACTCGATGCGTTCATAGCTCCAGGGCAATCCGAGCGCGCGATAGGCCGCCAGATGCAGTTGTGGCGAACGTGAATGCTCGATCGGCTTGCCGAGCACCGCCGCCTTGCGCGCCTCAGCCACCGTAGGGCCGTGAGCTGTCGAGGATGCCGCTGCGCTGCGCCTGCGTGACCAGACGCAGATGCTCCGAGTAGGAGTCGGTGAACTTGGTCGTGCCCTGTTTGTCGACGGTGACGAAGTACAACCACGCACCCGGCTCCGGGTTCTCCATGGCACGCAACGCGCCCACCGACGGCGCGGCGATCGGCGTCTTCGGCAGACCCTCCATCGCGTAGGTGTTCCAGGGCGTCTCCGCGGCCCGGTCGGCGTCGGTGGTGGCCACCTCGGTGGTGTCGAGCGCGTAGTTCACGGTGGAGTCGAACTGCAGCATCTGACCGACCCGCAGCCGGTTCACGATCACCCGTGCCACCTTGCCCATGTCCTGGGGTTTCGCCTCCCGTTCGACCAGTGAGGCGGCGACGAGTGTTTCGTACGGCGACAGCTTCGTGTCGGCACCCGACTGGAGCAGTCCGGTGGCCTCGTAGCTCTTCACACTCGCGGTCACCATCTGCCGCAGGATCTGTTCCGGTGTCCCGCTCGGATCGAAATCCCAGGTCCCGGCGGCGATGAGGCCTTCCAGCTGCCTGGTTCTATCGGGGGTATCCCTGACCGCTTGCATGGCCCATGCGGGCACGCCGAGTGCGTTCGGGTCCATACTCGCGCCCGCGGCGTCGAGCTGTTCGTAGGTGACGCACTTGCGCTCGGGGCCGACGCAGCTGGCCTCCGCGATCTTGCGGTAGATGCCGTCGTATCGACCACCGGTGGTCGCGTCGTGCTTGTCGTGCAGCAGCCGCCCCTCGGAGATCGTCACATTGCCCACCCGGGATTTCCCGCCGACCAACGCGGTGACAGCGTCGGCGGCCGGGCTCTTCGCGCCGATCGCGTAGAAACCGGGCTGGACGCTGTTCATGGCCGAATTCCGTACGGCCGCTTCGTAGAAGGCTTCGGAGCTGGCGACCACGCCCTTGCCGTGCATCT
This sequence comes from Nocardia sp. Root136, assembly GCF_001427185.1. Classification (NCBI taxonomy): domain Bacteria; kingdom Bacillati; phylum Actinomycetota; class Actinomycetes; order Mycobacteriales; family Nocardiaceae; genus Nocardia; species Nocardia sp. Root136. The sequence goes on from NZ_LMFE01000001.1 coordinate 974,549, forward strand.
CGTCGGCGATCTGCGTCGCGGTGTCACCGGAGTGCACCTGGACCACCACGGGCGCACCGGGCGGACCGGCGAAATCCTCGGCCGGGCTGAGGCTGCCCATCAGTTTGTATCCGGCGAAACCCGCCGCCGAGACGACCAGAACGACGAATACCGCGGCCACGGCCCATAAATTGCGACGGCGTCGCTTACGCTCAGCCGCCTTGCGTGAGGCGATCCGCGACCGCTTGCCGCGTCCCGACGGGCGAGCGCGGCCGCGTTCGGGCGCTGCCGCGCGACCGGACTGCGCCGCGCGCTGCCCGACTCGGCGCGGCGGGGGCGCCGGTTCGGGCTCGGGCTCGGGTTCGGGCTCGTCGTAGATCTCGTCCTCGTAGCGCGGGATGACATCGGTGCCCGCTTCGTCGTCCCACCCGGCAGGTCCGGCCTGCTGCGGCTCGTCGTCGCGCGCCGCACGGGCGTCCAGACCCCAATCGTCGCGTCGGGGATAGCGTCGGTCAGCTTCCCGTGCTCGGTAGCGTTCCTCGGCCCTGGTCCATCGGTCGGTCATGCATCGTCTCCGACCCTCGCCGTATCTGCTGCGTCCTTCAACACCGAACTCCGCTCGTCCAACCATCCTTGCAGAATCGACACGGCTGCCGCCTGATCGATCATCTGCCGCTGGCCACGTGCGCGAACTCCACTGTCGCGCAGCGCACGTGCAGCAGACACCGTAGTCAAACGTTCGTCGGAAAGGCGTATCGGAATCGGGTCGATCACCCGGCGCAACTGCTTGGCAAACTTACGCGCGATGGCAGCCGCGGTGCCGTTTTCGCCGCGCAGGGTGCGTGGCAGGCCGATGACCACCTCCACCGCTTCGTATTCCCGCACAATGTCGGCAATTCTCGCGATGTCGGCGGGTGGACCGCCGGTGCGCCCACCGGACTTGGCGCGGGCGACGGTCTCGACGGGGGTGGCGAGGATGCCATCGGGGTCGCTCGAGGCGACACCGATGCGCACGCTACCGACGTCGATCGCGATCCGACGGCCCCGACCCGGGTCGGTGCCCGGGTCAGGGCGGTCGGCGGATTCCTCGCTGGACGAACCAGGGGTCGTCATCAGCCGGCGAGTTCGGCCACCCGGGCACGGACCGCGGTCAAACCGGTCGGGATACCCGACGGATCCGAGCCCGCGCCCTGTGCCATCTCCGGCTTGCCACCGCCACGCCCGGCGATGCTCGGTCCGAAGGCCGCGACCAGATCGCCCGACTTGAAGCCGAGATCCTGGGCCGCCTTGTTCACGGTCACCACGAACGGCGCCTTGCCCTCGACATTGCCGAGCAGCACCACGACGGCGGCCTCGCTGCCGAGCCGGCCACGGATATCGGTGGCCAGGGTGCGCAGGTCACCGGCCGACACGCCCTCGGGCGCCGCGGCGGCCACCAGACGCACCGCACCGACCCGCTCGGCCTGTTCGGCGAACGTGCCCGCCGAGGACAGCACCGCGGCGATCTTGGTGCGTTCCAGTTCCTTCTCGGCCACCTTGAGCCGCTCCACGAGTTGCTCCACGCGACCGGGCACCTCGTCGGAGGGCACCTTCAGCGAGGAGGCGACACCGGCCAGCAGCGCACGCTCCTTGGCCAGGTACTTGTAGGAGTCCAGGCCGACGAAGGCCTCCACTCGGCGTACACCGGAGCCGACCGAGGACTCACCCAGCAGGGTGATCGGGCCGATCTGCGAGGAGTGCTCCACGTGGGTGCCACCGCACAGCTCCATGGAGAACGGACCGCCGATCTCCACGACGCGCACCTCGTCGCCGTAGTTCTCGCCGAACAGCGCCATCGCGCCCATTTCCTTGGCCTTGGGCAGATCGGTGACGAAGGTGTTCACCGGGAAGTCCGAGCCGACAGCGTCGTTGGAGACGGCCTCGATATCGGCCTTCTGCTGCTCCGACAGCGCGCCCTGCCAGTTGAAGTCGAAACGCAGGTAGCCGGGCTTGTTCAGCGAACCCGCCTGCACGGCGTTGGGGCCGAGGATCTGACGCAGGGCGGCGTGCACCATGTGCGTGCCGGAGTGACCCTGGGTGGCGCCGCGACGCCAGGCCGGATCCGCTTGGGCGAGAACGACATCGCCCTCGGTGATCTGACCCGCCTCGACGGTGGCCTTGTGGACCCAGACCTTCTTGGCGATCTTCTGCACATCGTTGACCTGTAGCTTCAGGCCCGAGGCGGTGATGGTGCCACGGTCGGCGATCTGACCGCCGGACTCGGCGTACATCGGACTGCGATCGAGGATGACCTCGATGTCCTGGCCGACCGTAGCTACGGGGACCCGCACACCGTCGGCGATCAGGGCCAGCACGTTGGCCTCGGAGGTCAGCTCGTCGAAACCGGTGAACTCGGTGGCGCCGCGGTCGACCAGTTCCTTGTAGACGGTGAGGTCGGCGTGGGCATGCTTGCGGGCCTGCGCGTCGTCCTTGGCGCGCTTGCGCTGCTCGGCCATGAGCGAGCGGAAACCGTCCTCGTCGACGGAAAGGCCTGCCTCAGCGGCCATTTCGAGGGTGAGGTCGATCGGGAAGCCGTAGGTGTCGTGCAGGGCGAACGCGTCGGAACCGGTGATCTGCTTGCCGCCCTTGGACTTCACCGCGGTGGCGGCGTTGTCGAACAGGGTCTCGCCGGTGTTGAGGGTCTTGAGGAACGCCAGCTCCTCGCCGACCGACACGGTCTCGATCCGCGAGAAGTCGGTGCCCAGTTCGGGATAGGACGGCGACATCAGGTCGGTGACGACCTTGATCAGCTCGGCCATCACCGGCTTCTCGGCGCCGAGCAGGCGCGCCGAACGCACGATGCGGCGCAGCAGCCGGCGCAGCACGTAGCCGCGACCGTCGTTGCCGGGGTTCACGCCGTCGGCGATGAGCATCGCGGCGGTGCGGGCGTGGTCGGCGATCACGCGGAAGCGCACGTCGTCGGTGTGGTCGACGCCGTAGGAGCGGCCGGTGAGTTCCTCGGCCTTGTCGATGATCGGGCGCATCAGGTCGGTCTCGTAGACGTTGTCCACGCCCTGGAGCAGGAACGCGACGCGCTCGACGCCCATGCCGGTGTCGATGTTCTGCTTGGGCAGCGGGCCGAGGATCTCGAAGTTGTCCTTGGAGATGCCCGCACCGCGCTCGTTCTGCATGAACACGAGATTCCAGATCTCGATGTAGCGGTCCTCGTCGGCCTCGGGGCCGCCCTCGACGCCGTATTCGGGGCCGCGGTCGTAGTAGATCTCCGAACACGGGCCACACGGGCCCGGGATGCCCATCGACCAGTAGTTGTCGGCCATGCCGCGGCGCTGGATGCGGTCGGCGGGCACGCCCATCTCGAGCCACATCCGCTCGGCCTCGTCGTCGTCGAGGTAGACGGTGACCCAGAGACGCTCGGGATCGAAGCCGTAGCCGCCGTTCTCGACGGTGTCGGTGAGCAGCGTCCAGGCGAGGGTGATGGCCTGGCTCTTGAAGTAGTCGCCGAAGCTGAAATTGCCCGCCATCTGGAAGAACGTGTTGTGGCGAGTGGTGATGCCGACGTTCTCGATGTCGAGGGTACGCACGCACTTCTGCACGCTGGTCGCGGTAGCCCACGGCGGGGTCTGCTGACCCAGGAAATACGGAACGAACTGGACCATGCCTGCGTTGACGAACAACAGGTTGGGGTCGGCCAGGATCAGCGAAGCACTGGGGACCTCGGTGTGTCCGGCACGGACGAAATGGTCCAGGAACCGTCGTCGAATCTCGTGGGTCTGCACAAATACCCAGACTACCGGTGCGGTGCGCGTGGTTTTTCATCGACCGGGGTGGTCCACGCCACGCAGGTAGGGCTATTTTCCGCGGATGATGCGGCGCAGCTTCTCCAGGCGCGGGGCGATCGTGCGTTCGTTGCCGTGGTCGGTGGGCAGGTAGTAGTCGGTGCCGACCAGTTCGTCGGGCGGATACTGCTGGGTGACGACGCCCTCGCGGTACTTGTGCGGGAACTTGTAGCCCTGAGCGTTGCCGAGCAGGGCGGCGCCCGCGTAGTGGCCGTCGCGCAGGTAGGGCGGAACCGCACCGGCCTTGCCGCGGGAGACATCGGCCATCGCCGTACCGATGGCCGTGGTCACCGCGCCGGATTTGGGGGCGGTGGCGAGGTGGATGGTGGCCTGCGCCAGGGCGAGTTTGCATTCGGGCAGGCCGACCTGTTGGACGACCTGCGCGGCGGCGGTGGCGGTCTGCAGGGCCATCGGGTCGGCCATGCCGATGTCTTCGCTGGCGTGGATCATCAGCCGGCGCGCGATGAATCGAGGATCTTCGCCCGCGGCGAGCATGCGCGCCAGGTAGTGCACGGCCGCGTCGACATCGGAACCGCGAATGGACTTGATGAAGGCGCTGATCACGTCGTAGTGCTGGTCGCCCGCCCGGTCGTAGCGGACGGCGGCCTTGTCGACGGTGGCCTCGACGGTCTCCAACTCGACGGCGCCGTCGGTCGCGGACTCCGCCGACGCCTCCAGGGCGGTGAGCGCGCGGCGGGCATCGCCACCCGCGATCCGGACGATGTGTTCGATCGCCTCGTCGCTGACGGTGTAGGCGTCGGCGAGACCGCGCGGGTCGGTGATCGCACGGGCCAGGACCGCGCGGATGTCGTCGGGGGTGAGCGGTTGCAGTTGCAGGACGAGCGAGCGCGAGAGCAGCGGAGAGACGACGGAGAACGAGGGGTTCTCGGTGGTCGCGCCGACCAGCAGCACGACCCGGTTCTCGACGGCGGCCAGCAACGCGTCCTGCTGGGTCTTGGAGAAGCGGTGGATCTCGTCGATGAACAGCACGGTCTGCTCGCCCGCGGCGAGTCGGCGCCGGGCGAGGTCGATCACCGCCCGTACCTCCTTGACGCCGGCCGAGAGCGCCGACAGCGCTTCGAACCGTCGACCGGTGGCCTGCGAGAGCAGCGAGGCCAAGGTGGTCTTGCCGGTACCGGGCGGGCCGTAGAGCAGCACCGACGCCGCACCCGACCCTTCGACGAGCCTGCGCAGCGGGGAGCCGGGGCCCAGCAGATGCGCCTGACCGATCACCTCGTCCAGGTTCGCGGGGCGCATGCGGACGGCGAGCGGAGCGCCCGAGTCGCGACGGAACACCGCATCGGCGCCGGGTTCGGCGGACGCGTGTTCGCCGGGCACGTCGAAAAGGCTGTCGCTCACGGTGTGCAGGGTACCGAGGCCCTCGGACATGTTCTGCGAAGCTCACCCACCGCACTCGCCCCTGCCCCGGAATCCGTCCAGAATCCGCCGCAAAGATGGACAGTTGACCAACAATGCTCGCGCGGACTTGCGCGGAACCGATCCGTGGGCTGTGATCGCTGATCGTGGTCGAAAACAACAGCGCCGTAGCCTCCCAGCCGGTCGGGTTCGCCCGCCGCACCTTGTTCGCCGGTTCCACGGCGGTGGCGGCGGTCGCGGTATTGGGCACCGTCGCGCCCGCGCAGGCCGCGGGCGGCGTCTTCCGGCACGGTGTGGCATCCGGTGATCCGCTGCCGGGCGCGGTCATCCTGTGGACCAGGGTCACCGTCGCCGAGGACGCCACCCCCGGTTCCGGCATCGGCGACGCGACGCCGGTGCGCTGGGAAATCTCCATCGACGCCGATTTCGGCACGCTCGCCGCGTCCGGCATCGTCACCACCTCCGCCGATACCGACCACACCGTCAAGGTCGACGCGACGGGCCTCACTCCCGGTCAGGACTACTTCTACCGCTTCACCTCCGGCGGCGAGACCTCCCCGGTCGGTCGCACCAGGACAGCGCCCGCACCGGACAGCGAGGTCGACCGTCTGCGCCTCGGCTTGGTCTCGTGCGCCAACTGGGAAGCGGGCTGGTTCGGCTCCTACCGGCACCTGGCCGCGCGCACCGATCTCGACGCGATCGTGCACCTCGGCGACTACATCTACGAGTACGGCCGCGGGAAGTACACCGGCCGCAACGGCGCGGTCCGCGCGCACGACCCGGCGAACGAGATCGTCACCCTCACCGACTACCGCACCCGCCACGGCCAGTACAAGACCGATCCCGATCTGATGGCCCTGCATGCCACGGTGCCGTTCATCTGCACCTGGGATGACCACGAGTCGGCCGACAACTCCTGGCGCGACGGTGCGGAGAACCACGACCCGGCCACCGAAGGCCCCTGGGGTGATCGTAAGGCCGCCTCTGCCCGTGCCTACCTGGAATGGATGCCGGTGCGCGCGACTCGCGCCGACGGCCAGGTGCAGATCTACCGCCGCTTGCGTTTCGGCACGCTGGCGGAGTTGTCGATGCTGGATCTGCGCAGCTACCGCGACGAGGAGGCCGGGCCGGGCGCGGGGTGGCGCCACGCCGACGACCCCTCCCGCACGATCACCGGCCGCGCCCAAATGGAGTGGCTCACCGCCGGACTCGCCTCCTCGCCCACCCACTGGAAGCTCATCGGCAACTCGGTGATGGTCGCGCCGCTGCTGTTCCCGCCGCTGGAGGCGGCCACGACCCAGGCGATCACCGAGGCGCTCGGCCTCCCGCAGGGCGGCATCACCGTCAACGGCGACCAGTGGGACGGCTACACCGCCGACCGCGACACTCTGTTCCGAACGATCGTCGACAACGAGGTGAGCGACGTCGTGTTCCTGACCGGTGACATCCACACCTCCTGGGCCGCCGACCTGCCCTTGAACGCCGCGAACTACCCGGGCGGGCCGACGGTCGGCGCGGAGTTCGTGATCCCGTCGGTCACCTCCTCCAGCGTCGGCGATCTGCTGAAGATGCCCGCCCGCACCGCGTCGGTACCGGCGGAAGAGGCCATCAAAGCGGCCAACCACCACCTGCGCTACACCGAACTCGACTCACACGGCTTCGGCGTGCTCGAGGTCACCGCGACGCAGACGCAGATGGACTGGTTCTATGTCGTCGACGTCACCGATCCCGCCACCGGCGTGCGGCACGGCGCGTCGTTCGCCGTCGCGACGGGCGGACGGGTCGAACCGCGGTCGACTCCGGTGCACTGAGCGGGGTTCGTCGCGACGCTGCGGAAATCGGCGCAGAATTCTTCGGACAGGGTTGTCGATTGTGCCCGTGCTCGCTCGTCGAGTGAGTACGGCCACCCGACGAGCGGGCAGCCCCCACCCGAAGGAGCACATCATGAGCCAGTACCTGGTCCTGATCTACGGCGACGAAGCCACCTACGCCGCGTACTCCCCCGCCGAGTTCGACGACATGCTCGCCGCCCATCGCACCTTCCAGCAGATCGCCGGTGATGCCAACCTCGGCGGGCAGGCATTGCAGCCCACCGCGACCGCCACCACGATCCGCCACGATGCGGGCGGCGAGGTCGTCATCACCGACGGCCCGTTCGCCGAGGCGAAGGAAGCACTCGGCGGCTACTACCTGCTCGAGGCGCCGGACCTGGACGCCGCGATCGCCATCGCCGCACAGGTGCCTGCCCCCACCGGTGGCGTCGAGGTGCGCCCGATCCAGGTCTACCCGCAGTCGTGATCACAGCGGCGGCCGCGGCCGTCGAACAGGCGCACCGTCGCGAGTGGGCTTTCGTGCTCGCCGCGACGGTGCGGTCGGTCCGCGATTTCGACCTCGCCGAGGAATGCGTGCAGGACGCCTACGCGACGGCCCTGACTGCCTGGGCGAGCGACGGTGTCCCGGCCCGACCCGGCGCCTGGCTGACGACGGTCGCGCGGCGTCGCGGCCTCGACCTGCTGCGCCGCGACAGCACCTTCCGGCGCGCGCTGCCCCGGCTCGTCGTCGACGAATCGGTGGACGATACCGCCGACCTCGCGCTGGCCGATCTGGACGACCCGGCGATCCCCGACGACCGGCTGCGGCTGATCAGCACCTGCTGCCACCCCGCGCTCGCGCCGCAGGCGCAGGTCGCCCTGACACTGCGGCTGGTCTGCGGCGTCACCACCGCCGAGGTGGCTCGCGCGTTCCTGGTGAGCGAGGCGACCATGGCCGCGCGGATCACCCGCGCCAAGAAGAAGATCGCGGTAGCGGCGATCCCGTATCGAGTGCCCTCGGTGCGCGAGCTGCCGCAGCGGCTCGATTCCATCTGCGCGGTGATCCACCTGCTGTTCACCACCGGCCACACCTCGCCCGCGGGCGAGGTGCTGGTCCGTACCGATCTCGTCGACCGGTCGCTGCAGTTGGCCAGGATGATGCACGCGCTCGTCCCCGACGACCCGTCGGTGACCGGGCTGCTCGCGCTGATCCTGCTCACCGACGCGCGCCGGGCAGCGCGCGTCGACGACGAGGGCACGCTGTGCACGCTCGAACACCAGGACCGCGACCGCTGGGACAGAGCGGCCATCGCCGAGGGCATCGCGCTGGTGAAACACGCGCTGCCACATACCGACCGGTATACCCTGCAGGCCGCGATCGCCGCCGTGCACGACGAAGCGCCGACCTGGGCCGATACCGACTGGCGAGAGATCATCGGCCTGTACCGGTTGTTGCTGCGCGATGCGCCGTCGCCGGTCACCCTGCTCAATCACGCCATCGCGGTCGGCCTGGCCGGCGATCCGGCCCAGGCGCTGGCGCTACTGCATCCGCTCGGCGCGGAACCGGCGCTGGCGACCTACGGCTATCTCGACGCCGCCCGCGCCGCCTTCCTCACCGATCTCGGACGCACCGGCGAAGCGATCGCCGCCTACGAGTCGGCGCTACTGCTCACCGACAATGCGGTCGAACGTGCCCATCTGCGCGGCAAACTGGCCGCGCTGACCCGCTGAGTACTACTGCGTGATCAGGCGCCCTCGGCTGCCAGCTCGCGCTTCCATTCACGGAAGCCCTCCTCGGTGCGGCCGCGCCGCCAGTATCCCGAGATCGAGAGCCATTTCGGCGCGATGTCGCGTTCCTTGCGCAGGTAAGGGCGCAGCTGACGCATCACGGACTCGGCCTCGCCGTGCACGAACGCCTGCACCTGACCCGGCAACCACTCAGCCGCACGCACCGCCGCCACCAGCGGCGAATGCGCCCCGGCCAGGTCGTCGGTGATCCGGTCCGAGGACACACCGCGATGCACCCAGTGCAGGCGCAGATCAGCGGGAGAAACGAGGGGGATCTCGTCCTCGGTGCCGCCCACCTCGACGAACACGAGCGCGGGCGCGCCGACCGGCAGTGCTTCGAGGGCCGCCGCGACAGCGGGCAGCGCCGATTCGTCGCCGGCGAGCAGGTACCAGTCGGCCGCCGGGTCGGGTGCGAACGCGCCGCCCGGTCCGTTCAACCAGAACCGCGCGCCCGGCTCCACCGAGCGCGCCCACGGCCCCGCGACCCCCTCGTCACCGTGCACCACGAAGTCGATGCTGATCTCGCGCAGCTCGGGATCGAAGGATCGCACCGTGTAGGTGCGCAGCACGGGCTGGCTCTCCGGGCCGAGCGTCGCGCGCACCGTGTCGAGATCGAACGGCTCGGGATATTCGACGCCGGGCGCCGGGAAGATCAACTTCACATAGGCGTCGGTGAACGCGTTAGGGGTGAATCCGTCCGACACGGTGCCGACCACGCGCACCAGGTGCGGGGTCAACCACTGCTTGCGGACGACTGTGACGGTGACCGGTATCGGCACGGCTGCTCCCAACTCCTCAGATCCCTGCCGACGGTACCCGCGGCGCGGCGAGAAGTGGGGAGCCAGCTCGGCGCCGCTACTCCGACCAGCGTTCCTCGAGCATCGCCGAGACCTGTTCGGCGAAGTCGCCGACCGCGTCGTCGCCGGTCATCCTGGCGTCTTCGGCGAGTGCGGACCACCGGTTGATCAATGCTTCCGAGCGCGGGACCGACAGCCCGTGCTCGCGGGCGGTGGCGATGCGGGCGTGGTCGGCGGGCAGGAACCAGTACGTGGACAACCAGACCCAGATGAGCCGGGCTTCGAGGATCCGTTCGGCGAGAACGGTGTCGTCGGCCAGCGACGGCCAGACGCCGACCACGGCAGAACGCCAGGCCTCGACCATTTCCTTGGCGCGGCTGCGCGAGAGTTCGAAATCGCACAGGCAGCCGGGGTAGGAGACGAGCGCGTAAGTGATGTCGAGGGTGGCGTCGCGGAAACCGCCCCACTCGTAGTCGAGGAACCGCGCACCTTCCTCGTTCATGATCACGTTGTCGGGGCACAGGTCCGACGGGCTGAACGCGCGGTAGCGGCCACCGGTGAACAGACGGTTGCCGTGCACGATGCGTTCGGCGATCTCGCCGGGCACCTCGATGCCGAACTCGGCCGCGAGCAGACCGGGGACCTCGGCGATGGCGGCCTGGGCCTGCTGGGCGATCCCGTCGACGCGGTGCACCGAGTCGACCCGACGCATCAGGGCGACGAAGTCGGGCTCGCGGCCGACGGTCGCGGCGTGCATCCGGCCGAGCGCCTGCGCGAACGCCATCAGCGAGTTGCGGGTACCCGGCTCCACGCGGGCCTGCAGCACCGAGGTGAGTAACGCGTTGTCACCGAGGTCGGAGAGCACGAGGAGCCGGTCGGGGACGCTGTGCGCGATCAGGAAGGCACCGGGACGCTGCTCGCGACTCAGCGCGGTGGTGAACTGGTAGGACACCGCCTCGCGGAGGAATGCCGCGTCGATACTGGCGACGCCGGGCGCCAAGCCACCGGCGCGGCGGTCGGGAGTGGAACCGCGCACCTGCTTGACGATCAGCGTGCGCGGCAACGAAAATGCGTTTTCCGCAACACGCACGCGTAGGACTGTCGTCCTACCACTGCCGCTGAGCTCGATCGGATCACTCAGCTTTACCGGAGCACCCATTCGCTTTGTGAGCAACTGTTGTGCTGCGGACACGACGTCGGCGGCGCGTTCGGCCAATAGTGCGGTCATCGCCTCTCAAGCTACTCGTACCCGGTCACTTCTAGCGAGCGGTTGGACAACCTTTCCGCGTCGTTCGGCGTGTTGGCACCGAGGTTGCGCGTGTGTTCCTGTTGGCTTGACACATCAGCCGGTCGTCGGGTTTTCTCATCGTGAACTGCTGTGCGCCACACCGCAAACCGGTTGAGTCGAAAGGTCTACCACAGTGACCGACACGCCGTACGCCGCATCGAGCGATTCACCGGGCGGGTCGCCTGTTCCGGGCGGTGGCGGACAATTCGCCGGACCCGGGGGCAGACACGAGGGAACCGGGCAACCACCGGCTCCCGGTACCGGACCGAGCAGGCACGGAATGGCCGGTGGCGCAGGCTATCCGCAGTTCGAGGGCCCCGGCGCCGCCCAGTACGGGCACGAGCCGGTCGAGCCGCCGCCACCGATTGCCGGCCACGGCGGACAGACGCCGCAGTACGGGCCCGCCGGCACGGGTCCCGGTTACGCGGTGCCCCAGTCGAAACCGGAGAATCCGACCTACCCCGCAGCCCCCGCATCCGGCGTGTCCACGGGTGGTGGCGGGCAGACACCCGGTTACTACCATTCGGGAGCACAGGCCCTCGATATCGGCCGTTCGCTGAGCTACGGCTGGGAGCGATTCCGGGCCAATCCCGGTCCGTGGCTGGGGGTCACCGCGGTGGGGGTATTGATCTATCTCGGCTTCCTCGCCGTCGTCCAGATCGTCGATCCGACATCACCGTTCAGCGTGCTGTTCCTGTTCTTGATGGTGATCGTCGCGCTGTGGCTGCTCCAGGCGGCGATGGTGCGCGGCGCGCTCTACGAAACCGACGGGTATCCACCGGCATTCGGATCGTTCTTCCGATTCGTGAACGCGGGCAATGTCCTGCTGACCTCGCTGCTCGCGTTCACCGTCACCCTGCTGCTGTCGTCGCTGTGCCTGGCGCCGGGGCTGATCGCCGGGTTCCTGTGCATGTTCTCGCTGCACTTCGTGATCGATCAGGACTACGGCCCGGTGGAAGCGATCAAGGCGAGCGCGCAGCTGGTGCTGGCGAATCTGTGGGCGTCGCTGCTGCTGGCGCTCACCGTCATGCTGGTCACCCTCGTCGGCGCGGCGCTGTGCGGGCTGGGCCTGTTCGTCGCGGGGCCGGTGTGCGTCATCGCGGTGACGTACTCCTACCGGATGCTGACGGCGGGACCGGTCGCCCGCGTCTGAGGTCAGCGTTCGAGGGTGGTCCGCATGCCGATGGCCCGCTTGAACCGGCCGATCGGGCCCCTCTCGTCACCCGCCTTGGGCCGCAGCTCGAGCACCACCACTCCGGCGATCACGATGCCAACCAGGTTCACCGCCAGCTGACCGGCCGACTCGAACGCCCGGTGCCACTGTCCGAGCGTCGCCGCCACCACCGCGTACCCGGCGGCGGGCACGGTCGTCACCGAGATGAAGACACCGATCAGGGCCGCTGATTTCGCGGTGACCAGCGACAACATGCCTGCCGATCCAGCGAGCAACGCCACGACCAACGAGAACGGACCGACCTCGTAGATGAAGTCGACGTTGTGCGCGTCGATGATGCCCTCGGTGGTGATCCAACCGAGGTGCTCCCACACGATCGTCGCGCCCAGCGTGACCACCATCGCGATCGGGAATGCCACCGCCAAGGCGATCATCGAGCGCCGCGCCAGCCGCCAGTTGCGGCGCACCAGCGCCACCGACAAAGCCGCCAGGGGACCGAACTCCGGGCCCACCACCATCGCGCCGACGACGGTGACCGGCGAGTCGGTGGCCACTCCGATCGCGGCCAGCAGGCAGGCGATGGTCAGGAACGCGACGAAGGTGGCGTTGAGCGAGGATTCCTCGCGGGTCTCCTTGAGCAGTTGCTCCCAGATCACCGCGTCACTCGGATCACCGGGCGCCGCCCGGACCGCGCGGTCCGCGGCGTCGGAGAGCACCGCGTCGACCGGGCCGAGGGTGATCCCGCCGTGCTCGACGATACCGAGCGACTTCACATCGGCGAGCACCGTGTTGCCCGCCTCTCGCGCCACGTCCGCCTGGACGAGATCGCCCACGGGGTCGAGCGCGACCCCGCGCATCACCGTGAGGTGGGTGACACCGGCGTCGGCTTCGAGGATCCGCACCAATGCATCGGTCTGGTCGGGCGGGCTGATCACTCGAAGATGTAGCACCGGTGTCCTCCTGATCGGTATCGCCGTGGCGATACGGGAACTGACCAGAAGGTACCGGGCTACCTCCGATGACCGCTATTTCTCGGCCGCAACAACTTTCGCCGCGTCGGTGGCCTTGCCCTTGACCTCGGGCTTGGCGTCGATGCCCGCTTCCTTGCGCTGCTGCGCGGTGATCTGCGCGGGCGCGTCGGTGAGCGGGTCGACACCGCCGCCGGTCTTCGGGAACGCGATCACCTCGCGGATCGAGTCCTCACCGGCCAGCAGCGCGGTGATGCGGTCCCAGCCGAAGGCGATGCCGCCGTGCGGCGGGGCGCCGTAGGCGAACGCGTCGAGCAGGAAGCCGAACTTGTCCTGGGCTTCGGCGTTGTCGATGCCCATCACCGAGAACACGCGTTCCTGCACATCGCGACGGTGGATACGGATGGAACCGCCACCGATCTCGTTGCCGTTGCAGACGATGTCGTAGGCGTAGGCCAGCGCGGAATCGGGGTCGGTGTCGAAGGTGTCGAGCGACTCCGGCTTGGGCGAGGTGAACGCGTGGTGCACCGCGGTCCAGGCCGAGTAGCCCAGCGCCACGTCACCGCTGGCGGTCGCCTCGGCGGCGGGCTCGAACATCGGGGCGTCGACGATCCAGACGAAAGCCCAGGCGTTCGGGTCGATGAGGTCGCACTTGCGGGCGATCTCGCCGCGCGCGGCACCCAGCAGGGCGCGGCTCGACTTCACCGCACCGGCGGCGAAGAACACGCAGTCGCCCGGCTCGGCGCCGACCTGCTTGGCCAGGCCGTCCCGTTCCGCGTCGGTCAGGTTCTTGGCGACCGGGCCGCCCAGGGTGCCGTCTTCGTTGATCAGGATGTAAGCCAGGCCCTTGGCGCCACGCTGCTTAGCCCACTCCTGCCAGGCATCGAGCTGGCGTCGCGGCTGGCTCGCGCCACCGGGCATCACGACCGCGCCCACGTACTCCGACTGGAACACCCGGAAGGTCGTGTCCTTGAAGTAGTCGCTGAGCTCGGTGATCTCGACGCCGAAACGCAGGTCGGGCTTGTCCGAGCCGTAGCGCCGCATCGACTCCGCGTAGGTCATGTGCGGAATCGGGGTGACGATGTCGTGGCCGACCAGCTTCCACAGCGCGGTCAAAATATCCTCGGCCAGCAGGATCACGTCGTCCTGGCGCACGAAGCTCATCTCGATGTCGAGCTGGGTGAACTCGGGCTGACGATCGGCGCGGAAGTCCTCGTCGCGGTAGCAACGCGCGATCTGGTAGTAGCGCTCGATGCCACCGACCATCAGCAGCTGCTTGAACAGCTGCGGGCTCTGCGGCAGCGCGTAGAAGCTGCCCGGCTGCAGGCGCGCGGGAACCAGGAAGTCGCGAGCGCCCTCCGGGGTGGAGCGGGTGAGCGTGGGGGTCTCGACCTCGACGAAGTCGTGGCTTGCCAGCACCTCGCGGGCGGCGGCGTTGACCTTGGAGCGCAGGCGGATGGCGTGGCCGGGGCCTTCGCGGCGCAGGTCGAGGTAGCGGTACTTGAGGCGGGCCTCGTCGCCGGGGGTCTCGTCGAGCTGGAACGGCAGCGGCGCGCTCTCGTTGAGCACGACCAGTTCCTTGGCGTCGACCTCGATCTGCCCGGTCGGCAGCTCCGGGTTCTCGTTGCCGTCGGGACGCCGTTCCACCACACCGGTGACCTGCACACAGTATTCCGCGCGCAGCTTGTGGGCCTGTTCGGCCGCCTCGCCCTCGCGGAAAACCACCTGCGAGACGCCCGAGGCGTCGCGCAGATCGATGAAGGTCACACCACCGTGGTCACGACGCCTCGCCACCCAGCCGGTGAGGGTGACGGTCTGACCGGCGTGCTCGCCTCGCAGCGAACCAGCCAAGTGGGTGCGCAGCACGGTATTCCTTTCGACAGACTTTCACGGACTTGTCGCACCGGCGCAGATGACCGGGTGCACTGCCATCGTAGTGAGACACGGTGCCCGAGTGAAAACCGATATCTTCCCCACCGTGTCAAGCTTGTGACACCTGTCCGCCGTCGCCGCTCCCGCCGACGGTGAATCATGCTGTGAGGCAGCTGGACAACCGAGCGAAGGCGAGTACCGCGATGACCTTCAACGAAGGTATGCAGATCGATCCCGGCCGGGCTTCCTCGGGCGGCGGACCCGGCATGGGCGGCAAGCTCGCTCTCGGCGGCGGCGCTGGCGGTCTGATCCTGTTGGTCATCACGCTGCTCCTCGGTGGCGATCCCGGGACGGTGCTCGGCAACTTCACCGGCGCGCAGAGCGGGCAGCAGGCGCAGCCGGGGACCGCGGGAACGCCGACGCACTGCAAGACCGGCGCCGACGCGAACAAGTACGTCGACTGCCGGGTGGTGGCCACCGCGCAGAGCCTCGACGCGGTGTGGTCGGTGCAGCTGCCGCAACAGACCGGCAAGAACTATGTCGAGCCCGAGCTGGTGCTGTTCACCGGTGCCGTGAATACCGGGTGCGGCAATGCCACCAGCGACGTCGGACCGTTCTACTGCCCGGCCGACCAGACCGCCTACTTCGACACCGCCTTCTTCCAGGAGCTGACCGACCGGTTCGGCGCGAGCGCGGGACCGCTGGCGCAGGAGTACGTGGTCGCGCACGAGGTCGGCCACCACATCCAGAACCAGCTCGGCGATATCGGCAAGGCCCAGCGCGATCCGCAGGGCGCGACCTCCGGCGCGGTGCGCACCGAGCTGCAGGCCGACTGCTACGCCGGTATCTGGGCCAACTTCGCCGACAAGCAGCCCTCGCCCGGAGGCGGGCAGCCCTTCCTGAAGACCTTGTCCGACAAGGACATTCGCGACGCGCTGTCGGCCGCCAATGCCGTGGGCGACGACCGCATCCAGCGCTCGGCGGGTCGCGGCGTCAATCCCGAGTCGTGGACCCACGGGTCCTCCGATCAGCGGCAGAAGTGGTTCCTCGTCGGCTACCGGACCGGGTCGGTGCAGGCCTGTGACACCTATTCCGCGCGTGACCTGGACAACCCGCCCGGGCTACGCTGACTCCTCGAACGCGATACCCACGCACTGTCTTTCGATCGAGGGGAACCCATGCGCCTGACCATGACCGGACTGCTCGTCTGCGCTCTCGCCCTGCCGGGCGCGGGCGCACTCGCCCATGCCGATCCGGCGCCACTACCGTTGGTGAGCCTGACCACGATCCCCGACGGCTGGTCGCAGCGCACCGACCTGCGCCCGGTCCTGCAGGTCTTCGCCGACGGCGAGGCCGTGCACCAGCCCGATGCCGTGAGCAAGGACCGCAAACCCGAGACCGCCCCCAAGAAGGTGACCGGAAAGGTTGCCTCCGACGTGATTTCGGCCGCGCGCGAGGAGATCAACGCGCTCAAGGAGATCGATTTCGGCATTCCGGCCGGCGATAACAGGGGCACCCAGATCATCGATCTGATGCCCGACGATCCGGCCGACGAAGTCCACCTGGTCGTCTACTCCCCCGAGGCGTCCGATGGCCTCGATCCGGCGCAGAAGGACGCCCGCAAGCGCTTCACCGACCTCTACAAGAAGCTGGTCGACGCCTTCAAGAGCTGATCGTTCGACGCTGAACCGACAGGGGCTCGCCGGTTTCCACCGGCGAGCCCCTTCGGGTCAGAAGCGGTCTGCGGTCGCGTCCTCGTCGCGTTCGTCCTCGTGGACGGCACCGATGACGTCGGGTGTGGATTCGCCCAGCGGACCGGTGAGATCGTCGTTGCCGGTGCGGCTCTGGTAGGGCTGCACGGTGCGACCGTGTTCTTCCTCGTTGTTGCCACGGCCCGCGCCGCCGCCGGCTCCCGCGCCGCCGCCCATCATGCCGGAGGTACCGCCGGTGCTCGCGGCCGTGGTGGTGCCGGAGCCCATCGCGTTGACGGTGGGCATCACTCGACCGGCGGGGACCGCCGCACCCGGCACGGCCGCGGTGGTCTTCGGGGTGCCCGCGCTCGGGGTGCCCGCGGAACTGCCGCCCGCACCACCCCGCGCGGTCCCGAGCGCGCCGAGCGAGGCGCCGGAACCGCCGCCGCTGCCACCGGAACCACCGGAGCCGAGGCTCGACGCTGTCGTCGAGCCGGGAGAGGTGGTGCCCGCGGTGGTGCTCGCCGCGGTGGTGGAGGAGTCGCCGCCGCCGCCGGTGAGGGCTTCCTCTGCCTGGGTGAGCAGCGGTTCGCCGATGTTCTCCGAGGCGGCGGAGAGGACTTCCTCGGGCGAGGGCAGGCCGCTCTGACTGGCGAGCTGCCCGACGACGCCGCTGAGTTCACCGGTGTAGCCCATCAACTGCCCACGGGTGACATTGACGACCGACACCGCCTCACCGAGATGCGTGGTGGCCAAGCCGATCAAGGTGGCCTGGGTCGGCGGCAGCATGATCGTCGGCGCGAGCGCGGTGGCCTGGGCCGCGAAGGTGGTGGCGATGGTGGTGAGCTGCGCGTTGCCGGTCTGCACGACAGCGGCCGCCTGCTGGGTGAGCGCGGAGATGTCGAGGCCGCGCTGACTGGTGTCCTGCCCCTGGGTCTGCGCCTGCTGGCTGGCGGTGGTCGCCGCGTCGGCGGCCTGGCCTTCCCACACCTGCTGAACGGTCTTCACCCCGCCTTGGGCCAGGCTCATCGCCTGCTCGATGACCGCGGAGGAGTTGCTCAGGATCGTGGTCGGGTCCAGCGCGCTGAAAACACCGGTACCGAAGCTGCTGAGCAGGTCGAGGAACGGCTGGAACAGGGTGTCGATGCCGGGCAGCGCGGGCAGCGACAGTCCGCTCATCAGCGCGGCGACCGGATCTTCGGTCAGTGTCGTCGCGGCGGCGGACGTGCTCGCGCCGGAGGTGTTCGCGGCGCCGGCGCCGGATGTTCCGGTGAGCGCGGACTTGGCCTGGTCGAACGCGGTCAGCGCGGCGGCCGACGCGGGCGCCGCGACCTGAGCCACCGTGCCCTGCAGGCCGCTGAGCGCCGACGAGGCGTCCTCGGCGACGCCGGACAGGATGTCCTGGGGTTGTACGCCGGTGCCGAGCCCGCCGAGCCCGCCCAACCCGGCGGGCGACATGCTGCCGTTCTGGGCTTCGTCGGTGATCTTCTGCGCGAGCGTGAAGACCGCTTCCTCGTCGGCCGCCACATCCTCGGGCACCTGCATCAGCGACACATCCAGAATCGCCTGCGCGTCGAGCGGTACCGCACCCAGCACCGACGCGGTCGCGGCATCGGCAGCCGCCATGGCGGCGTCGGGAGCGATGACTCCGGTGTCCGAACTCAGCGGCTTCACGCAGGGCCCCCGAGCCCAGCAGCCTGACGCGCGAGTTCGGCGGCGTTGTCGATATCGGTCGTCTCGAAGGTCACCGACGACTTGAAAGCCGCGTCCGAGAGCGAGCTGAACTTGGCCGACAGGTCGTTGATGTCCTTGGCCTGCAACGCTTGTGCCGCCGCGAACATCGCCAGGTAGTCGGCGCCGATGAGGCCGAACACCGGCGTCGCCGCCGACACGCTGGCGACCAAGTCGATATTGCCCGCCGCGGCGACCTGTGCCGCCACCCCGCCATTGGTCGCCGCGAACGCGGCGACCTCTCCGGTTTGCACCGAGAGATCGGTCATGCGAATCCCCCCAACTCGTCGTGAAAAGTCTGCACTACAGAAGGCAACGGCGGACGCGAAACTCCCGACGCGACCGCCCAACTGCGATTGGCGCCAAATATAGCCGAATTCGCCGACAGTTTTCGAGTCGTGCCACCTTCGATCTGGGCGATCGACTATCAAAACTAGAACATGTTCTATATCCTCGGGCTCATGAAGGTCGCAGTGACCGGCGCAGCCGGCTACCTCGGTACCAACTTGATCCCTCTGCTCGTCGAGCGCGGCCACGAAGTCGTCGCGATCGACCGCGTAGCCCCGACCACCGCCGATCCGGCCGTGACCTGGGTCGAAGGCGATGTGCTCGACCCCGCGTCGATGCGGACCGTACTGGCGGGCGCCGAGGTGGTCTACCACCTCGTCGCGTTGATCACCCTCGCCGAACGCAACGATCTGGCGTGGCGGGTGAACACCGAAGGCGTGCGCGTCACCGCCGAGGCGGCGCTGGAATCGGGAGTGCGCCGGTTCGTCCACACCAGTTCCATCCACGCCTTCGATCAGTACCGCGCGGGCGGGCACATCGACGAGACCTCCGGCCGCTCCGACGATCCCAGCCTGCCGGTGTACGACCGGTCGAAGTGGTCCGGCGAACTGGCGTTGCGGCCGGTGATCGAACGCGGACTCGACGCGGTGATCGTGAATCCGACCGGCGTCTACGGTCCGGTCGACCACCTGGACCGGCTCTCGCGCATCAACTCCGCCGCCGGCCAGGCGATGCGTGGCCGAGTTCCGGTGATGATCGGCGGCGGCTTCGATCTGGTCGACGTGCGCGATGTCGCCCACGGCCTGATTCTGGCGGGCGAGAAGGGCCGCACCGGCGAGAACTACCTGCTCGGCGGCGAGATGACCACGATGGTCGACCTGTGCCGGATGGCGGCGGCCCGCACCGGCGCCAAGGGTCCACGCTTCGTCATCCCGGCGAAGGCGGTCGGCGCGATGATGCCGGTGCTCGAGCCGATCAGCAGGCGCCTCGGCTCCGACATCATGTCCAAAGCCGCCATGGGCGCGCTGATCTCGGCGCCGACCGTCGATCACGGCAAGGCCGAACGCGAACTCGGCTACCGCCCGCGTCCGACCCTGGAGACCGTCAACGACCTCGTCGACTTCCTGCGGGCGTCGCGTCAGGCTTGACACCTGTTCGAACAAATGTTCGACTCGTGGGGTGCGGTGGCAAGCTCAGACCCTGGACGCCGATGACGGCGCGCTGCCCGGCCTGACCAGGGCCGGGCTGGTTCGCTCCGTCCGCACCCCCGAGTTCGACGGCATCACCTTCCACGAGGTGTTGTGCAAGAGCGCGCTGAACAAGATGCCGGAGAGCTCCGCGCTGCCCTTCCGCTGGACGATCAACCCGATGCGCGGCTGCTCGCACGCTTGCCGCTATTGCTTCGCGCGCGGCAGCCACGAATATCTCGGCCTCGACGCGGGCGAGGATTTCGATTCCGAGATCGTGGTGAAGACCAATATCGCCGCGGTGCTACGCCGTGAGCTCATGCGCCGTTCCTGGCAGCGCGAGGCGGTGGCGCTCGGCACCAACACCGACCCCTATCAACGCGCCGAGGGCCGATACCGCTTGATGCCCGGCATCATCACCGCGCTCTCCGATTCGGGCACCCCGTTCTCCATCCTCACCAAGGGCCCGCTGCTGCGCCGCGACCTCCCACTACTCACCGAGGCGGCTCGGCGCGTCGAGGTGAGTGTCGCGGTGTCGATCGCCATCCTCGATCCCGATCTGCACCACAGCCTCGAACCGGGCACCCCCGAACCGCGCGCCCGCCTCGACCTGGTCCGCGCACTGGCCGACGCGGGCTTCACCGTCCATGTCATGGCCGCGCCGATCATCCCGTGCCTCACCGACAGCCGAGCCCATCTCGAGGCCCTGTTCGCCGCGATCGCCGACGCGGGCGCGTCCAGCGCCATGGCCTTCCCGATGCACCTGCGCGGCCCCACCCGGGACTGGTTCCTCACCTGGCTCGCCACCGAACACCCCGCGCTCATCCGCCGTTACCGCCAGCTCTACGCCCGCGGCAGCAATGTCACCCCGCTCTACCGCGACTGGCTACGCGACCGGGTGAACCCCCTGCTGACGCACCACAGCCTCCGTCAGACCCAAGGCCGCACAACACCAGCCACTCCCCCTGCCACGCCACAGAGCGCGCAACTCGCCCTCTTCGGCTGACCGCCGCCAGACCTCCGGCATCGGATCCGACAACGAGAGTCTCAGCCGAGTGCGGCGACCTCGGAATCGCTGAGGACTACCGGCGAAACACTGTCCTTGCTGCGCACCGACCGCACCGCGCGATACAGCGGGCGTTCCTCGAGACCCGCATCGCGCGCCTCGGCGCGCAGCTGCTGCACCAGCACTTCCGAGATCGCGATCGCGGCGACGAGTTCGCTGGCGGCGAGCGCGTCGGCGAGTTTGCGCAGGCCGAGTAGGTGCAGTTCGCGTCCGCTGCCCACATCGGTGTACATCGCCAGGGGCACCAGTTGGGTGTCGCCGCCCGCGGTGACCCGCAAGGCGATGCGACTGAGCCGTGCGGGGTACACCAGCAGGTGTACGCCGGTGGCGTCGGCGAGGTCGACAGTGTGTTCGCCGAACAAGCGATGTGCGCGGATCACGGTGCCGCTCAACCACATTCGGCGACGCTGGAACGCGAACACGTAGCCGATGGTCGGGACCGCGACGGCCAGTCCGATCAGGATCGCGTACGGCCAGCTCAGCCAGACCGCCGACAGCAGCGTCGCCCCGACGCCGACTCCGAGCGCGGCCAGCGCGAGCCTGCGCAACATCGGCGCGAACACCTCGGGCGCCACCAGGTCGATACCCACCGGTTCCGTCGCCGACGACTGCCCGGATTGCCCGTCCACGCTGACCCTCTCCACCCGCCACCGGCCCGCCCGGTGTGGCGCGGTCAGATTACCGCGCCCCACCGACCTCGGCAGCCCGCTACCCGAGCTCCTCGCGCAGCACCGAGACGACTCCGTCGAGCGGGACGGACCGCTGCTCGCCGGTCGCCATCTCCTTGACGCCGATGGTGTTCTCGGCGAGATCGCGGTCACCGAGCACGAGGGTGTACTTCGCCCCCGAACGGTCGGCGCCCTTCATCGCGCCCTTCATCCCGCGTCCGCCATAGGCCAGGTCGACGCTGATGTCGGCCGCGCGCAGCTCACCGGCCAGCGCGACCAGCTTCGCCTTGGCGGCGTCACCGAGCGCGACGCCGTAGACCTGGCAGCGCGCCGGATCGGCCGCCGACTTCCCCTCGGCCGCGAGCGCCAGCACGGTCCGGTCGACACCGATGCCGAACCCGATGCCCGACAGCGGCTGTCCGCCGAGTTCGGCCATCAGCCCGTCGTAGCGCCCACCGCCGCCGATGCCCGACTGCGCGCCGAGCTGATCGTGCACGAATTCGAACGTGGTCTTGGTGTAGTAGTCCAGGCCACGCACCATGCGCGGGTTCACCACATACGGCACGCCGAGCGCGTCCAGGTGCCCGAGAACCTGCTCGAAATGGGCCTTCGCCGACTCCGAGAGGTGGTCGATCATCAACGGCGCGTTCGCGGTCAGCTCACGCACTTCCGGACGCTTGTCGTCGAGCACGCGCAGCGGGTTGATCTCGGCGCGGCGCTGGGTCTCCTCGTCCAGTGGCAGCCCACGGAGGAACTCCTGCAGTAGTTCGCGGTACTGCGGACGGCACGTCTCGTCGCCGAGCGAGGTGATCTCGAGACGGAACCCGTCCAGGCCGAGCGAGCGGAACCCGGCGTCGGCGATCGCGATGACTTCCGCGTCGAGGGCGGGATCGTCGATGCCGATCGCCTCGATGCCGACCTGCTGCAACTGCCGGTACCGACCGGCCTGCGGGCGCTCGTACCGGAAGAACGGACCGGCGTAGCAGAGTTTCACCGGCAGCTGACCGCTCTTGTCCAGACCGTGCTGGATCACCGCGCGCATCACGCCCGCGGTGCCTTCGGGACGAAGGGTGAAGCTCTCGCCGTTGCGGTCGGCGAAGGTCCACATCTCCTTGCTGACCACATCGGTCGACTCGCCGACACCCCGCGCGAACAGGGCGGTCTGTTCGAATACCGGCAGCTCGACATGCCCGTACCCTGCCAGTCGGGCGGCGTGGATCAAGCCGTCGCGCACGGCGACGAACTCGGCCGAACCGGGCGGCAGGTAGTCGGGGACCCCCTTCGGGGCGGTGAAGCTGCTGGTCTTGGTCACGATGGTCCAGTTTTCCCCACGGGCGCCCTCCGCGTCCAACCGGTTACCCTCTAGACGAACCTGACGACACGGGAGGAACGCGGTAGTGCCGAGTAACGAACAGCGACGGGCGGCGGCCAAGCGCAAGCTGGAGCGCCAGCTGGCACGACGGGCCGAGCAGGAGAAGAAGCGCAAGCGCTTGACGATCGCGGGCTCGGTACTGGGTGTGATAGTCGTCGCGGCCGCCGCGACCGGCGTGTATTTCCTCACCAGAGGCGACGACAGCGAGTCGGCGAACGCCGAGTCGTCCTCGGCGGTGCCGACGACCCAGTTCGTCAACACCCCCCTCGACATCCCCGGTCCGCCGCCGGCCGCGGCCAAGCCCGCGACCGTCGACTGCAGCTACCCGGTGGACCAAGAGCCCCCCGCGAAGCCCGTCACCGCGCCGACCACGACATCGGTCGCCACCGACGGCCCCGAGGTCAAGGTCGCGATCGATTCCACGCAGGGCCCGATCGGGTTGTCGCTCAACAGCGCACAGGCACCCTGCACGGTGAACTCGCTGGTGAGCCTGGCCCAGCAGGGCTACTTCGACAAGACCAGCTGCCACCGCATCGTGGCGACGCCGGGCTTCGGCATCCTGCAGTGCGGTGACCCCGCGGCCACCGGCATGGGTGGCCCCGGCTACAGCTTCGACAACGAATACCCGACCGATCTGTTCGCCGCCGGTGACCCGGCGCTCCAGCAGCCGGTGAACTACAAGCGCGGCCTGGTCGCCATGGCCAACGCCGGTACCTCGCCGGAGGGCAAGGGCACCAACGGAAGCCAGTTCTTCCTGGTCTTCGGTGACACGCAGCTGCCGCCGAACTACACCATCTTCGGCACGATCGACGAAGCGGGTCTGGCCACTCTGGACAAGGTCGCGAGCGGCGGCGTCAAGGGCGGCGCCGAGGACGGTGGGCCTGCCATCCCGATCTCGTTCAACACTGTCAAGGTGGGCTGACGCCGCCTTTCTCGGCGACACAACGGACCGGACACACTCGCGTGTCCGGTCCGTTTCCGCTTTTCGGGCCCCGACGTGCGAAGAAGATCATCAGAGGCTAGGCAACCCTACGATTCATTCGGCCCACGACCCGGTCACCCGCACTTTTTCGGCCACCGGTCGGCCCCGCCGGACATCGCATCGTGTCCTTCGCGCGGTAGGCTCAGATGTCCACTTCCACAGCAGCATCGGGGAGCAGTCATGGCGGAACTCGACGACATCGGCAGCGAAACGGCGTCCATGATGCGCATCATGCTGCAGATGGCCACCCTGGTCGCCCTCAAGTCGCGTGAACACGGTCAGAAAGACGCCGAGTCACGCGCGAAGGCGATCGAGGCCAAGATGAAGGAAGCGCGGGAGTTGCAGATCCGCGAGGCGCGCGATCTCAAGGCCAAGGATCCGCGCAATATCGAACTCGTGCAGATGATGTCGGTGGGCTCGCGCACGGTGGAATCGCGCGGAGTCGAATCACGCGGCGTCAGCCTCAACAAGGAGTCGGGCTCCCCCTTCGCCGCGAGCGCCGCCGGGCACTCGAGCAGCGCGGGACAGGCAGTCGGCTACGACTCCACCGAGCGGCGCGCGGCGATCGCGGCGCATCTGCAGCGAGCCGGTGTCGCCCCCGAACTGAGCCAGGTCCGAATGCTGGTCGAGATGGGCCACGGAATTTCCCCTGAGGAAGCGATCCGGCTGCGCGACGCGGGCACGCGGAACATGCCCGCGCGGGCACGTGGCCTCGAGCGCGGCATCGAACGAGGGATCGAACGCGGACGCTGATCTCGGCGGCGCCGGGGAGCTGCCCCGCCGAGATCGTGCTCGGCTCAGGCGCCGGGAACAGCGCCCTTGTCCCACAGCCCATTATCGGGCTCGGTCCACTGATCCAGGTCCGGCTTCTCCACCGGCAACGACGTGAGCATCTCTTTGTGCCCGTTGCGCACGCTGCAGTATTTGAACGGCCCACGCGGGTCGAACAGCTTGATCATGTGGGGATCGGCGTGTTCGAGGAACCACACGCTGATACCGGGGCCGCCTTTCATCCGGTAGTGCTCCCACGCCTGCCACAGCGCGTCCAGGCGCACCGCGGCCTCGGGGTGGCGCCACCACTCCGGGCACCACACCGTATCGCTGATATCGGTGACCTGACGACGATAGAGCTGGCTCAGGTATTCGCGGACGAACTCGCTCACCCCGGCATAGACCCGCTCCTGCCGGTCCGTATCCGAAAAATCGTTGCTCACAGCGGCTTGACCTCCTCGACTTCACCGATCTCTTCCGGCGGACTGGATTTCGCTAGCGATGGTGACCCGAACAGGTCGTCTATCCGGGTTTTGCGAGTCGGATCGTTCTGCTCGATCGACTTCTTGACCGCCTCGGAGTATTCCGATTCCCACCACGGCACCGTTCGCACCAGCACGGCAGGCTGACCGGAGGTGAACACGACGGCACGACCGCGCGGTAGCGTCGCCAGGCCCTGTGGGGTGAAGGTCACCGAGGAGCTCAGCGAGCGCGAGTAGCTCTTGCTGTTGCCCGACTGCGACATCGACGACGAGATCGAGTCGTACTCGCCGATCGCCTCGGATCGGTCGCGCAGGAAGGCCATGTCGTCGACCCCGCTGCCGAGCACTTTGATATTGGCCGCGGACCACAGCGCGCTCATTCCGGCCTCGCCCCAGCAACGCGCGCCCTGCGCCCACGACTGCAACACGGTCATCACCACGATGCCGCGCGACCCGAAGTGGCTGTACTGCTTGGGCAGATCCTTCCAGCGGACCACGTTGGCGGCCTCGTCGAGCACCGCGAGCAGCGGGATCGGCAACCGACCGCCCGACGACCGCGAGGCCTTGCGCATGGCCACATCGATGACGGCCTCGGTCAGCGCGCTCACCAGCGGTGCGGCCGAACCGCGCCCCTCGAGCGACAGGCAGTACAGCGTGCCGTTGCGTTCGATGAACTCCAGCTCGTCGAACTGGGGGCGAACACCGTCGGCCGGCGTGATCCACGGATGCACATTCGACAACTGCAAGCAGCGGATCATTTTCTTGGCGGTACCGAAAATGCCACTCCTGGTGCGCTGGTCGGCGTTGTACTGCATGGCCAGACCGGACGCGGTGAAGTGGTGTTCGGCGCTGCGAAGGTGTTCGATCGCCTCGGTGTTCTGCGGGTTGGTCACCCATTCCCACACCTGGGTGATCGGTTTGCCCGCGATCGCGGCGGCGAGGAAGAACGCGGCGAGCAGGTCCTCTGCCTCGGGATCGAAGAAGTTGTCGCCGTCGTCGGCACTGCCGCCGGTCTCCGCGTCGGCGAAGTGACCGGCCAATCGCGCCGCCCGCATCTCGCAGCCTTCGGTGCGGAAGTTGACCCAGGCCAGCGGATCCCAGAACCAGGTCGGTCGTTCACCGGCGACGCCCTGCGGGTCGAAGACGAACGTGCGGCTGCCCTTGTCTTCGCGCACGTCACGAGTCGCGTCGACGACGTCGCGTTTGTTCGATGTCGCCAGCACCGGCCCGATCGCGGACAGGATCGCCGGAATCACCCGCGATGTCGACTTGCCCTGTCGAGGCCCCCAGATATCGAGGTGGAGGTCTTCGTAGGAGCCGTAGAGCGGGGTGCCGTCGGCAACCGCGATTCCGATCGGCACCCCGGGCGCGTCGCCGGTCCCGAGCCGCACGCCGAGATCCTTCGCCTTCTCCCTGACTCCGGCCTCGGTGATCGAGCCGATCGCGCTGCCGACGCCCATGTAGTCGGCTTTGTCGTCGATTGCCAACCGCCCCACGACCGCACGCTTCTGCAACCGCTTGCGGATCACCACATACGCGATGGCCGACGCGATCACCAACAGCACGATCACCGTCGACGCACGTGGCCAGTGCAGCTTGCCCCGCGCCAGATCGGCGACCACCGCGATCGGGTTGATCGGAATGGACTGCGGTACAACCGCCAGCGCGTTGCCCAGATGCAGGGCGACCGCGAGGGTGATCAGCACCGCGAACCCGAACACGATCATGATCAGCGTCGTGTCGGGTCCGACCGCGGCCGGATCCGTCACCTTCTTCTTCGCCACGGGTGCCTCCTTGTGTGGACGTGGTGGGTGGTCAGCGGAACGCGTCGAGACGCCAGCCTTGCGGCGTCTGCACCACGGTCGCGATGACCGTGCTCGGCGGTAGGGCTTCGGTACGTCCGTTGGGGTAGACGACCGTTTGTTCGATGCCGATCTTGTACTGCGCCACCGTGGGATCGGCGCTCGCGGGCGCCGGCTCCCCCGAGGCGAAGGTGAACGCCTCCACATGCGCCTTCGCCCTCGCCCAGTCCGCCCACTGCAGCGACGGTTTCGGGGTCTCGGTGGCGCCGATCGAGCTGTCCAACATACGTATCATGCTGGGCCCCAGCCATTCTCGCGCGCGCTGTAGCGAGGATCCCGGTTGCTCGGTGAGGGGGTTCCAGGTGTAGACCTCGCGCAGCGCGACGACCGCGACCCCGTCGGGAGTGGTCGGGTCGACCGCGGCTTCGAGCAGGCGGGTGGTGGAGGTGGCCTCAGGGCGCGACGGCTCGGCGTCGCCACCGCAGGCAGGGACCGAGAGCAGGACAACCACGAGCATCACCGCCCCACTTGTGTGGATTCGTGTTCTCTCCCACCAGGTTATCGCTGGTCGCGCCCTCACAACACCCTCCTCGCCCGTGCGTCGCCGGGCACCGCCACCTCGGCGACACCCCCGCCACCGCGGTTGCTCGTCGGTGGCACCGCCTGGATCAGCCTGCCGTTGCCCGCGTAGATCCCGACCTGGGTCGGTCCCTGCCGTCCGAACCCGCTGAACACCAGATCACCGACCGCCGCCTTCGCGATCGGCACCTCCCGGCCCGCCTCCCACTGCTGTTCCGCGGTGCGCGGCAACGTGACCTTGCCCGAGGACGCGGCGAACACCGCCGCGGCGGTCAGTCCCGGCCCGTCGAATCCGCCGCCGCTCGGCCCTTGCGCGCCGCCGCCACCCCACACGTACGGGGTGCCGAGCCAGTCGTGGGCGGCCTCGACGATCTGTTCGCCGTCGCTCCCCTGCCCCGGGGTGAATCGGCCTTGCGCGCCGGGCGCCCGGTACTGCGGCTCCATCGACAAGATGTTGGTGACGTAGGGCCTGGTCTCGGAATAGTGCGCCGCATACTGATTGGGCATGCCCCCGGAGGCAAGCACCGCGCCCTCACCGGCGTTGTAGCCGGCCAGGGTGAGCGCGGCCAGGTCGCCCGAGACGCGACCGGCGGCCATCCACCCGGCGATCTTGTGGGCGATCGAGCACATGTAGCGGGCTTGGCCGATGATCGCGTCGCCGTCGTCCCACACGCTGGCCGAACCGTTGCCGTCGGCATCGATGATGTAGGGCTGACCGTCCTCGGGATTGATGCTCGCGGCCGTGCCGGGCAGGAACTGGGCCAGGCCCTGGGCACCCGCGGGCGAGGTGAGACCGCGCCGGAATCCCGACTCCTGCTTGGCCTGCGCGGCCAGCAGCGACGACGAGATCTCCGGGCACACGGTTCCCGCGCGGCGATACCAGATCTCGAGCTCGGCGGGCACCTTCCCGTCGGCCAGCGCCCCACCGGCGCTGCCGAATCCGCGCACACAGTTCGGATCGCTCGAAAACGCCCGCGCGCCGCCGACATCCGGGGTGGGCGCGCCGTCGAGCCACGGCATCGGGTCGATCTGACGGCCACCGGTGAACCGGCCGCCGGGCACGATCTCGAAATGCAGGTGCGGGCCACTGGATTCGCCGGCCGAACCGACCATCCCGATCGGCTGACCCGCGGTCACCGTCTGACCGGTGCGCACCTTGACGCCCGCGTCCCACATGTGGCCGTAGACCGCGGAGTAGGCGCGCCCATTGGTGTCGACGGAATCGACGACGATCCAGTTGCCGAAACCCGAAGCGGGACCAGCGGCGACGACCCTGCCGTCGGACACCGAGTAGATCGTGGTCCCGTCGGTGGCGGCCATATCGATGCCCTTGTGATCGCCCCCGCGCGAACCGAACACGTCGGAGACGGTGAAAGTGCCGATCTCGAGCGGCAATGTGCGGCGCAGCGGACCGACACCCGCGGCCAACACCGGCGTGCCGGTGACCGCCGGATTCGATGTCGGTGCGGCAGCACTGGTCGCGCCCGCGCGATTGTCGCCGCCGAGTTGGGGCAACGTCGGCACCGACGATCCGACCAGCACATCGCCGGTCTCGCAGGTCTCGTCCGAGGACGGCAGCACGATCACCAGCACCAGCGCCACCAACCCGACGACCGAACCGAGCGCGGTCATCATGATCGTGCGGACGTTCACCGGCCGCCTCCCCGCGTTCCGCGGCGGGCGCCGACTTCGGCAACGTCCGCCGCGGCGGAGTTCATGTGCGTCGCCGGGACTCGTTGAGCGTGTCGGCGAGCGTGCGGTTCATCTCCGCGGCGGCGGCCAGCTGTTGTTGCAACAGCGCCACTTTGCGGCGTAGCGCGGTGGCGTCCATCCGGTCCAGGCTCGGGTCCTGGGTCGCGCGGACCCAGTTGCGCACCGAATTGGCGTGCACGCCGATCTGTTCGGCGACCATCCGGCACGCCTCGGATTCGCTGCGCAGCTTGTCGGTCAGCGCGACCACCTGGGCGACGGCGGCATTGCGGACCTCCGGCGAGACCCGGCGATAGGACCGGTGCGGCATCATTGCTCACTCCCGTTCGAGTAGTCCGGCGTGCCACGTGGGTTGTCGCCGAACTCGCTGAAGCGCTGATTCGTGTCGTGGATTCCGCTTTCTCGTTCCGACACCGTGAACTCCATGTGGAAAGGGATACCGGGTCGACGATCCTCACCGACCTTCAGCAAGAACTTTCCGGTACCGGGCGGCGATGGCCGCTGCTGGCCGGGCTTGAGCGCCTCACCGGTGAGGGCCTGCGGCGCCGACCAACTGGTCACCATCTCCTGCTCGGCCGAGGTGAACGGCACCGTGGAGTCGAGCCTGCTGATCTCCTCGGCGGGCAACGCGCCGAAGATCTTGGCGCGCGCGCGTTCCAGGAAGCCGATCGCCTTGGCGATCGCGGCGTCCGAGCCGAGCGCCTGCAGGTCCTTGATGGTGTGGC
Organism: Nocardia sp. Root136; assembly: GCF_001427185.1. Classification (NCBI taxonomy): domain Bacteria; kingdom Bacillati; phylum Actinomycetota; class Actinomycetes; order Mycobacteriales; family Nocardiaceae; genus Nocardia; species Nocardia sp. Root136. Next base: position 1,004,493 of record NZ_LMFE01000001.1, read on the forward strand.
TGATCATGATCAGGGCGGTGGCCAGGCCGCGCTGCAGACGGGTCAGCTCGTCGACGCGGTCGACCATGAAGTCGCCGAGGCCGAGCACCTGCCACAGTTCGTCCATCACCACCTGGAAGTAGCGCTGCGGGCCGAGGTCGGCGTCGGCCAGCACGTGCGCGGCCTCGACGGAGGCGAAACCGTCTGCCCAGCAGGCCAACATGACCGCGGCCTTGAGCTTCTTGTCGCCGCTGGGGATGTGCGAGACGTCGATGCACACCGCGACGGCGCCGGTGTCGATGGGAACGCTGGTCTGGCCGTTGAAGATCGCGCCGAACGGGCCCTGGGTGAGCGCGCGCAGCGAACGGCGAAGCCCCTTGATCGCGTTCTGGTATTCGTCGCTGTTGTCGGCGCCCGCGTCGAGCATCATCTCGGGGCCGCCGCCGACGATCACCTCGAGCAGGTTCTCCATGATCGGCGGCTTGTCGGGGGTGAAGCCCCCTGGCTGGTAGAGGATGCGCAGCGCGGTGGCGATCAGCGTTTCCTCGAAGTCGGCCACGCGGGCGCCGCGGACCAGTTCCACCAGGCCCGCGATCAATGTCACCTGTCTGGCCCGCAGATCCTGCAGCACCTGACGTTGCAGCGCGGGTTTGTCTTCCAGGCGCGGCACGACCGAGCCGAGTACGCCCGCCGCCAGTGGGTTCAGCTTGCCGTGCCCGTAGCCGAGGTCGATCACCTGACCGCCGACGAGTTCGACCATCTTGCGGTAGTCGGGTTTCACGTCGGCCAGGATCAGCGGGGTGATGCCCTGGGCGATGCCGCCGAGCACGATCCGGCGCACGAGCGAGGACTTGCCGAAACCGTTGAGGCCGAGCACGAACAGGCTGGGCGCGGTGATGAAGCTGCCGCGCATGAACCAGTTCATCGGATCGAAGCAGACCGGGGCGCCGGTGTGCAGATGCGAGCCGAGCGGGGTGCCGATCAGCGGCGCGCCGGCACCGACCGACCACGGCCACAGACCCGCGACCTGGGCGGTGGTGGCCCGATACTCCACCGGGCGTCCGACGACGTTCATCTTGCCGCCGCCGGCGCCCGAGTAGCCGCGGTCGGTCAATTCGGCGGTGGTGCGGTCGAATCCGTCCTTGACGACGGCCTCGCTGCGGGCGTGCGCGTTGTTGCGACGCAGGTCGTCGGTGTGGATCCGGAAGGTCGCCCACGCCGCCCGCAGACCCGACTGCTCCCGGGCGATCATCTCGTAGCGGGCGCGGGTGGCGTCGTCGAGCAGCCTCGGGCCCGACTGCGAACGCCGGTCCGGCTTGGTCGATTTCGCGGATCGACCCGAACCCATCGCGCGGTCGGCGGCCTCGTCGGGCCGGATCGCGCGCACAGCCTTCGCGGGCCTTGGCTTCTTCTTCGTCAGCTTGGGTTCGGCCTGCTTCGGCCGTCGACGCGGATCGCCCTGGGGGCGTTGGTGTTCCAGACGTGGGCCGTGGTCCTCGTCGCGCAGCCCACGTTCGGCCCGCGCCCGCGCGGCCCGATCGGCATCGGGATGCGGGCGACGAGTGCGGCGCTCCCCCGCACCTTCGCGGCCGGGTGCGCGCGGTCCGTCACCGCGACCACGCGTCTCGTCACCACGGGGGCGAAGACGACCGTCCTCGTCCTCCCTCGGCCTGCGTGGTTCCTCGCCACGCGGTCGGGCCGGGCGGACTCGGTCGGCCCGCGGTTCCTCACGCGACCTGCGCTCACCCGACGAACGTTCTTCGGGCACGCGTGATCCCCGCGTCGAGCTCTCGCGCTCGTCGCGTTCGGTGCGCTCGTCGAGGCCGAGCACGTCGTCGCTCACGCGCGGCGCGCTCCCCGCGGGCCGTGGCTCGCGTTCGCCGCGGATGCGCGGCGGCCGGTGGACCGGGCGCAACGCGACATCGTCGCGATCGCGCACCGGGGGTTCGTAGTCGCGTCCCATAATCGCCTCACCCCGCCAATGCCTTCGGAATGGTTGCGTGTTCGGGCAGGATCACGCCGCAACCGAGAGATGCCGCGAACGCCGCGGACTGGTACCGGTAGCAGCGCCGGATCTTGAGCCGCGCCTGCGTGGAGAGGTCACGGGTGATGGCCTCGATGCGCGGCAGGTCACCGCGCAGCGGTTCGGTGATGGTGACCAGCGCGCCGAAACGGGTGACACCGTGTCCGCGTGCCTGTTCCTCGCGCGCCTGCTGGGTGGCGCCGACCCGCAGCGTCGCCGCCGCCGAGACCACACCGCGTTCGCTCTGCTGCGCGACGAGCGCGTTCTTGAAGTCGTCGTCGACGATCTCGGCGGCGTCGGCGGCCGAGTGCGGCCGGTAGACGATCGCGATGCGTTTGCGTGGCACTTCGGGATTGGGCGCGAGCAGCCGCTGCAGTACCCGCTCGTCCACCGCGCCCTCGGGCGCCGCGTCCATCTCCCAGGTCACCGAGCGGCCACCGTCGTGGATCAGGTGATCCCACTTCTCGTCGTAGGACACCGGGCCCGCGTCGTCCCAGCCGAGGCCGTGCCCACCGGGATCGGCCGCGGCCACCTCGAGATCGGCCTGCGCGGCCGGGTCGTAGCTGCGGCGGATGAAGGAGATGACCTCCTCGGCCGACATCGGCTGCGCCCGCACACCCGCCTCGGCCAGCGCCGCGCAGATACCGGGCAGCCTGCGCCCGATCTCCACCGCTTCCTCGGCCGGGTTCTTGCGCCGCTCGGCGGTGGTCGCCTTGAACGTGATCGCCACCCGTGGCAGCAATTGCACCCGCTCCTGCGGCAATTCGGTGGCCAGCTCGTACATCACCTGCTGGGCCAGATCGGGAGCTTCGGGGCGGGTGATCGTGGAAACCTCGTTGAGCAAACGGTTTCCGGTCTCGGGCACCGTGTCGATCACCGGCACCACCGCGACGATGTCGCTGGTCTGGCCGACCGAGGCGAGGAAGGTGCCCCAGGCCGCGACCCAGCGATCGATCACCGGCTGGTCCACTGCCTCGTGCCCCTGCGGCCAGGCGCGCAACACCACCGTGTACTGCGCGAACGCGGGCAGGTGGATCATCCCGAAGTGATAGCCGCCGGCGTCGATGCCTTCATAGAGCTTCGACGGAGCGAGCAGCCCTGGCAATTTCGTGACACCGCCGGGGATCCGGGAGAACCGGCCGCCGCGATACACGTGCTCGCCGTTGTTGCGCGAGCGCCTCCAGTTGAACATCATCAGTCCCGTCTCATAGCCCGAGCGGCCCCCCGTCCGCCACACCAGGGGCACCATGACCAGCGCACCGAGCCCGCCGACGACGAAGCCCCATTTGAATCCACCGACCATCGCGCAGATCAGTGCCGTGATCACCACGACGAAACCGATCACGGTCTCTTCCCAGCGCAGGCCGAAAAGGCCCGCGCTGCGCGGTTTCTGCCACAGCCCGTACGAGCGGCGCTCGTAGGTGTCGGTCGCCGATGTCGTCATCGCGGAATCGTGCTCCTGCCGAGGTCGGGTGAACGATTCGCCCAGCGGTCACCGGCGACGTCGCCCATCGATTGGTCCGCGCGCCCGGTGGTGTTGGCCGCGGTCCGCGCGGCCGCCACATTGCGGGCCGCGCCCGCGGGCACCGAGCCCGAACTGGTCGTCGCGGGTGCGGGAGCACCTCCGCGCGGTGGTGGCGTCGGCCGCGGCGCGCCGCCACCGCCGCCACCCGCGCCGCCGCCGGGCCCACCGGGCCGCGGACCCGCACCGCCACTACCGAAGTAACCCGCCGAACCGGGTGCCGCCGCGGGCCGGGAGGCGACGGCCTTGGTGCCGATCGCACCCAGCGCCATCGCGCCGACCGCCGCACCACCGGCCACCATCAGACCCGAACCACCGGTGCCGACCGTGGCCACCGCGGGTGCGACCAGGCGCATCAGCGCGGGCAGCACGAACGCCACGCTGCACAGCAGCACCAGCGCCACCAGCATCCGCTGCGCGTCCTCGCCGCTGGGCAATCCGCCGGACTCCGTGGTCTCGTCGACATGGCCCGCAGTGGTGAACGCGATCATGTACACGATCGCGGCCACCGGTTTGAACAGCATGAACGCGATGATCCAGCCGACCAGTTTCTGATACGACTGCTTGCCCGTTCCGGTCGCCGACGCGGCGGCCGCCAACGGCAGCACACCCGCGGCGACCACGAGCAGACCCTGCCGAACGATGGCGAGCACGATCTGGGCGAGCGCGCCGAGCAATCCGACGATGGCGATGATCAGCACCAGACCCGGCGAAAAAGCCTGCAACTTACTGGTTTTCACCATCAACTCGGCCATGTTCTTGGCATTGCCGCCGGTGGCGTCTTCGATGATCCACTCGGAGAACTTGTCCGAGGCGCGCGTACCCGCGACGATCACCGCGCCCAGCATCCACGAACTGAACACCACTCTGGCGAACAGGCGGAACGATTCGGCGGCCTCGCTCACGGCCGCCCCGCGTCTGGCTTCGGCCAATCTGCCGCCGGTGATGATCACCGAGGCGATCAACAGCAATATCTGGATCTGATAGGTGTAGTCGTTGATCTTGGTGAACAGTGCCCCCGAGTCGCTCACCGCCTCGTTGGGCACCTTCATCCAGAAGGTCAGCGCCAGGATCAGCGCCTCGCCAAGGCCCTTCATCAGCGAGTCGACCACCTTGCCGAAGGTCGAATCCCACGCCTTGTCCTTGACCGCGGTGGCCGCGTCGCCGGGATGGGAGGCGGCATTGCCCGCCTTACACACCGCCGATGCCGCGTCGCCGAGCGAGACTCCGGGGATCGCGACGCTGTCGAGGGTGTCGTGCAGTTCGTTGCACGCCTCGTCGAAGCCGTAGGTCTGGCCGTAGGCCACCGTCGGCGTCGCGATCATCACGGTGAAGATCACCGCGAAGATGGTGACGATCCGTCTCAGCATAGTTGGCACCCCTCGATGGTCCGCGCGGAATCGATCCGGGCTGTGCTGTACCTCGATCACCATGTCGTCCACCCCGCCAGCGATTCCACGTATTCGGTCTGGGTATTTGCTGTCGTCGATGGTTTGAGCCGCCAGTCACCGGCGTCCCACACCACGATCATCCGCATCGCGGCGTATAACTGCTTGCCGTCGATCACCGGGCCGCGCGAGGCGAGCCGCACGATCGCCAGATCGTCGGCGAAGTCGTCGATCTTGAACGCGTCGGAAGCCACGAAGTACTGGGTCACCTTCTTCGGCTGCTGCGCGGGCAGCTTGTCACCCGACAGCGCGGAGTCGTAGGCGGCCAATTGTGCTGTGCTGACCCGCAATTGCGTCACGTACAGGTCGCGGTCGCCCGGGCGGGCGTTGAGCCGGTAGGTGATCTGCGCGGCGGCCAGCGCGGCGCCCTGCGGGGTGCGCGCGTAGCCGACGGCGAGTCCGTCTTCGATCCGCGACGGCCCGTCGGAGGTGGAGAACGGCACCGACGCGCCGTAGACACGCTGCCAGCCATGCGGTTTCGTGGTGCCCTTCGGCGCGCCGGTCAGCCAATCCGGGTCCGTGGCGGTACGTTGCGTACCCGGTTCCTGGGCCAGCGGCTGGCCCGCCGGGTTGTTCGGGATGTCCACCCGCCTGCCGAGCAGGTCGACATCGGGTTCGGCGAAACCCGTTCCGCCCTCGGCCTGGGCGGGCGGCGGCGCGTTGTCCACGGCGCTGTCGCCGTCGCGACTGAAGTACACGACGGCGCCGACGACCATGATCAAGGCGAGCAGGGCACCGGAGGCGATCATGCCGAAGGACGCGCGGTCGCGCGTGCCCGGCTCCTTCTCGCTCACTGCGGTGCCTCCAATGTCACGATGTCTTGCGGTAATTCGTCGATCGGGTCGACCGGTCGGTCGACCGAGCGCGGATCGGGTAACTGCAGTCGCCAGTCTCCGCCGTACCAGCTGACCGTGGTGTGGTTCACCGCCCGTGACCGGTCGGAGTATTCGGTATAGACGTCGACTGTCGTTCGCTCGTCACGATATTCGGTAATTTTGTAACCCAACAATTTCGGCGCGTACTCCGCCGTAGCGGGTCCGGTGATCGACAGCTGTACTCGGTTGATCGCCCACTCGTCACGTGCCGGTCCGGGGACGAGTTCGGCGTTCACCACCTGGGCCCACTGACTGTCCGGCGCCACCGACAACCGGATGGTGTGGGTCAGCGCCGCCAGCCCGGCCCCGCGCGGGGAATGCTCGAAACCGGTCGCGGCTCCCTGGTCCACCGTTTTCGGGCCCTGGTCGGTGTGTGGCAGGGAGATGCCCTGGTAGTCCTGCCAGCCGATCCCGGTCGGTGCGGCTGTCAGGTCGGGGCCGGTATCACCACCGCCACCACAGCCGACGGCTGCCGCGAGCAATGCGATACCGACCGCAACCGGTCGTGTCACTGTGGAATTCATGCCGGCAGGAAGGCCAGCGCGATCGCGGACGCGGTACTGGCCACCGAAGCACCGATCAGACTCATCAGGACGCCGTGTGAGGCGTCGTTCACGGCGAGGTCGCTGCGGAACGCGATCCACAGTCGACCCGCCGACAGGATCATCCAGGCCAGGCACGACAGCAGGACGAACCAGAGCAGCCAGTTGAGCAACTGCATCATCGGCGCCAACACGTCGGCCGGGATCTGTTTGTAGGCGAGCACGGTGATCACTAACCGATGACCGCACTCATGATCGTGCCGGCGCTGGTCGCGACGACGCCGCCGATCATGGCGCCCGCCACCATCTTCGGCGACTCGAGACCACCACCGGTCCAGCGCTCCCACGCGAACTTGCCGCCCGCGTAGGTGATGCCGCAGATGCCCGACAGCAGTACGAACCAGGTGAGGTAACGCACCAGCTGCAGAATCTTCTCCGAGCCGGGCGGAGCTTCCGGAGTCGGATTACCGACCTGGGCCAGCACGGTGCCGTACGTGTCCTGCACGGCGAGGAGGAGCATGCTCATCGGGTGCCTTTCTCCCACTGTAAAGGTGTTGTGCCACAAACACTTCGACGACGACACACGTTTGTACACCACCGACCGGTGAACCGCCCGGCGTTCATGATCGACCCCCGCCCGACGTGGGCGGGCCGAGACTGGTGCGGATCGCGGCGACCACATCGGTACCGAGGTCACCGATTTCTACCGGCACGTCGTCGAGCGGGTCGGGGCGGCGTTTCTTGACCGCCACCTCGTCGCCCGGCGACCACACCGGAAGCGCGTCGGACTCCACCAGAGTCCATTCCTCGAACCATGGCACCTGCCAGACGTGCCCGGCCAGCGAGCCGACCACCTCCCGGTAGCGCCGGATCTCCGGCGCCATCCGACCAGGGCGCGCGGCGACGGTGATCAGGCCGAGAACCAGTGCGGGGCCCGCGAGCCCGGCGTGGTGCTGGCGCAGCAGATCGTGCGCGCGGGTGAGTCCGGAGATGGTTTCCCTGGCGACCAGCACGACATAGGGGGACTCCCGGTCGAACACGCCGGGCCAGCGCCCGCGCGCGTCGGCGGCGGGAGCGAGCACGTGCGCCAGGGTGGTCGCGCCGGCGCCTCCGTGCACCCCGAGCATCCACACCAGCGGCGCCCGGCCGACCCCGGGCACCGGTCGCTCCCAGATCTTGGCGCGCAGCGATTCTGGCGGCGCGACTACACCGGCGGGGGCGTCCGGTTCACGACGACGACGAAGATTCATGGCTGCCGTCATGATGCCACCCCCGCGAGCAAGCTCGCATACGCCGAACGCGTCGCCTCGGCGAGCTCGGCGTGGCGGACGAGTTCCCCGCGCGCGAGATGCGGGTCGTAGGGGATCTCGACGACCTCGCGCACCCAGCCGGACAGATGCTCGCGCAAATGCTCCGCTACGCGCGAGTCGTCGTGCGAGTACTGGTGCGAGACAACGATGGTGGTGTCGGCCACCACACCGGCGCCGTCGTCACCGTAGTGGTCGTCGAGCCATTCCAGGGTCACACGCAGCCGGTTGGCGGCGTCGACGCGGGCCGGAATGGCAAGGACGAGTGCGATATCGGCATCGTCGAGCAGGGGGCGCAGTTGCCGTCCGGCAATCGGGTTGCCGCCGTCGTACACCGCTGTGTACCCACCGGTGTCCAGCGCCCGCGCGACAGTGAGAAATGTCGCGCGCCGACGCAGCGGGGTCGCGTCGCGCCACAGCAGCCCGAAACCGGAGGTGGAACGGGAAAGGCACTCCTCGAGCGGTGCCGGTTCGTCGTCGCCGCGGCCGTATACCCAGGACTGCAGATTCACCGGGTGCAGGTGTTTGTCGGCGCCGCGCAGGGCGATATCGCTGCCCGCGGCGGTCGCGTCGACCGCTACCGTCGTGGCACCCGCGGTGACCAGTTCCGCGGCCAGGCCGAGCACCGTCGTTGTCGTGCCCGCACCGCCGCAGCCACCGACCACCAGGATCGGCCTGCGGGTACCGTCGCGGCGCTCACCGTTGCGACGCCGCAACCGCACCACCGGAGCCGGATCACGCGCCAGGTCATCGGACGGGTCCCCCTCGGGGGCCTCGTCGAGCCATCGGCTCCAGTCGTCTGTCATCGCCTCTCCTTACCCTGCCGCGATGCCCGTGATGAGCGTGCGATCGCCGACCAGCGCTGTTCGCACCGATTGCTTGGTGTAGGTGGCCGGTGCGCCCGCGGGCCGGAACTCGGTGACCTCCACCGTGTACCGGTCGGCCGCGACAGTGGTGATCCGCACGCAGTGGGTGGTCCCCACCGGGATGGTGTCGATACCGCGCTGGATCACGGCGGCCGGCGAGACGTCGGCGTCGGGGGTGGCCACCGCTCTGGCCAGCTCCCCCGATCGGGTCACGTAGTAGGCGTATTGGAAGGCGAGCACGGCGTCGGGGCCCGAGCCGGTACCGCCCGCCTCCGCGCTGCGCACCACGATGTCGGTGCGCTCGGTCGGGCACGAGCCCGCGGTGTCGGCGGTCAGGTTGCCCGCGGTGAAATGCAGCGGCGGGGCGGCGTGCCGGGCCGCGTCGCCGTCGCCGCGTCCGAAGAGCAGGAGGAACACACCGGTCGCGGCGAGGACGAGCACCAGCACCGAGACCACGAGAACCACCCAGGCGCGCTGCCGTTTCCGGCTCGCGCGCAGCGCGCCGGAGGGTTCGAGCACGCGGGCGTCGTCGTATTCGTCGGCGGCGGCCTCGGGCCAGGGGAACTGGACGAGTTCGGCGTCGTAGTCGTCGTCGGGGCCGGGTGCCGGCTCGGCGACCCAGTCCGACCAGCCGCCGGTGAAGTCGCTGCGACGTCCGGCCAGTTGCGCGGGGGGCGGTGGTACCGGGTCGGGTTCGACCGGGTGGGGTCGCTTTCCGTACGCGGCCGGGGCGAAGTCGGCGGATTCAGTTGTCGCGTCATCGAACTCGGTGGCTCGATCGAACGGGTCGCCCTTCGCGTTCGACAGGTGCTGAACGGGTCGGCGGTCGTCGTCGACATTCGGCTTCGGCTCGACGCTCCAGCCGTCCCGTTCGTCGACGGCGTTCGACCGCGGCTCGGCGTTCCAGCCGACCGGATCGCCGATTTTCGGCTCGGACTCGGTGTTCGAGTCGTGCGGGTCGCCGACAACTTTCGACTGAGGCCCCGCGGCCCGGCTGTGCGAGTCGCCGGTGGCGTTCGACTGATCGTCGAGGTCGAGGCTGAACGGTTCCGGCTGACGCTCCCCTGCCGGCGCGGGTTCCGGCGTCGGGGTGGAGTCGGGACTCGTCGAATATCGGTCGATGCTGTCGTCGTCGCCCGCCACCGGTTCGGTGGTGCCCGGGCGCGTGGGGGCACCGGTATCGGTATCGGACTCGGGCTCCAGCGCCGAGTACCAGCGCGACAATTCGTTGTACGACTTCAACATTCCCCCCTTTCCACGGCGCCGGGCACAGTTCGCATCGAAGACCTCTCGGTGATCAGTTCACAGAGAACGGACGGGTGGTGGGTGCGGTGGTTACGGGTGTCGCGGCAGGCGGAGTCGTCGCGCCGCCGGATGAGGCGCCATCGGCTCCTGTCCCGAACGGAAATTGTCCCCCACCGGAGGGTTTGGGTGTCGGAGACGCGCCGTTCGGGCTCTGGAATATTCCCATACCACGCGAGTCGGACCCGCCGACCGGTACCGCGCCCTTCCCGGAAGCGCCTGCCGCGTCGCGGGCCAGCGCGGCGAACCACTCGCCCACGTACTGCGTCGGTGTCGCGCCGTTCGCACCGACGCCCATGCGCGAGTACGCGTCATGGCGTTGCAGTGTGTTCCAGTAGCGCACCCAGGTGGTGACGTCGAGGAGCTCGGCGTTGTCGGTGACGTTCTGCTGGACCGCGGTGAACGCCTCGTTGACCAGCCGTACCCCGGTGGTCGGCGGGACGAGTTGCGGGACCGCGCCTACCAGTTTCGTCCCGAGCAGCGTCAGCCCGGCCAGCGGATTCGACAGTGTGGCCGTGGCCAATTCGCTGATGCTCGCGGGGCTGATCACCGACTTCACCACGGTGGCGACGGCGTTGAGACCGATCATGCCCACCTTCAGCAGCGCCCGGTACGCGGCGTTCATATCGAGCTTGCTGTTCGGGTCCGAGGCGTCGGACAGTCGCTGCGAGATCGACTTCTTCGGCGAGATCGACACATCGCCCAGGGTGCTGCCGGAGATGTCCTCCTCGACCACCGCGGTGGCGGTTTCGATGGAGGTGAACGCCAGCGCCTGCGCGATCGAGGTCAACGAGCCGATCGGGTCGCCGCCGGAGAGTTTCGTCTGGCTCATGAGGTTGGTGACGGCCCGCACGATCGGCGCGCCCTGGGGAGCGTCGCACGCGAGATCGCCTGTGGCGCAAAAGCTTGCGACGCGACCGGTGAGTTTGCCGAAGTCGTCGGTCTGCTCACTCCGCGGAGCGAGTCCGCCGCCGGACGCGATACCTTGGCGCACCTCACCGATGGCGGTCAGCGCCTCGCCGGAGGTGCCGGGCGCGGCCAGCGGCGAGGACCGGTCGGGTGCGCCGGGGAACAGCGGCGCGTTCTCGCCGCGGGTCGGGTCGGCGAACAACGCGACCGCGGCGACCTTGTCCGCGGACACCGCACCGGTGCCCGCGCCGACCTCCTGGGCGAACAGCGAGGCGACATGGGCGCCTTGGGAGTACCCGACGACCGCGATCCGGGAGTCCGGGCAGCGTCGGATCACCTGGGTCGCCATCGAGCGGAGTCGCTCCAACCCGCCCGCGACCGATTCCGTGTACGGCACCGCCCCGCCCTGGACCGCGCCACCGAAACCCGCCTCGTAGGGCACATAGGCACGATCGACGAGTCCCGCGTCGGCCGCGCCGGCCATCATCGGGCGGAACACCGTCGACAGCATTCCGGTATCGGTGCTGGGCGCCGCGTCGGGCGACGACTCGCCCGTGCCCTGAATTCCCAAGGCGTACAGCGCCGGACACGCCGCGATAGATACCTGCGTAGACGGCGTGGTGGGTGTACGGTCTTCCGCACCGGCCACCCCCGCCGTAACCGACAGCGAAGCGACGGTGAACGCTATCAGCGTCCCCGTGAGTCGTGTCGTGCACCGAGCCATATCGATCCGCATCACAGTCCGTTTCGGCTGACCAGTGGAGCGTTGAAACGCACTAAACCGTAACAGATTCCGGGTAACCCAACCGCTGCCCTAATCGGCCCTTTCACTGCCCCCGGCAAACCCGCTGCGGCCGGCAACTTTTCGGCGATCACCTGGACAGACAGCGGCCCGGGCACCCTCGCGAGGCGAGAGTGCCCGGGCCGTGGTCGAGGTCAGGCGGCGGAGGTCACCCGGTACACGTCGTAGACACCTTCGACGTTGCGCACCACATTGAGCAGATGGCCCAGGTGCTTGGGGTCGCCCATCTCGAAGGTGAACTTGCTGATCGCGACGCGGTCACCGTGCGTGGCTACCGAGGCGGACAAGATGTTGACCTTCTCGTCGGCCAGCACCTTGGTCACGTCCGAGAGCAATCGGGTGCGGTCGAGCGCCTCGATCTGGATGGCGACCAGGAACACCGACGAGGGCGAGGGTGCCCATTCGACGTCGATGATCCGCTCCGACTGCTCCTGCAGCGAATCGGCGTTGGTGCAGTCGGTGCGGTGCACACTCACCGAGCCACCACGGGTGACGAAGCCCATGATCTCGTCGCCCGGCACCGGCGTGCAGCACTTGGCCAGCTTGGCGACCGTTCCCGGCGCACCGGGGATGAGCACACCGGCATCACCGGTGACCCGCTGCCTGCTGGGCGTGGTCGACGGCGTCGACCGCTCGGCCAGCTCGTTCTCGACATCGCCGATGCCGCCGAGCTGGGCCATGAGCCGCTGCACCACATGGTGAGCCGACACCTGGTGCTCGCCGACAGCGGTGTAGAGCGTGGAGATGTCGCTGTAGTGCAGCTCGTGCGCGACCGCGGTCATCGCCTCGACGCTCATCAACCGCTGCAGCGGCAGCCCGACGCGGCGGACCTCCTTGGAGATCTGCTCCTTGCCGCTCTCGAGCGCTTCCTCACGCCGCTCCTTGGCAAACCATTGGCGAATCTTGGCTTTCGCCCGCGGGGAGACCACGAACTTCTGCCAGTCACGGCTGGGTCCGGCGTTCTGCGCCTTGGAGGTGAACACCTCGACGACTTCGCCGTTCTCCAACTGCCGTTCCAGTGCCACGAGGCGCCCGTTCACCCGCGCGCCGATGCACTTGTGCCCGACCTCGGTGTGCACGGCGTAGGCGAAGTCGACCGGGGTCGACTTCTGCGGCAGCGTGATCACGTCGCCCTTGGGCGTGAACACGAAGATCTCCGGCGACTTCAGGTCGAAGCGCAGCGATTCCAGGAACTCCGCGGGGTCGGCCGCCTCACGCTGCCAGTCGAGCAGCTGACGCATCCACGCCATGTCGTCGACCTCGGCGGCGTCACCGGAGTGCTTGCCCTTGGTCTCCTTGTACCGCCAGTGCGCGGCGATGCCGAATTCGGCGGTCCGGTGCATGTCCTGGGTGCGGATCTGCACTTCCAGCGGCTTGCCGTCGGGGCCGACCACGGTGGTATGCAGCGACTGGTAGACCCCGTAGCGCGGCTGCGCGATGTAGTCCTTGAACCGGCCCGCCATGGGCTGCCACAGCGAGTGCACGACCCCGACCGCGGCGTAGCAGTCACGCACTTCCTCGCACAGGATGCGCATGCCGACCAGGTCATGGATGTCATCGAAGTCTTTGCCCTTGACGATCATCTTCTGATAGATCGACCAGTAGTGCTTGGGCCTGCCCTCGACGATCGCGTTGATCCGCGACGCGGCCAGGGTGTTGGTGATCTCGGCGCGCACCTTCGCCAGATAGGTGTCGCGCGAGGGCGCGCGGTCGGCGACCAGGCGCACGATCTCGTCGTACTTCTTGGGGTGCAGGATCGCGAAGGCGAGGTCCTCGAGCTCCCATTTGACGGTCGCCATGCCGAGGCGATGCGCCAGCGGCGCGATCACCTCCAGGGTCTCCTTGGCCTTCTTGGCCTGCTTCTCCGGCGGCAGGAAGCGCATGGTGCGCATGTTGTGCAACCGGTCGGCGACCTTGATCACCAGCACGCGCGGGTCACGCGCCATGGCGATGATCATCTTGCGGATGGTCTCGGCTTCGGCCGCCGCGCCCAGGTTGACCTTGTCGAGTTTGGTGACGCCGTCGACGAGGTGGGCGACTTCCTGGCCGAACTCTTCCTTGAGCTGCTCGAGGGAGTAGCCGGTGTCCTCGACGGTGTCGTGCAGCAGGGCCGCGACCAGGGTGGTCGTGTCCATGCCGAGTTCGGCGAGGATGTTGGCGACCGCGAGCGGGTGCGTGATGTAGGGGTCGCCGGACTTGCGGAACTGTTTGGCGTGGCGCTCGTCGGCGACGTCGAAGGCGCGCTGGAGCAGGCCGAGGTTGGCCTTGGGGTACAGCTCGCGGTGGACGGTGGCCAGCGGTTCCAGCACCGGCTTGACCGCCGCGATCCCACGTTGACCCGTCATCCGTCGAGCCAGCCGCGCGCGGACGCGCCGGGAGGCCGAACTGGGCACCGAGGCTGTCGGGGACTGCTTGGCGGTTTCGGGGGTCTTCGCCGGGGCACCTTCGCTTGGCGTGGCGCCGGTGGATTCCTGCCCGACCTTCGCCTCGCCGAGTTGTCGAGTCATGCCACCACCTCTCACGCTGCATTCGGACCTGTCGGCCGAGTGCTGCAAACCGCCCGGGTCCTCAACTTTAGTCCCCGCACCGACCTGGTGTTCGAGTCACCGGGGTCACAGGCCTGCGGCTAATCCGCCACTCCGCGGTTTCTGCCGGTCGTTCCCGGGCAGCGTAGTGAGTTTCCGGGCCTGCCGATAGGTGTTCGACAGGTTTTGGTCGTCCCCGATGAGTTACCCACGTCCTAGCGTGATCAGCGGTTTGTTCTGACCCGACTCGTGGGATCTGTCAGCGCTCGTCGGCGTGGGTCGGGCGGGTGCGGAGGCTGTGGCCGTCCAGGCGGCCCGGTGGGGCGGCGAGGAGGTCGAGGACGGTGGGGGTGAGATCGATCAGCGTGTGGGCGCTGGTCACGGTGCCGGGGGTGAAGTCGGGGCCGCGGGCGATGACGAAGTTGGCGGTTTCGGCGGGGGTCCGGCCCCCGTGGCCGCCGGTCGGGAGGTGGCCGTGGTCGGTGGTGACCAGGACGGTCCACTGTTCGCGGGGAAAGGCTTGCGCGCGCCGGTCGACCGCCGCGACGATCTGGCCGACCAGCGCGTCCACCCGGCGAATCGCGGCCAGGTAGGCGCGGGACGCACCGCCGTGCTGGTGGCCTGCCAGGTCGATCTGGTCGAGGTGGGTGAAGACCAGATCAGGGCCGCAACGCTCGATCGCCGACACCACGTCGGTCGCGGTCGCGGCATCGGTAGCCGATTCGTCGGGGTCGTCGGCGACCGGCACGGTGGTGAGGGCGACGTCGGCGCGCCGGTCACCGGTGGCGGCGATCGTCGCGATCTGGTGCCAGGTGCCGATGGACACGGTGTACCGGGCGGGGTCGGCCCGTTCGATCCGGGTGAACACACTCGGGTGTGCCAGGAACGGACTCGCGTCGAATTCGTTGTCGGTGATCCCGTGCTCGGTGTCCCACACCCCGGTCAGCGCGCTCGCCCACGACGGCCCGGAAATCGTGATGTGCCCCGCGATGTCGCCCTGCGAGAGCAGCCCCTGCGCGGCAAGGCGGCGCAACCGCGGCGCCTGCGCCGAATCGGCCTTGTCGAACATCAGGCCATCGATCCCGATGACGACGACCTTGTTCACCACCTCCCCGACCCCGCGTCGAGGAGCCCCGAACTCGGCGGCCGCGTCGACCGTCGCCCCCACATCGTCGAACGCCGCCACCGACCCCGCCGCCGACCCGACCAGCGGAATCGTCACCAACGCGGTCACCAGCGCGACAAGCACTTTCGCCGGAGCCGACATCTCGCGCATGCCATCACGATGAGGGATCCGTGCCGCCGCGGCGAGACCGACGCGACGGTGTTCATCGACGTTTCATCGCCTTCGCACCCCTCGGACGCTTCGCTGAACAACCGGCGAACCACAGCGTCGAGCCGCGAATTCCGTTGACATCAGCAGCGGTGTGTGGCCCTCGGTCCTGCGCCGCGTCTACGCCCTCTACGACCTGGGAACCACCGCTGTGCGGTGAGCCGCTCAGTTCTCGTCGACGTCGAACGCCCACACCACGGCGGGTCTGCCGGTGGCCTTCACCCGGCGACGTTCACCGGTGCGACCGAGTCCGGGAATCGCGGCGAGCGTGCGGTTGAGGTTGGCGGGGTCGGGACGAGCGCCGTGCAGGGAGGTACTGAGATCGACCGCACGGGTAGCGGGAAACTCGGTGCCCGCCAGTGCTCGGGTGAGCGTCGCGTCCTTCCAGAGGAGTCCGGCCAGCAAGCCGCGGCTGGTCTCGACGATGCGGTTGTGGTCGAACGCCAGCGGCGGGACGTCGTCGAAGCCCACCCACTCGGCTGGGCCCTCGTGTTCGGCGACCACCGCCCACATCGCGATGGCCAGCGTCGGGCCGCGCGGGTCTCGATGGGGTTCGTCGAACGTGACGAGCTGGCCGACCGCGCCGATCGCCTCGGTCGGCACCCCGAGTTTGGTGTGGACAGCGCGTCGGGCGGCGTCGACGAGACGTTCGCCGCGGCCGAGCAGCACGCCGGGTAGCGCGAGTCGGCCGGTGAACGGCTCGAACTCGCGGGGGGCGATGCCGAGACGAACGCCGCTGTCGGCGTCCCAGCACCGCAAGGTCACCACATCGATCGACACAACGGATTGCTCCACGTCACCCCATCCTGTCCGAGCTGCCCTGCTCCGGGCACAGTGCGCCGATACCGCGGTTCACGGTACGCATGCCCCGATTCTTCCCTGCCTGCCGACATCATCGGGCTGCCCCTCCAGTCGGCGGGGACAGCCGCGACAGCACGGTCGCGCCGATCCGGACCGTGACCGGTCAGCACCACCGGCACCCGCAACCGCTCGGCCAGCCACGCTGCCGGGTCGTCGTCGATCGGCGCGAGAATCGGTGTCGCGTCCACGAGTTGGTCGGTGAGCCGCTGCTGGTGATCGAGATCACGCCACCGTCCGGGGACGAGTTCGGTCACTCTGCCCGCAGGCGTGTCGTATGCCTGTGCGGCACAGACAGTTCCGGGCACGTCGAGGTGGTTGACGATCAACCCGTCGATCCCGCCACACACCTCGACGGCGTAGCGCAACAGGATCGGATCGAGGTGCCCCTGCCGGAACGCGCCCTGGTAGTGCCCGGTGCCGTTGTGCGGTTCGGCAAATCCGAGCGGCGCCTCGGTCGGCAGCGGGCCCGCGCCGTGCCGGGTCATATAGGTGCGGGTGACGCCGAGCACCGCGGCGGTTCCCCCGATTTCGCGGATCATGGCGCGCGCGTTGCGCGGCTCGACCGTCGACCAGGTGGTGTGCGGGTGCAGGCCCCGCCACTCGTCGAGCAGCACACCCTGCGCACCCTCGAACACCAATCGCCCCTCGCGCGCGGACCGAGCGAGTTCACCCGCATCGGTGATGCGGACGGCGCGCGCGAAATCGCGATACATCGCCACCAGGGCGTCGATCGATTCGTATCCGTGCGCGCTGGGCCCGACGAGGCTGTCGTAGTGCGCGGCGAGCCGATCCAGCTTGGCGCGCAGCACGGCAGGCGCTCGGCAGTCGGCCACCGTCGGTGCGTCGTGCTCCAGTGCGTACCAGGCTGTTTCGCCGATGCCACGACCACAGGAACCGTGCCGCGAGGCACCCCTCGCGTCTTCGCGCGCACGGTTCGCGGCGATGTGGATCGGCGTGGTCAGCAGGGCGCGACCGTCGACGGCGAGCAGTCCGAGCGGGTCGCGGACACCGAGCGCGGCCAACTGCTCGGATTCGGCGGCGAGCGCGATCGGCTCGACCAGCATGTGCCGCGACAACACGGTCGGCACCCCGGAGAAGGACCCCGACCCGAACTGCGCGAAGGTGTGGTGGCGACCGTCTGCCACGACATTGTGCGCGGCCTGCGCACCGCCGTTGAACCGCACGACGGCCGCCACTCCCAGATCCGCCTCCGGTGAGCACAACCAGTCGACCGTCGCGCCCTTACCGGCATCACCGAAGCCGAGATCGACGACGACGAGGTGACGTTCACCGAACATCGAACTCATCGCCCCGGCGGCAGCGCGCGCATCGTCGGAGCGGGCTTCGAGCCGAGCGCCCGGCCGACCGCGTCGGCCTCGTCACCCGACCCGACATCGCGCAGATCGGCCAGCCCGGTATCGAGATCGACCCGGTCCTCGCCCAATCCGATGGTCAGCGCGATCAATTCGCAGACCGCGCCGGGGTCGTCGAGTTTCAGGAAATTCTGCCCGAGCAACGCCCGCCAGTGTTCGGCGATCTCCGGATCCCGGTAGTACGACGACTGATTCGGCAGAATGTAGTACACGTGCCAGCGCTGCTCGAGCTCGCGATAGATCGACTCCACAGACACATCGCGGCGCACATGGTCGCCGACCACCGCGCGGATGTGCCGGGCGGCCAGGCGAGGCTTGTTCAACTCGTCGCCGATCAGGAACAGATACCCCTTCTTGCCGCGCTTGTCCCAGGCGTCCGTCGCGACGTGCTCGGCCATGAAATAGGCGGCCAGCTCATAGCTTTCGGATTTCTGTCCGCCACCGCCGCCTTCGAGCAGGATCGCCCGCAGTTGTTCGTCCATCCGATTGTCGGATTCGAACTGCCCAACCTGCAACGGCACCCGATCGGTATCGGCGTCGCCGATCGCGCCGAACAGAACCTGCGGGTCCTGCGCGTACCCCTTGTTCTTCAGCAGCCCGTGCAGTTTCCCGAGCTTGTCCTGCATGATGCGCGGCACCCGCCCCATCGACCCGGTCACATCGAACAGCACGGCCACCGGCAGTGAGTTCCCGTGCTCGGCCGAGTCCCGGCACTCGCGCTTGCCGACTCCGAACGGATCCAGCAACGGGTGCGCGCACCACGTGTCATACGGCTTCGCCCGCATCTCGGCCGTATAGCCGAAGTCATCCACCCCCTGCCGCGCCCGAAACGTCTTCCCCGCCCGGTAGGCGGTGTCGTCCCAATTCCCGTACCCCATTCGAACCACTCCCTCTCGCCTTGATCGTTGTTTTAGTCTATTCCACCAAAACTATGATCGTCAAGGCACCCCGGCAGATTCGCCCCGACTCCTCCACTAGGGGAAACGGCCGTCCGGCAACGGCGTCAAGCGCGAGCCGACGAGGGCAACACCCGGACCGGGCTTGCCACCGGGCCCGGGATGCCACGTGACGTTGTCCGAGGCGAGGGGAGCGCCACATTCCCGACAGACGACGACACCCTCGGTCACCCGACCGCAGTCGCGGTGGACCACCGACAGCGGTGGCCCGTCGTCACCGGCCAGCCAGCGATCACCCCAGGCCAGCAGCATGGTCAGGACCGGGTAGAGATCGCGACCACGCTCGGTGAGGACGTACTCGGTACGGGTCGGGTTCTCCTGATACACCCGGGTTTCCACGATCTCGTGGTCGCGCAGAGTGCGAAGACGGTCGGTCAGCACGTTCGACGCGATGCCGAGATCGCGACGCAGGTCCTCGAAGCGGGTGATGCCGAGGAACAGGTCGCGCAGGATCAGGGGGGTCCACCGCTCCCCCACGATGCCTACGGTGCGCGCGATCGAGCACGCGATATCGGCGAGGTCCGCTTTTGCCATAGCACCGAGGGTAGTCCATTGCTTTTTGCAAGTCAGCTGGTTACGGTCAGAAGGCACCTGAACGATTCGCCATAAAGGAAGGTGTAATGCCCATGTCCGATGCCCTCGCCGATCCGGTGTCCATCGATTCGGTGGCCCGATTCCGGCACGCGACCACCACCAACGACATCACCGCCCTGCTCGACACCTTGACCGAGGATGCCGAACTCGTCTCACCGGTGTCGGGACGGCTCGTGTTCCGTGGTCGAAAGGATCTGGCCCCGTTGCTCACCCTCGTCTATCGAGCGGTCAGCGATCTGCGGTGGACCGATACCCTCGGCACCGGTGACACCCGAGTCCTGTTGGGCGAAGCCAGGTTCGGCCCCTTTCGGATGACCGAGGCCATGGTGCTCGACCTCGATACCGACGGCCGCATCCAGCGGATGCGCCCACATCTGCGGCCCTGGCTCGCGCTCACCGCGGTAGCGGTGTGGTTGGGCCCGAATCTGCTCCGGTATCCAGGAGCGATTCGCCGGGCCGCGCGCCCTGCTCGATAGGCACCCGGCCGTCTTCGACCAGGCCGTCCGGGGTGAGCTCGAGCCTGCGGGTCACCCCGATGTCGTCGAGGAAGCGCTCGTCGTGACTCACCACGATCAACGCGCCCTCGAAACTCGCCAGCGCCTGGGTGAGGTGAGCGAGGCTGGGGAGGTCGAGGTTGTTGGTGGGTTCGTCGAGCATCAGCAGCTTCGGGGCGGGTTCGGCGAGCAACAGGGTCGTCAGGGCGGCGCGCAGCCGTTCTCCGCCCGAGAGCGCGGCCGCGGCGATGTCGGCGTCGGCGCCGCGGAACAGGAAGCGCGCGAGCTGACCGCGGATCTGTTCCGGTGTCGCGTGCGGCGCGGCGGCGGCGACGTTGTCGAACACCGTCCGCGTTTCGTCGAACACGTCGAGGCGCTGCGGCAGCAACCGCCACGCCACCTTCGGGTCCTCGGCGACGATCCGGCGCAGCAGAGTGGTCTTGCCCGCCCCGTTCCGGCCGGTCAACGCGATCCGCTCCGGTCCGCTCACGCGCAGATCGACCACCGGCCCGTTGGCCAACTCGACCTGCTGGAGGTCGAGCACATCCTGGCCCGGATACAGCCGGGTGCCCGGGAGCTCGACCCGGATCTCCCGGTCCGCGCGCACCAATTCCTCGGCCTGGCCGAGGGTTTCACGAGCGGAGTCGAGTTTGTCGATGTGGGAGTTGCGCAGCTTGCCCGCCGACACCTCCGCGGCGTTCTTGCGCAGTCCCGCGACAATTTTCGGGACCCGCTTGTTGTCCTGCATCTTCTGAGCGAAGCGCGCCCGCCGGTCCAGTTTCGTTCGCGCGTCGACGAGTTCGCGCGCCTGCTTGCGCACATCGGAGCGCGCGTCGCGAACGGCCGCGCGCGCCGACTCCTGCTCGGCCTCGATGATCCGCTCGTAATCGCTGAAACCACCACCAAAGGAACGGATCTCACCCGCGCGCAGTTCGGCGATGCCGTCCATCCGGTCGAGCAGATCCCGATCGTGGCTGACCACGATCACGGTGCCCGCGAACTGCCGGATCACCTCGTAGAGGCGTCCCCGGGCGACCGCGTCGAGGTTGTTGGTCGGCTCGTCGAGCAACAGCACGTCGGGCTCGCGCAACAGCTCGGCGACCACGCCGAGCAATACGGTTTCGCCGCCGGAGAGGGTGTCGAGGGTCCGGTCCAGGTCCTCGACCGACTCGGCGACGTAGTCGAGCCCGAGCTTGCCGAGCAGCGCGAGGGCCTCGTCCTCGACCTGCCAGGCCGTGCCGACGGTGTCGAAGTCCGCGGGCTCACCGGTACCGCTTTCGATGCGGTGCAGTGCGTCGCGCACCTCGGCGATGCCGAGCACGGCGTCGACCCGCTGACCGGTTCGCATGCCCAGGTCCTGACGCAGGTACCCGAGGCTGCCCGGCACGGAGATCGACCCGCGCACCGGCTTCAGCTCGCCGGCCACCAGCCGCAACAGCGTGGATTTTCCGGCGCCGTTGCTGCCGACCAGACCGATCTGCCCGGGTCCGACGACAGCATCGAGCCCGTCGAAGACAGCGGTGCCGTCCGGCCAGTGAAAAGTGAGATCGGAAAAAGAAAGAGAGGTCATGCGGATCCCCTGGAGGTGCGACGGATACACGGTGCGCAGAATGCGGACCGTCCGAGAGCGCTACCTCAAGAAATCAACGCGTGACTCCGATCGCCGGGAACAAGACCCTTCATTGATAACACCCCGACGCCCCAGCGCGCCACCCCTTTTTCCGGACCTGTGAGCCCGCTCATGTCGCGGCTAGTCTGAATTCGAAAAGCTCAGCCCCCTAGTCGAGGAGTGCGATGTCGGAGACGATTGTGGTGCGAACGGCCGGTCAGGGCGACGTCGACGCGGCGGCGCGGACACTGGCCGAAGCCTTCCAGCACGACCCGGTGATGAGCTGGATCCTGCCGGACCCACACCGGCGCGCGCTCGGTCTGCCCCGATTCTTCGCCACTATGGCGCGCCACATCTTCGTCCCCAGCGGTGCGTCCGAGGTGGCCCTCCGCCCGGACGGCACGGTGGGCGGCGCGGCCCTGTGGACCCCGCCGCACACGGCGCAGTCGTCGATGAGCGAACTTCGCACGCTGCCCGGCCTCTGGCGCGCCTTCGGCCGCCGCGTCCCGGCCGCCAAACAGGTCGGCGACCTGCTGAAGAAGAACCACCCCACCGAACCACACTGGTACCTGGGAATGATCGGCACCGCCCCCGATGCCAGAGGCGGCGGCTTCGGCCACGCCCTGCTGCGCACCGCCCTCGAGACCGTCGACGTCGAGGGCGCCCTCGCCTATCTCGAATCCAGCAACCCGGTCAACGTTCCGTACTACGAACGCTTCGGCTTCGCGGTGACGGGCGAACTCCATCTCCCGGACGGCCCGCCGCTCTGGCCGATGCTGCGAACACCGCGCTGAGAACGGGTCAGAGCTTGACGATCGAGGTCACCGGGTAGTCACCCTGGTGCTCGCGGCCCTGCAGGAACTCGAGCTCCATCACCACCGCGGCGGCTACCACCTCGGCGCCGACCTCCTTGAACAAGGCGGCCGCGGCGGCGAGGGTGCCGCCGGTGGCGAGGACGTCGTCGAGCAGCAGGATTCGCTTGCCCGCGAGGTCGACGCCGTCGGCGGGGATCTCCAGTGCGGCGGAACCGTATTCGAGTTCGTACTCGCGCGAGACGACCGGCGGCGGGAGCTTGCCACCCTTGCGGATGGCGAGCACCCCGGTGCCGAGGGTCGCCGCGACACCGGCGCCGAGCAGGAAGCCACGCGCGTCGACACCGGCCACGAGGTCGGCATCGGGGGCGATGGCGGCGAAGCAGTCGATGACCGCGCGGAAACCGGCCGCGTCGGCGAAGACCGGCGTCAGATCGGCGAAACGCACACCCGGCGTGGGGAAGTCGTCGTGCCAACGAGTCAGCCGAGTGACCGCCTCGGCCGCCTCGGCGGTCCGCTCACTGGCCTGATCCTCGGACTCGACCACCGCGTGCTTGCTCATCAACCCTCTTTCATCACGTCCACTCATCGCTGCAACACCCAGCGATCCATGTTCCACCCGGTACCGGCCTGTGTCGGCCCGGCGATCCCGTTCTGCATCCCGTTGCCGAAAGCGATGACGCGCGGCGTCGCGAACAACGGAATGCTCGGGAGCTGCGCCCACAATAGGTTCTCGGCCTCGGTCAGCAAATTCAGCGTCGCGGTCGAATTGGACTCGCCCGCAAGCTGATCGGTGATCGCATCGTAGCGACCGTTAGCAAAGCCACCGAAATCGAGGCCGCTACCTGCCCGCAACGCGGCGAACGCGACAACACCCTCGCTCGATCCCGCGGGCCCCGGCACCGCACCGGTGCCGCCGAGTATCGCGTCGACGGCACCCTCGGGCAGCCTGACCGGAGTGAAGTCGGGCGCACCCGCGTCGACCACGGTGATTCCCGCCCCACGGCACGACTCGGCGATCATCGCCACGGTCCGCGCACGGCGGGCGTCGGGCCCCTGGTAACCGATCCGCACCGTCGGCTGCGCCGTGCCCGCGGAGGCCAAGGTCGCGGTGGCCGCGGGGATATCGGCGCCACGATACCGATCGGCGCCCCCGATCACCGCCGGGTAGTACAGCGAATCCTGCTGTACTACATGGGCATTCAGAACGCCCGCGCCGAGACCGTACTTCGGCGGCTCCTTCCCCGCCTTGCCGAGGGTGTCGAACAGCGCCTGCCGGGGCACGCACTGCGCGAACGCCCGGCGCACCTCCACCCGCGAGAACACCCCGCCGGTGGCGAGCACGAGCTGTTCGGCACTGCGACTGGCGACCGTCTGCTCGTCGAAACCGTCGAGCTTCAGATCCGCGACCGACCCGGCCCCGAGATCGACCACCCCGAGCGCGTTCTCCTTCGCCTTGGCGGCGAAGTCGGTGCCCTTGGGCCATACCACGATCCGCTTCGTCTCGGGCGCGTCACCCCACCACTTCTCGTTGGCGACCAGCACCAGACCGTCCTTCGCGCTGAAGGATTCGATCCGATACGGACCCGACGACGGGAACTTGGTCAGGTCGAGCGCCCCGGCCTTGACAGTCCAGCCGCTGTTCCAGAAATCGGCGATCCGGCCGATCACCGGACCGTCGCCGGTCTGCAGGGCGTTCACCACATTCGGCACGCCGACCGCCTGCGCCACCACATGCGCCGGCATCACCTCGGTCGCGGTGAACAGCGTCCGCCACGGCAGGTAGTGCTTGCCCGGCCGGAACACCACGGTGGCGTCCTTGGATCCCGGTTGGCAGTCGATCCGTTCGATCTCGTCGTAGCCCACGGTGCTCGCCGCGTCGAACAGCGAGACGGGCCCGCGATCGCCCGGGCGGGTGAACTTGCCCGAGCGCGCCGACCACGCCAGCACCAGGTCGTCGCAGGAGGTCTTCACCCCGTCGGAGTACACCCCGTCCGGGTTGAGCCGGTACTGCACCGTCTGGGTCTCGCCCGGCACTTCCTTGGCCGTGCCGACGTCGGTGTCGGCCACCTGCTGACCGTCGGGTCCGGTGTAGAAGAACCCGGTCAGCACGCGGCCGAACACCGCGGCGGCGCCACTACTGGCACCGAGCGTGCTCGCGCCGTTGTAGCTGGCGATCGAGGCGTCCACGGCGTACCCGATGGAGGGCACCTGGTTCTTCGCCGAGCACCCGGCCACCACGGAGGTGGTCACGGCCGCCGTGGCGAGGGCGGTGATCAGCCGAATCGTGCTGCGTCGCATGATGAGACCCCCTGCTTGTCGGTCGTCAGTGCCTTCTCTTCTGACGCTTTCCGCTCGGACGCGAACCCGGCCGCGGCGCACCACTGTCGGTCGGTCGGGGGCCACGGGCCGCCGAGGCGCCCGCGCCCACCGGAACCCGGGCGCCCGCGCCGACACCGGCGCGCTTGTCCAGGACCTTCTTGGTGTGCGCGGCCACCGGACCCCAGCGTTCCTTGATCGAGACCAACACCGGCACGGCGAGGAAGATCGAGGAATAGGCGCCGACGATCATGCCGACCAACTGCACCAGCGCGAGGTCCTTGAGCGTGCCGACACCGAGCAGCCACACCGCGATCACCAGCATGCCGATGATCGGCAGGATGCCGATGATCGTGGTGCTGATCGAGCGCATCAGGGTCTGGTTGGCGGCCAGGTTGGCCTGTTCGGCGTAGGTGCGCTTGTTTAGGTGCAGCACGCCGCGCGTGTTCTCCTCGACCTTGTCGAAGACCACCACGTTGTCGTAGAGCACGTAACCCAGAATCGTGAGCAAGCCGATCACCGCGGCCGGTGTCACCTCGAACCCGACCAGCGAATAGATACCCGCCGTCACGAACAGGTTGAAGAACAGCGACACGATCGCCGCGACGGACATGTCCCGTTCGAAGCGGATGGCGATGTACACCATCGTCAACAACACGAACACCGCCAGCGCGATCAACGCCTTCTGGGTGATCTGCCCGCCCCAGGTCTCGCTGATCTCGGCGATGCTGATGGCGTTGCGGCTCACCTGCCCGGACGAGTCCTTGGGCTGGAATTCGTCGTAGAGCGCGGTCTGGAGCTGGTCGATCTGTTCCAGGTCGAGGGTCTCCGAACGCACCTGGATGGTGGCCGCGTCCCCGGAACCGACCTTCTGCACCGACACCGGTCCGTGGCCGAGCGCCTGCGAGTAGACGTCTTCCACCTCCTGGGTGGTAATGCCCTCGGCCGCGGGGATCTGGATACGCGAGCCGCCCTCGAAGTCGATACCGAGGGTGAAACCGCGCACGCCGATGCTGAGCAGCGAGATCAGCAGCAGCACCGCCGACAGCGTGTAGAACAACTTGCGCCTGCTGACGATGGGGAAGCCGCCGGTGCCGGTGTAGAGACGCTCGAAGAAGCCGTGCTTCGGGCCCTGTGTGGGCTCGTACTTGTCCAGGTTCACCGATTCCTCGGTGGGGTTGTCGTTGCTCATCGTGACATCTCCTTCGACCTGGCCTGGCCGCGTTCCCTGGCGATCTGCTGAACCGAGCCGAGTCCGTTCACCGACGGCTTGGCCCAGAACGGCGAGCGCGCGGCGAGCATCAGCAACGGTGCGGTGACCAGGTACAGCACGATCACGTCGAGGACTGTGGTGACACCGAGGGTGAAGGCGAAGCCCTTCACCTGACCGGCGGCGAGCAGGTACAGCACGACCGAGGCGATCAAGCTGACCGTCTTACCGGACAGGTTGGTGCGCTGAGCTCGCTGCCAACCGCGCGGCACCGCCGAGCGGAAGCTGCGGCCTTCGCGCATCTCGTCCTTGATGCGTTCGAAGAACACCACGAACGAGTCGGCCGTCAAACCGATACCGATGATCAGACCGGCGATACCCGCGAGGTCGAGGGTGAACCCGATCCACCGCCCGAGCAGCACGATGATGCCAAAGACCGCGACACCGGCCGCGATCAGCGAGAACCCGGCCAGCAGGCCGAGCATCCGGTACACGAGCAGGCAGTACAGCAGCACCGCGATCAGGCCGATGGCGCCGGCCAGCAGACCCGCCTTCAGCGAGGACAGACCCAGCGTCGCCGAGACCGTCTCCGCTTCGGAGGTCTGGAACGACAGCGGCAGCGAACCGTACTTCAGCGTGTTGGCCAGCTCTTCCGCGCTGTCGGCGGTGAAGCTGCCCGAGATCGAGGTACGACCACCCAGCTGCGGGCCCTGCTGCACCTGCGGGGCGCTGACGACCTTCGAGTCGAGCACGAACGCGACTCGCTTGTTGACGTACTCACCGGTCAGCTTCGACCAGGCGTCGGCACCGGAGGACTTGAACTCGAGGTTCACCTCGTGCCGGGCCTGCTGGGAGTTCAGGCCGGAGGTCGCGTCGGCGATCTCCTGGCCGTCGATGCGGCTCGGGCCGAGCAGGAACACCTCGGTGCCGTCCTGCGAGCAGGTGACCAGCGGAAGGGCCGGGTCGTCGTTACCGGTCAGCGGATCGGGCTTGGTGCAGTCCATGGCCGCCACGGCGACCTGCTGAACCTGCTGATCAGTGCTCTGGCGCAGCGCCTTGGCGTCGGCGATCTCCTTGGCCTGCTGCTGCTGGGTGGTGAGCCCACCGGGCGGCGGAGTCGGCGTCGGCGGTGCCTGCGCGGGGAACACCCGCGACTGCGGAGCCGGGGTCGTCGCACCCTCGGCGGGCGGGGTCGATTCACCGGGCACCGGCGCCGGAGTCTCCGTGGCCGCGGGGGGCGCGGTGCCACCCGATGGCGCGGTGCCGGTCGCGGGCGGAGCCGCGCCGCCTGCCTGCGGCTCGGTCGCGAACAGCACCGGGCGGATGTAGAGCTTGGCGGTGGTGGCCAGCGCGCGTGCCTGCTGGCTGTCCTCGCCGGGCACCGTGATGACCAGGTTGTCACCGTCGATGACCACCTCGGAGCCGGAGACGCCGAGACCGTTGACACGGCTCTCGATGATCTCCTGCGCCTTCTTCAGGCTGTCCTGGCTCGGCCTGTTGCCGTCGGGGGTACGCGCGGTCAACGTGACGCGGGTACCGCCCTGCAGGTCGATGCCGAGCTTGGCCGACGGGGAATGGTCACCGGTGAAGAACACCAGCGCGTAGATCACGGCCAGAAGCGCGGCGTAGACGCCGAGCAACCGGAACGGATGCGCCGATCCTTGGGAAGGTGGCACAGCAGGTCATCTCCTAGGCGGAAGTCGAGGCTGAATCGGTAGGCACAACGGTGCCCGGCCCGGAACGCAGTACGCGCCCGGGCGGGAAAAGGGACTGGTCAGTCCTTGGTCAGCCGGGTCTCGGTCTGTTCCACGGCTTCCTCGGCGGGGGCGTCGGTGACCTCGGGGGTCTCCTCGACCGTCTGCTCGTCGACGCGCACCTCGCGGATCGCCTGGCGCAGCCACGTGGTGACCACGTCCTCGGCGATCTCCAGGTCGATGGTGTTCTCGTCGAGGTCGACGATGGTGCCGTACAGACCCGAGGTGGTGACGACAGCGTCACCGACCTTCAAGGCCTCCTGCATCGTCGAGACCTTCTCGGCCTCCCGCTTCTGTTTGCGGATACCGAAGAACATCGGCACGAGCAGGGCCAGGATCAGCAGCGGAAACAGGAAGTCCATCGTCGAAGTCAGTCCCTAGTCAGTGGTGGACGTGCAAGTACGCCTGACAGTCTGCCAGTTCCCCGTCGCGTCGACACACCGGACACCGACGCGCGCGTGAAACAGCTCACGCGATGCTGCCGTAGGTGTAGTCGTCGAGCGGGAAGGTGACTGCCTCGCGGTGCGCCGCGGCGGTGCTGGTCGGGCGCAGCAGTGCCGCTTCACCGTGCTGGTTGAAGTAGTAGCTGCGCGCGGAGGCGCAGTCGCCGCCGTAGAACACCGAGGAACCCAGCTTGTCGGTCATCCGGTCGAGGAATTCCGCATTGGCGTCCTCGGTGACCTCGAAGGTCTGCTCGCCGCGGCGGAACAGCTCGGTGAACAACCTGCCCATGTGCTTCATCTGGGCCTCGATGGTGGTGAAGTACGACAGCCCGCTGTAGGAGTAGGGGCTGTTGAGGCTCAAGAAGTTGGGGAACTTGGGCACGGTGATGCCCTCGTAGGCCTGAAAACGATTGTCGCGCCAGAACTTCCCGAGATTCACGCCGTCGCGCCCGACGATCTCGATGGCCGGGAAGTTCACGTCCCAGAGATTGAAGCCGGTGGCGAGCAGCAGCGTGTCGATCTCGGTCTTGTGGCCGTCGGCGGTGACGATGCCGTCGGGCTCCACATGGTCGATCGAGTTCGTCTCCAGCCGCACGTGCGGCTGGTTGAACGTCTTGAAATAGGTGTTGGAGAACGTCGGGCGCTTGCAGCCGAAGTCGTAGTGCGGAGTGAGCTTATCCCTGGTCTCGGGGTCACGCACCTGCGCGAACAGGTGCGCCTTGGCCAACGCGGCGGCTGCCCGGTTCAACGGTTTGGCCTGCTTGTAGTGCAGCACGCCGACGACCATCAGCGCCTCGAGCATCCCGGTGTTGACCAGCCGCGCCGCCTTCTGTGTGAGCGGAACCTTATCGAACAGTTCCCGCACCACCCCCGGAATCGGCGCGTCGACCTTGGGCACCACCCAGATCGGGGTCCGCTGGAACACGGTCAGCGCGTCGACCTTCTTCGCGACCTCGGGCACCAACTGCACCGCGGTGGCACCGGTGCCGATGATGGCGGCCTTGCGGCCGGTCAGGTCGTAGTCGGCGTCCCAGTCGGTGGTGTGGATGATCTTGCCCGCGAAGGTCTCGATGCCGGGGAACGGCGGAGTGTAGGGCTGGGACAGGAACCCTGTCGCCGCGAGCAGATAGCGCGCGGTCAGCGTCTCACCACCGGCGATCGTGACCACCCACTGCTGGTTCTCCGCGTCCCAGCGCGCACCGTCGACGACGGTCCCGAACCGCATCCGCCTGCGCAGATCGTATTTGTCGGCCACGTG
Source organism: Nocardia sp. Root136 (assembly GCF_001427185.1). NCBI lineage: Bacteria > Bacillati > Actinomycetota > Actinomycetes > Mycobacteriales > Nocardiaceae > Nocardia > Nocardia sp. Root136. The sequence goes on from NZ_LMFE01000001.1 coordinate 1,033,609, forward strand.
CTCGGCGTATTTCTTCAGCTCGGCGCCGGGCGCGAACAGCCGGGTCCAGCGCGGGTTCGGCTCGAAGGAGTAGGAGTAGGTCACCGAGGCGATGTCGACCGCCAGACCCGGATACCTGTTCACATGCCAGGTGCCACCCAGGTCGTCCTCGCGTTCCAGGATGACGAAATCGCGCAGCCCGAGCCGGTCGAGTTCGATACCTGCGCCGATGCCACCGAAACCCGCTCCGACCACAACCGCGTCGAACTGAGGAACCACGTCGAACCTCCACACTGAGATCACGAGAATGACATGTCATTCTGATTACGCCGACTGTAACATCGTCAATGTGACGAAGCCACCCTCGCGAATCGACCAACGCAAAGCCGAATTGCGCAGGGAGATCATCGATACCGCGTTCGACTGCTTCGCCGAGAAGGGCTATCACGCAACCGGAATCGCCGATATCGCCACGCGTCTGGGCATCGGGCACGGCACCTTCTACCGCTATTTCGCGAACAAGCGCGACATCATCGACCATGTCATCGACGAGGTGAGCGGGCGCATCTTCGGCGCGCTCGACAAGGACATGGAGCCCGAGAGCGCCGCCACCATCGACGAATACGCCGCGCTGATCGACCGGATCGGCGACTCGCTCACCCGCGTCCTGCTCGACGATCCACGCACGGCGCACCTGCTGCTGTTCCACGCCACCGGTATCGACGACGAACTCACCGCGCGGGTGTACGGCTTGGTCGACGCCACCGAGATCCTCATGACGCGCTACCTCGAGCACGGTGTGCGCGTCGGTTACCTACGCGCCGATATCGACACCGCCAATACCGCCAAGGCGGCACTGGGCATGATCGTCGCCGGGCTCGTATCGGGCATGCGTACCCCTGATCCGGCATCGATGTCGGTGTACAGTCACGCCGTGCGGCGGCTGTTCATCGATGGCGTGCGCGCCGCTGCCCGATAGCGAAAAGCCGTGGGATAGAAGGGCAATCCTGAGACAATGACCGCTGTGACGCCCGACGATGTGAGCCGCACCCACTTCGCCATGCCGACTCTGGGCCATCGCGGCTACCACGCAGACGAGGTCGACGCCTTCCTGGAACAGGTGTCGGCCACCCTCGACGGGCAGGGCGGGCTCACCGCCGACGACATCCGCCACGTGCACTTCGGCGCACCGCGTTTCGGCGGTCGCGGCTATCAGGCCGACCAGGTCGACGACTTCCTCGACCGCGTGCGGACCGAGCTCGAACACCGGCAGAAGGGTGGCCCGCCCGTTCCGGCGGCGCGTGCCGGCGACGATGTCGCCGAGATGCTCACCCCCGACGACGTGCACCGCATGCGTTTCACCCAGTCCGCCGTCGGCAGGCGCGGCTACCACGAGGAAGAGGTCGACGCCTTCCTCGACCTGGTCGCGGCGACCCTGGCCCACAACGGCCCAGGCAGCCTCACCACCTCCGATGTGCGCGGCGTCCGCTTCAACGACACCCGCCTCGGCACCCGCGGCTACGCCCGCGAAGAAGTAGACGCCTTCATCGACCTGGTGATCACCGCACTGGAGCACCCCGAACGCCGTCAATAATTCTGGCGGCTGGCGCCGCTGGTTTTCGGCCTGGGAACCTTGATCTTCCCTCCCTACGCGGCCGAAACCCCCCATCGGCGACTACGCCCGCTCCTACCCTTGGATGCTGTGGAGTTCGGCTTCGCGCAGGTCGTCGGGGAAGACGTAGCGGCGGAAGGCCCAGAAGCGGAACGCCATGGCCAGCAGGACGCCCAGGATCTGTCCCGAGATGAAGTTGGCGACCATCTGTACCGTCGGATCCACGTGCGGCACACGCAGGTTCAGCGCATAGAGCGAGATAGCCTGCGGGATCATGGTGACCACGATGCCCAGCGCGCTGACGGCGAAGAACAGGGCCGCTTCATGGCTACGCTGCCTGCCGCCGCGGGCGCGGAAGGACCACTCGCGATTGAGGATGTAGGAGGCGATGGTCGCGATCAGCGCGCCGAGCAGGCGCGCGGTGAGCGGCTTGTCCCCGAGCACGGTCAGTTTCACCGCGTACACGACCCCGGTGTCGATGAACCAGGTGATCGCGCCGACCACGGCGAATTTCAGAAGTTCCCGATGCTTCATGAGCAGGGAACGCAACGGCTCGGGGAGTCGTTGCACCACTTCTAGGACTGCCACCGAATCGACAGTAGACGACGTTGCGGCGCGATGCCCGTCCGGAGGCGGGGTATTTCAGTCCAAGCTCTCGACACTCGGTTGCGGTTCACGCCCACGCACTTCGATGGCGCCGATGACCAGATCGGGCGGCGGCACCAGGCCCAGATGCTCCCAGGCCCCCGCGGTCGCGACCCGGCCTCGGGGCGTGCGGGCGACGAGCCCGGCGCGAACGAGGAACGGTTCACAGACCTCTTCCACGGTGGCCGCCTCCTCGCCGACCGCCACGGCCAGGGTCGACACCCCCACCGGTCCCCCACCGAAGCCACGCACGAGCGCGCCGAGGACAGCGCGGTCGAGCCGGTCGAGGCCGAGCGCGTCGACGTCGTAGACCTCGAGCGCCGCCATCGCGATGGGGTGGGTGATGAACCCGTCGGCTCTGACCTCGGCGTAGTCGCGGACCCGGCGCAGCAGCCGGTTGGCGATTCGTGGGGTACCGCGGGAGCGTCCGGCGACTTCGGCGGCGGCGTCCTGGTCGATCTGCACGCCGAGGATGCGGGCCGAACGGGTGAGGATCTGCAGTAGTTCGGCGGGGTCGTAGAAGTCCATGTGGCCGGTGAAGCCGAAGCGGTCGCGCAGCGGGCCGGTGAGCGCGCCCGAGCGGGTGGTGGCGCCGACCAGTGTGAACGGGGCGATGTCGAGGGGGATCGAGGTCGCGCCGGGGCCCTTGCCGACCACCACGTCGACGCGGAAGTCCTCCATCGCCAGGTACAGCATTTCCTCGGCCGGGCGCGCCATTCGGTGGATCTCGTCGATGAACAGGACATCGCCCTCGACCAGGTTGGACAGCATGGCGGCGAGGTCGCCCGCGCGCTCCAGGGCCGGTCCCGAGGTGATGCGAAGGGCGGTGCCCAGTTCGCCCGCGATGATCATCGCCATGCTGGTCTTACCGAGGCCGGGTGGTCCTGACAGCAGGACGTGGTCGGGGGTGGCGCCGCGCTGGCGGGCGCCGCGCAGCACGAGTGCGAGCTGTTCGCGCACGCGGGGCTGGCCGATGAACTCGTCGAGCGAGGTCGGACGCAGGCCGGTTTCGGCTTCGCCGTCGGTGCTGAGATACCGGGCGGTGAGGTCGGATTCGTCGGTCTCGTCGATGTCGTCGTCGAACACGGTCTACCTGTTCTTGCCGAGCAGGCCGAGAGCCGCGCGCAATGCCACCGAGGTGGTGGCGGTCGGCTGGTCGGCGAGGACGGTGTCGACGGCCTGTTCGGCCTGTTTCGCGGGGAACCCGAGGCCGACGAGCGCTTCGGAAACCTGTTCGCGCACAGGGGTACTCGGCGCTTCCGCGCCGGGCGGACCGGTGGGAACGGCCACCTGGTTCACCTTGTCGCGCAGCTCGACGACCATCCGCTCGGCGCCACGTTTGCCGATGCCGGGGACCCGGGTGAGGGCGGAGACGTTGCTCTCGGCCAGTGCTTTTCGCAGCGCCTCGGGTTCGAGCACGGCGAGCACCGCCATCGCCAGACGAGGGCCGACGCCGGAGACGGTCTGCAGCAGCCCGAACAGTTCGCGCGCCTCGGTGTCGGCGAACCCGAACAGGGTCATCGAGTCCTCGCGCACGATCATCGCCGTGTAGAGGCGGGTCTGTTCGCCACGGGTGAGCCCGGCGAGGGTGGCCGGGGTGGCATTGAGGCGGTACCCGACGCCCGCGGCCTCGATCACCACGTGATCGAGCGCGATCTCGAGTACCTCGCCGCGTACCGACGCGATCACCCGCGCACCACCTTCCGTTGTTCGGCGAGCCGTTGTTCGTAGCGGCGGCGGACCTGCTCCGCCTGCGCCTGCGCGGCCGCCATCCGGTCCATCAGCGGCGCCCGCCAACAATGACAGATCGCGAGCGCGAGCGCGTCGGCGGCATCCGCCGGTTTGGGCGCCACCTGCAACCCGAGAATCCGCGTCACCATGGCGGTCACCTGCGCTTTGTCCGCCGTACCGTTCCCGGTGACAGCGGCTTTCACCTCGCTGGGCGTATGGAAGGCCACCCGGATCCCGCGCCGCGCCGCAGCCAGCGCGATCACCCCACCGGCCTGCGCCGTCCCCATCGCGGTGCGCACATTGTGCTGAGCGAATACCCGCTCGATCGCGACGGCTTCGGGCCGATGGGTATCCATCCATTCCTCGGCGGCATCGGCGACAGCCATCAATCGCAAGGCCAGTTCGGCGTCCGGCGGCGTCCGCACCACCCCCACATCGAGGGCGACCACCTTCCGGCCCGGTCCGCTGTCCACCATGCTGAGCCCGCACCGGGTAAGCCCCGGATCGACGCCCATCACCCGCACCGGCCACCCCTTCGAAGACACGAACAGTTGTTCGAAAGTCTAGAGCATCCCCGGGTTCGGACCCACCAACGACACGATCTCACGCCGGTCGCGGCGACAGCCCGAGCAGCGCGGGATCGCGGGCGTGCTCGGTCCAGACCCGCGCCGGATCCGCGACCAATTTGCGCGTGCGCAGGTCGAGCAGGCCGCTCACATAGGACACCGTCGCGGCAACCTCACCGTCGTCCCTGGTGAGGGTGTGCTCCACCCGATAGGTCTTGCCCTGCCCCCACTCCCACCGACAGTCGACCTCGACGGTGTCGTTCGCGCGCAACTCCCGCAGATAGCGAACGTTCAACTCGAGATTGACCGGCCCCACCCCCGCCGCGAGGAAATCCGGCACCGAGACCCCCGCCTCGGTCACGCAGGCGAACCGCGCGTGGTCGGCGAACTGCTGATACGCCGCGCCGGTGACATGCAGTTGCGGGTCGAGATCGGACACCCGAATCGGGATCCGAACCCGAAACGGCACACTGGTTTCCGCCATGCCCGCGAGCATGCCACCGGGGTCCGACACATTCGCGGACCGTCGCCGACGGCAGCGCTACGGCGTGCTCTTCAGCCCGATCGCCGGGTCGATGAACTTGTTGGTGACGATCGCATCGGCGGCGAGGCCGTCGGGAACCTCGACGCCACGCTTGCGCAGGATCGGAGTGACGGCGCTGATCACCCTGTCGACCCGGGCGGTATCGAAATCACCGAGGCTGTTGTCGGGGCCGTTGCCGACGATCTTCTGGGCGAGCTGGACTTTCACCGAGTCGGTGTTGCCGCCCGCGGTCATCGGCGGACCGTCGGGAATCGTCTGGGCGATGCGCAGCAGCGCCGCGTTGACCGGCTCCGGATCACTGATGTAGTCGATCTGAGCCTGCTGCAGCATCGGCACCAGCTTGCTCAGGCAGGGACTGAGTTTTTCCATGTCACCGGTGCGCACCGACCAGGCGTGCGGGTAGATCTCATAACCGGCCTCATGGACCAGCAACGATTTCACCGGCTTGAGCCACCCCTTCACGTCGTGTTCCCACCGGTAGGGCTCGTTGGAGACGTACCCCTGCTGCATCACCCGGCCGCGTTCGGCGACGAACCGGCTGGGGGTGCCGTCGAAGGAGGCATCGGCCTGGTCGGGTTTCACGTCGCCGTGGGCGATCAGATAGTCCATGAACAGCTTGCCCTCGCTGTAGACAACGGGTGCGCCCGATGCGGGAACGTCCTTCCACGACGTGATCCGCGGGTAGGTCGCCGGGTCGAACAGGAGGATCTGCGGATTGACGTCGAGCGAGGCGAACACCCCGGTCACCGGGAACTTCGACTGTGCCCGCACGGCGTCGTCGGTCGGCACGAAACCGAGGGTGATGCTCTGGTCCTGATACATCTGCGCGGGCACCGGCTGGCCACCGAGGAACGGGCCACCCAGGCGCACTTCGACATTCACGCCGGTGTCACCGAGGGGACCGGAGTAGGCGCCCTTCTTCACGTCGACCGTGCCGTTCGGTCCGACCAGCTGATAGGCCGCGGCCCGCTCCGGCGTGGCGAACCAGTCCGTCTGGATGACCACGGTCGACGGGCAGACACCCGCGAGGACACCCTGACCGGTGGGGCCGGGCACCGAGGTCGCGCTGTTGCAGGCGGTCAGCACTGTGGCGCCGGCGAATACGGCCGTGGCGAGGAGAGATTTGCGCACCGGAAATCCTTCGGGGTCGAGCGAATGTACGAGTGGGACAGGGGAAATGAGTTACTTGCCGCGACGTAGTCCGTGCGCGCGGTCCACGCGCCCGGCCAGGAAGTCGAAGAACCAGAACAGGATCAGGCCGACCAGTGAGGACATCAGCAGCGCGGTGAGTAGTTCCTCGGTCGCGAGTTGCTGACGGTAGACATCGATCATCCGGCCGATGCCGGGTTCGCCCTGACGGAAGAAGAAGTCCGCCACGATGGAGCCGATGATGGCCAGGCCGCCGGAGATCTTGAAGCCGGAGATCATCGCCGGAAGAGCGGCGGGCAGTTGCAGTTTCACCAATCGCTGCCACCGCGAGGCGCCGTGCAGAGTGAACAGGTCGTGCTCGGCGGGCGCCACCGATTTGAGGCCGAACAGCGTATTGGTGATCACCGGGAACAGCGCCACCATCACGCAGACGATCACCCGGCTGGAGAACTCGTAGCCGAACCAGAACCCGAACAGCGGCACCACCGCGAGGATCGGAATCGTCTGCAGCACCACCGCGTACGGATACAGCGAGTATTCGGCCCAGCGCGCCTGGCTCATGACCACCGCGAAGCCGACGCCGAGCGCGATCGCGATCACCAGCCCGACGAGCGCGACCTGCACCGTCGACCACAGCGCGGTCAGGATCGTCGACCGCGCCAGCGGATCGAGCAGCCCCTTGCCGATCACCTGTTCCGGCGCGGGCAGCAGGAACCGGGACTCCTCGGCCAGCAGTTGGTGGCTGACCAGCGACCAGAGTCCGAGGACGGCGACGAACACCAGGATCGGGGCGATGACACGGACCGGGGCGATCCGAAAAGGCCAGCGGTACTTCGGTTTCGCCGCCGATTCCGCGACGACTCCCCCGGGGATGGCGACGGTGGTCATGCGGCGGTCTCCTGTCCACGCAGCGCCGCCGACACCTCGGCGCAGAGTCGGGCGAATTCGGGGGTGTAGCGCAACTCCGGGGTGCGCGGGAAGTCGAACGGAACCGGAATGTCGGCAGTTACCCGACCCGGCTGACCGGTCAGCACCACCACTCGCGTGGACAGGAACACCGCCTCCCCCACCGAGTGGGTGACGAACACTCCGGCGAACCCGTCACGGCGGAACAGGGTGCTCACCTCCTCGTTCAGCCGCTGCCGGGTGATCTCGTCCAGCGCGCCGAACGGCTCGTCGAACAGGAACAGTTCCGGCCGCGACGTGAGGGCGCGCGCGATGGAGGCGCGCATCCGCATGCCGCCGGACAGCTGGGCGGGTTTGTGCTTCTCGAACCCCGCCAGCCCGACCCGTTCGATGGCGTCCGCGGCGGCGGCGCGACGGGTGGTCTTGTCGACACCTTCCAGCTCGCCGGGGAGTTCCACGTTCTGCCGCACCGATCGCCATGGCAGCAGGGTGGATTCCTGGAAGACGTAGCCGAGACGGCGGGTACCGATCCCGACCGTGCCCGCCGTGGGTTTCTCGAATCCGGCGGCCAGGCGGAGCAGGGTCGATTTGCCGCAGCCGGAAGGCCCGACCAGCGAGACGAATTCGCCACTGCGAACGGCGATGTCGATGTCGGCGACGGCGGTGGTGCCGTTGCCGAAGGTCAACGTCACGTGATCGAAGGACAGGGCGGGACCGGGCTCGTCGCGTTCAGCAGTCGTATACGAGTCCCGGCCCGATCGTGCGGGGGCGGTGGAAACCGTGGCGCTCATACACTATTTCTAGTGGCATACCATTGCCGCCAGCGGTCTACGTGATTACGTCCCTGTTTCGTATACGATCACTTCAGCTCTGCGGAACGCCCGACCGCGACACGACCCGGCCGCGCTTCACCACGAGCTGCCGGGCGGGCAGTCGCACCACCGCGGCGGCGGGCGTCTCGGCCTCCACCACGAACAGATCGGCGGGCGCGCCGACCGTGAGGCCGTAGTCGTCGAGGCCGAGAACCCGCGCGCCGCCATAGGTTCCCGCGACGAGCGCGAGTTCGATCTCCGCGTCGGCGACGAGACGGTCACGGTAGGCGACGGTGTTGACGCGGCGCAGCATGTCGCCGTCGCCGTAGGGCGTCCACAGGTCGCGGATGCCGTCGTTGCCCAGCGCGAGGGTGGCGCCCGCCTCGTGCATCACACGGACGGGAACGACCGCCGCCTCACCGACCGCACAGGTCACCATGGCGACACCGGCCTCGGCGAGCGCGTCGGCGATGCGGCGCTGTTCGTCGTCGGATTGCTGGCCCATCGCGTAGGCGTGGCTGATGGTGACCCGGCCCGAAAGCCCTGTCGCCTTGGCGCGGTCGATGATCAGACCGAACTCCCAGGCGCCCATGGCGCCGCCGTCGTGCAGGTGGATATCGACCTTGGCGCCGAACTTGTCGGCGAGATCGAAGATCACATCGAGCTGGCCGACCGGATCGTTGTCGTAGCCCGCCGGGTCCAGGCCGCCGACGACCTCGACACCGTCGGCCAGCGCCGCCGCCATCAATTCGGCGGTGCCGGGGCGCGTGATCAGCCCGCCCTGCGGGAAGGCGACCAGTTCCACCTCGACCCGCCCCGCGTGGCGTTCGGCGGCGGCCCGCACCTGCTCGACGCCCCGCAACCCGATGTCGGGATCGATGTCGACGTGGCTGCGCACGTGGGACGTGCCGTATCCGACCATGGCGCCCAACAGGTTCGCGGCGTATTCGGCGTTCGGAATGCCGAGTTCGGCGCGGCGGCGTTCCCCGTTGGCGATGCGCCCGGCCAGCGTTCGCCCACCCGAGTTGGCCACCCATGGCGCGCTGTACAAGGTCTTGTCCAGGTGACAGTGGGTTTCCACCAGGCCTGGCAGCACCAACGCGCCGTCCAGGTCGATGATCTCGGCGCCGGGCGCGGTGAGGTCCGTGCCGATCGCGGCGATCCGGCCGTCGGCGAGGTGGAGGTCAGCGAGTTCCGGTGTGGCGCCTGGTGTCCACGGTCGGCCACCGCGCAGGAGTAGGTCGGTCATCAGAGGTCCCTTTCGGTCGCGGGGTGTGGCGGTCGTGCGGATGTGGTCAGCCGGTGATCAACATGGCGGACCCGGCGCCGACGCCGAAGACGATCACCACGGTCCGGAAGACGGCGGGTCGCAGCCGGTCGGCGAACTTCGCGCCGAGGACACCGCCGAGCAGACAGGCCGGTGCAAGGATCGCGACGACGAGCCAGTCCACCGGCCCGAACAGTGCGACGGCCACCATGGCGGTGGTCGACACGGTCAGCGTGAGCAGGCTTTTCAGCCCGTTGAGCAGTTGCGCGGAGGCATCGAGGCCGAGGGCGAGAGCGGTCAGCAGCACGATGCCCATGCCGCCGTTGAAGTAGGCGCCGTAGACGCTGCCCGCGAAGACCCCGAGGTAGAGGGTGGTGCGCGAATCCGGGTGGCGGGCGCCGAGAGTGCGCGAGAGCCATGGTTGCGCGGCGAACACCGCGGTCGCCCCGAGGACGAGGAACGGCACCAGCGTGGCGAACACCTCGGCCGGCGCGGCGAGCAGCGCGAGCACCCCGAGCCCGGCGCCGGCGACGCTGATCACGACGAGCCGCGGCAGCAGTGCGCGGTAGTCCTCGGCGCGCTTGCGCAGTGCCGCCGCACCACCCAGGTAGCCCGGCCAGACCGCGACCGAATTGGTGACAGTGGCGGTCACCGGGGGCAAGCCGAGTGCGAGTAGCGCGGGGAACGAGAGCAGGCTGCCGCCGCCCGCGATGGCGTTGCAGAAGCCTGCGCCGAGTCCTGCGGCCAGCAGCAGCGCTAGATGCACGGGGTCCATGAAATCCTTCCGACAGAGCGTCGTGCGATCGTATACGATAGTTGTCACGCGTTCGCGCCGAGCGCTGCCGGGGCAGAACCCCCGCCCGGATGCCGTAGATTTGGAGCAATTTCTCCGAAAGCCATTCGACCGTTGGGGGCGACGTGAGCAACACCGTTGGGCGCATGACACCGCAGCAGGTGTGCCGCGCGATCCGCGACGACATCATTCGGGGCGAGTTCCGGTCCGGCCAGCGCCTCACCGAGGACACCTTGGCCGAGCGGTACGGCGTCTCCCGCGTCCCGGTCCGTGAGGCGCTGCGCACCCTCGAAGCCGAGGGGTTCGCCTGGTCACGCCCCTATGCGGGAACCTTCGTCGCCGAGCTCACCGAGGCGGAGGCGGCTGATCTGCTCGAGATCAGGGCATTGCTGGAACCGATGTGCGCCGGTAGGGCCGCCGTGCGCCGCACCCCCGAACAGCTGGGACGACTCAAGGAACTCACCTCCCTCGGCCAGGAAGCGGTGCGCGACGGCAGACTCGGTGAGCTCGCCCGGCTCAACAGCCGCTTCCACGAGGTGCTGGCCGAGGCGTCGGGCAGCGCGCTGCTCAGCCAGCTGATCACCCAGCTGAGCTGGAAGATCGCCTGGGTGTACTCGGTCGAACTCCCTCGCCGCGCCGAGGATTCCTGGCACGAGCACGAGGAGATCTGCGCGGCACTGGAGGCGCGGGATCCCGACCGAGCGAGCACGGTGGTCGCCGAACACATCGCCCACGCCACCTCGGCCTATCGCCTGCGATCACGGGCCGAAGCCGAGCCCGCCCCCGCGTCCGTACCGACGCCCTAGGACGTAACACGGGCGCAGCAATCGCCGCCATCGCCCGAAACCTCAGAGTCGTATACAAACGGGGTCCCGTTCTGCGACTGGAGGTTGTCATGGTCGATCTGCTGCTGCGTCGCGCGTGTATCGCCGATGACGCCGACCTTGTCGATATCGCCGTCACCGACGGCGTCATCACCGCGATCGGGCCCGCGCTACCGGGCATCGGGACAACCGAGATCGATTGCGCGACAAGGGTTGTCATTCCTGGACTGATCGAATCTCATGTGCACTTGGACAAGGCGCTGCTCGATCGTCAGCGGAGCGCGCCCGACGGCACCCTCGCGGGCGCGATCGAGGTGACCGGCGAACTCAAACGGGGGTTCACCGCCGACGGCGTGCGCGACCGGGCGCGCCGGGTCCTCGATCAGGCGATCACCCACGGCACCACCGCACTGCGCGCGCACCCGGATGTCGATCCGATCGTCGGGCTGCTCGGTGTCGAGGTGCTGCTGGGTCTGCGCGACGAGTACCGCGACCTGATCGACCTCCAGATCGTGGCCTTTCCGCAGGAAGGAATCCTGCGAGCGCCCGGCACCCTCGACCTGTTGCGCGCGGCGCTCCACCTCGGTGCCGACGTGATCGGCGGGTGCTCCTACAACGAAACCGACGTCACCGACTGCCGCCGCCACGTGGACCTGGTCTTCGAGCTGGCCGCCGAATTCGGCGTCCCCGTCGACATCCACGCCGATTTCGCCGACGATGCCACCGACCCCCGGTTCGCGATGGCCGACTACATCGCCGATGCCACCCAGCGCGCCGGACTCGGCGGCCGGGTCGCGATCGGCCATGTCACCTCCCTGGCAGGCCGTCCCCCGCGCGAGCGACAGGCGACCATGGCCCGCCTCGCCCAGGCCGGCGTCGCCGTGGTTCCGCTGCCTGCCACCGACATGCACCTCGGCGGGCGCGGCGATCAGGCCGCGGTACGTCGAGGCGTCGCGCCGGTCCGTGAGCTGTGGGCAGCCGGTGTGACAACCGCGTACTCCTCCAACAACATTCGCAACGCCTTCACCCCATACGGCAACACCGACCTCCTCGACATCGGTCTGTTCCTCGCCCAGACCGGTCATCTGTCCGGCGATGCCGACATGCGCCGGGTCCTCGAGATGGCCACCACCGACGCGGCCAGGGTGCTCGGCATCGCCGACCGCCACGGCCTGCGCGTCGGTGCCCGAGCCGACCTCGTCGTCCTCGGCACACACCGCCTCGCCGACGCCCTACTCGACCGCCCCGGCCGCTGCTATGTCATCAAGGCGGGCCGAATCATCGCGCGCACCACCCGAGTCACCGAAATCCTCGCCCCCGCGGTCCCCGCACACTGATGCGGCGCTTGCGCATGATGACGCACACGGCTCACCGACTTCGACCGGATCGCGCGACGACGGATCAGGCCGCGCTGTGGTTGCCGCGGTGGACGAGGGCGTCGATGCGCCGCTTATAGGCGTTGAATTCCGTTGTGGTGGAGTCGCGTTCGCCGGGCAAGTCGATCTCGACGATCTCGCGCACGTGGCCCGCGTTGCCGTGGGCCGCGCCACCGGCCATCACCACGACGCGGTCGGCCAGGTAGACCGCCTCGTCGATGCTGTGGGTGACGAATACGACGGTCACGGCGGTCTCGTGGTGGATGCGTTTCAGCTCGACCTGCATGTCCGTTCGGGTGAGGGCGTCGAGTGCGCCGAACGGTTCGTCCATCAGCAGGACGGCGGGACTGTTCGCCAGCACCCTGGCGATCGCCACGCGCTGCTGCATTCCGCCGGAGAGCTGGTGCGGGAACGACTTCCGTACTCGGGTCAGGCCGACGGTCTCGAGCCAGCGGTCGGTGATCTCGCGGATGTCGGGCCGGGTCATCCTGGCCTGCTTCGGCCCGTAGGCGATGTTCTCGGCGACCGTGAGCCACGGGAACAGCCCGTAGTCCTGGAATACGACGCCGCGCTCGGGGCCCGGCCCGCTGACCGGTTCGTCGGCGACGGTGACCGTGCCGGTGGTGGCTGCCTCCAACCCGGCGAGAATCCGCAGCAGCGTGGACTTGCCACAACCGCTGGCGCCGACGACACAGATGAATTCGCCTGCGGCGATGTCGAGTTCGACATGGTCGACGGCGAATCCCGGTGCACGGGAATAGCGCTTACCGACGCCGTCGACGACGATGCGCGCGGGACGCTGTGTGCGGCGGCGAGTGGAGTAGATCTTCATGAGGGTCCTGTCTGCGCGATCACGGAAGGAGCGGCCTACGGCCCGCGACAAGCTTGACCAGCAGCATCAGCAACCGGTCCGCGACGAATCCGGCCAGCCCGATCACGATCATCACCGCGATGATCAGGTCGGTGCGTGACTGTTCTCTGGCCTGGGTGATCAACGCTCCCAACCCGATTCGGATGCCGACCGTCTCCCCGACGACCAGGATCACCCACGACAGGCCGAGCGCGATCCGCAGCCCCGAGACGATGCTCGGCACGGCGGCGGGCAGCACCACCTTGTACAGGGTGTGCGCGGGTGGGGTGCCCAGCATCGCGGCGGCCTCGAGCAGCCGCTTCGGCACCGCGCGCACCCCGGCGATCGTGTTCAGCAGGATCGAGAACACCGCGGCGAGGAACACCAGGAAGATCGTCGAGCGGTCGCCGAAGCCGATGATCAGCAGTGACAGCGGGGCCCACGCGGTCACCGGGATCGGCCGCACCAGGTTGATGGTCGGTTCGAGCATCCGGTAGACCAGCCGGGAGCGACCCATCACGATCCCGAGCGGGATCGCGACGGCGGCCGCGAACAAGAACCCCTGCAGCACCCGCAGCGTGCTGGCGTAGAGGTGCAACCACAGGGTGCCGCTGTAGGTGTCCCCGATGACGCCACCGAACGCGAGGTCGGCCGAGCGCCGCGCCACGTCGTACGGTGTGGGCAGGAACTGCATCTGGATGCCGAACGGCAGCGTCCACGCGCCTTCGACACCGCGATCCCACAGCAGCCCGAGCAGCAGCGGGACCGGGAGCGCCCACAGCACCGTCAGCGCCCGATCAGGAATCCGCCACCGGCTGTCGGGCAGCGCCTCGGTGGTGCGCACGGCCGGTGGTGCGTCGAGCGCCGTCATCGCCCGATACCCGCGGAGGTCAGGAACCCGGTGTCGAACACCTTCGCCATGTCGGGCGCCTTGGACAGCTGGTCGAAGGCCCGCATCTGCTCGGCCAGGGCGACCACCCGGCCGCGATACTCGTCGTCGAGTTCCCACCGCAACCAGACGTTCTTCGTCGCGGTGTCGACGATCGCGCGGTCGAGGCCGAAGGTGGTGACGAGCCCGTCGACCCAGGCGGTGTGATCGCCCTTCATGTACTCGATCGCCTGGACGAAGCTGCGCACCGCCTGCTGCACCCGGTCGCGATCCCGGTCGATCAGCGCGCCCCTGGTACCGAAGACGATGTTCACTGCGCCGATCGCGGTGTCGTACGGCGAAGCGATCGGGTGCGCTCCGACCTGCATGACGATCGACGGCGCGGTCTCGGCGCTCAGGAACGCGTCGATCCGGCCGGACTTGTAGGCGTTGGCCATATCCGAGTAGGAGAGGTTGACCAACTGCACGTCTGTGGCCGGGTCGAGGCCGTGCGCGGTCAAGGTGAGCCGCAGCAGGATCTCCTGCGACGAGCCCTGCGGGAATCCGATCTTCTTGCCGCGCAAGCCGTTCACCGTGGTGATCTCCGGCTTGCCGACGAGCGCCGACCCACCGTCGGCGGCGGAGGCGACGATCTTCACATCCTGCCCCGCGGCGCTGCCCGCCAGCATCGACGGTGCGCCGAGCACCCCGAAATCGATGGCGCCCGAGGCGATCGCGTTCTTGATATCGGGTGAATTCTCGAACAGCACGATCTCGTACGTGGTGCCCGCGGGCGCGAAACGCTGCATGAAGTAGGGCGCGTAGAGATGCGGCTGCCCACGCAGCGTGCCGATCCGCACCGACGCCGGGTCGCTGTCGCCGCCCGGTGTCGACACGCAGGCGGTCAGGCCGGTCGCGATGAGCAATGCCGCGAACAGGGCCGAGAGAACTCGGCCGAGTGTGCGATTCATCGCGGGAGTGGTGGCGGTCCACGGCGTGTCGGAGGCAGGCATTGCGTGTCCATTTCTCATAGGTTCGCCAGTCGGGCGGCGCAGCGTGACGCGAGGTGGATGAGGGCACGGTCGGTGTTCGCGGCGCCGACCAGGCACAGCCCGGCGGGGAGACCGTGACGGTTCGGCAGCGGCAGAGTGACTGCGGGCAGGCCGGCGATCGACGCCAGGCAGGTCAGTCGCAAGGTCGCGCTCCGCACGGCATCGCGCGTGCGCTGATCGGCTTCGCGCAACGGCGGCGGTCCCGCCGTCGTCGGCAGTACCAGCACACGGTGGCCGACGATCCCGCGAATCCGCGCGGCGGCCTCGGCCACGACCTTCCGCGCGGCGGCGGCACCGTCGGCGGTCACCGTTGCGGCCCAGGCGAAACGGTCGCCGACCTCGGGTTCGAGCGCGCCGGGATGCGCTCTGAGCCAGGCACCGTGCCCAGCCCAAGCCTCGTACGCCTGCACTGTCCGAAACGCCGCGAACCAGCGGTCGAGTTCGCCACGTAGGGCGATCGGTCGAGCACCGAGTTCCGCGGCGGCCCGCAGACACTGTTCGGCGATCTCGGGATCCGCTGCGGCCGAAAGGACCGGGTCGACGACGAGTTCCGTCCCCTCCATCGAAGATTCGGCGGCGCTCCGCGCACCGGATCTCGATGCCGACCCGGATGGCGACGTCCAGCAGGACTTCGCCGCTGATGGGCGCTGGGCGGACTCGCGGACATCAGGCTGCGCCGAGTCGGTGGCCAGATCCTGTTGGAGCACAACGGAATTCGCGCACAGCGCATCAGCCACCGCGAGCAGGGTAACGGCGTCACGGGCGAGCCAGCCGATGGTGTCGAACGAGGGCGCCAGCGGCAGTAGGCCAGTGGTGTCGAGGCTCTGATGGGTTGTCCTGATGCCCCACAGCCCCTGATAGGAAGCGGGTACGCGGATGGAACCCGCCGTGTCGGTGCCGAGGCCGATACTCGCCTCGCCGCGGGCGACCGCTACGGCCGGCCCGCTCGATGAACCACCCGGAACTCGTTCCGGTGCAGCCGGATTGACCGGCATGCCGGTGCGTCCGTTGCCGCCGGTGATGCTGTAGGCGAACTCGTCGGTCCGGGCGATGCCGGTGATGGCAGCGCCCGCCGCGAGCAGGGCGGCGACGACCGTGGCGTGGCGGGGTTCGGGGGCGCGCTCGGCGACAAAGTCCTCGACACCCGCGCCGATGGGATGTCCGGCGACGGCGAACAGGTCTTTCACGGCCACCGTGTGCCCGGCGAGTGGGCCTGCCGAGGTCGCCCCCACCAGTGGCGAACCGACCACGCGCCACACCGTGGCGTCCACCCCACGGGACTTCCCGGTGCCGAACCGCGCCGCACGCGCCGTCGCGGTCACCGCGCCCGCTCCAGGATGTAGCGGGCCAGATCGGTGCCGGTGGTATGCGCGAAGTCGGCGACGCGGATCTTGCCGTGCACCCCGCGGGTCAGATCGACGGCCTGTGAGATGGTGAAATCGGCGGCGGCACTGAGGTAGAGGTAGGCACTGCGCGGATCGGTGTCGAACAGCGCGCCGAGCAGATCGACAGCGTTGCCCACACACAGCGACAGCGCCGTGTCCAGATCGGGATCGAGCCCGGTCGGGATGACGAGGCCGTGCCCGGCGGCGAACGGCCCTGTGCCCGAACCGATGTCGGTGAGCTGTTCCGCCGGCACGAGGTCAAGGGTCACGGTCGCCCGCAGCGGTGCCTCCAGCGCCGTGAGCGCCACCTCTCCGTCGCCCTGCGCGAAATGTGGATCGCCTACGTAGAACAGCGCGTCGGGCACCTGCACCGGCAGGAACAGGGTGGCGCCGGGGGTGAGCAGTTTGACGTCGATATTGCCGCCGTGCGCGCCCGGTGGCACGGAGTGCGCACGATTCTCGGTGTCGGTGGCCACGCCCATGATGCCGAGGAACGGGGCGAGCGGGAAGCGCGCCCGGTGCGGGCTGCCCGGCCCGATCGGCATACTGCCGAACCATTCGTCGTCCTGCCCGGTCACCGTGCAGAACTGACCGTAGGAACCGTCGTGTGGTGTTCCGGCCAGCATGCCGCGACCGTGCCGGGTCGAGATGACACCGTAGGGCGCGCGCAGGGCGAGGTGCTCGATCCGGACGGCGAGCAGATCGCCGGGCTCGGCCCCGTCGACGGCGATCGGACCGGTCACGATGTGCGGCCCGGCTCCTGCCTCGCGAACGCGCCGGGCTACCACCTCGACGGTGTCGTCGAGGATCTGATCGCGGGCCACGCCGTGCCCGCGAAAGTAGGCGACCGGGTCCGACCCCTGATCGTCGAGGATGCCCTCGTGACTGATCGTGTCGATCACCACGCTCGTGCCCGGCGCGACGGTGGTGACCGGCGTATCGCCGCGACGCGGCAGCCTGCCCCACAGCACCTGATCGGGATCGGCGGGCACATAGGTGATCCCCGGTGTGATGCCGATCCCCTGCTGCAACACCGGGAATGCTGTGGCGATCTGGTCCTCAGCCAACGAGGTCACAGTGGTTCCTCCGGTCTTCGCGACACTCGGCCGAACATTGGTCCGACCATCTGATGCGGTAACGGTATTCCACTATGAACAGCGTTGCTACCGGGCGAAACGTGCGTAACCGAGGCTTTACACCCCGGCAATATCGGCCTGCGTCCCCTGCCTCGATTACACTTGGCCGGACCAATCAGCAGATGTCGAGAGGAGCCAGGTGACCGTCGCGCCGATCCCCCCGCTACGCCGCCGCACCGGCAGCGTCAGCGCCGAAGTCGCCGCGCATCTGGAGCGGCTGATCATCGACGGCGCCCTGCGCGCGGGCGATCGCCTGCCGCCCGAACGCGAACTCGCCGCGCAGTTGAACGTGTCACGGTCCTCGCTGCGCGAAGCCATGTTCGAGCTGGAATCCAAGAAACTGGTCGACCGCAGACAGGGCCGCGGCAGCACCGTGACCGAGCTCCCCCGCGGCGCCGCCGAACTGCACGGCAACCTCGCCGACCTCGACACCGAACTCGCCTACGCGACCGAACTCCGCGAGCTGGTCGAACCGCGCATCGCCCAGCTCGCCGCCCTCCGCGCGGTCGAATCGAATTTGCTGTCACTGCACGAGATCATCGACCGCTCCGACGAAGCCCTCAGCCCGGCGGACTCGATGGCACTCGACATCGAATTCCACACGCTCCTGGCACATTCTGCCCAGAACCCACTGCTGGTCACGCTCTGCACGATGACCACGGAGTGGACCCGCCACACCCGAGCACTCTCGCACCGCACTCCGCTCGGCCGCCGCGTCTCCGTCCACGGCCACACCCAGATCCTGCTCGCGGTCGACGACCGAGACGGCCCCGCCGCCGCTGCCGCCATGGAACAACACCTGCGTGAAGTTCGCGAGATCAGCACCCGCTAGCGACACCACAGGACAGGGCCCCTACCCCACAGCGGCGGCGAAGACCTCGAGCGCACGATCGTCGAACAGCACGAACCGCACCTGTGTCACCGCCGTCTCGGCCGCGCGTACGGTCTCGACCGCGATCCGCGCGCCGTCGTCCATCGGCCAGCCGAAGATACCGGTGGAGATCGCCGGGAAAGCGACCGTCGACGCCCCCAATTCGTCGGCCACGCGCAGGGATTCGCGGTAACACGAGGCGAGCAGTTCGGAGCGGTTCTCGGTGGCCGACCACACGGGGCCCACGGTGTGGATCACCCAGCGGGCGGGGAGCAGCCCCGCGGTCGTTGCCACCGCCTGCCCGGTTCGCAGACCCTTGCCGTAGTGCGAGGCGCGCAGATCACGGCATTCGGACAGGATCTGCGGGCCGCCTTTACGATGGATCGCCCCGTCGACGCCGCCGCCGCCGAGCAGCGAGGAGTTCGCGGCATTGACCACCGCGTCCACCTGCTGTTCGGTGAGGTCGCCCCGGACCGCATCGATTCGCGTCATGATCCCCATTCTGCCGGGGGTCGGCCGTCGACCACGGGTACCGTCGAGGAAGTCAGGCATGGTCGGTCCGTCCGAGACGAGGAGAACCCCACATGGCCATACCCACCGGTGACATCGAGCCGACGCCCGACGGGCGGGATCTGGTGATCACCCGGTCGTTGGGGTTGCCGATCGAGGAGGTGTGGGCGCGATTGACCGACCCGCATCTGACCGCGAGCTGGTACGGCACCTGGGAGGGCGACGCGGGCACCGGCAACACCATCCGGGTGCAGATGCGGTTCGAGGAGGGTGAGCCGTGGTCGTCGATGCGCATCGACGACTGCACCGCGCCGATCCACCTCGGCCTCTCCTCGACCGACCAGATCGGCGTGTGGCGACTCGAGGTGACCCTGCTCGACACCGGCGCGGCCACCGAACTGCGCCTGGTCCACCACCTGACCTCGGAATACCAGCTGGCGGAGATCCCGCAGATCGGTCCGGGCTGGGAGTACTACGCGGACATGTTCGTCGCCGCGAGCACGCACACCGAACGCCCCGATTTCGCCGACTACTACCCGTCGATGTCGAGCTACTACCAGCAGCGCGCGTCGTAGCCCGAACGTGAACCGCCCCGGCCGAATTCACGGCCGGGGCGGTTCGACGGACCGGGAACCCTACTCGTCGTCGAGTTCCGCGGCGACCTCGTCGGAGATGTCGACATTGGTGTACACGTTCTGCACATCGTCGCTGTCTTCGAGCGCGTCGACCAGCTTGAACACCTTGCGAGCGCCCTCGGCGTCCACCGCGACCGAGACCGACGCCTGGAAACCGGACTCGGCGGAGTCGTAGTCGATGTCGGCGGCCTGCAGGGCCGAACGCACCGCGATCAGATCGCCGGGCTCGGTGATGATCTCGAAGAGATCGCCGTGGTCGTTGACGTCTTCGGCGCCCGCGTCGAGGACCGTCTCGAGGACGTCGTCCTCGGACAGGCCGTTCTTCTCGAGGGTCACCACACCCTTGCGGGCGAACAGGTACGACACCGAACCCGGATCGGCCATGTTGCCGCCGTTGCGGGTCATCGCCAGTCGGACCTCGCCCGCGGCGCGGTTGCGGTTGTCGGTGAGGCACTCGATCAGCACGGCGACACCGTTGGGCCCGTAGCCCTCGTACATGATCGTCTGCCAGTCGGCGCCGCCGGCCTCTTCACCACCGCCGCGCTTGCGGGCGCGCTCGATGTTGTCGTTGGGGACCGATGTCTTCTTCGCCTTCTGGATGGCGTCGAACAGCGTCGGATTGCCCGCAGGGTCACTACCACCAGTGCGGGCCGCCACCTCGATGTTCTTGATCAGCTTGGCGAAGAGTTTGCCGCGCTTGGCGTCGATCCCCGCCTTCTTGTGCTTGGTGGTGGCCCATTTGGAGTGGCCGCTCATGCCCTACTTCCTTCAAGTCGGTTGCGCGTCTGCCCGGGCGGACAAGCTCGATCCAGCCTACTCACCGTCCGCCACGCCCGCCGACGCGGGCTTTAGCGCGCCGCGCGAACCAGGTCGACGAACAGTTCGTGCACCCGAAGATCACCGGTCACCTCGGGGTGGAACGAGGTCGCCACCACGTTGCCCTGCCTGGCAGCCACGATGCGGCCCTCGGCGGGTCCGTGCGGCACCCGCGCCAGCACCTCGACACCGTCACCCACCCGCTCCACCCACGGCGCGCGAATGAACACCGCGCGCACGGGCGTGTCGAGGCCGGCGAAGTCGAGATCGGTCTCGAAGGAATCGACCTGCCGACCGAACGCGTTGCGCCGCACCGTCATATCGATGCCGGACAGGTGCTGGGCGTCGGCCCTGGTGTCGAGGACCTCCGAGGCGAGCAGGATCATGCCCGCGCAGGACCCGAACGCGGGCAGCCCGTCGCGCAGCCGTGCCCGCAACGGTTCGAGCAGGTCGAACGCCTGCAACAGCTTGGAGATCGCGGTCGACTCGCCTCCGGGCAGCACGAGCCCGTCGACGGCGGCCAGCTCCGACTCGCGCCGCACCAGCACCGGATCGGCCCCGCAGTGCTCCAGCGCGGCAACGTGTTCACGCACGTCGCCCTGCAGCGCGAGGACGCCGATGGTCGGCCGGGTGGGGGTCGAGGTTGCGTTCACAGCCGTTGAGCTTACGAGCCTGCGCGATGTGTGCCCGCTCACGCTGCGTCATCAAGGTTCCGTCAACGGCGGGTGCATTCGCGCGAAACAGGTCGACACTGCGATGTGTGATTGCATTGCTGCCACGCAAGTCCCCCGGACCCGCACAGATCGTCGCGAAGCGCCGCGGACTGACCGTTCCCACCGGCCTGGCCGGCCTGTCCCTCGACGCGATGGCCTCGGTGTCCTACGGACCGGAGGCCATCGTCTTGGTCCTGGCCACGGCGGGCGGTCTCGGACTCGGCATGACCCTGCCGGTCACCCTGGCCATCGCGGCCTTGCTCGCCGTACTCATCGCCTCCTACCGGCAGGTGATCGCGGCCTTCCCCAACGGCGGCGGCGCCTACGCGGTCGCCAAGAAGCACCTCGGTGACCGCACCAGCCTGCTCGCGGCCGCCTCGCTCATCATCGACTACGTGCTCAACGTCGCCGTCTCGATCGCGGCCGGTGTCGCGGCGTTGACATCGGCGTTTCCGGCGCTGCACGGGTACACGGTGTGGATCTGTCTGGCCGTGCTGGTCGGGATCACCGCCCTCAATCTGCTCGGCATCACCCAGAGCGCCAAGGTGTTCATGCTGCCCACCGTGGTGTTCGTGGGCGGCATTTTCGTGGTGATCATCGGCGGCCTGCTTCGTACGGAACCGGCGGCCGTGACGGCGGGCACCGCGGCGGTCAGCGATATCCACACCGTCGGGGTCCTGCTGCTGCTCAAGGCGTTCTCGAGCGGCTGCGCCGCGCTGACCGGCGTGGAGGCGATCGCGAACGCGGTGCCCAGTTTCCAGGAACCGCGCGGGCGACGGGCACAGCGCGCCGAGGTCGTGCTGGGGCTGCTGCTCGGCACCATGCTGATCGGGTTGGCCGTGCTGATCGAGAAGTTCTCGCTGCAGCCGATCGAAGGCACCACGGTGCTCTCGCAGCTGACCGAAGCCGCGCTCGGCCAGGGCGTCGGTTATTACGTGGTGCAGTTCGCCACCGTCGTCCTGCTCGCACTCGCGGCGAACACCTCCTACGGCGGGCTGCCGACCCTGACCCGGCTGCTCGCCGAGGACAACTGCCTACCGCACCGCTTCGCCGTCGCCACCCCCCGTCAGGTGTACCGCTACGGGGTACTGACCCTGGGCGCGAGCGCCGCGGTGCTGGTGGTGGCCGCCGCGGGCAACATGAACGCGCTGGTGCCGCTGTTCGCGATCGGGGTGTTCGTCGGTTTCACCATCGCACAGACCGGCATGGTGGCGCACTGGTGGCGCACTCGCACACAGGGCTGGCACTGGCGAATCGTGCTGAACGGGTTCGGCGCGCTGCTGACCTTTGTCGCGGCGATCGTCACCACCGCGATGAAGTTCACCGAGGGTGCCTGGCTGATCGTGCTCGTGTTGCCGGTGCTGATGATCGCGATGGAACGGATTCGCCACGCCTACACCAGAATTGGTGGCTCCCGCGGGAGCGGTGTGGTGCCCGCGCAACCACGCCCGACCGGGACCGCGATCATCGTGCCGATCGCGGAGGTCTGCGAGCTGAGTCGTGAAGCGCTGTCCGCGGCCATGTCGATCGGCGACGACGTCACCGCGGTGCACGTCTGCCTGCCGGGTGAGTCTACGACGGCCTTCACCAAAGCCTGGGCGGCCTGGCATCCCGAAGTTCGGCTGGTGCTGCTCGAGGACAGTGATGCCACCGTCGGTGGGCCGGTCGCCGCCTACGTCCGTGACCATTTCGGCGACCGGCGCAAGGTGGTCGTGATCGCAGAGATCGACCCGCCCACCGGATGGGACCGGGTCCTGCCCAGCCACCGCAGCGACGAACTCGAGCGCGTGCTGCGTCGCATGAGCGACACCGTGGTGTGCCACCTGCGGGTGCAGGTCCGGTAGACCGCTGGTGACCGGTGCGGCACCAGACCGCGCCGGTCCTGCGTCCTATTTGTCGCGCGGCGTGCGGATCAGACCTTCCTGGACGACAGCGGCGACCAGGTTGCCCTCGCGGTCCCAGATCTTGCCGCCGGTCAGCGCGCGACCGAAACCGGCCGAGGGTGAGGACTGGTCGTAGAGCAGCCATTCGTCGGCACGGAACGGGCGCAGGAACCACATCGCGTGGTCGAGCGACGCGTTCTGGGTCGGTTCGTCGGGGTGGATCACCTTCGACGAGCCGAGCAGCGTCATATCGCTCATGTAGGCCAGCGTGCAGACGTGGAACATCGGGTCGTCGGGCAGCGGGTGCCGGTACCGGAACCACACCTGCTGGGGGGAGACGGCGCCGTCGCGCGCGACGACCTGCTCCTGCGGGACCGTGCGGATGTCCCAGTGCTCCCATTCACGCATGGCCCACAGCCGCTCGGGGGTCATGGTGACGCTGGCGTCGGGCAGGTCGTCGGGACCGTCGACCGTGGGCATCACGTCCTGGTGTTCTGGCCCTTCGTCACCGTGATGGAACGACGCCGACATCGTGAATATCGCCTGCCCGTCCTGCACGCCGGTGACCCGCCTCGTGCAGAACGACCGGCCGTCACGGATGCGTTCCACCAGGTAGACGGTGGGTTCCTCCGGATTGCCCGGTCGCAGGAAGTAGCCGTGCAGGGAATGCACCTGGAAGCTGCGGTCGACGGTGCGGACCGCCGAGACCAGCGCCTGCCCGGCCACCTGACCGCCGAAGGTGCGCGGTAGCTGAGACTCCGTGGAAGCACCGCGGAAGATGTCGCGCTCCAGTCGCTCGATCGCGAGCGCCTCGTCGATTGTCGCCATGCGCTCGAGATTATCGCCTTGCCGACCGGGCGGTATGTCCGGCTCTGCGCAGCGGCCCGGAATTTGCTGAGATGGTCCGGTGCCGACGTTCACTCCCACCACGCCCGCCGCCCTCGCCAGGCTCGTCGCCGACCGGCTCGTCGAGCTGCCGGGGCGACGGCTGCTCGCGGTGGACGGCGACGACGCCGCGATGCCGGTCGAACTCGGCCGCCGGATCGCGCAGACGCTCGCGGATCGGGGCCGATCGGCGGCGGTGGTGTCGGTGCACGACTACGTGCGCCCCGCGTCGCTGCGCATGGAATACGGGCGCGATGACGAATGGTCTTATCGCACAGCATGGTTCGACTACGAGGCGATCCGGCGCGAGATCGTGGACGCGATGCGAAGCGAGGGGCGTTGGCTGCCCGCGCTGTGGGACGAGCAGCGAGACAGGTCCGCTCGGGCGGCGATTCGCACGGCGCAGGCCGATCTGGTGCTGGTGCTCGCCGGGCCGATGCTGCTGGGTCGAGGTCTGGATTTCGATCTCGCCGTCCGCTTGGAGCTCAGTGAGCGAGCGGCGCTGCGACGCACGCCCGCCGAGCAGCACTGGACGTTGCCCGCTGTGCGCGATCACGCAGCCGACAATCCCGAGGAAGCGACGTGGACCGTTCGCTGGGATCACCCCGATCGGGCGGCGCTGCGCAGCTGAGCCGCGAAACCGAGGCGTCACGGCAGGCACCGATGCGAAAGCCCCGTCCGCGACGAGCGAACGGGGCTTCGGCGAGAACGATCAGGCGCAGGCGACCGAGGTCTGACCCAGGTTGGTCAGCATGGTGCAGGCCCACGACTTCTGGACCTTCCACTTGCCCTCTTCGGCCACGAACGGCACGTCGACGACATTGGTCTGGCCGTTGACAGTGAAGTTGGCCTTGGCGTTGACGCTGTCACCGAAGGAGGTCACCTCGGTGACCTGCACCTGGACGTTGCTGTCCTGCACGGCCTGTGCCAGGCGGTTCGGCAGCTCGGGATCGGCCTCGATGCCCTGGACGAAGTCCAGCTTCTGGTCGTTGGGGACCGCCGGATCCAGCGAGGTGCCGAGCTGTGCGTTGAGCTGCTCGACCGTCGGCACGGCGGGCAGGTTCGCGGCTGCCGAACCCTGAGCCTTGGCGCTGGTGGTGGTTTTGGCGGCGGGCTTGTCACCCTTGTCGTCACTGCACGCACTCAGTCCGAGGGCGGCGACCACAGCCAGTCCTGCGATCGCGACTCGTCCGGTCCTACGAAACTTCATCCACTCGTCCTTACGTCGGGTCGGAATCTCGCCCTCTGGGCGACGGCGTCGCACCGGCGCCACACAGCGCAGGCCTCGATGCCACGGCCCGGACGCTACCCAGCGATGTTGAGGAAACTCTGAGATACACACAACGTGGGTCTGTGAGAAGGATTCGATTGTGATGCACCCCAGTGCTACCCGGCGCGCAGACCTGCCACCGCGTCGACCAGTCGGGCGTGGGTCGGCGTGTCCGCGGCCGCGATCAGTCCGTGTGGTGGGGTGTGCAGCGGTTGCCCGGCGAGGCCGGTGACCACGCAGCCCGCCGCCTGGCACACCGCGATCGCGCTGGTGAAATGCACACTGTCACGGAGATCGCCGCCGGTGATGTAGGCGGCGCGCCGTCCCGCCGCGACCCAGACGAGGGCCAGGGAGGTCGACAACACCCGCGGATGGAATTCGCCCGCGAAGCCTTCGGCGTCGAATAGTCGCGCCGGGGTCGACCACGGGAACGGGTGGTCGAGGTCGACATCGACGAGGTGACTTCCCGAGTGCGGCCATAACGGCTCGTCGCGACCCTCGGCGCGCAGGAACGCACCCTCCCCCGCTGTCCAGAACACTTCCTCGGCGAACGGGTCGGCGGTCGCCGCCGCCGTCACGGTGTCGCCGTCGCGCAGGGCGACATTGACCGCCACGAACGCGGTGTCGACAGCGAAATTCCTGGTGCCACAGAGCGGATCGACAAACCACGTGCGGTCGCTGCGGGCCGGACCGGTGACTCCCGATTCCTCGGCGACGAACCGGTCGTCCGGGCACGCGGTCGCGAGAACATCGAGGATGGCTTTCTCGGCCGCGATATCGGCCTGCGTGGCGAAGTCGTCGCCCTGTTTGGCGTAGCGCGTGAGCGGAGCGTGGAACGCCGACCGAATCACTGCCGAAGCGACCTCTGTTGCGTGGATGGCGATTTCACTATCTGAGTGGTGCACCGCTTCCAGGCTACGGACCGCACCACACCCCGGCAGGCGAAACAACGGCCCCGCGGGGCACAGTCGCGCAACGGTCCTCGGCTGCCGCGCGGCCGCCTATCGAGCCAGGTACACGGCGAGACCGAGGCCGCAGATCCCGACCGTCACCCGCAAGACGCTCGGTGGGATCACTTTCACCACCGGCGGACCGCACCAGCCACCGGCCAGCGCACCCGCACCGAGAGCCAGTGCCGCACCCCAGTGCACCGGCCCGAAGGCCGCGAACCCGATCGCGGCGACCAGATTCGCGATGCCGAGCAGGAAGCTCTTGAGAATCGAGGCGCTCCAAAGGGATTCGGAGGTGCACAGCAGCATCATCGACAGGTAGATCACCCCCGCGCCCGCGCCGAAATACCCGCCGTACACGGACGTGAGCAGGATGCCGACCGGCACGATCCAGGGCGCGCTGAGCTCACCGATGTGGCGGCGCACCAGTGGTTGCACCAGCAGCGCGATCGACGCCATGGCCACCAGGAACGGCACGACCACCTCGAACGCGCCGTCCGGGGCGACCAGCAGTGCGAGCGCACCGAGAAGCCCGCCCAACGCCGACAACACCGCCCAGCGCACCAGCGTGGACCCGCGTCCGACGAGTTCGCGTCCGGAATTGGCGGTCGCCCCGACGCCGACGGCGACCATGGCGACAGTATTGGTGACATTGGCCGCGACGGGCGGCAGACCGGCGGCCAGCAGCGCCGGATAGGAGACGATCGAGGCCATCCCGGTGACGAAACCGATCAAGCCGGTAAAGAATCCCGCGACGACCAGCAAGCAGACGTCGAGCGCGGTCACGGACCGACTGTACGGTACGCCCAGTTGGCAGCAAATCCTGGGCCAACCGACGCCGACATCGCGGAACGACGCGCCTGCGAGGGCACAGCGCACGGCGCAGACGCGGCCCACATCGCCCACCGGCGCCGGGATCACTCCGACGCGCCGAAGGCCGTGCCAGGATGGCGGGGTGCAGATGACGACTTTCGAGCCGGGCGAACCACCCGTTCGACGTAACCGGCTGGACTCCAACACCGTTGCCCGTCTCGACGACGTCACCACCTTCGCCCAGCTGCTCGACGCGTTAGAGCTCGTCCGCATGGACCATCCCGACGCGCGGATCCTGTGCACGCTCGACGATCTCGGCCAGTGCGCGTACACGAGCATGCACGCCACCCTCGGACTCGTGGAAGGCGACGGCGCGGGCCACGACGACCCGGACGATCCCGCCGCCACCCACCACGCCGAGAACGCCACGGTCTCCCGGATCGCCGCACTGCTGGACAATCCGTCCGCACGCGTCCCGTGGGAATCCTTGCGCGACACCCGCAACGCGTCCGAGGACGAACTCGCCGCGCTCGTCGCCGCCAACCGCTCCCCCGACCGCGTGGTCGACGACGTCGTGCTGATCCAGCGCGTCCCGGTGGACCGCGACGACCTCGCCATCGCCGGCATCCCGAACGGGTACTTCGCCGACGACTGGAGCACCTACGACAACCACACCGTCATCCGCCGCATGGCCCTCCACGGCTACCGCCACATCGCCATCGGCGCGTCCCTGCTCGCCTTCGCCCGCCCCACCGCCCCCACCCCCGAACAGGCCGCGGCCCTGGTCACCGACCTGACCCACCTCTACGGCTCCCCCACCGCCATCGCCTGGCACGAGCTGGCCGTTCTGCTACCCACCCAGCGCCAGCTCATCCTCGGCTACGCCGAGAACTTCGCCGACGCCCTCACCACCGATACCGAAGGCGCGGCGGGTCAGCCGTAGGCCGCGGCCCTGGTAGCGCTAGCGCGCCGGATCGGGTGTCGGCTGCCACGCGCGAGCGGTAGCCGCCGCGTTCACTGTCACGCTCGACCACACGGCCCAGGCCAGCCACACCATGCCGAATCCGGCCGCGATATGCCCGACGCGGACCAGCGGCGCCGGGAGCAGGAAGGTCAGGCAGAGTACCGACAGGCCCACGGTGTAGAGGATCGCCGCGCCGCGCGGGACCGCCGCGCTACGCAGCAGCGCTGTGCCGAACAGCAGCGTTCCGCTCAGCGCGAGAACCGCGGTGGCGAGGAAGGCGAACTTGGCCGGGCTGGTGAGCAATTCGTCGACCACCGGCTTGTCCAAATAGACCAGCACGAAATTCATGGCGAAGGCGATACCCGCGAAATAGCCGAAGCCGAGGAACTGCACGACGAAGGCGAGTGCTCCGAAGCGGCCGAGACGCTGGTGCAGCAGCGCGTACAACGCCACCAGCAGACCGATCCCGAAGGGGACGGCCGCCCCGTTGAGAACCTGGGTGATCGGTATCTTGCCCGCGGCGATCAGTTCGATCACGCCCGCCGCAGCGATGGCTCCGCCGCAGAGGAAGCCGGAGATGCCGCCCAGTCTCAGTAGTGCTCGTGTGTCCATGTCGAAATCCCTTCTCGATGTCGAGCTCGACGGTAGGAATCCGGTGGTCACGGCGGTAAGTGCCGGGCGACCCATGACCTTCGGCCACAATCGCCGCGCGACCGTGGCCGTGCGTCGGATCTGCCCATACGCTCAGCGAATGCATCGACCGCGCGCACTGACCTGGGTCGCGTGCTTCCTCTATGTCTCCGTGCTGGTCGCCGGGCTCGCCGTCGCCTCGACCGGACCTGTCGACCCTGCCCGGTCCAGTGCTTTCGCCGGGGTCCTCGTGCTCGCGGGAGGGCTGGAGATCGCTGCGGGGCGGTTCACCCGGTCGAGGACCCTCGCGATCGCCGGGCTGGTCGTCCGCGCCGGCCTGTACACGGTGATCACCCTGCTCGACAGCAGCGGCAATGCGAAGGTCCTGTTCGTCTTGCTTCCGCTCACTGCCTATTTCACCGTCGGGCATCGTGTCGCCTACGCACTCGCCGGTGGCGGTCTACTCCTCGCCGCGATCATCGTCCTCGGGCGACCGGCGCTGCGGGCGAATCCCGAAGCGCTCTCGGATCTGCTGATGTTCACGATCGGCGTCGTTTTCGCCCTCGCGATCGCGGTGATCGCCGAACGCGAGGAAACCGGGCGGCGCCGCGCCGAATCACTGCTCACCGAACTGTCCGACGCGCACGCCCGGCTCCGGGAGTACGCCGACCAGGCGGTCTCCCTCGCCACCGTCGCCGAACGAACCCGGGTGGCCCGCGATATCCATGACAGCGTCGGCCACCATCTCGTGGTGACCGCGATCCAACTGGAGAAATCGGCCGCCTACCGGCCGTTGGACACCGATATCGCCGACCGGGCACTCGCCGAAGGGCGTCATTCCACGCGCCTGGCTCTCGACGAGGTGCGGCGCGCGGTCGGCACCCTGCGCGCCGACGACACGCAGTTCACCCTCGCCACCGCGTTGCGAGCGCTCGCGACCCGGCTCGACGACACCGGCTTCGCCGTGACCCTCGACCTCACCGGCACCGAGGACACCGTCGGCGAACCCGTCCGTCTCGCCCTGTACCTCGCCGCACAGGAAGCACTCACCAACGCACGCCGCCACTCCGGCGCCACCGCCGTCGCGGTCCGCGTCGACCTCACCGCGAGCACCGGCGTCCTCGATATCGCCGACAACGGAACAGGTTTCGCGCCCGGCGCGACGGAAGGTCAGGGGCTGTCCGGAATGCGTGAACGCCTGGACCTGGTCGGTGGCGAGGTGCGCATCACCTCCGGTCCCGACGGAACTCGTCTGCTGGCCACGATCCCCGTGGTGGGGCGATGAGCGGACGCGATCCCGAGGTATCGGGCACTGTCCCGAAGGTCCGCGTGCTGATCGCCGACGACGAGCGCCTGGTTCGTGAAGGGATCGCCGCGTTGCTCGCCCTGCAGCCCGGCATCGAAGTGCTCGGTGCGGCCGAAAGCGGTTCCGAGGCCGTCGAACTCGCGACCGCACTGGAGCCGGATGTGGTGCTGATGGATGTCCGCATGCCGGAAATGGACGGCGTGGAGGCGGCCACCAGGCTGCGCGGGCGGGTCACAGTATTGATGCTCACCACCTTCGACGACGACGGCTACATCGTCGCGGCCCTGCACGCGGGCGCGTCCGGCTACCTGCTCAAAGATCTCCCCGCCGCCGAACTCGCCCAGGCGATCCGCCTCGCGCACGCGGGCGTCGACCAGTACTCGGCCGCCGTCACCGCGCGCCTGGCCGCCATGGTGCGCTCCCGTATCCCACGCCCCACCATCGACCTCACCGGCCGCGAAACCGAGGTCCTCCGCCTGCTCGCCGCCGGCGCCGCCAATCGCGAGATCGCCCGGTCCCTCTACCTCAGCGAGGGCACCGTGAAGAACCACGTCTCGAGCATCCTCCAACGCCTCGGCGTCCGCGACCGCACCCAGGCCGCGATCTACGCCCACGAACAGGGAATCCTCTGAGCCATCAGGTCAGGGCGTTCACCATGCGGGCCGCGAGCACCCGGGTTCGGTCGAACGGAGCCGCGCTCACGGCGGGCGTGCCGATCACCGAGCGCAAAACCCCGAGGCCGATCAGCAGGGCTCCGATCAGCTCCGCGCGCAGTTGCGGGTCGGGACCGTCGAGTCGGTCGGCGAATTCGCGCAGGTAGCCGTCGCAGAGTTGGGCACGGAGCTGATCGCGCACGTCGTCGTGGCCTGCCGATCGGAGCATGCCCAGCAGCGGGTGTTCGCCGCCGTACTGCGACCAGTCCTGGTACACGACGTCATGGAGCAGGGCGTCGGCGATGCTGACGACCGGCCGGTGCGGATCCGCGGCCGCTCCGGTCGGGATCTCCATGTGCATGGCCTCGGCGTAGAGCCGCTTCTTGGAACCGAAGTAGCGCGATACCAAGGCGGGGTCGACGCCGACCTCGGCGGCGATCTCGCGTAGGCCGGTGCCGTCGAAACCCTGTGCGGCGAAACGGATGCGCGCGGCGTCGAGCAGCGCGGCGCGGGTGGCCGCGCGATCGCGGCGACGTGGTTCGAGCTTCGGTTCCATGAAGTCATGCTAAGTCATCAGATGTTGACTTGGTGGTGTCCCCGTTTCTAGCCTCGAGATATCGGCCGATGACACAGTCCAGAGTGATTCGAGGAGAACGGGACTCGATGCGCACATATGTCATCACCGGCGGCACCGACGGCATGGGCAAGGGGCTCGGCCTACATTTTCAGCGACGCGGCGACCGGGTGATCGCCCTGGCCAGCGGAGCCGCCAAAGGCGAGGCGTTCGTCCGGCAGGCCGACGCGATCGGCGCGGGCGAGCGCGCGGTGTTCTTGCGCGCCGACCTGAGCACCCTGGCCGGAATGCGGACAGCACTCGACGAGATCACCGCGCGAACCGAGGTGGTCGACGGCCTGATCTTCGGTGCGCAACGGTTCCAGCCGCGACGTACCGAGACCGAAGACGGCATCGAGTTCACCTTCGCGCTGCACTACCTGAGCCGATACATCCTCGGACACGGCTTGGTCGCCGCGCTGGAACGCACGAGCGCCCCGGTGATCATGAACATCTGCGGCCCCGGCGGCCTCCCCGGCCGAATCCACTGGGACGACCTGACCCTGAGCCGGGGCTACACCGGCACCCGCGCCGCCATGCAGGCCTCACGGGCCAACGACCTGCTCGGCATCGCCTTTCCCCAGCGCTACCCGGACGCCCGCACCCGCTATGTGCTCTACAACCCGATGATGGTGCGCACCGCGATGGCCGATCCCCTGCCCGCACCCCAGCGAATCCTGACCAAGGCCGCCGGATTCGTCTTCGGCCGCTCGGTGGACCAGTCGGTGCCGCCGATCGCCCGGCTGCTCGACGAACCACCCGCGGATCCGGTGAGCGCCTTCCGGCTCCGTACCCGACTCCCCTTGACGCGCAAGGACTTCGACCCGGACAACGCGATCCGCCTCGACACCCTCACCACCGAACTCCTGCGGCGCTGAGCCCTCGCCCGAAAATGCCTCGGCGGGCGTCGCGATCATCACGACGCCCGCCGAGGCGAATTCTTCAGTGCCCGAACGATATCGGGCCCGTGATCACCAGCCGCGCTCGGCCAGACGGTGCGGCTGCGGGATCTCTTCGACGTTGATGCCGACCATGGCCTCGCCCAGGCCACGCGAGACCTTGGCCAGCACGTCCGGGTCGTCGTAGAAGGTGGTGGCCTTGACGATGGCGGCCGCGCGCTGTTCGGGGTTGCCGGACTTGAAGATGCCCGAGCCGACGAACACGCCTTCGGCGCCGAGCTGCATCATCATGGCGGCGTCGGCCGGGGTGGCGATGCCGCCTGCGGTGAACATCACGACCGGGAGCTTGCCGGTCTGGGCGACCTCACGGACCAGCTCGTACGGGGCCTGCAACTCCTTGGCGGCCACGAAGAGCTCGTCCTCGGACAGCGAGGTCAGGCGACGGATCTCGCCACGGATGGTGCGCATGTGGGTGGTGGCGTTGGACACGTCGCCGGTGCCCGCCTCGCCCTTCGAGCGGATCATGGCCGCGCCCTCGGTGATGCGGCGTAGCGCCTCACCCAGGTTGGTGGCGCCACAGACGAAGGGGACGGTGTAGTTCCACTTGTCGATGTGGTTGGCGTAATCGGCGGGGGTGAGGACCTCGGACTCGTCGATGTAGTCCACGCCGAGGCTCTGCAGGATCTGCGCCTCGACGAAGTGACCGATGCGGGCCTTGGCCATGACCGGGATGGAGACGGCGGCGATGATGCCGTCGATCATGTCCGGGTCGCTCATCCGGGACACGCCACCCTGGGCGCGGATGTCGGCCGGCACCCGCTCGAGCGCCATCACGGCCACGGCGCCGGCGTCTTCGGCGATCTTGGCCTGCTCGGCGTTGACCACATCCATGATCACGCCACCCTTGAGCATCTCGGCCATGCCGCGCTTCACGCGGGCGGTGCCGACGGTGTTGGTGGTCTCAGGCGTAGTCACGAATGTCTCCTGTGTCATGGGCGCCAATCAAGTCGCTCGGGTTCGGGTCACCGTCGATTCTAGATCTGCCCGAATTCGGCCTTCATAGCCAGTTGAGCACCACTGGCCTTGTCACGACCAGCGGCGATGTGGCCGCTGGTCGCCGCTGGCCTTGTCCGATGGCCTGGCCTTCACCGTGCCACGGCTGCGGCCGCGTCCGCCACAGGGCCGCGCCGTACTCGGTCGAGCAGCACGATCGCCGCCGCGAGGGCCGCCGCACCGGCAGCGCACCACAGCGCCGCGACCGGGGTTTCCGCGCGATCGACGGCCATGCCCGCACCGACCGGACCGAGCACCGCGCCGATGTTGAGCGCGGTGGTGGCCAGCGCCCCGGCAAGCCGTGGCGCGGCGGGTGCGGCGGTCCGCACGATGGTCGCGATCAACGCGGATCCGACGCCGAACGCGGCCGCGCCCGTGAGCAACGTCATGGCCGCGAACCCCGCCATCGTGTGCGCGGTGATCGCGGCCAGTGCCCACACGCCGACCAGTCCGGCCGTGCCCACGGTGATGATGGAACGGCCGTGGCGGTCGCTGTGCCGACCGGTGAGTGTCACCCCGACGAAGGAGCCGAGGCCGAACAACGCCAGCACCAGCGGGACCCAGACGCTGGTCGCGCCCGCGATTCCGGCGGCGATGGTGCCGAGGTAGGTGAACGCGGCGAACGTTGCGGCATTGACCAGAACCGCGACGATCACGGCCGACCGCACCGTGCGCACCCCGAGCACGGCCCACTCGGACCGCATCGACCGATCCGAGGCGCCGACTCCCGCACCGTCGCGCCGCACCATCGACGCCACCGGGACGAGGACCACCGCGCTCACCACCGCGACGGCCCAGAAAGCCGATCGCCAACCCCACAGCTGTCCGAGTAGCGTCCCCGCCGGCACGCCCGCGACGCAGGCCACCGTCACCCCGGATACGACGATCGAAGTGGCCCGACCGACCAGCGCTGGCCCGACCAGCCGCGGCAGAGCCGCCAGCACGAGCGCCAGGAATCCGGCGTTCGCGACCGCGGCGACAGCGCGGGTAGCCACCAGCACCGCGAAATCGGTGGTCAGCGCGCCGACGATATGGGCGACGCAGAAGAGCGTGAGAAATGTTGTCGCCGAACGCCGTAGCGGCCACCGACCCATGGTGGCCGCCATCGTCGGCGCGCCGAGCACCATGCCGACCGCGTACACCGAGGTCAGCAACCCCACTGTGCCGAGCGAGACGCCGAAGTCCGCGGCGGTCCACGCCAGCAACCCCGACATCATGAATTCCGATGTGCCCTGCGCGAAAACCGCGGCAGCCAGCACGAAAACCCCGATGGGCATATTCGATCAACTCTCCGGATACCGGGACACCGCGCGACGCGCGGTGTCCGAGATGAGGCGGCATCGAGCCGATCTGGCCCGGCCGCGAGGAATCGACGATCATCCGGCGTTGCGAACGACACATCGCACCGGTCCGCGGACCGAGGGATGCTGGACCCACAACGCCGCCCGGCCCGCAGGCCGGACGGCTACCTTCTGGACGCCTCCGGAGAATTCACCCGCCCACCTTATGCGAGGCGACCGCGGCGCAGTCAACCTGTTTCTCGACAGCCGACGGGATCGTCGAGGCGGGAAAGACTGTCGATCAGCGTGCGGGATCGTCGAATCGCACGTCGACATCGGCGGCGCCGCGCAACGCCGCCACGAGTGCCGCTTCCTCGTGTAGCAGTGCGCGAAGCCGCGAACTCATCGACTGGAACGGCGCGACGGTCAGTGTCAGGGTGCGCCCGCTCTTGCGTGACCGCCAGCTTCCGGCGACGGCGCCGTCGGCGAGCACCACGCCCGGTGCGCCTGCCGTCTTCCACACCGCGCGTTGATATTTCGGATCGACGATGGTGTCGCGGTCGCGGGTCTGCGTGTAGGGATCGCCGGGCGGCAGCAGCCGGACACCGTGTGCCTCGTGCGCCGTCCGAAGCTCTGCCAGGTCCTCGCTGCGGATCCACCGGCGCCGCCCGTCGTATTCGACCGGAGTGAGTTCGCCGGCCACCGGGTCCCACCACGGACCCACGTCGCCGGCTCGCACGCCGAGCCATGCCGCGAATTCACCGCGCGACGACGGTCCGCAGCACCGCAGATAGCGACGCAGCAGCGTGGCGCGATCCGCCGCCGGGTCGGTCACCGGCAACGGGCCTGCGAGCCATTCCTCGAGCAGGACGAACGGTGCCGTGTTGCCGGTACGCGGCGCGAGGCACACGATGCCGCGTAGCGTCAGGATCCGCAGGCAGAAGTGCACGACCGCCTCCCCCAGCGGCTGGTTCGCGCCGTACGGACCTGGCGCCTCCCACGCTGTGCGCTGGGCAGCGGTCAGCGTGTCCGCGATACGGGTGGCCAGTTCCGTGCCGAGTTCGCCGATCGCCAGCGCGCGCTGCGACAGCACCGGCCCGATCTGCGCGACGGTGCGCTCCACCACCTCGTCCAGCTCCATCCCCAGTGTGTCGAGCGCCGAACCGACGCCGCCGATCAGCCGCAATCGCGCCGCCTCGGTGGTCGGCAGGACGCCGGAGGTGAACACCGGCCCATCGGCGGTCGGGAAGAAGAACGGCGCGCCGCGCATACACCAGGTCTGCAACAACGACTTGTCCTGTGCAACAAGGTGATCGACGTGCTCACCGGTCACGCCGTCGACGCGGGCCGCCAGCGCGAGCAGCGCCGAACCCGGCGGACTGTTCTGTACCGCGCAGACGCCGGCCACCGGGAGCAGGTCGCCGACCGGTCGCCGCGAGAGCAGATTGTTCGCGTGCAATCGAAACCCGATGACCTCAGCGGTCCCCACGCTGACCGAACTCTCCCGAGCGGCCATGGACCACCTCCCGATCATCGACGCGCACAGAGTTGCCGCGGTTGCCGCGCGCATCCCCTCAACTTATCGAGCGAAGCCTGTACCGGCATCGTCCTCGGCCGTGCGTCGACAAACCGGCAGAGACCATGCGCCGGGTGTCGTCCTCCGCTGCGCTTCAACCGATCGCCCGAACCACGTGCTGGGCGTCATCCCGCGCCGCCCCTCAGCGGATCGAGCGGACCACGTGCTGGGTGTCGTCTTCGGCCACGGAAGCGGCTTCGGCGAGCAGTTCGTCGAGGTGGTAGGGGTAGACGGCTTCGCCTGCGGCATCGAGTGCGCGGATGTCGTCGGCGGTGCACCAGCGGTGGTCGGTGATCGTGCGGCGCTCGAGGGCGGTCAGGTCGGCCGGGCGCCATTCGAAGCCCGGCGAGCGCAGGGTGAAGAACAGTTCTTCGGAGCGGATCAGCTCACCGTTGAACGGGAACACCGCCACCCGGCGCCACAGCGGACCACGCAGCGCGGCGGGATCCACCCGCTGCCCGGTTTCCTCGTAGACCTCGCGGACCGCGGCATCGCGCAGGCTCTCCCCCGGTTCGAGCCCGCCGCCGACGGTGAACCAGAAGGCCACCTCGGGGATCATCGGGTCATGGCCGCGCAGCAGCAGCACGCGGTTCTGCTCGTCGAGCAGGACCACCCGCGCGGTGGTGCGGGTGGTGTGCACGACGAGACCGGTCGCGGCGGCCGGCGTCGCGCGTTCGGTGATCTCGAAATAGTGCGGCAGCGGCGCGGTGCCGCCGAGGTGCAGGATGCGCACGGGCCTGCGGGTACGCAGGGCCAAGGTGTCGCGCACGGCGTCGTTGTGGAACCGGCGCGCGATCAGCACGCGGGCCTCGGCGTCGGCGAGCTCGGCCACCAATTGCGGTCGCAGGTGGTCGATGTCGACGAGTGAGAGCGCGGCGGAGAGCTGGTTCTCGATCGTTTCCCGGTCACCGCGATCGGCGCGTTCGGCCCGATCGGCGAGGGTGGCGAGCCGGGAGGCCCGTTCGGCTCGGCGGGGATCGGTACTCACCGGCCCGGCCTCCGACATCGCCACCGCGCGCGCCACCACGGCCCGGCGGGCGAGCGCGGCATCGAGGGCCTGCCAGGACTGATCGGAACGCACGTGCAGCCGGTCGAGCCGGTTCGCCGTGGAGTAGGCCCACACACCGAGGGCGAGCACGAGCAGGGCGATCAGCCCGAGAACGAGAACGGTGGTCGCGGAGAAGGTGATCATCCGGCGGCCCGCACCCGGGTGTCGCCGACGGTGACGGTCTCGTACACCCGCAGGATCTGTTCGGCCACGACCGGCCAGTCGTAGCCCGCGACCACCTGGGTGGCGGTGCTGACCAGGCGTTCGCGCGTCTCGTCGTCGGTGAGCAGGGTGTCGATGGCGGTAGCGAGCGCGGCGGAGTCACCGATCGGGGTGAGCAGGCCCGCGGTGCCGTCGCGCAGCACCCGTCGGAAGGCATCGAGTTCGCTGGCGACCACCGGGGTGCCCGCGGCCATCGCCTCGATCAGGATGATGCCGAAGCTCTCCCCACCCAGATTCGGCGCGACGTACACATCGGCGCTGCGCAGCGCGGCGGCCTTCTCCGCATCGGAGACCTGTCCGAGGAACCGCAGGTGCCCCGCGTGCTCGCCCGCCTCGCGGCGCAGCCGGTCCTCGTCGCCGCGCCCGACGATGAGGATCTCCACGTCGGGATGGTGTTCGATGAGCGCGGGCAGGGCGCCGAGCAGCACATCCATGCCCTTGCGCGGTTCGTCGTAGCGACCGAGGAACAGCACCGTGCGGCCCGCGCGCGGATATCCGTCGAGCGGCTCGCCGAGCGCGAACGCGGACACATCGACACCGTTGGGGATCTCCACCGCGTCGGATCCGAGCGCCTCGACCTGCCAGCGCCTTGCCAGCTCGGAGACGGCGATCCGCCCGCTGATCTTCTCGTGATACGGGCGGAGCACACCCTGAAAAGTGCTGAGCACCAACGACTTCGTGGTCGAGGTGTGGAACGTCGCCACGATGGGGCCCTCGGCGATCTTGAGCGCCAGCATCGACAGGCTCGGGGCGTTGGGTTCGTGGATGTGCAGCACGTCGAAGTCGTTGCTGTCGATCCAGCGGCGGATCCTGGTGTAGGCCATCGGGCCGAACGACAACCGCGCCACCGACCCGTTGTAGGGAATCGCGACCGCACGACCGGCAGAGACGACGAAATCGGGCAGCGGTGTGTCGTCGGAGGCCGGGGCGAGCACGCTCACCTTGTGCCCGCGTTCGATGAACACCCGGGCGAGCTCGACCACATGCGCCTGCACGCCGCCCGGGACATCGAACGAATACGGGCAGATCATCCCGATCTTCACCGCTGGCCCCCTGTGTCCTGCGCGGTGATCCGCGACAGTCGTTCGGGCGACAGGTCGCCCTCCCAGAGCGGTTGCAGCATGTGCCAATCGGCCGGATGCTCGGCGATATTGGCGGCGAACCGGTCGGCGAGCGCCTGCGTCGCGGCCGCCACGCCACCGGAAACATCCAGTGCCGGTTCGGCTTTCAGGCCCCAGCCTTCGGTGCCGTCCTCGTCGACGGTGAACCAGCCGTGCACCGGGACCAGCGCGGCGCCGGTCTCGATGGCCAGCTTCGCGGCGCCGCCGGGCATCCAGGTGCGCTCACCGAGGAAGTCGACCGGCACGCCCTTGCCGGTGAGGTCGCGCTCGCCCATCAGGCACACGATCCGGTTCTGGCGCAGTCGTTCGGCGAGTGCGGCGAACGGCGGCTGCTCGCCACCGGTCAGCGGGAACACCTCGAATCCGAGGCTCTCGCGGTAGGCGACGAACCGTTCGAACAGCGATTCCGGCTTCAGTCGCTCGGCCACGGTGGTGAAGTTGTCGTAGTGCTGCACCAGCCAGACACCGGCCATGTCCCAGTTGCCCGAGTGCGGGAGCACCAGAATGAGACCGCGGCCCTGTTCCAGAGCGGCGTCGACATTCTCCAGGCCACCGACGTAGTAGTCGATCGCGGTGTGGTCCATCGACGGCAGCCGGAACGCCTCACGCCAGTAACGGGCATAGGAGCGCATGCTCGCCCGCATCAGGTCGTCGGGCACCTGGTCGGCGGGCACACCGAGGACACGGGCGAGGTTGCGGCGCAACTGCTGCGGTCCGCCGCCCTTCACCGCACGATCGGCGCCGAGGTCGAAGATCTTGCGCACCAACCCTTCCGGTGCCGAACGCACGAGACCCCAGCCCGCGGCGTAGCCCCAGTCACTCATCCGATCTTTGAGGCTCACGACGCCGATCCCTCTGCCGCGTCCGGCTGCGGCGCCGGTGGAATGACCACCCTGGCGCCCGGCGAATTGCGCACCGCGAGCACCCGCTGGAACACCGTGACGATGCTCAGCACGGCCAGCACCCACATCGCCACGTAGACGGCCCAGGTCAGCCAGTCGATCCCCCAGTGCCCGCCGATGCCGGTGAGTCCGGCGCCGACCAGGACGAGGACCAGGCGGTCCGGGCGTTCGATGAGTCCACCGTCGGCGGACAGGCCACTGGCCTCGGCACGCGCCTTGGCATAGGAGATCACCTGCGAGGTGACCAGCACGATCAAGGTCAGCGCGAACAGGTGCTTGCTGTGCTCGTGATAGACCGCCCACCAGGCGAGTCCGGCGAAGATCGCGCCGTCGGCCACCCGGTCACAGGTGGCGTCGAGGACCGCGCCGTACTTCGTGCCGCCGCCGCGGGCGCGCGCCATCGCCCCGTCGAGCATGTCGAACATGACGAACAGCCAGATGACCATCGTTCCCCAGAACAGGTGTCCGGAGGGGAACAGGGTCACCGCGGCGGCGATGGTCGCCGTGGTACCGATCAGTGTCATCGCGTCCGGGGTGAGCCCCGTCCCGACGAGCGCTTTGCCCAGCGGCGCAGTCGCTTTCGCAAACGTCTGGCGGCCGAAGAAGCTGAGCACGGTCCTTATTCCTCCCATGCCTCCGCCAGCAGCTGCCGCGTCTCGCGCAACAACTGAGGCATCACCTTCACCCCGCCGACCACGGTGATGAAGTTCGCGTCCCCGCCCCAGCGCGGAACGATGTGCTGGTGCAGGTGGTCGGCGAGCGAGCCACCTGCCACGCCGCCGAGATTGAGACCCACGTTGAATCCGGCAGGCCGCGAGACCTGCTTCATCACGCGAATGGCCCGCTGCGTGAAGGCCATCAGTTCCGCGCTCTCGGCGGTCGTGAGGTCCTCCAGGTCGGCTACCCGGCGGTACGGCACCACCATCATGTGCCCTGGGTTGTACGGGTACAAGTTCAGCACGGCGTAGACATTCTCGCCGCGCGCGATGATCAGGCCGTCTTCGTCCGACATCTTCGGGATATCGGTGAACGGATGCCCGGTCGCGTCCTTGGGCTTGACCTCACCGGTGATGTAGGACATCCGGTACGGCGTCCACAACCGCTGGAGGCGGTCGGGCTGGCCCGCCCCGGCGTCGACGATCGAGCCGGCGTCGGGGGCGAGGTTCTCGCTCATGACCCGACCGCCGCCGAGACGACCTCGAACCCCTCGGCGGTGGGTGAGGCGTTCTCGCGGTGGGCGATCCAGGTGGTGATGGTGGCGACCGCGTCGGCGACGGGCACTCCGTTGACCTGGGTACCGTCG
The DNA here is from genome assembly GCF_001427185.1 of Nocardia sp. Root136. Taxonomy (NCBI): domain Bacteria; kingdom Bacillati; phylum Actinomycetota; class Actinomycetes; order Mycobacteriales; family Nocardiaceae; genus Nocardia; species Nocardia sp. Root136. The sequence continues at coordinate 1,074,020 of NZ_LMFE01000001.1, forward strand.
CGGAACCGGAAGCTCACCGCGCCCGCTTCCACGTCGCGTGCGCCCGCCAGCAGCATGAAGGGCACCTTCTGCGCGGTCTGGTTGAAGATCTTCTTCTGCATCCGGTCGTCGCTGCGGTCCACCTGGGCCCGCACGCCCGCGTCACGCAACCGCTCGATCACCGAATCCAGGTGCGGGACAAAGTTTTCCGCCACCGGGATGCCGATCACCTGCACCGGCGAGAGCCAGGCGGGGAACGCACCGGCGTAGTGCTCGGTGAGCACGCCGAAGAAGCGTTCGATCGAGCCGAACAGCGCGCGGTGGATCATCACCGGGCGCTGCTTGGTGCCGTCGGAGGCGGTGTACTCGAGGTCGAAGCGATCGGGCAGGTTGAAGTCGAGCTGCACGGTCGACATCTGCCAGGTACGGCCCAGTGCGTCCTTGACCTGCACGGAGATCTTCGGGCCGTAGAACGCGGCGCCGCCGGGGTCGGGCACCAGATCCAGGCCGGAAGCCTCGGCGACCTTCTCGAGGGTCTCGGTGGCCTCGGCCCAGAGCTCGTCCGAACCCACGTACTTCTTGGGGTCCTTGGTCGACAGCTCGAGGTAGAAGTCGTCGAGGCCGTAGTCCTTCAACAGGCCGAGGACGAACTGCAGGGTGCTGGTGAGCTCGCCGTGCATCTGCTCTTTGGTGCAGTAGATGTGCGCGTCGTCCTGGGTCATGCCACGCACGCGGGTCAGGCCGTGGATCACGCCGGACTTCTCGTAGCGGTACACCGAGCCGAACTCGAACATCCGCAGCGGCAGCTCACGGTAGGAACGGCCGCGCGCGCCGAAGATCAGGTTGTGCATCGGGCAGTTCATCGGCTTGACGTAGTAGTCCTGGCCGGGCTTGCGGACGGAGCCGTCCTCGTTGAGTTCGGCGTCGAGGTGCATGGCCGGGAACATGCCGTCCTTGTACCAGTCGAGATGGCCCGAGATCTCGTACAGATGCCCCTTGGTGAGGTGCGGGGTATTGACGAACTCGTAGCCCGCGTCGACGTGGCGCTGCCGCGAGTACTCCTCCATCTCCTTGCGGATGATGCCGCCCTTGGGGTGGAACACCGGCAGACCCGAACCGAGCGCGTCGGGGAAGGAGAACAGGTCGAGCTCGAGGCCCAGCTTGCGGTGATCGCGGCGCTCGGCCTCGGCCAGCAGCTCCAGGTAGGTGTCCATCGCCTCGGTGGATTCCCACGCGGTGCCGTACACCCGCTGCAGGTCCTCGCGGTCCTGGTCGCCACGCCAGTAGGCGGCCGAGGAGCGGGTCAGCTTGAAGGCGGGGATGAACTTGGTGGTGGGAATGTGCGGGCCGCGACACAGGTCGCCCCACAGCTTCTCGCCGGTGCGCGGGTCGAGGTTGTCGTAGATGGTCAGCTCGTTGCCGCCGACCTCCATGATCTCGGGATCATCGATACCGGACTTGTCGCTGATCAGCTCGAGCTTGAACGGCTCGTTGGCCAGTTCGACGCGAGCGTCGTCGATCTCCACGACGCGACGCGAAAAGCGTTGCGCGCCTTTGATGATCTTCTTCATCCGCGATTCCAGCTTGGCCAGATCCTCGGGGGTGAAGGGCTTGTCGACCTGGAAGTCGTAGTAGAAGCCGTCCTTGATCGGCGGGCCGATCCCGAGTTTCGCGTCCGGGAACTCCTGCTGCACCGCCTGGGCGAGCACGTGCGCGGCCGAGTGCCGGATCACGCTGCGCCCGTCCTCGCTGTTCGCGGGAACCGGCTCGACGTCGGCGTCCTCCTCCGGGATCCAGGACAGATCCTTGAGGGCGCCGTCGACATCACGCACGACGACGACCGTGTCCGGGCCCTTCGTGGGCAAGCCCGCTTCCCGTACCGCTGCGCCCGCGGTAGTCCCGGCCGGCACCCGAACGAGAGCGACGGGACTGATGGGTGCAGAGGTGGTCACGGGAATGTTCTCCTTGACGTCGGTGCCGGGTCATCCGGCAGGTCGCACAGCGTCGGTCACGCAGGGGATCCTGCGCCGCCCATGCTATCGGGACCGCCGACGGGGCGTGTCGATGGACCTAGGAGCGAGCGCGCGCGGCGGCGGCCAGCTGTTCGGCTCGATCGGCGGGCGCGCGCTTCGGGCAGCTCGTGCACATCTGTCGACCGGGCGCCTCGTAGACCAGGCAACACGAGGCGCGGCGGACGAAAGTACGGCCCGCCACCGTGACGAACCGTGGTGCGGGCAGGCGCGGGCCCACGTCCGCGGCCAGCCGGGTCGCGGCCTCCGGGGCGCCCGCGTCGAGGGCCCGGTTGCCGATGGCATCGGCGACGACCGCCCACAGCGCGGGAATCCCGGCCCCGGAAACCGTCGCAACCTGGGAGATCACGGCGGTCAAGGTGTCGCGCAAGGCGGTCGCGACCTCCTCGGCCGCTGCCGCGCCGGTCTCGCCACCCACGTCCGAACGCACGGAGCGCCCGGCGGCGTCGACCGGCATCCGGTGGAACCGCGCGTGCTCGACGCCGCCGTCCGGACGGACCACACAGTCGAATTCGCCGAGCGCGGCGACCGGAGCGGGCGTGCCCGCCGCGTAGGCGAACGCGATCTGCTCGACCAGGGTCGAGGCGACCATGCACCACCACAGGGTGCCCGCGACCCGGGGCACATCGGTGCCCCAGGTATGGCTCATCGCGTCGATCCGGGCCGCGACCCAGGTCGGGTCGGTGAGGAGCTGGCCGGGAACCGTGCTCACGACATCAGGGGACTGTGCAACCATGGCCAATCGACTCCGATCCACCCTGCGACCATCGAAAATGTACCGAGCAGCCACAACGTCACCAGGACGAGGGCGAAGGTGCCCACCGCGCCGAGTACCTTGATGAACCAACCGCGCGAGGTGTACCAGTCCATGACGATCCGGTATTTTCCGCGCACCCAGTTCAAGGTGTGATGGGCCCAGACGAATTCGGTGGCCAGGATGCCGAATCCCGCGAACACCAGCGCCCAGCCGGGTCCGGGGTACGGGATCGTGACGATCCCGACGATCAGCACCAACCCACCGACCACGCCGACGACGATGCGGTAGCCGAGGTTGAGGGTAGGGCGCTGGGCGATGTGTTCCCGGAAGGCGCGCCAGCGGTCCTTGAACCCGTCCCACCGCCCCGACTCGGCGGCAGCCTCGTTGTCCGCGGAATCGGAGCCGTCGGTGACGCGCTCGGCGGCGGTCGGATCGCTGGTCATGAAGTCCAGACTACGAGTCCGATCGCCGCCGAGTCGCGGCGTGGCTGTTCAGACCCCGGTGACAGCGAGTGCGGCGTGATCGTCGATCGCGCCGACCCCGTCGACGGTCACCTCGAGCACCCGGGCGCCCGCGATGTCGAAGAACAGCCCCGACAGCGCCAACCCGCGCTCGGCCACCGCGCGTCGCACGGCGGGATTGCGTCCCAGCGTCTCGAGCTGCACGGCGACATTGACCATGCTCAGCTGATCCACCTCGCTGTACCCGGCCGCCGCGGCGGCCACGGCCACGGGATGACCGGCGCGGAACCGCTGCAGCGCCGGTTCGGCGTGGCGCAACCAGGAGCCGAGCCCACCGCCGGTGTCGGCGGCGGAGTGCACTGCCTTCATCGCGCCGCACGAGGAATGCCCGCACACCACCACCGAGCGGACCGCGAGCGAGTCCAAGGCGAAAGTCAGCGCCGCTTCGACCGAATCGTCGCCGCTGACCGGGACCAGGTTGCCGACATTGCGCACCGTGAACAGGTCACCCGGGCCGCTGTTGGTGATCACATTGGGCACGATCCGCGAATCCGAGCAGGTGAGGAAGAACGAATCCGGGTCCTGGTGCATGCCGTCCAGGTGCGGGCGCACCACATGCGCGGAGCCGCGATGGAAGGCCGCGATACCCGCCGTCATCGCGTCGCCGCCGGACTTCTGGTGCCGCCACGGACGGAGCATGTCGTCGATCGCGGCGCGACCGAATCCGCGCGTCGGCGGCGCGCCCGGGGTGTCGGCCATCCGGGCGTGCCCGATCTCGACGAAATCGATACGGCCACCGCTGCTTTCGTGCTGACGCTGCCAGTCCTCGATCGCCTCGAACGCGGCGTGGTCGAGGAAGTCGACGGTCATCTCGACCGTCACGTCGACGCCGGCAGGCACCTTCGCCAGTTCGCCCGACAGTTTCGGCAAGGCCAGGAAGGTGCACGATCCGTCGATATGGACCTGCCAGCGCCCGTCGGGCAGCGGCTCCGCCGTCACCTGCACGCGCACGACCCGCCACAGCAGCAGCCCGAAGGCCAGTCCCAACCCGATGACCACGCCTTCGAGCAGATTCGTGAACACCACGCCGAGCACGGTCACCACATAGACCAGCAGGTCGCCGGTGCGCCGAGCCAACCGGATGTGGGCCAGTTTCACCAGTTGCATGCCGATGACGATCAGCAGGCCCGCCAGCGCGGCCTTGGGAATCTGTTCCACCAGACCGACCAGCGCCACCGAGAACAGCAGAATCCAGAGTCCGTGCATGACGGCCGAGGCCCGCGTCCGCGCTCCCGCCTGCACGTTGGTGGCGCTGCGCACGATCACGCCGGTGATCGGCAGTCCGCCGGCCAGGCCCGAGACGACATTCGCCGTGCCCTGGCCGATCAGTTCCCGATCGAATCCGGTGCGCGGACCGGTGTGCATCTTGTCGACCGCGACGGCCGAGAGCAGGCTCTCCACACTGGCGATCAAGGCGATGGTCAGCACCATCATGGCCACGGCCGACCAGTTGCCCGACGGCAGTTCCGGCAGCCCGAGCGCGTCGAAGACCGACCCGCTCAGCGCGATGCGCTCGATATCGGGCAGGCCGAGGGAGAGCACGGTGCCGACGAGCACCGCGATCAGCGGGCCCGGTACCGCGCGCAGCTTCGGCGGGACGTACTTCCAGCCGAGCATCACCGCGATCACCACGGCGCCGACGAGCGCGTCACCACCGTGCAGCGACAGCAGCTGCCCGGGCAGTTCGGTCAAGTTGCGCAGCGCGGTGCTGTGCGAGGAGCCGCCGAGCAGGACATGGACCTGCTGTAGGGCGATGGTGATGCCGATACCGGCCAACATGGCGTGGACCACCACGGGAGCCACGGCGAGGGCGGCGCGCGCGATCCGGCTGAGCCCGAACAGGATCTGCAGCACGCCCGCGGCGACCACGATGAAACAGGTGACGCGCCAACCGAATTGGGCGATCGACTCCGCGACGACCACGGTCAGACCCGCGGCGGGTCCGCTGACCTGCAGGACCGCCCCACCGAGCAGACCGGCCACCACACCACCGATCACGGCGGCGACGAGACCGGCGGCGATCGGCGCGCCGGAGGCCACCGCGATGCCGAGCGACAGGGGCAGCGCGACCAGGAAAACTACGATGGAAGCGGGTAGATCATGTCGTAGCAGCGTCTGCTGCCACGCGGGGCGGGATGACGCGTCCGCACGGGGCGGAGCAAGGTCGTTCTCGATAGACATGACTCTCCTTCGCCGGCTCCCGGCGCTGGGCCGAGGCCGATCATCACGAGGACGGTGAAGCAAAGGGGCAAGAGCTTTGAAGACGCCGGTGCGACGGCGAACCGGGTCCGGGTGGATCCAACCTATTGGTAAAGAATTGGCAAAGCCAGTGTGCCGCACAAACAGTGGGAGTCGCCATAACGGCAGGCAGTCTGTGGTGTGACCCACAACTACCCCCCTTTACACGGGCTCGGCGGCGGCCCGACGGGCGTCGTCGAAGTCGGCGATCCCGTCGGCGGTGATCTCGATGACGCGCGCGGTCGCCAGGTCGAAGAACAGTCCCGACACCGCCACCCCGCGCTCCTGGATGCCGCTTCGCACCGCCGGATAATCGATCAGGGTCTGCACCTGCCTGGCCACGTTCACCATGCCGAGTTGGTCGATCGGGCCGAAGCCCGCCAGCCTGGCGGCCTCGGCGACAGGGTGGCCGCTGTGGAACGCCGTCAGTGTCGGCTGAGCATGGGCCAGCCAGTCGTCGAGGCCGGGCCCGGCCTGCACCTGCCGGTACAGCGCTTCCATCGCCCCGCAGCCGCTGTGCCCGCACACCACCACCGAGCGCACATCGAGCTTGTCCAGCGCGTAGATCAGCGCCGCCTCCACCGAGACGTCGGAGCCGCCGACCGGCACCAGATTGCCGACATTGCGCACCGTGAACAGGTCGCCGGGGCCGCTGTTGGTGATGACGTTGGGCACGATGCGGGCGTCGGCGCACGCCAGGAAGAAGGTGTCGGCATCGGGCCGGTGTTGCAGTCCGGCCAGGTGCGGCCGCATCAGATGCGCGTGCTCGCGATGGTAGGCCGCGATGCCCGCGGCGATCGGGTCGACGCCGCCGCTGCGCCGCCACGGCCGAATCGGGTCGACGACCGCCTTGCGCGCGTGCCCGTGGTCGGGCGGCCCGTCGTGGGTGCGGGCCATCCGCGCGGCGCCGAGCTCTACGAAATCGACTCTGCCGCAGGTGGATTCACGGACATCGGCCCATTCCGAGAGCAACTCGCACGCGGCGTGGTCGAGAAAGTCCACGCTCAGTTCGACCGTCACGTCCACCCCCGCGGGCACCTTCGCCAGTTCGGTCGTGAGCCGGGGCGCGGCCAGGAAGGTGCAGGTGCCCGCGATCCGCACCAGCCAGGTTCCATCGGTGCGCGGCGCCGCGGTGATCGTGAACTTCACGACCCGCCACAGCAGCAGCGCGAACGAGGCGAGCAGTCCGATCACCATGCCCTGCAACAGGTTCAGCGCGACGACCGCGATCACGGTGACCAGGTAGACGTAGATGTCGCCGGTGCGGCGGGCGCGCTTGATATGGGCCAGCTTCACCAACTGCACCCCGATCAGCACCAGCAATCCGGCCAGCGCCGCCGTCGGGATCTGGCGGACCAGCCCGACCAACGCGACCGAGAACACCAGGATCCAGCCACCGTGCAGCACGGTGGCCGCCCTACTGCGAGCGCCCGCGTTGGCGTTGGTGATGCTGCGCACGATGACCGCCGCGATCGGCAGACCGCCCAGCACGCCCGAGACCATGTTCGCCGCGCCCTGACCGAGCAGTTCCCGGTCGAAGTCGGTGCGCTGGTCGGGGCGCAGTTTGTCGACCGCGACGGCCGAGAGCAGCGTCTCCACACTGGCGATGAGAGCGATAGTGAGCATGGTGAGCACGAGCGGCAGCCACCCGCCGTGCGGCAACGCGGGCAACCCGATGCCGTCGAGCAGCGAGCCGTCCAGGCGCACCCGTTCCACCGTCATCGGCAGCACCAGCGAGACCACCGTCGCCGCCACCACCGCGACCAGTGGGCCGGGCACCACCCGCACCCTGCGCGGCAGATACTGCCATCCGATCAGCACGGAGATCACCAGCAGTCCGACGAACAAGTCACCCTTCTGCGCCGACATCACCTGACGCGGAAGCGCGACGATGCTGGCCAGAGGCGAGCTGACCGTCGTTCCACCGAGCAGCACGTGCACCTGCTGCAGGGCGATGACCACCCCGATGCCGGCGAGCATCGCGTGCACCACCACCGGCGCGATTCCCAGCGCGGCGCGCGCAACGCGACTGAGCCCGAACAGGATCTGCAGTACACCCGCCCCGACGGTGATGAAACACATGGCGGCCCAACCGAATTGCTGGACCGCTCCCGCCACCACGACGGCCAGACTCGCGGTCGGCCCACTGACCTGAACCTTCGAGCCGCCGAGCAATCCCGCGACCACGCCGCCGACGGCGGCGGCGATGAGCCCGGCGACGACAGGCGCGCCGGAGGCCAGCGCGACCCCGAGCGACAGCGGTAGCGCAACGAGGAACACTACGAGTGACGCTGGAAGATCTTGTTGGAGAACCGATTTCAGTGAAGCATGCGACAGCGTGCGCGCGGTCGCCGTAGTAGTGGTGCCCGGATCATTGTCGGTCATCATTCTCCTTCGCCGGGGCGGATGAGGTCCCGGTTCATCGGTCGAACATGCACTGGCAATTGATGCTGAGCTGCGAGCGAACGGCGGATCTGCAGCACTGCTCGGAAGAGCTCGGACTCCAGACACAGAGTCCTGACAATAGTAAAGAAGTTCCCAAGCATTAGAAAACGTTCCAGGAAGAATGGGACGAAATCGCCGTCGATCTGTGACCTCAGTCACAGAGCAGGTTGTCGGCCAACTGTCGTTGCGTCGCCTGGTCGAGACCGGCGTCGGTCGCCCACACGGTGGGACCGCCGTACTCGGCGTCCAGGTGGGCCAGGAACTGGCGCATGGTGTCCGCGTCGGCGGCGAAAACCCAGGCGGGCAGGCGGTCTGCCGCGTCGCCCTCCGGTCGAGCGGCGCGCCCCCCGCGAGCCCGTAGCGCCGCGATATTCGGTGCGGTGGCGGCATAGTCGGCGATGATGTCGTCCGCGCGCACCCCGGCGACGGCGAGCAGCAGGGCGATCACCACCCCGGTGCGATCCTTGCCCGCGGCGCAGTGGACCAGCGCGGGCAACTGACCCGGCCCGGCGAGCAGGCGCAGCACGGCGGCGATGTTCTCGCTGCTGTGCTCGAGGTATTCGCAGTACCGGTCGAACATGCTCCCGTCGGGCGAGACCTCGGTGAGGTCGAGGCGCACCCGGTCCGCGCCGTAGACGTGCAGGTTGCGGTAGTCCGCGACGGCGTCGACCACGGCACCTGTTCCGTCCGTGACGATCTCGCTCGGCGCACGCAGGTCGACGATCGTGCGAAGCCCGCATTCGGTGAGCAGGAACGACACATCCGCGGCGTCCAGCGAGGTCAGCAGGTCCGACCGCAGCACCCGCAAGCGGCGCACCTGCCGCCCGTCCGTCGTTCGCAACCCACCCAGGTCCCGCGCGTTCACCGCACCGCGCAGCGGCAATTCCCGGCCCATCGAAGAACTCACACCGTTGGTCATCACAATCCCCGTTCTCATTTTCGCAGCACCTATTCGCACCGTTGGTCAACGGTATTCGGTGTCGGATACCGCAAATTCCGAAATTCGCTCTCCCCGAATGATCTTCCGGACGTTTCCACAGGTCAGAGCACTGACGTCGTCGATTCGATCAGGAAATGCGATGGACGGATCGGAATGTTCGATACGAGTCGGCGGCGCCGGTTTCCCTCGATACCGTCGGGCTCGAAACTTCCGTGTCGAAAGGTACGTCGAATGCACCTGACAATCGTCGGAAATCGAGCAGGCATGCCCGCGGACGGCGGCGCCAGCTCGGGCTATCTGGTCGAGACCGGCCAGTCGCGAGTTCTGCTGGACTGTGGCCCCGGAATCGCGGTGATGCTCGGCAATTACGTGCACGCGAGCCTGCTCGACGCGGTGGTCATCAGCCATCTGCACCTGGATCACTGCTACGACGTGCTGCCCATCGGCAAACAGGCGATGCGCAAGGCCGCCGACGCCCCGGACCGCCGGATCAAGCTGTTCGTGCCGAGAGGGGCTCGCTCGAAACTGGATCAGCTCGCCGCGCTGTTCCCGGTGAAGACCTTCCCCGATCTGAACCGGGCGTTCGACCTGGCCTACGAGGTCATCGAATACGAGCGTGGCGCCACCTACGCGCTCACCGACTGCAGCATCGAGTTGGTGCCCATGGTGCACACCGAACCCGCCTGCGGCGTCCGGATCGAAAGCCCCACCGGCAGTCTCGCGTTCACCGGCGACACCGGCTGGAACGACAACCTGGTCGCGCTCGCCGCCGACGTCGACATCTTTCTCGCCGAGTCCACCCTCGCCGAGCCCGATCGCACCCCGCACGGCCATCTTTCGGCCACCGAGGTCGGGAGGGCGGCCGCCGCCGCGGGTGCGCGCTCGGTGGTGCTGACCCATTTCGGTTCGGCACAGGACCAATGGCAGCAGGCTCGGCGCGACGACGTGTCCGCCGAATTCGACGGACCCGTGCACCTGAGCCGACCCGGCATGCGGTTCTCGGTGCCCGCCGAACAGCCGCGCTGAGCGCTACACCGCCACCGTCAGGGTCGCGAGGCCGCGCAGGTTGATCCGACCGTTCCACGTCTGATCGACCACCGCGGCCTCGGGAAAGCGGGTCACGAAGCGCGGGAACACGATCCGGGCCTCCATCCGGACCAACGCGGCGCCGAGGCAGTGGTGGATGCCGGCACCGAGCGAGACGTTCTGGTGCGCGTTCGGCCGGTCCAGACGCAGCTGGTCGGCGTCGGCGCCCCAGAATTCCGGGTCCCGGTTGGCGGCGGCCAAGGCGCCGATCACCCAGGAGCCCGCGGGGATCTCGTGGTCACCGACGCGCAACGGCGCGAGGGTGATCCGGCGCATCAGGTGCACGGGGGTGTCGAAACGCATCAGCTCGTCGACGGCGCCGGCCGCCAGTTCGGGCTCGTCCCGCAGCCGCCGCGCCTGGTCCGGATGCCGCAGCAGCGACAGGATTCCGCTGCCGAGGTGGGTCACCGTGGTCTCGTGGCCCGCGATGTAGAGGAACATCACCTGCGAGATCAGCTCGTCCTCGCTGAGCATGTCGCCGTTGTCCTCGGCGCCGATCAGCGCCGTGAGCAGATCGTCACCGGGGTTCGCGCGTTTCCAGCGGATCAGTTCACGGACCATCCCGAACAGTTCCTGGTTGGTTGCCCGGATCCGGTCCTGGGTCGCGGGGCTCGCGAACGGCTCGAACACCAATACGACGATCTCGGTGAGCTCGCGCAGCCGGGTGTGCTCGCCCACCGGGATGCCGAGCATCTCCGAGATGATGGTGAAGGGCAGCGGAAAGGCCAGTTCGGCAATGACATCCGCGGTGCCCGCCGCGGCGATGCGGGCCAGCGCCTCCTCGACCAGTTCCTCGACGCGCGGCTGCAGCGAGTCGATGGAGCGGGGCGTGAAGGCCTTCGACACCAGTCGCCGCAGGCGGGTGTGGTCGGGCGGGTCCTGATCCAGCATCGACAGCCCGCCCATCACGCGGCTCTCCTTGCGGACCTCGGTGCTGCCGCTCTTCCACGCGGGCAGATGCCGCAGGTGCTGCTCGTCGACGGAGTGCGGGGAACGCTGGAGGGCTGCCACGTCGGCGTGCCGGGAGATGATCCAGAACCCCATCGGGTGCTCCTGTGCGGGTCCCGCCGCGCGCAGCTGGGCGTAGTGCGGATACGGGTCGTCGGCGAATCCCGGTGCGGTGGGGTCGAAGACGAAGGTCTCGGTGCTCATTGCAGGTATCGCTTCCTTGCCGCTGATCGCATGATTTTTCCGCTGCTCGTCTTCTGCACGGTGTCCGGCGCGGCCAGGACCACGTCCGCGACGGCGAGTTCGTGTTCCTGCATCACCGCCGCACGGATAGCGCCCGCGATGTCGTCGGCGTCGGCGTCGGCGTCGCGCTTCAGCTCCTGGACGACGACGAGCTTCTCGCCGTCGCGCCCCGGCACCGCGAACGCCGCGCCGCTACCGGGTCGCAGTGCCGGGTGCGCGCGCTGCACGGTGTGCTCGATATCGTGCGGGTAGTAGTTGCGGCCCCGGAGGATGATGATGTCCTTGAGGCGGCCCACCACATACAGTTCCTCGTCGACGACCACACCGAGGTCGCCCGTGCGCAGGTAGGTGCGCTCGGGATCGCCGGCGATGCGGGCGTGGAAGGTCTCGGCGGTCGCCTCGGGCAGGCCCCAATAGCCCTGGGCGACATGGTCGCCCGCCACCCAGATCTCGCCGGCCAGACCTTCCGGACAGGGGTTGCCCGTCTCCGGGTCGACGATGCGCAGGTCCTCACCGGGCAGCGCCACCCCGGAGCCGACGAGCGTGCGGCCCCGATCCACCGCGGCCGCGACATACCGTCGATCGGCGAGTGCGTCGATATCGGCGTCGAGCAACCGGGGACCGCGTCCCTTCCCGCTCGCCGACACCAGCAGGGTGGCCTCCGCGAGTCCGTAGCACGGGAAGACCGCCTGGGCGCCGAATCCCAGCGGCGCGAACGTCTTCGCGAAGCGGTCCAGGGTCTCGGCCCGGATCGGCTCGGCGCCGTTGAAGGCGACCTTCCAGCTGCTCAGGTCCAGGTCGGGCAGTTCACCGGCGGCGGCGCGCGCGACACAGGCGTCGAAGGCGAAGTTCGGGCCGCCGCTGGTGTGCGCGCGATAGTGCGAGATGGCTTCGAGCCACCGCAGCGGTCGCCGGATGAACGTGGTGGGCGACATCATGACGGTCGTCGCGCCGACGTACACCGGTTGCAGCACATTGCCGATCAGGCCCTGGTCGTGGAAGAAGGGCGCCCAGCCGACCACGGTCGATTCCCGGTCGTGGCCGAAACTGTGCCGGATCATCTCCTCGTTGGCCACCAGGTTTCGATGCGTCACCATCACGCCCTTGGGCGCGGAGGTGGACCCGGAGGTGTACTGCAGGAACGCCACGGAATCGGGATCAGCGGCTGTCGCGGTGAAAGACGTTTCCGTCGTGGGCAACTCGTCGACGGCCAGCCACTGCCGTGCGGTGCAGAGCGGCTCGAGTGCCGGTCGCAGCGTCTCGAGCAGCCCTGCGATCGTCAACACGGCTGTGGGCGCGCAGTCGCCGACGATGGAACGCGTCGCGTCCTGAACCTTGCCGCGGCGCGGCGGATTGACCGGCACGGCAACGATATTCGCGTAGAGGCAGCCGAAGTAGGCGGTGATGAATTCGACGCACTGCGGGAACACCAACAGCGCGCGCTCGCCCGGTTCGCACCGCGCGCGCAGCAGTCCCGCCACCGCCGTCGCTTGTTCGTGGAGTTCGCGATAGGTCGTGGTGGTGTGCTCGGCACCGTTGTCGTCGAGGAAGATGTAGGCGATGCGGTCCGGCTCGTCGACGGCGCGACGCGCGAGGATCTCGGGAAGTAGCTGCACGTCGGTCCTCAGGTCAGGGCGGCGGTCATGATCGCCGCGATTGCCGCGCGATGTCGATGGTGGAACAGGTGATCACCGGTGAACTCGTGGGTGGCGAACGGGCCGTCGGTCAACGACCCCCACGCCCACACCTCGTCCGGGTCGGCGATCGGGTCCTCGTCGCCGTAGAACGTCGTGATCGGGCAGGCGAGCCGGGGGCGGGGCCGGTGGGTGTATTCCTCCGACAACTCCAGGTCCGCGCGAGTCAGCGGCAGCGCGTACCGCAGGAAACTCGCGCTGCGGCCCGCCGCGCCCCAGGCGCCCATCGCGTCCAGCGCGGCGGCGAAGTCGTTGTCGGGCAGGCGATGCAGGACCGCGCGGCTCGCCGCCAGGTGTGGTGACCGGCGACCGGATACGAACAGGTGGACCGGCGGCCTGCCCGCGACGGTCAGCGCGCGAGCCAGTTCATAGGCCACCAGCGCGCCCATGCTGTGGCCGTAGAGGGCTACCGGTGCGTCGCCCGATTGCATGATCTGTCCGGACAATTCGTCGACCGCCTCGCCGACCCGGTGCAGCGGCGGACGTTGCGCGACATCCTCGCGGCCGGGGAGCTGCACCCGCACGACCCCGATCCCCGGTCCGAACAGGTCGGGCCAGCGATTGAACGACGACGCTCCGGCACCCGCGTGTGGGATACACACCAGCCGCACCCCAGCGGGCGCGGTGTCGCCGCGCAACCAGGAGGTGACCAGTCCGGTGCCCGTCATCGTGCCCGCCGCACGTCGACGGGAAGGCTCTTCAGACCACGCACGATGAAACTGTGGTCCTGCCATTCGAGGTCCATCTGCCGTGGTTCCAGGTGCTCCGAACGGACGAACAGGTACTCGAAGGCGACCTGCGCCTGTAGTTCGGCGAGCAGTCCGCCGAGGCACCCGTGCATGCCGTGGCCGAATCCGAGATGTCCACCGCCGGTGCGGGTGAGGTCGAACTCGTCGGGCCGGGCGAAGACGTCGGGGTCGCGGTTGGCCGCGCCGAGACACACCAGAATCTGTTCGCCCGCCGAGATCCTGGCACCGTCGAGCTGGATGTCGCGGGTGGCGAGGCGCTTGGTCAACTGCAGCGGAGGGTCGTAGCGCAGGGCCTCGGTCACCGCCGCCTCGACCGATTCCGGTCCGCGGCGCAGCAGCGCGGCCTGGGCGGGGTGGCGCAGCAGCGCCAGCGTCCCGTTGCCGATCAGCGATTTGGTGGTCTCGTTGCCCGCGACGAAACACATGATGCAGACGAAGACCACTTCCTCGTCGGTCAGCACATCGCCGCCTGCGGTCCGCGCCGCGAGCAATTGGCTGATCAGATCACTGCCGGGCCGGGCACGTCGCTCGGGCAGCACGGCATCGATGGCCGCGGCGAACTCCTCGACCACCACCCGGACCCGTTCGAAATCCCCGGCTTTCATCATGCCGGGCTCGAGCAGGAATCGGATGTCGTGGGTCCACGGCCCGACCCGCGGGCGCAACTCCTCGGGCAGATCCATCCACTCACACAGCACCGCCACCGGCAGCGGCGCGGCCAGGTCGGCGATGACATCCAGGCCGCCGTCACGCCAGGCCCGCTCCATGAGGTCGGCGGCGACCCGGGCCACCAGCGGGCGCAGCGACTCCACCGACCGGGCGGTGAACACCCGGTTCACCAGTCCGCGCAACCGCGCGTGATCGGGATTGTCGGTGAACACCAACGACTTACGCCCGAGGCGTTCGATCTGCGCGACGCTGCAGTGCCCGAGCCGCTCGGCCTGTCTGCTCACCAGACTGGGAATCAGACCGGCGCTGAACGAGCGATCGTGCAGCACCCCACGCACCTCGGCATGCCGGGTGAGCACCCACATGCCGAGTGTCCGGTGCACCGGTTCGGCTTCGCGCAACTGCTGGTAGAGCGGGTACGGGTCCTGCCGGAATTCGGCGCTGAACGGGTTGAACCGCACCCGCGCCCTGCTCGGTGCGACGGGTTCGGGCGAATGCGTGGTCATGCCGACCGCACCCGGCGGTCGGCGAAGAATCCGGTGCGGTAGGGCACCAGCACGAGCCGCAGCAGGCCGATCTTGCCCATCCGGAAACCGAGCGCCGACAGCTTCAGGTAGCGCTCGTAGCGGGCCACCACGTCGCTGCCGACGATCTCGGTGGCCTCGGCGCGGTGGGCCCGCAGCCTGCGCGCCCACTGCTCGCACGTCCAGGCGTAGTCGAGGCGTCCGTTGCTGATCGAGCGCACCTCGAACAAACCCTCGGCCGCGGCAGTGATCTCGGCCAGCGTCGGCAGGTCGGCGTCGGGGAAGATCTCCTGCTGCATGAAGGCACTGGCTTGTTCGCGAGACATGTTCGCGTAGGCGATGGTCTGCAGCGACAGCGTGCCGTCGGGATCGAGCCAGTCGCGGCACCGCGTGAAGAAGTCCCGGTACACCCCGATCTTCTGGTCCGGTGTGTCATCGGGAGTCGCGAAGTGTTCGAAGGCGCCGATCGAGATGATGCCGTCGAATCGGGTGTCCGGCTCGTAGTGCAGCCAGTTCTCGGTCCGCACTTCGACGCCGGGACATTGGCGCGATCGGACGAACTCGGCTTGCTCGGGACTGAGCGTCAGCCCGACGGACCTGGCGACCCCGGCGTGCGCCAGCCGCTCGAGGATCGCGCCCCACCCGCAGCCGATATCGAGGACGGTGGCGGCGTGCTGCGCGTCGATCGCGTCCAGGTGGAATCGCAGTTTGCGATCCTGGGCGAGTTCCAGTGTGTCGTCGGGGTTTTCGCGCAGGGCGCAGGAGTAGGACAACGACTCGTCGAGCCAGAGGCGATAGAAGTCGTTACCCGCGTCGTAGTGGTGGCGGATCGCTGCGGCGGCCGCGGTGGACCGCTCGGTATGGACCGACATCGCTACCCCACACTCCGCCGGCTCTGCTCGTGCAGGTAGGCGGCGACGGCGTCGAGGTTGGGGTTGTCGAACAGGTCCTCGGGCGCCAGATCGACACCGTAGCGGTCCTCGACCTCGATCAGCAGCGCGACGGCCAGGGCCGAGTCGATGCCGAGGCGATCGAAATCGGTGGCCGGGTCGATGGTGGCGGCCGGTACCTCGAGCAGACTCGCGAGGTATTCCTGGCACCAGGTGACAATGGCTTCTTTACTTGTATCCACGGTGAGAATTCCTTAGATTCGCTTGGCTGCCATGCGTTCGGCGGACGGCATTTTCAGGTCCCAGGCGAGACCACAGATTGCCAGTGTTCGGATGAGCCAGAAACCGGGATCGAGGCGGTACCAGTCCAATCCGAAGGAAGGCGACTCGGGAAAGGCATGGTGATTGTTGTGCCACGACTCCCCCAGCGTCGCCAGGGCGAATACGCCACCGTTGTGGCTGTTCTCGCGGGATTCGTAGTTTCGGGTTCCGAACATGTGCAGGAACGAATTGATCGCCCAGACGATGTGCTCGAGAACGAAGATGCGCACCAGCCCACCCCAGAGCAGGCCGGCGACCGCGCCGGTCCAGCTCATCGAGACCAGGCCACCGATCACGGTCGGGATCAACAGCCCGAGCCCCACCCAGTAGTAGTAGAGGCGGGCGATGCGGACCAGACCCCGGTCCTTGATCAAGTCGGGCGCGTAGTGCACCACGTTCGGGTACTCGTGGCGGCGCATCCACAGGAAATGGGAGTGAGCAAGGCCGCGCAGCGCACCGCGCAGGCCGTCACCGGCGAGATTGGGCGAGTGCGGGTCGCCTTCGCGATCGCTGTATTCGTGGTGGCGCCGGTGCAGGGCGACCCAGGAGATGACCGGGCCCTGGCCCGCCATCGAGCCGAGGATCGCCAGGACCCACGTCACCCAAGGCGCCGCTTTGAACGTGCGATGGGTGAACAGCCGGTGATAGCCGACCGTCACGCCGAGTCCGGTGAGCAGCCACATCACGAAGAGCAGGGCGAATTCCAGCACACCGAAGGGCCGGACCAGAAGGAAGGCGAAGGCGACGACCGTGCCGATGATCGGGAGAATATCGAACAGCAGGAAGTGTCGTCGTTGCAGTCGGTGGATATAGGGACTACTGATCGTTTTTCTGCGCGGATCGGGATTCATTGTGCAATTCACCTCAGCGGTATGGAACCGGGCTGAACATTATTTACCGTAGCCAGCCATTCAGCGGTCGGCGACGGCGTGTGACAATTGCCGATCGTCGGATCGGAATTGTTTATGACGGACCAGCGACAGCGCGACACTGATCGCGCCGAAGCCGGTGGCGAACATCCAGATGTGATCGGTACCGAGGACCGCGATGACGGCTCCGCCGATCGCCGAGCCGAACGCGGCCCCGAGATACATCGCCGACCCGTTGAGCGACAACAACATCGGTGCCTGCTCCGGGGTCGCGTCGGCGATCATGCTGTGCTGCTGCGCGGGCAGGAAGGCCCAGCCGACCACACCCCACACCGTGACGAAGGCGAGGGTGGTCGCCAAGGTGTTGGCGGCGATCGGCTGCCAGGCCAGGTTCACGGTGAAGATCGTCAACGCGCCGAGCAGTACCGGCCGCGCGCCGAATCGGTCGACCAGCACGCTCCCGCCCCACAGGCCGAACATCGCCCCGACGCCGTGCGCCATGATCAGCGCGCCGACGTGATCGGCTCCCACGGCGGAGACCTCGGTATAGATCGGGCCCACATAGGTGAACACCATCAATCCCGCGGTCATGCCCGAGATCGTCACCGCGAGTCCCAGCCACACCGGTGGGTGCCGCAGGGGTGCGAGTCGCTGCCGCAGCGACACCACGGGTGTGCCCTCGCCCGCCGGAACCGTGAGCGCGACACCGACTGTCGTGATCAGTGCCACCGCCGCGACGGCGACGAACGCCATCCGCCACGACGACAGCCCGGCGACCCACACCCCGAGCGGCACACCCGCCACGGTGGCGATCGAGATGCCGCCCAGGATCACCGCCAGTGCCCGACCGCGACGGTCCGCGGTAGCCATGGCGGCCGCCGCCGCGCCGGCGAGCGGCACGTAGATCCCCGCGACGCACCCGGCCGCGATGCGCGCCACAGCCATCACCCACGGTGACCACGCCACCGCGGCGAGCAGATTCACGACGACGAACAGCGCGATCGCGATGAGCAGCAGTCGCCGTGGCGAGCGCACCCGCAGCATGGTGACCACGACGGGCGCGGCGAGGGCGTAGGCCAGGGAGTAACCCGTGACGAACAGCCCCGCGCCGGCGACGGAGACCCGTAGGTCGGCCGCCATCGGCGCCAGTACCCCGGCGACGAGGTAGTTGTCGGTCCCGGCACAGAACGCGCCGAGGGCGAGCACCAGGACCGGCAACCACCGAATCGACGAGGGCGCGGCATCGGCGACGATCACCGGATGCCCGTGCGCCTCACCAGGGTTGGGCGTCGCCATCGCGCAACTCCACGGCGACCCCGGTGAGTTCGTAGATCCGCATGTTCGGCTTCCAGACGCTCGCGTCGGCGATCACCCGGATCCGGCCGAGGCGGCGTTCGACGCTCTTGATGTGCACCTCGAGGGTCATCAGCTCGTCGCTTGCCAGGATCTGTCCGCGATAGCGCCACGACAACGCCACGCCGACCGGAACGACGAACTCCGGCGCGACCAGTTCGGCGGCGAGACCGGCGTCGACCGTCCACTCCTGCATCGCCTGGATCACCGCCTCGACACCGAGGGATCCGGGCATCACCGGGTCGAGGTAGAAGTGGTAGCCGAAGAACCAATCATCGGCGCGGACCGCACGGGTGGCACGCAGGTAGCCGAGCCCGAATTCTCCCGCGCCGTCGACGGTTTCGATGCGGTCGAGCATCGCCAGGTGCCCGACCGCGCACGGCATGCCGGTACCCGAAGCTCGACGCGCGGCCACGTCGATCACGCGAACAGCGGGGCGTCGCTCCTGCCGGTCGAGCCACGTGGGCACGAATTCGCCGTTGTCGAGTCCGTTCTGGTTCGCCAGCGCCGGAGCGTTGAAGAACCCGAACAGCGACTCCCCCGCGTAGAACGGTTCACCGTCCACGGCGAGTTCGTACGAGAACGTCTGCAGCACGACGCCGACCAGGACCGTGGTGTCGATCAGCCTGCTGGTCTGCTGAATCGTCTTGTCCCGCAGGTCCACCTCGCGCAGCACCGTCGCGGAGCCGTCAAGATTGCGCAGGCTGAAGTCCTCCTCGGGCGAGGTGAGGGTGGCGCCGAGGAAGTAGCCGAGCAGCAACGCCGACTGCAGCGAGGTCTCCATGTAGACGACGTTGGGCATGGAGGCGTTGGCCGACTCGACGTAGTACCAGGAGTCGGCGGGCGAATCGTATTCGGTGTGCGCGCTGCCCGCGTCGAGCTGCCCCCGTCGCCCGTCGACGGCCATGACCCGATCGCAGAGCTGAAGTCCGTGGTTGGGCATGCGCGTGGCCCTGCGACCCGCGTACGCCGAGAACTCCGGGCCGAGCGCGATGCCGAGATCGCCGCGCGCGCTGTGGGTCATGTGGAACTCACCGAGCAGAGCCCGCTGACCGAAGACGTTGCGGCGGCCGAGGAATCGGGGAATCTCGCCACCGGCATCGGGACCGATCGCCAGACCCTGCTCCTCCCTGATCTCCAGGGCGAGGCCGTGCACCGTTGCCACCACTGCGCCCGCGCAACGGATTTCGGCATTGATCCGAAGCCATGGACGCGGCAGCAGGTCGATCTGGACCACGTCGGCGATCAGCTCGGCGGGTCCGGCCATCGGGGCGGACACCGTCACTTCGAGGGGCTCGCTCGCCTGGAATCGGGCACCGGCCAGGCACAGCTGCAGGCCCGCGCGCACCGCGAAGACCTGGGCGGCCTGCCAGGCGAGTTCGGTCGCCGCGGTGACCGGATCGGGACCATCGATGCGGCAGCTCGCCCGCACACGCCCTCTGGCCCATGGACCTTCGCGTCCGGCGATCTCGAGCACCTCGGTGAGGTTGCCGTGGGCCCCGTCGGTCAGCCGGATGTCGGGGTTCACGCCTTCCTGGTCGTAAGCCGGGCCGAAGACGGCAGCCACCTCGCCCCTGCCCAGTGCGGCGAGAGCGCCGCCGTCCAGTGCGGTGATCGGTGTGCGGGCGAGGAACTTGAAGGCATTCATGGTGGTCGCCGGCGGTGGCAGCTCGAAGACCACCGGGTGTCCCGGCGCGGCGGAGACCGTCAATCCGGTGGCCGGCGCGTAGTCGATCATGACCGCGAAGGTCTGTTCCGCCCAGGTGGTCGGCGCGGGTGCGGGTTCCCGGTCGGACCGGGCACCCCGCTCGTTGCTGCCGAGGGTGTCGAGCGCGCGCCGCTGCAACGCGGTCTGTACGTCCATCGCCGACAGGTGTGCGGTGACGAGCTCGGACCGAACCTCCTGCAGGAGCGCGGCAACGGCGTCGACGGGGCCGGTCACCGCCACCGGTGCGGTGGGTCGTTGAACGGCGGGCACCGGGACGATGGGCGGTTGCACCGCGGGCACCGACGCGGTGTGCGTCGGGCCCGCCGGTGCGGTGGACGGTGGAGAGGCGGGGCTGGTAGCCGGCTCCAGTGCCAGCGTCCAGGCGAGGACATCGAAGGGCTCACCGTCGAAGTCGAGGGTGTCCAGTGGTGTGATGGTCATCGGATCTCCGTTCCTGACGTCGACGATGCTCACGCGCGCTGCTCACGTAGGCGCACGGCCTCGGCGAATTTCTCGGTCATCTCCGGCGTGGCGATCACCGCGAGGTCGCTGTAGCGCTGCAGGACAGTGCCATTCGGATCACACGCGGTGACTGTCACGGTGACCTCCGTGCCGCCCGCGTTGGCGCGCAGGTCGTCGACGACGATCACGAACGGACTGTCGTCGGGCAGCGGGGCGAAGTACTCGATCCGCCCGACCGACAGCGGCAGGCAGGCCGAGTTCATGAACCACACCCCGAGCAGCGCACCGGACTGGATCGCGACATCGGCCAGCACCGGACTGTGCAGTGCCCCCGCGTAGTTGCCGGTACCGATCCGGGTGTCGGCGAGCTTGCCCTCGACGACGAGGCGACGCTCCGTCCGCTCCAGAATGCGGCGAACGCCCTGCAGCAGGGGCCCGTGGAACAGATCCGCGGCACGGTAGACGTCGAGGCCGTTCTCCACCCCTTCACCGATCGCGTATCCCGGCCAGCCGGAAAGTACCGGGGCGGGCCACGTTTCGGCGGCGAGGGCGAACGTCGCGGTGAAGTGCGACGGCGCCAGCGTCTTGCCGGGTTCGTCGCTGCGAATCCAGACCGTGACGCTCAGGCGGTCGTCGACGACCGTGCCCGCCTGTACCTCGAGCCGGTAGGACCGCTCGTCCTTTCCGTCGTACACGATTCCCCGCAGCACCTCGAAACCGGTGCATTCCACCACCCGCAGGCCCGGGTTGGCGCGCTCGAGCACATTGATCGCCCAGCCGAGCCCGGCGGCGGCCGGGAACACCGGGAACTTGCCGACTCGATGGTCGCCGATCACCGGGTCGGCGGCCAGTGCCGCCAGATCACGATGGGTGGTGAAAGGCTTTGTCGGGGTAAGGGTTACGGCCGTGGCCAGCGGAGCCGCGGGACCGACCAGCACCGACACGTCGTCGGCGCGACCGGAGCCGAACTGCTCGGCGAACATCCGCGCGCCGGCGTCCATCCCGAGCAGGGCGACACCGCGGGCGAGGAAGACCTCGCGCAGTTGCGGGGTCACCATGCCACCGTCCCAGGCGCCCCAGTTGACGGTGGTGACATGTCCGGCCAGACCCTGTCGCCGCCAGCTCACCGCCGCCCGGTTGAGGGCTTCGTTGGCGACCGCGTAATCGGCCTGACCCGGATTGCCGTAGACCCCGGCTACCGATCCGAACAGGATGAGATGGCCGAGCGTGGCGTCGCGCAGGGCGCTGACCACGTTGTACAGCCCGTCGAGTTTGGTCGCGAGGACGAGGCGGATGTCATCGGCCGTTTTGGCGGGGAGCAGCGAGTCGGCCAGTGCGCCCGCACCGTGCACGATGCCGGTGACCCGGCCCGCGTCCTCGGCGAGTGCCCGCTCGGTGGCTTCGATATCGGTGATGTCGACCGCGAGGTAGCGCACCCGTGCGCCGGTCTCGGCCACCGCGTCGACGGTCGCGCGGATCTCACGCTGGGCCAGCAGGTTTCGGGTGAGCCGGTCGACCTGCTTCGGTGTCGGCTGCTCACCCGCGGCGCGCACGGCGGCGATGGCGGCGGCCTTGAGGGCATCGTCGGCGACACCTGCCGCCCATTCCGGTTCGTCGTCGAGTTCGGTGCGTCCGAGCAGGATGAACTCGCACGCCCGGCGAGCGGCCAGTTCGCGAACGCACCGTGCCGTCACTCCCCGTGCGCCACCGGTGACGACGAGAACATCGTCGGCGGTGAGGGTGAGTTCTGCTGCTGCGGCGTTACTTTCAACCGCCTGCGGGCGCAGTGTCCGGCGGGTTCGTTCGGCGTCGACCCCGACTTCGCGAGCGTCGGTCGCGGCGTCGTCGAGTTCGGCGAGGAAGGTTTCGACCAGCGCTTCGTCGGTCAGGTGCGGCGAGAGATCGAGTGCCCGGCAGAACAGTCCGGGGGCCTCCTGCGCGAGGGTCTTGACCAGACCGCTGACCCCGCCGACAACGGCGGCGGCAGCCGCTCGATCACCTCGGTGGCCGAGCACGCCGTCGATGCGGGTGAGCGTGACGAACGCCGCCCGCGTGCCGGCTTCGGCGGTCGCCACCAGGCGGTCGTGCACCAGCGTGGCGGTGTGGATCGTATCGGCGAGCCGATGACCACCCACCAGCCACTGGCTGTCCGCGGGCAGCACGGTCAGGCACAGATCCAGCCGCACAACGTCTTTCAGTGCGGACTCGATCGCTCCCTGCACGGTGGCACCGTCCCAGGCGGCTACGCCGGCGTTGTCGGCGGCCGCGACGGAGGCCGTGTGCACGGTCCATCCCTGCTGCTCGAGGCCACTCGCGAGAGTCGCCGCGGTGTCGTCACCATGGTCGACGATCAAGGCTGTCCGCTGCGCGGCGTAGGGCTCGGCGACGCGGTCGATATCGGGAAGTTCGACCGGCACGATCCGCAGCAGCACCGGATCGTCCTCGATCCCACCACGGTCGGATCCCGGCTGAAGTCCACGATCACTGTCCGACACTGGGGCCGAGCTACTCCCCGTCACGGGGGCCACCGGGGCGGATGGGGTCGCCGCGGGGGCAGCGGAGCCGGCCACGAAATCGACGATGTCACTCAGCGTGCGCAACTCCGCGACCTGCTCGGGACCGACAGCGGGCACACCATCGACCCGCTCACCGACCGCACCCATGATCTGGACCCGCTTGATCGAGTCCACACCCAGATCCGCTTCCAGATCCAGCGACAACGCCAGCATCTCCGGCGGATAGCCGGTCTTCTCCGAAACCACCTGCACCAAGACCGACCACACCGCGTCGGCGTCGACCACCGGCGCCGTCGCCGGTTCACCACTCGGTGTGGAAGCCGCCGAGGCGGCGACGAAATCGACGATGTCACTCAGCGTACGCAACTCCGCGACCTGCTCAGGACCGACAGCGGGCACTCCGTCGATGCGCTCACCGACCGCACCCATGATCTGCACGCGCTTGATCGAGTCCACGCCGAGGTCGGCTTCCAGATCCAGCGACAGTGCCAGCATCTCCGGCGGGTAGCCGGTCTTCTCCGAGACGACCTGCGACAACACCGACCACACCGCGTCGGCATCGAGCGCCGGACCGGTTGTCGAAGGCGCGACACTCGGCCCCGACACCACGGATGCGGCGACGAAGTCCACGATGTCGCTCAGGGATCGCAGTTCTGCGACCTGCTCCGGGCCCACGGCGGGCACACCGTCGATGCGCTCACCGACCGCACCCATGATCTGCACCCGCTTGATCGAGTCCACACCCAGATCCGCTTCCAGATCCAGCGACAACGCCAGCATCTCCGGCGGATAACCGGTCTTCTCCGAAACCACCTGCGACAACACCGACCACACCGCGTCGGCGTCGAGTGCCGGAGCCTCGGTCGCTACGACAGGCAGCGCGGATTCGACCGTCTGACCCGCCGAAGCCGACTCGGCAACGACATCAGAAACCGACGGCGGAGCCGGATTCGGTTGTGGGGCAGCCGATTGCGCGACACTGTCGGGCACCGTGGGGCGCGTGGCGGTCTGGTGGTCGAGCACCGCTGCCGCGTGGGTGTGGCTGCCGTTTCCATTGCCGGTGGGCAGTTCGGCGTGGAAGCCGTTCGTCCCGTTCCGGCTCGGAACCTCGACGGTCGGCGCCGGGGACCCGTATTCGAGGCCGGACAACGACGCGAGGATTTCGTTGACCCGGACGTGGGTTCGGCCGATCGCCAGGCTCTGTTCCTTGATGGCGTGCACGGTCGAGTGGAGGCGGTCATCGGCACCGCCGGTCCGCTGCGCGTCGCGCAATACCGAGACCAGTCCTTCGGCGACCTCGAGTTGGCCCTCCGCGTACCGGCTGTGGATGTCGAGGTGCTGCTGAGCGGCCGCGTCGAGTCCCGTCGCGGGCCGATCTCCGACCGTCGACCCTGCCGCCGATCCCGCCCGGACCTGCGTGGCGGCCGGAGCTTCGACAGTCACCAGTTCCCTGGTGGCGGTGTGCGTTTCCGCGGCCGCCTGCGCGGCGGCGTAGGACTCGGCCGCGACTCGCTCCTGCGCGGCGGCGTGCGCTTGCGCGACCACCTGCGCCTGTGCCGCGGCATCGGCTTCGGCGTCCAGCCGCGCCTGCGTGACAGCTTCCAACACGACGTGCTCCTCGATTCCCTTGCGGTAGAGCTCCTTACGGGATTCCGGTACGAAATCGCGGCCGTTGAGCCGGACCACCATGCCGGGCGCCTCCGGCACCGCGAACGGTGCGGCGTCGTGGCGGTGGATATCGACGATCGGCGCACCGAGCACCGCCAGCTGCAGCGCGGCCTTCTTGAGCGCCACGTCGCTGTCGCCGGTCGGGCCCTGGTCGGTCGAGAGGGCGATCACCTCGGCGCCGAGGGTCCGGCGCACCAGCGAGGTGAGCGTGGCCTTCGGTCCGAACTCGACGAACACAGTGCAGCCGTCGGCCTGCATGGCCCGCAGACCTGCCACGAACTCGACGGTCTCGAGCAGCTGCTCGGTGAGCACCCGCCGGTTGGTCGCGACCCGCGAACCGTATTCGGCGTCCCGGGAATTGGCGTAGATCTTGGCCTTCGGGGCGCGAATGCCGACGCTCTTCACCGCGGCCTTGAACGGCTCGACGGCGTGGGCGACGTAGCGGGTGTGGAACGCGCCGGCCACCGGCAACTCACGCACGGTCAGCCCGCGCGCCCGGCCCGCCGCGACGAACTCCGCGACGGCAGCGGTACCGCCACCGACCACCACCTGATCGGGTGCGTTGTGATTGCACACGCTCACATCGGGATGATCGGCGAGGATCGCGCTGACCTGTTCACGGTCGGCCTGCACCGCGGCCATCGTGCCCGCGTCGGTGTCGGTGTCGATCGCCATCGCCGCGCCGCGCGCCCTGGCGAGGGTGAAGTAGTCGGCGGTGTCGAGCGAATCCACCGCCCACAGCGCGGTCAGTTCACCGAAACTGTGGCCCATGAAGCCGGCGCAGGTCAGGCCGCGCTCGGACAGGAACCGGTACTGCCCCACCGACAACGCCGCGATCGCGGGCTGGGCGAATTCGGTCCGCCGCAGCGTCGCCTCCTGGGCGTTGCGCAGCTCGGGGTCGAAGACCGGCGGCGGGAACACCACCGCGGCAGGTGGCCGGGCCGCGTCGGCGAACACCGCGTTGGCCTCGTCGAAGGCGGTGGCGACGGTGGGGTTGTTCAGGACCGCCGCCAGACCCATGTCTACGTACTGGCTGCCCTGACCGGCGAACAGCGCGCCGATCTTCAGATCGGGCATGGCTCGTCGACGGAAGACGATGCCGCGCGGATGGTTCCACTCCTCGGCGTCACCGGCGAGTTCGGTCACCGCCAGTGCGCGCAGCGCCGAAGCTTCCTGCTCGTCGCGCGCCACGAAACCCACGCGAGCGTGCTCGTCCGGAATCCCGGCGTCGCCGTTGGGATCGGCGCCCGAGCTCAGCAGGCTCGCCAGCTCGGCGGCGGACGCGGCGTGCCACAGCCACACTCGTGCGGTGCGGTGCATCGTGCGGGTACTTCCGCGATCGCCGGTCGCTTCCTCGAGTACCGCGTGAAAGTTGGTGCCGCCGAAGCCCATCGCCGACGCGGCCGCGCGACGCTGCGGCCGGTGCGGATCGCGGATCCACGGCCGGGTCCTGGTGTTGATGTAGAGCGGCGACGAGTCGTCGAGTGCCTTGTTCGGCGCGGTGACATTGATCGTCGGCGGCAGCACCTTGTGATGCAGCGCCAGCGCCAGCTTGATCAGGCTGGCCGCCCCGGCGGCGCCCTTGGTATGGCCGATCTGGGATTTCACGCTGCCGATCGCGGCGTAGCCGGTCTCGTCGGTGGCCTCGCGCAGCACCGCGTTCAACGCGGCGAGCTCGGTCTGATCGCCCACGCGGGTGCCGGTGGCGTGCGCCTCGAACAGCCCGATCGTGGCGGGCGAGCAGTCCGCGTCCTCGTAGGCGCGGTGCAGCGCCGCCTGCTGCCCCTCGGCGCGCGGGGCGTAGATGCTCTTGAAACGACCGTCGCTCGACGATCCGATGCCCTTGATCACCGCGTACACCCGGTCACCGTCGCGCTCGGCGTCGGCGAGGCGCTTGAGGGCGATCATGCCGATGCCCTCGCCCACCAGAGTGCCGTCGGCACTGTCGTCGAGCGGCTTGATCACACCCGAGCGCGACAGCGCCCCGACCTTGCTGAAGCACAGGTAGCCGAAGATCGAGTTCTCGGTGTCACAACCACCGGTGATCATCATGTCGGCACGACCGGACACCAGTTCGCTGATCGCGACGTGCACCGCCGACAGCGAACTCGCGCACGCCGCGTCGACGGTGCAGTTCATACCGCCGAGGTCGAGCCGGTTGGCGACCCGGCCCGCGATCACATTGCCCAGCAGACCGGGGAACGAGTTCTCCTCCCACGACGGGAAGGCGTCCGCGTACTTCTGCGCTATCTGCTCGGCGTCGGCCTGCGTCAGCCCGCAACTGCGGATGACCTCCTTGAGCACCGGCGTCGACAAGCGGGCGGCCAGCGGGTGCGACAAGGTCGTCGGCCCGGCCACGCCCAGCACCACACCGGTGCGCTCGGGCCGGTACCAGTCCGACCCGACGGCGCCCGCGTCGGCGAGCACGTCACGGGCGACGAGCAGGCTCAGCAGCTGCACGACCGTGGTGACCTCGAGCTGATTGGGCGGCAGCCCGAACTCGGTGACGCTGAACGGCATCTCGGGCACGAAACCGCCACGGCGGCAATAGGTCTTGTCGGGCGCCGTCGGATCGGCGTCGTAGTAGTCGTCGAGGTTCCAGTGCGTGGCAGGCACGTCGGACATGCAGTCCGCGGCGTCGACGACGTTCTGCCAGAAGTCACGGAAGTTGGCGGCCATCGGGAACAGTCCGCTCAGTCCGACGATCGCGATCGGATTGTCGGCTAGTCGCCTCGTCATGGCCGGGTCTTCGGAGTGCCGAAGCTGGTCGTTCATGGTTGCTATCCCTTGTCTTCTGCTCAGAGTTGCGAAACTCGCACAGTCCGGACCTCGTCGATGAGGTCGGCCATCGCCGTGCCGATGAGCTGATGGCCCGCCGGACTCGGATGCATGCCGTCCGGGGACCACATGACCGGGTCCGCGGTGATGGGTGCGTTCACCAAATCGAGTCGCACGAGATCGAACTCGTGGACGAGGTCGTCGAGATAGTCGTTGGCTTGCGCGAATCGCGACCGCAACACCGTGCGGACGGATTCGGGCAGGCCGGGCAGGCGGTCCGGAATACTCGGCCAGTTCGTGGTGAACACCAGCCGACCGGGGCCCGCCAGCCCGGCATAGATCTGACGGAGGTTGCGGCGGAATCGATCCGGGTCGTAGTCGGTGACCAGGTCGTTTCCGCCGACGATCACGCCGACCAGCGGAGCATCGGCGGCGAGGGCGACCGGCAGCTGCCGGTCGATGACATCCTGCGTGGTGGCCCCGTAGGAACCGAGGTTCAGCGTCGCGCCGGAGATTCCGAGCAGGTGCTCGACGTGCGCGACAAATCCCGCGAAGGAGCCGTCGGCGTTGACCGAACCGCCGCGCCCCTCCGCGAAACTGTCGCCGAGCACCATCAGCTCATACGTTGGCACCGAGCAATTTCGCGATACGTTCCGGCGCGAAGAATTCCTCGCCGGTCATGCCGCCGCCGACCATCGCGAAGAAGTCCTTGGCATATTCTTCGTTGTTTTCCAGCGCACGGAAGACAGCCAGCAATTGCGGGGTCAGCTCGAGCGTGGAAATCGTGCAGGTGAATTCGAAACCCGACTGCGATTTCTCGTCACGCTCGCGCTGGTAATCGGCGAGCGCCTCGGCCATCGGCCGCTGCTCGGTGAGACCCTCGTGCACCCGCTCGGCGAGCAGTGCCGCGTAATCGAACGCGTCGGAGATCCCGAGTCCGGTGAACGGGTCCTTGTGGTAGCCCGCGTCGCCGACCAGTGCCCAGCCCTCGCCGTGCGACTGGCGGCGGTAGTTGTCCGGATACCGCATCGGGTAGAAACGGTCCTCACGCTTGCCCTTGGTGACCAGTTCCTCGGCGAACTCGGGCAGGATCTCGCGCGCGACCTTCACGAAGTTGGCCTCGACATCGGCGCGGAAATCGGCGTAGGTGTCGATCTTGCGCATGACCGCGACGAGGGTCTGGTCGTTGTGGGTCGGCCAGATGCCGATCTGCTGCTTGTCGCCGATACGGCTGTGGAACTCGGTCTGCGACAGACCGCTGAAGTAGCTGTAGTAGATGAAGCACTCGGCCGCGACCTTCGTATAGGTCTCGGCGCCGACAGCGTTGGCGACGAACGAGTTGGTGCCGTCCGCGCCGATCACGATGCGGGCCCGCTCCTCGGCGATCTCACCACCGGCTACCGAACCGCGAATACCGACGACCACGCCGTCCTCGATGATCAGTTCGCTGACGGTGTAGCCGGTGCGAACCTCGGCGCCCGCTTCCTTCGCGCCCTCGACCAGGATCGCGTCGAGTTCGGTGCGCCGCGGCGCGTAGGTGGCATCGATGCCCTGGATGGGATCGGCGAAGCCCGCGATGACGATGTCGAGGTAGGACACCGTCATGCGCTTGATCGCCGGCACACCGGTGGCGATCAGCTTGTCGAGCAGGCCCCACTGGGCCAGCCGGGCCAGCCCGCGCTGCTGAATGTAGTGCGTCGAGACGGTGTCGCTGGGGAAGGTGGCACGGTCCACCACCAGAACTCGATGTCCCTGCCTCGCCAGCAACATGCCGACCGGTGAACCCGCGCATCGCGCGCCGACAACAATCGCGTCATACATCAGGGTGACTCCTCAGTAAATGAAACGCTTATGGCCCCGGTTCCGATTTTACGGAGTCGAACCACTCCATCCGCGTACCGATTTCCAATCGGATTATATGAATAGTTGTTCCAGAACAATGGTTTCGAGTATTAGCGATCCGGCTGCACGGATGAATAGTTTAATTCAACTTCCGTTCATCACGAAAAACGGTTCGATATGGGCTAATTGGGGCATGCCAACTGGAAATGAACCGGCCCCCGGAATCGCCGCAGCGCAGGCTCGGCTGACGAATATGACCGGCGCCACGACGCCGGACTACGAACAGATCCGTAAGACCGTCGACACTCTCGTGCCGTTCGTGAATCTGGTGGGAGTGCGCATGACCGAACTGGGACCCGGCTCGGCGGTGGCCGAGATCCCCGAGGCGCCGACGATGAGCAATCACCTGGGTACCGTGCATGCCGGGGCGTTGTTCCTGGCCGCCGAAGTCGCGTGTGCCGGTGCGTTTTCCGGCATCATCGCGCCGCGCATCCTGCATGTGCGGACGTTCGTGCTTCGCGGCACCAAGGCCACCTTCTTCCGGCCCGCCCGCGGCCGGATCCGCGCCAGCGGCACGGTGAGCTCCCCGATCCTGGCCGACGTGGTCGGGCGCAGGACCGAGGAGCAGTTCGATATCACCGGAAAGGCCCTGCTGCACGACGACAGTGGCGCCTTGCTCGCGAAGGTGGATCTCGAGTACTTCTGCTGGTTGGGCGGGGCCTAGTCCGGATACAGCGAGGCGATGACGGCGTCGAAGTCGGCTTCGATCGCCGCGCGACGCAGCCGCAGCGACGCCGTCAGCTGCCCCTTCTCCATCGAGAAGTCCTCCGCGAGAACGGCGAACCGGCGAATCGACTCCGCACGGGAGACGAGCCGGTTCGCCGCCTCGACCCCGACGGAGAGCTCCGCGAGCAACCTGGCGTCGTCGGTCGGGACACCGCCGGACAGATCGACGCCCTGCTCCGCGGCCCAGCGAGCCAGCACAACAGGATCGACGGTGATCAGAGCGGTCACATACGGCCGACCTTCACCGACGAGCATGCAGTTGCTCACCAAGGCGTGCAGGCGAACCCGATCTTCGAGCGGCGCGGGCGCCACGTTCTTGCCACCGCTGGTGACGATGATCTCCTTGCGCCGCCCGGTGATGAACAGGAATCCGTCCTCGTCGAGTCGGCCGAGATCGCCGGTGGCCAGCCAGTTCTCGGCCGGGTGCCCGCCGTCGGGCCAGTACCCGGGAAAGACCTGCGGGCCACGGACCAGGATCTCGCCGTCGTCGGCGATCGCGACCGTCGTGCCCGGCACCGGCCGACCGACCGCGCCGGCCCGATTGGCTTGCGGCGCGCTCATACTGACCGTCGACGAGGCTTCGGTCAGGCCGTACGCGCCGATGATCTCCACACCGATCCCGGTGAAGAAGTCCGCCGTCGACGGTTCCAGGGAGGCGCCGCCCGCGACCATGTGCTCGAGCCGTCCGCCGAGCATGCCGCGCCACTGCTTGCCGATCTCCGCGTCGATCACCGCGCTCGCCGGGGGCTGCTCACCGCGTCGGCGCGCGTGGCCGACCGCGATCGCCGCCGCCTCGGCGGTGTCGTATCGATCGCCGCCCAGCGCCTGGCGTGCCGCCTTGCGGATCTTCTCCAGGACGTACGGGACGCCGATCAGGAACGTCGGCCGAAAGATCGGCAGTTCGGCGGGCAGTTGCGCCGGGGTGGCGACCAGACCGGTACGAACCCCGGCCAGCACACAGCCGAACTGCACGACCCGCCCGTATACGTGCGCGAGCGGGAGGAACAGCAGTGTCGACGCGGGATCTGATGGGGTGCGCCGGAATACGGTGTCGAGGAGTTCGACCACGTTGGCCGCGGCGGCGAAGATGTTGCGGTGCGTCAGCAGGCAGCCCTTGGGGACGCCCGTCGTGCCGCTGGTGTAGACGATCGTCGCGACATCATCGGCGCGCACCCCCTGCCGACGGTCGGTGACCTCCGCATCGGTGATCGCCGCGCCCTGTTCGATCAACGCGGGCAGCGACGAGCCGAGCAGCCAGCCCCGCCCACGCAGCGCCTGCCCCGCGGCCGTGACGATCAGCTCGCGCTGGTCGTCCGTCTCCACGAAACACGCGCTGGGTCGGGCATCGGCCACGATGTGGTGGATCTGTTCGGCCGACGACGTCGGATAGACGGGCACGGCGACCGCGCCCACGCTCAGCACGGCGAAGTCCGCCGCCGACCACTCGAAACTGGTTCCGCCGAGGATCAGTACCCGATCGCCCGCGCTGATTCCGTTGGCCACCAGGCCTTTCGCCAGTCCGAGGACGAGGCGGGCGAACTCGTCGTAGCCGACGTCGAGCCAGCCTTCGGCCGTCTTGCGGCTGAACACCACGGCCGAGGGGTCGGCCTCGGCCTTGCGGAACACCACGTTGGCCAAGTTGTCGTCGTCGGCCATCGTGACCAGTGGCTCGACCGTGTATTCCTGCACGACTCTATGGCCCTGCACGGCGCTGCTCATCGTGACTCGATGCTGGTCAGCGGAGCCGGAACGTAGGTCGAGCAGCGACCCGGCAGCCGCACCCCCGCCGCACGCAACTGACTCACCCGGGTGGCGAACGCCGCACCGTGCATGATCTGCAGCCCGACCTCGGCGACGTGGCGGTGCGCCGGGGCGGCCAGGTAGGTTCCGGCGACCCAGTCGTTGAACGCGCCCATCGCGGGTCCGCACCAGATCTGATAGTCGAGGGTGCGATCGGGCGTCGCGGCCGTGCTCCAGCCCGACGACCGGCCCAGATACCATCGGAAGATCAGTGCCATCCGGCGTTTCGGGTTCCCCTCGGCGCGCTCGATCTGCTCGGGATCGCGCTCACGGAAGTAGCCGAGGCAGTCGTTCCACACCTCGTCGAGCGAGCGGGCCAGGATCTTCTGTTCGATTTCGGCGCGTTCGGCGGTGGGGATCGCGTCGATGCCGTCGTAGCGACGATAGGTGTCGTACAGGCGCCGGGCCCGGCTCGCGAACATCGTGCCGCGTTGCAGCACCTGCACGTCGACGCCGAGCTCGAACATGTCCGAGGAGGGCGCCATGGTGGTGTCGGCGACACCCGCCGCGGCCAGTAGCCGCTTCGCCGTCTCGGATTGCGCCGCTTCGACGGTGGCCTGGTTGACCGACCCGGTGACCACGTAGGAGGCACCCATCGCGAACGCCGCCGCGGCGGCGGCCGGAGTACCGATGCCACCGGCAGCGCCGACCCGAACACGCTGGGCGTAGCCGTATTCGCGCTGTATCCGTTCGCGCACCGCCAGCAGCGAGGGCAGCAGCACCACCAGCGGACGACGGTCGGTGTGGCCACCGGAATCCGCCTCGCCGGTGATGTCGTCGGCCATCGGGATCGACGCCGCCAACTCCGCCTGCTCGGCGGTGATCTCCCCCGCGTCGAGCAGTCCGCGCACCAGGTGCTGCGGCGCCGGACGCAGGAACAGTTCGGCGACCTCGGCGCGAGATACCTTGGCGATCACCCGATTTCGGGCGACCACCTGGCCGTTCGGGTCGCGGTGCAGTCCGGCCAGCCGGTAGCGCACCACCTGCGGGGTCAGGTCGAGGAACGCCGACGCCTCGACACAGCGCACCTCGTGCCGCAGGCACGCGTCCACGATCGCTCGCTCCAGCGCGTTCTCACTGGGGCTGTGGATCAGGTTGCAGGCGAAGGGCTTTCCCGGCGCTTCGCGGCCGATCGTGGCCAGGGCCTCGTCGATCCGGGCGGGCAGCACACCGGCGGCGCCGAACGAGGCGAGCAAGCCCGCTCGCGCCATCGCCACCACCATCGCGGCCGAGGCGATCCCGTTGGCCATCGCGCCGGCGTGGTAGGCGTAGCCCACGCCGTGGGTCTGCCGGAACTCGTTGTTGCCCAGCGTTTCCGGTCGCAACGCCGGAGCGGCTGCCAGCACTTGCTTGCCGCGAGCGGTACCGGCGTCGGTGGTCACCGCGACACCGGCATCGTCACGGACCACGAACACCGGCTTGTCCAATTCCGACAGCGCACGGTAGATGGAGTTGTCGTCCCTGGCGAGCGCCGAGGGTGCAAGGGAAGTCGTCACTGTGCCAATCCTTCTGAGAGCCCGAGGGCAGAGGTCGCTAGCGAGAGGTGCCGTAGACGATCGGCGCCGCGAACGACGCCGTCGTCGCCGAGGAGCGGTCGGGAGTGATCGGGAGTGGTGTGGGACCTCGCTACCGGGGCGGTCGGCCTTCGGTGACCCAGTCCGCGACCGCGGGCGCGACCAGACCGCTGTCCTTCACCCAGGACGCGTGGCCGATGTGCGTGAAGCCCGAAGTCCGGTCGATGTGCCAGCGGTGCTGCCGCGCCGCGCCCATCCGCTTGCTCAGGAACCGCACCGTGGACTCGGGGCCGAGCGGGTCGCCGTCGAGCGAGATCAGCAGCACCGGCAGCGTGAGTTCGCGCAGCAACCGGTCGTAGTCACGGGTGCTGCCACTGGGCCGGTAGTGACCGGTCCGCAGGTGACGTGCCCAGTCGAGCATGACGCCCGCGGTCATCGGCCCGATGCCGCGACCGCCGGTCCACCGGCCGCGCAGCCGGGTGATCGCACCGACCGAGAGTCCGCTCGCGAGCACCTCGAGGCGCCTGCGCAGTTCGAACGACCACCAGTACACCGAACCGGTGCCGATCGTCGTGATGCTCGCGACCCGCTCCGGTTCGGCCGCCGCGAACAGCAGTGCGAGCTGTCCGCCGAGGCTGTGGCCGAACAGGTGCAGCGGCGCCTGCGGAAAACGCTCCCGCAGCGCGGCCGCCACGGCGGGCAGATCGACCTCGATCAGCTCGCGATAGCCGAACCCGGGGCCCTCCCCCAGTGCGGGCTTGCTCTCGCCCTGCGCGCGGAGATCGAGGACCGCGGCCGTGAGTCCGGCCGCGTGCAAGGCCGTGACCAGCGGCAGGTAGTACTTGGCCTTGATGGCCATGGCGGGCAGGACCAGCACGACGGGTGCGGCCGGATCCGCTTGCGGCAGTAGGCGAACCGACAGGGCGGCGCCGTCGGGGGTGGCGACGGTGGTCGCTTCCAGCCCGGCGATCTCGGTGCGTTGCTCGCTCATCACGCCTCCGGGGCCAGGGTGCAGACGTAGTCGAGCGCGACCTTGCCGACCAGCACGCCCGCCGTGTCGTACATCAGGGCCCGCGCGTCCACGTCCAGTCGCCGGCCGCCCTTGGCCGCCAGCACCGTCGCGACGTCGCTCGGGTCGATGACCCCGATCGCCCGGATCCGGCCGATAGCGGGCTTGCGGAACGACAGCCGCGCGTCGCGCAGCACCAACGTGTCGATGGCGGACAACCGTGACGCCAGCGCACCCACGAAAGCGCACGCGCCGGCGATATCGGCGGCCAGGAATTGCGCACCCGCGTGCACGGTACGCAGATGGTTGAGGATGTAGGGCTCGTCGGGAATCTCCACGATCGCGCGGTGCGGACCGATTTCGGTGATTTCGGCGCCCGCGTGGGTACCGAAAGGAACCAACTTGCTCACAATTCGCTGCAGGTGCAAGAAGTCGGGGTTATCCGGATCGATCGCCTCGAATACCGAACCGAGGGTGGCTGAGGTTTTCAGTTCAGGTGCCATGATTTAATTGCACCATCCGCGGCCGTCGATTCGGATTTCCATTGCCGATCTCAATCGACCGAATGGTAATCAACTCGCCAACGGTTCTCCGTACACCTTGCCGCTGATCGTGGACTGCAGGAAATTCTTCGTCGAATCGAGGCTGTCCAGGAATACCTGCACCACTTCGTTGGGACTGTCGACGCGCCAGGCGACCTGTAATTCCACCACCGGTTCCGGATCGACGAGTGGCACCACCTTCAATCCCATCGGGCGTGGCTCGTCCATGCTGACGAACGACGCGAACCCCACGTACCGGCGGGCCGCCACGGTGATCCCGGTGGCCACCGAGTCGTTCATGTACTCGGCGACCTTCGGGAAGGCGCCTGCCCGCTCGCCCGCGGTCATGATGGCGTCGTACATCGCCGGGCTCACCTCGCGGTTGAACAGCACGCACGGCGTCTCGGCCAGTTCGCGGATCGAGATCGACGACCGGTCCGCCCATCGGTGCCCCTGCCCGACCAGCGCGCCGATGCGCATCTGCAGCAGACACCGCGACAACACCGACCCGCCGTTGGACGCGCCCCCGTAGAGCAACCCGACATCGAGTTCGCCGCGCGTGAGAGCGGTGAGCTGCGGTCCGGAGCGGCCGGAGGTGAGTTTGGTGGTGATGTTGGGATAGTTGGCGTGCAATTGTGCCAGTGACCTGGGCATGATGAGCTGCCCGGCCCGGCCGTTGAACCCGATGTTGATCTTGCCCATGCGTCCGGCCGCGATGTCGCGGACGGTGTTGGTCGCCGAGTGCACCTCTCCGAGAATCCGCCGCGCGTCGGCACGGAACGCTTCACCCGCGGGGGTCAACTGCACCACCCGCGACGTCCGCGACACCAGTTCGACGCCGAGATGGCGTTCCAGGCGCTTGAGCTGCTGACTCAGTGACGGCTGCGTGAGGTGGAGCCTGGCGGCCGCCCGCCCGAAGTGCAGTTCGTCGGCGATGGCTAAAAATGCCTCGATATGCCGTGTCTCCATAGTGCGCGCCTCGCGTAATCAGTGACGTGACTTGTCCGAGATATGCACCTTGTATAGCGGCACCGCACGTCATCGGGGAACGCGCCCGTGAAGCCCAGGTGAGCAGCGACCGAATTCCTGCCGACTCCACGGCGTGTCTTCCCCGCCTCGCGGTGACCCGCATCGCGAACGGCACCGCGAACACGGTCGATTCGGCAATCGAATCGCTGACCCCGAAAAGCCCGATGATCCTCGTCTTGACACGGCGATCTATTTCGTACCGCAATTGATCAATAATGCGTTCCGCGTTGTCGCCCGCGACATCGGGGTGGAACACTTTTACCCGGTGCAGGCGAAATAATTTCGACGCCGATTTCGAAGGAGCCCAGAAAATGACGACCACGGTTGCCAACCAGCACGACGCTGAGTCGACACTGGCCGAACTGTTCGCTCCCGATACCCGACCCGATCCCTATCTCGTCCACAGCGCGCTGCGCACGAAGTCCCCGTTGGTCACCAAAGGCGGCGACCTCGTGATCATCGCCAACTACGCCGATTGCCAGCAGGTGCTGCGCGACCCGTCGGTGCGCAACGACCCCAAACTGTCCCGACTCGGCAAGGATCACCCGGAGCGTCCGGAGTCCCTGCTGTTCCTCGATCCGCCGGCGCATACCCGCATTCGCCGACTCGTCTCGAAAGCCTTCACTCCCAGGGTTATTCGGGCCTCGCAGCCACAGATCCACTCCATCGTGGACGAACTCGTCGAACAGATCGCGAGTAAGACCGAATTCGACGTGATCTCGGAATTCGCGCTGCCCCTGCCGGTGCGGATCATGTGCGCCCTGCTCGGCATCCCCGTCGAGGAGTTCGGCGACTTCGAGCCCGCAGCCCGACGACTCGGCCGCGTCCTCGACTTCAATCTGGTCGTCCACAACGACGATCTCGATGACGCCGAAGGCGCGCGCAACGAGCTGATGAACTACCTGGTCAACCTGATCTCCCGGCGGCGCGGCAACCTCGGCGACGACCTGCTCTCGCGGCTCATCGAGGTCGAAGAGGAAGGCGAAGTTCTCAGCGAGGGCGAACTGCTCGCCACCTGTGTGCTGCTGATGGTCGCGGGTCACGAGACCACCGCCAACCTCATCGCGAACGGTGTGCTCGCGCTCCTGCAGCACCCGGCGCAGCGTGAGATCCTCGGCGCCGATCCCGGACTGGGGATCAGTGCCGCCGACGAGGTGCTGCGCTACGACGCGCCGATCCAGTTCGTGATGCGCGTCGCCACCCGCGACATGGAGGTGAGCGGCACGGCGATCAGCCCCGGCACCGCGATGCTGGTGCTGCTGGCCTCGGCCAATCGCGATCCCGCGCACTACCCCGACGCCGACCGTTTCGACGTCGCCCGCGGCGCGGCCGACCACCTCGCCTTCTCCGCCGGAGCGCACTTCTGCCTCGCCGCGGCGCTGGGCCGGGCCGAGGGCGCCGCGGCGCTGTCCGCCTTCGCCTCGCGCGTGATCGACCCGGTGCTCGTTCCGGGTTCGCTGCAGTACCGACCCAATGTGAACTTGCGTGGCATCCAGGCCATGACCGTCACGCATGGCGGAGTCCGACTCCGTTGACCTCCGATTCGACCACCCCCTCCACAGAAAGCCTGTTATGAACTCGCACCACCACGGCCGTAAGGCCGGATGGGGGATCGTGCTCGTCGCGGTCACCACGCTGCTCGCAGCCTGCGGCCAGAACAGCTCGGCTCCGGCCTCGGCCGACGACCCGGTGACCATCACCTTCCTGTCCTACACCTACGGACAGGCGAACCCGCTGGGCAAGGGCATCGAGAAGTTGATCAACGACTTCCAGACGGCCAACCCGAAGATCACGGTGAAACCGCAGTCGGTCCCGACGGCCGACGCGCTCACCAAACTCCAGAGCGAAGTGGTGGCGGGCAACCCGCCCGACGTCGCGCAGATCGGTTGGAGCAAGGTCGCGCAAGCCTCGCAGACCTTGCCGCTGCGGTCGCTCGAAGAGGTCGCCGGGACCGACGAGTGGAACAAGCACATGGCGGGCTTCGTGCCGTCGGTGCTGAAGGCGACCCCGGTAGCCGGCGCCAAGAAGCCGGTCGCGATGCCGTTCATGATGGCCACCCCGGTGGTCTTCTACAACGCCGACCTGTTCACCGCCGCCGGGCTCGACCCGGCCCAGCCGCCCAAGACGATGGCCCAGCTCAAGCAGGCCGCGCAGGCGATCAAGGACAAGACCGAGGCGCAGGGCGTGTACGTCTCCGCGGCCGACCCGGGCAAGTCCGACTACCTGACCCAGTCGTTGGTCAACAGTGCCGGTGGCGCGCTGGTGTCGGGCAGCGGTGAGATCACCGTCGACTCGGCCCCGGTGATCACCGCGCTGTCGACGATCCAGGATCTCACCAAGTCCGGTGTCCAGCCCGCCGTCGACTTCGCCTCCGCGCAAAGCGCTTTCAACTCGGGCAAGCTCGGCATGCTGGTCACCACCGGCGGCGGTCTGCTGACACTCGACGCGGCTGCCAAGGGCAAGTTCGCCCTGCAGGTGGCACCGCTGCCCGCCTTCGACAACCTGCCTGCCCGCCCCACTTTCTCCGGCTCCGGCCTGACGATCGTGGCCAAGGACGCCGCCAAGGCGAAGGCGGCGTGGAAGTTCGTGCAGTTCATGACCAATGACGAGAGCTTCAAGCTCATCGCGTCGCAGATGGGGTACCTGCCGCTGCGGACCGCGGCGGAGTCCTCGGCCGACCCGCGCCTCGGCTCGGCCGTCAAGCAGATGGCCGACCTGGCGCCCTACACCGCCTTCCCCGGCAAGCAGTCCAACCAGGGCGTCGTCATCCTCCAGGACGAGGCTGTCGAACCGATCGTCCTGCGCGGTGCCGACCCGGCGGCGACCCTGCGCGCCGCGGCCACGAAGATCCGCGGACTCAGCTGAGTTCGCGCACCATCCGCTGAATCACCACCCCTCGAGGAGAGACACCGTTGTCACACCAGGTATTCGCACACACGCCTCCGAACGGTTCGCCCCACGGCGGCGCGATCCCGAACAAGATCGGCCTGACGGTCAATCCGTGGTCGGGAAAGCAGCTCCTGCGCTCCGATTTCGAGGAGATGCGCGAATTCCTCGATGAGGCCGCGACCGCCGGATTCGGCTATGCCGAACTCGGCGGCTGCGGCCTCGGGGTGGTGATCGGCGGGCAGGTACAGCGCTCCCGACTGGCGGCGCTGCGCGACGCGCTGGCCGATTGCCGACTCCGGCTGACCCTGCACAGTTCGTGGTATTCGTCCGGGCGTACCGGCAACCTGCTCGACACCGGCACCGCGTCCACGCAGCAGCTCGGGCTGCTGGCGGACCTGGAGGTCGCCGCCGCGATCGGCGCCGAGGTGCTGGTCTACCACGCCGGGGTGCTGCCGAACCTCTACAGCGACGGTGCGGCGCTGACCGCAGGCATGGAAACCGAACGCACGATGCTGCGCGAGCTCGCCGACGAGTCCGGCGCGCGCGGGGTCATGATCGCGGTCGAGAATCGGGCACCCGGACCCGCGGTGCTCACCCGGCGCTCCTACGGGATGCGTCTGGATATGGTCGCCGAACAGGTGCAGCAGATCGACCACCCCGCGGTGACGATGTGCCTCGACGTCGGCCACGCGTACCTGTCGGCCGGCTACCTGAATTACGACTACCTGGCCGCGATTCGCGAGGTCGCCCCGGTCGTCGGCCACGTACACCTGCACGACAACTTCGGCCGGATGGCCCGTCAGCCCGACGCCAGCCCGTACGAACTCGAGCTCCTCGGGGAAGGCGATCTGCACCTGCCGCCCGGGTGGGGCTCGATCCCGCTGGCCGAGGTCATGGCCACGACCTTCCCCCGCGATCCGGCGATCATCATCGAAATGCGCCACGCGCGCCATTACGCCGAGGCACTGGAGACCACCCTGCGCTTGGTCGACGTGCGAGCCCGATCATGACGCTCACCGAGGCCCCCGAGGCGGGGGTACGTGACGCGAAGCCGAAGGTGCGCGCGGTCGAGCGTCCCGCCGCGACCGGACTTGCCTGGCTGTACTTCTCGCCGACCATGCTCGCGATCGCCGTGTGGGTCTACGGGCCGCTCGTGTTCACCGCGGTGCTCAGCTTCCTCGACTGGAACCTGGTCTCCCCCGACATCGAGTTCAACGGCTTCGAGAACTACGAAACCCTCATCACCGAACCGGAATTCGGCAACGCGGCCTGGAACACGCTGAAGTACGCGCTGTTCGTGCTGCCCTTCGCGACGGTGGTCCCGTGCGCGCTGGCCATCGCACTGTGGAAGCGCCCCGGCCGGGCCAGCGAGTTCTACCGGATGCTGCTGTTCCTGCCGGTCGTGCTCGCGCCGGTGGCCAACGCGCTGTCGTGGCAGTTCATTCTGGATCCGCTGTACGGGACCCTGAATCAGGTACTCGGGTTCGCCGGGGTGGAACCGATCAACTGGCTCGGCGACCCGGCCACCGCGCTGCCGACCGTCGTCGTGGTGACGGCGCCGAAAGTGGTGGCACTCAACACCTTGCTGTTCGGTGCGGCACTGGCGAACCTCGATCGCCGCACCATCGACGCCGCGCGCCTGGACGACGCCACCGAGGGTGAGATCACCAGGTCGATCATCCTGCCCCAGCTGCGACGCCCGATCGTGCTGCTCGGACTGCTGTCGATGGTGGTGGTGTGGCCGTGGCTGTTCACCAATATCGGTGTGCTCACCCGAGGTGGACCGAGCAATGCCACCGACAACGTCTACTACCGGCTCTACACCTACGGTTTCACCTTTTTCGACGCGGGCACCGCATCGGCGGCGGCCATCGTGATCGCGCTCGCGTTCGGGCTGCTCCTGACCTTCCACACCCTGCTCTCGAGGAGATTCCGTGCGACGCGGTGACGCGATCGGCAGACACCTGCTACTGATCACAGCCATTGTGCTGATGCTGTTCCCGGTGGCGTTGGCCTTGGCTACCTCGTTCAAGCCGGTGTCGACGATCTTCGATCTGAATCCGCTCCCGTTTCCGGCGAGCATGGAGAACTACGAACTGGCCGTGGGCAATTTCCCGATCGGCAGGCTGCTGTGGAACACCTTCGTGATGGCCGCGGGCGTCACTGTCGCGACAATGCTCGTCGCCGTGCCCGCCGCCTACGCGCTGGTGCGATTCGACAAGGCTCGGGGGCGAGGCTTCGTCCTAGCCGCCGTGGGTATTTCGCTGCTGATCCCGCCGCAGGCACTGATCATCCCGCAGTTCCTGATGACGACGAAGTTCGGTTGGCAGGGTCACACGATCGGGGTGATCATTCCGCAGCTGGGTGTCAGCGCGCTGGCGGTGCTGCTGCTGCGCGACCACATTCGTTCGGTGCCGCAATCGCTGATCGGGGCGGCGGTGCTCGAAGGCGCCACCTCGTGGGAGATATTGCGCCACGTGGTACTCGGCGTGCTTCGCCCGGCGCTCGGCGCGGTGGCGATCCTGCTGTTCATCAGTACCTGGAACGAATTTCTGTGGCCGCTGCTGGTGATGCCCGACCCGGAGGACACCACCATCCAGCCGGGTCTGGCGTTGTTCATCGGCCCCGAGAGCGCGCAGTACGGGCCGATGCTCGCCGCGGCGATGCTGGCCTCACTGCCGGTCGTCATCATCTATGTCCTGGCGTCGCGACGGATCGCGGACGCCTTCCTTCATTCAGGGGTTCGGTAACGACATGACCAGTCTCAGTGTGAGCGAGCCTCCGGTGCTGACCACCGAGCTCGATCTCTCGGCCGGCGTGGTGCTCGACGGCATCACCAAGCAATACGGCGAGGACCGCCCGGCTCTCGACCTGGACCTACTGCACGTACCGGGACAATCGCTGACCGTGCTGGTCGGCCCGTCCGGCTGCGGTAAATCGACCGCGCTCGGCGTGGTGTCGGGCCTGATCACCCCCACCGCGGGTCGGGTGCTCATCGACGGCGCCGACGTCACCGAGGTGTCGCCGGGACGGCGCGGCGTCTCGATGGTGTTCCAGGACTTCGCGCTGTACCCGCACATGACGGTGGAGCGCAATATCTCCTTCGGTCTGCGGCTGGAGGGCAAGCACAACCGCAAGTCGGGGCTGGACCGCACCGAGATCGAGCGGCGGGTAGCCGGTGCGTGCGACAGCCTCGGGTTGAGCGAGCTGCGCCACCGCAGGCCCGCGCAGTTGTCGGGTGGCCAGCGTCAGCGAGTCGGGTTGGCCAGAGCGATCGTTCGGCAGCCGAAGGTGCTGCTGCTCGACGAGCCGCTGTCCGCGCTCGACGCGCAGTTGCGCCAGCAGGCGCGAGTGGAGCTGGTGCGGCTGCATCGTGAGCTCGGCAATACCGTCGTGCTGGTCACCCACGACCAGCTCGAGGCGCTGTCGATGGCGACCCATCTGGTGGTGATGAACGATTCGCGGGTGTTGCAGGTCGGTAGTCCGGCGCAGGTGTATCGACGGCCGGTCGATCTGTTCGTCGCGACGTTCCTCGGTAGCCCGCCGATGAACCTGGCGACGGTGACCATGAACCAGGTAGGCGACGAGATGACCGGTCCCGGGCTGGAAGCGCTTCTCCCGCAACCTGTCCCCGGCGTGCCCGCCGAACTGACGCTGGGCTGGCGGCCCGGCGACGGCGCGCTCCGACGCCACGACGGCCCGGGACTGCTCGTGCACGGTGTGGTGGAGCTGGTCGAATTCACCGGCGACTCCAAGATCGCGCAGTGCACCGGCGAATCGGGTCGCTG
Organism: Nocardia sp. Root136; assembly: GCF_001427185.1. Taxonomy (NCBI): domain Bacteria; kingdom Bacillati; phylum Actinomycetota; class Actinomycetes; order Mycobacteriales; family Nocardiaceae; genus Nocardia; species Nocardia sp. Root136. The sequence goes on from NZ_LMFE01000001.1 coordinate 1,116,607, forward strand.
GGCCGTGACGCTGCCCGCGAACGATCCGGCACCGGCCATCGGCGCGCGAATCCAGGTCTTCGTCCCGGCGGACCGGCTGCACCTGTTCGATCCGGAGACCGGTGCCAGAGTAACGGCTTTCGATGCACCTGCTGATCACCAACGATGACGGATTCCGCGCGCCGGGTCTCCTGGCGTTGGCGGAAGCCGTGCGCGCGCTCGGCATCGACGCGACGGTGGTAGCACCGAGCGGGCCGATGTCGGGCGCGAGCCAGTCGCGACGCAGTGGCGTCGCGACTGAGTGGGAGTGGGCGGCCCCGACCGCCGGAATTCCCACGATCCACGTGGGATCGACACCGGCGGCCTGCGTGGTCTTCGCGCTCACCTCCGGGGTCGTCGCTCCGGTAGATCTGTGCCTGAGCGGGGTGAACGCGGGCGAGAACATCGGCGCCACCCTGAATGTCAGCGGCACCTACGGTGCGGTGCAGGAAGCGGGAGCGCGCGGTGTGCCCGGCATCGCGCTCTCGCGCGAGTTCGGTGGGCCGTGGGCCGAGCCGCACGCCTGGGACTGGAGCTGGGTACCCGAGGCGACCGCCCGGATACTCACCACGCTGCTGGCAGCGCGGGCGAACTGGTTCACCGCGAACGTCAATCTCTCCGGCACCGACCGGGGCGCCGATCCGGCCTACACCCGGGTCAGCCGCGCGCTGTACTACACCGACGTCTTCGACGTCGCCACCGGCGCCATCCTCAGCACGATCGGTTACCGTGCCGAGGATCTGGCGCCCGATGACGACATCCACGCCTTCGCCGAGCAGCGGCGGACCAGCATCACCCTCGTCCGGCGGGCTTGAACGGTTCGGACCGCAACGCGGTCTTCACGATCTTCCCGCCGGGGTTGCGCGGCAACGGCGCCGTGCGCACCGAGAAGTACTGGGGCACTTTGAAATCCGCGAGAAGTGTGCGCAGATAATCGAGCACGGCGGCTTCATCGAACTCGGTGCCTGCCACCGGCACCACCACCGCGCCGACCTTCTCGCCCATCATGTCGTCGCGTACCCCGACGACCGCGGATTCGCCGATGCCCGGGGCGCCGGCGAGCGCGTTCTCCACCTCGACGCAGTACACGTTCTCGCCGCCGCGATTGATCATGTCCTTGGCCCGGTCGGCGATCGACACCAGTCCCCGCTCGTCGATGCGGGCGAGGTCACCGGTGCGCAGCCAGCCGTCGACGAAGGTCGCGGCGGTGGCGACGGGGTTGTTCCAGTAGCCGGCGACGACATTGGCGCCGCGGATGAGCAGTTCCCCGACACCGCTGACCGGGTCGGGCGCGTCGATGGCCAGGTCGACGATCGGCGCGGCGAACCCCACCGATTCCGCGTGCTCGGTGGCCCATTCATGGGGCAGGTAAGTCGAGATGGACGAGGTCTCGGTGAGACCGAAACCGTTGGCCAGGCGAGCGTTCGGGAAATGCTCGGCGATCTCGGCGACCAGCGCGGGCGCGACCGGCGCACCGCCGTAGGCGACCCGGTTCACCCCGCTCAGGTCGAAATCGGCGAAGTTCGGTTGCCGGAACGCGAGGTAGTAGATGGCGGGAGTGTTGGTGAGCGAGGTGACCCGCTCGTCGACGATCGCCCGCAGGAAGTCCTGAATCTTGAACTGCGGCAGGATGATCGTGCTGCCGCCGATGGCGAGCTGCGGAATCAGCTGGCTGTTGCACGCGGTGACATGGAACAGCGGCACCGAGACCAGGTTGCGCAGGGTCGGGCCCTCGTCGGCGGCGATGTCGGCGAGTCGGCGCACATTCTCCACCGTGGACAGCAGGTTGCGGTGGGTGGTGATCGCGCCTTTCGGCCGTCCGGTCGTGCCGCTGGTGTAGAAGATCGCGGCCGGATCCTTCGGTGCCGCACCCTCGTAGACATAGGGATCGCCCTGCGGCAGCGTCTCTTTCGGGCCGAAAGTAAACGAGGCGGCGGAATCGGTCAGGACGTACTCGATCTCGGGGGCGGCGAACCGAGTGTTGACCGGCACGGCCACCGCGCCCGCGAGCACGATGCCGAGGAAGCCGACCACCCAATCGGTTCCGGCGTCCAACAGACTGGCGACGCGGTCCCCCGGTTGAATTCCCTGGTCCCGCAGCCCGCCGGCCACCAGGGCGGCCCGATCCCACAGTTGCCGGTACGAGAGTCGCTCGCCGCCGATCTCGACGACGGCTTCCTGGTCGGGCCAGGTCCGCACCGTGTGGCGCAGCATATCCACCAGCGAATCCGGCAGGCCCGCGTAGTGCGCGACACCGTGTTCGTCGCGAGAGATTCCGGCGGTGTCGAACGGTTGCACGGTCATCGCGCGCCCTGCGGGTTCAGCAGCGGGGCGAGATTGTCCTCGGTGAAGAACTCCCGACCACTGAGCCCACCCGCCATCATCCGGAACCACTGCTGCGTGTGTTTCGGGCTGCTCGGCAGCGCCCGCATCACCTCGACATGCTTGTCCGGCAACACCAGTCGCGAGGACTCACAGGTGAACCGGTACATCGGCTTACTCGACCGATCGCGCTGCGCCTGATACTCGGCGAGTGCTTCGTCGAGTGGCCGCGCCGCCGACAGTCCTTCGTGTGCGCGCTCGGCGAGCAGATCGGCGTAGGTGAACGCGTCGCTGATCCCGAGACCGGTGAAGGGGTCCTTGTGATATCCGGCATCGCCCACCAATGCCCAACCGGGGCCGTGCGATTGCCGATAGAAGTTCTCCGGGTAGCGCGCGATGTAGAACCGCTCCTCGCGTTCGCCGGTCTCGAGTAGTTCGGCGAGGTCGGGCGCGGTTTCCTTGAACGCCAACGAGAAATTGCCCTCGATATCGGTGCGAAACGGTGCGAACCGGTCGACGTATTGCACACACCACATCAGCGTCTTGCCGTCGTTGGTCGGCCAGCCGCCGACCGCCTGCTTGTCGCCGATGCGCAACTGGCTCTGCATAGTCAGACCGGACCAGTACGAGTAGCTGGTGAAGGTCTCCCCCGGGATCACGTCGTACTTCTCGGCGCCGGTGAGCTGGGCCACGGTGGAGGCGTAACCGTCGGCGCCGATGACGAGCCGGGCGTGTTCGACGACCGGTTCGCCGTCGCGGTCACGCCCGACGATGCCGGTGACCTGCTCACCCTCGCGCACCAGATCGAGCACGGTGACGCCCTCGCGCAGATCGACACCGGCCGACCGAGCGGCGTCCTGCAACAGTGTGTCGAGCACGATGCGCCGCGGCGCGTAGGTCTCGGCGATGCCGTCGATGGGGTCGGAGAAGCCGGAGAACTGCGCATCGGCGTAGGACATCGTGATCGAGTGAATGGGCGTACAGCCCGTGGCCTTCAGCTGTTCCAGCAGGCCCCAATCCCGTAGCCGCGCGAGACCACTCTGCCGCAGCATGTGGGTCGAAACGGCGTCCTTGGGAAACAGAGCCTGGTCGACGCAGAGCACCCGGTAGCCGCGGCGCGCGAGCAGCATCGCGACCGTGGCACCAGCGCAGCGCGCGCCGACAACAATGACATCGTGCACAGTCTTCGACCTTTCAGGCATCGAGCACGAGACGGTCCGTGCGCGCTCGGGAGACGCAGATCATCATGGTTTTGCCCGACTCTTGTTCAGCCGGTGTGAGAACCGAATCGCGATGCTCGACTTCACCTTCGAGCACGGTGGTTTCGCAGGTCGCGCACGTTCCTTCGCGGCACGACCACAGCACGTCGGCACCGGCGCGCTCGAGCGCGTCGAGGACCGACGAGTCGGCCGGAACGTCGATGGTCCGGCCGGAGCGATTGAGAACGACCGTCGTCGGCCGGTCGGGTCCGGTCGACGCGATCTCCTTCGGATGGAAACGCTCGACGCGCAGAGCCTCCGACACACAGTGCTGTTCGACCGCGGTGAGCAGCGGCTCGGGGCCACAGCAGTACACGAGCGTGTCCGAGCCCACCGGCGCGAGAATCTCGGCCAGTGGCATCAGCCCGACTTCGTCCTGCGCGTAGCGACGAACCCGCGCACCGTAGCCCGACAGCTCCTCGGCGAAGGCCATCCGCGCATCGGTGCGGCCGCCGTAGTGCAGTTGCCATGCGGCGCCGCGCTGTTCGAGTTCACGGATCATCGGCAGCAGCGGGGTGATCCCGATGCCGCCGGCGATCAACAGGTAGCTCGCTGCCGGGGCGAGCGGGAAATTGTTGCGGGGCTCCCGGATCTCCAGCAGCGTGCCCGGCCGTACTTTCTCGTGCATCCACGCCGACCCGCCCCGACCCTGCTCCTCGAGCAGCACCGCGATGCGATAACTGTCCCGATTCGCTGGATCGCCACACAGCGAGTACTGACGAACGACGCCGTCGGGCAGGACGACATCCACGTGCGCACCCGGTGCCCACGGCGGCAGTGGGGCGCCGCCGGGGTCGGTGAGCACAAAGGACAGCACGCCCTCTGATTCGTAGGTGATGGACCGAATTCGCACAATCGCGCTGATCACACGACGAGTCTGGCAGGGCTTCGGCGGCCCGAGGGGATTGATACTTTCAACGAATTGCCGGATTGAAAACGGGGCGATCAGCGATCGGTCGGCAGCGGGGAGAAACGGTCAGGAATCGAGAAGTTCCGAGGTCGGCGCCGTGGCAGCATTGTTTTCCACGGATCGACGAAAGGGTTTTCGATGAACATCATCGGAGTTCGGCGAGCTCATCGATGGCTCGCCATCGGCTTTGTCGCGGCAGTACTCATCACGGTGATCGGGTTGTCGCTGAGCGGACCGGAATGGGTCGTCTACCTGCCGCTGATTCCGCTGGCCGGACTGTTCCTGACCGGTTCGGTGATATATGTGCTGGTCTACCGCGGCTCACGAACGGGTCCGGCGGTCGGCGGGCGCGTTCGTCAGGTACATCGTTGGTCGGCCATCGTGTTCCTAGTCGCCGTTGTCGCCACTGTCATCGCATTGGCGCAGCAAGAGCCGGTGGTGTGGGTGTCGTATCTGCCGTTGATTCCACTCGCCGGGCTCTTGCTGTCGGGGTCGGTCATGCTGGTGTCGCCACTACTGCGGGCGCGGCGCGCTGCTTCCGGCGGATAGCCGACCGCGGCTTCAGCCGATCTCGACCACCCGTGCCCACGCGGGTGGTCGGTCCGGAACATAATCGGGATTGTTCTCCTGCCATGCATGGTCCCTGCGGAAGAGGCCGACCACGGTTCTGCAGGCCGGTTGTTGTGACGGCCAGGGTGTTTGACCGTCCGTCAGGGCCACGAGCACATCGGGGCGGGTGCGCAGGGCCTTGGTGAAACCGGTGCGCAGGTCGGTGCCGCCACCGCCGATGAGCGACATCCCCTCGGCCTGGCACAGCGGGTGAGCGATGCGTGCCGCGGCGTCGCAGGAGAACACGGTGACCAGGTCGCGGCGGCCGCCGACGGCGCGGATGATGGCGGCGACTTCGAGCAGCGCGCTGCCCAATTCGTCGTCGCTGACCGATCCCGAGGTGTCGATGACCACGCTGACCTTGGGTGGAGTGCGGCGCAGGCTCGGCAGCACGATGCCGGGGAGTGCGGTCGAGCGGCGGGCGGGGCGCCGGTAGGTGTAGTCCGCGCCGGCACCGGGGGCCGACGCGGCCGCGCGCAGGGCCGCGCCGAGCAGGTCCCGCCATGGCTGGGAAGGATGCAACGCCTCCTTCGCCCAGCGTCGCCACCCCTGGGGCGCGTTCCCTGGACGGCCGACGATGCCTTGCGCCACGAGGAACCGCACGCCGTCGCGCTGCTGTTCGCTGAGCCCGTCCGCGCCGTCGGGACCCAGTTCCCACTCCCGGTCCGATCCGTCCGCGCCGCTACCGCAGTCGAGCCACGCCATGCTTTCCGTCAGATGCCCGAGGCTGAACTGACCCAGGTAGTCCTCCATGAGTTGCCCTGGGTCCAGCCCCAAGGTGCTCGGCAGAACCGCGCCTTCGGGCCAGACCAACCCGTCGCCGAACGCGTCGTCGTTGATCTCGGCATCCGCGGCGATATTCATTCGCAGCCGCTCGCCGGGGCCGGTCAGCTCGTGGGTGTGGGCGTAGCGATCACTGCGCGCGTGATGGTCGCGCAGCAGGTGCGAAACCTCGTGCACCAGTATCGACGCCAGTTCTTCCACCGGCGTGTAGTCGACGAACCGTGGCGAGACGTAGCACCGCCAGTGTTTGTCCACGCCCATCGTCGACACCCCTGCCGACTCGACGATGTTCAGGGCGTACAGGGCAGTCGCCAGATAGGGACGGGCCGAAACCGCTTGCAGCCGTGCGGCATAGAGCTTGGCGAAATCCAGCCCGGTCGTGTCCGCTGTCATCGGCCCGCCTGGACGGCGACGCGGGCCGCGGCGCGATCGGCACTCCGCGACACCGACACCACCCCGGCGAGTTGTTCGATCGCCGCGGGCACCTCCCAATTGTCGCGGCGCAGCGTGGCCAGAGTTGTCGCGGGAACGACCACCAGGTCGGGTGGTCCGGTTTCCACGGCCTTCACCAGCAGCGACCACGCCGCATCCCACCGCGCCCGCTCCGGTCGTTTGCGCACCGCGGCCACCACCCCGTCGAGAACGGCCTGGCGCAGGTCGCCCCTGGTCGGCAGTTCAGCGGCGACCGGATCGGCCAGCAATACTTCCGGATCGGGCAGATCCATCCGATCGATGCTGGTCAGCAGTTCGAAACCCGGGCCGTCGCCGACCGTGCCGCGGATCAACTGCGACAGCACATCACGACTCGCATCGGCCGCGGTGGCGAAGGCGATCAGCCGCACGGTCATCTCCCAACTCCGCGGAGACGCCCAGGCACCACCCCGCCGGGTTTCGGTGGTGGGCATCTGATGCACGAGCTTGGGCCGCGCCGCGAGCAAGGTGCAGACCGCACGACGGGCGAATGTTACTGCCTCCGAGAGACTTTCGGGCGCGAGCTGAGGTAGGGTCGCGCGCGGCCATGTTCCGCCGAGACCACGGACGACGACGTCGTGCTCATGTGTCCACTGCAGGTGCACGAAGCGGTTCGCCAGCGGCGGGCTCAGCTCCCAGCCGTCGGCGGCCGACGAGCGCGGGTTGGCGGCCGCGACGATGCGCACACCCGGCGGCAGTTCCAGTGCGCCGACCCGTCTTTCGAGAACGACGCGCAGCAGCGCCGCCTGCACGGCGGGCGGTGCGGTGGACAGTTCGTCGAGGAACAGCAGGCCGCGCCCGGCCCGCACGAGGCGAACCGCCCAGTCCGGCGGCGCCATCGGCACACCCTGGGTCGCGGGGTCGTCGCCGATGATCGGCAGGCCCGAGAAGTCCGATGGCTCGTGCACACTCGCGATTACCGTGGTCAGCGGCAGGTCGAGCGACTCGGCGAGTTGGGTCAACGCAGCGGTCTTGCCGATGCCCGGCTCACCCCACAGCAGTACCGGCAGGTCGGCGGCCACGGCCAAGGTGAGAGCTTCCAGCTGGGTATTGCGACGCGGCTCTGTGTGTACTTCGCCCAGCATGGCGAGGAGTTGGCTCGCGATGTCGAGCTGGGAGTCGGCGGCGCTATTCGGGAGCGGCGGGTGGAGAGTATGAACTGTCATGTGTGAATCACCTTTGGGTTCAGAAGAATTCGATGGATGAGCGCGGTGGAGCGAGCTCGGTCTCCGAGTCGGTCGACGAAGTACGAAGGTCGGCAGCGCGACACAGCGTGACCCGATGGCCCGAAGACAACTCAGCGCAAGATCAGGCGTTTCGGACCTGCGCGACGACCCTTGCGGTCGTACCGGTCGGGAGGGGTGTGGCCGCGACCGGGCGCGGGTAGACCGGCCCGGAACAGGCCATAGGTAATCCGTTGTCGTACAGCTGCTTCGAGTGCGTCGCGAAGTGGTCCGTCGCGCAGCACCGCGTCGGCGCCGAGCTTGCCTTCGACGATGGTGAGGGCGCCGTCGATATCGCCGTGGTCCAGGCGATCGCAGACGCCGACGAGCCAATCCGGTTGGCGCAGTGACCGGTCGATGGCCTGTAGGCAGGGCATCGGGGTTCCGGTCAGGGCCGCCAGGAGTTCCTCGCGCCGGATCTCGGTGGGGTCGTGATCCAGCGCGGCGAGCACCCCGTTCACCAACCCGATGCGATGACGTTCACCCCGGCACTCCACGATTCGATGAGCGGTGTCGATCTCGGAGTTCTCGCTCGGCATGCCGTCGTGGCCCAGCACCGAAGCGACCAGTGGATGCAGTCGGTCGGCGGCGATCGCGCCCGCGCGCAGCAACTCCAGGTCGGGGAGCACCCAGGTAGCGGCGTCGGGCAGGACCGGAAGGGCCGAGATTCCGCCGCGCGGGTGCGCCTTCGAAATCCGCACTGCGGGAGAAGTTTCCCCGTCGGCGCGAACGTCCAGCACCACCCGTTTCCGTGCACCGCACCGCACCAGCACCAGCCCGGACCGCTGCCCCTCGGCGCGCAGCAGAATTCCCGCCTCATCTGCCCACCGGTCGACGGCACAACCCGGCAGCACCGATCCGGACAGCGTGAGACCGGGATCGTCACCGGGCGTCATGGCCGCGCGTTGTCCTGCCCCAGCACGGGTTCGCAACTCCCCCACCCAGCGCGAATCCCACAGGTGACGGTGCAGGTCGAGCCGGTAGCGACTGTTGGGTCGGGGATGTGGGTGCATGCGCGCCCCGGTTCCGGGACTCGTCCCGTCCCACAGTGCGAGGCTTATCCGCTGACCGGCAGCCGCCCATGCCGGTGGCGTCCGCACCACCAGATGCACGGAACCCTCACGGAGACACTGTGTTCCGCCCGCGACGTTCGTGATGTCCTCAGCGCCGTAGCGAGCCAGCACCATCGTCAGCCCGGGTCGCAACAAGCCGTCCGGTGCGATCCTGGGCAGATGCCAGCGCAACAGATCCGGTGCCAGATACCGCAGATCGGCCCGTATTCGGGCGGAGAGTCCTCGCCCGTGGGTCCGCGCCAACCTTCGCAGATCCACATCGAGATCGACGTGTGCCGCGGCGCAGGCCCCCGACCAGTCGCCGACGAGCCGCCGTGCGGTGGCGACTTCGATCATGCCGGGCGGCACAGCGAGTTCACGCACACGCACCCACAGGTCTAGGCGCGAATCGTCATAGGACGCACGGGAGTACTGCGGATTTTCGGTGAATTCCCCGCGTTCACGCGGGAGAGAAGCCGGTGCGATGACCGGCGTGGGGCTCAACGGCCCGGGCGCAGAACGCCCTTTCGACTCGATGTCATGTCGCCAGTATGCACAACAACGCGCGACCCGACAAGCGGTGAGGTTCGGGTCGCGGGGTCTGCCACCGAGTCGACGAGGCGGGCGGGCCCTGGTCAGCGACCAGATGCCCGCCCTGCCGGAGCGTCGCTACCGTGCGTCGGTCAGCTCGCGCGTGTCGGACTGCGCACCCAGCTGCGGGTAGGTCGGGTATTCGATGCCTGAGATGTACTGCACGGTCCGCACGACCTGGCACGAGTAGCCGAATTCGTTGTCGTACCAGACGTAGAGGATCGCGGTGTCGCCTTCGACGATGGTGGCGTTGGCGTCGATGATCGAGGCCGCGCGCGAGCCGATGAAGTCGCTCGAGACCGCGTCGGTGGCGGCGGTGTAGTCGAGGTTGCGGCTCAACGGGCCCGCCAGGGACACCTGACGCAGGTAGGCGAGGACGTCTTCCTTGGTCGTGTCCTGCTTCAGCTGCAGGTTCAAGATCGCGACCGAGACATCGGGGGTGGGAACGCGGATCGAGTTGCCGGTGATCTTGGCCTTGAAGTCCGGCATCGCCTTGGCCACCGCGGAGGCGGCGCCGGTCTCGGTGAGCACCAGGTTGAACGGCGCGGAGCGGCCGCGACGGTCGGCCTTGTGGTAGTTGTCGAGCAGGTTCTGGTCGTTGGTGAACGAGTGCACCGTCTCGACGTGTCCGCGAACGATGCCGAATTCGTCGTCCATGGCCTTGAGCGGCGGCACGATCGCGTTGGTCGTGCAGGAGGCGCAGGAGAAGATCTGCTGCGACAGGTCGAGGTCGCGGTGGTTCACACCGTGCACGATGTTGGGCACGTCACCCTTGCCCGGCGCGGTGAGCACCACCTTCGCGATGCCGGGGCGCAGGTGCTGCTCCAGACCGTCGCGGTCACGCCAGCGTCCGGTGTTGTCGATCAGGATCGCGTTGTCGATGCCGTAGGCGGTGTAGTCGATCGTCGTCGGGTCATCGCTGTAGATGAACTTGATGACGTTGCCGTTCGCGGTGATCGTGTCGTTGTCCGCGTCGACCTTGATGGTGCCGTTGAAGTGCCCGTGCACCGAATCCCGGCGCAGCAGCGACGCCCGCTTGGCCAGGTCGTCGTCACCACCCCGGCGGACCACCACCGCGCGCAGGCTCAGCCCGTTGCCCGACCCGGCCTTCTCGATGAGCAGCCGGGTGACCAGCCGCCCGATCCGCCCGAACCCGTAGAGCACCACATCGCGCGGTCCCTGCGAGACGGCCTTGTTGCTGTCGCTCACCTCGGCCAGCACCGAGGTGGTGTACTCCTCGACCGAGAGCCCACGTCCATCGGCGTGATAGGCCATCACGAGCTGGCCCAGGTCGATCTTGCACGGTCCCAGATCCAACCGGCTGATCACCTGAAGGAACGGCAGCGTCTCGTCCACCGACAGCTCTTCGCCGCCGATCTGGCGCGCGAAGCGATGCGTCCGCAGAATGCTGATCACCGACTTGTTCACCAGCGACCGACTGTGCAGCAGAATCGTCACACCCTTGCTGCGGTACAGCGTCCCGATGATCGGAATCATCGCCTCAGCAGCAGCTTCCTGAGCGTTCCAGCGATCAAGTTGTTCGGTAGTCAACACACGTCCTCTGGTTCATCGATATTTCCGCTGCATCGATGCTAGTGAGGGCGAAATTTTCACCGTAGACCACTCCCCACCGGTGAGATCGGCGTCGCACCCAGCCGGCACGAGCGCCGACGTCACGCCGGTTCGCTCAGCGCCCGATATCCCACGCCGGCCGGGACAGATCCGGATGCGGCGAGCACCGCAACCGATCGAGCGCTTCCTGACGTTCCGGTGTGCGTCTGCCCCGATCGAGGAGTGCGACGGCCAGCACCCCGCCGGTGACATCGCCGCGCGCGATCAGCAGGTCGGCGGCGCGGCACCAGCCGTCGCCTCGAATCAGAACTTGCCTGTGTGGTGTTCGGTCCGGTGGCCCAGCTCGGCGGTGAACTCGGTGATGAACTCGTCGGTCAGGGGCGGCCAGCCCCAGAAGTCGAAGGCGAGGGTGCCGAGGGCGAAATCGTCAGCCCATCGCCAGGTGGTGATCGGGCTCGCTGTCGTGCAGGAGGCGCAGGTTGCCGAACCGTCACCGGATTCGATCCAGGCGTCGATCGCGTCCGAAAATGGTTGCCACACTGCGGGATCGGCTTCCCAGGCCTGCGGGTAGTCGATGATCACCGTGGTCGCCGCGCAGTGGGGACAGATCGCGGCGGCCGGTTCGATGCCACCCTGGCCCGCGTAGTGGGCGTTTCTGCCGACGATCACGGCGACCGGCGCGGGGATCCAGTCCTCGCCCCAGTTCTGGGCGATCTCAGCCCAGTCCGGGCCCGCCACATACCCTTCGTCGACCTGGAGGCTGTACATCGCGTCACGCGAGGTCTCTCGAAGCAGCCATCGCCGCGACACCATCCAGTCGACCATCCGCTCCGCCAACGCACCCGCGTTCGCGTCCGCCACCTCGAGATCGACGATCCGTTCGAAGAAATCACCCACCTCCGCATCCTGCCACCGGGGACCGACCTTGTCCCGGGTGTGTCGGCGCCCGACGATCGAGGCGGGCACCGCGGTCAGGTCCCGGCAGTCCAGCGGATCTGGGCTGGTTTAACCCTCGCGCACAACGGGTTTCCGGTCGTATCGGTGAGACCGAGTCGAGCCTCGAGCACTCCCGATTCCGTCGCGGCAGCCAGAACCTCGGCAGGCACGTCGGCGAGCATCAGTTTGGCCCGCCGGAACATGGTGACGGTTCCGGCGTCGTCGACGGTGCCCCAGCTGAGGTAGAGGAAGCGCTCCCCTGGTCTGCCCTGGATATAGGGTCCGCGGACGTCGGCGCCGTCGACGGTGCACTCCACAGTCCACGTGACGGAATCCGCGTCGCCACGCTGCAGGTCGAGCAACTCCTGCGGACGATTCTTCCGCTGCACGCCCACGTGGATGTTCGAGTACGCCGTCTCGATACCCGGCGGTCGGCAGGACAACCCTGGCAGTTGCGTCCCCACGATTCGGATGAGCATCCGACCATCCTCGTGCATCTGACCGACCGAAGGACACCGCTGGTCGAGGTCGGCACGTAGGGTGCCGACCTCGACCGGGCGGTGTGACGATCAGCTCACGTCGGCTGTTTTCCTCGAAGCGGGCGACGCCGCCACAGCCTTCGTCGGCGCTCCCGGCCACCACACCTTGTCGCCGAGCAGCGCGAACAGCGCGGGGACGACCAACGTCCGCACCACGAACGTATCGAGCAGGATGCCGATTCCGACCACGATGCCCAGCTGGGTCAGGGTGATCAATGGCAGCACACCGAGAACACAGAACACCGCGGCGAGGACGACACCGGCGCTCGTGATGACGGCCCCAGTGGAGGCGACGGCGCGCACCATCCCCTGAGTGGTGCCGTGGGTACCTGCCTCCTCGCGCGCCCTGGTCACCAGGAAGATCGTGTAGTCCACACCCAGCGCGACCAGGAACAGGAAGCCGAACAGCGGCACGTTGGTGTCCAGCGCGGGGAAGCCGAAGACCGTGCCACTGATCCAGCTGCCCGCCCCGAGCGCGGCGACTGCGCTGAGTACCGTGACGCCGACGAGCAGCACGGCGGCGGGCACCGCGCGTAGGAGCGCCAGCAACACCAGCAGCACGACGGCGAGGATCAGCGGAATGACCAGCGCCTGGTCTCGGCGGGCGGCGTCGCGGATGTCGAGTGCCTCGGCGTCGGAACCGCCGACGAGGGCCTCGGCTCCGGGAACCCCGCCGACCGCTGTCCTGATCGCCGAGATGGTGGTGAACGCTTCCGCCGAACCCGGTGCGGCGTTCAGAACGACCGACCACCGCGTCGAACCGCTCGCGGACGTGCCGGTGGCGGTGGCGCGCGAAACGCCCTGCACACCGTCCAGTGCCGCCTGCGTCTGCGCGGTGGTCGCGCTGCGCGCGATCACCACAGCCGGATCCGAGGAGCCCGACGGGAAGTGTTCGGCCATCGTCTCCAGTCCGTCGACCGACTCGGCCTCGACCCGGAACTGCTCGGTCCGCGAGAGGCCGATGTCGGTGGTCGCGAGTCCGGTCGCGAAGACGATCAGCACCGCCGAGGCCGCCCCGGCGACGATGGCCGGGCGTCGCACGACCTGCGTCGCGACACTCGCCCAGATGCCCTGCTCGGCCGTATCGCGACCGTCCGCCAGCGGCACGAACGGCCAGAACACCCGCCGCCCGCACAGTGCCAGCAGGGGCGGCAACGCGGCGAGCACGAAGATCAACGCGACCACGAGACCCGCCGCGGCGAAGGCGCCGAGGCTGCGGGTGTTGGGCAGCAGCGCCAACAGCAGGGTGAGCAGAGCGAGGACAACGGTGACATTGCTGGCGACGATGGCGGGCGCGGCACGACGCACCGCGGCGCGCAACGCCGCGCGATGGTCGGTGTGCCGATGCAGTTCGTCGCGGTATCGCGACACCAACAGCAACGCGTAATTGGTTCCCGCCCCGAAGACCAGAACGCTGGTGATGCCGGAAGTCGAGCCGTCGAAAGAGAGTCCGGTCACGTCGGCCAACAGCGTGCCGACGCTGGTGGCGACGCGGTCGGCGAAGGCGACCACCGTCAACGGCACCAGCCACAACACCGGCGAGCGATAGGTGACGATGAGCAAGACCATCACCACGATCGCGGTGACGATCAGCAACAGCGAGTTCGCACCGGAGAAGGAGTCTGCGATGTCGGCGCCGAACGCCGGGCCGCCGGTGATCTGCACGCGCAGGGTATCGGGTAGATCGGTGGTGACCTGGGTGCGCAGTTCGCCGATCCGGTCGGTGAGCGCGAACCCGTTGAGCTGCGCGGACACCGGAATCTGGGCGAGCACGGCACGTCCGTCGGGAGCCGGAATCACCCGGGCGCCGTCAGTCGGCGAGACGCCGACCCTGGTAAGCGCCGCGTTCACCGCAGCGAGGTCGCCGGGCGTCAGCGTGCCGTCATCGGTGCGCGTCGCCACCAGGATCGCCGCAGCCGTTCCGGCATCGGGAAACTTGGCGGCGGCTTCGGCGGCCGAGGCCGATTCCGCCGACTTGGGCAAGGATACCGGCGCCTGGCCCGCGCTGTCGTTGCTGCCCGCCAGCCCCATCACGGCCATGGCGGCCGCGACGACAACCAGCAACACAGCCCACGATCGTCTGCCGGTGACCAGCCCGGCGAAGCGGTCCCATCCGTTTCCTCTGCTCGCTCGCATCACAAGAAAACTATTTCAGAAACTTAAGCAATCGGCAAAGCCCATGGTTGCGGCAGCTAAGCTCTCTGTCGAGCAGAGACAGGAGATCGCGCGTGGATGACGACACCGCCGACACAGAACCAGCCGTCGGTCGGCCGGAGTTGGAGACCGAGATAGCCAGGGATCTGCGTGCCCTGACCGCGATCTCCGAACAGATCGGTCATGCCTTCGCGCGATCTCACGACCTGCGCCCGAACGATTTCCGCGCCCTGATGCATGTCGCGACCGCCGACGCGGAGGGCTCGCCGGTGAGCGCGGGCCAGTTGAGCAGGTTGATGGGTGTCTCCGCACCGGCCGTCACCTACCTGGTCGAGCGCATGATCGAATCCGGGCACCTCGAACGCATGTCCGACCCGACGGACCGACGGCGAGTCAACCTGAGCTATACCGACCACGGCATGTCGGTCGCGTCCGGATTCTTCGGACCGCTCAGCGCCCGCACCCGCGCCGCGCTGGCCGCACTGCCCGATGCCGACCTGACCGCCGCCCACCGCGTACTCGTCGGCGTCACCTCAGCGCTCCGCGAGTTCTACGCCGAGCTACCGGCGTCGGGGAATCCTGCCGAATAAGCGCCACGGCCCGAGCTGACGCCGCCGATTCAGCCGAACGCTAACTCTCGCCCGTAACGCGCAGACCGGGTGCACACGTCAGCATTCGATCGGCAATTGTCCGGCAATCGATTCGATCGATAGGTGGTCTCGGTCGAACCGGGGCGTCCCCCACTTCGGGTGGCGGATCGTGACACCTCGTGAGCACCGATCTTTACCGGCCAACAGCCGGTCGCCCGATCGCATTCATCTTTCGCGATTGCGCCGCTTCTTGTTAAAAGGAATCCAATTCGGTAAACTCTGGGCAACCCACGAATGTGGATACTGCACCCCTGCAGACCATTTCGTGGGCATGCGATTCTCGATGATGCACCACGACACCGAGCTAACACTCGCGCGCGAAAAAAGAGGGAGCATCACCCTCGTCGTCACTACAACCACCACAGGTGGTCCACTGACAATGGATTCGAACATGTAGAAGTTTCCGACAGGACCTGCATCCATTCAAACGGCGGATCGCTTGGTGTCGAGTGGGCGGTCCTCAGCATCACCGAGGAGTCGACATGACCAGCAACACATCTGCGGTGCACGACGTCACGCCCGAGGCAGAGCCCTTCCAGCGGCAGGCCATCGCCGAGGGGATATCCATCTCGGCCGCGTTCATGCTCGTCATTGTGGCGGCGGTCTCCATTCTGCAAGGGATCTCCGCGATCGCGGACGACCAGCTGTATGTGGCCGGCATCGAATACGTCTACGAGTTCGACACCACGACGTGGGGCTGGGTTCATGTCGTGCTCGGCGCCCTCGCGCTGATCTGCGGCATCGGCCTTGCGATCGGATCGACGTGGGGTCGATACGGCGCGCTGGGAATCGCCGCGTTGGTCATTGTCGCGAACTTCATGTCGCTGCCCTACTACCCGGCCTGGTCCATCGTGATCATCGCGCTGAGTGTCGTGATCATCTGGGCTGTCTCCACCTGGCGACCCGAACGCTGAGTCCTCGTCGGATGTCTCCCCGATAGCTTGTCCACGGGTGAGCGAGGCGCCGACCAGGAGGAACGATGGCGTCCCTGTCGATCGACCAACGCGATCGGTTGCACCACAACGATGTCGGCGCGTACACCGTCGGCGTCGAGGAAGAGTTCGTGCTGATCGACCCGGCCACCGGATGCCCGTCCCTGACCAACACCACCGTGGCGGCAGCCGAGACCGGCGTCGATGTGCAGCTGGAACTCTCGCAATGCCAGATCGAGACCTGCACCCCCGTCTGCGCGAGTATCGAGGAGGTACATCGCGAGGTTCGACGGGCCAGGGTCGCGATCATCGCCGCCGCGGCTCGGTCCGGTTCGCTTCCGCTGGCGGTGGGGGTGCCGATCTGGGGCCCGCCTACCGGTTCCATCACCGACACGCCGAGATACCGGCGCATGGCCGAACACTTCGGGGCGCCGGCCGAGCAGGTGACCTGCGGTTGCCATGTCCATGTCTGCGTCCCCGAGCGCGACCTCGCGGTGCAGGTCAGCAATCACCTACGGCAATGGCTGCCCACCCTGCTGGCGTTGACAGCGAATTCGCCGATCACCGAGGGCATCGATACCGGGCACGCCAGTTGGCGCCACATGGTGTGGGCGCAGTGGCCGAGCGCGGGACCACCACCGTATTTCCGGTCAGCAGCGCACTACGACGACGTCGTCGCCCGACTCGCGCGAGACGGACAGATCCTCGATCCCGCGATGGTCTATTGGGATATTCGATTGTCCGCCCACCTGCCCACCATCGAAATCCGGATCAGCGACGTGCCCGCCACCGTCGTGGAAACCGCCCTGTTGGCGAGTTTCGTGCGGGCCCTTGTCATCACCTCGGTCGCCGCCGTCGACCGTGGGCACCTCGCCGTTCCGATCGCCGGCGCGCGCCTGCGCTCAGCGTGCAGCTACGCCGCCCGCGACGGCCTCTCCGGCACGCGATTCCCCACAGCCCTCACCCAACTGCTCTGCCACGTCCGTTGCGCCCTGGAGGAATCCGGTGACTACGAATTCACCCGCGACGCGTCGGCGGCAGTACTCACCGGCGGCAACGGCGCCGTCCGGCAACGCGGTGCCCTGGTGGCCGGCGGCCCGGCCGACGTCGTGGATGTGCTCTCGCGCCTGACCGTCGAAGGGTGCGAAGCCGACGATTCCCAGTGGGCGATATGACCAGACCGGTGAGTCCTGAGCGAGCAGGCGGTGGATGATGCGCGACGACAATGAATCTGTGCAGATCGATCAGGTGATCGAACGCCTGATCGCCCGTTTCCCCGCGGAGTCACCGGCGGAGATCGAGCTCCTGGTGCGCCGTATCCATGAGCGGTTCGCCGATGCCCGTGTCCGCGATTTCGTTCCACTGCTCGTCGAGAAGGCCGCTCGGCAAGCTGTCGGCGTCTACCCGATCGAGGTCACCGGCGAGGACCCGCACAGTGTCCCGTCCATGGCTACGATCTAGTTGATTCACTCACCCTGATGAAGGGCCCCCATTGAGAGAAGGACGGCGAGCTATGGCCGCCACGCACACGGTGCACGCGGGCCCGGTGGCGACCGCCTCCACCCGCGCACGAGTGCGCTGAGGCACCCGACCATGTCGTGGAAGGACCGCGTCACCGCGTTACCCGGGGTCGCGACAGCCCGCGGATATCGTCGTGCGTGGCTGCGAGCCGATATCACCGCGGGCCTCGTCCTGACCGCGTTGTTGATCCCCGCCGGGATGGGCTATGCCGAAGCAGCGGGACTTCCCGCGTACGCCGGGCTCTACGCGACCATCGTGCCGCTGCTGGCCTACGCCGTGGTCGGACCGTCCAGAATCCTGGTGCTCGGCCCGGATTCCTCACTCGCCCCGCTGATCGCGGCCGCGGTGCTACCACTGGCCGCCGTCGACGATCCCGACCGTGCGCTGGCCTTGGCCGGAGTCCTCGCCGTTCTCGTCGGGCTCATTCTGCTCGTCGGCGGATTCCTTCGGCTCGGGTTCGTCACCGAACTGCTGTCCAAGCCCATCCGACTCGGCTACCTGAACGCGATCGCGCTCATCGTCGTGGTCGGGCAGCTGCCCAAACTGCTCGGCTTCTCCGTCGATGCCACCGGCGTGCTCGCCGAGATCGCCGAGATCTGGCAGGCCGTGGTCCACAGCGATATCGATCCCGTCGCGGCCGCGATCGGCCTCGGCACGCTCGCTGTCATCGTGGCCTTCCGCTGGTGGCTGCCTGCGATACCAGGTGTGTTGGTCGCGGTAGCGGGCGCTATCGCGATCTCGGCCGCCGCCGGACTCACCGACGACATCGGCATGGTCGGCGCCCTGCCCGAAGGCCTGCCGCTGCCTTCCATCGGCGGCATCGGCTGGGACGACATCGGGCATCTGATCGGACCCGCGGCAGGGATCGCGCTGATCGCGTTCGCCGACAGCGGCGTGCTGTCGCGGACCTTCGCTTCCCGGCACGGGGAAGATGTCAACGGCAGCACCGAGATGAAGGCGATCGGGGTCGCCAATGTGGCGGGCGGTCTGTTCGGTGGATTTCCCGTCTCCGCGAGCGGGTCGCGAACTCCGGTCGCCGAACAGAGCGGCGCCCGCACGCAATTGGCGGGCGTCGTCGGCGCACTCGCCGTTCTGCTCTTCGTGCTGCTCGCCCCCGGGCTCACCGCGTACCTGCCCGACGCCGCACTCGGGGCGGTCGTGATCGTCGCGGCCACCGCGTTGATCGATATCCGCGGCATGGTCCGGATGTGGCACATGAGTTCGGTGGAATTCGCCCTCGCGACAGCCGCGTTCGTCGGAGTCGCGTTGGTCGGCGTGCTGCAGGGCATTATCGTCGCGATCGGACTGTCCTTCGTCGCGGTGGTCGCGCGGGCCTGGCAGCCCTACCGCACCGAACTCGTCCGGACGTCGGACCGTCCCGGCTACCACGACGTCGAACGCCACCCCGACGGACAGCGCATCGCGGGCCTGGTGCTGGTGCGGTTCGACGCACCCCTGTTCTTCGCCAACGGACAGATCTTCGACGACTACGTTCGCTCGGTCGTCGCCGATGCTCCGCCCCCGATCGAATGGGTCATCATCGCCGCCGAACCCATCACCGATCTGGACACGACGGCCGTAGACGAACTCGTCGATCTCGATAATTACCTCGCGGGCAAGGAAATTCAATTGAAATTCGCCGAGATGAAGGGACCGATCAAAGACAAGCTGATCCGGTTCGGCGTCGGTGATCGATTCAACCGGACGCACTTCTATCCCACCGTCGAAGCCGCGGTCGATGCTTTCCACCATCGAACCGACCGTGCCGCGGACAGTTGATCCGCCGCCACTGCGACTGATCGATCCCGCGAACTCAGCCCGGCGAAACGGGCTGGAAATCCACCAGTTCGTCCGCCCCCGCCCGCACTGTTCCGGCACAGGATTCGGGCACCTCGTTCCATGCGCCGGGAAGGTCGCGCAGTGGTTCCGACACCACGAAGCGGGTCTGGTCGCCGAGGCGGTGCAAGACATCCAACTCCGGATGCAGAGCCCGCAGGTCAGCGATCTTTGTCGAGAAGAACAGCGACCTGGACTGTCGTTCACTCGAGTAACGAAAGATCCACAGGGATTTTCCATCGGTCGTCGCGACGGTCATCTGGACCGGATTCTCCACCCGGCGCATACGCCCGACATCTTCGACGAATCCGACCGCGCGAGCGACGGCACCGAGGGGATCGTCGGTGAGGCCGAAGGTCAACGCCAGGTAGAACAGCGTCTCCGAATCCGTCGATCCTTCGAGGTCGCAGAACAAATCTGGATCGATCGCGGTGATCAGGTCGCGGCGGACCTCGCGGAACCCGCGCAGGGCTCCGTTGTGCATCCACAGCCATCGCCCGTGCCGGAACGGATGGCAGTTACTCCGCTGCACCGGTGTCCCGGTCGACGCGCGGATATGGGCGAGGAACATCGACGCCCGGATCTGACCGGCGATCTCACGCAAATTCCGATCGTTCCACGCCGGTTCGATGCTCTTGAACACCGTGGGCTCGTCGCCCTCCCCATACCAGCCGATCCCGAAACCGTCACCGTTGGTCGTTGTTACCCCGAGTCGGGAATGCAAACTCTGGTCTATCAATGAGTGCCGCGGTTTGAACAACAGTTCTTCAGCGAGAATCGGCTCCCCTGAGTAAGCCATCCATCTGCACATACATCTATTCAAACAGACCGAACCGCCGATGTTAAGAAGCCTGGATATCGGGCACGCTTTTACGACGTGATCTGCCCGAGCATCACACGCTTCAGATAGGCGTGCGCGACCAGCGTGCAGTAATGCTGCCCTTTGAACGCCTCCGGGATACCGGGGGTGTCGAAGGGGACGTACAACGCCTTGGACGGGATATGCAGGACTCCGCCGGCATCGATGGTCGTGGTGGGGAATTCGGCGACCCACTCCTGACCGGTCGCCGCGACGGTGTCCGGGTCGATGACGATGTCGCGAGACTTGTGCACCAACGCTTTTCGTTCGTCGTGGGTGAGATCCTTGGTGACCTCGCGCACCGTCCGCTCGTTGACCTCCGCGCAGGTGCCTTCCTCGCCCGTGACGTGCGCACCGTATTCGGCGGCGATGTGATCGGCCGATTTCCCCTTGCACCGCACCTGTTTCGGCTGGGTCTTCCCGGCGTCCTCATAGGTTGTGTACCGCGTGGTGGTGAGCGGGCGAAGCTGCGGCTTGGACGCGGCGAAACCGGCCGCGTCCGGATAATCCACATTGTCGAGGGTTCCACCCTCGTGTTCGAACTTGCGCGGGTGCAGATCCGCGGTCTGCGTCTGCGCGCGAATGCACAGGTTGCCGTAGTCGGTCGGGTCCGCCCCCGCGGGCGCGGCCGAGAGCGGGCTCAGCGCCACGGCGGCCAGGGCGAGAGCGAGTGTGGAAACACGCCGAGTTGATACGAACACGCGATTCTCCATTCCTGGAACAAGGTTTCGTATAGGAAACACCGTTCCGATGAGAGAAACAAGAGCGCTCGCGAGGTCGCGCCACAGGATCAGTGCTCGCGCAGCAGCCTGCCCGCACCCTGCGCACGGTCGTCCAGGCCGTGCTCGCGCAGCGCATGCCACAGCGTGGCGGCATTGATGGCGACAACGGGCTTGCCGAGTTCACGCTCCAACTGGTCGGCGAGCGCGACGAAGGACAGGTTGGTGCCCACCTGGACGATCGCTTGCACATCCGGTCCGTCGATGTCGGCGACGACCTCGCGTAACCGGTCGGCCTCGACGCGGGCGATGTCCGTCGCGGTCGCACAGCGCAGTCCGGTGATCGCGGCGACGTCGAATCCCGCCTCGGTGAAGAACCGGCCGACCTCTCTGTCCGCGATCGGCTGATACGGCGAGAACACCGCGATCCGACGGCAACCGAGTTCCTCGAGAGCGGCCCGGCAGGCACTCGCACCGGTCGTCACGGGTAATCCGGAGCGCTCGCGCAGGCGCAGTTCGAAGGCCGCGTTGCCCGCTACCCCACCCCAGAAGGTCTCGGCGGACATGCCCATCACCAGGCGATCGGGTTCGGCGGTCAGCACATCGCGCACCGCGGTATCGATGGAGGTGCGAATCTGACCGAGGAGGGCTTGGAAGTCCTCGTCGTTGCCCATCACCGGGTTCGGGATGTACATCGATCCCGAACGGTAGGTGATGCCGGGCAGCGCGGCCCGCCAATAGTCGTGTTCGACAACAGTGTTCGTGCTCGGCACGATCACACCGAAGACGGCTCGGGTGCCGACAGCGTTGGTCATCTGCTCATTCCTCGGGAGGTCGGGTGGCGCGCCGGGTCGGTAGCCCGCGCCAGTAGGTCGTCGACGGCGCGATGCGCCCGGCTCCGATCGGCCGCCCGGTCGAGCAGCAGCGCGTCGACGAGCAACGGCGAGACAATCGCCATGGCGGCCTCCTCGACGTCGCACTCGGCGTCGACAGCGAGCGCGCGGACCGAACGATGGATCGGCGCGAGCAAGTCCATGACGTAACGCTGACGCAGCGGCACGCAGTCCGGATCGGTGGCCGAGGCGGTGACGAGCGCGCGTAGGAAGGCGGCAACGGGTTTGTCGCGCAGGCGATCACACAGCAGATCGACTTCGGCGTGCAGATCGGCGGCCGGGTCGCCGGACGGTTGCGGACCTGGGTGCGGGGCGACGGCGATCAGGGCCGCGAGGAAGTCACGCGGCATCGGCCAGTGCCGGTAGATCGTGGTCCTGGCCACGCCCGTCACCGCGTGCAGGCGTTGCGGCGTCAACGCGGCGCCGCCCTCGGTGAGCAAGAGATCCAAGGCCGCGGAGAGCACGAGCTGTGCGGTCTCGGCGGCGGGACCGGCTGGGCGTCCTGGCTTGCTCACAGGAATAAACGATACATCTTGTCTTGGTTATTAATAACCAGTACATTCTGTAGTGGAATTACCTTTCGCTTCAGGAGGACCCCATGCGTCCACATGTCGAAATCATCGACGAACGCGATCTGATCCAGCACCCCGCCGAGTTCCAGCACGCCACCGGCAGTGCCGAACAACGCAATCTCAGCTACGACGAGGAAGACGGCTCCGCCTCGCTCAAGGTCCGGTTCACCAGCGACTGGTCGCGGCCCGCCGGCGTACACCACGCCGCGACCGAGTGGTACGTGCTGTCCGGCCAGGTCACCATCGGCGATACCGAACTCGGTCCCCACGGCTTCTGGATGGCGCCGACCGGGGTGTGGACACCGGCCGTCTCCGTGGCCGAGGGCACCGAGATCCTGCTCTTCCGCGAAGGCGGCGACTGGCATTTCGATATCGCCGACGCGGACCGCGATTTCGTTCGCGAAGACCAGAAACTGGTTGTCCTCGACACCGCGGCGATGCCGTGGATCGACGTCAAAGACGGCAGCCCGATGCGCTTCGACCTGGGCGGCACCCCCGTCCCCGGCCTCTACATCAAGCTCCTGCAGCGCGACGTGACGACCGGCTTCTACACCCGTCTCATCAAGGCCAAGCCCGGATGGCGCGAGGAACCCCTCGCCCATCACCCGTGCAGCGAGGAGGCCTACTGCCTCGACGGTGGTTTCGACTACAACTTCGGAAAGATGTGGCCCGGAACCTATTTCTGGCGGCCTGCCCTGATTCGCCACGGCGACTTCACCGCCGACGCGGAACACGGGTGCACCTGGATCGTGCGCTCCGATGCCGATCTCGTCGACTGGTACACCGACAACGCCAAGATCGAAATATCCGGCGACCCGACGAACTGGGGACCGGACTTCGCGCACAGCCTCGCACCGCGACTGGTCGAGCCGGTCCGCTCCCGTTCCATCGGACAGTGGACCGACCCCACCTACCAGTAATACGACACCGCCGTCGCTCCCCGCGGCGCGGTCGGCGGCGGTGATCAGCTGCCGTCCGGGCCACGCCGCAGGTAGCGACCGTGCGCAGGCCCCACCAGTTGCCCCTTCCGCACGATGTGGTTTCCGCGCAGGAACACATCGGTGACGCTCGCGGTCATCTCGAAGCCTTCGAAAGGTGTGTATTCCTGCGCGGATTCGGAGTCCGCCGCCCGCACCGTCCATCGGGTGACCGGGTCGACGAGCACGACATCCGCGTCGTATCCCGCGGCCAGGTACCCCTTGCGGCTCAGCCCGTAACGGCGGGCGGGGTTGGCCGCGGTGAGTTCGGCGATGCGTTGCAGTGACAGGCCACGTTTGCGTCCCTCACCGACCAAGCCGGGAAGCAGATATTCGGCGCCACCGAAGCCGGATTTGGCGAGGAACACATCCTCACGATCGGCGCCGAACTTCTGTTCGGCCCGGCAGCACGCGTGATCGCTGACCACCCAGTCGATCTCACCCGCCAGCAGGTGCCGCCACAGCGCCTCCACATCGGCGCGCTCGCGCAGCGGCGGATTCACTTTGCCGCCGATACTGTGGGCGGTGTCGACATCGGCGAGCAGGTGGCCGATGGTGACCTCGCGACGGAAGTTCACATTCGGGAACGCCTCGGCCATCGTCAGCGCGGCCGCCACTGCCTTCTCCGACGACAGATGCAGCAGATTGATGTTCGCCAGGCCCGTCTCGTGCGCGAGATAGGAAGCCATCGTGATCGCGAGGCCTTCGGAATGCGCTGGGCGCGAGGCACTGTAGGCGCGCAGCCCGGTCTGCGTGCTGTCCTGTTCGACCAGCGCGGTGTAGGCGGCCATGATCTCGGCGGTCTCGCAGTGCAGCGACAGCGAGAGGTGGTCGCCGTACTTCTCGCGGGCGCGCTGGATTCCCCGCATCACGAATTCGAAGTGGGCCAGGTCGTAGCGTTCGGTCGGCGGGATCATCAGGAACTCGGCCTGGTCCGATGATCGGCCGTGCAGGCCGTGGCCGCCGTAGAACATGAAGATCTTGAACGAGGCGATGCCGAATTCTTCGACGAGATAGGGGATTTCGTCGATGTGCTCAGCGGTCATCGGCGCCAGGTGCAGGCCGTAGTCCACCTGGGATCGCCCGGCCATCCGGTCGAGGACCTCGGGGACGAAATCGCGATAGGAACCACCGCGGTTGAGGTAGTAGCGCCCGGTACGCATGTAGGTCAACGAGGTGGTGACGCCGCCCTGGGCGCAGGCCCGGCTCTCGCTCTCGGTGTCGGCGGCGAGATCGCGGTAGATCCCCCAGTGCTGGTGGGCGTCGACGACGCCGGGGAAAGCGAGCAGGCCGTCGGCATCGATCACCCGCGTCCGGTCATCGACGGGCAGGTTCGGGCCGATCGCATCGATCGAGCCCCCGGAGATCGCGATGTCGAGGGGTTCGGGACTCTCCGAAAATGGGCCGTGCGGACGTACTACGCGGGCATTGCGGATCAGCAGTTCGGTCGCGGGCACAGCAACCCTCCAAGTTTCTCTGTGCGAAACAGTATTTCCACTTTGGCGATCATCGCAGTAGCATGCGCTGGTAGTCAATGTCGCGAGCTCCCTCACCGTTTCGGTACGGGAAACGCTCGCGGCGTGAAGGAGTGAGCAATGGTGCAGTCGCTAGCCGGAATCCGGGTGCTCGATGTGGCGACGCTGTTCGCCGGCCCACTGGCGGCCACCCTGCTCGCCGATTTCGGCGCCGACGTCGTCAAGATCGAGCATCCGAACGGTGATCCGGTGCGCAGCCACGGCGCCCAGCGCGACGGGGTCGGGCTGTGGTGGAAGATGCTCGGCCGGGGCAAGAAGTCGGTGACGCTGTATCTCGGCTCGCCGCAGGGCCAGGAGATCTTCCGGCGCATGGTCGCCGACGCGGATGTGGTGATCGAGAACTTCCGGCCCGGCACCCTCGAACGATGGGGACTCGGCTACCCCGAACTGCGTGCCATCAACCCGCGCCTGGTGCTGGCACGGGTCACCGCATTCGGCCAGTTCGGGCCGTACGCGCGACGGCCCGGCTTCGGTACGCTCGCCGAGGCGATGAGCGGTTTCGCGGCCGTGACCGGTGAACCGGATGGCCCGCCCACCCTGCCGCCCTTCGGGCTCGCCGACGGAATCGCCGCTCTGACAACAGCGTTCGCGATCATGACGGCGCTTCGTGCCCGCGAGCACGACGGTCACGGCCAGCAGGTCGACCTCGCCATCATCGAACCGATCCTGACCCTGCTCGGCCCACAGATCATCGCCTACGACCAACTCGGCGAGCTACAACCCCGGATGGGCAATCGGTCATCGAACAACGCGCCGCGCAACACCTATCGCACCGCCGACGGGGGCTGGGTCGCGGTCTCCACCAGCGCGCAATCGGTCGCCGAACGGGTGGTGCGGTTGGTCGGACGACCCGATTTCATCGACCGCCCGTGGTTCGCCTCCGGCAGCGAAAGGGCCGGGCACGCCGATGAACTGGATGCGGCGGTCGGGGGCTGGATCGCACAGCACAGCACCCAGGAGGTGATACACGCCTTCGACAATGCCGAGGCCGCGGTGGCGCCGATCTATACCGCCGCCGACGTGTTGGCCGACCCGCAGTTCCGGGCTCTCGGATCGATCATCTCGCTGCCCGACGACGAGCTGGGCCAGGTGCGTATGCAGAACATCCTGTTCCGGCTGTCGGAGACGCCGGGCGAAATACGGTGGACCGGGCCGACTTTGGGCGCGCACACCGACGAGGTACTCGGTCGCTACGGCGTCGACGCGAGCGACATCGCCGAGCTTCGCGCTGCCGGGGTGATCCGATGACAGCGACACCACGATCCCAGGAGTCCGCCGTGCCCGAAGAAGCCGCCATCGATCCGTTGATCGTGGCCGTGCGAGGCGATATCCGGTTGATCGAGTTGGGGCAGCCCTTCTTCACCGGCATGCCGTGCTCGCCGAATCATCCCGGCTTCCGCATGACGTTGGCCCGCCGACATGGTGACATGGTGCGTGCCGACGGCGGCTCGGCCGCCAACGAGATCATCGTGACCGGCGGACATGTCGGCACCCACATCGACGCGCTCAGCCACGTCAGCCACAACGGCGCATTGCACGGTGGGGTCGACGCGCAGGAGGCGCAGCGTGGCGGCATGTTCAGCGCGCACGGCGCCGAACATCTGCCCGGCATGCTGCGCCGCGGCGTTCTGCTCGACATCGCTCGGGTGCACGAGATCGACACCCTCCCAGGTGGCTACGAGATCACGGTGGACGATCTGGAAGCGGCGGCCCGGCAGGCTCGAGTCCAGGTGACGGCGGGCGACGTCGCGCTGATCCGCACAGGATGGTCGCGGCTGTTCGACGAACCCGGCGCCTACCTGGGCCAGGCAACCGGAGTCCCGGGGATCGGCGTCGACGCGGCCCACTGGCTCGCCGATCACGAGGTGTCGGCGACCGGTTCCGACACCACCGCCTACGAGTGCATAGCGCCGGGAGCGGGCCACAGCATCTTGCCGGTGCACCGGGTGCTCCTCGTCGAATCCGGCATCTACATCATGGAGCACCTCGCGCTGGAGGATCTCGCCGATGCCGGGATCAGCGAATTCGCTTTCCTGCTAGCCCCTTTGCGCATTGTGGGCGGCACCGGCTCCCCTATTCGCCCGCTCGCGGCGGTCAGCCGATGAACGACGCCACCATCGTGGCGCGAGTGGCCGCCTTCGCCGCATCGGCGCGCGAGCGTGGCGTCGGGGACGAGCTGCGCACCAACGCCGCGCAGCGAGTGCTCGATGTGCTGGGCAACAGCATCGCCGCGCTCGGGACGTCACCGGCACACGCCGTGCGCACGGTGATCACGGAGTGGGGCGGCGCACCTCGGGCCACGGCACTCGGCCTGCCGGGACGCTGGCCCGATGCGAGTGCCGCGCTACTCGGCGGAACACTCGCGCATGCCATGGATTTCGACGACACTCATCTGCCCTCGGTCTTGCATCCCTCGGCGACGGTAGTGCCTGCCGCCCTCGCGGTCGCCGAATCCCGCCATGCCGATGGTGCCGCGCTGCTGGATGCCATCGCCGTCGGGGTGGAAATCGCGGTCCGCGTCGGCATGGCGGGCTACAACGAAGCGCTGGGCAATTCGGTCTTCTTCGAACGTGGGCTGCACGCGACAGCCATCTGCGGCACCCTCGGTGGCGCCGCGGCCGCTGCGATGCTGTCCGGCGCCGATGCCGACGGCATCGCCCACGCGATCGGCATCGCGGCGAGTATGGGCTCGGGTCTGCTGGAAGCCAACCGCACCGGCGGCACGGTGAAGCGGGTGCACTGCGGGTGGGCCGCACACTCCGCGGTCACCGCCGCCGCCCTCGCGCGCGCCGGGTTGACCGGGCCGCCGACGGTCTTCGAGGGACGATTCGGGCTGCTGCAAGCGTTCTGCGGCGAGCAGAGCGACCCGGACGCGATCCTCGACGGTCTCGGTACCCGCTGGGAGCTGCCCGGCGTGTTCTTCAAGCCCTACCCCTGCAACCATTTCACCCACGCGGGCATCGACGCGGCCCTGCGGCTGCGCGCCGACGGCATCACCGCCGACGATATCGAGCGCCTCGAACTCGGTGTGCCGACCGCGGTATCGCGCACCATCGGCGAACCTTACGCCGACAAGATCCGCCCGAAATCGGGCTACCACGCCGCCTTCTCCGGCCCGTACACGGTGGCGGCCGCACTACTCGGTGGTGGCGGCCTCGGAGTGTTCCACCAAGACTTCACCGATGCGGCGGCCGCGGACCCCGACCGGCTCGCCCTCGCGGCTCGGGTCACCTGTGTCGCGGATCCGCGCTGCGACGCGATCTTTCCTCAGCAGTTCCCCGCTGTTCTCACGGCCTGGTTGCGCGACGGTCGCGTCCGTACCGAGCGCGTCGACGTGAACCGGGGTGGCCCCGGTAATCCGCTGTCCGCAGCCGAACTCGCCACCAAGTTCCGGCTCAACACCGAACGCACCTTCTCCGGCGAGCAGGCCGACGAAATCAGCAAGGCGGTCGCCGATCTGGCGAGTCAGCCCGGTCTGGACGCTGTGATGGCACTGCTGCGGGAGGCGCGGTAGCGACGCGGTGCGGCGACAACGGCTACGCGTCGACCGGTGCGTTTCGGGCCGGTTCCGGGAACAGACCGGCCCGGCCGAGGAGAGCGGGCACCGGCTGCCCGAGCAATTCGCCCAGCCACGAACCGGTTTCGATGACCCGCTCGAGCTGGACGCCGGTCTCGATGCCCATCCGGTCCAGTGTGTACAGCAGATCCTCGGTGGCGATATTGCCCGTCGCGGCGGGCGCGAAGGGACAGCCGCCGATGCCACCTGTGCTGGTATCCAGGATGCGGACGCCGGCGTTCAGCGCCGCAACGGCATTGGCGTAGCCGGTGTTTCGGGTGTTGTGGAAATGAAACCGCAGGTCCGCATCCTGGGCGATCCTCGCCGCGCCGGTGGCGAGCGCGCTGACTTGATCCGGGATGCCGACGCCGATCGTGTCGGCGAGGGCGATCTCCTCGGGTTGCGCCTCGGCGACTCGGCGCACGAGTTCCAGCACCGCCGATTCGGCGACGTTTCCCTCGAAGGGACAGCCGAACGCCGCGGCGATCGTCACCGTGCGGCGCACCCCCGCATCTTTCGCCCTGGCCGCCAACGTCATCCAGCGCTCGATCCCCTGCTCGGTCGAGCAGCCCTGGTTGCGCAGGCTGAACGAATCCGTGGCGACGACCACCACATTGATCTCGTCGACACCCGCCGCCAGCGCGCGATCCAAGCCGCGGTCATTGAATATCAGCCCGGCGTAGGACACGCCGTCGATCCGCGGCACTCCCGCCATGACGGCCTCCGCGTCCGCCATCTGCGGCACCCGCTTCGGGTGGACGAAGCTGACCGCCTCGATCCGGCGCAGTCCCGCGTCGACGCTGCGTCGGATCAGCCGAATCTTGTCCTCGACCGTGATGATGACCGGCTCGTTCTGCAGGCCGTCCCTCGGCGCGACCTCGACCAACGTGATGTTCACAGATCCTCCAGCTTGCTGTCGACACAACGCTCCCGGCGCGGGGCAGCCGCGCCATCTTGCCGGTCTGTTCCGCTACGGGATACATTGTATCCAATCTGGCGGTTCGCGATATGTCCACCGCGATATCGACGCAGGCACCACGGAATGGAGACGACCACATGGCAGTCGAGGCGACAACACCGACGGGTCCGCTTGCCGACCTGCGGGTAGTGGAGATGGGTCAGCTGCTCGCCGGACCGTTCGCCGGCCAGCTGCTCGGCGATCTCGGCGCCGAGGTGATCAAGCTGGAATCCCCCGGCACCGGCGATCCGATGCGGCAGTGGGGCCGGGAGCAGTCGGCGGGCAAGTCGCTGTGGTGGCCGGTGGTGGCCAGGAACAAGAAGTCGGTGACCTGCAACCTTCGCGATCCCGGCGGGCAGCAGCTGGCACGGCAGCTGATCGAGCGCGCCGATATCGTGATCGAGAACTTCCGGCCCGGCACCATGGAACGCTGGGGCCTCGGGTTCGATCGGCTCCGCGAGCGCAATCCGGGGCTGATCATGGTGCGTGTCACCGGATACGGCCAGTCCGGGCCGTACTCGCCGCGCGCCGGATACGGCTCCATCGGGGAGGCCATGGGCGGAATTCGCTATGTGACAGGCGATCCCGACCATGCCCCGGCCCGAGCGGGCATCTCGCTCGGCGACTCGCTCGCCGCGGTCTTCGCCACCATCGGAACCCTCGCGGCGGTGCACCACCGCGCGAATACCGGGCGCGGCCAGATGGTGGACTCGGCCATCTACGAGGCGGTGCTCGCGATGATGGAGTCACTTCTCCCCGAATTCGCGGTCACCGGGTATCAGCGCGAGCGCACCGGATCGGTGCTGCCGAATGTCGCACCCAGCAATATCTACCCCACCCTCGGTGGCGAGATGATCCTGGTCGCCGCGAACCAGGACACCGTCTTCGCCCGCCTCGTCAAGGCCATGGGTCGCCCCGAACTCGCGACCGACGAACGGTATTCGACACACAACGCCCGCGGCGCCCGGATGACCGAATTGGACGACCTGATCGCCGCGTGGACCGCGACCTTCGAGACCGAGGAGTTGCTCGCGCAGTTGCACGCGGCGGGCGTACCAGCGGGCCGGATCTTCACCGCGCGAGATATGTTCACCGACCCGCACTTCGCCGCGCGCGAGGCCATCGTGCGACTCGCGCATCCGGAATTCGGCGAACTGCCGATGCAGAACGTCTTCCCGAAACTGAGCGAGACCCCGGGATCGGTGCGCCATCCCGGCCCGGAGCTCGGCGAACACAACCAGGATGTCTACGGCGGCCTGCTCGGTCTCGACGAGAAGGCCATCGGCCGGCTCGCCGCCGACGGCGTCATCTGAGAAGGAGGCCGCCATGACCGATCGTGCGGGCGAATACCGTCGCTCCGGCTACAGCGCGCGCCTCGGCGCGGGCAACTCCCCCGCCGTGCTGGTGGTCGACATCTGCGCCGCCTACGTCACCGACGGCTCACCGCTGCGCGCACCGGTGGAGGACGCGGTGCGCGCCGCCGCCGCCGTGGTCGCGCAGGCACGAGAATCCGGGCTGCCGGTGATCTTCACCCGGGTCCGTTTCGAGCCGAATGGTCCCGACGGCGGGCTGTTCCGTCGCAAGGTGCCCGTGCTTCGGGTCTTCGAGCAGGGCAATCCGCTCGGCGACTTTCTCGACGACCCGGCACCGGCCCCCGGTGACGTGATCATCACCAAGCAGTACCCGAGCGCTTTCCACGCAACTCCGCTGGCAGCGACGCTGGCCGCCCAGCGCGTAGACACCCTCGTCATCGTCGGTCTCACCACCAGCGGTTGCGTGCGCGCCTCGGCGACCGATGCGATGCAGCACGGTTTCCGACCACTGGTCGTCGCCGACGCCTGCGGCGATCGTGACGCCGCCCTGCACGAGGCCAACCTCACCGACCTCGACATCAAGTACGCCGATGTCCTCGGCCTCGAGGAAGCCCTCGCGGTACTGCGCTGAACCGGAGCCCTCGGATCGACTGATGGTTCCGCCGCCTAACTCGGCGACGGAACCATCAGCACCGCACTGTGTTTCAGCGCAATTCGATGGTCACCGTGGGGTCGGATCCCGCGGCGGCGCGATCGATGCACTCGCGCGCCTCGGCATCACCGAGCTGGGCGCGGAACCACAGTGCGGTCCACCGTGCGGCGGCGTACACCGACTGATCACGAGGAATGGTCGACTCGTGCAGGTCGGGTGCGGCGCCGGGCGGGTTGTTCTGATCGACGAGGCCGAAATGGTTCGCCCCGACAAGTCTGACGAAGGCCGCGGTCGGCGCGCCGGTCAATCGGGTGAAGGTGTCGTAGGCCTCGACGGGTTCGGAGACGCCGTCGAGTGTGCCGTTGATCAGCATCGTCGGAATGTCGTTCACCCGCACCGGATCCACGCTTGCGCCGATCGTGGTGTTGGTGCCGTGGCCGACGATCGCGCGCAGTTCGGGCGGGTGCCGATACGACACACCGAAGCAGAACGGCAGCTGGCATCGGTTCGCGGCGGCGTAGAGGGCCGTCGCGCCACCGAAGGAATGCCCCGCGGCCACCAGGGTTTCCGGGTCGACGACGGTTCGCACCGGCGAGGACGGGTCCCCCGGTTGAGCGTGCGCCCACGCCGCGATATCGGTGAGCGAGTATTCACTGGCCAGGCTGCGGTCGACGAACGGCAGCGGGTAGTGCTCGGGAATCACCACCACGAAGCCGTATCCGGCGAGTTCGGTGGCGAACCGACCGTAGTACTCGCGCTTGACATCAGCGCCGGGCAGCACCGCCGCCACCGGTAGTGCGCGATCGGCGCCCAGCGGATACCAGACCGTGGTCGCGTCACCGGCGATGTGGGTCTCGAACTGTGCGACGCCGGTCTCGGCGAATGCGGGTGCTGGTGTCGTCACAGTCACCGAGAGCAGACAGAAGACAGTCAGGAAGAAGGCACGCATGGAGCCCCCCGTTTCGGTTGCAGAAACAGCGTTTCGGTATGAAACTATGGCGGAACGGTACTTGGAAACACTGTTTCCCGAAAGTCGAGGACGAGGATTCCCATGGGCCAACATCCGCACGGTTGGTGGATCGTGCTGCACCTGACGCTGTTCGTGTTCTGGCTCGGCGGCGATCTCGGCGTGTTCTATTCCAGCCGGTCGGTGATCGATCCGGCGCTCACCCCGCCCGCCCGCGCCACAGCGCTGACGATCATGAGCGGCTTGGATCTGGCGCCGAAGATCTGTCTGGTCCTGTTCCTACCCAGCGGAATCACGCTGATGGCACTGGAGCCACACGGTGCGAGCCTGTTCGGCATCGCCCTGTTTCCCTGGTGGTCGGTCGTGCTGGTGTGGATCTTCGCCGCGGGCTGGTTGGCGCTGGCGGTGCAGGCACACCGCACGCACGGGAAAGTCTCCTCGATCCGTCGCGCCGACCTCACCATCCGGATCGCGGTGATCGCGACCATGGCCGGAGCAGGCGGCTACGCCCTGCTGGCGAGCGAGCCGTTCGGCGTCACGACCAACCCGCGCTGGCTCGGCGCGAAAATTCTGCTGTACACCCTGGCGATCGCCGCGGGGCTCGGCATCCGAATGACCCTGCGCCCCTTCGGCGCGGCCTTCGGCACCCTGATGACCGAGGGGTCGAGCGAGGCCGTCGAGCGCACCTTGCGGCGCAGCGTCGACGGTTGCCTCCCCTATGTGTGGCTGATCTGGGGCAGCGTGCTCGCGGCGGCGGCACTCGGCGTCGTCAAGCCCGGTGCCCAGCTGTGAGACGCGGCTACACCGTGTAGCCCAGTTGGGCCGAGATCGCCCCGGCCGCCTTCAGCAGCATCGGAACACAGTCGGCCATGCGCGGCTGGAAGCGCGAGAGCGGACCGCACACACTGATCGCGGCCACGACCCCGCCGTCGTGGTCGAGGATCGGCGCGGCGATGGAGGCCGCCCCGATCTGACGCTCTCCCATCGAGATCGCATGACCACGCTTCTTCGTGGCGTTCAGTTCCGTGCGCAACTTGCGGGCCGTGGTGATCGTCGCGTCGGTGAACGCGGTCAACTCGTGCCTGCTCAGATATTCGTCGATCTCCTCCTTGCGCAGGAACGCCAGGATCACCTTGGAGGAGCTGCCCGCGTACAGCGGGTACGGCACACCGAGCACGACCTCCATCCGCAATTCCTGATCCGGCACCACCTGATCCACGTACAACCTGGTGTCGCCGCGGCGAATCGACAGGGTGGCTGTCTCACCGGTCACCGACGCCAGCCTGCGCAGCTCCGGCGCGGCCATCACCCGAAGATCGGTGCGCGCCAGATACGCCCGGCCGAGCGCGATGGCGGCATGCCCGAGTGCGTAACGCCGCGTGGCGGGTTCGAGAGTGATGAGGTCGCGATTGCGCAGCGCGGTGAGAATCCGGTGCACCGCGGCCTTGGTGATACCGAGTTCGGTGGCGATCTCGGTGACGCCGAGGTCGGGCCGGCCGCTACGGCCGAACAGCAGCAGCACGTCCATGGCACGCTCGACCGCGGCGATCGACCGGCTCTGGTTGTCGGATTCGATTTCGGGCACAACGACAGTCTAAGTGGTCGATTTCCCGATGGGAAACACCATCCCCATCGTGCTCACGCTTGCGCCGAGTCGGCATCGAGCGTTACCGTGAGTGGAACAATGTTTCCACTATCGAAACGGATGTCCAGGTGGAGCCGAACATTCTCCGCGCGGTCCTGGCCCAATGGGCCAGCGGCGTCGTGGTCGTCACCACCGCCAGGGCCGACGGCGGCCGACACGGCATGACGGCCAGTTCGTTCACCAGCGTGTCCCTCGACCCGCCGCTCATCTCGATCTGCCTCGCGTCCACGAGCACGACCTGCCGAATGATCCGCGCGAGCGGCATTTTCGCGGTCAACGTCCTCGGGCACGATCACGAGGCCATCGGCAGACGCTTCGCGTCCGTCGCCGGGTCCGCACCAGCGGATCGCTTCACCACCGGGCATTGGGACACCGCGCGCACCGGCGCGGCGGTATTGACCGACGCCGTCGCGTGGCTCGATTGCGCCCTCACCGACTGCCACACCGCGGGCGACCACACCATCGTCGTCGGGTCCGTGCAGGATGCCGCGACGCCCCGGCCCGCCGCGCCACTCATCTACCACGACCGCAACTACCACGAGGGGATCATCCGATGATCGGTGCACGACTCGTCGAGGACATGACCGACGCCGAACGCGCACGCGCACAACGGGTCGACGACGTGCTGCCCGCCCTGCGCGCGGCCGCCGAGGAAGCCGATCGGCTCGGCACTTTCCCACCCGGCCACGTCGAACTGTTACGCGAGGCCGGGCTGCTCGGGCTGGTGGTACCGGAGAAGTACGGCGGACTCGGCGGCACCCTGCGCGATCTGGCCGCCGCCACCTTCGCGATGGGCACCGCCTGCCCTTCCACGGCGCTGGCGTTCTTCTTCCACAACACGAGCGCCTCCCGCGGCCTGCTCCCACTGGAGGCCATCGACGCCGGACTGTTCGCCGACGAGGAGATCCCCGTCGTGCGGGCCTTCGCCGAGAAGGTCCTCACCCGCATGGCCGAAGGCACGTGGCTCGCGAACTTCGCCTCCGAGGCGATCAAGACCGCCGCCGCGAACATCACCATCGCCACCACCGCCCGCAAGGTCGAGGGCGGCTGGATCCTGCAGGGCGAGAAGTCGTTCGGTTGTGCGACCGGAGTGGCCGACTACTACCTGACCTCGGCCAAGCTCGAGGGATACGACACCGCGGAGGGCCTGGCGACCTTCTTCGTGCCCCGCGACGCGCCGGGGGTGAGTGTGCGGGCGCCCTGGGACGGGCTCGGTATGCGGGCCACCGCCAACAACGGCATTCGACTCGACGAGGTCTTCGTCCCCGAGGACGAAGCCTTGGCGGTGCCCGGCGCGTTCGCGAAGATGCTCACTATGAGCAGAGGCAGTTTCGTCGGCAACCAGCTCGCCATCGCGGCGGCCTACACCGGCTGCGCGCAGAATGTCTACGACGAGATGCTCGCGGCGACGACCACGAAGACCTTCGCCGATACCGGCGAACCGATCGCCTCCTCCCCGGTGCACCAGGTCCTCATCGGTGAGATGACACGGCACCTGCAGACCGCCTACCTCTGGTTGCGCTATCAGCTGACCGTGGAAACCGCGGAGCCGCCGTTCAAGCCGAAGTCGGAGGTGTTCACCCAGTGGCGTCTCGGCAAGGGCGCGGTGACCGAAGCCTGCTTCCAGGTCGCGCTCGGCGCGTTCAAGGCGGGCGGCACCTCGGCGGCGGGGATGAGCGGGGTGGCCGGGCGCGCACTGCGCGATCTGGCCATGGGATTGGTGATGACCTTCCCAGCCGAGCGCGGCATGCTCGAGGTCGCCCGCATCGTGACCGACGCCAAGGCGAACGAATTGTTCGCCACCGCACCGACGAAGGCGGACCGATGACAGCCCAACTACCCGACATCGCCGACCTGATCGATGGGGAATGGGGCACCCCGACAGTGGATCTCGGTGTCGCGCTGGAAGATCCGGCCACCGGGAAACCCATCAGCAGGGCGGTCGCGACGGCGACCGAGCGCGTCGAACGGGCCATCGCGGTGGCCGACGCGGCGGCGGGACGGATCACCCCCGACATGCTCGACGCGATCGCCACCGGTCTGGACAAGCGGCTGCCCTCGATCGCGGAACTGGATACGCGCGCGACCGGCGTCCCGATCGCCCAGACCTCGCTGCTCGGTGCGATCGTTTCCGGATCGTTTCGGCTCGCGGCCGAGCAACTGCGCACCGGAGCACTGCGCCAGGACCGGGACGGGGTCGAGGTGCATCGGCTGCCACTCGGCCCTGCCCTGTGCCTGGTGCCGTGGAACGCGCCCGCGCCCATGGCCGCCCATAAAGTCGCCAACGCGCTCGCCGCCGGTTGCCCGGTGATCCTCAAGGTCAGCGAACTCGCTCCCTACAGCTCGATGGCGCTGGCAGAGGCGATCGCCGAACACGTGCCCGCCGGCATGTTCCAGCTGGTGCAGGGTGGTGCGGAGGTGGGCGCACAACTCGTCGCCGCGCCCGAGATCAAGGCGGTCTCGTTCACCGGCGGTCTCGGCGGCGGACGTTCGGTCGCCGCCGCGTCCGCCGGGATGTTTCGCCCGTGCCAGCTCGAGCTCGGCGGCAACAATCCGCTCGTGGTGCTGCCCGACGCCGATCTACCTACCGCAGCGCGGATGGCCGCCGAACTGCTGACCACCCTGAACGGCCAATGGTGCCGGGCGCTGGGCAGATTGATCCTGCCCGCCGACCGGGCCGAGGAATTGGTCGACGCGATCGGTCGACACCTCGCCGGACTCCGGGTCGGTGACCCCCTGGATCCGTTGACCGAGTTCGGGCCGCTCCTGCATTCGAAACATGTTCAGACCGTGCGTCGATCGTTCCTCGACCGCGAAGTCCGCACCTTCGGCGCGGTGCCGGAAGCCGGAAACTTCCTCGCCCCCGCACTACTCGACGGTGATCTGCCGGATGAGGTCTTCGGTCCGGTGGCCGGCGTCCTCACCTATCACCGGGTCGAGGAGGCAGTAGCGCTGGCCAATGCCGTGCCCTACGGCCTGGAGGGCTACGTCTGCGGTGCGGATGAACAACACGCGCTCGGGATCGCTCGACAGATCCGCGCCGGTGAGGTGAAGGTGAACGGCTCGTCCATCATGAGCCTGCACCTGATGACGCCGCGTCCCGCGTGGGGGCTGTCCGGACTCGGCGAGGAGGGCACGGCGGAGACGCTGCGCTTCTTCACCGGTGCTCGCGTCGTCGGCGTCGAAGGTCGCTTCGCCCTGCACACCTCATGAGCAAGCCCACCGTTGTCGTCGTCGGCGCCGGGCCGGTCGGGCTCACCGCCGCACTCACGCTCGCCCGCCGGGGTTTCCCGGTCACCGTGCTCGAACAGGGCGACGAACTGGCCACCGAGTCGCGCGCATCCACCTTCCATCCACCGACCCTCGAGATGCTGCGAGACCTCGGTGTCCTCGATGCGTTGTTACGCAAGGGCATCCGCGCGTCGACCTTCCAGTACCGGGAGCGCGGCGGCGGCGAGATCGCCACCCTGGATCTCGACGTGCTGGCCGAGGACACCTCCTTTCCGTTCCGTGTGCAGTGCGAACAGAGCACACTCACGCCGATCCTGCTCGATGCCCTCGGCGCCGTAGCCGATGTCCGGTTCGGCCACCCGGTGAACGGGTTGCTCAGCACCGCCGATTCGGTGGTGCTGCGTACCGCGAAGGGGCCGGTCCGCGCGGATTGGGTGATCGGCGCCGACGGTGCGCATTCCGCTGTCCGGCGCGGCCTCGGCGTCGAATTCGGTGGCAGCACCTACCCGGAACGGTTCCTGGTCGCCTCGGTCGATGAGGACCTGGCCGCCGCACTACCGGGTATCGCGCCGATCAACTATGTCTTCGACCCGGACGAGTGGCTGGTGCTGCTGCGCACCCCGCGACACTGGCGGGTGCTGTTGCCGACTCCGGTCGACACCGATGACGAGGACGAATTGCGGCGGCTGCCGGAGCGACTGGCGGCGGTCGTCGACCTCGGCAGACCGTGGCGGCTGGCCCACGCCTCGCTCTACCGGGTGCATCAGCGGGTCACCGACCGATTCCGATACGGCAAGGTCCTGCTGATGGGCGACGCGGCTCATGTCAACAACCCCCTCGGCGGGATGGGCATGAACAGCGGAATCCACGATGCGGTCCAGATGGCGTCCGCGCTGTCCGATGTCCTCGAGGGCGCGCCGGATACCCAGCTCGACGAGGTGGCGGCGCACCGTCGAAACGTTGCCGTCGACCATGTTCAGCGCATGAGCCACAACAACTGGAACCGGATGCGCGACCGCGACGCCGACTACCTCGACCACCTGCGCGAACTGGCCGCCGATCCGGTCGCCGCGCGCGCCTATCTACGGCGGGCCTGCCTGCTCGACTCGCTGGAGATCCGGCCGTGAGAATCGATCGCGAGAATCCGGCCCACCCGCGCGAGATCGTCGGCACCGTGACCTCGACCGCACCGGACGCGGTCGAGGCCGTGGTACGCGCGGCACATGCCACGTTTCGCGAATGGTCGCGATGTCCGCCCGAGGCCCGCTTCGCCGCACTCGGCACCGCCGCGGACGCACTCGATGACCGCGGTGCCGACCTGGCGATCCTGCTGGCGCGCGAGACCGGTAAACCCGTCACCGATTGCCGGGGCGAAATCGGCTTCGCCGCACACTATCTGCGCTGGGTGCGCGACCATGCGGCCGAGGTCGTGCGGACGCGCACAACAGACGACGGTCACGGCCGAATCACCGTGTCCGCGAGACCTTTCGGAGTGGTCGCCGCCATCACCCCCTGGAACGCCCCGATCATTCTCTCGATGCTCAAGCTGGGTCCCGCACTCGCCGCGGGCAATGCGGTCGTGCTCAAACCGTCGCCACTGGCACCGCTCACCGTCACCGCCGCGGCCGAACTACTGCCCGCCACGACAGTGATCCATGGCGGCCAGGACACCGTGCACGCGCTGATCGCGCACCCGCTGGTGCGCAAGGTCGCCTTCACCGGCGGCGAGGACGCCGGGCGCGCGATCGCCGCCGCCGCCGGACGCGCGATCAAGCCGGTGACCCTGGAGCTCGGCGGTAACGACCCGGCAGTGTTCCTGGACGACTTCGCCCTGTCCCCAGCGGATTTCGAACGCCTGGTCCTCGCGTCCTTCGCCACGGCAGGCCAGGTATGCATGGCCGCCAAACGGCTGTATGTGCCGCAGACTCGGCTGGCCGAGTTCGTCGAGTCCTATATCGCTGCCGCACAGCGCATCCTGACCGTCGGTGATCCGCTGGACGACGATGTCACCATGGGTCCGGTAGCCACCACGGCGGCCGCCGAGCGCGTACGCGGACTCGTCACCGACGCCAGGAATCGGGGCGCCGACATCGTCACGCTCGCCACCGCGCCGGTCTCGGAGGGCTATTTCCTCGACCCGATCCTCGCGCTCGGGGTCCCCGACGACGCCGACCTCGTTCGCCTGGAGCAGTTCGGCCCGGCCGTCCCGCTGCTCACCTACCGCGACGAGGCCGAAGTCTTGGCCAGGGCAAACGATTCCGACCTCGGCCTGGCCGCCTCGGTATGGTCGGCCGACGAAGACCGCGCCTGCGCGTTCGCCGCTCGCATCGAGGCAGGCTTCACCTTCATCAACACCCACAACCGCACCGGCATGTCCCTGCGGGCCCCGTTCGGCGGTATCAAGAACAGCGGCTTCGGCCGCGAGTACGCCGAAGAGGGCCTGCGCGAGTACGTCCAAACGACCGTCACGCACGCTCCGGGCGCCTTCCGCGCCGGCGGCACCGGACTGCCCGCAGGGGCCTATCCCACCACGGCGCGCCCGTAGCGAAACATCCCGGAGGACGGCCGCCGGGCCGCCGGAGCGCGGGTTACCTCCGATAGTCCACAACGGCTCGACCGGCCAGCCGGGGCACGAGCCATCGGGCGACCTCCCGGTGCGCCGGATGCTGTTGGTAAGCAGCCAATTCCGCCTCGGAGGTGTGCGTGGTGGTCAGGCACAGGTCATAGGAGACCGGCGTATCGAGTTCGTCGAGGACGACGGTGAGCGAACGGATATGTGGGACAGTGCCGTCGAGGGCCGACAGCAGAGCGCTTGCCTGGTGCGCATCGGCTCGATGCTGGAACTTCATCAGCACGATATGGGTCAGTACCTGGTCGCTGGTCGCCATCGGGATCCTCCGTTCGCGGATCGGCCGGACGGCACGGCGGCGACAAGCCTCCGTGCCGTCCGAGGATTCAGTTGTTTCGGCCGCGCCTGCGTACCACGAGGGCTACGGCGACCGCGGCGATCACCACCACGCCGGCGGCGATGCCGACCGTCATCGCGGTGTTGCTGTCGGTGTCCTCGGCCTCGGCCGTTTCGGTCGCGGTCACCGGCGTTTGGGCGGCGGGGCCGAAGGTCAACGGCACCGAGGCGAGGATCTCGGTCGCGTTCGTCAGGCTGGTGACGCTGATCGTGCAGGCGCCGGGCGCTGAAGCGCAGTCGGTGGTACCGACGGTGGCTACCAGGGTGATCGCCTCTTTGCCGGGGTTGGGTTGCCACCGCCCCTGTCCGTCGGCGGCGCCGAGCATCGAGCCGGCGAGATGACAGTCCGCGGGACCGGTGATCTGCGGTTTGCACTGCCCGACCGCCACCGCGGGCATATTCGCGGGCAGTCCGTCCAGCGTCACGGTGACGGTCTGCCCGGCCGCCAGTCCGGTGGACTGACTCACCTGCAAAGTAGGTGCGGCGGTCGCCGGGGTCGCACTCCAGATCGCGGCGACCGCGACGGCCCCGAGAATCCCGAGCGGGGTACCGATGCGTTTCATATCTTCCTCCTGATGGATTTCACAATCGCCGCCGATCGGCGAGGGCACTACCGGCGACGATCACCAGCAAGCCCGCGGTCACCGCCCACAGCACGGTGGACGGGCCTTCGGTATCGGAGTCGGACCGCACCGCGGCAGCCGGGGCAGGAGCCGGTGACGTCGGCGGGCCGGAACCCGCGAAAGCCACCGATACCGCTGCCGAATTGGCGGCGATGACCGCGGGTGGTTCGGTGCCCGGCAGCGGTGCGGCCGCGATCACGCACTGCTGCTGGGTGCAGTCGATGGCGTGGAACGTGGGGTGCGCGGTCAACGTCAGCGGGCCGAAGGTGCCGTCCCCGCCGATATTGACGAAGGTCGCACCGCCGTCGAGATCGCAGTCCTTCAGCCCGTTGGTGAAGCCCTGTTTACACATGCCCACCGCGACGGCCGCCAGACCGGCTCGAAAGCCGCTGCCGCTGACAGTGATTCGCTGTCCTTCGGTCAGGTCGGCGCTCGCGCTGACCTGTATCGCGGCGGGCTCCTGCGCGAATGCCGCTGCCGGAAAGCCGATCAGACATCCGCCGAGCACTGCGGCCGCGGCCATTCGGGTCATCGTGGCGAAACCTTTCACGGCGCGCCTCCTTCGTTGTGTGAGCTGAGCACGCCCTGCGGAGGTGATGCGGCGTGGTCGCGCCTACCGCAGAGCCAGGCCGCGACGAGTACGCAGGCGGCCAGCACGGTCAGCGCCGATCCGGTACCGATGACCCGACCGAGCAGATCGACGAGTCCCAGCCCGGCAAAACCCGCGATCGCCGTGACAACGGCGGTAGCGGCGGCCCGATCGGCGTGCAGGGACATCTCCTCGTCGAGGGCCGTCATCGCACGGGCCGCCGCCGTCAGGGTCACGGCCAGCCCGACCGTCAGCAACACCGGCCCCGATGCGGTCGCCACGAGCACCGGTCCGCCTGCCGCCAGGATCAACAGCAGGGGCACGGCGGCCGGTCGACGCCCCGGCAGCGCGACCACGAATACCGCGGGTGCGGCAGCGAACACCAGCCAGGTGAGCTGCTCGGCTCCGAATTCGTTCCAGCGGAACAACAGCAGATGCAGCGCGGGCAGCACGGTGCCCCCGACCACGAGTCCCACGGCGACATATCCCGACAGCGCGGGACGTGGCACCGCGCCGATTGTGGCAGGGCGGCGCGAAATCGGTGCTTCGGCGAGGCGTGCCCCCAGGAGTCCAGTGCTCGCACCGAGGACGGCGGTCAGCGCCCCTGCGGCGATCACACCGGCTCCGGGATTCTCGTAGTACCGGCCGGCCAGCCACGCGGCGAGGACCAGCCCCGCTGCCGCCGCTGCGTGCATGACGACAAAACTCTGGCGTCCGAGATCGGCTGCGAGAGTGCGGCCGGCGACCAGCAGCGGCCCGGTGAAGGTACCGGCCACCAGCACCGCGACGGCGAACACCGGAACGGTATCCGCGGCGCCCGCCACCAGAACGGCGATGCCCGCGAGAACACCACACGCACTTGCCATTTCGACCGAAGAGCGCATACGCCACAGACACAGCAACGCGGCGAACAGACCCAGCGCCGCGCCGGTGAGCACGATGTAGCCGACCACTGCGCCGGGCACTCCGACCACACCGCCCAGGGGTTTGGCGAGCAGCACCAGCTGCCCTCCGGCGACCGGTCCGGCAGCGACTGCGCAGAGGGCGGCCGACACGGATGC
Source organism: Nocardia sp. Root136 (assembly GCF_001427185.1). NCBI lineage: Bacteria > Bacillati > Actinomycetota > Actinomycetes > Mycobacteriales > Nocardiaceae > Nocardia > Nocardia sp. Root136. The sequence goes on from NZ_LMFE01000001.1 coordinate 1,159,100, forward strand.
GCGATGTCTCGTCATCCTCAACCTCCACTCATGTTCCGCTGAGCGAAACACAGTTTCACGATTGCCACATTGAACCCGCGGTGCCGACCACTGTCAAGACAGACCAGAAGAAGCGAGATTTCAACGAATTACGGGCGCGTGAAATGTCGAACCACCCCTGGACAGATCCTTCACAGGGGTACAGAATCAGGGCACTGTTGGAAACAGCGTTTCGTTGTACGAAACGCTGGACGAGTGAGAGGGTCCGAGTTCATGACCCGAGTCGCGGCCGCACAACTCGCCGCGGGAACCGACGTCGCGGTCAACCTCGACGCCTGCCTCCGCATGATCGACGCCGCGGCCGCCGCGGGCGCCGAACTGGTGGTTCTTCCCGAATTCTGTAACCACCTATCTTGGTACGAGGACCGTGCGCACGCGCGCCGAATGGCCTGCACGCCCGGCGACACATTCTGTGGTTCGATCGCGCAGCGGGCGCGCCGACATCGGCTGTTCGTGAAGATCGGCGTCACCCTGGCCCGCGCCGACGGCCGCACCACCGGCACCAGCCTGCTGTTCGGCCCCGACGGCGAACTGCTCGGCGAATCCGACAAGCAGATCCTGATGGGCGCCGAGAACGACTATCTCGATCCGGGCCTGACCGAATCGCCGGTGCTCGCGACTCCCCTGGGCCGGATCGGTATGTACGCCTGCATGGAGGGCGTCATCAACGAGGTCACCCGGTCGCTGGCACTGCGCGGGGCCCAGCTGTTGCTCAACAGCCTCAACTCCTTCGCCGTCGATGAAGCGAGCCTGCACATTCCGGTACGAGCCGCGGAGAACAAGGTCTGGGTGGTGGCCGCCAACAAGGTCGGCCCCCTGCTCCCCGCCGACCAGTTGCCCTCGATCGCGGACCGCCTCGGGGTGCCGCAGGATCGCCTGCACGGCGCGGGCGAAAGCCAGATCGTCGGCCCCGACGGCATCCCGGTCGCGGTAGCGCCTGCCACCGGTGAGGCGATCGTCGTCGCCGATATCGACGTGTCACTGGCCGATGACAAACGGCGACCGGACGGCACCGATATCCTCGCCGCGCGCAGGCCCGAGCTCTACGCCCCACTCGCCGCCACACCGCGCGGGCGACGCGCGGCGGCCGGGGCCGATTCGCTGAGCACCGCGCTCGCGGTCGCCGACCCGGGACTACTGGCCCGAATCGCCGCCGACGGAGTCGAGTTGATCGTGCTCCCCGAGCTCGCGACGATATCGATACCGGAAGTCGTCGACGCGCTGAACGGCACAGCGGCACACGTGGTCCTGAGTGCGCGCGTCGGCGGTGCGCACCACGGTGTGCTGGTCACCGCCGACGGAGTGCTCGGCCGTCAAGCTCAACTGCATCCGACCAACCGTCTTCCGTGGCTGACGGAGCCGGGCACCGAATTGACCGTCTTCGACGTGCCATGGGGCCGACTGGCCATCGTGGTCGGCGACGACGCGCTCTTCCCCGAGACCTTCCGGCTGGCCGCGCTCCAGGACGCCGACGTCGTGGCAGTGCCCTGCTCGCCGACCGAACCGTGGGAATTGGCACTCGGTCTGTCCGAACGCGCGGCGGAGAACCGGCTCAATGTGGTGGCCGCCGGGAGCGACGAACACGGCGGACTGCTCGGCGCGGTGTACGCGCTCAGCCCCGACTTCACGCTGTGGACCGTGTGGAGCGGCCCGTTCACCGGTGTGATCAGCCACCCGATCGTGACCGGCGCACCGCCCGACGCAGCCGAGGTCCGGGCGACCGTGCGGCCGGCGCAAGCCGTGAACCGCACCGTATCCAAAGGCACCGACCTGGTGGACGGACGCCCTCGGTGGCCGCTGGACGCCATGACCAGGCACGCGCAGTGACGACAGAACCGGAGCAACGATGAGTGAAACCGTGCAACACGTCGAGCAGATGGTCGACGCCACCGCCAGAGTCGACGTCACCGAGACGTTCCAGGAATGGCGAGAGCTGTTGAGCGGGCTGAAATCCCGGATCGCCGAGCGCTTCGAGCTGACCAGAGATCCCTCGACCGAGGCCCTGGAGAACTACGGCGACGCGGCGACCGGACCCTCGGGGAGTCTGGCCGCCTATACCGGCCCGGAGATCGACTGGCTGGTGCATTCCTGGATCGGCGACCCCCGCACCGGTTTCGTCAATCTGCATCTCACCGCGTGGCTCGGACCACAGATCCAGGTCCCACATCTGGGCGTCGCGCTGCTGCTGTGGCCGCAGGGTTGGTTCTATGTCGACGCGGTACCACGCGGCGACCTGGTCGGCGACGGCGATTATTTCGACAGCTACTACGCCGACAACGACGTGCCGTGGTTGGCCTTCAAGGAAGAACATCCCGATTTCACCTGGTTCACCAGCCGCACCGGCTTCATCCGGTCCAGCCTGTCCCCCACCGCGTATTGCTACTCCTTCCCACCGAATCAGGCCAATCGCGAAACGGTCGCCGAGATTCTCACGGCGCGAGTCGAGCAGTGGCTCGGGTGGGTGGACGCGGCGAGTCCGGTACCCGTCGGCGAGCGGGCCCGGTTGGCGGAGCGAGACCTGGCAATCCGTCGCAATATCGCCGAACGCGATCCCGCGAATGCCATGGGCGAGCGGATGTTCGGCGCGGATCTGACCCAGCGTCTGGTGCGTGGTCTGTGGGGCGGCGACCGAGTTCTGCCCAGGCCCGTCGGATGAGTCCGCGCCCGATCAGTCCACACCACGTCGATGAGGTGCCCGCGTGAGACTTGTTCGCTCGCTCTGGTGGTCGGCTCGCACCGCGGGAACCGCACCGTTCGATACCGCCCATCTGAAGATCTACTACCCCGCGATCGCCACAGGCGACGACGCCGAGCGTCTGACCGGCGTCTTCGCACCCGATCCCGCGGCGGTGCCGTATCCGGTGGTCGTGTTCCTGTCCGGTGTCAATGTCGGCCAGGACTCCTACCGCCGATTCGCCACCGCGATCGCCGACAGCGGTTTCGTCGTCGTGACCTTCGACCGGGTGGCCGAATTGTTCGGCGGTCAGCGCGGTCTGACGTGCGGCGTCGACCTGGCCGCCGCCCGCCCTGATACCTACGGCACCCGCCCGACCTGCCCGACCATCGGCGCGGTCATCGACGCCCTCGCCGAGTTGAACGCGCAGGGCCCGCTGCGCGGGGCACTCGACCTGAACCGGATCGCGCTGGGCGGACACTCGGCGGGCGGCACCGTGGTCCTGCAGTCGGCACGCTTCTTCGATTCCGTCGCGGCGGTGTTCGCCTGGGGCGCGCACACCATGGTGGCGACCATGCTCGGCTGGCCCGCGGGCACCGTGCTGCCCGCGCAGGTCGAGTGCCCGGTCCTGCTCGGCGTCGGCACCAATGACGGCGTCATCGCAGGCAGTGCCGACCGCTACGGCGAGGACGGCGAGACCCGCCCCGATCCGGTGGCCCGCACCTTCCACGAGGCGCTGCCACCAGGCGAGCACCTGCTGGCTGTCATCGAAGGGGCCAATCATTTCGGCATCGCCGACACCGATCCGACCGCCGCCCGCGCCTTCCTCGACGGCGGCGACGACGCGGATGCGCTGACCCCGTTCGCGCGCCTGACCTCCGCGTTCTTGCGCGCCCACCTGTGCGACTCGGGCACAGCACGAACCGAGCTCGCCGAGTTCGTCGCCGCGGATGTTCTGCGGCCCCACCTACCGGAGCGAGAACAATGCTGAAGAACTTCTGGTACGCACTGGAATTCGCCGACAAGGTCGGCCGCACGCCGAAGAAGGTGACCTGTCTCGGCCAGGACTTCGTGCTGTACCGCACCACAGCCGGGTCGGTGGTGTGCCTGTCGGACCTGTGTGTGCACCGCGGTGGCGCCCTGTCGATGGGGACCGTCACCGACGACTGCATCGCCTGTCCGTACCACGGCTGGCAGTACAACGCCGACGGCGCCTGCGTGCGGATCCCGGCCAATGCCGAGGATCGGATCATCCCGAAGAAGGCCCGCGTCGACGCCTACCCCACCCAGGAGCGCTACGGCATGGTGTGGGCCTTTCTCGGCGATCTGCCCGAGGATCAACGCCCGCCTATTCCGGAGATCCCGGTGCACGATGATCCGAGTTTCCGGGTCGTGCAGTTCGAGATGGAGGTCGAGGCGAACTACGAGCGGACCTTCGAGAACGTCGTCGACGCCTCGCACACGCCCTTCGTGCACGGCACCAGGTTCGGCAATCCGGACAAGCCCGAGATTCCGAGTTTTTCCATTCGCCAAGATGATTGGTCCGCGGAGGCCGATATCCAGCTCAGCCCGCCGCCGCCCGGCGGGCTGTGGGGGCTGCTGTTCCGCAACAAGCCACGGCCCGAGTTCGTGACGGTCACCAACGGCTGGTACCTGCCCAACGTGGTGAAACTGCACATCAGGCTGCCCATCGGCGATCTGCTGCTCTACGACTTCAATATCCCGCTGTCGCAGGACCGCACCCTGATCAAGATCCTCGGCTACCGGAACTTCTTCACCGGTAAATGGGCCGACGCCGACACCCGCAGAAGAATCAAAGCGATCCTGCTGCAGGACAAACCGATTGTCGAGGGGCAGCGCCCGGAGTTACTGCCGTTCGACCTCGCCGACGAATTGCATGTCCGCAGCGACGCGTTGCAAATCGCCTACCGGCGCAGGCGCACTCAACTGATCAAGGACGGCTGGTGGCTGGGCGAGGACGACACCATCACCGGCGACGGACCGCGTCGAACCGCCACCGTGATCGCCTCACCGGCCCGCCGCGACAACCCAGAACTCGCCCAAGCCTGGGTGCACAAAGCCCGCAACGGAGGAACACCGCGATGAGCCTGCCCGCCGCACTCAGCGAACGCACCTTGCAGACACTGAGCACCGCACTCGAACTCACTGTCGCCGAGGATATTCCGCTGGTCAGCGCGATGTCGCCGGAACCGGTCGGCAGACTGCGGGTATTGCACGGCGACCGGATCGACAAGCTCGTCGCCGTCGATCTGGTGGTCCCCGCGATCCACCTCGACAGCCATATGCTCTTCGTCTTCACCCCTCCCGACTCGGCGGTCCCGCATTTCACGCTGGACTCGGTGCACGGCGGCGAGTACTACGCCATGCACCTCGATCTCGTTCCGCGTGCCGATCTGGCGGTGAACCTCACCTATCTCGATGCCGCGTTCCTGCCGCTGACCCCGCTACTGGAGGCGGCCTGGCAGCTCGACGGTGTGTCGGCGGCGGCGGTCGGTCCGCGGCAGCGGGCGATGATGTCGCCGTGGATGGTCGTCTGTCGAGCCACCGAAACCGCCTTCCGCGCGCTCGACACCACCGTCGACGACTATCTGCGGCATTGGCTCTCCTTGGTGGACAAGGGAGTTCCGCCAGTGGACGCCGATACGGCAGTCCGCGACCGCGTGAACCGGGCGAATCTGTTCAGCCCGGAAGTGGATCCGGTCTGGACGCAGGTGGCCCGACTGCTCGGTGACGATCAGACCGCGTGCGTGCGTGCGGAGCTGCTCGCATGACCGCCGCCGAAGCGCCGAGCCAGTGGCAGCAGCGCATCGCGGGTGAATGGGTCGGCAGGCCGTCGCTGTTCGCCGCCGACGGTGTCTGGCGCGGTTTCGAAGACATCCGCCGCTCATCGGTCTTCGCCGACGGAACGACGACCTACTTCATGGACGGCGGTCTCACCGGCGGCGGCGAACTCGCAGGCCGGTTCGCACTCGGTGCGCCGTTCGCCTTCGGCGTCGTCGACTCCGACAGCGATCGCCTCTACACCGGCCCCGACTTCTACGGTGCCGGTCGACCGTATGGCAGCTTCGTCGACGCGCACTACTACGGGCCGGGTTGGCAGGTAAGTTTGAACACCTGGAACCTGACACTCGGTGACACCCAGGTGTACTCCTCGGTGCTGTACCAGGGACCGGCCATGGTCGGGGTGTTCAACGGCGTCTACACCCGCGATCCGGCGCTCGCCGACGAACTCGTAGAGCACGAAACACGCTGTGGAGCTACCCCTTTCGTGCTGCCGACCAAAGACGCTTGCCGCTATGCCGGTGACTGCGAACTATGGGGTGCCGACCAGCAACGCCACGGCACCGTACGCATCACCGTCGAGGTGACGCCGTCGAGCCTGTTGACCGCCGAGCACCACGTCACCTGGAGCGGCGCGATCGACCGCGAATACCAGGCGACGGTGCGCCGTGACGGTGTCCGCTCGTTCCACGAGGGGCCCGGCGCCTGGGGCAACGCGACGTCGTACGGCCGGGCCAACTACCCGGTGTTGCACTTCCCCGACGGCGCCAAACTCAACGGACGGGAGTTCATGATGGACGCGGAACCCGGCATGGGCGCGGGGGCCGAGCTCGCCGTGGTCTACGAACTGTTCGAGCACAACAGCCTCAGCGCTGTCCTGCACGGGGTACTGGTGCGCGCATGAGCGGGCCGACGACCAGCACCGTCGTGGTGACCGGCGGCACCCGCGGCATCGGGCTCGGCATCGCCCGCGCGCTGCTGCGACGAGGCCATCGAGTCGCGGTGTGCGGCACCGATACCGAGCGGATCGACGCACTGCGCGCGGAACTGCCCGACACCGAACTGCTGGTGGTGTCTGCCGATGTCACCGACCGTGAGCAGCTGCAGGCGCTCTGGGACGCGACGGTGGCCCGCTTCGGGGGCGTCGACGTCTGGATCAACAATGCCGGCATCTCGCACACCCGCACACCCGTGTGGGAGTTGCCCGCCGCCGATGCCGCGAAGGTCGTCTCGACCAACCTGCTCGGCGCGATCAACGGCTCCGCCGTCGCGATCGCGGGGATGGCGACTGCGGGCGGCGGACACGTCTGGAATATGGAGGGCCTCGGCAGCGACGGTCGCACGGTGCCCGGACTGTCGGTCTACGGCGCCAGCAAACGGGCAGTGACCTACCTGACCAAGGCCTTGGCGAAGGAGGTCCCCGCCGGGGTCTCCGTCGGCCTGCTCAGCCCGGGCATGGTAGTCACCGACCTGCTGACCCACGGCTATGCCGATCCCGAGGAACTGGCCAAGGCGCGCAAGATCTTCAACATCCTCGCCGACCGCGTGGAGACCGTGACGCCCTGGCTGGCCGAGCGCGCCCTCACCCACCGACGCAACGGCGCCCACGTCCGCTGGCTCACCACACCGAAGGTGATCGGCCGCTTCGCCACCGCCGGCTTCCGACGACGCGATCTGTTCGCCGAATGAGCACGGCTGCCATCGACTACCCGATCTCGCTGGCGATCGAGGATTTCGCGCCGGTGCTGTTCACCACGGCGGGCGTACTGCTGCTGCGCCGAGTGCTCGGCGGCGGACCGGCACCGGTAGCGGCCGCGGTGTTCATCGGCGCGGGCGGACTCGCCAAGGCCGGTGCGAAACTGATCGCCGCGGCCGACGGGCCCGACCTGCCGTGGCTGAGCGAGATGCTGTTTCCGTTGCTGACGCTGGGATTCGGCCTGCTGTGCACGGCCGCGGCCCGCACCAAAACGGGAACTTCGCCGCGCTGGCTCCGGTACTTGACCGTCGGGCTCATCGCGGCCTGTGGTCTCGGTGCCCTGCTGGCCCGCGATTCGATCCCGATGCTGGTCAGCACCACGGTGTTCGCGACCATCACCGGGATCTACTTGATCGGCATCGCCCGCGATCGCGGCGACACCGTGGCCGCTGGCCTGTTCGGCGTGCAGCTGCTGAGCTTCTACGTCCTCGGTCCGCTCGCCTCCCGCCCGGACCAGACGGTGACGTTGCAGTGGATCGAGCAGTTGTGCAACACCGCGGCCCAAGCCGCGTTCCTGGCCGCCGCCTGGCGGCTGGCGGCCTCCGAGAAAGCCGTAGCAACCGGGAGATAAGCAATGCCTGACGTACTGGGCTGGCGACGCAAGTTCGGCGTACTCGCCCCCTCGACGAATACCGTGGTCGAACCAGATTTCGGGCGCATGAGCGTGCCAGGGGTCACCGCGCATTTCGGCCGCATCCACATCCGCGACCAGAACATGAGCGACGACGCGGGCATGTCCCATCTGCTCGACCAGATCCGCGCCGAAATGGACGAGACCTGTGCGCGGATCATGACCTGCGAACCGGACTACATGGTGATGGGGATGTCGGCCGAAACCTTCTGGGGCGGCGTCGAAGGCAACCGCAAATTCATCCAGCAGATCCACGAGGCGACCGGCCTGGAGGTCGCCACCGGCGCCGAGGCATGCCGCCGGGCGCTGACGCTCAACGGCGCGAAGCGAATCGGCGTCGTCACGCCCTATCAGCCGATCGGCGACGACAACGTGGTCCGGTTCTTCGGCGAACTCGGCTTCGACGTCGCCGCGATCACCGGGCTGCGCTGCCCCACCGCGGTATCGATCGCCCATGTCACCGAGGACACGCTGCGCGACGCCCTGCGGGAGGTGGACGGCGACGACATCGACGCGCTCGTCCAGTGCGGCACGAACCTGTCCATGGTGAGGCTGGCCGATGAGGCCGAACGCTGGCTGGGTAAACCGGTGATCGCCATCAATGCCGCGACCTGGTGGATGGCACTGCGCGACAACGGCATCAACGACCGGATCGAGGGTGCGGGTTCGCTGCTGCGGGACCACTGAATTCTCGCCGTAGCCACAGGCCGGTGCTCACCAATCCGGCGGCGAGTACCAGCTCGCCCGCATTGCCGAGCACCGGCACCACCGGCGTCGCGCCCGCGACCAGGGTCATCGTCGCGGCCGCGACCGCCAGCACCGAGTAGCGACGCCGACGCCATAGGACGAGCCCGGCCGCGAGCACGACCAGCACTGCGATGATCGCGGGCAACGCGCCGAGGGCCGAGCCGTCGGTGTACCCGTAGCGCAGCGTCCCGGCCCACCACTTCGGCTCCAGCACGAGCCCGAGGACGCCGTGCCAGATCCCGATCGCGATCAGCGCCGCGGTCAGCACCACCGCGCCGACCCGGACAGCAGTCCGTCGCGCCGCGGGCACGCCCGCGTGGTCGACCACGGCACGGGCCCACAGCACAAGCAGCGGTGTGAGCACCGCGTGCAAGGCGAAGCGCGGCCAGCTCAACGTTTCGAGCAGTCGCCCGACCCCCACTGTGCTCCCCATGGCGATGACGGAGTTGTCGTAGGCCAGCGCCACGCACAACACCGTCGGGAGCACCAGCATCCGACCGCCGCCGGCACGAATCGCGGACAGACCGAGCCACGCGAGGGCGAGGTGGCCGAGGGCGAGCAGGCCGAACAGGGCCGAAACGATCACGCGAGAACTCCCCGATTATTCGGCATGCCGTGTCAATCCTCCAGTAGGCGTCGCGCTTGCCGGATCACGGCCGCGTCGACCATTTTGCCGCCCTCATCGAGCAGGACGCCACCGGCGGCGGATTCGAATCGGCCCACGAGTGCGCGGGCCCGCTCCAGGTCGGCCACGGTGGGGGTGAACACCTCGTTGACCACGGGTAGCTGCGCGGGATGGATGCAGGCGCGCCCGCGGAATCCCATCCGCGCCAACGCTTTCGTCCGCTCACGCAACCGGTCCAGGTCGCGGAAATCGGTGTCGACGGGCCCCAGCGGCGGCGCGATCCCCGCCGCCGCGCTGGCGAGGACCACGTGAGTGCGGATGGCCAGCAGTTCGCGTTCGTCGGAACTGGTTTCGATCCCCAGATCGGCGCGCAGATCCGCCTCCCCGAGTTGCAGCCGCCATACCCGAGGGGCGGCGGCGATCGTCACGGCGTCGAGTACGGCGGCAGCGCTCTCCAACAGCGGGCACACCCGAATCGCACCGGCGCGCGGTTCGTACTCCCGCAGCACCTCGTCCGCCGCCCGAACCTGTTCCGCTGATTCAGTTTTCGCCAGGCATACCGCAGACACCGCAGGCACTGCCACCGCCCGCAAGTCGTCGCGGCACAGCGAACCGGAGTTCACCCGCACCCAGATCCGTTGTCCGGCATCGACGACCGTGCGCAGCCACGCGGAGACCTCGGCTCGCGCCGTCTCCTTCTGTCGCAGCGGGACGGCATCTTCCAGATCGAGCAGCACGATGTCGGCGGGACCGGCCAGCGCCTTGTCGAACAGTTCCGGTCGATTGCCGGGGACATACAGCGCCGATCTCACCCGCTCACCGCACCTCTCGATTTCCGTAACAGCGTTTCACCCATCGAAACGTATCGCGCTCACACCGGCGTCGTCCAGCCCCGATTCGCAACCACACGTCGCCAGGCCACCACTTGACATCCACACCCCCATGGGAGCTAATAAACTATCGCATTTAAGAAACGCCATTTCGCACAGCGAAACAGGCGTTCCGGCGTCGTTGTTGGAGTCATCATGAGTTCTCGAGGTTCGGCCCTGGCCGCCGCAAGCGCCGCCATCATCGCCGCCTGCACCCTTGCCATCTCCGCACCGACCGCCGGAGCGGAGGCGTCGCGACTCCCCGGCACGATCGATATCCCCTGCGCCACGACCACGCTGCAGCAGAGCGCGGACTGGTACCTGCCGACCGGAACCCCCAGGGGCATGGTCTGGATCCAGCACGGCTTCGCCCGCACCAACAGCAACGTCGCACAGCTGGCGACCGCCTTCGCCGACAGCGGCTATCTGGTCTTCGCCCCCGCACTGCCGTTCATGGATCTCGCCGGATGCACGCTGCAGAATCTCGGCGACAACACCGGATTCCTCGACAACGTCGCGACCCTGTTCGGTACCGCCACCGACCCCGACGGCGCACTCGCGCGCAGCCTCACGGCCGCAGCCGCACGCGCGGGCACGGTCGCCCCACAACTGCCCAGCAACTTTGTATTCGTCGGACACTCCGCCGGTGCCGAGGCAGTCGCGTTCGTCGCACATCGCCTCCATGTCGCGCACCCGGAGGTGTTCGCGCACCTGCGTGGCCTGGTATTGCTGGATCCGGTGAAATCCTTTCTCGGCGACAACAGCGACCGCGCACTCGCCGACCTCGACCCCACCGACCTCCCCATCCTGACGATCGCCGCGGCACCGTCGCTGTGCAACAACCTCGGCAGCGGCACAACGGCAGTCCAGCAACAGCTTCATCGACCGTTCCTCGGCATCAGCGTGAGCGACGGCATGCACACCGACGCCGAGGGCACCAGTTCGGATTCACTGGGAACGCTGCTGTGCGGCACCCCGAGCGTCGCGAACACGACGATGCTCCGCACACTCACACTCGGCTGGACCGGCGACTTCCTCGCAGGCACCGAGACCGCCGCCTATTACCCCACCACCACCGAAGCGGCGGTCACCCCCACCGTCCCAGCAGCGCCGACCGCGACGATCCTGCGAGGAAAGTGATCGGGAACCGCCACTCATCTGTGGTCGAGTGCGCGCCCTTGACGTACAAATCCCGGCCGCGGTACCAGGCACGGTGAATTCGCCGGCGCATCCGCAAGGTACGCGATCGGGCAGATCGTCGAGAGAGCCGCGCACTCTGGCCGAGTAGAATCGGGCACAGATCGCCGACGACGGTCGCACAGCCCGACGTTGTCACAGGAGCGGCAGATGAGCCCACGTGAGGTCTCCGTTTCGGAACAGGTCCCTCGGCGTCTACGGCTGCTGCTGGCAGCCGGTGCGGTGTTGCTGCTGTTGCTGCTGGTGGTGCCTGGCGTGATCGGCACATATATCAACTGGTTGTGGTTCGGCGAGGTCGGCTACCGCGGTGTCTGGTCGACCGTGCTTCTCACCGAGCTGTCACTGTTCGTGGTGATCGCCGTGTGCCTGGGTGGGTCCCTGTTCGCGGCCATGTGGTTGTCGTACCGCTCACGTCCCGTTTTCTTGCCCGCCGCACGTGCCGACGACGCGCTCGGCGAGATCCGAGGCGTGGTCGGCCGGTGGCCCCTGCGCATTGGATTGGGTCTTGCCGTCGGATTCGGGCTGATCTGTGGCCTGATCGGCAAGTCGAGGTGGGAGACGGTGCAGTTGTTCCTACACGGAGGGTCGTTCGGCGCGCGTGATCCCGAATTCGGGCTCGATATCGGCTTCTTCGTCTTCGACCTGCCGTTCTATCGCCTCGTCCTGAGCTGGTTGTTCGTCGCCGTGTTCTTCGCGTTTCTGGCATCACTGGCAACGCATTACCTGTTCGGCGGGCTCCGCCCGGCCGGCAAGTCGGTCGGACTCAGTCATGGGGCCCGCGTTCAGCTCGCGGTGCTGCTCGGGCTGTTCTTCGTCTTGAAGGCCGGAGCGTATTGGCTCGACCGGTATGCGTTGTTGTCGAGCCGACGGCGGGAACCGACCTTCGCCGGGGCCGGATACACCGACATCAACGCCGTGCTGCCGGCACGGTTCGTTCTCTTGGCGATCGCTCTGATCGGTGCCGCAGCGGTCTTCTCAGCGGTCGTGATCCGCGATCTCCGGGTCCCGGCGATGGCCGCTGCCCTGCTGTTGCTGTCTTCGATCGTGGTCGGCGGGGTATGGCCGCTGGCGGTGGAACAGTTCTCGGTGCGCCCCAACGCCGCCGACTTGGAGAGCCCCTATATCGAGCGCAATATCGCGGCGACGAGGCAGGCGTACGGGATCGGCAGCGACCGGGTCGACTACCAGTCGTATCCGGGGGTCGGGACGAAGCAGCCGCCCGAGGTCGCCGCCGACGCGACCACGATCGCCAACCTCCGGCTGCTCGACCCGCATGTTCTGTCCCGGACCTTCACCCAGCAGCAGCAGTTGAAGAACTTCTACAGCTTTCCGGAGAATCTGGACCTGGACCGCTACCGCATCGACGGCCGGCTGCGCGACTACGTCGTCGCGGCCAGAGAGCTGACTCCGACCGCACTCAGCGGGAATCAATCGCATTGGGTCAACCGGCACACCGTCTACACCCACGGTGACGGGTTCGTCGCGGCCCCGGCGAACCGAGTCAACGCGGCCGTCCGGGAAACGTCGGGCGACAGTTCGGCCAGCAACAGCGGGTACCCGATCTACGCGGTCAGCGATATCGCCTCCCAGCACAGCGGGCATCAGGTGATCCCAGTCGAACAGCCGCGCATCTATTTCGGTGAGGTGATCGCGCGGGCTGATCCCGATTACGCCATCGTCGGTGGCGGCGCCGAGCCCCGCGAGTACGACACCGACTCGACCAAGTACACGTATGCGGGTGCGGGTGGGGTTCCGATCGGGAACTGGCTCAACCGGCTGGCGTTCGCGTCGACCTATACCGAGCGAAATATCCTGTTCTCCAAGGCGATCGGCTCCGACTCGAAGATAATCTTCCATCGGGATCCGAGTGAGCGTGTCGAGTTGGTGGCACCCTGGCTGACCGTCGACGACAACCCCTACCCGGCGGTTGTCGACGGCCGGATCGTCTGGATCATCGACGCGTACACCACCGTCGACGGCTACCCCTACGCCGCTCGGAGTTCGCTGGATTCCGGCGACGGCGACGGTACTCAGCACGAGATCTCCTACGCGCGGAATTCGGTCAAGGCGACCGTCGACGCCTACGACGGCACCGTGACGCTGTATCAGGTCGACGACCAGGACCCGGTGCTGGCCGCCTGGATGCGGGTGTTCCCCGGCACGGTCGAACCCGCGGCGTCGATCAGTGACGACTTGCGCTCCCATCTGCGGTATCCGGAGGATCTGTTCGCCATCCAGCGCGACATGCTCGCCAGGTACCACGTGGACGAGCCACGAGAGTTCTTCACCAACAACGCTTTCTGGTCGGTGCCAAGTGACCCGACCGTGGAGACCAATCCCCAGCAGCCACCCTTCTATGTTCTACTCGGCGACCCTGCTGATGCCGCACCGTCGTTTCGGCTGGCCAGCGCCATGGTGGGGTTCAAGCGAGAGTTCTTGTCCGCCTACATCTCTGTGCGCTCCGACCCCGAGGACTACGGCAAGTTCGCCATTCTGCAGTTGCCCACCGACACGCTCACTCAAGGACCGCAACAGATTCAGAATTCGATGATCTCCGATACCCGAGTGGCCTCTGAGCGGACCCTGCTCGAACGTTCCAACCGGATCCAGTACGGCAACCTGCTCACCTTGCCGATCGCGGACGGCGGTGTGCTCTACGTCGAGCCGCTGTTCACCGAACGGATCTCGACGGCCGCGAACGGTTCCACTTTCCCGCAGCTGGCACGGGTATTGGTCAGTTATCGAGAGCCGGGCACCGGCGGTGTCAGAGTCGGCTATGCACCGACCCTCGCCGAAGCGCTCGATCAGGTGTTCGGTCCGGCTACCGGCAACCTCGCGACCGCGCCCGGCGGCAGCGCTGCCACGCCTCCGCCGCCGGGCAGACCAACGGCGCCTCCGGGCCAGCCACCACTGTCGACCGGCCGATCAGAGCTGGATGAGGCCGCAGTGGAGCGACTCGAGGCCGAACTCGAAGCAGCCCGCGCGGCGCTCGACCGGCTCGAACAGCAACTCGACGACATACTTCGCCCAGATGAATAGAACCGGTCACTGTCCTGACGGTGAAAGTCTCGGGTCAGTTGATATCAGGCAGCATTCCGATCACCGTCATAGAGCGCGGCGTAGCGCCGCCAGCCATACAGAGTGAGCGCCATGGTGGCAGCGACGCCGAGCACGGTGGGGACCTTGCGGCGGTGCCGAGCCGCGAGCATCGACCCGGCCAGGACGCCGGCGCCTACCGCATTGAGTGCGCTCATCGTCGGGTCCAGCTCAGGGCATGCCAGCCAGCGCTCCTCACCGAGAATGGCCCGGGTGGCAAACGATCGCTGATCAGCGGGCTCTGGGGTGATGATCGGGTTGATCGCGAACCAGACCAGAACTCCAGCGGTCACGTCCGCCCGCCTGGTCCAGAACGGTGCGACAACCAGCGGTGTGGTGAGCAGCCGGGTCCAGGCACTGACCGGGTGGGAGTGCCGGGCGAACACCCGATGACGCAGATACCGCGAGCGATTCATGACCATTCCTCGCCGCCGCTCACGTCCGGGGGCACAAACGCACGAAGGGCAGTTGACGTCCGACCTCGCGGTAGTCCTCTGACGTACCGTCGACGGCGAAGCCCATGAACCGCACCAGTTTTCGCGCCGCTCGAGGGTGACGGGGCGCGTAGCGGGCCATGAACTCCCCGCCTTCGTTGGCATCGAGCGGCACTGCGGTCACCCCGATTGTGCGCAGGCCGACTCGAATACTGGTGTCCGGTGTCGCGAGGATGTTCTGATACCACGCGGCGGTGGGGCCGAACCCGGAGCAGACGACGTAGCTGCCGTCGGCCCTGTCGTGTTCGACGACTTCGATGACCGCCTGGCGCGGCTTCCCCGACACCCGCCCCGTGTGATCGAGCAGGAGCAGCCTGCCCCCGAACAACCAGCCCAGCCGTAGTCGGTAGAGGTGAATGGGGGCCCGGAACATCAGGCGGCGAACACCGGTGGGCGGTGCAGGGCGCTTCACTATTGCATCGGTGGCCTTTCCTGGGTCAGCTGTCGACTTGCTCGCGCCAACGTTCGATCAGGGCGGGCATCTCGTGTTCCATGTACCCATAGAAGTCCTGCATTTCGTGGAGCCGCACGGCGGTGGGGGTACCGTCCGCGATCGCGTCGAGACCTTCCTGGGCCGCGTCCTTCATGATCTTCAACATCACGTTCTGTTGCGAGAACAGCTGAGCCCACACACCTTTGGGGAAACGGTAGTGCTCGCGGCGACTGCCGGGGGCGGGCACGCGCTCCACCATGCCGGTCTGGGTCAGCTGTTTGATCGCGGTCGAGACCGCCCCGGTGCTGATCGACAGCCGCTCGCACAGATCCGCGGCGGTCATCGTCTCCTGCTCGGTATAGAGCAGTGCGGTCATCACCCGCGCCGTCATCTTCTGCATGCCGCCCTGGGACAGGGTCAAGGCAAGGCGCTCGGCGGCGTCGCGCAGTCGCTGATCGGAATCCATGCGTCAATCGTACCCACGCCTCCCAATATTCTGAATCTTCACAGATCTCTAAATTCTTGATATTGTTTGAGACATGAACAACGCCATCGAGATCCGCGATCTCACCAAGAGCTACGGCACCCGTCGAGGACTCACCGGGCTGACCCTCGACGTCCGTGCCGGTGAGGTATTCGGCTACCTCGGACCCAACGGTGCGGGGAAATCGACCACCATCCGACTCCTGCTCGACCTGATCCGCCCCACGACGGGAACTGCTTCGGTGCTCGGACTGGATCCACGCGCAGATGGTGTCGACATACGTCGCCGGATCGGTTATCTGGCGGGCGATTTCATCGTCGACGGCGGTCAGCGAGTGCGCGAGTGCCTACGGTTTCTCGCGGATCTGCGCGGTGGCGTGCCGCAGCCGCGGATCGATGAGCTGTCCGAGCGGCTCGGGCTGGACCCGACCGCCACGATCAAGAGCCTGTCCAAGGGCAACCGGCAGAAGGTCGGACTGGTGCAGGCCTTCATGCACGCCCCTGAACTGCTGATCCTCGACGAACCGACGTCCGGGCTCGACCCACTGGTGCAGCAGACCTTCCTCGAGCTGGTCACCGAGGCCGCCGACAACGGTCAGACGGTCTTCATGTCCAGCCACATCATGGACGAAGTCGAGGCCGTCGCCGACCGGGTCGCCATCCTGCGCGACGTCGCACTGGTCGCACTCGACACCGTGGCCGACCTACAGGCAGCAGCGATCCGTCGCATCGAGATCGGCTTCGCCGATCCGGTGACGATCGAGGAGTTCCGTGTGTTGCCGGGCCTGATCGACCCGCGACTCGACGCGGGCGGCACCGTGTTGCGCGCCGGGCTGTCGGGGTCACCCGATGCCGTTGTCAAAGCCGCCGCCCGGCACACGGTGCGCACGCTGACCACTACCGAGCCGCACCTCGACGAGATCTTCCACCGCCACTACGCCGCCGCCGAGGCCGCGCCCCAACCCGCCGCCTGACAGTTCGCCCCCGAACAACTCTTCGCCCACAGAGGGATACAGATATGACCGTCACTGCCGCGATCGGCCCGATGATCGAGCCCGCAGCCGCCACCGTCCGCACCGTCATCTTCACCAAAACCCTGCGCGATTCGCGCCGCAGCCTGCTCGGCTGGACCGCGGGCATCACCGTCGCCGCGGTCGCCTACGCCAGTTTCTACCCACAGATGGCAGCCAACGGCGCCGCCCGAACCGAAAACCTGCCCGAAGGCCTGCGCGAGGCGTTGAACATGGACGACATCGCCTCCGCCGCTGGTTATCTCGGTTCCACCGTGTTCGGAATGATCGTTCCGCTACTGGCCATGTTCTTCGGCGCCGCCGTCGGTGCCAGAGTCTCCGCCGCCGACGAAGAATCCGGCACCCTCGACCTGCTGCTGGCACACCCCATCACCCGCACTTCCCTCCTCGCACAACGCTTCGCCGCACTCGTCGCCGCCGCGACCGGAATCAGCGCGCTCGTGTGGCTGGGAATGCTCGCCATCCGCGGCAGCGCCGACCTCACCACGATCAGCGTCGGCCAGCTCGCGGCGCAATGCGTTCACCTGGTCCTGCTCATCGTGTGTTTCGGGGCAGTAGCCACCGCCATCGGAGCCTTCACCGGTCACCGCGGCACCGTGTTCGCGCTCACCGCGGTCCTCGGCGTCGCCGCCTGGGCCGCACACACTTTCGCCGACCAGATCGGCATCGGCTGGGCCGCCTACCTGTCACCGTTCCACTACTACATCGACAGCGAACCGCTCCGAAACGGCATCAGCGTCAGCAGTATCGCCGTGCTCGCGGCCACCTCGCTGGTCATGGTCACCGTGGGCATCTACCGGTTCAACCACCGAGACCTCGGCTGAGAACTGCGGCATCCTCACCGCTCTTCACGCACCGATCCCCACGAGAGGCTGAGCACCATCAACCGATCCGATGGACGAACCCGTTCCTGCACAAACCCATCTCGTGATCTCGGCATTCTCCTGCGCGAATCAGGGAACCTCTGTGGCGCAACCGCGATTCGACCACGTTCCGGCCAGTTGCGCGGCTGCGCTCACCCCCGCGCGCACAGACATCGAAATTTTCTCGGACGACCTGCGACCAGAAGGAGATCGGATCAGCACCGACCCCGATCTCGACGAGCGTTCGATGGGTGTGTGGTGCGCCGGCATCTTCACCAGCTTCGACGCCTGGGTTCCGACGGGACAATCGCCGCCTCGGTAGAAATACATTTCCGAACCAGCAATCTCATCGTCCGCGTCGATGCCGGCGGCATCAACGTCCACGACACCAGCGACCCCGCGCAGCTGCCCGCCGACTTATCAGCTGACGCCAACGCCATCGCAACCTCCCTCGCCACCAGCATCGACACCGTCATGACCTGAGAACCCGAACCCACCGCGCAATGGCCTGACCATCCGGTATCCGGCCGACTGCACGTTCGGTTTGCGGTCGGGGCGGTCTTTACGGCATCTTTACAGGTAGGTGCGCCGGGAAGTCTGGTCGGCAACCTCGCTCGAGCTCCGTCGGGTGGGGTTCGATCGGTGACGGGTACTCGCTCTTGCTGCTTCCACGCGTCTCAGGCTTCGCTGTCTGGCTTTTCCAGTCGGCGGTTCGATGACGCCGCCGACCCGGCGCAGGGTCCTCACTCGCGGCAGCTGGCCGGAATCACGGCGAATCGCCGCGGTACTCCGACGCGAAACCGTCGGCGGCGTGCTGCTGATCGTCGCGGCAGTAATTGCGCTGATCTGGGCTAACACACCGTGGGCCGAGTCCTACACGGCGCTACGTGACTTCCACATCGGGCCGCCCGCACTCCACCTGAACCTGTCGCTGAGCGAGTGGGCGGCCGACGGATTACTCGCGATCTTCTTCTTCGTCGTCGGTCTCGAGCTCAAACGCGAATTCGTCGCGGGCGACCTGCGTGATCCACGCCGGGCCGCGCTGCCCGTCGTCGCGGCCGTCGGCGGGATGGCCGTCCCAGCTCTGATCTATGTGCTGGTCAACCGCACCGGACCGCCCGGCACACTCGACGGCTGGGCCATTCCCACCGCGACCGACATCGCGTTCGCGCTGGCCGTGCTGGCGGTGATCAACACCCACCTGCCTACCGCGCTGCGCACGTTCCTGCTCACCCTCGCCGTGGTCGACGACCTCTTGGCGGTCACAGTGATCGCGATCTTCTACACCAGCGAACTGGACCTGCCCTACCTGGCGGCCGCCATCGTGCCTATCGCCCTGTTCGCACTCGCGGTACAGCGCCGCATCAGTTCCCCATGGCTGCTGGTACCGCTCGCACTCGCCGCATGGTGGTTGGTCCATCTGTCGGGCGTCCACGCCACGGTCGCGGGAGTGCTGCTCGGATTCACCGTGCCGGTACTGGCACGCGGCACCACCGACGAACACGGCCTCGCCGAACGATTCGAGCACCGCATACGCCCGCTCTCGACCGGATTCGCGGTGCCGGTGTTCGCGTTCTTCGCCGCGGGCGTCACCGTGGGCGGGCTCAGCGGGCTCACCGATTCCCTCGGTGATCGGGTGACGCTCGGCATCATCGCGGGCCTGGTCGCGGGCAAGCTGATCGGCATCACCGCCACCACCTATCTCACCGCCAAACTCACCCGCGCCGAACTCGATTCGGAACTGTCCTGGATCGACGTCGCCGGTGTGGCGCTACTGGGCGGCATCGGATTCACCGTGTCGCTACTCGTCGGGGAACTCGCCTTCGCCGGTGACCACACACGTGCCGACCACGTTCGAATCGGGGTCCTCTTCGGCACTGTCACCGCGGCGATCCTGGCGACCATCGTGCTGCGCGTCCGCAACCGGGTCTACCGCGCGCTGGCCGAGGCCGAATCCCGCGATGACGACGGTGACGGTATCCCCGACGTCTATCGAACTCCGCAGACTCCGAGCTGATGCGACCGCGTCCGTACCCGACCCACGACCGCTCGACGAGGAGCACCCGATGACCCGAGCAGTCCCCCACCACGGCCACAGCTCCCTCACCCACGTCACCATGGGCCTGGGCTGGGATCCCGTCCGTCCCGGCATGTTCGGACGACCAGGCAAGGACGTCGACCTCAACGCCGCCGCCCTGTCGTTCGCCGGAACCCGCTTCGTCGACGTCGCCTACCACGAGCAACTGACCTCCCGCGACGGAGCGATCCGCCACCTCGGTGACAGCGTCACCGGGGACGGCGATGGTGACAACGAGGTCATCGCGGTGGACCTGACCCGGCTGCACCCCGACGTCACCACCGTCATGTTCATCGTGACCTGTTACACCGGGCAGCTCTTCGACCAGATCGAGAACGGTTTCTGCCGCGTCACCGACAATGTCACCGGCACCGAAATGGTCCGCATCGATCTGGCCAGCGCCCGATCTCACACCGGCATCGTGCTCGGCAAACTGCGCCGCCCCCACCAGGATTGGGGCTTCGCCCCGATCGGTGAACCTATCTGGGCTCAACACATCGTCCACGCGATCCCCCAACTCGCCGGCTACCTCAGCTGAGCCGCGATGATCCGCCGACGCCTCGCACCTGTCCAGATCGTCGCATTGATCATGCGGCCGCTGACTCTCTACCCGCCCGGTGGCACCCTTCTCCCGACCTTCGGCAAAATGTCAACGGTCGCGGTGACTGGAAGTCACACGGCGAACAAAGGCCGCCCATCTCGACGGAGAGCCGTCTCACAACAGGTGTCTCCGTGTCGGACATGACAGGTTTACAGTCGGACATCGGAATGCCATCAGCGCGTCACCACAACATCGAAGATCAAGGCGCACAATGATTTCCGCACCCGGCACCGAAGAGACATCCACACCCCATCACTCGGCGTCGCGTATCCGATCCGAGCCCGTCTCCAGTGCGTGCATCGACCACGGGACGCCGAACGCCTTCGTCGCCGAGTGCACCCCACCCGCAGCTCGGAGGTCCCTGTGTTCGAATCATGTTGTTCCCCTCATGAATCCGCCCATCTGCTCCGGGCGCGGTACGGGCTACCCGTAGAACTGTTCGCCGATCGGCTGTATCTGACCACCGGACACGACATGGAAGCGATCGTCGTACCCAGCGGTCTGAGCGAACAGGTCCGTGCCCGGCTCGCCCACCTCCCACAAGCCACACCCGCCATCGTCGACCCCCGCAACCGATACTGCACCTTCCTGACTGCACCGACGAATCCGTATCACACTGTGCCCCAGCCGATTCAGCACGAATTGGGATTTCAGGGTGTCACTGTTCCGCAGCCTGGAACCCGTGTCATGCTGCCCCGTTCCGACGATCAGTTCGGCTGGCATTGGGCCTATGAACCCACACCAGGGCGACTGCGCCTGCCCCAGCGCTCGCTCGTACTGGCCGCCATCCGCCTGTCGATATACGAAGGCGCGGACGTTATTCCGGCCTGAGCACGCGCCGGCGCATACGCGACTGCCTGATTGGCACGAACCTGCTGGCAACGTTCGGTCGCCGCCGCAGCGAGCAGCCCGGCGATCATCCGATGCTCCGCTCGGCAAGCTCGCTAGCGGAACTTCGCCACGATCGCCGCGAACAACCCGCCAGGGCCGCCGAGATCGATTGCCGTAGAAGCGAACTGATTACATCTATCGATAGCTGGCCACACAGACAACCTGGCCGGTCGTGCTGCGCGCACCGATTGCCACCAATGGCGCTCGGGGTGTCGTCGACCGCATGGCCGCCTGCCACAAGGGTCATGAACCCGCCACCGAGATCGTGACGGGTGCCACCAGATGACCATCGTGATAGTGCTGGGGTTCCGCACCATCGACGCCGAAAGCGCGGGGTAACCGTGGGGTCTTCCCGGAGTGCTCTGCGGCCTACGCAGCGCACCGCGTTCGACCGCCATCGCGGTCGCACCGAATATAGGTGACCCGCCGCGAATCGTCGTCCGATGACATCGGGTGGTCACATCGAGCGACAGATTCCGAACTTCGACGACATGTTGCTGCCAGGACGACCCGCGGCTGTCCTTCTCGCGTAAATGCTGAGACCGGGTTCAGTTGAAGTGTCGAACGAGGAGTCAAGCGTGGATTTCAGTCCTAATGAGGTTCAGCGAGAAGTTATCGAGCTGGCCGCGGATGTACTACGGAAGGAATGCGATCCCGGCCAGGACGATCTGGATCCGTCACTCGGATACGACTCACGGGCTTGGGCCGCCCTGGCCAAGGTCGGACTGCTGGCGATCGCGCTACCGGAAGAACTCGGCGGTGACGGCCTCGGGGTTGGCGAGATTTCAGCCGTGCTGTACGAAATCGCCTCTCGTGGCGCGCGAGTCCCCGCCCTCGCCGCACTCGCGCTGGGCATACTGCCGATCACCGGTCATGGCACCGTCGAACAGCAGGCAGAACTGCTGCCGTCCCTCGCCGCCGGCGACAGCCTGGTGACCGGTGCTCCCAGCGAACTCGGAGAACCGCTCACGCTCACACCACGAACGACGGCCGTCCGCACCGAACACTCCTGGAAACTACACGGCCACAAAGTCGGGGTACCTTTCGCAGCACAGTCAGTCCGGGTGTTGGTGCCCGCCAACACATCCGAAGGATTGGCGGTGTTCCTGATCGACCCGGCCGCCGACGGGGTGGAGTTGGTCCTCACCCATACCGCAACCGGGCTGCCGGAGTACACAATGCGCCTTTCCGGCGTACGAGTCGATGATTCGGCGGTGCTGGGCAATGATTTCAGCGGCGCGGCCGTGGCAGCTCTCCGCACCTACGCGCTGGCCGGGGCGGTCACGATCGGCGACGGAGCACTGGCCGGAGCGCTCCGTTTGACCACCGAACACGTCAGGCATCGACAGCAATTCGGTAAGCCGTTGGCGACCTTTCAAGCGGTTTCACAGCAGATCGCGGACGTCTATATCGCTTCCCGAACAACACATTTGGCCGCTCTGTCGGGGAATTGGCGATTGTCCGCCGGCTTGGATTCGGAACAGCATCTCGCCCTCGCAGGATACTGGCTAACAGCAGAAGCGCTGACGGCCGTACGAATCTGCCACCACCTGCACGGTGGTATCGGCGCCGACATCACCTATCCGCTCCACCTGCACTACTCCACACTCAAAGATGCGGTGCGATTTCTCGGCGGATCCGAGCATGCCCTCCAACACCTCGGTATCGATCCGCCCCCGAGTCGGATCCCCGCGGAGTCCTCAACGAGCGAAGGAATGTTCATCGCGCTCAACGCTTCGCAGCAAGCGTTGCAGGATGAGTTGCGAACGTACTTTGCCCAACTGATGACCGCTGACGAACGGGCAACGACCACCAACGATCGACACGGCACCGTCTACCGTGAAATCGTCCGCCGGATGGGTCACGACGGCTGGCTCGGCGTCGGCTGGCCGAAGGAATTCGGCGGGCACGGTTTCGGACCGATCGAACAGCACATCTTCGTCAACGAGGCCGCACGCGCCGACGTGCAATTACCCTCGGTCACGTTGCAGACAGTCGGACCGACCCTGCAAACCTTCGGGACAGACGAGCAGAAGTCGTTCTTCCTACCCAAGATCCTTTGCGGGGAACTCCATTTCGCCATCGGCTACTCCGAACCAGACAACGGCACCGATCTCGCATCCCTGCGCACCATCGCGGTCCGCGACGGCGACTACTTCATCGTGAATGGCCAGAAGACCTTCACCACTGGCGGGCACGCCGCCGACTACATCTGGCTCGCTGTGCGCACCGATCCAGATGCACCCAAGCACAAGGGCATTTCGATCCTCATCGTCGACACCCGCGATCCGGGATTCAGTTGGACGCCGATCATCACCTGCGACGGTGCACACCATGTCGATGCCACCTACTACTCAGATGTCCGCGTTCCGGCGAATATGCTGGTCGGAGTAGAGAATCAAGGTTGGCGACTGATCACCGCCCAGCTCAACCACGAACGCGTGATGCTCGGCCCCTCCGGTCGGATCGGCGGACTGTACGACCACGTGTACACCTGGGCCGCCGCACACGACCTGCTCGATGCCACAGACGTGCGATCCGCATTGATCGAGACTCGTGCGACCGAGGGCATCAACGAACTGCTCAACTGGCAGGTCGCGGCCGCCGAATCCAGCGCCCCGGTCGACGTCGCCGACGCTTCGGCCACAAAGGTATTCGGATCGGAACGGATTCAGCGGCTGTACGAACGACTGGAAGAGGTCGTGGGCCGCCACGGCGACCTCGCCGAGCCCGCCACCGCGGAACTGGCAGCCTGGCTCAATATTCAGGCGAAGCGCAATCTGGTTTTGACCTTCGGCGGTGGTGTGAACGAGATCCAGCGCGAATTGATCGCTGTGAACGGACTCGGCCTGCCGCGGGTGCCGCGATGAGCGAGGTCACCCCCCACTCCGGAGAGCGTCGTTGCTGCTACTTGTTTCCCGGACAAGGTGCGTATCTGGAGGAGGTCTTCCTGGAGCTGGCGAACAGTTGGCCACAGGTGCGGCAGACCTTCGAAGAGATAGATCTGGCCCTGGCGGTGTTCAGGGCTCCGCAGGGAGTCCCCGTGCTGTTCAATGGATCTCCGCCGCGGTTGAACCACCTCGTCACCAACGACCCCGACACTTTGCAAGTCGCATTGTTCGGATCGGCGATGGCCACGTATCCTCGAGTCCGTACGGATCGTGCCCGATGTACTGGTGGGGCATAGTCTCGGCGAGATCGCGGCTCTGGTCGCCGGCGGTGCGTTCACAGTCGGCGAAGGTGCCGAAATCGTGTATGCCCGATCGCAGTCGCTGCGGATGGCGGCCGACACGGGTGAGATGTTCGCCGCACGCTGCGAAGCGCAACGGGCGAGAGCTCTGGGCGACCTCATGGAGTGCGACAGCCTCGTGGTCGCGGTCGAGAGTGGTTCACACCAGACTGTCCTGTCAGGTCCGCTGGAGACACTGTCCCGAGTGGAGACGATTGTCCGCGAGGCCGGTCTGTCCGGTAGCCGAATCTCCTCTCCATACCCGTTCCACAGCCCCCTGCTCGCATCCGTCGCCGAAGACTTCCGTCAGCGACTGGAGACCAACACCAACCTTTCTCAACGCCCGCTGCGGCGCGCGGTGTACTCACCGATTCTCGGACGGCTCTATAACGACGATGACGAGGTGGCCGAGCTTCTAGCCAGCGACCTCGTACTCCCGGTGCGATTCCGCGCCGCATTGCGACACCTGCACGGCACCTGAGTGGAGGTGTTCGTCGAATGTGTTGCCCGGAGCGCACTTTCGGGTATCGTCGGCAAGGTGTTGCCAGGAGCGACCACACTACCCACCGTGATCCGTGGTCGCTCTCCGGTTGAATCCATTCAATCCGTCATAAATCAGATCTCAACAACGGCTTCACACCAAGGGAACTCATACTTCGCCGCTAGCCCGCACGGCTAGAAGTGGATCGGGCGACAGTCCGCGGTGGGGCGATATCAGGCCCAGTTCGGTTGCACGAGCTCCAATTTGGAATCTCGTTGTGACACCGAGCCTGGTCATGATGTCGGCGACGTATCGCCGATAGGTACGCAGGGATACGCCTAATCTGCGGGATGCGACTTCATCCTTGAGGCCGAGGTCGAGTGCTCGCAGCACCGTCAAGGTCGTTTCGTCGAATTCCCTGCGGCAGAGGCTCAAATAAGTCGAGAACGCAGGCGCCGAGTCCCACGTGCTGGTGGCGAGTTGGTGAATGACTCGAAGCAGGCCAGGGTCGGCGATCATGAACCCGTACGGTCGCTGTCCACCCGCGCCGCCCCAGATTGCCCCGGCCCGTCTATCGATGATGACCATATTGTGAAAGTCAGCGTTGGTCACCTTGATCTGCGCTTGCAGCGCGACCTGCGGCCCGAGCAACTTGTCGTCACGTCGCGTTTCGGCGAAGTGGGGCGAGTACAGCAGCCTGAACTGTTTGCCCTTCGCCAGGTGGTCCGAGATCAGCTGGGTACCAGTCAGATACCGCGGTTGCATGCGCAGCGGGCTGGACACCGCGAGCACCGCTTCCTTGCGCACCCGCTGCAGCATCTGCGAAAGATTGTGCTCCCAATCGCCATCTGGGCGAAACCGAACGATATCGCCTGTTCGACCGCGATCTCCGCCGCGATGCTCGGCTATCGCACGGTCGAGCAGTCTGCGCGACTCGGCTAGGAGCCCGCCCACGTCGTTGCCGCTCTCCGCTGCCTGTTCACGCGCCGCCCATACCGGCTCGAGTATGTCGTGTTCGATCATCGCCCACCCCTGGGATCAGTCTTGCCCGAGTACAGATTGCCGAATCCTTCGGTCCCATGCCAGTGCGGAGCCGGATTCTGTGAATCGAGTGGCTTACGGCCACGCCGCCGTTCCGGGCGCACCAACTGGTGATCGGGATTCACAGTCAACGCGTCGAAGCTTAGAAGCATCGTGGCGTAATTATATACGCGCACAAGACAATTCAAATGCGCCACCCGAGATGCGGCAGGATCCGCGCCGCTCACTTCCAGCTGCCGTTGGCATGTCGATGCCAAATCCGTGACACCTTCCTGCGCGCGCGAACCCTTCACCTCGAGTGAAACGCGTTCTAGTTTCACTGTAGTGGCATCTCCGCTGCGCTCGATGGTGGCGGACCGCGGGGCACGTCGACGGAGGAGATCGAGAGACCTATGCACATCAGTTTCACCGATGATCAGGAATGCTTGCGCAAGCAGCTGCGTGCGTATTTCGCCGAGCTCATGACTCCCGAGGTGCGAGAAGCCCTGGCCGGGCCTGGCGGCGAGTACGGCGACGCGAGCGTGTTCAAGGAGGTCGTCCGGAGGCTGGGCCACGACGGGTGGCTGGTCCTGGGCTGGCCGGAGGAGTTCGGCGGCCAGAACCGGCCGATGATCGATCAGCTGATCTTCACTGACGAGGCTGCCTTCGCAGGCGTTCCGGTACCGTTCCTGACGGTGAACACGGTCGGCCCGACGATCATGCGTTTCGGTATCGATGAGCAGAAGGCGTTCTTCCTGCCGAAAATCGCCAAGGGCGAGTTGCACTTCTCCATCGGCTATTCCGAGCCGGAAGCCGGGACCGATCTGGCATCGCTGCGGACGCGGGCGGTGGGCGACGGTGACGATTACGTCATCAATGGCGAGAAGGCTTGGACCAGCCTGATCGAATACGCCGACTACATCTGGCTGGCCGCACGCACCGACCCGGAGGCGAGCAGGCATCGCGGGGTGTCCATCCTGATCGTGCCGACCGCGGCGGAGGGGTTCTCGTGGAGCAAGATCCACACCATGGCGGGGCCCGGCACGAGCGCGACCTTCTACGACAACGTGCGGGTTCCCGCGGCCAACGTCTTCGGCGAATTGAACGGCGGCTGGCCGTTGATCACCAATCAGCTCAATCAAGAACGGGTGGCGCTGACTTCGGCCGCGCCACTTCAGGAGTCATTGCGACAGGTCTGGGAATGGGCGGAGCGCACCACGCGCGCGGACGGTACGCGGGTGATCGACGCCGAGTGGGTGCAGATCCATCTCGCGCGGGTACACGCCCACGTCGAGTACCTCAAGCTGCGTAACTGGCGTATCGCCTGGGCGGCCGATTCCGGCGATCTCAAGCCCGCAGATGCCTCGGCCACCAAGGTGTTCGGCACCGAATTGGCGACCGAGGCATACCGATTGCTCATGGAGGTGCTGGGCTCCGCAGCGGTCGTGCGGAGAAACTCCCCGCGGGCGTTACTCCAGGGCCGGATCGAACGTTTGCATCGTTCGTCGCTGATTCTGACCTTCGGCGGCGGTACGAACGAGGTCCAACGCGACATCATCGCCAAGACCGCACTGGATCTGCCCGTAACCCGCTGATCTACCCGAGGAACTCGATACCCATGGACTTCACCTTCTCCGAAGCGCAGCACGATCTTTCGGGTCTGGCCCGCGACGTGTTCACCGATTGGACCGATAAGAACACCCCCGACGGCACCGGTTTCGACTCGGCGCTGTGGCAGGCGACGGCCCAGGTCGGCCTGCTCG
Source organism: Nocardia sp. Root136 (assembly GCF_001427185.1). Classification (NCBI taxonomy): domain Bacteria; kingdom Bacillati; phylum Actinomycetota; class Actinomycetes; order Mycobacteriales; family Nocardiaceae; genus Nocardia; species Nocardia sp. Root136. Next base: position 1,186,902 of record NZ_LMFE01000001.1, read on the forward strand.
ATGCGGCACTGCCCGAACCCGTCGGAGGCGGTTTCGGTCTGCTCGAACAGTGCAGCGTGCTCATCGAGATCGGCCGAACGGTTGCCCCGGTCCCCTACCTGACCAGCATCGCGGTCGCGGCCAGCACCATCGCTCGCTTCGGCGACGAGGCCCAGGTGCGACGCTGGGTCGAACCGGTCGCCAGCGGCGCCGCCACCCTCGCACCGGCACTGGCAACCGAGGACGACGCGTTCACGGCCGAGCGAACCGCGAACGGCTGGCGGGTCAACGGATCCCAAAGCGCGGTTCCCGCCGGCGCTTTCGCGGACGCGTTCCTGGTCGAGGCGATCACCGCGGACGGCTCGATACTGCTGATCATCGACCGTGCGACCGAGGGCGTCCACGTCAGTACCCAACATGTCGTCGATGGCACGGACGCCGCGCTGCTCGAACTGGACGGCATCGAGATCGACAACGCGGGCGTGCTGGGCACCCCGGGCGACCGCAGTGCGGCCTGGGCGCACCGCCGCGCCACCGTGGCCGCTTGCGCCTACCAGCTCGGCGTGGTCGAACGCTCGCTGGAGCTGACGAGCGAATACGCCAGGGCACGAAAGCAATTCGACAAGCCCATCGGATCGTTCCAGGCCGTGCGTCAGCGCCTGGCCGACGCGTATGTCGACGTCGAAGCGGTTCGCCTGACGCTGTGGCAGGCCGCGTGGCGTGAATCCGAGGATCTCCCCGCGGACGCGGAAATCGCCACCGCCAAGTTCTGGGCCTCGGAAGCCGGTCATCGCGTCGCCCACACCACGATCCATATCCACGCCAGTATCGGGATCTTTCTGGAGTACCCGGTACATCGGTACTTCGTGGCCGCCAAGCGCACCGAGTTCGCCCGCGGCGGAGCCACCTCGCAGCTGCGCAAACTCGCCGGTGCGCTGTCCAGCGCGACGAAACCCTGAACAGTATGGGAATCGTCAGCGCCTACGCCGCCGACTCGGCAACCGACCACTCACCAGGTCTGTCATCGAACGGCGCGATCCGGGGCCGCACGATGTGGTGTCTCTGTCATGCCTGGTTAGACCTTGCCGAGCAGAAAACGGTTCCATCGAGTTTCGTAGGGACCTGGGGGCATGACCAAGGCCGGATCGCATCCGCTAGGAGTCGAATGGATAATCGAACGTATGTGCGAATCGATCCGGCTCTACCTGCGCAACGGGCGCTGGACGGAACCGGCTCCCAGATACTGCCCGAGCGGTCACCGGCTCAGTCCTGGCCAGGCGCTCGTCGGTGCGGTGCCTTGTTTCCGGAGCGGTGGTCACCACCGAACGCACACGTGCCGAGTCTGCGCCACAACGACCTACACCCCGCCGCTGCACACCGACTGCGATCACTACTCATAACCGTGAGCCTTAGGGAGCCTGTGCCCCACGCGTGCCCCTAGCCCGGATCGCGGCGGCCAACAGTGGTCAATCACGGTGTCATGCACCCCTGGGGTATGACATAAAAAAATCCCCCCGACCAGGCTTTATGTCGAGGGGATTCGGTGGTCCCAGCTGGTTTCGAACCAGCGACCTTCCGCGTGTGAGGCGGACGCTCTCCCGCTGAGCTATGGGACCGAACACTGTGTCGGGCGGGTTTCGAGCCGCTCGAACGAGATGGAACATTAGCACGGAGGGCTGGGATGACACCAAATCGCCTTGTGAAGCGGGGTTTCGGTGAGGCAGAGCCGTGGGAGTCGGAGCTTCGCGCTCGCGCGCGTGCATGCGCGAGCGGGCGATCGATCGGCCGTGCCGGCGCCCTTTGCGCCGGTAGCATCAATAGATGCGAATATCTATGTTTCACGATGCGACTGCTGCGGGGCCGATGGGGTGGAGATCGACTCGGGTGGGCGTGGATGACATGCGTGTAATTCACATTTAGGCCGGTTTACCAGGCGATTTGTAGTCTTCGGCGAACGTCGGCTAATGTTCTCATCGCACCGCAGAGAGCAGCAAAGCCGCCAGGCCGAGCCGCTCCCCTAAGTGTGAAGTAAATGCGGATGTGGCGCAGTGGTAGCGCATCACCTTGCCAAGGTGAGGGTCGCGAGTTCGAATCTCGTCATCCGCTCGAGAGGTAGGTAAGGCACTAGCCCCATCCTCCTTTGTACGGTGGAGTGGCCGAGTGGTGAGGCAACGGCCTGCAAAGCCGTGCACACGGGTTCGATTCCCGTCTCCACCTCGCGCGATTAGCTCAGCGGGAGAGCGCTTCCCTGACACGGAAGAGGTCACTGGTTCAATCCCAGTATCGCGCACCACCGTACCGAGTCAGGCCCCCTTTCGAGGGGGCCTGACTTGTTTGCGTTGTGGCTAGATCGGCGGATGCTGGTCGGCGTGCATGATCGCCGTGAAGGTCATCCGGTCGCCGCGATACAGGGATCGACGTTGTTCGATGGGGATGTTGTTCTGGTCATAGGAGACGCGGTTCAGCAGGAACATCGGGGTCCGGGTGTCGACAGTCAGCAAGGCCGACTCGCGGGCGTCGGGCAGCGCGGTCTCGATCGAGTCGACGGTGCGCTCGAAGCTGATTCCGCGGCTGCGGATTTCGGCGTACAGCGAGTCCCGGTAGTCGAAGCTCTCGGACAGGCCGGGGTATCGGTCGGCGGGAAGCCTGGTCGTCTCGAGGCCCACTCGCACGCCATCGGTGGTCAGCACGCGCTCGAGCTGGATGATCGGCGCGCCGATCTCGACATCCAGGATGGCGGCCAACGATTCGTCGGCGATCAGGTCGGTCCAACCGACCAGGATGCGCCCGGCACTCATCCCCTGCGACTTGACGGCCTCGGTGTACGAACCCATCGCGAGCGGCTGCAGGATCTTGGGCCGCGCGACAATCGTGGTGCGACCACGGCGTTCGACCCGGCCTGCCAGTAATAGCTCTCGTAGCGCCTGACGCACGGTTTCGCGCGCGACGTCGTACTTCTCGGCGATCTCACGCTCGGCGGGAAAAGGGTCACCCACCTGCATGTTGTCGAGCATCCGGTCCAGCTTCGCCCGGACGACTTGATGTTTGAGCACTCGAGGTTCAGCGGGTGCGGTCATTGCTCGAGCGTATCAAATCGTGGTCTAGACCAAGACGTCGATTTCTGTTTACCTGCTGCTTCCCCGGCATCCACGTCTTGGTATAGACCAAGGCTCACCGTCACTGCCATGAAGATTCGCATGCGCCGTCCCGCCCTGATCGCCGCGACGGTTACCGCCACACTCTCACTCGCCCTTTCCGGGTGTTCGGGCTCCGATTCCGACGCGGTAAACGCGCAAGGATTCCCGGAGACCCTGACCCTCGCGGCGATCCCCGCGGAGAACTCCACCGATCTCGAAGCCAGCTACGAGCCGTTGATCAAGGTGCTGGAGAAGGAGACCGGCTCGAAGGTCGAATTCGTCCAGGCCTCCGACTACGCGGGTGTTGTCGAGGGCATGATCGCGGGCAATGTCGACCTCGCGTTCTTCGGACCGTTCGCCTATGTCGTGGCCGGTGTCAACGGCGCCGACATCACCCCGGTGGGGGCGGTCATCAAGAAGGAGGGCGCCGCGCCCGGCTATCAGTCCTACGGGCTGGCGCGCTCGGACGCGAGCTCCATCACGGGGCTGAAGGATTTCGCGGGCAAGAAGGTGTGCTTCGTCGACCCCAGCTCGACCTCGGGCTTCCTGTATCCGACGGCGGGGCTGATCGAGGCCGGGGTCATCAAATCCGGTACGGAGGCTGACATCTCGGCCGGGATGTCGCCGATCTACGCGGGCGGACACGATTCCTCGGCGTTGGCCGTCGCCCACGGTGACTGCGACGCCGGGTTCGCCTTCGACACCATGGTCGACAAGACCATGATCGACAAGGGCGACCTGAAGGCAGGCGAGCTCAAGACGGTGTGGAAGTCGGAGATGATCGCCGGCTCGGTCTTCGCCGCCAACAATGCCCTGGGCACTGCGGCCGTCGACAAGCTGAAGGCGCTGTTCATCGAGAAGGTGAACGTGCCGAGCCTGCAGGCCGCGGGGTACTGCACCGGCGACGCGTGCCGCATCACCGACGAGCGGGCCTGGGGTTTCGTCCCCGTCACCGACGCCGATTTCGCCGGCGTCCGCAAGGTCTGCACGGTCACCGGCTCCGAGAAGTGCAAGGGCTGAGCCTCGTGACCACTGCCGAACCCGGGCGGGTCGTCGCAGGCGACGATCTCGTCATCAGCGCGGGCCATGTGACCAAACGATTCGGGAGCACCCTGGCTCTCGACGATGTCTCGCTCGACGTGCACCGCAGCGAATTGCTCGTCCTGCTCGGCCTGTCCGGGTCCGGCAAATCCACCCTGCTGCGCTGCCTCAACGGCCTGCAGCCGGTGAGTTCGGGCACCCTGGAGGTCGGGGGCACGCGCGTGGACCAGGCCTCCGGGTCGGAACTCCGAGCGTTGCGCCGCAATGTCGGCTTCGTGTTCCAGGACTTCAATCTCGTCGGCCGACTGAGCTGCTTGGAAAACGTACTCATCGGCGGCCTGGCTCAATTGCGGCTGCCGCGCTACGGCGCGCTGACGTATCCGGCGAAGATGCGGGCTCGCGCACGCACCCATCTGGACCGAGTCGGGCTGGCCGACCTCGCCGAGCGGCGTGCCGACACGCTCTCGGGCGGGCAGCAACAGCGCGTCGCCATCGCTCGCACGCTGATGCAGCAACCCGCACTGGTGCTCGCCGACGAACCGGTCGCGTCGCTTGACCCTGAAAACGCTGCCGTCGTGATGGATCTGCTGTTCCGGGTGTGCATCGAGGAGAAGCTGACGGTGGTGTGCACGCTGCACCAGGTCGACCTCGCGCTCGGCTGGGCACACCGCATCGTCGGCCTGCGCAACGGACAGAAGGTGCTCGACCGGCCCGCGGTCGGGATGACCCGTGACGACGCGATGAGCATCTATCAGCGCGTGGACCCGGCGGTCATGTCCCGACCGGAACCGTCATGACCACCACGCTCGACAAGCCGCCGACGCGGCCACGGCTCGGACTACTGCACCTGGTCGCCCTTGCCTTTCTCGCCGCGACACTCGTCTGCGCCTGGTTCATCGACTTCGCGCCCGCCGCCCTGCTCGACGGCGCCGACGACGTGGTGGCGCTGCTGGAAAGGATGCTCCCGCCACGGCTGGACAATCCCGGGCGGATCGCCGACCTGGCGGTGCAGACCCTGCTGATGGCCGTCCTCGGCACGGTGCTCGCCGCGATCGCGTCAGTGCCGCTGGCCTTTCTGGCCGCGCGCAACACCAGCCCGCACCCTGCCGTCTACGCGGTGGCCCGCGCGGTCATCACGTTCTGCCGGGCCATGCCCGACCTGCTGTTCGCCGTGTTGTTCGTGCGCGCCCTCGGCATCGGCGTGCTGCCCGGCATTCTCGCGCTCGCGCTGCACTCGATCGGCATGCTGGGCAAGCTGTTCGCCGACGCGATCGAGGGGTCCGATCTCGGGCCACGCGAAGCCGTGCGGAGCACCGGTGTCGGGTATTTCCGGGAGATGCTCAATGCCGTTGTTCCGCAGGTGGTTCCGTCGTGGATCGGCACCTTCGTCTATCGGATCGACATCAATCTGCGGATGTCGGTGGTGCTGGGGTTCGTCGGTGCCGGTGGCATCGGATTCGCCCTGCAGGATGCGCTGCGTGGGCTGATCTATCCGCGCGCGCTCGGCATCGTCGGAGTCATTCTGGTCGTCATCACCGCGATGGAACTGCTGTCGATCGCGATCCGGCGCATGCTGCTCGACCCGGCGCACACCGGTCCGCGCCGCGAGCGGGTAGTCCGCTTCGGCTTCAGCGGGCTGCTGATCGGCACCACCGTGGCCGCGTTCGTGGTCCTCGATCTGAACCCGGTGTCGCTGTTCACCTGGATCGGCCCCTCGATAGAGATCTTCGGACGGATGATTCCGCCCGATTTCGGTGCGCTGGGGGCCGACCTGTTCGACGCCGCCGCCCAGACGGTGGCGATCGGCGTCGTCGCCACCGCGATCGGCGTGGTGTTCTCGCTGCCCTTCGGTGTTCTCGCCGCGCGCACTGTGACCCCGAATGCCGCGGTGTACTGGGTCGCGCGCGCCTGGATCCTGCTGGTTCGTGCGGTGCCCGAGCTCATCCTGGCCGTGGTGTTCGTCGCCGCGCTCGGGTTGGGGCCGGTGGCTGGTACCTGTGCGCTGGCCATCGGCTCGATCGGATTCCTCGCCAAGCTGGTCGCCGACGCGATCGAGGAAATCGAGCCGGGGCCCATGGACGCGGTGCGTTCGATCGGGGGTGGCTGGTGGAAGGTTCTGTTCGCCGCCGTGCTTCCGCAGTCGATGCCCGCGATCATCGGGTCCGGCCTGTACCTGCTCGATGTCAACGTGCGCACCTCGACGATCCTCGGCATCGTCGGGGCAGGCGGCATCGGATTCCTGCTGTTCGAATCCATCCGCACGCTGAACTTCGACGTCGCGGGCGCCATTGTGATCGTCATCTTCGTGATCGTCTACGCCATCGAAAGGTTGTCCGGATGGATCCGGTCTCGTCTCGTCTGACCACCGCCGCGATCTGGGTCGGCGGCGCGGACATCGACCTGTGCCCGGTCGAGATCCCCGATCTCGCCGACGGTGAGACGCTCGTGCGAGTGCAGCTGGCGACGGTGTGCGGCAGTGACCTGCACACCGTCACCGGTCGTCGGGCGGGCGCGTGCCCGTCGATCCTCGGCCATGAAGCCGTGGGTGAGGTGGTCGCGGTCGGCGCGGGCGCGCCCGCGGCCGTCGGGCAGCGTGTGATCTGGTCGGTCACCGTCGCGTGCGGGGACTGCGCACGGTGCCGGTCGGGGCGCACCGCCAAGTGCAGCTCGGTCCGCAAGGTCGGCCATGAGCCCTTCCACGGCGACTGGCCGCTGTCGGGCGCGTACGCCGAGCACATCGTGCTGCCGCGCGGCACGACGACAGCCGTTGTTCCGCGGGACCTTCCGGATGCGGTAGCCGCGCCCGCCGCGTGCGCCACCGCGACCGTCATGGCCACCCTCGAGGCCGCAGGCGAGCTGCGAGGACGCCGCGTCCTCGTCGCCGGGGCGGGCATGCTCGGGCTCACCGCCGTGGCCGCGTGCGCGGAGGCCGGTGCCGAGGTCCAGGCGGTCGACATCGATCCGCAACGGCTGGCCATGACCTCTCGGTTCGGCGCCATGGCGGCAGACACCGACCCCGTGCATATCGCCATCGACTACACCGGGTCACCGAAGGCCATCGACGCGGCACTGGCTCGCCTCGACGTCGGCGGCGTACTCGTGCTGGCGGGCTCGGTCGCGCCGGGGCCGCCACTGGCGGTGGACCCGGAAATCCTGGTCCGACGCTGGCTCACCATCACCGGCGTGCACAACTACGAGCCGCGACACCTCCATCGAGCCGTCGACTTCCTGCACCGCACCGTGCACCGGTTCCCGTGGCACGAGCTCGTTGCCGAGCCTGTCCCCCTCTCCCGGGTCGCCGCCGCGCTGGAACGGCCGCCGACCGGCATCCTGCGTACCGCCGTGGCCCCTCAGATGTAACCCAGATCACTCTCGGCACGGTTTCAGAGTGAGCTCCCCTAGTATCGGCACACGGAATCGCCGGGCGGGTCCGGTGCGGGACCGGCGGCACGAAGGGGCAATCGAGTGAGGCAGATCCTGTTGTCGGCGGGGATCGCTCTGGTCGTCACCATCACGCTCACGCCCGGGTTGATCCGGGTCTTCGCGCGACGGGGGTTCGGACAGGAGATCCGCGTCGACGGGCCTGCCAGTCATCAGGCCAAACGCGGAACGCCCACGATGGGCGGGTTGGCGATCGGGGCCGGGGTCTGGGCCGGGTATCTGGGATCGCACCTGATCGGGTTGCTGTGGGATGCGCCGGGACCGAGTGCGTCGGGGGTGCTGGTGCTGCTGCTGGCGTCGGCGCTGGGCGTGGTCGGTTTCCTCGATGACTCGATCAAGCTGCGAAAGCACCGCAATCTCGGGCTGACCGCGGCAGGCAAGTACGTCGGGCAGATCGGGGCCGCGGTGGTGTTCGCCGTGCTGGTGCTGCGCTTTCCCGGCGCCACGGGACTGACGCCCGCCGGTCGCAACCTGTCCTATGTCCGCGATATCAGCACCATCACCTTCGCGTCGCTGTTCTTCGTCGCGTTCATCGTGTTGCTGGTGGTCGCGTGGTCGAACGCGGTGAACATCACCGACGGGCTCGACGGGCTGGCGGCGGGTTCGATGAGCCTCACGCTCGGCGCGTACGTGGTGATCACGCTGTGGCAGTACGACAACTCGTGCGAGATCAGCCCCGGACGCGGCTGCTACAACGTGCGCGATCCGCTCGACCTGGCGATGGTCAGTGCCGCGGGCGCTGCCGCGTGCATCGGATTCCTCTGGTGGAACGCGGCGCCGGCCAAGATCTTCATGGGCGACACCGGTTCACTCGGCCTGGGCGGCCTGCTCGCGGGGCTGTCGATCACCAGCCGCACCGAGCTGCTCGCCGTGGTGATCGGGGCGCTGTTCGTCGCCGAGGTCATGTCGGTGGTGCTGCAGATCGTGGTGTTCCGCACGACCCACACCCGACTGTTCCGGATGGCGCCGTTCCATCACCACTTCGAACTCAACAATTGGCCCGAGACCGCGGTGATCATCCGGTTCTGGGTGCTGGCCGGGATCGCGTCGGCGACCGGACTGTGCCTGTTCTACAGCGAGTACCTGACCTCGCTCTAGTTGTCGGGGCCTGCGGCTACGCTGACTCGACCGAGCGAGGGAGGTCGCCGCTGTGAGTGCCGAGATCGTCGTGCCACCGGGTCACGATATCGCCGCCGACGTCTCGTTCGAGCTGGAGGAGCTCGATGAGCTGGTCGGCGAACTCCTCGCCGAGCACGCCGAACGCGCGGCCCGCGACGCGCGCATCGTCGCGTTGCGCCTCGGGATCGGTGGACAGCGCCCGGAAACCCTCACCCGGATCGGCGCACGCTACGACCTGGCCCGCGACCGGGTCCGTCAGCTCTACGCCAAAGCCATCGGGCGGATCGTGCGCGAAGCCGCCCGCTCGGGACACCGGTCGGCGAAGGTGTTCGCACACCGCTATCCGGTCGAGGCGGGTGATCTGCGCTTGGTGCGCATGCTGCTGGCCGAGACCTACGCGACCGATACCGACCTGGTGGCCATGGAATGGTCCTATCTCAAGCTCCGGCTCGCCGGACACGAACAGGGCGACGCCAAGCGGGTCGCCGGATACGTGATGCAGCGAATCCTGGGCTGGCAGAAGAAGACTGCCAGCATCCTGGCCAAGCTACAGGTGCCAGAGGAAGGCGCCGACGATCTGCGGGCACTGCTGGCCGACGTCGAGTGGTCGACCGGGCCCGCCGCGCCGCTGCCGACCGAGTCGGCGCGGGTGGCCGACGGTGACGACGCCGACCGGGGACGGTTCTACTTGGCGAAGGCAGGCCGCGACGTCGCCTACGACTCCGCGATGGCGGCCCGACTGCTCCGAACCCTCGACGCCGACCCGTCGGTGGCGGCGTTCCAGGAAGAACCGACCGCGCTGACCTACCACTTCGGCGGCGAGGACCAGGTCCACTATCCGGCGGTCGCCGCACAGCTCACCGACGGCCGCACCGTCCTGGTCGACGTGGTCCCGTTGGGCCGTATAGCCTTCCACCGCAATCGGATCCAGAGCGAACTCGGCCGCGCCTACGCGCACGAGCACGGCTGGGGCTGGCTCGCCTGGACCGGCAGCGCGCTCGGCACACGCCAGCTCCAGGCCCGCACGATCGACTCCTCGGTCGAGCAACGCCTGGCCGCCGACCTGGAACAGGGCCCCTACGATCGCCAGGCGCTGGCTACGGCCAGCGCGGAAACCGGTCTCGATCTCCTCGATTTGGCCGGTCTCGTGCTACGCAACGACTGGCAGTGGGACCGGTTGCCGATGCGGCTCAGCGCGTCACCATCGCGCCGACCATCACGGTGAGGACCAACAGCATCGCGCAGCAGGTGAGCCACTGCCACTGATTCAGCATGCGATCCATCCGGCCGATGCTCGCGCGCAGGCTCGCCGCGGCGCGCTGCTGGGCGACGAGTTCACTGCGCAGTCCGGCCATCGTGATGGCTTCGGCGTCGGCGTTCACCCCGGCCCGATCGATCCGGTTGTGCAGACGGCCGACCAGCCGCTGCTTGTCTCGCACGGCCTGGCGCGAGACCGCCAGCTCCACCCGCTGGTCACGCAACTCCGTGCGCTGGTGCTCGATCATCGCGGCCTGTGCCGCGGTGTGCCGTTCCCAGGTGCCCACGTCGGCCCACCCTCCTGTCTTGAGATCTGCGTGCCCCCAGTGGATTTCGCCCGACACCCAGCCTTCGAGAACATCACGCAACTCCGTGCTGCCACGAGTCGGCGCGGCGAAACCGGTCTGACCCGCGGCGAGCATGCCCTGGTCGACGCGGTAGTCGGCGGCCGCGGGCGCGAAGTCGGCGATGCCGACCGCGGGGACCAGCGGCACCCAGAAACCCTGCGGGCATACCCACAGCACATCGTCGATTCCGGCCGCCTGCAAGCGTTTCCGGTGGGCGCGGGCCGCGGTGATGTCGAGTGGACCGCTGCGCACCTCGACCACGCAGCGCCGGTCACCTCGGCGCCAGTAGATGTCGACCGGGATGTCGTCGATCCGCGCGTCGACCTCGGCCTCGTCGGCGCCCGCCGCGGTGAGCCTGCCACAGATCCAGTGTTCGAGACGCTGCGTATTCCATTGCATCGCGGCACATTCGGGGCAACCACAGCCATACCCGGTCCGCTCGGTGACGGCGCGGCGGCTGCCCTCGGAAATCCCCAGTTCGTCGAGCAGCGCCTGTCGTCCACACGCCACCTGGGTCTCGCTCAGCCGCTTCGTCCTCACACCATCACTCCCTCACCAAGGGACCCGTCGTAGGCTCACGCGCACGTCCTGGACATCAGGTTCCCGCAGCCACCGAAAAGGCGCCAGCCCCCTTGACCCGCGTTCGGGTGCGTCACCGCCCGGTGATAGATATCACAAACGCGACTCTGCTTGTATATCAAGCCATTTCATTGTGCCAACGTCGCACAAAGACGCCTAGATCTTGATCATTTCGATACAAAGACCTGCCTGTTGCCTGTCCGTTTCATCCTGATTGCGAATCAGTTCGGCGCGTCGCGTAGGCAGTGACGACAACGCGTGCTGTCGCCCCGATGGATATGATCGCTGCGGCCGAGGCGGGCACGCTCGGGCGACCACGGGAAGTAGGGTGTGCATGAACCACGCTGAGCACGACGAATCCATCGGGTCGATGCTGGCGAGCATCGCCACGGCGCTGCGCGAGGTCAGCGACAAGCTCGATATCGTCGCCGCGCGGGTCCAGCTCGATGTACCCACCTTCCCGGTCGACGAGGATCTGCCCGACCACATCCGGATCAGGCGCCTGGAGTCCTGGGCATTCCGTGCGTCACAGGACATTTCACGCCTGAGTTCTCGCCTCGATGCCCTGGACAACGACGGCGAGCCCGATGCGGGCCGTCCGGCCCGGGTCACGCGCAGCCGCCGCGAGGTCCGCGAAGCCGCGGAGGCCGCCGAACGCGCCACCGATGGACTGGATGACCAGCAGCGGCCTTCCGATCCCTTATCGCCGCACCGGAACCGCGATGACGACGGCTCGCGGCCCCCGCTCGAGCGCCGCAACTCCCCCGCCCGGCCGACCACCGACCACCTCGGCGATCCCACCGCCTTGGCCGCGACGCCGGTCCCGCGCACCGAGACGGCGGCATCCTTCGGCCAACCGGCCTCGTTCGACAGTGATCCGGTCGTCGCGGCCGGCGGCAACGGCGGGGGTGGCGAACCGCCGAGTCGACGGCCTGCGCCCACGCGGCTCAGCGGGGCAGCGTCGACCGGCAGCGCGTCCGGCGAGAGGGTAGGGGCCGCCTCGGTCGGCAACAGGACGTCGACCAACGGGACCAACGGCGCCGCCTACGGCGTGGCCGGTGACATCGCGTCGCCACGCAACGGCACCCCGGTGCCCGCGGTGATCGGAACGGTCTTGACGGCACCGGCTGTCGAGCGCACACCCGGACCGAGCGCACCGGCCTCGACGAGGGCCACCACAGCGGCGCTCGTCGAGGATCGCACGCCCACATCAGGCCCCGATGACGCGAACCACGACACAGCGTCGGGAAGTGACACCGCGGCGATCGCGACCCTGCCGGGAAGCGCGGATGTGAGCACCGTCGTACGCGAGGGTGACGTGACGATCGGCGGCGCCAACGGGTTCGGCCTCGGTTCCGGCGCGATGAAGGACGTTTCGGGCTCACCGGTCGAAGCACAGTCGGCGCGGACCGAGTCTGGAGACCCGCTGACGGGGGAAATCAGCTCCGATGCCGGTATCGAGCGGGCCCGCCCGGCTAAGAAGCCGACCGAGGATGAAGCCGCCCGAGGCGACCGACTAGGCGTCCCGTCGCCGGACAGACTGTCCAGCAACGGGAATGGTGTCACCTCAGCGCAGGCCGGGTCCGGGGGCAACACCGCCAATGGCATCCACTGGTCCTTCACCGAGGAACCCACGCCGACGATCCCGGACCGAAACGACCACGCCCGCAACGGCTTCACCACCGGCTCCACACGCCGGGCCGAATCCCTGTTCGACGATTTCACCCCGCACGACCGCCTGACCACCGGCGAGACCCCCGAGCCGCAGATCGTGTCGGGCCCGCCCCCACGTCTCACTCCACCGACTGAACTCACCACCCAGCCGAACCACGTCTCGGTGGATCCGCCGCGCGTCGGTAGCTCCTCACACGGCAGCGGCACACCGGATATCAGCGACAGCCCGGCCTCCCCGAGTCGACCGGCGAACACCGGCGGGCTGCCCGGCCACAACGGTCGGCCGGACCACGCACCGCTCACGAGTCACGCGGCGCCCACGAATCACGATCACCCCGCCGACGACCCGGCCGTCGCCGATCCACCGACCCTCGGCCTGCCGACCGGCCGCGGCCTGTCGACGAGCCCGTCCGATCCCCTCGAACGCCCTGTGGCCGACCCGATTCCGCCGACCGCCACCGACTCGGCCGGGATCACCGTCACCGGCACCTACCGCGCCTTCGACATCGAACGCGCCCACGTCGACAAGCTGCAGGCCATGCTCGACGAGCTGAAACGCTCGGCCGGTCTCCCGCCGGGCCGCCGCGACGTCTTCGGACCGCCGACCCCGGACCTCGGCTGAGCCGACCTCCGGCCACACGAGAGCTCCGCGACAGCGGGAACTTCCAGCTCAGCCCCGCACGAACGGCTGACGAGCGCGCCGCGTGCGTCAGGCGGGCTTCGCCAGCGGGACGAGGCCCGGGTCCACGTCCGGCTTCGGGGCTTCGTGCGCGACGGCGCCGATGAGGTCGCGCAGGGCGCGATGGCCCGCGTCGGCGGTATTGCGCGGATGCCAGGCCATGGCGACGACGGGTGCCGGTAGCGGCAGCGGGATCTCGAACATCGCCAGGCCGAGCGCGGTGCGTGCGGCGCGGGACAGTAGTTCCGGTGCGGGGCAGACCAATTCGGTCGAGGCGAGGGTGAGCAGCGCGGTGGGCAGGTCGGCGACGGTGGCGACCACTCGGCGGGTGCGCCCGTGCAGGGCGAGGCGGTCGTCGATCGGGCCGTGCGTGCGACCGGTGGGGGAAACCTCCAGATGGCGCGCCGAGGCGTAGGCGGCGACGGTGGGGCGGTCGGTGGCGAACGGGTGGTCGGGAGCGGCGACGCCGATCCATCGATCGGTGAACAGACGCTTGACCACCGTTTCCGGATCGGTCTGCCCGATCATGCCGACTTCGACGTCGACCCGACCGTCGCGCAGCGCCACCGCGCCGTCGGCGGCGTCGGCCGCGAGCAGCCGCACCGTCACCCCTGGCAGCTGGGCGTGGACCGCTGCCAGCAATGGACCGGACAGGTGGGCGCCCACCGAATCACCGACGCGGACAACGAAGTCGCGGTGCCTGTCTGGTCCGTGTCCGTCGCGGGCGGTGAGCAACATCCGTCCCTGATCGACCAGGCTCGCCACATCGTGGCGCAGTTCCAGCGCTCGCGGGGTCGGCACCATCTGTCTGCCGGAGCGAACGAGCAGCGGATCGCCGAGCACCTCGCGCAGTCGGGTGAGGGTGCGACTCATCGCCGAGGTCGAGGTGTGCAGTCGCCGGGCCGCCTCGGTCACGCTGTTGGTGTCGAGCAGCGCGTCGAGAGCGAGCAGTAGGTTCAGATCCAGCGCGTCCACGCGAGGATTATCACCAACGCACCGATCGCCGTCGGCGTTGCCGACGGCGATCCGGCGTGTCGGCTACCGCTCGGCTACGGGCGCCGGCGTCGGCGCCGCGGGAGCGGCCACCGCGCGAGTGCGCAGCACCCCGCGGTAGGACGACGGCCGCACGGGTCGCACCCACTGCGCCAGCCTCGACATCAACGGCAGCGGCGTGCCGAGATCGTCGAGCATCTCGTCGATATTGGCCAGCGAGAACGGGACCACCGAGGCACCGTGCGCGTGGTTTCCGTCGCTGCGCTCGCGCGACCACTCCAGGCGCGCGTCGATGTCGTTGTTCATCAGCTCGGCCATCGGCGGCACGAACCTGCCCGTGAGCAGGCCGGCGATCCAGTGCGCGCCCACCTCGGCGCTGAGCGCGCTCACGTGGGAACTGTTGTAGCCGGCGAAACTCAGGTTGGGGATCTCCACCGGCAGAATGTGGCGGTAGAGCCGGAAATCGCTCGTCTCGTCGGTGAGGGCGCGCCGCACGAACGGGGTGAGGAACGGCACCTCCTGCCGGTATCCGGTGGCGCAGACGACGATCTCGGCCAATTTCAGGCTGCCGTCGGCCAGGCGCACCGCGGGACCGTGCCGCCCACCGATCAGTTCGGTGATCTCGGTGTCGCGGTGCACGCCGATCCGGCCCGCCTCGACCTGCTCGGTGAAGCCTTCGGTGGCCAAGCTCGCGCTGCTGGTGCCGATCTCGGAGATCGGGCCCGTCGGCACCAGATCGAGCTCACGCAGCCGCAGCTTGCGCGTCACCCGCTCTTGCAGCAGGTCCATGTTCGCCTGGCGCAGTGCGAGCCGGTCGAGTAGTCGTTCGGCGCGGTGCGGGAAGCGGGAGGGGAAGTGCGCCTCACCCGCGCGGGTCAGCAGCAGGCGCTCGTAGTCGGCGCCGAAGCCGAGTTTGCGCGGCATCTTCCAGGTGAGTCTGCGCGCCACCACGGTGGTTTCGTCGGCGATATGGCTGACGGCCTCGGCCACGTCACAGGCGGACTTGCCGTAGCCGAGCACGACCACCGAGCGGTCGCGCGCCTGCTCGACATCGTGGAACTCCGAGACGTGGCACAGTCGCCCGCCCGCGGCACGGAAAGCCGCGGCGCCCGGCAGGTCGGGCAGCACCGGGTCGCTGTAGACGCCGTTGGCGACGATCAGGTGATCGCAGGTGGTGCGGTGCCCGCCCATCTCGTCGCGGATCTCGAGCAACCAGCCGCTGTCGACCGGGTCGGCCGCCACCACCTCGGTGCCGAGTCGCAGGTGCGGGCCGAGGCCGAACTCCTGCACGTATCCGGCCAGGTAGGCCTGCATCTGCTGACCGTCGGGCCAGCGGGGGAAATCTTCGGGCATCGGGTGATCGCTGAACGCGTACGTGGCCTTGCTGTTCTGCGCGCGAAGTCCTGGATACCGGCGGGTGGCACTCCACACACCGCCGACGTCGGGGGCCCGGTCGAAGACTTCGACCGGGAAACCCGCCTGACTCAATACCTTCGCGCAGGCCAAACCCGCCACTCCCGCACCGACGATCCCGATGCGGCTACCGCTCGTCATGCGCAGGACAGTACTCGGCAAAGTAGGCCCGGTGCCACCGCACTGTATCGGCCCACAGTCCCGTCGCAGCTGAGGCGAGCCATGCTGTACTGGAAGGATGACCAACAGTTCCGTCGTCGTCGACCGGGCCGGGCTCTGGGACGCCGAGGCGCTCAGCGATGTCGCCGCCGCGACCTTTCCGCTGGCCTGCCCGCCCGAGGCCACCGCGGCTGACATCGAGATCTTCCTCGAGCAGATGCTCTCCGGCGAACGCTTCGGCGAATACCTGTCCGACCCGGACCGGACAGTGCTCAAGGCCGTGGAGGGTGACGAGATCGTCGGCTACGCCATGCTCGTCGCGGGCAGGCCGAGTGACCCCGAGGTCGCCGCGCGGGTGAGCGCCGGGTCGGTGGTCGAGCTGAGCAAGATGTACGTGCTGCCCGGACACCACGGCAGCGGCGTCGCCGGGGCGATGATGGAGGCCGCGGTCGATACCGCGCGGCTGGCTGGCGCGGACGCGGTGTGGCTCGGAGTCAACCAGGCCAACGAACGCGCGCAGAAGTTCTACGCCAAGCACGGCTTTCGGCAGGTGGGCACGAAAACCAACACGGTCGGCAACCAGGTGCACGCCGACTTCGTCTTCGAGCGGACGCTGTGACAGGCGCCTGAGCGGCGTGGTCCGCGACGAGCCGAACAGTTCGACCCGTCGCGGACGCGCTTACGCGGTAGCGGCCTCGAAACGCGAGAGCGCGAGCAGACGCGAGATCGCGCGCAGGTACTTCTTGCGGTAGCCGCCGTCGAGCATCTCCGTCGAGAAGATCTCGTCGAGTTTGACGCCCGAGACCGTCACCGGGATGCTCGCGTCGTAGAGACGGTCGGCCAGCACGACCACGCGCAGTGCGACGGCCTGATCGGTCACGGTGTGCACATCGGAGATGAACACCGAGGCCACGCCCTGGATCAGCGCACCGAACTTGGACGGGTGCAGGGTGCTCAGATGCTTGAGCAGCACGTCGAATTCGTCGAGCGTGGACCCCGGGGTGGTCGCGGCACGCTCGACGAGCGACTCGTTCGAGGTGGGTTCCGGGGCGGGCGGCAGGTCGCGGTGGCGGTAGTCGGGCCCGTCGACGCGGACCGGATCGAAGATCGAGCCGAGCTTCTTGATCTCGCGCAGGAAGTCCGAGGCCGCGAAACGACCCTCGCCCAGCTGGCCGGGCAGCGTGTTGGATGTCGCCACGATGGAGACGCCACGGGCCGACAACTCGGTGAGCAGCCGCGAGACAAGCATCGTGTCGCCCGGATCGTCGAGCTCGAACTCGTCGATGCACAGCACGCTGTTGGCGGAGAGCCGTTCGACGGCGTTGTTGAAGCCCAGCGCGCCGACCAGGTTGGTGACCTCACCGAAGGTGCCGAACGACTTCGGTGCCGGGGAGCTGTGGAAGATCGAGGCGAGCAGGTGGGTCTTGCCCACACCGAAGCCGCCGTCGAGATACAGGCCCGCGCCCGACACGGCCTTCTTCTTGCCGAAGAGACTCTTCTTCGAGGCGGCCTTGTGGATTTTCTCCACCTGACCTGCGAATTCCTCCGCCTTGGCTACCGCGGCCGCCTGGCTCGGTTCCTGGGGGTCGGGGATGTAGGAGGCGAAGCTGACCTCGTCGAACATGGGCGGGGGCACCATCTGCGCGACGAGTTGGTCGGCCGGGACCTCCGGATGGCGATCGACAAGGCGTTCTTGCATGGACAAATGGTACGGACGTGGTTGCATCGATCCCTATGCAGCGTATCCACAATGTGACCCAGCTCGCAGACCTCGACCCCGACGCACTGGCCAGGTGCTATGCCTATCCGCGGCATCTGGACGGTCCCTGGGTGCGGGCGAACTTCGTGAGCAGCATCGACGGCGCGTTCACCGTCGACGGTGTTTCCGAAGGGCTGGGCACCGAAGCGGACAAGACAGTGTTCACGGTCCTGCGCGAGCTGGCCGATGTGGTCGTCATCGGCGCGGGCACACTGCGCGCGGAGAACTACGGCGGCGCGCACACGGACCCGCAACGCCGCATGGCGCACCACCGGCACGGCATCGGCGGTCACCCCGAGGGCACCCCGCCGCCGATCGCGGTGGTCACCGCCTCCGCCAAGCTCGATCCCGGCTCGAAATTCTTCACCGACGCCGAGGTGCCACCGCTGATCATCACCACGAGGCATGCGGACCCGGCGCAGGTCAGCGCCCTCGAGGACGCGGGCGCACAGGTGGTGGTCGCCGGTGAGGCCGCGATCATGCCCGCCGCGCTGATCCGGGTGTTCGCCGAACGTGGTCTGCACCGGGTGCTGTGTGAGGGCGGACCACATCTGTTCGGGCAGCTGGCCGAGGCAGGTCTGGTCGACGAACTGTGCCTGACCACCGCCCCGATGCTGGTCGGGGGCGCGGGCGGGCGAATCTCGCTGTCGGCGAGCTCATTCGACCTGCCGATGGCCCGCAAGCAGTTGGTGCTCGCCGAGGACGGCACCGTCCTGGCCCGCTGGGCCCGTCGATGAAACCTGGCGCCGAACCTGGCAGTGTGTAGCGCATGCGTTGGACTCGGGCCGCGGCAACGGCCGCGACACTGTCGATCATGCTCGCAGGTTGTGGGGCCGGACCGTCTGATCGGCCTGTCGTCGCCGTCGAGCGCCCGGGGGCCGGTGGCGCCCAGACCGAAGCGCCCGCGCCGCAGGACCTGGCCAAGGCGGAGGTGCCCAAGACCGATCTGGCCTGGCGTGACTGCACCGCGGCCACCCTGAGCTCGCTCGACTTCGGCGCCGCCCCCGCGGGGCTGATCCTCGACTGCGCCGAGTTCTCGACGCCGATCGACACCGCGGGCACCGTGCTCGGCACCTTCCGCGCGGGCGCCCTGCGGGCCCGTCTGCCGCAGACCCCCGCCGACGCGGCCCCGCTGGTGCTCACCTCCGGTTCGGACCGTTCGTCGGCGTCGACGCTGGCCGGTCTGGCGATCGGGCCCAACAGCGCGTTGCTGGCCGCGCAACCGATCGTCGCGGTGGATCGGCGTGGCATCGGCGCCTCCCAGCCCATCGACTGCATTCCGGCGCAGCTGCGCGCGGTGATGACCGACCTCGGCCAGACCGGGGTGGGCAACGCCGATCAGGTCGGCGCCGTCGCGGGCTTCAGCCAGGACGCCACCATCGCCTGCCGGGATTTCCTGCAGCCCTACGAGGGCACATTCGACGCACCGCACGCCGCCGACGACATCGAACAGCTGCGCAAGCAGTGGCAGGTCGACAAGATCAATCTGCTCGGCGCGGGCAACGGCGCCAAGGTGGCCCTGAGCTACGGCCGCCGCTACGGCGACCACCTGGCCCGGCTCGTGCTCGACGCTCCCGAACCGGTCGGCGCCGACGCCACGACCATGGCCGAGGCGCGCGTCACCGGCGCCGAAGCGGCGCTCACCGCGTTCGCGCAGCGCTGCAAGGCCGCCAACTGCGCACTCGGGGCCGACCCCCGTGCCGCGGTCGTGGCGTTGATGAACAAGGCGACCAGCGGCGGGCTCGGCGAGATCTCGGCCGCGGACCTGTCGACCGCGCTCACCGGTTTCCTGTCCAGTCCCCGTGGCGACCAGGCGAATCGGGTCACCGCACTGGCCGACGTCCTGGCCGCCGCCGACCGTGGCGATCGCGGACCGCTGTCGGCCATGATCGTGCGCGAGGCCGCCGCGATCACCTCCGACGGCGAGTTCGTCAACCGGTGCACCGACAGCCAGCAGCCCCCGACCGCGGACAAGGCCCGTGAACTCTCCCAGACATGGGCGAGCAAATATCCGGTATTCGGGCGCAATGCCGCCATCGGGCTGATGGTCTGCTCGGCCTGGCCGGTCTCCACCGCGGCGCCGCTGCCGACGAAACTCGACTTGCCGGTGCTGGTGTTCGCCGGTGCCGCCGATCCGATCGTCGGCGGGGCCGCCGCCTCGGTGACCGGCGCGCTCGGCTCGGCGGGGGCGCGGCACGCCACGATGACCTGGCAGGGCTGGGGGCATCCGGTCGTCACCCACTCCGGGTGCGCGCAGAAGGCCGTCACCGACTACCTCGCGGAGGCGAAACTGCCTGCCGACGGCGGCGCCTGCCCGGCCTGATCCGGTCGGGGCAACCGCCGGGTTCCGGCGCGTCATCCGGGTCCGGCGACACCATCGCAACCCGATCCGGTGTACCGTGCCCCAGTGTTGTTCCGACAGCTCGAGCCCCGTACCGCTCGCACCTCCGCCGAGGTGATCAAGTTCGCGCTCTGGCCCTTCGCGGTCATGATGGTGCTGAACCGCGTCTTCATCAAGGCGATCAACGGCTTCGTCACCGATGACTACCGGCCTGTGTACAACGCCTCGTTCGAGTTCCTGAACGGCAGGCCGCTGTACACCGCCGACTTCTCGTCGGTCGATCCGCACTATCTCTACTATCCGAGCGGAACGCTGCTGATCGCGCCGGTGGCGATCATCGACTACGAGCTGTCGCGCTGGCTGTTCATCGGGCTCAACGCTGCCGCGATCCTGCTCGCCTGGTACCTGCTGCTTCGCCTGTTCAAGTTCGGCCTCGGCTCCATCGCCGCGCCCGCGTTGCTGCTGGCGATGTTCGCCTCCGAGACGGTGACCAATACGTTGGTCTTCACCAACGTCAACGGCTGCCTGCTGCTGGCCGAGCTGGTGTTCATCACGCTGCTCCTGGCGCGTCGGGATCTCTGGGCCGGTGTGGCGCTCGGTTTGAGCATCGCGGTGAAGCCGACATTGGCGCCGTTGCTGCTGGTGGCGGCCGTTCGCGGCCAGTGGAAGGTGTTCATCACCGCGCTCGGTGTGCCGTTGACGCTCACCGCGATCGCCTGGCCGCTGTCGGCGGACCCCGAGAAGTTCTTCACCCGAGTTCTGCCGTATCTGGCGGAGACGCGCGACTACTTCAACAGTTCGGTCGGCGGCAACGGGCTCTACTACGGCTTGCCGGACTGGCTGATCCTGCTGGTCAAGGTGCTGATGGCCGGTGTGGTGGCGGTGTCGCTGTGGCTGCTGTGGCGTTACTACCGCCACGACGAGCTGTTCTTCGTCACCACGTTCTCCGGCGTGCTGCTCACTGCCTGGTTCCTGCTGCCCTCGCTGGGCCAGATGTACTACTCGATGATGGTTTTCCCGTTCCTGATGACGGTGGTGCTGCGCAATTCCGTGCTGCGCAACTGGCCCGCATGGCTGGCGATCTTCGGGTTCATGACCTACGACAAGTGGCTCTCCGATCGCTGGCAGGGCGTCGGCCGCAACCTCGAATACCTGCGGGTGACCTTCGGCTGGGGGCTGCTGCTCATCGTCGTGTTCTGTGTGCTCGGCGACCGGTATCTGGCTGCACGTCGCGAGGGCAGGCTGCAGTTCGGGATCGACCCGACCTGGATCGCGAACGCGCCCGATTCACGCGACGGCACCGACGAACCGGCGCCCGTCGCACCGATCGCACAGGACCCGCCGCACCGCGATGATCCGGTGGCGCCGGTCGAGGACCGCGAGCCCGCACTCAAGTAGTTATCGGCCGGTGACGCACCGCTCACGGCGCGCACCGGCCGAAACCATTAGCGTGGAGCCATGAGTTCCGATACTTCGTTGCCCACGCCGCGCATCCAGCTGACGCCGCAGCAATGGCGGGCGAAACTGGACCCCGAGGAATACGCCGTTCTGCGCGAGGCCGCCACCGAGCGCCCGTTCATCGGCGAATACACCGACACCAAGACCGAGGGCGTCTACACCTGTCGCGCCTGCGACGCCGAATTGTTCCGCAGCACAGAGAAGTTCGAATCCCACTGCGGGTGGCCGTCGTTCTTCGATCCCGCCGATTCCGACGCGGTGATCCTCAAGCCCGACGACACCCTGGGTATGCGTCGGGTCGAGGTGGTGTGCGCGAACTGCCACAGCCACCTCGGGCACGTGTTCGAGGGCGAGGGCTACCCCACCCCCACCGACCAGCGCTACTGCATCAACTCGATCTCGCTGCGCTTGCGCCCCGCGGAGGAGTCGACCAGCTGAAACCTGGAGATCAATCGCCTCAGCTGCGGGTCGGCGCGGTGCGCTCGGGGTAGACACCGTGGCCGACCTGCAAGTAGGACAGCCGATCGGCCAGTCGGGTGCTGAGCCTCCGGACAGCGTCGTAGACGTGGGCGTCCTTGCCGATCACGACACGGCCCTTACCCTTCGCGGTCGTATCCACGATGCGGCGCGCCACCTGCTCGGGCTGGGCGGAGAATCCCTTGGCGAGCCACTCGGGCGCACCCATCTGCTGGGCTACCTTGCGCACCAGGTCGGTCCAGACCGAACCCGGAAGCACCGTGGTCACCGTGACATTCGAGCGGCCACGCAAATCCTGCGCCAACCCGTAGCTGAACAGGGCGAGCGCGGCCTTCGACGCGCCGTACACCGCTGAGCCGGGCACCGGAACGATCGCCGACAGACTCGAGGTGTTCATGATGACGCCGCGGGGGCGTTGCAGCAGGTGCGGGAGGAAGGCCCGCGACATCCACACCGCGCCGAAGAAGTTCACCTGCATCAGCGTCTCGATCCGGGCGTCGCTGAGGTCTGCCACGGTCTGGAGTTCCTGGGCGATTCCCGCGATGTTGAACAGGCCGTCGACTCGCCCGTGGGCGGCGATCACCCTGCCGGGGAACGCGGCCACGGCGGCGCGGTCGCAAATATCGAGGGGGTAGACGGTGAAGCGCTCGCGGTCCGCGACCAGTGCGGCGGTGGCGGCCAACGCCCGCTCATCACGATCAGCGCCGACCACGATCGCGCCGCGGGCGACCAGCTCCGATGCGACGCATCGTCCGATGCCGTTCCCGGCTCCGGTGACGACGAAGACGCTGCCCTCGATCTGCATGCACGATCTCCCAATTGTTCGCTGTATGGCGGGCACGGTGCGCCTCCTCCGTCGGGTGTGTTCAGCCGAGTGTCAGCTGGATCGGCTCGCGCGACAGGGTGGGGCGGTACACGCAGCGCGTGCCCGAGTAGATGGTGGGCATGCATTCGTTGCAGTGCACGCATGCCGAGCGCGTGGATTCATCGGATTGAATGCGGCGCAACAGATTCGGCTCACGCAGCAGTGCCCGGCCCATGGCGACGAATTCGAAGCCCTCGGTCCTGGCCAGGCGCATGGTGTCGAGATTGGTGATGCCGCCCAACAGGATCAGCGGCATCGACAGTGCGCGCCGGAAGTGACGGGCCCGCTCGAGCAGGTACGCCTCCTGGTACGGGTACTCCTTCAGGAAGGACTTCCCGACCAGGCGGAACCCCAGGCGGGCCGGGTTGGGCAGGGTTTTCGCGAAGGAGCGGCGCGGGGGTGTGCCGTGGAACAACATCATCGGGTTCAGGAGCGAACTGCCCGCGGTCAATTCGAGGGCGTCGAGCGCGCCGTCGGCCTCGAGCCAGGCGGCCACCTGGAGCGATTGGGGCACGGTGAGGCCCCCGGCCTGGCCGTCCTCCATATTGATCTTGGCCGTGACCGCGATCCGATCACCCACGGCATCCTTGACCGCACAGGCGATTTCACGCGCCATTCGAGCCCGATTGAGCAGGGATCCGCCGTAGGCGTCCTTGCGCCGGTTCAGCAGCGGGCTCAGGAACGCGCTGGCCAGATAGTTGTGGCCGAAATGAATCTCCACCGCGTCGAATCCGGCCTGCTCGGCCAGGCGTGCGGCATCGGCGTGCGCGGCCACGGTTTCGGCGATCTCGGCGATGGTGGGAGTCTTGGTGAATCTCATGCCGAGCGGGTTGAACATCCGGCTCGGCGCGAGCGCGGGCACTCGATTGGAGGCCGCGTTGGCCACCGGTCCGGCATGACCGATCTGCGCGCTGGCCGCGGCGCCCTCCGCGTGCACGGCATCGGTCAGCTTCCGCAGTCCCGCAACGGCTTCCGGGCGCATCCAGATCTGATGCCGATCGGTGCGACCGCCGGGCGCGACCGCGCAGTACGCGACGGTGGTCATGCCGACACCGCCGGCGGCGACCTCCCGATGGAAGTCGATCAGTTCCTCGGTGACCAGGGCGTCCGGCGTGCGGCCTTCGAAGGTCGCGGCCTTGATCACCCTGTTGCGCAAGGTGATCGGACCCAGCTGGGCCGGTGCGAAGATGTCGTTCATAGCTGTTCTCCCGTCGGCGCGGTCAAACCGGCCACCACGAAATCTCGCAGTGTCTCCAGGTCCGGCTGCGCCATGCCGTGTTCCTCGATTTCGGGACTGCCGAAACGCATGATGATCAGATCGAAGGCGAGCATCCACCGACGGCGGCTCTCCCGGTCACTCACCTCCGGAAGGAGCGTGACCCACGTGCCCATCCGGAACCACGGGCCCCGCCACGTCGTGAGATGGCGTCCGAGCACGAACCTGGACAGCAGTCGAAGGTGCAAGCGACCCATGGGGTCGCCGGCGAGCTGGACGAAGGGGGCCAGGATCGTGTCGACGACGGCGGGTAGCGAGTCACGTCCCGCGCTCGCGCGGGCAAGACCATCGGCCCACAGTGGTCCCAGCCGGTCTTCGATCAGCGCACCGACCAGGGCTTCCTTCGATCCGAAGTGGTAGTGCACCGCGGCGGCGTTCGCACCGGCGGCAACACAGATGCCGCGCACGGAGACCTCGTCGTACGGCTCGGTCAGCAGCAGTGTTTCGGCGGCGATCAGCAGTCGCTGCCGCGTCCCCGTCTTGACCTCATCGACCATACCCAGAAGTGAAACACGTTTCAATCGGTATTTCAATCATTGATTGAAAAAGCTAGATGTGGTCAGACGAGACCGCGCACGTCCCACACCCACACGCCGTCCACCTGCTCGGACGGGATGCCGAGCAGGTCATCCACGGTGCGACGCAGGGCGTCAGTGCTCTGTGACGGCGGCAGCACCACCACATCGGCGCGCCAGTAACGCAGATCCGAGAGGGCCTGCTCGCGCAGAGCTCGGTCGATGACCGGAGCCGTATCGAACATCCGGACCAGCATGAGCAGAACCGCGGTGGGCCGGGGGTCGGCGCCGTAACCGGCCCCGCGGTCCGCGCCGCTCGGGCCGACGAAGTAGCCGCCGACGAGCGGGAAGGCGAAGTCGGCGTCGACCTGCCACCGCAGCGCGGTGGCGTCCGCCGAGGTGGGCGGCGGCACGATCACCACCGAGCCGTCCGAGACGTACTGCCGCACAGTGCCGTCGGCGAAGAACGCGGGCGTCGCGGGGCGTTCCTCGACGGGCAGCATGGTCGGCGCGATGGGCAGCAACGCGAAGGCCAGGGCGCCGAACCAGGCAACGGGCCGCCGCATCGAGGCAGAGGCACGCCACGATTCGATCGCCCGCTGGGTGCCGATGGCCAGGATTATCGCGATGACCGGAATGGCCGCCATGGCGAACCGTGATTCGATGATCCCGTTCAGTGGCGGGATCCACCCGAAAGCCAGCCACGGCATCGGCACCATGGCGAAGTCACCGTCGCCGAAGCGCACCACACCGTCGAACGACAGCACGATGCCGAGCGACAGCGTCGTGAACACCACGATGACGATCCCTGCGGCCCGCACGATGCGCTCGCGCCGCAGGAAGAACACGGCCACCGCGACGAGCAGAAGTAGTGGCCAACCGAAGTAGGCGTTGTCCTCGGTCGGATTGATGCTCACATCGGGGCCGAACGAGAACATGCTGCCCGCCGATTCCGGCGAGAACTGAAACAGCGACAGAACATCGTTGCCGACCCGGCCGATCCCGATGAATCGGTACGACTGCGGTCCGGCGAACTGCCACCACAGCCCGAAACCGGTAAGCGTCAGCGTGATCAGCGCCGCGAGCAGTACCGACGGGGCCGTTGCGCGCAGCGCGAGCACGATGGCGGGCCGGGTGCGCAGGTAAGCCAGGGCGAAGACCGCGAAGCCGAGCGCGAAGATCAGCAGCGGCTCCTCACCCAACGTGAGCTGCAGAGCGACCAGCAGTCCGAGCACGACGGCGGCGCGCGGTTGCCACACCGGTCGTGCCCCGACGGCGTTCTCCGCGTGCCGCGCCATTTTGATGACCTGCATTGCGATGGTAGGAAGCAACACCAGGACAACGAAATTCGCGTGCCCATTGGTGTGCGCGATCATCGCGGGCGCGAAGCCGCAGAACACGCCACCAACGGCCGCGGCGAATTTCGAGGTCACCAGCTCGCGCGAAAATACCCAGTACCAGGCGAACGCCGTGCCGGACAAGCCGAACGTGAGGGCCGACGCGAACGTGACGGTCGGCCCGAAAAGCAGGGTGACAGGCGTGAACGGTACCCCCCAGCCGTACATGAGGGTATTGGCCATCATGTTCACGCCGTCGGGATAATTCTGCAGCTGCGTGCTGAGCGGACTCCCCAGCTGGGTGATATTTCGCGCCGTGATGGCATTGAACCACTCGAAAAGCGTCTGGTCCTGATCGCTCTTGCTCAGGTACCCACTACGCGGGTTCGACCACAGCCCGGCGAGTACGAAAACCGCGAGCGACAGGTAGCAACCGGCGACGACCAGGTCGGTGCGCGCCGAGCGCAGCCACTGCGCCGGAGTGCGGCGCGACTCAGCCGTTTCCGGTGCGTTTCGATCGATAGCCGCTATAGCGGATCGGTCCTCTTCGGTCCGGTCCGTTCCCCACCCTGGTACCACGCGCGAATCTCTCTCACCCTCATAGCCACAATCGGCCCGCTCACGATACGTGAGCGCGAGACCGCTGCCACATCAGGCCGATGAGAAAGGCCCGCTTGATAATCGGGCCTTCGGTGTCCGCGTTGCTACGGCAGTGCGGTGATCAGCTGTTCGACCTCGACGCGCGGTCCGGTGAAGAACGGCACCTCTTCGCGCACGTGCAGCCGCGCCTCGGTGGCCCGCAGATCGCGCATCAGATCGACGATCCGGTGCAGCTCGGGGGCCTCGAACGCGAGAATCCACTCGTAGTCGCCCAGCGCCATCGAGCTCACGGTGTTGGCCCGCACATCCGGGTACCCACGTGCGGCCTTGCCGTGGTCGGCGAGCATCTTGCGCCGCTCCTCGTCGGGGAGCAGGTACCACTCGTAGGACCGCACGAACGGGTACACGCAGATGTAGTTCCCCGCGTCCTCCCCTGCCAGGAACGCCGGAATGTGGCTCTTGTTGAACTCCGCGGGCCGGTGCACCGCCACGTTGCTCCAGACCGGCGCACTCGCCCTGCCCAGCTCGGTGGTCCGCCGGAAGTCGGAGTACGCGGCCTGCAGATCCTCGACCCGCTCGGCATGGGTCCACAGCATGAAATCGGCGTCGGCCCGCAGCCCCGCCACGTCGTAGATCCCGCGCAGCACCACACCCTTGTCGGCGAGTCCGTCGAAGAACGCCTGCGCCTCCTTGATTGCCCCGGCTCGGTCCTCACCGAGCACGCCCGGCTGAATCTGGAACACCGAGAACATCAGGTATCGAATGGAGGAGTTGAGAGCCTGGAAGTCGAGTCGCGCCATGGATCTATGGTGCCACTGCGGCGTTTTCGCCCGCCGCTGGGGCTCAGTCCGCCACCGGCCTACTCGCCCGCCACGGCGAGGACTCATCACTGCCGAACACCGAGGTCACCGTCGTCACTTCACCGTCGTGAAGTTCGACAGGCCCGAGGTCGGGATCGAGGATCAGGCTCCGCGCGCTGCGCTGCTCACCGGCAATGGTCACAGCGGGCGATCATGCAGCATCGCTATCACCGATGTCCGATGACACGCCGCTGGTCAGCCGGGCCATCGACCTGACGACGAGTTTCAGGCCTCCGCGCCGAGTACCGCTAGATCGTCGATCCCGCGGAAATGAATGCCGGTCATGCCGAGCGACCGTGCTGCGGCCACGTTCTCCGGCCGGTCGTCGATGAACACACACCGGTCCGGCGCGACACCGGCCGCTTCGGCGGCGATCTCGTAGATGCGCAGGTCGGGTTTCGCGACGCCGACGGAAGGGCGGACCGGAATAGATTGGGGCAACGCACATCCAGTAGTCGCTCGCCGCGGAGGAGGATCGTATGCGTGTCATCAGCGTTATCGCCGACATTCCGGTTGCCGATATCGGAATCGCCCGGAGTTTCTCTGCGGACTATCTCGGGCTCGGGGATGAGGAGTTCAATGTGGGTTGGGTGGCACGCTACTCGTCACCGGAGACCGGGGCGAACATCCAACTCGTCACCCAGGACGCGACCGGCCCCGGAGAATCCTGTTGTTTCGGTCAAGGTCGACGATGTCGAGGCGGCGCTGGCCGCGGCGCAGCAGCGGGGATACGAGATCGTCTACCCGCTGACCACCGAGCCGTGGGGCATCACCCGATTCTTCGTCCGCGCACCTGATGGCAATGTCTTCAATATCGCCCAGCATCGGGATTAGCGCTGTGTGCTCTCGATGTACGCGGTAGCCACGCGTTCCGCGGCGGCGGTGCCCGAGGCGACGCAGGCGGGGACACCGACGCCATGGAGGTAGGCGCCCGCGACCGCGATGCCGTCGAGGGGAGCGATGGCGGATTCGAGTGTCGCGATCCGTTCGGTGTGGCCGGGGGCGTACTGCGGAAGGCCGCCGGGCCAGCGTTGGACGACCGCTTCGAGCGGGGTAATCGGAATGCCGGTGACGGTGGACAGGTCGGCGACCGCCGCTGCGACGAGGTCGTCGTCGGTCCACGACAGCGACTTGTCGTCGCCGAGGCGGCCGAAGGAGGCGCGGACCAGGGCGACGTCGCGCTCGGCCAGATGGGGCCATTTGCGGCTGGACAGGGTGAACGCCTTGGCGCGCAAGGGTTCTCCGGTGGCGACGAGGATGCCGGAGTTGTCCGGCAGTGGCGTGTCGCGCGGGAGGGCCATGGCGACGAGCGCCGAGGAGGACAGCTCGATACCGGCGGCGGCCTGGGCTGCTTCGGGCGCTACATAGTGCAGGAGGCGGGCGGCGACCGGAGCCGGCGTCGCGATGACCACCGCGTCGACGGCTCCGAGTGGGTCCACCACCCAGCCGCGCGGTGCGCGGGCTACGCGCGTCGCGGCCGTGGTCGTGACGAAACGGGCTCCCGAAGCATCGGCCAGCGCGGCGAGCAGGGCTCCGTAGCCATCGCGCAGACCACCGAACACCGGGGCCGAGCTGGGGGCGGGCATCGCCGCGCGGACGGCCTCGGTGAGACTCGAAGCACCGTCGTCGAGCGCCTCGGCAAGGGTGGGCAGCGCGGCGCGGACGCCGATGGAAGCACTGATCCCCGCATAGACCCCACCCAGCAGGGGATCGACGCTCCGCTCGACGACCTGCCTGCCGAAACGGTCACCCACCAGGGTCTGCACGTCGACGTCCGATCCTGGCTCCCAGTGCAGCGGACGCTGTGCCTCGACGGCGACCCGATCCAGCGTCGCAGCGTCGACCAGCCCGCGCAGCGACTCGGCATCAGACGGAATCCCCATCAGGGTGCGCCCCGGCAGCGGATGCGCCGACCCCTGCGCCCAGATCAGCGGCCGCTTTCCGGCAGGTCGCACCAACTGGTCGGCCAGGCCGAGTTCGTCCATCAACTCGATCACCTCGGGCCTGCGCCCAACGAACGCCTCGGCACCGAGATCGACTGGCTCCCCGGCCAATTCGCGGGTGTGCAGCACCCCGCCGATCCGCCCGCTCTGCTCGAGCACGACGATATCGACGCTGTCTCCCAGCCGCTGCCGCAACCGATAGGCCGCGACGAGCCCGCTGATTCCGCCACCGACGACCGCGATCCTCATGACACGACCGTAGCCGCGACGTGCCCCGCCGACGACGCGCACCCTGACCGACGTCGGCCGGGCATCGACCTCTACAGCGAGTGCACCAGCTCGACCAGCGCCGTCAACACGCCGGGATCGGTATCGGGCAGTACGCCGTGGCCGAGATTGAAGATGTGCCCGGTCGCGCCGAGCGTGATCGCCTCGTCGGCTTCGCGCACGATCCGCCGCGTCTCGGCCTCGACCGCGTCGAATCCGGCGAACAGGATCGCGGGATCCAGGTTGCCCTGCAAGCCTTTTCCGGCGCCGACCCGACGCACCGCGTCGGTGAGCGGCACTCGCCAGTCCACGCCGACCACGTCGGCGCCCGCCTCACCCATAGCGCCGAGCAGCTCGCCCGTGCCGACACCGAAGTGGATACGCGGCACTCCGGCGGCGGCGACCTCCGCGAACACCCGCTCCGAATGCGGCAGCACGAACTCACGGTAATCGGCCAGCGACAGCGCGCCCGCCCAGGAATCGAACAGCTGCACCGCGTCGACCCCGGCCGACAACTGGGCCTGCAGGAAGGCGATGGTGATGTCGGTGAGGGCGCCGAGCAGGGCGTGCCAGGTCTTCGGGTCGGCGTGCATCATCGCCTTGGTGCGCTCGTGCTGCTTGCTCGGCCCACCTTCCACCAGGTAGGAGGCGAGGGTGAACGGTGCGCCCGCGAAACCGATGAGCGGGGTGTCGCCGAGCGCGGCGGTGAGCAGTCGCACGCC
The DNA here is from genome assembly GCF_001427185.1 of Nocardia sp. Root136. NCBI lineage: Bacteria > Bacillati > Actinomycetota > Actinomycetes > Mycobacteriales > Nocardiaceae > Nocardia > Nocardia sp. Root136. The sequence continues at coordinate 1,217,140 of NZ_LMFE01000001.1, forward strand.
TTCGGTGACCGCGCCGACCTCTTCGGGGCGCAGTCGCGGCAGCGCGCGCACGTCGGCTTCGGTGCGCACCGGCGAGGCGATGACCGGACCGACGCCGGGCACGATGTCGAGGTCGATGCCCGCGGCCTTGAGCGGAACGACGATGTCGGAGAACAGGATTGCCGCGTCGACGCCGTGGCGGCGGATCGGCTGCATGGTGATCTCACACACCAGCTCCGGGTCGAAGCACGACTCGAGCATGCCGACGCCCTTGCGTAGTTCGCGGTACTCCGGCAGCGATCGACCGGCTTGACGCATGAACCACACCGGGCGCCTGCTGGGCGTCGCGCCGGTGGCGGCGGCCAGGAAAGGGGCATCGGTCAACCGGCGGCGGGTGTAAGTGCTCATCGCCGTTCATCCTAAGCATCGAGCCCCGACCAACCGCACGCCCAGTCGAGGTGTGGGACCAACCACACGTTCGGTCCGCCGGATACCCGACACCCACCGGACCCGTTCGCGTCGCACATCGCGCATCACATCGCCGCTGAGAATGCACCCTCCGCAACACGGCCCGCACGCAACGCGCAAGGCGGCGCGCCTCCGACGGCACCGGGCACCCACCGTCTACCGTTCCTCCTCGTGACACCGCTCGACATCCGCGACGGCGCCGCACCGACCGGGGGAACGCCCCGTGAGCCTGCTTCTTTTCGGGCGGCGGTCGATGCGATGGGCACCGCAACAGTGCACCCACAAATCGAGCTGGCGCCTATCCGGCCTCCGCAACGGTTGGCGCCGTTCTCCTATGCGCTCGGAGCGGAGGTCATCCACCCCGAGGGCCCGGTGGTGCCCATCGACTCCGAGGGCGACGCGTTCGGCAGGCTGATCCTGCTGCACGACCCCGACGGCGACGAGGCCTGGAACGGCGTGTTCCGGCTCGTCGCCTACATTCAGGCCGATATCGACGCCGCGCTGGCCGCCGACCCGCTCTTACCCGAGGTCGCGTGGAGCTGGCTGGTCGACTCCCTGGAATCGCGCGGCGAACCGTTCACCGCTCTCGGCGGCACCGTCACCGCGACCAGCTCGGTCCGCTACGGCGATATCGCGGGCCCACCGCGCGCCCACCAGCTCGAACTGCGCGCGTCGTGGACGGCGACGACCACCGAGATGCGCCGACACGTCGAGGCGTTCTGCGAAGTGCTGGCCTTTGCCGCCGGGCTGCCGCCCGCCGGGATCACCCATTTACGACCGGAGTCCTATACCCGCACCGATCGCCCTTGATCGCCACGTAGAGTTCACGTTTATGTCGGTCGCCGAGGAACCCACCGCAGCAGAGCCCCTGCTCGTCCCTGCCGAGGGCGTTCCACCTGTGCTGGCGACCGCCGACGAGGTCGCCGCGGCCGCCAAAACCCTCGCCGCGGGCACCGGCCCCCTGGCCGTCGACGCCGAACGCGCGTCCGGCTTCCGCTATTCGGCACGGGCGTACCTGATCCAGCTCCGCCGCGAAGGCGCTGGCTCGTTCCTTATCGACCCGATTCCCGTCACCGACGCGTTGACCCCCTTGGCCGAGGCGATCAACGACCTCGAATGGGTCCTGCACTCCGCCGACCAAGACCTGCCCGGCCTCGCCGAACTGGGTTTGCGTCCCGCCCGCCTCTTCGACACCGAACTCGGCGGACGCATCGCCGGCTACGAACGCGTCGGCCTGGCCGCGATGGTCGAAAACCTCCTCGGCCGCTCCCTGCGCAAGGGTCACGGCGCCGCCGACTGGTCGAGCCGCCCGCTGCCCGACGAATGGCTCAACTACGCCGCCCTCGACGTGGAACTGCTCCTCGAACTGCGCGACACCGTCGCCGCCGACCTCACCGCCCAGGGCAAACTAGACTGGGCCGCAGAGGAATTCGAACACGTCCGCACCATGGACCCACCCTCCCCCAAGGCCGACCGCTGGCGCCGAACCTCCGGCATCCACACCTTGCGCCGCACCCGCCAACTGGCAATCGTGCGCGAACTGTGGACCACCCGCGACGAACTCGCCCGCGCCCGCGACGTCGCCCCCGCCCGTATCCTGCCCGACTCGGCCATCGTCGCCGCCGCCACCGGCGAACCCCGCTCGATCGCCCAACTGCGCACCCTCCCCGTCTTCGGCGGCCCCCGCCAACGCCGCTACTCCCGCGACTGGCTGGCCGCCGTCGAACGAGGCCGCACCCTCCCCGACAAACAACTCCCCCCACTGACCCTCCCCTTCGACGGCCCACCGCCGGTCAACCGCTGGGAACGCCGCGACCCCGTCGCCGCCGCCCGCCTCACCACCGCCCGCGGCGCCATGGGCGAACTCTCCACCGAACACTCCATCCCGGTCGAGAACCTGCTCTCCCCCGACCTGGTCCGCCGCCTGTGCTGGGACGGACTTCCGGATTACAAGAACGTCGGCACACCCGCAGAGTTGTCCGCGAGGATCGAGGCATTTCTCCTCGCAGGCGGCGCCCGCCAATGGCAGCGCACCCTCGCAGTCCCTGCGTTGACCACCGCGCTGACGCCCCCGGCCAATTAGTCGAGCCACAACGGGGCCAGCTGCGCAGAGGTCGGTTGACAGGCGATGTCAGATAGCGTTGCCAGATTTCGCTGCAACCGTCGGGAACCCATGTGGATAAACTCGAATTGAAAAACTTGCGCAAGCGACCGAACTATCTACTCCAGTAGATTTCAACGCTAGACACTTGACCCGATCCCATTTGGCTTCATCGATATCCGAAATATGGAGCAACGCCAGGGATTGATCGTCGTCGGCCAAATCAATCGTCATCGAATTGAAAACCGTCTTCATCTGCATTGCGAATACGCTGAAGAATCTGATGGATACAAACGTTGGATCCGGAGATCTATCGAAGCTGCGTAGTTCCAGTTCCGACAGAGACAAGTTGTAGCGCCACGGTCTGAACTTGAATCCGAAATGGATCGGAAGACTACCATCAATTCGCGTATCTTCGCGATCAGGTAAAGGGGTTGTCATATCGGCTCCCGTTTAGATAGAGGAACGCGTTCGACATAGAACTGCGATCGTCCACGGGCGGATCACCATGAGCAACACCTCGCCACTGGAGGCGGTAGAATCGCGACAGTACGCTCGAGATCCATCAACCGCCCCAATCGATAACTCAACGGCTCCGTCTATCATTTGATTTTGCATGTTTGACGTCAAGAGATGTTCGCCACACTTCGAATGAATCCAACTCCTTCTCCAACACATTCAGTACCTTGCGATTCTCTTCAATGGCGCTGACACCATGGTCATGCAGAGATTTTGCACTATCGTAGACAGCGCAAAGGAACTCTGACAACGGGGTGGAATCAATCACCATCTTCCCGTGTCGGGTAGCTACACGATCCTTCTGTAGTGAAAACTCGACCACGAACATAGAACCATAGCCTTCGAACCTCCCATTCCCTTTTCCGCGACTGGCCAGTAAGCGAGCCTCGGAGAGGAGAGCAGCAGCGGAGGGATACACCATCATACGTTGATCAGGATGCTCGAGACCGCGAGTGGTGACCGATCCTGAGTTACCCAGTACTTCCAGGTCGCCTAGCGAATATCCATCCTCTGGAGGGTCATCGCGGACCGTGAAAATGAACTCGACCATTGTTTCACTTCCCAAGTATTGGAAACATCGTCACAATGTTGTTACCATCCGTAGAATCTACCACAAGTCTATAATTTGTACGCAATCCATTTATCGTCATCCTACGCTCGAATACTTGATACTCCTTACTAGGATCGGACTGGCGGGTTCCCCGCTCCACAATTTCTCGCGCCGCTGTTTCAATTTGATCGCGCGTGATACCCGCAGCAAACAGTGATCCTTGGTTATTCGAACCGCCAGGAATGTGACGTTGTTCAATGTGCCTCCATCCAGTCCTACTGTTTCCGTCTTCAAGGCGCGGCGCTTCGCGTGACAAACCGCACGGTGTCAGACCAAGTGGATCGGACCAGACCAGCGGATTATGAGGGTACGTAGTCGAATTGGGGGAGGGACTCAGACCGAGTGGGTCTTGGGTGAGGTAGCGGGCGGTTTCCGGGTCGTAGTAGCGGTGGTAGTTGTAGTGGAGGCCGGATTCTGGGTCGTGTTGTTGGCCTTGGAAGCGGTGGGGGGTTTCGGGGCCGGTCCAGGTGGTTCGGCCCCAGAGGTCCGCGGTGGCGGTTGAGGCGATTTCGCCTGTCTCGGGGTTGGTGAGATGAGTGGGGGCGCCTTGGAGGTTGGTGACGATGGCCCAGAATTGGTCGTCGACCGATTGGGCGAGGGGGACGTAGGTGGTGGGGTGGTTGGTCCAGGTGTGGGTATGGGTGCCTGTGCGGGTGGTGGTGGCTTGTTCGGTGAGGTGGACGCCGTCCCAGGCAAACTCGGTGCGAATGTTGTCGGCGTGGTTTTGTTTGCTGGTCCGGCGGCCGAAGGCATCGTAGGTGTAGGTCCAGGTGTTGCCATCCGGTGTAGTGACCTCGGTGAGTTGGTCGAAGGCGTTGTAGCGGTAGTGCCAGATGGCGGGTTTGCGGGAGATCCGGGTCTTTTCTTTGCGGATGAGGCGGCCGGCGGTGTCGTAGTGGTAGCGGGTACGACCGGCCCGGATAAGCAGGTTGGTGCGGTACTCGAACCGTGGATCGGTAGTGGGTTCCGTTGGAATGGAGGCAACGGGGGCCGGTGGAATCTCGGCTGTGGTGAGGTTCGACAGGGCGGGACTGCTGCACGGATAGGTGACATCTGATCTGTGGTGCCGGCAGGCACTGCTGGAAGGATGTATGCCGTGCCCAAGCCCTACCCCAAAGAGTTCCGCGACGACGTCGTCCGCGTAGCCCGCAACCGAGAACCCGGCCAACAGCTGAAACAGGTCGCGGCCGACTTCGGGATCAGCGAGTCATGTCTGGCCGGTTGGCTCAAGGCCGCCGACGTCGAAGACGGAACCAAACCCGGAACCACCACGACCGAGAACGCCGAACTCGTCCAGGCCCGCAAACGGATCAAGCTCCTCGAGCAGGAGAACGAAGTACTGCGCCGGGCCGCGGCCTATTTGTCGCAGGCGAACCTGCCGGGAAAATGATCTACCCGCTCGTTCGTGAGCTGGCCGCCGACGGGATTCCCGTCGCGGTGACGTGCCGGTTCCTCAATATCGCGCGCCAACCGTATTACCGGTGGCTCGCCGATCCGGTCACCGCTGCCGACCTCGAGCAGGCGTATCGGTCAAACGCGTTGTTCGATGCGCACCGCGACGACCCTGAATTCGGGTACCGGTTCCTCGCCGACGAGGCCGCCGACGCGGGCCAGGCGATGGCAGCGCGGACCGCGTGGCGGATCTGCTCGACCAACAAGTGGTGGAGCAGTTTCGGCAAGAAACGTGGCACCAAGAACAGCCGATCAGGCCCACCGGTTCATGACGATCTCGTCGAGCGGAACTTCGCTGCTGATGCGCCAAATATGTTGTGGCTCACCGATATCACTGAACATCACACCGGCGAAGGCAAGCTTTATCTTTGCGCGGTCAAGGACGTGTTCTCGAACCGGATCGTGGGCTATTCGATCGACTCGCGGATGAAGGCCCGCCTCGCCGTCGATGCCCTCGCGTCCGCCGCGGCCAGGCGCACCGCGGTCGGTGATCAGGTCGCCGGCTGCATAGTTCACAGCGACCGAGGGTCGCAGTTTCGATCTCGAAAGTTTGTTCGCTCCTTGGGTTTCCACGCGATGGTCGGATCTATGGGACGAGTCGGCGCCTGCGGTGACAATGCGGCGATGGAATCGTTTTTCGCGTTGCTGCAGAAGAACGTCCTCGACCGGCAGTCTTGGGCGACCCGCGAGGAGCTTCGGATCGCGATAGTGACCTGGATCGAACGGACCTACCACCGGCGTCGGCGCCAGGCCAGGCTCGGCAAATTGACCCCGGTCGAATACGAAGCCATCATGACCACACCAGCTCTTCGAGCTGCCTAACCGCTGTCACCCGATCGTGCAGCAGTCCCAATCGCCGAGCGTAGCGGATACGAGAGGGTTGGTATTTGCGGTGAAATCGATGGAACCGGAAGGGGCTTCGGTGCGTCTAAGGACGTGAAGGAGTGCCATCTCAGTGGTCGGATCTGTGATGCGCGGACCGTGAAGATCAATGCTGCGACCGCAGGACTCGCGACCGTCGGGCGTTCCCCGTGGGTTGTTGCCGAGGGTTTGGCAGCACTCTGGCGCAGCGGAACTCGCTGGGGTTGAATATGTTTCATGGGTCGGGGGCGGTGAGGCGAATCGGGTGGGGTTGTGTCGTAGGCTGTGCGGAACGACGGGGTGGCCGGGTGCGGGGAGCACTCGGGCGGCCGTGGGGTTGGTGCGGGCTCAGCCGGACGGGTGTGGCTCGGTGATCGGGGAAGACGGAGGATGCTCGTGCGGCGACGGTCTGCGGTGGTGGCCACGGTGTTGTGTGGAGTGCTTGCGGCGGCGGGGTGTTCCACGACTGAGACTGGGAATGCACAGCCAAGTACTACTGATCAAGCGGCGGCTACTGCGGCATTGTGGGACCCGTGCAGTCAGATCCCGGATTCGACGTTGACCAGCGTGGGCTTGGATGTGGCGTCAGAGCGTTCCGGAATCCTCGGCGCCGAAGAGCCTGGGTGGAAGATCTGCCGCTGGGAAGATCAAGAGTTCCCACCGAACTACAGCGTCGGGGCTTATTCGACCGTGCATACAGTTGACGAGATGCGAGCCAAGCCCGACAACATCGAATTCCAGGATGTCGTGATCGCAGGGCGTAGTGGTGTGCAGTTTCGACAGCGCCAGTACAACGCTAACGAGGACTGTTCATTCATGTTTTCCACGGCAAGCGGTTTTGCGCAGCTGGACGTGCTAAACACGGGCGTCAAGGCGAAGTCGGTGCCTCCTTGCGAGCGATTGAAGCCCATCGCGGAAGCGATCGTTCCACTCTTTCCGAAGTAACTTTCCACATAAATAGGGGGTGTCGTGGCTCCAACAGATGAGAAGTCACGCTGGCAGTATCTGAGCGAGGAAGCCAAGGCAGGCCGTCTGTACTTGGATCCGTCAGTAGCGCAGAGCTGCCGGGATGCGAGCAACAAGCAGATAGCACTCTTCTCACAGCTGAAGGGTGATCTCAAGAGCATCGCGAACGTTACCGGCCTCGGCCGGTTCAACGCCGCTGATGAACTAGCAAAGATGCTCGGCATGAAAGCTGTTGGCGGAGAACGTGATTTCGATACAGCCTTCCAAGAACACATCGACGTACTAACGCTTATCCGCGACACCATCGAGATCTCGGTGAAGAAGTATGAAGACCAGCAAATAGCCCAAGCACAAGCACTGACTTCACAGGGCGCCAACATCACTGGCGGTGATCAATAATGTCAATTCTGGACAGCGCTCTCAGCGTTTTCCCGATCGGTCGCGAATACGTCCAGCTCAAGAATTATGCGGAAGGCAGTAAGCCGACCAGGTCTACGGATGAGAGCCCGGACGCATCGGTCGCGCGGAATCGGCTGACGCAGTTGGAAAGCTCGTTCGACGGCACCTACCAGAAGCCGCAAGTTCAGAGCGGATCGTACGAAGACCCCAGCGGCATGTCGGACCTGTACGAGCGGGTCTCGGCGATGTCTATGGCTGATGTGAACACGCTGCACACCCGCTGGGAAACGTTGCGCAACAAGCTGGAAGAGGGGTTCAAGACCTACGACGCGGAGATCGCGAAGGCTATCTCGGAGAAGTGGACCGGTAACGCGGCGTCGAGCGCTGGGAAGGGAATCCAGGAGTACGTCGAGAAATCCGGCAACCTGTTGGGTTCGGCGCAGATGATGGCCGAGAAGGTGAAGCTGGTCGAGTCGGCCATGCAAATCACCAAGGATCGGGTCAAGCCGCACGAAGGTTCCACGATCAGCGGGATCGCGAGTTACATTCCCGGACCCACCTGGAAGATGGACAGCCACAACGCCGATACCGCGAAATCCGAAGGGGCGGAGGTGGTCAGGGGCGTCTACTACACGGCGATCGGGCAAGCCGATACGAACGTCCCACTGGTGCCGCAGCCGTACAACCCCCTCGACACGGGGTCGAAGACGGTCGACGACAAAGGTAGCCAGGGCGACACCACTGGCACGAAGCCGACCACGCAGCAACCCACGACGCAGCAGCCCACCACCGAACAGCCGACCACCGAACAGCCGACCACCGAGACACCGACGACGGAGGATCCATCCGACGACGACACCGGTGACGACACCACTCCGTCGAGCACGGAGCCGGCGGCTACGACAACACCGCAGTCGACCATGCCGACCACGCCGACAGGCACGACCCCCGCGTCGACGACGCCGATGGGGACCGGTGGCTCTCCGGGCGGGGGCTCGCCGGGTGCGGGGACACCCGGTTCCGGCGTTCCGGGAGCCGCAGTTCCGGGCACACCGGGAGGCGCTACCGCCGGGAAAACTGGTGCGGGCGCAGGAGGTTCGGGTTCCGGGGGCGCGGGCCGCGGAATGTCGGGCATGGGCGGTATGGGCGCTGGTGGCGGCAAGGGCGGAAAGGGCGACGACGAGAAGGAATCCGGGACGAAGGACTATCTGATCAATCAGGAAAACGGTGAAGAACTCACCGGGCTCAGCGAGGATCAGCGAGCAAAGACGGTGCCGCCGGTGATCGGCGAATGAGCCAGGGACAGTGGCAGTTCAGCGCGCTCGGGTTCACGGTGCTGTGGCGCGCGGCGGATCGCGATGTGCTGCCGTATCCCCTGCAGACCTATACCGACGCGGTGACCGTGGACGACTACGACCGCATGTGGCAGGACGAGGCGCAGCGGATTCTGCCGACGTTCGACCATTCGATGGAAGCCGCGTTGCGGATTCTGCTCGAGCCGGAAGCGCGGTTCGAACTGGCCGGGTACGGCGACGGGGAGAAGTTGCGGTCGTTCGCGGCGGTGCGTGGGCAGCAGGCGGTGCTGGTGGAACAGCAGCGGGTGCCGCTCGATCGCGAGGGTGGTGACATCCGGATGAGCATGCTCGAGATCGAGCAGTTGCCCGACAAGCTCCTTGCCCGGCTGCCGAAGACGGGGGCGGCAGGCGGGGACGTGTTCTCGATGAACAGCAACGACCTCGACGAGGAAGCGCCCTACGATCCGTGGGCGGCCGACCGGCGGACTCCGCAGCAGAAGGCGGATGATTTCTTCGGGCGCGCACGGTCGACGCTGGTGTACGTGGCGGGCTATCCGGGCGCCGCGACGGACAACCGACCGCAATCCGGACAGGGCTTCCACGTGATGGATTTCCCGGATGGGCGCTACCTGGTCACCGAACGAGGCTCTGTGATCGAGGCGCGACCGGGTGATACCGGTGATATCAGAGGGTCGTTGGTGCGGTTGATGAAATCGGCGCTCGCGATCTATCGCGAGGACAACGAGCCCGTCTATCGGTAGACACGCATCGACCCTGCCACATTCTGCGGCAGGGTCGATGCGCGGTTTCCGGGCGAATGCTCAGTATCCAGCGGCACTAAATCAGTCGACCCGACAAGTGCTCGACGCTAGCGTTGATTCTCGCCATCACGCCGCCGTCGAAAGGTCATGCCGTGCTCGAAGCCGAAGCGATCGCCGCCAATCGGGCGAATTGGGACGACCGGGCCGACGTGCACGCGCGGTCGCGGATGTACGACGTCGACGCCTTCCTGGCCGATCCGGACGATATTTCCTCGGTGGTGCGCAACGATCTCGCGGTGCTGGCGCCGCATCTCCCGGAATCCGGGATCCAGGGGCGGTCGCTGCTGCATCTGCAGTGTCACATCGGTACCGACACCGTGTCTTGGGCTCGGCTGGGCGCGGTGGAGGTACACGGGCTGGATCTGTCGCCGAACTCGCTGCGGCACGCGGCGCGGATCGCCGAGGCCGACGGACGCGACATCACCTGGGTGGAGGGGGACGCGCGGTTCGCCTCGGCAGTGCTCGATCGGCGCTTCGATACCATCGTGACCAGTGCGGGCACCATCGTCTGGCTGCCGGAGCTCACCGCGTGGGGGCGGTCGATCCATGACCTGCTCGAACCGGGTGGGGTGTTCGTGATCCGCGACGATCATCCGATTCTGGGTGCGATGCAGTTCGAACCGTGGGAGATCGACGACGATTACCTCGGTGGCGGCGGCGCTCGGAGCTACTCGGACTCGGGTACCTACACCGAGGAGTCGGACGGACAGATCGCCCACACCACCAATCACGAGTGGCGTCACGATCTGGGCGAGATCGTCGGAGCGCTGCTGGGTGCCGGGCTCGTCATCGAAGCGTTGACGGAGCTGCCCTACATGGATTGGCCCGCGTTTTCCGATCTCGTACCCTGCGAGCAAGGGTGGACGCTGCCCGACGGCGCACCACGCATCCCGTTGAACTTCGCGGTAGTCGCTCGGCGGCCTCACCACTGAGCGAACTCGGGCCGAGAACGTCTCAGGAATCCTCGCCGAGGGCGTGCAGGATCGTACGGGTCCTGTCGTCGCGGGCCGTCACGCCCTGCCCCGCCGCCGGGCTGCCCTGAGCGGTACAGCACCCGACACGAGGCGGGTGCTGTACCGCCCCGATCAGCGTGATTGCAGCCAGCCGCCGATCCGCTGGGCGATGGCGTCGGGGGTGAGGCCGAGCTCTTCGAGTATCTCGTTGCGGGAGGCGTGGTCCAGGAACTGTTGCGGCACACCGAGATCGCGGGTGGGGACATCGAGGCCCGCGTCGCGCAAGCGCGCGGAGACGGTGGAACCGATCCCGCCGTGCAGGCCGCCGTCTTCGACGGTGACGACGAGGCGGTAGTTCTCGGCGAGCTTGACCAGGGTGTCGGAGACCGGGATGACCCAGCGCGGGTCGACGACGGTGACCGAGATCCCTTGCGGTTCCAGCAGTTCGGCGACCTTCATGGCGGTGTCGGCGAAGGGGCCGACGGCGACGATCAGGACGTCACCGTGCTGGGACTGCGCGGACCCCGCGCTGGGGACGGCCAGTCGCAGCACGTCCAGACCGTCGAGACGTTCTACGGCCGTGATGTCTTCGGCGACACTGCCTTTCGGGAAACGCAACACGGTCGGACCGTCGGAGACGGCGAGCGCTTCGGCCAGTTCCTCACGCAGGGTGGCGCCGTCGCGGGGGGCCGCGACGCGGATGCCGGGGACGATGCCGAGCAGCGAGAGATCCCACATGCCGTTGTGGCTGGCACCGTCGGGGCCGGTGACGCCCGCGCGGTCCAGCACGACCGTGACAGGCTGCTTGAGCAGCGCCACGTCCATCAGGAGCTGGTCGAACGCACGGTTGAGGAAGGTGGCGTAGATGGCGACCACCGGGTGCATGCCGCCCAGCGCCAGACCGGCGGCTGAGGCCATGCCGTGCTGTTCAGCGATGCCGACGTCGAACATGCGCTCGGGGAAGCGTTCACCGAACGCGGCCAGACCGGTGGGGCCCGGCATGGCGGCGGTGATGGCGACGATGTCGTCGCGACGCGCGCCGTGTTCGATGAGCTCCTCGGAGAACACCGCGGTCCAGCCCTTGGCCTTCTTGCCGGCGAGGGGGCGGCCGGTGAGCGGGTCGATCGGGTCGCAGGCGTGCATCTGGTCGGCGACGTGGTTCTCGGCGTGCTCGTAACCGTTGCCCTTGCGGGTGACCACGTGCACCACGACCGGACCACCGAAGTCCTTGGCGCGCCGCATGGCTGCCTCGAGCGCGACGAGATCGTGGCCGTCGACCGGGCCCACGTACTTCATGCCCAGATCGGAGAACAGTTCCTGCGGGCTCACCGCGTCTTTGATCCCGGCCTTGAGCGCGTGGACCATCGAATACGCCGAATCCCCTACGGCGGGAATGCTTTTCAGAATACGTTTCCCGGCGACCAGTGCGTGCTCGTAGGCGGGCTGGGTGCGTAGGGCGGTCAAGCGGTCGGCGAGGCCACCGATCGTGGGGGCATAGGAACGACCGTTGTCGTTGACGACCACCACCACCGGACGATCGGGGGCGCCCGCGATGTTGTTGAGCGCCTCCCAGCACATGCCGCCGGTGAGCGCGCCGTCACCGACGACCGCCACCACGGTGCGGTCCTGGTCGGTGAGCGCGAACGCCTTGGCCAGACCGTCGGCGTAGGACAACGCGGCCGACGCGTGCGAGGACTCGACCCAGTCGTGTTCGCTCTCGGCGCGGCTCGGGTAGCCCGACAGGCCGTCGCGGCTGCGCAGCGAGTCGAAGCGGTCCTTGCGGCCGGTGAGGATCTTGTGCACGTAGGCCTGATGGCCGGTGTCGAAGATCAACGGGTCGGCCGGCGAATCGAAAATCCGGTGCAGGGCGATGGTCAGCTCGACCACCCCTAGATTGGGGCCGAGATGGCCTCCGGTGGCGGCGACCTTCTGCACCAGGAACTCGCGGATCTCGTCCGCCAGATCCCGCAGTTGCGGCACGCTCAGCCGGCGCAGATCTTCGGGTGAATCCACCCGCGACAGCACTCCCACCTGAACTCGCTCCCTCCGGACTACATTGTGATCAGCCCAGTGTATTTGCCCGCGTGACGGGCACAGGCTCGCGGGCCCTACCCAGCACGGGCACAGCGAGGTCTACGGTCGCGACGACGATACCGCCCCATGGCCGCTGAACAGGACGCGCAAGCGGAAATCGGGTTCTACAAAGGCTTACCTCACTGCGTTCTCGGCTGTGAGGACAATCTCCCGCGCGTCCCCGCCCGCACCCGGCGACGGCGCGACCTACAGTGACGCTGTGACCCGAAGCCACGGCGCGACGCGCACGATCGACCCGGGTGTGGTGGCAGGCATGCTCGACGAGGTGTACGCGGCCTGCCGCGAGGATACCTCCGGCGCGCCCGCCGACTACATCCCCGAGCTCGCCGGGGTCGCACCGGATTCGTTCGGCTTGTGCCTGGCCACCGCCGACGGGCTGGTCTACGAAGTCGGCGACACCGATATCGGGTTCACCATCCAGTCGATCTCCAAGCCGTTCACCTACGCGCTGGCGCTGGCCGATCGCGGGCTCGACGGGGTGGCCGAGCACATCGACGTGGAGCCGTCCGGCGAGCCGTTCAACGAGATCAGCCTCGAACCGGAGACCCAGCGGCCGAGCAATCCGATGATCAACTCCGGGGCCATCACCGCGGCCTCGCTGATCAACGGCCGCGACGCCGCCGACAAGTTCGAGCGGGTTCGTCGCTGCTACTCCCGCTTCGCCGGGCGCGAGTTGACGATGGACCAGGCGGTCTACGAATCCGAGGCCCGCACCGGGTTCCGCAATCGGGCGATCGGGTACATGTTGCGCTCGGTCGGCATCATCGACGACGACCCCGACGACGCGGTCGACCGTTACTTCCGGCAGTGCTCGATCGAGATCACCTGCGCCGATCTGGCCATGATGGCGGCGACGCTGGCCGACAACGGGGTCAATCCGAAGACGCATGAACGGGCGCTGTCGACCTCGCTCACCGAACGGGTGCTCAGCGTGATGACCACCTGTGGCATGTACAACGCCGCCGGTGACTGGGTGACCACGGTCGGGCTGCCGGCCAAGAGCGGGGTCGGCGGCGGGATCATCGCGGTGCTGCCAGGTCAGCTCGGCATCTCGGTGTATTCGCCGAGGCTGGACGGGCACGGCAACAGTGTGCGCGGGGCCGCGGCGTGCCGGGAGCTGTCGCGGCGGCTCGAACTGCACTTCTGTCACGTGACCCGGTCCGCGCGCACCGCGATCCGCGCCGACTACTCGGTGGCGCAGCTGCCGTCGCGATTGCGCCGCACGCCCGAGGACGCCGAGGTGCTGGCCGCCCACGGTGACCGGGCACGGGTCTACGAGCTGCACGGCGACCTGTTGTTCGCCGGCGCCGAGCGGGCGGTTCGGGCGATCGAGGCCAACGCCGACGAGCTCGACGCGCTGGTGATCGACCTGCGGCGGGTCGGTGAGGTGAGTCAGGTGGCTCGCGGCATGGTCGAGCAGTTGCAGACCGAGCTGGTACGCCGGGGCAGCCGAGTGGCGCTGGTCGATCCCGATGCCAAGCTCGGGCACGAGGCGTCGAGTCTGGATCCCGACGATCCACGCGGGCGGGTGTTCATCGACCGGGATACCGCCACCGAATGGTGCGAGGACATCGTGCTCGACCGGCGTCGACCGGCCGGGACGAGCGCCCGCACGTCGATCGACCTCGCTGAGCATCCGTTGCTGGTGGGGCTGGACGCCGCCGACCGGGACCGGCTGTGCGCGGAGTTCGTCGTCCGCACGTTCGCCCGAGGTGAGGTGATCGCCGAACGCGGTGAACCACGGTCCGGGCTGTATCTGATTCTCGACGGGCGGGTGCGGGGGACGTTTCCCGGCACCGACGGGCGGGTGCACCGGTTGGTGACGTTTTCGGCGGGGATGTCGTTCGGCGAGATCCCGATGTTGATCGGTGAGAGATTCGTCAACGACATCGTCGCCGAGACCGGGGTCCGCGTGGCGGTGATGAGTCCCGCCGTGTTCGACGAGCTCGCCGAGCAGCACCCGCAACTGAAACTCGCTCTGCTTCAACGACTCGCGGCCGGGGCATACGCGCAAATGGACGCAGCTGTACGCACAGTATCGGCGAACTCCGAAAACTACTGACCACCTCAGAACGCAGCTGTACGCACAGTATCGGCGAACTCCGAAAACTACTGACCACCTCAGAACGCAGCTGTACGCACAGTGTCGGCGAACTCCGAGAACTACTGACCCGGGCAGCGGAACTCGGTCCGGACGCGAGACGTTGAGCAGCACAGCAGCCTTCGACCGACAGGAGTACCGCGGTGAGCAAGAAATCCTGGCAGGCGAGCACGACCACCTTCGGGCGCGGCGTGGTGCGCGCGGTCCCCGACCTCATCCGGTTGACGTTGTCGGTGGAATCGCGCGCCGACACCGTCGCCGGGGCCTACGGGCGCGCCGGTGACCAGGTGAGCGCGGTCGTCGCGGCACTGCGGGCTGCCGGAGTGAGTGACGCAGACATGGCGACCAGCGGCTTGAGCGTGCGCACCGAAACCGTCTACACCGACAACGGCCGCACCGAGATCGCCGGATATCTGGCATCCACCGGCCTCAGCGTGTCGCTTCGCGAAGGAACCGGCACCGAGCCCGCCGAAACAGTCGCCGCCGCGGTGAACGCGGGCGGCGACGACGTGCGCCTCGGCGGTCTGACCCGAGGCATCGCCGACCCCGCGCCACTGCTCGAACAAGCCCGCGACGCGGCATTCGACGACGCGAAGGCCAAGGCCGAGCAGTACGCGGCCCGCGCCGGGGTATCCCTCGGCGCTGTCCTCCAGATCACCGAGGACACCGCTCCACCCTCCAGCCGGGCCTACGACATCAGCGCGGAGATGGACTCGTCCCCCATGCTGATGGCACGCGCCGGCTCCCCCGTCCCCGTTGTCCCCGGCGAAACCGAAGTCGGCGCGAGCGTCCGAGTGACCTGGGCCCTCGACTGACTCCGCTGTTACCCGAAACCAGCCGGGCACCAGCACCCGTCAGCGATCGAGCAACGCCACACACTCCACATGGTGGGTAGCCGGGAACGCATCGAACGCCCGCAACTCCGCGAGGTGATACCCGGCGTCGAGGTACAACCCGAGGTCACGAGCGAAAGCCGCGGGGTCACAACCGATATGAACGATCCGACGCGGATCTGCGTCGGTGACGGCGGCGACGACATCCTTACCGGCACCGGCCCGCGGCGGATCGAGCACCACGACATCCGGCCGACCGGAAGCACTCCGAGCCCACCGCTCGACCCGATCGCTGTGCAATTCCAGCCACGGCAGATCGCCCAACGCCGCCACCCCGTCGACCACCGCCGAACGAGCCGATTCGACACCGGCCACCGCGCCGGTCTGCCCCGTCTGCTCGGCAAGCCGGGCAGCGAAGACACCGACACCGCTGTAGAGATCCCAACCGGACCCACCGGGAGCAAGCCCCGACCATTCAGCGATCAGATCCGAATAACACTGCGCCGCACCATGATGCGCCTGCCAGAACCCGGTCGCCGACAGTTCCCACCGGCGCCCCGCCACATACTCCACAACACGACCCGAACCTTCGACCACGCACTCCTCGCGAGGCGCGTTCATGGCCGACTTACGCGACGCCGCCCGGTCCCGGATCACACCACGCTCATCACCCGCGGGCGGCACCGACTCACGACGGCGCCCCGGCCGCTGACCACGACCGCGACTGCCGCCACGCGGGGTCTCGGGACGACCGGCCGGGCCCGAGGCCGGAGTCTCGGCCAGCTCCACGATATGACGCACACCGTCACCGTCGATCGCGACGACCAGATCGGCACCCGGGGTCCACAACCGATCCGCGACACCGTCGAGCGCACCGGCGACAGGCTGCGGGCAGCGCAGATCCGCGATCACCTCGGTGCTGCGGTAGCGATGCACACCAGCGTGCCCCGCACCGTCGACGACCAACCGCACCCGCGTGCGCCAACCGCCGGTGTCGGCACCGGAATCACCGGCGATCGGTTCGACCGTCACCGCATGCTCGATCTTGGCCAACCGCCGCAGCTGCTCTTCCACCACCGTGGCTTTGAGCGCACGCTGCGCCGTGGGCGTGGCGAAGGAGAAATCACAGCACCCCGCACCACCGGGTCCCGAGACGGGACAGGTGGCGGGCACCCGGTCCGCGGACGCCTCGATGATCTCGACGGCATCGGCGCGGCAGAACGATCCGCCGCGATCCTCGGTCACCCGAGCGCGCACCAGCTCACCGGGCAGCCCGTGTCGCACGAACACGACCCGGCCCTCGTGGCGAGCGACGATGAATCCGCCGTGCCCCGGTGCCCCGAGACGTACCTCGAATTCTTGTCCGCTCCAATCACTCACGGCCACACCCACTCTCACCCTCGACCGGCGCGCCGCTCATTCGCGACGTCCTGGTCGTTCGAAACCTCGACGCACCGAACCCGGTGCGTTCACTTCGCCTGCCTGCTTGGCTCTGGTGGAGGAACTGAGCTGCCACGGCACGCTCGTCACCATCACACCCGGCTCGAACAGCAATCTGCCCTTCAACCGCAGCGCGGACTGGTTGTGCAGCACCTGCTCCCACCAGTGTCCGACCACATATTCGGGGATGAACACGGTGACCACGTCGCGCGGTGCGTTCTTGCGCACCCGCTTGACGTATTCGAGCACCGGCTTGGTGATCTCGCGGTAGGGCGATTCGATCACCTTCAGCGGCACGTTGATCTCGCTGTTCTCCCATTGGCGCACCAGCTTGCGGGTGTCGGCGTCGTCGACGTTGACCGTCACCGCCTCCAGTGTGTCCGGGCGGGTGGCGCGCGCGAAGGCCAGCGCACGGCGCGTGGGCAGGTGCAGCTTGGAGACCAGGACCAGTGAGTGGGTGCGGCTGGGCAGCACGCCGTCCCAGTCGGATTCGTCGAGTTCGCGCGAGACGGAGTCGTAGTGCTTACGGATCAGCTTCATCACGACGAAGATCGCCACCATCACGATGATCGCGATCCAGGCGCCGGCGAAGAACTTGGTGACCAGCACGATCATCAGCACGGCGCCCGTCGCGGTCAGACCGATCGCGTTGATCACTCGGGAACGCTTCATCTGCCTGCGCTGCGCCGGGTCGGTCTCGGTGCGCAGCAGGCGCGTCCAGTGCCGCAGCATGCCGGTCTGGCTCAGCACGAACGAGACGAACACACCCACGATGTAGAGCTGGATCAGCTTGGTCACCTCGGCGCCGAAGACCACCACGAACGCGATCGCCGCACCCGAGAGGAAGAGGATGCCGTTGGAGAACGCGAGCCGGTCGCCGCGGGTATGCAGCTGACGGGGCAGGTAGCGGTCCTGGGCCAGGATCGAACCGAGTACGGGGAAACCGTTGAACGCGGTGTTGGCGGCCAGCACCAGGATCAGCGCGGTGACGATGGTGATGAAGAAGAAACCGATCGGGAAGCCGTGGAACACCGCTTCGGCGATCTGCGCGATCAGGGTCTTCTGGTGATAATCGGCGGGCGCGCCGATCAGGTTCGCGGAGTCGTGGGCATACACGACACGGATCTTCTGGGCCAGGATGATGATGCCCATCAGCAGCACGATCGCGATCGAACCCAGCAGCAGCAGGGTGGTCGCGGCATTGCGCGACTTGGGTTTACGGAACGCGGGCACACCGTTGCTGATGGCCTCGACGCCGGTCAGCGCCGCACAGCCGGAGGAAAAGGCACGCGCGATCAGGAAGGCGAAGGCCAGGCCGTAGAGGTGCTCGTCTTCGGCGTTGAGCCCGAAACCGGCGGACTCGGCCTGGATGTCGTCGCCGAGCACGTAGGTACGGAACAGGCCCCAGGCCAGCATCACGACCATGCCGACGATGAACGCGTAGGTCGGAATCGCGAACGCCGTACCGGATTCGCGCACGCCTCGCAGGTTGATCGCGGTGAGGATCGCGATCGCCACCACCGCGAACAACACCTTGTGTGTGGCCACGAACGGAATGGCGGAACCGATGTTCGACGCCGCCGAGGAGATCGACACCGCGACGGTGAGCACGTAGTCGACCAGCAGCGCGCTGCCGACCGTCAGACCGGCGTTGGGTCCGATGTTCTTGGTCGCGACCTCGTAGTCACCACCGCCCGACGGGTAGGCATGCACGTTCTGCCGGTAGCTGGCGACGACCACCGCCATCACCAGGGCTACGGCAAGACCGACCCACGGCGCGTACACGTAAGCCGAGATGCCCGCCGCCGACAGCACCAGGAAGATTTCCTCCGGGGCATAGGCGACCGACGACATCGCATCGGAGGCGAAGACCGGAAGAGCGATACGCTTGGGCAATAACGTGTGGCCGAGCGAATCGCTACGGAACGGCCTGCCCAGCAGCACACGCTTGGCTGCCGTCGTCAACTTGGACACCGGGCTGAGCATAGAGGAGTTCACCAGCACCTTCGCGCGCACGTTCATCGGCGTCATGGCGATGTCTGGATTGTTTGCCCCGCGTCGGCGCGGGGAAAATGGGCGATGGGAGCATCCGGCGGGTACGGTCCTTGCCGGACGCCACGGGTAGGCAAGGAACGAGGGTGCACGGTGTACGTAGTGATCATGGGGTGCGGGCGTGTCGGCTCGTCACTGGCGCGTGCGCTGACCCGGGTGGGTCACGAGGTCACGGTCATCGACCGCGATCCCACCGCCTTCCGCCGCCTCGGCGAGGGCTTCACCGGGCAGGAGGTGATCGGCGTCGGTTTCGACCGTGAGGTGCTGACCCGCGCGGGGATCGAGCGCGCCGACGCCTTCGCCGCGGTGAGCTCCGGTGACAACTCCAACATCATCTCGGCGCGAGTGGCCAGAGAGATGTTCGGCGTCGAACGTGTCGTCGCTCGCATCTACGACGCCAAGCGCGCCGAGGTGTACGAACGACTCGGGATCCCGACCATCGCGACCGTGCCGTGGACCACCGATCGGTTCCTGCGCACCCTCATCGGCGACAACTCGACCACCACCTGGCGCGACCCCACCGGCGCGGTCGCGGTGACCCAGCTGACCCTGCACGAGGACTGGTCCGGTCGCACCGTGCGCGATCTGGAACGCGACCTGCAGGTGCGCGTGGCGTTCATCCTGCGCTTCGGCCAGGGCCTGCTGCCCGAATCCAAGACGATCGTCCAGGCCGACGACGTCGTCTACGTCGCGGCCACGTCCGGCACAGTCGGCGAGGCGATAGCCCTGGCCGCCAAGGCCCCACTGAGCGAGGACTGAACACATGAAGGTCGCCATCGCCGGAGCGGGCGCGGTCGGGCGCTCGATCGCCAGGGAACTCCTACGCGGCGGACACCGCGTGATGCTGCTCGAACGCCAGCTCGACCACATCGACCCCGCCGCCATCCCCGACGCCGTCTGGGTGCACGCCGACGCCTGTGAGCTGTCGCTGCTGGAGAACGCTGATCTCGAGACCTACGAGGTGGTGATCGCGGCCACCGGCGACGACAAGGCGAACCTCGTGCACGCCCTGCTCGCCAAGACCGAGTTCGGGGTGCGCCGGGTGGTGGCGCGGGTCAACGATCCGCGCAACGAATGGCTGTTCAACGAGTCGTGGGGCGTCGACGTGGCGGTGTCGACGCCGCGGCTGCTCGCCTCACTCGTCGAGGAGGCCGTGTCGGTGGGTGATCTGGTGCGGCTGATGACGTTGCGGCAGGGACAGGCCAACCTGGTGGAGATCACCCTGCCCTCCGACACCCAACTGGCAGGCAAGCCGGTGCGAACATTGAAGATGCCGCGCGATACCGCGCTGGTGACGATCCTGCGCGGTGGCCGGGTGATCGTGCCGCAGCCCGACGATCCGTTCGAGGGCGACGACGAACTGCTGTTCGTCACCTCGGTGGAGGCCGAAGAGGACCTGCGGCTGACCCTGGCGACCCACGGCGTGAAGCCCTGAGTCCTTACGCCACTTTCAGTTCCGCGCGCAGCTTGTTGAGCGCGCGGTGCTGCATCACCCGGACGACCCCGGGGCTGGTGCCGATGGCCTCGGCGGTCTGAGCCGCGCTCCAGCCGAGCACGATGCGCATGTGCAGCACCTCGCGGTGATTCGGCGCGAGCACCTTCATCAGTTCATGGGTGGCGGCGCGGCGCTCGAACGCCAGGACCCAGTCCTCCGGACCCGCGGAGGCACTCGCGGTGTCGGGGAGCTCGGCCGTCGGGTAGGCGGTGTGCTTGCCGCGACGGAAGGCGTCGGAGACTTTGTTGGCGGCGATGCCGTAGACGAAGGCCAGAAACGACTTGCCCTGATCACGGTAGCGCGGAATGGCCGTGACGGTGGCGATGAGAACTTCCTGGGTGACATCGTCGGCGGTGACAGTGAGATGGCCGGTGGAGCCCATACGTGCCGAGCAGTACCGGCGGACCAGCGGGTGCACCAGGCGCAGGATCTCCGCGACGGCCTCGCGGTCACCGCGGGCGGCCGGGCCGATCAGCGCGTCGAGTTCGGCGCCGATGCGCTTGCTCTCCGACAGGACCGGCGCCGGGGTCTTGGTGGCGTCGCGGCGGGCGGTGGTGGCCGGTCGCTCATTTCGGTGCTCGGTTGCCATCATGGTCGCCGGTCCTCTCACGATCATCGCGTATTTTTCGGTACGCATTGATCGTGCGACGAACGGCCGGTCGCAACCAGATACCCCAGGGTGGGTACTTCCCCACCTCCGGCGTCCCGCTACCCACCCTATGCGCGCACGGATTCCGTTCCGGCCCCGGACTTGTCGGTTTTCTCGGCGGGCAGGTGCCCGGCGCGGCGCACCGCCCAGACGGTGATGACCAGGGCCACCGCGGTGAGCGGCCAGCCCATGCCGATCCGCGCCACGGCCAGCCAGGTGGTGTGGTCGGTGTCGTAGAGCTGTGACTGCACCAGGTAGCGGGCGCCGAATACGACCACCCAGACAACGGTGGCCAGGTCGTAGAGCTTGCGGATGCGCTTGTCGGTACGCCAGTGGGAACCGTGGCCGTTGAGCGCGCCCCAGATCACCCCGACCAGCGGTCGGCGCAGCAGGATCGACACCGCGAACACGCCCGCGTACACGAGGCTGGTGTAGATGCCGAACAGGAAGAATCCCTTGGCCTCGCCCACCCGCTGGGCGATGAGCGCGCACAGGCCGACGCCGAGGAAGCCGGAGACGGCCGGCTGGATGGGACTGCGCTGGACCAGCCGCCAGATGAGGATGGCGGCGGCGACGCCGAGGGCGGCCCAAATGGCCACGGTGAGGCCCGCGAAGGTGTTCACCGGGACGAAGACCAGAACGGGAAGGGTGGAATAGATCAGGCCACTGAAACCGCCGAGCTGCTCGAGCAAGGTTTGCTCGGCCTTGTCGACCTCGGTGTCGATCTCCGGGTCCACCGTGTCATCGGTGACCACGGGCAACGCCACGGTGGCTTCGGGGTCCGCGGCAGTGCGGTACTCGTCGCTGGAGGGCATACGTCAGCTGTTCCCGCGCAATTCGTAGTAGGGGTTGAAGATCACTTTGCGGCCGTCGCGGTCGCCGACGCGGCCACGGACCAGAATGCGCCTGCCCGGTTCGATCCCCGGAATGCGCCTGCGCCCGATCCACACCAGGGTGATGGCGTCGGTGCCGTCGAAGAACTCGGCCTGCACGGTGGCACCCGCGGCCTTCGGACACGCCTCGACGCTGCGGAGTCTGCCCAGAATCGTCGCCTCTTCACCACGACAACAGTCCTTGGCCCGCCGGGCACCGGAGGCTTCGACCGTCTCGGCCAATTCCTCGGCGTCGAGCTGGTCGATATCTGCGGTGAGACGACGACCGAGTCGACGAAAGTATCCCGAGTCCGGACCCGATCCCGACTTGTGTCCGCCCGTGGATGACGACATGTCACGCTTCTCCCGCTAGTTGGCCGTACACCGCCACTGTAGATGGGCAAACGCCCGGCCGCTACGCTCGGTCGGTGTTGCGCACCCCACCCCAGGTCACCGTGGTCGCCCTGCCGGGGACCGGCTCCGACGCCGATTTCGCGGCCCGCGCGTTCGGGCCTGCCGCCCATGCGCGCGGACTCGCCTTCCACGCCGTCGAACCGGACCCGCAGGCCGTGATCGGGAGCTGTACCGCGGCTTTGGACGCTGCCGCGGCGCGCGGTCCGGTCCTGGCCGCGGGCATCTCCCTCGGCGCCGCGATCGCGCTCGACTGGGCAGCCGAGCACCCGAACGCGGTAGTCGGTGTCATCACAGCATTACCCGCCTGGACGGGTGCCGAAACCGCCACGTGCCCCGCCGCTTCGAGCGCTTCGGTTACCGCCGAGCAACTGCGAGCCGACGGCCTGGAGGCGGTGATCGAGCGGATGCGGGCGTCGAGTCCGCGATGGTTGGCCGACGCGTTGACCCAGTCGTGGCGCGGGCAGTGGCCCCATCTGCCCGCCGCGCTGGACGAGGCCGCGGGGTACGCGTGGCCGTCACTGGAGCAGTTGGCCGCCATTGATGTGCCGGTCGCGGTGGTCGGCGCGACCGACGACCCGGTCCACCCGATCGCGGTCGCGGAAGAATGGGCGGCCGCCTTGCCGTCGTCCCGACTGCACAGAGTGACGCTCACCGAACTGGGCGCCGACCCGGCAATACTCGGACATGCCGGATTCGCGCAGTTGAGCACGTTGCTCCCAGCGACGCACGGGCAACGAAAAGCTTTGCAGGACAACTGATTTCGCGAGTACATGGGTAACTCGCCGGGCACCCCCGACACAAGACCCGCCACCGACCGCCGGCCCGGCAGCTGACTGAACCGCCTCCCCACGACCGGCAAAAGTCGCGGGGAGGCGGACGAGCACCTAGTTCAGGCCCAGTTGCTGCATGGCCGAACCATCGGCGCCACGACGTGGCTCGTCGGGCAGTTTCGGCGGGAGGGCCGACGGGGGCGGGGCGGTGGCCGCGGCAGCCTGGGCCTCCAGGGCGTCCTGCTGGGCCTGGATCTGCTGCTGGTGGGCGGCGGCCAGCTGTTCGGCCAGCTCCTGGGGCAGGACCACCGGGAGCGGGTCGCGCACGGGGAGCGGTTCGGTGCCGCGGCGCACCACGGCGTCGGCCAGGACCGCGCGGGCGGCGGTGATCAGTGGACTGCGGTCGTCGACGGCGCCCTTGGGGCCGGCGGCGACGAGGCGGATCATCCAGCGCGGGCCGTCGACGCCGATGAAGCGCAGGTCGGCGCCCTCGGTGATCGCCTTGACCTCGCGGCCCCACGGACCCTTCTCGACGGCCACGCTCGCGCCGTCACCGCGCAACGACTCGGCCAGATCCGCGGCGACCGTGCGCCACTGGCCCGCCGACTTCGGCGCGGCGTAGGCGGCGACCGTGAGCCTGCCGTGCTCGGTGGCCAGGTGCACCGCCTGCGGGGTGCCGTCGGGGCTCATCTCCACCTGCAACTGCCCGCCCTGAGGCACCGGAATGAGCACCGAGCCGAGGTCGAGGCGCCGCGAGATCGCTTCGTCGGAGACCTCGCTGATGTCATAGGGGCCCGCGGCGGCATCGGGGGCGTGGTCGAAATTGCCGTAGATGCGCTCGTCGGTCGGCGCGTCGTCGAAGTCCAGGCGCGCGAAGTCGGGGCGCTGGAACTCGTCGGTGTCGTACTCGTCGGAGTCAGCGTCCAGGTCGTAGTCGGCCTCGTCGTACTCGACTTCGTCGTATTCGACGTAGTCGGCCTCGTCGTCGCGCGCGCGCTTCTTCTTTCCGAACAGACCCATCACGCCTCCTTGTCGGCCAGGCTGGCATGCCCGCCGCTCGACCCGTATCCGCCGGTGCCACGGGCGGTGTCGTCGAGATCGTCGACCTCGGCGAAATCGACCAACTCGACCCGCTGCACCAGCAACTGCGCGATGCGGTCACCGCGACGCAGCTCGATGGCGGTGCGCGGGTCGTGATTGATCAGGCACACCTTGATCTCACCGCGGTAGCCCGCGTCGACCGTGCCGGGCGTGTTGACCACCGACAGACCGGCCTTCGCGGCCAAGCCCGAACGAGGGTGGATCAAGCCGACGGTGCCCACCGGCAACGCGATCGCGATCCCGGTGCCGACCAGCACTCGCTCGCCCGGTTCGATGATCACATCCTCGGTGGTACAGAGGTCGACGCCCGCGTCACCCGGATGGGCACGCGTCGGCACAGGGATGCCGGGATCGAGCCGCCGCAGCGGAATCGGTGCAAGTGCGTTCACATCGGTCGAGACTACGCGGTCGAGGCCGGACCTTCTCGTCGCAGCCCTGGTGCGGTGACCTAGTGTTGAGGGGTGCCCGACCAGCCCCATTCCCCGACGACCGCGACCACAGACACCGACCACCGCGCGCCGAGCGCGCAGGGTCCGTCGCCCTACTCCGAGCGCCTGTGGGTGCCGCTGTGGTGGTGGCCGGTCGGCTTCGCGATCGCGGGCCTGCTCGCGGCCGAGATCCATATGGGCGCGCCGGGGCTGCGGGCCTGGCTGCCGTATGTGCTGCTGGCGCCGGTCCCGGTCTGGATTCTGTTGTGGATGAGCAGGCATCGCCTTGATGTCAGCGTGGCCGACGATGGTACGGCGGAATTGCGCGTCGACCGGGCCCACCTACCGGTGAGCTTCGTCGCGCGTGGCGCGGCCGTCGCGTCGACGGCCAAGAGTGCGGCGCTGGGCCGACAACTCGACCCCGCCGCCTATGTGCAGCACCGGGCCTGGATCGGCCCGATGGCATTGCTGGTTCTGAACGACCCGGACGACCCGACGCCGTACTGGTTGGTCAGTACGCGTAGGCCGGACCGGGTCTTGACCGCGCTCGGACTCCCGAGCGCGGGCTGACCCTTCCTCGCTGATCCCGTCTGGATCAGTAGTACGCAGTCCGTGCGGATCAACTGTCCACACGGTGATGCGCACCGCCTGCTTCTAGAGCGCGCAGTCCATGCAGATGAGCTGTCCACCCTTCTCCGTGGCCAGTCGGCTGCGGTGATGCACGAGAAAACAGCTCGAGCAGGTGAACTCGTCCGCCTGCTTCGGGACCACCCGAACGCTGAGTACCTCGTCGGACAAGTCCGCGCCGGGAAGCTCGAACGATTCCGCTGTATCGGATTCGTCGATGTCCACGACGGCGGACTGCGCCTCGTTGCGGCGGGCCTTCAGCTCCTCGAGCGAATCCTCCGACACCTCGTCGGATTCGGTGCGCCGCGGTGCGTCATAGTCGGTTGCCATGTCGTCTTCCCCTCAGTCCTTACTCCGTATATCCCGGATCAGTCGATTGCCGTAACCCCGCAGGGGTCCGGCGTTCGTACCGCCCCGCCGGTGGTACACCTCACACGTGCACCGGTCGTCTATCAGGTTCGACCAGCTAGCGATCTACTCCGACAGCGTTCGGTAAACGCAGGACATGCCCTTGTTGTTCCCGCGACCGACCACCGTTTCACCGGTAAATATTCGATCTGGGCGGCCAGACAATAGCGGACCAATGGACGAAAGTCGCAATCAAACCCCCGCCGAGCCGAAACCGACGACGAATCGTCACCTGCTGGGAAACTCGCCGAGACCTCCCCGACTCGCGCACCGCCGTGGGACTCGTAGAGTGAGCGCGTGGTTTCACTGATCACCGAAGGCAGCGCGACTGATCGCGACGGCAAACCCTTTCCGCGGCGGCGGCCCGAGCTCTGGCTCGCGCTCGTCCTCGTGCTGGCTCTGGTGAGCCTGTTCGTCTGGATTACGGCGTTCCGTACCCGTGACGACAGCAACGAACCGATGGCGTGCAACGCGCCGAGCACGCCGACCGCCACCAACGCCCCGCAGCCCGCGGCACTGGGCTCACGCGTGGGCCCGACACGACTGGAGGCGGTCGATCCGGCGGCCCTGTCGGAGTCGAGGGTGCGGGTGTTCAACGCCAACGGCAAGAGCGGACAGGCAGGTAACATCGCCTCCGCTCTGGGCGACCTCGGGTTCGCCGGCGCGCCGGGGACACAGGTCGGTAACGATCCGGTCTATGTCAGCGGCGACCTCACCTGCACCGGGCAGATCCGGTTCGGCGTGAACGGCCGACCGGCGGCCGCCTCGGTGCAGCTCGTCGCTCCGTGCGCCGAGCTGATCGAGGACCCGCGCACCGACGACACCGTCGATCTGGTCCTCGGCCAGGCGTTCGGCGAATCGCTGCGCCCCGGCGCCGACGCCGAGGCCGTGCTCCGGTCGCTGAAGAACCTCGCCCCCGGCGCGAGCTCGTCCTCGATCGACCCCGATCTCCTCGACGCGGCGCGCGACGTCAAGTGCTGAGCTGAGTTCTCGGCAGCCCCGCCGCCGATGTCAGTCCGGCAGGGCGGTCGGGGCGCCGACGCGGTCGAGCAGGTCGTCGAGGTCCTTCGCGATGCCGGGGGCGGCCACGACCGTCAGTTCGCCCGCGGCACCGCCGACGGTGACCGGGGGGACGTGGACGACCGCGCCCGCTTCGGCGGCGATGAGGGCGCCCGCGGCCCAGTCCCAGGCATTGAGGCCGTGCTCGTAGTAGGCCTCGAGCCGACCCGCGGCGACATGACACAGGTCCATGGCGGCGGCGCCGAGGCGGCGGATGTCGCGAATCTGCGGCAGGATCTCGGTGAGCAGCTGCGCCTGACGGGCGCGGCGCGCGCTGCCGTAGGCGAAGCCGGTGGCTACAAGGGCCACCGAGAGCGAATCCTCGCTACTGCAGCGCAGTGGCACCCGGGTGCCATCCGGGCGCACAGCGTGCGATCCAGCGCCCAGTGCGGCGCTGTAGGTGGTCGCGGCGGCCACGTCGACCACGGCGCCCGCCACGGGCTTGCCATCGACCACCGCACCCACCGACACGGCGTAGCCGGGCAGCCCGTAGAGGAAGTTCACAGTGCCGTCGATCGGGTCGACGACCCAGGTGACAGTGCCCGGCGCGGTGGCGCCGACATCGCCGCCGCCCTCCTCCCCCAGAATCGCGTCGTCGGGCCTGCGCTCGGCGAGCAGCCCACGGATCAGCTGTTCGGATTCGGTGTCGACGATGGTGACCGGATCGGTGACGTGACCCTTGGTTGCCACCGCTCCGGCCACGGGTCCGCCATCGGCGAACACCTCGGGCCTGCGGGCACGCACATGCGCGGCGGCCGCTTCGGCCAGCTCGACGGCGAGGCGGCGCAACGGCTCGTACTCGGTGGATGTGATGGGGGCGGTTGGGGTCTCGGGCTCGGTGTATTCGGGCACCTCTCCATCGCATCACATGTCGTGGCGTCTCGCGCGAGGGGTGACTACCGCTACTCTGCTTGCTGGTGTCTGTCAGGCACATCGACCGCGTCAGCAAGGGGTTGAACCATGTCCACTCGGGGGCACGCATTCGGGATCGATATCGGCGGTAGCGGGGTGAAGGGCGCCGAGGTCGATCTGGCCACCGGTCTGCTCGCCCATGACCGCATCAAGATCGCGACACCGCAGCCGTCAACGCCCGCGGCCGTCGCCGCGGCGGTCGCCGAACTGGTGGCCCAGGCAGGGTGGGAGGGTCCGGTCGGCATCACCATGCCGTGCGTGGTGCTCGACGGCCACGCCAGAACCGCGGCCAACATCGACCAGGCCTGGATCGGCACCGACGCCCACGCGCTGTTCGCCGAGGCACTCGGTGGGCGAACCGTCACCGTGCTCAACGACGCCGACGCCGCCGGCCTGGCCGAGGACTCCTACGGCACCGCGCGCGACCTCGACGGCCTGACCCTGCTGCTCACCTTCGGCACCGGTATCGGCTCCGCGCTGCTCTACAACGGCGTGCTCGTCCCCAACTCCGAACTCGGCCATCTCAAGATCGAGGGCGTCGACGCCGAGGATCTGGCCGCGGCCTCGGTCAAGGACAACGAGAACCTCACCTACCCCGAGTGGGCGCAGCGGGTGAGTCGCGTGTTGCGCCACATCGAGGATCTGTTCTGGCCGAAGGTGATCGTGGCGGGCGGCGGCATCAGCCGTGATCACGAGCAGTGGATCCCCTTGCTCACCAACCGAACTCCCGTGATTCCGGCCGTATTGAAGAACACCGCGGGTATCGTCGGCGCGGCGATGGCCATCGATGCAGGCATCGCGCCGTAGCCCGGCGCGGCCTGCGACGCAACGCCTGGATGGCATCGTGCCATGAGTACCCTGGTTGGATCGTTACAATGGAACACGTCCGGCGGTGAGCCGGTGAAACCTTCCGGCCGCGGCCGGTCGCGAGAAGGTCGGTGAACGAGCGCCGACTTCACCCGGCCGACGCATCGCCGGTGCAACCCGACCGACCGCTCCGCCGGAAAACCACTCTGGCGTGACGCCGCACGAGACCGTCACGAAAGGGCGTACGTGGTAGCCACGAATACCCGTCAGACCGCCGACTCGGCCTCCGACGCCGATGCCGACGACGCCGTAACCCCGGCCAAGAAAGCGCCGGCCAAAAAGGCCGCCGCCAAAAAGGCGCCGGCCAAGAAGGCCGTAGCCAAGAAGGCGCCGGCGAAGAAGGCTGCCGCCAAGAAGGCTCCGGCCAAGAAAACCGCCGCGAAGAAGGCGACCTCGGGCGAGGGCGGTGAAGAGCAGCTCGACGACGAGTCGGTCGAGGTCGACGATCTCGGTGATCTCGAAGTCGCCGAGGACGAACTCGTCGGCGAGGAGGTCGTCGTCGAAGACGTCGCCGAGGACACCGCCGAAGTCGCCGAGACCGCGGAGCCGTCCGAGAAGGACAAGGCTTCCGGCGATTTCGTCTGGGACGAGGAGGAGTCCGAAGCGCTGCGTCAAGCACGCAAGGACGCCGAACTCACCGCCTCCGCCGACTCGGTCCGCGCCTACCTCAAGCAGATCGGCAAGGTCGCGCTGCTCAACGCGGAAGAGGAGGTCGAACTCGCCAAGCGGATCGAGGCCGGTCTGTTCGCCGCGGAGAAGATGCGCGAATTCGCCGAGGCGGGCGAGAAGCTCTCGGTGACGACGCGCCGCGACTTCAACTGGATCGTGCGCGACGGCAACCGAGCGAAGAACCATCTGCTCGAGGCCAACCTGCGACTGGTCGTCTCGCTGGCCAAGCGCTACACCGGCCGCGGCATGGCGTTCCTGGATCTCATCCAGGAAGGCAACCTGGGTCTGATCCGCGCGGTCGAGAAGTTCGACTACACCAAGGGTTACAAGTTCTCGACCTACGCGACGTGGTGGATCCGTCAGGCCATCACCCGCGCCATGGCCGATCAGGCCCGCACCATCCGTATTCCGGTGCACATGGTCGAAGTGATCAACAAACTCGGCCGTATCCAGCGCGAGCTGCTCCAGGATCTGGGCCGTGAGCCCACGCCGGAGGAGCTCGCCAAGGAAATGGACATCACGCCGGAGAAGGTGCTGGAGATCCAGCAGTACGCGCGTGAACCCATCTCGCTCGACCAGACCATCGGCGACGAGGGCGACAGCCAGCTCGGTGACTTCATCGAGGACTCCGAGGCGGTCGTCGCGGTCGACGCGGTGAGCTTCACCCTGCTGCAGGATCAGCTGCAGTCGGTGCTGGAGACGCTGTCCGAGCGTGAGGCGGGCGTGGTTCGGTTGCGCTTCGGCCTCACCGACGGCCAGCCGCGCACCCTCGACGAGATCGGTCAGGTCTACGGCGTCACGCGTGAGCGCATCCGCCAGATCGAATCGAAGACGATGAGCAAGCTGCGCCACCCGAGCCGTTCGCAGGTTCTGCGCGACTACCTCGACTAGCAGTTCTACGAAGAAAGGCCCGCACCACCGATTCGGTGGTGCGGGCCTTTCTTCGTTTCGGTAACTACATTCCCAGCGGTCTGTTTTATCCAGAAGACCGACCGGTTAATCGTTTCGTGATCAACCCCACACTGATGGATTGCACTGCGGAGGACACGAATTGGCGATCTTCACCGTATGGTCACACTCAGCTTTTCGTTCTACCGCCTCAAGTCTGCGGTATCGGCATTGAGGGTTTTTCGCGCGTGCTCGACATTTATCACTTCAGCTACGGCTGGATCACCCCTGTTCTCGCCTACTTCATGTCCGTCACGGGTTGCCTGCTCGGGCTGCAGTGCGCGGCTCGCGGTCGCAACGCCCCCGAGGGGCGGGCCGGCTGGCTCATCGGGGCCGCGATCGCGATCGGCGGAACCGGCATCTGGGTCATGCATTTCATCGCCATGCTCGGCTTCACCATCCGCGGTGCCGACATTCGCTACGACGTCCCGCTGACACTGTTCAGCGCGCTCACCGCGATGGTGGTGGTCGGGATCGGGCTGTTCATGGTCAACAAGCCGCAGCCGACACTGCGCTCGTTGCTCGCCGGTGGCACCATCACCGGCCTCGGCGTCGGGACCATGCACTACACCGGCATGTTCGCGATGAAATCCAGCGCGACCGTGCGATACGACCCGGCGATCGTGGCGCTGTCGATGCTGATCGCGGTGGTGGCATCGGTCGTGGCGCTGTGGTTCACGTTGCGCGTCAAGGGTTTTCTCGCCACCGTGGGTGCGGCGCTGATCATGGGTGTGGCCGTGTGCGGCATGCACTACACCGGGATGGCGTCGATGCACGCGCACACCGATCATCAGGCCGCACCCGGCAACGGCGCCCAGGCGATGCAACTGCTGGCTCCACTGATCGGGGTGAGCAGCATTGTCACCATGCTCGTGTTGATCAGTGTGAGCCTCACCGAGATCGAGAACGAGGAAGCGCTGCCGCGCATGTGGCTCACCTCGCGGCACCGCCCGGGACCGCGACCGGCCAAGCCGGCCAGACCCGCGGCACCGGTCGCGCAGTTCGCGCCGCCTGTCCAGCATGAGTACCTCACCGAGGAACTCAGTTATGACGGCGCCGGCGCATGGCCACGCCGCGTCATCGACTGATCAATTCGTCGCGACACCCGTACGGCGCCGGACGAATTCGACCACCGGCTCGACGACCCGCGCCGCGATCGGCCCGAGAATCGCCATCAGCAGGACATAGGCAGAGGCCAACGCGGCCAGTTTCGCGTCGGCCTTGCCGTAAGCGACCGCCAATCCGGCGATGACGATGGAGAATTCGCCGCGCGCCACCAGCGCCGCGCCTGCCCGTGCACGGCCCATCTGCCGGATTCCCTGTTTACCCGCGGCCCACCAGCCGACCGCGATCTTGGTGCCGGTGGTCACCACCGCCAACGCGACCGCCCAGGCGAACACCGGCGGAATCGCGGCCGGGTCGATCGACAGGCCGAACGCCACGAAGAAGATGGCGGCGAACAGATCACGCAGCGGCTCCAGCAGTTTCACCGCTTCGTGCGCGGTGGAGCCCGAGATGGCGATGCCGAGCAGGAACGCGCCGACCGCGGCCGAGACATTGAGCGCCGAGGCCACACCGGCCACGAGCAGTGCCGCACCGAGCAGTTGCAGCAGGAACACTTCGCGATCGGCGCTGTCGACCACCGCCGAGACCACCCGCCCGAAACGCAGCGCGACCACGAGCACCACCGTGATGGTCGCCAGCGCGATCGCGAGGGAGATCAGTCCGCTCAGCAGGCTCAATCCCGCCAGCATCATGGTCAGGATCGGCAGATACACCGCCATCGCGAGGTCTTCGAGCACCAGGATCGACAGCACCACCGGGGTCTCGCGGTTACCGAGGCGGCCCAAATCGTCGAGCACCTTGGCCACGATCCCCGACGACGAGATGTAGGTGACCCCGCCGAGCACGACGGCGCCGAGCACGCCCCAGCCCAGGATCAGCGCCACCGCCACGCCGGGGAGCGCGTTGGCCACCAGGTCGAGCACTCCGGCCCCCCAGGAGCGCCGCAGACCGGTCATCAGCTCGGGTGCCGTGTACTCGAGCCCGAGCAGCAACAGCAGCAGCACGACGCCGATCTCGCTCGCCATGTGCCCGAACTCGGTGGCGGCGCCGAGGTCGATGAACCCGCCGCGACCGAACGCCAGCCCGCCGAGCAGGTACAGCGGGATCGGTGACATCCCGAACCGGCCCGCCACTCTCCCGCAGACCCCCAGCGCGAACAAGATCACGCCGAGCTCGAGCAGAGCCAAGGCCTGCGAGGTCACGGGCGCTCAGCCGTGCACGAGAATCTTCGCGGCCGCTTCCAGGCCGTCCGGGGTTCCGACGACCACGAGCAGATCACCCTCGGTGAAGGTGAAATCCGGGCCGGGTGACGGGTGGAGCTGACCGGCGCGCATGACCGCGACGATCGAGGTCTTGGTGCGGGTGCGCATGCCGGTCTCGCCGAGGGTTCTCCCCGCATAGGGTGATTCGTCGGCGATGGCGAGTTGCCGGGTGGTGATGCCCGGCAGATCGCGGTGGTCGTCGTTGAGTCTGGCGACCAGTTGCGGCGCGCCGAGCAGGTTCGCCAGCACCGACGCCTCGTCGGTCGACAGCGGCACCTGGGCGGCGATGGCGTCCGGGTCGTCGGGTTTGGACACGATCAGGTCGATGTCGCCGTCGCGGTGGGCGACCACCCCGACGCGGCGCCCCGACCTGACTTCGAAATCCTTACGCACTCCGATGCCCGGTAGCGCTGTGACGTCGACGTTCACATCGTCAACAGTAGACGCGCCCGGCCTCGATTGTGGTCTACGCCACTCCCTCCCGGCGCGGTGTGGTGAACACGCCGTCGGAGTCGGGCAGATACGGCTGCGCGGCGAGCACCGCGGCGACCGGCAGCGGGGCATAGAGATGCGGGAACAGCATCGACGACGGGTCGCTCGGGACGCCCGGCTCCCACTTCACCTCACCGGTGAACGCCGTGGGGTCCAGCCACAGCACGAGCATGTCGGCGCGCCCGGCGAAGAGTCGGTTGGCGGGCAGGTGGACCTGTTCCGGGGTGGACAGGTGCACGAAGCCGGCGTCGGCCAGCGACGGCGGCCTGCGCTCGCCCGCGTTACGAGCTTGTGCCCATTCTTGGGAAGAACACAGGTGAACAAGGGTGTGAGTGTCGGATATCACGGGTAATCTCCGGGTAGACAACAGGTTCGGACGGTCAAGACCCTGTCACAACACGATGGTGTTCGTCCCGGTTCGGTGGTTGCGCCCCGCGTAACGAGCAACACCGCAGCGAGCGACATATCGGTGCGTAACAGGATCGAGGGGGAGGTGGCATCAGCGCTTCGCGGGTGATCGGTGGGTGCTCGAAACCGACGATCGGTGGATGTTCGCTTTCAGCGAAACCGCAGGTCTGTTATCGAAAACACAAAGATTCACTTCCGGGAACAAAGCCTGAACCCCGAACGTCTGACAGAGTAGTCGTACCACTGCTGGGAAGTAGCGGATGCGAGCCGCGTGGAGTGACCACGAGGCCCACACCTAGGCGAACGGCCACGCAGAGCCGGGAGCCGGGACGGAGGAGTCATGCCAGGAACCCTGACCAGCACCCCACTGACCGCACTCGATCGTTGCGATCGTTGCGGGGCGGCTGCCCGAGTGCGTGCCGTGCTTCCCGCGGGTGGCGAGTTGCTCTTCTGCCAGCACCACGCGAACGAACACATGGACCGCTTGCGCGAACTCGAAGCCGTGATCAACACGGACGAAGCTCCCGCGATCTGACCACTCCTCGCGTCCGAAACAACCACATCTGACAACAGAAAACTCCCGACAGCGGGCGACCCGAACAGGGCGCCCGCTGTTGCTGTATCAAGCGTCGGCGAGCAGACCGTCGACGAGGGTGGCCACCCCGTAGTCGAACGCGCCGTCCGGGTCGGCGGGGGCCTGATAGTGCTCGCCGACGGCGGTGCCGACCCGCCCGGCGAGCGGGAATTCGTCGGCGGGCATCACCCGAGCCAGCAAGGGGCCGTTGACCTCCCACCACTGCGCGTCGCTCAGTTGCGCGGCGGCTCCCGCGGCCGCGACGGCGAGGCGGGCATTGCCGGTGGCGAAGTCGGTGAGGACCGCGATCGCGCGGTCCATGGCCAGATCACCCAGGCCGATGCCGTCGATCGCCGCCAGTTGGCGTTCGTAGCGACGCATCCTCCCCGGGCCGAGTACCTGGCGCCACGGGGACACTTCCAGGAGCCAGGGGTGCTCGATCAGATCGGCCCTGATCTGGGTGGCGATGGCGATCATGCGGTCTCTGACCGGCAGGTCGGCCGAGATCGGGGTGTCGGCGGCGGCGACGGCGTCGACCATGAGCACGATCAGGGCGTCCTTGCTGGGGACGTAGGTGTAGAGGCTCATCGCGCGTAGGCCGAGTTCGGCGGCGACCGCCCGGATCGTCAGCTTGTCGAGACCGTCGCGGTCGGCCAGGGCGATGCCCGCCGAGACCACGTCGTCGACGGTGAGGCCCGGTTTCGGGCCGCGCGCGCCCGGCTTGGACGGCAGGGCGTGGCGCCACAGCAGTTCGAGGATCTGGGTGGCCTGTGCGATGGATTTCGCATCCTCGTCGGCGGGCACCAGCCCTCCTCTCGGGAACTAGTTCGGGCGTTCGGGAACAAACTCAGTACAGTGTACGTTGTTCGGTTGTTCGTGCTGCCCGATCAGAGGAGATTGTTCTGCCCGCCACTCAGGCCACCTACCTCCCCGACCGTCACCTGTTCGCGTTGTGGACGTGGACCGGGCACGACGCCGGTGCCGCGCCGACGGGAATCGGTGATCCGGAAAAGCTCACCCTCGCGCTGCCCGTCGGGGAGCGCGGCGCGATCGAACCCGTCGAGGTGGCGACCGCCGTGGTGACGCCCACCGAACTGGCCGATGTCGTCCTCGACGACCTCGCCCCCTCCGCATTGGCCTGGCGGGCCTTGCTGACCGACGAACGGCCGGCCGAACTACCAGCCGCCGCGCACGCGGTACCCGATGCGGTCGGCACCGCGATCGTCTCCGCCGAGCGCGCGGCGCGAGTGCTGTGCGAGACGCAGGCGCTCGACGAGGAGCTCGCCGGGGTCCTCGATGCCACGCTGCGGCCCTATCAGGTGCGCGGGGTCGGGTGGTTGCGCGAGACCGTATCGGCGTACGGCGGGGCCGTACTGGCCGACGAGATGGGCCTCGGAAAAACGGTGCAGACGATCGGGTTCCTCCAGGGGCGCGCCGACGGGCCGCAGCTGGTTGTGTGTCCGACCTCGCTGGTGGGCAACTGGACGCACGAGATCGAACGATTCGCGCCGGGGTTGAAGCCGGTGCCGTGGCGTGGCGGTGCGGTGCCCGCCGGGGCGGGAACGGTTGTCGTGACCGGGTATCCGACCTTGCGGCTGCACGGGGCGGCGCTGACCGGCGAGCAGTGGGCGACCGTGGTGTTCGACGAGGCGCAGGCACTGAAGAACCCGCGCACACAGGTGTCACGGGCGGCGCGAGGGTTGACCGCCGACGCGAAGGTCGCGCTGACCGGCACGCCGGTGGAGAACCACCTGGACGAACTGTTCGCCCTGCTCAATCTCACCGTGCCGCGACTGTTCGCGCATCGAACGCAGTTCCGGCGCAGGTTCGTCAAGCCGATCGAGGAGGGTTCGGCCACGGCGGCGGCTCGGCTGCGCGACGCGGTCGAGCCGGTTGTCCTGGGACGCAAGAAGCTTCAGGTGGCGGCGTCGCTGCCGGCGAAGATCCACAGCCATCTGCTGTGCGATCTCACCGCCGAGCAGGAACGGGTGTACGACGCGGTCCTCGCCGAAGCCCTGGACGAGGGTTTCGGCTCCGGCTTGCAACGACAGGGACGAGTTCTGGCCGCGCTGACCCACCTCAAGCAGGTGTGCAACCACCCTGGACTGGTCTCCGGTGACCTGGACGAACTCGCGGGCCGCTCCGGCAAACTCGACCTGTGCACCGACATCGTGGCCACCAACCTCGACACCGATGACCCCACCCTGATCTTCACCCAGTACCGCAAGACCGGCGAACTGCTGGTGCGTCACCTGGCCCAACAGTTCGGGGTCGAGGCGCCGTTCTTCCACGGCGGGCTCGACGCCACCCAGCGCGGCGAGCTGGTCACCCGCTTCCAGGCGCCGGACGGACCGCCGGTGCTGATCCTGAGCCTGCGCGCCGCCGGCACCGGCCTCACGCTCACCCGCGCGGCCGATGTGATCCATTTCGATCGCTGGTGGAATCCGGCGGTGGAGGCGCAGGCGTCGGACCGGGCACACCGGATCGGGCAGACCCGCACCGTCACCGTCACCACCCTCACCAGCGCCACGACGGTGGAGGAACACATCGCGGCGATGCATACCCGCAAGTCCGCGCTGACGGATCTGTCCGATACCGCGGGCATCGCCGAACTGGCCCGCCTCGACGACGACGCCCTCGTCGACATCCTGCGCCGGAAGCGAGAGAACTGATGGCCGACAACGAATTCGGTTACACCCTCTGGGGACGGGACTGGGTGCGGCTGGCCGAACCGCTGCGCCAGACCCGCCCGGAGCCACTGCTGCCCCGGGCCCGCAGCATCGCCCGCAACGACGGGGTGGGCATCGAGATCGAGGGGCGCACCGTGCGCGCGCATCTGCATCGCGGCGGTCAGGCCTCGATCGCGCACGTCGAGGTGGCGCCGCTGACCCGAGCGGCGGTAACCGCGATCGGTCACACGATCACCGACCCGACCATCCTCACCGACGAGATGCACCGGGCCCTGCTCGACGCGGGCCATTCCCCCGCGCCGAGCCTGGTGAGCACCGACTGTTCCTGCTCGGCGCGGACCGCGCGCTGCGTGCACGTGTTCGCGATGCTGTACACGATCGCGCGCAAGGTCGACGAGAATCCGCGCCTCGCACTGGAATTGCAGGGCTACTTCGACGCCACCACCGAGTCCGATATCCCCACCCAGGAGCCGCGCTGGACCAGCATCAACAGTCTCGACCCGACCCGGTTCTTCGTACCCGCCTCCTGAGCGGCCGACTCAGGCGTTGGTGCCGCCGTCCACGGTGAGGATCGCGCCGGTGATCGACCGGCCGGACGGACCGGCGAGGAAGGTGACCAGATCGGCGACGTCGGCGGCGGCGCCGAAGCGGCCGAGGGCATTGAACTCTCGTTGGGTCGGGGCGTGATCGCTGTTCGCCGGGTTCATATCGGTATCGGTGGGACCCGGCTGCACGAGGTTGACGGTGATGCCGCGCGGACCCAGTTCACGCGCAAGAGCTTTGGTGAAGCCGTTGAGCGCCGACTTGCTCAGGTTGTACAGCGACAACCCGCCGAAGAGCGCCCGTTCGGACAGGTTGGAGCCGATGGAGATGATCCGGCCGCCGTCGCCGAGGTGCGGTAGGGCGGCCTGGCCCGCGACGAAGGCGGCGCGGGCGTGGATGTTCAGCGCGCGGTCGATCTCGTCGAGGGTGAACTCCTCGTAGGGTTTGGCCGGGAAGATGCCCGCGTTGTTCACGAGCACGTCGAGGCCGCCCAGGTCGCGCGCGGTCTGCTCGACGGCGGCGACGACCTGCGCGGCGTCGGCGCTGTCGGCCCTGATCGGCAGCGCCCGCCCGCCCAGCGCCTCGATTTCGGCGGCCACCGCCTTCGCGGCGACCTCGTCGCGCTGGTAGGTGAACGCCACATCGGTGCCTGCGGCGGCCAGGGCGCGGGCGATGGCCGCGCCGATCCCACGGCTCGCGCCGGTCACCAGGGCCACGGTGTTGCTGCTCGTCATCAGGCTCGCTCCAATTTTGTAGTGATCGATACACAAATAGACAAGCGCACGCGCACCCCAGCCGTCAAGAGTTTCTTATCGATCGACACAGAAATCATGGGCGGGCAGCGAGGCCCTCGCCGCGGGCGGTATATTTACCGATCGGCACAGAAAGGTTTCGCATGGCAGAACGCGGGCGCCCCCGAGGCTTCGACCGTGAGGTCGCGCTGCGCCGTGCCATGGAGGTGTTCTGGGAACGCGGCTACGACGGCGCCTCGATGAGCGACCTCACCACCGCCATGGGCATCAACTCCCCCAGCCTCTACGCCGCCTTCGGCGACAAGGAAGCCCTGTTCCGCGCCGCCGTCGAGCTCTACGGCCGCAGCGAGGGTTCCCACACGGCCAGGGCGCTGCGCGAGCAACCCACCGCCTACGCCGCGATCGAGGCGATGCTGCGCGACAACATCCCCCTCTACACCGACCCCGGCCTTCCGCACGGCTGCATGGTGGTCCTCGCCGGCGCGACCTACACCACCCGTAATGCCGCGGTCCGCGAATTCCTCGTCGAAGCCCGCCGCCGCACCACGGCCGACATCCGCGCCAGGCTCGACCGTGGCGTCACCGAAGGCGACCTCGCCCCCGACACCGACACCGCTTCGCTCGCCATGCTTTTCAGCACCGTGCTCTACGGCCTGTCGATCCAGGCCAGAGACGGCGTCGGGCCCGACGAACTGAGCATCGCCGTGGACAGCGCCATGCAGACACTGGCGGCCGTGACACGCTAGGCGAGGCCGCACGATCGGCCGGACGGGGAACTACGACGAGGGTGACCCGCAGATGGGATCTCTCAGAGTCGACGCAGGGCCGCGATACGCTCGCCCAATTGATCGACACTGGCCAATGCCGTTGGCGGACCACCACATTCGCGGCGCAGTTCGCCATGGATCACGCCGTGGGGTTTGCCGGTGCGGTGGTGGTGCATGGCGACCAGGCTGTTGAGTTCGCGGCGCAGTTCGCCCAATTTGTCGGAGGTGGCGACGCGTTCGGCGACGGCCGCGGGTTGCGGCGCGGATTCCGCGGCGCTCCGGTCGGCGAGTTGGCGGGTCTGCCGGTCGCGTAGCAGTGCGCGCATCTGGTCGGCGTCGAGCAGACCGGGGATACCGAGGTAGTCGGCCTCTTCGTCGCTGCCCGCGATGGTGGCGGTTCCGAACGAGGATCCGTCGTAGATCACCTGGTCGAGTTCGGCGTCCGCGGCGAGCGCGACGAAGGACTTCTCGTCCTCGCCGGGCTCGTCCTCGGCCTTGTTCGCGTCCATCAGCAGCTCGTCGTCGAGGCCGTCCTTCTCGCGATGCGGCTTGCCGATGACGTGATCGCGCTGCAGCTCGAGCTGCGCGGCCAGATCCAGCAGCACCGGCACCGACGGCAGGAACACGCTCGCCGTCTCCCCCGGCTTGCGGGCACGCACGAAACGCCCGATGGCCTGCGCGAAGTACAACGGCGTCGACGCACTGGTGGCATACACGCCGACGGCCAACCGGGGCACGTCGACGCCTTCGGACACCATGCGCACCGCCACCATCCACGGCTGGGTGCCCTTGCCGAACTCGCCGATGCGCTGCGAGGACTGCGGGTCGTCGGAGAGCACCACCGTCGGCCGCTCGCCGCAGATGTGTTCGAGCAGTTCGGCGTAGTCGCGGGCCCGTTCCTGATCGGTGGCGATCACCAGACCGCCCGCGTCGGGCATGCCGGAGGCGCGCAACTGACGCAGGCGCATGTCGGCCGCACGCAGCACCGACGAGATCCAGTCGCCCGCCGGGTCGAGCGCGGTGCGCCAGGCCCGCGCGGTGTGCTCGGCGCTGAGCGGTTCGCCGAGTCGGGCGGTGTGTTCCTCGCCCGCACTGTCGCGCCAGTGCGCGTCGCCGGAGTAGGCCAGGAACACCACCGGACGCACGACGCCGTCGGCGAGCGCGTCGGCGTAGCCGTAGGAATGGTCGGCGCGCGAGCGCGGGAAGCCACCTTCGTCGGGCTCGTAGGTGACGAACGGGATCTTCGAATCGTCACTGCGGAAAGGGGTTCCGGTCAGCGCGAGACGGCGCGTCGCGTCGCCGAACGCCTCTTCGGTCGCCTCACCCCAGGTCTTGGCGTCGCCCGCGTGGTGGATCTCGTCGAGAATCACCAGGGTGCGCCGGTTCTCGGTGCGCACCCGGTGCCGCGTGGGGTGCGCGGCGACCTGGGCATAGGTCACCACCACGCCGTGATAGTCGCCCGAGGTCGCGCCGGTGGAGTTGGAGAACCGCGAATCCAGCTGGATTCCGGTCCGCGCGGCCGCGGCCGACCACTGGTGCTTGAGGTGTTCGGTCGGGGCGACGACGGTGATCTGGTCCACCGTGCGATCGGCCAGCAACTCCGCGGCAACCCGCAGCGCGAAGGTGGTCTTACCGGCGCCGGGTGTCGCGACCGCGAGGAAGTCACGCGGCTTGGTGGCCAGGTATTTCGTCAAAGCGCGCCGCTGCCAGGCACGCAGCGAGCCGGACGGGGCACCTCCCGCGGCAGTATCGCCCGGTGTCCCCACTTGCTTCGCCGTAGCGGCACCACCCGACCCAGTCACGCAGACGACCCTAGCCGCCCGATGCGGCGTGTCGCCAAACCGACGCGGGGTGGGCGACAGGCATCACAACCGCGCCCGTGGTCACCGGCCATTTACCTGTTACCCGCCGACACGATGCCTCGCCCGCACCACACATACCCCTATCGTGCGGGATGCTTGTCACTGAGATGAGCAACGACCAGGTTTCGGCTGCCGACGCGGGGCACCCGCCGCAGGCGCTCCCGCCCCGCGACGCGCCCGCGCGCCCCGCAGCCGGCGCGCAGGCAGCCCCGCAACGTCACAGCGATCGCGCGCGCTGGGTGCGCTGGCTGGCCACGGCGTGGCGGCTGGTGGTCCGGGTCGCGGTCAAGTCCTGGGACAACTCGATTTTCGCCAAGTCCGCGGCCGCGGCGTTCTGGCAAACGCTGTCGCTGGCACCGCTGCTGCTCGGCCTACTCGGCAGCCTCGGCTATGTGGGCGGGTTGTTCGGGCCCGACACCGTGTTGATCGTGGAGAGCAAGATCATCGCGTTCAGCCGCGATTTCTTCAGTCCGTCGGTGGTCTCGGATCTGATCGAACCCACCGTCGACGACGTGCTCGGCAAGGGACGCGGCGCGTTGGTATCGGTGGGTTTCGTGCTGTCGCTGTGGGCCGGATCCTCGGCGATGGCTACCTTCGTCGACGCCATCGTGGAGGCGCACGGGCAGCAGGACGCGCGTCATCCGGTCTGGCAGCGGATCTTCGCGCTGCTGCTGTACGTGCAGTTCCTGGTGGCCGCGGTGCTGATCTTGCCGGTGATCGCACTGGGTCCCACCCGGATCGGGCGGGTGCTGCCCGAGGCGTGGCGTGAACCAGGGTTGCGTCTGATCGACACGTTCTACTACCCGATCGTCGGTGTGCTGCTGATAGTCGGGCTGACCACGCTCTACAAGTTGGCCCTGCACAAATCGCTGCCGTGGCACCGGCTCTTCGGCGGTGCGCTGGTGGCCGGCGTCTTCTTCCTGGCGGCCAGCGACCTGTTGCGCCGGTACCTGTCGTGGATCACCGCCACCGGGGTGAGTTACGGCGCGCTGGCCACCCCGATCGCGTTTCTGCTGTTCACGTACTTCCTCGGCTTCGCGGTGATCCTGGGCGCGGAGTTCAACGCCGCCGTTCAGGAGTTCTGGCCTGCCCGGGCCACCAGGATGGAGCAGGTCAAGGAGTGGATCACCAGCCAGGTACGCGGCGATGACGAAGAGGGCGACGAGCACGACGAAGGCGCCGACGCCTCACCTGAGGCACCGGCGTCACCGACCGAGCACTCCGCTCAGTCGCCGTCCTTGCGCAAGCCCTCGTAGACCTTCTTGCAGTCCGGGCACACGGGCGAGCCGGGCTTGGCCGAACGCGTCACCGGGAAAACCTCGCCGCACAGCGCGACGACCATCGTGCCCATCACGGCACTTTCGGCGATCCGGTCCTTCTTCACATAGTGGAAGAATTTGGGGGTGTCGTCGCTGGTCGTCTCGTCGGTCGTGGTTTCCGGGCGTACCAGAGTGTCTGTACTCACGCCTTCCATGATGCCGCATCCGGCGCCCGCACCGCTGACCAGCCGCGTGTGCGCTCGACGACGCCGAGTGGAAGACTCGGGGTATGCAGTCCTACGGCGATGCCCCAGGCGCCGACGAATCGAAGCCGGACCCGGAAGTGACCATGCCCACCGAGCCCAAGTCCTCGCGTGGGTTCTTCCGTCCCGCCCCCGCCGAACATGCCGTGCTGATCACCGAGGCCGCGCCCTCGCTCGACGAGCAGCATCGCGCCAGGGTGCGCCGCTACACCTTCATCATGGCCTTCCGGATCCCATGCCTGATCCTCGCCGCGATCGCCTACAGCGCGTTCGAGAATCCGCTGCTGTCGATCCTGATCATCGCCGCGTCGGTGCCGCTGCCGTGGATCGCGGTGCTGATCGCCAACGATCGGCCGCCGCGCACCAAGGACGAACCCAGCCGCTGGGACGGTCGCAACAATCAGATCGCCCTCGAATCCCGACACCACAAGACGCTGGAATAGGCGCCGCGGGATTTCCGGCTACCCGGCCGTCTTCGGTCGGCGGACCAACATCGACATGACGGCCGCGATGCCACAGAGAGCGCCCGCGAGATACCACGCGAGGTCGTAGGAGCCCTGCAGGTCGCGGATGAGACCGGCACCGGTGGCGGCGATCGCGGCACCGACCTGGTGGGCGGCGAAGACCCAGCCGAACGCGATCGGGCCGTCGGCGCCGAAGAGTTCACGGCACAGCAGCACCGTCGGCGGAACCGTGGCGATCCAGTCCAAGCCGTAGAACACGATGAACACCCACATACTCGGCTGGGTGTGCGGGCCGAGCAGTGACGGCAGGATCAGCAGCGACAGACCGCGCAGCGAGTAATAGCCGAGCAACAGGTAGCGCGGGTCGATGCGGTCGGAGAGCCAGCCCGAGGCGATGGTGCCTGCCACATCGAAGATGCCGACCAGTGCCAGCAGTCCGGCCGCGGTGGTCGGTGGCATGCCGTGGTCGTGGGCGGCGGTGACGAAATGGGTGCCGACCAGGCCGTTCGTGGAGGCGCCACAGATCGCGAATCCGCCCGCCAGCAGCCAGAATCCGGGCCTGCGCGCGGCCGAGGCCAACACCTTCAGCGCCCGATTCGCGCCGCCGGCGATCGGCGCCCGCACCCCCGCGTCCGAACCGGCGGGCGCCCCATAGGCACGCACACCCACATCGCTGGGATAGTCGCGCACGAACAACCACACCAGTGGCACCACCGACAGCGCCACCGCCGCCACGAGCAGTGACGGCAGTCGCCAGCCGCGCTCGGTGGCGAGCATCGACACCAGGGGCAGGAACACCAGCTGACCGGTGGCGCCCGCGGCGGTGAGCACCCCGGTGACCAGCCCACGACTCCGGACGAACCAGCGTCCGGTGATCGTCGCGACGAACGGCATGGACATCGACCCGACGCCGACACCCACCAGCAGTCCCCACGTCGCCACCAGCT
Source organism: Nocardia sp. Root136 (assembly GCF_001427185.1). NCBI lineage: Bacteria > Bacillati > Actinomycetota > Actinomycetes > Mycobacteriales > Nocardiaceae > Nocardia > Nocardia sp. Root136. The sequence continues at coordinate 1,260,651 of NZ_LMFE01000001.1, forward strand.
GCCACGCCTGGGTCATGAACACCGTCAGCCCGCTGCCCGCGGCGATCAGCACCAGTGCCGAACACACCACCTTGCGGATGCCGAATCGGTCCATCAGCGCGGCGGCGAACGGCGAGATCAGGCCGTAGAGCAGCATATTCAGCGAGATGGCGGTGGAGATCGTGGCGTGTGACCAGCCGAATTCGGTGTGCAGCGGTTCGATGAGGACGCTGGGCACCGAGCGGAAAGCGGCCGCGCCGAGCAGAGCGACGAATCCGACGCCCGCCACGATCCACGCGGGGTGGAGTCGGTGACGATCGTCGGTGACCGATGCCGGTGCGAGGGTGAGGTTATCGGCCGGGCTGTCGCCGGTGGGCGGCACAGGCGCACGTAAATCGGTCACTCGGTCAGCGTGCCGGATCAGCGCCGAGCGAGCGAGTGGCCGGTGTGACATGTTTCGTCGATATCCTGCCACCGTGTGTTGGGCAGACGCGCCCCGCACGAAGCGCCGTGACAGCGGGCGCACCTCGAGGCTGTCGACAGCGGAGCCAGGGCCGCCTACCGTTCGGACAGGACCTTCTGCGCGCCCTGACAGGGGCAACCGAATTCGGCCGACGGCGTTGCGAGTGTTCTTATATCGAAAGGGAGACAGCATGATTCGCTGGACCTGGGCGTTTCTCGATCGGCCCGTCGATACCTTCGCCGACTGTGCGCGATTCTGGGCGAAGGTCACCGATTCCACTGTGTCGGCGCCGCGTGGCGAGCACGACGAATTCGTCACGCTGCTGCCCGCCACCGGACCCGCGTGGATCAAGGTGCAAGCGGTCGACGGCGACGGTGGCATCCATCTCGACCTCGACGTCGACGACATCCCCGCGGCGGTGGCGACCGCGACCGGACTCGGAGCCCGCGTCGTTGCCGAGCTGCCCGACTACACCGTGCTGCGATCGCCTGCCGGACAGACGTTCTGCCTCACTCCGGCCGCCGACTCGTCGGATCTCGGGCCCGCACCGGTGACAGTGTCGACCGCACCCGACGGCACAGTGACGCGCCTCGACCAGATCTGTCTCGACCTGTCTCCCCACGACATCGACGGCGATACCGCCTTCTGGCGGGCACTCACCGACTGGACGCACAAGCCCGGCCGCCGCCCGGAGTTCTCCCGCCTCCGCGGCCCCGACCAGCCACTGCACTTTCTGCTCCAACGCCTCGACGACCCCGGACCCGCGGGCGCACACGTCGACCTGGCCTCGTCGAATATCGCCGCCACCGCCGCCTGGCACGAATCCCTCGGCGCCACCCGAATCACCGACGGCGAACACTGGATAGTCCTGCGAGACCCCGGAAACGCCTTGTACTGCGTGACATCCAGAGACCCCTACACCGGCTGAGGCACCCTCACCGGGTAGGCGACCCGGGCTCTGAGCACCGGGCGACACGCAGCGGCAGCTGGTCGTTCTCAGCCCTCGCGGTCCTGGCAGAGTGGGCGAGTGCCTACGAACCCGACGATGACCGACTCCCTACTCACCGCGCTGTGCCCGGACCTGCGCACCGCGCTGATCCGGGTCGGCTACGACGCCGACACACTGGTGGAGGCGCTCGGACCCGATGTGCATGCGGCGCTGAGCCGTTCGGAGCCGGTGCCGGTGCGCCGGGCCGCGCGGGCGGCGGGCGACCTGGGCACGCTGGTGCGGTTGTTGCTGCTGGGAGACGTATTGCCCGAGCGCGAGGTCGCCGCCGCGCTGGCGCCGGTGCGCATCGACGCGGCGGTGGCGGCGGGTCTGCTCACGCGCGAGGGTGACGAGGTCATGGCCGCGCTGGATCTGCGGCCGCTCGATGCCGGCGCGGGTACGCGATGGATCCTGTCCGATCTCGACGATTCGATGCGCAGGCGCACCCTCACCGAGGATCACGTTCTCGGCGTCGGGCACGCGTCGCTGTCGTTGCTGCGAGCGACACCGACCGAACCGGTCGGCACCGTGTTGGATCTGGGCACCGGCTGCGGCGTGCAGGCCGTGCACGCGGCCGGTTACGCGGGTCGGGTCACCGCCACCGACGTCAACGCGCGGGCCTTGTGGCTGGCACAGGCCACAGCGGCGCTCAACGAACTCGACATCGAACTGCTCGAAGGGTCCTGGTTCGAGCCGGTGGCCGGGCGGCGCTTCGATCAGGTGGTGGCCAATCCGCCGTTCGTGGTCGGTCCGGCCCGCATCGAGCACACCTATCGCGACTCCGGGCTCGCCCTGGACGGCGCCAGCGAACTGGTGATCGGGCAGGCGCCCGAGCTGCTGGCGCCCGGCGGCACGGCGGCCATGCTCGCGGCCTGGGTGCACGTGGACGGCGAGGACTGGCGGCAACGGGTGTCGAGCTGGTTGCCCTCGCACGGCGTCGACGCGTGGGTCGTGCAGCGCGACGTCGCCGACCCGGCCCTCTACGTCGGCACCTGGCTGCGCGACGCGGGCCTCGACCCCCGTGACCCGGCCGCCCAGGAACAGGCCACGCGGTGGCTCGACGCCTTCGATGCCGCCGACGTCGAAGGCGTCGGGTTCGGCTTCGTCTATCTCCGCGCGATCGACGGCCCCACCGAACTCCTCGCCGAGGACCTCACCCACGGTTTCGACGACCCGCTCGGCACCGAGGTGGCCGGGTACTTCGCCCGGTCGGCATGGCTGCGCGCTGTGGCCGGCGACGACAGACTCGCGTGGACCTCCCGTTTCGCGCCGAGCCCGGCGACCGCGTTGGAACGGGTGTTCCTGCCCGGCGAGTTCGGCTGGACCGAGCAGGTGACCCGGCTCCATCGCGGCGACGGACCGCGCTGGCAGCACGAGGTCGACGAGTCGACAGTCGCCCTGGTGGCGGGAATGCGGCCCGACGGGCTGCCGTTGTACGAATTGATCGAACTACTCGCCCTCGCCGACGGAGCCGAGCAGGTCACGCCGGAATTCGCCGCCCAGGCACTCGGTGTGGTCGCCGGACTCGTCCGCCACGGATTGGTGCGGCCCGTCTGAATGGCCCCGCGGTGGCAGCGAGTTCCGGCCACGGCGCTCTTCTCAGGAACTTCTCAGCCGTTGGGGTGGGAACCAGCAGCTCAGAGCGGTTTATCGACCGCGGGAACGGGAACTTTCTCTACGTCGGGTCCGTTGAACGGAATGAGACACCACCGACAGGAGGCAAGTCATGACAAGCCCCGCCACCACTCGTTTGCGCCCCAGCGAGGCCGATATCGACGCCCAGAGCCCGGCAGCCGATCTGGTACGCGTGTACCTCAACGGAATCGGACGCACGGCACTGCTCACGGCGGCCGACGAGGTCGAGTTGGCCAAGCGCATCGAGGCGGGCCTGTATGCCCAGAACCTGCTATCGACCGGTAAGCGGTTGACGGCGGCTCGCAAGCGTGATCTGGCGATCCTGGTCCGCGAGGGCTCCGCCGCCCGCTCGCACCTGCTCGAGGCCAACCTGCGCCTGGTCGTATCCCTGGCCAAGCGCTACACCGGCCGGGGCATGCCGCTGCTGGACCTGATCCAGGAGGGCAACCTCGGACTGATCCGCGCGATGGAGAAGTTCGACTACGCCAAGGGCTTCAAGTTCTCCACCTACGCCACCTGGTGGATCCGCCAGGCCATCACCCGCGGCATGGCCGATCAGAGCCGCACCATCCGGCTGCCCGTGCACCTGGTCGAACAGGTGAACAAGCTCGCCAGGATCAAGCGTGAACTGCACCAGCAGCTGGGCCGCGAGGCCACCGACGCCGAACTCGCCAACGAGTCGGGCATCCCGGTGGAGAAGATCGCCGACCTGCTCGATCACAGCCGCGACCCGGTGAGCCTGGACATGCCCGTCGGCAACGACGAGGAGGCCCCGCTCGGCGACTTCATCGAGGACTCCGAGGCCACCTCCGCCGAGAGCGCCGTCATCGCCGGCCTGCTGCACCACGACGTGCGCAGCGTCCTAGCCACCCTCGACGAGCGCGAGCAGCAGGTCATCCGCCTGCGGTTCGGTCTCGACGACGGCCAGCCGCGCACCCTGGACCAGATCGGCAAGCTGTTCGGCCTGTCCCGTGAGCGGGTGCGCCAGATCGAGCGCGAAGTCATGTCCAAGCTGCGCAAGGGCGACCGCGCCGACCGTTTGCGCGCCTACGCCAGCTGATCCGAGAACTCGACGGCCCCACGGGGTCGTCTGCCGAAACGCCGACCGGCGACCGCGAACTCTCCCCTCCGGGTCGCGAGCCGGTCGGCGTTGTTCGTTCACCCGGCCCTGCATCGAATCCCACCTCAGGTAGCGGCAGGTCAGGGCCGTCGCACGTCAAGCCAATCGGCGGGGGCCGGTGTCGAAGCGGCTGGGTTCGGGGCCGATGCGGGCTCGGGCGTAGATGATCTCCGCCGAGGCCGAGGCCGCGAGCACGGGATCGCACGAGAGTTCGCGCATCTGGGGGATGTCGTCGAACAGGGCCGAAATACGTTGGGCCAGTTCGGCGAGGGCCGCCTTGTCGACCCCTGTTCGGCCCGGGCCCTCCGACAGCAGTGGCGCTGCTCGTGGTGCGTCGATGAGCGCGGTCGCCTCGTCCTGGGTCAGCGGTAGTGCGCGGTAGGCGCGGTCGCCGAGCAGGTCGATGATCATGCCGGACAGGCCGAACTGGATGACCGACCCGAACGAGGGGTCGTCGGTGACGCTCAGCACGCAGCCGACCCCCTTGGTCGCCATCTTCTGCACATGCAGGAGCGGATCTCCGCAGATCTCCACCAGGTCGGTGTAGGCCTGACGGACCGTGTCCGGCCCCCACAGGTCCAAGCGCACGCCGATCAGGTCGGGCCGACGCCGCCACAGCTCCCCGGTGGCCTTGGCCGCCACCGGATAGCCCAGTTCCTCGGCCGCGGCGACGGCCTGTTCGGCATCGCGCACCGCCCGGAACTCGACCACGTCGATCCCGTAGCAGTCGAGCAGCAGCACCGCCTCCTCATCGGTGAGCCAGCGGCCGCCCGATTCCGCCAACCAGCCCTCCACGAGTGCCGCCGCGGCCGCGGTATCTATCCCGGGCGGGCGCATGACCGGCGAGATCGGCCGGTCACGCCAGCGCGCGTACCGGTCGACCCTGGCCAGCGCACGCGCGGCCCGTTCCGGGTCCGGGTAGGACGGAATCGATCCGCGCGCCGGGGCACCCGCGGTGGTCCGCACCGCCAACTGTCGCGGGATGCCCGATTCCGCGACGAATGTGGTGAGCACCGGCTTTCCCGGCGCTGCCGCGGCGGCCGCCCGCAACGCATCCCCGAAGCCCTCCATCGGCACCGGAACCGGCGGCGCGACCACGACGATCACCGCGTCGACCTCGTCGCTGCGCAGCGCGGCGAGGACCGCTTCCCTGAAGTCGGCGGGCGTGGCCTCCGGACCGAGGTCCACCGGCCCGTCGACGCCCACACCGACTGCTTCCCGCTCGATGGGCTCGGCGGTGTCCGTCTCCCGCGCAGGAGCCTCGATGCTGTCCGCACCACGACCGGCCCGTCGAGCGCTCCGCGCGCCCCAACCGGTCCGGCCGACACGATCCGAACCCTGCTCCGCACGGCCGGAATCCCGTCCGGTCCGCCGCCCACGATCTCCTCCCCGCCCGTCCCTGCCACGATCGGCCTCTCGACCGATTCGTCCGGCGCGGTCCGTGTCGGGCACTTCCGCCGAATCGCGGTCGATTCGCAGCGAACTGTTCGGACCTCGCTCAGCCGGCGCCACCCCCGACGAATCCCGCTCGATCGGCAGAGTGCCCTGCAGGCCGCGCTCGGTCGGTCGGGCACCGGGACCTCGGTCGACTGCGGTGACAGGCCGGTACACCCGCAACCCTTCGCTGCGGGCGGCGTCGATCGCCAGCCAGTTCAGTGCGGCGCTGTTTCCGACCACGGCGACCCGAGGGCCTTTCGGTAGCGGCTGACAGGCCAGCAGGGCGGCGCAGTCGAACAGTTCGGAGATGGAGTCGACCTGGATGATTCCGGCTTGGCCGAACAGGTCACGGACCACCGTGCGGTCCATGTCGGCGCCCGCGGCGAGGCGACCGCTGCTCACCGCCACGATCGGTTTGCCGCGGGCCACCCGGCGGGCCAGACGAGAGAACTTACGCGGATTGCCAAAGCTCTCCAGGTACAGCAGGATCACCTCGGTGTCGGCGGCGGTATCCCAGTACTGGAGCAGATCGTTGCCCGAGACATCGGCACGGTTACCGGCCGAGACGAACGTCGACAAGCCGAGATTACGGGCCGCGGCCTCGCCGAGGATCGCCGCACCGAGCGGGCCGGACTGGCAGAAGAACCCGATCCGTCCCCGCTCGGGCAGGACCGGGGCCAGCGTGGCGTTCAGACCGACCGCGGGGTCGGTGTTGGCGATGCCGAGTGCGCTCGGCCCGACCACCCGCATGCCGTGCCCGCGTGCCGCGGCGACCAGGTCGTGTTCGGCGGCCAGCCCGGCCGCCCCGGTCTCACCGAAACCCGCGGTCAGCACGACCAGGCCCTTGACTCCCTTGGCCATGCAGTCGTCCAGGACCGCCCCGATCGCGGCGGGTGGCACCGCCACCACCGCCAGGTCCACCTCGTCGGGGATCTCGCGCACCGTGGCGTAGGCCCGCACGCCGCGCACCGAACGCCGGTGCAGATTCACCGGGAACACCGGCCCGCTGAAACCGCCCGCGAGCAGATTCGCGAGCACGGCACCGCCGACGCGGGTCTGTTCCGGTGACGCGCCGATCACCGCGACCGAACCGGGTGCGAGCAGGTTTCCGACGCTACGCGCCTCCGAGGCGGCCTCCCGCGAATCCCGCACGGTGCGCAGCGCTTCGGTGGGGTCGATGGCGAATTCGAGGTGTACTTCGGAACCGTCGCGACTGCGCTGCAGTTGGTAGCCCGCCTCGCGGAAGACTGTGATCATGGCCTCGTTCTCGGCCAGCACCTCGGCGACGAACGCGACCACCTCGTTCTCGGCGGCGGCACCGGCCAGATGCTCGAGCAGCACCGAACCGAGCCCACGCCCCTGGTGCTCGTCGGCGACCACGAAGGCCACCTCGGCCGCGCGTGGGCCCTGCCTGGCGAGCAGCTCGTAGCGGGCCACGGCGATGATGGCCGTGCCGAGTACCGCGACGAGGCCGACCCGATCGCGATAGTCGACGTGGGTGGTGCGGTACATGTCCTTCGGCGAGATCTGCGGGTACGGACCGAAATAGCGCAGATACCGGGTGCGGTCGGACAGACCGGTGTGAAAGGCGGCGAGCGCGTCGGCGTCGGCGGGCACGATCGGACGCACCTGGACCACGCCGCCGTCGGCGGCGAGCACATCGCCGTACCAGTGCTGGGGTGGCGCAGGCGGATTCGCGGGCGTGTCGGAAGTGTCGGGCAGCAGTGGCTCAGTCACGTGGGTCCTCCGGGTCGAGACCGAGCAGGCCGAAACTCGCCCGTCGGGTGGCCGTGATGGCGGTGTCGACCGCTCGCTGCGCGCGGATCTGGCCCGCATCGCCGATCTCGGGCGTGCCACCCGGTCCATCCCATGGGCGGTAGGCGGTGTCGCCTCCGTCGCCCATGGACGTCGGCGGCTGCACCCGCGGCGCGGACGCTCGCACCTGTTCGATCCAGTCGGCGGGCACCGGCGTGTCGGGGGCCAGCGGGCGGTCGAGTGCCGCGGCGAGCAGGTGGGTCCAGGCTCGCGGCACCACGCGCACCACGCCGTATCCGCCGCCGCCGATCGCCAGCCACCGCCCCTCGGCGTATTCGTCGGCCAGGTCCCGCATCGCCAGGAACGCCGCGCGCTGACCGTCGACGGTGAGCTCCAGATCGGCCAGCGGATCTTCGCGGTGGGTGTCGACACCGCACTGGCTGACGATGATCTGGGGCCGGAACGCGGCCACCGCCCCGGGTACTACCGCGTGAAATCCCCTCAACCACTGCGCATCTCGTGTTCCGGGCAACAGCGGCAGGTTGATCGAGGTGCCTTCGGCGGTCCCGACCCCGGTCTCCTCCGGCCAACCGGTGTTGGGCCACAACGTCGCCGGATGCTGGTGCAGCGAGACCGTGAGCACGCGCGGATCGGCGTAGAACGCCCGCTGCACCCCGTCGCCGTGATGGACATCGACATCGAGGTAGGCGATGCGATCGAAGCCGTTCTCGAGCAGCCACGAGATGGCGATCGCCGCATCGTTGTAGACGCAGAACCCCGCCGCCGAATCCGGCATGGCGTGGTGCATTCCGCCGCCGATGCTCACCGCGCGCCGCGTACGGCCCGCCGCGATCTCCCGCGCGGCGGCGAGGGTGCCGCCGACGATCACCGAGGCCGCCTCGTGCATGTGCGGGAACACCGGATTGTCGGCGGTCCCGAGGCCGTAGACGGCGTCCTCTGGCGTCGGCGGCCCTTGCCCCGCCCGGCGCACCGCCTCGATGTAGGCGCTGCTGTGGACCCGCATCAGATCCGACTCGGTGGCCGCGTCGGGTGCCAGCGGCTCGACACCATCGAGAAGACCTAAGCTTTGGGCGAGCGACATGGTGTATCGCAGGCGCGCCGGCTTCATCGGATGCTCCGGACTCCAGGTGTAACCGAGGAATCGCTCGGTCCATATGACAGTCCCTGCGTGTTCGCTGCTCGGCAACGTGACCATGCTCGCCACGCTAGCCGGAAGCAGCGGACCCCGTGCGGCGTTGACATGCAGTAGAAATAGGGCCGCTGGTCCGACGGGCGGACCGGCGTTCGCGCGTGGGTAGAATTCGTGCTGACGAAGGGGTATCAGGTGAAGGATCTGGTCGACACCACGGAGATGTATCTCCGTACCATCTACGACCTCGAGGAAGAGGGCGTGGTGCCCCTGCGGGCGCGTATCGCCGAACGCCTCGAGCAGAGTGGTCCGACGGTGAGCCAGACGGTCGCGCGGATGGAGCGCGACGGCCTGTTGCTCGTGGCCGGCGATCGCCATCTCGAGCTCACCGACAAAGGTAGGTCCATGGCGGTGTCGGTGATGCGCAAGCACCGGCTCGCCGAGCGGTTGCTGGTCGACATCATCGGATTGGATTGGGAGAACGTGCACGCCGAGGCGTGTCGCTGGGAGCACGTGATGAGCGAGGAGGTGGAGCGGCGCCTGATCGAGGTGCTCAACCACCCGACCACCTCGCCCTACGGCAACCCGATTCCCGGCCTGGACGAACTCGGGCTCGCCGACGCTCCCGCCGCCGAGGAGAAGCTGATCCGGCTCTCCGATCTGCCCAACGGCGCCCTGCACGCGGTAGTCGTGCGCAGGCTGGCCGAGCACATCCAGACCGACCCGGAGGTCATCGGGCGGTTGCGTGAGGCGGGCGTAGTGCCCGATGCTCGCGTTACCGTGGAGACCAAGCCGGGTGCGGTACTGATCACAGTGCCGGGCCACAACGGTTTCGAACTGTCCGAAGAGATGGCGCATGCCGTCCAGGTGAGGCTGGTCTGATTCGTGAAACTTCTTGTCACCGGCGGCGCCGGCTATGTGGGTGGCGGCTGTGCCGCTGTGCTGCTCGAAGAGGGCCACGAGGTCGTCGTCGTCGACGACCTCTCGACCGGTAACGCCGACGGTGTTCCGGCCGGTGCCCGATTCGTCGACGGCGATATCGCCGTCGCCGCCCCCGAACTGCTGCGTGCCGAATCCTTCGACGGCGTCCTGCATTTCGCGGCGCAGTCGCTGGTCGGCGAGTCGGTGGAACAGCCGGAGAAGTACTGGCACGGCAATGTCGTGAAAACGCTGACGCTGCTGGAGGCGATCCGCGAGTCCGGCACACCGCGCCTGGTGTTCTCCTCCACGGCCGCGGTGTACGGCGAGCCCGAGCAGGTCCCGATCACCGAGGACTCGCCCACTCGCCCCACCAATCCCTACGGTGCGAGCAAACTGGCCATCGATCACGCCATCACCTCCTACGCGGCGGCGCACGATCTGGCCGCGACCAGCCTGCGCTACTTCAACGTGGCAGGCGCCTATGCCGGGCTCGGTGAGAACCGGGTCGTGGAAACACATCTGATCCCCCTCGTGTTGCAGGTGGCACTGGGTCACCGCAAGGCCATTTCGGTGTACGGCACCGACTGGCCGACGCCGGACGGTACATGTGTGCGCGACTACATCCACATCCGCGATCTGGCGCAGGCGCACCTGCTCGCGCTGTCGTCGTCGCAGCCGGGCACGCACCGGATCTGCAACCTGGGTTCGGGCACGGGTTTCTCGGTGCGCGAAGTGATCTCGGCGTGCGAGCGGGTCACCGGCCTGCCGATCGAGACGATCGACGCGCCGCGGCGCGCGGGCGATCCGGCCGTCCTGATCGCCTCCAGCGACCGCGCGGTCGCCGAACTGGGCTGGCGACCCGAGCACAACGACCTCGACGAGATCGTCTCCGACGCTTGGGATTTCCTGCGTTCCCTCGGCCAGAACGCCCACAGCGCTCGCTGAAACGCCTGCCTCACGGGGCGATCGGGCCGAGGTCGACCCCGAGATCGGCGGCGATCTGGTGACCACAATGCGCGAGTCTGCGCAGTCGTTCGGGCCGCAACCCGGTCTGCAGCGAAGTCTCCAGCAACGCTGCCATCGTGTGCTCGGCGTCGGCCTCCACGGCGGCGGCGATAGCGACACCGGCGAAGGGTCCGTCGCCGCGCAGGTAGGCGCTGAAACCGAGCAGGGCCGCTGCTTCGGCGCGGTCGGCACCGGGCGTCGCCCGCGCCAGCTGCGCCCACAGCAGCTCGGCGGCTTCGGCGTGGTCGCCCAGCGCCAGCCCGTACATGGCGTCGCGGATCGGCCGGTCACGCAGGGTCACGGCCAGTCGCGCGAGTTCGCGCTCGGCCCGTGGTGCGCCGGACTCGGTGTCGGCGATCTGCCACAGCACCCATTCCAATGCCCGCCGCTGGTAGGCGACCATGTTCCCGGCGCGCGTCGCCGCCGCCAGCCCACCTCGATAGCGCGCGTGGGCCGCCCCGAGCTGGGCGCGCACTCGCGCGCTCAGCAGGTCGTCGGGAATCATCAGCGCGGTCATCTCACGGCGGGAACCGCGAATCTGTTTGCCTTCCAGCACATGTGACACCGCGACGATCGAGGACGACGGATCGGCGACCAGGCCGGTCCCGACCGTGCCGAAGACACTGGAGTAGCGCTCGCCCGCCGCGATCGCCCGCACCGACCAGGCGCCGCGTACCTCGATTCCGTCCTCGGCCAGCACGTCGATCAACTCGGCGGCCCGCAGGACTTCCTCCCCCTCGAACTCGGCGCGGTCCTCGACGAAGACGGCGAGCACCCCGGTCGCCTCTTCGCGCAGGCAGATCGATGCCAGGCAGGCGGTGAACTGGTCGAGCAGCCGCATGTCGGTGGCCACGTCGAGGTCGAAGCGCACCACCGCCTCGATCGCCTCCGCCGCCCCGGCCGCCACCTCGTGCAGCACCGCGACGACGAGGGATCGTTCGGGCACGAAGCCGAGCATCGCGGGCAGGGCGGCGATCAGTTCACCGGGTTCGTCGACCCGCAGCGGTGGGCGCGGAAGTCCGCCCGGATAGCGGGGAGTGGATTCGGCGCAGCCGAGTGCGCGGGGAAACGGTCCGGTGCGCGTGGCCCGGCGGGTGGGGTTCGTCGATGGCGTCATGGCTCCACCGTGCCCGCCTCCTATCGCGCACCGGCTGTATCGACCTGGGCTTTTATCCGCCCTGTGAGTAGCGCCGGAACTGTGGAGCAACCCCGGTCCCGGCACCGCGACGACGACGGATCTGTCACCGCCCCGTGGTAGGCGCTTCAGTTGCCGCGCACGGAGGCGACGGTTGTCGCGAACATCTCGTCCACCGCGGCCGTATCCGGTTGTCCCGCACCGAAAGTCATCGATGTCACCGTGATGCGCACATCGCCGATCTGCCCGATCGAGGTCTGCATCGTCTGGGTGAGCCCCGCACCACCGACTTCGGGAACCACGGTGCGCCGCAACGCTATCGCATCGTCGGTACCGGCAGGCACGGCCTGGTCGAGCACCGTGGTGACGGTGGAACCCGCACCGGCCCGCCGTACCTGGATCTGTCCGCACTCGCGGAGCCGATCACGCAGCCGCGCCACCGGTTCGGCGCTCCGCGACAATTCGACGGTGAGCGTGGCCCGGCTCGCGTCATCGGATCCGACCGCCACCGCCGCGGGTTCCCCACCGGGCTCGGGCTCGGTCGGCATGCAGTGCGCCGGGCTGACCGACGCACCCGCGCCGACTCCGTCGAGATCACCCGCGGCGGCCGCCGCCGCCTGCGCGGGCAGCACCACCGCCGGGTACCGAGCCGGAAACCGCGACGGTGACGGCAACAGCTCGGCCAACGCACCGTCGACCTGTCGCACCGACACCGCGCTCTCGGCGACCGGCGTCCCGCTCACGCTCTGCGCGCACCCGGTGAGCGCGAGCGCCACTGCCGCCAACCCCAGCCACCAGCGACGCAGGCCAGGAGCACCCGCGCGGATCGGTGTCGCCTGCGCCACGTTCACACCGTTCACTGTGCCCCACCGCGGCGATCGGCCCGGTCCCGCCACGCCGTGTGGGGACGCACAGCACACCCCCGCGACCACCGCCCGTGACCCCCCGGCCGTGTCGGTGCGGGAATGCGCGGCGCGTCCATGCTGTTGCCTACCAGGACGAGCCGTCCCCGGCCGTGTGCGACAGCACTGCTCGCGTGGGGGACAATGGAGATCCGCTTCCCCACCCCGCGAGCGATGGTGGACCGCGCAGGAAGGAGAAACGCGATGGATGACCAGTCGCATATGTACGAACTGGAGTTCCCGGCGCCACAGTTGTCGTCGGACGACGGCGCGGGCCCCGTGCTGGTGCACGGCCTGGAAGGTTTCACCGACGCCGGCCACGCCGTGCGTCTGGCGACGACCCATCTGCGCGAGAGCCTCGAATCGGAACTGGTCGCGTCCTTCGACGTCGACGAGCTGCTCGATTACCGTTCGCGCCGCCCACTGATGACGTTCAAGACCGATCATTTCTCCGAGTACGCCGAGCCGGAACTGAACCTGTGGGCGCTGCGCGACACCGCGGGCACCCCGTTCCTGCTGCTCTCGGGCCTGGAACCGGATCTGCGCTGGGAGAAGTTCACCACCGCGGTGCGGCTGCTGGCCGAACAGCTCGGGGTGCGCCGCACGATCGGCCTCTCGGCGATTCCGATGGCGATCCCGCACACGCGTCCGCTCGGTGTCACCGCGCATTCCTCGGACCGTTCGCTGATCGGCGAGCACCAGCGCTGGCCGGGCGAGTTGCAGGTGCCGGGCAGCGCGTCGTCGCTGCTCGAGTACCGGATGGCTCAGCACGGCCACGAATCGCTCGGGTTCTCGGTGCACGTGCCGCACTACCTGGCTCAGACCGACTACCCCGAAGCGGCGCAGACGCTGCTGGAGAACTTCGCCGACAACGCGGGCCTCGACCTTCCGCTCTCGGCGCTGGGTGAGGCGGCCGCGCGGGTGCGCGAGCAGGTCGCCGAGCACATCGCGGGCAACGAGGAGGTGGAGACGGTCGTCACAGCGCTGGAACGCCAATACGACAGCTTCGTCACCGCCCAGGAACGCCAGTCCAGCCTGCTGGCCGCCGACGGTGAACTGCCCAGCGGTGAGGAGCTCGGGGCGGAGTTCGAGCGCTTCCTGGCCGAGCAGGGTGGTTACGACGACACCTCCGACGAGGGTAAGGCCTGACCCACCGGACCCACTAGGCGTACCTGCGCCTTCGCTCCGGCCATGCGCGGCCGACGAGGGCTTGGCCCGCTGCGCAGACTAGGGTTGTCGGAGTGGATCTGACCGACCTACTCGAAATTCCCGGGACCGACGCCGACGCGCTCTACGAGTCGTTCTCGGCGTGGGCCGCCGAGCAGGGCACACCCCTGTATCCAGCGCAGGACGAGGCGCTGATGGAGTTGGCTTCGGGGTCCAATGTCATCCTGGCGACGCCGACCGGCTCCGGAAAGTCCCTGGTAGCGGTCGGCGCGCACCTGTTCGCCATGGCCAACGGGCAGCGCAGCTACTACACCGCGCCGATCAAGGCACTGGTCAGCGAGAAGTTCTTCGCGCTGTGCGAGGTGTTCGGCGCGGAGAACGTCGGCATGGTGACCGGCGACGCGGCGGTCAACGCCGACGCCCCGATCATCTGCGCCACCGCGGAGATCCTGGCGAACCTGGCGCTACGCGAGGGCGCGGCGGCCGAGGTCGGCCAGATCGTGATGGACGAGTTCCACTTCTACGCCGACCCCGACCGCGGCTGGGCGTGGCAGGTGCCGCTCATCGAACTCCCCCGCGCCCAATTCCTGCTGATGTCGGCGACGTTGGGCGAGGTGGACTTCTTCGCCACCGATCTCGAAGCGCGCACCGGCCGCTCGACCACGGTGGTCGCGGGCACCGAACGTCCTGTCCCCCTGACGTTCTCGTACGTGCGCACCCCCATCACCGAGACCCTCGAAGAGCTGGTGACCACCCACCAGGCGCCGGTCTACGTCGTGCACTTCACCCAGGCGGCCGCCCTCGAGCGCGCGCAGGCCCTGACGAGCGTGAACTTCGCCTCCCGCGCCGAGAAGGACGCGATCGCCGCCGCCATCGGCGAGTTCCGGTTCGCCTCGGGCTTCGGCAAGACGCTGTCGCGGCTGATCCGCCACGGTATCGGCGTGCACCACGCGGGCATGCTGCCCAAATACCGCCGCTTGGTGGAGAAGCTCGCCCAGGACGGCCTGCTGAAAGTGGTGTGCGGCACCGACACCCTCGGCGTCGGCATCAACGTCCCGATCCGCACGGTACTACTCACCGGCCTCACCAAATACGACGGTGTGCGCACCCGCAGGCTCAAAGCCCGTGAGTTCCACCAGATCGCCGGACGCGCCGGCCGCGCGGGCTACGACACCATGGGCACCGTGGTGGTGCAGGCCCCCGAGCACGAGGTGGAGAACACCCGCCTGATCGCCAAGGCGGGCGATGACCCGAAGAAGCAGCGAAAAGTGGTGCGCCGCAAACCGCCCGAGGGTTTCGTCTCGTGGAGCGAGGAGACCTTCGACCGTCTCATCGCCGCCCCGCCCGAGCCGATGGTGTCGCGCTTCGCGGTGACCAACTCGATGCTGCTCAATGTGATCGCCCGCCCGGGCAACTGCTTCTACGCGATGCGCCACCTGCTCGAGGACAACCACGAGCCGCGTCCCGCACAGCGCAAGCACATCCTGCGAGCCCTGCGGCTCTACCGTTCGCTGCGCGATGCCGGTGTGGTGCAACAACTCTCCGAACCCGATGCGAAGGGCCGGATGGCGCGGCTCACCGTCGACCTGCAACGAGATTTCGCGCTCGACCAACCACTGTCGCCGTTCGCGCTGGCCGCGTTCGACCTGCTCGATCGCGAAAGTCCCACCTACACACTCGATGTCGTCTCCCTGATCGAGGCCACCCTCGAGGACCCGCGCCAGCTGCTGATGGCCCAGCAGCACAAGGCCCGTGGTGTGGCCGTCAACGAGATGAAGGCCGACGGTATCGAATACGAGGAGCGGATGGAGCTCCTGGAGGAAGTCACCTGGCCCAAGCCCCTGGCCGAGCTGATCGATCCGATGTTCGAGACCTACCGGGCCGGGCACCCCTGGGTCTCGGAGTTCGCGCCGTCCCCGAAGTCGGTGGTGCGCGACATGATCGAGCGCGCGATGACCTTCGCCGAACTGATCTCGCACTACGAACTGACCCGCTCCGAGGGCGTGGTGCTGCGCTACCTCGCCGACGCCTACCGTGCCCTGCGTCGCACCGTGCCCGACGCCGCGCGCACCGAGGATCTCGACGATCTCACCGAATGGCTCGGCGAACTGATCCGTCAGGTCGATTCGAGCCTGCTCGACGAGTGGGAACAGCTCACCAACCCGGGCGCGGAGAACGACGCCCAGCAGGTCGCGTTCGGCGCCGAAACGGTGCGCCCGATCACCGCCAACGAACGCGCCTTCCGGATCATGGTCCGCAACGCGATGTTCCGCCGCGTGGAACTGGCCTCGCGACGCCGCTGGTACGAACTCGACCAGCTCGGCACCGGACCCGACTGGGCCGAGGACTTCGCCCCCTATTTCGACGAGTACGCCACGATCGGCACCGGTCCCGACGCACGCGGCCCCCAGCTGTTCCAGGTGGAGCAGCGGCCCGGTTTCTGGCACGTTCGCCAGGTGCTCGACGACCCGGCCGGCGATCACGGCTGGGCGCTGACGGCGATCGTGGATCTCGAGGAGTCCGACGCCGCGGGCGAGGTCGTGTTCGACGAGGTCACAGTCGCGGCAGGCTGAGTAATACCGACCGACTATGACGAATATGACGAATGTTTGACGGATTCGTTGTTGGGTAGGCGCCGCTGATAGTCTCTCCCGGCCGCCGAGGAGAAAGTTCACTGTGCCCGAATCCCCGTACCTTGTCATCGACCCCGAGCGGGTACGTGCCAACTACCGAACCCTCGATGCCGCCGTCCGCGCAGGTACCCGGATCCGGTACGCGGTCAAAGCGGCCCCGGTGGCCGAACTGATCACGCTGCTCGACGACGAGGGCGCCGAATTCGATGTCGCCAGCATCGGCGAGATCGACCAGTGCCTCGATCTCGGCGTCGCGCCCGAGCGGCTCTGCTACGGCAACCCGATCAAGAAGAGCGCCCACATCGCGCGCGCCTTCGCCCTCGGGGTGCGCCGCTACGCCTTCGACACCGAAGACGACCTCGACCGCATCGCCGAGCACGCGCCGGGTTCGGAGGTCGAGTGCCGATTCCTGTCCTCGGCGCCGGAATCACGGACCCCGTTCGGCACCAAGTTCGGGTGTGCGCCCGCCGAAGCCCTGCGGCTGCTGGTGCGCGCCCGCGATCTGGGCCTGACGGTCGGCGGTCCCTATTTCCACGTCGGCTCCCAGCAGCTCGACCCCGCCGCATGGCGGATCGGTGTCGAGCAGGCCGGTGAGATCGTCACAGCCTTGGCGGACAAGGACATTCATGTCTCGGCGGTCAATGTGGGTGGCGGTCTGCCGATCTCCTACGCCGACGAGGCCCCCGACCTCGACGCGATCGCGGCCGCCATCACCGGTGCCGCCGCCGAGTTCCTGCCCGCGGCCACCGGCCTGATCGTGGAACCCGGCCGTGCGCTGGTGGGTAACGCGGGCACCGTGCACGCCGAGGTCGTCGGCGTGCGTTTCGCGCCGGACGGCCGGCGCTGGGTGTATCTCGACATCGGCCGATACAACGGTATGGCCGAGACCGAGAACGAGTACATCGCTTACCGCTTCGTCACCGATCGCGACGGCGATCCGGTCGACGAGGCGGTGGTCGCGGGTCCGACCTGCGACGGCGACGATGTACTGTATCAACGCACGAAGGTCCTTCTGCCGACCACGTTGCGAGCCGGTGACCGGATTCGAATCCTGCACACCGGCGCCTATACCGCGAGTTATTCGTCGGTGTCCTTCAATGGTTTTCCGCCCTTGACCGTTCATGTCTCGGGCGCTGAGCGAGAGTGAGTTTGCCCATGACGGCGGAATTCACCGGTTGGCACGTGCTGGCCGAGTTCGGTGGCGTCGACACAGCCCTGTGTGACGATCTCGAACGACTCGAATCGGCGTTGCGTGAGTCTTTGATCGCGGCGGGCGTCACCATCTGCGAAGTCGTTCATAAAAAGTTCGATCCGCAGGGGGTGACCGTCCTCGCGCTGTTGTCGGAGTCTCACGCCTCGATTCACACTTATCCGGAGTCCGGCGACATCTTCGTCGACGTCTTCACCTGCGGCAGCATCGGTGCGGGCGCGACGAAAGCCGTCGAACTGCTCCGAGACAAGTTGTCCCCCACCACAGTTCGGATGCAGACGGTCCAGCGTGGCCACGGCGCCGAGAAGATCTACGAACCGGTGGGCGACGGCCTGACCCGGATCTGGGATCTGCACGAGGTGATCGTGGATACGAACACCCCGTTCCAGCACATGGTGATCGCGCGCACCGATCAGGGGATCTCCCTGTTCTCCGACGACGATCGTCAGTCCACCGAGTTCTCCCAGGTCACCTACCACGAGGCCATGATGGTCCCGGCGTTCGTGCTGGCGGAGAAGCTCGATCGGGTGCTGATCATCGGTTCCGGCGAGGGTGTGGCCTCGCAGATGTCGGTGGCGGCCGGGGCGACCCTGGTCGACCACGTCGATATCGATCAGCGCGAAGTGGAGCTGTGCGCCGAGCACCTGCCCTACGGCTACACCACCGCCGAGCTCACCGCCGCGGTGAAGCACGAGGGCCCTGTCCACGTGCACTACGCCGACGGCTGGGATTTCCTGGCGAACGCGCAGGCGGCGGGTACCCGCTACGACGTGATCGTCATCGATCTGCCCGACGAGCGCGTCGAGGACGCCCAGCACAACCGCCTCTACGAGTCGGAGTTCCTGTCCCGATGTAAGGCATTGCTCGCCCCCGGCGGCGTGCTGTCGGCCCAGGCCGGTTGCGCGACGATGTGGCGCAACGAGACGCTGAAGCGTTCGTGGGGTCGTTTCCACGAGCAGTTCGCCACCGTGGTCCCCTACGGTAGCGACGAGCACGAGTGGACCTTCCTGTTCGGCCTGAACGAGAAGATCGACGACCCGGTCCGCGGCATGCGCGACCGCCTCGCCCTGCTCCCCTACCGCGCCGAGACCATCGACGCGCGGGCACTGGAGCGCGGCGCGATCGAGCCGTACGCGTTGCGCGACCGGTAGGAATCCGCACCGCCAGCGGGCCGGGACGCATGCTGCGTCCCGGCCCGCTGTCATCGGTCCGGCGAAACCGGCACCGGCGCGCGCCGCCACTTGGCACCATGCGAGGACCGAGTTTCGACAGAATCGAGTCCGCCCATGAAGCCGACACCGTTGTCCGCGAACGGTCTGATGCCGGTCCGCTACCCGTCCGATCACCGACCCCGCCTCGACGCGCTGTCCGCGGCGGGACTCACCGAATTCCGCCGGTTGTTCGCCGCGGCACCCGATGTGACGGTGGCCGACTTCGCGCGGCTCGACGGTGACGTGACGATGCGCTCGTTCCCCGGATCGGGCGAGCGATTGCTGGGGCCGGCGATGGCTCGACCGTCGTACTTCTGGGTGGCCAAGTCGTTTCGTCACGTGGACGAGGTGGCCGTCGGCCACAATGTCTTTCGCCTTCTGGGCGGCATGCGGGCGTTGAATTTCGTCGCCACGGTGGGCGATTCCGTGATCGACGGGCGCGCGGCGGTGCTTTTCGACTATGACGATCCCCGCGTCGGCTCCCGGCGACCGGCGCGGCGGATCTACGACGAACTGCGCGAGATCGAACCGGATCTGTGGCTCGGCCCGAGCTACTTCTCGACGCGCAGCAGGCGAATCTCCATGGGCTGGTTCGCACTCGACGCCTCGGTGCCCCTCGACGGACCCGCCTGAGTCGGTGAGCCGGGTGCGATCCCGGCTCACCGATCACCTCAGCCCTGGGCCGCGCGCATCGCCCGGTACTCGGCGACGTTCAGCCCGCCCACGCCCCAATCCGTCAGCGGCACTTCGTCGATCACCACGAAGGTCTGGTCGGGATCCTTCCCGAGCACATCGAAGAGCAGATCGGTGACGCCCTTGATGAGCTGCGCCTTCTGCTCGGTGGTCACCCCTTCATCGGTGACCTTGATGTTCACGTACGGCATGATCGTGTCCTTTCGATGGTGTTTTCAGGCTGCTCGGCCGGAAATGAAGCCGCCGTCGACGGGCAGGATGTGGCCGGTGACGAACTCGGCGTCGGCGAGGTAGAGCACGGCCGCGGTGGTTTCGGTGACGTCGCCGAGACGGTCCAGAAGGGCGTACCCGCCGAACACAGTCTCGTTGGCACTCGCCAGCAGCGGCGTGCGCACGAAGCCGGGGGCGACGGCGTTGACACGAATGCGGTCGGCAGCCAGTTCGGCCGCCAAACTAGTGGTCAACGCGTGGATCGCGCCCTTGCTGGCCAAGGGCGCGGAGGCAGGGACATCGGCGATCGCGTGCGTGACGAGCACCGTGCCGATATTGACGATGTTGCCGCCCGCACCCTGCTCACGGAGCCGTCGGACCACCGCCTGCGTGGTGAAGTAGGTGCCTTTCAAGTTGCCGTCGAGGTAGCCGGTCAGCTCGTCGGCGGTGACCTCGGTGAACGGCTTCGCCGCGAAGGTGCCCGCGTTGTTGACCAGCACATCCACCCCACCGAATCGCTCGACCGCGGCCGCGACCAGCGCCGAACCCGTTGCGGGCGAGCCGATGTCGCCGACGACGACCGCCGTGCGCTCGGGCGCGCCCAACTCCTCGGCCACCGCCGCGAGCTTCGCGGCATCACGCCCGTTGAGTACGACATTGTCACCGCGCTGGACGAAGGCTCGGGCGACGTCGCGCCCGATTCCGCTGGAGGATCCGGTCACGATGGCCGTCTTGATGGTGGACATGGTGTCTTCCCTTTCATTCGATACGACCGGTCGTCTTGGAATAGACAAGCGGCAACCAGTCGGTCCGCCCGACCCTGATCAGGGCCGGAAGTAGTCGTCCAGCAGACGTTTCAGGCACTTGTGCAGCGGCTCGACCGTGCGCTGCAGCTTCATCCGGATCACGGCGCCCTCCCACGATTCGAGGAGTAGGTCGGCGAGGTCGACCGCGTCGATATCGCCGCGCACCGAGCCGTCGGCCTGCGCGGCACGCAACGCGGCCGCGACACTGTCACGCCAGGCCACCCAGGCACTCGACAGTTCTTCCCGCAGCACGTCACTGCCCTCGAGCTCGGCCGCGAGGTTCGCGAGCAGGCAGCCGCCGGTGAAGTCGGTGCGCACGAACTCGGCGGTCTGCCGTGCGAAGAAGACGCGCACGCCACCGAGGGGATCAGCGGTAGAGCCGAAGGCGTCGGCGAGATTGCGCTGGATGCATAGTGAATGATGCTCGATCACCGCTCGGGCGAACGTCTCTTTGCTGTCGAAGTAGTTGTAGAACGAGCCTTTCGGCACCCCGACCTTGTCGAGCACCTGCTTGATGCCGGTGCCGTGATAGCCGTTGGACAGCAGGTCGGCCGCGCCCTCCTCGATGAGAAGCGCTCTCGTGTCGTCGCTGCGCCGTGGTCGTGCCATGCGAGGAACTATACGACCGGTCGTCTAGGAATGGCAAGTGCACGTCCGCCCCACACGAGCTCAGTCGTCGTCGACACCGCGTGCGGCCAGCGCCTCACCCATCGCGTCGGCGGTCCGCAATGCCCGCACCAGCACCGGTGTGACCAGCGCGGTCGCCGACCACGACACTCCCCGCGCGCGCCGCGCCTCGCCGACCTCGTGGACGATCTGCGCCAGCAAAGGAACGCACCGAATCGCCAGCGCGAGAAGCAGACTCACCCGCTCCGGATTCACTCCGACGCGACGCAGCGGGCCCAGCGCGCGAGTCAGCGCGTCGAGCATCGCGGTGACCCGCGTGGTCACCGTGACCAGTGCCGCGAGAGCCACCGACACGAGCAATACCCCACACACCACCACGGCTCGCTGCGGCGAGGTGGTGAGTAACTGGAACACCCCGATGATCGCGGTCATCCACAGCACCGGGCGCACCTGGGCGAAGGCCACCCGCCAGGAGACGCGGGCGAGCGCGAACAGGCAGGCCACCACCGCCAAGGCGACCAGCACGCCGAGCGGGCCACGGACGAACACCGTCATCGCCAGGATCGATACCAGCAACAGCGCCAGCTTCACCCCGGCGGGCATCCGGTGCAGCAGCGAGTCGCCGGGGCAATACAGGCCGATCATTCGATCAGTTGCCGATACGCGTCGATCGCCGCCACCGGGGGGCCGTCGAAAACCACGGAACCGTTGTCCAGCACCACGACTCGATCGAATCCGTCGAGCAATCCGAGCTGGTGGGTGACCACGATCACCTGCTGGTCGAGGGAGTTCAGCGCCTGCGATACCCGCCGCGCGTTGCGCAGATCGAGCAACGTGGTGGGTTCGTCGGCCACGATCACCTCGGGCTCGCGGATCAGCGCGGAACCGATGGCCAGCAGCTGTTTCTGCCCGCCGGAGAGCAGGTGCGCCGGGTGGTCGGTGTGCGCGGCGAGGCCGAAGCGGTCGAGCATGCGCTGCACGCGGGCCGCGATCTCGGCCTTGCTCAGACCGCTGCGGCGCAGCGAGAACGCGAGGTCTTCGGCGACCGTCGGCATCACGATCTGGGTATCAGGATCGGTGAACACGAAGCCGACCTTGCGTCGCACCTGCGCGCCCTTGCGGGCGACGTCGAGCCCGTCGACGGTCACCGTGCCGGTGGCCGGCTTCAGCAGTCCGTTGAGCATGCGGGCCAGCGTCGATTTGCCCGACCCGTTGGCGCCGATGAATCCGACCCGGCGTTCGGTGATCCGCAGATCGATATCGCGCAGCACGGTCCGATCACCGAAACGGTGACCCACCGCGTCGACGACGATCTCGCTCACGACGCCCGGCGATCAGGCACGGATCAGCCCGGGATAGGCGCGGTGCACGCCCTTCGCGACGACCGTGGCGATCACGACCTTGGCCAGATCGCCGGGCACGAAGGCGAAGTTGGTCGACACCGCCGCCCACGGGCTGAGATCGGTGCGCACCAGCAGGCCGGCGGTGCCGAACAGGTAGATGATCACGATGCCGCCGAGGGCGTTGATCAGCAGGCCGAGCACGATCGGATACTTCGGCAGGATCATCGCGGTGAGCAGGCCGATGACCAGCGTCGCCGGAATCCAGCCGATCAGATAGCCGGCCGTCGGCGAAGCCAGCGCGGTGAGGCCGGTGCGGCCACCGGAGAGCAGGGGCAGCCCGATCATGGTCAGCGCGATGAACACCGCCACCGCGGCCGTGCCCTTGCGGGCGCCGAGGATCGCACCGGTGAGGATCACTCCGAGCGTCTGCAGCGTGATCGGCACCCCGCTGAACCCGACGGTGATCGCCCCGGGCAGGCCGAGGGCGGCGATCAGGGCCGCGAACACCGCGATCTGGGCCATGTCCCGTGCGGTGAATCCGGTTGCCCGCTTCGGGGATTTCTCGACTTCGGGCACGGCAGACATCCTTCGCTACATCATTGAACGACGTTCAAAATAGCAGGCGACCAGGTCGGTGTCGCACGCGCAGGCACCGAACCGGACCGTCAGATAGGCCACCTGGTCGAGCGGAAACGCGGTCAGCTGTCCAATCGCGCGTTGAGAATCCGGGCGATCTCGGCGATCGCACCCGGTTGGGTCATATCGAGGTGGGCCACATCGATGTCGAAATTCGACAGCTGCCCGCGGATCACCCGCGCCCATCCCTCATGACCCGTGGCGTCGGATCGCCGTTCGCGCGTCGCGGTGAAATAGAGCGCGTCGCTGTCCAAGACCGCGGGATGCCACGCGCCGGCCGCCCTGACCGCCAGGTTGTAGGCATCGGTCAGACGCTGGATCCGTGCGGCGTCGATACCGAGGCTGCTCCCCAAGTGCCGTTCGATCAGGTCGGCGGCCTCCTCGGCACTCGCGTCGGGGCTGACGAAATCGACGCCCATGACCGGGCCGAGATTGCTGATCAGTTCGCCGGCCGTGACGGCGCGCAGCGTCGACTCGTCGACCCCGCCCACCTCGGCGTCCAGCAGTGCCAGCAGCGCGACCTCTTCACCGGCGGCACGCATCTCGACAGCGATGGCGTGGGCGATCGCACCACCCAGTGACCAGCCGAGGAGGTGATAGGGGCCGTGTGGCGCAACTGCGCGAATCTCGGCGAAGTAGCGTGCGGCCATTTCTTCGATCGTTGTCGGACCGGGGGTCTCGCCGCTGATCTGTGGCGCCTGGATGCCGTAGATCGGTCGATCGTCGGAGAGGTAGCGGTCGAGTGTGCGGTAACACCACGACAGGCCCAAGGCCGGGTGGATACAGAACAGTGGGGCTCGCTCACCGCTGGTCCGGATCGGCAGCAGCGTGTCGAAGCCGACATCGGTCCCGTCGGCGGCGGGATCGGCGTCGATTCTGGATTCGATCCGCTTCGCCAGGTCGGCGGGGCAGGGATCGGACAGCATCCAGCTGATCGGAACCTCGTAGTCGAGTTCCTTGCGCAACTCGCTCACCACCTGCACCGACTTCAGCGAGTTGCCACCCAATGCGTAGAAGTCGTCGTCCGCGCCTACCCGATCCACGCCGAGCACCGTTCCGAAGGCCCGTGCGACCTCGCCTTCCAGCCAGGACGAGGGCTCCCTGAACTCCGCTACCGCGAGCACCGGCTCCGGTAGCCGCAACGGGTCCAGCTTGCCCGACGTGTGCAGGGGCACCGTGTCGAGCACCATCAGCGTGGCGGGCACCATGTAGTCGGGCAGTTTGGTCGCCGCGTGCGCCGAGACCGCCACGGTATCGACCGTGGCGCCCGCGGCGGGCACGACGTAGGCGACGAGGTGCTCCATCACACCGATGGGGCGCACCACCGCGATCGCCCGCGCGATGCTGGGGTGCTCGGCGAGTACTGCCTCGATTTCGCCGAGTTCGATACGCAGGCCGCGCAGCTTCACCTGGAAATCGGTGCGGCCCAGGTACTCCAATTCGCCTGTCCGGCGCCAGCGCACCAGGTCGCCGGTGCGGTACAGGCGCAAGCCGTCACCGTACGGGTCGGGCACGAACCGTTCCGCGGTGAGGCCAGGACGTGACTGGTAGCCGCGGGCGAGCTGGGTGCCCGCCAAGTACAGCTCCCCGGCGACGCCGGCCGGTACCGGATGTAACCGGTCGTCGAGTACGTATGCCCGCGTGTTCCACACCGGTGAGCCGATCGGCATGTTCCCGCTCTCGGTTTCGGTCACCCGATGCGCGGTCGAGCACACGGTGCACTCGGTCGGCCCGTACAGATTGTGCAACTGGACCCCGGGCACTATTCGCCGTGCCGCGGCCACCGTCTCGGGGCCGAATGCCTCACCGCCCACCAGCAGCGTCCGCAACGACTCGAGTGACTCCGCGGGCGCCGTGTCCGCGAGTACCGCCAGCATCGACGGCACCAGGGCGGCGAACGTGACCCGCTGGGCGGCAATGGTTTCGGCGAGATAAGCCGGGTCGGTATGCCCGTAGGCTCGCGCGATCACCAGCCGCGCGCCCACCACCGGTGCCGCGAACAGCTCCCACACCGACATGTCGAACGTGGCCGGGGACTTCTGCAGCACGACGTCATTCGGCGTCAGCCCGTAGGTCTCATCGACCCACCGCATCTGGTTGACCACCGAACAGTGCGATACCGCCACGCCTTTCGGTCGACCGGTCGACCCGGAGGTGAAGATCACGTAGGCGACATTGTGGGATCGCAGCGGTGCGAGCCGATCGGCGTCGGTGACCGGCCCGTCATCGAATCCGGACAGCTCGAGCCCCTCGAGGGACGACAGCTCCAGCACCGGTGCGGCGATGGACAGCATGTAGGCGATGCGATCCGCCGGCAGGTCCGGATCGACCGGCACGTACCCGCCGCCTGCGGCGTGCACCGCGTAGATGGCGACGACCTGGTCCAGTGAACGTCGCATCCGCAGCGCCACCAACGACTCCGGACCCACTCCGCTGGAGATCAACCACCGCGCCAACCGATGGACGCGGGACGCGAATTCCGCATAGGTCAACGTCTGTTCGCCGGCTGTCACCGCGGGCCGGTCCGCGTGCGCCCGCGCGGCGTAGGCGAAGACGGAGGCGAGCGTCTCGCCCGGATCCAGATTGTGATCGGTCGAATTCCACTGCGTCAGAATGGTTTCGCGTTCGTCGGGGCCGAGCAGATCCACCTCGCGCACCGGCTGTGCCGAATCGGTCACCAGCGCGTCGAGCACGCGCAGCAGGCGATCGACGATCGCTGTCGCTGTCGTCGCGTCGAAGAGGTCGCTGGCGTAGATCACCGCGCCGCTGAGGCCGGCCGGGTCACCGGCGGAGTCAGAGGAATCCGACATCGTGATCAGCAGATCGAACAATGCGATGTCGGCGTCGGCCGTCATCGCGGACGCCGAGAGCCCCGGAAGTTCGAACTGGGCTCCGGCGACGTTCTGGAATGCCAGCATCACCTGGAACAGCGGATGGTGGGCGTGCGACCGCACCGGGTTCAACTCCTGCACCAGCCGCTCGAACGGAACATCGGCGTGCCCGAACGCGGCCAGATCGGTCCCCCGCTGGTGTTCGAGTAGCTGGGTGAACGTCATCCCCGGCGTCAACCGGGTCCGCAGCACCAGGGTGTTGACGAACATCCCGACCAGATCGTCGAGTTCGGGCTCGCCGCGGCCCGCGAACGGAGTGCCGATCGCGATGTCGTCCGTATCGGCCAGCCGGGCCAGCGTGGCCGCCAGCGCAGCGTGGAAGACCATGAACAGCGTCGTGTTGTGTGCTCGTGCGACCTGCTGGAGTCCCGCATGCAGATCGGCGCCGACGGTCAACGGTACGCTCGCGCCCGCATGGGTCTGTACGGGCGGACGCGGTCGGTCGGTCGGCAGTCCCAGCACCACCGGGAGCTCCGCCAATTCGAGTGTCCAGTAGTCGATCTGGGCACGGAGCAGCGACTCCGGATCGTCTTCGGCACCCAGTACCGTCCGCTGCCAGATCGCGTAGTCGGCGTACTGCACCGGCAGCGGCAGCCAACTCGGCGTCTCCCCGAGCAGGTGAGCCGTGTACGCGGTCATCATGTCCCGTGCCAGTGGGCCGAGCGACGACCCGTCGCAGGCGATGTGGTGCACCACCACGGCCAGGACCCACTCGTTCGGCCCGAGCTCGAACACCCGCACCCGCAACGGGGCCTCGACCGTCACATCGAACACCGTCGAGACGAACGCCGACAACGACTCTTCCAGTTCCGGTTCCGCGACCGAGGTCACGGTGATCGGCGCACACGCCTGCGCGGTGGGAAGGACAACCTGCGACGGCGCGCCCTCGGCATACGGGTATACGGTCCGCAGTACTTCGTGCCGGTTCACCACATCCTCGATCGCCGCGCGTAGCGCGTCGAGATCCAGCCGTCCGGACAGCCGTAGCACGATCGGAATGCTGTAGGCGGCCGAACCGGGCTCCAGCCGGTTCAGGAACCACATCCGCTGCTGGGCCGACGACAGGGGAATCCGCTCCGGCCGCGGTTGCGCGGTCAGCGCTACCCGACCGGTGGCGGCCTGCGATTCGGCGCGCGCGGCCAACCTCTCGACCGTCGGCGCTTCGAAGATCACCGACACCGGGATGGTCACGTCGAGCGCGGCACCGATCCGGGCGGCTACCCGGGTGGCCACCAGGCTGTTGCCGCCGAGGTCGAAGAAGTCGTCGTCGGCGCCGACGGGACTGTCGATACCGAGGACGTCGGCGAAGACGCCCGCCACTATCTCCTCCGCCGGTGACACCAGGGCCCGGAATCGCTTGGCCTGGACAACGGGTGCGGGCAGGGCCGTGCGGTCGAGCTTTCCGTTCGGCAACAGGGGAATCGCGTCGAGGATCATCACCGCGGCGGGCACCAGGTACGACGGCAGCGCCTCGACCAATACCGCGCGCAACTGTTCGCCCGAAAGGCTCGCCCCGGTTTCGGGCACCGCGTAGGACACCAACTGCGCCGGACCGGTGCCCGCACGCCACGGCACCGTGACCGCGTACGCCACCTCCGCCCGCGCGCTCAGCACCGCGTCGATCTCGCCCAGCTCCACCCGGTAGCCACGGATCTTCACCTGGAAATCGTTGCGCCCCAGGAACTCCAGATCACCGTCGGTATTCCAGCGCACCACATCACCGGTTCGGTACATGCGGCGTCCCGGTTCCCCGAACGGATGCGCCACGAACCGCGCCGCATCGGTAGCCGGCTTGTTCAGGTACCCGCGCGCCAGCGCCGGACCCGCCAGATACAACTCTCCCGCCACCCCCACCGGCACCGGCTGCAGGCGGACATCCAGGACCAGCGCTTGCATCCCCGGCAGCGGGGCACCGATCGTCGGCCGATCATCGGGTTGCAGCGCGCGCGTCGCCGTGGCGAGCATCGTGGCCTCGGTCGGCCCGTACAGCACCTGGAACTCCCGGGCGCCCGCGACGTCGGTACCCGCCCATCGGCTCACCAGATCCGTCGGGACCTCCTCGCCACCGGACATCACGAGCCGCAAGTCGTCGAGCCCGGCCGGATCGACCGACGCGAGCGCGGCCGGGGTCATGAAAGCGTGGGTGATCCGCCGCACGCGCAAGAACTCGGCCAGCTCACCGCCGCCGTAGATCCCCGTCGGCACCACGATCAACGCACCGGCCCGGCTGACCGCCATCAGGATCTCCATCAGTGCGGCGTCGAACGACGGCGACGCGAAATGCAACACCCTGGACGCGTGCTGGAGCCCGCGATCGGCACGCCGCCCCGAGACGAAGTCGGCGATGCCGGAATGGGTGACGGCCACGCCTTTCGGCACTCCGGTGGATCCGGAGGTGAAGACCACGTAGGCGACATCCGAGACCCGCAGCGGCCGCGTCCGCTCGTCGTCGCCGATCGGGCCGCTCGCCGCCGCATCGATCCGCGCGGCGACGGCCGGGTCGTCGAGCACGATCCAGTCCACCGAATCGGGCAGTTGGGCACGTACCGACGACACCGTAATCCCCAGCGTCGCACGAGAATCCGACACCATCTGCTCGATCCGGCCTTCGGGATAGCGTGGGTCCACCGGCACGTACGCCGCACCCGACCGGACCACCGCCCACCACGCGACGACGGACTCCGTCGACCGCGCCGCCGCCACCAGCACCGGATTCTCCGGTCCGACGCCACGGCGGATCAGCAACCTCGCCAGTCGGTTCGATCGTTCGTCCAGCTGCTTGTACGACAGCGTGGCATCCCCCGCGACGACGGCGATACCGTCGCCGTTGTCCCGGACGGCCGAGGTCAACACCTCCGGCAGCAATGCGGGCGGCTCCAGCGCCTCCACGGTGCGCGCCCCGACCCGGGATGTGAGCGCCGAGCGCTCGTCGGCTTCCAGCCAGTCGATATCCCCGACTACGACGGCCGGATCGTCGGCGACGGCTTCCAATACCCGCACCAGCCGCCGGACGATCGCCGCCGCGGTCGCCTCGTCGAACAGATCCCGCGCATAGGTCAGCATTCCCGACATACCCTGCGCCGCACCGGCATTGCCGGAGGAATCGGCCAGCACCAGTTGCAGGTCGAACTGGATCGCCCCGGTATCCACATTCGCCCGCGTCACCCGGACGTCGGGCAGCACCACATCGACCGTCGACACGTTCTGAAATGCCAAGGCCACCTGGAACAACGGATGTCGGGCCGCCGATCGCTCCGGGTTCAACTCCTCCACGACCCGCTCGAACGGCACGTCCGCGTGCTCGAACGCCAGCAGGTCCGTCTCCCGCGTGTGCATCAGCAACTCGGTGAACGGCTCGCCCGTATCCACCCGGGTCCGCAATGCCAGCGTGTTCACGAACATCCCCACCAGATCGTCCAGACCGGGCTCGCCCCGCCCCGCGACCGGGGTGCCGATCACGACGTCGTCGCTGCCGCTGAGCCGCCCCAATACCGTTGCCAGCGCGGCGTGCATCACCATGAACAGCGACGACCCCCGCGATCGGGCCAGCGCGACCAGCCGCTCGTGCAGCCTCGCACCGATCTCCACCGGTACCCGGTCTCCCGACAGCGACGCGACGGCCGGGCGTGGGCGGTCCGCCGGTAGTTCCAGCCGGTCCGGTGCACCCGCGAGGGTCGAGCGCCAGAACTCCACCTGCTGCGACATCAACGACGCCGGATCGTCCGCGGCCCCCAGCATCTGCCGTTGCCACCACGCGTAATCCGCGTACTGCACAGCGAGCGGTTCCCACTCCGGCGCCTGCCCGGCCAGTCGCGCGACGTAGGCCACCATCACGTCACGGGCCAGTGGCCCCATCGACTGACCGTCGCCTGCGATGTGATGGACCACGAGCACCAGCAGGAATTCGCCGGTGTCACTGTCGTGCTCGGCGCCCAGCTCGAACAATCCCACTCGCATCGGCACTCGGGCAGTCACATCGAATCCACCCCGCACGAATTCGCCCACCACCTCCGGGACCGAATCCGCGTGCACTCGCACCGGCCGCACCGGCACCGCGGGCTCGTCGAGAACGACCTGCCGCGGCTCACCGGCGGCTTCCGGATAGATCGTCCGCAATACTTCGTGGCGCGCGACCACATCGGCGAGCGCGGCACCCAGCGCTTCGGTGTCCAGCCGTCCGGACAGCCGCAGCATCACCGGAATGTTGTGCACCGCGGAGTCCGGCTCGAACCGGTTCAGGAACCACATCCGCTGCTGTGCCAGCGACAGCGGCACGGAGTCGGGGTGCACGCCCGGCAGCAGGGGCAACCGGCCCCCACCGCTGACCGCCGCGGCCAGCCCGGCCAGTCCGCCGACGGTCGGCGCCTCGAAAACCGATCGCACCGGCACTCGCGCGTCCAGGGCCGCGCCGATGCGCGCCACCACCATCGAGGCGCTCAGCGAATCGCCGCCCAGTGCGAAGAAGTCGTCGTCGACGCCCACCTGGTCCACGTCGAGCACCTGCTCGAAGGTCCGCGCGACCAACTCTTCCAATCCTGGCGACGGCGCCCGGAATTCTCGCGTGACGGCAACCGGCTCGGGCAACCGCTCGCGATCCAGCTTCCCGTTGACGGTCAGCGGCACCTCGTCCAGCACCATCACCGCGGACGGCACCGTGTACCGGGGTAACACCTCAGCCAGTGCCGCACGCAACTCCTCGCCCGAGACCTCCGCCCCCGGCGCGGGCACGACATAGGACACCAGCACCACCGGGCGGCCGCCGTCGCGGCGCGGCACCGTGACCGCGTACGCCACATCGGCACGTGCGTCGAGCACCGCGTCGATCTCGCCCAGCTCGACCCTGGTGCCGTGCACCTTCACCTGAAAATCGTTGCGCCCCAAGAACTCCAGATCGCCATCGGCGCCGCGGCGCACCACGTCACCGGTGCGGTACATGCGCTGCCCCGGCTCCGCGAACGGGCATGCGACGAATCGCGCCGCGGTCAACCCCCTTCTGGCGGCGTACCCGTCGGCCAAGCCGGCGCCGAACAGGTACAGCTCGCCCTCGACACCGTGTGGCACGGGCCGCAACCAGGTATCGAGGACGACGACCGCCACGGGGCCGACCGGCTTGCCGATCGTGATCGGGGCACCGGGCGTCAGTGCGTCGCTGGCGGTAGCCCAGATAGTGCTTTCGCTCGGCCCATAGAGATTGACCATGGTGCGATGCGGCGCCCACCGATCGACCAGCTCCGGCCCGACCGGCTCACCGGCGGTTGCCAGTACACGTAGCCCGTCGAGACCGTCGCACGAGATGGTCGCCAGCGCCGAGGGAGTGATCACCGCGTGCGAAATATGTTCGCGCCCGATGAGATCCGCCAGCTCTGGGCCGGCGTAGACATCGGCAGGCGAGACGACCAGTCGACCGCCCGAGCCGTGCGCCATCAACAACTCGAACACCGAGGCATCGAAGCTGGGCGAGGCCACCTGCAGGACCACCGACATCGGGTCGACGCCGAGTATCCGCCGCTGCGCCGCGACGATATCGGCCAGACCGCGATGGCTGACGAGTACGCCCTTGGGCATACCGGTCGACCCGGAGGTATAGCTCACGTACGCGGTCTGCTCCCGTCGAATCGGTCCGTCGCGTTCGGCGTCGGTGATCGGCCCAGCGGGAACCGAGTCCTCGGCGCCGAGTATCTGTTCCTGGTCGAGGATCAGATACTCGACGCTGTCAGGAAGATGTTCCCTGGCAAACGTGTCGGTCAGCCCGAGCGCGGTTCCCGAGTCCGACAGCAGATATTCGATCCGCTCCGATGGCAGAGTCGGATCTATCGGCAGGAACGCGGCACCGGTCTTCGCCACGGCCCACAGGGCGAGGGTCGCCGCCAGGGATCGCGGAAGCACAGCGGCGACGACCTGTCCCCGCCGGACACCGTGCCGCAGCAGGACCCGCGCCAGCTGTGCGGATCGCTCGTCGAGTTGCCGGTAGGTCATGGCGGTGTCACCGCATCGCACGGCGATCGCGTCGGGTTCGGCGGCAGCGCGAGCGGCGAGTATCCGGTCCAGCGTGTCCGGGATCGCCTGTTCCGCAACCGAATCCGGCCACGACGGCCCCGGTTCCTCGCCGAGCGGCAGCTCGCCCAGCCGGACGTCGGGGTTGACCGCGATCCGGCCGAGCAACTCGACGAAGCGGTCGAGGATCCGGCGGGCGGCCGCGGTGTCGAATGCGCGGTCGTGGAATCGGAGGGTGATCCGCAGTCCCTGTGCTTCGCCGTGCTCGGATTGTTTCGGTTCCACGACCAGGCTCAGCGGGTACGGCGTCGCGTCGACACCGCTGAGTTCGTCCACCCGCAGGCCCGCCGAATCGATGAGTCGCTGCAGTGCCGTCCGGTCGACGGGGAACGACTGGAAAGTGATGGCGGTATCGAAGAGTTCGGGCAGGCCGACGCTGCGGTGGATCTCGGGTAGCCCGATGTGGTGATGATCCAGCATGCCGGCGTGCCGCGCCTGAATGCTGGTCAGCAACGCGCGCACCGTCATGGTGGGTTCGAGCGGGACTCGCACGGGAATCGTAGTCAGGAACATGCCGAGCGTCTGATCGACCAGCGGCAACTCCGGGGGCCGTCCCGACACCGCGGAGCCGAAGATCACATCGGTCTCCCCGGTCAGCACGCGCAGATTCAGAGCCCAGGCCGCGGTGACCGCCGTATTGAGGGTGACGGCCGCTTCCGCCGCCACTCGACGGAGGTCTCCGAAAAGATCTGCCGTCAGCTCGGCCCCGACCTCAGCGGTGGATACCGAACCCGCCGCGCCCACGTCGCGGGACACCCGGGTGGGTGCGTCGACATCCGAAAAGGCTTGCTTCCATGCCGCTTTGGATGCGGAACTGTCCTGCCGTCCCAGCCAGGACAGATAGTCGCGGTAGGAGGGAGCAGGTCCGGCGGAGTCGATATGGTCGGGAGACCCGTAGTAGTCGAGCAGTTCTCGCATCAGCAGCGGCATCGACCAGCCGTCCAGGATCACATGGTGATTGGTGACGAGCAGCCGGAAGGACCCCTCGTCGAGGCGGATCAGCGTCAAGCGCAGGAGCGGAGCAGCCGACAGATCGAAGCCCGCCGCCGCGTCCGCGGCGGCGATCGATTCCGGGTCGGCCGGGGATTCCGCATCGCCGAGATCGATCTCTCGGAAACCGATCTCGGCATGGTCGAGCACGATCTGGCACGGTCCGGCCGAGGTCTCCACGAAGGCGGCCCGCAGGATGTCGTGCCGGTCGACCACGGCCTGAGCGGCACGGCGCAGGCGCTCACCGTCGACCGCGCCGGAGAATCCGATCATCGTCTGGACGGTGTAGTTGTCCCCGGCATCCGGGTCGAACGTCGAGTGGAAGTGCACGCCGGATTGCATGGGCGACAACGGCCATACGTCGGACAGGCCGTGGTATTGCTGCTCGAGCCGAGCGAGGTCGGGTTCTGTGAGCGCGACGAGTGGAGAGTCCGAAGCGCGATCTGTCACCGGCACCGGATCGCCGCCGGCCATCGCGGCAAGGGCGGCAACGGTCTTGCCTTCGAACACATCTCGCGGCGTGAACGTGAGCCCGGCCGATCTCGCCAGCGCCACCAGCCGCATCGAGACGATACTGTCCCCGCCGAGCGCGAAGAAGTTGCTGTCGGCGGACACGGTGTCGAGATGGAGCACCTCGGCGAAGAGTTTCGCCACGACCTGCTCGGTGTGCGTCGACGGCGCTCTGCCGCCTGCGGCGTCGGACTCGAAGGCCCGCTGCCGCAATGCTTTCCGATCGAGTTTCCCGGTAGGCGTGCGCGGCATCTCCTCGAGCTGCACAATCGCCGCGGGATTCATATAGCGCGGTAGCGTGCCCGAGAGATCGTCGCCGAGTGCCGCCACATCTACCGTGGCATCCGAGGCGGAGACGAAATAGGACACCAGGATCGGTTCGTCGGCAGGCCCCTTCACCACGACGGTGGCCACGCTCGCCACCTCCGGGTGCTGAGCCAGGTGGGCATCGATTTCCCCCGGCTCGATCCGCAGGCCGTGAATCTTGACCTGCTGATCGCCCCGGCCCAGATATTCCAGTGCCAATCCGGCGCGTCCGCGGACCCAGCGCACGGAATCACCGGTGCGGTAGATCCGCTCGCCGCGGGTGGATCGCGGATCCGCGACGAAGCGTGACGCGGTGATGCCCCGTCGATCGACGTACCCGCGGGCGAGTCCGGGCCCCCCGATATAGAGCTCGCCCACGACACCGACCGGCACCGGCCGCAGCCACGTGTCGAGAACCATCGCGGACGCGCCTGGGATCGGGCCGCCGATCGTCACCGGCTCGCCGGGGACGACGTCCGACCCCGTCGCCCAGATCGTGCACTCGGTAGGTCCGTAATGATTCATCAGGCGTCGCCCATGGCCCCACCGGTTCACGGTGTCCGGCTCGGTCGCTTCGCCGACGACCGCGAGCGATGTCAACGACGGCGTCCGGGACGGATCCATGGTCTTCAGCACCGACGGGGTGATGATCGCGTGCGAAACCCGCTGTGCGCGAATCAAATCCTCGAGGTCGGTCCCGGCGTAGACCTCCGGCGGCGCCACCACGAGAGCGGCGCCACTGCCGTGCGCCAACAGCAACTCCGACAAGCAGGCGTCGAATCCGGGCGACGCGACCTGCAACACCACCGAATCCGTACCGACGCCGAAGGCGTCGACTTGCGCCGCGACGAGATCGGCCAGTCCTCGATGGCTGAGCTGGACTGCCTTTGGTTTGCCGGTCGATCCGGACGTATAGATCACGTATGCCGCGTTGTCGGCCGACAGCCGGTCGGCCCCGGCCGGGGAACCGGACGGACGTCGCCCCTCCTGCGCGTCCGAAGCCGAAGCGTCCAGAGTCAACCAGTCGACACTATTCGGAAGCTGTGGCGCGACAGCGCTGGTCGTCACGCCCAGACGGGTCCGGGAGTCCGATAACAACTCCTCGATCCGCGCGGCGGGATTGCCGGGATCCAACGGCAGGAAGGCGGCACCTGTTTTCGCCACCGCCCAGATCGCCACCACCAGTTCGGTCGACCGGGGAACGGCCAACGCGACGATCGACTCCGCGCGAGCACCGTGGTCGGCCAGCAGGCGAGCGAACCCGTCGGCGCGACGCTCCAGCTCCTGATAGGTCCACGTGGCATCACCGCTGCGGACAGCAACGGCATCCGGATACTTCCGTGCGGTCCCCCACAGGATGTCGCGCAGCACGAGCTCCGCGGCGGGCTCCTCGCTGCCGACCGAAAGTAGTTCCGCCCGTTCGGAATCCCAGCAGGACGAGATCGCGGCGACCTTCCGGGTGGGATACCCGACGATCTGCGTGAGCAGGAGCTCGAAGCGTTCGAGCAGCGTGCGGACCTCGTCCGCATCGAATCGGTCGGCGGCGAATTTCAGTGCTACCGTATAGGTGCCGGGCTGGTCGGCCGCGCTCGATCGTCGGTCGCCACTCGACCGAGGCGGGGACACTTGCAAACTCAGCGGATACGGCGTGGCATCGTGGGCGTCGATGTCGACGAACCGCAAGCCGGCGTCGGAGAGATTGCGCGCCAACAGTTCCCGGTCGAGCGGATAGGACTCGAGCACCGTCGCGGTGTCGAACATATCGGTGATGCCGGTGGCCCGTTGCAGCTCCGCCAAGCCGACGTACTGGTGATCCAGCATGGCCGCCTGCTCGGATTGCACGCGGACGAGCAGCTCGCCGACGGTTTCGCCGGGTTCGAGGCGGACTCGGACGGGCAGCGTGTTGACCAGAAGCCCGACCATGCGCTCGACATCCGGAATCTGCGGCGGGCGGTGCGCGATCGTATTGCCGAACACCACGTCCGACCGTCCGGTCAGCGCGGCCACCAGCAATGCCCACGCCACCTGCAAGGCCGTGTTGGCCGTGACGCCGTGTGAGCGGCCCAGATCGAGAAGCGCGGCGGTGGTCGCGGCGTCCAGTTCCAGGTCGACCTCACCGACCTGCGCGGTGACGGACCGATCCGGCCTGTCCGTGACCCGCGTCGGACTGTCGATTCCGGCGAGCGTCTCCCGCCACGCGGCGATGGCGGCGTCGCGATCCTGAGCCTGCAGCCACTGCAGATACTCCCGGTACGAACGAGGGGGCGCGAGCGCGACGGTATCGCCGTCCGAGATATACAACGAGAGCAACTCGTGGATCAGCAGCGGCATCGACCAGCCGTCCAGCACGAGATGGTGGTTGGTGACCAGCAACTGGAAGGTATCCACGCCGGTGCGCACGAGGTGGAACCGCACCAGCGGTGGGTGGGCCGGATCGAACGGAGCCGCGGCCGCCGTCGCGAGTCGCCGAAGTGCCCGCGCCTGCCGGTCGGCATCGATGATGTCGGCGATACTCGACTCGCCCCAATCGACCTCGGTGTCGCGCAGAACGATCTGGCGTGGCCCATCGGCACTCTCGACGAAGGCGGTCCGCAGGCTGTCGTGCCGGTCGATGAGCACCTGCGCGGCCCGCCGCATCCGGGGCCCGTCCACCTGCCCGGCGAACGTCAGCGCCACCTGCACGATGTAGCCGTCGTCGCCGTCGCGGTCGTAGACCGTGTGGAACAGCAGCCCGGACTGCAAGGCGGTGAGCGGCCACACATCGATCATCGACGGGTATTCGCCCAGCCAGCGGTCGACATCGTCCTGCGCTACCGCGGTGAGCGGGAAGTCGGAGGGGGTGAAGCCGTATCCGGTGTCGGATCGGACGTGCTCGGCAAGCGCCCCCAGGGCGCGAGCCCACAGCCCGGCGAGCTCGTCGACGTCCTCGCGGTCCAGTACCTGCGAGGCGAACTCCCAGGTCACGTCGAGTTCGAGCCCGTCGCGACCTTCCTCGGCGATCGCATTGATATCGAGCAGGGCCGGCAGCGCCATCTCCGGATCGCTCGTCGCGGTCAGTGCGGTGAACTCGGTGGTGGGCGCCCAGGGCACCGAGCGTTCGCCGACACCCACCCGCCCGAGGTAGTTGAAACTGATCTGCGGTTCGGGCAGGTCCGCGAGCTCGGCCCTGCCCTGGGAATCGAGATGACGCAGCATCTGGTAGCCGATGCCGTTGCCCGGCACCGCGCGCAACTGCTCCTTCACCTGTTTTATCGCCGTTCCAGCGCCCGTGCCGCCGGCCAGCGCGTCATCGAGGTCGACATCGTCGCACTCGATCCGAACCGGGAAGCGTGTGGTGAACCAGCCCACGGTGCCGCTGAGATCGGCGCCGGGTACGGCTTGCTCCTCGCGGCCGTGTCCCTCCAGCGAGATCAACTCTCCGGCGGTCGCCGCCGTACCGCGCCTGCGCCGCCACTCTCCGAGTGCCAGTACCAGGGCCGCGAGCAGCGGATCGTTGGCGCTGCAGTGGAAGCGGTCCGGAATCGTGGTGAGGACCGCCTCGGTGACCGCGGCCGGAATGCGCTGATGTACCCGGCCCGCCGTGGCCCCGACGTCACGATCCGGAACGAGACGGCGCGATCCGAGTAGCTGATCACCTCGCGCGAGTACGTCTTTCCACCCGTCGAGCTCCGCCGACCGTCTGCTCGGCGCCCGCTCGACCAGGCCGTGCGCCCATCGCCGGAACGAGGTGGTGATCGGGCCGAAATCCGGTTCGCCGCCGTCGGATACCTGCGACCAGGCCTGCGCGAGGTCGGCGAGGATGATGCGCCACGACACCACGTCGACGGCGAGATGGTGAACCACCAGCCACATCAGGTCGGGTCCCGAGCCGTTGCGATCCTGCATCCAGACGGCTCGAACGAGCACACCCTCGGCCGGGTCCAATCGATCCGCGGCCTGCTGTAGGTGCCGGTCGACCTCGGCGGCGTCTCGCCGATCGAGCCGAACATCGATGAGCACGGCGTCCGGGTCGATCGCTTCGCGCTCGAGTACCTCTACGTACCGATCACCCGAATCGCCGCGCAATACCGCGCGCAGCAGGTCGTGGCGGTCCAGCAGGGCTCCCAGTGCGCGCACGAGGCCCGCCCGATCGACCCCTTCGGGCAGCTGCACGAGCGCGGCCTGCGCGAATCGGTCGTAATGACCCCGATCGAGCATCGCGCACATGATCGGCGACAACGGCATCGGTCCGACGGCGCCTCCGGGCAACTCGTCCAACTCGGGGGTATCGCGTGCTTGCGTGGCCGTGGCAGCGGCCGCCAAGGCCGCGACGGTCTTGTGCACGAACACATCCTGGGTGGAGAAACTCAGGCCGTCGCCCTTTGCCCGCGCCACCAGCCGGATCGACAGAATGCTGTCGCCGCCCAGGGCGAAGAAGCTGTCGTCCGCCCCGATGAGCGGCACGCCGAGCACCTCGGCGAACAGCTTCGCGACCGCCTTCTCCCTGGCGGTGGCCGGCGTACGGCCGACAGGCGCGGTCCCGAATTCCGGCTTCGGCAGAGCGCCGCGATCGAGCTTGCCGAAGGCGTTCACCGGGAGGCTGTCCAACGGGAGGATCACCGCCGGGACCATATGCGGCGCCAGCGAATCCCGGGCGAAGCGCTCGAGTTCGAGAGGTTCGATCCGACGGCCGCTGACCGGGACCACATACGACGCCAGCACCGTCGTGCCCGCGTTGTTGTGCACCGGCACCGTCACGGAAAGGTCCACGTCCTCGTGTGTGGTGAGCACGGCGTCGATTTCACCCGGTTCGATCCGGTAGCCACGGATCTTGACCTGGAAGTCGCTGCGCCCCGCCAATTCCAGCGTCATTTCGGCGTTGTCGCCGGTCCAGCGCGCGATGTCGCCGGTGCGGTACATCCGCTCGCCGGGGCCGCCGTACGGATCCGCGACGAACCGGGCGGCGGTGGCGGCGAACAGATGACTGTATCCGCGGGCCAGTCCCGGCCCGGCGAGATACAGTTCGCCCGCGGTGCCCTTCGGCACCGGTTGCAGCGTTCTGTCCAGCACCATCGCCGAGACACCACGAATGGGGCCACCGACCAGGTGTGCGTGGTCGGGTGTCAGCATGGCGCCGACGGCGGTCACGGTGGCCTCGGTGGGACCGTATTCGTTGTACATGGACACCGACGGCGCCCACCGCTCGATGACGTGCGGTGGACAGACGTCGCCGCCGACCACGACCACTCGCAAGTCGGTCGCCTCGTGCGGGTCCACTGTTGCCAGCATCGTGGGCGTCAGCGTCAAGTGGGTCACGTGCTCGTCTGCCAGCAGTCGCGTGAGCGGCTCGCCGCCGGTGACCTCGGGCGGCACGATCACCAGCGTGGATCCGCTCGCGAAGCAGGTCAGAAACTGTTCCATGGCGGCGTCGAAGCTGGGCGAGAGGGCATAGGACACCCGAGAGGTCGTGTCGATTCCGTACGTGGCGGCGCGATCGGCGACCAGATTCGCGAGGCCGGTGTGCGTGACCTGGACGCCTTTCGGCGCTCCGGTGGATCCCGAGGTATAGGTGACATAAGCGATATTGGACGGCCGTAGTGGGCGGATCATGTCGCCGTCGGACATCGGTGCGCTCGCGGCGCTGCCTTCCCCCAGGGTCGCGGGGTCATCGAGAACCACAGAACGCATCGCCGACGGGAGCCGCCCGCGCAAAGCGTCGACCGTGATCGCCACGGCCGCACCGCTGTCGGCGACCATATGTTCCACCCGCTTGCGCGGGTACTCGGGGTCCACCATGACGAACGCGGCCCCACATTTCGCGACCGCCCACGTCGCCACGACGGATTCGACCGAGCGTCGCAGCATGATCGCGACCGCCGTGTCCGGCCCACACCCCAGAGCTCTCAGATGGCGGGCCAGCTGCGAGGATCTGGTATCCAGCTCGCCGTACGTCATTGTCTGCCCGGCCGAGATGATCGCGCACGCACCAGGATCGCGGCGCGCGCTCTCGGTCAGAATCTCCGGAAGCAGCCGGGTTTCGACCCCACTCGGCCCCCGCACCCGCGGCAGCGCGGACCGCTCCTGTGCGTCGAGCAGCGACAATCTGCTGACCGGACATCCCGCTCCCCCGGCGAGGAATTCGTGCAGGAACATACGGAAGCGCCGGTGGTGACCAGCGAGCTCGTCCTGGCTGTAGACACTCGGATTTCCCTGGAAGTCGATATGTGTACTGTCTTTGCCCGCACCCGGGTAGATATTGACGAAGAGGTCGGCGGTCGGGCCTGAGGTGAGGACGTTCAGGCGGCCTGTCGTGTTACCGAGCACAACCTCGTTCTC
Source organism: Nocardia sp. Root136 (assembly GCF_001427185.1). Lineage (NCBI taxonomy): Bacteria > Bacillati > Actinomycetota > Actinomycetes > Mycobacteriales > Nocardiaceae > Nocardia > Nocardia sp. Root136. The sequence goes on from NZ_LMFE01000001.1 coordinate 1,300,743, forward strand.
GATCATCATGAGGTTCACGGCCGGCCCGAAGGATACTGCCTCGTCGCGCGCGATCCCCATATCGTGGAATATGTCTTCCTGGCGGTAGCGCTGGCGCCGAAGTGCGCTCGTCAACTCGCTTTGCACAGCGGCGATCAGTTCGCCGACGCTGCGGCCCGCGACCCGCACCCGCAGCGGGACCACGTTCGCCACCATCCCCCCGGAACGGCGCAGCACGGCAGAGTGCCGACCCGACACCGGCAGGCTCAGCATCACTTCATCGCTTCCGGTCATCCGCGCGAGGTACGCGGCGAACGCCGCGACGATGGTCGGAGCCACGCTCTGACCATGTTCGAGCGCGACGCTTTCCATCAGACTCGCGGTGGCGTCGGGCAACTCTGTGCTGACCAGCGCCGGATGAATGGTGGGCTTGCCGACGCGACCGGCCAGACTGACGGCGGGCGGCGCGCCTTCCAGATGCTCCAGCCAATATCTGCGGTCGTTGTCGAAACGCGTCGAACCCCGGTACGCCAGATCCTGCTCGACGATGACCCCCAGGTCCTGCGCCGCGCACGATGGCGGTTCCTCGCCCTTCACCCAAGCGTTGTACAACTCGGTCATCCGGTGCAACATCGTTACCGCGGCGAATCCGTCGAGCGCGATATGGTGCGCTCGCTGGTACCACAGGAAATGGTCGTCGCCGACCTGGAACACAATGGCTGTCACGAGGTGGTCGTTCAGCACGTCCAGCGGAGCGGAATAGTCCTGCACCATCATGCTGTGCGCAGTCGCGACCGGATCGGCGTGGTGGCGCAGGTCCAGGATCGACGCCAGAGCTCCATGCTCAGCGTCGACGAACTGACACGGCTCTCCGTCGACCTCTATCAGTCGCATATGCCCGGATTCGAACTCGCGGCTGGCGGTTCGGCAGGCCTCGGCAAGCAGTTCGGTGTCCAACTCGCCCACGATCTCGACATATTGGGCCACGGAAATCGGTGACGACTCCGCGAGATGCTGGGCAAACCAGATCCCCCGCTGCGCCGCCGTCAGGGGAAAGATATCGAATGAGGGGCCTCCGTTAGTATCGGAGCCAGTGCCGGAACCGTTACCCGAATCCACGCTTCGGGAAGAACGGAATGAGCTGATTTCCGGCCTATCAGACCGGTCCGGACTGCCATCTACGCGACTCTTTCGGCCCATTCCGACCTCCGTTGATACCGCTATCTTCAAGAGGTCGATTATATAGCCGGGAAGTTGCCCCATTCCCTGGAAGAAAGCTTGCAACATGGTCACGAAAACAGCATCGGACAATAATGGAGGCGCAGCCGGGCCGATCGCCCCTCGACCTCGCCGACGCATACTCAACGTTCTCGCCGGTGGATCGTCCCCGTCATTCGTTCATCGCCGGATCACCACCTGGAGGGGCCCAGGTACCGAATTCGGCACGATTCGGACTCTATTCGCAAATATGTCACATCCTCTTGCCTCGCCACAGAGATAGCTATAAGGTGTCGTGGGCGTTCGAGATTGGGATACACATTCCTCGAACTAAAGAATGCCGATAGTTAGCTGAAGCAAATATTACGCCGGTAAGCAGCAGTCGATATATCGCTGTATTGCCGAGTTATTATGGGACAATAATTTACGCCGCGAAATTCTCGCGCGTGCCGGCGCATGGGGGACGTACACCCTGCGAAAATTCATCTGCAACGACGTTGATCAGCCGACTCGCTGCATACCACTATTATCAGCGTATAGAGATCCGCTAAAAATTTCTTCGAAGCTCCAGCAAGCGTTACAGCGTTCCTCGAATTCGAATGCGTCGCACAGTTCCCGCCTGTGAACACTCACCCTGCCGCGGATCGTGCGCGCGACCATGCGCACCGAAAGGCGCGCCCTCAGCGGCACAACGACTTTCGACCCCGGCGCTCTCATCGAGCGTGGCGGCCACACCATCGCCGGGTGGGGTCACCGCGCACATGCGCATCGGCTCCGGTGGCGAGCGTGGCCACCGCCGATCCCTCAGCGGCGCGGTGTCGCGGTGCACCGCGATCCCGAATTCGAGCCTGCCCGACAGCTCCGAACAGAGGAGATCAGAAAGGGCGCTTGGCTCGAATGATCGCGGCGAGGTATTCGTAATCCGAGGCCCGCGCGGAGGACCCCCGATAGGCGAGCCCGATCGTGCGGCCAGGAGCGGGAGTCGCGAACCGCGCGATGTCCAGGCTCGCGCGCGCGGTCTCGGCGGCCACGGCCATCTCCGGGATGAGCGTCACGCCGAGCCCGCCGGCCACGCACTGCACGACCGTGGTCAGCGAGGCGGCGCGGGTATCGCCGACCGTCCCGGGTTGCACGTCGGCCGAGCGACACAGGTCAAGGGTCTGATCACGCAGGCAATGGCCCTCGTCGAGCAGCAACAGCGGTAGGTCGGCGAGGGCGGGCGCGGCCAGGTCGGTACGGCCGGCGAGCTCGTGGCCGCGCGGCGTGACCAGCACGAATTCCTCACTGTAGAGCGGAATCTCGACCAAGCCGTTCGCTTCGCTCGGCAACGCGAGCACCGCCACGTCGAGCACACCGGTGCGCAGGCCCTCCAGTAGCCGCGCGGTCTGGTCCTCGACCACCTGGGGCAGCACCCCGGGCAGTTTGCGGCGTAACTCGGGCAACAGTTCGGGCAGCACGTAGGGGGCGACGGTCGGAATGATGCCCACGCGCAGCGTGCCGCCGAGGGTGTCGCCGGTCGCCGAGGCCACGAATCGGTCGGCGGCTTCCAGGGTGGCCATGGCCTGCGGCAGCAGCCGCATCCCCGCGGCGGTGACCAGCACGCGGCGGGTGCTGCGCTCGATCAATTGGAGCCCGAGTCCGTTTTCCAGTGATGCCAGTGCCTGCGATAACGTGGGTTGACTCACAGTCAAACGCGCTGCGGCGGTGCCGAAATGCCGGTATTCGGCGACGGCCACGAACGCACGCAGCTGCGACAGGGTTGGCTGATAAGTCTGATCACTCACACCTATCAGTGTACGACCAGCAATCGGCTTTACCTTTCAGTAGGCTGACCATCAACCACACCACCACTGAGGAGACGAAGCATGGCTCTGCTGACCATCGGCGACCAATTCCCGGCATACAACCTCAAGGCCGTCATCGGAGGCGATCTCTCCAAGGTCGACGCACAGCAGCCCGACGATTACTTCACCCAGATCACCAGCGACGACCACGCGGGCAAGTGGCGCATCGTGTTCTTCTGGCCCAAGGACTTCACCTTCGTGTGCCCGACCGAGATCGCCGCGTTCGGCAAGCTGAACGAGGAGTTCGCCGATCGTGACGCGCAGGTCCTCGGCGCCTCGGTCGACAACGAGTTCGTGCACTTCCAGTGGCGCGCCCAGCACGAGGATCTCAAGACCCTGCCCTTCCCGATCCTGTCCGACCTCAAGCGTGAACTGGCCACCGCCGCCGGTGTTCTCAACGCCGACGGTGTCGCCGACCGCGCCACCTTCATCGTCGACCCGAACAACGAGGTGCAGTTCGTCTCGGTGACCGCCGGTTCGGTCGGTCGCAATGTCGACGAGGTGCTGCGCGTGCTCGACGCACTGCAGTCCGACGAGCTGTGCGCCTGCAACTGGAAGAAGGGCGACCCGACCATCAACGCGGGCGAGTTGCTCACCGCCAGCGTCTGAACCACTTCCCCACCGAACCACCTTGAAGGAGCCCCACTGTCATGAGCATCGAGAACCTGAAGAACTCTCTTCCCGAGTACGCCAAGGACCTCAAGCTCAATCTGTCCTCGCTGGCCCGCACCACGGTGCTCAACGAGCAGCAGCTGTGGGGCACCCTGCTGGCTTCGGCCGCCGCCACACGCTCGGCCACCACCCTGCGTGAGGTCGCCGAGGAGGCCGCCGACGTGCTCTCGGCCGAGGCCTACGAGGCCGCGCTCGGCGCCGCGTCGATCATGGGCATGAACAACGTGTTCTACCGGGGTAAGGCATTCCTGGACGGTCGTTACGACGACCTGCGCGCGGGTCTGCGGATGAACATCATCGGCAACCCCGGCGTCGACAAGGCCGATTTCGAGCTGTGGTCGTTCGCGGTCTCCTCGATCAACGGCTGCGCGCACTGCCTCGAAGCGCACGAGAAGACGCTGCGCGAGGCTGGTGTGTCGCGCGAGGTGATCTTCGAGTCGCTGCGTGCGGCGGCGATCGTCGCCGGCGTCGGTCAGGCCGTGGCGTCCACCGAGGCGCTGGCCTCGGCCGCCGTCTGAGTCGGTTTCGCGCCTGTTCCCGCAGGTGTCGAGCGGCCCCGATCCGGTTTCCGGGTCGGGGCCGCTGCCGTGTGGAGCGGACACGGCGGGGCGCTCGCGGGTCGATCGGCGCCGCTGAGCGGGCCGGTAGGCTCGCGATCATGAACGCACATGATGTGCCCGATGCCCCGGATATCCAGGTCGAGGTCGTCCGAGTGTTCACCGATCCGGCCGGAAATCTCGGCAACGCGCTCGGCATCGCCCGCGCCGGCGATGTCGTCGCCCTCGACAAGCAGGAGCTGGCGGCGAGGCTGGGGTTCAGCGAGACCACGGTGGTCTCCGATCCTGTCGACGGCGTCGCCGACGTCCGCATCTACACACCCGCCGTCGAGTTGCCCTTCGCCGGGCATCCCACCGTCGGCACCGCGTGGTGGCTCGATGTCCAGCGCACGCCGGTGCACACCTTGCGGGTGCCCGCGGGCCCGGTGGCCGTCACCCGGACAGACGGCCTGACCTGGATCACCGCGCGCGCCGAGTGGGCGCCGAAATTCGTTTTCCGGCAACTGGATTCGGGCGAGGAGCTGGCGGCATTGTCGCCCGGCGACTTCACCGCAGGCCAGCACTTCTTCTGGGCGTGGACCGACGAGTCGCGTGGCGCGCTGCGGGCCAGGATGTTCGCCCCGGCGATGGGCATCGCCGAGGACGAGGCGACCGGAGCGGCGGCGGTCGCGCTCACCGGGCAGTTGCGTCGCGGGCTGATCATCACGCAGGGGCAGGGCTCACAGCTCTACACCGAATGGGACTCCGACGGCTGGGTGCGCCTGGGTGGGCGCGTCGCCGAAGATCACGTAGTGGTGCTCTGAACCGGCCGCAGCGAAGGCGCGGGTACGTCTAGCCCTCCGGTTGACCGCCGAAGCGACGCAGCCAGGGCGGTTTGGCCGTCCAGTGACCGCGCCGTTGCGGTGCGGTGCCCAGGTCGGCGAGGATGCGGGTTTCGAGATTCCGGGGCGGGGTGTGCTGGTCGTCGGCGGCCAGCAGCGCGAGCACTTCGTGCACGCCACGGACGCGGGTGGCGAACTGCGACAGACTGTTCGCGGTGGTGGCGGTGAGCTTGTTCTCGATGTGGTGGTGCTCGAGTTCGGCGACCGCGTCGAGCGCGTAGGCGTCGGCCAGTGACAGGACCGAGCCCGGCGGACACCACGACTGTTTGGCCGTCCACCGGTCGATCCGCTGCTCGGCGAGCCGTTCGATGCTCTCCGCCAGCAGTCTCGTGACCATCGGCACGCGCAGGCCGAGTTCGCGGCCGATGGCACGGTAGGTGCGGCCGCCGTAGTAGGCGAGAACGAAGATTTCGCAGCGGCTGTCGAGTGGGTCGTCGAAGCCGAGTCTGGCCGCGGCCGCGAGCCACGGCATGTCGTCGCCGCCGCGACGGTCCAGTCGCAGCCGCTGGACCGCGAGGCGATGGATCTGGGCCAGTAGCCAGGACTGGTCGGGGGTGAACGCCGGACGGTCGTGGGCAGTGGCCGCGTCGGGGCCCGGACGTTCTGTGTCGATGCCGAACTGTCGGGCATCGGGCCAATACGCGCCGAGGTGACCGAAATCCCAGTGGGCCATGTCGAGATGGTCCCCCTCGGTGTTGCCGGGGCCGGACCGCCCAGGGCCGGGAGAGGCAACACCGGTGTGGTCCGCGTCGGGACGGCGGGGCCCGCCTCCGTCATCGGCGCCGCCGTGGTGAGCCTCCGGATAGTCGGCGCCGAGGTGATCCGGCCCCTCGAAACGAGCGCCGGAGTCGACGTGGTCGACGCCTCCATCGGGCAGACGGGAACTGTCATGGGTGTAGACGACGCCGCGACCGAAGGCGACGTCCATCGAACCCGAGAGGTCGGGGCCCAGATCGGATCGCTGTTCGGTGGCGGCGAATGCCGAACGGCCCCATGGCGTGCCGAGGTCCGGGCCCGGCCGCGACGGCGGGCCGACCATCGTGTCGTCGGCGGATTCGGCGGACCGGGAAACAGGTTCCCGGTCGATGTCGTCCTCGTCGACGATCCATTGCGCCGCTCGCGCACGCCGATATCCCTCACGGACGACATCTTCGGCCGCACCGCGACGGTGCAGCACCCGAAGCGCCAATCCGAACGCGGCGGGGCCGGTGGCGCGGTAGAGCGCGCGCATCTCCTCGCGATCGTCGGCGCCGCGGACGATCGCGGGGACGCGCGTACCGTCACCGCGGACCCCCGACGGCGGTTGGGGACCGCGCTGCCCGCTCATCGTCGAATTCCTGCCCACACTAAGGCAATTCGCAGCGCGAGCGGTTGTGGATCGGTATTCACCGGCCGATCGCGGCGATCAGCATGAACGCGGTCCCGATATCCATCACCACATGGGGCACCAGGGCCGAGGTCAACGGGTGGGAACCGGCGGGATGGACGAAGCGGTGCCAGCGTGACCGGTGACCGACGGTACCGAGGGCGAGCAGCGCGTCGAGGCCGAACAGCACCGCCAGCACCACGGCGGGCCAGCCAGCCCCATCGGTGCCGCCGTGCACAGCCCCGTGCCCGGCCATCGCGTAGAGCATCGCCGCGGCGGCGATCGTGTGATACCCGAGTGCCAGCACGCCGTCGGGTGGCGATCCGGTGCGCCACCCCATGACACGTTCGGCGAGCAGGATCGCGAACGCGACGGTGAGGGCGGTGAGCAGCCCGCGCATCGCGTGCGGATCGCTGGCGGCGGGGAACACCAGCATGGTCAGCATCACCAAGCACATGAGCAGGTGCGCGCTGTCGGATGCGGTATCGACACGGTGAGCCGGCGGTGTTCGCCTGGCCAATCGGGTCGCCACGATCAGCGACGCCAGCACGAACGCGGCGACCACCGGCCACCGCACGAACGCATACTGCTCCACGAAATCGGCCACACCCCACCACTTTCGAGTCGACACCCGCTCCACCATGCTCGCACCCCGGTCACGGTCCCGGGGTTGTTTCCACGGTCAGGACGCACGGCCCAGGACGCCACCACGTTCGCCGAGCACACACTGGGTAGCTGACCCGGATGGTCGGCCGGCTCCATCGACCCGCAAACTGGACTGATGACCGATAACCCGACTGCCGCGGTCGACCGACTCCGGGTGGTGGCCGACGATCTCTCCGGCGCCGACGTCCGTGCCCTGCTGGCCGCTCACCACCGGGAAATGGCCGACACCACCCCCGCGTGCAGCATGCACGCCCTCGACCTCACCGCCCTGCGCGATCCCGCGGTCACCGTGTGGAGCGCGTGGTCCGGCGACGATCTCGTCGGGTGCGGCGCCCTGAAGGAACTCGATGCCGGGCACGCCGAGATCAAGTCGATGCGCACCGCTGACGGACACACCGGCCGAGGTGTGGCCGCCGCCGTGCTCGCCCACCTGGTCGCGGTAGCCCGAGAACGCGGGTACCGCAGACTGAGCCTGGAAACCGGCGCCGAGGACTTCTTCGCCCCGGCCCGCCGCCTCTACCTGCGCCACGGGTTCACCGAGTGCGGTCCGTTCGGCAGCTACTCCCCCGACCCGCTGAGCCGATTCTTCACCGTGGCGCTCGAACCTTCCTGATTCCGCGCGAGGTGATGTAGACACAGCGTGGCCGACTCCGACGTTCCAGGTGAGGATGGGTCATCGGGACGCATCCGCGATCGCGAAGGAGCCACGATGAAGTACGTGATCTTGATCCACTCCAACCCCCAGCCGTGGGGCCACCCGACCGGCGACTACCTGCCCGAATTCCAGGCGCTGCCCGCCGCGGAACGCGACCGGATCACCGCGGATTTCGAGGCGTTGCTCGGCGAGATGAGCGAGCGGGGCGAACTGGTGAGCGGCGCGGCGCTCGGTGCGCCCGAGTCCTCGCGGCTGTATCGCTGGGACGACGGCAAGCCGCTGGCCACCGACGGTCCCTACTCCGAAGCCAAGGAACATCTGGCCGGGTTCTTCCTGATCGATGTCGAGGACCGGGCACGGGCCGAGGAGATCGCCGCGCAGTTCGCAGGCGCTGGCGAGACCGTCGAACTGCGATCGATCATGGGCTGAACCGACCGATGAACGCGAGCGCGGTCGAGGACGTGTGGCGGCAGGAGGCGCCGCACGTTCTGGCCGCCCTGCTGCGCCGACACAGCGACCTGGGCGAGTGCGAAGACGCCGCCCAGGAAGCGGCCGCTGCGGCAGCGACCCAGTGGCCCCGGGACGGACTGCCGGCCAACCCGCGCGGCTGGCTCGTCACGGTGGCTTCGCGGCGACTGATCGACCGCGTCCGAGCCGACCAGGCACGGTGCGGACGCGAGCAGGCCGTCGCACGCGCCCGACCGGCCGATACCTTCCTCGCACCACCCGCCGACGCGTCTGCCGACGACGCCGACGACACCCTGCGACTGCTGCTGCTGTGCTGCCACCCGAGCCTGAGCCGCCCCTCCCAGGTCGCTCTCACCCTGCACGCCGTGGCCGGGCTGAGTACCGCACAGATCGCCGCCGCCTACCTCGTCCCGGAACGGACGATGACCCAGCGGCTGACCAGGGCCAGGGCGACGCTGCGTGCGGCCGGTGCGGTATTCGAGCTGCCCGCGCAGGCCGACCTGCCCGCCCGCATCGCCGCCGTGCTCGATGTGTGCCACCTGCTGTTCGCCGAAGGACACACCCGCTCGGCCGGTGGCACGCTGGTCGACCGGACCATGGCCGACGAGGCCATTCGCCTGACCCGCCAACTCCACGCGGTGATCCCCGACCACGACGAGATCACCGGTGCGCTGGCCCTGATGCTGCTCACCCACGCCCGCTCCGCTGCCCGCACGCGGGACGGCGAACTGGTGCCGCTGGCCGAGCAGGACCGCACGCGCTGGGATCAACCGATGATCGCCGAGGGAGTGGCGATCCTCGAGCGGGTACTGCCCCACGGTCACGTCGGCCGGTTCCAGCTCCAAGCGGCGATCGCGGCGGTCCACGCCGAATCTCCAACGTGGGCGAGCACCGACTGGCGCCAGATCAGCATCCTCTACGCCATGCTCGACCGCATCGCGCCCGGCCCGATCGTCACGCTCAATCGCGCGGTCGCCGTCGGCACGGCCTTCGACCCGAGAGACGGGCTGGCCCTGGTGGATCCGCTACTCGACGACCCACTGATGGTCCGCCATCACCGCACCCACGCGGTGCGCGCCCACCTGCTCGAATTGATCGGCGACCGGCCCGCGGCCCTCGAAAGCTACCGCCGCGCGGCACAACTCACCGCCAGCATTCCCGAGCAGCGCTATCTCAACACCCGCCTCCGCCATCTCACCGACGACGACTGAGTTCCCCGGGGTATCACTGAACCGGCGGACGAATCAGCCGAGGGCGCGGGCGAATCCGGCAGCGAGATCGGCGACCTGCGCGTCGGTCATGACGAACGAGGGCGAGATCTGCATCGCGCCCGCTCCGGCGGCGCGGCCCGAGATGCCGTGTTCGCGCAGCGTTTTCACCAGGGCGGGGCCTTCGGAGGGGTCGGCGAGTTGGACCGCGGCCACGGCGCCGAGACCGCTACGGACTTCGGCGACGCGAGGGTGATCGGCCAAGGGAGCCAACGCGGTGTGCAGGGTGGATTCGAGGCGGGCGGCCTCTTCGAGCAGACCTTCGCGTTCGACGATGGCGAGGTTGGCCAGGGCCGCGGCGGCCGCACCGGCGTGGCCGCCGTAGGTGTAGCCGTGGCGGAACCAGGTGCCACCGGCGTAGAAGGGCTCGGCCACGTGGGGGGCGATGAAGACCGCGCCCATCGGAAGGTAGCCGGAGGTGAGGCCCTTGGCGGTGGTCATCAGATCGGGCTGCAGGTCGAAGCGGGTGGAGGCGAACCAGGAGCCACCGATGCGGCCGAACCCGGTGACGACCTCATCGGCGACGAACAGGATGTCGTGGTCGCGGCAGATCTGGCGGACCTCGGCCAGGTAGCCCTCGGGCGGCAGGTACACCCCGCCTGCACCGATGATCGGTTCGCAGAAGAACGCGGCGATCTGCTCGGCGCCGACCTCTTCGATCAGGGCGAGCAGCGACTTCGCGTCGTCCCATTCGACCGTGCGGGTGTCGGCGACCAGCACGCCGTAGCCCTCCTTGTTCGGCGTCAGGCCGCCGAGCGCGGTGCTCGCGTAATGCATGCCGTGGTAGGCCAACCGACGACCGACCAGGATCTTCTTGTCGGCGCGGCCCTGTTCGTGCCAGTAGCGGCGGGCCAGCTTGGCCGCGGTCTCCACCGAATCGGAGCCGCCGGAGGTGAAGAAGATCTTGCTGCCGGGAACGGGCGCGATCGACGCGAGTTTCTCGGCGAGTTCCTGGGTGGGAGCTTCGGTGAGGTCGCCGAAGTTGGAGTAGTGCGCGATGGTGCGCAACTGATCGGCGACGGCGTCGGCGATCTCCCCGCGACCGTGCCCCACGTTGGCGAACCACAGCCCGGCGGTGGCATCGAGGTAGCGCTTGCCCGCGGTGTCGAAGACGTAGGCGCCCTCGCCGCGAGCGACAACGAACGCACCGTCACGATTGACGGCACCCATATCGGCGAATCCATGCCAGAGCGCATTCATGGGTCCACATTTACCCCACCCGGCGCGAACCCGCGCACCGGGCCCGCCGTGGGTCAGACTTCGGACTTGCGTTCACGCCACCGAGCGGGCAGGTCTCCCAGCGACGCCATGGCAACCGCGAGCACGACGAACACCACCAGCAATACCGCGAGCCCGATCGTCAGCGACACATATCCCTGGGTGCGCGGGTCGATGAACGGGTAGGGGTACCAGTCGACGATCGGGCCGCGGATCAGGCTGTAGACGCCGTAGGCCACCGGGAAGATCAGCCACAGGCCGATCAGTTCGGGGCTGGGGCGAAGTCGCGCGGCCATCGCGACGAACAACCAGTCCAGCAGCAGGACCAGCGGCACGATGCGGTGCAGGACATCGTTGATCCACTTGTCGGTGAGCATCACGTCGACGTCGGCCAGCAGGACCGCGTAGACGACCATCGTGATGAGCATGTACAGGGTGACAGCTCCGCGAAACGTCTGCCAGCGCGGGCTCTGCGGGGCGAGAGTGCCCCCGACGAGCAGCACGATCACGGTCAAGATGTTGGACTCGATGGTGAAGTAGCTCAGGTAGTTCGTGAGTGAGAAGCTCGCCGAGTCCATGTTCCGCAGCGGAATCCACACCAGGGCGAGGATCCCGAGCAACCCGAAGGCGATCCGGTAGGCCCTGATCCACCACGCCGTCCGCACCGATGCACTCATGCCGCGCCCTCTCCGAATGCTGTGGCGGTCCTGCTGCGCCCATCGACCGCTCGTGCCGGGATCTTCGCATGACGCAGCCTCGCTGACCGGGAGCTCGAGCTCGCGCGCCCGTCGCGTCGCGCGTGATCGCGGGACGCGCGGACCGCGACGGGCAGACGTCGCGGTGTGTCGTTGGTCTCCGCGAGGGCGCGAGCGGGCAACGCGGGGGAAAACCGGTGGCGGGCTTCGCTAGGCTGGTAGGCGCAATGACCAGGACAGCTAGCACCGGAACCCGCGCGCTGCGCACCCGCCTGGCGGAGGTCTCGCTGCGCGATGAACATCGGCTCCGGCGCAAGCTCGACCGTGCGCGCCTCGACGACCTACCCGCCATCGAGGCCGAGGTCGCCACGGCCGAAACCCGCGTGGCCAATCGCCGCGCGGCGCTTCCGCAGATCACCTACCCCGAACAACTCCCCGTTTCCGCGCGCCGCGACGACATCGCCGCGGCGATCGCCGCCCATCAGGTCGTGATCGTGGCCGGTGAGACCGGTTCCGGCAAGACCACCCAGATCCCGAAGATCTGTCTCGAACTCGGTCGCGGAATCCGCGGCACCATCGGGCACACCCAGCCGCGCAGGCTCGCCGCGCGCACCGTGGCCGAACGCATCGCCGAGGAACTGCGCACCGAACTGGGTGACGTGGTCGGCTACACGGTCCGGTTCACCGATCAGGCGTCGGATCGCACGCTGGTCAAACTCATGACCGACGGCATCCTGCTCGCCGAGATCCAGCGCGACCGGATGCTGCGCCGCTACGACACGATCATCATCGACGAGGCCCATGAGCGCAGCCTCAATATCGACTTCCTGCTCGGATATCTGAAGCAGTTACTGCCGCAGCGGCCCGATCTCAAGGTGATCATCACCTCGGCGACGATCGATCCCGAACTGTTCGCCCGCCATTTCGCCGATGCGCAAGGCGTTCCCGCGCCGATCGTCGAAGTGTCGGGTCGGTCGTATCCGGTGGAGTTGCGGTACCGGCCACTGTCGTTGGAACTCCCCGGCACCGACGAGGACGAGGACACCCGCGTCGTCGACCGCGACCCCACCGACGCCATCGCCGACGGGGTCGTCGAACTGTTCGCCGAGGGCGACGGTGACGTGCTGGTGTTCCTGTCGGGCGAACGCGAGATCCGTGACACCGCCGACGCCCTGCGCGACCTGAAACTGCCCCGCACCGAGATCGTGCCGCTGTACGCGCGGCTCTCGGCCGCCGAACAGCACAAGGTCTTCGCCCCACATACCGGGCGCCGGGTGGTGCTGGCCACCAATGTCGCCGAGACCTCGCTGACGGTGCCGGGCATCCGCTACGTCATCGACCCCGGTACAGCCCGCATTTCGCGCTATTCGATGCGCACCAAGGTGCAGCGGCTGCCGATCGAAGAGGTCTCGCAGGCCTCGGCGCGGCAGCGATCGGGTCGCTGTGGTCGCGTGGCGGACGGTATCTGTATCCGGCTGTATTCCGAGGACGATTTCGAGGCGCGGCCCGCGTTCACCGAGCCGGAGATCCTGCGCACCAACCTCGCGGCGGTCATCCTGCAGATGACGGCGCTGGGGCTCGGCGACATCGAGAGTTTCCCGTTCGTGGAGGCCCCCGATCGGCGCGCCATTCGCGACGGCATCGCGCTGCTCGAAGAGCTGGGCGCGTTGGCGCACGGGAGCACGAAATCTGTTGACGGCGAAGCTGATTCGGGCGGACATCTCACCCTCACGCCGATCGGGCGGGAGATGGCCCAGCTGCCGGTGGACCCGCGGATGGCGCGCATGCTCGTCGAAGCGCAGCGCAACGGGTGCCTCGACGAGGTACTGATCATTGTCGCGGCGCTGTCGATTCAGGATGTGCGCGAACGTCCTGTCGAGCATCAGCAGGCGGCCGACACCCAGCACGCGCGCTTCGTTGTCGAGGGCTCGGATTTCCTGGCCTACCTGCGGCTGTGGGATTACCTCACCGAGCAGCGGAAATCGCTGTCGTCCAACCAGTTCCGCCGGATGTGCCGCGAGGAGTTCCTGCACTACCTGCGCATCAGGGAGTGGCAGGACCTGCACGGCCAGCTGCGCACGATCGCCCGCGGGATGGGCTGGAACGACGCGGGCGCCGGCCGAGAACAGACGAACGCCGGTTCGAACGCTACCGCCGACCGTGTGAGCACCAAGGCCGACGGCTCGCGCCAAGCGGGCGGGCGGTCACGACGCCGCGGCGGCGGAGCCCCACGTGGGCAGCACGCCGCGCCCGTGAAAGCCGTTGCCGGGTCGGCGGATTCGTCCGATGACGACGCGATGCCATGGCCGAGTACGCAGATCCACCAGTCGCTGCTGGCGGGCATGCTCTCGCATATCGGTGTGCGCGAGGCGGAGTCGCGGGAGTTCCTCGGGGCGCGCAATGCGAAGTTCATGATCTTCCCCGGGTCGTCGCTGGCCAAGAAGGCGCCGCGCTGGGTGATGGCGGCCGAGCTGGTGGAGACCTCGCGGCTGTGGGGGCGGATCGCGGCGAAAGTGGAGCCGGAGTGGGCCGAACGGCTCGCCGGTGATCTGGTGAAACGTACCTACTCCGAACCACATTGGTCGTCCAAGCGTGGTTCGGCGCGCGCCTACGAGCGGGCGACGCTGTACGGCGTGCCGTTGGTGACCGGGCGGCCGGTGGACTTCGGGCGCATCGACCCGGAGCTCTCGCGCGAGCTGTTCTTGCGCCATGCCCTGGTACAGGGCGAATGGCAGACGCGGCACGGGTTCTTCGCCCGCAATCGGGCCCTGATCGATGATGTCGCCGACCTCGAACATCGGGCCCGGCGACGCGACATCCTCGTCGACGACGAGGTGCTGTTCGAGTTCTACGACAAGCGCGTCCCCGCCGACATCGTGTCGGTGCGCCATTTCGACAGCTGGTGGCGCAAAACCGAGCGTAAAGATCCCGCGCTGCTGGACTTCTCGACCGACACCGTGGTCAATGCCGGTATCGCCACGCTCGACCCGACCGACTTCCCCGACGCCTGGCGCCAGGGTGAGCTCAGCTTCCCACTGACCTACCAGTTCGAGCCGGGGCGCGACGACGACGGCGTCACCGCGCGGATCCCGGTGGAACAGCTCGCGCACGTGCGGGCGGTCGGCTTCGACTGGCTGGTCCCCGGCATGCGCGAAGAGCTGGCCGCCGCGTTCATCAAAACCCTCCCGAAGACGTTGCGGCGCGCGGTCGTTCCCGCGCCCGACTTCGCGTCGGCGGCCTTGCGCGCGCTGACCCCGCGCGCCGAACCGCTGCGCACCGGGCTCTCCCGGGAATTGTCGCGGCTGGGTTCGGTCACCATCACCACCGACGATCTCTCCCCCACCGCGCTGCCGGATCACCTGAGGATGACCTTCGCCGCGGTCGATCAGAGCGGCACGGTGCTGGCCAAGAACAAGAGTCTTCCACAGCTCAAAGCGCAACTGGCCGATCAGGTTTCGGCGTCGGTGGCCCGTGCCACCGCCGGTGCCGAGCGTGCGCCCGCCACGGTGTGGACATCGGAGTCGCTCGGTTCGGTCGCGCCGACCGTGAGCCGCGAGGTCGCGGGCCAGACCGTGACGGGGTACCCGGCCCTCGTCCCCGAGGGTGAGGGCGTCGCGGTGCGAGTCCTGAGCTCGCCCGGCGAGCAGGCGGCCGCGATGCGAGCGGGTGTGCGCACCCTGCTGCTCGCCGCGATCCCGACCTCGACGCGCGCGGTCACCGCCGGACTGCCCGCCCGCGATCGGCTGGCGCTGAGTCAGAACCCTGACGGGTCGCTGGACAAACTGGTCGAGGACTGCCGGATCGCCGCCGCCGACGAACTCATCGCCAAGGCGGGCGGCCCGGTTCGCACGCCCGCGGAGTTCGACAAGCTCGTGGCGGCCGTCCGCCCGCAACTGTCCACGGCGGTCGTCGCCCTGATCCGCACCGTCGTTCCGGTCCTGGCGGCCGCCCAGCAGGCGCGAGCTGCGCTGGCCGACACCCTCGAAACCGATATCGCCGATGATGTGCGCCAGCAACTCGACGACCTGCTCTTCCCCGGTTTCGTCGCCGAATGGGGGCGGGTGCGGCTGCGTGAACTCCCGCGCTACCTGCTGGCCGCGGCCCAGCGCCTGGAATCGCTGCCGGGCTCGGCGGTGCGCGACCGTCAGGGGATGGTCGAGGTGGATCGGATGCTCGTCGCCTACGACAAGCTCGTCAGCGCGCTGGCGCCCGGGCGCAAGAATGCCCGTGAGGTCACCGAGATCTGGTGGATGATCGAGGAACTGCGAGTAAGTCTCTTCGCTCAGAAGTTGGGTACGCCGTACCCGGTATCGGCCAAGCGCATCGAGAAGGCGATCAGCACGATCCGTCGCTGAAATCGGTGCGGCCGTTGCGGTTTCGCCACGGCGCCACCGAGGTCGCGGCGCGGATCAGTCGGTCGCGGCGACAGCGGCAGCCTCGCGGGCCGCGCGCATCTCGGTGATCTCGCGTTCGAAATCGGCCGCGCTGGTGAAGGATCGGTACACCGAGGCGAAGCGCAGATACGCCACTTCGTCGAGGTCGCGCAGCGGGCCGAGGATGGCCAGACCGACCTCGTGGCTCGGCACCTCGGGAGAACCCTTGGCGCGCACCGCGTCTTCGACCTGCTGGGCCAGCAGGTTCAGGGCGTCGTCATCGACTTCGCGACCCTGGCACGCGCGGCGCACACCGACGATCACCTTCTCGCGGCTGAACGGCTCGGTGACGCCACTGCGCTTGACCACCGACAGGATCGCAGTCTCGACCGTGGTGAATCGGCGCCCACAGCTCGGGCAGGATCGACGGCGACGGATCGCAGTACCTTCCTCGGCTTCCCGCGAGTCGACGACGCGCGAGTCGGGGTGTCGGCAATACGGGCAATGCATCCGAGGGTTCCTTCGTCGATGCGCATTTCTATTCCATGGCTCTTGACAGGATACCGGTCAGGATGGCACAACCTGCCACTGCGTGGTCAGGTCCGCGATGATGTCGGGTAACCGAGCCAGCATCCGGCCCCGGTCGAGCTTGACCGCGAACGGTTCGCGATACACCGTCGCCGCGGCTGCCGCGTCGGTCGCGAGGGCGAGATGACGTGGCAGCAGGTCGGCGGCGATGTAGTCCCAGCGGGTCTCGCGGTCGGCCCAGTTGAACGCGGGCAGCGGCGTCCGCAGACCCAGCGGCTGCCCCGCGGCGATCGGCGACCACACCGTGACCGGGGCGTACACGCCGGGAGCACGGGTGCCGGGAACGGCGGGCTTACCCGCGACGGTGGTGACATAGGTGAGTACCCGCCCCATGCCGTCGCGGCCACGCGCGGTCACATCCCACTGGTCGGCGACGATCTGGTTCTGTTCCCGGTCGGCCATGGCGACCAGCGCGTCGGCGCGACCCGCTTCGGTGCCGCCGTCGATCCCAGTCCAGGCCACCCGCATGCCGTCGTCGAGCAGGCCGGCCGCGAACATCTCGTCGATACCCGCCATTCCGTCGGCCAGGTAGGCCTCGTGCATCGGGACCAGGTCGATGAAGATGTGCTTCTGCATGATCGTCAGTCGGGTCTGATACCAGGCGAGGTCGGCGAAGGTCAGCCGCGGACCGAGGACGGCCAGGGCGGTGATGTCGGCCGGTACCCCGGTGAGCAGTTCCGGCGGAGTGGCACGGAGCAGGCCTGCCACCGTGTTACCGAGGTCGTGGATCCCGCCGACGGAGACGACGCCGGCGACGACGCCGACGTCGAAGAAGCCCGCGGCGAAGGACGCGCCCGCGATGCCGGCCATGCCCGCCCAGTAGAGATCGGAGCGGGCGGCGGCGAGGCGGAAGTAGTTCACGTACACCTGGCTGAAGGTGGCGGAATTGGCCGCGACACCGTGCTCGGGCGCCCAGGCTTCGAGGTCGATCGCGGCGTTGTCGGTGGCTACGACGAGCCAAAACTGGTGCAGCAACGTCGCATACCGCGCCGGGTCGATGCCGTCGGCCCGCGCCTGGGTCAGTGCTTCCCGCAGCGGTGGCTGCGACAGCGGGAGCTCGGGGTGCAGGCCGCCACCGTATTCGCCGTCACCGTTGAGAGCAGGCAGATCGAGGTAGGCGGCGTAGGCGGGAACCGCGTGCGCGGCGGGTGCCAGCAGCGCGCCGAGCACCACAGTGAGCAGTAGAGCGACCGAGCAGCGGCGCACCGAGACCTCGCATCCGGGTTCGATCGAGGCCCCGGCCTCGATGCAGGATGCCCGTCACCGTAGCAACGTGTTCTAGTTTCAGGATGCGATTCGTCGATACCGATGATCTCGCGGGCTGCCGAAACCTCCCCGAAAACGTTTCCGCGCAGCTGTTTCCACTCATCGGCCCGGCTCGAACCGTGCGCCGGACCCGAAGCCCGCCTGCTCCGAGGTTCCGGGAATCGTCGAGTCGACGTGGTCGACGAAACTGCCGGCCCGCACGTGTGCCAGCCCGAGGAAACCCACGACGATCAGCGCGGTCACCAACGCCGTGACAGCCAGTGCGGCGAAGCCCACCTTGGCCTGCTCGACCCGATGCAGTGGATGCATACCTCGGGCACGGCCGGTCCGCACGGGACCGCGGGAGTAGAGCGACAGTTCACTGCGCGGCGCGCGGAGCTGTGGGCCGCGCTCGACCGACGGGCGAACAACCGCACGACGTTGCGGTGCAGTGCGAGGCACGGTGGCGAAGGCGAGGTCGAGTTCGGCGTCGGTGAGTGCGATGCGCCGAGCGGGACGGACGATATCGGCCGGTTCGGCGGCAGGCAGGTTGTTCGCGGGCATGCTCAACACGCCGGATCGGACGATACTGCGCGCGACATTCGTGGGCGCGGCGGCGGCTCGACGAGTCGAGACAGAGTCGGCGAGCACCGTGGTCGACGACGCTTCGACCACGTGCGGTTCGGCGCCGACCGGCTGCGGCATCGTCGGCCGGACCAAGGCGAAAGGTCGTGGGGTGCGGGCGGTCCGGCGTCGGCGGAGCATCGGCTCCGGGGCGGCGGTGGGGTCTGAGGAACGCAGGGCGCTGGTTGCTGTGCTCATCGGAAGAACCTCCGGGGTGGTGTGCTCCGCTGCTGCGAGAAAGTACTGGTGAGGCGGCAATGCCTCCCGCTGTTCGAACACCTGTGCGACGAACTGATGTTCGATTTCTACCAGATCCCCGCGTCCCTGTCAGCACGAAACGCCCGACATGCTCGAACAGATGTTTGATTGTTCGGCGTGGCCCGACTAGCCTCGAGATGGCCAATTCGACAACTCAGAAGGGCGGGACACGGTGACCCACACAGACGACACGGGTGACGAAAGCGGCACCGGCACCGTCACATCGGGATCCGGAACGGATCTCACCGTGCGTCAACGCACGGTCCTCGATGTCATCCGCTCCTCGGTGACCGAACGGGGCTATCCGCCCAGCATCCGCGAGATCGGTGACGCGGTCGGCCTCACCTCCACCTCTTCGGTGGCCCATCAGCTGCGCGCCCTCGAACGCAAGGGCTACCTACGCCGAGACCCGAATCGGCCGCGCGCGGTGAACGTTCGTGGACTCGACGAGGCGGTCCGCTCGGTCACCACGCTGCCCCAGCAGACCGACGAGGTCGATCCGAGTCGCCCGACTCCGACGTTCGTCCCCGTCCTCGGCCGGATCGCCGCCGGTGGCCCGATCCTGGCCGAGCAGGCAGTGGAAGACGTTTTTCCCTTGCCGCGCGAACTCGTCGGCGAGGGTTCGCTGTTCCTACTCAAGGTGGTCGGCCAGTCGATGATCGACGCGGCGATCTGCGACGGCGACTTCGTCGTGGTGCGTCAGCAGAATGTCGCCGAGGGTGGCGACATCGTCGCCGCGATGATCGACGGCGAGGCTACCGTGAAGACCTTCAAGCGCAGCGGCAAGGACGTGTGGCTGATGCCACACAACCCGCACTTCGAACCGATCCCCGGCAACGACGCGCAAATTCTGGGCAAGGTCGTCACCGTCATCCGCAAGGTCTAGCGGCGCGCGGTCGCGGTCATCTCCCAGATCAGCAGCTCGGCGGCGGTCACCGCGGTCACGCGGTGGCCGCCTGTCGCTGTCAGGCGTACGGCGTCGCCCTGGTGCAGCGCGCCGTAGCCCTCGTAGTCGACGGCGCCACGGGCGAGGAAGACGTGCCCGTAGGGCGCGTCGGGGACCGTGATCGCCTGACCGGGGTCGAGACGCGCGACGTGGAATGCGGCATGACGGTTGCCGATGCCGATCGCCGCCTCGCCGCGATGGCGCGGCATCCCGGACGCCACCGGCACCAGCGTGTTGCGGGCGAGCTCGCCCTCGATGTCGAGTTCCTGGTAGCTCGGCGCGACGCCGGTCTCCTCCGGCGGAATCCACATCTGCACGACGTGCAGGCGCTGCTTCTCGCGGTAGCCCGCCCCGTTGCGCTCCGAATGCAGGATGCCCGCACCCGCGCTCATCCGCTGCGCGAGCCCGGGACGGATCATGCCCGA
Organism: Nocardia sp. Root136; assembly: GCF_001427185.1. NCBI lineage: Bacteria > Bacillati > Actinomycetota > Actinomycetes > Mycobacteriales > Nocardiaceae > Nocardia > Nocardia sp. Root136. The sequence goes on from NZ_LMFE01000001.1 coordinate 1,320,689, forward strand.
ATGCCCGGTGGAATCCTGGTGCACCACGGTGCCTTCCAGGACCCAGGTGAGGATCTCGGTATCGCGGTGCTGATGGGTATCGAACCCCTCGCCCGGGTCGACGATGTCCTCGTTGTGCACGAGAAGTAGACCGTGGGCGTAGTCCTCGAGGACGAAATTGCCGGTGACCGGGAACGACTGCCGTGAGTCGAGCCATTCGTTGCGCCAGCGCCTGCGGTCCGCGCCGAGCACGACCTCGACCTGCTCCGTCACGATCATCGTCACCCTTTCGACATCCGGACCCTGGTCCGTATAACTGGGTAACGAGATCGGCGCCGCGGGCATTCCACGCCGTCCGCGTGCGTCTGCCTCGCGGCGCCGATCCGGTGAATCAGGCGGTTCCGGTCACCAGGGCAACGCGTTGCGCAGGCGACCGACCAGGGTCCGGCCGGTATCGCGTTCGCGCTCGTTGAACAGGAACTGCAACTCTTCTTCGAGTCCCTTGCGCACCACATCGCGCAGATCGGCGGCCGCACCGTCGAGGTCGTCGGCTTCCAACCACGGCGCCGGGTCGATGGGGGCGCCCGCGGAGAAGTAGAACCGCTCCGGTCGGGGCAGCGGCGTCGGGCCGACACCCTTGACCAGGGGCGGATTCAGTTCGGTATTGATGCCGAGTAGTCGGCAGGTCCAGCGCAGCGGAGCCATCGCCGCATGCTGACCGTCGAAGACGATGTCGTAGGCGTCGTCGGCGCCGATCATCGCCAGCGGCACGATCGGCACCCCCGCCTGAATCGCCATCCGCGCGAATCCGGTGCGGCCCTCCCACTTGAGCGCGTACTTCTCGCCCTTGCGGCGGATCGCCTCGCGGCCGCCACCGGGGAACACCACCACCGCTTCCCCGCGCTCGAGCAGCGCCAGGCAGTTCGAGCGGGTCCCTCGGACGGTGCCGAAATGGTGCAGGAAATCCCGCACCCCGGGCACCATCAACACGTGTTCGGCCAGGCCACGCACCAGCCTGCCGCGCTCCCGCAGGATCTCCGGCAGGATCAGCGGCGCGTCGATCAAGCCGAGCAGGTTGTGGTTGGCCACGATCAGCACCGGCCCTTCGGCCGGAATGTTCTCCAGACCGTAGAACTTGGGGCTGGTCCACGCCCGCAGCGGCGCGAGCACCGCTTCGAAGGCCCGGATATCCCATTCACTCGGTGTCGGGGCGAGCGGCGCCCCGTCCGAGAGGACAGGGTCGCCCACCGCGACCCTGTCCTGCGTCACATTTCCCATACTTTGATGGTCGTTCGACATAACACCCTCCTGCTGTCGATATTCGACCATAGCGTCCGAAAATGCCTGTGTCGCATCGGCATTTGTCCGCAACCAGCAGGCAAATCAGCGAAAAAGATCAGCTGAGAGCCGGCTCGGCAGGACCCGCATGGGCGTACTCGGACAGGGCCGCGGCCAAGGCGTGCGGCACACGCGCGCGTACCCGAGTACCGCCCTCTTCGTGGTCGGCGGTGACGATTCTACCGTCGGCGTGGATGCGGGCGAGCAGGTCCCCTCGGCTGTAGGGCAGCAGCACACTGATGTCGACATCGAGTCCGCCGAGCACCTCGGAGAGCCGCTCCCGCAACTCCTCCACACCCGCGCCGGTCTGCGCCGAGACGAAGGCCGCCTGCGGCAACATGCCGCGCAACCGGGTGAGTTCGTTCGGGTCGGCGGCGTCGATCTTGTTGACCACCAGCAGTTCCGGCGGTGCCGGTGTGCCCTGCTCCCTGATCACATCGGTGATCACCTCACGCACCGCCCTGATCTGCTCGAGCGGCAGCGGGTCGGCGCCGTCGACGACGTGCAGCAGCAGATCGGCGCCGGTGACCTCTTCCAGCGTCGAGCGGAAAGCCTCGACCAGCTGGGTCGGCAGGTGGCGAACGAAGCCGACGGTATCGGTGAACACCATCTCGCGACCGTCGTCGAGCGCCGCCCGGCGAGTGGTCGGGTCCAGGGTGGCGAACAGCGCGTCCTGCACGAGCAGGCCCGCGCCGGTGAGCGAGTTCATCAGGCTGGACTTGCCCGCGTTGGTGTAGCCGACGATCGCGATCGAAGGAACGCCGCTCTCGCTGCGGCGCGCGCGCATGGTGTCGCGTGCGGTCTTCATCTCCCGGATCTCGCGGCGGAGTTTGGCCATCCGCTCCCGGATCCGACGACGATCGGTTTCGATCTTGGTCTCACCGGGACCACGGGTACCGACGCCACCGCTGGCGCCGCCCGCCCGGCCACCGGCCTGACGCGACATCGACTCACCCCAGCCGCGCAGGCGGGGCAGCATGTACTCCATCTGCGCCAACGCGACCTGGGCCTTGCCCTCGCGAGAGGTGGCGTGCTGGGCGAAGATGTCGAGGATCAGCGCGGTGCGGTCGATGACCTTCACCTTGACGACCTTCTCCAGCGCGGTGAGCTGGGCGGGCGTGAGTTCACCGTCGCAGATCACCGTGTCGGCGCCGGTGTCGAGGACGACGGTGCGCAACTCCTCGGCCTTACCGGAGCCGATGTAGGTGGCCGGATCGGGCTTGTCGCGACGCTGGATCAGGGCCTCGAGGACCTCCGAGCCCGCTGTCTCGGCGAGCGCGGCCAACTCGACCATGCTCGCGTCGGCCTGGGCGACGCTGCCGGTGGTCCAGACACCGACCAGCACGACGCGCTCGAGGCGCAGCTGGCGGTATTCGACCTCGGTGATATCGGTGAGTTCGGTGGACAGCCCCGCGACGCGGCGCAACGAGCTGCGCTCGTCGAGCTGCATCTCGCCGACCGTCGGATCGCTCGCCCAACCGGGCTGTTTCATGCGGGCCGCGTGGCGGGCCAACGCATCATCGACGTCTCCGCGGTCGGCGGCGACGTCGGGATCGGCCGCGGTGGTGTGCTCGGCCGATGTGGATTCTGTGGGTTCTACTGGTTTCGTCATACGTTCTCCATGCTGCCACGTCCGGGTGACAGCGTGCACGCGGTTATCGGTGCTACTGCGCGTCCCACCAGGACTGCGACAGCGTTCCCGAGGCCAGCAGGACCGAGGGACCGCGCAGCCAGGCGCGTGCTTCGGCGATGCCGACGCGTACCTGTCCGCCGGGAACCCGCACCGTGACCTCGCCGGATTCGGTGCCGATCGACACCCCGGCGGCGGTCAACGCGGCGGCGGCCGCGGCCACTGTCCCGGTTCCACAGGAACGGGTTTCGCCGACTCCGCGTTCGTAGACGCGCATGTCCACGGCGTTGTCGGCGTCGAGCGCGGTGAGGATTTCGACGTTCACACCGTGCGGGAACAGGTCGGGGTCGAAGCCCGGCGACACGCTCAGGTCGAGTTTGGCCAGCGCGTCGACGGTCATACTGTCGTCGACGCAGGCCAGGTGCGGATTGCCGACATCGATGCCGATTCCGGCCAGCGCCCAGCCGGCCAGCGTGGCGGTGGAGGGGCCGAGCTCACGGACAACGCCCATGTCCACGGTGACCTCACCGTCGGTCGGGCCTGCCTCGTGCACGACGACCGGGCGAGCGCCCGCACGACTGCCGACGACGTACTCGGTGCGCTGCTCCAGCCCGGTGGCGTTGAGGTAGTGCGCGAAGACCCGCACCCCGTTGCCGCACATCTCGGCGATCGAACCGTCGCCGTTGCGGTAGTCCATGAACCAGTCGTCCGCGCCGACGCCCTCCGGCAGGGCTTCCAGGACACCGGCGGCGAGCAGCGCACCGGCCTCGGCCACGCGCAGCACACCGTCGGCGCCGAGGCCGCGCTGCCGGTCGCACAGTGCGGCGACGCGGTCGGCGGTCAGGTCGAGGCGCACCTCGAGGTCGGGCAGCACCACGAAGTCGTTCTGGGTGCCGTGGCCCTTGCTGAATTCGATGTCGGACACGTCCCTCATTCTCCTCTGTGCCGCGGTGGGGTCTATTACCGGGCGAACGTGCGTCGCTGCCGGGCGATCTCGTAGAGGCTGATCGCCCCCGCCGACGGCGCGCCGAGCGAGCTGGCGGTGCCGCCCATCGGAATGGTGACCAGGTCGTCGCAGGCGTCGGCCCACGCCGAGCTCATACCGGTGGTCTCGTTGCCGACGACCAGGATCGTCGCCCCGGTGAAGTCGTAGTCGTAGATCGTGCTCGGCGCGGCCTCATCGGTGCCGACGACGCGGGTGGGGATGCCGCGAGCCTGTTGGCGGTCACGGAATTCGAGCACCTGGCCGGGGCCCGCCGCGCGCAGCACCGGCATCGCGAACAGCGAACCGGTCGAGGCGCGCACGGCTTGCGGGTCGAACTGGTCGGCGCCGTGGCCGGTGACGATCACCCCGGACGCGCCGAAGGCGTCCGCCGAGCGGATCAGCGTGCCGAGGTTACCGGGCGAGTTCGGGCGATCGAACACGACCACGACCGGGGCGTCCTCCCCCGGTTCACCGGGTGCGTAGTCGGCCAGGTCCGGATGCCGCGACACCGCGACCGCGACGATCTCGGGCGCGCTCGCCGCCTTCTCCCCCAGCTCGGCCATGAGTTCGGGGACCAGGCCCACCTGCGGCACGTCGGCGGTGTCGAGGATCTCGCGCGCCCAACTCGACAGCTCGGGGCCGCCGAGCCGGTAGAGCAACGTTTCCAGCGGCCAGTCGTTGTCGAGTGCCTGGGTGATCGGGCGCACGCCTTGCACGAGGAACCGGCCGTCACGATGACGTTTGGTCCGGTTGTTGAGGTATGCCTGCCACACCTGCACCGAGGCGTTGCGGGTACTCACTCGTCGCGTCACTGCGCTGTCCGTCCTATCGGGTCGGTGTTCGAATGTCGTCAGAGCAGGGCCAGCGCGCTCGCGGCGAGCTCGGGATCCGCGCCGTCCACCCAGGAGACCCTGGGGTCGCGCCGGAACCACGACCGCTGCCTGCGCACGTATCGACGGGTGCCGATCAGCGTGCGCTCGCGAGCGTGGTCGAGATCGTATTCGCCGTCGAGGTAGGCCAGCACCTGGGCGTAGCCGATGGCACGGCGGGCGGTCTGACCCTCGCGCAGGCCCGCGTCGACCAGTCCGCGGACCTCGTCGACCAGACCCGAATCGAACATCAGCGCGGTGCGGGTCTCGATGCGGGCGTCGAGGGCGGCGGTCTCCCGGTCGACGCCGAGAATCGCGGTGTTCCAGCGCGGGGTGCCGATGGTCGGGGCCGAGGCGGCGAACGGGCGACCGGTCAGTTCCACGACCTCGAGCGCGCGCACCATGCGTCGGCCGTCGGTGGGCAGGATGGTGGCCGCGGCGACCGGGTCGGCCTGCAGCAGCGCCGCGTGCAGGGCCTGTACCCCGCTCTCGTCCAGGAGCGCTTCCCAGCGGGCGCGGACCTCGGGATCGGTGGCCGGGAAATCCCACTCGTCGAGCAGGGCTTGCACGTACATCATCGACCCGCCCACGATGACCGGGGTCCTTCCGCGCGCCATGATGTCCTCGACGACGGCGCGGGCCGCGCTCTGGTAGGCGGCGACGGTCGCGGTCTCGGTGACGTCGAGAACGTCGAGCAGATGGTGCGGGATCCCGCGTCGCTGGTCGAGCGGCAGTTTCGCGGTGCCGACGTCCATTCCGCGATAGAGCTGCATGGCGTCGATGTTGACGATCTCGCCGCCGAGTTCGGTGGCGAGATCGAGGGCGAGGTCGGATTTCCCGGTAGCGGTGGGGCCGACGACCGCGATCGGTCTGCTCGTCACTCGTCGGTCCCTTTCTGCCCACTCGGTTGCCACACGCTCACGTCGTAGCCGACGCCATAGGGCGCGCCCTGATAGAGCGTACGCACCCGCGGATCGGCCGAATCGACGGCGAAAAGACCGCCGAGTACCTGGTAGGCGGCGCGTCCGTCGACGAGCAGCGCCGCGCACAGTTCCGGCTCGAGCGCGGCCAACCCGGCGCGCGAACCCGTGCGCAAGGCGGTGTCGAGGTCGTGCTGCACCGCGTGGGCTCGCTCGTCGAGATAGCCGGGTGACTCGACCGTCAACGTCGCGGCGCCGTCGGCGACCACGAGCACCGCGTACGGGTCCGGCTCGCTGTCGAGCTCGGCGCGAATCGCGGCGCCCGCCTCGGCACACCGCGCGGGCGAGGCGTCGGCGGCGAAGAGCCGGGCTCGCACCGAAATCCGCGGCGCGGCCCGCTCCCGCAACCATCCGGCGACCAGTACCGGAAGGGGAAGCTGGGAGTCTGCTGGACCGGGCTCCTCGCTCGCCGGACCGAGTCCGACGACGACATCGGCGCCGAACCCACGAAACGTTCCCCGGGTCGACGAACCGTAGATCCGATCATGGCTGTCGACCCCGATCACGACCCACCGGTCGGCGGCCGCGGCGAGGGCGGCCGCGGCGTCCAGCGCGGCCGCGCGCAGCACCACGATCGGATCGTCGGGATCGCTGCCGGACACCGGGACTCGCCCACACAGTTCGGGCACCAGCATCGGCGGCGACGGGACCAGGGCCGCTATCGAGAACACGCGGTAACCGTAGCCGCAGCGCGCACGGGGGCCCGCATCCGGCGCGGTGCGGACGCGCGACGGTCTGCGAGTGTCCGGCGTAGGGATGCCCGCCGAGATTGCTAGTGTTTTCAGGTGCGACTACCCACGTCGTCCGGGACGAAATCCCAGGAAATCCGCTATCCGATCCTCCGGATCGATGGTTTCCGCGGCTCGAACCGGGTTCAATGGGATGTGCTAGGGCGTAACCAGGCAGCCGTGACGCGCGGCAGGGACGGAGAGCAATGACCGACAGCAACGGAACCGCGAAGCCCACCCCAGGTCCGGCCCCGCGACCGTCCGGTACCCCCAAGCCCGGCGGGACTGCTCCGCGTCCGCCGAAACCGCATGCCGTGAAACCGGCGCCGGGCCCCGATCAACCGCACCCGCACGCCGTGATCGTGCCGAGCGCCACCGACCCGAGCAAGTGGGGTCGCGTCGACGAAGACGGCACCGCCTGGGTGCAGACCGCCGAGGGCGAACGGATCGTCGGCTCCTGGCAGGCGGGCGATGTCACCGAGGGCCTCGCCCACTTCGGCCGCCGCTTCGACGATCTCGCCACCGAGGTCGCGCTGCTCGAGGCCAGGCTGGCCGCGGGCGCGGACGCTCGCAAGACCAAAGCAGCCGCGCTGGCGCTGGCCGAGACGCTGCCGACCGCGGCCGTCATCGGCGACATCGACGGCCTCGCGGGCCGACTGCAGGTCATCACCGAACACTCCGAGGAAGCCGCCGCGCACGCCAAGGAGGAGAAGGACCGCGCCCGCCACGAGCACACCGAGCGCAAGGAAGCCCTCGCCGCCGAGGCCGAGCAGATCGCCGCCGAGTCCACCCAGTGGAAGGCCGCCGGCGACCGGCTGCGCGAGATCCTCGACGAGTGGAAGTCGATCCGCGGTGTCGACCGCAAGGTCGACGACGCACTGTGGAAGCGCTACTCCAAGGCCCGCGAGGCGTTCAACCGCCGACGCGGCGCTCACTTCGCCGATCTCGATCGCGAACGCGCCACCGCCAAGACGCGCAAGGAAGAGCTGTGCGTGCGCGCCGAGGAACTGGCCGACTCCACCGACTGGACCGGCACCGCCGCGGTGTTCCGCGACCTGCTCTCCGAATGGAAGGCCGCGGGCCGGGCGCCGCGCGAAGCCGACGAGTCGCTGTGGCGGCGGTTCAAGAGCGCCCAGGATGTGTTCTTCGCCGCCCGCAACGCGGCGGTCTCCGAGCGCGACGCCGAATTCGACCACAACGCCACCGCCAAGCTGGAACTGCTGGCCGCCTACGAGCACATCGACCCGGCCAACGGCGTGGACGCCGCCCGCAATTCGCTGCGCGAACTGCAGGACAAGTGGGACGCCATCGGCAAGGTTCCCCGCGAGCGCATGCAGGAGCTGGAAGCCAAGCTGCGCGCCATCGAGAAGCGGGTCCGCGACGCCGCCGATCAGCAGTGGCGCCGCTCCGACCCCGAGGCTGTCGCGCGTGCCGCGCAGTTCCGGGAGCGGGTCGCGCAGTTCGAGGAGCAGGCCGCCAAGGCCACCGCGGCGGGCAAGAAGCGCGACGCGGAGAAGGCACTCGAGCAGGCCAAGCAGTGGCGCGAATGGGCCGAAGCCGCAGAAGGCGCCGTCAGCAATCTGTGAGTGAGACAGAAAGAAACCCCCGACCGATTCGGTCGGGGGTTTTCTTGTCTCACAGGACTATTCGCCGGTGAGGCGCTTGCGGTCGCGATCCTCGGCTTCGCGAGCCGCGTTGCGCCGCTGCTCTTCCGCGGCGAGTTGCACGGCCGTGCGACTCCAGACCACGCGGATCCAGTGGAAGGTGAGCACCATGATCGCGATGGTGCCGAGGATCAGGCCGATACCGGGGCCCGCTCCCTCGTAGTTGCCGAGGCCAGGGGTCTGGCGGTGCCAGATCGAGAGCACACCGAACACGCTGCCCACCGCCGAGCCCGCGCAGGCTATCCAGGCCAGCACCCAGCGGCGGGTGGTCAACGCCAGCAGCGAGAAGCCCACACCGAAGACGATGACCAGCCAGACGAAGATTCGTGACGGCAGGCCGATGTGCTCGACGCCCGCGGCGTCGGTGTTCAGCAGCACGTCGAAGCCGCGCGCGGTGCCCGCTGTCGGCAACAGCAGAGAGATCAGCAGCGCGAAGACCGCACCCGCCACCACCAGCGCCCGCGCACCGGGGTCGATCTCACCGGCGACGCGGCGCTCGACCGCGTCGAGCTCACCACGGAATTGTTCGAAGTCCTCGTCGTTGCGCGCCGGGTTCACCGCGTGTCCGCTCCTGTCCAGAGGCTGATCGTTGGCGGGTCCCACTGTGCCATCACTGGACGCACCGTTCGCATCCGACCCACTACCGCCGGTAGTAGATTCCTCGTCGCTCACGACGAGCAGCCCGTCGAACAGCCGCTCTCGACCGTCTCCACCACCGGTGCGCCGATGCGGGGCAACCCGAGCCCGACGCCGATCGGGGCGGTCTTCGGGGTGATGCCGCGTTCGTGCGCGTCACCGGCGGTGGTCCGCCGATGCGACTTCACCGCGCTGTCGGCGATGAGGTGGTGCGGGGCGGCCTCGGTGATGTCGACGGTGACGATGTCGCCCGGTCGGATCCCCGTCACGTCACCGGGACGGAAGTGCACCAGCCTGCCGTCGCGCGCGCGTCCGCTCATCCGCGCGGTCACCGCGTTCTTCTTGCCCGCGCCGTCGGCGACGAGCAGTTCCACCTCGGTGCCGATCAGTGCCTGGTTGTTCTCCCAGGAGATCTGGTCCTGCAACGCGATCAGCCGTTCGAACCGCTCCTGCACGACCTGCTTGGGCAGCTGATCGGGCAGTTCGGCGGCCGGGGTGCCGGGACGCTTGGAGTACTGGAAGGTGTAAGCGCTGGTGAAGCGGGCGCGACGGACCACGTCGAGGGTCTCGAGGAAGTCCTCCTCGGTCTCGCCGGGGAAGCCGACGATGATGTCGGTGGTGATCGACGCGTGCGGCATCGCGGCGCGCACCTTGTCGATGATGCCGAGGAAGCGTTCCTTGCGATAGGAACGGCGCATCGCCTTGAGCACCCGGTCAGAGCCCGATTGCAGCGGCATGTGCAGCTGCGGGCAGACGTTGGGGGTGGCCGCCATCGCCTCGATGACGTCGTCGGTGAACTCCGCGGGGTGCGGGGAGGTGAACCGCACGCGTTCCAGGCCCTCGATCTGTCCGGTCGCGCGCAGCAGCTGCGCGAACGCGCCCCGGTCGCGCGGCTGATCGGGATCGACGAAGTTCACGCCGTAGGAGTTCACGTTCTGACCGAGCAGCGTCACTTCGAGCACGCCCTGGTCGACCAGCGCCTGGACCTCGGCGAGCACGTCACCGGGACGCCGGTCCACTTCCTTACCGCGCAGGGCAGGCACGATGCAGAACGTGCAGGTGTTGTTGCAGCCCACCGAGATCGACACCCAGCCCGCGTAGGCCGACTCCCGCTTGGCGGGCAGCGTCGACGGGAACGCCTCGAGCGATTCGAGGATCTCCACCTGGGCCTGCTCGTTGTGGCGGGCCCGCTCGAGCAGCACCGGCAGCGAGCCGATGTTGTGGGTGCCGAACACCACGTCGACCCACGGCGCCTTGCGCACCACGGTCTCGCGGTCCTTCTGCGCCAGGCAGCCGCCCACGGCGATCTGCATGCCGGGGCGCCCCTGCTTGACGGGAACCAGCTGACCGAGCGTGCCGTAGAGCTTGTTGTCGGCGTTCTCGCGTACCGCGCAGGTGTTGAACACCATCAGATCGGGCGTCTCCCCGCTGGCGGCTTTCGTGTAGCCCGCGTCCTCGAGCAGCCCGGACAAGCGTTCGGAATCGTGCACGTTCATCTGGCAGCCGAATGTACGAACCTCATAGCTGCGTGTAGGCGCGCTCTCAGTCGCGTTCTGAACCGTCGAATCCACCTGCCCAGGGTACGGGCAGACCGTACTGTGACGCACATCACGTCGGCAATCGCGGGATCATACGCAAAGGTAACGGGCAGCCAGCGGGTTACCAGCAGGTGTCGTCTCGGCGTGCCGTCACGGCATGTCTTCGAAAGCCGGGCAATTCTCCAGAATGGACATAAGGTTTCTGACCATGACCGACGACGCCGCACCCGCGACCGGGAACGCCGACGCCGCAGCCACCACCGCTGCTCCGCCGATGATCTCGATGCGCAACGTGGACAAACACTTCGGTGAGCTCCACGTCCTGCGCGATATCCACCTCGACGTGCCCCGTGGGCAGGTCGTGATCGTCCTGGGCCCGTCGGGTTCGGGGAAATCGACCCTGTGCCGCACCATCAATCGCCTCGAACCGATCGACTCCGGCGACATCGCCATCGACGGCGTCGCACTGCCCGACGAGGGCAAAGCCCTCGCCGCGCTGCGTGCCGAGGTGGGCATGGTGTTCCAGTCGTTCAACCTGTTCGCGCACAAGACCATCGTCGAGAACGTCATGCTGGCGCCGACGAAGGTCCGCGGAAAGAAGAAAGACGAAGCCCGCAAGCACGCGATGGCCCTGCTAGAGCGGGTCGGCATCGCCAACCAGGCCGACAAGTACCCGGCCCAGCTCTCCGGCGGTCAGCAGCAACGCGTCGCCATCGCCCGCTCGCTCGCGATGGACCCCAAGGTCATGCTCTTCGACGAACCGACCTCGGCACTGGACCCGGAGATGGTCAACGAGGTGCTCGACGTGATGGTCTCCCTCGCCAAGGAAGGCATGACCATGCTCGTGGTCACCCACGAGATGGGGTTCGCGCGCAGGGCGGGCGACCGCGTGTTGTTCATGGCCGACGGTGAGATCGTCGAAGACACCGCGCCCGAAGCGTTCTTCACCGCACCGAAATCCGAACGCGCCAGGGACTTCCTCGGCAAAATTCTCAGTCACTGACTCGCAGCACCATTGTCACAAGGAGAAGGAAACCCATGAGGATCAATCGTGCGACGCGCGTCGGAATCGGCGCAGCGGCACTGGCATTGGCAGCCACCGTCACCGCGGCCTGTGGTGGCGGTGACGACAAGTCCGCCCTGGACAACGCCAAGGACGGCAAGCTGACCATCGGCATCAAGTTCGACCAGCCGGGTCTGGGCCTGCGCAATACCGACGGCACCTACAGCGGCTTTCGGCCCAGCGCGAGACCCTGATCGAGAACGGCCAGGTCGACTTCGTCGTGGCCACCTACTCGATCAACGACAAGCGCAAGGAGAAGGTCGATTTCGGTGGCCCGTACTACATCGCGGGCCAGGACCTGCTGGTGCCCGCCGCCAACACCGACATCACCGGCCCCGACTCCCTCGCGGGCAAGAAGGTCTGCTCGGTGAAGGGTTCCACCCCGGCCCAGAACATCGAGAAGAACTACCCGCAGGCGCAGTTGCAGACCTACGACACCTACTCGCTGTGCATCGAGGCGATGCGTAGCGGTGCGATCGACGCGGTCACCACCGACAACGTGATCCTCGCCGGTTACGCCGCGCAGTCGCCGGGCACCTTCAAGCTGGTGAACAAGCCCTTCACCACCGAGAAGTACGGCATCGGCCTGAAGAAGGGCGACACCGAGCTGCGCGGCAAGGTCAACGACGCCATCCAGGCGATGATCGATGACGGTACGTGGAAGGCCGCGCAGGAGAAGAACTTCGCGGGTACCGGTATCGCGGTGCCCGCACCGCCGACCGTCGACCGCTACTGATCAACCACTGATCATCGGTGACCCGGGATCTCCCGGGTCACCGATGCGGTGTTGTCCTGCAGGCCTTCACACCGATCGGAGGACGCGCGTCCGTGTTCGACCTGATCTCGAGGTATGACAACCAAATCCTCGATGCGTTCTGGGTAACCATCAAACTCACCTTCTTCTCCGCGATCGGTGCGCTCGTCATCGGTACCGTCGTCGCCGGCATGCGCGTGTCCCCGATTCCGGTCGCGCGCGGGATCGGCGCGGCGTATGTAGCGGTCTTCCGCAACACCCCGCTCACCCTGATCCTGGTATTCACCTCGCTCGGCCTGTACAGCACCCTCGGGTGGACACTCGGCAGTGACGAGATCAAGATCATCAACTATCGCTGGGCGATCATCGGGCTGAGCGTCTACACCGCCGCCTTCGTCTGCGAATCGCTGCGCTCCGGCATCAACACCGTCGCGCTCGGCCAGTCCGAAGCGGGCCGGTCGCTGGGCTTCGGATTCGCCCAGAACCTCCGTTTGATCGTGCTGCCCCAAGCCTTCCGGGCCGTCATCGCACCCCTGGGCAGCGTGCTGATCGCGCTGACCAAGAACTCGACGGTCGCCTCCGTCATCGGCGTCGCCGAAGCCGCGTACCTGATGGGCGAAATGATCGAGAACGAAGCCGCCATTCTCACTATCGGCATGATCTTCGCCCTCGGCTTCGTCGTCCTCACCCTGCCGACCGGGCTGTTCTTCGGCTGGCTGGCCAAGCGATACGAGGTGGCACGATGAGCGGCGCTTCGGTTCTGTTCGACGCTCCCGGGCCCCGCGCGCGGCTGCGTCACAACCTGTACTCGGTCCTGGTCGTCGTCGTGCTGGTCGGCGCGGGCTGGTGGCTCTACGACGCCTTCGCCGACAAGGGCCAGTTCACCGCGGCCAAGTGGAAACCGTTCCTCGAGTCCGAGATCTGGGAGACCTACCTCCTTCCCGGCCTGGAAGGCACCCTCACCGCCGCGGCGATCTCGATCGTCGGCTCGGTGTTCTTCGGCATGATCTTCGGGATCCTGCGCCTGTCCGACCATGCATGGGTGCGCTGGGTCGCGGGCACGATCGTCGAGCTCGCCCGAGCCATCCCCGTACTGATCCTGATGATCTTCCTGTTCGCGGTGTTCGGCGACTACAACCTGTTCCCGTCCGAGCAACTCGCCTTGGCCGCGGTCGTCATCGCGCTGACCATCTACAACTCCGCGGTCATCGCCGAGATCGTGCGCGCCGGCATCAAGTCCCTGCCCAAGGGACAAACCGAAGCCGCCGTAGCGCTGGGTCTGCGCAAGAACCAACTCATGCGGCTGATCCTGCTACCCCAGGCCATCACCGTGATGCTGCCCGCGTTGGTGTCACAGATGGTCGTCGTCCTCAAGGACACCGCACTGGGCTACCAGATCACCTACGTCGAGCTGGTGCGGTCCGGTCAGCAAGAAGGCGCGTCGATGCAGAACACGATCCCCGCGCTGATCGTCGTCGCGCTGATCATGATCTCGCTCAACATGGCGCTCAGCTTCCTGGCCACCACGCTGGAGAAGCGGTTGCGGTCGCGGAAGAAGAGCGGGGGTACGGTGCTGGCCGCCGACTCGATCCTCGCCGACGCCGCGCCCGGCGTGGATATCACCAAGAAGTAGTCGCACACACGACAAGCGGGGCCCGATCCGTCCGGATCGGGCCCCGCTTGTTGTTTCCTGGTACATCCGACGCCTCTGTCGGATCCGGAACGGTCGAGTGGGACTATGCGCTGTAGCGGTAGAACCCCTCCCCCGTGGCGGCGCCGAGCTTGCCCTTGTCGATGTAGTTCTCCTTCAGCCAAGCCGCGAGCTTCTTGTGGTCGTCGTCGCCGTTGATCAGGATGTTGTACGGGGTGGTCAGGCCGACGATGTCGAGGATCTGGAACGGGCCCATGGGGGCGCCGGTGGCGATGCGCCAGGTCTCGTCGACCGCGGCGGGTTCGGCGTATCCGCCCGCGGCGAGCTCGATTCCGGAGTTCAGGAACGGCACCAGCAGCGAGTTGAGGACGTAACCCGCCTTCTCTTTGTGCAATTCGATCGGCACCATGCCGATCGCCTTCGCGAACTCGGCCACCGCGGCGAACACAGCGGGGTCGGTCTGCTCGGTGCCCATCACCTCGGCGGTGTTGAACTTCCAGACATGGTTGGCGAAGTGCAACGCCAGGAAACGATCGGGGCGCCCGGTGTAGGCGACGATGTCGCTGGGCAGCAGCGTCGAGGAGTTCGTCGCGAACACGGCGCGTTCGGGCGCGAGCGCGCCGAGCTTGCCGTAGAGCTCGCGCTTGATCTCGAGTACCTCGGGCACCGCCTCGATGATCAGGTCCGCCTCGGCCGCCGCGGCGGCCAAGTCGGTGGTGAGGGTGATGGCTGCGGCGGTCGCTGTGGTGTTGCTCGCATCGGCGCCTGCCACGTCCTGCTGATACACAGCGGCGAGACCGTCGAATCGGGTGCGTGCGGCGGTGAGCGCCGCGTCGTCGATGTCGTAGGCGGTGACGTCGAACCCGTGGAAGGCGGTCTGGAAGGCGATCTGGGATCCGAGCACCCCTGTCCCGAGGACGGTCACCTTGCGGAATTCGATGGTCATACGTCAGCCTCCCAGTCTGGACGCGAGCACCCCCACCGCTGCGCGTCTCGGTATCCGGTTGTCTCTATCGCCGTCCATCATGGCCCGCGAAGCTGAGCCAGCGGTGTGAGCGACGCACACGTTCCGGACATCTCGGGCGGACTCCGGTAACAGTTCGGCTAACCGACGCGGTGGATCAGCCCGCGGTGACGAGACCCTCGGCAACCATCCAGTCACGGGCGACGTCGGCGGGCTCGCGGCCGTCGATGTCGACCTGACGGTTGAGTTCGGTGATCACCTCGTTGGTGAGTCGCGCGGAGATCGGGGCCATGACCGTGACCACCTGGGGGTGCGCGTCGGCGAAGTCGCGGTGCATGACCAGCGAGGCGTTGTACTTCGGGAAGAAGGCCTTGTCGTCTTCGAGCAGCACCAGTTCCAGGGCGGGAATGCGGCCGTCGGTGGCGGCGACCGAGCCGAATCGGCACTGTTTCGCGTCGGCGGTGGCCTGGTAGACCAGCGCGTCCTGGACGATCTGGCGTTGGGCCTTGCCGAGATCGATCCCGTAGGCGCCTGCCAGACCGGGATAGCCGTCCGGGCGGACATTGAACTCGGTGCCGACGCAGGTGGTCGCGGCGCCGGGATCTTTCGCGACGAGGTTCGCGTAGTCCGACAGCGTGCGAACCCCGGTCTCCTCGGCGTAGCCCTTGCTGGTGACGAGGGCGTAGGTGTTGTTCATCGGCGCCATCGCCGCCCAGACCATGTCGTGTTCGGCGAGATCGGCGTCGCGGACCGCCTCGAACTGGGCCGCCTCGGTCGGGATCGGCTTCTCCTTGCCGAGATAGTTGATCCAGCCGGTGCCGGTGTAGTCGTAGGCGATGTCGATCTGACCGTTCAGTTGCGCGTCGCGCAGGCTGTTGGAGCCTTGGATATTGGTCAGGTCGCGCACGTTCGCGCCCGCGGCCGTCAGCGCGAATTCGATCATGTAACCCAGGATGTTGGCCTCGGTGAAGTCCTTGGAGCCCACCGTGACGGCGACACCGTCGAGTTCGGGTACCGGCGTGATGCCGGCCGGTCCCACAGACAGGGGCACCGAGCCACCCGACTGCAGTCCGCAACTCGCGAGCACCAGCACGCCGAGGACCGGGGCGAGCACGCGCAACCATCCGGCGATCCTCACCGCAACCCCCTCGGCCCGAGGAACTGTTCGGCCAACGCACCGAGCCAGTCGACGAACAGCGCCAGCGCGACAGCGAGTACGGCGCCGAGCGTCAATGTCACGGTGTCGCGCAGTTTGTAGCCGGTGTCGATGAGGATGCCGAGCCCGCCGGCGCTCACCATGAACGACAGGGTGGCGGTACCGACGGCCAGCACCAACGACGTTCTCAGGCCCGCGAGGATGTAGGGCACCGCGAGCGGGAATTCGATGCGGCGCAACACCAGTGCGGCCGACATGCCCTGTCCCCTGCCCGCGTCGATCAGTGCGGGATCGACCTGCTGGTAGCCCAGGATCGTATTGCGCAGGACCGGCAGCAGCGAACAGAACGCGATCGGCGCGACACCCACCCAGAACCCGGTGGTGCGGGTGACCAGGTAGCACAGCACGATCAGCCCGATCGCCGGCGCGGAGGCTCCGATATTGGCGATGCCGACGAAAAACGGGGCGAGACGGCGGAATCGGTGCCTGGTGAGCACTGTCCCCAGCGGCACGGCCACCGCTACCACGATGAGCACCACCGCCGCCGTGATCAGCACGTGCTGCCAGGTCACCTGGGCGACATTGCTCACGCTGATACTGGCCTGCTGGGTGACGGTGAGATCGCGCCGGAACGCCCAGACGAGCACCCCGACGGTGAGGATCAGCACGATCACCGGCTGAGCGAGCAGGCGGAGGTATTCGGCGCGCCGGTGGGTGGCGGGAGCAGCGGTCGCGGCGGGAACGTCGACGATCGAACGTGAGGGAACCGACACAGTATTCGTCACTGTGGGGCCCTCCGCGCCTGGTGATGGCCCGGTATCGATTCAGGATCTCGAGCGGCTTCGCCCCGCGACACCGCGGGTTCGAGCGTGGTCGCGCCGCGAGGCGGCTCGGTCATCATGCCGGTGCCGAATCGGTCGCGGCGAGGTGGTCGATGAGGGTGTCGACGGTGACTGTTCCGACATAGGCGCCGGTGTTGTCTACGACGACGGCGGAGGCGGTGCGTTCGGTGAGCAGCCCGGCGAGCGCGTCTTGGAGGGTCGCGTCCGCGGGCAGGGTGGCGCCGACCGGGGTCCCGACGTCGCGCAGCGAATCCGCGTGGGCGAGTTCGGCTGTCGTCAGCCGCCGGAGTGGGCGACGCTGCTGGTCGAGAACAAGGCCCCAGGTGCGGCCCGCGTCGCGCAGTGCGGTGGTGAGTGCCGCGACGCTGGTGTCCTCGGTGGCGGTGACGCCCTGGTCGAGGTCCATCTCGGCGAGCACGGTGAGACCGAGTCGGTCGATGGTGGCGGTGGCGCCGACGAAACCGGCGACCGTCTCGTCGGCGGGGGCCGCCAGGATCGCGGCGGGGGTGTCGTACTGCAGGATGCGGGAGCGGTCGCCGAGAACAGCGATACGGTCGCCCAGCTTCACCGCCTCACCGAAGTCGTGAGTGACGAAGACGATAGTTTTGCCGAGTTCGCTTTGCAGACGGAGCAATTCGTCCTGCAACAGCGCGCGGGTGATCGGGTCGACCGCGCCGAAGGGCTCGTCCATCAGCAGGACCGGCGGGTCGGCGGCCAGAGCCCTCGCGACGCCGACGCGCTGCTGCTGTCCGCCGGAGAGCTGGCGGGGGTAGCGGTTGCGGTAGGTGTCGGGGTCGAGGCCGACGAGGGTGAGCATCTCGTCGGTGCGTTCGGCGACGCGGCGGCGGTCCCAGCCGAGCAGGCCCGGCACCGTGGCGATGTTCTTCGCGACGGTCATGTGCGGAAACAGTCCGGCCTGCTGGATGGAATAGCCGATGCCGCGGCGCAATTCGTCGGCGTCGATCGCGCCCGCGTCGCGGCCACCGATGGTGACGGTGCCCGAGGTGGGTTCGATCAGGCGGTTGATCATCCGCATGGTGGTGGTCTTGCCGCAACCCGACGGGCCGACCAACACCACGATCTCCCCGGCCGGGATGGTCATGGAGACCTCGTCGACCGCTGGTTCGGGCTGTTCGGGATAGCGTTTGGTGACCCGGTCGAGCACGATCTCGACCCCGGAGACCCCGGAATCCGCGGCCGCCTCGGTGGTTTCGATATCAGTCACGAATTCCCCTCGGAATAGTGAGCCGTCCGAGCAGAACCAGGACGCCGTCGAGTGCGAGTGCGAGCACGACGATGAGGACGGTGCCGGTGAGCGCCTGCGGCACCGCGTTCGGGCTGCCCAGGCGGGAGAGTCCCGAGAAGATCACGTTGCCGAGGCCGGGGCCTTTGGCATAGGCCGCCAGGGCCAGGATGCCCATGATCATCTGAGTACTGACCCGCATGCCGGTGAGAATGGAGGGCCAGGCAAGGGGCAGTTCGATCTTGGTCAGCAGGCGCAACCGGTTCATTCCGACACCTCGCGCCGCATCGGTCACCGCCGGATCCACCGACGACAACCCGAGCACCGTATTACGCAGGATCGGCAACAGCGCGTAGAGCACCAGGGCCACGATCGTCGGCCCCACACCGAGCCCGAGGAACGGAATCAGCAACCCGAGCAACGCGAACGAGGGCACCGTGAGAATCGCCCCCGCCATCGCGGTCGCGGCAGCGGACCCGAGCGGACTTCGATACACGAGTATCCCGAGCGCCACCGCGATCGCGGTCGCCAGCACCAGCGACTGCACCACGGCCGACACATGAAGGTAAGAATCGACCAGCAACTGCTCCCGCCGGTTCACCACGAACGACCACAACGCGTCCAGGGTCCACCTCCCCGTCGTTCGGCGGCCGCCTACGGCCCTGCTCCCCGGATTTCCCACCCGAATCAGGGTGAAACATCGACGTTCCCGCACGCCACCGCGTCACGATACGACGAATCAGCCTGCGCGAAAACATCTTTCACCAGCGCGATCATCCTACGCGTCACCAACGACCCCTGCGGGAATTTCGAACTCCCGCCTGCTCGAGCAGCTGCCGCCGTGCCGACTCCTCGGCATCAATCGGCGTGTGCGGCCCGAGTGTTCAGCTGTCTGCCGCCGCCAGTTCGGCTTTCACCACCGCGAACGCCGTTGCCGCGCTGTAGCCGCGGCGGGCGAGCATGTCGACCAGGCGCCGGGTGGCCTTGGTGCGGTCGAGATCGGCGGGCATGGCGCGGAGTTTGCGACGGACCAGGTCGATAGCGGCTTGTTCGTCGCCGGGCGTCGGTCGGCGTGAGGTGTAGCCGGCAGCCGAGTCCGGCTCCGTTGTGTCGCTGGAGGTTTCGCCGACGATCTCCGCTCGGTCCGTGTTCCCGGCATCGCGCTCCGAAGTCTTCGCGCGGGCCGCCCTGACCTCGGCGGACGTGCGATCGAAGCCTGCTTCGTCCAGTTCGGCGGTGACGACGGCGAAGGCGGTGGACTGGTCGTAGCCGCGGCGAGCGAGCATGCCGACGAGGCGGCGCACCGCCTTGTCGCGGTCCAGATCCGCGGGCAGGGTGCGGAGCTTGCGACGGACCAGGTCGGCGGCGCGGGCGTGTTCGGCGTCATCGGTGACCATCGACAGCGCCTGTTCGGCATCGCCGGGGGCGACGCCCTTCTCGCGCAGCTCACGCTGGAGGGCCTTTCTACCCCGGCCGGAGTAGGTGTGGCGTTCGTGCACCCACTGTTCGGCGAAGGAGGCGTCGTTGATCAGACCCACTTCGGCGAACCGTTCGAGGGCGGCCGCTGTCACCTCGGGGCGGAACCCCTTCTCGCCGAGGCGTTTCTCCAGCTCGGCGCGGCTGCGAGCACGCACCGAGAGCAATCGCAGGCACACGTCTTTGGCCTGTTCCAGAGTTGCGTCGGGACGGTCGCCCGGGGCGAGCCGGCGTGCGCCGGCCCGCCTGTCGGGCTCTCCCGGCTGGGATCCGGCCGCCACCGGATCCGCCTGCCGTCCGTCGTCACCACCGACGACGGTCGACAGGGAGACTTCGTCGCGCCGCGCGGACCTACGTTCGCGTCGGGCGCCGCGGGGCCGTCGCCGACCCTCACTCCCCCACTCTTCATGATCATCACCAACCCGCGCAGCGAAATGCGGTGGTTTGTCACCATCGATGAATCCGGTCGGGTGCGCGCGCTGCGGATCGCCCGCACCCGACCGAATCCTCTTCGCATCCGAATCGGCTCGCTTGTCGCGAGCCGACCGGACGAGTTCATCGGCCGCACCCCCGCCGCGGCCCGCCACGGGCATCACCGGCTCCGGCTCGACCTCGATTCCGAGGCGAGCCAGCTGCCTGCGCATCTGTTCGACCGGGTCGACCGAATCGCGGTGGCCGCCGGGGCTCGGCGTGGTCATCGGCTCAGAAGTCGGCGGGCGCGTCGGCCTCGGCGGTCAGGACGGCGCCGATGCCCAGCTTCTCCTTGATCTTCTTCTCGATCTCGTTGCACACGTCCTTGTTCTCCAGCAGGAACTTGCGGGCGTTCTCCTTGCCCTGGCCCAGCTGGTCGCCCTCGTAGGTGTACCAGGAGCCGGACTTGCGGACGAAGCCGTGCTCGACGCCCATGTCGATGAGCGAGCCCTCCTTGGAGATGCCGTGGCCGTAGAGGATGTCGAACTCGGCCTGCTTGAACGGCGGCGCGACCTTGTTCTTGACGACCTTCACGCGGGTGCGGTTACCGACCGCGTCGGTGCCGTCCTTGAGGGTCTCGATGCGGCGCACGTCCAGGCGCACGGAGGCGTAGAACTTCAGCGCCTTACCACCGGTGGTGGTCTCGGGCGAGCCGAACATGACACCGATCTTCTCGCGCAACTGGTTGATGAAGATGGCGGTGGTGCCGGAGTTGCTGAGCGCACCGGTCATCTTGCGCAGCGCCTGGCTCATGAGGCGGGCCTGCAGGCCGACGTGGCTGTCGCCCATCTCGCCTTCGATTTCCGCGCGCGGCACCAGGGCGGCGACGGAGTCGATGACGAGGATGTCGATGGCGCCGGAGCGCACCAGCATGTCGGCGATCTCCAGGGCCTGCTCACCGGTATCGGGCTGGGAGACCAGCAGCGCGTCGGTGTCGACGCCCAGCTTGCGGGCGTAATCGGGGTCGAGAGCGTGCTCGGCGTCGATGAAGGCGGCGACACCGCCCGCGGCCTGGGCGTTGGCGACGGCGTGCAGCGCGACGGTGGTCTTACCCGAGGATTCCGGGCCGTAGATCTCCACGACGCGTCCGCGCGGCAACCCGCCGATACCGAGCGCGACATCGAGCGCGATGGAGCCGGTGGGGATGACAGCGATCGGCTGACGCGTCTCCTCACCGAGACGCATGACCGCGCCCTTGCCGAAGCTCTTCTCCACCTGCGCCAGTGCCAGTTCCAGCGCTTTGTCGCGATCGTAGGCCTGCGGTGCCATGATGTGTGCCCCTTCTCGAGGTGAGTGTCTCTCTGGTTGGCGCCCACAGTAGAGGCCGGCACCGACAAGTTCTGGCGCCCAGGTTAGTCGAACACCCATTCGAGTCAAGCGGCGCGCCCACCAACACGCGAAGCAGCCGCTCCGACCAGCAATCCGGGAGCGAAACCAGCCGTCAGCGCTGTGGCAGCACCGAGTCGTCGCCCTCGGCGCGTGGCCCGAAGATCCGCCGCTGCGACTGGTCGATGCGCACGTCGTCGATACTGGCCTCGCGCCGAGCCATCCGCCCGTCCGCCGCGAACTCCCACTGCTCGTTGCCGTAGCTGCGCCACCACTGCCCCGACTCGTCGTGCCATTCGTACTGGAAGCGCACGGCGATGCGGTTGTCGTGGAAAGCCCACAGATCCTTGCGCAGCGCGTAGCCGTTCTCGGCCGACCATTTGCGGGTCAGGAACTCCACGATCGCGGCATGGCCGGTGAAGAATTCGTCGCGGTTGCGCCATACCGAATCCTCGGTGTACGCGGCGGCGACCCGTTCGGGATCTCGGGTATTCCAGGCGTTTTCGGCGGCGAGCACCTTCGCGCGGGCGGAATCGAGGTCGAAGGGCGGCAGGGGTGGTCGCATGGGGAGAGTCCTTTTCGGTGTGATCAAGGGTTGTTCGGGGAGAGTTCGGGTGGTCCCCAGCGCACAGCGAGCGCACCGGGGCGTTCGATCACCTCGTCGACGGTGAAATCGACGGCGCACTGCGCACCGGCGGTGAATGCCACCGCGTCCCAGACTAATTCGGCCCGGCCGGTGAGCTGGAGCAGCGCACCGGTCGACCAGTCGGCGACGAGCAGCCCGCACCGCGGTTGCACCGCGAGGTTGCCCAAGGTCATGAACATCGAGTTGCCGCGGTAGTCCGGCCAGCGCAGCCGAGTCGGCGAAAGAACCTGCAGGAAACCGGGATTGCCGCCGCGGTGCGAGGCGTCGGCATGCCCGGCACCGTCGGCGGTGGCGACGAAGAAGGTATCGGCGACACCGATCATCTCGACCGCGGCGGTGGTCAGCGTCGCACCGCGCCGCACCGGGCCTGCCGTTCCGACTGCGGAGGCCTCCCGAATCTGTCTGCGCGAGATGTACTTCGGGCAGTTCGCGTAGACCTGCTCGGTGGTGATCCGTATCCCACCCGCGCGCACCGCCGACGTGCCGTTGACACGCATCCGCCGCCGACGCTGCGGTTGCAGCGCGATCAACCCGACCTCGACCTCACTCGACAGTGCCACCGCCAGCGGATCAGCGCCCTCGGGCAGCGTGTCGATGTCGATGGTCGAGTCGCCGACCGCGTGCACGAACCCGGCGGGACCGGTGAGTGGACTCGCCCACAGCCGCCCCGCCGGATCCGCGGCGCCCAGCACCACCATCGACTGTTCGGCCAGGAAGGACGCCGCAACCGCCGGGATCCCGGCACGAATCGAGCGGCCGACCCTGGCAGCCGCCTCGGCCTGCCCCATGCGGTGCTGCACTGCCAGCTCTCCGGGGTGAAACATCCTCGTCAGAAGAATCCGCAGGTCGGGGCAGGACCGGCCGGTGCGGGTGCGGCGTCGGTGCCCAGCGGGGCGAAGACCTCGAGCCGAATGCCATCGGGATCAGCGAAGAAGATGCCGCCGGAGGACGCCCCCTCACCGTGGGCGACCACACCGTCGTGGAAGAACTCGGCATCGAGCGCACGCAGCGCCGACTCGACGACGCGCACCGTATCGACATCGTCGACCTGGAACGACAGGTGATGCAGACCCGGTGTGCTGGTAGAGAATTCGCCGCTGCTCTGCTGCCACAGCGTAAGCACCAGCGCGCCGTCCCGGCCGAGGAAGGCCCAGCGCCGCTCGCCGTCGGCGCCGCTGCCGAGCTCTTCGAAGCCGAGTCCGCGGCGGTAGAAGTCGACGGAACGGTCGAGGTCGGCGACGTTGAGTCCGATATGGCCGGTGGTGAGTACAGGCGCGGCAACGGTGGTCATGGTTTCCTCCCGGAATGTTTAACCGTCTATTGATTGTTGAACAGTTAGAACATAGGACGAGCTCACCTACTCCGTCAACCCTTGAAATACTTTTAGACAGTTAGGAGGGTCGTGTTGATAACCTCGGGCATGCGCGATCCCCGTCCGCACACCGGCGAACCCCCTGCTCTCGACCTACTCAACACTCGGTGGGCGGGCGCCGAGCCGGGCGATCTGCTCGCCGATCTCGACGGGCTGCGCACGTGGCTGGAGCTCATCGGGCTCGCCGATCGCGTACCCGTCGACGACCATGCCCTCACCGCGCTGCACACCGCGCGCGCAGCCGTGCACGACGCCGTGACCCGCGCCGATCACACCGCGCTGAACCGGGTTCTCGACCACGGGCGGATCCGCCGCGAACTCACCGACGAGGGCCCCCGCGACATCCCCGAGGTCGACGACCCGGTGTGGTTACCCGGCTGGCTCGCCGCCGACAATCTGCTGCACCTGATCACCGAGGCGCCGCAGCGGATCCGCCAGTGCGCGCACCCCGATTGCGTGCTGTTCTTCTACGACACGTCCAAGAACGGCACCCGACGCTGGCATTCTATGGCGACCTGCGGCAATCGCACCAAGGCCGCGCGCCACTACGCCAAGAGCAGTTGAGCAGCGGTTCTCAGAACAGTTCGTCGAGCAGCCGGTAGTAGTCGAGCTTGGTGCGATCGGGTTCGGTCAGGCCATAGGCGGTGTAGAACGCCGTGACCGCCTCCGCGCCGAAATCCTCGGCCAGGTCGCGCTCGGCCAGGGCCAGGTCGCGATAGCGATCGCCGCGACCGAGTGCACCGACATCGATCAGCAGGCCGCCGGTGAGCACATTGCCCGGCGTGAAGTCGCCGTGTGTCACGACGAGATCATCGGTGGCCGGGCGTTGTTCCCGCAGTCGCGCGAGGATGAACGCGGGCGAGAGATGACGGTGATCGTCGTCGAAATCCGCTGCGTCGACAAAGCCTTCGACCACATTGCGGTGGGCCCGCGCCAGGCTGACGTCGAGACCACCGTCGAAGGGGCACTGTGCCACCGGAAGGTCGTGCAACGCACGCAGGGCCTGACCCATCTGCGTGCCGATCGCGGCGGCTTCGACCGAATCAGATTCTGCGGCAAGCGATCCGACCTCGGCATCGGCGAGCACGAGGACGTCCTCGGCGAACGCGGATACCTCCGGCACGGCGATCCCGTTGTCGCGCAACCAGGTCAGCCGCTCGTACTCGGCCACCGCCCGCGGACCACGCTTGATCCAGTACTCGCCGGACCGGACCAGATTGCCGCCACGCCCCTCGTGCTCCGGCGACCACGCGGGTACGGGCCCGAGCAGGGTCTCGATGACCGGCGGGAGCGGCAGTGCCAGCTCGTCGAGGTGGTCGAGGGCCGCGCGGGTGGATTCGATGAGCTCGGAATCACCGTCGACCACCCGCAGCCGCATGGCCTCCTTGAGCAGCTCACGCGCCTCCCGCGGCCGGTGCTGTTCGGCCAGCGATTTGCCCAGGTGGTGGGCGGCGAAGGAGACGAGATCGGGATCGAGCGCGCGACTGGCGTGCAGCGCACGGCGGTACAGGATCTCGGCGTGCGACGGTTCACCCTGGTACCGGTAGACATCGGCCAGATTGATCCAGACGGTGATCCGGCGCTGCTCGGTATCGGCCAGTTCGAGGGCCTGATCGAGCCGGTCGAGGGCCTCGTCGTAGCGACCGAGCAGCATCAACGCGATGCCGAGCCTGCGCAGGCCGGGGAAGTCATGGGGGTCGGCGAGGGCCACCCGGGCCGCGAGGTTCTCGGCGTCGACCGGGATCATCCGCAACCGCTCGTCGAACCGATACGGTCGCGTGTCCGAGTTCTGCGTTGTCACGGCCATTGCCTGATCACCACCGGTTCGGGGGGACGTCGAAGTCGGCACACAACGCTCGCCACACGTCGCGCGGGTCGACACCGTTGTCGATCGCTACCGCCCCCGTGTGCCCCAGTTGGGGTATCACGTGATCGGTCAGCATGGCGTCGGCGCGCGCCACGCCGAACTCGGTGTGCATCAGCTCCTGGAATTCGGTCAATCGCACGTTGCCCAAGATACTCGCGCTGGGCGAGCGCCGACAGGTCCCCGCTCAGCCCAGCGATGTTTGCGACGACCGGTGACTGTCGGCGACCGACTACCGCTTCGCCGCGTCGTGACAGACCTGAACCGGGTCCTCGACCTCAGCCAGACCGGCGGCGGCGTGCCGAGCCGCTGCGGCGTAGGCCGGGTCGTCGAGCACCTGCCGCACCGCGGCGCCGACCGCCTCGGGCGTGAGCGGTCGCACGAGCACCGAACTGCCCTGTCGTACCGCACGATTGGCGAGCTCCCACTGGTCACCGCCGCCGGGTACGGTCACCACCGGCACCCCTGCGGCCAGGGATTTGGCGAGCAGGCCGTGTCCGCCGCCGCCGACGACGACCGCGGCGTGGGTGAGCAATTCGTCTTGGCGGCCGAGACCCGCGGTAGCCCAGTCGGGGAGTTCGGCGGGTGGGGTGTCGAGGGTCGAGATGGCCGCGCGCACGCCGAGTCCGGCCAGGCCGGTCAGGACGATGTCGGCCATGTCGGCGACGCCGGTGTGCGCGGTCGAGGGCGCCACCATCACCAGCGGGGCGTCACCCGGGGGCAGTGGAAGTACGGCGTCGGTGGGTTCCCACAGCAGCGGTCCGACGACGTGGGTGTCGGCGGGCCAGTCGGGGCGGTCCATCTCCAGGGCGGGCAGGGTGGCGACCAGGCGCGCGGCGGGACCGGGATCCTCGGCGGGCAGGCCGATGGTTTCGCGAGCCGCGGAGCGCTGACGGTGGCCGGTGCGGACCGCACGCGCGGTCATCGTGCGCAGGACACCGTCGCGCACGCGACCACGCACGCCCTCCCCCGGCGCCAGGCCACTGCCGATCGGCGGCAAGGCTTTCGACGGTAGGTAGAGCGGATGCGGTGACAATTCGACCCACGGCAGTCCCAGTCGCTCGGCCGCCATCCCACCACCCGCGGTGAGGACATCGGAGACGACCAGGTCCGGCAGCATCGCGCTGAGTTCGGGCAGGTTCTCGGTGGCGATATGGGCGGCACGATCGTGGATCCGGGCACCCGCGTCGGTGTCGTCGTCCGTCGGGCGCGGCGCGAGGCCCTTGAGCTTGCGCACGCTGATCCCCGCGGAGCGGGCCTGATCGAGCCATCTCGGCCCGGTGAACAACACGGGCTCGTCCCCCGCGGCCAGCAATCGCAGACACAACGCGATCGCGGGAAACGCATGCCCTGGATCGGGCCCGGCCACCACAGCTATTCGCATCCGCCCACCCTGCCATATCCCCAGGCCGCGCCCACCTCGGACAACCGAACTCCGGTTTCTGCGCTACCTTGACCGCCGCACCACAGCGTCGAAACCGGCAGGAGCGATCACGTGCTACCCGACAGTCCCGACTCCACCGCGCCCGACCGGTCGCACCGGCACTACCTCAGCGAATCCGGCAGCGGGGATCGTGTGCGGTCCGGTTCCTTTCCGGTCGAGCCCAGCGGGATCAAGGAAGCCGGTGGCTCCCCCGTCGCCCCGATCGACACCGTCGACGCCCTGTTCGAACTCCTCGAGCGGTGCGCCGACGCCTGGGACACCGCGGACCGCACCGGCGATCCGGTCGACATCCTCGATCACGATCGGCAGTGCGCGGAATTGTTGCGCCGCGATCACCCCGCCGACGAAGAACTCCAGGTCGCGGGCCTGCTCCACGACATCGGCCACGTCCTGGTCCCCGGCGACGACGCCGGCCACGGCAGGCACGGAGCCGAAGCGGTCCGCGGTCTGCTCGGTGCACGCGTGGCACGACTGGTGGAACTCCACGTGGTCGCGAAACGCTTTCTGGCGGCGACGGATTCGACCCACGCCCGCGCATTGTCGGCGTCGAGTCGGCGCACACTCATCGCGCAGGGCGGCCCGATGACGCCCGCCGAGGTCGAAGCCTTCCGCACCGACCCCGATTTCACCGCCGCGCTGGCACTGCGCAGGGCTGACGACGCGGGCAAAGTAGTCGGGTTACGCGTTGCGCCCCTGCGGGATTGGCGCCCGGTCGTCGATCGCGTCGCCGCCCGCTGATCAGCCGCCGAAGGTGAACAGTTCGAAGCCGACGGCGTGCTCGGCGGGGAATCCCTGCTTGGGACCCGTTGCGAAGGTGACGATTTCGCGCACCTGCTCCTCCACCGGCACCTGGCTCAGAACCTGCAGATACCGCCGATGCGCCGACAACGACGCGCGCGCCTGCTCCAGATGAGCGCTCACATCCACCGCGTGCGTGGCGACCGGGCCGACCACGGCGGCCCAGCGCGCCGACCACGGTGGCAGATCGGCGAGTTCGGGGAAGATCCATTCGTTGCCCGCGTCGGAGATCGCGTCCATCGCCGATCGGCCGACAGCACGGTGATCGGCACTGTTGACCACGCCCGGCGCCCAGGTGTCGCCGAAGTTGAACAGCACCACCATCTCCGGGCGATGCCTGCGCAGCGCGGCGGCCAGTTCCCGGCGCAGGGTGAGACCTTCCTCGACGCGGCCGTCGGGATGGTCGAGGAATTCGACGGTGTGCACGCCGACTTCGCGCGCTCCGGAGATCTCCTCGATCTCCCGCAACGGCGCGGCCTGCGCGGGCGGCATCCCGGCGATCCCCGCTTCGCCCCGCGTGACGAGCAGATAGCGAATGTCCTTGCCCTGCCCGGTCCATCGCGCGACCGCCGCGGCGGCGCCGTATTCGATGTCGTCGGGATGCGCGACGATCACCAGTCCGCGCTGCCAGTCCTCGGGTACCTGTTCCACCCCGCCATGCTATCCACAGGCGACTAGCTGATCGGGGTCTTGTCGCTTCCCGACACCGCCTTGTACAGCAGGTACACACCGGTACCGATCGCTCCGATCACCAGGATGGGCATCAGCGCCTCGATCAGCGCACCCAGAATCCAGAACGCGATCACCGCGACCGCGACGATGCCGATGACTTTCAGAACCATGATGTGACTCCTCGCCAGCTCCGAGACCGCACTCGCGCGATCCGATATCTTCGATGCTGCCACTCCGTGGCCGATAGATCACCAGGTCAGCACCGATATCCGGGTGTAGATCAGGGTTCACCCCGAGACCGGCGCCGCAGCGGTTCCCCGGCTACCGTGTTCGGCATGGATTACTTGGCGTTGCTCTGTGCGAAGCTCACCGCCTTCGGCGAGCTCATCACTGTCGAGACCGATCTCGCCACGCCGGTGCCGTCCTGCGGCGACTGGACGGTCTACGACCTCGTCGATCACGTCGGGCGCGGCAATCTGTGGGTGGTCACCGCGGTGGCCGAGCTGCGCGGCGATTTCGAGGGCGAGCCTGCACCGAAGGATCCCGCGGCCCTGCGGGAGTGGTACGAGTCGACCGCCGACGCCCTGGTCACCTCACTGTCCGCGGACGAGGACCAGGAGGCCTGGACCTTCACCCGGTCCATGCCGCGCACCGTCGGTTTCTGGCGTCGGCGCCGTGCCCACGAGACGCTCATGCACCTGTGGGACGGTCAGGATGCCCTCGGCGAGGCCGACCCGTTCGACCCCGATCTCGCTGTCGACGGCATCGCCGAGGTCTTCGAGCTGTTCGCGCCCCGGATGATCCACCGCGGCCTCGCGGTCGAACCGGAGGTGGCGCTGCGGGTCCGGGCCACCGACACCGCCAGGAGCTGGACCTACGGCCCCGGCGAGCCGGTCGCCGAACTCGCGGGCACCGCATCGGACCTGCTCCTGGCCCTGTGGGCCCGCAAGTCCGCCGACCACCCCGAGTTCATCTGGGACGGCGACCGTGCGGCGGGCGAGCGGGTGCTGGCCGGGCCACTCGTTCCGTAAGCAAACGACTGACGACGACCCGGACAAGCGTCCATAATCGGGGATCACTGCGCGTAGGAGGACTTTCATGGAACCCATCGTCACGATCACGAGCGGCGCGATACGCGGCCACACCGAGGCAGGCGTCACCCGCTTTCTCGGCGTGCCGTTCGCGGCGGCGCCGGTCGGGCCGAAACGATTCCAGCTGCCCGAGGCCGCACCGGCCTGGGAAGGCGTGCGAGAGGCGACCGAGATGGGCGCCACCTGCGCGCAGACGCCGTACCCCGCACCGATCCACGCCCTGCTCGGCAGCGACTACATCCCCGGCGACGAGTACCTCAACGCGAATGTCTGGACGCCCGACCCCGCCGCTTCGGGTCTTCCGGTACTGGTGTGGATTCACGGCGGCGCGTTCGTCCGTGGATCCAACGCGCGCGTGATCTACGACGGGACCGCGTTCGCCCGCGACGGTGTGGTGATGGTGGGGATCAACTATCGCCTCGGGGTGTCGGGATTCGCCGAGATCGAGGGCGCGCCGTCGAATCGTGGACTGCACGACCAGATCTTCGCCTTGCGCTGGGTGCGCGAGAACATCGCCGCGTTCGGTGGCGATCCCGACAATGTGACGATCTTCGGTGAGTCCGCGGGCGCGATGAGTGTGGCGGCGTTGATCGCCGCACGGCAGACGACCGGACTGTTCCGCCGCGCGATCATGCAGAGCGGCAACGGTGCGGTCGCCGCCGACGCCGAGGACGCGCGCAAGGTGTCCGCCGCGCTGGCCGCCGAACTGGGAATCTCGCCGACCGCACAGGACTTCGGCGCACTCGGCCCCGATGAGCTGCGTACCGCCCAGAACGCCGTCGGGCTGGCCCTGATGACCGATCCCGATCCGCAGCGTTGGGGCCGATCGGTGATCCAACTGGGCGGCGGCATCATGAGCCTGTTCCCGGTGATCGACAACGACATCGTGGAAGGCCCACCGACCGAGGTTATTCTCGCACACCCGGATCGCGCGGTCCCCCTCATCGCGGGCACCACCGCCGACGAGTTCCGCTTCTTCACCGTCCCCGCAGGACTCGCCGCCGCCATCACCGCCGACACCCTGCCCTTCGTCCTCACCCGCTACGGCATCGATCCCGCGGTCGCCCAGACGTATTCGACCGAGCGTCCCGATGCCACCCCCGCCGAGATCTTCAACGCCATCCTCACCGACATGAGCTTCCGCGCGGGCACCTACGACTTCGCCGAAGCCGGCGCGGCCACCGTCCCCACCCACGTCTACGAATTCGCCTGGCCCACAAGCCTGCCCGGCCTCGGCGCCTGCCACGTGCTGGAGATCCCGTTCGTCTTCGACACCATCGACGGCGCCCACTCCCTCACCGGCCCCACCCCGCCACAGTCCCTGGCCGACGAAATGCACGCCGCGTGGGTCGCTTTCGCCACCGACGGCACCGCCGACTGGGCCCCGTTCACCGCCGACGAGAAGAACGTCCGCATCTTCGATATCCCCGAATCCGCTACTGTCACCGACCCCCGCGCCGCGGAGCTCGCAGCCTTGCGTCAGGCCGTCGCCCCAGCCTGACCTATCGATCGGCACGCCGGGTCATCGACCGGCGTGCCGATCGATAGGGGTGTCCGTGGGGTCCTAGCGGGAGGAATCCTGTCCGCCGGTGAACAAGTCGGTGCCCTGGTCCGCCATTTCGGTGAGAGCCTGGGCCCACCCGTCGAGGCGGTCGGCGGCTTCGCGAAGGTCGGCGACGATGCCGTTGAACTGATAGGCGAGAACCGAGTCTTCGGGGACCGCGAGAATGCGGGCCGCGGCGGCGACCAGTTGTTCGTATTCGACCACGCCGGTTTCCAGGCGGGTGAGCACGCCGACGACGGTGGATTTCAGTGCCGCGACGGTGTCGGGGTTCGCGCGGCCGACGGTGTCGGCGGCCTGTTCCATCGCGACCACGTCGGCGGCGAGCGCGTGCAGGGCGCCCGCGCCGGAGCGGGCTGTCTCGAGCAGGTCGCGCAGTTCGTCCTCGGGGAGTCGGCGGGTGCGCGCGATCTGGGCGCCGAGGTCGTAGAGCGCCCGTTCGGCGCGGATCAGGCGCTGGATGGGAGCGCGCGCGGCCGAGCGCAGGCCGGGCGACTTGCGGGCGACGAACGCCGCCTGCGGCAGGGGTTTGCCGCGCAATTCCAGATACCGGCGCGCGGTGAGCGCGGTTCCGGTGACGAAGGCGACGGCGCCACCGCCGATCACCACGACCGCCCAGGCAGGCGCCGAGATCACGGCCAGTCCGACCGCGCCGACCGTGGTGATGCCGGAAACAGTTCCCAGCTGGAAACTGCGCCTGCGCACCCGGCGCCGACGGCGTAACTCACGTTCACGCGGGTCGGCCCAGCGCCGCACCGCGACCAGGGCCTGCTCACCGACCCCACGCAGGGTCGCGGGCACCGAGCCCGCCATGGCGGCCTGCGTGATCGCCGCCGGCTCCACGATCTCGGCACGTTGGCGCCGTAGTTTCCCGCTCATCGGTGTCCTTCCCCCGGGTGCCGGTCGTCGCGGAAACCGTTGATGGCGCGGCCACCGGGCGTCACCGCCGGGTTTCCGCGCCCTCGCCGGACTCCACGTACTGCTTACTGCTGAGCCGCTTGGCCCTTGTTGATGTTCGGCGCCGGTGCGGCCTGGGGCTGCGCCGGGTCGATCGCCGCGTTGTTGTTGCCGGTGGGCAACGCGTCACCACGCATGGAGGCGCGGATCTGCTCGAGCTTGCTGTGCCCGGCCATCTGGACGCTGGCCTGCTGCACCTCCATCATGCGACCCTGCACCGTGTTCTGCGCCAGCTCGGCCGAACCGAGCGCGTTGGCGTAGCGACGCTCGATCTTGTCGCGCACGGCGTCCAGGCTGGGCGTGGAGCCCGGCGCGGACAGGGTGGAGTCCATCTGCTGCAGCGAGGCCGAGACCTGCTCCTGCATCTTGGCCTGCTCGAGCTGGCTGAGCAGCTTGGTGCGCTCGGCGACCTTCTGCTGCAACATCATCGCGTTCTGCTCGACCGCCTTCTTGGCCTGTGCGGCGGCCTGCAGGGACTGATCGTGCAACACCTTGAGGTCTTCCACCGACTGCTCGGCGGTGACCAGCTGGGCGGCGAACGCCTCGGCGGCGTTGGTGTACTGGATCGCCTTCTCGGTGTCGCCCGCCGCCTGCGCCTGATCGGCCAGGGTGACGGCCTGACGGGCGTTGGCGTTGAGCTTCTCGACCTCGTCGAGCTGACGGTTCAGCTTCATCTCCAGCTGACGCTGGTTACCGATCACCGATGCCGCCTGCTGCGACAGCGCCTGATGCTGACGCTGCGCCTCCTCGATAGCCTGCTGAATCTGGACCTTCGGATCCGCATGCTCTTCGATCTTGGAGTCGAAGAGGGCCATCATGTACTTCCAGGCCTTCACGAACGGATTAGCCATCGATTGATCCCGCCTCCATCTGTGCGTCGCTCGTGCGACTGGTGGTACGCGACCGTCACGCACCAGATACGTGCTTATCCTTCACCATGCGGCACCCGAACCGGAATGACCGGACCGATCGACGCCTGATGAGAATCTATCCGTTCTCATCAGCGGTGTGCAGCGTCTCGCGCGCCGGGCGCAGGGTTCGCCGCGTCACATTCCCTTCACCAGTACCAGCATCTCGGCCCTGGGGGCCGGGATGACGATGCGGGTGTCTTCGGCGATGCCGATGCGCGCGCCCTGCTCGGCCGCCGCGTTCGCGGAGGCGGATGCCTCGCCCGCGGCGGGTTCGGGCAGGGTGGCGGGCTCGGCTTCGGTCGGCTCGCGCTCGGCGGCGGGGCCGGTCAGCGCGGGTTCGCGCGGCGCGGAGCCGTCGGCGCCCGCCATCAGGGTGCTCACGTCCCACAGCACGCGCGAGAGCGGCACGTCGAGTGCCTCGCAGATGCTGGCGAGCAGTTCACTGGAGGCTTCCTTGCGGCCGCGCTCCACTTCCGACAGATAGCCGAGGCTCACGCGCGCCGAGGTCGACACCTCGCGCAGCGTTCGATGCTGGGCGAGACGCGCACGCCGCAGACTGTCCCCGATTGCCTCCCGCAGCAGCGTCATCTCGTTCTCCTCCACCTCGTGTCACCGCCGTAGCGGTGCTCACCTCTTTCTGGCACAACGTCGAGCATGGACCGGTGGTTCCCGAACCGACCTACTTCACACTGACACAGCGAAGCAACTCACGCACCGCACTGTGCACCGCACCGAGTCTGATCGTCCACCGGTCACCGTGCAGTTTCAACCGGACCACTTCGCTGTGACGTGGACCGGCCAACCCGAGGTATACCGTGCCGACGGGATGCCCGTCCTGGGAATCGGGTCCGGCGACCCCGGTCAATCCGACACCCCAGTCCGCGCCGCACTGCTCCCGCGCCCCCACGGCCAGCTGTTCGGCGGTCGAGGCGGCGACCGGACCATCGGTCCGAAGGAGGTCGTCGTCGACGCGGGCCAGGCGACTCTTGAGGTCGGTGGCGTAGACGATCAACCCGCCCCGCAGCACGGAGCTCGCACCGGGAACTCCCGCCACCGTGGCAGCCAGCAGACCCGCGGTGAGCGATTCGGCCGTGGCGACGGTCTGACCCGCCGCGTTCAGGGCCCTGACCAGTTCGGCGACCGGCGCACCGTCGACGAGCGGATCACTCACGAGCGCGACCGTCCACCCGCCAGCCACACTCTGGTCGCCTGCCCCACGTAATCCAGGCCGGTGATCACCGTGAGCGCCACGGCCAGGTACATCAGCCACATGCCCGCGGTGGCGAACACACCCGACAGCGGCAGCACCAGCAGCGCGATCGCCACGGACTGCACCAGCGTCTTCAGCTTGCCGCCACGCCCGGCCGGGATCACCCCGCGCCGCACCACCACCAGTCGCAGCAGCGTGATGCCGATTTCGCGGCCGACGACGACCACGGTGATCCACCACGGTAGATCGCCGAGTACCGAGAGCCCGATCAGCGCCGATCCGATCAGCGCCTTGTCCGCGATGGGGTCGGCGAGCTTGCCGAAATCGGTGACCAGCCCGTATTTGCGCGCCAGTTGCCCGTCGAAGCGGTCGGTGATCGCGGCCAGGCCGAAAACCGCCGCGGCGATGACTCGCCAGCGGGTGTCGTGCCCGCCCTCGGCGAACAGCGCCAGCACGAACAGCGGCACCAGCACGATGCGCGCGATGGTCAACACGTTGGCGATATTGAGCAGCGGAACCTGGGTCTCCGGCACCGAGTGCATCGGTGTCGCCGCACTCGACCCACGATCGATCTCTTCGGGTCGCACGCTCATGCCCCGCCCTCTCGGCATTCACCGGCACTGCGCCGAAATCCAACGGTTTCGCGAGCTGTTTGCTCGCACGATCGGCGCCACGCGATCCGGTCGTCGAGCCCGGCGCGATGCGAGGAGCGGAACGACAGGATGTGCGGCACATGTTCAGACTATCGGTAACCGGTCCGACTACTCTGCACCCATGACCTCACGGGGACCCTCGAGCAGTCCGACCAGCGAAGCGCATGCTGTCGCGCCCACTGTGGCGCCTGTTTCCGGCGTGGTCGTGCGACGAGCGCGAACCTCCGATGTCCCCGAGATCAAGCGCCTGGTCGACGAGTACGCAGGCCGCATCCTGCTGGAGAAGAACCTGGTCACGCTGTACGAATCGGTGCAGGAATTCTGGGTCGCCGAGCTCGACGGACAGGTCGTCGGCTGTGGCGCGTTGCACGTGCTGTGGGCCGATCTGGGCGAAGTTCGCACTGTCGCAGTGGATCCCGTCGTCAAGGGCCGCGGCGTCGGCGGCGCGGTGGTCGAGCACTTGGTGACCGTCGCCCGCGAACTGCAGTTGCAGCGTGTGTTCGTGCTCACTTTCGAGGTGGACTTCTTCGGCAGGCACGGGTTCGTCGAGATCGATGGCACGCCCGTCACCGCCGAGGTGTACGCCGAGATGTGCCGCTCCTACGACACCGGTGTCGCCGAATTCCTCGACCTCAGCTTCGTCAAGCCCAACACCCTCGGCAACACCCGCATGCTGCTCACCCTCTAGAGAATCCATCGCGAGAAAGTGATCGACTGTGCCGATCTTCGCTGTCCACTACACCTACTCCGAGTCCACCGCGGCCGACCGCGCGACCAACCGACCCGAGCACCGGGGCTGGTTGAACGCTCTGGTCGACGCGGGCACAGTGCTCAGTAGCGGCCCCTACCCCGACGGTACGGGCGCGCTGCTGCTGTTCCGCGCCGAGGACGAGCCCTCGCTGACCGATCTGCTGAGCAACGACCCGTTCGCGAAGCTCGGCCTGATCGATGCCGTCCGCGTGGTCGAGTGGCTGCCGGTGATGGGCGCCTTCGCCGAATAGTCGATGCGCGCACACAACACTGCCCGGAACCCCAGCGGTTCCGGGCAGTGTCGTTGTGAGTCGTGTCAGGCGTTGGTGTGACGGGTGCGCAGCAAGCTCGCCACCGTCGCGATGACCAGAATGCCGATGATCACGCTCAGCGAGACCGCCGTGGAGATCTCCGGGACGCTCACGTGCTCGCCGCCGTTGATGAACGACAGCGTGTTCTCGTGCAGCGCGTGCAGCACCAGCTTCACGCCGATGAACGCCAGGATCGCGGCCAGGCCGTAGGACAGGTACACCAGGCGGTCGAGCAGCCCACCGATGAGGAAGTACAGCTGACGCAGACCCATCAACGCGAAGGCGTTGGCGGTGAACACCAGGTACGGCTCTTCGGTGAGACCGTAGATCGCCGGAATCGAGTCCAGCGCGAACAGCAGGTCGGCGAAACCGATCGCCAGCAGCGCGAGCAACAGCGGGGTCACTACACGTTTGCCGTCGATCCGGGTGATGAGCTTGTCGCCGTCGTACTCGTCGGTGGTGGGCAGGACCCGTTTGGCCAGCGAGACGATGTAGCTGTCGCGTTTCTGCTCGTGCTCGGCCTCGTGCCCGCTCTCGCGCAGCAGGTTGATCGCGGTGTAGATCAAGAACGCGCCGAACAGGTAGAACACCCAGCTGTAGGCGCTGATCGCGGCCGCGCCGACCGCGATGAACACACCGCGCATCGCCAGCGCCAGCACGATGCCGATCAGCAGCACCTTCTGCTGGTAGATCCGCGGCACGGCGAAGGTGCTCATGATGATGAGGAAGATGAACAGGTTGTCGACCGAGAGCGCTTTCTCGGTGACGAAGCCCGCGTAGTACTCCCCCGAGAATGTGCCGCCCCACTTCCAGGCGACGAAGAGGCCGAACAGCAGCGCCAAAGTGATGTAGACGGCTGACCAGATGCCCGATTCCTTGAAGGTGGGCTCGTGCGGGGTGCGCACGTGGGCGTAGAAGTCGAAGACGAACAGGCCGAGGATCACCAGCCCGGTGATCACCCACTCGAGCGTGGTCACCTGCATGTGGTGGTCCGATCGATGAAGTTCATGCCGTCCATCATGCCCGAATTGTCCGTTTCAGTTGGCTTGCAGAACGATTGCCCGCCATGATTTCACACACATCGGCGGCCGCGCACATGCCGCGCACACGAGAAAAGCCCTATCGCCCCGTCCGCGCTCGCTGCTACCGTCACCGCATCACCCCGACAACACAGACCCGAGAGGAGCGAGCCGTGACCGAATCCACCGCGCAGATCAAGCGCCGAACCGCGATGCACCGGCTCTGCCCCGGTGTCCTGATGTCGGGTACCCGCCTCGCGCGCGCCCGCTTCACCGCCTGACAAGGCGATCGCCGCCCGATCCACCTCCGGGCATTTCGATGACCACGAGCCGTGCCAGGTCCCTCCTCGTTCGTCGCCGCCTGCTTCCGGCACGGTCAGAGCAAACCGGGAACGGCGTCACTCGTCGTCGGACGCGCCCGGATCGCCGCCACGAATCGACCACAGCAAACCGTCCAGCTCGTCGGGCTTGATCAACACGTCGCGCGCCTTGGAGCCCTCGCTGGGACCGACCACACCGCGGGTCTCCATCAGGTCCATCAACCGGCCCGCCTTGGCGAAGCCGACCCGCAGCTTGCGTTGCAGCATCGAGGTGGACCCGAACTGCGAGGTGACCACCAGCTCCACGGCCTGCAGCAACACGTCCATGTCGTCGCCGATATCGGGGTCGACGTCCTTGACCTCGCCGGCCTTGGCCGCGGTGACGCCCTCCTGGTATTCGGGTTCGGCCTGGGTCTTGCTGAACTCGACAACGGCCTGGATCTCCTCGTCGGAGATGAACGCGCCCTGTAGACGGGTCGGCTTGCCCTGACCCATCGGCAGGAACAGCCCGTCGCCCATGCCGATGAGTTTCTCGGCACCCGGCTGGTCCAGGATGACGCGCGAGTCGGTGAGCGAGGAGGTGGCGAACGCCAGCCGCGAGGGCACATTGGTCTTGATCAGACCGGTCACCACGTCCACCGAGGGGCGCTGGGTGGCCAGCACCAGGTGGATACCGGCGGCGCGCGCCTTCTGGGTGATCCGCACGATCGCGTCCTCGACATCGCGCGGGGCGGTCATCATCAGGTCGGCGAGCTCGTCGACGATGGCCAGGATGTACGGGTAGGGCCGGTAGACGCGTTCACTGCCCAGCGGGGCCGTGATCTTGCCCGATCGCACGTTCTTGTTGAAGTCGTCGATGTGGCGGACCTTGTTGGCCTGCATGTCCTGGTAGCGCTGTTCCATCT
Source organism: Nocardia sp. Root136 (assembly GCF_001427185.1). NCBI lineage: Bacteria > Bacillati > Actinomycetota > Actinomycetes > Mycobacteriales > Nocardiaceae > Nocardia > Nocardia sp. Root136. The sequence goes on from NZ_LMFE01000001.1 coordinate 1,358,466, forward strand.
CCTCGACCAGCCAGGCCAGCGCGGCGGCGGCCTTCTTCGGCTGCGTGATGATGGGCGTGATCAGGTGCGGAATGCCCTCGTAGGGCGTGAGTTCCACCATCTTCGGGTCGATCAGGATCATCCTGACCTCTTCGGGGGTGGCCCGGTGCAGCAGCGAGACCAGCATCGAGTTCACGAAGCTCGACTTACCCGAGCCGGTGGAACCGGCCACCAACAGGTGCGGCATCTTGGCCAGGTTCGCCGAGACGAACTCGCCCTCGATGTTCTTGCCGAGGCCGATCACCAGCGGATGGTGGTCGTTGCGGGTGTGCGGCGACTTCAGTACGTCGGCCAGGCGCACCAATTCGCGGTCGGCGTTGGGCACCTCGATGCCGACGGCCGATTTGCCGGGGATGGGCGCGAGCAGGCGCACGTTCTCGGTGGCGACGGCGTAGGCCAGGTTGCGAGCCAGCGCGGTGATCTTCTCGACCTTGACGCCGGGTCCGAGTTCCACCTCGTAGCGGGTGACCGTCGGGCCGCGCACGAAGCCGGTGACCGCGGCGTCGATCTTGAACTGCACCAGCACCTCGGTGATCGCCTCGATCATCGATTCGTTGGCTGCCGAGCGCTTCTTGGGCGGATCGCCGTCGAGCAGCAGGGTCAGCGGGGGCAGCGTGTAGTCGCCGTCGACGACGCGATCGGTGACGAACTCCGGTGCCGGTGGCGGCGGCGGGGTCTGGTCGACCGGCTTGGCCACCGGACGCTTGCGCGCCGGTTTCGGCGCGGGCGCGGGCGGTTCCTCGATCGGCTTGGCATCGCGCAGCGGCGGTTCGCCCAGCGACTCGGTGACCGCGTCGGAGCCGCCGAACTCGTCGGGCGGGTAGTTGTCGTCGGGGTCGGCGCCACGGCGACGGGTTCGGTTGCGGTGCACCGGGAATCCGTCGGCGTCGTAGTTGGCCGGATCGTAGGGGTCGCTGTCGTCGGCGTATTCGCCGAGACCGAAGTATTCGCGCAGCCTGGTCGGCACCTCGCGCACCGTGGTTCCGGTGAGCAGCAACACGCCGAACATCATGGCCAGCAACAGGATCGGCAGCGCGAGCCAGGGCGTGAGGCCCTGGCCGAGCGGTCCACCGATCGCGTATCCCACCGCGCCCGCCGCCGTGGAGCGACCGTCCGCGTCGGTCGGAGACCCGGCCGCCAGGTGCCACACACCCAGCGCGGGCAGCACCACGAGCAGCCCACCGAGGACGAGCCGCGGCCGGATCTCCGGGTGCGGTTCGGTGCGCATCAGCACCACCGCGAGCGCGACCAGCAGAATCGGCGCGAGCACGGCCGCCGAACCGGCGATCGCCCGCACGACGTCTTCGAGGAAACGGCCGACCGGTCCGCCCGCCGAGAGCCACATCGCGGCGGCGATGATCGCGCTCAACGCGATGAGCGCCAGGCCGATACCGTCGCGACGGTGCCCGTGGTCGAGTTCGCCTGCCCGGCTCAGCGTGCGCGTGGTGGCGCCGACCCCGCGCGCCAGCATGGTCCAGCCACTGCCGATGCCGCGGCTGATCACAGCCAGCGGAGCGGTGTCGGAGGCACGTTTGACCGGCCTGCGCACGGGTGTGGTGCGCCCACGTGGAGCCGCCGTCGCTCGCGGGGTCGCCGAACGAGACCGCGCCGCCGGCGTCCGCCCCCTGGTCGATCCCGCCCGCGCACGAGAGGTCGTGGTGCTGCGGGACTTACCTGCCATGACCTCAGGCTAGCCGCTCGAGCACCTCCGAGACCATCCGCAACACTGGTCCCACCCCGCTCGCCGGGGTGATCCAGGGTGGATGCGCAGGTCGCAGCGCCCCGGTCAGCGCGGGGAAATCTCGCCGCGAACCGCGTTTCGCGGGCCCGAACTTGCAGAATCCTTGTCGATCGCCATGGATTCGGGCGAGCGCGGGCTCGCGGGTCTAGCGCGGGCGCCGTAACCCTCGATACGTTGACGGCGCTCTATCGGGTCGTCGACCCGTGCAGATGAAGGGGACGCTACAAGTGAAGAGAATGCTCACCAGCGCGGCCGTGCTCGGTGCCACCGTGGCAGCAATGTTCGCGGGACACATCGCACCGGCCCAGGCGCAGTCGGGCAATTACGGCGCCATCGCGGTGTCGGTCAGACCGGGGGTCTACGGGTACGCCACTGATTACAGCAGCTACGCCGATGCCGAGGCGGGCGCCATGGCGGCCTGCCTACGGGGCGGGGGTGGCGGCGGGTGCGACGTGAAGGTGTCCTACCGCAACGGCTGCGGCGCCATCGCGATCTCGCGCGGTTGGTGGAGCTACGGCTCCGCGTCGACGATCGGCGGCGCCAAACGCGAAGCGCTGAACAACAATCCGGGCAACGCCTCTATCAAGCACTGGAACTGCACCAGCGGCTACCAGCTCTAGCCCCGACCCGTTCCGACCATGATCATGGGAGTTGTAGTGAATATCCGTCCAGTGAAAACCGCCGCTGTCCTCGTCGCGATCGTCGCGGCGCTCGGCCTCGGCGCGTGCGGTTCCGACGCGGGCTCGACCAGCACGAGCGCGGGAACCACGACGAGCAAGGGCGGCGCCTTCGAAACGGGCGACGCCACATCGGGCAAGGAAGAGGGCGGCGAGCCCGCGGCCACCACGGTGCCCAATCTGCCCAAGCCGACCGCCGCCGAGCTGAACAGCCGGTTGACCAAGGCGCTCGCGGGCCAGCTGACCGGCGAGGAGAAGAAGACCTACATCGAGGACGCCGACCAGGATCCGATGCTGGTCGACAAGTTCGTCGAGGCGGCGAAGCAGAACAACGTCAAGGTCGCCATCACCACCGTCGGCGACCCCGTCGATGGGAAGCTCGAGGCGAACGCCGATGTCACCATCGACGGGACCCCGGTGAAGGATGCCTTCGTCGACTTCGTCGCCGAGGACGATTCCTGGAAGGTCTCGCACGTGTTCGCGTGCAATATCGTGAAGTCGGCCAAGCTCGACTCCGCGGCCTGCCAGGCCTGAGAACCGGTCCGAATCCGTCCGAATATCGGTCCGAATATCAAGAAAACCGCTGGGCGACATAGTCGCCCAGCGGTTTTCAGTTGATCTGTTGATCTCTCGATCAATCGATCAGACGGCGACGACCGTCGGCACGATCATCGGACGACGACGGTAGACGTCGGCGACCCAGCGGCCCACCACCCGGCGCACGCCCTGGGCGATGCGATGGGTGTCGGTGATGCCTTCACCGGCCAGGCGCAGCAGTTCCGCCTCGACCAGTTCGTTCGCGCCGTCGAGCGCGGTCCGGTCATCGGAGAAGCCGCGCCCGTTGAGCTCGGGCGTACTGACGGCCTTGCCGGTGGTCGAGTCGATGACGATGGTGATCGAGATGAAACCACCTTCGCCGAGGACCAGGCGGTCCGACAGGGTGGACTCGCCGACGTCACCGACCGAGAGGCCGTCGACGTAGACGTGCCCGACCGGCACACGACCGACGATGGAGGCGATGCCGTCGACCAGGTCGACCACCACGCCGTCCTCGGCCAACATGACCCGCTCCTCGGGCACACCGGTCGCCACGGCCAGTGCGGCGTTGGCGCGCAGGTGGCGCCATTCGCCGTGCACGGGCATGGCGTTGGTGGGGCGCACCGCGTTGTACAGGTACAGCAGCTCACCGGCGGAGGCGTGCCCGGAGACGTGCACCTTCGCGTTCTGCTGGGTGATCACGGTCGCGCCGAGCCGGGCCAGGCCGTTGACCACAGCGAACACCGAGTTCTCGTTACCGGGGATCAGCGAGGACGCCAGTACCACCAGGTCGTCGGCACGGATGTTGATCTGGCGGTGCTCGCCGCGCGCCATCCGCGACAGCGCCGACAGCGGCTCGCCCTGCGAACCGGTGGAGATCAGCACCAGGCGGTTGCCGGGCAGGTTCGCGGCCTGGTCGAGGGTGACCACGACATTGTCGGGCACCGTCAGGTAGCCCAGGTCCTGCGCGATCTCCATGTTGCGCACCATCGAACGGCCGACGAAGCAGACCTTGCGGTTGTACTTCTGCGCGACGTCGACGACCTGCTGGATGCGGTGCACGTGGCTGGCGAACGAGGCCACGATGACGCGATTGGTGGCCTTGCCGATGACATTGTCGAGCACGCCGCCGATCTCGCGCTCGGGAGTCACGAAGCCGGGGACCTCGGCGTTGGTGGAGTCGACCAGGAACAGGTCGACGCCCTCGTCGCCCAGGCGCGAGAAGCCGGCCAGGTCGGTGAGGCGGCCGTCGAGCGGCAGCTGGTCGAGCTTGATGTCACCGGTGTGCAGCACCACGCCCGCGCCGGTGCGGATCGCGACCGCCAGTGCGTCGGGGATCGAGTGGTTGACCGCGAAGTACTCGATCTCGAACGGGCCGTGCACGGTGGTCTCGCCCTCGGCGACCTCGCGCAGCTTGGGCTGCAAGCGGTGCTCGCGAGCCTTCGCCGCCACCAGGGCGAGGGTGAACCTGGCGCCGATCACCGGGATGTCCTGGCGCAGACGCAGCAGGAACGGCACGGCGCCGATGTGGTCCTCGTGGCCGTGCGTGAGCACGATTGCCTCGACGTCGGCCATCCGGTCCTCGATGGGCCCGAAGTCCGGCAGGATCAGGTCCACGCCGGGCTGCTGGTCCTCGGGGAACAGCACACCGCAGTCGACGATCAGCAGCTTGCCGCCGTATTCGAACACGGTCATGTTGCGGCCGATTTCGCCGATACCGCCCAGTGCGAACAGGCGAAGTCCGTTCTTCGCCAGCTTCGGCGGCGGGCCCAGCTTGTCGTGGGCGGCCTTCTCGCGCGGCTCGGCTACCGGTGCCGCACCGCGACCACGACCCCCGCCCTGCCTGCCACGACCGCCGCCACGGGACTGCTCGGCGGCGGGCTTGCTCTTGGCTTCGGCCTGCTTGCCCTTGGCTTCGGTGGCCGGCTTCGTCCTGGCACGGCGCGGGGCGGTCTTCTTCGCGGTGACGCCTTCCTCGGCGACACCGCGCAGTTCGGTGCCCGCTTCGGCGGAACCCGCCAGGTTCGCCTCGGCGGCGACCTCGGCGATCGGTTCGGCGATAGCCGGAGCTTTCACCGCGGCCTGCACACTCTCCACGGGTGTCGGCTCGGGCGCACCGGCGGCGCGCGATGCCGAACGGCGACGGGCCTTACGGGCTACGGGTTCGGTCATGCCGATACCCCCGCTGCCTGCAGATCGAGCATCAGTTCCTCCAGTTGTGCCTGCGTCGGCATCAGCTGGGGCAAACGGGGCTCACCTACATCGATGCCGAGCAATCGGAGTCCTCCCTTACACATCGCCACACCTCCCAGGCGGGTCATGGCCGCGTACAGCGGCAGTAGTGTCGCGTTGATCTCTCGCGCCCTGGCCACGTCACCGGTGGTGTAGGCCTGGTGGATCTCGCGCAGTCGTTCCGGCACGAGATGGCCGATGACGCTGATGAATCCGATCGCACCGACCGAGAGCCAGGGCAGATTCAGGCCGTCGTCACCGGAGTAGAAATCCAGATCGGTGGTCGCGATGAGATCGGCTCCGGAGACGAGATCGCCCTTGGCATCCTTCACCGCGACGATGTTGGGATGCTCGGCAAGGCGCCGGATCGTGTCGATGGCGATAGGCACCACCGACCTCGGTGGAATGTCGTAGAGGGTGATCGGCAGCGCGGTGGAGTCGGCGACCGCGGTGAAATGCGCGATCAGGCCCTCCTGCGTGGGCCGCGAGTAATACGGCGTCACGACGAGCAGACCGTGCGCGCCCGCGTTCTCGGCGGCACGCGCCAGTTCGATCGAATGCGCGGTGTCGTAGGTACCCGCCCCGGCGACCACGGTGGCCCGGTCGCCGACGCCGTCGACGACGGCCCGCAGCAGGTCCGCCTTCTCGGTTTCGGTGGTGGTCGGCGACTCGCCGGTGGTACCCGAGATGATCAGCAGGTCGACCCCACGGTCGACCAGGTGTGCCGCCAGTGCGACACCGGCATCGACGTCGAGCTTGCCCGCAGCGCTGAAGGGGGTCACCATCGCGACACCTACCGTGCCGGACGCGCGCAGCTCCGTTGGCGTCGATTCACCGTTCGTCATGGTCAGAAAGGCTACCCGGTCGCCGGATGTGTCTCGACACCCTAGCGGCCGAAGCGGCGGCCGGTGGGCGCTTTCCACCTTGCGTGATGTCATAGATGACGTCACACTGATGTCATGGATCTGAATGCTCATACCGCGCGGTTGCGCGAGGAACTGATCGCCGCCGCCGCGCTCGGCGACGAGAAAACGCAGGCCACCGCCGCCGCCCTCGCCGCCGCGGTGGAGAGCTCGAGTCGGCTGGTTCTGCTCTCGGCGCTGTCGGAACTGGCCGCCGAGATCAGCACCGAGCTCGGTGACCGCACCGTGCACGTCCGGCTGGAGGGCACCGAGGCGAAGGCCGACGTGCGCAAGAACACCCCGCCCGGGGCGGAGGAACCCCAGACTTTCGAGGAGATGACCGGCGACATCAGCCGGGTGACCCTGCGATTGGTCGAACAGCTCAAGTCGCGCGCGGAGGAGGCGGCACAGCAGAACGGCCAGTCGCTGAACTCCTGGCTCTCCGGCGCCGTCAGCGGCGCGCTGAAGGATCAGATGCGCGGCTACGGCGGCAAGGGCTGGTAGACGCGGTCGCGATCACAGTAGCGGGGCGAGATCGCCGCGGTCGCCGATAACGACTTCGTCGAGTTCGAGCCAGTCGGCCATTTCCCGCAGCGCCCCGCGTAACGCCTGAGCGGTCTCGGCGGTGGCGTAGCCGGGCTCGGCGAACGCGGCGGGGGCGAGCAGTCGGCCGGTGGCGCGTTCGGCGCGCAGATCCACCCGGCCGACGAGCTTGCCGTCGACGAGCAGCGGGAAGACGTAATAGCCGTGCACCCGTTTGGGTTCGGGGGTGTAGATCTCGATCCGGTAGTGGAAGTCGAAGACCCGCTGGGTGCGCGGGCGGAAGAAGATCAGCGGATCGAACGGGCACAGCAGCGCGGTGCCGGTGATCCGGCGTGGGGTGGCGGCCTCCGGGTGCAGGTAGGCGGGCGCGTCCCAGCCGTCGACGTCGACCGGCAGCAGTTCGCCCGCGTCGACCAGGTCGGCGATCGCCGGGGCGCTCTGTCGACGGGCCAGTCGGTAGTAGTCGCGCAGGTCGGCCTCGGTGCCGATACCGAGGGCGCGGCTGGAGCGGCGGATCAGCTCGCGCACAGCGTCTTCCTCGCCGATCTCGCGGCCGAGCACGTCGGCCGGGACGACTCGTTCGGTGAGGTCGTAGTGCCGGGTGAAGCCGACGCGACGCGCGGTGGACAGCTCCCCCGCGGCGAAGAGTTGCTCGCAGATCATCTTGGTGTCGCTCAGGTTCCACCACGTCCCCTTCGGGCGCGGCTTGTCCAGTTCCAGATGACGTTCGATCTCCCCCGCGCTCGCCGCGCCCACCTCGGTCACGACATCGAGAATGTCCTTGCCCAGTGTCGGATTGCGTTCGACCACCTTGCGCATCCCCGACCAGCGTCCGTGCCGGTACTCCGCCATCCGCCAGCGCATCAACGGCCAGTCGGCGACCGGGATCAGCGCGGCCTCGTGCGCCCAGTACTCCACCAGCCCCCGCCGAGCCTTCGCGCTGTCGCTCCAGGCGGCGCCGTCGAGCAGGCTGCGATCGTAGGGGCCGATCCGGCTGAACACCGGCGCGTAATGCGCGCGCACCACCGCCGATACCGAATCTATTTGCAGCAGACGGGTTCTGGCGACCACATCGAGAATCGCCCGCCGCTTCGGGTTGGTCGGCTTTCGCTTGCCGAAGCCCTGCGCGGCCAGCGCCGTTCGACGGGCCTGCGCCGCATTCATCCGCTGCATCCCCTCAGCCTGGCACAGGGGTCCGACAGGTTTTCGACGCTCAGGTGGAGACCCGAACCTCGCCCGCGGTGTCGATCTCGGTCCGTCGATCCCCGCCCGGCGCGGCAGCCAGCACGGTCGCCACCCAGCGTCGACCGACCGGGAGGACTCGCACGGTCACCGAGCCCGCTCCCGCCATGTCGAGTTCGTCGACCGCGGCCTCGATCACGTTGTGGCGCACCCACTCCGGTACGCCGAGGAAGCCGCCGTCGTCGAGCAGGGTGACCTCGACGCCCCGCGATCGGGCCGCACGCGCCGCGGCGCTGAGCCGGTCGGTGACCAGTTGCGGCGCCCGAAGACCGTCGCGCAGTTCGGCTTCGAGCAGCCTGCACTGTTCGCGTTCGGTCTCGGTCAGCTCGATCCCCGCCGCGATGCGGGCCAGCAGCGGCCCGGCCACCCGGTCGAGCGCCCCCAGCTGACGATCACGCTCGGCGTTGGCCGCGGCCAGCGCCGCCTCGGTCGCGGCCCGGCGATTGGCCTCGCTGCGCAGTTCCCGCAGCGAACGCTGGGTGGGCCGCACGATCGACATGAACACCGTCACCGCGCCGACCGTGGCCACCGGCGTGAGCGCGCGCACTACGGTTTCGGGATGCCAACTGGTGAACACGCCCATCGTCACCAGCACCGTCGCGGCGGCCGCCACCCCCACCCAGGCCGACAGGATCCGCCCGCGCAGCACCAGCATCGCCAGCAGATACGACGTCGGATAGGCGGTCCACATCTGGTGGGCGAACCCCGAGGAGCTCTCGAGCCATGGCACGGTCAGCGCCATCGCCGCGGGCCCCGCGGACGCCACGAAGATCGTGACGGGCCACGGCAGCGGATCCACCGGGAACACCAGCACCACCAGCGCCGCCACGGTCATCAGCGCCAGCGCGGCGAACGCGGCCGCGGGCGGCGCGATATCGAAATTCACCCGCAGATACATCACGATGGTGGCTTCGAAGATCACCACGAACAGCCATGCCGTGCCGTCGCTGAGGCCGAACAGGTCGCGCATCGCGAACGGCAGATCACGCTCGACCATCAACTCCCCCACACCAGAGTCACCACGGTTCCCGCGCCGGGCGCCGATTCCACGAAGGCCGCGCCGCCGGCGAGCGCGCGCATCCGGCCCAGAATGCTGCCCGCGATCCCCATCCGGTCGGCCGACACCCGCGCCGGGTCGAACCCGGCGCCGTCATCGGAGAGCACCACCCGGATGCCCCCGGTCGCGATGGTCACCGACACCCCGCGCCGCACCGTCCGACCGGCGACGTCGGCATGGCGCACGCTGTTGCGCACCGCCTCCGAGAGCGCGGCCCCGAGCACCTGGGCGGCCTCGATCGGCAGGCACAGATCCGCCGCGCGGCGCGAGGACACCTGCACCGGAATCTCGGACTCCGCCTCGCGCACCGCCTCGCGCAGGAATTCGATCGTCGCGGCGGCGTCGAGGTGGTCGATCTCGGGCGCGGTCCGCGACAGCTCGAGCTGTTCGAGGGTGCGCGCGGCCTGATTGCGCAGCACCGACGAGGACTCCTGCGCCCGCGAGGCTTCCAGCAGCGTCGAGAGCACCGCGTCGTGGATGAGCGCCGCGAAGCGCGCGCCCTCGCGTTCCCTGGCCGACGTCGCCGCGACCGCCGCCGCTCGGCTGCGCTGACGGACCGCTTCCCGGTCGACCCGTTCGGCGGCGGCGCGCGCGTACACCACGCACCACAGGAACAGCGCCGCCACGCCGAGTCCCCTGGTGATGTCGCCGAACAGCGCCCACATCGAACTACCGGGCACGACAAGGGCATTGGACACACTGGTCGCCACCACGAGCAGGGCGCCGAATCCGGCCGCACCGCGCCGGGGCCACGCCAGCCCCGCGGCCATCACGCCCACCGCCAACCCGCGGTAGGGCCATGACGCGAACGAGCCGATGTGCACGACCGAATACACCAGCGGCGTCGCCAAGGTCGCCGCGAGATAACACACCGCGGCCACGGCGGCGGTGCGCCGGATCGCCTCGGCGGGGCCGCGCGTGGACACCAGCGCCAGCACCGCGAACATCACATACGCGGCCACCAGATGCAGTTCCGGCCAGATCGACTGGTTGATCGGCTGAACCAGCACCGCGGGCAGTTCCAGCACCATCACGATCGTGGCGCCGGTTCCGATCACCAACCCGAGTCTGCGCAGGATCTGTTCGGTCGCCGCCCGCGAGAATTCGACATCGCCGACCGGTGCGGGCGCCGTCGCGACCGCGAGGTCACTCACGTGCGCTGCTGCCTTTCCGGCACGGGCAACCACCCGTCTTCGACGGCCCGTTTGTACAGATCGGTCTTGGTCGGGGCGGGCCGGCCCGCGTCGGCGTATTTCTGCCGGATGCGGCCGAGGTAGTCGTTGACGGTCTGTTCCGACAGGCCGGTCAGCCGCGCCACCCGCGAGGCCTTCTCCCCCGAGGCGTACAGCATCAGTACTTCCTCCTGACGCGGGCTGAGCCCGACGTCGGAGAGCTGGGGATCGCCGTCGATGGCGGCGGCCCAGTCGGTGGTCACCACCTGCTCGCCCGAGGCGGCCCGGCGCACCGCCTCGACCACCGTCGCCACACTCTCCGACTTGCGCAGCACGCCGAGCACACCGGCCTTGGCTGCGGAGCGGACCAGAAAGGCGTTGTCGGCGCCGGTGAACACCAGCACCTCGATACCGCGTTCACGCAGCGCGGTGACATTGTCCTCGGGCGTCGACCCGTCGGGCAGGCGCAGGTCGAGGACGACGAGATCGAGATCGGCGGTCTCGGCGAGCAGCCCGGCGACGGATTCGGCCACCGCCACCAGTTCCAGATCGGGTTCGGGGCCGAGCATGGCCGCCAATCCGATCGCCACGGACTCGTGGTCCTCCACCAGCCCGACCCGTCGCACCGTGCGCGTCTGCTCCAACTCGCTCACCGACCACTCCCCATCTGAAGAACACCCACCGCGGCCAACCCGCAACACGTCGGTCTCGAGTTCTACCGCATCCCTACCCCGCGTGTCAGCCCACCAATATTCGGGGCGGGCCCGCTCCGGCGGACCAGTTACTCCATCAGACCGGCGGCGATGGTCGCGCCGAGTTCCCAGCATTTCTCCAGATCGGCCTTGCTCGGCGGTCCCGAGACGACCACCGCGTCGGCGGCGCGCTGCCAGCCCAGACCCGTGGTGATCCGCTCCACGCTGCTCTCTGCCCCTTCGGTGCCCTCGTTGCCGTGCAGGTAGAGCCCGTAGGGCCGCCCGCGGGTGGAGTCCAGGCAGGGGTAGTAGATCGTGTCGAAGGCGTGTTTGAGCGCACCGCTCATGTACCCGAGGTTGGCCGGAGTGCCGAGCAGGTAGCCGTCGGCTTCGAGCACGTCGACGGCGGTCACCGCAAGCGCGGCCCGGCGCACCACCTCGACCCCCTCGATCTCCGGGTCGCTCGCTCCGGCGAGGACCGCTTCGAACATCGCCTGGGTGTGCGGGGACGGGGTGTGGTGGATGATCAGCAACCGGGCCATAGGCTCGCTACTCTCCTGGGTCGCGTTCCAGTTTTTCCAGCGCCACCGCGCGACGCATGGTGTCGCGGGCGCGGCCGCGGTCGCCGGCGTAGTCGTAGGCGCGGGCCAGTCGGTAGGAGGAGCGCCAGTTGTCCGGGTCGGCTTCCCATTCGGTCTTGATCTGCGCGAACAGGGCGTCGGCCGCGTCGCGTTCGATCCGGCCGGAGGGTCGGCGCGGCAGTTCCGAGGTGTCGACCTCGAGACCCTCCTCGTGGATACGCCGGGCCAGTCGTTGATGCGCGAAGGCCGCGCTCAAGGTCGCCCACAGGATCCAGATACCGACAACAGGCAGCAGCAGCATGCCGATGCCGATCGCGATACCCGCGAACCCGCCGTCGGCGATGTAGGCGATGGCGAGACCGCCGAGCCGGACGAAGTAGAACAGCAGCGCGACGACCAGAAATGCCACGACCGCAACGGTTTTCAGGACCTGCCGATCAGGTCGCTGGTCGGCGGAGTCGCTCACAGATCCAGGAACGGGTCGAGCCCGACGGTCAGTCCCGGTCGCCCGGCGATCTCGCGCACCCCGAGCAGCACGCCCGGCGCGAACGAGGACCGGTCGATGGAGTCGTGGCGGATGGTCAGGGTCTCGCCCTGGGTGCCGAACAGCACCTCCTGATGGGCGACGAGCCCGGCCAGCCGCACCGAATGCACCCGCACACCGTCCACGTCGGCGCCGCGAGCACCCTCGAGTTCGGTGGTGGTGGCGTCGGGGCTGATCCCGACCCCGGCCGCGGCGCGGGCCGCGGCGATCACCGCGGCGGTGCGGTAGGCGGTGCCGGAGGGGGCATCGGCCTTGTTCGGGTGGTGTAGCTCGATGACCTCGACCGAGTCGAAGAACCGTGCCGCCTGCTCGGCGAAGCGCATCGACAGCACCGCGCCGATGGCGAAGTTCGGCGCGATCAGCACGCCCACCTCGGGCCGCTGTGCCAGCTGCCCGCGCACCTCGGCGAGGCGGGCCTCGTCGAAGCCGGTGGTACCGACGACCGAGTGGATGCCGTTCGCGATCAGGAACCTCAGGTTGCCCATCACCACATCGGGGTGGGTGAAATCGACGACCACCTGGGTGCCGCTCTCGGTGAACGCCTCGAGCGCGTCGCCCTTGTCGACCTGCGCCACCAGCTCCAGATCGGGCGCCGCCTCCACCGCCGCGCAGATCGCCTGCCCGACCTTGCCGCGTGCTCCGAGCACTCCGACCCGAATGGTCACCGCATCTCCTCGTCCTCGACTCAGCTTGCTCGGGCAAGCCTATCGAGCAGCCGACGGGGCCGCGGCGCCGACCTCACGCCGTCGAGCCGGGCGAAGCGTCAGTCGAAGACGATGACCTGCCGCAGCGCCGCGCCCGCCGCGAGATCGTCCATCGCCTTGTTCACCTGGTCGAGTCCGATGCGGGCCGAGACGAGCCGCTCCAGCGGCAGCTTGCCCGCGCGCCACATCCGCACATATTCGGGAATGTCGCGGTCGGGAACCGCGGAGCCGAGGTAGCTGCCGATGATGGTGCGGCCCTGCGCGACCAGCGCCAGCGGCGAGATCGTGGCGGTGGCCGTCGGGGCGGGCAGGCCGACCGTCACGGTGACGCCACCGGGTGCCGTTGCGGCGACGGCGGTTTCGAACGCGCGAACGTTGCCCGCCGCTTCGACCACAACCTCGGCCAGCACCCCCTGCTCGGCGACTTCGCCCGGCGTGCAGGCCACCGTCGCACCGAATTCGCGTGCCAGCGCCAGCTTTTCGGGAACGGTATCGACGGCGATCACCTCACCGAGACCGAGCGAGACCGCGACGAGCACGGCCGCCATCCCCACGCCACCGAGCCCGACCACCATGATCCGATCTCCCGCACCGGGTTTCGCCGCATTGAGCAGCGCGCCGCCGCCGGTGAGCACCGCGCAGCCCAGCACCGCGGCCACCTCGGGCGGCACGTCGTCGTCGACGGGCACCACCGAACGCCGGTCCACCACCGCGTGCGTGGCGAAGCCGGAGACGCCGAGGTGGTGCTGCACCTGCTCGCCGTCGCGGGTGAGCCGTCGCCCGCCGCCGAGCAGTTCGCCCGCGTTGTTGGCCACACTGCCCGGCCCACACGGCGTGCGCCCGTTGCTCGCGCAGCCCGCGCAGTCACCACAGCGCGGCAGGAACGTCATCACGACCCGCTGCCCGGGCGTCACATCGACGACACCGGCGCCCACCGATTCGACGATGCCCGCGGCTTCGTGGCCGAGCAGCATCGGCACCGGGCGCACCCGATTGCCGTCCACCACCGACAGATCCGAGTGGCACAGTCCGGCCGCTTCGATCCGCACCAGCAATTCACCCGGTCCCGGTTCGGCCAATTCCAGGTCGCACACGGTGATCGGTTGTGAATCGGCGAACGGCGCCGGGTCGGCGATCCGTTCCAGAACGGCTCCACGAATCTTCATGCTCGCGACGCTACCGCGAGAGCTCTTTACAGGTTCCGGGATCTGTCGCTAACCTCGATCTCGGTGATGGTGCTCCTGTCGGCCGCCTCGTACCGTGCCCAGGGTCGGCGCCATCACGAACAAGGAGAAATCCCCTGTCAGTGCAGTTCAATCACACCATTGTCGGATGTCGCGATAATCGGGAAACCGCCGAGTTCTGGGCGGACATCCTCGGGTTGGACATAGGAAAAGAGTGGGGGCCGTTCATTCCGATCGCCCTCGATCACGGAGCGGCCTTCGATTTCGCGAAGGTTCCGCCTTTCATTACCGAAATCCAGCCACAGCACTACGCGTTCCTGGTCTCGGAGGCCGAGTTCGATGCGGCCTACGCCAAGATCCAGCGCTACAAACTGGACCATTGGGCCGACCCCCAGCAACACGGGGTCAACGAGATCAATCACAACGACGGGGGTCGTGGCGTCTACTTCCTCGACCCCAACGGCCACTTCCTGGAACTGATCACCGTTCCGTACGGCGGCTGGCCCGAGTGACCACACAGGCCGGTCCCGATTCCCTCGGGACCGGCCTGTGTTCTACGCCGATTTCGCGCCGGCCCGGATCCCGCGCAGACCCAACAGCGCGGCACCGACACAGGCCACCGAAACGATCACGATGAACCACGGGAACACCGTCGCGATCCCCCAGGTCGTCGCCGCCCAGCCCGCCGCCAACGTCGGCAACGCCATCGCCGAGTAGGCCAGCAGGTAGAAGGCCGACATCGTCTCGCCACGGCGATGCGGCGGAACGACTTCGGACAGATGGCGCAGCGATCCACCGAACCCGAGCCCGAAGGTGGCGCCGAGCACCAGTCCCGCGAGCACCACCACCGCGGGCTGTTTCGTGGCCAGCGCCGGGATGGTGGCGAGCAGCGCCGCCGCCATGCCGAGGTCGCCGATCACCGCGGCGCGGCGGGCCGGAACACGGGTGGCGAACAGCTGGACCACTGCGGCGACCAGCGCGGTGCCCGCGACGACGACGCCGCCGAAGACCAGGTTGTGCATGCCGGTCTCGGCCGCGGCCAGCGACGGATACAGCGACAGCAGCACGCCGAGCACCGACCAGGCGGCCATCACGCCGATCGCGGAGAACCAGAAGTCGGCCTTGATCTCGTGCGGCACCGAGGGTTTCGCGATGGTGATGCGCGCCTTCACGCGGGTGGTGTGCGGTTCACGCAGGGCGAGGATGCCCGCTCCCGCGGCCAGACACACCACCGCGATCACCACATACGGGGTGCGCAGCGGCGACGGCGCGTACTGCGCGAGGACCGCGGTGCCCAGGACCGCGACCGCGATGCCGACATTGAACGCGACGCCACTGAGTTGCCCGGAACGCGCTCCACGCTCGGGCCGCAGATCCAGCAGGGCCGCGGCGCCCGCGACGACGGTGGCCCCGACGGCCGCCCCGTGTAATGCCCTGGCCAGCAACAGCATCGGCACCGAATCGGCGAGCAGGAACGCGACCAGCCCGAGAATCATGGTGGCGAAGGCGCCGATCATCACCGGCTTGCGACCGACCACGTCGGAGATCCGGCCGGAGACCAGCACCGCGCCCAGCGCCGCGAAGGCGTACACGGCGAAGACCAGAGTCGTGGTCAGCGGCGACAGATGCCACTCGGTCTCATAGATCCCGTAGAGCGGAGCGGGCGCCCCGGAAACCCCGAGCGCTACCGCGCTCGCGGCCAGGACGAGCCCGTACGCCCAGCGCTGCCCGGCCTCGACCGGCGCCATCGTTGTCGCTGCCACAGCAGTCCCCATCAGCAGAGTTTGATCATCATCGAACGAGCCTCACGCTACGCCGAGTATGATGAGTATCAAACCCCCGAGTGAGGTAAATCATGACACAGGCTAATGATCTTTCCCCGGCGCCGACCATACCCGTCGCCGCGCTCCCCACCGTCCTCGGCGCCCTGCACGACCCCGTCCGCCTGGAAATGGTCCGTCGTCTGAGCAATGCGGCCGCCCCGATTCGCTGCGCGGCCCTCTACGACGCGATCAACAAATCCACCGCGACCCACCACTTCAAGATCCTGCGCGAGGCGGGCCTGATCGAGCGCCTGACCATCGACGGCCAGACCTACCAGAACCTGCGCACCGAGGCTGTCGAGCACGCCGTCCCCGGCCTGCTCGGCTCGATCGTCGACGCCGCGAACCGCGCCGACACACACTCGGCGTGAGCTAGCGCGGCTCCCCGCTACTCGGTAGCGGCCTGATCGGCGTCTGCAGCAATCGGCTCGGGATCGTGGGGAGCGGGCGACGCGTAGTCGTCGGCGTCGGCGTCGGCGTCGGCGGCACCACCAATTCCCGCCCGCGCACCTCTCCGTCGACGATCTCGCCGCCACCCCACCGCACCGCCAGGCCGGCCCCGGCCATCAGCACCAGGACGCACAGCGCGAGCACCCCGATCCCCCAGGTGTGGCGGAACGCGCGCCGGTCGAGCCAGACCGTGATCCCGGCCTCGATCAGCAGGGTGACCAGCACGACGCCGAGCACCGCGACCAGCGCACCGACCACCGCGGGCTGCCGCGCCCACCCCCGCACGAACGCCGCGACGACAACCAACGGGACCACGAACATGCCGAGTACGACGATCTGGGTCAGGGTGAAGTCCAGACCGTCGTCGGGATCGGGATCATCGAGACCACGCCGCATCCATGCCGTGAACAGCAGCAGATGCCCGAAAGCGGCACCGAAGGCGCCGAGCACCAGCAGTACGCACCCCACCCGGACCAGCCCGGCGAATTCCGACCGCGTCGCGATCGCACCCAGATCCACGATCAAGCCCGATACCGCCACCGCGGCGAGCGCCAGCAGCACCCGTGGTCGTCGCGCCACCCTGGCCCGCAGATAACCCGGTGGTAGTTGCTTGCGCACCTTGCGAAACACCCCGTACCAGGCGAGCGGCAGAGCCGCGAACATCACCGGGGAGACCACTCGCAACACGATCGGCGGCGCCCACATCGCCACGGCCGCACAGCAACCCGCGAAAGCCCAGACCCATGCCGCCAGTCGGAGCAGTGCCCGCCAGTGCATTTCGGCGAGGAGCCGCCGCGCCGCGGTATCGGTCGGCGCGTCGGCCAGGAGCCCGCGCAGGGTCGCGATGGCGGCCTCGCGACCACCGTCGAAACCACCGATCTCGAATTCGGCTCGCGCCTGCATCCGCAGCAGGTCGACGTGCAGCGGGTCGATCGCCAGCCCGGCCGTGATGTGGCGCCGAACCCCGTCGAGGTCGACGAGCCGCTGGTAGGTCTCGGCCGCCGAACAGTGGACGAAGGCGTCGTCGGGGGCCAGCGCGACCGCGTCGACCACCGCCGCGCGCGCCCGGTCCGGGTCCTTGCGCGGGCCGTTGCTGTACAACCACGCCAGCAACAGCAGAGTTCCCGCATCGTGTGGCCGCAGCCGGGCGGCGGTGTGGCCGTGCTCCAGCGCCAGGTCCCACTCCTCGCGCATCGGGTAGGCCATCGCCACCAGCTGGTGCGCGCGGGCGGAATCGGGATCGGCGTGCAGTGCCTGTCCGGCGAAGCGCACGGCGTCGTCGAACTCGTCGAGGTCGTAGGCGATGTCCGCCAGCCCGACCAGCACGCGCGGGTCGTCAGGCGCGTCCGCCAACGCCGTCCCGAGAATCCGCCGCGCCTCCTCGATCCGTCCGATCTCCTGGGCCACGCGCGCCCGCTCGAGCGCCACCTGCACCGGCATGACCGATCCCCTCCCCCCCTGTCGTTCGGCTCCCCGAGCCGAATCGGTCAGCGCTCGACGAGCTTTCGCACCGAGGCGGGCAGGTCGCGGGTGCGCTGGTACGGCCCCGACACCGCTGCACCGTAGGGGCGCGCGAGCAAGGTGGCGGCGATGTCGCTGACTTCCTCGGTGGTCACGGCGTCGATGCGGGCCAGGGTGGCCGAGACGCTGCGGTGATTGCCGTAGCTGAGTTCGCTGCGGCCGATGCGGTTCATCCGCGAGGCCGAGTCCTCGAGACCGAGTACAAGTCCGCCACGCAAAGAGCCCTTGGCCCTGGCGCATTCGGCGTCGGTGACGCCGTTGGCCGCGATGTCGTCGAGCACATCGCGCGCCAATGTCGTGACCTGGCCGAGGTTTTCGGGCTGGCAGCCCAGCGAGACCGAGAACGAGCCGGTATCGGCGAAGGTGTCCACGCTCGAGTACACCGAGTACGCCAGGCCGCGTTCTTCCCGGATACGTTGGAACAGACGCGAACTCAGGCCCCCGCCGACGATCGTGTTGAGGATCGACAGCGGCCAACGCTGCTGGCCCTCGTGCCTGCCGAAGGCCCGCACGCCGAAGGCGAGGTGGGTCTGTTCACTGTCGCGATTGATCCTGATCAGTCCGGGGGCGCCCTGGGCGCGGAACTTCCCCTCGCGACGCGGCGCGGGTTCGGCGGCGGTGTCGAGATGGGGACCGAACGCGCGCTGCACCAGTTCCACGACACGTTCGTGAGAGACGTTGCCCGCCACCGCGACCACCATGCGCTCGGGTCGGTAGCGACGCTGGTGGAAGCCGCGCAGCTGTGCGGCCTGCATGTTCTCGATGGATTCCACGCTGCCGATCACCGGGCGACCGATGGGGTGGTCGCCGAACATGGCGGTGAGGAAGGAATCGGCCACCAGGTCTTCGGGGTCGTCGTCGCGCATCGCGATCTCTTCCAGGACCACCTGGCGCTCCACGTCGACGTCGATCGCGCGGCACAACCCGTTGAGCACCACGTCGGAGACCAGGTCGACCGCCAGCGGCAGGTCCTCGTCGATGACGTGGGCGTAGTAGCAGGTCTGTTCCTTGGCGGTGAACGCGTTGAGTTCGCCGCCGACCGCGTCCATGGACTGCGCGATGTCGAGGGCGGTGCGCGTCGGGGTCGCCTTGAACAGCAGGTGTTCGAGGAAGTGCGCGGCGCCTGCCACGGTGGGGCCTTCGTCGCGCGAACCGACGCCCACCCACACCCCGATGGAGGCCGAACGCACGCCCGGCACGTGCTCGGTGACCACGCGCAGGCCACCGGGCAGCACGGTGCGGCGCACCCCACCGTCGGTGGACACGGCGTCAGCGGATTCGGAACTCGACTCGGTCAACTTCGGCTCTGTCACCCGATCCTCGATAGCGGTGTCCTCATCTGGTTCGGTATCCGACTCGATGTGCTTCGACCTCGTCACCCGATCTCACCGGACGGCTGTTCTGGCATGGGTCCTCAACCTCTCGAACGGGAGCTGGCGACGTGCGCGTATTGCCTCATCGTGCAGGCAGCAGGCACGACGGCCGGCTCCTGGATTCTATGCGCCCATCGCCCCCGCCCGTGCATCGGCCCTCGTCGTGGGGGCCTCGCTCGCACCGGATCCGCTCCCGTCGAGGACGTCGGCGATCCGGGCGAGCGCGGCCTCGCCCGCCATCGCCCAGTGCGTGGCGTCGATGCCGTGCCGGTGGATGGCGCCCTCGACAGCATCTGTCCAACTGGCCGCGCCGCGCGACCCGCTGGGGTCGTCGACAGTGGCGGCGAAGTAGACGAGGTCGCCGTCGAAGCGGCGCGGACGATAGTCGTCGACCATCCGCATCGAGGCGGTGGCGGCGTCGATGATGCGGGCGATGCGGGCGCGGTCGAGGGCGGCCAGTGGTCCGCCGATGTTCGCGGCCGCGTCGGCGAGACCGTCGGTATCGAAGGCGAGATCCTCACCGGCGAGGCCGCCGAGCAGGTCGCCGACGGTGGGCATCGGGGTCTGTTCGGGTCCGTCGCCGAGCCAGCTGTCCATCATCGCCAGCTGTGCCACCTGCGCACCGTCGGCTTGCAGGCCGGTGGCGACGGCGTGGGCCAGCAGCCCACCCAGCGACCAGCCGAGCAGGTGGTAGGGCCCTTCGGGCTGCACTTCGCGAATGGCCGCGATGTAGCGCTTGGCCCAGTCGTCGATGCTGACGGGCAGCGGTTCGTCGGCGGTGAGGGCTGGCGACTGCAACCCGTAGATCGGGCGCTGCGGGTCGAGGTGGCGGGTGAGCCCGGCGAACGACCAGGACACACCACCCACGGGGTGGATGCAGAACAGTGGTGCGCCGGTGCCGCCCGCACGCAGCGGCAGCAGAACCGCGAACGCGTCGTCGGTCGAATCGACTTCGGCGCGTAGCCGTTCCACGACGACAGCGGGTGTGGGGTCGGTGAAGAACCACGCCACCGGCACCGCGCTGCCCAGCGCTTCACTCAGTCGTGAGGACAGCTGGACCGCGGTGAGGGAGTTGCCGCCGAGGTCGAAGAAGTTGTCGTCCATGCCGATTCGGTCCAGGTCGAGTACCCGGGCGAACGCGCCCGCCACGAGTTGCTCGGTCTCGGTGATCGGCGCCCGGTAGGTGGCTTGGCGCAGCTCCGGTCGGGGCAGCGCGCCGCGGTCGAGCTTGCCGGACGTGTTGACCGGCAACGCGTCCAGCTCGAGCACCACCGTCGGCACCAGGTAGCCGGGCAATTCCGCGGCCAGCGCCGAACGCAGTGCCACCGCGTCGAAGTCCGAACCATCTTGCGCCGCAAAGACTCCGGCACCGCCGAACTCCTGGCGACGCGCCATGACGACGTAGGCGACCAGCCGGTCGGCGCCGACCCCGGCCACCACAGCGGCCGCGGCCTGCGCGACCCCCGGCAGGCGCTGCATCGCGGCCTCCACTTCGCCGAGTTCGATGCGCTGACCGTTGAGCTTGACCTGGAGATCACCACGACCCACGTATTCCAGGGCGGGAGTGTCGGTTCCACGCAGACGCACGAGGTCGCCGGTGCGGTACATCCGAGCGCCGGGCGCACCGAACGGATCCGGCACGAACCGCTCCGCGGTGAGCTCGGCCGCCCCGACATAACCGTGCGCGAGCTGCGCACCGCCGACATACAGTTCCCCGGTCACCCCGGGCAACACCGGCCGCAGCCGCGCATCGAGCACGTAGAGCCCGGTATTCCACACCGGCGCACCGATCGGCACCGTCACGACGTCGCCGTCTGTCACCACATGCGAACTCACCTGCACCGCGGTCTCGGTGGGCCCGTACAGGTTCACCACCTCCGCGCCGGTCAGCGCCCGCACCTGGTGCGCCAGCGCCGCGGGCAGTGCCTCGCCGCCCGCGAACACCCGCCGCAGCGGACCGCTGGCTCGATCGGTGTCGTCCAGGTCGGGGCGGACCTGCAGGTGCGCGATATAGGCCGCGAGCAGCGTCGGCGCGAACTGCACGGTGTCGATGCGGTGTTCGGTGACGAGTTCGGCCAGGTAGGCCGGATCACCGTGGCCGCCGGGCCGGGCGATGATCGTGCGCGCGCCCACCCGCTGCGGCAGCAGCAGTTCCCAGATCGAGGCGTCGAAGGTCGTCGGCGTCTTGTGCAGCACCGTGTCGCCGGCGGCGAACCCGAAACGCCGCGCGAGCCAGTCGAGTTGGTTGACGATCGCGCGATGCGGAACACCGACGCCCTTGGGCAGACCGGTGGACCCGGAGGTGAAGATCACGTACGCCGTGTGCTCCGGGAGCAAGGGCGACACGCGCTCGGCGTCGGCGATCGGCCCGACCGGCAAGCCCGCGAGATCGACGGTGTCGAGCGCGACCACATCGTGCCCGCGCACCGGGAGGTCGGCGGCATCACGGCTGGTGGTGAGCACGCACACCGGCTGCGCGATCCGCAGGATGCGGGTGATCCGCTCGGCCGGATGATCCGGATCGATCGGCACGTAGGTTCCACCCGCCGCCAGTACCGCGTACACGCCGACAAGCAGGTCGGCCGAGCGCCGAACTCCCACCGCCACCGCGTGATCCGGTCCGACACCGTATTCGATCAGATGACGGGCGAGCCGGTTCACTCGCGCCGCGAACTCGGCGTAGGTGAGAACGGTGTCGCCGTCGACGAGCGCGACAGCCTCCGGCGTCGCGGCGACCTGGCGGTCGAAGGCCGTCGGCAGAATGCCCGCCGCGTCGGCATGCGCGGTGTCGCACCAGGTCTCGAGCATCCGGCGGTCGTCGGCGGTGAGCAGGTCGACATCGCCGACGATGACCTCCGGATTCGCCGTCACCGCATCGAGCATCCGCACGTAGCCCTCGGCGATGCGAGCCGCGGTCGCGGCGTCGAACAGGTCGGTGGCGTAGGTCAGGCTCACCGCGCAGCCACCGTCGGCGGTGTCGGCGAGTACCAGGTCCAGGTCGAACTTGGCGACGGCGGCATCGGTGTGCAGTCCGGTCACGGTGAGGTCGGGCAGGACCACCTCGACCGGGCTCGCGGCCAGGTTCTGGAAGGCGAGCATCACCTGGAACAGTGGGCTGTGCGCGGTCGAGCGGGTCGGGTCGAGCACATCGACGAGCCGCTCGAACGGCACCTCCGCGTTCTCGAAGGCGTCCAGGTCCACCCGCCTGGCCTCGCGCAGCAGCGCGGTGAACGAGGCGCCGGGATCGACACCGGTTCGCAACACCAGCGTGTTCACGAACATGCCGACGAGATCGTCGAGGGCCTGCT
Organism: Nocardia sp. Root136; assembly: GCF_001427185.1. NCBI lineage: Bacteria > Bacillati > Actinomycetota > Actinomycetes > Mycobacteriales > Nocardiaceae > Nocardia > Nocardia sp. Root136. The sequence continues at coordinate 1,380,788 of NZ_LMFE01000001.1, forward strand.
CACCGCGGCCCGCCACCGGCGTGCCGATCGCGATGTCGCCGGTGCCGCTCAGTCGTGCGAGCAACGCGGCCAGCGCGGCGTGAGCGACCATGAACTCGCTCCCGTCGGCGCGACGAGCCACCTGACCCACCCGCTGCCATATTGTCGGCGGCACCACAGTGTCGACGCTCGCGCCGCGATGCGAGGCGACCGCCGGACGCGGCCGGTCGGCGGGGATGTCGAGCAGTTCGGGCAGCCCGGCCAGTTCGCCGCGCCAGAATCGCAGCTGTCGTGCGGCGACCGACTCGGCGTCGTCCTCGCTGCCGAGCACCGCCCGCTGCCACAGCGTGTAGTCGGCGTACTGGACTTCCAGTGGCGCCCAACCGGGTTCGGCGCCCGCGCGGCGGGCGAGGTAGGCGGCGGTGGTGTCGCGCAGCAGCGGCCCGGCGGAGAAGCCGTCGGCGCTGATGTGATGGATCACGACGACCAGCACCACTTCGTCAGTGGCACAGCGCAGTACGCGCACCCGCACGGGCGGGGCGGCGGTGACATCGAATCCGCGCCCGATCTCGGCCGCGACGATCGCCGGTACCGCGATCGGATCGACCGTCTCCACCACCGGCGTCGGCACGAACTCCCACACCGCCTGATGCCCGATCCCATCGATCGCCGGGTAGGCCGTGCGCAGCACCTCGTGCCGGTCGAGCACATCGGTGACCGCGGCGGCCAGCGCGACGGCATCCACATCGCCGGTGAGCCGCACCGCGATCGGGATGTTGTAGGCGGCGGTGTCGGGATCGAGGCGATTGAGCAGCCACATACGCTGCTGGGCGGCCGACAGCGGAATCCGCGCGGGCCGCTCACCCGCTGTCAGCGCGATCCCCACGCCACTGCCTGCCCGCACGGCGAGCGTGGCCGCCAGGTCGATGACCGTAGTGGCTTCGAACAGGGTCCGCACCGGCACCCGGGTCGACAGGGCCGCGCCGAGCCGGGCGGCGACCCTGGTCGCGATGAGCGAGTTGCCGCCGAGTTCGAAGAAGTCGTCGTCGAGACCGACCTGCTCGCGCCCGAGCACCTCACCGAACACCTCGGCCACCGCGCGCTGGGCCGTCGTGACCGGGGCACGGAACGGCCGCGCCACGAATTCCGGTGTGGGCAGGGCTTTCCGATCGAGCTTGCCGGACGTGTTGAGCGGGAACGCGTCGAGCACGACGATCACCGACGGCACCATGTACGACGGCAACACCGCGCCCACGGCCGACCGCAGCGCGGCCGGATCCAGCTCGACGCCCGGCGTCGGCACCACATAGCCGACGAGCCGATCACCGGTGGCGCTCGCCGAGACCACCGCGGCCGCCTGACCGACCCCGTTCGATCCCCGCAACGCGGTCTCGATCTCCCCGAGCTCGATGCGCTGACCGCGGAACTTCACCTGGAAGTCGATGCGCGCCAGGTAGACGAGCACGCCGTCGCGAGTCCAGCGCACCAGGTCGCCGGTGCGATACATGCGGGCGCCCGCCGTGCCACCGGAGCGTGACCCTGCCCCGGCGAAGGGGTCGGCGACGAAGCGGTCCGCTGACAGGTCGGGCCGACCGAGGTAACCGCGAGCCAATTGCGCACCGGCCAGGTACAGCTCACCGGCGACACCCGGGGCCACCGGCCGCAACCGCTCGTCGAGCACGTAGACCCTGGTGTTCCACGCGGGCACACCGATCGGCACGGTCTGTCCGGTCGCGCCGTCGGCGGGCCAGGCGGTGACCGAGACGGCCGCTTCGGTGGGTCCGTACAGGTTGTGCACGGTGGCCGACGATTTCGCACGCAGCGCGCCGACCGCCTCTGGGGTGAACGCCTCACCGATCGCGAAGACCAGCCGCAGACTGGCCAGCTGGGCGGCGTCGGCGTGGGCGGCGAACATCGCCAGCATCGACGGCACGAAGTCGACGACGGTGATCCGCTGCGCGGCGACGAGTTCGGCGAGATAGATCGGGTCGCGGTGCCCCTCGGGGGTGGCGAGCACCAGGGTCGCGCCCGCGGCGAGTGGGGCGAAGAACCCCCAGACCGACAGGTCGAATCCGGCCGCCGACTTCTGCAGGTACACATCGTCACCGTCGAGCTGGTACTGCTCGATCAGCCATGCGATCTGGTTGTGGATCGCGGCGTGGCTCATCGCCACGCCCTTCGGCCTTCCGGTCGAGCCGGAGGTGAACAGTACGTAGGCCGCGTTCGAATCCCGCAGCGGCGCACGGCGTTCGCCGTCCGTCACCGGGTGGCCGGGGTACCTGCCGGTGTCGATCTCGTCCACCGTGACAATTCGCTCGTCCGAGGAATCGCCGAACTCGTCCCCACTGGTGGTCAGCACGAGCCGGGGGCGCGCGGTGTCGAGGATCTGGGCGATGCGGTCGGCCGGATGATCGGGATCGACGGGCACATAGGCGCCGCCTGCGGTGAGCACCGCGTAGATGGCGACGACGAGGTCGATCGAGCGCCGCATCGCCAGGGCGACGAGGACCTCGGGGCCGACGCCTTCGGCGATCAGGTGACGGGCCAACCGGTTCACCCGGTCGTCGAACGCCGCGTAGGTCAGTTCCGTGCCGTCGAAGACCAGCGCCAGAGCAGCGGGATGCGCCGACACCTGGGCCCGGAAGGGCGTGAGCAGCGTTGCGGTGCGGTCGATTTCGTGCGCGGTCGCATTCCAGTCGTCGAGAATGCGGTGCCGTTCGGCGAGCTCGAGCACATCCAGGGAATCCAGCGGCGCGCGCGGGGTGGCGGCGACGGCGGCGAGCAGCCGTTCCAGGCGGGCACCGATCGTGATGGCGGTCTCGGTGTCGAAGACGTCGTGCGCGTAGGTGAGCACGCCCGTGACGCCGGCGGCGGTCCCGTCGGCCGCGTACTCGTCGCTGACGATGAGATGCAGATCGAACTGCGACAGCTCGTTCTCGGTGTCGAGCCCCGACACGGTGATCCCGGGCAGCGCCAATTCGGCACGCTCGAAGTTCTGGAACGAGAAGCCGACCTGGAACAGCGGATGCCGAGCGGTGGAGCGGGTCGGATCGAGCACCTCGACGAGGCGCTCGAACGGCACCTCGGCATTCGCGTACACCGCCACATCGGTGGCGCGCTGGCGAATCAGCAACTCCTCGAAGGACTCTCCCGCGCGCAGGCGAGTACGGAAGACCAGCGTGTTGACGAACATGCCGATCAGATCTTCGAGCGCGGCCTCACCACGCCCGGCGACCGGCGTACCGACCGTGATGTCGGCACTGCCCGAGAGCCGCCCGAGCAGCGCGGCGAACGCGGTGTGCACGACCATGAACAGCGTGGCCCCGGCGTCCCTGGCCAGTGCGCCGAGCCGAGCGTGGGTGTCGGCGTCCAGCCTCACCGGCACGGTCCCGCCGGCGAGGCTCCGCACGGCCGGGCGCGGCCGATCCAGCGGCAGCGCCAGCTCGTCGGGGAGGTCGGCGAGTTCGCCGCGCCAGAAGTCGAGCTGGCGGGCGGCCACCGAGCCGGGATCGGCTTCGTCGCCGAGCACAGCCCGTTGCCACAGCGCGTAGTCGGCGTACTGCACCGGAAGTGGCGTCCACCGCGGTGCCGCACCGTCGCGGCGTGCGAGGTAGGCCGTCATGAGGTCACGCACCAGCGGCGGCACCGACGAGCCGTCGGCGCTGATGTGGTGCACCACCATGGCCAGCACTGCCTCGTCGGCGCTGATCCGGTACAGCACCACCTGCCACGGCACACCCGCGGTGACATCGAAAGTGGTGGCGGCCAGCGCCGTCACCGCCCCCACGATCTCGGCCGCGTCGATATCGCGAATCCGCAGTGCGACACCGGCTTCGCCGACAGGCAGGATCCGCTGTTCCGGCCCGTCGGCGGTCTCGGGGTAGTAGGTCCGCAGTACTTCGTGCCGACCGACGAGGTCATCCACCGCGGCGGCGAGCGCGTCCAGGTCGAGCACGCCACTGAGTCGTACCGCGATCGGCACGTTGTACCCGGCCGAATCCGGATCGAACCGATTGAGGAACCACATGCGTTGCTGGGCGGGCGAGAGCGGAATCGAAGCAGGCCGCTCCCCCGCCACCAGCGCCAGTCGGGCCGCGCCGCCGTCGGCATCGAGCGCGGCGGCCAACGCGGCCACCCTCGGTGCCTCGAAGATCCGCGCCACCGGCACCTGCCGGTTCAACGCCGCCCCGAGCCGCGCCGCGACCCGGGTCGCGATCAGCGAGTTGCCGCCGAGATCGAAGAAGTCGTCGTCGGCGCCCACCAGTTCGACACCGAGCACCTCGGCGACGACTCCGGCCACCAGCTGCTCCGACGGCGTCGCCGGCGCACGGAATACACCAGCGACCGACTCCGGCGCGGGCAACGCCCGCCGATCGAGCTTGCCCGAGGCATTGGTCGGGAACGCATCGAGCACGACGAACGCACTCGGCACCATGTAGGCCGGAAGTGCCTTCTGCAGAGACGCTTTCACCATATCGAGGTCGATCGCCGCGATCCCGGGTGCGCTCGCGTCGTCATCGTCGGCTGACCCGCCGTCCCTGATCTGTTGCGCGGGAACGAGGTAGGCGGTGAGGTACTCGCCCGTGCCGTCGTCGCGGACGGTGACCACGGCACGGTCGACGGTCTCGAGCCCGGCGAGGACAGCCTCGATCTCGCCGAGTTCGATGCGCAGACCGCGGAGCTTCACCTGGAAGTCGGTGCGGCCCAGGTAATTCAGTTCACCCGAGCGGGTACGGACCACGAGGTCGCCCGTGCGGTACATGCGCTCACCGGGGGCGCCGAGGGGGTTGGCGACGAAGCGGTCGGCGGACAGGTCGGGGCGGCCGAGATAGCCGCGCGCCAGTTGGACGCCGGCCAGGTACAGCTCGCCGGGCATGCCGACGGGAACGGGTCGCAGGCGCGCGTCGAGCACGTGCAGGGCGGTGTTGGCGACCGGGGCGCCGATCGGCACCGTCACGGTGTCGGCGTCGGTGACCTCGTGGAAGCTGACGTCGACGGCGGCCTCGGTGGGCCCGTACAGGTTGTGGACGGCGACACCGGGGATCAGCGCGCGCAGGCGCTGGGCATCCACGGCAGGCAGCGCCTCGCCGGAAGCGAACACCTGCCGCAGCGAAACACAGTCGGCGGCGAGCGGTTCGGCGAGGAAGGCCGCCAGCATCGACGGCACGAAGTGGGCCACGCCGACTCCGGTGCGGGTGATGAGCTCGGCCAGATACGCCGGATCACGATGCCCGTCCGGGCGGGCGATCACCAGGGTGGCGCCGATCTGCAAGGGCCAGAACAGCTCCCACACCGAGACGTCGAAGGTGATCGGCGTCTTCTGCAATACGGTGCCCGCGGCGTCGAGCCGGTAGGCGTCCTGCATCCAGACCAGGCGGTTGACGATGGCGGTGTGGGTCACCGCGACGCCCTTGGGCTTGCCGGTCGAGCCGGAGGTGAACAGCACGTAGGCCAGGTCAGCGCCACGCAGGGGCCGGATCCGATCGGCCTCGGTCACCGGGTCGGTAGCGAACCCGGACAGGTCGAGCGCGGCGGGCTCGACCACGCGTGTGCCGGTGTCGGGGAAGTCGGCAGCTGCCAACACACAGACCGGTGCCGCGGTCGCGAGAACATCGGCGATCCGGTCGGCCGGATGATCGGGGTCCAGCGGAAGGTACGCGGCGCCCGCGGCCTGCACGGCATAGATCGCGACCAGCAGATCGATGCCGCGCCGCAGCCCGACACCGACAACAGCACCGGGTCCGACGTGCTCCGCGATCAACCACCGCGCCAAGCGGGCGACGCGAACAGCGAACTCGCCGTAAGTGATCGGCGTCCCTTCGAATTCGAGCGCCACGGCGTCGGGAGTACGCACGGCTTGTGCTCCGAACAGCGAGACGAGTGTCGCGTCGGCGTCCAGCGGGGCGGCGGTGTCGTTCCACGCCGCGAGTTGAGCGGTCTGTGCCGCATCCATGAGATCGATCTCGCCGACCACCGTGCTGTCATCGGCGACGACCGCGCTCAGCACCCGCACGAAACGCGCGCCGAACTCGGCGACCGCGTCGTGATCGAACAGGTCGGTGGCATAGCGCAGCCATCCGCGCATCCCGGGTTCGCCTGCGGCGCCGACGATCTCGTTGATCGACAGCGACAGATCGAACTGGGTGGTCGCAGCTGGCAGCGCGAACTCGTCGATCCGCAGCCCGGGCAGTTCGATGACGGTGTCCTCGCGATGCTCGAACGCCAGCATCACCTGCACGATCGGCGAATACGACGTGGAGCGCACCGGATTCAGCTCGTCGACGAGCCGCTCGAACGGTAGGTCCGCGTTCGCGAAGGCCCGCAGATCGGCCGCCCGCACCTCGGCGAGCAACTCGGCGAACCCCGCACCGGCATCGACCGCTGTCCGCAGCACGAGGGTGTTGACGAACATGCCGACGAGATCGTCGAGCGCGGCATCGGCCCGCCCGGCGACCGGCGTGCCGACGAGAACATCCGCGCCGGCGCCCTGACGCGACAGCAGCACCGCGAACGCCGCGTGCACCACCATGAAGGTGGACACCCCGTGGCGACGGGCCGTTGCCTCGATCCCGGCGACCACCTCGGCGGGCACATCGAACCCGACCGCGCCACCCGCACCGCCGCGCACGGTGGGTCGGGGCCGATCGGTCGCCAATTCGAGAGCCGGTGCGACCCCGGCCAATTCGTCGCGCCAATGCGCCAGCTGCCGCGCCAGCCGCGACTCCGGCTCGGCGGCATCGCCGAGCACGGCGTGCTGCCAGAGGGTGAAGTCCGGATACTGCACCGGCAACGGCTCCCACGCGGGAGCTGTCCCCGCGGCACGCGCGGCGTAGGCGGTGATCAGGTCGCGGGCCAGTGGCGTGGTCGACACACCGTCGGCGGCAATGTGATGCACCGCGAGCACCAGCACATGCTCGATCTCCTGCGAACCTGCGTAATCGACCGCGCCGGGGCGTGTCACCACGTCACCCGATCGGATGCTCGCAGGTTCGATGTGCGGAGCGCGACGTAGCAGCGCGGCGCGCAACGAGGGTTGGGTGGTCAGGTCGTAACCCTCGCCGATGATGGTGCGCACCGTGTCGGCCAGATCGGCCTCGGTGATCTCTCGCACGACAGTGGCGGGCAGCACCGCGTCGACGGGGAGAACAACCTGGGTCGGACCGTCGGAGTCTTCGGGGAAGACGGTGCGCAGTGATTCGTGCCGGTCGAGGACATCGGCGAGCGCCGCCCACAGGGCATCGGCGTCGAGGTCACCGGTCAGGCGCAGCGCGATCGGCAGGGTGTAGACGGCCGAGTCGGGATCGATCCGGTTCAGCAACCACAGGCGAGTCTGCGCCAGCGACAGCGGGATGCGATCCGGGCGCGGTCGCACGACCGTCAGCGGGGGCGACTGCTCACGGCCGGTGCCCGCACGCTCGGCGAGTCCGGCGACGGTCGGTGCGTCGAACACATCGCGTACGTCCAGCGCACTGCCGAGGGCCGCATTGGCTCGGGCCACCAGTCGCATCGCGAGCAGCGAGTTGCCGCCGACGGCGAAGAAGTCGTCGTTGGCACCGACGCGCGCCACCCCGAGCAGCTCGCCGATCACACCGGCGAGCGCGGTCTGCGCACCCGGTCGCGGCGCCACGTATTCGGTGGTGGTGGACAGGTCGGCGGCTGGCAGGGCGGCGCGATCGAGCTTGCCCGCGGAGTTGAGCGGCACGGTATCGAGCACCACCAGGTACGAGGGCACCATGTAGGCGGGCACCCGACCCGCGACGTGCGCGCGCACCGCCACGATGTCGACATCGCCCGCGACGTACCCGACCAGGCACTGGCGGCCCGCGTCGTCGGTGGCCGGCAGCACGGTCGCGTGGGTGACGCCGGGCGCGTCGCCGAGTGCGGCCTCGATCTCGCCCAGCTCGATCCGCAGTCCGCGGAGCTTCACCTGGAAGTCGTTGCGGCCCAGGTAGACCAGCGCGCCGTCGCGATCGCGGCGCACGAGGTCGCCGGTGCGATACATGCGGGCACCGTCGACCCCGAACGGATCGGCGACGAAGCGGTCGGCGGTCAGGTCGGGCCTGCCGAGGTAGCCGCGCGCCAGCTGATCGCCCGCGAGGTAGAGCTCGCCCGCGACGCCGCCGGGCACCAGGTGCAACCGCTCGTCGAGCACGTAGGCGCGCACATTCCAGGTCGGCCTGCCGATGGGCATCTCGGTCTGCTCGACCGGCGCGGTGATCTGCTGGAACGTGCTGGTGATCGCCACTTCGGTGGGGCCGTAGGTGTTGTGCAGCTCGCCGGGGATCGCGGCGAGCACGGTCGCCGCGAGCGGGGCGGGCAGTTCCTCGCCACCCACGTGCAGCATCCGCAGTCCGCTCAGCGCATCGCCGAGCCCTTCGGCCAGCATCGCGGCCAGCACCGACGGCACGATCTCCATGATGGTGACGGCCTGTTCACGGATCACTCGCGCCTGATACGCCAAGTCGAGGTGTCCGCCGGGCCGCAACAGCACCAGCGGGGCGCCGAGCAGGGCGGGCGCCAGCAGCTCCCAGAGCGAGACGTCGAAGGTGAGTGGCGCGCGCTGCAGGAAGCGGTCCGCCGCCGTCATGCCGTATTCACCACGCAGCCAGCAGATTTCGTTGACTACGGCACGATGCGAGATCAGCACACCCTTCGGTGTACCGGTGGAGCCGGAGGTGAACAGCACGTAGGCCGGATGCTCGGGGTGCAGCGGCGCAAGGCGTTCGGCATCGGTGAGCGGTGTTCCCGCGTCGGCGCCCGGCACCGATTCCTCGAGCTGTGCGACGGTCAGCACCGGGAACCCGGAACGCGACGCGGCAGCGAAATGCACCGAGGCCGTGGCGGATCGGATGCCGCTGTCCACATGGTCGAGGTCACCGGCGGACGCGACGACGACGAGTCGCGGGGTCGCTGTCGCCAGCACATGTCCGATGCGATCGGCGGGCAGGGTCGCATCGATCGGCACGTATACGCCACCGGCGGCGAGCACACCGTGCAGCACCACCAGCAGTTCGATGCCGCGCGGAACAGCCACGGCCACGGGTGTTTCCGGGCCGACTCCGCAATCGATCAGTCTGCGGGCGAAGCGGTTGGCCCTGGCGGCGAGCGCACCGTAGGTGATCTCGGCGCCTTCGAAGATCGCCGCGACGGCCTGCGGATCACGCGCGGCCGCCGCGTCGAGCAGGTGCGCGGCCAGCGGGGCGCGCACGCCCAGCTCGGCCAGTGCGCCGTCGAGTGCGACCACGTCGCCGTGCGGACCCGTCGGCAGCGTGATCTCGTCGGTGTCCGCGAGCAGGGCGAGGTCACCGACCGCGGTCGCGGGTGCCGTGACCGCGTCTCGCAGTAGGCGCTCGAGCATGCCCACCATCGTCACGATGGTGTCGGCGTCGAAAAGGTCGGTGGCGTAGCGCAGTTCGAGGTCGAGGCCGTCGGGCGCGCCGTCCGGGGCGAAGCGGTCGACGAAGGTGAAGTCCAGGTCGACTTCGATCGGCGCGTCCGGCAGGGTCAGCCCCGACAGCGTGAGGCCGGGCAGTTCGAACGCGGTCCTGCGCTGGTTCTGCAAGGCGAGCGAGATCTGATACAGCGGTGAGTAGCCCTGTGAACGAGCCGGATTCAGCGCGTCGACCAGGCTTTCGAACGGCACATCGGCATTGTCGAAGGCATCGAGGTCGCCCGCGCGGACCTCGTCGAGCAGATCGCCGAAGCGGGTATCGGCGTCGACCCGCGCACGCAGCACGAGCGTGTTGACGAACATGCCGACGATGTCGTCGAGCTCGCGATGACCGCGACCGGCCACGGGTGTGCCGACGACGATGTCGCCACCGGCCGAGAGCCGTGCCAGCAGGACCGACAGTCCCGCGTGCAGCACCATGAACGGGCTGGCGCGGTGTGCGCGAGCCAGTTCCTCGATGCCGCGATGCAGGTCCGCGTCGAGGGTCGACGTGAAGGTGGCGCCCCGGTTGGAGGCGATCAGCGGCCTGCGCCGGTCGGCGGGCAGCGTCAGGACATCGGGCAGGCCCGCGAGCCGGTGTGTCCAGTAGTCGAGCTGGCGGGCCAGCGGTGCGTCCGGATCGTCGGCGCTGCCGAGGCCCTCGGTCTGCCACAGTGCGTAGTCGGCGTAGTGCACGGCCAGCGCGGGCAGCTGCGGTTGCGCACCCGCCGCGCGGGCGGCGTAGGCGGTCACCAGATCGCGGGTGAGTGGGCCCATCGACCAGCCGTCGGCCGCGATGTGGTGCACGACGAGCACCAACACGTGCTCCGTCGCCGCCACCCGAAGCAGGGCGGCGCGCACCGGCACCTCGGTGGTGATCTCGAAACCACCGGCGAGGACGTCGACCACCGCCGCGGGGACGTCTTCGGCCTCGACCTCGGCCACAGCGAGGTCGGGCACGAAGGCCGGACCGACGAGTTGCGTTGCCTGCCCGTCGAATTCGGGATAGGTCGTGCGCAACGTCTCGTGCCGGGCGATCAGGTCGCCCAGCGCGCCACGCAGCGCGGTGGTGTCGAGTTCGCCGCTGAGACGGATCGCGACCGGAATGTGGTACGCGGCGGAGTCCGGATCGAAGCGGTGCAGGAACCACATCCGCTGCTGGGCGGGCGAGAGCGGAATCCGCTGCGGCCGTTGGCCCGCCACGGGTCCCCGCCTCCTTCCCGTCCCGCGCAGCGCGTCCAGCCGCACGGCGAGTCCGTCGACGGTGCTCGCCTCGAACAGCTCCCGCACCGGCACCCGAGCGTCGAGCGCGGCACCGAGCCGCGCCGCCACCTGGGTCGCCAGCAGAGAGTTACCCCCGAGGGCGAAGAAGTCGTCGCCCGCACCGACGCGGTCGAGGTCGAGCACCCCGGCGAACGTCGCGGCGACGATCCGCTCCGTGGCGGTGGCGGGCTCGCGGTAGTCGAGCTGCCCCGATTCCGGCGCGGGCAGTGCCCGACGATCGAGCTTGCCGGACGCGGTGACGGGCAACTCGTCGAGGAAGACGTAGGCACCCGGGACCATATAGGAGGGCAGGGTCGCGGCGATCGCGGCGTCGAGGTCGGCGGTGGTGGGCGGTGCCGAAGAGTCGACGCCGACGACGTAGGCGACGAGCTGATCGGGCCTGCCTTCGTGCGAGCGGACCAGGACGGCGACCCGACCGACGCCCGGAACCGAGGCGATCGCCGCTTCGATCTCGGCGGGCTCGATGCGCAGGCCGCGCAGTTTCACCTGGAAGTCGGTGCGGCCCAGGTAGTGCAGCGCCGGGCCGTCGGGACCGGTGCGCCAGGTGACCAGGTCGCCGGTGCGGTACAGGCGTTCGCCGGTGCCGTGGGGATCGGCGACGAAGCGTTCCGCGGTGAGGTCGGTGCGGCCGTGGTAACCGTCGGCGAGCTGCGAGCCCGCCACATACAGCTCGCCCGGGACACCGGCCGGGACGGGGTGCAGGCGCGAATCCAGCACGTACACGCGGGTATCGGCGACCGGTGCGCCGATCGGCACCACGGCACCCTGCTCGTCACCGGCCTCGTGGGTGGTGACCTGGATGGCGGTTTCGGTGGGTCCGTACAGGTTGACCACGGTCGCGCCGGTGCTCGTGCGCACCCGTCGCGCCAGGTCGGTCGGCAGCGCCTCACCACCCGCGAAGACCAGTCGCAGCGAATCCGCCTGCGCGCAAGCCGGTTCCGCCGCCACTGCGGCGAGCACGGACGGCACATACTGGACGACGCTCACCCCATGGCGCACGGTGGCCGCCGCCAGGTACCCCGGATCACGATGCCCGTCGGCGGTGGCGAGCACCAGCCGCGCCCCGACGTGCAAGGGCCACAGCAGTTCCCACACCGACGCGTCGAAGGTGAAGGGCGTCTTCTGCAGTACCACGTCGTCGGCGCCGAGCGGGTAGGCACGCTGCAACCACCGCAACTGGTTCACGACGGCCTTGTGCGGTACTGCCACACCCTTCGGCCTGCCGGTGGAACCCGAGGTGAACAGCACGTAGGCGAGGTGCTCGGGACGCAGCGGTACCACTCGCTCGTCATCGGTGATCGGATCGCCGGACAGTCCCGACAGGTCGAGCGCATCGACCTCCAGCACCGACTCCCCCACAGCCACACCGCTTCCGGCAACGGTCAGCACACAGACCGGTGCCGTCTGCGCCAGCACATAGGCGGTCCGCTCGGCCGGATGATCCGGATCCACCGGCACATACCCGGCTCCGGCCGCGAGGACAGCGTGCACGGCGACCAACTGCTCCGCGCCACGGCGCATCGCGACCGCGACCAGCGAGCCGGGGCCCGCCCCGAGCCCGATCAGATGACGGGCCAGTCGTGCGACGCGTGCACCGAACTCCGCGTACGAAAGCTCTACTGCGGCTGGGGAATCGACAGCGGAACGCAGCGACACCTCTGACACCGCACCCCCGGCACGGTGTGCGGCGATAGCATCGACTGCCGCGTGTTCGAGCCGGGAAATCGCGCTCGAGGACACCTCGCTTCCGAGGGGCGCGCCATCCGCGGTCACCCGAGCATCGAGCGCGTGCGCCGCTGTCGGCACGTCATCGGCCGCGGTGGGTTCCGTGTCGACGACCACGGCGATCGCGTGGGGCGTTGCGACAGCTTGCTCAGCGGGAAGCGAGGCGAGCGTCGCGGTGTGGTCGGTCTCGGTGGCGGTGTCGTTCCACGTGGTCAAGAGTTGGGTCTGCTCGGCCGGGTCGAGGAAGTCGAGGTCGCCGACGGGGCGGGCCGGGTCGGCGAGGACCGCGGTGAGTACACGGTGCAGACGGGTGGCGAAACCGGCGACGGTGGCGGCGTCGAACAGGTCGGTGGCGTACAGGAACGCGCCGGAAATACCGGCGGGAGTGCCGTTCTCGTCTCGGTGCTCGGTGAGGGTGAGCTCGAGGTCGAACTTGGCGACGCCGGTGGGCAGGTCGAAGCCGGCGACAGTGAGGCCGGGGAGGGCGAGTGCGCTCGGGGTGTCCTCGTTGAGCGACAGCATCACCTGGAACAGCGGGTTGCGGGCGGTGGAGCGGACCGGATCGAGGATCTCGACGAGGCGTTCGAACGGCACGTCGGCATGGCCGAAGGCGGCGAGGTCGGTATCGCGGACCTGGGCGATCAGCTCGGTGAACGAGGTCGCGGGCGCCACGTCGGCGCGCAGGACGAGGGTGTTGACGAACATGCCGACCAGATCGTCGAGCGCGCGTTCGCCACGCCCCGACACCGGCGTGCCGATCGCGATGTCGGTCGTCGCCGACAACCGCGCCAGCAGCACCGCGAACACCGCGTGCGCCGCCATGAAGACCGTAATACCCTGCGCCCGAGCGAATTCGGCCAGTGCACTATGGGTTTCGCCATCGATCTCGACGCTGTGCATCGCACCACGCCGGGAAGCGATCGCGGGCCGGGTCCGGTCGGTGGGCAGGTCCAGCTGCTCCGGCACGCCGGCCAGCGCGGCACGCCAGAACGAGAGCTGCTTCGCCACAAGAGATTCCGGATCGGCCGCGTCACCGAGCACCGCGTGCTGCCACACGGCGTAGTCGGCGTATTGCACGTCCAACGGCGCCCAGCTCGGGTGCTCACCGACGGCTCGCGCACCGTAGGCCGTGAGCACGTCCCGGATCAGCGGTCCGAACGAGAAACCGTCGGCCGCGATGTGATGCAACACGATGACCAGCACATACTCCGCACCAACGGAGCCCGCCAGACGATCGACGTCGGGTTCCGACGAATCCGCCGGCGCTGCCGCAGTGTTCGCGGCCACGCGGAGCAGGCTCGCGCGGATCGGGGCGTCGACGGTGAGGTCGAAGCCGATGGACGCGAAGGTGCGTACGGCGTCGGATACCTCGGCCGCGCCCACGATTCGGGGATGAACCTCGGGAACAAGGCCGACCGCCGGAAGGATCTCGGCGACGGCGTTGCCGTCGAGTTCCGGGTAGCGGGTGCGCAGGACCTCGTGCCGATCCAGCACGTCGATGATCGCCGCCTGGAGTGCGGGGATGTCGAGCGCACCGGTGAGCCGGACGGCCATCGGGATGTTGTCGGTGGCCGAGCCGGGGTCGAAGCGGTTGAGGAACCACATGCGCTGCTGGGCGGGCGAGAGCGGAACGGGATCGGGGCGCGGTCCTGCCACCAGCGCGGGGCCGGTGCCGGTGCCACGCAGACGGTCGGCCGCCGCGGCCAACGCCAGCACCGTCGTGGTGTCGAAGAGCTGGCGGATCGGGATGCGGATGTCGAGGTCGGTGCCGATGCGGGCCATCAGTCGGGTGGCGAGTAGCGAGTTGCCGCCCAGATCGAAGAAATCGTCGTCGCGGCCGACCCGGTCCAGCCCGAGCACCTCGGCGAACGCGGCGGCCACCACCTGCTCGGCCACGGTTTCCGGCGCCCGGTAGGCGGCGGTTTCGAAGACCGGCGCGGGCAGCGCGGCCCGGTCGAGCTTGCCGACCGGGGTCAGCGGCACGGCGTCGAGGGCGACGATCGCGGCGGGCACCATATGCGCGGGCAGGTGCGCGGCGGTGTGCGCGAGGAGGGTCGCGGTGTCGATCGTGGCACCGGCGACGGGCACCACGTAGGACACGAGCAGGGTCGTGCCCGCGTCGGTCCGGTGGCCGATGGTGGCGGCGAAGTCCACCGAGGGATGGCGGGCGAGAACCGCGTCGATCTCGCCGAGCTCGATCCGGAAACCGCGCACCTTCACCTGGAAGTCGTTGCGGCCCAGGTACTCCAGATCGAACGAGTCCTCGCGCCGCACCCAGCGCACGGTGTCGCCGGTGCGGTACATCCGCTCACCGGGAGCGCCGAAGGGATTGGTGACGAACCGTCCGGCGGTCAGCGCGGGCCTGCGGTGGTACCCGCGCGCCAGCTGCGCACCGGCGATGTACAGCTCGCCGACCACTCCGGCCGGCACCGGTCGCAGCCGCTCGTCGAGCACCAGTTCGGTCGTGCCCTCCACCGGCGCGCCGAGGGTGACCGGCGTTGTCGCACCGAGGGGTTCGCTGATATTGGTGACGATGGTCGTCTCGGTCGGACCGTAACCGTTGCGGAAGATCAGACCCGGGATCGCGGCAGTCCAGCGTGCCACCAGTTCCACGGGGCACGCCTCGCCACCGACCACCACCACGCGCAGCTCGTCGAGCCCGTCCGGGTTCACCGTCGCCAACGCCGAGGGCGTGATGACCACATGGGTCACCCGCTCGACCCGCAACAGTTCTCCCAGCTCGGCCCCACCGAACACCCCGGCCGGCGCGACAACCATCGTCGACCCCTCGGTCACCGTCAGCAGCAGCTCGGCCACGGAGATATCGAACGACGGCGACGCCACATGCAACACGCGCGCATCGGCGGCGGCCAGGTAGCGCCCGGCCTGCACGGGCAGATACGCCGCGACCGCGCCGTGCGGAATCACCACGCCCTTGGGCAGACCGGTGGTGCCGGAGGTGTAGATGACGTAGGCGGGATCCAGCGGATCCACCGCGCGACCGGCTGCGGCGCTACCGGTCGTCGCCGCGGCGGAACCGAGACCATCGAGCGCGAGCCAGTTCACCGTGCTGGGCAAGTCTGCCGACACGGCCTCGATCGTGATGCCCGCCGCCGCACCGGAATCGGAGAGCATGTGCGCGATGCGATCGGCAGGATAGTTCGGGTCCACCGGGAGGAAGCCCGCGCCGGACTTCACGACGGCCCAGATCGCGGTGACCGAGTCGGCGGAACGCGGAATGCTCACGGCGACAACATCGCCCGCACCGATACCGAGATCGGTGAGCCGGGCGGCCAGGCGGGTGGATGCGGCGTCGAGCTCGCCGTAGGTCAGGGTGCGGGCGCCGTCGCGGATGGCGATCGCGGTGGGGTCGGCGGCGGCGCGGGCGAGCACCTGTGGCAGCAGCGGGGCGGGGGTGGACGGGCCGCCGGTGCGAGCGGTGAGCTCGGCGAGTTCGGTGTCGATCAGCAGGGGCAGATCGGCGACGGGGGTCTGCGGGGCAGCGGCGATCGCGGTGAGCAGTCCGGTGAAGCGGGACATCATGCGCGCGACGGTCGGCTCATCGAACAGATCTGTGGCGTAAGAGAATTCGCCGGACAGACCCATGGCCGGGGAATCACGCAGGGTCAGCGAGAGATCGAACTTCTCGATGTCGTAGGGCATTTCGACGGCGGCAGCGCGCAGACCGGGCAGTTCGAAGGTCGTCGGCGGCAGGTTCTGCAGCGACAGCGCCACCTGGAACAGCGGATGGCGACCGGCCGAACGCGACGGCGCGAGCACCTCCACGAGCCGCTCGAACGGCAGAGTGGTGTGGTCGAAGGCGGCGAGGTCCCCGGTGCGGACACGGCCGAGCAGCTCGGCGAACGGTTCGGCGCCACGCACCTGGGTGCGCAGCACGGCGGTGTTGACGAACATGCCGATGACGTCGTCGAGTTCGGCGGCGCCGCGTCCGGCGACCGGCGTGCCGATCGCCACATCCGCAGTGCCCGACAGGCGTGCGATCAGCACCGACAACGCCGCGTGCAGCACCATGAACAGGGTCGCGCCTCGTTCTGCGGCAACAGCATTCAGCGCCGCGACCACCTCGGCATCGAGCTCGAAGAAGACCCGACGCCCGTGCATCGATGCCACGGTGGGGCGCGGCCGATCGGTCGGCAGGCTCGACTCGTCCGGCAGCCCGGCCAGCGAGTCCCGCCAGAACGCGATCTCACGCCCGGCTCGGGAGTCGGCATCGGTTTCCTCGCCGAGGAGCGCACGCTGCCACAGGGTGTAGTCGGCGTACTGCACCGGCAACGGCGCCCACTGCGGCGCCGCGCCTTCGGTACGCGCGTAGTACGCAGCCATCGTGTCGCGCACCAACGGACCGGCCGACCAGCCGTCGGAGGCGATGTGGTGCACCACCAGCACCAACACGTGATCGCCGTCGACCTCGAACAGCCGCACCCGCACGGGGGGCGCGGCGACGACATCGAATCCACGCAGGATCACCTCGGCCAAGACGCCGGGCAGTTCCCCAGCGCTGATGCCGACGGGGTCGAGCAGTTCGGCAGCGAGCGATTCGAGCGCCTCGGCGACAGGGAGGACGACCTGCGTCCCCACCCCGTCGACCTCGGGATACACCGTGCGCAGCACCTCGTGCCGCACGATCAGATCACCGACCGCCGCCCGCAACGCGTCCTGATCCAGCACACCCGACAACCGCACCGCGATCGGGATGTTGTACGCCCCGGTCTCCGGATCGAACCGGTTCAGGAACCACATCCGCTGCTGCGCGGGCGAGAGCGGCACCACCGCCGGACGCGGCCCCGCGACGAGCGCGGGCCGGTCGTCGGCCACACCGTCCTCGACCAATTTCGCCAGCACCGCGACGGTCGGGCTGTCGAAGAAGTCGCGAACATTCACCCGCACACCGAAATTCGCCTGCAACCGGCCGATCGCACGGGTGGCGATCAGCGAGTTGCCGCCGAGGCGGAAGAAGTCGTCGTCCAACCCGACGGTCTCCACATCGAGCAGCTCGGCGAACAACGCGGCGACAGCACGTTCGGTTGCGGTACGCGGCTCCCGGAACTCAGCGGCGGAAACCCGGAAATCGGGCTCCGGCAGGGCTTTCCGATCCAGCTTGCCGCTCGCATTGGTCGGCATCGAGTCCAGCTGCACCAGTAGCGAGGGCACCATGTACTCGGGCATCGACGACTTGGCGTGTGCGACCAACTCGGCCTCGTCGAGTTCCGCCCCGTCGACGCTCACCACATAGCCGACCAGCGCCTCACCGGCGGCATGCCGATGCAGCACCACCGCGGCATTGCCGACCCGAGGATGCGTGGCCAGCACGGCCTCGATCTCCCCCAGCTCGATCCGCAAGCCACGCAGTTTCACCTGGAAGTCGGTGCGCCCCAGGTATTCCAGCTCACCGCGCGACTCCCGCACCAGGTCACCGGTGCGATACATGCGCTCACCGGCCACGTCGTACGGGTTCGCCACGAAACGATCAGCGGTCAGTCCGGGCCGCGCGACATAGCCGCGAGCCAGCTGGACACCGGAGAGGTACAGCTCGCCGACGACCCCGACGGGCACCCGATCGAGATTCTCGTCGAGCACCAGCAGCCCGGTGTGATCGGCCGGACCGCCGATCGGCACCGACACCTCGTCCGCTGCGGTCACCTCGTGCGCGGTGACGTCGACAGCCGCCTCGGTGGGCCCGTACAGGTTGTGCAGCGCGGTCGACGACAGTGCGCGCAGCCGCGCGGCGGTAGCGGCGGGCAGCGCCTCGCCCGAGGCGAACACCATCCGCAACGACGACAGATCCACGTCGGGGCCCAATTCACCGACGAACGCGGCCAGCATCGACGGCACGAAGTGCGTCACCGTGGCCCGGTGCTGAGCGATCAACGCCGCCAGATACGCGGGATCACCGTGGCGACCCGGCTCGACGATAACGAGCCGAGCACCGACCTGCAGAGGCCAGAACAGCTCCCACAGCGACACATCGAAGGTGTAGGGCGTCTTCTGCAACACCACATCGGTATCGGTCATGCCGTAGCGACGCTGCCGCCACACCAGGTTCGCCACGATCGCGCCGTGGGTCACGGCCACGCCCTTCGGGCGGCCGGTGGAACCCGAGGTGAAGATGACGTAGGCCGTATTGCCGGCTCGCACCCCGGACACGACCTCACCGGGCACCGCGTCCCAGTCGATGTCATCGGTGCGCAGCGACGGTGCGCCGTTCAGATCCGGCTCATCGCCGACTCTCGTCACGACCACCACCGGCCGCGCCACCTCGAGCACATAGTGCAACCGGTCCACCGGATGATCGGGGTCGAGCGGCACATACGCGCCGCCCGCGTGCACGATCGCGTGCACGGCGACGATCAACTCGACGCTGCGTCGCAGCGCCACCCCGACCAGCGTCTCTGGCCCGACACCCAACTCGACCAGCCGCGCCGCCAGCACCCGCACCCTGGCATCGAATTCCGCATAGGTCAGCACCTCGTCACCGAACTGCACCGCGACCCGATCAGGCGTGCGAGCGACCTGCGCGGTGAAACGATCGACCAGCGTCGCGGCGGCCGACGGTTCCATCCCCAGCGCTGCCATCGCATCGCCCGCGAGCGCATCGAGCAGTGCGCCGAAGGCCCCGTCGGCGGCATCGACCACGCCGGGGAACGACTCGGCGAGCACCACCTGCACGAGCGTGTCCGCGTCCATGGCCCCACCGGTGAGCTCGGCCATCAGCGTGAGCTGGGCATCGAGATCGGCATAGGACACCGCGGCGCCATCGAACTCGACCGCGATCCGCGCCGGATCAATCGCCGCGACCGTCGCCACCAGCGCTGCCAGCTGTTCTGTTTCCGCGCGCGCCGGAGTGGGGTTGGTCATCGCACACTGCCTTCCATTACCGACCGCGGGCAACGCCACACGGCCGCACAAACTCTCGGAACTCCCCGGCTCACACGGGGTGAGGTGGATCGGCGCGGGGCGGCCAACCTCGGGCACCCTGCCCGAAATCCACCCACTCACACCGGATTCAGTGCGATCGGCTATGACACGATCGCGGCAATCCGGCTCGCCGCCACGCAACCAGCAATGACTCGGTTATCTCCCGACCTCCATCGTCGACCCCGACACCTGAACCACGCGTCCGAACACGAGCAGAAGCGTATTCGTTTCAGTAATAAACCGGACCGGATTCAGTCAAAATCACGCCTGGGAGACTCACTTTTCGACGCTGAGAACGGTCCAGCGATCCGACCGCGTACGCCGAGCCGACAGCGGTCGGACGCGCTGCTCGATGAGCGGCATCATGGCTGTCGACACAGGTTCTTACTGTGTCCAGACACACTAGGCGAGGCAACGTTGCATCACCGTTGCATCTTCGTGATCCAGATCACGAGCACGATGCGGCGCCCGGAAACGACAAAACCCCCGCCGTACAACGGCGGGGGTTTCGGTCAGACGGTGCGACGCTTACTCGGCGTCGACGGTCTCCTCGACAGCGGCCGGCTCGGCGGCCGCGGCAGCCTCGTCCTCGACCGGGACGAGCGAGATCTTGCCGCGGTTGTCGATATCGGCGATCTCCACGCGCAGCTTGTCGCCGACGTTGACCACGTCTTCGACCTTGGCCACGCGCTTGCCGTTGCCCAGCTTGGAGATGTGCACCAGACCGTCGCGGCCCGGCAGGAGCGACACGAACGCACCGAAGGCGGTGGTCTTGACGACCGTGCCGAGGAAGCGCTCGCCGACCTTGGGCAGCTGCGGGTTGGCGATGGCGTTGATCATGTCGATCGCGGCCTGGGCCGACGGCCCATCGGTCGCACCGACGAACACGGTGCCGTCATCTTCGATGGAGATGTTGGCGCCGGTTTCCTCGGTGATCTGGTTGATCATCTTGCCCTTGGGCCCGATGACCTCGCCGATCTTGTCGACCGGGATCTTGATGGCGGTCACGCGCGGGGCGTAGGGGCTCATCTCGTCGGGGTCGGTGATGGCCTCGGCCATCACGTCCAGGATGGTGGTGCGGGCGTCGTGGGCCTGGTTCAGCGCACCGGCCAGCACCTGCGAGGGGATGCCGTCGAGCTTGGTGTCGAG
The DNA here is from genome assembly GCF_001427185.1 of Nocardia sp. Root136. Lineage (NCBI taxonomy): Bacteria > Bacillati > Actinomycetota > Actinomycetes > Mycobacteriales > Nocardiaceae > Nocardia > Nocardia sp. Root136. Next base: position 1,401,291 of record NZ_LMFE01000001.1, read on the forward strand.
CTGCAGGGCGGTGACGAAGTCACGGGTACCGGCAACCTTGAAGTCCATGTCGCCGAAGGCATCCTCGGCGCCGAGGATGTCGGTGAGCGCGACGTAGCGGACCTCGTCCTCACCCTTGTCGTTGGTGATGGTGTCGGAGACCAGGCCCATGGCGATACCCGCGACCGGCGCCTTCAGCGGCACACCGGCGTTGAGCAGCGACAGGGTCGAGGCACAGACCGAGCCCATCGAGGTGGAGCCGTTGGAGCTCAGCGCCTCCGAGACCTGACGGATGGCGTAGGGGAACTCCTCCTGCGAGGGCAGCACCGGCATCAGCGCACGCTCGGCGAGCGCGCCGTGGCCGATCTCGCGACGCTTCGGCGAACCGACGCGACCGGTCTCGCCGGTGGAGAACGGCGGGAAGTTGTAGTGGTGCATGTAGCGCTTGGAGGTCTCCGGGCCGAGCGAGTCGACCTGCTGCGCCATCTTCACCATGTCCAGCGTGGTGACACCCATGATCTGGGTCTCGCCGCGCTCGAACAGCGCCGAACCGTGGGCGCGCGGGATCACGTCGACCTCGGCGGAGAGCTGACGGATGTCCGCCAGGCCACGGCCGTCGATGCGGAAACCGTCGGTGAGGATGCGCTGACGCACCAGCTTCTTGGTGACCGAGCGGAACGCGGCACCCAGTTCCTTCTCGCGACCGGTGAAGTCCTCGCCCAGACGCGAGAGGACCTCGGCCTTGATCTCGTCGATGCGGGCCTCGCGGGCCTGCTTGTCGGCGATGCTCAGCGCCTGGTTCAGCTCGACCTTCGAGGTGCCCTCGACAGCCTCGAACACGTCGGGGCCGTACGGCGGGAAGAGTGGGAACTCCTGGGTCGGCTTGGCAGCCAGCGCAGCCAGGTCGGCCTGGGCGCGGACCAGGCGCGCGATGAACGGCTTGGCGGCTTCCAGACCCTGGGCGACCACGGCCTCGGTCGGCGCCTGCGCACCGTCTTCGATCAGCGCGATGACCTTGTCGGTGGCCTCGGCCTCGACCATCATGATGGCGACGTCGCCGGTGTCGGTGACGCGACCCGCGACGACCATGTCGAACACGGCGCCTTCGAGCTCCTCGACGGTCGGGAACGCGACCCACTGCTCACCGATGAGGGCGACGCGGACGCCACCGATCGGGCCGGAGAACGGGATGCCCGAGAGCTGAGTCGACGCCGAAGCGGCGTTGATGGCCACCACGTCGTACAGGTCCTTGGGGTCAAGGCTCAGCACCGTGACGACGACCTGGATCTCGTTACGCAGACCGTCGATGAAGGTCGGGCGCAGCGGCCGGTCGATCAGGCGGCAGGTCAGGATCGCGTCGGTGGAGGGGCGGCCCTCGCGACGGAAGAACGAGCCGGGGATGCGACCCGCGGCGTACATGCGCTCTTCGACGTCGACCGTCAGCGGAAAGAAGTCGAACTGGTCCTTGGGGTACTTGCCGGCGGTGGTCGCCGACAGCAGCATGGTCTCGTCGTCCAGGTAGGCGGCGACGGAGCCGGCGGCCTGCTTGGCCAGACGGCCGGTCTCGAAGCGGATGGTGCGGGTGCCGAAGCTACCGTTGTCGATCAGCGCGACCGACTCGAAAACACCGGGCTCGACCTCGACCGCAGTCGAAGTACGTTCAGTTGTCTGCGTCATATTTTCTTCTCTCGACCTCTCGTCTCGCTGGTCGCGCTGCCGTTTCCATGCGTACTTTTCCCATGGTGGGCGCGAACCCAGCTGTCGTCAGCCGTACCGGACACGGACACGTGGAAACCCTCCTGGCTGCCACGCGCAGCACCCGGCCGTATCCCCTTGGAAGCGGCGACGCGGAGGCGGTCATCGATCGAAGCCCGACGGCGGCGAGAAAAAACGCCTGCCGAAAGGCCACTACCGAAGACCGACGCCACGCGGACGGATGCACACGGCTGTCACATGTTGTAATGCAGTCGGGAACCCGATGGTCCCCGAACACACGAATAGCCAACGAGAAGAAGTGTACTTCTTCCCGTTGGCCAGGTGTCGACCGCCTCGACGAGGAGGCGTGTCCGATTCAGATCAGCGACGCAGACCCAAGCGCTCGATGAGCGAGCGGTAGCGGTTGATGTCGTTGGCCTGCAGGTACTTCGACAGGCGACGACGACGACCGATCAGGGCCAGCAGGCCGTGACGGGTGTGGTGATCGTGCTTGTGCTGCTTCAGGTGCTCGGTCAGGTCCGAGATCCGCTTCGACAGCAGCGCGATCTGCGCCTCCGGCGAGCCGGTGTCGGTGGGGTGCAGGCCGTACTCGGCGAGAATTGCCGACTTCTGCTCAGTGGTCAGCGCCATGTGGCTCGACTCCTATTTTTCAGTTCCGCGCTCGAAGGTCCGGTTACCCGGGATGGGCGCCACCGCGGACCGCAGCAAACCCGAGGAGCCACTTTACTCGACCCTTGACGAGAAGTTGAAACCGGGATCAAGCGTCGGCGGCGGTGAGGACTTTGCGCGCTTCCTCGACATCGCGGCCCATGGCCTCGACCAGATCGTCGATGGAGTCGAATTTGCGCATCCCGCGCAGTTGTTCGACGAAATCGACACCGACGTGCTGGCCGTAGAGGTCGGCCTCGCCGTCGAGGACGAACGCTTCGACAGTCCGCGCGCGGCCCGAGAACGTGGGGTTGGTGCCCACCGAGATCGCCGCCATCGCACGCTCGCCCGGTGCGGCGCCACCGATGGTCGGGCCCGACCCGAGCACGGTGAACCAGCCCGCGTAGACCCCGTCGGCGGGGATCGCGGCATGCATCGGCGGGGCGACGTTGGCGGTCGGGAACCCGAGCCCGCGGCCACGACCGTCGCCGTGCACGACGACGCCCTCGACGCGATGCGGGCGTCCGAGCGCCTCGGCCGCCGCGCCCATATCGCCCGCGTCGACGCAGGCACGAATATAGGTGGAGGAGAAAGTGACGGCGTGTTCGCCGAGCAGGGTCACCCCGTCGACCTCGAAACCGAACCGCTCACCGAGTTCGCGCATCGTGTCGACGGTGCCCGCGGCCTTCTTGCCGAAGGTGAAGTTGTCGCCGACCACGACCTCGGTGACGTGCAACCGTTCGACCAGCAGATCGTGCACGTACTCGGACGGAGTGAGTTTCATGAAGTCCTGGGTGAACGGCATCACGCAGAACACATCGATCCCGAGCTCGGCAGCCAACTCCGCGCGGCGGGGCAGCGTGGTCAGCTGTGCGGGATGCGAACCGGGTCGCACAACCTCCATCGGGTGCGGATCGAAGGTCATCAGAACCGAGGGAACGCCACGCTTGCCCGCCGCGGCGACCGCGCGGCTGATCAGCTGCGCGTGCCCCCGATGTACCCCGTCGAACACGCCGATCGTGAGAACGCAACGCCCCCAGTCCGCGGGCACGTCGTCGAGACTTCGCCATCTCTGCACAGAGCGAAGCCTACGCAAAGCGGTGCCCGAACAGAATTCCGGTGTGACCGGATCACCGATACACGGCGTGCCGGTTCGCCGATGTGTTATTCGGGGCAGGGATGCCTAACATTGGTGATGTGCCAGCTAAACGAGATGTCGCGACCCGGAGCGCGCTGACGCAGCCCGCCGAGCAGGCCGAACTCGCCGCCACGATCGCGCCCGACCTCTCGGCGGTGGCACAGGACTATCTGAAGGTCATCTGGACCGCCCAGGAGTGGTCGCAGGAGAAGGTGTCGACCAAGCTGCTCGCCGAGCGAATCGGCGTGTCTGCCTCGACGGTGTCGGAGGCGGTGCGCAAGCTCACCGATCAGGGCCTGGTCGAGCACGCCCGCTACGGCGCGATCACCCTGACCGAGCACGGCCGGCGCGCCGCTGTCGCGATGGTGCGCCGACACCGGCTGATCGAGACCTTCCTGGTGAACGAACTCGGCTACGGCTGGGACGAGGTACACGACGAGGCCGAAGTACTCGAACACGCCGTCTCGGACCTGCTCATGTCCCGCATCGACGCGAAACTCGGCCACCCCGACCGCGACCCCCACGGCGACCCCATCCCCTCCACCGACGGCGCCGTACCCACTCCCCCCGCCCGTCAACTCAGCGACTTCGCCACGGGTGAATCCGGCCGGGTGGCCCGTATCTCCGACTCCGACCCCGCCATGCTGCGCTATTTCGACTCCGTCGGCATCGCCCTCGACACCACCATCGAAGTAGCAGAACGGCGCGATTTCGCCGGCACCATCGCCGTGCGCATCGCCTCGTCCGAGACTCCCACCGAGCTGGGAACCCTTGCCGCCGAAGCGATCTGGCTCACCGCCTGATCTGTCGAGGCGCGCCGGATCAGCAGTTGAAATAGGTGCGCAGGCGAGCCGGTACGCCGTCGGCCGTGGCGGTGGTCCAGCAGGTGTCGTGGGGGAACCTGACATAGGTGGTCCAGGTTCCCGACGCGCGGGTGATGAGGCGCTGGTTGTCGCCGGGGGTATCCCAGCGGATGACACCCCACTGTCCGTCGCAGTCGGGAATGGTGGCGGCGGGTCCCGGATCGACGCCGAGTTCGGATTCGATGGTGGATTCGGCGCAGACGGGGGCGGGTTCTACCGAGGTGTCCTGGAAGCGCAGTTCGCCGGTGGCCGTGCCGCCCGGGGTGACCAGGAACAGCGTGTGCATGCCTTCGGGAACCGGGTTCGTTCCCGACGGCGCGGTCATCCCGAAGTAATAGCAACCGATCTCGGTGGTGAACGCCGCCCGGCCTTGTTCGTCGGTGACACCGTCGCGGCGCACTGCTTCCACCGTCTCACCGAGGGGGATGTCGTTGTTCGACGGATCACACGGCTGCTGCAGCGAAAGGTGCACCGGCACACCGGGAACGGGGACTCCGGACAGGGTCACGGTGCGCAGGACGACGGTGCCGGTCGCGGCCGCTGGCGGCGTGGCGGTCATCGCCGGAGCGGTGGGCGCGCCCACCGACTTCGATGGGCCACCCTCTCCGGCCGTAGGCGCGGGCCCGCCGGGGATCACGGCGGGAGCGGCGCTGGGAGTGGCGATCGGTATCGACGCGGTGACCGTGGTCGTCGAGCGCGCCGAGGTCGACCCCGGCCCCTGCGGATCACCGCTCCCACACGCCGTGAGCAACACCGTCACACCGGCGAGAACACCGATCCAGGTCTTCCCGATCGCAGTCATGGTCTGCCCCTCCGCCGCGAAAGCTATTCATCCTCGCTATCGCCGGTATCGGACCGGACGTTAGCGACACGTCCAGTGCCGCTGACAGCCGATGCCACCGACTGGCCCGGCATGGTCAGCGCGACAGGAAATCCAGGAGCACGCGGAATTCGGTGAGCGAGAGGTATCCGTCGCCGTCCTGGTCGGCGGCCGCGAGCAGGTCGGCGGCCGGTTCGTCGATGTGGCCCGCGCCGACGTGGCGAATCAGCGATTCCAGCTCGGTGACCGAGATCCGGCCGTCGCCGTTGATGTCGAAGACCCGGAACGCCGCGTCGGCGTCGGTGACCTCGATGCGCCCCGCGACGACGGCGGCATCGAATTCGGCACGGGAGACGAGGAAATCGCCGTTGGTGTCCGCGGCGGCGACCATGCGTTCGATGGCTTCCCGGTCGACTTCGATTCCCGCGGAACGGATTCCGTCGGCGATATCATCCACCGACACCAGCCCGTCACCGTCGCGATCCCATAGCGTGAACGTGTCGACCGGCTCTGCACTCATCTCACGAATCCCTCTTCCGCGGCCACCACCGGCCGGTCACGCCACTCTACGGATTCCTGGGAGTGGGTGCGGCGCACAACGAGTGGGCGACTCTCAGCTCGCCTGGCCGTCGAGCACGCGCAGGGTGACCGATTCGGCCGCCGGTTGCCGGTATTCGGTGAACAGGGCCGCGACGAGTTCACCGCGACTGGTGACGCCTGTCTTGTCGAAGACGGACTTCACGTGGTCGCGCACCGTGTGGACCGATACCAGCAGGTGCCGGGCGATGGCGGCGGTGGACAGTCCCGCCGCGACGAGTTCGGTGACTTCGAGTTCGCGGCGGGTCAGTTCATAGGCCGCGGCCACGAGTGCGGCCACCTCCGCCGGCGTCGCGTGTTCGATCACCAGCGCTGTCGTAGTCGGTTCGCCGTGCGCATCGCGCAGACACGAGGCGTGGCAGACGAGCCACTGCCCGGTCAGTGTGCGAATACGAATGCGGGCACTGTCGCCGGTGAGACGCGCGCGCCCCGCCGTGCTGAGAATCCAGACGGGCAGCGGTAATTCGAGGCCGGAGTCGGTGGTCGTGGACGGGCCGGGCGGCATCTGCGCGAGCAGCTCACGGGCTTCGTCGTTCACCGAGAGCAGGGCGCCGTCGGCGCCGAACAGCAGCAGGCCGGGCGCGTGGACGCCGTCCGAGCCCGTGGTCGCCGGTCGCGCGAAGCCGCGCAAGCGCCGTGCCATCGGGGCCGATAACGCTTGCAGCACCGCGATATCGGCGGAGGCGAAAGCCTGCCTTCCTCGATCCCGGAACAAGCTCACCTGTCCCCAGCCCTGGCCGTCCACGCGCAGCACAGCCCGCAATTCGTCGCCGAATCCGCGGGGTCGCAGAAAACTTCGATACAGCGGGCTCAGCGTCGGCCGGTCGCCGGTGACCGCGCGCAAACCGGCCACCGGCACCTGTGCTACCGCCAGATCGCGGAACAGGTTGACGTGCTCAGCGAAAATCTCTGACTCCCAGTAGGTTCCGCAGCCGCCCTCGTGCAGGTTCTCCACCCGCACCGGCGCGGTGGTCAGCCCGTTGACCGGATCGGTGGCTACCCACACCGCGGCGTCGAACCCCACGGATCGGCGCAATCGGGTGGACGTCCGCTCGAACAACTCGTGCGCATCCGGCGCCGCGGCGATCCCGCTGAGCAGAGCGGACAGGGAAGGCGAAGCCGCGGCGGTCATGTGCCCATTGTCGTCGCGTTCAGTGCTCGCCGACCATCCCGCAAACGTGGGATTTCGCAGCGACTCCGGCGCGACCACGCTGATCACCGAGCGGGCACGACGTCGTGCCCGCCATCGAATGAGAGTGCGCGGCAACGCCCTCCGACGACAGGAGTCGATATGCGAATCGGGATCATCGGTGCGGGAGTGGCCGCGGTCGGGTTGCTCGACGCGCTCGCGCGTGCGGAAGGGACACCGGGCACGATCACCGTGTTCGAAGGGTCCGCGGCGCTGTGGCGTGGACGGGCCTATCAGCGCGATGTGCCCGCGGTGCGCGTGAACGCCCCACCTGCGTTGATGTCCGCGCGGGCGAGCGATCGTGGGCACTTCCAGGACTGGCTCGCACAGCGACCGGACGTGGTGCGCTTCCTCGACCCCGGGTTGGGGCAGCCGATCGTGCCGCGCGCGCTCTACGGCGAGTACCTGGAACAGTCGGCACGAGCGTCGATCGACCGGTTGCGTCGCGACGGATGGCAGGTCAGCGTGGTGAACGACCGGGTCACCGACGTCGCGGCGGAACAGCCGGTGGTACTACGCACCGAGGGCGGCGTGCTGTATCCGGTGGACCGCGTGGTGCTCTGCGTCGGCAGCGGCCGTCCCCGCGACCAGTACGGACTGACCGGCTCACCCGGTTACCTCGACGAGCCGTATCCGCTGGCGCGCACGCTCACCGAGGTGGATCCCGAGGCTCACGTCGCGGTGATCGGCAGCGGCCTGACCGCCGTCGACATCACGGCGGCGTTGACCGAGAACGGCCATCGAGGTCCGATCACGCTCCTCTCGCGCAGCGGGATCCTGCCGTTCGTCCAGCAACGTCCACGACCATTGGCGCCGCGACACCTCACCCCGGCCGCCGCACTGGACCTGGCCGCGGGCGGCCCGGTCGAGTTCACCGCGGTGGTCGCGCTGCTGCGTGCCGAATTGGCTGACCTGGGTGAGGATTTCGACGAGTTCGCCGCCGAGATCCGCGCGACCGGTGCCGAGGACCCGGTGCTTCGCCTGCGCCGTCAGCTCGCCGATATCGACTCCGCCCTGCTGGGCCGACGCCTGCTCACGATGGCGATTCGCACGATAGGCCCGATCCTGTGGCCTGCCATGACCGACGCCGACCGGAGGATGCTGCGTACCGATCACTACCGCACGATCAGCAGCCTCAGCTCACCGATGGTCCCGCACAACGCGGAAATCCTGCTGTGCCTGCTGGACTCGGGTCAGGTCCGATTGCGCACCGGACTCACCGCGATCGCGGCGGACAACATCGGGTTCACGATGACGGACGAGTCCGTGTGGACGGCCGACATCGTGATCAACGCCGTGAACCCACCCGCTTATGTCACCCCGCAGGACACCGAGGCACTGATGGCCCGCCTACTCGGCAGCGGCACCGCTGAATTCGCGCCCACGGGTGGTCTCCGCGCGGAACCACGTACCCGTGCGCTGCATGCCGGCACCTGGCACGTCCTCGGCAACCTGGCGGCGGATTCGATGTTCATCGCCACCAACCCGCCCGGCCTCGCCGCCGAAGCGGCACTGCTGGCCGAGCACCTGACGAAGGAATCCGGCCTACCCGTGGGCATCTGACTCGGCGGGCGGGTTCGACAGCCCGGACACCGATCTCGCCGGTGGCCGGACAGTGAGCATCGCCCGTCGAAGCATCGACCGACAACCGTTCGTCAGTCGCCGATTCCTCTGGGGCGCACCACCATCACCGATCCCGCGCGTTTGCCGCTCTCCTCCAGGAGCGCGATGGCCCTGCCCCGTGGGTCGATGGCGGCGTAGACGCCCTTGATGCCGACAGGTTCGAGCCAGCGGCCGGTGCGCAGGTCGGTGGCCTGCGATTCGTCGATGTCGCGGAGCGGGAAGGCGGTACGGACGGCGGCGTCGATGTCGAGGCTGAGCAGGGGCTGCTCGGCGTCGGCGGCGGTCGCGAGTTCTTCGAGGGTGCGGGCGTGTTCGAGGGTGAAAGGGCCGACTCTGGTGCGGCGCAAGGCGGTCAGGTGACCGCCCACACCGAGGGCCGCGCCGAGGTCGCGGGCCAGGGCGCGGATGTAGGTGCCGGAGGTGCATTCGACCGTGACGTCGAGATCCACGAATTCACCGTCGGCCACGTCGCGCCGGGCCAGAATGTCGAAGCGCGACACCGTGACCGGGCGCGCGGCCAGTTGCACCTCTTCGCCCGCGCGCACGCGCGCGTAGGCCCGTTCACCGTCGACCTTGATGGCGCTCACCGTGGCGGGGACCTGCTCGATGTCCCCGGTCAGCGCCGCGACACCGGCCGCGATCTCGTCGTCGGTGACGTGCAGTGCCGGAGTGGTCTCGGTGACCTCACCCTCGGCGTCGTCGGTGTTCGTAGCCTGGCCGAGCCGGATCGTCGCGGTGTAGGCCTTGGTGGTGAGGAGCAGTTGGCCCAGCAGTTTCGTAGCCCGCTCCACCCCGAGCACCAGCACGCCGGTGGCCATCGGGTCGAGGGTGCCCGCGTGGCCGACCTTCCTGGTCTGCAACAGTTTTCGACTGCGCGCCACGACATCGTGGCTGGTGAGCCCGCTGTCCTTGTCGACGATCACGAGACCGCCGAGCTCGCCCACCCGCGACACCCGTGCTGCCATCAGCCGTGCGCGATCGCGGTCAGGATCAGCCCGTCGGCGATCAACCAGTTGCCGTCGAACTCGGTCAGCGCGGCGCCGCCGTCGTTCGTCAACCCGGGCACGAGCAGCTTCGTGTGGAAGGTACCCGAGCCCGCATCGTCTGTGCGGGAGTCGATCTCGAAGGTGATGTGCGCGTCCTCGAAACCGAGCCAGCGCAGCGTCAGCGGGAACCACGCCTTGTAGGTGGCCTCTTTGGCACAGAACAGCAGCCGATCCAGGTGCAGGCCCTCGCCCGGCGTGTCCGACAGCCACTCGCGTTCGGCGGGCAGACTGACCGAATCGAGCACGCCGTCGGGCAGGGTGTCGTGCGGTTCGGCGTCGATGCCGACCGAACGGAAACGTAGTGAATGCGCCGTCGCCGCGGCCCGGTAGCCGTCGCAATGGGTGAGACTGCCGACGATGCCGCGCGGGAACAGCGGCATTCCGCGTTCGCCCTTGCCGATCGCGACAGGCTGCTCACCGAGCTGCTCGAGGGCCAGGCGCGCACAGTGCCGGGCGCCGATGAAATCCCGGCGACGCTTCTCCACGGATTTGGCGATGAGGTGCTCTTCGGCGGGATGCGCCTTCAAGTCCTCCGGAAACACCAGCAGCTCCGCCGAAGCCACACTCCTCGGCAAAATCCTCTCCAGCATGTCCGCCTCTCCGCGTATTCAGGCCAGACTCAGGTGCTGGGTAGGGCAGCGTTGGCGTCTGACGGTACCGGGGTGGCGGGTTTTGCTCGTACCCGGTGAGTTACCGATGTTGTTACGAAATCAGGTGTTGAGTTCTCGTGCAAATTTGCTGTCAGATGCCTCGTCTGCGCTCTGCCTTTTCGCGCATTTCCGCTGCCGCGGCCTCCATCTCCGGGGTCACCGTGAAGTGGCCGCCCCAGGAGTTCAGGTCACCGTCGGCGTAGACCGGTTCGGGCAGGATCTGGCGCAGCAGCGGTTCCGGCATGCCCCGGCGTTTCCATTCGCGCGGGTAGCCGAGGGAGACCTCTTCGAAGCGGACGCCGTCGTAGTAGGTGGTGCGCGGGATGTGGAGGTGGCCGTAGACCGAGCAGACCACGTTGTAGCTGGTGTGCCAGTCGGCGGTCAGGTCGGTGCCGCACCACAGCGAGAACTCCGGGTAGAACAGGATGTCGGTGGGCTGGCGGACCAGGGGGAAGTGGTTGATCATCACCAGCGGGGTTTCCGCGGGCAGCGCGTCGAGGCGGCGCTGGGTGTACTGGACACGGGCGTGGCACCAGGCATCGCGGGTGAGGTACGGGTCGGGGGTCAGCAGGAACTCGTCGGTGGCGACGACATTGCGTTCGCGCGCCAGCGCCAATCCCTCCGCCTTGGTATTCGTGCCCGCCGGTCGCCACGAGTAGTCGTAGAGCAGGAACATCGGCGCCAGGGTGACCCGGCCGCCGTACTTCTCGGCGCCCGAGCCCGTCCACACCGGGAACGGGTCCTCCGGGGTGACCACATCGAGGTCACGACACATCGCGACGAGATAGTCGTAGCGAGCGGCGCCGTGCATCTGCACCGGATCCTTCGGCGTGGTCCACAGCTCGTGGTTGCCCGGCACCCAGATCACCTTGGCGAAGCGGCCGCGCAACAACTCCAGCGCCCACCGCACCTCCTCGGCCTTCTCCCCCACATCACCGGCGACGATCAGCCAGTCCTCGGGCGAATCGGGAACGATCTGCTCCACCACAGGCTTGTTGCCCTGATGCCCCACATGCACATCGCTGACCGCCATCAACTTCGGAATCACCTGTCCACAGTGGCACACTCCGGGCCGGCGGCACCGGCGGGTTCACCCCTGCGCGTCGGAGGCCTCGGCGACGAGCAGCTCGAGCAGCCCGGGAAACCGCGCGTCGAGATCGGCCCGCCGCAGGACGACGGTGCTGCGATTGCCGTAATTCACCTGTCGAACCAGCCCCGCCTCGCGCAGCACCCGGAAGTGGTGGGTGCGGGTCGCCTTCGTCACCGGCAAGTCGAACGACGAGCAGCTGCGGTCCCCGTCCGCGGGATCCAGCGCGAGCAGGGTGATCACGCGACGCCGCAGCGGATCGGCCAGCGCGCCGAGTACCGCTCCCAGCTCGAGCTTCTCGTCCACCCATCCACCTCCACATAGGTACGACTTGCGTCATACCTAACCGCCGCCTACCGTCCTCAGGTACGTACAACATCGTACCTAAGGAGCATCATGGAGGGCACCTACGCCCTGGTGGGATTCGCCCACCCGAAGCCCGAACGCCGCGACGACCTGAGCGAACTATTGCTCTCGTTCGTCGAACCGACCCGTGCCGAAGAGGGCTGCCTCGAATACCACTTCCACGTCGACAGCGACGACCCGTCGGTCTTCGTCTTCTACGAGGTCTGGCGCAGCAAAGCCGACCTCGACCGGCACCTGGCCCTGCCCCACATGCAGGACTTCTGGAACTCCCGCCTGGACTACCTGGCCCGCGATCTGGACATCCGCTGGATCGACATGCTCAGCCCCTACCCGCGCTGAGTCACGCCGCCCCGCTCGGTATGTCGGCGCCCACCCTGGCCCAGCGGCCCGACTTCGCCCGGGCGAGGACCGCGACCAACCGCAGCAGCATGAAGGCGACCAGGCCCGACCAGATTCCCGCGACGCCCCAGTCGAAGATCAGCGACAGCCAGATCAAGGGAAGGAAACCGGTCAGGGCGGCGACGAGGGTCGCGGTGCGCAGGAACGCGGCGTCGCCCGCGCCGAGCAGGACGCCGTCGAGGGCGAACACCGCACCGGCGACCGGAATCATGGCGACGAAGAACCACCAGATGACGTGGGCGCGGTCGAGGACCTGAGGGTCGTCGGTGAACAGCAGGGGGATCACGGTCACGCCCGCGGCGAAGACGGCGGCCAGGAGCAGGGCGAAGATCTCGGACCAGACCGTGACCCTGCGGGCGATGCCCTTGGCGCCGTGCGCGTTTCCCGCGCCGAGGGCCGCGCCGACCAGGGTCTGGGCGGCGATGGCCAGTGAATCCAGGGTCAGGGCGAGGAAATTCCAGAGTTGCAGGACCAGCTGGTGGGCGGCGACCGACGCGGCGCCGAAACGGGCGGCCACCGCGGCGGCGGAGACGAAGCAGACCTGGAACGACAGGCTGCGCACGATGAGGTCGCGGCCGAGAACGAGTTGGGCGCGCATCACCGCGGGTTGTGGGCGCAGCGAAACACGTTCGCGCAGCAGGGCATAGGCGAACAGGACGCCGGAGACCGATTGACCGACGAGGTTCGCCACCGCGGAACCGGCCAGTTCCATCCGCGGCGCACCGAGCAGTCCGTACACCAGGACCGGACACAGCACAGCCGAGAGTGCCAGTCCCACCACCACATACGTCAGCGGCCGTCGCACGTCCTGCACGCCACGCATCCACCCGTTGCCCGCCATCGACAGCAGGATCAGCGGCACCCCGAACAACGCGATCCGCACCCAGATCAGCGCCTCGTCGGCGATCTCCCCGCCTCCGGACAGCACCGAACACAACGGCTCCGCGAACAGCTGGATCACCACCACGATCACCAGACCGACCGCCGCACCCACCCAACTGGCCTGCACGCCTTCCTCGACCGCACCCGTCCGGTCCCCCGCACCGTGTCTGCGGGCCGCGCGCGCGGTCGTTCCGTAGGACAGGAACGTCAACTGGGTGCTCACCGACCCGAGGATCACCGCGCCGACGGCCAGCCCGGCCAGCGCCAGCGCCCCCAACCTGCCGACCACCGCGATGTCGAAGAGCAGATACAGCGGCTCGGCGACCAACACTCCCAGCGTGGGCACGGCGATGCCGAGAATGCGCCGTGGCCCCGCCCGGTCGACCTCGCCGCCGGACACGGCTTCCTCCATCGACTCAGCGGACTCCACACCGACCTCCCACAGCACTACGAACCCTTGGCGCGAATGCCGCCGGCCCGCCGATGGTGACACATGGCACCGACAACACCGATCACCCACGAAGCGCCACACCCGCAACCTCGCCGAGAGCATGCGATATCGCCGATCGACAGCTGTTGCGGACATCCGCCGATCAGCACGAAATCGCGGCTACGAAGTATGGACGGCGAGCAGATGGACAGCAATACTGGTCGTTCGCCCAGCTCGGGCGGATGACGTCACACCGCGGACGCCCGGTTCGCCCGAACAACTCAGGATCGACGATGGTGTTTGTGCAGCGATGGCGGGTGATCACGGCATTCGCTCTGGTCGGCGCGGCGACACAGCTGGTGTGGCTCACCTACGCGCCGGTGACGACCGTGGCCGCCGAGCACTTCGGGGTGTCCGAGTCCGCGGTCGGGTGGCTGGCCAATATGTTCCCGCTGCTCTACGTCGTCCTGGCCGTTCCCGCCGGAATCGCGCTGGATCGCTGGTTCCGGCCCAGTTTGATCGCCGGAGCGGTGCTCACCGCGATCGGTGCGGCGCTGCGCCTGCTCGACGGCGGCTTCGCGATCGTGCTCATCGGTCAGACCGTCGTCGCGATCGCCCAACCCCTGGTGCTCAACGCCATCACCGGAATCGCCGGGCATTATCTCGAGGAGAAGGACCGGCCGACCGGCATCGCGGTCGGCACCGCGAGCACCTTCGCCGGTATGGCGGCGGCGTTCGTCCTCGGCGCGGCGCTGCCCGCGGAAAGCCAGCTCATCACTCTCACCGCCATCGGCACGATCTTCGCCGCCTTGGCCGCGATCGCGCTGACCGTCGAGTTGCTGCGCGCGGGCACCGGACCCACGGCGAGCACCTCGACCTCGCTCACCACCCTGCGAGCGACCATCGGCGACCGATATGTGCGCCGGCTCTGCGTCGCCGTGTTCTTCCCCTTCGGCACGTTCGTCGCGCTGGCGACCTATGGCCAGGCACTGCTGGAGCCGTCCGGCGTGAGCGCCGACGCGGCCAGCATCGTCCTGCTGGTGAATGTCCTCGCCGGTGTCGTCGGCTGCGCGGTGATACCGGTCACGGTCCTGCGCCGCGGCGTCGAACTACCCGCCGTGATGGTCGGCCTCACCGCCAGCGCCGCCGCCTGCCTGCTCGTGGCCATAGCCCCCGGCCTGGCGACAGGTTTCCTGGCGTTCGTCCTCATCGGCCTGACACTGTTGCCCGCCCTCCCGATCGTCCTGTCCATGGCCGAACGCCACACCGGCGCCGCGGAAGGCACTGCCGCAGGCCTCATCTGGATGACCGGCAACCTCGGCGGCCTCGTCGTAGCAGGCCTGACCGGCCTCCTCGTAGACCAGCCCGCCCTGGCCTTCACCCTCTGCGCCACCGCAACGATCCTCGGCGTCCCGCTGACGCTGCGCCTACGACGCGACGAGACGGTCGCCGCGACCTAGCGTCAGCCCAGCGCGGCGATCAGCGCGCGCACAACGTCTTCGGCGTTGCCGTAGGTGGTGTAGCCCGCGGCGAAGCGGTGGCCGCCGCCGCCGAAAACGCCGGCGACCGCGGCGACGTCGACGCCGTCGGTGCGGCCGGGGGCGGAGTCGCGGGAGCGCAGCGAGACGGTCCAGCGGTCGTTGTGGCCGCGGGCCTCCTTGAACACGGCGGCGATGCCCGCTTCGGCGGTGGTGCGGATGACATCGATGACGCTTTCGACCTCTTCGGGGCCGACGTCGTGAGTGTCGGCGGCGCGGACCAGCGCGTAGACCAGGCCGACACCGGCGGCGGACGGCACGACCACAGCCGTCGACAGCACCTTCGACAGCATCGGGAGCCAGGCGTAGGGGTGGGTGTCGAGCAGGACGCGGGTGATCTCGGTGCCGTCGATGCCGGTGGCGAGCAACCGCTCGGCCATGGCGTGGCTGCCGGAACGAGCCCAGCGGAACGAACCGGTGTCGGTGACCAGGCCCGCGAACAGGCAGTGCGCGATATCGGCGTCGATCTCCACGCCCCAGGCGTCGAGAAGCCGGGTCACCAGTTCGGTGGTCGAGGCCGCGGATTCGTCGATCAGGTCGACGGTGCCGAAGCCGTCGTTGGCGCGATGGTGATCGATCACCAATGTCATTGCCGCGCCGGGTAATCGGTCGGCCAGCGCACCGAGACGGCTGCGCGCGCCACAGTCGACGACGATCAACAGATCGACCTCGCGCGGCACCTGCGCCGGTGGCACGACCAACTGCACGCCGGGCAGGGTGCGCAGCGAGGCCGGCAGCTCGGCGGGCTCGGCGAAGGACACGCACACCGGTATATCGCGCCGGTGCAGCGCCATGGCCAGCGCGAGCCCGCTCCCGACGGTGTCGGCATCGGGCTGCACATGGCACAGGACGGTCACCGAACGCGCCGCCGCCAATGCGGCGACGGCCGCGCCCAGTTCGGTCCCGTCGCGGACGCTGGTCATCCGGCGTCCACGCAGGCCACCGGTCCACGGCCGGACAGGGCGGTGCCCACCCGGCAGGACGCGACGCCCTGCGTGGTCACTCGAGCTACCGCCCCCGGGCGATGACCGGACATGCCTGCCTACTCGTCTTCGTCGTCGCGATCGACCTTGTACGGGTCGGCGTCACCCGCGTGCTTGGCGTTGGCGGCGACCTTGGCCACCTCGTCGTCGATGGCGCGAGCCCTGGCGAGCAACTCTTCCATCTCGCGGGCCACCTCGGGCACCTTGTCCAGAGTGAAGGACAGGATCGGGGTGAACTTCACTCCGGTACCGGCGCCCACCTTGGACCGCAACACACCCTTGGCCGCGTCGAGCCCGGCGGCGGCTTCGGCGTAGTCGGGTTCGGCGTCGATGGTCTCACCCATCACCGTGTAATAGATATTCGCCTCGCGCAGATCGCCGGTCACCTTGGCATCGGTGACGGTGACGAACCGCAGCCGCGGATCTTTGATCTCGTATTCGATCGCGGTGGCCACAATCGCGGAAATCCGCTTGGCGAGCCGACGTGCCCTGGCTTGATCAACCATGGCTGAGCTCCTCTCTTCGGCGGCGCGGGTGGGGTCCTACGCAGGCTTGCGCCTGGCGGACCCGTGACACCCGTGCCGCAGCCTAGTCTTCGGGTCCGAAGATCCGGCGGCGTACTGCCAGCAACTCTATCTCCGGACGCGCGGCAACGTGCCGCTCACACTTGTCGAGCACCTCGTTCAGGTGTCCCGTTTCCGCACTGACCATGGCCACACCGAGCAGGGCCCGGCGGTGCAGGTCTTGATCTCCGGCTTCGGCGGCATTCACGCCGAAGCGCTTCTGTAGCTCGGCGAGGATCGGCCGGATCACCGACCGCTTCTCCTTGAGCGAATGCACGTCACCGAGCAGTAGATCGAATTCGAGCGCACCGATGAACAGCGGTGCTCACCTCCTGGTAGATGGGGATCCCGCAAGACCCCACGCCGCACCCGAAGAATCGGATGCGGCGTGGGTCGAACGGTATGGCGTTGATCAGTCGCGCGGCTTTTCACGAAGCTCGTAAGCCTCGATGATGTCGCCGTCCTTGATGTCGCTGTAGGTGACGGTCATACCGCACTCGAAACCTTCGCGAACCTCAGGAGCGTCGTCCTTCTCCCGCTTGAGCGAGGAGATGGTCATCGTCTCCGCGACCACTCGACCGTCACGGATCAGGCGCGCCTTGGCGTTGCGCTTGACCGAGCCGGAGGTGACCATGCAACCGGCGATGTTGCCGATCTTCGACGAACGGAAGATCGCGCGGATCTCGGCGCGGCCCAGTTCGACCTCTTCGTAGATCGGCTTGAGCATGCCCTTGAGGGCCTTCTCGATCTCGTCGATCGCCTGGTAGATGACCGAGTAGTACCGGATGTCGACGCCTTCGCGGTTGGCCAGCTCAGTGGCCTTGCCCTCCGCGCGGACGTTGAAGCCGATGATGATCGCGTTGGAGGCCGACGCCAGGTTGACGTTGGTCTCGGTGACGCCACCGACACCGCGGTCGATGACGCGCAGACGCACCTCGTCGTCGATCTCGATACCGAGCAGGGCCTCTTCGAGGGCCTCGACGGTACCGGAGTTGTCGCCCTTGAGGATCAGGTTGAGCTCCGAAGTCTCCTTCAGAGCGGCATCCAGATCTTCCAGGCTGATCCGCTTGCGGCTGCGAGCGGCCAGCGCGTTGCGCTTACGCGCATTGCGGCGATCGGCGATCTGACGGGCGATGCGGTCTTCCTCGACCACGATCAGGTTGTCACCTGCACCGGGCACCGAGGTGAAACCGATGACCTGCACCGGGCGCGACGGGGTCGCCGCGTGGACGTCCGCGCCGTGCTCGTCGACCATGCGACGGACGCGACCGTAGGCGTCGCCCGCCACGATCGAGTCACCGACGCGCAGGGTGCCGCGCTGGATGAGCACGGTGGCAACGGGGCCACGGCCGCGGTCGAGGTGCGCCTCGATGGCGACACCCTGGGCGTCCATGTCCGGGTTGGCCCGCAGGTCGAGCGAGGCATCCGCGGTCAGCAGCACTGCTTCGAGCAGCTGATCGATGTTGGTGCCCTGCTTGGCCGAGATGTTGACGAACATGGTGTCGCCGCCGTACTCCTCGGTGACCAGGCCGTACTCGGTGAGCTGCTGCTTGATCTTGTCCGGGTTCGCACCCTCTTTGTCGATCTTGTTGATCGCGACGACGATCGGCACATCCGCGGCCTGGGCGTGGTTGATCGCTTCCACCGTCTGCGGCATGACGCCGTCGTCGGCCGCGACCACGAGGATCGCGATATCGGTGGCCTTCGCACCACGAGCACGCATGGCGGTGAACGCCTCGTGACCCGGGGTGTCGATGAAGGTGATCAAGCGCTCTTCGTCGTTGAGGTTGGTGAGCACCTGGTAGGCACCGATGTGCTGGGTGATGCCACCGGCCTCGCCCTCAGCGACGTTGGCCTTACGGATCGTGTCGAGCAGTCGGGTCTTACCGTGGTCGACGTGACCCATGACGGTCACGACCGGCGGACGGTGCTCGAGGTCGTCCTCGCCGCCGGCGTCTTCGCCGTAGGTGAGGTCGAACGACTGCAGCAGTTCGCGATCTTCGTCCTCGGGGCTGACCACGTGGACGACGTAGTTCATCTCGCCGCCGAGCAGCTCGAGGGTCTCGTCGTTCACCGACTGGGTCGCGGTGACCATCTCGCCGAGGTTGAACAGTGCCTGCACGAGAGCAGCGGGGTTCGCGTCGATCTTCTCGGCGAAGTCCGACAGCGACGCGCCACGGGCGAGGCGGATGATCTCGCCGTTGCCGCGGGGCAGACGCACGCCACCGACGGCGGGAGCCTGCATGTTCTCGTACTCGGCGCGCTTCGCCCGCTTCGACTTACGGCCACGGCGAACCGCGCCACCGGGACGACCGAAGGCACCCGCGGCGCCACCACGGCCACCGGGACCACCGGGACGACCGCCGCCGCCACCGGGACGACCACGGAAACCACCGGCCGCGGGAGCACCCGCACCCGGAGCACCGGGGGCACCGCCACCGCCACCGCGGTAACCGCCACCGCCGCCACCACCGGGACGGCCTGCGCCGCCACCGCCGGGAGCGCCACCGGGACGACCGCCGCCACCGGGACGACCCGCGCCACCGGGAGCAGGACGTGCCGAACGTGCGGGCATGGCACCGGGGTTCGGACGCGGAGGCATCGAACCCGGGTTGGGACGGGGACCACCGGGACGCGGGGCACCGCCCTGCGCGGCGGCCGGACGCTGACCCTGGCCGCCACCCTGACCGGGGCGGGGACCGCCCTGACCGGGAGCCGGACGCGGGCCACCCTGACCGGGAGCCGGACGGGGACCGCCCTGACCCGGAGTCGGACGCGGGCCACCCTGCGGGGCGGGACGCGGTGCCGGACGCTCACGATCGGGCGCCGAGCTGAACGGGTTGTTGCCGACGCGCGGAGCCTTGGGCCCCGGCTTCGGGCCCGGACCTGCCGGACGCGGACCCGGTGCGGCCGCACCGGGAGTGGTCTGACCCGGACGGGTCTGACCAGCGGCGGGAGCCTGCTCCGGACGCGGCGCGGCGGGAGCCGGACGCGGGCCGGGCGCGGGGGCGCCTGCGGGCTTGGTGGCCGGAGCCTGCTGCGCGGCGGCCGGAGCGGGGCTCGCGGGTGCCGGAGTAGCGGGCTTGGCCTCGACCGGAGCGGCCGGTTCCGGCTTCGGCGCGGCCGGCGCGGCAGCAGCAGCTGCCGGGGCGGGAGCGGCCGGGGCCGGACGCGGACCGGGGCGAGGGCCACCGGGGGTGGGCTTGGCAGCCGGACGGGCTGCTGCTGCCGACGACGGGCCCGGACGGGCCGCCGACTTGGCATCGGCCGCCGGAGCGGACTTCGATGCGACAGATTCACGCAGACGACGTGCGACGGGTGCTTCCACCGTCGAGGACGCCGACTTCACGAACTCGCCTTGCTCCTTGAGCTTCGCGAGTAGTTCCTTGCTTGTGACACCGAGCTCTTTAGCCAACTCGTGCACGCGGGCCTTGCCTGCCACTGCTCTCCTCACTGAGAGGTCGAGCAGTGACGCCGCCTAGGTAAGGCGGGCCCGCACGACCTCGGGTTATCTCCGACGGACGTTCATCGTTGGTGCTTCACGGTGTGCTCATGAGTGCTCGTGCCTGTTCTCGAGGTACTGCTCCAGGGCTGAGATATCCAGATTTCCGGACACTCGTAGGGCTCTGCCGAATGCTCGGCGCCGCTCTGCGGAACGCAAACAAACTGAAACGGGGTGCAACCAGGCACCCCGTCCGGGAAGTCTGCGCCGCGGATCGGGAACAATCGCGACATCGGTGTTCCGATGCCGCGCCACGATCCGCAACAGGTCGGCAGACGGCTCACGCTGACGGCATCCGATACAGGTGCGAACGGATTGCGCGGGCCGGTCCTGTACCCACTCTACCGGTGACCCGGTCATAACGACGAACCCCTCCCCTCCGGAAGTTACGAACATGTCATCCGCAGGCAGGGATTCGACGTGCCTGGAATCAACTACGGTGCGCTTCCGGCCGGACGGAGTCGTCCGGTTCCGGAGCCGCGTCGCTGCGGATATCGATGCGCCAACCCGTCAGACGGGCGGCCAGGCGGGCGTTCTGGCCCTCCTTGCCGATCGCCAGCGAGAGCTGGAAGTCGGGCACGATCACCCGTGCCGCCCTGGCGTCGGGATCGACGACCGTGACCGATACCACCTTCGACGGGGACAGCGCATTGCCGACGAAGGTCGCCGGATCCTCTGCGTAGTCGATGATATCGATCTTCTCGCCCGCCAGTTCGCTCATCACGTTGCGCACGCGCTGGCCCATCGGACCGATGCACGCGCCCTTGGCGTTCACGCCGGGCACGGTGGACTGCACGGCGATCTTGGACCGGTGTCCCGACTCGCGGGCCACCGCGACGATCTCGACGGAACCGTCGGCGATCTCGGGCACCTCGAGCGAGAACAGCCGCCGCACCAGATTCGGGTGGGTGCGCGAGAGCTGGATCTGCGGGCCACGCGGGCCACGCGAGACGCCGTAGACATAGCACTTGATGCGATCGCCGTGCTCGTAGGTCTCCCCCGGCACCTGTTCGGCGGGCGGGATCAGCCCCTCGGCGCCGTTGGCCTCGCTGCCGATGCGAACCACCACGATGCCGCGGGCGTTGGCCCTGGCGTCGCGCTGGACCACACCGCCGACGATCTCGCCCTCGTGGGTGGCGAAATCGCCGAAGGACTTCTCGTTCTCGGCGTCACGCAGCCGCTGCAGCACCACCTGGCGGGCGGTGGTCGCGGCGATGCGGCCGAATCCCTCCGGGGTGTCGTCCCATTCGGAGACGAGGTTGCCGTCGGCGTCGAGTTCACGCGCCATCACCCGCACCACACCGGTCTTCTGGTTGATGTCGATACGCGCGTTGGCCTCGTGGCCGTCGGTGTGCCGGTAAGCGGTGAGCAGCGCCGACTCGATCGCCGAGATCACGGTCTCGATCGAGATGCCTTTGTCGGCGACAATCGCCCGCAAGGCTTCGATTTCAATATTCATTCCGCAACCCCTTCGGTGGGAGTGTCAAGGTGTTGTCCTGGCGCGGCTAGGTCGGCGGGCTCTTCGCCCGGTACCGGGCGGCCCGGCGCGATGCCGCCGGCGAGTTCGAGTTCGGCGGCGCCAGGTGCGTTGAATTCGACCTGGACGACAGCCTCGGCGATATCGGCGACGGGGACATGAACGCGATGTGGCTTCGTCTTGCCGCCGATGACGAGTGCGATGGTGGCGCCGCCGGTCGCGGCGTCGTCGGCGAGTTGGCCGACGCGCGCGTCGAAACGGGCCTTGCCCTCGATCCGCTCGACACCGTCGGCCAGCTTCACGCGGACCTTGCGGCCCTGCGCGCGCCGCCAGTGCCGTTCGGTGGTGAGCGGGCGCTCCACGCCGGGCGTGGTCACTTCGAGCAAGTAGGCCGAATCGCCGAAATCGCCTGCGGCATCGAGAAGTTCGGACATCTCGCGGCTGATCGCGGCGATGGCGTCCAGGTTCGCGGGGCCGTCGCTGTCGACGGTGACCTTCACCCGAACCGGAGCCAACTCGCCGTTGCCCGCAGCCACGATCGCGACGCCCTCGAGGTCGAAACCCCGGCGTGCGACGAGCTCAGCGACTAGCTGGCTCACCCTTTCCTCGGTGGGCATCGGCATATGGGCGGCTCCTGGTTCAGTTGTGACGCGATCGGAAATATCTACGCCGAAGGTCTAGCGTAACGCGCTCAGAGAGTGTAAAGGACCAGGCGCTGGGCGCCACGCACCGGTCCGACTCGGGCGTGCCCGAGGCGTGCCATCTGGCACGATGGTGTTCGTGCCCCACCGCCATACCGTCCCGCCGAGAGCCGGGCGACCTTCCGGCATGCGCGCCGACCGGCACGACCCCCCGCAGTTGCGGGTCGAGCCTGCCACCACGCGCCTGGCCGGGTCGACCCCGGCTCCTACCGGCGCGAACTCGTCGCACCCACCCGTCGCAGTGCCGCATCCCACACCGGTGCAGCAGCTTTCACCCTCCACGCCCGCGCGAGCCGACACACGCTCCACCTGGCGCCGCCGCACGCTGTTCCGTCTGGTCGGAGCGAGCGCGATCGGCATTCCCGCGGTGGCCGTGCTAGCCGCCTGTGCCGAGGACGATACCGTGCACGCGCCGGATCCTCTTGCCGCGCAAGAGATCATGGCCAGAGCCGATGCCGCCGCAGCGACGGCCGCGATCGCGCTGGCGCCGCAGTCGAACGCCGCGCTGAGCACGATCGCCACCGAGCGCACCGCGCACGCCGACGCGCTGCGCACCGAAATCGACCGCGTGCTCGGCGTTTACGGCGACGGCACCACCCCGGTGCATCGCACGGGCGTGCTGACCGTGCCCGGCCCCGACGGCTCCCCCGTGTCCGCTTCGGAGGTCGAGACCGCGGCCGCACAGCCGACCACCGTCGCACAGTTGCGTGATCAGCTGGTTCGCTCCCAACAGTCCGCCGCCACCCTGGCCCGCACCGAATCCGGTTATCGCGCCGGACTTCTCGCGTCGATCAGTGCGGCCTGCGCCACCCAGGCAGGAGTCCTGCTGACATGACCGAACAGCGAAAGACCTTGCAGAACGCGCTCGACGCCGAGTACGCCGCCGTGTACTCCTACGGCCTGATCGCCGCGTACGCCAACGCCGACCGGTCCCGCATGGTCGCCGAGTTCAGCGCCGCGCATCGAGCCCGCCGCGACGCCACGATCGAGCTACTCGAAGCCGACGGCACGGCACCGGACGCCCCCGGCGCCGCCTATACCCCGCCCGCCCCGGTCGACAATCCGATTCCGGCGGCGCATCTGGCGGTGAGCGTCGAATCCGATTGCGCCGCAGCGTGGTACGCGGTCGTCGAAAACGCGACCGCCGAATCGGTGCGCGCCACCGCGACGGAGGCGCTCACCGAAGCCGCCGTTCGCCGCGCTCGCTGGCAGGTGATTCTGGGATCGGTCCCGGTCACCGTCACCTTCCCCGGGCGAGCGTAGGCAAGATCGGTTCCGGGTGAATCGGCGATACACCCGGAACCGAGGGCCCGACTACGGGCGCATCGCGTACGCGCCGTCGTAGGCCTCGACCTGCTGCCACACCCGACCGAAACGCTCTGCGTCGGCAACCGGGCTGCGCAGGGCCCCGATCGCCCAGGCACGCTGGGCCTCGGTGACCGACGGCCTGCCGAGCAGCGCCGCTGCCTGGGTGTTGAAGTCGCGGATCTGGAAGTCGAAGATCTGATCGAGCACATCGCGGTCGAGCCCGGTGAGCTCGGCCTGCTCGAGAATCAACTGCCCGTAGACCACCGTGGAGAACAGGTGGCCGATGGTCAGCATGAAATCCAGGTCCTTCTGCTGGTCCGCGTCGGGAGCCGCGGTGAGCAGCAGGCTGCGCAGCGCCTGGGCCTGCTCGTAGAACCGGCCGACATTCGGGACCTCGGATGCCTGCTCGTAGACGGGGGTCCAGTCGGCGAACTGCACCTTGCCCGCGCCGCGCGCCGGACCCTGCCGCCAGAAGAACGGCTGGTCGCCGGGGGCGAGGTCGGTGCCGATCGCCGGGTATTCCTTCGGGTTGAGCAGGTAGTTCGGCATGAACTTCAGGATCTGACCCACGTTCACGTGCACGGTGCCCTCGAGGCGCGGCAGGTGGTTGATGTAGCGCGAGGCCTGTGCGAAGTAGGTGGCCTTCTCGAATCCCTTGGCCGCCAGCACATCCAGCAGCAGGGTCATCGCGACCTCGGCCTCGGAGGTGACCTTGGACTTGGTCATCGGGTTGAACAGCAGGTAGCGGCGGTCCTCGAGCGAGGCGCTGCGGAAGTAGTCGACGGCGCGGTCGCTGAACAGCTTCATCGCGATCAACCGCGCGTAGGCGTCGACGAAATTGCCGCGCACATGGGCGAAGTCGGTGACGGGGTTGCCGTAGAGGATGCGGTTGTTGGCGTGGGTGATGGCCTCGAAGAACGAGTGCTCGACCATGCCGATGCCGCCGTGGCAGAGGTTGAACTTGCCGACGTTGACGGTGTTGAGCGCGGCCGAGAAGGCCTCCGGCCCTTCGTGCAGCAGGTCCGCGGCGGTCACCGGGTAGTTCTCCAGCCGGAAGTGGCTGACGTACATCTGACCGTGGATGACGCTCTCGATCAGGTGGTAGTCGTCGTGGCGGCTGTCGGCGGCGAACCAGATGTAGCCCGCCGGACCCTCGACGTCGGCGCGACGCGAGAACACCGACACCATCGAGGCGACGTTGCCGTTGCCGATGTAGTACTTCTCGCCGCTCGCCCGGAACAGGATGCCCGCCTCGGCGTCGGCACTGCCCGGCTCGCTCGGGGTGAGGATCAGGTCGGTGTTGTAGATGTCGGCGCCGTGGTCGCGCTCGGACAGCGCGAACGCCATCACCTGACCGTCGTCGAGGTCGGCGGCTGCCTTGCGCTTGGCGACCTCGTTATCGCTCTGCCAGATCGGGCCGAGGCCGAGGATGGTGACCTGCTCGGCGTACCAGTACGCCAGTCCGTAGAACCCGAAGATCTCCGCCAGCGCCGCGTTGCGTGCCGCGTCCCAGCGCTTGTTCGGGTCGCCGTCGGCGTAGGCGGCCGGGGTCAGGAAGGTCGCGAAGAGCTTCTCCTTGCCGACGAACTCGAGGAACTCCGAGGTCCACACCGCGTCGCGATCCTCGACCAGCAGCTGCGCCTTGCCCTTGGACTCGAACCACTCGATGGTGGCCTTCAGCAGCCGCCGCGTCTCGGCATCGAAGTGCTGCGGGTCGTAGGTGGCCGGGTTGAAAAGCAGGCTGGGCGAACTCGTCATGCCCGTTAACTTAGCAGCGCCACCCACTCGCCACGCCGCCCACGCAACTCCCTCACCTGCACTTTCGCCTACGTAGCCGTAAGTTCGAACGACGTGTTGTTGTTTCCCCCAACCGAACAAGGACCAGGTTTCCGAACTCGCCCAGATGTCGAGCAACTCTCGCCGAGAAGAGGCCCCAGGGCGTACGAACCGGCCCTACAGACAGCAATCGCGCTGCCCCACATCAAGCGGGGCAGCGCGATTCATGCGCGATGAAACTCAGCCGCGAACCTTGGCGGTTACCGCGCTCACGGCGTCTTCGGCGGGGATTTCCTCGGCTTCGCCGGTGAAGCGGTTGCGCAGCTCCACCTTGCCCTCGGCCCAGCCGCGACCGATGACCAGGATCCAGGGCATGCCGAGCAGTTCGGCGTCCTTGAACTTCACGCCGGGCGAGGCGGTGCGGTCGTCGAAGAGGACCTCGAGGCCCTCGGCGTCCAGGCCCGCGACGACGTGTTCGGCGCCGTCGCGGGCGGCGGCGTCCTTGTTGGCGATCACCACGTGCACGTCGAACGGGGCGACCTCGGCGGGCCAGCGCAGGCCCTTCTCGTCGTGCTGCTGTTCGGCGATCACCGCGACCATGCGAGAGATGCCGATGCCGTAGGAGCCCATCGTGAGGCGCACCGGCTTGCCGTTCTCGCCGAGCACGTCGACATCGAAGGCGTCGGTGTACTTACGGCCGAGCTGGAAGATGTGGCCGATCTCGATGCCGCGCGCGGACACCAGCGGGCCCGCGCCGTCGGGCGAGGGATCGCCGTCGCGGACCTCGGCGGCCTCGATGGTGCCGTCGGGGGTGAAGTCACGGCCCGCGACCAGGCCGACAACGTGCTTGCCCTTGACGTCGGCGCCGGTGATCCACGCGGTGCCCTCGGCGACGCGGGGGTCGACGAGGTAGCGAACACCGTTGGCGGCCAAGCCCTTCGGGCCGATGTAGCCCTTCACGAGGAACGGGTTGGCGGCGAAGTCGGCCTCGGTGAGCAGCTCCACCTCGGCGGGCTCGACGGCGGCGCCGAGCCGCTTGTCGTCGACCTCGCGGTCACCGGGGACGCCGATGCCGAGGATCTCGGTCTTGCCGTCGGGGTGGCGCAGCTTCACCATCACGTTCTTCAACGTGTCGGCGGCGGTCACCGTGCGGTCGAAGACCTTCGCCTCGTTGGCCCAGTCGACGAGCGTCGCGATGGTGGGGGTGTTCGGGGTGTCGTACTCGACCGCGGCGGCCTGACCCTCGATGGGCAGCGGCGCGGGCGCGGGCGTGACCACGGCTTCCACGTTCGCCGCGTAGCCGGACTCGACACAGCGCACGTAGGTGTCCTCGCCGACGGGGCTGGCGGCGAGGAACTCCTCGGACGCGCTGCCGCCCATGGCGCCGGAGGTGGCGGCCACGATCACGTACTCGACGCGGAGCCGTTCGAAGATCGCCTGGTAGGCCTTGCGATGGGTGGCGTAGCTGTTGGTCAGACCGTCGTCGTCGATATCGAAGGAGTAGGAATCCTTCATCACGAACTCGCGGCCGCGCAGGATGCCCGCACGGGGACGTTCCTCGTCGCGGTACTTGGTCTGGATCTGGTACAGGGTGACCGGCAGATCCTTGTAGGAGTTGTACTCACCCTTCACGGTGAGCGCGAACAGCTCCTCATGGGTGGGCCCGAGCAGGTAGTCGCCGCCCTTGCGGTCCTTGAGCCGGAACAGACCGGGGCCGTACTCGGTCCACCGATTGGTGGTCTCGTAGGGCTCGCGCGGCAGCAGCGTCGGCAGCGAGATCTCCTGGGCGCCGGTGGCGTCCATCTCCTGGCGCACGACGTCCTCGATCTTGCGCAGCGTGCGCAGACCGAGCGGCAGCCACGAGTACATGCCGGGGGCGACCCGACGGACGTAGCCGGCGCGAACGAGCAGTTTGTGGCTGGGCACCTCGGCGTCGGCGGGATCGTCTCGCAGGGTGCGCAGGAACAGGCGGGAGAGGCGGGTGATCACGGATGCACAGGGTAGTCCCTGGTCCGGGCGGGGCGACAGCCGATTACCACCTGAGCGCTCCCTACGCCCCGAAAACCTACCCGCAGATAAAAGCGGATAACAGGTTACCCATTACAAAACCATTTCAATCATCAGATAACAACCTGATAACGTAACCGCATCTGGCAATTATTTGGTGACTACATTTTCTCTATAAGTCAATTACGTACTTACAACAGAAAATTGGCAGCGGCGACGCTGCCCTTGGGAGGTCACAATGGCTGAGACGAAATCCATGTCGAAGCGCTGTACAGCGGTGTTCACCGGTGCCGCGTTGGTGGCCGCGGCCCTCGCCGGATGCACCAAGACCGAGACCACCGAGAGCGGTCAACTCCTGCAGTCGCTGAAGGACAAGGGCACGATCACCGTGGGTTTCGCCGGTGAGGCGCCCTATTCGTTCGAGGACGGCGGCCAGCTCACCGGCGCCACCGTGGCACTGCACAAAGAGATCTTCGCCAACCTCGGCATCAAGACCGTCGACGGTGTGCAGACCGAGTTCGGCGCACTGATCCCCGGCCTGCAGGCCAATCGCTTCGACGCGGTCAGCGCCGGAATGTCGATCTTGCCGAAACGCTGTGAACAGGCATCTTTCAGCGAACCGGAATTCATGTACACCACGGCGCTGATGGTGAAACCCGGTAATCCGATGAATTTGACCGATATGCAGTCGATCAAGGCCAGTGGCGCGAAGATGACCGCGATGACCGGCGCCATCGAATCCGATTACGCCAGCTCGCTCGGCATCGACGCCACCCAGGTCGCCACCCCGCAGGACGGGATGGACGCGGTGACCTCCGGGCGCGCCGACGTGTTCGCGCTCACCGCGATCTCGCTGAACTGGCTCAAGAGCCACACACCGAACGCCGCCGTCGACGTGACGCCGTCGTTCGTGGCCGTCATCGACGGCAAGCCGCAGGTCGGCGCCGGCGGCACCGTGTTCCGTACCACCGATCCCGACCTGCTCGCCGCCTACAACGCCGAGCTGGCCAAGATCACCGGCGACAAGGACAAGTACCTGTCGATCGTGGGCAAGTTCGGGTTCACCGAGCGCGAGCTCCCCGATCCGAAGTACACGACGGCCAAGCTGTGCAAGGGCGAAATCTGATCCACCCATGAGCAATGTCGATGCGGTACGCGATGCCCTTCCCGCGCTGTGGCAGGGCATCGTCGTCACGCTGGAGCTGACCATCGGCGGCGCGCTCCTCGCGTTCGTCCTCGCCCTCGCCCTCGGTACCACCGCCCGCGTGCGCAATCTCGCGGCGCGCGGCAGTGCCCGGGTCATGATCGAATTCTTCCGCGGCACGTCACTACTGGTGCAGATCTTCTGGCTGTTCTATGTGCTGCCGCTGCTCGGCTACAAGCTCGACCCGCTCTTCTGCGGCATCCTGGCGCTCGGCCTGAACTACGGCGCCTACGGCGCCGAGGTGGTGCGTGGGGCGCTCAACGCGGTGCCGCGCGCGCAGTTCGAGGCGGCGGTCGCGCTGAATTTCAGTCCGTGGCAGCGGATGCGCAGAGTGCTGTTCCCGCAGGCATGGGCGCTGATGCTGCCCTCGTTGACCAATCTGCTGGTCCACCTGCTCAAAGGCACCGCCGTGGCGTCCTACATCACGCTGCACGACCTGACCTACGAGATCGGCGACCTGCGCAAGACCACGAGCGACACCCTGTTCTCCTTCGGTGTCGGCCTGCTCATCTACTTCGTCCTCGGCTACGTACTCACCCTGGGCATGAACCTGCTCGAGACCCGCGCCAAGACCAAGCTGGGTCGCGGGGCCACGCTCAAGGAAGTGCTGAGCCTGGCGCCCGATGACACGAAGGTGGCGCCATGAGAGCGGAATGGAGTTGGGAGCGCGCCCGCGAGGCGCTGCCGGTGCTGTGGGACGGCTTCCAGATCACCCTGCTGGCAACGGTGCTCGGCTTCGCGCTGGCCGCGGTGCTCGGGCTGGCGATCGCGATGATCCGGCGCACGATGCCGCGCCCGATCGCCGCGCCGGTGCACGCGGTGAGCGAGTTCGTCCGCCTCACCCCGCTGGTCGTGCAGTTGCTGTTCGCCTACACGCTGTTCACGCAGTTCTCGGCGTTGCAGATCGGCATCGTCGTACTCGGCATCCACTATTCGAGTTACCTGGCCGAGGTGTATCGGGCCGGGATCGAGGCGGTGCCGAAGGGGCAGTGGGAGGCGGCGCGCGCGCTGTCGTTGCCGCCGGTGCGCACCTGGGGCGCGGTGGTGCTGCCACAGGCGATCCGGGCGAGCCTGCCCGCGCTCGGCACCAATGCCGTGTCGATGTTCAAGGACACACCGTTCTTGTTCGCCATCTCGGTCGTCGAATTGGTGACCGCCGCACAGCAATTCGGAGCGCGCAACTTCGCGTATCTGGAGTCGATCACGATGGCCGGGGTGTTCTTCCTCCTCGCCAGCTACCCGACGTCTGTGCTGATCAGAAGACTGGAGAAGCGCCTTGCCTACTACTGACGAGATGATCCGATTCGATCAGGTGGTCAAACGCTTCGGCGAGCTCACCGTGCTCGACCAGCTCGATTTCAGTGTCCGCCGCGGGGAGAAGGTCACCCTGATCGGGCCGTCGGGGTCGGGCAAGACCACCATTCTGCGGCTGCTGATGACCCTGGAAACGATCAGCGACGGCGTGATCTGGGTCGACGGTGAACCACTCACCCATACCGAACGCGGCGGAAAGTTGGTGCCCGCCAAGGAGAAACACCTGCGTGCGGTGCGTACCAAGATCGGCATGGTGTTCCAGCAGTTCAACCTGTTCCCGAACATGACGGTGCTGGAGAACATCACCGAGGCGCCGATCCACGTGCTCGGCAAGTCGAAAGACGAGGCGCGCGAACGTGCGCGGCACCTGCTCGAGGTCGTCGGTCTGTCGGACAAGGCCGACGCGCATCCCTCGCAGTTGTCGGGCGGGCAGCAGCAGCGGGTCGCGATCGCGCGTTGTTGCGCGATGGATCCGAAGGTGATGCTGCTCGACGAGGTGACCTCGGCCTTGGACCCGGAACTGGTCGGCGACGTCCTCGACGTGCTGCGCACGATCGCCGAAACCACCGATATCACCATGCTGATCGTCACCCACGAGATGCGCTTCGCCCGCGAGGTATCGGACCGGGTATTGATGTTCGACTCCGGTCGCATCGTCGAACAGGGTCCGCCCGAGCAGATCTTCGAGGCGCCGACCAATGAGCGCACGCGCAAGTTCCTCGAAGCCGTGCGCTGAACTCGCGGACGGGGCGGGGCGCGGTGGCGGTTTCGACGGCGATTAACGTTGACGATCGTGCTGGTGCTGCTGCCTCCCTCCGAAACCAAGTCCGACGGCGGATCGGGCGCGCCGCTGGACCTCGACGTCCTGGCGATGCCGCAGCTCAGCGCGGTTCGCGACAAACTGATCACCGAGGTGGTGCAGCTGGCGGCCGACCCCGCCGCCTCCGCCGGGGTACTCGGCCTCGGTAAAGGCGCGGATGCGGAGATAGCCCGCAACGCGAGCCTGCGCACGTCGGCGACCCGCCCCGCCCTGGAGCGCTACACCGGGGTCCTCTACGACGCACTGGACGCGAAGTCGTTCACCAAGGTGCAGCGCGCCAAGGCCTACGCCCGCCTTGGCATCGGCTCGGCCCTGTTCGGCGCGGTCCGCGCAGCCGACCCCATCCCCGCCTACCGCCTCTCGGGCGGCACCAAACTTCCAGGGCTGCCGACACTTTCGGCGGTGTGGCGCGATGTTCTGCCCGACGCTCTCTACACCGAGGCCGCGGGCGAACTCGTCATCGACCTACGCTCGGGCACCTACCAGCAGCTGGGCCGGGTCCCCGACGCCATCACCGCCAATGTCCTCACCGAGCACCCCGACGGCTCGCGCACCGTCGTCAGCCACTTCAACAAACATCACAAGGGCTTGCTCGCCCGCGCCCTCGTTCTCACCCGCGCCGATCCCACCGACATCCGCGCCGTCGCCCGGGTGGCCACCACAGCCGGACTGCGCGCCGAAATCGCCTCCCCCACCGAACTTCTCATCATTACCCAGTAGTGGGGGCCATGAGCTGGATGAGATTGCCGCAGGTGTCGTCGAAGACCGCGGTGCTCACCGGGCCCATGGGGGCGGGGGCCTGGGTGAAGAAGACGCCACGGTCGAGCAGGCGGCGGTATTCGGCATCGAGATCGTCGACGGTGAAGACGATCACGGGGATGCCCTCGGCGCTCAGCGCCGTTTTATAGGCCTTGGCCGCCGGGTGCTGATCGGGCTCGAGCAGCAGCTGGATGCCGTCGACGTCGGCGGGCGAGACGAGGGTGAGCCAGTCGAATTCGCCGAGGGACACCTTGTCTTTGACCTGGAAGCCGAGCACGTCGGTGTAGAAGGCCTCGGCCTTGGCTTGGTCGTCGACGAAGACGCTCGTCACTCCGATGCGAATCATGTGTCCTCCTGAGGGATGGGCCATCGCACCGAAACCGCTCGCAGCGGAGTGAAATCAGCGTGATGGAACTTGTAGCGGCCTTGCCGACGGGTGTGGACGAGACCGACGTCCTCGAGCACGCCGAGGTGCTGGGTGATCGCCTGGCGCGACGAGCTGATGTCGTGCTTGCTCACGAGCCGGGCGCACAGTTCGAACAGGGTCTGCCCGTCGCGATCGGCCAGTTCGTCGAGGAGTGCGCGTCGTGTCGAATCCGCCAACGCGGTGAAGATATCGGTCACTCCGCACGCTCCGTTCGCTCCCTTCGAACCATAGGCAAGTGCGCGCTTGCATGTCAAGGGCAAGTGTCCACTTGCCTATTCGGCACCGCACCCCACCCGCCATCCTCGCGCCGCCTCGACCAGCCGGGCGCGAACCAGGTCGACGTGCGGTCGCGAGGGCGCACCGACCCGGCGCGCCAGGAATCCGGTGTTGATCGGCGGATCGACGGGATCGAGCAGCGTGACCAGCGTTCCGTCGGCCCGTTCCCGGCCGCACAGGTAGTGCGGAAGCACGCTGATCCCCGCCCCCGCGATGACCGCGGCGAGTACCGCGCGCAGATCACCGACGATCAGCGCCGGTTCGGCTTCCAGCCGGGTCTCGAACACGTGGCGCCAGTATCGGCGCAGGATCGGCAGATCGGCGGCGTAGCTGACGAGCGGGATACCCTCCAGCGCGATCGGACCTTCGGCGCGCAGGCGGGCGGTGTCGATGCGGTCGGCCATCTCGGGGGCTGCGACGAGGAGGAATTCCTCGTCGACGAGCGGTTCGGCCAGCACGGTACGCCCACGCGGTCGGGTAGTGGCGAAGACCAGATCCAGTGCACCCGAATGCAATCGGGCCAGCAGGTCGTCGGTGATCCCGGTGCTGACAGTGAGCCGCACGCCGTCGGCGACCAGCGGTGCGAGCGCGGGCACCACCTTGGCGGCGAGCATCTCCGCCGGTCCGCCGAGGAGCACCGGCGGTTCGGGCGGCGCCGCACGATCGGTCACCGCCCCGCTCACGACCGCCTCCAGCGCCTCCAATGGGCCACTCACCCGCGCCGCGAGCTCGTGACCGGCGGCGGTCGGCGTCACCCCACGGGGCAGTCGTTCGAACAGCGGCCTGCCGAGGTGTCGCTCGAGCGCCTGGATCTGGGTGGTCACGGTCGGCTGGGACAGTCCCACCTGGGCCGCGCCCGCGGTGAGCGAACCGGTGCGGAAGACAGCCAGAAAGGTCCGCAGCTGCACCAGATCCATCGACCCATCGGCTGTCCTATGTCTCATATAGACAATCCTATTGGTCAGGGGATGCCATCGACCCTAGCGTTGATCCCATGGCACACATCCTGTTCGTTCTCACCGGCACCGATCATTGGGCACTGGCCGACGGCACCGAACATCCCACGGGCTACTGGGCCGAGGAATTCACCGCGCCCTATGCGGCCTTCACCGGCGCGGGCCACACCGTCACCGTGGCAACCCCGAACGGCGTGATCGCGACCGTCGACCAGGCCAGCATGGCCCCCGAGGTCAACGGCGGCGCCGAGGGTGCGGCCGCGGTCGCCGAAATCCTCTCCGGCGCGACCCCGTTGCGGAGTCCGATCGCCCTCGACAAGGTCGATCTCGCCGACTACGACGCCGTCTTCTACCCCGGCGGTCACGGCCCGATGCAAGACCTCGCCGTCGACCCTGTCTCCGGCACTCTGCTCACCGACGCGCTCGCCTCCGGCAAGCCGCTCGGCATCGTCTGCCACGCCCCCGCCGCGCTCCTGGCCACCGCCGAGTCGGGCAGCTCCCCCTTCGCCGGCTACCGCCTCACCGCGTTCAGCAATGCCGAGGAAACCCAGGCGGGCTTCGCCGACAAGGCGAAGTGGTTGCTCCAGGATCGCTTGGTCGCGCTCGGTGCCGACTACCGCGAAGGCGACCCGTGGGCGCCGCACATCGAGGTGGACCGCAATCTCTACACCGGGCAGAACCCCGCCTCCGCGGGCCCGCTGGCTGCCGAGATACTCACCGCCCTCTAGACAAGCAACAGGCCGTCAGCCGATGTCGGCGGTGAGCTCGGCGAGTTCGGCCGTGAGGTTGGCCCGGGCGATCGCCTCGTAGCGGTCGTGGGCGAGGTCGGTGCGGAACAGGCGGGGCTGATCGGCCAGATTACGAAGGACCGAGGCGCGGCCCGCACGGAACAGGTCGTCGGGGACGTGGGCGTATTCGGCGCGGATCGCGGCGGTGTAGGCGGCGTATTCCTCGGGTGTGCCACCGAGCACGACGAGGTCGGCATCGCAGAGGACCGCGCCGTTCGCATCACCGGGCTGCGGCTTGTGTCCGCGGGTCAGCACCACGAGCCGCACCACCTCCTCGACCAGTTCCGGTGCGGCGCCCAGTGATTCGAGAATGTCGCGGCCCAGGTCGGCGCTGCGCTCCTCGTTGTCGGCCCGCGCGACGGCGTAGATCGCGTCATGGAAGAACGCCGCGTATCGCACGGCTTCGATATCGGCTGCGGCACCGGCGAATTCGTCGATCGCCGCGAGCATCACCGCCAGGTGGGTGCCGGTGTGGTAACGGCGATGCGGTTCGCTGTAGCGTCCCACCACCCCGGCGCCGATTTGCTCGGCCTCGACCCCGGCCAAGGCGATCCACCGGTCAAGCAGGTTCTGCGACAGCGCACTCATACAACAAGTTTCGTCGTCGGCACCGACACCCACAACCCCCCGATCCTGCCTGTCACCGCCGCTGCGCGCCATCGCCCCGAACAGGCGTTGGTCGTCCGGCTGCGGACAGCCGAACGACGCCCAGCAGTCAGACCTCGGCGGCGGCGAGGGCCGCACGCACCTCCTCGGCGCCGGCGGGCTTGGGGGCGGGCGGCCAGTTGTCGTCGGCGGCGTAGGGGCGCACGTAGACCGGGGTATCCCGTTGGGAGCGGCGGCTTTCGGCAAGGGACCCACCGTCGACTACGTCATAGCCGATGGCGTCGATGAGATCGGTAGCGAGCTTCTTGGCGTCGGGGTCGTCGCCGAAGATGGGAAGGGCGGACCGGTCCGCGGCACCGGCGGGGCGGGCGAGTTCGGCGAGGTTGGCGTAGGCGATGTTGTTGAACGCCTTGACCACCTTCGATTCGGGGAGGTGGCGTTGCAACAGTTCACTGGTCGTGGTCTCGTCGGCGTCGAGTTCGGGAATGGCGCTGTCGCGGTCGGGATAGTAGTTGTTCGTGTCGAACACGACCTTGCCCGCGAGCGGTGCGACCGGTACGTCCCGATACGCCTTCAACGGCACGGTGACCACCACATAGTCGCCTGCTCCGGCCGCCTCGGCCGGGGTAGCCGCCCGAGCCCGCGGACCCAGCTCGGCGACCAGATCCGCCAGGGTCTCGGGGCCACGCGAGTTGCTGAGCACCACGTCATAGCCCGCGTCCACCGCCAACCGCGCCACGGTGGAGCCGATGTGTCCGCTGCCGATCAATCCGAGTGTCGTCATGCGCGGATCAACCTCCACCAGGGCATGGTTGTTCCCCACACTGCCGTCATTGTCCCCGCTTCAGCCGCCGGATAGCGTAAAGCGATGGTGTCTTCGGCTCATCTCGTTTCCTTCGCGGGCTTGGCGTTTCTGTTGGTGATCGTGCCCGGTCCCAGTGTCTTGTTCACGATCGGCCGCGCGCTCACCGTGGGGCGGCGATCGGCGCTGATGACGGTGCTCGGCAATTCGATCGGGGTGTACGGGCAGGTTGTCGCTGTCGCGTTCGGGTTGGGCGCGATCGTGGCGGCGTCGGCGGTGGTGTTCACGGCGATCAAACTCGTCGGTGCCGCCTATCTGGTCTATCTCGGCGTGCAGGCGATTCGACATCGCGACGCGCTGCGGACGGCCTTCCAGTCCGAGCAGACCGTGGACGCGCACCGTCCAGCGCTGGCGTTGCGGGACGGGCTGATCGTCGGGATCACCAACCCGAAGAACATCGTCTTCCTGGCGGCGCTGCTGCCGCAATTCGTGGATACCACCCACGCGGTGCCGCAGCAGATGCTGATCCTCGGGCTCTGCATCCCGGTGTTCGGCCTGATCTTCGACTCGCTCTGGGCGCTCGTGGCGGGGTCGGCCCGGTCCTGGTTCGCGCGGTCGCCGCGTCGTCTCGCCGCCGTCGGCGGCACCAGCGGCCTGGTGATGATCGGGCTCGGCACGTCACTGGCTCTCACCGGCCGCAAAGACTGAACCACGACTGTGCCGCGCCCGCTGATCCGAAGTACCGGGCTCACGGCCTAGAGCTTGTCGCCGCCCGCGGTCACGTCGCGCACGAGCAGCGCGGCGTGCAGGGAGGTGCGCGATTCACCGTCGTCGAGGTCGACAGCGAGAATGCGTTCGATGCGGGCGAGGCGGTCGTAGAGCGTGGGTCGGCTGATCGCGAGCGCCTTGGCGAGTTCGGTCTTGTTGCCTGCCAGGTCGAGGAAGCGGCGCAGAGTGCCGGTGAGGTCGGCGGTGTGGCGGATGTCGTAGCGCAGGAGCGCGCCGAGTTCGGCCTCGGCGAAGCTCTGCGCGCCGGGTTCGTCGCGGATCAGCGAAAGCAGACCGCGTAGGCGAATATCCGCGCTGCGGAAGAACATTCGGCTCGGGGTCGTCGTCATCGACCGGGCCACCTCGGCCACGCCCGTCGCATGCGCGAGTCCGCCCGCGGCGTCGAGCAGAGAATCGGAGTCGGCGCCGACGCCGATGACCGCACGACGCACGCCCTCGACCCGGCGGGTCTCGGCCAGGACCGCGGTGCACACCGGCGCCAAGTGGTCATCGACATCGCCGCCACGAGCCACCGCCAGGATCACGGCGACCTGTTCGCCGTCGGTCCCACCGCGCGTTCGCCGGTGCGCCGCCGCACTGAGCGCCGAGGCGTCGACCAGGCCGAGGGCATGGGTCACCGCTTCGACGATCGACTCACTCCGTCGTTGGGCCGCGACCGGATCCGTCGTCGACTCGGTGTCGATCTCGATCACCAGCGGCACATAGCGGGCACGCCGGCGCAGACCGAGCGCGGCGGCGCGCGCCTGTGCGTCGCGCTCGTCGGAGACCCGCCCGTCCACCAGGTCGGCGATCAGGCCGGTCTGGGCCTGCCGGTGCAGCCCGAAGCGGTCCTTGTCGATCATCCGGTGCAGGGTGATGGTTTGCGCGGCGCGTTCGAGCACCATGGCGACCCGCGCGGTATGGGCTCTGTCGGTGCGCAGGATCAGCCTGCCCCAGCGCTGCGTGTGCGGTCCGACGCCGACCACGCCGGATCCCCCGTCGGGCAGCATCCGCGAAACCGCCTCCCAATCCTCCAGCAGCGCGGCCGAAGTGGCGTGCCGGGCAGTGGCCGCCAGCACTCGATGCGAGAGGTCTTCCAGCACCACCGACGCGTCGAGCATGCTCGCGGCGGTCTGCACGATCTCGGCCAGGGCGGCACGGCGCACACTCAGTTCGGTGAACGTCTCGTGCACGGTGCGCGCGAACTCCAGTTCGGCGTACTGGTCGGCGACGATCGCCCGGTGGACCGCTTCGGTGATCTCCACAAAGCGGGTAACCCGATGCAGCACGATCACCGGAAGCTCGAGTTCAGCGGCCGTGGCGGCGACGACGGGACCGAGTTCGCTCACGTAGCTGCCGAGTTCCACGACCAGGCCCGCGACCCCGGCGGCGG
Source organism: Nocardia sp. Root136 (assembly GCF_001427185.1). NCBI lineage: Bacteria > Bacillati > Actinomycetota > Actinomycetes > Mycobacteriales > Nocardiaceae > Nocardia > Nocardia sp. Root136. The sequence goes on from NZ_LMFE01000001.1 coordinate 1,438,692, forward strand.
ACAGTGATCGCAGGTAGGCGATCCGCGCCTGCTCAGGAGCGGCGAGTGCCTGCCCGGTGGTCAGGATCAACTCCGAGCCGACCAGAACATCGGCGACGTCGGCCTGGTCGCTGACATGCACCCAGCGCACCGGTCGGTCCAGGTTCGCGGCGCAGATGACCTCGGGTTGCCCGGCTTGCATCACCGGCGTCGCGAGCACATCGGCCACGGTCAACAGCATTGACAAATCGTAATATGAATGCCGCAATGGTGTACACATCGTCGGCCCTTTCCGGGCTCCGGATGGACCAGGGTGGAGGCACGACACCACCTGGCGAATCGAGGCATTCATGCAGTCCATCGGCCATTGGATCGACGGCAAATCGGTGAGCGGTACCAGCGAGACGACAGCACCGGTGACCAATCCCGCCACCGGCGTCGTCACCGGGGAGCTGGCGCTGGCGAACGTGGCCGATGCCCGCGCCGCGATCGACGCCGCGACGGTGGCCTTCGCGTCCTGGCGTGACGCCTCGCTCACCCGCCGCACCCAGGTGCTGTTCCGCTTCCGCGAGCTGCTCGCCGAACGCAGAACGGAACTGGCCGCGATCATCACGGCCGAACACGGCAAGGTGGCCGCCGATGCGCTCGGCGAGGTGACCCGTGGTCTCGAGGTCGTCGAATTCGCCTGTGGCATCCCGCATCTGCTCAAGGGCGGGTTCACCGAGAACGCCTCGACCGAGGTCGACATCTACTCGATCCGTCAGCCGCTCGGCCCGGTCGCGATCATCGCACCGTTCAATTTCCCCGCCATGGTGCCGATGTGGTTCTTCCCCCTCGCGATCGGCGCGGGCAACACGGTGGTGCTCAAGCCGAGCGAGAAGGATCCGTCGGCGGCGCTGTGGCTGGCGCGGCTGTGGCAGGAGGCGGGGCTGCCCGACGGTGTGTTCAACGTCGTACAGGGCGACAAGGTCGCCGTCGACGAACTCCTGGACAACCCGGCGATCAAGGCGGTGTCGTTCGTCGGCTCCACCCCGATCGCCAAGTACGTCTACCAGCGCGGCACCGTGGCGGGCAAGCGGGTACAGGCGCTCGGCGGTGCGAAGAACCACATGGTGGTGCTGCCCGACGCCGATCTGGACCTGGCCGCCGATGCCGCCGTCAACGCCGGTTTCGGGTCGGCGGGTGAGCGGTGCATGGCGATCAGCGTGGTCGTCGCGGTCGGCGGGGTGGCCGACGACCTGGTCGCCAAGATCAGGGAGCGGGCCGCGAGCATCGTCACCGGCGACGGCGCAGGCGGGGCGGAGATGGGCCCGCTGATCACCCGCGCGCACCGCGACCGAGTGGCCGAGTACATCGACGCGGGCGAGAACTCCGGTGCCCGTGTGGTTCTCGACGGTCGCGATCTCACCGTCGACGGCGCGCCGGACGGATTCTGGCTCGGCCCGACGATTCTCGACGAGGTGACGCCCACCATGAGCGTCTATACCGACGAGATCTTCGGCCCCGTGCTGTCGGTCGTGCGGGTCGACACCTACGAGGAGGCGGTGGCGCTGATCAACGCGAACCGCTACGGCAACGGCACCGCCATCTTCACCAACGACGGCGGCGCGGGACGCCGGTTCCAGCACGAGGTGGAGGTGGGTATGGTCGGCGTCAACGTCCCGATCCCGGTGCCGATGGCCTACTTCAGTTTCGGCGGCTGGAAGAACTCGCTGTTCGGCGACTCGCACGCGCACGGCACCGACGGCGTGCACTTCTTCACCCGCACCAAGGCGGTCACCGCCCGCTGGCTCGATCCGAGCCACGGTGGGCTGGAACTCGGCTTCCCACAGAACAAGTAACCCGAGGGAGACTCGACATGACGCTTTCCGAAGAGGCCGCTCGCGCCTACGAACTCGACCGCCGCCACGTCTTCCATTCCTGGTCCGCGCAAGCAGCTCTCACGCCAACGGTGCTCACCGCCGCCGAGGGCTGCTACGTGTGGGACGGCGAGGGCAATCGCCTGCTCGACTTCTCCTCGATGATGGTGAACACCAATATCGGCCACCAGCATCCGAAGGTCGTCGCCGCGATCCAGGAGCAGGCGGGCAAACTCTGCACTGTCGCACCGTCATTCGCCAATGATGTCCGTTCGGAGGCGGCCCGCCTGATCAGCGAACGCACGCCCGGCGATCTCGACACGATCTTCTTCACCAACGGTGGCGCCGACGCGGTCGAACACGCCGTCCGGATGGCGCGCCTGCACACCGGCCGCTACAAGGTGCTCTCGCGCTACCGCTCCTACCACGGCGGCACCGAGACGGCGGTGAACCTCACCGGCGACCCGCGCCGCTGGCCCAATGACCACGGCAACACCGGAACCGTGCACTTCTTCGGCCCGTTTCTGTACCGCTCGGAATTCCACGCCACCGACGAGGCGCAGGAGACCGAGCGGGCGCTGGCCCATCTCGAGCGCACCATCGAGATGGAGGGCCCGGCCACCATCGCCGCGATCGCCCTGGAGTCGGTGCCGGGCACCGCGGGCATCATGGTGCCGACCACGGAGTACATGCGCGGGGTCCGCGAGCTGTGTGACAAGCACGGCATCGTGTTCATCGCCGACGAGGTGATGGCGGGCTTCGGGCGGACCGGAAAGTGGTTCGCCATCGACAATTTCGAGGTCGTGCCCGATCTGATCACCTTCGCCAAGGGAGTCAACTCCGGTTATGTCCCGCTCGGCGGCGTGGCGATCAGCGCGGCCATCGCGGCGACCTTCGCCGACCGGCCCTATCCCGGCGGGCTCACCTACTCGGGTCATCCCCTCGCGGCCGCCGCGGCCGTCGCGACGATCAACGCGATGGCCGACGAGCGCATCGTCGAGAACGCCGCCGACATCGGCGCGAAGGTCATCGGTCCTGGCCTTCGCGAACTGGCGCAACGGCATCCGAGCATCGGGGAAGTCCGCGGGCTCGGCGTTTTCTGGGCACTCGAGCTGGTCCGCGACCGAGTCACCCGCGAACCCCTCGCCCCCTATGGCGGCACCAGCCCCGCGATGAACGAACTGGTCACCGCCTGCCGCGCCGGCGGGGTGCTGCCGTTCGTCAATTTCAATCGCCTGCACGTGGTCCCGCCGTGCGTGATCACCGAGGCCGAGGCCAAGGAAGGGCTGGCCATCCTCGATCAGGCACTCACCGTCGCCGACGCGCACACCGTCTGACCCGCCACGCGGCGGGCGGAATGCGCCCGCCGCGTTCGGCGTTCTACCGGAGCGTGACTGATACCGCCGTGCTTTCCGATGAGCTGAAAACGTATCTCGACGAGGAGAAGGTCTACGCGACCGTCGCCACGGTCGGGCCCAACGGGCATCCGCACCTGACCGTGGTCTGGATCAAACGCGAGGGTGACGAGCTGCTGTTCTCCACCACCGTCTCCCGACAGCAGGCCAAGAACCTGGTGCGCGACCCGCGGATCACCGTGATGGTGAACCCGCCCGAGCGGCCGTTCCTCTACGCCGAGGTCCGCGGAACCGCCACCACCACACCGGATCCCGAACGGGCGCTGCCCGACGAGATGTCGCTCAAATACACCGGCAAGCCGTATCGCGAGTTCAACCCGGCATCGGTGGACGATGCCGAACGCGTCGTCATCCGCGTCAGCCCGACCAAGGTCACCGGACGCTTGTGAGCAGCGGGCCCGGCGGAGTCAGCTCCGCTGGGCCTCTTCCTGCGCCTGCTGTGCCTGCACCAATTGTTGCGGGGTGAACCGCAGGGTCAAGGCGACCAGGGCGGCCAGCACCGCCAGGATCGCGCAGACGAACAGGACCAGCGTGTATCCGCTGTTCAGAGCTTCGATCTGGGTCGGCGACATGTCCGCGGCGCGGCCGTCGGTGCCACCGAGCGAGAGGGTGCGCGACGCCGCGATCGGACTCAACAGGCCGATCGCGATCGGTGTCGCCAGGTTCATGAACATCTGGCCGACCGCCGCCAGCGGACCGATATTCGACTGCGACACCCCGACGAGCACGCACAGCGGGGCCAGCACCATGGCGACGCCGACGCCGAAGCCGATCACCACGAGCAGCACCAGCAGCGTCGGCAGGTAGTGCACGTGCTGATCCAGCGTCGAGCCGAAGAGCAGACCGACGGCCAGCACGAGTGAGGCCGAGGCCAGCAGCCAGCGCGGCGAGACGACCAGCGCCGCCTTCGACGCCACGGCGCCGCCGAGCCCGATGCCGATGGTGAACGGGATCGAGGCGACACCGGCCTGCAGCGGGCTGTACCCGAGCACATTCTGGAGCAACTGGGCGACGAAGAAGGTCATCGCGCCGAGGATCGCACCGGCGAGAAAGATCAGCGCGAAGGTGGCGACCCGGTCGCGGCTGTCGAACAGCGACCAGGGCAGCAGCGGATCGGCTTCGCGGCGTTCGGTCACCACGAAGATCACCAGCAGCGCGAACCCGCCGATCAGCGAGGCGAGGATGACCGGGCTCGTCCAACCCATCGCCGGACCCTCGGTCGCGCCGAACACGATCGTCGCGCAGGCCAGCGTCCCCAGGATCGCGCCCTTGATATCCAGCGGCGTGCGATGGTGCTCGGTGTCGGACAGCTTGTAGACCGCGCCCGCCACGATGAGCGCGCCGATCGGCACATTGATCAGGAAGATCCACCGCCACGAGAACTCCGTGAGCGCACCACCGACAACGAGACCGCCGACCGACCCGATACCGGCCATCGAACCGACGATCGCGATGGCTTGATTACGGGCAGGCCCCGGCGCGAAAGTGGTTGCGACCAGCGCGAAGGCCGTCGGCGCCGCGATCGCCGCGCCGGCGCCCTGGAAGGCGCGCGAGATCAGCAGCATGGCCTCGCCAGTGGCCAGACCGCAGGCCAGCGAGGCCGCGGTGAACACCCCGACGCCGATGATCAGCATCCGTTTACGCCCGAACGCATCGCCGAGCCTGCCACCGAGCAGCATCAGTCCGGCGAAGGTCAGGCCGTAGGCGGTCACCGTCCAGGCACTGCCCGAACTGGACAGCCCCATCTCCTCCTGCAGCCGCGGCAGCGCGAAGATCACGACAGTGCCGTCGAGCACGACCATGAACTGCAGGCCGCTCAGTACGAGAATGGCGAGACCGAAGGCCCGCCCCGTCACCGGATACTGCATCGTCGCAGCGGGTTTATCGAGCACAACGAGGCAGTGTAATTGGCGCGACGGCAGCCCGAGGGCGCGCGGCCCGCGAAGCTAGTCCAGGCCGAAGCCCGCCGTGGGGCCGATGACGATGATCGCGGGCGGCCGGATGCCCTCTTCCTTCACCCGGTCGGCGACCGTGGCGAGGTCGGCGCGCACCACCCGCTGGGTGCGCAGGGTGCCCTCCTGGATGACCGCGGCCGGGGTATCGGACGGGCGCCCGCCTTCCAGCAGCGCGGCGGCGAACTTGTCGATCCGCTCGACCGCCATCATCAGCACGATGGTGCCGCGCAGCTTGGCCAGCGCCGACCAGTCGACCAGCGAATCGGGGTGCTCGGGGGCGACGTGTCCGCTCACGACGACGAACTCGTGGGTCACCCCGCGATGGGTCACCGGGATACCGGCCGCGCCGGGCACCGAGATCGGACTGGTCACACCGGGCACCACCGTCACCGGGATACCGGCCGCGGTGCACGCCTCGAGTTCCTCGTACCCACGACCGAACACATACGGGTCGCCGCCCTTGAGCCGCACCACGAACTTGCCCGCCTTGAAACCCTCGATCAAGGCGAGGTTGATCGCCTCCTGCGCCATCGACCGGCCGTACGGGATCTTCGCGGCGTCGATCACCTCGACGTGCGGGCCCAGTTCGGCGAGCAGTTCCGGTGGGGCGAGCCGGTCGGCGACGACCAGATCGGCGCGGGCGAGGAGCCTGCGACCACGCACGGTGATCAGGTCAGGATCGCCGGGGCCGCCGCCGACGAGCGCGACGCCGGGGGTCACCGGTTCCGAATCGTCGGTCACCACACCGGATTGCAGCGCTTCGAGCAGGCCGTTGCGCACCGCGGCCGAGCGACGGTGTTCGCCCCCGGCGAGCACGCCGAGCGACAGTCCGTCGTAGCGGGCGGTCGCGGGGGTGACCGCGGTGCCGTCACGGGCGATGTCGGCGCGGACGCAGAAGATGCGCTTGGCGGTGGCTTCGGCGACCACGGCGGCGTTGGTCTCGGGCTCGTCGGTGCAGGCCATCGCGTACCAGGCGCCGTCGAGATCGCCGTCGGCGTAGGCGCGCAGTTCAACGGCGATTTGCCCCGCCGTAGCCATCCCCTCGACAGCCGGGGTGACCACTCGGCTGATCACGTGCACATCCGCACCCGAGGCCACGAGCAGCCCCAGTCTGCGCTGGGCAACGGTTCCGCCGCCGACGACGACTACTCTGCGGCCACGCAGATCGAGCCCGACCAGGTAGTTCGGGTCGCCTGCGGGCGGGGTCGATGCGGTGTCAGCGGTGTTCGGCACAGTGTCGGAGCCTAGTTCCTGGCTCGGTGCGGCCCGAACGCACCCGCCGACAGGCGCACCGCCGATCCACGATCTTCGCCTCGAGGCCGGTCTCGACAAAAGATCTCCCGCGTTCGCCGCTCTCGATCGGCGTTCCGCGTTGCCCACCCGGCGAGCAGGCAGGACAGTGGAGACCATGACCCAGCCGGAGGTACTCCTCGACATCGCCTACGACGAAGCCCTCCAGGGTCTGGCCGAGGGCGGCATCCCGATCGGCGCGGCCCTGTTCGACGCCGACGGCACCCTGCTCGGCCGCGGCCACAACCGCCGCGTACAGAACGACGATCCGAGCGTCCACGCCGAAACCGACGCTTTCCGCGCCGCGGGCCGTCGCCGCGACTACCGCCCGACGATCATGGTCACCACCTTGTCCCCGTGCTGGTACTGCAGCGGCTTGGTGCGCCAGTTCGGCATCGGCACCGTGATCATCGGCGAGGCGCGGACCTTCCACGGCGGCCACGACTGGCTCGCCGAACACGGAGTCCGGGTGCTCGTGCTCGACGATCCGCGCTGTGTGTCGCTGATGAGCGAGTTCGTCGCCGACCGCCCCGATCTGTGGTTCGAGGACATCGGCGCGGTCTAGCCGGTCGATCTCAGCCGAAATTCGGCTGGTTCTGCACCCAGCGGAAGTTCGTGCCGCGCAACGGGAATCGCTCGAGGTCGACGCGATCGAGAGTGACCGTCGCGGGTCGGCCGTCGAGTTCACCGCGCAGGGTCAGTTTGTCGGCCGAGGGATGGTCGACGGTGAATGTCGCGTACGGCGCGGGGGTCCGGTCCGGGCCGGTGGGTGCGGCGGCGAGCGTCATCGTGTGCGCCGCCAGGTCGGTCGTGGCCAGCACCGGCACGATCGTGTCGTCCATCCGCTGGTAGCCCGCCGTGCCGATGTCGATGACGAGGCGTTGCCAGCGCACCGGATCGGTGGAGAGCGGCGGGATCGGGGCACCCTCGATGCTGAACTCGCTGACTTCCCAGATGCCGTAGAACTCGGGTTTCGGTGCGCCGCCGCCGTATTCACGCCAGCTCTCTACGCCGGCGTAGATCATCCCCACGGTGATCCACAGCCCGACCGCGACCTGTGCCACGGTGGCCCATCGGTTCGCACGCTCGGACCTGAACAGCGGCGGCTGCACGGCCGGTTCCGACTCTCGTTCCAGTACGAGGAAATTCATCATTCGACGGGCCTGCGGGGCCAGCAGTACCAGCCCCATCAGCAGCAGATGCCCGGACAGCATCTTCACCGGGACGTCGTAGGTGAGGTTGAGCAGGAACACCTGCGCCATGCTGATCACGCTCAGCATGGCGCCCAGCGTCGCCGTGCGTGGCCAGAACAGCAGCAGCCCGGCGAGCACTTCGGCCGTACCCAACGCGATCTCGTAGGCGGGCGAGGATCCCACTTGCGTCCACAACATCGCCATCGGCGTCAGATCACCGATGCGCGTGAGCAGGGCGATCAGCGAGGGTTCCGGCATCTGCGTCGGGATCAGCTTCGCGAAGCCGTAGAACAGCATCTGCCCGCCCACGAACAACCGCAACGCGGTGAGGAACCAGCTCAGCAGCCGTGGATACGCACGCCTGCGCCGATCGAGCACCGACCACACGAGGGTGATCAGCACCGCGGCAATCAGCACGAGGCCACATTGGATCCAGATCGCCGCCTGGTCACCGCTACCACTCATCGCCAGCTCGGCCTCGACCCCGAACACGTGCTCACCGATCCAGGCGCTCACCGGCTCGAGCGCGAGCATCTGCCAGAGCATGGCCTCCTCGGGCAACGACAGCGCGAAGACGCCGAGGAATACGAAGGTGACCTGAGCCATCCACAAACAGAACAAACCGAGATAGGCGACACTGAACCGGAACGCGAGCCGGGTGACCGGATGCCAGCTCGGAATAGAGGGTGGCGCGCTCGCGACTTCATCGTGCGTGCGCTCCGTGGTCACTACAGACACCCGTTACCTCCCCGTCGAGATCCTTTGTTACCGAAGCTAATCGGCATCCCCCACCGAGCGCGTCCGGGAAAACCCTGATCTTTACCCTGTCAACCCTGAATCCCACTCACCGACGCCGGACTTACATTTCGGATAGTCTTCGGGTACCCAGAAGTGACACACGTTACAGTTTTGTCGACAGGGAGCCAGCACAGATGTCCGAAGATCAGGATCCCGCCGCTCGAGTGTCGCTCACGGTCAACGAGCGTGATCTGGACGAGCTCGCCGGACAGCTGACGCGATGGCTGACCGACAAGGTCGGCGGCGACGTAGCGGTCAGCAATTTGAGCAAGCCGTCCAGCGGCGGCATGTCCAGCACCACCATCCTGTTCGACGCCGAGTGGTCGGCGGGCGGCGGCACCGAACAGGGCTCCTTCGTCATCCGGATGGCGCCGGAGGACAGCTCGTTCCCGGTGTTCGAGTCGTACGACCTGGCCATGCAGTACCAGGTGATGGCCGGTGTCGCCGCGGCCTCCGAGGTCGCCGTCCCACCACTGCGCTGGCTCGAACTCGATGACTCCGTGTTCGGCTCGCCTTTCCTCGTGATGGAACGGGTCGAGGGCAGGGCGCCGTCGGACAATCCGCCCTACGTGTTCTTCGGCTGGCTGTTCGACGCCACCGCCGATGAGCGCGAGCTGATAGCGGACGCGACCGTCGAGGTGATCGCGCAGGTGCACGCCATCGACGATGTAGCCAAGCGCTTCCCGTTGCTCGATGGCGAGGGAACCGCGCTGCGCAGGCATTTCGAGGCCCAGCGCGCCTGGTACAAGTGGGCACTGACCGACCACGACGTCGAGGTGCCGCTGATCGAGCGAACGTTCGACTGGCTCGAGGCCAACTGGCCGGCCGATCCCGGTCCCGAGGTGCTGAACTGGGGCGACGCCCGCCCCGGCAACATCCTGTTCGAAGGCTTCACCCCGACGGCGGTGCTCGACTGGGAGATGGCGACCTTGGCGCCACGGGAACTCGATCTGGGCTGGACCATCTTCATCCACAGGTTCTTCCAGGACATCGCGACCCGCTTCGACCAACCCGGGCTCGCGGACTTCCTTCGCCGCGACGCGGTGGTGGCGAAATACGAGGAACTGACCGGACATTCGGTCCGAGATCTGGACTTCTACATCGTCTACGCCGCGCTGCGGCACGCGATCGTGATGGCCAGGATCAAGTGCCGGATGATCCATTTCGGCGAGGACACCGTGCCCGCCGAGCTCGACGACTACGTGATGCATCGCCTCAGCCTCGAGGCGCTGCTCGACGGCACCTACGAATGGGACTGACTATGAGCGCGATCATGCCTGTTCCCCTGGACGAATACCCGGTCCACCAGACCCCGCTTTCACTGGCCAGGGTGGCCACCAGCGACCGGAACTTCTACGACCGCTACTACTTCAACGCCTTCGACCCGGCCGGCGACGCGATGCTGATCACCGGATTCGGCGTGTACCCGAATCTGGGCGTGGTCGACGCCTTCGCGGTGGTGCGCCACGGTGACGCCCAGCGCAGCGTGCGTTTCTCCGACGCGCTCACCTCGCGCGATCTGAACACCACCGTCGGTGGCTACCGGCTCGAGGTGCTCGAGCCGTTGCAGAAGTTGCGCGTGGTGTGCGAGCACGATGATCTCGGTTTCGACCTCACCTGGACCGGCGCGCAGCCCGCCGTGCAGGAGCAGCCGCACCTGATCCTGTCCGGCACCCGCCCGATCATCGAAGCCTCTCGGTTCGCCCAACTCGGATCGTGGGCGGGCACTCTCGCCGTCGACGGCATCGACTACACGGTCGACCCGGCGGTCTGGACCGGCAGCCGGGACCGATCCTGGGGCATCCGGCCGTCCGGTGAGCCGGAACCCGCCGGTCGACCCACCGGCATGGACGGTTTCTGGTGGCTGTACGCGCCGCTGCGGTTCCAGGACTTCTCGATCGTGGTGATCGTTCAGGAGGAACCGGACGGCACCCGCACGCTCAACAACGCGGTCCGGATCTGGAACGACGGCCGCAAGGAACAGCTGGGCTGGCCCCGCATGCACTGGACCTACGAGCCCGGCACCCGGCACCCGAAGTCGGTGCGTCTGGACATGACCACGCCCGACGGCAAACCCCTCGAGGTCGAGGTCGAATCGCGCCCCGGCATCGCCCTGCACGTGGGCTGTGGCTACGGCGCCGACCCCGACTGGACCCACGGCCGATGGATGGGCGAGAACTGGTCGCTGTCGAGCGCCTACGACCTCACCGACCCCGCGATCAAGGCTCGCACCCCCTACGGCGTGATCGACCACATCGGCTATGCCCGCTGCGGTGACGCCGAAGGCTGGGGCCTGTTCGAACACGCCTCCATGGGCCGCCACGACCCGACAGGTTTCGCCGATTGGTCATCCGTCGCTCCTTGACGGAACCCTTCGCGCGAGAAGAAAAGGCGCCGCCGCGACAACGAGGTCGCGGCGGCTCCGATTTCTTATGCGGCCGTGGCGAAGTCGGCCAGTAGTGACGGCACCGCGGCATCGAATCCGGCGACGTCGAGCATGCCCGCGTCCGCCGGATCGGCGATGCTGAAGTTCGTCGCGGTCATGCCGACCACCACGAGCTTGGCCCGCGGGTTCACCTCGCGGCGGTACCGGGCCAGCGCCTGGTGCGGGTGCACCGAACCCGCCCATGTCTCGTTGTCGGTGTAGATCGAGAACACATCGACCTCGATGCCCTTGTCCAACGCGTGCAGGATGGGCAGCGAGCAGTCGGTGCCGCCGAACGGCAATCCCGACACCGCCCCCACCGCGTCGTCGAGACGCTGCCGCGGCGAGATCGACAGGTGGGACAGGTCGCGCGCACCCTGCCACCCCTTGCCGCCCGAGGTGAACCCCACGATCTGGTGCTGCGGCTCGGTGCGTGCGGTGACCAGGGCGAGCGCGGCCGAGGCCTCACGCGCCGAGATCGGCAGTCCCCCGATCCCACTCATCATCGAACCCGAGACGTCCAGTGCCAGCAGGTGCCGCAGGCCGGTCGGCCGCACGGACTCGAAGGCCGCGTAGAACGCGGTATCGAGAGCGTCGACGACCGGAGCCGACGGCGTCCAGGTGCCCGCACCGCGCGCCGAACGTCCGGAAGCGTAGGTGCGCAACACGATCAGTACCGACACCGGGTGCACCCGTGCCTTGCGCAGCCGCGCCGGGTCGGCGAGCTGCGCGCAGATCGCCGCGGTACGCGGTCCGAGCGGATCGAGCAGGCCGAGACGGGTCAGGCGCGGCAGCTGCCGCAGCAGTGCCGTCTGCGGAATACCGTTGTCCAGCAATGCTTCCCACACCGGCGCGGTGTTCAGCGCGGCATCGGGCAGCATCTCCCAGCTGAGCCGGTACTCGCGCACCAGCTCCGGTACCTGCGCCACCGGCGCGTTCTGTGCTCGCTGGAAACCGTCGAGCAGGGCCACACCGTCGAGTTCCGGTGCGCGGCCGCAGATCCAGTCGAACAACCTGCGTCGCTCGTCGTCGGTGGTCGCCGGGTGCGACAGGCGCAGCAGGTCGCGGTGCGACCAGCCCTCACGCTGCCGGTACTTCACCACCTGGAAGGCCAGTGCGTCGACCGGCTTGTCCAGGTACCAGTTCGCGACGGCCCGCTGTAGACCACGACCCCAGCCGCGGAACTGCTCGGCGTAGCCGGCGAACAGGAACAGGTGCGTGCCGGTCCGCGCCACGAGCGGCAGCGCGGCGAGAGCGGCGCGGCGACCGTCGACATCCCCGAGTGACGCGGCGGCGGCCAGCGCGAACAGGGCCGGGTTCGGGCGCGGTGCACGCCCGGAAGTGGAGATCTCGACGATCTCGCGAACGAGGTCGGCGGTGTGCTGGGCGGCGTACTCGGCGATGAATTCGACATTGTCGGCCGTCAACGCCTTCGCGTCGACGTAAAAAGTTCCGGATTCCGTTCCGAGCGTGAGAAAGCGGCGCGCCCGCGCCTGCGGGGTGATCTCGAAGACGTAGCCGCCCGCATTGTCGACCACCTGCCGGGTATCGGCGGGCAGGGTCTGCGGCGTGCTGCGACGAGAAATGCGCGACAGGATATTCATTGTTCCCCCTCCGATACGTATACCGGCGTCGATGATTCGGTCCCGGACCCAACGGGACATGTGGTGATGTGATGAGCGGACGGACGTGTGTTTACGGCCGAACAACGGAAATCGCTTTCCGCCACGGGGTTCGAACCCGCTGGACCCTGAGGTCGTGCCAGATAACCGACCGAATCCGGTCCGTCCTGCTCATTACATCGGCAGTTGCTCGGCGGACGTGTGTGTCCCGACCGGTATAGGTGCTCTACCAGGCTGAGCTACCGCCACCTCGCGATGGCGGGCAGGATTCGAACCTGCGACATCCCCAATCCGAGTGGTAACCGATCAGATCCGGTCCGCCTCGCAACTGCTGAGTAAGACGTTACTGCCCATGATCGAACTTGCCCACTGAATTGATTCCGCATTCATGAACGCGGCGATACCGTCGCTGCGGCGATCACTATTCCGTCGACAATTGTTCTGCCGCACACGAGTTCGCCGTGGCCCGCGAGCAGAGCCGCGGCTTCCGCGACGCTGGGGGTGCCGACGGCCGCCGACGCGTGATCCGAACGGTGCGGCACATCGACCTCGGCCAGTTGCTCGGCGGTGAACGCCACCACGACCACGCGCAGCGTCGCCGCCGCGGCCAGGACACCGGGTTCGGTCGCACGCCGGTCGAGGGTCGCCAAGCAGCTGATGGCGGTGTCGCCGACCACCGCCCGCACCGCGCGAACGATCCGGCCCCCATCGGTACCCGGCCGTACGCCGATCCCGACAGCCACCACCGAACCCGACGCTGCGACACCGGTCGTCGCCGGTTGTCGCTCGCCGTCGGAGGTCGTCATCGCCGTACGCCGTTGCGCGCCATCAGCGGTCGAATCGTCTTGCGGCGCTGACGAATCGGGCGATAGCGTCAGGATTTCCCGCCGGATGGGTGTGCAGGTAAGAGGCGTGCACCTGGCGGACCACGGCACCTTCGGCCACGGAACCCGTTGTCCGCCAACCCCAGGCGGCATTCTCCGCGCCGGTGCGCGCCAGCCGGGTGCGGTGGAATTCGTGGCCGCGTACCCGGGCTCCTGCTCGCCAGAGTGCCGAGTCGTGCAGGGCGACGGCGTCGCGATACCCGAGCGTCAGACGTGGGCCGAATTCGGCGTCGGCGTCGATGACGCCCGCCATCTGATGGCCGTCGAGGGAGCGCGTGAGGTAGAGGAGTCCAGCGCACTCGGCGTGGATCGGCAGGCCTCTCGCCGCACCCTCGGCCACTGCGGTTCTGAGGCGCTCGTTGGCTGACAGCTGCCCGGCATGCTCCTCCGGGAAACCACCGGGAAGTACCAATCCCGCAGTGCCAACGGGGAGTTCATCGGACAGTGGATCGAACACCACCACCCGGGCACCGGCGGCGACCAGCAGTTCCCGATGCTCGGCATAGCCGAACGTGAACGCCGGACCGCCCGCCATCGCGATCAAGGGATCTCTGCCCGAGACAACTCCGGACCGCGCGTCCGTTGCGCGCGTGTCGTCCGCGCTGCCGTCGCCCGCGGAACTTGTTCCGCCCGTGGCATGTTCAGCGGCCGCGGTCAGTTCGACCTGCGGATCCCACGTGGCGCCCAGCACCGAGCCACCGGCCAACGCGACGATGGCACGCAGGTCCACGTGTGCTGTGACGAGTTCGGTCATGGCGTCGACAGCGGCGGTGGCGGCGGAGCCGTGTTCGACGGCGGGGATGAGGCCGAGGTGGCGGGAGGGGACCTCCAGTTCGGCCATGCGGGGCAGCGCGCCGAGAACGGGCAGGCCGACGCGGTCGCAGGCCGCGCGCAGGACTTGTTCGTGGCGTTCGCTGCCGACCCGGTTGAGGATCACACCGCCGAGGCGGACCGAGGAGTCGAAGGTGGCGAAGCCGTGGAGCAGGGCGGCCAAGCTCTGGGAATGGCCGCGCGCGTCGACCACCAGGACGACCGGCGCCCCGAGCAGCCCGGCTACTTGCGCGGTGGACCCCTCGGCGACCGCATCCGCGCGGTTCTCGTCGATCCGGCCGTCGAACAGGCCCATCACGCCCTCGACGATCGCGATATCGCAGCCCTGCGCGCCGTGCCGATACAGCGGTACCACCCGATCCTCGCCGACGAGAACGGGATCCAGATTGCGCCCCGGTCGCCCGGCCGCGAGCCCGTGATAGCCGGGGTCGATGTAATCGGGCCCTACCTTGAACGGCGCCACCCGGTGCCCGACCCGTCGCAGCGCACCGATCAGCCCGGTGGCCAGCGTGGTCTTGCCGCTCCCCGATGCCGGGGCGGCGATCACCACGGCGGGAGCGCTCACCATTCGATACCGCGCTGGCCCTTGCGGCCCGCGTCCATCGGGTGCTTGACCTTCGTCATCTCGGTGACGAGGTCGGCGACCTCGATCAGGGCCGCGGGTGCGTCGCGGCCGGTGACGACCACGTGCTGGTTGCCGGGGCGGTTGGCGAGGGTGTCGACGACCTCGTCGATGTCGACCCAGCCCCATTTGAGGGGGTAGGTGAACTCGTCGAGGACGTAGAAGCGGTGTTGTTCGGCGGCGAGGCGACGGGAGATCTCCTGCCAGCCGGACAGGGCGGCGGCCGCGTGGTCTTCTTCGGTGCCGTGCTTGCGGGTCCAGGACCAGCCTTCGCCCATCTTGTGCCACTCCACCGCGCCACCGGCGCCGGTCTCCTCGTGCAGGGTCCCGAGGGTTCGGAACGCGGCTTCCTCGCCGACCTTCCACTTCGCGCTCTTCACGAACTGGAAGACCGCCACGTCGAAGCCCTGGTTCCAGGCCCGCAACGCCATCCCGAACGCCGCGGTGGACTTGCCCTTGCCCGGTCCGGTGTGCACCGCCAACACCGCTTGGTTGCGCCGCTGACGGGTCGTCAGGCCGTCCTCGGGCACACTCTCGGGAACACCTTTGGGCACTGGTCACTCCTCGTCATCTGTCGCACTGACGCGCGTGTTCGCGGCACACGGTGGCCCGCGAGGCCGGCTCGTCACCATTTCTATCAGGGCGCGCCCGGGGCCTCCGGGGGCGTGGCGGCTTTACGCCGCGCGGGCGGGCGAGCCGGTGGCGCGGACCACGTCGGCGACGGTCTCACCGGTGAGTTCGTTCAAGCGCAGGTAGCGGGCGCGCAGGTCGCGTGCCAGTTCGGCGGCAAGGCCGAGGCGGATCATGCCGCGTTCACAGTCGATGACCATGGCGGTGTGGCCTTCGGCGGCCAGCACCCTGGCAGCGGTGCGGGCGCGCGGAAGGGGGTCGGTGCCGCCGGTGGCGCGGCCGTCGGTGAGCAGCACCAGCATGGGGCGTCGGCGCGGGTCACGGACGTGTTCGCGGGCGATCACCTCGCGGGCCTTCAGCAGCCCCGCCGCGAGTGGCGTTTTACCGCCGGTGCGCATGCCTGCCAAGCGGCGGACCGCGATGTCGACCGAGGAGGTGGGCGGCAGGACGAGTTCGGCTTCACTACCGCGGACGCTGATCACGGCCACCTTGTCGCGGCGCTGGTAGGCGTCACGCAGCAGGGTGACGATGGCGCCGGTCACGGCGGTGAGGCGGTCGCGCGCGGCCATCGAGCCGGACGCGTCGACGACGAAAACGACCAGATTGCCTTCTCGGCCTTCGCGATAGGCGCCGCGCAGGTCTTCGGCTTCCAGGGCGAGCGGGCCTTGGAGCCTGCCGCGTTCGACCTGTTTCGGCGCGGCCGCGAAGACCGTGCCGAGCAGGTGCAGGCCGGTCGAGGGGTCGACGTCGGGACGAACAGTCCGGCCGGTTCGGGTCCTGGCGCGTGAACGTCGACCGGGGGCACCTTCGCCGATACCGGGGACCTCCCAGCGCGGCGCGGGCTTCGCCGCCGAAGTCGGTGTACCCGACAGCTTTTCGGGCCCGGGTCGCGAGCCGTTGCCCGCGTCGTCCTGGCTGGAGCTGTCCGACCGGTCGCCGCCGGAACCACCACCGCTCGGTCCGCCGTCAGGCCCCTGATCGTGGGGACCACCACCGCCGGGACCGCCCTCCGGACCCCCGTCGTCCGGGCCACCGTCATCGGGACCATCGTCGGGACCGGTGCCCCGCGACCGCTCGTCGTCCTGAGAGTCGAAACCCTCCGGGCGAGCCGAGTCACCACCGTCAGCCTGGAGTTCGTCCTCGCCGCCGTCGCCCGATCCGCGCGGACCGTCGAATTCCTCTTCCCCCGAGGCCTTTTCGACTTCAGCCGCCGCGGCCTCCATCGCGTCGTCGAGCTGCTGCTCGCTGATCCCCGGCTCATCGAACGGATCCCGCCGACGACGATGCGGCAACGCGAGTTCCGCGGCGATCCGCACATCGTCCTCGGTGACCCGATCCCGGCCACGCCACGCCGCGTGCGCGGTCGCGGTCCTGGCGACCACCAGGTCGGCGCGCATCCCGTCGACATCGAACGACGCGCACAGCGCCGCGATCCGCCGCAGCTCGGAATTGTCCAGCATGACCTCGGGCAACCGGTCCCGCGCGGTCAGAATGCGTTCGGCCACAACCTGATCGGCGTCGACATAGCGGGCGGCGAACCCGGCGGGGTCGGCCTCGTAATCCAGGCGACGGCGCACCACCGCCATCCGTACGTCGACCTCGCGCGAGGCCGCCACGTCGACGGTGAGCCCGAATCGGTCGAGCAGCTGCGGCCGCAGCTCCCCCTCTTCGGGGTTCATCGTCCCGACGAGAACGAATCGCGCCTCGTGCGAGTGCGAGACACCGTCACGCTCGACGTGCACCCGGCCCATCGCCGCCGCGTCGAGCAGCACGTCCACCAGATGGTCGTGCAGCAGGTTCACTTCGTCCACGTAGAGCACGCCGTGGTGGGCCGCGGCCAGCAACCCGGGCCGGAACGCCTGTTCCCCGTCCCGCAGCACCCGCTCGAGATCCAGCGAGCCGACCACCCGGTCCTCGGTGGCACCCACCGGCAACTCCACCAGCCGCGCGGGCCGCGCTCCGGTCTCGTCGACCACAGGCGGCAGCAACTGCGCCAGCGCGCGCACCACAGTCGACTTCGCGGTGCCCTTCTCGCCACGCACGAGCACCCCACCGATTCCGGGGTGCACGGCCGACAAGATCAACGCCAGCTGCAGCCGCTCCTGCCCCACCACAGCGGAGAACGGGAACCCCGCCTCACCCGCTACGCGCGCGGCGGTATGCGGACCAGCGGCAACATCAGCAAAACCAGGCACGCCCCAACTCTATGCGCGCGGCGATCCCGGCAGCCCCCCCGGGCATCGACGGGCCGGGGAGCCGAAGCCCGACGCCACCGTCGACCTGCTCGAAACCAGCGAAATCCGACGCCACGGGTGAACCGCGTCAGCCGCGCCGCATCGGCACGTGCGGGATCCCGTCGTCGACGTATTCCGGCCCGTCGACGGCGAAACCGAACTTCGCGTACATGCCGACCAGGTGTGCCTGGGCATCCAATCGCACAGTGGCCGAACCAGTTTCAGCCAGCGCGGCCTGCATCAGACGGGTGGTGTACCCGTGTTTGCGCGCAGACGGCGCGACGCACACCCGGCCGATGCGATAGCTCCGCACCCCGTCGACGAACTCCTCGAGCAGGCGCAGGGTGCCGAGCACGGAGCCGTCGTCGAGCCACAGATGCCGGGTGGTCGGCAGCAGGTCGCGACCGTCCAGCTCCGGATAGGCGCATTCCTGCTCGACGACGAAAACGTCCACGCGAAGTCGCAACAGCCGGTAGAGGGTGGCGGCGTCGAGATCCGCCGCCCACGACCGTCTCAGCTCGGCGTTCACACCTGCGCGAAGCTCGCGACCTGCTCCTGCGCGGGCGCGTTGGTGCGGTCCAGCTTCAGCGACTTGCTGGTCCAGTCCCACACTTCCTGGAACAGGGCCTGGTTCTCCGACAGCTTCTGTCCGAGCGAGGGGATCATCTGCTGCAGCTGCGGCGTCCAGCCCGTGTACTGCTCCGGGAAGCACCGCTGCATCACGTCGAGCATGGCGGTGACGCAGGTCGACGCACCCGGCGACGCGCCGAGCAGACCGGCGATGGAGCCGTCCTCGGCCGAGATGACCGCGGTGCCGAACTCGAGCACACCACCGACGCCCTTACGGCGGATGACCTGCACACGCTGACCGGCGGTGATCAGCTCCCAGTCGCGGCCCTGCGCGCGCGGCAGGAACTCGCCGAGCACGCCGATCTTGCCGTTCTGCGACTTGAGCAGCTCCTCGACCAGGTACTTGGTCAGGCCCAGCTCGGTGAGACCGACGCCGACGAGCGAACCGATGTTGTTGGGCTTGATCGACTTGAACAGGTCGGCGTTGGAGCCGTCCTTGAGGAACTTGGGGGTCCAGCCGGCGTAGGGGCCGAACAGCAGGCCCTTCTGGCCGTTGATGACGCGGGTGTCGAGGTGCGGCACCGACATGGGCGGGGCGCCGACGGCGGCCTTGCCGTAGACCTTGGCCTCGTGCTCGGCGATCAGCTCGGGGTTGGTGGAGCGCAGGAACTGGCCGCTGATCGGGAAGCCACCGAAGCCCTTGGCTTCCTTGATGCCTGCCTTCTGCAGCAGCGGCAGCGCGGCACCACCGGCGCCGACGAAGACGAACTTCGCGTTGATGGTGCGCGACTGGTAGGTGCGCAGGTTGCGGACGGTGACGTTCCAGGAACCGTCGGACTGCTTGTCGAGGTTGCGGACCTCGGTGCCGAAGGCGATCTCGCCGCCGGAGTAGCCGATGTAGGCGAGCAGTTGCTTGGTGAGCGCGCCGAAGTCGATATCGGTGCCGCCGTCGGACCAGTTCAGCGCGATCGGGTCGCTGAAATCGCGGCCCTTGGCCATCAGCGGCAGGCGCGCGGCGAACTCGTCGGGGGCGTCGATGAACTCCATGCCGCGGAACAGCGGGTGCGGCGACAGCGCCTCGTGGCGCTTGCGCAGGTACTCGACGTTGTCGGCGCCGTGCACGAAGCTGACGTGCGGGATGGGGTTGATGAAGCCCGCGGGGTCGTCCAGCACGCCGGTGTCGACGGCGGAGGCCCAGAACTGGCGCGAGACCTGGAAGCGCTCGTTGATGTCGACGGCCTTGCTCACGTCGACCGAGCCGTCGGCGTTCTGCGGGCTGTAGTTGAGCTCGCACAGCGCCGAGTGGCCGGTACCCGCGTTGTTCCACGGGTCGCTGCTCTCCGCGGCGGCGGCGTCGAGCCGCTCGAACACCGAGATCGTCCAATCCGGCTGCAGCTGCCGCAGCAGCGCGCCCAGCGTGGCACTCATGATGCCTGCGCCGATGAGAACTACATCGGTCTTTTCACTCTTCGCAGCGTTCGGCACGGGTAGATCGACTTCCTTGTCCTTCTCAGCTACCCACCGGCGGGTGAGTTCGCTTGGCGCGGGCGCTTTGGCGGTGTTGATGCGACTCGCGGTGAATCGCCGGGAGGTAGGTTACCCGTCGTTCACCTTCTGCCAATTGTGCACCTCACCTGAGCACAGTTCTGCAACGGACCTCACGAATGTGATGAAAACCAAGCCTGCACGTCACCATGACCGCGCGATAGATTGAGCAGTGTGACGAACGAAACCCTCGCCGATCGCACCGACGAGCAGTGGCAACCCGATGTTCTCGGCACCGCCTATCAACAGCGGACCCTTCCGCTCGGGATCGACCCCGACGGTGAGGGCGAAGTGGTGGCCACGCTCGTGCGCTACCAGCCCGATTCCGCGGCGCCGGCGGTCGAGCCGACCGTGCTCTACGTGCACGGGTTCACCGACTACTTCTTCCAGGAGCACCTGGCCGAGCACTTCGCGGCCCGCGGGCACCGCTTCTATGCGCTCGACCTGCGCAAATGTGGTCGGTCGCGGCGAGAGGGGCAGAGCGCGCACTACATCAGCGACCTGGCGCTCTACGACGACGAGCTCAACGAGGCGCTGCGGATCGCGCGCGAGGAGACCGGCAACGATGTGCTGATCGTCGCGCATTCGACCGGCGGATTGATCGTGCCGCTGTGGCTGGATCGGCTCGAGGCGGCCGGTGGCAGCGCGGCGGCGGGTGTTGTCGGCGTCGTGCTCAACAGTCCCTGGTTCGACCTGCAGGGGCCGTCCTTCTACCGCACGATCGGCACTCCGGTGATCAACACGGTCGGCAGGTTCCGTGCCTTCGCCCAGCTGCCCGCGGGCATCAACACCGCGTACGGCGACAGCCTGCACACCAGCCGCTCGGGCGAGTGGGATTACAACCTGGACTGGAAGCCACTCAGTGGTGAACCGGTGCGGCTGGGTTGGCTGCGGGCCGTCCGCCGAGGACACGCGCGGCTGCATCAAGGCTTGACCATCGGCGTACCCGCGCTCATCCTGCGCTCACGGATCACCAAGTTCGCCCGCGAGCACTCCCCCGCCGTCGACGTGGCCGATGCCGTGCTCGATGTGAAGCAGATCCAGCGCTGGGCGGGGTGCCTGGGCGAACGCACCTCGATCGTCCCGATCGAGGGCGCCCGCCACGACGTGTTCCTGTCCTCGGAAGCTGTGCGCGCCAACGCATTCCAGGAAACCGACAACTGGCTCGACTGGTTGGCGGCCTACCGCAAGTCCTGATCCGGACCGACACCGGGCTCTGACGCACCACGTCAGAGCCCGGTGATCTCGGTCGGCGCCTACCAGAGGCTGGTGCGCAGGACGATTTCGGTGGCGAATTCGTGGCCGGCTTCGGTGGCGATGTTGTGGACTTCCAGTGGGACGACCCGGAATTCGCCGTAGACATAGCGGCCGGAGGCGTCGGCGGTGGCCCGGGGCAGGCTCTTGGTGACCAGCATGGTGACGGGCAGCTCCAGCGGCGGACAGGACGCGTCGGGGACGCGGCCGTCGGCGTCGGGAACAGCCGGGTGTCCGTGATCGGCGACTACCAGGCTCATGAACCGCCCGAACCGGCCTGCGCACACCCGCCAGGCCAACTCCGCGCCCGACCCACGCCCCGCGACGTTCACGTAGGGCAGGTCGAGTTCGTCGAGAATCGTGAGCACGCCCGCCGGGTCGAGCCCCTCGGTCGACTCCACGACGATGGTCTGCAAATCGGACTCGTGCAGCCGCGTGCACACCGTGTCGAACACGTCGGCAGGGTCGTCCGCATCGGGAAGCAGCAGCACATTGTGCCGCGAGGAGGGTCCGTCGACCCGCACCGTCCTGGCCTGGTCACCGACCGTGATCTGCCGAGATTTCATGCCGGGTTACGGTACACGGCCGGGCTGAACTACGCCGACGGTTCCGACGCGCCCTGCCGATCGCCGCACCCCCGTGTACTGGGCTTTCACTGTCCGCGATGCCGAAATTGCCAAACCTGTCACAACGCCGACCCCACCGCTGTGAGGAGACCGGCCGCACAGCGGGTGATCCGCGCGAGCACGAGTCACCCGGTCGCCTCGCTTCCGATGTGCGCCTGACCACGCGCGACCTCGGTGGCCCACCGGTAGTCGGCTTTGCCGGCAGGGGTTCGCTTGATCTCGACGACGGTCCTCATCGCGCGCGGCACTTTGTATCCCGCCAACGACGTTCGGCAGTGCTGCTGGACGTCGTCGAGCGTCAGTGTCGGCGCGTCCGGGTAGGTGGCGATGACTGCGGCCACCTTCTGCCCCATGCGCTCGTCGGGTACCGGGACGACGAGCGCGTCAGCGATCGACGGGTGGGCGTGCAGCACCGCCTCGACCTCTTCGGCGAACACCTTCTCGCCGCCGGTATTGATGCACTGCGAACCACGCCCGAGGAACACGATGGTGCCGTCGGCTTCGACGCGCCCCATGTCACCGAGGATCGACATCCGCGTGCCGTCGACGCGGGTGCGGAAGGTGCGGGCGGACTTGTCCTCGTCCTTGTAGTAGCCGAGCGGAACATTGCCGACGCGGGCGATGTACCCGATCTGGTCGCTGCCCGGCGCGATGTCGGCGAGGTCCTCGTCGACGAGCAGCATCGTCGATGACGACGGCATGCGCAGGTTGCCCTGCTCGTCGACGGTGAAGGCGCCGTCGTTGCCGGATTCGGAGGCCCCGAAGTTGTCCCGCAGCAGCAGATCCGGCTTGACCGCCAACATCCGTTCGCGCACCCCGACCGACCAGATCGCGCCGCCGGAGGTGATCGAGAACAGTGAGCTCAGGTCGATCTGGCCCTGACGGCGTTCCATCTCGTCGACCAGCGGTAGCCCCATGCCATCGCCGACGATGAGGATCACTTGGATCCGCTCCCGCTCGATCGCCTCGACAACGCGTTGCGAGTCGAAGTCGCGCATGAGCACCACGCGGGCGCCGAGAGTGAAGAACGTGAACAACGAATACAGGGCCGCTCCGTGCATGAGCGGCGCGGCTACCAAGAAGGACAGCTCCGGAAACTCCTTCGCGGCGGCGGCGATCTCGGCGAGGTCGGCGCGCGGGTCGGTGCCGTAGGGATTTCCGCCGGAGAGCGGCTTGCGGAAGAAGTCGTCGTGGCGCCACATCACGCCCTTCGGGTATCCGGTGGTGCCACCGGTGTAGAGCACGTACAGCTCGTCTCCCGTGCGAGGCACGAACTCCACTGCGGCCGAAAGCGTTTCGTGCTCGGCGAAGGAAAACACGGCGACGGATCGAGCGGCCGCCGCGGCGCGCAGCTCGTCATCGAGCTCACCGATCACGATCACCGTGCGGACCAGCGGACATGCCGCGAGGAGCTCCGCCAGCGTTCGCTGGTGCTCCGGCAGTTCGACGATGACGGCGACCGAGTCCGAATTCGTGAAGATGTACTCGAGTTCGGCGGGCGTGTAGCGGTAGTTGACGTTGATCGGCACCGCGCGGATCTTGATCAGGCCGAGGAGGGAATGGACATGCTCGACGCTGTTCTTGAGGAACAACGAGACATGGTCGCCCTCCCCGATGCCCGCCTGCGACAGCATCGCCGCCACCTTGTTCGCCTCGCCGTCGAGCTGGGCGTAGGTGACGTTCTCACCCTCATAGGTCAGCGCGACACGGTCGGGAACGGCCGCGGCCACCGTTTCGAAGACATCCGCCAGATTGAACTGCACAATCACTCCCCGTAGACCATCGGCATCGACTACACACTGCCGTGAACACGTTCTACTGCCTGGCCGGAGCTGACCTAATCAGTCCTGCATGAGCTCGTCCTGGACTCCAGCAATGGGTGCCGTCAATGGTAGAACAGGTTACAAAACAGTGGTGCCGTATCGGCATACCCGGCACCACGGCGCCGCGTCCGCAGCTCCCGGAGCCAGGATCACCGGGAGGTTCGGATGACCGGGATGTCGGCCGGGGCGCCGTCGCGGATCAGCCGATCCAGCGCCGCGAGGTCGACGTGTCGCTCGACGAGGTCGGCGAGAAGGTCGAGTTGCGCGGACCTGACGGCCGCCACCGAGGTGTCGAGGGCGACGGTGAAGCCGGTGCGTCCGGCTCGGGCGGCGACTTCGGTGAGCCAGGTGCGGCGGAACCCGTCGGATTCGAGGAGTCCGTGGACGTGGGTGCCCCAGATCGCTGCTCGCGCGCTGCCTTCGTCGTCGCCCTCGATGGTCAGCCAGGCGGGGTCGGCGGTGTGGGTCACCCTGCCGTGATGGATCTCGTAGCCGTGCACGGGAATCGAGCCCGCCGCGCCGGTCACCTGACGGGCGATCTTGGGGTCCGCGAATTCGATGTCGAGTTCGAGAAGGCCGAGGCCGTCCGCCACCGTCGGCCGCCTGGTCGCCAGGGATTCGATACCGACGTGATCGGGTGTCGCCGTGGGCGCCGGTGATTGCGCGGCCCTGTGCTCGACGCCGTCGACGATGCGTCGGCCGAGCATCTGGTAGCCGCCGCAGATGCCGAGGATGGGGCGGCCCGCCGCGGCGCGGGAGCGGAGGGCTTCCCCTATCCCGTTGGCGCGCAACCACTCCAGATCCGAGACCGTCGCTTTCGAACCCGGCACGACGACGAGGTCGGCGGTGGCCAGCTGGTGGGGACTGTCGGCCCAGCGAACAGCTACGCCGGGTTCGCAGGCGAGGGCTTCGATGTCGGTGGAGTTGGAGATGCGAGGCAGCCGGATGGCGGCCACGGTGAGCCAATCGGCGCCGTGGGGCGGGCCGGGTCGGCCCACCGGGGCACCGGAGATGGTGCCGAGGGAGTCTTCGGCGTCGAGCCAGAGGTCCTCGGCGAACGGGAGGACGCCGAGGGTGGGGCGGCCGGTCAGGGTGGCGAGCTGGTCCAAGCCGGGTTGCAGCAGGGACACGTCGCCGCGGAACTTGTTGATGATGAAGCCCGAGATCAGTTGCTGATCTTCGGGTTCCAGGACCGCGACGGTGCCGAACAGGTGAGCGAGGACGCCGCCGCGATCGATATCGCCGACCACCAGGACCGGGATCTCGGCGGCGCGCGCCAACCCCATGTTCGCGAGATCGGTGGCCCGGAGGTTGATTTCGGCCGGTGAGCCCGCCCCCTCACAGATCACCACGTCGAATTCGTCACGTAACGAGGCCAATTCGGCCGCGACGACTTCGCGCAATTCCTGCCGTCGGGTGAAGTAGTCACGCGCGCCGACAGTTCCGACAGCCTTGCCGCGAACCACCAACTGCGAACGGCGGTCACTACCGGGCTTCAACAGCACCGGATTGAACCGTACGCTCGGCTCCAGCCCACACGCCCGTGCCTGCAACGCCTGCGCACGCCCGATCTCCCCGCCGTCGAGCGTGACGACCGAGTTGTTCGACATGTTCTGCGCCTTGAACGGCGCCACCCGCACCCCACGCCGGGCCAGCATGCGGCAGATACCCGCCACCACAACGCTTTTCCCGGCGTCGGAGGTGGTACCCGCGACGAGCAGCGCCCCGCGCGGCGCTACGCCGGCCTCGTCAGCGCGAGCGCCCGCCGGAGTCACGGCAGGGTCAGGATTTCCGCGCCTGTCTCGGTGACGACGAGTGTGTGCTCGAACTGAGCCGTCCACTTGCGGTCCTGGGTGACCACGGTCCAGCCGTCGTCCCAGATGTCGTAGTCGATGCCGCCGAGGTTGATCATCGGCTCGATCGTGAAGGTCATGCCGGGCTCGATCACCGACTCGATGTTGGGCTGATCGTAGTGCAGCACCACCAGGCCGCTGTGGAAGGTGGGGCCGACGCCGTGGCCGGTGAAGTCACGCACCACGCCGTAGCCGAAGCGGTTGGCGTAGGCCTCGATGACGCGGCCGACCACGTTCAGGGCGCGACCCGGCTTGACCGCCTTGATCGCCCGGTTGGTGGCCTCCTCGGTGCGCTCGACGAGCAGGCGCACCTCCTCGTCGACATCGCCGGCCAGGAAGGTCTTGTTGGTGTCGCCGTGCACGCCGTGGATGAAGGCGGTGACGTCGATATTGACGATGTCACCGTCTTCGACCACCGTCGAGTCGGGGATGCCGTGGCAGATGACCTCGTTGAGCGAGGTGCAGCAGGACTTGGGAAAACCCTTGTAGCCCAGCGTGGAGGGGTAGGCGCCGTGGTCGCACATGTACTCGTGGGCGATCCGGTCGAGCTCGTCGGTGGTGACGCCGGGCACCACGGCCTTGCCCGCCTCTTCGAGGGCCTGCGCCGCGATCTTGCCCGCGATCCGCATCTTCTCGATGGTCTCGGCGGTCTGCACCCAGGGCTCGTTGCCCTCGTTCGCGGTCTTCTTCCAGACGTATTCGGGCCGCTCGATGGAGCGGGGAACTTCCCGGATCGGCGACTGGGTGCCGGGAACTAGTGGCTGGCGGGTACGCACGGACATAAGGGCAGTGTATCTATGCCCGCAGATCTCCGTGCGTCACCGCCCGTGCACTCGGCGGGCATTCCGCGACGCCGGGGATGCGCTGTGCGTCAGGCCACAGGCTCCAGCCGGACGATGATGCCCTTCGACGTCGGCGTGTTGCTGACGTCGGCCACGCTGTCGAGCGGAACCAGCACATTGGTCTCCGGGTAGTAAGCGGCCGCCGAACCACGACTGGCCGGATATCCCACGGCGACGAATTTCTCCGCCCGCCGCTCGGTGCCGTCGTGCCAGATGCTCACGATGTCGACCAGCGCACCGTCGGCGATCCCCCGCTCGGCGAGGTCGTCGGGGTTGACCATCACCACCCGTCGGGCGTTGTGGATGCCCCGGTAGCGATCGTTGCCCGCGTACGGAATGGTGTTCCACTGATCGTGGGACCGCAGTGATTGCAGCACAAGGTATCCCGGCGGCGCGTCGATCATGTCGAAGTCGTTGCGGGTGAACTCGGCCTTACCGCTCGCGGTGCGGTAGATGCCCTTGTTGACCGGATTGACCAGCAGCATCCCGCCTGGCGCGGTGACCCGTTCGCCGAAGTTCTCGAAGCCGGGCACGACCCGGGAGATTCGGTCGCGCACGGTGCTGTAGTCGGCGACGAATTCCTCCCACGGAATCGTGGACTCCGTCCCCAGTGTGCTGCGCGCCAGCCGGGAGATGATCGCGACCTCGCTCAGCAGGTCCGGTGCGGCCGGGTCGAGCCGCCCCCGCGACGTGCGCACCTGGCTCATCGAATCCTCGACCGTGCAGAACTGCTCGCCGGTGGCCTGGATATCGCGATCGCTGCGGCCCAGCGTGGGCAGGATCAGTGCCGTCTCGCCGCAGACCGTGTGGGAGCGGTTGAGTTTGGTGGAGATCTGCACGGTCAGCGAGCACTGCCGAAGGGCCGCCTCGGTGACCTCGCTGTCGGGCGTAGCCCGCACGAAATTGCCTGCGACACCGACGAATACCTTCGCCTTGCCGTCGCGCATGGCGCGGATGGAACCGACCGCGTCCAGCCCGTGGGCCGTGGGCGGGGTGAATTCGAACTCCTTGCCGAGGGCGTCCATGAACGACTGCGGCATCCGCTCCCAGATGCCCATGGTGCGGTCGCCCTGAACATTGCTGTGCCCACGGACCGGGCACACCCCCGCCCCCGGACGCCCGAGGTTGCCCCGCAGCAGCTGGAAGTCGACGATCTCGCGGATGGTCGGCACGCCGTGCTTGTGCTGGGTCAAACCCATCGCCCAGCACACGATGATCTTCTTGCTGGCGAGCACCTGCTGGTGGACGGCTTCGATCTCCGCGCGGGCCAGTCCGGTCGCGGTGAGCGCGTGCTCCCAGCTCAGCGTCCTCGCGTGCTCGGCGAAGGCGTCGAAGCCGGTGGTGTGCGCGGCGATGAACTCGTGGTCGAGCACCGTGCCCGGCGCCGCGTCCTCGGCGTCGAGGAGCAGTTTGTTCAGCATCTGGAACAGGGCGAGGTCGCCGCCGGGGCGGATCTTGAGGAAGATGTCGGCGATCTCGGTGCCGCGTCCGATCACCCCGCGCGCCTTCTGCGGGTTCTTGAACCGGATCAGCCCGGCCTCGGGCAGCGGGTTCACCGCCACGATCTTGCCGCCGTTGCGTTTGGTCTGTTCCAACGCCGTCAGCATGCGCGGATGGTTCGTGCCGGGATTCTGACCGACGACGAAGATCAGGTCGGCTTCGTAGATATCGTCCAGCGACACGGTGCCCTTGCCGACGCCGATGGTCTGGTTCAGCGCGGAACCGCTCGACTCGTGGCACAGGTTCGAGCAGTCGGGCAGGTTGTTGGTGCCGTAGGAGCGGGCGAACAGTTGCAGCAGGAACGCGGCCTCGTTGTTGAGTCGCCCCGAGGTGTAGAACAGGGCCTCGTCGGGGGTGGTGAGGCCGCGCAGCTCGCGTGCCATCAGGTCGAAGGCGTCGTCCCAGTCGATGGGCTCGTAGTGGGTGGCGCCGGGACGCTTCACCATCGGCTCGGTGAGCCTGCCCTGCTGGTTGAGCCAGTAATCGGACATGGTGTCGAGCTCGGCAACAGGATGCTCGGCGAAGAACTGCCTGGTGATCCGGCGCGTGGTGGCCTCGTCGTTGATGTGCTTGGCACCGTTTTCGCAGTACTCGCTGCGGTGCCGTTGTTTCGGCTCGGGCCACGCACAACCGGGACAGTCGAAGCCGTCGGTCTGATTGATGTTCAGCAAGGTGAGCGCAGTGCGGACCGGGGAGTTCTGCGACAGCGAGTACTCGATCGCGTGCGCTACGGCCGGAACGCCGACCGCCCAGGTCTTGGGCGGGGTCACGCTCAGATCATCTGCTGGATCATCGATCGAGGTCATGTGTCAGCTTCTTTTCGTTCTGCGGCACCGCGCGGTCGGCATAGGTGACAAAAGGCTTCTCACATTCTCCGCCCTTGTCAACGCGGGGAGCCCGATCACCGGATAGATCTCGGTGATCGGGCTTCCGCTCGGTCGTGTGCCGACTCAGTCCTGTGCCGGCTCGAACACGCTGCTGCCGTAGACGTCTTCCTTGGTGAGGGTGATGAGGTCGGACTTGCCCAGCGGCCGGTCGAGCGCGACCAGCCTGCGGGCCTGCCGCAGCCGGCAGCGTTCGATCGCGTTGCGCACGCTGCGCGCGTTGGAGAACCGGGGCTGCTCCATGCGCAGCGTGAGGTACTCGGCGAACGCCTTGTGCGCGTCGTCGTCGAAGGCGAATCCTTCCGACTCCACCATCAGTCCCGCGATCTGGGTCAGCTCCGCGTGGTCGTAGTCGGCGAACGTGAGATGGTGCGGCACCCGGGAACTCAGGCCCGGATTGGCGGCGAAGAAGGTCGCCATCCGATCGGGATAGCCGGCGAAGATCACCACCAGATCACCGCGCTCGTTCTCCATCTCGGTGAGCAGGATCTCGATGACCTCCTGCCCGTAGTCGCGCTCGTTCTCCGGCCGGAACAGGTAGTAGGCCTCGTCGATGAACAGCACTCCCCCGGCCGCGCGGGCGATCGCCTCCTTGGTCTTGGGCGCGGTGTGGCCGATGAACTGGCCGACCAGGTCGTCGCGGGTGACGGTGTGCACGCGCGGCGCCCTGATGTAGTCGAGCGCGTGCAGGATCGCCGCCATCCGCAGCGCGACCGTGGTCTTGCCGGTGCCGGGACCGCCGGTGAAGCTCATGTGCAACGTGGGCCGCGTGGTGGTGAGCCCGAACCGGCGGCGCGCCCGGTCGACCTGGAGCAGCGAGGCGATCTCGCGGACCCGGCGCTTGACCGCGGCCAAGCCGACCAGCTCGGCATCGAGTGCGGCCAGGGTGTCGCTCACCCTGGCCGCGGCCTCGTCGGCCGAGAGATCGAGCACCTCGTCGTCGCCCAGAATCGCAGGCTCGTGCGTCTGGTCCTCGACTGCCGTGGTCTGCGCCGAACCACCTGCCGACGGCCGGTGGAACCCGAATCCCTTTGGTGTGTCCATCAGTTCACTCGCCCGCGTACCGATCGCCGGACGGACGGGCGGTGGCGTAGGACTTCACCGAATACCGCTGGGTGCGGTCGGGGCCCTCGACGCGTTCGAGCAGGAAGCCGGGCTCGTGCGCCGGTCGCTGGACGAGGAACGACATCGCGGTGGACTGCCTGCCCAGGGCCGCGTCGTAGGCCAGCAGCCGGATGTAGTGCTGCGGGAAGGTGGCCCGGCAACCCGCGAGCTGGGCGAGCACGCCGTCGGGTTCGGCCAGGTCGAACATCGGCAGCCCCCACATCTCCCAGTACACATTGCGTGGGTGTGGGTCGTCGGTGTACTCCAGCGAGACCGGCCAGCCGTGATCGAGGGCGTACTTCACCTGGGCCGCGATCTCGTCGTCGGTGAGGTCGGGCAAGTAGGAGAAGGTTCCGTAGCGCAGTTTCATCAGGTGCTCCTTGTCAGATCGAGGGCACCGGAGTCGCCACCACATCGGGCGCGTCGGTGCTGGTGTAGTCGAAGGTGATGTCGCCCCAGGTGTCGAGCGCGGCCTGCAGCGGCGCGCAGTGCTTGGCGGCGTTGCGCAGCACGCCGGGCCCCTCGAGCAGCAGGTCGCGACCTTCGTTGCGCGCCTTGACCATGGCCTCGAGCGCGACCCGGTTGGCCTCGGCGCCCGCGGCGATGCCGTAGGGGTGGCCGATGGTGCCGCCACCGAACTGCAGGATCACGTCGTCGCCGAACAGGTCGAGGAGCTGGTGCATCTGGCCGGCGTGGATGCCGCCGGAGGCCACCGGCATGACGCCCGGCATCGAGATCCAGTCCTGATCGAAGAAGATGCCGTTGCCGAGATTGCGGGGAACATCGTTGTCGCGCAACGTGTCATAGAAGCCACGGGTGGTGGCCGGGTCGCCCTCGAGCTTGCCGACGACGGTGCCCGCGTGCACGTGATCGACGCCCATCAGCCGCGACCACTTCCCGATCACCCGGAAGCTCACGCCGTGGGTCTTCTGCCGCGTGTAGGTGGAGTGCCCGGCCCGGTGCAGGTGCAGCAGCAGCCCGTTCTCGCGTGCCCAGTGCGCCATCGACTGGATGGCGGTATAGCCGATGGTGAGGTCGATCATCACCACCACGCTGCCGATCTCCTTGGCGAAGTTCGCCCGCCGGTACATCTCCTCCATGGTTCCGGCGGTGACATTGAGGTAATGGCCCTTGATCTCGCCCGTTTCGGCCATCGCCCGGTTCACCCCCTCCATCGCGTAGAGGAAGCGGTCACGCCAGCGCATGAAGGGCTGGGAGTTGATGTTCTCGTCGTCCTTGGTGAAGTCGAGGCCGCCGCGACAGGCCTCGTAGACCACGCGCCCGTAGTTGCGGGCCGACAGGCCGAGCTTGGGCTTGATGGTGGCGCCGAGCAGCGGACGACCGTACTTGTTGAGCATCTCCCGTTCCATGACGATGCCGTGGGCGGGGCCCTGGAAGGTCTTGGTGTAAGCGACGGGGATGCGCATGTCTTCCAGGCGCAGGGCCTTGAGCGGCTTGAATCCGAAGACGTTGCCGATGATCGAGGAGGTCAGGTTCGCGATGGAGCCTTCCTCGAAAAGGTCGATGTCGTAGGCGATGTAGGCGAAGTACTCACCGGGCCTGCCGGGAACTTCGTCGACCTGGTACGCCTTGGCCTGGTAGTGGCTGTTGGCGGTGAGACGGTCGGTCCACACGACAGTCCAGGTGGCGGTAGACGATTCACCCGCGACGGCGGCCGCGGCCTCGATCGGGTCGACGCCGTCCTGCGGAGTGACGCGGAAGACGGCGAGAACGTCGGTGTCCTTGGGAACGTAATCGGGGTTCCAGTAACCCATTCCGGCGTAACTCTGTACACCCGGATCCCAACGCTCTTTCGTCGCCGGGCCCTCGTTCTCGATCATCGTCATCGCCGGTCCTCTCGGGTCACGCCTACGAAGCTCTCTCAGTGTGTGGCGAGGACTGTTCAACGACAATGGAATCTTTACTGACCATTGTTAAGACATAATTGAACGATGTTCGCCAGCCCCGACCTGCCCGCCGCCGCCACCTGGGGTCGGCTGCGCACCTTTCTGGCCGTGTACGAGACCGGCAGCGTGCGCGCCGCGGCCGAGACGTTGCACGTGACGCCGCCGGCCGTGTCGGCCGCGATCGCCGCGTTGGAAGACGCGTTGGGCACCAGACTGTTCGGAAAGTCCGGCCGTGGCATCGTGGCGACGGATTCGGGCGAGATCTTCGCCGGATATGTGCGCAGATTGCTCGGGCTGCTCGCCGAAGCGGCGGGAGCGGTACACGATGCCGACCGTGGGCGGGTGCGCATCGGTGCCGTCGCGACGGCCAGTGAGTACGTGCTCCCGGTGCTGATGGCCACGTTCGCCCGAGCCCATCCGCATGTCGAGCTGTCACTGTCGGTGCTCACGCGCGGCGAGCTGTTCGCCCGCGCCGCCGACCACGTCTTCGATATCGCCCTGGCCGGTCGACCGCCGCGTGGGTCCGGGCTGGTCACCGCCGCCCAGCGCTCGAACCGACTGCTCGTGGTCGGACGGCCCGGCCTGGGCGGCGACCCGCTCACCACGCCCTGGTTGCTCACCGGGATCGGCTCGGGCACCCGCGATACCGCACTGTCGTTGCTGAGCCGGTTGCAGGCCGCGCCGCCGCTGCTGACCCTCGGCACCTCGGGCGCCGCGGTAGCCGCCGCGCGGGAAGGGCTCGGGGTCACGCTGGTGCACGAGGAAGCGGCGCGCGAGCAACTGGCTTCGGGGGAACTGGTCTCCTACGGCGTGGCGGGAACACCCCTCGACCGGCCGTGGCACGTCTGCACGACCCCGGAACCGACCTCGGCGACCCGGTTGTTCGTGGCCCATCTGTGCGATCCGGAGCAGGTGGGCGCGGCCGCATTTCACACCCGGTCTCGCCCGAAGGGGTGAGGACGGCGGGTGCGGGGCGCCCCCATGCTGTTCGTCATGACGACACTCCCCGCCACCGCCCTCGCCGACGTCGCCCAGCAGCTCACCAGCGGCGGCCGCGGCATTCTCGCCGCCGACGAGTCGATCAAAACCATGTCATCGCGCCTGGAACAGGAGGGTGTTCCCGCGAGCGCGACCGCCCGTCGCGACTATCGCGAACTGCTGCTCACCACCGAGGGCCTGTCGGAGTCGATCAGCGGAATCATCCTGTGCGACGAGACATTCGGCCAGGATCTCGCCGACGGGCGCCCGTTCCCGATCGCGGCGCGCGAACTCGGCGTCCTGCCCGGCATCAAAGTCGACACCGGCCCCACCGCACTGCCCGGTCACGGTGGTGCGCTGATCACCGAAGGTCTCGACGGACTCGGCGCGCGGCTGGCCTCCTACGCCGATCGCGGAGCCGCGTTCGCCAAGTGGCGGGCGGTGTTCGACGTGCACACGATCACCCCCTACTCCGCCGGCGCCAACGGGCACGCGCTGGCCCGCTACGCCGCGCTGTGTCAGCAGCACGGCATCGTCCCGATCGTCGAGCCCGAGGTGCTGTGCACCGGTGACCACGACCTCGCGGCCTCGGAGAAGGCGACTCGCCTCGCCCTGAGCGCGGTGTTCACCGAACTCGTCGACGCCGGGGTGGATCTCACCGGCATCGTGCTCAAGCCGAACTTCGTCACCCCTGGCCTGGACGCCGCACCCGTCCCGCCCGCCGAGGTCGCGGCCGCCACCTGCACGGTGTTGCGCGAGCTGGTGCCCGCCGACGTGGCGGGAATCGCCTTCCTGTCCGGTGGGCATCCGACTGCGCGAGTGTGTGAGTTCCTGCGCGAACTCGCCGCCCTCGACGAACGGCCGTGGCCTGTGACATTCTCATTCGGACGCGCGCTCGTGAGCGCGGCCCTGCACACTTGGGGTGGATCAGTGACCGAAGTTGGCGCAGCACAACAGGTTCTGCTCGAAAACTGCCGCGACGCCGCCGAGGCCACTGGGCACGCCGAGTAGGTGGGCTTGCCGAGCACTCGGTGCGCGCGGCCGCAACGCGCAGCGGCGGCGCCGCCCCTCGGGCACCGCTGCTGCGTCCGTTGACTACTTCAGCGGTAGTTCCACCAGCAAGGTGGTTCCGCGCCCCCGCATCGACTCCACGCGCAGGGAAGCTTCGATGATGGCGCAGCGCTCGGCGATCGAGGTCAGGCCGAAGTGCTGTTCGCCGTCGGTGTCGGCGGCGCGGTTGGCGCGGCGCTGCGCCGGGTCGAACCCCTCACCGTCATCGGAACATCCGAGGATGACCGAGTCGCCCACCCGGCGAAGCGAGAGCACGATCCGCTGCGCCCCGGCATGTTTCACGGCGTTGGCGAGCGATTCCTGCGCGATCCGGTACAGCGTGGCGGCGGCGTAGTCGGGGATGTCGTCGATCGCGGCGGCGTGGTCGACGAGGAACTCGATCGTCGGGGGCCCGTCGCTGCTCGCCGCGCGCACCAGCGATTCGATCGCGGCGACCAAGCCGAGGTCGTCGAGGACGAGGCTGTGCAGGCCCGAGATCGCCGCCCTGGTCTCGTTATAGGCGAAATCGGCCAGCTCACGAGCGCTGACGAGTTCGGCGCGGGCTCGGGCGAGGTCGCGCAGGCTGGCCTCGTCGGCGACATCGACGTGGCCAAGGAGTTCGGAAACGGTGAGGTCGGCGGCCGACAGATGGAACGACATCGAGGCCAGGGCGGTGGTGACGCCGTCGTGCAGGTCGAAGGCGATGCGCCGACGCTCGGCTTCCTGGGCGGTGATCGCCTGCTCGACCAGGCGATCCCGCTCGCTACGTTGCCGATTGACGGTGCGGAACAGCCGCTGCGCGTGCAACCACAGGCCGAGTACGGCGGCGTATTGTTGCGCGGCGTCGAGGTCTTGCTGCCCGAACGGGTTACGCGGCCCACGGTGCACGGCCAGTACGCCGACCACATCGCCTTCCAGTCCCGGCAGCGGCAGGCACATCCGCGCCACCGTTTGCTGAGGTTCCAGGCGTAACAGCCTGCGGTGCAGAGCATTACGTGGCGAGTCGCTGTCGAGCAGCACCGGTTTGCGGGTACGGGCCACCAACCCGGTCACCCCGAATCCCACCTGTAGTCGCAAGGAACTCGCCGAGGGATGCGCGGGCCACATATCGACGATGCTCAGATCCTGGCCGTCGACGGCGTAGAGCAGCACACCTTCGGCACCGAGCCGCGGGGCCAGCTCCGCCGCCGTGGGGACCGCGCCGCCGGCGTTGCTCATCGGAACAGCCCCTCCCGCAACGCGACCGCGATCGCACCGCTGCGATCGGACACGCCCAGCTTGCGATACAGACCCCGAATATGGGTCTTCACGGTGTCCTCGCTGACCACCAGCTTGCTCGCGACCGCCCGATTGGAATGACCGGATACCAACAGCCCCAACACTTCTGATTCACGCTGGGTCAGCCCGAGGTGCGCGCCGGACCAGAACTGGCCCGCACTGAGCCTGGCCGCGGCCAGCGCCACCCGCCCGGCCAGTGCGGCGTCGACCACTGTCTCGCCCTCGCGGACCCGGCACAGCTGGGCGACTAGTTCGCGCCCGTCGACGCGCTTGAGAATGTACCCGGAAGCCCCCACCCGCAACGCCTGATACAGGTAGTGCTCGTCGTCGTAGACAGTGAGCAGCACAACCTTGGTGTCGGGGTACTGCAGGGTGATCTGGCGGCACAGGTCGAGGCCGCTGGCCTTGCCGATGCGCACATCGCACAGGACGATATCGGGCCGATGCTCGGCCACCATCCCCAAAGCGGCGGTGTCGGTGGTGG
The DNA here is from genome assembly GCF_001427185.1 of Nocardia sp. Root136. Lineage (NCBI taxonomy): Bacteria > Bacillati > Actinomycetota > Actinomycetes > Mycobacteriales > Nocardiaceae > Nocardia > Nocardia sp. Root136. The sequence goes on from NZ_LMFE01000001.1 coordinate 1,474,127, forward strand.
TTTGGCCGACGATCACGACCTCGTCGGGAAAGTGGCCGAGCATGGCGTCGAGCCCGTGCAGCACCATCTCGTGATCGTCGACGAGCACAAGCTTCAACGGGGTCGGAGGTAACTCCGGCATTCCCCCACCCTACGGCGACCGACATCGCGGTTACCGGCATTGACGAGATCTCACCCGGGTGCCCACCCTCCAGGGGGAGTGCCCGGCCGCGTCGATGCGGTGCGATGAACTGACCTGATCAGAAAGGCCGCGCCATGCCGGAGTCCTCAGTTCGTCGGCCACTCATAGTGCCGTCGGTCTTACCCGCCGATTTCTCCTGTCTCGGCGAGGAAGTGGGTGATCTGTGCGCGGCGGGCGTCGACCGGATCCAGTGGGACGTGATGGACGGCGTGTTCGTCCCCAATCTCACCTTCGGACCCGATGTCATCGCGTCGGCGCGTTCGCACAGCACCGTCGCCTTCGAAGCGCACCTCATGGTGGTGAATCCCGATGAGCTGCTCACCGAGTACATCGACGCGGGGTGCGAGCTGATCATCGTGCACGCCGAAGCCTGTACGCACCTGCATCGGACCCTCGCCAGAATCCGCGATCTCGGGGTGCGCAGCGGTGTCGCACTCAATCCGCACACCCCCGCCGAGGTCGTCGCGCACGTGCTGGCCGAGACCGATCTGATCCTCGCCATGACGGTGAATCCGGGCTTCGGGGGGCAGGGCTACATTCCGGCGGTCGAACCGAAGATCGCGCGGTTGCGCCGGATGATCGAGGACTCCGGCCGGTCCATCGAGCTCGAAGTGGACGGCGGGATCACGGCCGACACGATCGGGGGCGCTGCCGCGGCGGGCGCCGATGTCTTCATCTCCGGCTCCTGGATGTACGGCTATCCCGAAGGCAAAGCGGCCGCGGTCAAGCGGCTACGCGAAGCCGCGACCTTTGCGCGAGAGGCAGTTCGATGACCGACATCGCACCACCGACCTTCGCGCGCTCGGTGCGCACCGATCTGCTCGCCGTCGATACCCTGCGATTCCTCGCGGCCGACATGGTGGAAGCCGCCCAGTCGGGCCACCCCGGCATGCCGATGGGGGCGGCGCCGATGGCGTGGACACTGTGGAGCCGACACCTACGCCATGACCCGGCCGACCCCGAGTGGGCTGATCGGGACCGGTTCGTACTCTCGGCTGGGCACGGCTCCGCACTGTTGTACGGGCTGTTGCACCTGTTCGGGTACGACCTGCCCGTCGAGGAACTGCGGCGGTTCCGCCAGCTGGGATCGCGGACGCCGGGTCACCCCGAGTTCGGTGACACGCCTGGCGTGGAGTGCACCACCGGGCCGTTGGGGCAGGGGCTGGCGATGGCGGTGGGGATGGCCCTGGCCGAGCGGATGACCGCGGCCCGGTATCCGGAGATCACCGGACATCGCACGTTCGCGATCGTCGGCGACGGGTGCTTGATGGAGGGCGTCAGCCACGAAGTCGCCTCGTTCGCAGGGCATTTGGGACTCGGCGGGTTGATCGTGCTCTGGGACGACAACGAGATCACCATCGACGGCGCGGTCGGACGGTCGTGTAGCGACGATCAAGTGGCACGCTTCGCGGCCTATGGGTGGCATACCGAGGTGGTGGCCGACGGGACCGATATCGAGGCGATAGACGCCGCTCTGCACCGCGCGAAGAGCGATCCGCGGCCGAGCTTCCTCGCGGTGCGCACGGTGATCGGCCATGGTGCGCCCGGTGTCGCAGGCACCTCCAAGGCACATGGTTCCCCACTGGGAGCGCGGCGATTGGCACAGGCCAAAGAGCTTGCGGGATGGACTCTTCCGCCGTTCGCGGTGCCGGAGCAAGTGAGCGCGATGTGTGCCGTGCTCGCGGCGATCGGCGGCGAGGAACATGCGACCTGGCTCGAGGAATTCGCGGCGTTCGACGCTGCCGCGCCGGAGCGTGCGGCCGAGTTCCGACGTGCCCTTGCGCGTCTGCTGCCCGCGGGGTTGCCGGCTGCGCTGGAAGCCGTGGCGGCGGACGCGCCGCGCGCCACCAGGCAGTCCTCGCAGGCGTGTTTGCACGCGGCGCTGTCGACGATGCCGGAATTGGTGGGCGGTTCGGCCGACCTGGCCGGGTCGACCGGCACGGAGTGCGGCGACGTGGTCAGTCGCGGCGACTTCACCGCCGGTGCCATCGCTTTCGGCATTCGCGAGTTCGGGATGGCGGCCGTGCTGAACGGGATGAGCCTGCACGGTGGGTTCCGGGTCTTCGGCAGCACCTTCCTGGTGTTCGCCGACTATCTGCGGCCCGCGCTGCGATTGTCGGCATTGATGAGGCAGCCGGTGATCTATGTGCTGACCCACGATTCGATCGCGGTCGGTGAGGACGGGCCGACGCACCAGCCCGTCGAGCACATCGAGTCGCTGCGGCTGATTCCCGGGGTGCAGGTGTTGCGGCCTGCGAACGATGCGGAGACCGCTCTAGCCTGGGAACTCGCGCTCTCGCGCGTCGACGGCCCTACCGCGCTGATCCTTTCCCGCCAGTCCCTGCCCCAGCTCGACACCGCTGGGACCGGGCCACGAATTGTCGACGGTGCCGAAGTCATCGGCGAGGCAGCCGAACCGGATGTCGCCACCGCGCGCGGGATCGAAATCGTCGCTACCGGTTCGGAAGTCGCACTGGCTGCGGCGGTCGCCGATCGGCTACGGACCGACGGACACGACGTGCGGGTGGTGTCCGCGCTGGATCGGTCCCGCTTCACCCCTGATGCCTCAGCGCACACGATCAGTATCGAGGCGGGCAGTACCGCGGGCTGGGCGGGGCTGGTGGACCTGACGATCGGCATCGACGAGTTCGGACACAGCGGACCCGGCGACGAGGTACTGGCCCACCACGGGTTCACCGTGGAGTCCGTCCTCGACCGGGTCCGCGAATACCTCGACGGCGCACCATGACTCAGCTGCGCGCGGTGATCTTCGATGTCGACGGCACCCTGGTCGACAGCGAACGAGACGGCCACCGGGTGGCCTTCAACACGGCATTCGCCGAGGCGGGGCTCCCCGACCGCTGGGATGTCGAGGAGTACGGGAAGCTGCTGAAGGTCGCCGGTGGCGCGCAGCGGCTGGCGTTCTGGTTCGAACAGCACGCCATGCCGACCGAGCAGGCGCGCGAGCTCGCGCACAAGGTGCACCGCACCAAGACCCGCATCATGCGGCAGATGGCCTCGGACGGGCAGATTCGGGCCCGGCCGGGAGCGCGGGAGCTGATCGAGCGGCTCCGGTCGCGTGGCGTTCGGTTGCATGTGGCGACCACCGGCACCCGCGCGTGGGTCGAGCCCCTGCTGAAACATGCTTTCGGTGAGCCCTTCGACACCGTGACCACCGGAACCGAAGTGCCCGTGCTGAAACCGAGCCCCGCGGTGTATCTGGACGTGCTGATCCAGACCGGTCTGTCCGCCGAGCACGTAGTTGCCGTGGAAGATTCGGCGAACGGCGTGCGGTCCGCGGTCGCGGCGGGGCTGCGGTGTGTGGCCGCGCAGAACGCGTACACGCGCACCGACGACCTCACGGCCGCGGTGCTCGTCGCCGATGGTCTCGACGACCCGGAGCTGGTGACCTGGTTCGACGACCACCTCGCGTGAGGTGGTCGTCGACTCCGGCTCAGCGGGTGCGGCCGCGACGTTCCATGAGCCGCAACAGCATCGGTGTGAAGATCAGCTGCATCGCCAGGTCCATCTTCCCGCCCGGACACACGATCGTGTTCGAGCGGGACATGAACGAGTCGTGCAGCATCGAGAGCAGATACGGGAAGTCGATGCCGTGCGGATCGGCGAACCGGATCACCAACATAGATTCATCGGGAGTCGGAATCGTGCGGGCGACAAACGGATTCGAGGTGTCCACCACGGGAACCCGCTGGAAGTTCACGTGGGTGCGGGAGAACTGCGGGCACATGAAGTTCACGTAGTCGTGCATGCGGCGCAGGATCGTCTCGGTCACCGCCTCGGTGGAGTAGCCGCGCTTGTCCTTGTCGCGGTGCAACTTCTGGGTCCACTCGAGGTTGATCACGGGTACCACCCCGATGAGCAGGTCGGCGTACTGCGCGACATCGACCTGCTCGTTGGCCACCGCACCGTGCAGACCCTCGTAGAACAGCAAGTCGGTGTCGGGGCGGATCTCCTCCCACGGGGTGAACGTGCCCGGCTCCTGGTTGTAGGGCGCGGCTTCTTCCTTGTCGTGCAGGTACTTTCGCACCCGCCCGGTGCCGGACTCACTGTAGCCACGGAACAACTTCTCCAGTTCTTCGAACAGGTTCGCCTCGGGACCGAAGTGACTGAAGGTGTGGTCGCCGTCGGACAAGGCCCGCGCCAGTTCCTCCTTCATGCCTACCCGGTCGAACTTGTGGAAGCTGTCGCCCTCGACGTACGCGGCATCGATGCCTTCCCTGCGGAAGATCTGATCGAATGTGCGCATCACCGACGTTGTTCCGGCTCCGGATGATCCGGTGATGGCGACGACGGGGTGTTTGGCGGACATGAATCTCCTCCTCAGGTGGTGGAACGGTAGAGACCGCGTAGACCGAACAGCGGGCTCCACTGGCCGTCGGGCTCCTCGGCGGCTTCGGCGTGGTACCTCACGATGCGGGCTACCTCGTCGCGGGAACCGAAAATGAACGCGATCCGCTGGTGCAGCTCGGTGGGGACGACCTCGAGGATCCGGTCACGGCCGGTCGAGGCGAGACCGCCGGCCTGCTCGATCAGGAAGGCGATGGGAGCGGCCTCGTAGAGCAGGCGCAACCTGCCTTCTTTGGACGGGTCCTTCGAGTCGCGCGGGTACAGGAAAACCCCGCCCCGGGTCAGGATGCGGTGCGTTTCGACCACCAGCGACGCCACCCAGCGCATGTTGAAGTCCTTCTCGCGCGGGCCGGTCGCGCCCGCCAGGCACTCATCGATGTAGCGGCGCACGGCCGGTTCCCAGAAGCGGCGATTGGAACTGTTGACCGCGTACTCCGACGTGGACTCCGACAGGCGCAGATTCTGTCCGGTCAGGAAGAACTCGCCGAGCTCGGGATCGAGGGTGAAGGCATGCACACCGGTTCCGACGGTGAGCACGAGTTGCGTCGCGGGACCGTAGATCGCATAGCCCGCGGCGACCTGCTCGGTGCCGGGCTGCAAGAAGTCCCGCATCGTCGCGTCCACGCCGGGGGTCGGTGCGCGCAGGATCGAAAAGATACTGCCCACAGCGACATTCACGTCGATATTGGACGAGCCGTCGAGTGGATCGAAGGCGAGGAGGTATTTGCCGCGCGGATAGTCGGGCGGGATCGGGTAGGGGTCGTCGAGTTCCTCCGACACCATGCCGGCCAGGTGGCCGCCCCACTCGCAGGCATGCAGGAAGAGATCGTTGGCGACCACGTCGAGCTTCTGCTGCTGCTCACCCTGCACGTTCACCACCCCGGCGCCGCCGAGGACGCCGGTGAGCGCACCCGAGGCGATGCGCTTGGAGATCGCCTTGCAGGCCAGTGCGACGTCGAGGATCAGGGAATTGAGTTCACCGCTGGAACCGGGATGGCGGCGGCGCTCTTCGATGAGGAATTGGGTCAACGTCGTGCGATCGGTCAGCATCATTCGAGGACACCACCGAACCCCCCGGGCGGACATCCACCCGGGGGGTGAACCGCAGGGGTGGTTCCCGGCGATTCGTCACTTCAGAAGGCAGGCACGGCCTCGGCGACCGGCTTCGCTTCGCCGCTGTCCTGCTTGCGCAGGACGGTGGCGCTGACGGCGAGCGCGGCGGCGAGCAGACCGGCCGCGACCGTGAATGCCAGCCGGTAACCGCTGGTCAGGGCTGCGGCGTCGGAGGCGCCGGCCACCAGTTCGGTGCCGGTCCGCGCGGCGGCCAGGGTGGACAGCACCGCGACACCGATCGCCATGCCGACCTGCTGCGTGGTGTTGAACAGCCCCGAGGCCAGGCCCGCGTCGTCGGCTTCGGCGCCCGACATGCCCAGCGCGGTGAGTGCGGGCAACACCAGCCCGCCACCGGCGACGGCCACCATCACCGGCAGCACGTCGGTGAGGTAACCGGCGTCGACGGGCAGCCGTGTCAGCCACGACATCCCGGCCAGCAGCAGCACCAGACCGGCGATGAGCACGGTCCGCTCCCCGAAGCGGGTGATCAGGCGGGCAGAGGCGAACAGTGACACCCCGCCGATGGCGACAGCGGCGGGCAGCATGGCGAGGCCGGTCTGCAATGCGTTGTAGCCCAACACCTTCTGCAGGTAGAGCGCCACGATGATCTGGAAGGCGAACATGGCGGCCAGGGTGAGCATCTGGACCACATTGGCGCCGGAGACCGTGCGGGAGCGGAAGATTCGCAGCGGCAGCAGCGGGTTGACCGCGGTGGCCTGACGGGCGACGAAAGCGGCGAGCAGTGCGGCGGCCAGCGCGCCGAGGCCGAGGGTGTGGGCCGAGACCCAGCCGTAGCGTTCGACCTCGACGACAGTGTAGATGCCGAGCATCAGACCGGCGGTGACCAGGGCGGCGCCGAGCACATCGGCACCGGCGGACCAGCCGAGACCACGGTCGGTGGGCAGTGACTTCACTGCCACCAGCACCGTCAGCGCGCCGATCGGCACATTGATCAGGAAGATCCAGTGCCAGTTCAGCGCATCGGTGAGCACGCCACCGAGCACCTGGCCGATCGAGGCGCCCGCAGCGCCGGTGAAGCTGAAAACACCGATGGCCGTTGCCCGTTGGCGCGGCTCGGTGAAGATCGTCACCAGGATGCCGAGCACCACCGAGGCGGCGATCGCGCTGCCGACGCCCTGCAGGAATCGGGCCGCGATCAGCACGGCGGGAGTGGTCGCCACGCCCGCCAGCACCGACGCGGCGGTGAAGACGACAGTGCCGGTGACGAACATCGTCTTGCGGCCGATCAGGTCACCGAGGCGCCCGGCCAGCAGGAGCAGACCACCGAAGGCGATCAGGTAGGCATTCACGGTCCAGCTCAGACCCGCGGGCGAGAAGCCGAGGTCCTCCTGGATCGCCGGCATGGCGACGGTGACGATGCTGCCGTCGAGGATGGTCATCAGCATCGCGGCCGACAGCACCGCGAGGGCGGTGCGCTGGGACTTTGTCATGGGTCATCTCCTGCTGGAAGCGAACAAGAGAGACCGTACTAGATAGTTTCGTAATAGACAATCTATAACGGACTATTGCCTGGCGCGGCGCGCGGGCGCAGCCTCGACCGCCGCCGACAAATGCCCCTCCACCAGGTGATTCAGCGCCCGTACCAGGGATTCACGCTCAGCCTTCGGCAGCGAACCGAGCGCGCCCTGATGGACGCCGTCGACGATTTCGGCGCTGCGCGCGGCGAGTTCCGCACCCGCGGGCGTCACGGAGATGATGCGAGCGCGGCGGTCGGTGCTCGACGGCTTACGTTCGGCCAGACCGGCCTTTTCCAGCGCGTCGACGGTGACCACCATGGTCGTCTTGTCCATGTCGCCGAGCTCGGCGAGCTGGGCCTGCGTGCGTTCGGCTTCCAGCGCGTGGACCAGCACGCAGTGCATGCGGGCCGTGAGCCCGATTTCGGCCAGCGCCGCCGCCATCTGCGTGCGCAGGACATGACTGGTGCGGTCGAGCAGGAAGGACAGGTCGGGTTCGGTGCGCGTGGTCGCCAGGGCGGTCATACCACTCACTATAGTTTCGTCATAGATAATCCGCATTCATCCATAAATCGGTGAGGAATGTTATCGGACTACGGTCCGTTTATAAGAGGACCGCATCCCGAAGAGAGGGTTCACATGGAACTGGGGCTCACCACCTTCGCCGAGCTGTACCCCACCGCCGACCGGCCCGCGCCGACCGCCGCCGAGCGGCTGCGTCAGGTGGTCGACGAGGCTGTGGCGACCGAGGCCGCCGGACTCGATGTGTACGGCGTGGGCGAGCATCATCGCCGGGATTTCGCCGCGTCCGCCCCCGCCGTCGTCTTGGCCGCCGCTGCCGCCCGGACCGAGCGCATCCAGTTGACCAGCGCCGTCACCGTGCTCAGCTCCGATGATCCGGTGCGCGTGTATCAGGACTTCGCGACGCTGGACGGACTGTCGAACGGGCGCGCCGAGCTGATGGCGGGGCGCGGATCTTTCACGGAGTCGTTCCCGTTGTTCGGGTACGACCTGGCCGACTACGACGCGCTCTTCGAGGAGAAGCTGGCACTGCTGCTGCGCGTGCGCGAGGAAGGCCCCGTCACCTGGACGGGCCGATTCCGGGCGCCGCTGCACGACGCGACGGTGTATCCGCGCACCGACGATCGCCCCCTGCCGGTATGGATCGCGGTCGGCGGCAGTCCCGAGTCGGTGATTCGCGCCGGACTGCTCGGACTGCCCCTCGCCATCGCGATCATCGGCGGTGAGCCCGCGCGGTTCAAGCCGCTGGTCGAGCTCTATCACCGCGCGCTCGCCGAGGGCGGACACGAGAAGCAACCGGTGGCGGTGCACGCGCACGGCTATGTCGCCGATACCGACGCGCAGGCCGTCGCGCAGTTCTACGAGCCCTACGCACTGGCCATGTCGACCATCGGCCGCGAGCGCGGCTGGGGTCCGATGACACGTGCGCAGTTCGACGTCCTGCGCTCGCAGAACGGTTCGCTGTTCGTCGGCACCCCCGACTATGTGGCGAGCAAGATCGCCGAGGTCCGCGACACCCTCGGCCTCGATCGCTTCATGCTGCACACCAGCGTGGGGACCCTGCCGCCCGAGCAGGTGCTGCACAGCATCGATCTGCTCGGCACGAAAGTGGCGCCGCAGGTGCGGTGAGTGCCGCTGCGCTATTCGAGGGCCGGGTCGACGCCGCTGTTCCGCGCGGCTCGGCGTTCTCGTCTGCGTCGGAGATAGCGGCTGATTCGGCTGGCGCACAAGTAGACTACCGATAGGCCGATCACCAGTAGGACAGCCGCGATCACCGCGGCCAGCACCGGGAAGAACACCGCCAGGGTCAGGACACCGCCGACCGTGAAGTCCTCGGCGGTGCTCATCACGACATTGGTCACCGGTTCCGGGGAGGTATTGATCGCCATCCGGGTGCCCGCTTTGACGATATGACTGAGCAAGGCGGTGGTACCACCGACCGCCGCGGCGAACATGGTGGGTAGCGAATCGTCCTGCCCCGCAATCAGAGCCGAGACGATCGCGCCCGAAGCAGGCCGAACCACGGTATGCACCGCATCCCAGAACGAGTCGAGGTACGGAATCTTGTCCGCCACCGCCTCGATCACGAACAGCACACCGGCGGCGACGAGCACATCGGTGCGCTGCAACCCCGGTGGCACGTCACCAGCCCACCCGATCCGCCCGAACAACCCCAGCAGAAACACCACCGCGTACGCGTTGATCCCGCTGGCCCAGCCCGCGGTGAAGATCAGAGGGAGTACCGACACAAGCCCAGCGTAAGCCCGCCCACTGACACAACCTGTCAACCGCCGCCCCGTCGCGGCGGGCAGGACACAGGGCGGATCAGTGTGGGGACGGACGTACGAGCGGGTCGACGGCTGCGAGTGCGGAACTAGCGGTCCACAGCTCGGCGGCGGTATCGAGGTCGGCCATATGGGCGTGGGGCGTTTCCCGATGGGGTCGGCCACGGAGACCGAAGACCCTTGGCCCCCAGAGTTGCCCGCCGGTTATCCCGTCGTCCAGAACGGCTCGGACAACGGTTGTGGCGGCCGCGTGTTTGCCGTGCAGCGCGAGGCCGGCGGGGAGTCCGCGCAGGCGCTGGGCGGTGGTGCGGACGAACAGCGGTGGCCGCGACGGGGTGAGTGAGTCCAAGGCACCGCCGGGATGGACGACGATGCTGGCGGTGTCGGCACCGTGCGCGCGCAGGCGGCGATCCAGCTCGAACCCGAACAGCATTTGGGCCAGCTTCGATCGTCCGTAGCTGCGCTTGGGCCGATAGTCCCGCTCGGATTGCAGATCACCGAGATCGAGTCGCTCCGACCGTGCGGCGAAGCTGCCCACCGTGATCACCCGACTGTTCGCTGTCGCGGTCAGTATCGGCATCAGATGTGCGACCAGCGCGAAGTGCCCGAGATGGTTTGTGGCGAGCATCAATTCGTGCCCCTGAGCGCTGATGCGGCGTTCGGGACCAGACAGATGGGCCCCGGCATTGAGCAAGACCGCGTCCAGGCTGTCGACGTCGAGGGCGTCCACTGTCGCAGGCAGTGAGGACAGATCCGCCAGATCCATACGCACGCAACGCAATCGAGCATCGGGAACCCGGGCACGGATCGCCCGCACTGCGAGCTCGCCCTTGGCGGTGTCACGGCAGCCCAGCACCACGGTGGCACCGGTGGCCGCGAGTTGCTCGGCGGTGAAGTACCCGATGCCCGCGTTGGCGCCGGTAACCAGCATGGTCTTTCTCTCGGCCTGTCGGCCGTTGTGCCACGTCATGTCATCGACTCTTACTGCGGCTTCTTGCACCGCCCTTACACGCCACTGGCGCGCAGCTCGGACACCGACTCGGAGTACCTGCTCAGCCCCACCGCACCGGTTCTACGGATCTCCGAACAGCGACTTTTCCGGACGTTCGACAGGTCGATGATCGCGATAGGCTGACTGTCGATCGCGACTGCGACGGGGAGGGTTGATCGTGGTGATGCGCGGCAGCGAGGCGATGTCCCGCGACGCGGCGGCGACTCGTGACATGTCGCTCCCGAAGCGCCTGCGCGTTCACGGCGCCGTCTCCACCGCTCTGGCACTGCACAGCGATCATGCGTTGCGCGAGCTCGTGGATGCGGCCGAGCCGATCGGTGCCGGTATCGGCGGAAAATCAGCGCTACTGGAGATCGCGGGAACTCCGGTTTTCGTGAAGCGAGTGCCCCTCTCCGACCTGGAACGGCAGCCGGAACACGTCCGGTCCACGGCGAACCTGTTCGATGTGCCGCTGTTCTACCACTACGGCGTCGGCCTCATCGGCGGAGCGGGCTTCGGAGCCTGGCGCGAGCTCGCGGTGCACACCATGACGACGAATTGGGTGCTCGCCGCCGAACACGAGGGCTTCCCGCTGATGTACCACTGGCGGGTGCTCCCGGACACGACGCCGCTGCCTGCCGAGCTCGCCGACATCGATCGCACCGTCGCCTACTGGGACGACCGACCCGAGGTACGACACCGGATCGAGGCCCTGCGTGACTCTTCGGCGAGCATCGCGCTGTTCCTGGAGTACATCCCGACCACCCTGCACGACTGGCTGAACACCCAGATCGAGGCGGCCGACGAGGCCACCGACCGGGCCTGCGCCATGGTGGAGCGGGAACTGGCCGCGGGCACCGCGTTCATGAACAGCCGTGGGCTCCTGCACCTGGACGCGCACTTCCAGAACATCCTGACCGACGGTCGACGCCTCTACTTCGCCGACTACGGCCTCGCACTCTCCTCCGGGTTCGACCTCTCACCGCAGGAAGCCGCGTTCTTCGACCAGAACCAGAGCTATGACCACGGTTTCACCGCCACCTACCTGACGAACTGGCTGATCACCGCCCTGTACGGGCTCCGACGGGAAGACCGGGAGACACGCGCCACGATGGTGCGCGCCATCGCCGAGGGCAAGCCTCCCCATGGCATCGCCGAGGGAGCCGCCGCGCTCCTCACCCGGCATGCGCCGGTCGCCACGGCGATGTCCGCGTTCATGCGTGCGTTCCAGCAGGCGAGCCGAAGCACCCCGTATCCGGACGAGGAAATCCGCCGCCTGCTGGACGACCAGGCCGGGGTGTTCGTTCAGCCGACGTGACGAACCCGGAAGCGGGTGGGCTCGGCGAGATACCCGGCCGACGACCTGGACGGGCTGCGGTCTGCGGGCGGCATGGGTGGATATTCGGTGTGACTGCAATGCAGCGATGGGACATTGGCGATGCTGGTGCGGTCAGATCAGCTCTGGCGGAAGTGCCAACGACGGGACGAGTGTTGCCAAGTCGACCAGCTCGATATGTCGGCCGTGCACACGAGCGAAATCCGCGACGGTGAAATCGGTTGCAGGTCCGAAGCGTTGCTCGAACCGGGCTCTGGTGTGCGGAGACGATCGGCCGAGCGCCCATGCGATCGTCGACTTGGATGCCGTAAGAAACCTGACAGGCAGCGCACCGACCACGAAAAGCTGGGCACGCCGACCGCTTTCATCGAGCGCCAAATGAACCAAGTCGGAGACGACACCTCGCTTGCGCATGGTGTCGGCACCCTTCCACTGTGCGACTTTGAACTCGGCGATCCGACGATCTGTTTCCAGATCGAACGGTCGCGACGGATCATTTCCCGCTCCTAGAGAGGGCCGTCGGCTGACAACCTCTCCTTCTTCCAAGATGGCGGGTAGCACACGCGCGATGACGGTCGCATGAATGACGTCGTTGAGGCGCCCGACGCGTGCGCGCACAGCCAGCGCGGCGTCGAGGAGGTCGTCGCTGAATCCGTACCTGGCGATCACCTCACGACTCGCTGCAGATCCAGCATGCTGGAAATCAGCCTCCGCGGCGGCGAGGTGCGCTGTCAGATCGTGCTCGGTGAGAAACCGCGACAACGTCGCGAATGATTCAGCCAATCCATCGACGCCACCGGATCCGCCGGAGGCTTCGGCCGTGTCAGCATCTGCCCGCGGCGGCGTGTAGACGCTGGTGGACAGCCCCAATCGACGCAACTCGGCGAGGGCACGATGCGATGTAAACGCCGAGCGCGGCAATCCGGTGATCAGCTGATACACCTGCTTAGGTGGATAGCGCTTGTTCGCGACAACCACCCAATGCTCGCGGATCGGCTCAGGTTCAACGCTTCTGATCGCTTCGAACACCAAAGGCTCGATCGCTTCTACCATTCCCGAGAGGTTTCACCACCACAGGCGGGCACGGCAACCATTGACGTTGGATTGCTCGCGCCAGACGCACAACCAGAGCCGGGCGTGCGCGCCGAACAGGGTCTCACTCGGTCCCAACCGGGGAAGGTTTCCGCGTGCGCGTCGTCCTTCGTTCAACGGACGAGATAACGCATACGCTGTGCTGCGGCTCAATGGTGTGAACGTAAGGATCAAGAGCGTGCCTCCGCCCCTCGTAGTCGCCGTCTGCCCACGCAGGATCGAGCCAAAGCGACGCGGAACCAGATCCTCGACGCCGCGGCGGACCTGTTCGGAGAGCGCGGGATCACCGAGACCTCGACCAATCGGATCGCGGCGGCGGCGGGAGTCAGTATCGGTACCGTGTACCCCTGATGTGCTGGTCGCCAACGCGGGGCTGGTGCGGGCGCTGATCGCGGGCGTGCAGTTCTACAGCAGCGGCCTGCCCGAGTTCGAGCCGCGCCTGCGGCTGATGATCAAGATGCTGGTCATCCAGATCCTCGGTGCCGGTGACGACCACAAATACGACGTGATGGCCTCGGTTGTGGTCAATACCGGATTCGCCGCGGTGCTGCGCGCCTCGGCTCTCGATGTCGACGGCCGCGAGCACCGTGAACTCATCGCGGCCACCGCTGAGATGGTCGCGATCTGGTTCGGGGAGCACCGGGTCCCCGACCGTGATCTCACCTGGTAGCGCGGTGTGGCTACTTCGAGCTTGTCGGCCCGAAGTTGAATTCCGAGGGTTGGAGAATGACGAACCCCTCGCCGACGAATCGCACCTGCGCTACCTCGCCCGACCCGCCGCGCAGCATCGATCCGAAACTCTGGGTGCGCACGATGGAGGTCTGCAGGCCCGAGGACCAGCCGATCAGGGCATCGGAATCGGCGAACACCGGTTGCTGGTGGCTGACGGGCACAACGATCGGCTGACCGTGGCTCGTGATCGCCAGCCGACCCTGCCCCTGGAACACACAGTTGAACAGACCGCCGCCGACGAAAGCACCGGCGCCGGACACCATCTGGATGTCATAGCCGAGGGTGGGCTCGTAGACGAGGATGTGTTTGCCGTTGATCGAGAGTGAATCCCCGGGATCGAGGTCGATCAGAAAGCAATCCGAGGCATGGTGGGCGAACCAGACCTCGCCCTGCCCACGGCAGCTCATCAACGGCACCCCCTCCCCCGTCGCGAACCGCTTGACCAGGTTGCCCAGACCCTGACTCTTGACCTCGAACGCGAACTGCCCGCGGTAGCCGATCATGGCGCCCTGGCGGGCATAGACCTCGCCGTTGACACACGCCTTCACACACTTCGAGTGCTGCAGCGTGAGGCCGAGCTGAGTGGCCTGCTGGGCCATATTGTTCGCGTGGAAGATATCGCTACGCATACGGGTCGGTGCTCCTGAAAAATTGCGGGCGAAGCCTGTTCGGACCCGGGACTTGTGCTCAGTCCTCTACTGCCGAGCGCCAACCCACGATACCGACCCTCCGGATCGGTGACCACAGGTGGACAATCGGCCTCGCCAACGAGCGATCAAGTCGGGCCGTTGATTTCGGACCTGCCGGATGGCCGGTTCGGCCAGTGCGCGCCCGGCTCCACTGTGCCGTAGATGACGATCTCCGCATCGGCCGACGCGGCGAGCTCGATGAACTGCTCGAGCTTGTTCGAAGGCAGGAACCCGAGCACCAGTCCGTTCTTGCCGGTGACGACACCGATCAACGCGGTGCCGACCGTACGGCAGTGATCGGCCGACAACCGAAGGTAGGTCTGGAGATCGGTCTCGGTCTTGCAGATATCGCCGTCGTACCAGTCCCAGGTCAGCCCTTCCGGACAGGTGGGTAGCAGCGCAAGCCGACTGCGAATCGCGTAGGGATCGGCGACTTCGCGATCGAAGTAGACCAAGCCACCGTCACAGCCGTCGAACAAGACCTCGATCAGTGCGTCTTCCGGATCGAAGGCCGACCACGACGCATTCTCGAGGACGTATTCCAATCTGCCACAAGCTTTCTCGGCGTCGGGTGCAATGAGCTCGACAAGGTCGAAAAGCGCCGCGCGTTGTGTCGCCGCAACGTGCGCACTGGAGAACCTGTCGAGGGGCCGAGGCAGGAAGTCGATGACCACTACATAGTCTCGGCCGTAACCGTCGAGATCATCGGATAGCCAGCTTTCATCGGTCCGGATCCGATGAAATCTGAACGTGCCGTTGGTTTCGTTGGTCGCAACGATGCATCGCAGCGGAATCGGCGAACTCAATTCACCGGCCAGCCGCCCGACCTCCCGAGCGAGTGCGATCCCTTGCCGAAGGAGGGTCCGCTGCGCGTCGACACCTAGGATCGGCCCCTCGTCGTACGTACTCGCAACGGGCACAAAATCTTCCAGGTGGAAGACAGTTTGGAGACATTCCCACCCGGTGAGGTCGAAGTGACGCCCTGGTGCGTCATCAGCGTGCACGGGAACCGGGGCCCAGCACACCACCTCGCCGCAGCTTCCGATCCCGCCGTCCACCCATCTCCGCAAGCCGGACGCCAAGCCTTCTTCTGGATCCAGGCCACCGAAGCCATCCCGCAGACCGAGTAGTTTCGTCGCTCGGTCGTTCATCGTCACCGTAAACACGATCAAAGCTACCGCTCGAACCGGCCCACCACGGTGACCGCGAGGCTAGGTATCCGGCGTGGGATTTGTCTCTGGCCGCAGCTCGACTCAGGGGGCGGCAATTTCGATGATAAAGATCGAGTTGCCGTCCGGATCGGTGAAGGGTGCTTTCCTGCCCGCCGCGCCGCCGGGCCCGACGAGGATGAAGGGTCCGGGATCGAGATCTCGCGAGGCGATTTCGGCAACGGCGTCGTTCAGGTCGGACACGGCGATGTTCACCAGAGCCTGACCGGCGTGCTCGGGATCGACCACGATGTAAAGGAAGGCGGTGTCGTTCAGCTGCCACATCGCCTCGGCTCCCGGCACCACCGCGAAGTCGGCCACACGCCCGAACAAGCGGCTGTACCAGCTGTCTGCCGCCGCGAAATCGGTCACGGCCAAGCCGAAGAACAACGAGTTGATATCCATACCTGTATGGACTACTCGATATCGGCGAATTCATCGCTGACCTCGGCTCGAGAATCCAGACGTTTCGTTTGCCCAGGGTGATCACTTCGACCATCGCGACGCGTATTGTCTCCTTTCGTGCCGACTGGCGGTAGCAAACAGGTTCGTGCCGCGCGCAAGCGCAAGAAGCGGATGGCGCAGGTCATCCACGACCTCACCGATGCGCAGTGGGACGCACTCAAGGCCTCGTGGGGCGGGTGTGCGTACTGTCGCTCCCCCGCTACCTCGCTGCAGAAGGACTGCGTGCGGGCCATCTCGCGTGGCGGTCGCTACACGCTCGGCAACGTCGTGCCCGCGTGTGGGTCGTGCAACGCCAGCAAGTGCAACGCGGAAGTGACCAGCTGGCTGCGACGCAAGAAGCTCGACGAACGCTCGTTCCTCGTGCGCCACTACGAGATCGCGACCGAGCTCACTACGCGGTTCGCCTAGAGCGTGAGTACGAGTTCGCGGCAGTGGCAACGTCAGTAGTTGAAGTCCGGCGCGTCGATGGGAACGACTGGCGGCCAAGGGTTGTGGTGTAGGTCGCGTTCGTGGATGGGAGTCCCGTGGAACCATCCGTGGGTGCGGTCGGCGGGAGTGGTCTCGTGGTCGTCGATGTAGTCCAGATGTAGCCAGGACCATTGCTGGTGGGCCGGGCAGGGGCCGGTGCGTAGGCCGGGGTCGGTTACTACGTCGGATTCGACAAGGACGTCGAGGTGGTAGGCCGCGGAGAACCACCGCGCGGTGTCACGTTCGGCAGGTCGGGAGTCGCGATGCCAGGTAGTACTCACTGCGCGGTCGTCGCCGAGTCCGCCGGCGCCGATCGAGCGAGCGGCCAGGCGACGGACGACCGGAGCGGATTCGGTCAGGTCCGCGCACACACCCTGGGTGACAAGCGAATTGGCGTAGTGGCCGGGTCCGTTCACCGAGATCATCACCCCGCCTGGAATCCGGCGGTCGTGATGTCGGCGCAGGTGGGCACCGGTGTGGAATAGCTGCACACTGCCTTTGAACAGCCGCAGGACACCGTCACGCCCGCGCAGCGGGAGGGCCTCGGTGTAGATCACGTCGGGGCGGATGGGCGCCAGTTCGGTGAGATACAGGGAGGCCAGATCGGTACACAGCCGGGCGAATTCGGGGCCGGGTCGGGCATGGGCGAGGCGGCGGCTGTTGAAAATTACGAGGAAGGCACTGCTTTCCCCGCGCGCGGCGCGTTCCTTCCAGCTCTGTCGGTCCGCGGCGACCGCGGCGGCGACCGCGTGTGGTCCGGCCGCGAGCACCTCCTCATCGATCCAGCACAGATTCATCGCCAGCCCGTGCGCGGGTGTGCCGGACTTCGTAGCCATCCGGCCGAAGATGCACGGCTGGTGTCGTGCGACCCACGCGAGGAACGCCTCGCGTTTCGTGTCCACACCGGCGTCGGACAGCAGAACCTCATGGGCAGTGTCGATGTCGGGACCGAATGACGTCCCGGTGGGGTATTGAGGGAGTTCGGACAGCGCGTCGAGCGAGATACCAGCCGGAATCGGTGTCATCGTTGCCTCGGTGTCGGGGGCGATGAAGCTCTGGACCGCGCAAGTCTGCCCTGCGGACTTGCCGATCGCACGCCGCCACTCCGGGCGCGAGGGCGGTGGCGCTCAGGCCTCGGCCATAGATGTCGGTAGCCCCTGGCAGTGTCAGCCGCTGTGACTGCATCAGCGGATGACGGCACCTGGTTCCAGGATCATGGACTGGGGGCCTCGTGAACACCACGACCGGTGGCCTCGGGTGGATGTACGGCAGGGATCTGCCGCTGCTCAGCCTCACCTTCGCGCGTCAGATCAACGCCCAGGAGCTATTGGAGCGAATGGGCGTCGACAAAAACACCGTGGCGGCGCGCCAGCCGGATGACTTCCACTACGAGTTGGGCGGCCTTCTCTACGAATCCGACGGATATGTGGTCAGTGCAGGGCATTACCGAAGCTGGGCCTGGGCGTGGGAGCACGGTAGCTGGAAAGTCATCGAAGACCGCGGCCTCGTCCTGCGCGCCTCTATCGGAACCGCGGCACTGGTGCTGTACACCGGCGGGAAACCAGGGGCGGTGTTCCGGTACGCCGAAGACGGTCGCCTCATCACCGGACTCGACACCACGGACAGCAGCCTCGCAAGGACAGGCAGCAACCCGCACCGCTTCGACACCGAGATCCAGGCACTCGGCGCCCGACCCGAAGAATACGAATACGGCCCCTGGGGGTCACGCGGAATGTTCTACAGGCTTGCAGAGAGTCTCGGCGTCGGCATCCCGGAGTACGACCTCACCAACCGTCCCGTCCTCAGCGGCCGACTCCTGCCCCCAGCCTCACGGTAGCTGCCGCCCAGGCCGTGCCGTGGGTGACGTCGGCGCTGGTGACAGCGAAGGCGGCCACCTCGGGGAGGCGGGCGAAGGGTCGGCTGTGGTGATCTCACCCTATTATTCTCTGTTCGGGAAAAAATTATGTCGAAAGCGCGCACGGCGGGTGCGCGGGGTGCGAGTATGGGCCTTACAAGCAGCGACATATGAAGGGGTAGAACGACATTCGTCCTACCTCGCGGTCCGGTGCGCGGCAATCGGCCGGGCCCGGACAACGCGCGCGCTGAACACTGAATGAGGTTCCGATGTCATCGACCAAGTATCGGGTTGTCCAGTGGACGACCGGCAACGTCGGGAAGAGTTCCGCCCGGGCGCTTGCCGCGCATCCCGAGTTCGAACTGGTGGGTTGTTTCGCCTGGGCGGGAAGCAAGATCGGCAGCGATGTCGGCGAGCTGCTAGGTGGTGATCCGATCGGCATCCTGGCCACCGATGACGCCGACGCGCTACTGGCGCTGAAACCTGATTGTGTGGTCTACAACCCGATGTGGTTCGACGTCGACGAGGTGGTCCGCATCCTGTCCGCGGGCGTGAATGTCGTGACCACGGCATCGTTCATCACCGGCCACAATCTCGGCGTTGACCGCGCGGAGATCGACGAGGCTTGCCGCCAGGGTGGGTCGAGCATCTTCGGTTCCGGGGTGAGCCCCGGCTTCGCCGAGTTGCTCGCCATCGTGGCGGGCAGTGCCTGCGACCGCATCGACAAGGTCACCATCGCCGAGTCCGCTGACACCACCTTCTACGACTCCCCGGCCACCGAGCGACCGGTGGGCTTCGGCACGCCGATCGATGACCCGAAGCTGGCGGGCATGGCCGCGCGGGGCACGGCCATCTTCGCCGAGGCCGTCCGTTTGGTCGGCGATGCCCTCGGGCTCGAACTCGACGACGTCCGGTGCGTGGCCGAATATGCCCAGACCACAGCGGATCTGGATCTCGGGTCCTGGACGATCCGGAAGGGCTGCGTCGCCGGTGTGCACGCGAGCTGGCAGGGCCGGATCGGGGACCGGACGGTCATCGACATCAATGTCCGCTGGCGTAAGGGGCAGACCCTGGATCCGGATTGGAAGCTGGACGGGGACGGCTGGAAGATCACGGTCGACGGACGACCCACGGTGAACATGACCGTCGGGTTCCTCCCGCCGCCGGACTTCCAGGCCGAAACCATCGCGGACTTCATGGTGCTCGGACACATCATGACCGCGATGCCCCCCGTGCACGCGATCCCGGCGGTGGTTGCCGCCGCACCGGGCATTCTCACCTATACCGATCTGCCGCTGATCATGCCGCGCGGCGTCGTCCGGCCGGGTTGAAGCCCTCGATCACACTCGGAAGCCGGGGGTCACCGACTTCGCAGCTCTTCCAGGCCGACCAGGAGCACGGTCAACGCGAACTCGAGCTGATCACCGGCCGGTCCACCCGCGACCACTTCGCGGAGCAGAGGGAGTTCCTCCTCGCCCGCGGCCTGCAAGGCGCTGATCACCCCGGGCACGTCGGGATGCACCGGGTCCTTCGCCGCCCGCACGGCGCTCAGACCTGCGGAGAAGGCCGTGTCGGTGATCAGGGTGAGTCCGCGACCCGCATCGTCGGTCGAGAAGCCCGCACCGACAAGCGCACGGAGCACACACTCCACGGGCCGCAGCGTGCCGAGTCCGTTGTCGCCCGGCAGCCGGATGGAGGTTGCCAGGGGGCCGAGCCGGACGACCGCGTCACGCAGCGCCATCGCATACGAGCGGACCACCGCTTGCCAGTCGCGGCCGACCGGCAGCGTGACCCGGGCCAATTCGGTTTCGAAGACGTCCAACGCCACCAGCTCGCGCAAACCCTCTCGATCTCCCACGTGGTAATTCAGGGCTTTGGGATCGACGCCGAGCACATCCGCGACGGCCTGCATCGTCAACGCTTCCGGGGCGAGTTCCCTGGCGGCACAGGTGATCAGTTCCCTGCTGATCCGGGCCGGACGGCCTCGCCGTCGCCGTTTGCCCGCGCCGTCGACCGCCTCGGGCGTCCCGGACGCTTCCCCACTCACCGTCCCAGCCTATTGCCCGACAGATGCTCGGCGACTGCCGGGATCGTGCCGCGAGCGATGGGTACCACCTGGATACCGGGATCGCTATCGGCGACGATCGGGAGATGAGCGAAGTGGTCGACACGCGCTCGGTGCGTACCGAACGCCGAGCCCAACTCAGTGCGTTCCTTAAATCACGTCGCGCCGAGATCACCCCGGGTGATGTGGGCCTGGTGCCGGGCTCGCGTCGGCGCACGCCCGGTCTGCGCCGCGAAGAAGTGGCGCAGCTGTCGGGGGTCGGGGTCTCTTGGTACACGTGGCTCGAGCAGGGGCGGGAGATCACGGTGTCGGGTGAGGTGCTCGACGCGGTGGCGGGGGTGTTGCGGTTGAGTGAGCCGGAGCGGCGGCATCTGTATCTGCTCGCGGGGCTCAATCCGCCGCCTGCGTGTGGGTCGGCGACCGAGGTGAGTGTGGAGGTGCGGGCGGTGGTCGATGGGTGGGATCGGGGGCCTGCCATCGTGCGTGATCGGTACTGGAACATCTTGGCGTTCAACATGCTCGCGGGGCGCGTGTTCGGCTGTGCGGACGGCGAACCGCACAATTGTCTGGTCACGTTCTTCACCAGTCCCCGGTACCGGGGACTGCCCGAACTGTGGGCCGAAGCCGCTCCCGGCGTGGTCGCCGCCTATCGCGCGGATGCGGCGCTGGTTCCGCACGACAGCGAATTCCAGCGTGTCGCACACGAACTCGCTGCTGCCGAGCCCGAGTTCGCCGAACTCTGGGAACGCCACGAGGTCGGCGCGCCGCTCCAAGCGGTGAACGCGCTGCATCACCCCGAAGTCGGTGATCTCTACTTCGATGCCACCACGCTCACCGTCGCCGACCACCCGAACTGGTCATTGGTGCTCTACAACCCGAAACCGAATACCGATACGGCAGAACGTTTGGCCGGACTCCCGCGACTGCGCCTCTCCGAATCGGCGTGACCGTCTGCCATGCGCGAGCCTGCGGTTCACTTAGGGGTCGGGGCGGATCCTGGTGGTGATACACCCCTGATAACTGCGCACTGTCTATTCGCTCGACCACCGCCCACGCTGAATCCATGACGCACAACGGTTCTCGATTCGATGGCAAGACCGCGCTGATCACCGGCGGAAGTAGTGGGATGGGGTTGGCTACCGCGCATCGGTTGATCGCGGAGGGGGCCCGCGTCGTGGTTACCGGGCGGGACGAGAAACGCCTCGATGCGGCCGTCGCCGAGCTCGGTGGTCAGGCGCACGGAATCGCGGGTGACGCGACCGATCTCGGCGAGCTCGATACTCTCGCGGCGGCTGTTTCCGACCGTTTCGGACACGTGGATCTGCTGTTCGCCAACGCGGGCATCGGCTCGTTCCAGCCGATCGACCAGGTCACCGGCGCGCTCTTCGATGAGGTGATCGGCAGCAACCTCAAAGGCGCCTTCTTCACCATCCAGAAGGTCTTGCCGCTGCTTCCCGACCATGCCGCGATCATCATCAACGCGTCCTTCGGGCTCCATCGGGGCGTCCCCGGGGCTGCCCTCTACTCGGCGAGCAAGGCCGCTGTCCACAACCTGACCCGCACTCTCGCAGCCGAATTGGCGCCCCGTCGCATCCGGGTGAACTCGGTCAGCCCCGGCTACATCGACACCCCGGCCTTCCGCGCCGAGCTCTCCGACGCCGCCAAGGCCGGAGTCGCCGCGCTGTCACCTGCGGGCCGAGTGGGCACCTCCGAGGATGTGGCGGCCGCCGTCGCCTTCCTGGCGTCAGCGGATGCCGCGTTCGTCAACGGGCACGATCTCCGAGTCGACGGCGGACTCACCGCGGTCGATGCCGCGGCACTGCTGTGAACGAATCCGAGGCTGGTCCGGATCGGAGGGGCCCGCCTGGCCCGATCAGCGCAGGGCGGCGCGACCGCGTACTCGACCGAGGACGACCAGCACTACCAAGGTGACCACGACGAGGACGGTGGTGCCTGCCGCGGCGTCGAACACTTCACCGCGATCGGTTTGGGCGAAGATGCTGACCGGCAACGTCTTCCAGGTGGCGGGGTAGACCATGATCGTGGCTCCGAGTTCGCCCATCGACAGTGCGACGGCCAAGCCCGCAGCGGCGCCGAGCGCGGGCAACAGCAGCGGCAGGGTGATCTGGCACAGGACTCGGACCGGTCCGGCGCCGAGGGATTCGGCGGCCTGGCGGTAGGCCGGATCGAGGCGGTCGAGGGCGGCGGAGACCGCGCTGAAGGCGTAGGCCAGGACCAGCACCGTGTGGGCGACGATGACGATCCACTTGGTGCCCCCGAGCAGTAGCGGGCGTTCGTTGAAAGCGATGAGTACGCCGAGACCGACCGCTACCGAGGGGACGGCAACGGGAAGGTGGAAAACAGCGTCGGTCAGGCGGCGCAACCAGGAGGGCGCTTCGCGCGAAGCGAGGGCTGCCCAGGTGCCGAGGACGAGGGAGATCGCGCCGGCGAGCAAGGCGGTTTGCAGGCTCACCGAGAGGCTGGCCGCCTGCTCGCCGCTGAGCGCGTTGCCGATATTGGTGAAGCCGAGGTCGGAAGGAAGCGGGCCGGTCCAGCTGCCGGCCAAGGCCGCAGCGATCACCGTGGCGATCGGGGCTACGAAGACCACCACCACGACCAGCGCGAAAACACCGAGTACCAGCGTTTTTCCGCGCGGAGTCCAGACGAGCACGATCAGTCCCCCTTCGGGCGGGCGATGAAACGGGCGAACACGAACCGGTAGACGAGGTAGAGGCTCAGCGAGAGCAGCACCTGCACCGAGGCCAGGACCGCCGCGCCGGGCAGGTCGAAGGTGACGATGCCGCGGGTGTAGATCAGCGCGGGCAGGGTGATGACGCCCTTCGCACCGGTGAACAACACGATGCCGAACTCGTTGAGCGTGAGCAGCAGCACCAGGCTGCCGCCCGCCGCGAGCGCGGGCCACGCTTCGGGCAGCACCACCTGACGCAGCACCCGCCACGGTGAAGCTCCGAGACTCGCCGCCACATCGAGTTGTTCGCGTGGCATCTGCGCGAACGCGGCCAGAACGGGACGCACCACGAAGGGGGTGAAGTAGGTGATCTCGGCCAGGATCACGCCCAGCGGGGTGGTGAGGAAGTCGATGACCGGTGTGGTGGCGCCGGTCAATTCGGAGATCAGGGCGTTGACCGCGCCCGCTGTGCCGTAGAGGAACGTGAAGGCGAGGGTGATCAGGAACGACGGCAGCGTCAGGATCGTGTCGATCAGTCGGCCGACCAGTCCGGAGCCGGGGAACGGCACGAACGCGAGCACAACCGCCAGGAACGTACCCAACACCAGGCAGCCCGCGGTGGCACAGACCGCGATGGAGACGGTGCGCCACAACGCTTCCCGGAACGCCTCCGATCCGAGCACCGAGGTCCATACCTCGGTGCCACGCCCGGTCGGGGTCTGCGTCGATTCGGTGAGCACCCGCAGAATCGGATAACCCGCGATTCCGAGCACCACCAGCACGGGCGGCAACGTCCACAGAATCGGCAACCACGACCTGCGTGGTGTGGAGTCCTTCACTGGCGGAGAAACTTCCGGATGATCGAGAAGAGCCGCGCTCACCGCAGTACTCCCCTGGTATCGAGAGAGCCGCTGAGTGCTGGAACCCGCGCGTTCACAGCGTGCTCTCCTTGTCTGAACCGCTTACCTCAGTGGAACTCTCACCGATCGCGCGCGGAATCAGAACGCCCGCCGGGTCCGGCAACCGCACACCGACAACGGATCCGACTTCGGTGGTGAAGTGGCCCGGCACGTCGGCGGCGATGTCGCCGGGAAGTCCGTCGACGGACAGTTCCACGCGAGTCGACGCCCCACGCCAGACCGCGGTGAGCACGGTGGCGCGCAGGGCGTCCCGCTCGCCGGGCTTGCCGAGGGTGATCGTGTGCGGGCGGACGCAGAGCAGGGCGTCGTCGCCGGAGGCCCAATCCGCTAGTGCCACGCCGGGTTGTGGCGCCTGCGCCCGCAGCGTGTTGGTTCCCGCGGTGACCAGGGCGGCGGTGCCGCTGACGTGGTCGACCGTGCAGGGCACCAGGTTCGCGCCGCCGAGGAAAGCGGCGGTGAAGTCGGTGGGTGGGCGCTGCCACAGGTTTTCGGCGGTGTCGATGTCGACGAGCCGGGAATCGCGCATCACCGCGATCCGATCCGCCAGCGCCAGCGCCTCGGCCTGATCGTGGGTCACATAGAGCATCGCGGTGTCGGGCAAGGCTTTTCGCAGTGTCTGCAGCTCACCGAGCATCGAATGGCGCAGTTGCGCGTCGAGCGCGGCGAGCGGCTCGTCGAGCAGCAGCACGCTGGGCTTGATGGCCAGCGCGCGGGCGATCGCCACTCGCTGCTGCTGACCGCCGGACAATTCGCGCGGGAGTCGCTGCGCGTAGCCGGCCATGCCGACCATGTCGAGCGCTTCGGCGACGCGTGTGGAGATCTCGGCACGCGGCACCCGATGCGATTTCAAGCCGAACGCGACATTGCTGTGCACGTTCATGTGCGGGAACAGCGCGTAAGACTGCACGACGACACCGATCCCACGCTTGGCGGGCGAGAGATCGGTGACGTCGCGGCCCCCCAGGCGGACCGCGCCCGAGGTGGGCCGGACGAAACCGGCCAGCGCCTTGAGCGCGGTCGACTTGCCCGACCCGCTCGGGCCGAGGAGCGCGACGGTCTCGCCGACGGCGACGCGCAGGGTGAAATCGGCCAGCGCGACGGCGGCCTTGCGGCCCCTGCCGTAGCTGACCCCGACCCGGTCGAACACGATCGCGGGTTCGTTGGTTGCCGCCACCGGGGTGGCGGATTTCATCTGGAGGTCACCGTCGGACATCGTCAACTCCCTTGGATCACAGCCGCATTCAGCTGCCGGTTGCCTTCTGGTACGCCGCGACATCGGCGTCCAGCTCGGTGAGCACCTTGTTCCAGTCGACCGGAACCACCTCGACACCCGTCAACGCGGCGGCGGGACCACCATCGGCCGGGGCGGGCACATCGGTGCGGGGCGACACGGCGAAAGCCTCGGGGCCGAGCTTCGCCTGCGCGGCAGGGGCCATCAGGAAGCTCATCAGCTTGGTGGCATCGTCCTTGTGCGGGGCGCCCTTGGCCAGACCCATCATGTACGGGACAGCCACGGTGGACCGCTTGCCGCCGGCAGCCGGGAAGAAGACGTTGAACTTGGAGCCTTTCTCCTTCACGGTGGTCAGGTTCATCTGCACGTCACCGTTGGCGATGAGCAGCTCACCCTTGTCGACCTTGGCCTGCAGCTTGCCGGTCGAGGACGACGGGCCGACATTGTTGGCCTGCAGCGCGGTCAGATAATCGAGGGCGCCTTGCTTGCCCCGCAGCTGCTGCAACAGCACCAGCACCGCGGTGCCGTCACCGGCCTGGCCCGGTGTGGAGTACTGCAGCTTGCCCTTGAACTCCGGCTTCAGCAGGTCTTCCCAGGTCAGTGCCGAGGCGTCGACCGCGGGGTTGGCGATGAAGCACAGAAAGTTGTTCGCCAGGGTCACGTAGCTGCCCTCGGCGTCCTTGGCCGCGGCCGGAACAGCGGCGGTGTCGATGCCGCTGGGCTGCAGCAGACCCGACTGCTTGGCCTTCTGGATGAACGGCGGCAGGGTGACGACGACGTCGGCCTGCGGATTGGACTGCTCCTTGTCGACCCGGTTCACCACCTCGCCGGAACCCGCCTCCACCAGGTTGACCGCGATGCCGGTCTCCTTGGTGAACGCGTCGAACTGGGACTTGTACCAGCCGCCGACACCGTCGGCGGAGTACACGGTGACGGTCTTGCCGTCCGCGGATTCGGTACCGGTGCCACCGCAGGCGCCGGTGAACGCGACGGCGGTGACGCCGACCAGCAGCAGCGCGGCCTTGGACAGGCGGCGCGCGGTGAGTGGAGTACGCACGATTACAGCAACTTTCGTTCAGATGTCGGGGGAATCGCAGGGACGGGTGGATCGGAGGGCGACGCCGCGGCGATTACCGCGACGGCAAGCTTCAGTGGGCGAGCACCAGCGCCGGGAACGCGGCGACGGAGTCGATGACGTGGGTGGCGCCTGCGGCACGCAACTGATCGGCGGTGTGCGCGCCGGTAAGGGTGCCCGCGACGATGCCCGCGCCTGCGGCGAGACCGGTGGCGATATCGCTGGTGGTGTCACCGAGAACGGCGATCCGGTCGACGGCGTCGACACCGAGGCGCAGCGCGGCGGCCAGCACCATGTCGGGGTACGGGCGTCCGCGTCCGGCATCGGACGGCGCGAGGGTGAGATCGACCAGGTCGGCCCAGCCCAGCGCGGCGAGGAGCTTGTCCTGTGTGCCGCGGCTGAATCCGGTGGTCAGCGCGACCCGGACACCGGCGTCACGCAAAGCGGTGATCGCTTCCACCGCACCGGGAATCGGCGCGATATCGACCTCGTCGACCAGGGCGTCGTAGGCGGCCTCGAACGCACGGTTGGCATGGTGGGCCGCGACCTCGTCGCCGTCGAGCAGGGCGCGGAACACCTCTATCTTGGACTGGCCCATGGTGTCGAGCACGTAGCGGCGAGCCTGTTCACGACGCGGGCCCTCGGTCTCGATCCCGGCGGTGGTGGCGGCGCTCTCGAAGGCGCGCAGCACCAGTCCGCCGTCGGCGACGGTAGTACCTGCCATGTCGAGGGCGGCGAGCTGAATCTTGTTGTTCGACATAGGTGTTCCTCACAGTCCGATCTGGTCGGCGGTTTGTTCGCCGATGGCGGGGCCGAGCGTCATACCGCGACCACCGGGGCCGGTGACGACCCAGACGTTGGTATCGGCTCGCACCCGGGTGACGACGGCGCCTGGGTCGACGCTCTGGCTGTAGACGCCCGCCCAGCGCCGCACGATCGGCGGCAGCGCGCGGCCGAGCAATTCCTCGGTCACCTCGGTGAGGTGGTCGTAGGGCGCTTCGTCGACGTCGAAGGCGAACGGTTCGGCGTACTCGTGGGTGTCGCCGATGGTCAGGCCGCCGTGCAGGCGCTGCACGCACAGCAGCTGCATCTTGTGCTCGGCGGCGGTGGCGGTCTGGGACTGCTCGGCGGCCAGCGAATCCACTTGCGGGCCCGCGAAACCCGGGTAGTAGCGGAAGCTGTCGCCGTCGGCGATCGCGGTGGTGAGGGTTTCGCCCAGCGGGGCGGTCTGCATCATCTGCAGCCGCACGCGGCGGACCGGCAGTTCGCCCGCCAACTCGCGAGTGAGCCCCGAGTGGGCGGCGCCGGGGCAGTGGATGACGAGGTCGGCCTCGTGGCGGCGACCGTGATCGTCGACCACCACCGCGCCTGAACCGGTGTCGAGCACCGAGCGGGCCTCGGTGCCCTCGTGAAAGGTGTAGCGACCGGTCGCGGCCATGTGGGCGCGCAGCGCGGGCAGCGCTTGGCGCGACTCCACCGCGGCATCGGTCGAGCAGTGCAGGCCCGCGAGGTATTTACCGCGCACGACCGGGTTGATCGCGCGCACCTGGTCGGGGTCGAGCAGGGCGAACCCGCGGGCATCGGCGGTGTCACCGGCGGCCGCGGCCTCGGCGACGGCGAGTTCGGCGGGAGTGCGCACGAGCGTGATCGAGCCAGCGGGCCGGAAGCCGACGCCGGCGACCCGGCCGCCGATCTCCTCCCACAGCTCGCGCGAACGCAGCGTCAGCTCGAGCTCGTTCGCCGACCGGCCCGATACCCAGACCAGGCCGAAGTTGCGGACCGTCGCGCCACGGGCCTCGCGTTCACGTTCGAGGTGGACGACCTCGTGTCCGCGGGCTGTCGCCGCCCAGGCATGTGCGGTGCCGAGGATCCCTCCACCGATGATGACCAATCGCATGGCACCGATAGTGGCAAATGGTCTAGACCGATAGGTGTTGGCCGTGAGAACGGCAAGTTAATTTTTGGTATAGACCAATCCAGGTAGGCTTGGTGGCATGGATTCGCCGCAGACGACCCGAGTTCCGAAGGTGTTCCTGGTTCGCACCGAAATCGATCTACTCCTGGCCGATCTCACCGAGGGCGACCCGGTACCCTCCGAACGCGACCTCGCCACCCGCTTCGGCGTCGCCCGCGAGACCGTGCGGCAGGCACTGCGAGAGCTGTTGGTAGAGGGCAGGATTCGGCGGCAGGGTCGTGGAACGGTGATCTCCCGGCCCAAGCTCACGCAGCCGCTGTCGCTGCGCTCCTACACCGAGGGCGCGATCAGCCTCGGCCGCACCCCCGGCCGCATCCTGGTCGCGTGGGAAGACGTCGCCGCCGACGCGGCGACAGCCACCGACCTCGAGGTGGAGCTGGGCACCGAAGTGATGCACCTGGAACGGGTACTGCTCGCCGACGGTGAACGCGTCGGACTGGAGAGCACCTACCTACCGCTGCACCGCTTCGCCGCCCTGCGCGGCACCTATGACCCCACCACTTCGCTGTACGCCGCGATCCGCGCCACCGGCGTCGAACTCGCCGGTGCGCGCGAACGCATCGAAACCGTACTCGCCGCCCCGCGCGAGGCGGGCTTGCTCGAATGCACCACCGCACTACCCATGCTGCTGCTGCACCGGCGCAGTGTCGACGCCGACGGCGCACCCATCGAACGGGTGCGCTCGCTCTACCGTGGTGACCGCATCGCCTTCGAGGCGAGGCTGTCACCGGAGCCGGCGTAGCCCCTCACTGTTCGGGCAGCCGCCGCCGTCCGCCCGCCACATCGGTGACCAGATCCGTGTAGCCATCCACAAGCTCGGCAAGGTGGTACCAGTGCTTGTGGGTGTTGTCGCTTCGCGCGCCATCGATGTCGATGGCCTGGTTGGCATCCACCCAGCTACGTGCCATCCGGTCGACGACCGCACCGAGGCTTTCGGTATGCAGCGAGGCGCCGTGGCGATGCAACGGGATCTCCTGGACACACCAGTCATTGATGTCGTCGACGAGTTCACTTCGACGGCAATCGATCTCGGCGATCAATGCCGTGTCGCGCACCTGCCCCCGCCGTTCGTGCAGTTCGGCGAGCGCGTGCGCTGATCTCAACAATTCGCGATCTTGAAATCGCCGCCCCTGAAATGCACACAACAATTGCGGAGCGGTCGGAAGTATCCCCATCACCGGCGCGCTCATCGCAAGGCCCCGAATTCACCCGACACCCAAGATTTGTCTACCAACATGATTGGCTCTCGATTCGGTTGTCCCGGTCATCTGTTCGGATTGTTCGCAACCAGGCTAACTGGATCATGCTCGTTCAGAAGACGAAACGCAAGATTGCGTTATCACTCCTGCAGTAAAGCCACCCTGACAGAACCGGGGGTCACATCGGCAGTGCGGCACGGGCTTCCGGCGTGCCTCGCGGACTCGCCGAACACCATGACAGTACCTACGTCGCTGTCTTCGCCGATCGCGTGACATCGCGGCCGCACAGCGCAATAATGCGATTCATGGCAGGCAAGCGAACGACACTGACCGTCCGGCTTCGCCGACTCGCGGCCATGTTGCGCGAGTTAAGGGAAAGCGCTCAGCTGAGCAAGGAAGACGTCAGCGCGCGAACCGGTATCAACGTCACCACGCTGTACCGGATCGAAATGGCTCAGGCGCGCCCGCAACGCCGCACTCTCGGCGCCATGCTCGACCTGTATCAGGTCGACGACAAAATGCGCGAGGAAGCACTCAGCCTGCTGACCGACGCGTTGAAACCCGGCATGTCGCGCCCTTACGAAGGCGCGGTGTCGGAGGTGTATGCGAATTACATCAACTTCGAGGCGGAAGCATTGTCGGCCAGGCAGTACCAGACTTCGACGGTGCCCGGCCTGCTGCAGACCTTCGAGTACGCGGCCGCGGTCATCGACACCTCCATGCCGCGCCTCGACGCCTCGGTGATGGAGAGCAGGGCGCAGGCGCGCATGGATCGCGCCACCAACCTGACCAAGGACGACCCGCTGGAATTGTGGGTGGTGATGGACGAGGCGGCGATCCGCAGGGTGGTCGGCGGGCCCGCGACCATGGCAGGCCAGCTCGACCGGCTGCTCGACGAGACCAAGCGCAAGAACGTGATCCTGCAGGTCCTTCCGTTCGACGCGGGCGCGCATCCCGGCATGGCAGGCTCGTTCACCCTGCTCGACTTCCGCAATCCGGTCGACCCCGAACTGGTGTACGTGGAGAGCATGTCGGTGCACGACCTGGTCGAGGGACACTCCGAGATCCGCCGGTTCGGCGTGATCTTCGATCAGCTGCGGGCGATGGCGTTGAGCCCTCGCGACTCCGCGAAGCTGATCACCGAAGCGCGCGACGCGATCACCCGGTCCCCGACTGCTCAGTGACGACTGGCCCGGCGGAACCCGATCGCGGCCGGTAGGGCGAAAACCACGATCGCGCCGAGCGACCAGGCCAGCGTGGCCAGCAGTGGGCCGCGCACCGGACCGCCGAGCGAGAGTCCACGCATGGTGTCGATGGCGTGGGTGAGTGGGTTGTGCTCCACGATCGGGCGCGCCCAGCCGGGGTAGGCGGCGAGCGGAACGAACCCGGTACTGAAAAACATCAGCATCGACGAACCCAGCGAGACGACCTCCACCAGCGCGGCTTTCGCGGTGTACACGGCCAGCGCGGTGACCATGGTCGAGAAACCGAGGCCGTATAACACCGGGATGGTGAACAGCGCGATCGCCGCGAGCGGACCCTGGGTGAAGCGGAATCCGAGTGCGACGCCGACGGCGAAGATCACCAAGGTGCACAGCAGGATGCGCACGCCTTCGGCGACGACTCGCGACAGCAGGCCCGAGGCGCGGTGGACCGGCAGAACCCAGAATCGCGACAGCAGTCCGACATCGCGCTCGCGGCCGAGGGTGACGGCTCCGGCCAGAGAGCCCGACATCACGCCGACCAACGAGACCATCGGAACCGAGCCGTAGAGGGCGTCGGCACCGGCGAAGGACGAGACCTGTTTGCCCAGCACGGCATTGAGCATCACCAGCAGCAGCGCAGGGAAGAACAGGGCCTGCATCATGGTCAACGGGTCCCTGGCCCAGCGCGTCAGCAGCCGCTTGGTCTGGATCATGCTCTGTGGCAGCAGCATCCGCAGCGACTCGGTGCGACGGGTGACCGTGGGGAGCGCGATGACTGTCATGCCACCCGCCGCGCGGCGTGTCGCCAGGCCAGGCCGCCGCAGACCACCAGGATGCCGATCGCCCAAGCCAGGCCGGGGCCGAGTGTCGCGATGTCGACCGTGCCCGCGTTGCCGGTCGAATCGCCCGCCAGCGCGCGTAGGCCGTCGACGAACTGGGAGACGGGCTGGTTGCGAACGAAACCCTGGAGCCAGCTGGGAAACTGACTGGCCGGCGCGAATCCGGTGGACACCATGCCGAAGATCAGCTGGGGCAGGACCAGGATCTGGGTGGTGGCCTCGGGGCTGGCGGACATGCTGCCGAGCAGGTCGGCGCCGCAGCACAGGGCGGTCGCGATCAGCAGGGAGAAGGCGATGAACCCCGCGGTGTGCCACCAGCTTCCGTAGAAGCGGAAGCCTATGACGGCGCCGCAGACGAGCGCGGCGCCGACCGCGATCACCGCGCGATGGGCGGCCGCGGTGATCCTGGCGGCGAAGGGGACCCCGCGCGGCATCGGCATGGTGGCGAAACGGATGTCGAGGCCCTCGCGGGCATCGGTGGCCGAACGGAACGCGGCGGCGATGGCGCAGAACGAGACCGCCTGCATGATGATCATCGGCATCAGGAACTGGGCGTAGCTGCTCAGTCCGTGCCCGTAGACGGTCATCACGAGGTTGAGCGGGACGTAGAAGCCGATGGTGAACACCGCGGGAGCGAGCAGGGCGGTGAAGATCTCGCCGGTGCGCCAGGCCGGGCGGATCAACCGGCGCGCGAGCACCCACCACTGGGTGAGCGCCACCGACGGCGATCGGTCGGCAACAGGCTCGTCGGTGGTCCGCACGTCCCCATCGTGGTCGATGTGGCCTGTGGTGCCGGGGAACTCGGTCAGCATGTCGTGCGCGCCGAGGTGGGGGTGGTCGCCAGTATCCGGGCGATCTCGGGAAGAAGGTCGGGTGCGGTGAGTTCGTCAGGGGTCGCGTCGAGGACGTAGCCGGTGATCGCGCCCTCCACGTAGGGGCGCCAATGGCGAACCGTGGCACCGGGGTCGAGGCGATCGGCGCCGTCGGGTCCGCGGCCCGCCACGCATACGGTGAGGTCACCGGGCAGCCACGAGGGTCGGTGGCCGGTCACCATGCCCGTGGCCGCGAGGCTCACGTCGGTGATGCGGTCGAGGTCGCTACCGGTGAGGTCGAGCGTTCCCGCCGTGGCGGCATTGATCGCCGCGGTGGCTGCGTCAGGGGTGGAGGTTCTCGCGCCAGAGGCGGCAGGTGGGTCGAGGGCTGGGCTATCGATATCGGCGCCGAACTGCGCCGCGAATCGGTCGGCGGACAGCGACGCGGGCGCGGGGGCCGCGGGGTCGGTGGCCAGCAGGACGACGCGGACGTGTTCGCCCGCCGCGCGGAGTCGGACGGCGACTTCGTGGGCTACGAAACCGCCTGCGGACCAACCGAGAAGCTGGTACGGGCCGTGCGGAGCGATGCGGCGGATCTCGGCGAGGTAGCGGGTGGCGTATTCGCGGATGGTGCGTGGTTCGGTGCTCGCCTGCAGGCCGTAGATCGGGACGCGGGCGTCGAGGTGGGCGACGAGGTCCACATAGTTCCAGGCCAGGACTGCTTCACCGGCCAGACAGAACAGTGGCGCGCCGTCGACGGAGGCGGTACGCGGGCGGATCGGCAGCACGAGGGCCGTCGCCGCCGACTCGGCGCGCCCGTCGACGGCGGGTTCCGCCGAACAGGAATCGGGACGATCGGCCATCGACCGGTAGGGCGTAACAGCCGGATCATCGCGAGGGCTCACAACAAATGATATGTCGTGCGAAAACCCCAGCAGCCCAATACTTTCAGGGGCATTCACACCTGACCGAACGCGCATCCGAACCTCCTTCACCGACCCGACGACAGATGGTGTGAGTTCCACTGTCGCGCAGGACGGCCCCGACCCCAACCAACCCAGGGGCCCGGTCACGCCCACCCAGGTGGCGGTGAAACCACCCAAGGGTGTCGAGCCGCGGAGGCCGTGGGGATCAGTAGGTAGTCACAGGCAGGCTGCGGACACCGGACCACAGGTCCTCGATCAGTCGTTCGTAGCTGTCGGCTAGGTCGTCGAGGCGGACCCACTCGTCGTAGAAGACCGATTCGGGGGCACCTGCCAAGGCGACGAAAGTCAGGAAGCAGTGTTTGGCGAGGCGATCGACCAGATAGCCGAGGGTTTCGGGGTGCTCGTCGGCCGCGGCGGGCGGCACGGGAGCGGC
Organism: Nocardia sp. Root136; assembly: GCF_001427185.1. Taxonomy (NCBI): domain Bacteria; kingdom Bacillati; phylum Actinomycetota; class Actinomycetes; order Mycobacteriales; family Nocardiaceae; genus Nocardia; species Nocardia sp. Root136. Next base: position 1,507,775 of record NZ_LMFE01000001.1, read on the forward strand.
CAGGATGACCCAGCGGTCGATCGCCCGCATCAACTGGGCGCGGCGGCGGTCGATGCGCTCGGACTCGCTCAGCGGGGTTCGCTCGCGCAACTGGTGCAGCAGCGCGAGCTCACCCGCGGCGTCGAGGATGGGGTGGTCATCATGTGGCAAACCGCGGAAGGCCGCCAGGAGGACGTCCCGGCCCGGCAGCATCGCCCCTCGTCCCGAATGGCGCATTTCACCGCTCCCCCGCCGAGCCGACGACGTCAACGCGTGAAACATTCATCTGGCACACCTCCGACTCGGGCACGACACCCCGGCGGGGATGCCACAGCGTGCGGGTGGAGCACGGCGAGCCCGCGCGAATCGCGCACACCCGGCAACTATTCCGCCACAACTGTCCCCGACAACGCCGTCGGCGCGAGACGTTTTCCTCCGGACACTCACATTGTCCGGTGCGCCTCCCTTGTCCGTCCGCACCGATCTCGTACCAGCTACTGCAGGCGGAGGCTGCCGAAGAGGCCGTCCTTCTCGTCTCTGGGGCCTGCGGTGAAGTACAGGGCGTTCGCGTCGCCCAGGCTTTCACCGTTGCCGAACTTCAGCGCCCACAGGCCCGCGATCTCCACCGGCTTCGCCTCACCGTCGCGCAGGTAGTCGACGAAGGTGCCGGTGGTGTCGTCGTAGGCGAGGACGCGGCCGAGGCCACCGGAGTTGCCGATCAGCAGCTTGCCCGAGAGTGCCCCGAAGTTCGACGGCGCGATCGCCACGCCCCACGGCGCGTTGAGTCTGCCGCCGTCGTCGATGATGCGCACCAGCTTGCCCGTGCTGTCGAACTCGGCGACCTTGCCCTTGTCGGGCTTGCCGTGGGAGCCCTTGTCCTTGTCGGCGTCGAGCGAGGCTTCTTCGGCCTTGTCGAAGACCTTCGGGTCTTCCCCGTCGGGCCGAGTCATGGCGTAGGAGACGAACACTCGACTACCGAGGGTGGTGATGTTGAACGGCGCCGGGTCACCGGGCACGGCCTTCTTGCCCTTCTCGGGCGAGGAGGCGTCGATCACCTCACCGGTGGCGAACGGGTTGGCGAAACCGGTGGCCGCGACCGGCTGCCAGTTCTTGTCGAAGGTGCGGACCTGCGGGTCGGCGCCGAAATCGGCGGCCAGCAGCTTGTCACCCGAGGGCGCCAGCGCGATACCGAAGAAGGCCATGCCCTGCGCGGAACCGTCGAACACCTGGTTCGCGCCGCCGTCACGCCGCACGATCGCGCCGTCGGGGGCCTGCTCGGTCCACGCCGAGATCTTGCCCGAGTCGGTGGCGGAGATGAAGCGCGCGGAACCGCCGAGCGGGATCGGCATACCGTCCACATCGACCCACTGGTCGCGCACCACGAACAGATCCGAGGTGATCGGCGCCGGGTTGAACACGACGCCGGTGGCCTTGCCGATGCTCTTGTCGGAGGTGTCGGCATCGGCGCCGGGGATGCCGACGAGCTTGAGCTGGTCCTGGGTCAGCTTCTGCAACTTGGGATCCGAGGAGGACTGCACATCGCCGAGGAACTGGAACGACTTGCCGCCCGCGCCGACCCAGAAATGCCCGCCCGCGCCCTTGGGCCGATCGGCCAGGCCCCAGGCATTGACCATGCCGGGCAGCGTGAACTGGGCATGATAGGAGTCCTTGTCGGCGGCCAGGTTGGTCTGGCTGTAGCGGTTGCCGTCCACTGCGGCCACGTCGTCGGTCGAGGGCTCGGTATTCGAGCACGCCGCGGCGAGCAACACTGCCGCACCGAGTACCGCGCCGCGCACCAGCCCGGACCGCACCCCACGGGCGCCCCTCACATGTCCGTTCACGATCTTTTTCCTTTCGACCTTCCGCCGGACGGCGTTCAGGCGAGGCTGACCTTATCGTGGGTGATGCGGTGGTGTGCCGTGACCGTGGCAGGAAGCGCAGGGCTACGCTGTCGGCCGTGGTCGAACCTTCCCCCAACATCGCCCCGCATCCCGACATCGCCGCCCTGGCACCACTACTCGGTACCTGGCGCGGTCGGGGCAGAGGCGAATACCCGACCATCGAATCCTTCGACTACGTCGAGGAGATCACCTTCGGGCACCTGGGCAAACCGTTCCTCACCTACCAGCAGCGGACCAAGGCCGGCTCCGACGGCAGGCCGCTGCACGCCGAGACCGGCTACCTGCGCAGTCCGGCCCCCGGCCGGGTCGAGCTCATACTCGCCCATCCGACCGGAATCACCGAGATCTGCGAAGGCACGATCACCGAAACGGTTGACGGAATTCGTCTGGAATTGAACTCCACGAATATCGGCCTGAGCGAATCGGCGAAACCGGTTACCGCGGTGGGCCGCTCATTCCATGTCACCGGCGACACCATCGAGTACACGGTGCGGATGGCGGCGGTCGGCGAATCTTTGCAGCATCACCTAGCGGCGACTCTGCAACGCGGCTGAGTCGCGTGCAATTCGGGAAGTTACCCGTACACAACCTCTGAACAGTGCCTTTGCGCAATCGAAACCGATAATTCACCTTTTCATCACGGCTCGGTAGCGGTTGCGTTCGAACACGCCCGCACATAGGGCAACAATTGTGTGTCGCTTGCTGACGTCGCCTGTTGCCGAAGTAACGGCCGTTCTACGGTGGTCTATCAGCTAATCCTCAGACAATCGAACTGCTGCCCCGCGAACACGTCGAAACCCTGAATGTGGGAGACGAATTATGAGGCGTTCTACTCTGATCTTAACCACTGCGGGGATGATCCTCGGCGGCGCGGCCGCCATCGATGTCCTCGACAGCGCGGCCATGGGGGCCGCACCCGAGCCCGTTGTCAGCTACAACGTGCTGCACGACACGGCGTTATCGCACGCCGAAAGCACGTCGCTCGCAGTAGTGCGGGGCCTGACGACTCAGTAGCCGGCGGGCAGTGCGGCGAACATATCCCGGGTGACGGCGACCGCGTTGTCGGAACTGCCGCCCTTGACCAACAGTGTCGCGAAGGCGATATCCCCGCGGTAGCCGATGAACCACGAGTGCGATCCACCGTCGACTTCGGCTTCGCCGGTTTTGCCGTAGACCTCGCCCTGATCCCTGATGCGTTCGGCCGTGCCACCGGTGACCACCATGCGCATCATCGACCGCAGCCCCTCGACCACCTCCGGCGCGATCGCGGGCCGATCACCGGTGACCTCGGTCGGCCTGCCCGTGATCAGATACGGCACCGGTGCGGCCCCGTGGGCGACAGTCGCGGCCATCACCGCCATCCCGAAGGGGCTCACCACCACTCGCCCCTGCCCGATCCCGTCCTCGGCGCGCTGCACGAGCCCGTCGGCTTTCGGTACCGAACCGGACATGGTCGGCAGTCCTTCGACCCGGTAGTCCTGGCCGACGCCGAGGCGTGCCGCCGCCTGCGTGAGCGCGTCGGGTTCGAGTTTGCTGGCCAGCCTGGCGAAAGTCGTGTTGCACGACCGCTCGTAGGCCGTCGCCATCGGCACGTCACCGACGGAGAACATGTTGTAGTTGGGGATGGTCCGTTCACCGATGATGGTGCTGCTCGGACAGGGCAGCACAGTCTCGGGCGTGGCCAGCCCGGAAGCCATCGCCGCCGAGGCAGTGACCGTCTTGAAGATCGACCCCGGTGGATACTGTCCGCTGGTGGCCACCGGACCGTCGCGGTCGGCGGCCTTGTTCTGGGCCACCGCGAGGATCGCGCCCGTAGACGGGCGCAGCACCACCATCATCGTCTGCTCGGTGCGCAGATCCACGGCGTGCTGGGCGGAGTTCTGCACGAACCGGTCGATGCTCAACGCGAACGACGGTGCTGGTTCGGCCGCTTCCTCGTGCAGCACATCGAGATCGGCGCCGTCGGCATTGCGGGTGACCACGCTCCAGCCCGCCTTCCCGTCGACCTCGGCGATCACCGTCTTGCGGACCTGGGTGAGCAGGTCGGGAGCGAACTTGCGGTCGGTGGGCACCATGTCCCACTCCTGGGTCAGGGTGACGCCAGGCAGGCCGATCAGTTCGCCGCCGATGGTCTCGGCCTCGTATTCGTTGAGCAGCACCACGGTGTGCGCGCCGTCGGTCTTGCGCGCCGAGCTGAGGATGGTCTGCGGGGTGTAGGCGACCGGGTCGATGCGGCTCAGCGCCGCGGCGAGCGCACCGGCGACGCGACTGGGGTCGGGGGCGTCTGCCACGGTGAACTTCACGCGGGAGACCTTGCCGGGAACCAGCACGTCGCTGCCTGCCGCCTCGTTGACCCTGGCACGCGGCGCGGGGCGGGTGCGCAGTTCCATGCTCTGGGTGTCACCGAGTTTGGGGTGGATGTCGGCGGAACTCCAGCGGACCAGCCAACGTCCGTCGCTGCGGCCCATCTGCAGTTCGCCGGAATAGGTCCACTGGCGACCTTTGGGCAGGGTCCACTCGTAGGTGTAGTCGACCGTCGCGGTGTCACCGTTGACGCGCGCGTCGCCGGTGCGGATCGACAACTTCTCCGCCTGCAACGCCTGCCATGTCGAAGTCAGTGCCGCCGTGGCCTTCTCGGGCGCGGTGGTGAGCGCCGCCGCCGCGGCGAGATCGTGTTCGGCGAACGCCGCCGCGAAGGCGTCGGCAGCGGGCACCGGCCCCTGGGCGCCGGAAGAACAGGCGGTCGCCGCAACGGCGAGGGCGGCCACCGCGCACGTGGTGAGCATCCGTGTCCTCATCGGCACCGATGGTAGCGGCGAAGAGCCCGCTGACCTCGACGCCACGCGCCGAAGTTTCAGTCCACCAATACAGTTGCGAAGGTAGCGATCTGGCGGAAACCCACTCGGCTGTAGGCGCGGCGGGCGATCCGGTTGTAGTCGTTGACGTAGAGGCTGGCCGTACGGCCTGTCGCCACAACGGCATTGGCGACAGAAGCGGTGCCCGCGGTGCCCACCCCCGCGCCCCGGTAGTCGGGATGCACCCACACGCCCTGGATCTGGCCGGTGCGTCGCGACAGTGCGCCGATCTCGGCCTTGTAGACGACCTCGCCGTCTTCGAAACGTGCCCAGGCCCTGCCGGATTCGATGAGACTCTTGATCCGACGCCGGTAGCCGCGACCGCCGTCACCGGCGCGCGGGTCGATGCCGACCTCCTCGATGAACATCGCGATCGCGGCGGTCAGGTAGCGGTCGATCTCGTCGGGTCGCACGCGGCGCACTCCCCCGTCGGCGCGCGCGGCGGCGGGCCTGGCCATCGCCAACAGGGGTTGATCGGCACGCAACTCCCTCGCCGGCCCCCAGGACGGGAGCAGCATTTCCCACAGCGGCAGGGCGAGCTCCTGCCTGCCGACCACGGAGGAACACACTCGTGGCCAGCGGCCTGCCCGATCGGCGAACGCGCGTAAGGCCTGCTGGTCACCGCGCAGCGGAACCAGATTGGCGCCGGAGAAACACAGGGAGTCGGCCGGTCCGCCGCGGCTCCACAGCTCACCGGCGCCGGTTCGGGAGTCGAGCCCGAATTCCTGCACGCGGGCGGCGATCATGCACGAGGCCACCGGATCGGTATCGAGGACACGCAGCACTTCAGCCAGGTCTCGCACGGCCACCGGACGCGCGGGAGCGGTTTTGGACCGTCGCGTCGGCTCCAGCAGACTCCGCACGGCACCAGCCTGCCACGAAAGCACGCCGAGCGGTACGGGTCCGCCGAATCCGTCGTAGGACTGTGAGAGGAGCGGGATTCAGCTGACGGAGACAACGGGCTCGGCGCCCGGCTGCTCGCCCATCTCCTCGGCGATGCGCATCGCCTCTTCGATCAGGGTCTCCACGATCAGATGCTCGGGCACGGTCTTGATGACCTCGCCCTTGACGAAGATCTGCCCCTTGCCGTTACCGGAGGCCACGCCGAGGTCGGCCTCGCGCGCCTCGCCCGGTCCGTTCACGACACAGCCCATCACCGCGACGCGCAGCGGCACTTCCAAACCGTCCAGACCGGCGGCGACCGCGTCGGCCAGGGTGTACACGTCCACCTGTGCGCGTCCACACGACGGGCAGGACACGATCTCGAGCTTGCGCGGGCGCAGGTTCAGCGACTGCAGGATCTGGCTGCCGACCTTGATCTCCTCGGCGGGCGGCGCCGAGAGCGAGACGCGGATCGTGTCGCCGATGCCCTCGCTGAGCAGCGCGCCGAAGGCCACCGCAGACTTGATCGTGCCCTGGAACGCCGGCCCCGCCTCCGTGACGCCGAGGTGCAGCGGGTAATCGCTCTGCGCGGCGAGCTGGCGGTAGGCCTCCACCATGATCACCGGGTCGTTGTGCTTGACCGAGATCTTGATGTCGCCGAAGCCGTGTTCCTCGAACAGGCTCGCCTCCCACAGCGCCGACTCCACCAGCGCCTCGGGCGTCGCCTTGCCGTACTTCTCCAGCATCCGCTTGTCCAGTGAACCCGCGTTGACGCCGATGCGGATCGGGATGCCAGCGGCGCCCGCGGCTTTGGCGACCTCGCCGACGCGGCCGTCGAATTCCTTGATGTTGCCCGGGTTGACACGGACGGCGGCGCAGCCCGCGTCGATCGCGGCGAAGATGTAGCGCGGCTGGAAGTGGATGTCGGCGATCACCGGGATCTGCGACTTCCTCGCGATCGTGGCGAGCGCGTCGGCGTCTTCCTGACGCGGACAGGCCACCCGCACGATGTCGCAGCCCGAGGCGGTGAGCTCGGCGATCTGCTGCAGGGTGGCGTTGATGTCGTGGGTCTTGGTGGTGGTCATCGACTGCACCGAGATCGGCGAATCGCTACCGACGCCGACATTGCCGACCATCAGCTGGCGGGTCTTGCGCCGGGGTGCGAGAACAGCAGCGGGGGCGGCGGGCATCCCCAATCCGATTGTGCTGGTCACGTTCGGCTGCCTTCTTTCGTACGGATCGACCTGGGTTGTTGTTGCCGAGCTTAGTCGCGCAGGGTAACCGGGCGCCCTGTGAGGGGCACGACACCGGTCATCTCGCTGTCACGGCAGTCGGATCGGGTTGACGATGTCGGCGGCCAGGGTCAGCAGCATGAACGCACCACCGATCACTACCGCCACGTAGGTCACCGGGAGCAGCTTGAGGTAATCGACGGGACCGCCGGGGGCCTTACCGAGCCAGCCACGGATCGTGTTGCGGATCTTCTCGTAGAGCACCACCGCGATATGCCCACCGTCCAGCGGCAGCAAGGGCAGCAGGTTGAACGCGCCGAGGAAGAAGTTCAGGCTGGCCAGGACCAGGATGAACATGCCCCACAGGCCACGCTCCGCGGTCTCGCCACCGATGCGGCTGGCACCGTAGACGCTGACCGGGGTCTCCGGGTCGCGCTCGCCGCCGGTGACCGCTTCCCACAGCGCCGACACCTTCTGCGGCATCTTCGCCAGCGACTTCACCGTCTCGACGAAGAAATCACCGGTGAACGAGACAGTGGCCGGGATCGCGGCGATCGGGCCGTACTGCTTGGGCTCGGCGTAGTCGGGGCCGACGCCGACCGCGCTCACCTCTCGGCTCGGGCCTTCCTTGGGCGAGCGCACGACCCGCTCTGGGGTGACCGACACCGTCAGTGTGTCGCCGCCGCGTTCGACCTTGTAGGTGAACGGGCCGGTCTGCTTCTGGGTCTCGGCCTGGAACTGTGCCCAAGTGGTCACCTCGACGCCGTTCACGGCCTTCACCACATCACCACGCTGCAATCCGGCGCGCTGGGCGGGTCCGTCGCCGGTGCAGGGAGCCAGGGTCTTTTCCGGAGTCTCCTGCGCGACGCAGCTCATGGTGCCGAGCGCGGTCTCCGGTGGCTGCTCGAGCTGCGGTAGACCCCAGCCGATCGCCAGGGCCACCAGCAGGATGAACCCGAGCAGGAAGTTCATGCCGATGCCGCCGAACATCACGACCAGGCGCTTCCAGGTCGACTGGCGATACATCGCCCGGTCGACTTCCTCCGGCTCCAGCTCGTCGAGTGCGGTCATGCCCGCGATATCGCAGAAGCCGCCCAGCGGCAGCGCCTTGAGCCCGTATTCGGTCTCACCGCGACGGAACGAGAACACCTTCGGCCCGAAACCGATGAAGTACCGGCGCACCTTCATGCCGGTGGCCTGCGCGGCCCACATGTGCCCGCACTCGTGCAGCGCGATCGAAATCGTGATGCCGAGAGCGAACAGTGCGAACCCGAGCGCGAAAACCATGTGACTCCTGTGTTCCTGGCGGCTGGCGCCGCGTGTTTTCGGCCTCGTCACCCGAATCCGAGGGGCGATACTGCGCCTTCGGCGTTCCGTCTCGCCCCTCGGATCCGGGGCGGCCGAAAACGTGGTGGTCTCGCTGGTTCGTCCGGGTCAGGGCGTCGTTTTCCCGGCGATGATCGCTGCCGCGTACTCCCTTGCCCAGCGGTCGGCCGCGAGGACGTCGTCCAGGGTATCGGGTTCGGCGTGCCAACGGTCGGCGGCCTCTACCGCGCGAGTGACGGTGCGCACGATGGCGGGGAAGGTGATCTTGCCGTCGAGGAATGCTTGGACGGCGACCTCGTTGGCGGCGTTGTAGACCGCGGTCACGCTGCCGCCCGCTTCACCCGCCTGCCGGGCCAGGCGGACCGCGGGAAAGACCTCGTCGTCGACCGGCTCGAAGGTCCAGGTGGAGGCGGTGCCGAAATCGCAGGCCGCGGCCGCGCCGGGGATGCGGTCGGGCCAGCCGAGCGCCAGGGCGATGGGCAGTTTCATGTCAGGGGGGCTGGCCTGCGCGAGGGTCGAACCGTCGACGAAGGTGACCATCGAGTGGATGATCGACTGGGGGTGGACGGTGACGTCGATGCGGTCGTAGGGCACGCCGAAGAGCAGGTGCGTCTCGATGAGCTCCAGGCCCTTGTTGACCAGTGAGGCGGAGTTCAGCGTGTTCATCGGGCCCATCGACCAGGTCGGGTGGGTTTTCGCCTCGGCGGGGTTCACCGATTCGAGCATCTCGGTGGTCCAGCCGCGAAACGGTCCGCCCGATGCGGTGAGAACGAGGCGGTCGACCTCTTCGGCGCGACCGCCGCGCAAGCACTGGGCCAGCGCCGAGTGCTCGGAGTCGACGGGCACGATCTGGCCGGGTGCGGCCGCGCGCGTCACCAGCGAGCCGCCCGCCACCAGGGATTCCTTGTTCGCCAGTGCGAGACGGGTCCCCGCCTGCAGCGTGGCCAGGGTCGGTTCGAGCCCCAGCGAACCGACCAGGGCGTTGAGCACGACGTCGGCGTCGGTGCGGCGGACCAGTTCGGTCACCGCGTCCGGGCCGCCGAGCTCGAGATCGAGCGCCTGAGCGGCGGCGGGATCGGCGACGGCGACATTGCGCGTGCCGGTGGCCGCCATCTGCTCGGCGAGCAGGGCGGGATTACCGCCGCGCGCCGCCAGACCGACCACCTCGAAACGGTCGGGATTGGCGGCGATCACCTCGAGCGCCTGAGTACCGATCGACCCGGTACTGCCGAGAAGCAGCACCTTCACCCGATCGGTGGACGGGGAACTGTCGTGCGCGGCACGTGTTGTGGGGTGGGACACGGGCCCATTGTGGCAGGGCTGCTGGCTACGACGGACGGTCGTATGCCACGATATGCTCACTCGCCCAACCAGAACTCGAGCCCTTAGGAGCGATCGTGGCAGCCACGGACCTCGATAAAGCCAGCACCGAGCGTGCCGTCGCCACCAGTGTCGACCCCGCCGAGGTGCCCTCGGCAGCATGGGGCTGGAGCGGTGAGTCGCGCAAGACCTTCCGCATCGCGGCGTGGGTGGTCATCGTGGCCCTGCTCGGCATGACCATCGGTAACCACCAGGGCCACGTCGAGGACATCTTCCTCGTCGGCCTGGCCGCCCTGATGGCGCTCATCCTGGTCGCCGACTCGCTCACCCGGCGTATGCCGAGGTAGCTCCTCGCCCGAGAACGTCCACGCCTGCGGCAATCATTCTGCGCCGCAGGCGTTTTCGTGTGTCAGCGGCCGCGGCGGGCAGGCTTGCGACCGCGCGCGACAGGCTTCTTCGGCGCCGGTTTCTTGGCGGCGGGTTTCTTCGCCGCCGGTGTGCGAGCGGGAGCCGCGGCGCGCTGCTCCGGTTCCGCCACGCCGCCGCGCGAGCTGTTGGCCGACCGACCGCGCACGATGCCGACGAACTCCTCGAGCAGATCGCTGTCGGTCCCGGCGGGCCAGGCCAGGGCGATCTCGGTGAACTCGGTGTCGCTGATCGGGCGGTACACGAGGTCGCGGCGATTGTGCAGGCGAACGATCGACTGCGGCATGATCGCCGCGCCACCGACGGCGGCGACCATGGCGAGGGTGTCGACGGCCTGATCGAGATCGGCGCTGTCCTGGATCGTCTCGTCGACCAGATCCGCCGGGCTGATCGACTCGAGCAGCGACAGCGCGTCCTCCTTCCGCACGACCGCGACCGGCGTCTCCTGCCACAGCGGAATCGCGTTCGTGGCGGTCCGGTCGATGGGCAACCGGACGAAGCACAGATCGATGCGGCCCTCGCGCAGCGCCGATTCCTGCTCACCCTGCGCGACGCCGACGACCTCGAGCGGATGGTCCGGCAGGCGTTCACCCCAGATCCGCGCCCACTTCGACACCGTCACCCCCGGCACGAACCCCACCCGCAGGCTCGCGGGCGCGTCGGGCTTCTGCTCCCGATCGGCCTGCTCCTGCACGCGGATCAGGTCTCTGGCGCGGGCAAGGAGAGCGTTGCCGTCGTCGGTGAGCTGAGTGGGCGAGGCGCCGGGCACGAACACGCGGGTGCCGAGTTCTTCCTCCAGTTCGATCACGGTGGCGCTCAGTGCCTGCCGCGGGATCCGGAGGGCTTTGGCGGCGCGCGCGAAGTGCAACTCCTCGGCGACGGCGACGAAACGACGCAACCGGTCGAGGTCGATGGAGTCGGCGGCGGTGACGTCGAAGTCGCTCATTCTGACCAGAATATGGCACCCGCCGATCAGCCCGGCGGGCCGATCAGAGGTTTGCCAGCAGCGCGATCACTCCGGCGACCACGATGATCACGACCAGGATGAGCGCATAGGTGCCAAGGGCCGATCCCCAGCCACCTCGTTGCGGCGGCGGATTCGGAATCCGGGCCGGTTGCTGCTGCCAATACTGCGGCGCGGGCGCGTACTGCGGCTGCGGCGCCCGCGCGGGCATCGGCGCGGGGTTGTACTGCGGGATGGGCGTGCCCGTCGAACTCACCGGGCGCATGGGCTGCATGCCGACGAACGGCTGAGCGTGCGCACCCGAGGTCGGGCGGGCGAGCGGGCGGGCACCGGTGGTTCCGGTGCGCACTGCCCGCTGAGCGGCGTCGACGAACTCCTCGCACGAGGTGAACCGGTCGGCGGGTCGCTTGGCCAGCGCACGAGCCATCACCGCGTCGAGCACCTGCGGCAGACCCGCGCGACGTGGACTCACCGGAGGTGGAGGCGCTTGCAGGTGACCGGTGATCACCGCGGCCGGACTGGTCGATTCGTAGGGTGCGCTGCCGGTCAGCAGTGTGTACAGCGTGCAGGCGAGGGAGTACTGGTCGGCGCGGTGATCGAGGGCGGCGCCGGTGAGCTGTTCGGGCGCGGCGTAGGCCAGCGTGGCGGTGAACGAGCCGGTCTCGGTCAGGTGACCCGAATCGTCGCGTAGACGCGCGATGCCGAAGTCGGTGAGATACACCCGCTCCTGGCTGCTCGAACGCGCCAGCAGGATATTGGCGGGCTTCACGTCGCGGTGCAGTACACCCGCGCGGTGCGCGTAGTCGAGCGCGGCGGCGGTCTCACCGATGATCTGGAGCGCCCGGTCCGGCGGCAGCGTGTGCGGATCCAGCGAGGAGGCGTCGATCCCGTCGATGTACTGCATGCTGATCCACAGCTGGTCACCCTCGACCCCGCGATCGAACACGGTCACGATATTGGGATGATCGAGCTGGGCGACCAGATCGGCTTCCCGCTCGAACCTGGCCCGGATCTCTTTGTCGGAGAACAACTCCCGATTCAGCAGCTTCAGCGCCGTCCACCGAGGCAGACGCGGATGCCTGGCCAGATACACCGACCCCATCCCGCCCTGACCCAACTGCCGGTCGATCGTGTAGCCGGCGAACACCGTCCCGTCAGAAACCACTCTGACCCCCGAATCTCGCTCTTCGTCCGACGGCTGGACCCTACCAAAGCGCCGTTCGCGACGTCGCGGGCATCGGTGCGGCGGAAGTGGGCGTGAACTCAGCCCAGCGGAAAGCTCGCGACGTCGGCGACAAGGATCGGCATGTTCGTCTCCACCGTGTGGCCCGGGAACGGCGTGACGCCGGAACCACGGTAGAACAGCAGCACCCAGCGGGCGCGTGCCGGTTCGGAGAATGTCGAGATAATCGCGGAGCCGTTGTACTGGCCATCGGCGGATTGTTCCCTGCGGTCATCGGTGCGAGTACCGGTCGACGTCTGGCCATGGTCCTTCGTTTCCTGACGGAACCGTGCGACAACCGCGGCGGCGGCCTCGGCAGTCGGGTACGTGTAGAACGTGTAGTGGGTATCGACCATCTTCTCGGCGCCGCAGCTACGACTCGCCGCGTAGCCGCCGAACGTCTTCGTCCACGGATAGCCGTAACTCAGCGGCTTCACTGTGGCCGAGCAGTTTCGACCCCCGAAACCGTGCCCGTTGCCGTAGCCCGCGGGCATCATCTGCGGGAAGGCCTCGTGTAGGGCGTCCAGGTCCCTGTGCCCCTGTGATCGCTGCAGCAAGTCGGCGAGAGCGGAGTGCTCGTCCTGCCACACCCAATACCCGGCCCCGAGTACCGATGCCATCACCAGCAAGAGGACGATCGGCATCCGACTACGTCGCCGAACCGGCATCGGATGGCCTGGATTCGGCTGCGCGGGCATAGCGAACGGGGACTGCGCATACCCCGAATACGGTTGGGGCACAGCTGCGTGTGACGCCTGCGGATGTCGAGCGAGGTGACTCTGCTGCGGGACTCGGGGCATCGAGCGCCCGGCGAACACAGTGGGTTGCGCACCGGTTTCGCTGAGCGCACGCCGCGCCGCGGCCGCGAACTCCGCACACGAGTCGAAGCGGTCGGTAGCGCGTTTGGCCAGGGCGCGGGCGAGGACGGCGTCCAGTCCCGCGGGTAGATCTGGTCGGCGGGCGTGCAGGGACGGCGGCGGGCTCTGGAGGTGTCCCTGGATGACCATGACGGGGTTGGTCGCATCGAACGGGGAGACGCCGGTCAGCAACGAGTACAGGGTGCAGGCGAGGGCGTACTGGTCGGCGCGGTGGTCGAGATGGGCGCCGGTGAGTTGTTCGGGGGCCGCGTAAGCGAGGGTGGCGGTGAACGAGCCCGTCTGGGTGAGGTGGTGGACGTCGTCGCGCGGGCGGGCGATGCCGAAGTCGGTGAGCAGGACGCGTTCTTTGCCGTCGACATCAGCGAGCAGGATGTTGGCGGGTTTCACGTCGCGGTGCAGGACGCCGTTGCGGTGCGCGTGGTCGAGCGCCGCCGCCGTGGCCTCGATGATATGCAGGGCACGCTCGGCAGCGACGGGGTGCTCGACGGTCGCCGCGTCGACGCCGTCGACGAACTGCATGCTGATCCAGAGGCGCCCGTCATCGATGCCGCGGTCGTAGACCGTGACGATGTTCGGGTGCTCCAGTTGCGCGGCGAGGTCGGCCTCGCGCTCGAACCTGGCACGAATCTCGGTGTCGGCGAACAACTCCGGGTTCAGTAGTTTCAGCGCGGTCTGCCGTGGGAGGCGCGGATGCCTGGCCAGATACACCGACCCCATCCCGCCGCGCCCCAGCTGCCGCTCGATCGCGTACCCGGCGAAGACGTCCCCCGTCGTAAGCATGGTCCCCCGTTGTCCACTGAATCAGTTCCCCGGCCGCCGACGGGATATCCGCACAGACGACCGCCACCAACCCTAGCGGCGCGAGTACCGAGGACCGCCATCACGGCCTCGGCTCACTCCTCGACCCGCACACCCATCGACCGCGCGGTGCCGGCGACGATGCGCATCGCCGCCTCCACATCGGTCGTATTCAGGTCGGGCAGTTTGCGGATCGCTATGCGGCGCAATTGGTCCCGGCTGAGCGCGCCGACCGGTTTGTGGCCGGGCCGCGGTGAGCCCGGTTGGCCGAGCGCCTTTCGGATCAAGGATGCCGTCGGTGGGGTCTTCAGGCGCATCGTCCAGCGTTTGCGGGCGTCGATCGTGATGACGGCGGGAATGATCTCGCCGCGCCGGTCGGCTGTCGCGGCGTCGTATCGTCGTTTGACCTCGAAGGGTGGGACGCCGGTCGGACCGAGCATCTTGCCGAGGATCATCAGTGAGGCGTTCCCGGCTTCGAGCTCGAGAGTGACTGTGACAGAGGCTGTTTCGCGCACCATAGTCAACGATCTCGGACGCACGCGTCGATCCGGTCCCGCGACGATAACGCCTGGGCCGCAACCCGCTCGAGCGGTTCGGTTCGCCTGATTCCGATTCGCCTGTCAGTCTGTGGGCGTGAAACGTGATGTTTCCGCTCGCCTCGAGGTCGCGGTCCATGCCGATTCGGTGCTGCAGTGTCAGATCGCTGTCGCCCGCCAGCCCGGGCTCGATCTGATCGAGTCCATGACGTGCTCGCTCAACGGCGAGTTCCTCACGCCGCGCGAAGTGGTGGGCGCGCACGGTTCCCGGATCCACGTCCTCGACGTGCGGGCGGGCACCCTCCGCATCGACTATCAGGCGACCGTCCTCGGCACCGCCGTTCTCGAGCCGCCCTCCGACTACGACCTCGCGCTGTACCGACGACCCAGCCGCTACGCCGAGTCGGACAAGCTACTCGGCTTCGCGGCGGCCGAATTCGGTTACGGCATCGCCGATCCCGAGGTGGCCAACCGCGTCTCGTCGTGGATCGGCCGACGGATCACCTACGTCTCGGGCAGCAGCACGCCCATCGACGGCGCGGTGGAGACGCTGTTGTCCGGTACCGGCGTCTGCCGCGACTTCTCGCACCTGATGGTCGCGCTGCTTCGCGCCGTCGGCGTCCCCGCCAGGGTCGCCGCGGTCTACGCGCCGGGCTGCGTACCGATGGACTTCCACGCCGTCTGCGAGGCCTACATCGACGGCGAGTGGCGCACCTACGACCCGACGGGCCTCGCGCCGCGCTCGAGCCTGGTGCGCATCGCCACCGGCCGCGACGCCTCCGACATCGCCTTCCTGGACAACCACGGCGGCGACATCACCCTGAACTTCATGTCGGTCAACGCCTTCGTCGCGGGCCCACTCCCCTACGACGACTTCGTCGCGCCGATCAGCATCGTCTGATGGGCGCGGCGCCTAGCCCTCGGCGGCGAGCTGACCGCAGGCGGCGGCGATCTCCTGGCCGCGGGTATCGCGCACCGTGCACGACACGCCCTGGGCGATCACGCGACGCACGAACTCCTTCTCGACCGGCTTCGGGCTGGCATCCCACTCGCTGCCCGGTGTCGGGTTGAGCGGGATCAGGTTCACGTGCACGAGCGGGCCGAGCGCCTTGTGCAGCTTCTTGCCGAGCAGGTCCGCCCGCCACGGCTGATCGTTGATATCGCGGATCAACGCGTACTCGATCGACACGCGACGCCCGGACTTGTCGGCGTAATAGCGTGCGGCGTCGAGCACCTCGGCGATGGACCAGCGGTTGTTCACCGGCACCAAGGTGTCACGCAGTTCGTCGTCGGGGGTGTGCAGCGACACCGCGAGGCGCACCGACATGTCCTCGTCGGCCAGCTTGCGGATCGCGGGCGCGAGGCCCACGGTCGACACGGTCACCGACCGCTGCGAAATGCCGAGCCCGTCGGGAGCGGGCGAGGTGATCCGGCGCACCGCGTTCACCACCCGCTTGTAGTTGGCCAGCGGCTCGCCCATCCCCATGAACACGATGTTGGACAGCCGGCCCGGACCACCGTGCACCGCACCGTCGCGCAAATCGGCCGCGGCCGCGCGCACCTGGTCGACGATCTCCGCGGTCGACAGGTTACGGGTGAGCCCCGCCTGCCCGGTCGCGCAGAACGGACACGCCATACCGCACCCGGCCTGGCTGGAAATGCACAGCGTATTGCGGTCGGGGTAGCGCATGAGCACGCTCTCCAACAGCGTCCCGTCGTGCGCCTTCCACAGCGTTTTACGGGTATCGCCCTCGTCGCAGGCGATATTGCGCACCACCGACAGCAGCGGCGGGAACAGCGTCTCGCCGACCTTCGCGCGCACATCGGCGGGCAGGTCGGTCATCAGCGCCGGATCGGACTGCAGGCGACCGTAGTACTGGCGGGCCAACTGGTCGGCCCGGAACTTCGGCAATCCCAGCTCCTGCACCGCGGCCTTGCGTTCGTCCGAGTCGAGATCGGCGAGGTGGCGCGGCGGCATGCCGCGGCGCGGGGCATCGAACACGAGGGGCGGGGAGATGGCCATAGTTTCACCATTGTCCCAAACGCACCGTCGTGGCCACCACGCCGGGCAACGTTATCGACAAGATGCGTGCACGAGCCATAGCAGTCGGCAATGATCGAACTATGAGTACACACGCTGAATCCGGTGCGTCACCGGCCGAACACGACCCGCCGCCGACCGATCTCACCGGCAAGCACAGCAAGCCCGCCGAACCGGCGAAGCCCGCGACCAAATCGGTCCCGCGCGACGCCGTGCACGGATCGCGCACCGGCTACACCTGGATCGCGTTGCTGGCCGCGGCCCTGCTCGGCATCGTCTTGTTGATCTTCATCATCCAGAATCTCGACAAGGTCCGGACCAACCTGCTGTTCTGGCACTTCGAACTGCCGCTCGGCGTCACCGTGTTGCTGTCGGTGATCGCGGGCGCGCTGGTGATGGGCCTGGTCGGCGGGGTCCGCATCCTGCAACTGCGGCACGCAGCCAAGAGGTCGTGACGCTCAGATCAGCGCGCTGAGGACCAGCCAGGAGACGAACGCCGAGGGCAGCATCGAGTCGAGGCGATCCATGATGCCGCCGTGTCCCGGCAGCAGCGTCCCCATGTCCTTGATGCCGAGTTCCCGCTTGATCTGCGATTCGATCAGGTCACCGATGGTCGCCACGGCCACCAGGCCGACACCGAGCACCACACCGATCATCGAGTTGGCCTCGAGCAGCAGGGTGACGGTCAGCAGACCGCCGATCACGCTGAACACCAGCGAACCGCAGAAACCCTCCCACGACTTCTTCGGGCTGATCGCGGGCACCATCGGATGCCTGCCGAACAGCACACCGGCGACATAGCCGCCGACATCGGAGCACACCACCAGGATCATGAACGTGAGGACCCGCAGGTTGCCGTCGGGTTCGAGCAGAAGCAACGTCGAGAACGCGGCCAGCAGGGGGATCCAGGTAAGGGTGAACACGGCGATCGCCGTGTCGCGAAGGAAGTTCTTCGGCGCGGTACTGAGTCCGTGATCGAACAGGCGCCACACCATGCACACCAGCGCGGTGGCGGCGAACGCGCCCAGCACCCCGCTCGCCCCCCACGGCCAGCCGAGCCAGAACACCGCCTGACCGCCCACCAGCAGCGGAATCCGCGGCACCAGCACGTCTGCTTCGCGCAGCCGCTTGGTGACCTCCCAGGTCGCGACTCCCACGCCGAGCCCCGCGACCGCGATGAATACCTTCGGGACGAACAGCAGGATCGCGATCAGCGACAGCCCGAGCGTCAGACCGACGGCCAGCGCCGCGGGCAGGTTGCGCCCGGCCCGTGACGTCGGGGCAGGCGGCTGCTCGTCCTGCGGCGTGGCCGCGATCGCCGTCTCCTCGACCTTGTCCGGCATGGGATCCGGTGCCGCCCCGGTGGCGGCGGCGTCTTCGGCCACGATTGTCCCGTCGCTCAACTCGTCGTTCCGTTCATCCCCCGCACGAGCGGGACTGGCGAGATCTGGCGCTCAGACCTCGAGCAGTTCGGCTTCCTTGTGCTTGACCAGCTCGTCGACCTGGGTCACATACTTGGCGGTGGTCTTGTCGAGTTCCTTCTCGGCGCGCCCGACCTCGTCCTCACCCGCTTCGCCATCCTTCTGGATGCGGCTCAGTTCGTCCATCGCCTTGCGGCGGACGTTGCGAATCGAGACCTTGGCGTCCTCGCCCTTGCTCTTGGCCATCTTCACCATCTCGCGGCGACGTTCCTCGGTGAGCTGCGGCACCGAGATGCGCAGGATGTCACCGTTGTTGGTCGGGTTCACGCCGAGGTCGGAGTTGCGGATGGCGTTCTCGATCAGGCCGAGCGAGCTCTGCTCGTAGGGCTTGATCACGACCATGCGCGGCTCGGGCACGGTGATGCTCGAGACCTGGGTTATCGGCGTCAGCGAGCCGTAGTACTCGATCAGCACGCGGGTGAACATGCCCGGGTTGGCGCGACCGGTGCGAATGCTGCCCAGGTCGTCCTTCGCCACCGTGACGGCCTTGTCCATCTTCTCTTCGGCATCGAAGAGCGCTTCATCAATCACGACCGAATCCTCCACAGCGTCGTCATCGTCATCGTCCGCGGGTGCGGGGTCACGACCGAACCAGGGTGCCGATGGGTTCACCGGCGACCGCGCGGGCAATATTGCCCTTGATCAACAAATTGAACACCAGCATCGGCATCTGGTTGTCCATGCAGAGACTGAACGCGGTGGCATCGGCCACCTTCAGGCCCTTTTCGATCACTTCCTTGTGGGTGATCTCGGTGAACATGCTCGCATTCGGGTCGACGCGCGGGTCGGCGTCGAACACGCCGTCGACCGCCTTGGCCATCAGCACCACATCGGCGCCGATCTCCAGCGCGCGCTGGGCGGCGGTGGTGTCGGTGGAGAAGTAGGGCATGCCCATGCCTGCGCCGAAGATCACGACGCGACCCTTCTCGAGGTGGCGCTTGGCGCGCAGCGGCAGGTAGGGCTCGGCGACCTGGCCCATCGTGATGGCGGTCTGCACGCGGGTGTCCACACCCTGCTGCTGTAGGAAATCCTGGAGGGCAAGGCTGTTCATCACGGTGCCGAGCATGCCCATATAGTCGGAACGGGCCCGCTCCATGCCGCGTTCCTCCAGCTCGGCGCCGCGGAAGAAGTTGCCGCCGCCGATCACCACGGCCACCTGCACGCCGGTCTCGACGATCTCGGCGATCTGCTCGGCCACCGTCTGCACGACGTCGGGGTCGAGGCCCACCCCACCGCCACCGAACATCTCCCCACCCAGCTTGAGCAGCACCCGGTGGTATCCAGGGCGGTCGTTACCCGGGTCGGTCATGGGTGTCGGTCTCCTTCGGCGAGGTCGAGAGCGGGGCGAGCAGGCGGCATCCATCCTGCCCTATCAGGTTGCGGTCACCCAGAAGTGGGGTCGGTCGATCGACGAGGAAAGCCCCTCCAGCGCGGGATCACACCGCGCCGAAGAGGCTTTTCGTGGAATTCAGGCGGATCAGGCCTGGCCGACCTCGAAACGAGCGAAACGCTTCACGTTCACGCCCGCCTCTTCCAGAAGCGCCTTGACGGTCTTCTTGGAGTCGGTGACGGCGGACTGCTCGAGCAGCACGACGTCCTTGAAGAAGCCGTTCACACGGCCTTCGGTGATCTTCGCCAGCGCGGCTTCGGGCTTGCCCTCTTCGCGCGCGGTCTCCTCGGCGATGCGACGCTCGGCGTCGACGACATCGGCGGGCACCTCCTCGCGGGTCAGGTACTTCGCCTTGAGCGCGGCGACCTGCATACCCGCGGCGCGCGCGGCGTCGGCAGCGCCGTCGCCGGTGCCCTCGTACTCCACCAGCACGCCGACGGCGGGCGGCAGGTCCGAAGCACGCTTGTGCAGGTAGGTGGCGACCGGGCCGTCGAAGGACACGACGCGACGCAGTTCCAGCTTCTCGCCGATCTTGGCCGACAGCGCCTGCACGGCGTCGTCAACGGTGCCGTCGGTGAGCTTGAGCGCCTTGAGGGCGTCCAGGTCGGCCGGCTTGCCCGCGGCGGCCGCGGTCACGATCGCGTCGGCCAGCTGCTGGAACTCGGCGTTCTTGGCGACGAAGTCGGTCTCGCAGTTGATCTCGACCATGACGCCGTCCTTGGCGATGACCAGACCCTCGGCGGTCGCACGCTCGGCACGCTTGCCGACGTCCTTGGCGCCCTTGATGCGCAGCACCTCGACAGCCTTGTCGAAATCGCCGTCGGAGTCGGCCAGCGCGTTCTTGCAGTCCATCATGCCGGAGCCGGTGAGCTCCCGGAGCCGCTTCACATCAGCAGCGGTGTAGTTCGCCATCGGGGGCGAGCCTCCTGTAATTTTTGGCGGCTGGCGCCGCGGATTCTCGGCCTGGGAACCTCGATCTTCCCTCCCGCCGGGCACTCCTTCGTCGCACCCTCTGGTCAGTCCAGATCGAGGCGGCCGAGAATCAAAAAAGGGAATTCTCGGCCATAGGCCATGCAGTTTTCGTTCGGTATTACGCCACCTTGCCGACCGCATCTGAATTCAGACGGGCCGGCAAGGTGAACAGTGTGCTACCGGTCAGCTCAGAAGTCGGCCGGGGTGTGCTGTGCCGGGTCGGCCTTGACCTCGGCCTCGGCCTCGGCCTCGGCCGGGGTCTCGACGGCCGGGGCCTCGGTCGCGGCAGCGACATCGGCTTCGGCAGCCGGGGTCGCCGAGGACAGGAGCTCCTGCTCCCACTCGGCCAGCGGCTCGCCTGCGCCGGCTTCGGGCTTCGCGTCGCCGGAAGCCTGGCCCGCGCGGGCCTGCACGCCCTCGGCCACCGCGGAGGCGACGACCTTGGTGAGCAGTGCGGCGGAACGGATCGCGTCGTCGTTACCCGGGATCGGGTAGTCGACCAGGTCGGGGTCGCAGTTGGTATCCAGGATCGCGATGACCGGGATGTTCAGCTTGCGCGCCTCGCCGACGGCGATGTGCTCCTTGTTGGTATCGACGATCCAGATGGCCGAGGGAACCTTGGCCATGTCACGGATACCACCGAGGGTGCGGTCCAGCTTGGTCATCTCACGCGTGAGCATGAGGATTTCCTTCTTGGTACGACCCTCGAAGCCACCGGTCTGCTCCATCGCCTCGAGTTCTTTGAGGCGCTGCAGGCGCTTGTGCACGGTGGAGAAGTTGGTGAGCATGCCACCCAGCCAACGCTGGTTGACGTAGGGCATTCCGACGCGCAGCGCCTCGGAAGCGATCGACTCCTGGGCCTGCTTCTTGGTACCGACGAAGAGGACGGTGCCACCGTGGGCGACAGTCTCCTTGACGAACTCGTAGGCCTTGTCGATGAAGGTCAGCGTCTGCTGCAGGTCGATGATGTAGATGCCGTTGCGGTCGGTGAAGATGAACCGCTTCATCTTCGGGTTCCACCGACGAGTCTGGTGGCCGAAGTGCGCGCCGCTGTCGAGCAGCTGCTTCATAGTTACGACAGGCATAGCCTTCGTATCTCTCTTTCGTTGCCGGTTGTCGCGGTCGATCGGCGATCGACTGCCCTGGCGCCACCGAAACCGCCGGACCCGATTCTAAGAATCCGGGACCAGCCGACGATTTCCCTGTTCATCCGATGGAGAACTCGCGCTGACATGCCCTCGCGGACCGTCTGCTTTGCGAGCGACGACCGGATGGACGAGCACGGGTGGCGCGCGAAGTCGGTCCGTGCTGTGCACACGCAATGGCTGCTGAGCACAAACCGCTTGTTCAGTCTACGCGGACCAGGGCCAGCTCCGAAATCGCCCCTGGGCAACGGCCGCCTATTCGTGGATGAAGTGGGCGATATCCACAAGCGGGAAAGTTGTCCACAATCCCGAAATCGTTGTCCCGGCGGGGTTGTCCAGCGCCCAGAGTTGGGGCATGAACACGTTGACACGCACCCTGATCAGTACGTTTCCGCTGCTCTGCGCGGCTGGTGTCGCTGCCGCGCCTGCGGCTGCGCATCCCGATATAGGCGCTCCGCCGGCCGCTCGACCTACGGTCAGTCCTGACCATCCGCGATGCGCCGGAGGCGGTCCAAGGGGACCCGTTGTGCTCGCCCGGCCACCCGAGCGGATCGGTCGGCCGATTCTCCCACCGCTGCGTGCGGCTGTGCCCGGCGCGGTTCCGGTAGCGCCGCAGCTCCAGAGCGGACCGACCTCGACAGGCACCCGACTCGAAGCGGAGGGCCTCCCACCGAACACCGGGGCGGCGGGCCCCTGCGGTCGAGCGACGACCGTGGTGCCCGTGATCGTCGTGCCACGGCGAGTGGTTGTGCCCGCGCCGGTTCCGGTACAGGTGACAGTGCATGATCTCGGCTCCGCTCCCGCCCGGGCACAAGGTACCGAATCGAGCGCGGGGGCCCGGTCGGAGATCGAGATCGTGGTACGGGCCGGGGGTGGCAGTGGGTCGGCGGCCGAAGTGCCCACGGTTCTGCGGGAGATGTTGCGGGTGCTGGCGGCGCAGCAACGTGTGCCGACGCCGCGGCCGCATCGCTGAGGTCGTGGCGGCGATGTTCGAGAAGCTCGACGCCTGGCCGAAGGTGCCGACTCACCTTCACCATCTCGATCGAGCGCGGGCCGGCATTTCGGTTCGCCTCGAGGTGACCGACTGCGGCATGAAGCCCGATCGCGGGCGGAATGTACCGACGCGCGTTCACCGGCCCCATCGGTCCCCGCCTTCAGCGCGGTCCAACGTGCCCGACCCCGACGAGTGGCCTCGCAGACCCGGGAACGCGCGTCGTGCCGCGCGCCTGGTGCGGTCGGTTCTCGGGCGGGTCCTTGGCGTCGTCTGTCTGGTGGCGATTGTTCTCAGTGGTGCGGTACCGGCCGATGCCGCTGAATCCGGGCAGTTCGGTTGGCCGTTGCGGCCGCGGCCGACGGTGGAACGCAAGTTCGACAAACCGGAGCGGAATTGGTTGCCGGGGCATCGTGGCGTCGATCTGGCGGGCGTCGCCGGGCAGAGCGTGCTGGCGGCGGGCGAGGGCATCGTGGTGTTCGCGGGGGACGTGGCAGGCAAATCGGTGGTGTCCATCGATCATCCCGGCGGTTTGCGCACCACCTACGAACCGGTTCGCGCGCAGGTGAGCGTGGGAAGCCGGGTGAGCAGAGGTGCGCCTATCGGCACGCTGGTGGCCGGACACGAGGGGTGTCCGGCCACCGCCTGCCTGCACTGGGGTGCCCGCCGCGAGTCCGGTGCCCACAATCGGCGTGAATACGTCGACCCGCTCGGACTCCTGCACGAGGTGCCGGTCCGCCTGAAACCGTTGGAGCCGTGACGTGACGAACCACTCCACCAGCCGGGCCCTACGCCGACATTCCGGAGACGACAATCGAGACGTGCCCAAGGAACCAGCGCCCTTCACCTACCCCGAGATCGGTGCCACCCGCGCCACCATGCCCGACGGATACCACCGGTTCCGGCATCGGCGCCCGATCGGCCACGGTCGCGACCTGTTCGACCGCGCGGCCACCCACATCCTCGACTTCGGGATACAGAAGGGCGTTGACATCTTTCGCGGCGCCGACACCGAAACCGCGCGGCCCGGAACCGAATTGACGGTCGTCCTCCGAATCTGGCCACTGAGCTTCAGCGCGCCCTGCCGCGTGGTCTACGTCCTCGACGAACCCGACCGCCGAGGCTTCGCCTACGGCACCCTGCCCGGTCATCCGGAGGTCGGCGAGGAATTGTTCGCCGTCGAATACGACGCCACCGACGACACCGTCTACGGCCTGGTCGCCGCCTTCTCCAAGCCCGGCGCCTGGTACGTCCGCCTCGGCGGCCCCGTGGTCCGCCTGATCCAGCGCTGGTTCGCCCACCGCTACGTGAATACCTTGCCCACCAACGGCTGACACGTCACGAGCTCAGCCCTTGCGCTCGATGTCGCAGGCCGAGGTGGTGACGTAGCGGCGACGCTGCACACCTGACGGGTCTCGAGGTGCAGCCGACTCCGGCACCGTTGATATCGACCGTGCCAACCCACCTGATGGCCAATCCGGCGGGCACTGGAAAGCGAGCTGCGCGTGGCCGGTCTGCTACCGGCTACCGGGGCACCGCCCGCGACCTGCGGCACGGCCCGCGACCTCGGCGCCGTGTCGGCGCTACGTTCGGCACCCGGTGCAGCGCTCGCCGACCGAGTTCTGCGTCGGCGGGGCTCGCACGCGATGCTCGGAAGCTGCCCGATGACCCCGCGCGCCGCGCGCCGCATTCCCCTCGGTGTCCAACCGCAAATCGTTCTGCGCGTCATGTGGTTGCGCTACTCCCTTACGCCAGGTTGCCACGCTGGCAGACGCCCCAGCGAGTCGGCCTTAACGGCTGACGAGCGCGGCGAGTCGGCACGATCCGACCATCGGTTGCGCAGAACACCAACGTGGGAGCCGAGCCGGTCGCGCTAGCCGTTGAGCAGCACCGCGACCGCGGCGATCAGGGATACGGTCGCGACGGCGACGGCGGTGGTCCCGACGAATCGGTGACCGGCGCCCACACGCCCGCGGTCGAGTGCGCGGCCGCGGGACCAACCCACAATCGCCAGGAGCAGCGCGACCGCGGCGGCCGCGAGTGGGAGCACCCACGTCGGCCGAGCGTCGGTGGTTGCTTCGTGGACAAGGAGCAGGGCGCAGGCGGCCGCACCGAGGGACGTGCGCCGCCAGGCCAAGGCCGTGCGCTCCATCGCCAGGCTGGGTGCGGTCACGACAGCGCTACCGCCACGCAGGCGAGTGCGGCGACCACCGCGACGCCGACCGAGAGAACGGGAACCAGGGCCGTTCCCGGCAGCGGTCCCCCGGCGCGCATCGCGAGGTTCACCCGGCGCCAGTGCCGGAAGGCGGCGAGCGCGACGGTCAGCGCCATGATCAGGCAGATCATCGCGATCACACCGGCGAAACCGGCCAACCGAGTCGGCTGGACCAGGGCGTGCACCGCGACACCGCCGGCGAGCAGACCGAGCGCGGTCCTGATCCACGCCAGGAACGTGCGTTCATTGGCGAGGGTGAACCGGTAGTCGACCTCTTCCTCACCATCCCCGGATTCGGCCCCGACCTCGGGCAACGTCACTACCACCACCTCCTGCCCCCATCATGCGCTACCGCGATCCCTACGCTCGTCAGCGTTGCGAGCGGAGCGTCTGCCATGTCGCCGCCGATCTATTCGCCACTATGCCGCCCACGTTCGGTCGTTCGGCCACTCGATGATGCCGCGGCTATGCCCCCGCTGCTCAAAGGCGCGGCACAATCCCACACCGGACTCGTTCCCAGGGCGCAGTCTCCAAGCGGGCACGGCACAGGGCCTGCCGATGATCCTCGCCCGGCGCGATCGGCCTGGCCCCAGTGCGGTCCGCCACCAACGCCTACGACCTGCGCGGACTGCTACGTCTCGGCATCGAGCACGTTTCGCGACGGTCAGGCGCGGGGGTGGGCCTGGTCGTGGACTCGTTTGAGGCGTTCGACGGAGACGTGGGTGTAGAGCTGGGTCGTGGCCATGCTGGCGTGGCCGAGGAGTTCCTGGACGACGCGGAGGTCTGCGCCGCCTTCGAGGAGGTGGGTGGCGGCGGTGTGGCGTAGGCCGTGGGGGCCCATGTCGGGGGCGCCCGGGATGGCGGCGATGACCTCGTGGACGACGGAGCGGGCTTGGCGTTGGTCGAGTCGGCGGCCGCGCTGACCGAGGAGCAAGGCGCGGCCGGAGTGGTCGTTGGCCAGGGACGGGCGACCGGCGCGGAGCCAGGCGTCGAGCGAGGTGTCGGCAGGACCACCGAACGGCACCGAGCGTTCCTTGTTGCCCTTGCCGAGCACCCGAACCAGGCGGCGCTCCCGATCGATGTCATCGATATCGAGGCCGCACAGCTCGCTGACACGAATTCCGGTGGCGTACAACATCTCCACGACCAGGCGATCCCGCAACGCCATCGGATCCTGCTGCGCCGCTCCGGATTCCGCCGCACCCATCGCCTGTTCGGCTTGAATGCGGCCGAGAACCGCGGGCAGCACGCGATGCGCTTTCGGGGCCTGCAGGCGCAAGCCCGGATCGACACCGAGCCGACCGGTTTCGGTCAGCCACGCGGTGAACGTTCTTGCCGCCGAGGCACGTCGAGCCAGGGTCGTCCGCGCCACTCCCGCCGCCGCGAGCTCGGCCAGCCACGATCGCAACAACGGCAGATCCAGCTCTCGCACCGCCGAATCCGCCGACCGCGCGTACAGATGCTCGAGCAGCGACCGCACATCTCCCAGGTACGCCCGCACCGTGTGCGCCGACCGATTCCGCCCCAACCGCAGATGCCGCCCGAACTCGGTGAGCAACGCGGTCAGATCATCAGGCAGCACATCCATGACCCCACCGTCACCCTTCCCCGCCCCCCACGCAACCCACCACGCCGCCCCTGCCGGGTGCCGCCGTCAGCTCGCCCGTCGACTGGATGTCCGAAACCATCCACCGGAGTCGCAGCCGACCAATTCGGCGAGTTCCAGGCTCGGCAGGACCGCCCGGACTGTGGCCAGGTCCAGGCCGCATTGTTGAGCCAGTTCGCGGGGAACGCGCGAGCCGATGGCGGGGAGAGCCGCATAGATTTCGGCTTCGGCGCCGCGAAGGTGTGCGACGGGGTCCACCGGGTTGCCTTCGGCGACCGGGAGGCGAAGCGGGCCCGCTTCGTCGATGATGTCCTCGGCGCGGGTTACCAGGAGGGCTTCGCCCTCTCTGATCATTCGATGACACCCTGCCGAGGAGGCCGAGCCGACGGGTCCCGGCACAGCCATGGCCGGTCGGCCCAGCCTGCGGGCCCACTTCACGGTGTTGCGGGCACCGCTGCGCAGGCCTGCTTCGACCACCAGGACACCGTCCCCGAGCGTGGCGATCAACCGATTCCGGGCGAGAAACTGGTGTTTCTGGGCCGAGATGCCCGGCGGGTATTCGCTGACGACGAGACCGCTCTCGGCGATCGCAGCGAGCAGGCGGTCGTGTTGAGCCGGATATGGCCGATCGACCCCACAGGCGAGCACCGCCACGGTTGTCCCGCCGACAGCCAAGGCCGCGCGATGCGCCGCCGCATCGATGCCGAAGGCCGCGCCGGAAACGATCGTCCACCCCCGACCGGCCAGGTCGCACGCGATCTCACTCGCTACCTGCAATCCGTATCCGCTGCTACACCGCGAACCGACTACCGCGACAGCACGTTCGGACGCGGTATGCAGCGAGAGGGGCCCGCGCGCCCACAGCACCAGCGGGACGGCGGCCTCACGATCGCGTTCGGTGTCGAGTTGATCGAGTCCGAGCATCCGCCAGCCGGGCCATTCCTCGTCATCAGGGGTGATGACCCGTCCGCCCAGGCGCGCGATGGTCTCCAAATCTTTTTCCGCCGCGTCGATCTCGCGCCGCATGGCGGTAGGGCCACGCAAAGCCGCGGGCAACTCGTGCTCGCGGACCGCACGGGCGGCCTCGCACACCCCCACCGAGGCGATCAATGCCGACAGTGGTGCGCACGGCCCCAGCACCACCCGCGACAGGTACACCCAGGCGAGCCGGCGTTCGTCCGGATCACCGTCCAGATCCACCACGTCACCGACCGCACGCGACCCACTCATTGCGCACCCCGCTGCCGGAAGTTCAACGACGACATCACATCCTGCACGGTGGGCAGATCCCCGTCGCGCAGATCACAGACCGTCCAGGCGACCCGGATCGCCCGGTCGGCGCCACGAGCCGACATTCGACCCAGTCGTAAAGCTGTCTCGATCGGCGCGATCGATTCCCGTGGCAACTTGAATCGCTTGCGCAGGACATGGCCCGGCACTTCGGCATTGGTCGTCCACCCGTCCGCACTCCACCGCTGCGCGGCGCGGGCTCTGGCTCCGGCAACGCGCGCGGCCACCGTGGTGCTGCTCTCGGCCTGCTCGTCGCCGAACGTCGCGCCCGCCTGCCCGTGCATCTGGACCCAGATATCGATGCGATCGAGCAGCGGTCCCGACAGTTTGCCCAGGTAGCGGCGACGAGCCAACGGCGCACAGATGCAGTCGACATCGCGCGCCGGAGCACACGGACAGGGATTGGCCGCCAGTACCAGTTGGAATCGGGCCGGGTACCGGGCGACACCGTCGCGACGGGCGATGCGCACCTCGCCCTCTTCGAGTGGGGTCCGCAGTGCTTCCAGCACTTTCGTGCCGATCTCGGCGCATTCGTCGAGGAACAGCACCCCGCGATGCGCGCGGCTCACCGCGCCGGGTCGGGCCATGCCCGAACCGCCGCCGATCATCGCGGTCACCGACGTCGAATGATGCGGCGCGACAAAGGGAGCCAGCGTGAGCAGCGGCTGCTCGGCCGAGAGCGATCCCGCCATCGAGTGGATCGCGGTCACCTCCAGGGATTCCGCTTCCGACAACGGCGGCAACAGGCCCGGAAGACGTTGTGCCAGCATCGTTTTGCCGATACCGGGCGGTCCGGTGAGCAACAAGTGGTGCCCGCCTGCCGCCGCGACCTCCAACGCCCAGCGCGCCTCGTCCTGACCGACCACATCACTGAGGTCACCGCACGGCGTCTGCGCCCCCGGCACCACACCGTCGGGTTCGACTAGCTTGCCCTCCCCGCGTAGCCAAGCCACCACCGCCCGCAGGCTCGTCGCCCCGAGTACCTCGATCCCCTCGACCAACCCCGCTTCCGCCACCGCCTCGGCAGGCACGACAACCGTGGGCAGCCCGGCCGCCCGCGCCGCGATCACCGCGGGCAGCACCCCACGCACCCGACGAACCCGACCGTCCAGCGCCAGTTCCCCCAGCAGCACCGTCTTCACCAGCCGATCAGCGGGCACCGCACCGGAGGCATCGAGCACGGAAACGGCCAGTGCGAGGTCGTAAACACTGCCCACCTTCGGCAGCGTCGCGGGCGAGAGCGCCAGGATCACGCGACCATCCGGCCACTTCTCCCCCGTATTCGCCACCGCCGACCGCACCCGATTGCGTGATTCCTGCAGTGCGGTATCGGGCAGACCGACGAGATTCACCGAGGGCAGACCCTGACCGATATCGGCCTCGATCTCCACCAATTGTCCGTCGACCCCGGTCACCGCCACCGACAACGCCCGCCCGAGTGCCATCAGAAGGCCGCGGTGAGGTGATCGATGACCGGCCCGCGTCCGCGCGCGACCAGCACCGAGACGACGTCGAAGCGAATCCGCCGCCACGGCCCGTCCTGCTCGGCCAGCCACAGCAGCGCCAGCCGCCGAATCCGCTGCTGCTTGCTGAAGGTGACCGCCTCGGCGGGAGTGCCGAACCCCAGCCCCGACCTCGTCTTCACCTCGACGAATGCGGTGACCGACGGGTCCTGGACGATCAGATCCAGCTCACCGTATCGACACCGCCAGTTGCGGGCGACGATCTCCATCCCGGTCTCGCAGAGATAGTTCGCCGCCAGCTTCTCCCCGTATGCGCCGAGCGCCTGTTTGTGTGCCATGAGCGAAAGCATGGCCACAAGCCCTCGCGTGACTGACCCACGCGAGCTGGGCAAACAGAAAACCTGTGGATAACCGCGCCCCTGTGGACAACTACTCCGGCAGGCGCAGGTCCGGCTTCTCCAACTCCTCGATGTTCACGTCCTTGAACGTGATCACCCGAACGTGCTTGACGAACCTGGCCGGGCGGTACATATCCCACACCCACGCATCGCTCATCCGCACTTCGAAATACACCTCGCCGTCGGCGTTCTGCGGTCGCAGTTCGACAGAATTGGCCAGGTAGAAGCGCCGTTCGGTCTCCACCACGTACGAGAACTGGCCGACGATGTCCTTGTACTCGCGGTACAACGACAGTTCCATCTCGGTTTCGTACTTCTCGAGGTCCTCAGCACTCATCGGGTGGGACGTCCTCCTGCTAGCAGCGCCGCGTTCATTGCTGACATCATCGCGCATGTGCGGCCCGAGTAGCCACTCGGCTACCTCCGGGCACCTCGAGCTCGCGCACATTCCGCCAGGAACGACGGTGTTCGGTGCTCGGTCCGAGCTGCCGCAGGGCCGCGGTGTGCTCGGGCGTGTTGTAGCCCTTGTGCGTGGCGAAACCGTAGCCGGGCAGCTGTGCGTCGAGCTCGACCATCATCCGGTCCCTGGTCACTTTCGCCAGGATGCTGGCGGCCGCGATGCAGGCCGCGATGCCGTCGCCGCCGATCACCGGCAGCGACGGAGCGGGCAGGCCGGGGACCTTGAATCCGTCGGTCAGGATGTAGCCGGGAGTGCGTTCGAGGCCGACGACGGCTCGGCGCATGCCCTCGATATTGGCCACGTGGATGCCGATCGAGTCGATTTCCCACGCGGGCACCACGACGACGCTCCAGGCCAGCGACAATCGCTGAACCACCGGGAACAGCTCCTCACGAGCCGCCTCCGTGAGTTTCTTCGAGTCGTCGAGCCCGGCCAGCTTGTCGTAGGCCTTGGGCGCCAGCAGGCACGCGGCGACCACCAACGGGCCCGCGCAGGGTCCGCGCCCCGCCTCGTCGACACCGGCCACCGGCGCGAGGCCACCGCGCACGAGCGCCGCCTCGAGCGTGCGTAGTCCGCTCGCCCGGCGCATCACCATTCGCGGCGGCCAACTGGTCCGATCCTGCCCCACAGTTCGATTGTCCCGTCGCGTCAGTTCCGCTGGGCGTCGCGGGTACGCACTCGACCCGCGACGCCCGTCCTCACCGTGTCAGTTCTCTTGTGCGTTCTGGGTCTTGACCGGACCTATTCGGTTCGGCGGCCAGATCTTGAACACCGTCTTACCTCGGACGTTGTCCACCGGCACGGTGCCCTGCAGATCGTCGCTGACGTGGGCGCGCGAATCAGCCGACTCGTTGCGGTTGTCACCCATCACCCACAGATTGCCCTCCGGCACCTTCACGGGGCCGAACACCCGACCCGCCGGGTACACGGCGTTGGGACGGTCGGTGTACCAGGGGTAATCCTTTTTGATGTACGGCTCGTCGAGCGGTTTGCCGTCGACCATGACGCGGCCTTGCGGATCGCAGCACTGCACGGTCTGCCCGCCGACCGCGATGACGCGCTTGACCAGATCGTTCTCGTCCGGCGGCACCAGCCCGAAGTAGGACAGGAAGTTCTGCAGTCCGCGCACGACGGAGTTGTCTGAGCGCACCGACTTGTAGTGCCCGTTCCACGACGGAGGTCCGACGAAGACCACCACCTCGCCCGGCTCGGGTTCGGAGCCGTAGTAGCTGATCTTCTGGACGTAGATGCGATCACCGATCAGCAGCGTGTTCTCCATCGACTGCGAGGGGATCACATACGGCCGACCGACGAAAGTCACCATGAGCGCGGCGATCACAGCCGCGATCACGACCAGTATCGGCAGCTCCTGCCAGAACGGGCGCTGCTTCTTGTCGTCGCGCTTTTTTCTGCGCCGTCCACCTTCGTCACCCGAATCGGACACCGACACCGACCCACTTTCGTCTGCCACGCCGAACAGAGTAGCCCGGCACCCTGACGTGAGTCGGGTACCGGGCTACCTGAAGAATTCTGGTACTGCGAAGTGCTACTGCGAGATCAGCGCTTTTCCTTGATCTTGGCAGCCTTACCGCGCAGATCGCGCAGGTAGTACAGCTTGGCGCGACGCACGTCACCGCGGGTCACGACATCGATGTGGTCGATGTTGGGGCTGTGCACAGGGAAGGTGCGCTCGACACCGACGCCGAAGGACACCTTGCGGACCGTGAAGGTCTCGCCGATGCCGCCGCCATGACGCCGGATCACGACGCCCTTGAAGACCTGGATGCGCTCCTTCGAGCCTTCGATGACCTTCACGTGCACGTTCAGGGTGTCGCCCGGACGGAACGCGGGGACATCGCTACGCAGCGACTTCTCGTCGACGAAATCAAGGGTGTTCATTTTCCACCTTTTCGGATTCTTTGCGTGAACAGAGGAACCTGGCGGCACTCGCGCGCTCGACCGGTTCATGCTCAGAACAGGAGTGCTCTCGGACATGACTCGTCCAAGGCAACCTGCTCATTGTGCCAGACCGGATAGCAGCGATCGAAATCGGGCCTTACTGCTCGTCGGCTCGGTCGGCTGGGTCGGCTCGGCGGCGTGGCAGCAGGTGCGGGTGCGGCGCCGGGGCCGACGGCGCCGGGACGACGGTACGCGCCAACTCCGCCTCGGCGGCCTTGCGGGCGTGCTCGACGTCGGGCTTGCCGGCGATCAGGTCCTGGATGAAGATCTTCGCGCGGATGACCGGGCGGCGATATCGCCGTTCCCGCTCGATCGCCCGGTTCATGGTCTTGGGCCGGTGCCCGTAGCGCCAACGCGCCCACGGCGCGCCCGGCCTGCTCAACCGCACCGCGCCGATCAGCAGCAGCGGGGTGAAGAACATGCCGAACAGCCCGGTCCAGATCTTGCCCTTGCCGATCACCACCCCGGCGAGCAACAGATTCACCGCGATCGTGATGGCCACGCCGACCCGCACCCCGATACCGCTCGATGCCCGGAAGTCGTCGTAGTCCAGAAACGTCGCCGGTTGCACGCCGAGCAACAGCAGACCGGTCACCGCGAGCGCGACGAATACCGCGTCCACCGAGGTGCGGCCCTGTTCGGACCAGTAGACGTCACGCAGATAGAAGATCAGCGCGAATTCGTCGAGCACCAGCGCGGCACCGATCCCGAACACGGCGGCCAGCACGCTCGAGGTGACCTGGGTGGAGTCCTCGGCGGTGGCGATCAGCCCGATGCCGGACAGCAGCACGGTGATCACACCGAACACCATGTGATGGATGTGGGTATCGCCGGCTTTCACATTGCCCGGCCACCAGCGCACCTGCGCCCGGATCATCCGCACGCTGACCCGGATAACCACGAAGCCGAGGATGAACCCCAGCAGGAAACAGAGCAGGGGCAGGCGGCCGTGCGCGATCACCTCGTCCTCGAGCCACCGTCGCATGCCGCCCGCCCTGTCTTCGAGTTCCTACCTACTTGTTGCCGAAGCCTGCCGCGCGCAGCGCGTCGGCCATCGATCCGGTCGGTGCGGCGGCCTGCTTGCGCTGGTTGCCACCGCCGTTGCCCTGCCTGGCCTGTCCCTGATTACGGGCAGGAGCAGGACCACGCCCGCCTTGCTGCCCACGACCCTGACCGCGCGGCGCACCGCCACCACGATTGTCCCCCTGCGCGGGCTTGCCCGGCTCGTCATCGAGACGCAAGGTGAGTCCGATCCGCTGACGCGCGACATCGACCTCGAGGACCTTCACCTTCACCACGTCGCCGGACTTCACCACTTCGCGCGGATCCTTGACGAAGGTGTGCGACAGCGCCGACACGTGCACGAGCCCGTCCTGATGGACGCCGACATCGACGAATGCGCCGAACGCGGCCACATTCGTCACGACGCCTTCGAGCACCATCCCGGGCTTCAGGTCGGCGACCTTCTCGATGCCCGCGGCGAATTCGGCGGTCTTGAATTCCGGACGCGGGTCGAGGCCCGGCTTCTCCAGCTCGGCGATGATGTCGCTGACGGTGGGCACACCGAACTTCTCGTCGGTGAAGTCGCCAGGCTTCAGCGCACGCAGGGTGCTGGTGTTGCCGATGACCTCGGCCATCTCCCGGCCGGTGTGCTCGAGAATGCGGCGCACCACCGGGTATGCCTCCGGGTGCACGGCGGAGGTGTCCAGCGGGTCGACACCGCCGCGGATGCGCAGGAAGCCCGCGCACTGTTCGAAAGCCTTCGGCCCCAGGCGCGGAACCTCGAGCAGAGCCTTGCGGCTGTCGAAGGGCCCGTTCTGATCACGGTGGGCCACAATGCTTTCCGCCACCGACGAGGAAACGCCCGACACGCGCGAGAGCAGCGGCACCGAGGCCGTGTTCACGTCGACACCGACCGCGTTCACCGCGTCTTCGACGACCGCGCCCAGCGAGCGCGCCAGCAGCGTCTCGGACACGTCGTGCTGGTACTGGCCGACGCCGATCGACTTGGGATCGATCTTCACCAGTTCGGCGAGCGGGTCCTGCAGACGCCGGGCGATGGAGACCGCGCCGCGCAGCGACACGTCCATGTCGGGCAGTTCGGCCGAGGCGTAGGCCGAGGCGGAGTACACCGAGGCGCCCGCCTCCGACACCACGATCTTGGTCGGCTTGTTCTCCGGGATCCGCGAGATCAGTTCCACCGCAAGCGCATCGGTCTCACGGGAGGCGGTGCCGTTGCCGATCGCGATGAGCTCCACACCGAAGCGGGCGACGAGCGCGGCCAGCACCGCCAGCGACTTCTCGGTCTGCCCCTGCGGCTTGTGCGGGTAGATGACCTCGGTCGCGACGGCCTTACCGGTGGCGTCGACGACGGCGACCTTCACGCCGGTGCGGTAGCCCGGGTCGAGGCCCATGGTGGTGCGGGTACCCGCGGGCGCGGCGAGCAGCAGGTCGCGCAGATTGGCGGCGAACACATCGACCGCGTCCTTCTCCGCCGCCTGACGCAACCGCATCCTGGTGTCGATCCCCAGACTCACCTGCAGTTTGGTGCGCCAGGCCCAGCGGACGGTGTCGAGCAGCCAGGAATCAGCCGGGCGGCCCTTGTCGGCGATGCCGAAGGCGACCGCGATGCGGCCCTCGTAGATCGTGCGCTCGCCGGGCGCGGGCTCGTCGATGTCGGCGTCGAGATGCAGCGTGAGCATCTCCTCCTTCTCCCCGCGCAGCAGCGCCAGGATCCGGTGCGAGGGCAGTTTGTGGAAGGGCTCGCTGAACTCGAAGTAGTCGGAGAACTTGGCCCCGGCCTCTTCTTTGCCCGCGCGCACCGTCGAGGTGACCTGGCCGCGATTCCACATCAGCTCGCGCAGCTCACCGACCAGGTCGGCGTCTTCGGCGAAGCGTTCGACCAGGATCGAGCGGGCACCGTCGAGCTGTTCGGCGGTGTAGGCGGCCGGATCGGTGCTCGGGTCGCCGATCAGCGCGTCGGCCACCGGCTCGTGT
Organism: Nocardia sp. Root136; assembly: GCF_001427185.1. Lineage (NCBI taxonomy): Bacteria > Bacillati > Actinomycetota > Actinomycetes > Mycobacteriales > Nocardiaceae > Nocardia > Nocardia sp. Root136. The sequence goes on from NZ_LMFE01000001.1 coordinate 1,542,502, forward strand.
CCGGCTTCGCGCGCGATCTGAGCCTTGGTGCGGCGCTTGGGTTTGTAGGGCAGGTAGATGTCTTCCAGACGCGCCTTGGTCTCGGCGAGCATGAGCTGCGAGTGCAAGGCGGGATCGAGTTTGCCCTGGCCGCGGATGGATTCGATGATCGCGCCGCGGCGCTCGTCGAGCTCACGCAGATAGCCGAGTCGTTCCTCGAGCTGGCGCAACTGGGCATCGTCGAGCCCGTCGGTGACCTCCTTGCGGTACCGCGCGATGAACGGAACCGTCGAACCGCCGTCGAGCAGTTCGACGGCGGCGCGGACCTGGGTCTCGCGCACCCCCAGTTCATCGGCGATCCGCCTGCCTACGCTGGCGATGGTGGTCGTGCTGTCGGCGATCTCAGGCGCTGTCGTCACAGCCGCAGAGACTACAGCTCATGACCGACACCCCGCTGGCACCCAGGTCAGCGGATTGCCGTCACTGCCCACTGCCAGAACGCATCGAGTGAGGGGTTCGGCATCACCGACTTGCTCGATCTGGCTGTTGGTCAACACCGACGTCGGCCGGTCGACACCCAGCGCGAGCATGCGTGATGGATCGAATCGTGGTGCGCCGCAGCCACTCAGCCGAGGATCTCCCTGGCTAGTTCGCGCATCTCGGCCTTGCGGACCTTGCCGGTGACCGTCATCGGGAACTCGTCGACCACATGCACGTAGCGCGGGATCTTGTAGTGGGCGAGGCGACCGGTGCAGAAGGCTCGCACGGCGGCGGCATCGAGGACTTCCGCGCCCTCGCGCAGGCGGATCCAGACCATCAGTTCCTCCCCGTATCTGTCGTCGGGGACGCCGATGACCTGGGCATCGACGATGTCGGGATGGGTGTAGAGGAACTCCTCGATCTCGCGGGGGTAGACGTTCTCACCACCGCGGATGACCATGTCCTTGATCCGGCCGGTGACCGAGAGGTAGCCGTCGTCGTCCATGACGCCGATGTCGCCGGTGTGCATCCAGCGGGCGGCGTCGATCGCCTCGGCGGTCTTGTCGGGCTGGTCCCAGTAGCCGAGCATCACCGAGTAGCCGCGGGTGCACAGTTCACCCGGTTCGCCGCGTGGCACGGTGCGCCCGGTCGCCGGGTCGACCACCTTGACCTCGAGGTGTGGGCCGACCCGGCCGACGGTGGCGGTGCGGCGGTCGATGCTGTCGTCGCGACGGGTCTGCGTGGAGACCGGCGAGGTCTCGGTCATGCCGTAGCAGATCGCGACCTCGGCCATGCCGAGCCGGTCGATCACTCGTTTCATCACCTCCACCGGGCACGGCGAGCCCGCCATGATGCCGGTGCGCAGGCTGGACAGCTCCGGTGCGGCGCCGCTGTCGAGTTCGGACAGCATCGCGATGAACATCGTCGGCACACCGTAGAGCGAGGTGCAGCGTTCGGCGGCGACGGCGGCCAGCGTCGCGGCCGGATCGAACGACGGCGCCGGAATCACCACGGCCGCACCGTGCGAGGTGACCGCAAGATTGCCCATCACCATGCCGAAGCAGTGGTAGTACGGAACCGGGATGCAAACGCGGTCGGCTTCGGTGTATCCGCACAGCTCGCCCACGAAGAACCCGTTGTTGAGGATGTTGTGGTGGCTCAATGTCGCGCCCTTCGGGAAACCCGTTGTTCCCGAGGTGTATTGGATATTGATCGGATCGTCGGCCGACAGCGTCTCGGCGATCGCGGCCAACCGTTCGGCGTCGGGCACCGTCTCGACCACCTGCCGCCACTGGTCGGTGCCCAGAATCAGCACCTGTTCCAGGGCGGGACAGTTCGGCCGGACCTGCTCGATCATCGCGACATAGTCCGAAGTCTTGAACTCCGGTGCGGCGATCAGCAGGCACACCCCGGCCTGATTGAGGACGTAGTCCAGTTCGCTGGTGCGGTAGGCGGGATTGATATTGACCAGGATCGCGCCGATCTTCGCCGTGGCGTACTGCACGAGCAGCCATTCCGCGCAGTTGGGCGCCCAGATCCCGACCCGGTCACCAGGGCCGATGCCGTGCGCGGTGAGACCGGTCGCGACGGCATCGACAGCGACGCCCAGCTCGCGGTAGGTCCAGCGGCGTCCCGTCGGACAGTCGATGAGCGCCTCGCGCGTCGGGTGGGCCGCGACGGTGCGGTCGAGGTTCGCGCCGATGGTGTCACCGAGCAGCGGGGTATCGGCCGGACCACAGGTGTAACTGAGTTCGGACATCAGTAAATCTCCTTGCCGCGCAGCAGGAATCGCTGCACTTTGCCGCTCGGCGTCTTGGGCAGACTGTCCACGAAGTGGACTTTCCTCGGATAGGCGTGGGCGGCGAACTCGTCCTTGACGAGTTGCTGCAGTTCGGCGGTCAGCTCGGCACTGCCCTCGGTGCCGGCGCGGGTCACCACGAAGGCCTCCAGTACCTCGCCGCGCAGTTCGTCGGGCATCCCGAGGACGGCGGCCTCGGCGACCTGGTCGTGCAGGACCAGTACGCTCTCGACCTCGAACGGGCCGATCCGGTAGCCGGCCATGATGATCACGTCGTCGTCGCGGGCGCTGAAGTGGAAGCAGTCATCGGCGTCGCGGGCGCCGACGTCACCGGTCAGATACCAGCGTCCGTCGGCGCTGAATCGGGTCGCGGTGCGTTCCGGATCGTCGAGGTAGCCGAGGAACCAGAGCAGCGGGCTGTGGTCGGTATCGATGGCGACCCGGCCGAACTCGCCGGGTGCCGCCTCGACGTCGGCGCCTTCGGCCAGGACCGCACAGGACCACCCGGGCAGCTGTCGGCCCATCGAACCGAGCGGGGCGGCGGCATCGAGGGCGGGGTGCCACGCGTGGCAGATGACCATGCCGTGCTCGGTCTGGCCGTAGTGATCGCGCACCGCCACACCGAGGGTCCGCTGCGACCACGCCACCACGTCCGGGGTCAACGGCTCCCCTGCTGACGACGCTCTGCGCAGGGCGAATCCGTCCGGAGCCGAATCGCTGTCGGCGCGCAACGCCCGGTAGACGGTCGGCGCCGCGGCGAAGTTGGTGACGCCGAAGCGTCGCAGCACGTCCCAGGTGAGCGACGCCGAGAAGCCCGCGTGCAGCAGCAGGCTGCGCGCGCCGGTGGCCAGCGGTCCCAGGATCGCGTAGTAGAGGCCGTATGCCCAGCCCGGGTCGGCCGCGTTCCAGAAGACGTCCTCGGGGCGCACGTCGAGGGCGAATTCCTGGTAGGCGTGAAACGATGCCAGCGCGCGGACCGGGATCGGTACGCCCTTGGGGGTTCCGGTGGTGCCGCTGGTGAACAACTGGACCAGCAGACCGTCGCCGCCGACCGCCACCGGCCTCGCGCGCGGATCGTCGGACCGGTGCCGGGCGAGCAGCTCATCGAACAGCAGCGCGCCGGGGATCTCGGCGGCGCCGACGATGATCGTCCGGTAGTCGGTCGTGGCGAGCTTCGGCGCCTGGTCGGCGTCGGCGACAACGACCTTCGTGTGGCTCGCGCTCAGCCGGAACTCGATGGCGGGTGTGGCGAAGGCGGTGAACAACGGGACGTGCACCGCGCCACGGCGCCAGATGCCGAGCAGGGCCACCACGAGCTCGGCGGACTTTCCCATCAGCGTCGCGACCCGGTCGCCGGGCTCGACGCCGAGTTCGGCCAGCGCGGCGGCGAACCGAGCCGAGCGTTCCCGCAGCTCGCCGTAGGTCAACTCGTGCGCGCTCAGATCGGCTTCGACCACGGTGAACGCGGTCTGCGTGGCCGGATGCCGATCGCAGAGCAGTTCGGCCGCGCAGGCCTCCGGTCCGTCGTAGTGGTCGAGTAGGTCGCGCACCCGCGCGTCCAGGTCGGTAGTCATCGCAGTTTCTCCTCAACGCCCGGGCAACGGCCGCCCGGGTGTGACCTAGAATGTGGCATAGCTCACGCCGACCACTACCCCCGAAAAGGGGTGATCCATGACTTCCCTGTTGCGCCCGCGCGACGGTGACGCGCTGCGCGCCGAGATCCGCTGGGTGGCGCGCCGGGCGAGCGTCCCGGTGGTGTTCGGCGGCGCGGTGGACGAGGACACCCTGCTGCTCACCGAGTTCGCGGGCACCGTCACCACAGGCCTGCGCGGGCTGTCGGTGCTCCGCACCTCCGGGCTCGGCGGGCAGGCCATGGAGTACCGCAGACCCGCGTCGGTGGCCGACTATCGGGGCGCCTCCACCATCACCCACCACTACGACGCCGCGGTGGTCGGCGAGGGGCTGCGGTCGGTGATGGCCGTGCCGGTCCTGGTCGCCGACCGGCCTCGCGCGGTGCTCTACGCGGCCACCCGTGGCGCGACCCCGCTCGGCGACCGCACCGCCGAGGTGATCCTGCAGGCGGGTAGAAGGCTGGCCGCCGAGATCGCCGTCCGCGACGAAGTGGACCGGCGAGTCCGACTACTCGACCTCGCGACGCCGCCGTCCACGTCCACGCCCGCGGTGACCGAGGAGCTGCGCGAGATCCACGCCGAACTTCGCGCCCTCGCGACCGCGACCGGCGATCCCGTACTGCGCGAACAGCTTTCCGGGGTGTGCGACCGATTGACCGGGGTGCTGACCGGCGGGCCCGGCGCCGAGACGCCGCGGCTGTCGCGGCGCGAGCTCGATGTGCTGGCCCAGATCGCCCTCGGCTGCACGAATCAGGAAGCGGCGCTTCGGCTCTCGCTCGGGGCCGAAACCGTCAAGAGTTATCTGCGGCAGGCGATGAGCAAGCTCGATGCCAGCACTCGCCACGAAGCTGTATCGCTGGCACGTCGACACGGCTTGCTGCCCTGAACCGCCGCCGCACCGGCCCCTTCACCCGCTGTCCGGTATGTGCGATATATCACTTTTATTCGGGCGACACAAATGTTTCGACGCCAGGCAACGGCCACCCGGGCGGACTCGATCGCGCGCGGCGGCGCGAGCCACCGACATCGAACGTCGCGCCACGCGCGCGTCGGCAACGGCCGATCGTCCACGGATGCAATGCTTGTACTGGGAACATCGACGCACCGCCGGTTGGGATCCACCGCACCGGATGCGATCGTGCCGAAAGACGCAGGGGCCGAACCGATTCCGGATGGAACCAGCAATCCTCACTTTGGACGTTCACACAACGAATGACCTCAATGGATACCCAAATGTCTTTGGGACAAAACAATCTCGGGGCGCATCCGGCCCGGTACCGTCGGTCCGATGACGGAGCCTTTTCAACTGGCCGGCCTCTCACTGGACTGTGACGACCCCGAGTCCCTCGCCCGCTTCTACCTCGGGCTGCTCGGTGGCCGTGTCCTGTGGAACGACGCGCACAGCGTCGGGATCCGCATCCCGTCGGGATTGACCATCGCCGCACAGCACGTGGCGGACTACTATCCGCCGCAGTGGCCGGGCACCGCCGCGGTACACCTCGACCTGGCCGCCGATGCCGATCTGGATCTATGCGAACAGCACGCTCTCGCGATCGGCGCGAAACCCGCACCGGTACAACCGGATCCACGCTGGCGGGTGTTGCTCGACCCCGCAGGCCACCCGTTCTGTATCACCACCCGCGTGATCGCGGGATAGGTCAGGGCAGCAGGTCGGGCCGACGCCGCGCGGTGCGTTCCAGTGACTGTTCGTGGCGCCACGCGGCTACCTTGGCGTGATCGCCCGAGAGCAGGATCGGGGGTACGTCGAGGCCGCGCCACGACACCGGCCGGGTGTAGCTGGGACCTTCGAGGAGTCCGTCGGAGAACGAATCCTCTTGGTGGGACTGCTGATTGCCGAGCACGCCGGGAATCAGCCGCACCACGGCCTCGGTCATCACGAGCACCGCGGCCTCGCCGCCGATGAGGACGTAGTCGCCGATGCTCACCTCTTCGACGCGGACGCGGCGGGCGGCGTCGTCGAACACGCGCTGATCGATGCCCTCGTAGCGCCCGCAGGCGAAGACGAGGTGTTTCTCGGTGGCCCAGCGCTGCGCGGTGGCCTGGGTGAACGGCACACCGGCCGGAGTGGGGACGACGAGCAGGGCGTCGTCGGGGCACACCTCGTCCAAGGCGTCGCCCCAGACGGTGGGCTTCATGACCATGCCGGGACCACCGCCGTAGGGCGAGTCGTCGACCGACTTGTGCACGTCATGGGTCCAGTTGCGCAAGTCGTGTACACCGACCGAGATCAGGCCCTTGTCGACGGCCTTACCGAGCAGCGCGGTGCGCAGCGGCTCCAGATACTCCGGGAAGATCGTGACGACGTCGAGTTGCACGAATTACTCCGGATCGAGCAGGCCCTCGGGCGGTGTGATGACCACCAGTCCATCGGCGAGCGAGACCGTCGGCACGATGGCGGTGACAAAGGGAATGAGAATTTCGCGACCGTCGTCGGCGGCACGCACCGACAGCAGTTCTCCCGCGGCCGAATGCAGCACCTCGGTGACCGTGCCGACGAGGGTGCCGTCGGCGAACTCGACCCGAAGACCTTCGAGTTCGTGGTCGTAGAAGGCGTCGTCATCCTCCGACGGCGGCAGCGAATCGCTGTCGACGACGAACAACGTGCCGCGCAGGGCGTCGGCGGCGGTGCGGTCGTCGATACCGTCGACGTACACCAGAAGTCGGCCCGAGTGCTCTCGGGCCGACTTCACGGTGTAGTCACGGGTCGCCGAGGACTTCGGCATCCTGCCGCGCAACGTGACGCCCGGTGCGAACCGGACGTCCGGCTCGTCGGTGCGCACATCGACGACGAGTTCGCCGCGCACGCCGTGCGACTTGGCGACCCGACCTACGACGAGTTCCATCTAGGCGTCGGTATCGACCACGTCGACCCGGATCCCACGGCCGCCGATGCCGGCGACCAGGGTGCGCAGCGCGGTCGCGGTACGACCACCGCGCCCGATCACCTTGCCCAGGTCTTCAGGATGGACGTGTACCTCGACAGTGCGTCCACGACGGCCGGTGAGCAGCTCGACACGGACGTCGTCAGGGTTGGCGACGATGCCGCGAACCAGATGTTCGACGGCATCGGCAACAACAGCAGTCATTACTCGGCAGCCTCGGTGGCGGCTTCCTCAGCGGCAGCCTCGTCCTTCTTGGCGGCCTTCTTCTTCGGGGTGACGGCCTCGGTGGTGGGCGCGTTGTCGGCGGCGGCGAGCGCGGCGTTGAACAGGTCCAGCTTGGAGGCCTTTTCGGCCTTGACCTTCAGGGTGCCCTCGGTGCCCGGCAGGCCCTTGAACTTCTGCCAGTCGCCGGTGATCTCCAGCAGACGCTGCACCGACTCGGTCGGCTGCGCGCCGACGGACAGCCAGTACGCGACGCGCTCGGCGTCGATCTGGATCAGCGAAGGCTCTTCCTTCGGGTGGTACAGGCCGATGGACTCGATGGCCCGGCCGTCACGACGGGTGCGGGCGTCGGCGACGACGACGCGGTACTGCGGGTTGCGGATCTTGCCGAGACGAGTGAGCTTGATCTTGACAGCCATGCTGTTCAGTCTTCTTTCAGTAGTTTGGTCACCACGCGATTCGGCGACCCACATGGTCTGCGGGTCCGGTTTCGCGCATGTGTGCGTGACCGCCGCGCGGTACGTAACCGGAGACGGGCTGACACTGTCCAGGAAGGACGAGGGTTCATTCTGCCAGACGACCCGCGACGGCCGGAAATCGCCTCCGCTAATGCCGCGCAACGCCGATTCAGCGATGCCCGGTGACCGGATCGGGGGTCTTCACCACCAGGCCACGCAGGACAACCCATTGTGGGTCGGTGAGCGACTGGGGGTTCACCCGGGGGTCGTCGGCGTAGACGACGAAATCGGCCGGGGCGCCCTCTTCGATACCGGGACGGCCGAGCCAGGTGCGGGCGTTCCAGGAGGCCGCGCCGAGGGCCTCGTGGGGTGACAGGCCCGCGCCGGACAGAGCGGTGATCTCGTCGGCGATGCGGCCGTGCCGGATGGAACCGCCCGCGTCGGTGCCCGCGTAGATCGGCACGCCCGCCTCGTGGGCTTTGCCGACGGTGTCGCGGACGCGGCGGTGCAGATCGCGCATGTGGGCGGCGTAGACCGGAAACTTCGTGGCGCTGTCGGCGATGCCGGGGAAGGTGTCGATATTGATCAGGGTGGGAACGAGGGCGGTGCCGTTGGCCACCATCAGCTCGATGGTGTCGTCGGTGATGCCGGTGCCGTGCTCGAGGCAGTCGATGCCCGCGTTGATCAGGCCGGGCAGCGCGTCCTCACCGAACACGTGCGCGGTGACCCTGGCTCCGTTCGCGTGGGCCGCGTCGATGGCCTGCTTCAGGATGTCGTCACTCCACAGCGGCCGCAGGTCGCCGACGGTTCGGTCGATCCAGTCCCCCACGATCTTGACCCAGCCGTCGCCGAAGCGGGCCTGCTCGGCGACGATCTCGGGCAGGTCGCGTTCGTCGTCGAGCTCGATGCCGAGTTCACGGATGTAGCGCTTGGGCCGGGCGATATGGCGGCCCGCGCGGATGATCCGCGGCAGCTCGGCGTGCTCGTCGATGAATCGGGTGTCGATCGGCGAGCCCGCGTCGCGCAGGAGCAACGCGCCCACGTCACGTTCGGTCTCGGCCTGCTCGATCGCGCCCTCGTGGGTCTCGTCGCCGCCGCCGTAGCGGATCCCGACATGACAGTGGGCGTCGACCAGGCCCGGCACGATCCACCCTGCGTTGCACAGGGTTTCGGCACCGCGCATCGGCTCGAACGTCACTACGCCGTCGACGACCCAGAGATCGCGCTCCCGGTCGTCGGGAAGAACCACACCTCGCAGATGCACACGAACCTCCAGTAGTCGGTCTGAGACCGAACCTACCGCGCACGATCAGCACCCGCACACGCGCCGAGGCACCACTCATCGCGGCAGAACCGGGCGAGTGTCAGTCGTCCGAAGGATCGCCGTCGAGAAAGACCCGCACTGCGGTGATACGCGGCCGGTCCGGCGCGAAATCGATGAAGGCCACGCCTCGCGACGCACCAACTCTCACGCTCACACTGACGGTGCGCCCTGCGGCGATCATCTTGTCCCACTCCATGTCTCGCGCGCGGTCGGCGAATTCCGCCACCGAGATCGGGTGCCCGACGGGCAGCTCGATCACCGTCCGCTCATCGAGCAGCGCCCGCACGCCACCCGAGTCGCCGGATGCGGCCGCGGCGAACAGTCTGCGGACGAGGCGCTTGCCCGACCCGCCCACACCGCGCAGGGCTCGCATCATTCCCATCGCACCGCCGATTCCGAGCTCGGCGACGAGTTGCGGTCCGAGCTTCGCGCCCGCGAGCACTCCGGACGGCCCCGTGCGCAGCAGTCGCGCGATCATCACCCCCAGCTCCCAGTGCGCGGCGAGCCGGGCGATCCGCCAGCCGCCGTCGGTGCCGACCAGGTCGTAGCGCAGATGCATCGGCACGGTGACGGTGGCGCCGGTCGACATCGTGGTCTCGATGTGCAGGTCACGCACCACCGTGTACCCGGCGACGAGGTCGCGATCGATGCGGAAGGCGATGGAGTTCGGCGCGATGAAAACGTTGTAGAAGCGCGAGATCGCGTCGGGGCCGATGTGCTCACGCGAGCCGTACGGGTCGTGCACCGCGGCCGTCTCCGCGAACAGCCCGACCCAAGCGGTCTTGTCGTGCGCGGCAACGGCACGCGGTGATGCCTGCACAGCCGCGAGCAGGTCCTCGGCGGTCCGATCCAACGGCATGTACGTCCTCCATACTCACGCTTCCCCTGCGCGATCCATGATAGAACGTGTTCTAGTTTTGCGTCGGCGATCGTGCCCGGCGCCTGTTGGACAAGAGGATCTCGATGGACTGGTACACCGGGAACACCACCTACGACACCGTGCTGGCCATCGCCTTCGGCTTCGCCGCGTTCGTGATCGTCGGCGGACTGTTCGCGCAGAGCCCCTACGGCCGCTTCGCCTCGAACAAGGTCGGCTTCAATCTCAACCCCAAACTGGGCTGGTGGCTGATGGAACTGCCCGCGACCGTCGTGTTCGCGGTGTTCTATCTCAGCGGCCCCGATCGCTTCGAACCCGTGCCGCTGGTGCTGGCCGCCATCTGGTTGCTGCACTACGGCAACCGTGGCTGGTTCTTCCCGCTCTCCATCCGGCAGGTGCCGGGCAAGACGAGCAGTTTCAATGTCTCGGTGGTCGCGGCGGGCGTGTTCGTGACGGCGCTGCACGGCTATCTCAACGGCGCGTTCTTCAGCAACGACTACAACAACCAGTACGGCACCGCCTGGCTCACCGATCCGCGCTTTCTGATCGGGCTGGTCGTGTACCTGTGCGGCTTCGGACTGCTGGTGCGGTCCGAAGCGATCGTGCGCAATCTGCGGGACAAGAACAACCCCGGCGCCGCCGAGTACCAGGTTCCGCACGGCGCGGGCTTCCGCTTCGTCAGCAGCCCTGCCTACCTCGGCGAACTGATCGCCTGGGCCGGATTCGCCCTGCTCACCTGGTCGCTGGCCGGCGTCGCGATCTTCTTGATCACCGCGGGGAACCTGGTGCCACGCGCCTTCGCCACCCACCGGTGGTACCGCGAGAAGTTCGCCGACTACCCCACCACCCGCAAAGCGTTGATCCCCGGCGTGATCTGAGCGCATGATAAAGCCGTGGCGGGTGATCGATCACCCGCCACGGCTTTATCAGTGCGAACGACTCAGTTCTTGGGGAATTTCAGCTGGGAGAGATCGATCCCCTCCAGGCCGGGCGGCAGCTGATCGAGACCGGGCGGCATGTTCGACAGGTCCATGCCCGGCGGCAACCCCGGCATCCCGGCGGGCATTCCGGGGAACCCACCGCGCATCTTCGGCTGAGTGGGCCCACGCCCACCCTTCTTGCCCTTCTTACCGCCCTTTTTGTTGTTGCCGCGGCGAGCTCCCGGCATCCCCATCTGCCGACCCATCATCGCCATCATCTTCTTGGCTTCGAAGAACCGGTCGACGAGCTGGTTGACCTCGGAGACCTGCACCCCGGAACCGTTGGCGATTCGCAGGCGCCGCGAGGCGTTGATGATCTTCGGGTTGTCCCGCTCGGCGCGGGTCATGCCCCGGATGATCGCCTGCACCCGGTCGAGCTGCTTGTCGTCGACCGCGGCCAGCGCGTCCTTCATCTGACCGGCGCCCGGCAGCATCCCGAGCAGATTGCCGATCGGGCCCATCTTGCGGATGGCCAGCATCTGGTCGAGAAAGTCCTCGAGGGTGAGTTCGCCGCTGCCGATCTTGCGCGCGGTCTCCTCGGCCTGCTCGGCGTCGTAGACCTGTTCGGCCTGCTCGATGAGGGTGAGCACATCGCCCATGCCGAGGATGCGCGAGGCCATCCGGTCGGGATGGAAGACGTCGAAGTCCTCGAGCTTCTCGCCGGTGGAGGCGAACATGATCGGCGCACCGGTGACATTGCGCACCGACAGCGCCGCACCACCGCGAGCGTCACCGTCGAGCTTGGTGAGCACGACGCCGGTGAACCCGACACCGTCGCGGAAGGCTTCGGCGGTGCTGACCGCGTCCTGACCGATCATCGCGTCGAGCACGAACAGGGTCTCGTCCGGCTGCACGGCATCGCGGATGCCCGCGGCCTGGCGCATCAGCTCGGCGTCGATACCGAGGCGACCGGCGGTATCGACGATCACCACGTCGTACTGCTTGGCCTTGGCCTCTTCGATACCGGCCGCGGCGACGGCGACCGGGTCGGCCGCGGTGATCCCGAGCGGGTTCTCGCCGCCACCGATGGAGGTGCCGCCGTGCGGGGCGAACACGGGCACGCCCGCCCGCTCACCGACGACCTGCAGCTGGGTGACCGCGCCGGGACGCTGGAGGTCACAGGCCACCAGCAACGGCTGGTGCCCCTGACCCTTGAGCCATTTGGCCAGCTTGCCCGCGAGCGTGGTCTTACCCGCACCCTGCAGACCGGCCAGCATGATGACTGTCGGCGGGTTCTTGGCGAGGTTGAGGCGACGGGTCTCGCCACCGAGGATCGCGACGAGTTCCTCGTTGACGATCTTGACGACCTGCTGCGCGGGATTGAGCGCGCCGGAGACCTCCGCGCCCTTGGCGCGTTCTTTGACGTTGGCGATGAAGCCGCGCACCACGGGCAGCGCGACGTCGGCCTCGAGGAGTGCGAGGCGGATCTCGCGCGCGGTGGCGTCGATGTCGGCCGGTGACAGACGCCCCTTACCGCGCAGATCCTGCAGTGCACCGGTAAGCCGGTCGGACAGGGATTCGAACACCGATCGCGCTCCTGATCTGAAAGGGTCTCAGGTCGTCTGACCGAAGTCGGACGTCTATTGCCCTCCCAGGGTAATGGAGGTTATTCGGTATGTTGCACGTGCGGTGGCGCCGTGCGGCGCAACTCGTGCGATTCGATGTCCACCAGGTACACCGCTTCTCTGCCGGTGAGGCCGAGTTCCCGGGACAGTGCCTCGATCCGAAGCCATTCGGAATCGGCACTGTCGGCGTGATGGGCGCCGGTCGAGGCGATGGTCATCGCGGCCAATGCCTGCGCACCACTGAGGGTGCGACCCGGCAACCACGAAACCACCCACAGGTCACCACCGACGCACCGCGCGATGTGCGCGGTCGCGTCGCTGGTCATCATTGACGCGGAAACGACTTCGATAGCCACGGATCAGCTCCCCTCGTACGAGTGACAGCCGGACCAGGGGAATGCTATAGGTCCCATATCGACTTATCGGGCCGCGAGGACGCCGTGTAGCAACCTGATAGCAATCAGTGAGTAAACCGTGTCCTTGCGGTGTCAGTCGGCCTCGGTTGTCGCGGTCGGCGGCGGGGCGGGAGCGGGCTGCGGAACCACCTCCAGGACGGCCTTCTCGATGCGGTCACGCAGGGCCGGGCTGTCGGCGTCGCCCAGATCGAGGCAGAAGGCGTCGACCACGGCCGAGCCCATCGTGACCACCTTGGCCCACCGGACGTTGGCTCCCGTCGCGGCGAAGGCACCGGCCAGTCTGCTCAGCAAACCGATCCGGTCGTCGGCGCGCAGCTCGAGGATCACCTGTCCGGGAGTGCTGATCGGTGACCAGATCAGGCGCGGCGCGGCGCGCGCGTACCGGCCGGGCCCGGTCCCGACCGCGTCGGTTTCGCGTTTGGCCAGCACCGCGGGCAGGTCGAGCGCGCCGGTGGTGGCCCGGATGAGTTCCTGACGCAGCAGGCCCGCGTCCGGCGGATCGCCGAATTTCGGCATCACCACGAAGGTGTTGATCGCCGAATCCCCGGCGCTGCCCAGCGAGGCCGAGAGCACCCGCAACGCGTGTAGTGCCAGAACACCGGCGGCGTCGGAGAGCAGGCCCGGCTCGTCGGGGGCGATCACCGTCACCACGAAGGTGTGCTTGCCGTCGCCGGGCGCGAGGGTGACGTGTACGCCGCCTGCCCTGGCCTTGTCCAGCAGCTCCGGGTCGATCGGTTCCGGTTGCGGCAGTGGCTCGCCCGCCATGACGAGTCGGCAGCGACGCACCAGTTCCCCGATCAGCGAGGCCTTCCAGTCGCCCCAGACACCAGGGCCGGTGGCCATCGAGTCGGCCTCGGCCAGCGCGTGCAGCAGTTCGAGTAGGCCGACGTCTCCACCGAGCGCGTCGGCGACGTGCTGCACGGTGGCCGGGTCGTCGAGGTCGCGCCGGGTCGCGGTGTCGGGTAGGAGCAGGTGGTGGCGCACGATCGCGCTGAGGGTGCGCACGTCCGATGGCCACATTCCGAGCCTGCGGCCGATATGCGTGGCGAGTTCGGCGCCGACAATGCTGTGGTCGCCCTGTCGCCCCTTGCCGATGTCGTGCAGCAGCGCGCCGAGCGCGAGCAGGTCGGGCCGGGCGACCCTGGTGCTCAGGCTGCTCGCGAAGGCGACGGTCTCCATCAGGTGCCGATCGACGGTCCAGGTGTGCATCGCATCGCGCGGCGGCAGATCGCGGACCGCGCCCCATTCGGGAAAGAGTCTGCCCCACAATCCGGTTCGATCGAGCGCCTCGACCGCGTCGATGCTGCCTCGGCCCGCGCCGAGCAGCACGAGCAGATCGTTGAGCGCGTCCTTGGGCCACGGTTCGCGCAGTTCGGGCGCGTCCTCGGACAGGCGGTTGAGCGTGGTCGCCGACATCGGCAGGCCGGTCTGTGCCGACGCCGCGGCCACCCGCAGGATCAGCCCTGGATCGCGTTGCGGGCGGGCGTCTCTGGCCAGCACCACCTCGCCGGAGTGCTCGACCACCCCCTCATCGAGTGGTCGGCGCACCGGCATGCGGCGCAGTCTGGCCAGGCCGCGCCGCGGGAGCGCGTTGGCGGCCGTGCGCAGACCGACGTCGCACGAATAGCTCACCGTACGCGCCGAATCGGTCAATGTCCGGGCGAGATCGAAACGGTCGCCGATGCGCAGCGCGGCGCCGATCTCATCGGCGTCCTGGGCGCGCAGCTGATCGCGGGCCCGGCCGGCGACCCGGTGCAGTTCGGTGCGCACGTCGAGCAGTCGCCGGTGTGCCTGTTTCAGGCCGCCGCCGGGGACCTCGGGGCCCAAACCCGGCATGGCGTCGGTCAACTGGGCGATCGCGAGCGCGTCGAGCAGCTGGATATCGCGCAGCCCGCCGCGACCGTTCTTGAGATCGGGTTCGGCGCGGTGGGCGATCTCGCCGCTGCGCTGCCAGCGTGCGGTGGCCTGGGCGATGAGATCGTCGAAGCGCGACCTGATGCCGGTGCGCCATTCCCGGCGCACGCCGCCGATGAGCAGATTGCTGAGGTCTTGGTCGCCGACGATGTGGCGAGCTTCCAGCAGGCCGAGCCCGGCGATCATGTCGTCGGCGGCCACTCGCAACGCCTGCGGCACGGTGCGCACGCTGTGGTCGAGCTTGATGTGGGCGTCCCACAGGGGATACCAGAGTTGATCGGCGACCTCGGAGACCACCTTCGGGTCGACGTCGTCGTGCAGCAGCACGAGGTCGAGATCGGAGTACGGCAGCATCTCGCGTCGGCCGAGTCCGCCGACCGCCACGACCGACAGGCCGCTGTCGGCGGTGATGCCGAGTTCGTTGCCCTTACTGGTGAGCCACAGTTCGAACAGGTCGACCAGGGCCTCGCGCAACGATTCCGGATCGAGCCGCGGATTGCGGGTGCCCGCTCCGTCGAGCAGCTGCGCCCTGGCCTTGACCAGATCCGCCGCTCCGTTGTTCTGAATACCGCCGTTCCGCTGTGCCACAGCCCACACCACCATTTCATGCGGGCGGCCCCGCCCCGACCGGAGTTCTCACCGGTGGGAGCGGGGCCGCCGCTCGATCGATTCCTCGTGCGTGACTGACCGAATTACAGTGCGTCGGTTCCGCGTTCGCCGGTACGGACGCGGATGATGGTGTCCACCGGGGTCACCCATACCTTGCCGTCACCGATCTTGCCGGTCCGCGAGGCCTCCACGATCACCTCGACGACCTTCTCGACCGACGCATCGTCCACGACGACCTCGACCCGGACCTTGGGAACGAAATCCACCGAGTACTCAGCACCGCGGTACACCTCGGTGTGGCCCTTCTGCCGGCCGTATCCCTGGACTTCGCTGACGGTCATGCCGAGCACGCCTGCCTGTTCCAGCCCGGACTTCACATCTTCGAGCGTGAACGGTTTGACGATTGCCGTAACCAGTTTCATGTTCGTCATGCCTCCTTGACGAGCGTGCGTGCCGTGCCACCCACAGCAGCGAAATCGTATGCGGTTTCCGCGTGCTCGGCTTCGTCGAGGCCCGCAGCCTCGGACTCTTCACTGGCGCGCAGGCCGATCGTGAACTTGATCGCATACGCGATGATGGCCGTGGCGACCAGCGAGTAGGCGAGAACGGCGAAGGCACCGACAGCCTGCAGCTTCAACTGCTCGACTCCACCACCGTAGAACAGTCCATCGACACCTGCGGGAGCTTCGCTGGTAGCGACGAGTCCGACGATCAGCGTGCCGACCAGACCACCGACGAGGTGGACGCCGACGACGTCGAGCGAGTCGTCGAAGCCGAAGCGGAACTTCAGGCCGACAGCCAGGGCGCACAGCGCACCGGAGACGACACCGACAGCCAGGGCGCCGACCACGTTGACCGAGGAACAGGCCGGGGTGATCGCGACCAGACCGGCGACGATGCCCGAGGCAGCGCCGAGCGAGGTCGGGTGACCGTCGCGGATCTTCTCCACGAGCAGCCAGGCCATCATCGCGGCGGCGGTGGCGATCGTGGTGGTGAGGAAGGTGGCACCCGCGACACCGTTGGCGCTCAGCGCCGAACCCGCGTTGAAGCCGTACCAGCCGAACCACAGCAGACCGGCGCCGAGCATCACGAACGGCAGGTTGTGCGGACGGAACGGCGTCTTCGGCCAGCCCTTGCGCTTGCCGAGGATCAGGCAGAGCACCAGACCGGCGGCGCCGGCGTTGATGTGGACCGCGGTACCACCGGCGAAGTCGATCGCCTTGAGGTTGTTGGCGATCCAGCCGCCGTTCTCACCGGTGTAGCCGCTGAAGGCGAACACCCAGTGCGCGACGGGGAAGTAGACGACCGTGGCCCAGATTCCGGCAAATACGAGCCACGACCCGAACTTCAAGCGGTCGGCGACCGCGCCCGAGATGAGTGCGACCGTGATGATCGCGAACATGAGCTGGAAGGCGACGAACACCGAGAGAGGGATCGTGCCGAACAGCGGGATGGCGGCGGGGGCCGCGGGGTCGGTAGTCGCTAGATAGTCGCCGCCAAGGACGCCCTTGAGGCCGAAGTACTGGAGCGGATCACCGACCAGCTTGCCCTTGTCCTCGCCGAACGCCATCGAGAAGCCGTATAGACACCACAGGATGGTGATCAGGCCCATCGCGGAGACGCTCATCATGATCATGTTCAGCACGTTCTTGCCACGGACCATACCGCCGTAGAAGAACGCCAGACCCGGCGTCATCAACAGCACCAGGGCCGCCGACGCCAGAATCCAGGCGGTGTCACCGGCGTCCGGTGCGCCGATCAGTGGAAATGCCACCTTGTGTTCCTCCTCATCTCGGGCCCTGCCGATGACGGCAAAAGGACCTGTACAGAAGGGTCGCCACTCGGTGTTTCATCCGTTGAGCTGTGGTGTTTCACCTGAGTGAACGGATAGCGCTGTTGTGTTGCATCCACGTTTCGTGTGGTTGGCATGAGCCTGTCAGCTCACGGTGAGATCGGTACGGATGTGCGATTCGCCACGAGTTCGCGCGGCGATTCGCCTCGACGCCGTTGCCCGGAAACCGTGATGTCAGCCCCTGAAAAGCAGTGATGCCCGCCCGATCGCTGGATCGGACGGGCATCGACGAAACCGCTACGCGGTGCCCCCGAGCAGGGCGTCGACGAACGCGCCTGGCTCGAAGGGCGCCAGGTCGTCGGCGCCCTCGCCGAGGCCGACGAGTTTCACCGGCACACCGAGTTCGTGCTGCACCTGGAACACGATGCCGCCCTTGGCGGTGCCGTCGAGCTTGGTGAGCACCACGCCGGAGATATCGACGACGTCGGCGAACACCCGCGCCTGCATCAGGCCGTTCTGGCCGACGGTCGCGTCGAGGACCAACAGCACCTCGTCGACCTCGCCCTTCTTCTCCACGACCCGCTTGACCTTGCCCAGCTCGTCCATCAGGCCGGTCTTGGTGTGCAGGCGACCCGCGGTGTCGATGAGGACCGCGTCGACGCCGCGGTCGATGCCCGCGGTGACCGCGTCGAAGGCGACGGCGGCCGGGTCGGCGGCCTCTTTACCGCGCACGGTCTCGGCGCCCACCCGTTCGCCCCAGGTCTGCAGCTGATCGGCGGCGGCGGCGCGGAAGGTGTCGGCGGCGCCGAGCAGCACGCGGCGGCCGTCGGCGACGAGCACGCGGGCCAGTTTGCCGGTGGTGGTGGTCTTACCGGTGCCGTTGACGCCGACCACGAGCAGGATCGCGGGCTTGTCGCCGTGCGGAAGGGCGTGGATGGAACGGTCGAGCTCGGGGCGCAGGGCCTCGACGAGCACGTCACGCAGGGCGGCGCGGGCCTGTTCGGGAGTGCGCACGCTGCGTGAGGCCATCTCTTCGCGCAGGCGTTCGACGATCTTCGCGGTGCTCGCGGTGCCGATATCGGCCAGCACCAGGGTGTCTTCGATCTCCTCCCACGAATCCTCGTCGAGGTCGCCGCCGCCGAGCAGGCCGAGCAGGCTCTTGCCGACCGCGTTCTGGGAGCGAGACAAACGGCCGCGCAGGCGGACGAGACGGCCCGTGGTGGGGTCGATCTCTTCGATCGCGGTGGTGACCGGGTCGACCTCGGCCGGAGCCGGTGCGGAAGGAGTCTCGGTCGGCGCGGAGTCGGTGGGCGCTTCCCGCGTGGGGGCAGCGTCAGAAGGCGCGGTCTCGGTGTCGGGCTCGGCCGGTGCGGCGGTGTCGAGGGCGGACGCGTCGTCCGGGACGACCACAGTCTCGTCGATGACGACATCGCCCTCGGGCAGCGGAACATCGGTGATGCCGCGGCGCGGGGCGTCACGCGGGATCGCGGCGTCGTCGCCGACGTGCGGTTGACCGTCGGTATCGGTGCGCTCCGGGACGGGTTCGGGCTCGATCACTGTCGCCGTCGAGCCGCCCTGGCTGAAGTTGAACCCCCCGGACGCGGTGTAACCACCGGAGCGGTCCGTCAACTCCTTGTCCGGCTCGGGCGGGGCCAGCGAAATCTGGCGTCGCTTGTACAGGACGAAACCCGCGACGAGCGCCACCAACAGGACGGCGGCGATCGCGGCGATCAGGATCCACGCTTGCGAACTCACCCGGCGAGTCTATTCGTGCGGGGAGTTACCGCACGTCGGCGGCGTCTGCGCAGCAGGTCGAGGAGGCGTATCCGGGCGCGTCGCGGTATGGCGGAAACACTACAGATTCGTTGTCCTGCGGAACTTCTGGCGCTTGCCCCATAGGATCGGCGGAGTGACCGATCGAAACGTGCTTGGGGGGCCGCTGGAAGAGTGCGGCGCCGATCCTCTCACGGGCTTCTACCGGGACGGCTGCTGCAGCACCGGTCCGGAGGATCTCGGCAGCCACACCGTGTGCACCGTCGTGACGGCGGAATTCCTGGAGCATCAGGCCTCCATCGGCAACGACCTCAGCACCCCCCGCCCAGAGAACAATTTTCCCGGCCTGCAACCGGGCGACCGCTGGTGCGTGGTGGCGGTCCGCTGGTTGCACGCCCACGAGGACGGCGTAGCCGCACCCGTGGTCCTGGCCGCAACCCACGAGAACGCGCTGGAGGTCATCTCCATGGATATCCTGCGAAAATACGCAGTCGACGTCCCCGACGACGTCAGCGATCTGCTCTAGCTCCCCCGCCGCCCCGGGTGTTTCGCAGATCGCGTCGGCGGTGCGCCTTCTGGCGGCAGGCCGGGGAGCAGTAGCGGGCCGGTCTACCGATACCCGGTCGGCGGACGGGCGCGCCACAGATGGGGCAGGGAGCCGAGGTTTCGTTACTTTCCGTCGTTTCGTTACGGTCGATTTTCGCGAGTTCCGTTACGGGTGACGGGCGCGTTCGCAGCGCGTCGAGGACGAGGACGACGGCCGGGGCGAGTGGATCCTCGGCCCGTCGATGTCGTTGGATCGCAACGCATCCGGTGAAGATGTCCAAGACATCGGTGATCACCACATCGCGCCGGACCGCGCCCTGACGTTGGGCCGAGGCGAGTAGAGCGCCCAGTGCCCGGTGGAAGCGGTTGCCCGCGTCGCGAAGTAGGGCGCGGGGCCAGCCGTCGTCGGATTGCACCAGGTCGCACAGGTCCTTGTTGCCGGGCGTCGTCACGATCACGTGGGTGCACAGGGCGAAGAAGGCCGCACCCGGGTCCGGATCGGTGAGGTGTTCGGCCGCCAACGCCGCCAGTCGATCGACGCGCTGTTGCATAACCGCTTCCAGCAGATCGGTTTTCGTGGGGAAATGCCGATGGACGGTGCCCGCGCCGACACCCGCGCGGCGAGCCACTTCCGCCAGCGAGACCGTGGTGCCGCGTTCGGCGAGCGCCCGCTGGGCGGCGGCCAGGATCAGCGCGCGGTTGCGACGCGCGTCGGATCGGATCGCCGGTTCCGCGTCGTGGTCGACCGTCATTTCGTTACGCCTTCCCTGCACCGGACCTGGCCAACCGGGTGTGCCCACCCGTACCGTCCGGAATACGGGTCGACCGACCCGATTGTAGGCACACGATCGATCACGAAACGGAGCTCCTCCGCAATGACATCAGTACTTCCCGTTCTGGTCACCGGCGCGACGGGCAAGCAGGGCGGCGCGACCGCCCACCGATTGCTCAGCCGGGGACACGATGTTCGCGCTCTGGTCCGCGACCCCCACTCCCCCGCCGCCCGCGCATTGGCCGACGCGGGCGCCGAACTGGCGGTCGGCGACTTCGACGACTCGGTATCCCTGCGTGTCGCGGCGACCGGAACACGAGCCGTATTCCTGGTTCCCCCAGCCGATTACAGCGTGAAAGGCTGGGGCGAGGACACCGAGGGCCGCCGCGGCATCGCCATGATCGACGCGGCCCGCGCCGCTGACGTCGAGCAAATCGTATTCACCGGCGTCGCCACGATGGGCGACGCGCGATCGTGGGGTCAGCGGGGCAAACAAGAGATCGAGCGAGCCCTGGCGGCGTCCGGCCTGCGCTACACCGTGTTGCGGCCGGTGCGCTTCATGGAGAACTACCTCCTCCATGGCTCGCCCGTCGACGGCATCCGCGAAGGCGGCGAACACGCCCACTTGTTCCCCGCCGATCGCCCGCTCCAGATGATCGCCATCGACGACATCGGCGCCTTCGCCGCCCTGGCCTTCGCCGACCCCGAAACCTGGCACGCCCGCACCCTCGAACTGGCGGGTGACGGCATCACCCCGGTCGACGCGGCCGCCACCATCAGCGCCGCCATCGGCCACCCCGTCCACTACCGCGAGATCAGCGAGGAGGAAGCCGACGCGATCGGCCCCCAACTCGGCAACACCTGGCGCCTGATCCGCGAAACCGGCGGCTGGCACGCCGACATCCCCGCCCTACGCGCCCTGTACCCGGAGCTGACCTCCCTGCGCGACTGGCTGGCACGCGGCGGCACCCAACGGATCCTCGACCGGATCGACGCCACGGCGCCAGCGAGCGGGCTCCACTGAGACTCTGGTCGCCTCCCCGGCTTCAGGCGGAGGCCGACACCGGGTCGGGGTCGGTGACCTCGGCCCGGTTCAGGCGTTGCGAGATGACCTGGGTGATGCCGTCGCCCCGCATGCTCACGCCGTAGAGGGCGTCGGCGATCTCCATGGTGGGCTTCTGGTGGGTGATGACGATCAGCTGACTCTTCTCCCGCAGCTGTTCGAACAGGCCGATCAGGCGGCGCAGGTTGGTGTCGTCCAGCGCCGCCTCGACCTCGTCCATTACGTAGAACGGTGAGGGGCGGGCGCGGAAGATCGCCACGAGCAGAGCCACTGCGGTGAGCGACTTCTCACCGCCGGAGAGCAACGACAGGCGCTTGACCTTCTTGCCGGGCGGACGAGCCTCGACCTCGATGCCGGTGGTGAGCATGTCCGACGGATCGGTGAGCACCAGCCTGCCCTCGCCGCCGGGGAACAGTTTTCCGAAGACGCCGACGAATTCGCGTTCCACATCGGCGTAGGCCTCGGTAAACACCTGCAGGATGCGGGCGTCGACCTCGGCGACCACGTCGAGCAGGTCCTTGCGCGCGTTCTTCACGTCTTCGAGCTGGGTGGCGAGGAAGGTGTAGCGCTCCTCGAGGGCCGCGAACTCCTCCAGCGCAAGGGGATTCACCTTGCCGAGTGTGGTGAGGTCCTTCTCGGCCCGTTTGGCGCGGCGCTCCTGCGTCGGCCGGTCGTAGGGCATCGGCTGCGGCGCGCTGACCTGTTCGCCGCGCTCCTTGGCCTGCTCGTACTCGTGCATCTCCAGCGCCGAGGGCGGCAGCACCACGTCGGGCCCGTATTCGGCGACGAGGTCGGCCAGCGCGATGCCGAACTGTTCGGAGATGGTCGTCTCGAGCTGTTCGATGCGCAGTGCCGCTTGGGCTTTGGCGACTTCGTCGCGGTGCACGGCGTCGGTGAGCTGGGCCAGCTGGGTGTTCAGCGCGCGTGCGCGTTCCTTCACCTGTTCCAGCGCGGCGGCGCATTCGCCACGGCGACGGACCAGTTCGTCACGTCGGGCCGCGGCGGTGGCCACGACCTGCTCGAGTTCGTGCTTGATCTTGCTACCCGACTCGGCGACCGCCGCGGCCACGGCGGCCGCTTGGCGCCGAGCGGCCTGGGCACGTTCGGCGCGGGCCCTGGCCTCCCGCTCGCCACGGGCGGCCCTGCGCAGCGAATCCGCTTTGCCGCGCACCGATTCCGCGCGTTCCTCCGAGGTGCGCACGGACAGTCGAGCCTCGACCTCCATGGTCCGGGCTTCGGCGAGCGCGGCGGCGGCTTCTTCCCGGGCGTACCCCGCGGTCTCGGTGCTCGCGGCGCCGAAACTGTCGTCGCTGCCGTCGTGTTCGATCTCGGCGTGACGCAGCCGGTCCTCGAGTTCGGCGAGGGACGCGAGTGACTTCTCCCGCGCCGCTTCGGCTTCCGCGCGCTGGGTGGCCAGCCGCTCCCCTTCGGTCTGCGCCGCGCGCGCACTCTGCCCGACCCTGGCCAGTCGGTCGTAGATCGCCAGCAGCGCCTGATCGGATTCGTGCAGCGCCATCAGCGCGTGGTCGGCGGCGTCCTTGCGGTCGGTCTGTTCGGCGAGCGCGCCGGCCAGCGCCGCCTCCAACTCCTCGGCCCGCCGTTGCGCCGCCGCCAGTTCCGCGGTGGCGGCGTCGATATCGGCCTGGACCTCGAGCTGGCTCGGCATCCGTTCGGAGCCGCCGACGACCCAGCCCGCACCGGCCAGGTCACCGTCGCGGGTCACCACCCGCAGTTCCGGGCGCAGGGCGACGAGTTCGGTGGCGGTCGCCAGATCATCGACGACCACGACGTCGGCGGTGAGCGCGGCCAGCGCGGGCCGCACCTGCTCATCGCCTTCGAGTACGTCGGCGAGCCACTGCGCACCGGCGGGCAACGCGGAACGCTCGGCCGGTATCGCCCGGTCGGTGGCGAAGACGAACGCCACCCGACCGCCGTCACCACTGCGCAGTTCCCGCACCGCCGAGTCGGCGGCGGTCGCGGTATCGGCGGTGATGGCATCGGCCAGCGGACCGAGCAGCGCGGCCACGGCGGCCTCGAAGCCGGACTGCACGCGCAACAGGCCCGACAGCCGCCCGCCGAGCCCGCTCACGCCGTGTTCGAGCAGCCAGGCCGCGCCGTCCTTGCGGGCCAGGTTCATGCCGAGCGCTTCGATGCGGGCGCCGAGCCGGGCGACCAGCTTGCTCGCCTCCCGGTCGAGTTCCCGCAGTTCCCGCACGCGCTCGTCGGCCAGGCCCTGGGCGGCGACGGCGTGTTCGTGCTGGGCGTCCAGGCCCTTCTCGCCCGCGTCGAGTTCACCGAGTTCGTCCTGCACCGAGTCGTATTCGACCTGCGCGGTCTCACCGCGGTGCCGGGCGTCGGCGATGGCCACGGACAGGCGCGCGATCTCGGCGTCCACGGACTGGGCGCGGGTGCGCAACGTGTCGACCTGGCCCGACAGCCGGGCCAGCCCTTCGCGGCGGTCGGCGATCGCGCGCACAGCGGCCAGGTGCGCCTGTTCGGCGGCCTTGGCGGCGTGTTCCCGCTCGGCGAGGGCTTCGCGCGCGGCCTCGAGGGTCTCGGTGGCCATCTCGACCGCGTACCGCAGTTCGGCCTCTTCGGCTTCGATCCGCTCGGCCTCGGCCTCGAGCTGCTCCGGGTCGCGGCCGGTGCCGACCGGCGCCTCGGTGTGCAGATGCCTGGCCCGGTCGCTGGCGATGCGGATGGTGGCGTTCACCCGTTCGGCCAGCGCCGAGAGCTGGAACCAGGTCTGCGCGGCGGCCTCGGCGCTGGGGCTGAGCCGCGACAGCTGGAACTCCTGCTGCGCGAGTGCGGCATTGGCGGCGTCGAGTTCGGTCTGCACGTTGATCTGCTGTTCGCGGGCGTAGGCCTCTTTGCTGAGCTGGGACTCCAGCTCGCCACGGCGGGTCACCAGGTCGTCGGCGGCCAGGCGCAGCCGGGCGTCGCGCAGATCGGCCTGCACGGTCTGCGCGCGGCGAGCGACCTCGGCCTGGCGGCTGAGCGGCTTGAGCTGGCGACGCAGTTCGGTGGTGAGGTCGGTGAGCCGGGCGAGGTTGGCCTGCATCGCGTCGAGCTTGCGGACCGCCTTCTCCTTGCGCCTGCGGTGTTTGAGCACGCCCGCGGCTTCTTCGACGAACGCGCGCCGATCCTCCGGCCGCGATTCCAGGATCGCCGACAGCCTGCCCTGACCCACGATGACGTGCATCTCGCGCCCGATACCGGAGTCGGACAGCAGTTCCTGCACATCCATCAACCGGCACGTGCTGCCGTTGATCTCGTACTCGCCCGCGCCGTCGCGGAACATGCGACGGGTGATCGACACCTCGGCGTAGTCGATGGGCAGCGCGCCGTCGGAGTTGTCGATGGTCAGCGTCACCTCGGCACGACCCAGCGGTGCCCGCCCCACGGTCCCGGCGAAGATGACGTCCTGCATCTTCCCGCCCCGCAACGCTTTGGCACCCTGCTCGCCCATCACCCAGGAGAGCGCGTCCACGACATTGGATTTGCCGGACCCGTTCGGCCCGACGACGCAGGTGATGCCCGGTTCGAAGCGCAAAGTGGTCGCAGACGCGAAGGACTTGAAACCCTTCAACGTCAAGCTCTTCAGATGCAAGAGAACTCGTCCGCCTCTCCGCGACTCAGGCCAGACCTAGGTGCGTGCAGGCATCGCACGCGGCCAGCGGTGATGGGGGTGACTCGGGCAGCCGGTTCCCGACGAGTTACCCATGTGCTCGCGAAAGCCTAGCGGACGTAGCGGCAGGTTTGCGGTCAGTGCGGGTTGATGTGCTTCATCTGCTTCTGCAGCTGACGGATATGGGTTGCGGTACCAGGGCTCGCTTCCCAGCCGGTGATCACGCGGAAGACCAGAACCGCGCCCCACGGGCCGATCACCCACATCGGCCAGAAGTAGGTGAGCTCGCCCGCGGTGAGCGAGATCAGACCCCAGATGACCAGCACGATCACGCTCACGCCGAGCCAGCTGCCCGCCTCGATGCGCTGCCAGATCGGGAACCGCGTACCGGGCTTTCGCTCGGCGGGCGCCGCGGCCTGCTGCTGTGTCGTCAACGGCGGCAGGTCGGACAGGACGACGGCGAGTTCGTCACGCGTGGCGGTCGCGTAGACCTTGGCCACCCGCAGATCGTATTCGCCCAGGTCGAGTCTGCCGTCGGCCAGATGCGTGCCCAACTGGGCGACGATCGCGTTGCGTTCGGCGTCGGACGCGCGCGTACCCGGGGTGATATCCATGCCGACGTCCTCTCGGTCACATCCACGGTGGAGTGCTGGTTTCCAGCGTCCACCCTCCACAGTGCAATGTCAACCGATCGTACCGGCTCAGAGAATGGCGAAGGCCACCACGAGACCCAGCGCGAAGTGCGCGGCGGCGACGACGAGGACCTCGGGGGTGTACGTCTCGGCGTGCAGGGTGCGGCCGATGTCGATGCCGGTGACCTTCTCGATCACCCGCACCGAGATCACCTGCGCGATGATGCCGACCAGGCCGTAGATGATCGCCGCGATCAGACCTTCCGACAGCTTGCCGCTGCCGCCGGTGGCCAGCACCGCGAACACGACGATGAACGCCATGCTGATCATTCCGGCCGCCGAGACGATGAGCGCGTTCGGCTTGCCCGCGACCACCAGGTCGCGCAGGTTGCCGGGCGTGGTCAGGTCGATGGCGAAGAAGCCGATCAGCATCAGCGCGAGGCCGATCAGGCAGTACAGGATGATGGCGCCGACGCCTTCACCGAGCGCACTCCAATAACCCGATTCCAGGGCGAGGGCGGTCATCGTGGTCCTTTCGAACAATGTTGTGAGGTCAGTGGTTTCAGTCGACGATGCGGTGCGGGACGAACGCGGCACCGTCATCGGTGATCAGGCCGGCGGTCTCGCGGATGCCGAGCCCCGCCGCGGTGTCACCCACGACCCAGGCGCCGAGCACCGGCCGCATCCCGTCGAATTCCGGTAGCGGGTCGAGCAATTGGTAGACGAAACCCTCGGCGCCGTAGACGCCGCCGGTCGCGGTCTCCATCCCGGGGCCGACGATGGTCATGTTCGCGCCCTCGCGGCCGAGCTTGGGTTTGCGAATGTATTCGGTGAGCTCGTGCGGGTCGTCGAGGTAGGCGGGCAACAGGTTGGGGTGGCCGGGATACATCTCCCACAGGATCGCCAGGATCGCCTTGTTGCTCAGCAGCGTGGTCCACAGCGGTTCGATCCACGCGGTCGCGGGCAGGCTAGCGACCACGCGCTTGCCGAAGTCGTCGTCGAGGATCCACTCCCACGGATACAGCTTGAAGATCGCCTCGATCGGCGCCTCGGCCAGATCGACGAACCGGTT
This sequence comes from Nocardia sp. Root136, assembly GCF_001427185.1. Taxonomy (NCBI): domain Bacteria; kingdom Bacillati; phylum Actinomycetota; class Actinomycetes; order Mycobacteriales; family Nocardiaceae; genus Nocardia; species Nocardia sp. Root136. The sequence goes on from NZ_LMFE01000001.1 coordinate 1,568,936, forward strand.
CAGCTCGGTGTCGAAACCGACTTCCTCGATCGGCAGCGCAACCGTGTCGAAACCGGCTTCGGCCGCTGTCTCCTGCATGTAGGCGGTGGTGACGTTGTCCTCGCCGGTCGCGTCGGCGCCCGACCAGGTGAAGTGCAGTTCGGTACCGGGCAGCACGCCGCGCAGTTCGGTCCAGCGCTCCACCAGCTTCTCGTGCAGCGAATTCCATTGGTCGCCACCGGGATGCACCTGCTGGAGCCAGTGCCACTGGATGATCGCGGCCTCGAGCAACGAGGTCGGAGTGTCGGCGTTGTACTCGAGCAGCTTGGCCGGGCGACGCGCGTCGTAGCGCAGATCGAAGCGGCCGTACACGTAAGGGTCACTGCGACGCCATGATTCAGCGATCGGGGCCCACGTCCATTCCGGCAGACCGAAATCGGCGAAACGCTCGGTGAGTACCACGTGTTCGACCGCGTGCAGGCACATCGACTGGAGCAGTTCCACATCGGCTTCCAGCGCCAGGATCTCGTCCATCGAGAACTCGTAGTGCACCGACTCGTCCCAGTACGGCCGTGGCTGACCGCTGGCATCGCGCCCCGGCGCACCGTAGACGAGGCCCTGCTTTTCGACGATCTGCTGCCAGTCCCGGCGTGGGGTGCTCTTGTTGCGCCGCATCTACGACCCACTCCCGCCGGTCGACTTGCTGCCGAGTCCGCCGCGCTGCACCGTGGTGCCGCTCTTGGTCGTGATCTGGGCATTGCGCGGTTTCACCGAGGTGCCGCCCGTCGGTGGCTTGCCGATGGTCGGTGTGCCGCCGTAGTGGTAGCGGTACTGCGGCCAGCCCAGAATCAGCAGTCCGGCGCCGTGACCGCCGGAGCCCTCACTGCGGAAATTGGTCTTGCCGTCGCCGCAGTTCTCGTCGGGGACAACGACTTCCTGCCCGTTCTGGTCGATCTGCACGCACGAGGCCGTCACCTGGTCGGGTGCGGTGATCGCCCGGTAGGCGAGGTAGCCGCCGCCGACGAGCGCGGCGACGCCGACGATGGCGACACCGCCGATCATCACGCGTTTGCGGTTGCGCCGCTTCTCCTCCGCCGCCACGGCCGCCGCGCGCTCGGCCTCTTCGGCTTGTTTACGGGCCTTGTCTCGGGCGCGCGCCTCGCCGACGGTCGGCGGACGCGGCTGGGTGACGCCGGGTTCCTGCCGCGCCATCCGGCCGGGTTGCGGCTGGCCGACGGGATGCCCGCCGGTGCCGAAAGCAGGCGGCGTCGACCCTGCGTCGGGTTCGGACGGCGTCGAACTCGCCTCCGGTGCGGACCATCCCGCGCCGGGATCGGGTGGCGTCCACGGGGACCTGCCCGGCTCGCCGTTCGAGGGTTGTTCCGGTCGATCGGGCGGTCCGGGGTTCTGTGTGCTCACCGCTGCCGCCCCTAGCCCCCGAAGTCACCACTAGCGCTCCTCGAATCCGGTCATGTCGCCCCGCGCGGGCTCCCAGCTTTCCACAACCAGGTCTACCCGCCCAGGAGCACGCCCGGACAGACCATGTGTCGCGTGCCCGACGGCTCGAGAGCTATCGGGCGCTTCGCCGGACCGTAGCAGTTCCAGCAATTTCTCGCCCGCCGTTCGTGGTCCTTCGGCGACAACGTGGACGCGACCGTCGCGATGGTTGCGCGCGTAGCCGACGAGGCCGAGTTCCAGTGCGCGCGACCGCGTCCACCACCGGAATCCCACGCCCTGCACGTAGCCGTGCACCCACGCGCTCAGCCGAACCGGCTCTTCGCTCATGCGTCGATATTGAAGGTCAACGTCACCTTCGTGCCCGCTTTGAGCGTGCGACCGACGGTGCACACCTTGTCGACAGCACGCTGCACGGTGACCAGTAGTCGTTCGCGGGCGGCCTCGTCGAGTTCGGACAGATCCAGTTCGAGGACCTCGTCGAGCTGCGGGTAGAGCTCGTTCTCGCGGTCGGCATCGCCCGAGACGCGGATGGTGGCGTCGAACTCGTCGCCGAGGCGACGCGACAACGGCAGGTCCGAGCTGAGCCCGGTGCATCCGGCCAGCGCGATCTTGAGCAGCTCACCGGGCGTGAAGGCGCCGGGGACACCCTGGGAGGCGATCAAGACCTCCGCGCCACGGTTGCTGCGCCCGGTGTAGGCACGGGTTCCGGTGCGCTCGACCCACAGTTCGGTGGGGGCGTTGGTCACGGGTGCGGTCTGCTCAGCCATGCCTAGATCCTGCCATTCGCTCGAGGTCGATCTACGCCTGGGAACGTCCACGCCACTCCCGGCATTCCGGGCACGTGACCGGGCGCACGCTCATTCCTGGAAGCGGTATCCCATCCCAGCCTCCGTCAGCAGATGGCGCGGGTTGGCCGGATCGTCCTCGAGTTTGCGCCGCAACTGCGCGAGGTAGACGCGCAGGTAGTGGGTCTCGGTCGCATAGGCGGGCCCCCACACCTCACGCAGTAATTCCTTGCGCCCCACCAGCTTTCCGCGATTACGCACCAGCATCTCGAGCATGCCCCACTCGGTGGGCGTCAGGTGCACCGGCGCACCCTGCTTGGTGACCTTCTTGGCGACGAGGTCGACGGTGAACGAGTCGGTGACCACCACCGGATCGACGGCGTCGGTCGCGCTGGCCCCACGCCGAACCGCGGCCCGCAGCCGAGCCAGCAGTTCGTCCATCCCGAACGGTTTGGTGACATAGTCGTCGGCGCCCGCGTCGAGCGCCTCGACTTTGTCGGCCGAATCCGTCCGCGCCGACAGCACGATCACCGGCGCGGAGGTCCACCCGCGCAGCCCGGCCAGCACCTCGATCCCGTCCAGGTCCGGCAGGCCCAGATCGAGAATGACGACGTCGGGATGCTTCTCGGCGGCGGCGCGTAAGGCGGCGGCCCCGTTGCCCGCGGTGATCACCTCGTACCCGCGCACCGACAGATTGATCCGCAGAGCACGCACGATCTGCGGCTCATCGTCCACCACCAGCACCTTGATCGGCGGAGCCTGCCCGCCTGCCCGCGTCGGCGAGCCGGTCTCACTCGCGTCGTCGTGCGACGTCGGCGACCGGCGGTCGTGGGCGCCGGCAGGTGCGCCGGTCCCCGGTGGGTTACCCATGTGCTCACTTTCCTCGGGCGTCGACTGGGGGGTCCACCGCGGGTGTTCCCGATGGCAGGTCGACGAGCATGGTCAAGCCGCCGCCCGGGGTCGGCTCGGCGTGGACGGTGCCGCCCATCGCCTCCACGAAACCACGCACGACCGAGAGGCCGAGGCCGACGCCGGTGGTGTTGTCGCGGTCGCCGAGGCGTTGGAAGGGTTCGAACAGTTGCTCCTCGGTGCCCGACGGGACCCCGGGGCCGATGTCGACGACGGCGATCGACACTCGGTCGCCGTCGTGTTCGGCGGTGACCCGCACGGGCGACTCGCGGCCCGAATGCCGCAGGGCGTTGTCGATCAGGTTGGCCAATACGCGTTCGAGCAGGCCGCTGTCGGCCAGCACGGAAACCTCACCGACCTCGACCTTCACCCGCGCCATCGCCGCCCGGCGCAGCCCACGGGTGCCCATACCGACGCTCACCAGCGCGCGATGCGCCGCCTCGTCCATGTATACCTGCCGCAACTGCGGCGTGACGACCCCGACGGCCAGTCGCGAGGAGTCGAGCAGGTTGCCGACCAGCGCGGTCAACTGGTCGACGGACTCCTCGATCGCTTCCAGCAGTTCACCGGTGTCCTCGGCCGAGAATTCGATGTCGTCGCTGCGCAGGCTGGACACGGCCGCTTTCGCCCCCGCCAATGGCGTGCGCAGGTCGTGGCTGACCGCCGACAGCAGCGCGCGGCGCAGCCGGTCGGCTTCCAAGAGCGCCGCCGCCGCACTGGCTTCCTCCGCCAGCCGAGCCTGACGCACCAGCCCGACCGCCTGGTTGGCGACGGCGTTGAGCACCGGCCGATCCGTGGAGTCGATCGCCCGCCCGGCCAGCAGCAAGTGACTCTGCGCGTCACCCGCTTCGATGACGGTCTCGGCTTCGGACGGTCGCGTCGGCGGCTCGGCGCCGACCGCGGCGACGATCTGGTCCCCGCACTGCACGCTCACCGCGCGCTGGCCATAGGTTTCGCGAACCTGCTCGAGCAGGTTGGGCAGGTCGGCGCCGTGCAGCACGGATCCGGCGAACATCGTCAGCAGCTCCGCTTCCCGAGATGCCTTGCGCGCCTGCAGTGTTCGCTTGGCGGCCACATCGACGAGCGCTGCCACGGCGACCGCGACGATGAGCAGCACGACCACAGTGACGAAGTTGTCCGGCTCGGCGATGGTGAGGCTGTAGCGCGGTGAGGTGAAAAACCAGTTCAGCAGCAGTCCCGACAGCAACGCCGACATGACAGCGGGCAGCACCCCACCGAACAGCGCGACCGCGACCACACCCACGAAGAACATGGCGCTGAGCCCGCCGAGCTGGAGCCACCCGTCGAGCAACAGCCCGCAGATCACGCTCACCAGCACCGGCACGACGATCGCGGCCGGCCACGCGCTCACCGGCCGCCGCGGACGCAGCCAATGCCTGCGCAGCCCGCGATTGGCTTCCTCGTGGGTCACCATGTGCACGTCGATCTTGCCCGAGCGCTGCACCACGGTGGAGCCGATGCCCTCGTCGAGCATCCGCGCCCAGCGCGAACGTCGTGAGGTGCCGAGCACCAACTGGGTGGCGTTGACCTCGCGCGCGAAATCGAGCAGTGCGGAGGGCACGTCGTCGCCGGTCACTGTATGCAGCGAGGCGCCGAGACCGGCGGCGAGATCACGGAGCTTTGCCATCCGCTCGGTCGAGACCCCGACCAGCCCGTCGCCGCGCACCACGTGGAGCACAACCAGATCGGCACTGGACTTGGACGCGATCCGCCCGGCCCGGCGCACCACCGTCTCCGACTCGGGACCACCGGTGACCGCGACGACGACGCGTTCGCGCGCCTCCCACAGCTCGGTGATCTTGTGGTCGGCCCGGTACCGGGCCAGCGCCGCGTCCACCTGGTCGGCCAGCCACAGCAGCGCGAGTTCACGCAGCGCGGTGAGATTGCCGGGCCGGAAGTAGTTGCGCAGCGCCGCGTCGACCTTGTCGGCGGCGTAGACATTGCCGTGGGAAAGCCTGCGCCGCAACGCTTCCGGTGTCAGATCGACCAGTTCCACCTGATCGGCGCCGCGCACCACGGCATCGGGCACGGTCTCGCGCTGCTCGATACCGGTGATCTGGGCGACCACATCGTTGAGGCTCTCGAGGTGCTGCACGTTCACCGTGGAGATCACGTCGATACCCGCGGCCAGGAGTTGCTCCACGTCCTGCCAGCGCTTCTCGTGCACGCTGCCCGGTGCGTTCGTATGCGCCAGTTCGTCGACCAGCACCACCGCGGGCTTGCGCGTGAGCACCGCGTCGACATCGAGTTCGGGCAGCTCGGTCCCTCGATAGGAGACCATCTTGGGCGGAATCCGCTCGATGCCTTCCAGCAGTTCGGCGGTCTTCTTACGCCCGTGCGTCTCCACGACGGCCGCGACCACATCCCGGCCGCGTTCCAGGCGCCGATGCGCCTCGCCGAGCATGGCGTAGGTCTTGCCCACGCCCGGCGCCGCACCGAGGTAGATGCGCAGTTGTCCGCGTTTCACCTGTCCATCATCGCGTGCCGACGAGCCGGAGCCGAACGGCGCACCGGCAGGACGCCGACCGTCATCATCGGCGCGTGCGAGGCGTTCAACCGACCGAGTACGCGGATCAGCAGCAGCGACCCGACGAAACCGAAGATCACCGCAAGGGTCACAACAGACACCGCGATCTCACTTTCCATGAACAAGGGACCCGGGCGCCCTTCGCCTCCCGGTACACCAATTCCTACCGCGCGATATGCGGGTTGATCTCGATCTTTACGGTGTGTTGACGGCTATCGGCCCGGCCTTGACGGCATCCTCACATCAGCTGGTCGCCCGCGTCAACATTCCGCAAAGGCCGGGCCGCCGGGCGCTAAGGAGTCGTAAGGAAACCACGCCGAGCCGCCGTCCGGCGTTTCACTCACTTAGTTGCTCCACCTCGGAGCACAAGGAGGTTGGAAATGTCTGTCGTGGTGTTCACGGTGCTCACCGTGGCGATCTTCGCGCTGCTGGGCTTGATCCAGCGGGGGGTGGAGAAGCTGTGATCGCGAACCTTGTCGGTCTCGTCCTGGCCGTTCTCGTCGCCGTGTACATGGCCGCGGCCCTGCTTTTCCCCGAGAGGTTCTAGGTGAACACGACAACAGCGGGGATCGCCTTCGTAGCGGCCCTGGTCATCACGCTGGCCCTGGTGCACGTGCCGCTCGGCGACTACATGTACCGGGTCTACAGCAGTGACAAGCACTCCCGCGTCGAGCGGTTGATCTACCGGGCCATCGGCGCGAAACCCGAGGTCGAGCAGACCTGGGGTGTCTACGCCCGCAGTGTGCTGGCGTTCTCGGCGGTCGGCATCCTGTTCCTGTTCTTCTTCCAGCTGGTCCAGGGCGCGCTGCCGCTGCATCTCAACGATCCGGGCACCGAGATGACCCCGGCGCTGGCGTGGAATACCGCGGTCAGCTTCGTCACCAACACCAACTGGCAGAACTACTCCGGCGAGTCCACCCAGGGCCACCTGGTGCAGATGGCCGGTCTGGCGGTGCAGAACTTCGTCTCCGCGGCCGTCGGCATGGCGGTGGCGGTGGCCCTGGTGCGCGGTTTCGCCCGCCGCCACACCGGTGAGCTGGGCAATTTCTGGGTCGACCTGGTGCGCGGCACCCTGCGCATCCTGCTGCCGATCGCGTTCGTGTTCGCGATCGTGTTGGTCGCCGGTGGCGTCATCCAGAACTTCCACCTGCACGACCAGGTCGCGCAGACCATCGGCGGCGCCGAGCAGACGATCACCGGCGGGCCCGTGGCCAGCCAGGAAGTGATCAAGGAACTCGGCACCAACGGTGGCGGCTTCTACAACGCCAACTCCTCGCACCCGTTCGAGAACGCGTCGACCTGGACGAACTTCCTGGAGATCTTCCTGCTCCTGGTGATCTCGTTCTCGCTGCCGCGCACGTTCGGCCGGATGGTCGGCAGCACCAAGCAGGGCTACGCGATCGTGGCGGTGATGGGCACGATCGCCCTGGCCAGCATCACGCTGACCAACTTCTTCCAGCTGCGGGCCCACGGCACGGTGCCGACCGCGATCGGCGCGTCGATGGAAGGCGTGGAAACCCGTTTCGGCGTGGCCGATTCGGCCACCTTCGCCGGCGCTACCACGCTCACCTCGACCGGCGCGGTCAACTCGTTCCACGATTCCTACACCAGCCTCGGCGGCATGATGACGATGTTCAACATGCAGCTGGGCGAGGTGGCGCCCGGCGGTGTCGGCTCCGGCCTCTACGGCATGCTGATCCTCGCGGTGATCACGGTGTTCGTGGCCGGTCTGATGGTCGGTCGCACGCCCGAGTACCTCGGCAAGAAGATCACTCCACGCGAAATCAAGCTGGCCGCTTCCTATTTCCTGGTGAGCCCGCTGATCGTGCTGATCGGCACGTCCGTCGCGATGGCACTGCCCGGCGAACGGGCGAGCATGCTCAACAGCGGTCCACACGGCCTCTCGGAAGTGCTGTACGCCTTCACCTCCGCGGCCAACAACAACGGTTCCGCCTTCGCCGGTCTCACCGGCAACACCGAGTGGTACAACACCGCGCTCGGCCTGGCCATGGTGTTCGGCCGGTTCCTGCCGATCATCTTCGTGCTGGCACTGGCCGGTTCACTCGCCAAACAGGGCACCACGCCCGCGTCGATCGGCACGCTGCCGACGCACCGGCCGCAGTTCGTCGGCATGGTCGTCGGTGTGACGGTGATCCTGGTCGCGCTCACCTTCCTGCCCGCCCTCGCGCTCGGGCCGCTCGCCGAAGGAATTCACTGAAATGACAACTCCCGCACTCGAATCCCCGGCCACGCCGCGGACCAAGGGCGTGCGCAAGGGCGTCCTCGACCCGAAGCTGCTGCTCACCTCACTGCCCGACGCGGTCCGCAAGCTCGACCCACGGACACTGTGGAAGAACCCCGTCATGCTGATCGTCGAGATCGGCGCGGTGTGGTCGACCATCCTGGCGATCGCCGATCCGAGCTTCTTCTCCTGGGCGATCGTCGTCTGGCTGTGGCTTACGGTCATCTTCGCGAACCTGGCCGAGGCCGTCGCCGAAGGACGCGGCAAAGCGCAGGCCGAGAGCCTGCGAAAAGCCAAGACCGACACCGTCGCTCGCCGATTGGCCGACTGGACACCCGGTGGGCGAATTGTCGAGGAACGGGTCGCCGCGCCCGAACTGCGTCGCGGTGACTTCGTCGTCGTGGAGGCCGGCCAGGTCATCCCCGGTGACGGTGACGTCGTCGAAGGCATCGCCTCGGTGGACGAATCGGCGATCACCGGTGAGTCCGCGCCGGTGATCCGCGAATCCGGTGGCGACCGTTCCGCGGTCACCGGCGGCACCACGGTGCTCTCGGACCGGATCGTCGTCAAGATCACCCAGGAGCCGGGGGCCAGCTTCATCGACAAGATGATCGCGCTCGTCGAAGGCGCGAGCAGGCAGAAGACGCCCAACGAGATCGCGCTCAACATCCTGCTGGCCGCCCTCACGATTATCTTCGTGTTCGCGGTGACCACGCTGCAGCCCTTGGCGATCTTCGCCAAGTCGAACAACCCCGGGGTGCCGGATACTTCGGCACTGGACGCGCACGGCATCACCGGGATCGTGATGGTCTCGCTGCTGGTCTGCCTCATCCCGACCACCATCGGCGCACTGCTCTCGGCCATCGGTATCGCCGGGATGGACCGCCTCGTGCAGCGCAATGTGCTGGCCATGTCGGGCCGCGCGGTGGAGGCCGCGGGCGATGTGAACACGCTGCTGCTCGACAAGACCGGCACCATCACCCTCGGCAACCGTCAGGCCGCCGAATTCGTGCCGGTGCCAGGAATTCTCGACGACGAACTCGCCGACGCGGCCCAGCTCTCCAGCCTCGCCGACGAGACGCCGGAGGGGCGGTCGATCGTCGTGTTCGCCAAGCAGACGTTCAACAAGCGCGAACGCAGCGCGGGGGAACTGCCGGGTGCCACCTGGGTGGAATTCACCGCGCAGACCCGCATGTCGGGTGTCGACCTCGCCGACGGGCACCAACTGCGCAAGGGGGCAGCTGGCGCCGTCATCGAATGGGTTCGCGCCCAGGGTGGTTCGGTTCCCGAGCAGGCCTCGGCAATCGTCGACGGCATCTCCGCGTCCGGCGGTACACCGCTGGTGGTCGGTGAGGTCAAGGACGGCACCCCACGACTGCTCGGCGTCATCCACCTCAAGGATGTCGTCAAACAGGGCATGCGGGAACGCTTCGACGAGATGCGCCGCATGGGCATCCGCACGGTGATGATCACCGGCGACAACCCGTTGACGGCCAAAGCGATCGCCGACGAAGCGGGCGTGGACGACTTCCTCGCCGAAGCGACGCCGGAGGACAAGCTCGCCCTGATCAAGAAGGAGCAGGACGGTGGCCGACTCGTCGCGATGACCGGCGACGGCACCAACGACGCTCCCGCGCTGGCGCAGGCCGACGTGGGCGTAGCGATGAACACCGGTACCTCGGCCGCCAAAGAGGCGGGCAACATGGTCGATCTGGACTCCGACCCGACCAAGTTGATCGAGATCGTGGAGATCGGCAAGCAGTTGCTGATCACCCGCGGCGCACTCACCACGTTCTCCATCGCCAACGACATCGCCAAGTACTTCGCGATCATTCCCGCGCTGTTCGTGGCACTGTTCCCCGGCCTGGACGCACTCAACATCATGCGCCTGGCCAGCCCGCAGTCGGCGATCCTGTCCGCGGTCATCTTCAACGCGATCATCATCGTGGCGCTCATTCCACTGGCGCTGCGCGGTGTCAACTACCGGCCGAGCAATGCCTCGAAGCTGTTGAGCCGCAACCTGACGATCTACGGCCTCGGCGGCATCATCGCGCCGTTCCTCGGCATCAAGATCATCGATCTGTTCGTCCAACTCCTCCCCGGGATGTCCTGAAATGCGTATGTCTACCTGGATCCGCCAGCACCTGGCCGCCCTGCGCGCCCTGCTCGTGCTGACCGTGATCACCGGAATCGTGTATCCCGTGGCGGTTTTCGCGATCGCGCAGCTGCCCGGGCTCGACGACAAGGCCAACGGCTCGCTCATCGAGCGGGACGGCAAACTGATGGGCTCCAGCCTGATCGGGCAGTCGTTCACCGACGCCGACGGCAAGGCGATGGGTCAGTACTTCCAGAGTCGCCCGTCTGCCGCGGGCGACGGCTATGACCCGCTGTCCACCGGCGCGAGCAACCTCGGTCCGGAAGATGTCGTCGACTCGGCCGATCGCACGAGCCTGCTCACCACCGTGTGCGCGCGCTCGAAGGAGGTCGGCGACCGTGAGGGGGTCGACGGCACCCGCCAGTTCTGCACGAAAGACGGTGTCGGCTCCGTGCTTTCGGTGATCGGCCCGCGTGACACCGATGGTGATGTGTCACGGCCGGTGCAGGTGGTCAGCGTCAACGAACTCTGCCCCGCGCAACCGTTCCTCACCACGTTCCGCGGTGTCGCCGTGGAGTGCGCGAAGGAAGGTGAGGACTACTCGGTCGGCCGGATCATCCCGATCATCGGGGACGCCTCCGCCGATCCAGCGGTGCCCGCCGACGCTGTCACCGCGAGCGGCAGCGGCCTCGACCCGCATATCTCCCCCGAGTACGCGGCCATCCAGGTCGAGCGGGTGGCGAAGGCGCGCGGCATCACCGCCACGCAGGTCCGTGAGCTCCTCGACGCGCACACCGACGGGCGCACACTCGGTTTCCTCGGTGAGCCGCGAGTGAACGTCGTCGAACTCAACCTCGATCTCGACGCCCGCTACCCGTTCGCGGGCTGAATAACAGCGATCGGGGCCGGATCTGGACAGATCCGGCCCCGATTCGCTTGTCGCGCTAGTCCTCGTCTGTCACCAATGCCCAACCATCCGGCAGACCGGTCACGGTCACCGCGGACCCACACACTTCGAGATCCACCGTCACCCCCTCGCCCAGCCGGAACTCCGACATCCGCACACACCCCCACGCCGGGGGCACCTGCGGCCGCAACGTCAATGTCTTGGCCGGCACATCGGGATCGAGCCCGAGGAACGATCGAACCAGCAGCAACGGCGCCGCACTCGCCCACGCCTGCGGCGAACACGAGGTCGGGTACGGCACGGGTGCCGCGAATCTCGACCGAGGGAAACCACAGAACAACTCGGGCAGTCGACCGTCGAACGCGGCGGCGGCATCGAGCAGCCCACCCGACAGCTTCGTGGCCAGTTCCACCGCGCCCGGCACATGCTGGTATCGCATCAACCCGGCGACAGCGATCGCCGTGTCATGCGGCCAGATCGACCCGCTGTGGTAACTCATCGGGTTGTAGGCGCCCATATCCGACGCCAAGGTCCGCAGGCCGAATCCCGAATCCATCTCTGCCCGAGCCAGATTCCGGATCAGGATCTCGGCGTGTTCGTCGGTCGCGATGCCCGACCACAGACAGTGCGCCGCGTTGCTGGTCAACGCGTCGACCTGACGCTTGCGACCGTCCAAGGCCACCGCGTACCAGCCGTAGTGGGGTAGCCAGAACTGTTCGGCGAACTTGGTGCGCAACTCGTCGGCCCGCTCCCGCATCCGCACGGCCAGATCGGGGTCGTCGAACTGGTCGGCCAGTTCCGCGCGGGCAAGGAACGCCGCGTACACATACCCCTGCACCTCGGCCAAGGCGATCGGCGCTTCGGCGATATGTCCCGCGGCGTCGTTGATTCCGTCGAAGCTGTCCTTCCAGCCCTGATTGATCAGGCCGCGGTCGGTGGCGCGCACGTACTCGACGAAACCGTCGTCGTCGCGGTCACCGAAATCGGTGATCCAGCTGATCGCGGCGTCGGCCGCGGGCAGCAGGGTGGCGATCGATCCCGGATCCGCGCCCCACCGTAGACATTCGGCGAGCAGCATCACGAAAAGCGGTGTGGCGTCGACCGTTCCGTAATAGATCTGCCCGCCGAGCACCTGACCCACCGAGGGGCCGCGCCGCATCTCGTGCATGATCCGGCCCGGCTCCTCCTCCACGAGCGGGTCGATCGTCTGGCCCTGCAACTCGGCCAGCTGCTGCAAAGTACCCAGTGCCAGATCGGTTTCCAGCGGCAACGACATCCATGCCGTGAGCAGCGAGTCGCGGCCGAACAGCGTCATGAACCACGGCGCGCCCGCCGCCACGAAGGGCCGGTTGGTGCCCGAATCGGTGTGGATCTGCAACGCGCCCAGATCGCTTTCACTGCGGCGCAGGATCTGGTTGAGCAGACCCGAATCGGCGGAGATATCGGTGGCGGTGGCCCGCCACGCCTGGATCTTGCGCACCGGCTCGCTCGCCCGGTAGCGCTCGCCCGGCGTGCCGCTGGTCTGCGGGCGCTGCGCGGCGCCCGCCGGTTGTGCGGTGATCTCGGTCTGCCAGCGCCCGCCCGCCGGGACCACCACCCGCCAGATCATGGTGCCGGGCAACACCATCGGCTCGATGGTCGAGGTGAGCGCGAGCCCACGCGACAGATCGGCACGGTCGTGGAGCAGCAGTTCACCGTCGGTGGTCGTCATCTCCGCGCGGCGCCCGTGCGTGCGGCCTTCCTTCACCGCGAACAGGTCGACGAAATCGGCGTCGACGTGCAGCTCCAGAACCACCGCCGTCGCCTCGCGGCTCATGTTCTCCAGCGTGATCAGCTCGTGCATGCCCTCGGCGACGAGCCGATCACGCACCACGAGCAGGGTGCTGTCGGCCCGACCCTGCTGCGGAGGCCTGCGCAGCACGAACCGTGCCGCGAAGGCCTCCGGGCTCAGCACCGACAGCGCCTCGGGCCGTTTGCCGTCGATCATCAGCTCCCAGCGCGAAATCACCCTGGCGTCACGAAAGAACAGGCCCTGCGGCTTACCCGGCTCGATATCGCCGAGTCGGTCGGACAGGCAGAACGTGCCGCCTTCGACAAGGGTGATGTTGCCGCCACCGCCACCGAGCCCCGCGGGTTCCCCCGCGTTGAAGGGGCTCGGCGCCGAGGCGCTGTCCGTGCTCATGCGCGCCCGTTGGCCGCCACCCCGATGGGCAACGGCATCGCATACGCGGTGTCGTAACCGATCGTGGTGCGGGCGAGCAGTTCCCGGTACACCTGTTCGTAGCCGCGGCCGAGGGTGTCGGCGCTGAAGTTGTCGACCACGTGCTTCCGGCACAGGGCCGGATCGTAGGTCTGGACTTCGGCGATGGCGGCGGGCAGTTCGGAGGGATCGTCACAGATCCGCCCCGTCACCCCGTCGACCACCACTTCGCTCACCGCACCGCCGCGCAACGCGACCACCGGCGTTCCGCAGATCATCGCCTCGATCATCACCATGCCGAACGGCTCCTCCCATCGAATGGGGAACAGCAGACACTTTGCTCCGGACAGGAGTTTACGCTTGGCGGCCGCGTCGGCGAGACCGAACATCTGATCCTGGTCGGTCATCCGCGGGCGCACGAACTCCTCGAAGTAGGCCTTCTCGGGCGACTCACTGCATTTGCCCGCCAGGATCAGCGGCATGCCGACGGCGTGGGCGGCGTCGAGCGCCAGATGCGGACCCTTGTCGTCGCTGAAACGGCCGAGGAACAGCGCGTAGTCCTGCTTCTCGGTCTCGAACGGCCACTGATCGGGCCGCAGCGCGTTGTGCACCCGGCCCGCCCACGGCAGATCGGGCGCCAGCGCGCGCTGACGGTCGCTGATCGCGACGAGCGAACACTCCTGGCCCAGTTCCTTGTAATAGCGGTAGCAGTCGTCCTGCACCGGGCCGTGCACGGTGACCACCGTCGGCAACCCGAGATTGGCGTAGGCGGGCGCGTTCAGCGGGCCCGCGAAAGTGTGGTCGTGGACCAGGTCGATGCCTTCGGTATCGGCCAGCCGCTCGATGGCGCGGCGCACCCGCAGCGCGTGCACGATTTCCGGGAACGGATCGCCCAAACGTTCAGGCTGAATCCGGTCCCACAGCGGAACGAAGTTCGCTTGGGTACCATCTATACCCGCACCGAACAGTGTGACGTGATGGCCGCGCTCGCACAGCGAGTCGACCAGATCGGCGACTACGGCCTCGACGCCGCCGTAGGCCTTGGGCGGGACATCGAAATAGGGTGGGACAACCATCGCGATCCGCAGTGGACCACCGTGGTGATCGATCGAATAGAGATCGGACGCGGACAAACCGGTCGGCGACATTGCCGACGTGTCTGTACTCATGACCTTCCTTCCAGGGACGCAACCTCGCAACACTTGCGCGAACAAGAGATGGCCGCCTCGGCGGAGGTGGAGACGAGAGCTTCACCGCCGTCCATGGGGCATGGTTGGCCTGGCCAGACGCAATGCGCACCGTTTCGGGTGCCCGCCTGAACAGAGGGGCCGTCAAGGAACGTACCCCGCTACCGCAGAGTAAACCAGCGTGTTGCTGGAAATGTTCGGTCTCGATTCCTACAGCCTGACAGGAGATTACGCGGTCAGATGCGGTCTACGGCGTACAGACGGCGGGCTCTACGGGATCTACACACGGAATATTTCCGAACTCGATCATGGTGAGCCTGGCCTTACCGTGGGTCAGATAGTCGATGAACTGGGCTACCAGCGAATCACCGGCGACCGGACCGTGGGTGAGGGCGTACTCGACTCCGACGAAGGGATACCGACCCGCCCGCATCGAGTCCGCCGAAGCACCGACACCGTCGATCGACACCGCCCTGACGTCGGCGCCGACGGCTGAGGTCTCCATGTAGCCCACTGCGCCAGGAATTTTGGCAACGAATGTTGCCACTTCGTCCGTGAGGTCGACCTCGCATTGCGCACCACCGGCCGCCATCCCGATGCAACTGGTGTAGGGAAACACCTTGCGGTTGCCCTCGAGTAGGCGGGATTCGAGCGCGCGCCGGGTACCCGAGCCCGCGGTCCGATCGATCAGCACCACCGGCAGGTCGGGGCCGCCGATCTGGTTCCAGTTCTGCACATCTCCCCGGTAGAGGCCTCGGATCTGCGCAGCCGTGAGGTTCGTCAGGCCGACGCCGGGGTGCACCACCATCGAGAACGAGCCCAGCGCCAGTGGACGTTCGGTCAGGGCTTCGAAGGAATTGCCCTTGGAGCCGTCACCGATCGCGAGCGTGTTCTGCGTCTGACCGCCGCGAGCCAGGGTACGCAGACCCGGTTCGGTCCCCGCGAACGCGAAGGTGAATTTCGCTTCGGTACAAGTCTTCTCGTAGTCCTGCGCGGCTTTGCGGATCATCGGCGCCATCGCCGTCGAGCCGACGACGGTGAGTTCACCTGCGGCACAGTCGCGCGGCGGCGGATCCGGTTGCAGCGCGAGAACAGCCTGGACCGTGATCAGCGCTACCAGGAATCCGCACAGCGCCATGAGCTTTCGCGACGGCCCCGTCTTGCTCTTGGTCTCGACAACCTTGCCGCCCTTGACCGCCCCGGTCAGGATCGGTTCCGCCGGCACTCCTGTGCCGTGTTCGCGCCTCAGCACCGCCAGAATCTTGTAATGCTGGCCTCGTTCGAGTGGCACCTTCGGCAGGTCGATGATGCCCTCGAAGCGCGGGCCCTCGCCCCGCGTCCGCTTCCCGATGCCAGAACCCGGACCGAGGTTGTCGGGCAATACCCCCTCGAGTTCGGTCACCGCCATGCCGATCACCTCCCGACCGGGAAAGGTGACGTGCAGCCCGATCAGCGCGGATTCGGGGCTGCGCATCCGGTAGTCGTCGGCGTCGATAGCGAGGGTGCCACTGTTCTCGACGCGAACCAGCACCACCGACAGCCTCGAAAGATCCAGCGGCATTCCGGGGATCTCCGGGGTGCTCAGATTCCGCAGCGCGCCGACCAGCGAAGCGGATTCGGTCTCACCGGTGACCGGCGTATCCATCTGCACGCGGTAACCCAGCCGCCGACGCCCGACCAGGACGAACTCGCGCACGAATGCGGCCGACGCGACCACGATTCCCGCCCCGGACAGCACGATCTCAATAGGAACGTTCATCGGACCCCCCGCACTCAGCCACCATCGGCTGAGTTGATATCTACCAGGCCGCCGACGACCGATCGGAGGTGAGATCAGTTGTTGGGCAAGACTTCACCCAACGGATTCCCGACACCAGGCCAGCAGCTCCTCGACCGGCCAGGTGTCGATCACCTTCTCGGCGGTGACCCCGTGGGCCAGTGCCCGCTCGCATCCGTAACCCTGCCAGGCCAGTTGGCCCGGTGCGTGGGCGTCGGTGTCGATGCTGAACAGGCAGTCCATCTCGACGGCCAGTTCGATCAAACGCCCAGGTGGATCACGGCGTTCGGGGCGGCTGTTGATTTCGACGGCGGTGCCGTAGCGGCGGCAGGCTTCGAAGACGAGTTCGGCGTCGAACGACGACTCGGGGCGGGTGCCTCTGGCCCCTTCCACGAGGCGGCCGGTGCAGTGGCCGAGGATATCGACGTTGGGGTTCGCGACCGCGTAGACCATGCGTTTGGTCATGGTGGCGCTGTCGTCGCGCAGGTGCCAATGCACGCTGGCGACAACGACATCCAGGCGTTCGAGGAGATCTGCCCGCTGGTCGAGGGTGCCGTCGTCGAGGATGTCGACCTCGATGCCGGTGAGGATGCGAAACGGCGCCATCTGCTCGTTGAGTTCGGCGATCACGTCGAGTTGACGCAGGAGCCGGTCGGCGGACAGGCCGTTGGCGACCTTGAGTCGGGGCGAATGGTCTGTCAGCGCGCAGTATTCGTGGCCGAGCGCGGCCGCGACACCCATCATCTCCGCGATCGGACTTCCACCATCGGACCAGTCCGAGTGGGTGTGTAGATCCCCCCGTAGCGCGGCGCGCAACTCCTCGCCCGCCGGTGCGATCGGCTTCGCCTCCTTGCGGAGCTCGGCCAGATAGTCGGGAACCTCACCGGCACAGGCTTGTTCGATGATGGCCGCCGTCTTCGGCCCGATCCCGGCGAGCTCGCGCCAGCTGTGTTCGCTCGCGCGAGTGGCGAACTCGGCGTCGGCGAGTCCGGCGACGACATCGGCGGCGCGGCGGTAGGCCTTCACCCGGTGCGTTTCGGCACGACCGCGTTCGAGCCAGAACCCGACCTCACGCAGCGCCGCCACCGGACCCGGACTCGCCGCCGATATCATCGCGGCTACTTGATCCGGCCGTACTTGAGGAACGCGACGCCGTCGGCGTACACCCGGCTGGTGATCACCCGGAACCGCTCCGGCGCGGGCAGTTTCGCCCCGCCGCCGAACAACGGCCTTCCGGTACCGAGCACCACCGGGTGCAGCTTCAAGAACACCTGGTCGATCTCGGGCAGCAGCGTCTGCGCCAGTTCACCGCCACCGCAGAGCCAGATCCCCAGTCCGTCCTCGCGTTTGAGTTCGCGCACCGCGGCGGTCGGGTCCTCGGCGATCAGTTCCACGCCCGGCGCCGGCGCTTCGGGCAGCGTCGTGGACACCACATATTGGCGCAGGTGCTCATACGGGCTGGCGGTGCCGGTGCGGACGCCGAAATCGTGGGTCTTGCGGCCCATGATCACGGTGTCGAAGTAGATGTTGCCCGCCGCGATCCCGCGGGCCTCGCGCACCTTGGTCGGCAGGGTTTCCGGATACTGCGAGATGATCGCGGGACCGTGGTCACCGCCTACCGGAAAGAAGTCCAGCGTTCCGTCCTCGGCGGCGATGAAGCCGTCGATTGTCGATGCCACGAAATAGGTCAGCTTGCGCATAACGTCCTCCCTGCACGGACCCGGTCTGTCACGACCTGTCAGGAGAAACGTTAGCGTGCCCGGATCAGCGGCGGCGCGGCTTCCGTTGACACTTGGGACAGGAAAACGACGACCGATTCATGAATTGTTCCCGAACCAGCAGCGTCGCGCACCGATCGCACGGTTCGTCCTCGCGCCCGTAGGCGGCCAATGACCGGGAGAAATAGCCGGATTCGCCGTTCACATTCACATACAGGGCGTCGAAGGAGGTGCCGCCGACGGCCAGCGCCTCGGTCATGACCGCGGTGACCCCGTCGAGCAGGGTGCGCAGGACCGGGCGGGTGAGATCGGCGGCGACGCGGGTGCCGTGCAGACCGGCCCGCCACAGCGCCTCGTCGGCGTAGATGTTGCCGATGCCCGAGATCACCGTCTGATCGAGCAGCACGCGTTTGATCTCGGTGTTCTTGGCGCGGATGGCCGCGACCACGGCTTCGCGGTCGAAGAGTGGGTCGAGTGGATCGCGCGCGATGTGGGCCACGGAATCGGGCACCACGGTCCCGTTCACCTCGACGAGGTCGGCCAGCGCCCAACCACCGAAGGTGCGCTGGTCGACGAATCGCAATTCGGCGCCGTCACCGAGCACTGCCCGGATGTGCGCGTGCTTCTCGACGGGCGCGTCGGCGGGTTGCACCAGCATCTGACCGCTCATGCCCAGATGCACGACCAGGGCGGTATCGGGCTCGTCGAAGGTGAGCCAGAGATATTTTCCGCGTCGCTGCGCGGAGTCGATCCGCAGTCCGGTGAGCCGTGCCGCCAGATCAGCACCACCCGCGACGTGCCTGCGCACGGCACGCGGGTGGGTGACGGTGACGGTCTCGATCGCCCGGCCGACCGCATGATCGGCGAGACCGCGCCGAACGACCTCGACCTCGGGCAATTCGGGCACGGATCAGGCTTCGGTCGTGGATTCGTCGGTCAGAGCCTTGTAGGCCGTACCGGCTGCCTTCTGCTCGGCTTCCTTCTTGGAACGGCCGATGCCCGAACCGTACGCATGACCGGCGATCACCGTGGTGGCGGTGAACTCCTTGTTGTGGTCGGGTCCGGTGGAGGTGATCTCGTAGGCGGGCACGCCGAGACCGCGTTCGGCGGTGAGCTCCTGCAGGCTGGTCTTCCAGTCGAGGCCGGCGCCCATGCGGGGGCCACGCTCGAGCAGGTCGGCGAACAGCCGCAGCACCACGCCGCGCGCGGTTTCGATGCCGTGCTCGAGGTGCACCGCACCGAGCAGCGATTCCATGCCGTCGGCGAGGATGCTCGGCTTGTCACGGCCGCCGGTGAGCTCTTCGCCCTTACCGAGCAACAGATACTGGCCGAGTCCGCCGTCGCCGAGACCACGCGCCACCTCGGCGAGCGCGTGCATGTTCACCACGCTGGCGCGCAGTTTCGCGAGTTCACCCTCGGACTTCTCCGGATGCTCGGTATACAGGCGCTCGGTGATGCTGAGGCCGAGTACCGAGTCGCCGAGGAACTCCAGGCGCTCGTTGGTCGGCAAACCGCCGTTCTCGTACGCGTACGACCGGTGCGTCAGCGCTAGGCGCAGAAGCTCCGGTCGTACGTCGACACCGAGGGCGGTGAGAAGGCTGGCGTGATCCGCCGCGCCTACATTGTCTTTACTGGCTGTCACGTTGCTAGGAATGATCTACAACGATCAGACTGCAGAGGTGACCTGGCGGCCCTTGTAGGTGCCACAGGACGGGCACGCGATGTGCGGGAGGGTCTTCTCACCACACGCGCGGTTCGGGCAGGTGACCAGGGTCGGCGCGGTGGCCTTCCACTGGCTGCGACGCGACCGGGTGTTGGAACGCGACATCCGACGCTTGGGAACAGCCACGGCTACTTCTCCTCTTGGTTTTCGCTGACTACACCGGCATCAGATGCCGCGGCAGCGGTTTGGTCTTGGTGGTGGAACCCTCAGGCGGGGTCGCCGGTACCGGGCTCTTCAGTGGCGAAATTCGCCAACTTCGCCCAGCGAGGGTCCAGTATCTCATGCCCATGATCAGGACCCGCAATCGCCATCCGCACGCCGCACTCGGGGCACAGGCCCGCGCAGTCCGGGGAGCACAGCGGCTGCAGCGGAAGCTCCAGCCCGATGGCATCGAGAATCACCGGTTCGAGGTCGACGAGGTCGTCTTCCATGCGGTAGACCTCGGCGTCCTCGGTCGTCTGCTCGGTGGTGCTGTCCGGATAGGCGAACAACTCCGTCAGACGAATCTCCACCTGGTCGTCGAACGGTTCGAGGCAGCGCGAGCACTCCCCAGCCGTCGGTCCGGATGCCGTGCCGGTGACCAGCACACCCTCCGAGACGGCCTGCAGTTGCAGGTCGAGTTCCACCTCGGCGTCGGCCGGGATGGCGATCAGGTCGAGACCCAGCCGCTCGTGGTCGGTGACTGTGCGATGCAGCTCCCGCATGGTTCCCGGCCGACGGCCGAGATTGCGGACGTCCAGCACGAAACCCGCCTCCGACACAGGACCATTGGTCTTGCGTGGACGCGCGGACGAACCGGAACCGGCGGACATCACTGACTCACTTACCGTCGAGGGGATAATGGGCAACCACTCCACAGTACGGCAGGACCCCGCCGGAATTCAAAACGCGCGCTCGGCTCAGCGGCGGTGCTCAGCAGCGTATTCGGGGTATTCGGCGGCCGGTCCGCCGCGCATCTGTTGACGACCACGAGTAATCGAGCGCCGGGTGGTGTTGAGCGTCTCTTCCATGGCGGCGAGCCTGTTGCCGAAATCGGCCATCTGCTCGTCGACATAGTCGTCGCATTCGGTGCGCACCCGGTCGGACTCGGCTTGCGCCTCGTCGATCAGGCGGGCGGATTCGGCGTGCGCTACCCGCACCACCTCGGTCTGCGCGACCAGGCGAGCCTGTTCGGCCTTGCCGTCGGCGACCGAGCGCTCGTAGGAGGCCTTGCCCGATTCGATGGCCCGGTCGGCGTCGATCTGGGCGCGGCCGGTGAGCTCGTCGTATTCGGCGTTGCCGTCGGCCACGACCTGATCGGCCTCGGCCTGGGCCGAAGTCACCAGGCGGTCGGCGTGGGCGGTGGCCTCGGCGACCATGCGGTCGGCGTGGTCCTTGGCGTCGGCGAGGATGCGATCGGCCTCGGCCCGCGCGGAGTCGATGGTGGCGCGCGCCTGCTCGTTGGCCGTGGTGACCGTCGTCTCGGCGCCGCTGCGGGCGTCACCGACGATCTTGTCGCGGTGATCGAGCACGTCCTGGGCGTCGTCGAGTTCACCGGGCAGCGCGTCGCGAACATCGTCGAGAAGTTCGAGGACGTCGCCGCGCGGCACGATGCAGCTGCGGGTCGGCGGGATGCCGCGCGCCTCTTCGACGATGGCGACCAGTTCGTCGAGTGCTTCGAATACGCGATACATGCTCACTACCCTCCTGCGGACTCACGGCGAAACCACTACCGCCGACGCCCAGTGTGCCCGTCTCGGGCGGCTGTGCCGAATGTCGACGCGGTGTGTCGCGACAGTGTCCAAGATCGCACAGATATCAAGTGGAGTGCAGCCCTCCACTTCGGCTACCATCAGTGAGCACGACAACGCCGTCCGCCGGGAAGCACCGCAACCTCTTCACTGTTGTACTCCTCGACGTCTGTTCATGTGGGATCGGAGTCGAACATGACCCTCCTGGAAACACCTAGGAGTCCGGTGTCGCACGTCGCGGGCATGTTCACTCCCTGGACCGGCCCGTTCCCCGTGGTGACGCCGAGTGAAGTCGCACCCGCGCTGCGCCCGCAGTTCGAGGGCGCGCTCACCTACCTGCGCGGCGACCGGGCGCTGCCCCAGCTCTTCCGATTCGCCCTCGTCGGCGGGTCGAGCAATATCGCGTACGTCCTGCTGTTCTTCGCGATGCACAGCATCGGCCCGCTGGTCGCCAATGTGGCCGGATCGGTGGTCAGCACGATCATCGCCAATGAATTCCACCGCCAGCTCACGTTCCACGCCACGGACCGGGTCACCTGGTTCACCGCGCAATGGGAAGGCGGCGGGATCGCGTTGATCGGCCTCGCGATCACGACCGCGTGTTTGGCCGGGCTGGATTTCTGGGCGCCCAGCCTGGGTGACATCACGCAAGCACTGACGGTCCTCGCGATCACCGCTGCGGTCGGCGGCATGCGGTTCCTCGCCCTGCGTGGTTTGTTCCGCCTGCCCGCGACGGCCTAGCCCTTACGTTCGGCGAGGCGGTCGAGTAGACGCTTGTGGACGGCCGGCGGGAGCATATCGCTCACGTCGCCGCCATAGGCGGCCACTTCCTTGACCAGCGAGCTGGACAGGAAGCTCAGTGACGGGTTGGTGGCGATGAAGAAGGTGTCGACGCCTGCCAGCTTGTGGTTCATCTGGGCCATCTGGAGTTCGTAGCCGAAGTCGCCCGCGTCGCGCAGACCCTTGACGATCGCGCTGATGCCTTCCTGCTTGGCGAAATCGACCGTCAGCCCCTGCCAGGACGCGACGCGCACGTTCGGCAGGTGGGCGACCGATTCGCGCAGGAGTTCCATGCGCTCTTCGACGGTGAACATGCCCTGTTTCTTGGGATTCACGTTCACCGTGACGATCACTTCGTCGAACTGTGCGGCCGCGCGGGCGAACACGTCGAGGTGACCATTGGTGACCGGGTCGAAGGAGCCGGGGCACAGTGCTGCAGCCATACCTCAGACGCTAGCACCGAACTCGGCGAGCTCGACCCTGGTCTCCCCGTACTTGCGCACCTTCAACGCCACATAGCCTGTGGGCCAAGTGATTTCGGGGGAACGGCTGGACCGCTCCACCGCCACCAGCGCGCCGGTCGCGAGCCAGCCGTTGTCCGCAAGGGCGGCGAGGTCGGCGATCACGTCCTCGGTGCTCACGTCGTACGGCGGATCCGAGAACACCACGTCGTAGGCCCTCGGCGCGGTCTGCTTCAACACCGAGGAGACGCTGCCGAGCCGCAGTTCCGCACCGGGCAGACCGAGCTCGGCGATATTGGCGCGCACCACCTCGGCCGCTTTGCGGTCGGACTCGACCAGCAACGCCTGTTCGGCCCCGCGCGAGAGCGCTTCCAGACCCAGCGCGCCCGAGCCCGCGTACAGGTCGAGGACGAGCGTGCCGTCCAGATCGAGGCGGGCGTCGATCGCGCTGAAGAGGGCTTCGCGCACCCGATCCGAGGTGGGCCGGGTGCCCGCGGGCGGCACCTTCAAGCGCCGCCCGCCCGCCACACCCGCGACGATGCGTGTCATTCCGACTCGCGTGCGACCAGTTCCACCAGCAGGTCGCCGCCCTCGACCTGCTGCACCTTGGCGGTCGCGATCCGGCCGACAACGCCGCCGCGCGGCGCGGTGATGGCGGCTTCCATCTTCATCGCCTCGATGGTGCCGACGGTGTCACCGGCGTGGATCTCGTCACCTTCGGACACCGCCAGGGTCACCACACCGGCGAACGGCGCCGCGATGTGGCCTGCGTTGTTCTTGTCGGCCTTCTCGGAGGCGGGCACCTCGGAGGCGACGGACCTGTCCCGCACCGCGACCGGGCGCAGCTGCCCGTTCATGATGCACATGACCGTGCGCATGCCCTTCTCGTCGGGCTCGGAGATCGCCTCGAGGCCGATGAGCAGGGTGACGCCCTTCTCCAGCTGCACGCGGTGCTCTTCGCCGCGGCGCAGGCCGTAGAAGAACTGGTTCTCCGACAGCCCGGTGGTGTCGCCGTACTTCTCGCGGTGGGTGTTGAACTCGGCGGTCGGGCCGGGGAACAGCAGCCGGTTCAGCGTGGCACGGCGCTCGTCGGAGGAGCCGTCGAGCGCCTTCTGGTCGGCCGGGCTCAGCGGGGTCTCGGGCTTGGGTTCGTTGCGCCCGGCCAGCGCCTTGCTGCGGAACGGTTCGGGCCAGCCGCCCGCGGGGGTGCCGAGCTCGCCGCGCAGGAAGCCGATCACCGAGTCGGGGATGTCGTAGCGGCCCGGGTCGGCGGCGAAGTCCTCGATACCGACGCCGGTGCCGACCAGCGCCAGCGCGAGGTCACCGACCACCTTCGACGACGGGGTCACCTTGATCAGACGACCCAGCAGCCGGTCGGCGGCCGCGTACTTGGCCTCGACCTCTTCGAACCGGTCGCCGAGGCCGAGCGCGATGGCCTGCTGACGCAGGTTCGACAGCTGACCACCCGGGATCTCGTGGGTGTACACGCGCCCGGTCGGCGCGGGCAGGCCCGACTCGAACGGCGCGTAGACCTTGCGCAGCGCCTCCCAGTACGGCTCCAGATCGCATACGTTCTGCAGGTTCAGGCCGGTGTCGTGCTCGGTGTGCGCGGTGGCGGCCACGATCGCCGACAGCGCGGGCTGGCTCGTGGTGCCCGCCATCGCCGCGGACGCGCCGTCGACCGCGTCGGCTCCGGCCTGCCACGCCGCCAGGTAGGTGGCCAGCTGTCCGCCGGGGGTGTCGTGGGTGTGCACGTGCACCGGCAGATCGAAGTTGCTGCGCAGCGCGGTCACGAGTTTCGCGGCCGCGGGGGCGCGCAGCAGACCGGCCATGTCCTTGATCGCGAGGACGTGCGCGCCCGCGTCGACGATCTGCTCGGCCAGCTTCAGGTAGTAGTCGAGGGTGTAGAGCGACTCGTTCGGGTCGAGCAGGTCGCCGGTGTAGCTCAGCGCGACTTCCGCGACGGCGGTACCGGTTTCGCGGACCGCGTCGATCGCCGGACGCATCTGGTCGACGTTGTTGAGCGCGTCGAAGATGCGGAAGATGTCGATACCGGTCGTGGCGGCTTCGGAAACGAACGCGCGCGTGACCTGTTCGGGGTAGGGCGTGTAGCCGACGGTGTTGCGACCGCGCAGCAGCATCTGCAGGCAGATGTTGGGCACGGCTTCACGCAGGGCCGCCAAGCGCTCCCACGGGTCCTCGTGCAGGAATCGCAGTGCCACATCGTAAGTCGCGCCACCCCACGCCTCGATGGAGAGCAGTTCGGGGGTCAGTCGCGCGACGTGTCCCGCCACACCGAGCAGACCGTTGGTGCGCACGCGGGTGGCCAGCAGGGACTGATGCGCGTCCCGGAAGGTGGTGTCGGTGACGCCGAGCGCCTTCTGCTCGCGCAGGGCGCGGGCGAAACCCTCCGGCCCGAGGGCGATCAGTCGCTGGCGCGAGCCGTCCGGCGGCGGCAGCGTCAGGTCGACGGCGGGCAGCTTGTCGTAGGGGTACACCGTGGTCGGGCGGTCGCCGTTGGGCTTGTTGACGGTGACGTCGGCCAGATAGGTCAGGATCTTGGTGCCACGGTCGGCTGATCCGCGCGAGGTGAGCAGTTCGGGACGCTCGTCGATGAACGAGGTGGTCACCCGGCCCGCCTGGAAATCGGGATCGTCGAGCACCGACAGCAGGAACGGGATGTTGGTCGTCACGCCGCGGATGCGGAATTCGGCCAGCGCGCGACGAGCGCGAGCGGCGGCGGCGGGCAGGTCACGACCACGGCAGGTGAGCTTGACCAGCATCGAGTCGAAGTAGGCGCCGATCTCGGCGCCCAGGTTCGCGCCACCGTCGAGACGGATGCCCGCGCCGCCCGGTGTGCGGTAGGCGGTGATACGGCCGGTGTCGGGGCGGAACCCGTTGGCCGGGTCCTCGGTGGTGATGCGGCACTGCAGCGCGGCACCACGGATCTGCACCGTTTCCTGGCTCAGACCCAGGTCTGCGAGGGATTCCCCCGCCGCGATACGCAGCTGCGACTGCACCAGGTCGACGTCGGTGATCTCCTCGGTGACGGTGTGCTCCACCTGGATGCGCGGGTTCATCTCGATGAACACGTGGTTGCCACGCTCGTCGAGCAGGAACTCCACGGTGCCCGCGTTGATGTAGCCGATCTGGCGGGCGAAGGCCACCGCGTCGGCGCAGATCCGTTCGCGCAGTTCGGGAGACAGGTTCGGAGCGGGCGCGAGCTCGATCACCTTCTGGTGCCGACGCTGCAGCGAACAGTCGCGTTCGAACAGGTGCATCACATTGCCGTGCTGGTCGGCCAGGATCTGTACCTCGATGTGGCGCGGATTCACCACGGCCTGCTCGAGGAACACCGTCGGATCACCGAACGCCGACTCCGCTTCCCGCGACGCCGCTTCGATCGACTCCCGCAAGAGCTCGGGCGTGGCGACCCGGCGCATGCCACGACCACCACCACCGGCGACGGCCTTGACGAAGATCGGGTATTCGAGTTCGGCTGAGGCGGTGAGCAATTCGTCGATATCGGCCGAGGGCGCGCTGGACTTCAGCGTCGGCAGCCCGGCCGCCTTGGCCGCTTCGATGGCCGTGGCCTTGTTGCCCGCCATCTCGAGGATCGCGGCGGTGGGGCCGATGAAGGTGATGCCCTCGGCGGCACAGGCCGCGGCGAGGTCGGGGTTCTCCGACAGGAAGCCGTAGCCGGGGTAGATCGCGTCGGCGCCCGCGCTCTTGGCGGCCTCGATGATCGCCTCGATCGACAGATACGCGCGAACCGGGTGGCCCTCTTCGCCGATCTGGTAGGACTCGGCCGCCTTGAGGCGATGCACCGAGTTGCGATCCTCGTACGGGAACACCGCGACCGTTCCGATGCCGAGTTCGTAGGCCGCGCGGAAGGCACGGATAGCGATCTCACCACGATTTGCGACCAAGACTTTCGAGAACATTTGCTTACGGTACCCGGCCGTGAGGCGGGGTCGGACACGCAAGGTGGCTTCGCAGCAATCTTCACACCGCACACCCGCCCACCTGCGAAGTTGCGTTCATCAGGCCGTCACATCTCACCGCGCGGAGCCGCTCGCGGTGCGCGTGGTCGACCTCGGCGCAACCGCAGGTCACGGCCCTGTTCGCCACGGGGCGGTGTCCCGCGCCCCCCATGTGGGCCTATGCTGAGGGCGCAGCTGGTTCGCCCGCGCGGTGGAAGAGTCGGAGCCCCGACCTCCCGCGTAGGCGTCGAAACCCGGGTGCGGATCATGTTCCGCACCGGGTGAGAGGGAACCCGGTGAGAATCCGGGACTGTCCCGCAGCGGTGAGCAGGAACGACCGCCGTCATCAGCACTGGGCAGCATGCCTGGGAAGCGACGGCCAGTAGGTCGGTCGATCACACGACCGGTGCCCGCGAGTCCGAAGACCTGCCGACTGTGCCGGATACGCCGTATCCGGCGGCCACCGCCTCGTGGATCGGGCGCGCGGACCACCGATGCCGACCTGTCGTACCTGTCGCGACGTGTCCGGTCCTGTGGCGTGTGCCCGCGAAAGGCGACGGCTCTCCCCGCACCACACTGGAGAATCTCCGTGACTGTTTCGCACACTCCTTTCACCGCAACGGTTCTCGGCCTACCGCGAGTGGGCCCGAACCGGGAACTCAAGCGCGCCACCGAGTCCTACTGGGCCGGCCGCGCCGATGCCGCGCACTTGCACGCGGTCGGCCGGCAGCTCCGTCGAGCCCAGCTCACCGAACTGGCCGCGGCGGGACTCGATTCGGTGCCGGTGGGCACCTTCTCCTACTACGACCAGATGCTCGATACCGCCGAACTGCTCGGCGCGCTACCGCCGCGCGTCGCCGGAATCGCCGATCCGGTCGACCGCTATTTCGCGGCCGCGCGCGGCACCGACACGGTCGCTCCGCTCGAGATGACCAAGTGGTTCGACACCAACTACCACTACCTGGTGCCCGAGATCGACGCGGCCACTACGTTTTCCCTGCATCCCGGCAAGCTGCTGACCGAACTCGACGAGGCGATCGAGCTCGGCGTCCCCGCGCGTCCGGTGGTGATCGGTCCGATCACCTTCCTGAAGCTGGCCAAGGCCGCCGGTGGTGCCGCGCTGGAGCGCCTGCCCGAGCTGGTGCCGCTGTACCTCGACCTGCTGGCCCAGCTGGCGGACGCGGGCGCGCAGTGGGTACAGCTCGATGAGCCGGTGCTGGTCACCGACCTGGCCGAGGCGGAGATCGCCCTGGTCGGCCGGACCTACAGCGTGCTGTCGGCCGCGCAGAACCGGCCCGCGATCCTGGTCGCCACCTACTTCGGGCACCCTGATGCCGCCCTGGCGGTGCTGGCCGAGACCGAGATCGAGGGTGTCGCTCTCGATTTCACCGCGGGAGCCGATCTCTCGACGGTCGCGGCGCTGCCCGCCCTGGCTCGCAAACTGCTGGTGGCAGGCGTGGTCGACGGCCGCAATGTCTGGCGCGCTGACCTCGACGCGGTCCTCGGCACTCTGGGCACGCTGCTCGGCAGCGCCGACGCGGTGGCGGTGTCGAGTTCGTGCTCGCTGCTGCACGTGCCGTATTCGCTGGTCCCCGAGACCGGACTGGACGAGCGGCTGCGCTCGTGGCTGGCCTTCGGCGCCGAGAAGGTCGACGAGGTGCGCGTCCTGGCCACCGCGCTCACCGCGGGTGTCGACACCGTCGCCGACGAACTGGCCGCGGCCCGCGCCGCCGCCGACTCACGCCGAACCGACCCGCGGCTGCACAACGAGCAGGTCAGGGCCCGGTTGGCCGCGCTCGACGAGAACGACCTGACCCGCTCCCCCGCCGACGAGCGTCGCGCCCTGCAGCGTGATCACCTCGACCTGCCGGTGCTGCCGACCACCACCATCGGCTCCTACCCGCAGACCTCCGCCATCCGGCTGGCCCGCGCCGCGCTGCGCAAGGGCGAGATCGACCAGGCCGAGTATGTTCAGCGGATGCGGGCCGAGATCGCCGACGTGATCACCCTGCAGGAGAAGCTCGGTCTCGACGTGCTGGTGCACGGCGAACCCGAACGCAACGACATGGTGCAGTACTTCGCCGAACTGCTCGACGGTTTCGCCGTCACCGACGCGGGCTGGGTGCAGTCCTACGGCACTCGCTGCGTGCGCCCGCCGATCCTGTTCGGCGATGTGACCCGGCCCGAGGCGATGACGCTGTCCTGGATCGGGTACGCCCAGTCGTTGACCACCAAGCCGGTCAAGGGCATGCTCACCGGCCCGGTGACCATCCTGGCGTGGTCGTTCGTCCGCGACGACCAGCCGCTGGGTGAGTCGGCCCGCCAGGTCGCGCTCGCCATCCGGGACGAGACCGTCGACCTGGAAGCCCAGGGCACGCGGATCATCCAGGTCGACGAGCCGGCCCTGCGCGAGCTGCTGCCGCTGCGTGCCGCCGAACAGCCCGCGTACCTGCGGTGGTCGGTGGATTCGTTCCGCCTGGCCACCGCCGGGGTCGCCGACACCACCCAGGTACACACCCACCTGTGCTACTCGGAGTTCGGCGAGGTCATCTCGGCGATCGCGGGCCTCGACGCCGATGTCACCTCGATCGAGGCGGCGCGCTCGCACATGGAGGTCCTCGACGATCTGAACGCGGCCGGTTTCGCGCTCGGCGTCGGGCCGGGCGTCTACGACATCCACTCGCCGCGGGTGCCGTCGGTCGAGGAGATCACGGCCTCGCTGTCAGCGGCGTTGAAAGCTGTTCCGGCCGAGCGCCTCTGGGTGAACCCGGACTGCGGACTGAAAACTCGCGGACCGGTGGAGGTCGAAGCGTCGCTGCGGAATCTGGTGACAGCCGCCGCGGCACTGCGCTGACCGACCGGATCAGTCCATAGACCACTGCCCCGGACGAAGGATCTCCGTCCGGGGCAGTGTGGTCGGCGACTCAGCTCGCCCGGGCGACCGGAACCGGGCGCTGCGCCACGCCGCGATACTCCGACAGCGGCCGGATCAGCGCGTTGGCGGCCGACTGCTCGGCGATATGCGCGGTCCAGCCGGTGATCCGGCTCATCACGAAGATCGGCGTGAACATCTCGATATCGAAGCCCATCAGGTAGTAGGCCGGTCCCGCGGGAAAGTCGAGATTCGGCGCGATGCCGGTCTTGTCGTCCATCGCGGCGGCGAGTTCGTCGTACATACGGACCCACTGCTGTCCACCGGTCACCGCCGCGACTTCGTCGAGGGCGGCCTTCATGGTCGGCACCCTGGAGTCGCCGTTGCGATACACGCGATGCCCGAAGCCCATCACTTTGCGCTTGGCGGTGAGTGTTTCGGCGACCCAGAGCTTCGCTAGAGCGGGATCAGCGATCTCCAGCATCGTGTGCATCACCGCCTCGTTGGCGCCGCCGTGCAGGCGACCCTTCAGCGCGCCGATCGCCGCGGTGATCGCGCTGTACATATCCGAGCCGGTGGAGGTCACCACGCGCGCGGCGAAGGTCGAGGCGTTGAACCCGTGCTCGGCGTAGAGGATCAGCGAGATCTCGAACGCGCGCACGATCCGTGGTTCCGGAACCGCGCCGAAGCACATGTACAGGAAGTTCTCGGCGAAGCCGAGCTGGGAATGCGGTGCGATCGGGTCGAGCCCGCGCCGCCTGCGCATCGCCGTCGCGATCACCGTCGGCAGCAGAGCGGTCAATCGCAGTGCGGCGTCGAGCCTTTCGCGCTCGCTCTCGCTTTCCGAGGCGGCGTCCTCGGTGCCCAGGTAGCTCACGACCGTGCGAACCGCGTCCATCGGGTGGCAGGTGTCGGGCATCTTCTCCAGCAGCGCGAGCACCGACCGGTCGATCCGGCGCTGGGCGCGTTCTCGCTGGCAGAGCAGTTGCAGCTGGTCGTCGTCGGGGAGTTCGCCGTGCCACAGCAGGTAGGCGACCTCCTCGAAACCGCACCGCGCGGCCAGGTCCTGCACCGGGTAGCCGCGGTAGGTCAGCGAGTTGGTCTCGGCGACCACCTTGGAGATGCTCGTCGTGTCGACCACCACCCCGGCCAGACCCTTGGCGATGACGGAGGGCGTTGCTTGTCCACTGGTCATGCTCACTCACCCACCGTGAAATCGAAGATGCCGGAGTCGAATTCGCTGTAGTGCCGGTAGCCGAGCAGTTCATAGAGCCGCGACCGGTGCTGCATGCGATCAAGCAATGCCGATTGCGTTCCAGCCGTGGCTATCTCGCGCAGGCCGTCCTCGATCGCGCCCATCGCCAGTCGCAACGTGGTGACCGGGTAGATCACCGCGTTGTAGCCGAGATCGGTCAGTGTCCGCGCGCTCAGCAGCGGGGTCTTGCCGAATTCGGTCATGTTCGCGAGCAGTGGGATATCCACGGCGGCGCGGAACTTCGCGAACTCGGCTTCCTCGGCCAGCGCCTCGGTGAAGATCAGATCCGCGCCCGCGTCGGCATAGGCCCTGGCCCGCTCGATCGCCGCGTCGAGACCCTCGATCGCGCGCGCGTCGGTGCGGGCGCAGATCACGAAGTCCGGATCGCGGCGCACCGCCACGGCGGCGCGGATGCGGCGCACCATCTCGGCGGTGTCGACGACGGCCTTGCCGTCGAGGTGTCCGCATCGTTTCGGGTTGACCTGGTCCTCGAGATGACATCCGGCCAGGCCGGCGTCTTCGAGCAGGGTCACCGTGCGGGCCGCGTTCATCGGTTCACCGAAGCCGGTGTCGGCATCGATGAGAACGGGCAGATCGGTGGCGCGCGCGATCTGGCGGCCACGTTCGACGACCTCGGTGAGCGTGGTCAGACCGATATCGGGCAGGGCGAGCTCGGCCGAGATCACCGCGCCCGACACATAGACGCCCTCGAACCCGATCTCCTGGATCAGCTTGGCCACCAGCGGGTTCACCGCTCCGGGCAGCCGTTGCAGCCGACCGGAAGCCAGCCCGGTACGGAAGGTCGCGCGCTTCTGCGCGTCGGTGGTGTGCGCGGCGAGCAGTCCCGAAACAGTCATCAGAACAGCCCTTCCCGCGCGGCGGGCAGCCGGTCGAACAGCGCGGGGTCGACCGCGAAGCTCAGCTGATCGAGCTCACCGGCGCCGAGTTCCGGTGTGCGCTGGGCGACATCGAGGAAGCGGTCCTGTTCGGCGGGCGTGACCACACCGTCGGCGAGGACGCGGAACTTCTCGAGGTACTGCTCGCGCGCGAACGGCCGCGCGCCCAGCGGATGCGCGTCGGCGACCGCCAGTTCGTCGACGATCACCTCACCGTCGTCCAGGGTCACCACCGCGCGGGCGCCGAAGGCCTTCTCGGCCGGATCGGTCGCGTGATAGCGGCGGGTCCACTCGGGATCTTCGACCGTGGCGATCTTGCGCCACAGCGCCACGGTGTCGGGCCGCTGGGCACGCTCTGGCGCGTAGGAGCGTTCGTGGTGCCAGGTGCCGTCCTGCAAGGCGACCGCGAAGATATAGGGCAGCGAGTGGTCGAGGGTCTCGCGGCTGGCGTGCGGATCGAACTTCTGCGGGTCGCCGGATCCGGTGCCGATCACGGAGTGCGTGTGATGGCTGGTGTGCAGCACGATCGAGGCGATGCGGGCGGTATCGGTGATCCGGTCGCGCAGTCGACGCGCGAGATCGATCGGGGCCTGGCTCTGGTATTCGGCCGAGTGCTCCTTGGTGTAGCTGTCCAGAATGGCGCGCTTGGCCTCGCCCGGACTCGGCAGCGGCACCTGGTACTCGGCGTCCGTGCCGCCGAGCAGCCACGCGATCACTCCGTCGGCGCCCTCCCAGATGGGCGCGGGCGCACCTTCACCGCGCATCGCCCGGTCGACCGCCTCGACGGCCATCTTCCCGGCGAACGCGGGCGCGTATGCCTTCCAGCTGGAGATCTCGCCTTTGCGCGACTGCCGGGTCGCGGTCGTGGTGTGCAGCGCCTGGCCGACGGCGTGATAGATGGTTTCGGGGTCGAGACCGAGCACGGTACCGATGCCCGCGGCGGCCGAAGGGCCGAGGTGAGCGACGTGGTCGATCTTGTGTTCGTGCAGGCAGATGGCGCGCACCAGGTCGATCTGGATCTCGTAGCCGGTGGCGAGACCGCGGATCAGCTCGGCGCCGCCGCGCCCCGCGTGCTGGGCGACGGCCAGAATCGGCGCGATGTTGTCGCCCGGATGCGAGTACTCCGCCGCGAGAAAGGTGTCGTGGAAGTCGAGCTCGCGCACCGCCACCCCGTTCGCCCATGCCGCCCACTCGGGCGAAACACGCTGCGCGCCGGGCAGTCCGAACACGGTGGCGCCATGGCGTGACGAGGCGGCGGACAGCGGATGCGCCGACGCTTGCGCGCGGGCGGTACGGACCGGACCGCGCAGCACCGACGCCGCGGCCACCGCGGCGTTGTCGATGATTCGGTTCACGATCATCTCGGTGACCTCGCCGGACACCGCCACCGGATCGGCAGCCACCTCCGCGATCAGCGTGGCCAGATGCTGCGACCGCGGGAAGTCCTCGGCGGCCCCGACGCTGCGCACGATATGGGTTTTCATTGATCCTCCGATTCCAGCCGGTCGATCCCAGCCATGATTCGCACGCTACGCATCGGAGAAACCACTGGATATAGGCTGAACAAGCGTATTTTTGTGTGCGATGGACGACAGATCAGCAACTATTGCGAAGATTTTCGATCAGCCTCGAATCAGTGATACCGAAGCGCTATGGTGATTTTCTCTCGATGATTCCGTTGTCGCGAGCGAAACTTTCTCATGCCCCCGCCTACTCCTTCGCATGTTACGCACGGGTAGTCACAGGTAAAATCCCTTGCAGCACTGGACTTCTCCCGAGGCATTCGCCACTTTCAGCAAACATTGCGAACAGCTCGCGTTAGGATCTGCGACGTGCGGAAGATGTACGCGGGGGCCAGGCTACGAAGGCTGCGCGAAGAACGGCGGATGACCCAGGCAGCGCTCGCGAAATCGCTGGACCTCTCACCCAGCTATCTCAACCAGCTAGAGCGTGATCAGCGTCCGCTGACCATTCCCGTTCTACTGAAACTCAACTCGACCTTCGACCTCGACGTGCAGTTCTTCGCCGCCGATTCCGATGCGCGGCTGGTCTCGGACCTGCACGAGGTGCTGGTCGAAGCCGCGGGCGGCGGCGATACCGCACCGATCACCGAGGTCGAGGAACTGGCGACCAGACTGCCCGAGGTGGCGCGCATCGTGATCGCGATGCACCGGCGGCTGCGCGCGGCCACCGACCAGCTCGACCTGCTGTCCTCGCGCGTCGACACGCCCGCGGGCGCGCCGGGCACACCCATGCCGTACGAGGACGTGCGCGACTTCTTCTACGACCATCGCAACCACATCTCGACCCTCGACCACGCCGCCGAGCAGCTGTTCGAGGAATCCGGGCTGAGCATCGGCTCGCTGGATCGTCAACTGGCCAGGATCGCCGAGGAACGCGCGGGCGTCACGGTGCTGGTACGTGGGGACGGCGCCGACCCTGCCATCCCGAAACGCCACTACGACCCCGATACCCGCACCCTCACGCTGGCCAGGCGACTGCGCCCGGGGCAGCGCGCCTTCCAGATCGCGACCACTCTCGGTCTGCTGCTCTACGGCCGCGAGATCGACAACGTGCTCGCCGAATCCCGGGTGCTCACCGGCGAATCCCGCACGCTGGCCAGGGTCGGGCTGGCCAACTACTTCGCCGGGGCGTTGATCCTGCCCTACGGGCGATTCCTGCGCTCGGCCGAGGAACTGCGCTACGACGTAGACCTGCTCGCGCTGCGTTTCGAAGTCGGCTTCGAGACGGTCTGCCATCGGCTCAGCACCCTGCAGCGGCAGGGTCAGCGCGGTGTGCCGTTCTTCCTGGTGCGCACCGATCGGGCGGGCAATATCTCGAAGCGGCAGTCCGCCACCGCGTTCCACTTCTCCCGCGTGGGCGGCAGTTGCCCGCTGTGGGTCACCCACGAGGCCTTCGCGCACCCCGGCCGCATCCTCACCCAGGTCTCGGAGATGCCCGACGGGCGCCGGTATCTGTGGATCGCGCGCACCACCCCCGCCGCCGCGCAGGGGTTCGGGGCGGCGTCGAAGAACTTCGTCATCGGGCTCGGCTGCGATATCGAATACGCCGACCGGCTGGTGTATTCGCAGGGGCTGCAGCTGGACGATCCGCAGGTGGCGGTGCCGATCGGGGCCGGGTGCAAGGTGTGTGAGCGGCCCGCGTGCCCACAGCGCGCGTTCCCGCAGATCGGGCGTCCACTGGCCGTGACCGAACACACCAGCACCGACCTGCCGTACCCGCGCGTACCTCGCTGACCTCGTCTAGGACTTGGCGAGGTATTCGATGCGTTCGCCGTCGACGGCGGCGGACATCATGCCCGCCAAGCCCGGGTGGTTCACCAGACCGGGGTCCTCGGCGACGACCTGGCGAGCGAGTTCCTGTGCGGCGGTGATCACCTCGAGGTCGTCGAGCAGCGAGAGCAGGCGCAGCGACCGGGCGGTACCGGACTGCGCCGAGCCGAGGACATCACCTTCGCGACGCTGGCGCAGATCGAGCACCGAGAGTTCGAAGCCGTCGGTGGTCGCCGCCACCGCCTCGAGCCGCGCCATCGCCGTCCCGCCGGGCGCGGCATCGGTGACCAGCAGGCACAGACCGGGATGCTCGCCACGGCCGATGCGACCGCGCAACTGGTGCAGCTGACTCACGCCGAAGCGGTCGGCGTCGACGATCACCATCACGGTCGCGTTCGGCACGTCGACACCGACCTCGACGACAGTGGTGCAGACCAGGACGTCGATCGCGCCGTCGTTGAATTGGCGCATCACGTGGTCTTTTTCGTCGGAGGGCAGCCTGCCGTGCAACAGGCCCACACGCACACCGGCGAGCGGACCGGCGCCCAGCGTCTCGTACATCTCGACAGCGGCCGCAGTGGTGGGGCCTTCCTTCTCCGCCTTCTTGCCCTTGGCCGGTGGCGCGTCCGGGTCCTCGCCGATGCGCGAGCACACGACATAGGCCTGTCGGCCCTGGCCGACCTCCTCGACGATGCGTTCCCAGGCGCGATCCACCCACCCCGGATGCAGTTTGCGCGGAACGACTTTCGACACGATCGGCGAGCGGCCCTTGGGCAGCTGGGTGAGAGTGGAGGTTTCGAGGTCGCCGAGGGTGGTCATCGCGATGGTGCGCGGGATCGGCGTCGCCGTCATCACCAACAGATGCGGGCTGATGCCGTCTTTCGCTTTGGCGCGCAACGCATCTCGCTGCTCGACGCCGAAGCGGTGCTGTTCGTCGACCACCACGAGGCCGAGGTCGTAGAACTCGACCGCGTCCTGGATGAGCGCGTGGGTGCCGATGACGATGCCCGCCTCACCGGTCATCGCGTCCAGCAGCGCCGCCTTCTTCGCGGCCGTCGACATCGATCCGGTGAGCAGGACGACCTTGGTCGAGTTCTCGGCGGCGCCGAGTTCGCCCGCGTTGCCGAGGTCACCGAGCATGGCGCGCAGCGACCGATAGTGCTGCGCGGCGAGGACTTCGGTCGGTGCGAGCAGCGCGCACTGGCGGCCCGAGTCCACCACCTGCAGCATGGCGTTCAGCGCCACGATCGTCTTGCCCGAGCCCACCTCGCCCTGGAGCAGCCGGTGCATGGGGCGGGTACGCGACAGGTCTCGCGAGATCTCCGCGAGCACCTGCTGCTGACCTTCGGTGAGCTCGAAGGGCAACCGTTCGTCGAAGGCGGCGGCGATTCCCTCGGTCGACGGCGGACAGGCCGGGGCGGTGCGGCCCTCCACCTCGTGACGGCGCTCGGCCAGCACGAGCTGCAGGGCGAGCGCCTCGTCGAAACGGAGCCGGTCCCTTGCCTTCTCGATGTCCAGCTTGTGCTCGGGAAGGTGGATCAGGCGCAGCGCTTCCGACAACGGGAGGAGTTGGCGTTCCTCGCGCAGGTCGGCGGGCAGCGGGTCCTCGATGGGGTCGAGCTGGTCGAGCACCTGGCGGATGCAGGCCAACAGGTCCCAGCTCTGGACCTTGGCGGTCGCCGGATACACGGGTACGAATTCGCGTTCGAAGAACGAGGCATCCACTCCCCCCGCGCCTTTCGCGCTCTGCGCGAGGCCGCGCAGCGCACCGCTGCCACGCACGGACGTGAGTTCCTCCACGCCGGCTTCCGGCTTGTCGGGCAGGATCAGATAGTCGGGGTGCGAGAGGTTCCAGCGGTCGGGGCGCCACCAGTGCACGGTGCCCGACATCATCGCTCGCACACCCTCTTTCACCAGGTAGCGCACCTTGTCGCCATTGAAGAAAGTCGCCTCGAGCGGACGCTGGGCGCCGGTGTCGAGCTGCACCTTCAACAGCGAGCCACGGCGATTCTTCATCGGGCGCAGTTCGGTTTTCGCGATGCGGCCGATCACGGTGATGTGCGCGCCCTCTTCGGGTTCCTCCTCGGTGAGGGGCTGCCCCTGGGTCGCGTAGCGCACCGGATAGTGGCGCAACAGATCCTCGACGGTGGTCATGTCGAACGCCTCGGTCAGCCGGTCGGCCGCCTTGACGCCGAGCACGTGGTCGAGCCGGTCACTCAACGTCGCCATCTACTCGACCCCTATCTGCACCAGATCCGCCTGCTGTCCACCGGAATACACGACCACCTCGACACCGGGGAAACCGGCTCGCACATGATCGGCGAGCACCTGCGCCAACTCGGGCCCCGCGTCGACGCCCATCAGCAATGTCACCAATTCCCCACCGAGACCGAGCATTCGGTCCAGCAGGATGCTTCCCGCGCCGACCACGTCGGGGTCGATCACCACCACATCGTGGCCGACCAGACCCAATCCGTCGCCCGGAGAACACATTCCGACCATCGTCAGCGCCCGCACCCGCGCCGCGCGCAGCGCACCCCACCGGGTGGTCGCGGCCGCCTCCGACATCGCGAACGCGTCGTCGACCGCGATCCGTCCCCGATCGTGCACGGCCAAGGCCGCGAGGCCCTGCACCATCGACGCGCTCGGCAGCAACAACACATCACGCGACCCGTCACGCGCGGCCGCACCGACCGCGACGAGTTCCTGCGCGGGCAGGGCCCCGTTGGGCAGGACCAGCACCTCACGATTGGGCATACTGCGGATCGCCCGCAGCAGGGTGTTCGTGTCGAGCTGCCGATCCCCTCGCAACACCACCGCGCCCGCGTCCTCGAACAGGCGCGCGGCGGCGGCACCACCCACCACCGCCAGCACGCCGCGGTCCGCGTCGGGGGTGGCGACGTCTCGGTCCGTGAGACCGGGTGGCCGGTCGCCGTCGTGGTGCGTGCGCGGCTCGATCGTCACCGTGTCGACGTGCGTGTGGTGGGTGAGGCCGAGCGCGTCGGCGCCGTGCCCGTGGTTGCCGCTGTGGGGCGCGGTCACGGCGAAACTCTCGATCCGGATGCCCGTCACGGTGCCCACCGCGAGGCCCGCCTCGATGGCAGCCCCCGCGTCGCGGCAGTGCACATGGGCCGACCAGGTGGTCGCACCATCGCCGACCACCACCACGGAGTCCCCGAGCACCGCGAGCCGATCGCGCAACCCGCTCGCGGCCGTGTCGTCGGTGCCGGAGATCACGTACATGACCTCGAAGTGCGGATCGGCGTCCTGATCCCGGTGATCGTTGTCGACGCGGGCGTCGGCGGTCCGGCGCTCGTGACCGTCCGCCATCGCGCGTCGACTGTCCGCTTCGTCGTCGTGACCGATCTCACCGGGGTCGCTCTCGTCGTGTCCGTCGACCGGTCGCCGATGCGGCCCGTGGTCGGGTCGTTCGCCCCGCGTGTACCTGACCCGGTCGGTCGGTTCACCGCAGACTTCGGCCACGAGACAGTCCAGCAGCACCAGCAGTCCCCGCGCCCCGGCGTCGACCACCCCCGCCGCGCGAAGCACACCCAACTGGGCCGGCGTCTCGCTCAACGCGCGCGCGGCGCCGTCGGCGGCGCGGCGGGCGACGGTCACGAGCGACTGATCGGCCGACTCGGCCGCGGCGACCGCGGCACGCTCGAGCACGGTCAGAATGGTGCCCTCGACCGGGGCACTCAGCCCGGTCCGGACGAGCACCGCCGAGCGCCGCAGTGCCACCTGCAGACGTTCACCGGTCAGCGGACCGGCGGTGACGGCCTCGGCGATGCCCCGCAGGACCTGGGACAGGATGATCCCCGAGTTTCCCCGCGCGCCCGTCGTCGCGCCGCGGGCCAAGCCCTGCGCGATCAGATGAGCGGAAGGTGCGTGGTCGGTGATCTGATCGGCCGTCGCGACGGCCGCTCGCATGGTGGCGAGCAGATTGGTACCGGTGTCGGCGTCGGCGATGGGGAACACGTTGAGCGCGTCGATCTCGGCGCGGCGTAGTTCCAGGTCGGTGCGGCAACCGCGAGCCCAGACCAGCAGATCGGGGCCGTCGAGAGACTCCCGCACGTGCGACACCGCCACCTCGCTTCCCCGTTCTGCGTGCTCGCGCGCCGAGCACGCACGCCAGGTTAGCGCCAGCGACCGACAGCGCTATGCTGACCTCGGAAGGGCCCTCATCCGGGCTACGCTCGGCCTGTCGACCGGGATACCCCGGTTTGGAAGTTCGAGGCCCGGCCCGCTAGTCTTGCAGGGTTGCCTCGTGCGGCCCACGTGGGTCTGCGCTGGCCGACATCAGTCGGCAAGGCATTTGACGACATCAGTTTCCGGTTCAGCGGGCATACGTGCGCCGCTGTCCGCTTATGACATGAAGGAGCTCGCGACATGGCTGCCGTTTGCGACGTCTGCGCCAAGGGCCCCGGTTTCGGGAAGTCGGTCTCGCACTCGCACCGGCGCACCAACCGTCGCTGGAACCCGAACATCCAGACCGTGCGTGCGCAGGTTGCCCCTGGCAACACCCGCCGGATGAACGTGTGCACCTCCTGCCTGAAGGCGGGCAAGGTCGCCCGCGGCTGATTTTCAGCCCGTACATTCTGCCGACAGTGCCCCGGCACCCCTCGCGGGTGATCCGGGGCTTTGTCGTACAACCGCCGAGCATCGAACGGGCTCGCCGTGTCTGACTGGCGAATCGCGCCGCTGACGGCGACCCGGGTCACCGAACTCGCCGCCTGTCACATCGCCAGCTGGCGCGAAGCCTATGGAACGCTCGTCCCCGGTCACATCCTCGACGGCTTCGACCTCGAACGCTCCGCGCTCACCTGGGAACGTCGTCGCGTCGACGGGATCCACCAGTTGCCGGTCGCGCTGGTCGGCGACCGGCTGATCGGCTTCGCCTCCGGGACGAAGTCGTCCGTCCCCGGTCGACAGCCGGGCCGGTCGGCGTCCACCGAGGATGAACTCGAAGCGCTCTACGTCCGCAGCGCCTGGCACGGCACCGGTATCGCCGACGCTCTGATCGAAGCCGCCACCCCCGGATCACCGTGCACCCTGTGGGTCTTCGCCGACTATCCGCGCGCCCACGCCTTCTACCGCAGGCACGGTTTCACCGACACCGGCATCCGACGAACCGATCCGTTCACCCTGCTGCCCGAACAATTGTGGCGCCGCGACTGAGAAACGCTGCTGCCGCACCGGGGGGCGTACCTTCGGCCGTGCGCAAAGGCTGCGGAACGCCGCGCGTGCGGGCCCGATTAAGGTGACGCCCATGAGTACCACCGAACCGGTCCTTGCCGCCGAGGTCATCGACGGCGTCCTGCAGCTGACCATCGCCACCGCCGCCGCAGGCACCTCGATGGATTTCGACCTGATCAACGCGGGCACCGCCGCCCTGCGCGCACTCGACCCGTCGGTCGGGGCCGTGCTGCTCACCGGCGCGGGCGCGAACTTCTGCGCGGGCGGCAATGTCCGCAATTTCGCCGCCTCCGATGACCGCGGTGCCTACCTGCACGAGCTGGCCGACCAACTCCACGATTTCGTCCGCGCGCTCGCGGACGCCCCTGTCCCCGTGATCGCCGCCGTACAGGGCTGGGCGGCGGGTGCGGGCATGAGCCTGGTCTGTGCCGCCGACATCGCGATCGGTGGCCCCTCGACGAAGCTGCGCCCCGCCTACCCCGGCATCGGCCTGTCCCCCGACGGCGGCATGTCCTGGTCGCTGCCCCGCATCGTCGGCCGGAGCCGGGCGACCGAGATCCTGCTCACCGACGCCGTACTCGACGCCGAAGAGGCAGTGCGCCTCGGCGTCCTGAGCCGCACGGTCGCCGACGAGGACATCCGCGCCGAAGCGTTCCGCGTGGCGCAGACCTTCGTCACGGGCCCCCGCCCCACCTACACTGCCATGAAAAAGCTGCTGGCCCAGTCACCGACGGCGACATTGGACCAGCAGCTCGATTCCGAACGCGACAGCATCTCCGCCGCCGCGAACAGCGACACCGGCCGCGAAGGCGTAGACGCCTTCGTAGGCAAGCGCAAGCCGAACTACGTCGGCCTCACATAGAAGTGGGACTCACTCAGAAGCCCCCACTCCAGCGACTGAACTGACCATCCCGGCGCGACCAACGCCACGCCGGAACTCAGCCACCACGGGTTTTCGGCCGCCTCGCATCCGAAGGGCGAGACGGAACGCCGAAGGCGCAGTATCGCCCTTCGGATGCGAGGCCCGCAGGGCCGAAAACCCCGCGGCGCCAGCCGC
Source organism: Nocardia sp. Root136 (assembly GCF_001427185.1). Lineage (NCBI taxonomy): Bacteria > Bacillati > Actinomycetota > Actinomycetes > Mycobacteriales > Nocardiaceae > Nocardia > Nocardia sp. Root136. Next base: position 1,609,987 of record NZ_LMFE01000001.1, read on the forward strand.
TAATAACTCAGCACGCAGCGCCGAGGGCGCTGAAGGTGTTCTGCAGCAGGCAGGTCACCTTCGCGTTCACGCCGGACGAGATGGTGGAGGTGCCGGTAGAGGTCCATTCCTCGCCGACCTGGGTGGTGGCCACCGGGGCGGCCTGCTCGTCGTAGGGCTCGAGCTGCAGGCCTGCGGCGGTGGCCGAGCCTGCGCCCGCGGTGATGGCGGCGGCCACGGCGGCGGTCGCGAGGGCAACGCGAACGGTGGAGATGTGCATCGGGTTGTGCTCCTTCATCATTCTCTTCTGGTGCGGGCGACGCCCCGGGTCAGGGCAGCCGCCAGTCGACAGGATCGGCGCCGAGTTCGTCGAGCAGTTCGTTGACCCGGGAGAAGGGTCGGGAACCGAAGAACCCGCGCGAGGCGGAAAGCGGTGAGGGGTGCGCCGATTCGACGTAGGGCACCTCGGCGGCGACGAGGGTGGGCTTCAGCGAACGAGCGTCGTTGCCCCACAGCACGGCTACGAGCGGCTCGTCGCGGGCGACCAGTGCCCCGATCGCCTGCTCGGTGACCGCTTCCCAGCCTTTGCCGCGATGGGAGGCGGGCGCGCCGGGGGCGACGGTGAGTACTCGGTTCAGCAGCAGCACACCCTGATCCGACCAGGGGCTCAGGTCACCACAGGTCGGGGTATCGAAGCCGAGGTCTTTGCTGTATTCGGCGAAGATGTTGGACAGGCTGCGCGGCACCGGCGAAACCTGTGGCGTGACAGAGAAACTCAGTCCCATCGCGTGGCCGGGCGTGGGGTACGGGTCCTGGCCGACGATGAGCACGCGCACCGCGTCGAACGGACGCTGGAAGGCGCGCAATACGTTCTCCCCTTCGGGGAGGTAGCCGCGGCCCGCCGCGTTCTCTTCACGTAAGAACTCGCCCATTTCACTGATGCGGTCGGTGACCGGCTCCAGTGCCCGGGCCCAGCCCGGATCGATGATCTCCGACAGTGGTTTCGCACCCATGACCGCACAACCTATCGTTCGTCGTCGGTGGGTATGGCGTCCACCCCACGGAACGATTCCCAGCCGGTGCCACCGGTGGGCGACACGCCGTCGACGGTGACGCCACTGCCTGCGGTTACTACGCCGATCGGCCGCCAGCCCGCGGGAACCGAGACACCGGCGGGCCAGGTTCCGACGAAGGCGTGGTCTTCGCCGCCGGCCAGAATCCATTGCGCCGCATCGGCATCGAGCAATTTCGCGACAGCGTCCAGATCGGGGTCGGTCAGTGCCGCGCGGTGGACGTCGATGGCGACGTTCGAGGCGGCGGCGAGGTGGCCGAGGTCGGCGAGCAAGCCGTCGGAGACATCGGTGAGCGCGGTCGGGGTGTGCGTGCCGAAGGCGTCGAGGACCGCGGCGTAGGGCGGTTGCGGAACACGATGGGTCGCAAGGGCATAGGTGAAGTCCGGATCGGATGTGTCCGCGCCACCGGTCAATACGGCCAGCCCGGCACCGGACCAGCCGAGTTCGCCTGCCACCGCGACGATATCGCCGACGGCGGCGCCGGATCGAGTGATCGCGTTCTGCCCACCGAGGTCGCCGAACGCGGTCACCGAGACGACCAGTTGTTCGCTGCGCACCAGATCGCCGCCCGCGATGGAACCCCCGGCGCGGCTCGCCTCGATCCACATCCCGTCGGCGATCCCTTCGATCACCGACACGGGGGTGTCGGCGGGGCAGCCGAGCGCGACCACGAACGCCGTCGGCCGCGCGCCCATCGCCACCACGTCGGCGGCGTTCTGCGCGATGGCCTTGCGGCCGATGTCGACGGGCGAGGACCAGTCGAGCCGGAAGTGTCTGCCTTCGACGAGCATGTCGGTGCTCACCACGAACCGACCGTCGGGCGCGGCGACCAGCGCGGCATCGTCACCGGGTCCGATCAGTACGTGCGCGGCCTGCTCCCGACCGGCGTTGATCCGGTCGATCAGGGCGAATTCGCCCAGCTCACGCACCGTCTGCGGACGGCTGTCCTCGCTGATGACCGACCCCTTCCCGCTGTGCTGGTGACCGACGAAATCGCCCCGACGGTACCCTTTCGAAGGCGATCGGGCACCACCGACGGCGCAGGCGAACCCGCGAACGGAAGGACCACACAGCTATGGCGGACTCGACACCGGAGGATCGCGACGAGGCGAGCACCCCCGACGACACCGCCACTGCCGACGCGGCATCGTCGGGCGACGAGCCGACGTCCGCCACCACCGCGCGATCAGCCGACGCGACCGCCGAGGATTCCGCCCCGGCCGACGACGGCTCGAACGCGGACTCCGACGCCGAGCCGGACGCGGACTCCGACGATGACGATGACGATGACGACTTCGAGTCGCATCACTCCCCCGCGCTCATCGCCACCGCGGTCGCCCTGCCCGTCGTGTTGATCGTCGCCGTGCTGGTCGCCGCCTTCATCGCCCTGCGCGCCCCCGTCGAACGCGAACCCCTCGCCCTCGGACCCGTGCCTGCCCCCGCCGCCGACGGTCCCGCCTGCCAGGCCCTGCTCCCCGCCCTGCCCGCCGAACTCGGCGACTACACCAAGGCCACCCTCGTCGAACCCAGCCCGCCCGCCACCCGCGCCTGGCAGCTCCCCGACGGCGGCGACCCGATCACGCTGCGCTGCGGCCTCGACCGTCCCCTCGAATTCAACCGCGCGTCCCCGCTGACGGTGATCGACGGCGTGAAGTGGTTCCAGGTCCGCGACGAGGTCGGCAAGACCGGCACCTGGTTCGCCGTCGACCGCGAGACCTACATCGCCCTGACCGTCCCCGACGGCTCCGGCACCAGCGCCGTGCAGAACGTATCCGACACCATCACTGCGAATCTGCCTGCCCGCGAACCGACTCCGGGCGAACTCTGAGCTAACCAGCTGGCGCCGTAGGGCTTTCGAGCACGACCCCGCCGAAAGCCCTGCGGCCGAACAGAACTCCTACCGCAGACCGGTTCCGCGGGTGACCGCCGTCTCGATCAGCGTCGACACCAGCGTCGGGTAGTCGATGCCGGTGGCTTCCCACATCCGCGGGTACTGCGAGATCGGCGTGAAGCCGGGCATCGTGTTGATCTCGTTGATCACCGGACCGTTCTCGGTGACGAAGAAGTCGACGCGCGCCAGCCCCTGGCAGTCCAGCGCGCGGAACGCGCGCACCGACAGCTCACGGATCTCGTCGGCGACATCGTCGTCGAGCTTGGCGGGCACATCGAATTCGCACACGTCATCGAGGTATTTGGTGGCGAAGTCGTAGAACTCGGGCGCGGCGGCGTCGGCATCGGGCATCCGGATCTCGGAGACGACGCTGCCACGCACCTCGCCGTCGGCGAATTCCAGTACGCCGCACTCGACTTCGCGTCCGACGATGCCCGCTTCGATGATCACCTTCGGGTCGTGCGCACGGGCGACGGCGATGGCCGCATCGAGATCGGCCCAGTCGGTGATCTTGGTGATGCCGATCGAGGAACCACCGCGCGCGGGCTTCACGAAGGCGGGCAGACCGATCCGGGCCCGGTCGGTCTCGGCCAGCGTTTCGACGCCGGGACGCAGCACAACCTGCACGCCGACGGGCAACGATTCGGCCGCCAGCAACTTCTTGGTGAACTCCTTGTCCATGCCCGCCGCGCTGGCAAGCACGCCCGCGCCGACATAGGGAAGCCCGGCCAGTTCGAGCATCCCCTGCAACGTGCCGTCCTCCCCGAAGGGACCGTGCAGAATCGGGAACACGACATCGACGTTGCCGAGCACGGCGCTCGAGTCGAGCGCGACCAGCGCGCCGGAGCGACCGGGGTCAGCGGCCAGCGTGAGGGCGGTTCCCGACGCGTCGACCTGCGGTTGCACACCGTGGCTCAGCGCCAAATCGCCGATCCCGTCGGCCAGCACCCAGCCGCCGGTGGGGGTGATGCCGATCGGCACCACCTCGTAGCGCGTCGGATCGAGGTTGCGCAGCACGCTGCTCGCCGACACACACGAGACGGCGTGCTCGCTGCTGCGCCCGCCGAACACCACAGCCACCCTGATCCGTTCCGTCATGAACGTCACCGTAGTAGGTTCTCGCCGCCATGGCGCTATCGCCCTTATTCGGGCTTGATCCGCCTACCGAGCAGGCTGCCGACCGCCTCGCTCACCGATAGCCCCTCATGGCACACCCTGTGCACCGCGTCGGTGAGCGGCATCTCCACCCCGTGCTCGGCGGCAAGGGCCCGCACCGATGTGCACGACTTCACACCTTCGGCCACCTGCCCATTGGTCGCTTCCTGCGCGGCGGTCATCGTGCCACCGGCGCCGAGCGCGTACCCGAAGGACCGGTTGCGCGACAACGGCGATGTACAGGTAGCCACCAGATCGCCGACGCCCGCGAGCCCGGCCAGCGTCACCGGTTGCGCGCCGAGCGCCACACCGAGCCGGATCACCTCGGCGAGCCCGCGCGTGATGAGGCTGGCCACCGTGTTGTCGCCCAGTCCCATTCCCGAAGCGATGCCGCACGCGAGCGCGATGACGTTCTTGCACGCACCACCGATCTCGCAGCCGATCACATCGGTGTTGGTGTACGGCCGGAAATATCCGGTGGCACACGCCCGCTGCGCGACTCCGGCACGCTCGGTATCGGTGCAGGCGATCACCGTCGCAGCGGGCTGACGTTCGACGATCTCGTGCGCCAGATTCGGACCCGACAACACCGCGATGCGCCCCGGCTCGGCCCCGGTGACCTCCGCGATCACCTGACTCATCCGCAGCAGTGTCCCGGTCTCGATTCCCTTGGCCAGACTCAGCAGGGTGGCGTCGGATCCGATATCGCCCTTCCACAGATCCAGATTCGCCCGCAGCGACTGCGACGGAACCGCGAGCACCACCAGGTCGGCCCCGTCGAGAGCGACCCGGTGATCATCGGTTCCCCGCACCGGCGGCAGCTGAACGCCGGGTAGGTAGAACGGATTGCGGTGCTCGGTATCGAGCGCCCGCGCCACCTCGTCGCGCCGGGCCCAGATCGTCACGTCGGTCCCTGCTTCGGCCAACACCTTCGCGAACGCCGTACCCCACGACCCCGCACCCATAACCGCCGCCCTCGTCATCAGCCCAATATGCCATGCAAGGATCGAAGCCATGCACACCGTGCACGCCGTGATGGCGGTCAAACACATCGGCCGGGCCAAGAGCAGGCTGGCGAGCCTGCTGAGCACCGAGCAGCGCGCCCAGCTCGTGCTGGCCATGTTCACCGACACTGTCGTGGCCGCTTCCGCCGTACCCGAGCTGTCGTCGCTGACCGTGGTCACCCCCGATCCCCTGGTCGCCGACCGTGCCCGTGAGCTCGGCGCGCACGTGATCGACGAGCCCGCGGCCGGTGCCGATCCGCTCAATACCGCGCTCGCCGCCGGCGCCGCCGACGTGCGCGATCGCTACGGCCCCACCCACCTGCTCGCGCTGCAGGCCGACCTGCCCGCCCTTCGCCCGTCCGAGCTGGCCGACGTGCTCACCGTCGCCGTCGGCGCTCGATCGGTGGTGATCGACCACACTGGCACCGGCACCGCCGCATTGCTGGTCCGCGATACCGCCGCGTTGCTGTCGCCCCGCTTCGGCGCCGATTCCGCCCGCGCACACCGCGACGGCGGTGCCGTGCCGCTGTCCGGGCACTGGCCCGGCCTGCGCTGCGATGTCGACACCCCCGAGGATCTGGAGATCGTCCGCGCGCTCGGCGTCGGTGAATTCACCACCTCGACGCTGCGCGAGATCGGATTCTCGCCGCACAGAAGTGATCCCGTTCGCAGTGTGTGCTAGCTGATCGCCACGTTCGGACCGAGCGGAACGATCCGTGCGATGTCGTGATGCGCGGCGGCCCTTCCTCGAGGGATGATTGATCTCGTGAGCGATACGGAAACCATCAAGCAGCTGCCCCCGATTTCCCCGCCACCTGCGGCCGCCCTCGCCTCGGGCGGTGACGCGAGCACGCAGCGGTTGCCGCGAGATCGCTACCTCAACCGCGAGCTGAGCTGGCTCGACTTCAATGCCCGCGTCCTGGCGCTGGCCGAGGACGCCTCGCTGCCGTTGCTGGAGCGGGCCAAGTTCCTCGCGATCTTCGCGTCCAACCTCGACGAGTTCTACATGGTGCGCGTCGCCGGTTTGAAACGCCGGGCCGAAACCGGCCTGTCGGTGCGCTCGGCCGACGGTCGCTCACCGTCGGAGCAACTGGAGATGATCACCGCCCGCGCCCAAGAACTCGCCGAGCGGCACGCCAACGTCTTCATCCACGAGGTGAACCCGGCACTGGCCGCCGAGGGCATCGACATCATCGGCTGGAGCGATCTCGACGACGATGAGCGCCAACGCCTTTCCAACTACTTCACCGACCAGGTGTTCCCGGTCCTCACACCGCTCGCCGTCGACCCGGCGCACCCGTTCCCCTACATCTCCGGCCTGAGCCTCAATCTCGCCGTGACCGTGCGCGACACCGGCACCGGCGGCGAGCACTTCGCCCGCGTGAAGGTGCCCGACAACGTCGACCGCTTCGTGCGTGTGCGCCGCACCGGCGCGCCGTCGGCGATCGCGGCGTTCCTGCCGATGGAAGACCTCATCGCCGCCCACCTCGACCTGTTGTTCCCCGGTCTGACCGTGGTGGAGACGCATTCGTTCCGGATCACCCGCAACGCCGATTTCGAGGTCGACGAGGATCGCGACGAAGACCTGCTGCAGGCGATGGAGCGCGAACTCGCCCGCCGCCGCTTCGGCAAGCCGGTGCGCCTCGAGGTCTCCGACGACATGACCGAGCACATGCTGGAGCTTCTATTACGTGAGCTCGAGGTCGACCCCGCCGATGTCATCCAGGTGCCCGGACTGCTCGACCTGTCCTGCCTGTGGCAGGTCTACGGCGTCGACCGACCCGAGCTCAAGGACGCGCCGTATGTGCCCGCCACCCCGGCGGCCTTCGGCGAGCGCGAGACCCCGCGCAATGTCTTCGCCGCACTGCGCGAGGGCGACGTGCTGGTGCACCACCCCTACGACTCCTTCTCCACCAGCGTGCAGCGCTTCATCGAACAGGCCGCCGCCGACCCGCAGGTGCTCGCGATCAAGCAGACGCTCTACCGCACCTCCGGCGACTCCCCCATCATCAACTCGCTGATCGAGGCCGCCGAGGCGGGCAAGCAGGTCGTCGCGCTGGTAGAGATCAAGGCCCGCTTCGACGAGCAGGCCAACATCAAGTGGGCGCGCGAACTGGAACAGGCCGGCGTGCACGTGGTCTACGGTCTGGTCGGCCTCAAGACCCACTGCAAGACCTGCCTGGTGGTGCGTCGCGAGGGTTCGACGATCCGGCGCTACTGCCACATCGGCACCGGCAACTACAACCCCAAGACCGCACGCCTCTACGAAGACGTCGGTCTGTTCACCGCCGCACCGGAAATCGGCGCCGATCTCACCGACCTGTTCAATTCGCTGACCGGATACTCCCGCAAGGAGGACTATCGCAACCTGATGGTGGCGCCGCTCGGCGTGCGCGCGGGCATCATCGAGCGGATCGATCGCGAAATCGAGCTGGCCGGTCAAGGTTCGGCCGCCCGGATCCGGATCAAGGCCAACGCGATCGTCGACGAGCAGATCATCGACGCGCTCTACCGCGCCTCGCTGGCGGGGGTGCCGGTGCAGATCGTGGTGCGCGGCATCTGTGGCCTGCGCGCCGGTGTGCCCGGCCTGAGCGAGAACATCGAGGTGCGCTCGATCCTCGGCCGGTTCCTCGAACATTCCCGGGTGATGGAATTCGGCGCGCAGGAACAGACGTGGATCGGCAGCGCCGACATGATGCACCGCAATCTCGACCGCCGGGTCGAAGTGATGGTGCAGGTGAAAGATCCCAAGCTGGTCGACCAACTCGGGAAGGTGTTCGATTCCGCGCTCGATCCGGCCACTCGCTGCTGGATCCTGCTCCCGGACGGAACCTGGCAGGCCAGTCCGACCGATGTCGAAGCCGACCAGGTACGTGACCACCAAGCCTTCCTCATGCGTTTGCGTCGCCCCGACCAGCCATGAGCGCGCAGAGCAAGGACGCGTCGTTGCGAGACCCGCGGGTAAGGCCCAATATTCACGCGGCAGGAGCGGTCCTGTGGCGTGCGGGCGCTGTCGGCCCGGAGATCGGCGTCATCCACCGGCCGAAGTACGGTGACTGGTCGCTGCCCAAGGGCAAGCTCGATCCCGGCGAGACCCCGGTGGTCGCGGCTGTGCGTGAGGTAGGTGAGGAAACCGGTCTACCGGCCACGCTGGGGCGCTATCTCGGCCATGTCACCTATCCGATCCCGGGCCACCGTCAGCTCAAGCGGGTCGACTACTGGGCCGCCGAGGCCGCCGACGGCGACTTCGCCGTCAACAACGAAGTCGACCAGATGCGGTGGTTCCCCCTCGCCGAGGTGATGGACCAGTTGTCGTATCCGATGGATCGCCAGATCGTCCGGATCTTCGCTCGGCTGCCCGCCCGCACCAACACGGTGCTGCTGGTGCGCCACGCGAAGGCCGGCAAGCGCAACCGCTTCGACGGACCCGACGAGTTGCGTCCGCTCGAAGCCTCCGGGGAACAGCAGGCGAAGGGATTGACGCCGAATCTGTTGGCGTTCGGCGCATCCGAGATCTATTCCGCCGATCCACTGCGCTGCGTCCAAACCGTGACCCCGTTGGCGGAACAGCTCGATGCCGAAATCAATTGCGAGCCAATGTTTTCCGAGCAAGGTTACGATTCAGCGAAAAACGCCGCGCGACAACGATTTCTGTCGTTGGTAACCGATCGAGGGGTGCCGGTGGTATGTAGTCAGGGCGGGGTGATTCCCGATCTGACACAGTGGCTGGCCGAGCAGGGCGGGCTCACGCTGCCCTCGGCACGCAATCGCAAGGGCAGCGTCTGGGCATTGTCGTTCGTCGGGGACCGATTGGTCGCCGCGAACCATATGGACCGTTCGCTGTCGACGGCAATCGTCACCACCTGAGTCCATCGGACGGGCTCGAAACAGCCGAAACGGCCCCGGGATTCCCGGGGCCGTTCTCGGTCCAGTGGTGGGTGATGCGGCCTACGTGCACATTCCCCGACCTGATCCCGCTGCGGCAGGATCAACGAGCACGACGGGCGGCAGTCTTCTTAGCAGCAGTCTTCTTAGCGGGAGCCTTCTTCGCAGCAGTGGTCTTCTTGACCGCCGTGGTCTTGGCGGCTGTGACCTTCTTGGCGGGCGCCTTCTTGGCCGCCGTCACCTTCTTGGCGGGCGCCTTCTTGGCCGCCGTCACTTTCTTTGCCGCCGTGGTCTTCTTGGCGGCAGGTGCCTTGGTGGCGGCTTTGCGGGCCGTGGTCTTCGCGGGACCCTTCGACGGCGTCGCCTTCTTGGCCGCGGTCTTCTTCGCCGCGGTCTTCTTGGCTGCCGCCTTCTTCGCCGCCACCGGGGCATTCACGCCTCGCTTGACGGCAGGCCCGGACGAGGCCAGCTTCTGCTTACCCGCGATGACCGCCTTGAACTGTGCGCCCGGTCGGAAGGCAGGCACCGAAGTGGCCTTCACCTTCACGGTTTCACCGGTACGGGGGTTACGGGCAACCCGGGGAGCACGCTTGCGCTGTTCGAACACACCGAATCCGGTGATGGTGACGCTTTGACCCTTGTGCACGGCACGGACGATGGTGTCGACAACATTCTCGACAGCCGCAGTAGCCGTCCGCCTGTCCGTACCCAACTTTTCGGTCAGAACGTCGATCAGTTCCGCCTTGTTCATTGAATCCTCCGCAGACTAATGGCCCGTCGTCGGACCGACTAGGTACCACGGTAAACCCAGTTTGAGCAAGAGTCTATGTGCCACGCCAAAATTCATGTGGTTTAGCACACGTCCAGCTACCGCCGCCCGGGAAGCCCGCCTAAGCGCCCCAGCTGATTACGCCCGTGAAATAGGCTCCGGCAGCGTCACGGGTTTCCATGACGGCCTTCCCTTTTCGAACTCGCCGATGACGTCGGCCTGTCGCAGCGTGAGGCCGATGTCGTCCAAACCCTCCAGCAGACGCCAGCGGGTGTAGTCGTCAATATCGAACGGCAACACGACGGTTCCCGCTGTGACGGTGCGAGCGGACAGGTCGACAACCAATTCGATGCCGGGCTGTTCCTCGATCAGCTTCCAGAGCATTTCGACATCGTTCTGTGACATCTGTGCGGCCAACAACCCGCCCTTACCCGCATTTCCACGGAAGATGTCTGCGAAACGAGACGAGATGACCACCCGAAAGCCGTAGTCCGACAGCGCCCACACAGCGTGCTCTCGCGAAGAGCCGGTGCCGAAATCCGGGCCCGCCACCAGCACGCTGCCGCGGTTGAACGGCTCGTTGTTGAGAATGAACTCCGGATCGGTACGCCAACCGGCGAACAAGCCGTCCTCGAAACCCGTACGGGTCACGCGCTTCAGGTAAACGGCGGGGATGATCTGATCGGTGTCGACATTGGACCTGCGCAGCGGCACACCGATGCCTTTGTGAACGGTGAAGGCTTCCATAACGATTCCCTTTCGATCTGCGGTGATCGGTGGCTCAGGCCAGATCAGCGGGCGAGGACAGGGTTCCACGGACCGCCGTGGCGGCCGCGACCAGCGGTGAGACCAGGTGCGTGCGACCGCCCTTGCCCTGCCTGCCCTCGAAATTGCGGTTCGAGGTCGAGGCGCAGCGCTGGCCCGGTTCGAGCTGATCGGGATTCATCCCGAGGCACATCGAGCAGCCCGCCTGACGCCATTCCGCGCCCGCGGCGGTGAAAATCTCGCCGAGTCCTTCTTTTTCCGCCTGCGCGCGCACCCGCATCGAGCCCGGCACAACCAGCATTCGCACGCCGTCGGCGACCTGGCGGCCCTTCAAAACATCGGCGACGGCGCGCAGATCCTCGATCCGGCCGTTGGTGCAGGAGCCGACGAATACGGTGTCCACACTCACCTCACGCAGCGGCATTCCCGGCGTCAGGTCCATGTAGCGCAACGCCTTCTCGGCGGATTCACGCTCGTTCTCGTCGGTGATCTGGGCCGGGTCGGGCACATTCGCGCCCAGCGGCAGGCCCTGGCCGGGATTGGTGCCCCACGTGACGAACGGGGTCAGCGTGTTCGCGTCGATGTGGACCTCGGCGTCGAACTCCGCGCCTTCCTCGGTGACCAGCGCGTCCCAGGAGGCCACTGCGGCATCCCAGTCGGCTCCCTGCGGAGCGTGCGGGCGGCCCTTCAGGAATTCGTAGGTCACCTCGTCGGGGCCGATCATGCCGGCGCGAGCGCCCGCTTCGATCGACATGTTGCAGATCGTCATCCGCGCTTCCATCGAGAGCTTGCGAATCGCCTCGCCGCGGTACTCCAGCACATAGCCCTGACCGCCGCCGGTGCCGATCTCGGCGATCACGGCCAGGATCAGGTCCTTGCTCGTGACGCCGGGCGCCAATTCGCCGTCGACGGTGATGGCCATCGTCTTGAACGGGCGCAGCGACAACGTCTGGGTGGCGAGCACGTGCTCGACCTCACTGGTGCCGATGCCCATCGCCAGTGCGCCGAACGCGCCGTGGGTGGAGGTATGGCTGTCGCCACAGACGACGGTCATGCCGGGTTGGGTGAGGCCCAGCTGCGGGCCGACGACGTGCACGATGCCCTGCTCCACATCGCCCATCGAATGCAGGCGCACGCCGAATTCGGCACAGTTGCGGCGCAGCGTGTCCACCTGGGTGCGCGAGATCGGGTCGGCGATCGGCTTGTCGATATCGGCGGTGGGGACGTTGTGGTCCTCGGTGGCGATGGTGAGATCGGTTCGGCGCACCGGACGGCCCGCCGCGCGTAGCCCGTCGAAGGCCTGCGGGCTGGTCACCTCGTGCACGAGGTGCAGATCGATGTAGATCAGGTCCGGTTCACGGGAGGAACCATCGCCTTCGCCTTTGGCGACGACGTGCTGTTCCCACACCTTCTCGGCCAGTGTGCGAGCGCGCTCGGCCATTGCTTGATCACCTTTCGACGGGCATACTTGGTATCTCAGCATTTGAGACGTTAGTATCGTTCTATGAGACAGCATAGCGGTATCGGTGTTCTCGACAAAGCCGTGGCGGTGCTCTACGCCGTCGCCGACGAGCCCTGCGGTCTCAATGACCTGTGCACCCGCACCGGCCTGCCGCGTGCCACCGCGCACCGGCTGGCGGTCGGGCTGGAAACGCACCGGCTGCTGGCGCGCGACGGCAACGGACTGTGGCGGCCGGGGCCCGCGCTCACCGAGCTGTCGGCGGGGGCGGCCGATCCACTGGTGGAGGCCGCCGCTGCCATTCTGCCCCGTCTGCGCGAGATCACCGGCGAAAGCGTCCAGCTGTACTGCCGCGACGGACACGCACGCGTCTGCGTCGCGGCGCTGGAGCCGCCGGTCGGCCTGCGCGACACCGTGCCGATCGGTTCGCGGCTACCGCTCACCGCGGGTTCGGCGGCGAAGGTGTTGCTGGCGTGGGCCGATCCCGAGTTGCAGCGCACGGTCCTCGCCGACGCGGTGTTCGGCGACCGGGCACTGGCCGAGGTACGCAAGCGGGGCTGGGCGCAGAGCGCCGCCGAGCGCGCGCAGGGTGTGGCGAGTGTGTCGGCGCCGGTGCGCGATGCCGGTGGGGTGATCGTGGCCGCCGTTTCGGTATCCGGACCGATCGATCGAATGGGCCGCAGGCCGGGCGCGCGCTGGGCCGCCGATCTCGTCGCGGCCGCCGAGGCATTGCACAAGCGATTGTAGAAACGAAGAAGGCCCCCGGTCGGATTCGACCGGGAGCCTTACTTTGCTTTGTAGCCCCGACGGGATTCGAACCCGCGCTACCGCCTTGAGAGGGCGGCGTCCTAGGCCGCTAGACGACGGGGCCAGGACGATCTCACAGTGTGAAACCTTGCTGGGGTACCAGGACTCGAACCTAGAATGGCTGTACCAGAAACAGCTGTGTTGCCAATTACACCATACCCCAAAGACCGAAACGCCCGACCTTGCAATCTCCACCGAGTGGTTGTCGGTGTTGCGAGGCCGTGTTCCGCGGCGATGAGAAGATTACCAAACACTAGGGGGTAAACTACAAATCGCCTGGTCAGAACCCACTTTTCGGCTGTTTTCGCGCCCTTGGGAGCGGATGCGGCGCAGTGGCCGCACCCGCTCCGCACAGCTACTGCGCGGCAGGAGCCCAACCACGCGCGGCACGCAGCCGGTCGAGCGAGGCCTCGCGGCCGAGCAATTCCATCGACTCGTACAGCGGCGGGCTGATGTGCGAGCCCGTCACCGCGACCCGCACCGGCGCGAATGCCTTGCGCGGCTTGAGCCCCAGATCGTCGATCAGCGCCTTTTTCAGCGCCTCCTCCAGTGCCGGGGTGGTCCACTCGCTCAGCGGCTCCACAGCGGCGATCGCGGCGTCGAGCACCGGGTCGGCCTCGGCGCCGAGGTTCTTGGTGCCCGCCGCCTGGTCGATCGCGAACTCCTCGGGCGCGACGAACAGGAATTTCAGCAGGTCCCACGCGTCACCGAGCACCACGATGCGGGTCTGCACGAGTTCGGCGGCGACCAGGAAGGTCTTCTCGTCGATTTCGGCGCCGATGTGGCCCTGCGCGGTGAGGAACTCACGCAAACGGTGACCGAAATCGCCGGGCTCGAGAAGTCGAATCTGCTCGGCGTTGATCGCGTCGGCCTTCTTCTGATCGAAGCGGGCCGGATTCGAATTCACCGAGGAAATGTCGAAAGCCGCGACCATTTCCAGCATGGAGAACACATCGCGGTCCTCGCCGATGCTCCAGCCGAGCAGGGCGAGGTAATTCAGCAAACCCTCGGGGATGAATCCGCGGTCGCGGTGCAGAAACAGATTCGATTCCGGGTCGCGCTTGGACAGTTTCTTGTTGCCCTGGCCCATCACGAACGGCAGATGCCCGAACTCGGGCGTGAACTCGGCGACCCCGATACGCTGCAGCGCGGCATACAACGCGAGCTGACGCGGCGTCGAGGAGAGCAGATCCTCGCCCCGCAACACATGGGTGATCCTCATCATCGCGTCGTCGACCGGATTCACCAATGTGTAGAGCGGGTCGCCATTGCCACGGGTGAGGGCGAAATCGGGAACGGTACCGGCTTTGAAGGTGGTTTCCCCGCGAACGAGATCGTTCCATCCGAGATCTTCGTCGGGCATCCGCAGTCGGACCACGGCGGGGCGACCCTCGGCTTTGTACGCCGCGATCTGCTCGGCGCTGAGATCGCGATCGAAATTGTCGTAGCCGAGTTTCGGATCGCGACCGACCGCCCGGTGCCGGGCCTCGACCTCCTCCGGCGTCGAGAACGCTTCATACGCCTCGCCCGCCTCCAGCAGCTTGCGCACCACGTCGAGGTGCTGATCGCGGCGCAGCGACTGCCGGTAGGGCTCGTAGGGTCCGCCGACCTCGGGGCCCTCGTCCCAGATGAGCCCGAGCCAGCGCAGCGCGTCGAGCAGCGCGCGGTAGGAATCCTCGGAATCGCGTGCGGCGTCGGTGTCTTCGATGCGGAACACGAACTTGCCGCCGTGGTGGCGCGCGTACGCCCAGTTGAACAGCGCCGTGCGCACCAGGCCGACGTGCGGCGTGCCGGTCGGCGACGGGCAGAAACGAACCCGGACTTCAGTCATGACTCTCTTCTCCGCTGTATCAGCGCTTGGTGGCAACAGGATTGGTGAGGGTGCCGATGCCCTCGACGGTGACCGACACGTTCTGCCCAGCCTGCAGCGGACCGACGCCTTCCGGTGTGCCGGTGAGGATCACGTCACCGGGCAGCAGGGTCATCACCGAGCTGATCCATTCGATGATCTTCGGAATATCGTGCAGGAACAGCGAAGTGCGGCTGCGCTGGCGGACCTCACCGTCGACTTCGGTCGTGATCTCCAGATCGCTTGGATCCAGCGCGGTTTCGATCCACGGGCCGAGCGGGCAGAACGTGTCGTAGCCCTTGGCCCTGGTCCACTGGCCGTCGTGGCGCTGTTGATCACGAGCGGTGACATCGTTGGCGACGGTGTAGCCGAGGATCACCTCGGATGCCTTCGCCGCCGAGACGTCCTTGCACGGACGGCCGATCACCACGGCCAGCTCGCCCTCGAAATCGACCTGAGAAGAGCTGGGCGGCAGGATGATCGATGCGTTCGGGCCGATGATCGAGGTGTTCGGCTTGATGAAGATCACCGGGTCCACCGGCGCCTCGCCGCCCATCTCGGCCGCGTGTGCGGCGTAGTTCTTGCCGATGCAGATCACTTTGCTCGCCAGGATCGGCGCCAGCAGGCGGATATCGGCCAGCGGCCAGCTCCGCCCGGTGAACGTCGGCGAGCCGAACGGATGTTCGGCGATCTCCTTGGCGACGGCATCGCTTCCGTCACCCTCGATGCTCACGAAAGCGACTCCATCGGGACTGGCAACTCGACCTAAGCGCATGCCCCGGAGTCTATCGAGACGGGGCTACCTGCCCGAACGCGCCCGTGATGCGACCGGAGCCGCTCGATAGCGGTTCGGGAAAAGTGTGGACAAGCTCACACCGATGTGATTCGAAGCCACTGCCCGCGTGCGGGATTCGCGCGCCGCGATGTGACCCGTCAGACACCTCTTCGGTGGGCAACATCCACGGGTCACAGGTGTAGCGTAATCATCAATGTTCAAGCAATGAGACATCAATCTCAGATAGTGAGATGCAATCGTGCAATCCGGCGAGGTGAGAATCGTGACAGACGCGCGGCCGATGGCCGAAGTAACGCAGATCGGTGACGGCAGACGCTGGTCGATGCTCGCCCTCGGCGTCTTCGCGCAGACCTCGAGTTCGATCTTCATCCACGGCACCCCGTTTCTGCTGCCCGCGCTCACCGCTCGTGGCAATTCGCTCGCGTCCGCCGGCGCGCTGGTGGCACTACCGACCGTAGGTCTGGTCTGCACCCTGATCGCGTGGGGGTACGTGGTCGACCGGATCGGCGAACGCATCGTGCTGGTAGCGGGAACGCTGCTGATGTTCGCGGCAGGCGTCGGCGCGGCCGTGGTGGACAACCCGGTCGCGTTCGGCGTGCTGCTGTTCGTGGGCGGTATCGGCGCTGCCAGCTCCAACGGCGCCAGTGGCCGCGTGATCGTCGGCTGGTTCCCGCCGGATCGGCGTGGTCTGGCCATGGGTATCCGCCAGACCGCGCAACCGCTGGGTGTCGGCATCGGCGCCCTCACCATCCCGTGGGTGGCCGCGCACCACAGCATCCCCGCGGCCCTGTTGGTGCCCGCGCTGATGGCCGGTGTCGCCGCGATCGGCTGCCTGGTCGGCATCGTCGACCCACCGCGACCGGCGGCGAAGGCAGCCGACCGCGCCAACCCCTATCGCGGGGACTCCACCCTGTGGCGCATCCACGGCGTCTCGATCCTGCTGGTCGTCCCCCAGGCCACCCTGTGGACCTTCGGCCTGCTGTGGCTGCACGTCGACCTGGGCTGGTCACTGGCCGCCGCGGGCGCGCTGATGACCGCCACCCAGTTCCTGGGCGCCGCGGGAAGAATCGGCGCGGGAGCCTGGTCGGACCGCGTCGGCTCCCGCCTCGGCCCCCTGCGCCAGGTAGCCGTCGCCGCCGCGGTCGCCATGGCCGCCCTGACGATCACCGCCTGGACCGACTGGTGGTGGGCCGCTGTCCCGTTGATGGTCGCGGCTTCGGTGATCTCGGTGTCCGACAACGGCTTGGCCTTCACCGCCGTGGCCGAAATCGCGGGCCCGTTCTGGAGCGGCCGAGGTCTCGGCGTCCAGAACACCGGCCAGAACCTCGCAATAGCGGCCGTCCCACCACTTTTCGGTGCCGTCATCACAGCAACCGGCTTCCCCGTGGTGTACGCCTTGGCGGCGGTCGCCGCGCTGGCAGCGGTGCCCTTGGTACCCCGAGGACCCCGAGGGTAGCTGCGCGACAGGGGGCATCCCGGCCCGCGAATTGCGTTCCGGCACAACCGAACACCTGTATTCCCCACTCGCCGAACGAGTTCCGTTCCTACCCGCAGATGACAAAGGCTCGCTCCGACATTCAGCCGGAGCGAGCCTTTTACGTGCGGTGGAATCAGACGATGGCCGCGATGCGGTTGCCGACCTCCACGGTGGAGGCGGTACCGGTACGCGAGGCAAGGTCCTTGGCCACAGCGGATTCGATGCGGGCCGCGCCCTCGGTGTTGCCGAGGTGGTTGAGCAGCAGCGACACCGAGAGGATGGCGGCGGTCGGGTCGGCCTTGGACTGGCCCGCGATGTCGGGGGCACTGCCGTGGACCGGCTCGAACATCGACGGATTGACGCCCGAGGCGTCGATGTTGCCCGAGGCGGCCAAGCCGATGCCACCGCTGACGGCGGCGGCGAGGTCGGTGATGATGTCGCCGAACAGGTTGTCGGTGACGATCACGTCGAAACGGCCCGGGTCGGTCACCATGTGGATGGTGGCAGCGTCGATGTGCTGGTAAGCCGTGGTCACCTCGGGGAATTCGACGGCGACCTCGTCGACGGTGCGCTGCCACAGCGAGCCGGCGAAGGTGAGCACATTGTTCTTGTGCACCAGGGTGAGGTGCTTGCGGCGGGCCTGTGCGGTAGCGAAGGCGTAGCGCACCACCCGCTCGATGCCGAAGCGGGTGTTGTTGGAGACCTCGGTCGCCACCTCGTGCGGCGTGCCGACGCGGATCGCGCCGCCGGTGCCGGTGTACGGACCCTCGGTGCCCTCCCGCACAACCACGAAGTCGATATTCGGGTTGCCCGACAGCGGGCTGGTGACACCGACGTGCAGCTTCGACGGACGCAGGTTCACGTGGTGATCCAGCGCGAAACGGGTCTTGAGCAGCAGCCCACGCTCGAGCACACCGCTGGGCACCGACGGATCGCCGATCGCGCCGAGCAGGATCGCGTCGTGCTGCTTGAGCTCGGGCAGCACCGACTCCGGCAGGATCTCCCCGGTGCGGTGGTAGCGCGCGGCGCCCAGGTCGTATTCGGTCTTCTCGACACCGGGCACCACCACGTCGAGCACCTTGAGCGCCTCGGCGATGACCTCGGGACCGATGCCGTCACCGGCGATAACTGCGAGTTTCATGAAGTCCAGCTCCCGTTCAGAGAATCGGCGGTCGCCACGACCAACCGTAAGCGGTGCCGTTACGCACCGACCCAGCCCCGTCGAGGCCGACCCCGAGGAGGCTTGCCCGCGCAGCGGGCGTCGCGGCCGTCTCGACGAAATGCGGGGCGAGACAATGCGCCGAAGGCGCGAGTATCGCCCCGCATTTCGTCGGGACGGCCGCGACTCGAGCGCGCCAGCGCTCCGATAAATCAGACCAGGTCTACGAGGACGACCTTCGAGGCGCCGACGGCCTCGGCGATCGCGGTCTGCACGTCGGCGGAAACCTCGGCATTGACCCGCAGCACCACGGTGGCGCCTTCGGCATCCACGTCCTGGCTCAGCTGCGCGGCCAGGATGTCGATCTCGGCCTCGCCAAGCAGGGTGCCGATCTTGCCCAGCGCGCCCGGCTTGTCGCTGTAGTTCAGCACGGCCAGGTTCAGGCCCTCGGCGCGCATGTCGTAGTTGCGGCCGTTGATGTTGACGATCTTCTCGACCAGGTTCGGCTCGGTCAGGGTGCCTGCCACGTTCAGCGTCGAACCGTCGCCGAACACGGCGCGCAGGTCGACAACGCTGCGGTGGGTCGGGCTCTCCGAAGCGGTGGTGACGGTGGCGGTGATGCCACGCTCCTTGGCCAGCGCCGGGGCGTTGACGAAGGTGACCTGGTCCTCGACCAGCGCCGAGAACACCCCGCGCAGCGCGGACAGTTCCAGCACGGCGACGTCCTGCGCGGACAGCTCGCCACGGACCTGCACCTCGACACTGACGGGCAGCTCGCTGGCGATGGCGCCCAGCAACGCGCCCTGCTTGCGGACGACGTCGAGCCAGGGGGCGACCTCGTCGTTCACGGCGCCACCGGTGACGTTCACCGCGCCCGGCACGAACTCACCGGCCAGCGACAGCAGCACGGACTTGGCGACATCGGTGCCCGCGCGGTCCTGGGCTTCCGAGGTGGAAGCGCCGAGGTGCGGCGTCACGACGACCTGCGGGAGGTCGAACAGCGGCGAGTCGGTGCACGGCTCGGTCTCGAACACATCCAGACCGGCGGCCCGCACGTGGCCGGACTTGATGGCGTCAGCGAGCGCCTGCTCGTCGATCAGCCCACCACGGGCGGCGTTGACGATGATGACGCCCGGCTTGGTCTTGGCCAGCGTCTCGGCGTTGAGCATGCCCTTGGTCTCGGGCGTCTTCGGCAGGTGGATGGAGATGAAGTCGGCGCGCTCGAGCACCTCCTCCAGGCTCAGCAGCTCGATACCGAGCTGGGCGGCACGAGCGGGCGAGGTGTAGGGGTCGTAGGCGATGATCTTGGTCTCGAAAGCGGCCAGACGCTGCGCGAACAGCTGACCGATGCGGCCGAGGCCGATCACGCCGACGGTCTTGCCGAAGATCTCGACGCCGTTGAACTTGCTGCGCGCCCAGGTCTTCTCCCGCAGGGTCGCGTCGGCGGCCGGAATCTGGCGCGCGGCCGAGAGCAGCAGCGTGACGGCGTGCTCGGCGGCGGTGTGGATGTTGGAGGTCGGCGCGTTGACGACCATCACGCCACGCTCGGTGGCGGCGGGCACGTCGACATTGTCGAGGCCGACACCGGCCCGGGCGACGATCTGCAGCTTCTTGCCCGCGTCGAGCACCTCGGCGTCGACAGTGGTGGCCGAGCGCACGAGCAGCGCGTCGGCCTCGGGGACCGCGGCGAGCAGCGCCGGGCGGTCGGGTCCGTCGACCCAGCGAACCTCGACACCGTCACCGAGTGCGTCGACGGTCGACTGGGCGAGCTTGTCGGCGATCAGAACTACAGGACGGCCTGCTTGGCTCACTGTGGGGTACTCCTGGGGAAGAATGGGGGTCGGCAGTTACCGCCGACCAGAATAGTCGCCCGAACTTCGGCTGCCCTTACCCCCCTGCCCGAAAACCGGGTGAACCCTGGGCGCCGCCCCCTCTACCATCACCGCATGTCCTTGCGCACCGTCCCCGAATCGATGGACCCGGCCGTGGTGGCCGCCGTCGACACCGAGCTCGATCGGGTGGCGGCCGAGCACAACGTGTCCATCCGGCTCGCCATCGAAAGCGGCAGCCGTGCTTGGGGTTTCCCCTCGCCGGACTCCGACTACGACTGCCGTTTCGTGTATGTGGCCGGCCTGGACACCTACCTGTCCCCGTGGCGCACCCGCGATGTGATCGAAACACCGCTGGTCGGCCTGCTCGACGTGAACGGCTGGGATCTGGCGAAGGCGCTGCGTCTGTTGGTGGCGGGCAACGCGGTGCTCGTCGAATGGTTGATGTCGCCGATCGTCTACCGCGGCGACGAGTCGTTTCGCACCCGACTGCGCGAGGTGGCCACGGAGGTCGCCGATCGCGACCGGATCGCCCGGCACTACCTGCACCTGGGCGCGCGCCAGTGGGCGCTGTTCGAGCGCAACGGCGGCTTGAAGAAGGTGTTCTACGCGCTGCGGCCCGCGATGGCGCTGCGTTGGTTGCGCGAGCACCCCGGTGCCGCGGTGGCGCCGATGCACCTGCCGACGCTGATCGCCGAGTGCGCGCTGCCGACCGACCTAGTGTCCGCGATCACCGAGCTGACAGATCTCAAGTCGCAGACGCGAGAGATGGGTTCGGCGGCCCCGCCCGCGCTGATCACGGCGTTCATCGACGCCGAATTCGAGACAGCCAGAGTGGAATTCGCCGCGCGCGGACCACGCGATCTCACCGCATCGATGGCCGTCACCGGTGAGTTCTTCCGCGCCGAAGCGCTGCGGTGACTACCCCTGAATAGCAGAAACTCCGCACCATCCGGTGCGGAGCTTCACATTCGTACGCTGGTCAGCGCAGAATCAGATGGCGCGAACGTCCTGCGCCTGCGGGCCCTTCTGACCCTGACCAACTTCGAACTCCACGCGCTGGCCCTCTTCGAGGGACTTGAAGCCGGAGCCGCCGATCGCGGAGTAATGAACGAAGACGTCCGGGCCGCCTCCGTCTTGGGCGATGAAGCCGAAGCCCTTTTCGCCGTTGAACCACTTAACAACACCCTGTGCCATTTCAAAAACCTTCTGTAGATGAGCTAGGTCCTAATAGTCCGGCCCTGGTCTCGGTGTCCACCATGCCATGATCCGACGAATTCGGCCACATCGCACAGTGCGAAGTGTGCGAACTGTGAGGAACGCAACCCTCGGATGCCGCCGGCCGGCGCTGCCACGGACGTGACGCAGCCCGCTTTTTCGGGCGGATGCTCAGCGTATGCCGAGGTAGTTGCTCCGCGGATGCCGGATCCGCTGTGGACGCACGTACCGAACCGACTGGAACGCTTCACCATCGAGCACCCTACGTATTTGTGACGAGACACCGTCAGCAACCCTTTACATTTTCGATAAACCCAGTACGGCAAATTCTCTACCAGCGTATTTTCCGAGTTCGTGAGGGCTCGCACGCCTCGCCGAGAAATCACGCAAGGAGTAGACGGTGCTGGATATCAACCATTTCACTTACGGCTGGGTGACCCCCCTGCTGGCCTATGTCATGTCGGTCGTCGGGTCGATGCTGGCGCTGCGTTGCATGGTTCGCTCGCGCGCATCAGGCATGCACGGCGGCTGGCTCACCGCGGCCGCGATCGCACTCGGTGGTACCGGTATCTGGGTCATGCATTTCATCGCGATGCTCGGTTTTTCGGTGCACGGCGTGACCATCCGCTACAACGTCCCCATCACCTTGTTCAGCGCCGCCGTGGCCATGGGTGTGGTGTGGCTCGGATTGTCGATCGTGGTGCGCCGCAGCTGGGACAGCGTCGCGTTACCGGTCGGCGGCACGATCACCGGACTCGGCGTCGGGGCCATGCACTACGCGGGCATGTACGCGATGAAAACCGACGCCGAGATCATCTACGACCCCGTCGTGGTCGCCGCGTCGCTCGCCATCGCGGTGATCGCCTCGATCGCGGCACTGTGGTTCGCCCTGCACATCCACGGCTTCCTCGCCACCATCGGCGCCGCCCTGCTGATGGGCGTGGCCGTCACCGGCATGCACTACACCGGCATGTTCTCGATGAGCGCGCACACCAGCGCCCACGCCGCCCACGCCGCCGGCGCCAGCGCCGCCCAGCTGCTCACGCCGCTGATCATCGGTATCAGCATGGTGACCATGATCTTGCTGATGCAGGTCGGCATCACCGAGGCCGAGGATCCCAACCTCACCCGCCCGGTCCACGGTCAGCGCGCGAGCCGCTTCTGGCCGAGCGGCCAGAACTGAAACCTGTCAGACCCCGATGAGACAATAAGGGAGGTAGAAAACACCGGCATGAGCTGCGGCTATGCCGAATTCACGGGGGAGTTTCAGATGCCGATTGTCATTGTCGTCGCCATAATCTGCGCGGTCCTCGCCGCCCTCAGCCTGTTCGCCGCCACGGTCGCCGAAACCCGCGCCCACCGCGCCTTGCACGACTCCCGGTCGTGCTTCGTCGGCGACGGCAACCCCACGAACTCCTTTTTCGCGCACCGCGCCAGGCACGACCGTCTGCACCGCCTCAACAATCAGCTGCTGATCCTGAGCGCGGTCGTCTCGCTGGCGGCAACGGGCTTGGCCGTCTACGCGGTGGCTGTCTTCTGATCACCCGGCCCGCACATCGTGCGCTTCGGGTCCGCGCCGAGTCTCGGTGACGGTGTATTCCACCCGCTGACCGTCGCGCAGCGTGCGCCATCCCCCGCCGGCCAGCTCGGTGTACTCGACGAACACGTCTGGTCCACCGGCGTCGGGAGTGATGAACCCGAAACCCTTGCCGCTGTCGAACCAGGTCACAACCCCGCTTGGCATCATCGGCCTCCGACTCCTGTGCCTGCCAACCTGATTCGTCAATCGTCGCATGCCGGCGCCCGCGACACGAACGGCATTCGATTCGAGGAGCCGATCGCCCGGTGACGAAATGGCTATGCTCCGGACACGGTCCGCCCGGATCGGGTCAGCCGCGAGAACGGGGATTCGGTGCAGCCTTCGACCGTTCGCCGCGCGGCCGAAACCGTCACGATCTTCGTCGCCACCTCGGTCGCGGCGCTCGCGATCATGCTGCCGATCAGTTTCTCGTCGTTGGCGGCATCACTGCATGTCGACCTGCTGGTGTTCAACGTTCCGCGGGCGATGACCGGAGCGGCGTTCATCGCGGTGATCACCGCCGCCGTCACGGTGGCCATCGGCAGCCCGCGAACGGCCCGCTGGACCGCGCTGACCGCGCTGGTCGGCATCTTGGTGAACCATCTCGCGTTGATTCCGGACAGCGCCGACGGTCACCTCGACGTCCTGTCGCTGCCCACCTTGAAGTTCATCGACGCGCTGCTCGCGGGTGTTGTCATCGGCGCGCTCGCGATCGCGGTCTGGAACGAACCACTGCTGCGAACCGTCTACCTGTTCGGCACGCTCGGCGGCACCATCCTCGGCGACCTGACCCAGTCGCCCACCGACCCGAACTCCGACGGTTTCAGCAGCGCGCTCGGCGGCACGCTGCCCCTGTGGTTCATCGCGGCCAGCGTGCTCGCCCTCGCCTACTTCGCGCTCACCACCGCGGCCTCGCCCCGCTGGAGCACCGAAACCGCCATCCCGCTGGCTCCTGTGTTCGCCGCCGTCGTCGCCTACACGGCGACCATCATCACCGCACTCGCCGTGGCCTCCCACAAGACCAGCGCCCCCTATCTGATCATCGCCTCGATCGCCGCCATCGCGACCGCGGTCGCCGCCGCGCTGATCCTGCCGGGACGCGACGGCCTTCTGGTCCTGCTGATGAGCAGTTTCTCCGTCGCGGGCAGCCTCGTGATCACGCTGCCGCGCTCGGGCTGGATCGACCTCGCCACGCTGGCAGCCACGGCCGCCGGCCTCCTGATCGGCATGCGCACACCACGTCCGCTGGTAGCCGCCATGAGCGTGCTCGCCCTGGCCTGCTTCGTCCTCGCCGCCGACGTCTTCGCCCCACCCGCCACTCTCACCGCCGCTTTCGGCTGCCTCGCCCTCGGCTCGGTCGCCGGATACTGTCTCGGCACGTCGGTTCCGCAGAGCCCCCCGTCCGCGACCGTCGGCCTGGCGATCCTGTTCGTGCCCTCGGTCGGAGTCGCCCTGAGCGACAGCAATTTCGGCCACCTCGCCTATTCGTCGTCCTGGTACCGCACCGCGGACGTCGACCGAGGTGCCGGTCCCGGCGTGGTCGCGATCGTCGTGGCCCTCGGCTGCGCGATCGCGGTCCTGGCCCTGATGCGCCGCCGCGCCGCGACCCCGACCGTCAGCCCGTAGTCGATTCCCACCCGTATTCCGAAAACGCCTGCCCCACCACCACCTTGCCGATGCCCACCCGGCAGTAGTCGACGATCTCGCCGGGCAAGCCCGCGGGATCGAACCATGCGAGTTCCGAACACTTCTCGGGCTCGCGATTGGTGACCGGACCCGTCCAGCGCCGCACGGTGAAGAACATCTGCACCCGCTCGTCACTGAGCAACACATGCGCGAATTCCACATCGCGAGCATCGATGTCGATGCCCACCTCCTCGCGCGCCTCCCTGATCAACCCGGCCACCGCCGACTCCCCCGCCTCCAGATGCCCCGCGGGCACATGGAACAACCCGTCCCCGAACCCCGTATTCGCCCTGCGCCCCAACAACACCCGCCCCGCCACATCGACCAACACCAGATGAACCCCCACCAGCACCCGATACTTGTCCACCGTCACCCCTCCTTGATCGAATTCCCCACCCGAGAACTTCGAGACCGCGACTGCCACAGTAGTTTCGGGGTATACCCACATCATGAGTTTCCCGGTGTCCTTCGGGTTGGCCCAGGTCGGTCTCCTGGCCATGATCGCCCTCGCCGTCGTCCTGCTGATCACGGCCGCACTGGCCGCCACCCGCCGTCGCGGACCCAGAGCCGTTCTCGGCCGCGCGGTCCCCGGCGCCGCCATCCTCGTGGTCGCGGTCCTCCTACTCTGGATCGCCACTCTCCTCCAGACCTACCTCGGCCTCACCGGCGAAATCAAAGCCGCCCACGTAGTCGCCAAACCCGTTGCCGGCCAAGAACACCAACTCGATCTCGTCCTCACCCAGTTCGACGAAGACGGAAACGCGGGTGAGCCGACAACCCATCGCATCGAGGGCGACATGTTCGCCCTACAGTCCAACATCGTCGAACTCGAACCGTGGGTCAACGCCCTCGGCTTCCACTCCGGCTACAAGCTCAGCCGCCTGTACGGCCAACGCCTCGACGGCAAGTCCCCCGCCCAAGACCACACCTTCCTCAACGGCGGCGACCGCGACTTCTTCGAAGACATGAACGAAGACCGCTGGTACACCAACCCCTTCGTCCGCTCCGCCTACGGCAACGCCACCATCGCCACCCCCGGCGAATACGACGTCTACATCTCCCGAGACGCCATCAAGGTCCGCCAGACGGACTGATCCGCGCGGGAAACCGCTCAGTCGAAGAGTTCGCTGGCCCTGGTCGCGGTCACTGCCTGCAACAACCAAGCGTTGAGCTGGTCGAGGTCGGTCGTGCCGGCGAGCAGCTCGCGCTGGGCCGCCGAGAGCTCGATTCCGCGACCAGTGAGTACCGTCAGCACCGAGCGTGCGACTCCCAAACCGACCCCCGCTTCGAGGCCCTCCTCGCGTCCCTGGGCGCGTCCCTGGGCGCGCAGCCGCTGAGCAGATTCCGAACGGAAGAACGACAGATCCGTTTCCATTTTGTCCCTCCAAAGCTGGGCTGCGTCGGTATGTGAAATTCCCTGTTCGATAAGTTCAGCGTAGAACGCGGTCTCACCATCTAATCCGTGTCGCCGGAAAGCGATGATGATCGACTCCAGTATCGCACCGATCTCGGGCTCACGGGCGTGAGTAATTGCCGACAGCGCAGCAAGAGGCAGGTCGGCGAGGACATCCGCCGGGTCAGTGATGGCAGGCACGTTGTGTGGGCCGAGGACGATGGGCAGCAGAGTGAAGCACGTCCAGCCCCGATACGTGAGCGTCAACGGCTTGCTCGCCCAGGTGGCGGTCTCTTTGTCATGGCAGACGACCACCAACACAACAGGCAACCGATACTTGTTGTGCAGGAAAGTCACGTAGTACGACCACGCGGCTACCCGCGAGTTGTCGCTGCTCGATTGTGCCTCCACGATGAGCAAAAACTCATCCACCGCGGTCGTGACCCGCAGGATCGTGTCCGCCCGCCGTTCAACCGGCGCCGTCTCCGTCAGGTCGACCGAAATCTGTTCCACTGCAACGGGATCAGGGAACGGAAGGTCGAGCACACGGAAGGCATGACCGACCGCCGCGGCGTTGTGAGTGAAGATCCCATGCATCGCTTCATGCGATGAGCTGACCATGCGCGAAGGCTATCAATCTTCGAACGAGAGTTCGAATCGGACAATGGGCACACACAGACTGCCTTGCGGCACAGGCGCTTCAACACTTGGTCGCTGAGAATCGTCGGCTCGAGTCCGGAGACGCTCGCGTATGGACTTGGGTGAATGAACGATGTTCCGCCTCGTCTCGCGTGGATGTAATTGATCCAAGACGCGGATCACCCGCAAGACGAAAGGTCAGGTAGATGTCCGAACGCGATGTGGCCATGATGTACGCAGCACACGACGCGTTCCGGCGCGATCTCCGAGCGCTTACCGCCGCCCCGGATCGTGAGCGCTGGACGCAGTTTCGTACCCAACTGTCCGTCCACCACACTGCGGAGGACGTCGTGCTCTGGCCGAGTCTGCGCCGCCGCGGCGTGGACGCGCGGTTGGTCGAGCAGATGGCCGCTGAACACGACCGGATCGATCCCCTACTGGCACAGGTGAATCGGACATTCGATACCGCGGGGCCGGACGCCGCGCGACCGACGCTTGTGGCACTGTCCGAGCTGTTGCACAACCACTTGCGGCACGAAGAGCAAGAAACTCTGCCTTTGATCAACGACCGAGAATGGTCGCTGCTCGACCGAGAGATGCGCCGCCGCATCGGACTCCGCGGTATTCGGTCCTACTACTCGTGGCTGCTGCGGGACATTGAGGGTGAACGCCGCCGCAAGGTGCTGACCACGATTCCCCGCCCACTCCGCCTGGTGATCTCGTAGACGAAAAGTTGCGTCGCCCAGAAGCTGCGCTCCCCAAACGTTCATGGTTGATACCTCGGTATCGGTGATGTCGCTGGTGGGCTCGGACGCTCCACTGCGGACACGGATTTCGGCGCAGCAGGTTCGGGCAGTGTGCGCAACAGCAGACAGCTCAGGGCGGGCATCAGAATCAGTGGGGTCAGCGCGGTTCGGAGGGACGTTGCGTCGGCAATGCTGCCGATAACGGGCGTGGCCAAGCCGCCGATACTGACGGTCAGCCCGAGGGTGATGCCGCTGGCGGTGCCCACGCGTGTAGGCAGGTAGTCCTGGCCGAGGGTCACTTGCAGGGAGAACGGGATATATAGGCCGACAGAGGTCAGCGCGACGAAAAGGTACATCGCCGGTCCGGGAACGAACACGATCCCGGCGATGGCGGCGACGGTCAGCAGATAGGACCAGCGGGCGACGGTGACCCGTTCCCATCGGTCGGCCAGCGCGCCGCCCAGCACCGAGCCCACCGCGCCACCGAGGTAGAGCACAAACAGCGCCGCGGTACCCGCCGCCACGTCCCCGCCCATACGTTGCTGGGCGTACAACGAGATGAACGTGCTCAGGCCGACGAATGCGATGGATCGAAAGACCACGGCGAGTGGCAGTTTCACGAACGACGCCTTGTCGTCGGTACCCGCGCCGACAGCGTTACCGGAAACGACGAAGGCCGGCTTGCGCAATGCGCGTAGGACAGGCAGACACAGCACACTGCCTGCCAACGCCGGCACCATCAGCAGCGGCGAGAAGCGCAGGCCGCCGGAAACAACGACGGCAGTGACGATGAGCGGCGCCGCCGCGAAGCCGAGGTTGCCGCCGAGAGCGAACCAACCCATCGCGCTGTGTCTGCCCTGGCTGACGAGCCGCGCGACGCGAGCGGACTCCGGGTGGTAAGCCGCTACTCCTACCCCTGACACGGCCACGAGCGCCAGCGTCAGCGCGTACGAGCCACTCAGTCCGCTCAGCGCGATGCCAAGCCCGGCGACGATGGTGCTGACCGGAAGGAGCCAGGGCATCGCCCATCTGTCCGTGAGCAGACCGAACGTCGGCTGGGCAACCGAGGACAGCAGCGTCGCAGCGAGCACGATGCCCGACACCGCGGCGTAGCTGTAAGCATGCTCTGCGACGAAGAACGGCACGAGCGCGGCGACCGAACCCTGGTAGATGTCCACGCATGCGTGGCAGGTCGAGAGCATGATGATCGAGCGGTTCTTTGCCACGTCACCATGCTCATCGACGAGCGACGTGTCGCGCTTCCGATAAACTGCCAATAAATGTCAGAAATCCGCCACACGCCAGTAGCACCGACCCGCACTCAATGGCTGATGCCCGGAGGCGCCATCGACGCGCACCGTCACGACGACCACCAGATCATTTACGCGGGCCGCGGCGTACTGGCCGTGACGACCGACGCTGGTTCATGGATCGCGCCGAGCACGCGCGCCATCTGGGTGCCCGCGGGCACTACGCACGCGCACCGGGCTCATGGCGAGCTCGAACTGCACCTAGTCGGCCTACCCGCCGCCGACAACCCGCTCGGCCTGGACGACCCGACCGTCCTCGCCGTCAGCCCCCTCCTCCGGGACCTGATCCTCGCCTACACCCACAACCCGGACGACGACAACCCCGAACGCGAACGACTGCGCGCGGTACTGCTCGATCAACTGCGAGCCTCAACCCAGCAGCCCCTGCATCTGCCCACACCGACTACCCCTCAGCTGCAAGCACTGTGCGAGCTCCTGCACGCGAACCCTGCCGACGACCGCAGCCTGGCCGCGCTGGGCAGACAGATCGGTGCCAGTGACCGCACGCTGTCCCGCCTCTTCAAAGCCGATCTCGGGATGAGCTTTCCGCAATGGCGCACCCAACTGCGCCTCTATCACGCCCTCGTCCTACTCGCCGAGAACACTCCGGTGACCAAAGTGGCGCACCTCTGCGGCTGGTCCTCCGCCAGCGCGTTCATCGATGTCTTCCGCCGCACCTTCGGACACACCCCCGGCACGCGCCAACCACGCTGAGGGGTCGTCGATCACCGCGCGAACCCACCCACCTCGGTTCGCAAACCTCCGACGCGCGCCGAGCTCGAATGCTGCAAGGTCTCGGATTCGACTGGTCGACCCCATTTCCGAACAGCACTCCGGTAGTTTTCTTTCCTGTGGCTTGTCGCATCGACGTCGAGTGGGCGCAGTCCACCGCACGGTCAAAGTTGCAGCATGCGTTGCCTCGTCGCTGGTCCCACTCCCAAGGCGTCGCTCGCGCAGCTGAATCTCTGGCCGCGATCGTGGGCAACGACAACGACCTACTGTGGGCAGCCGCCGTTCTGCACGATGTCGGCTACGCCCCTGACCTGGCACTGACCGGATTTCACCCACTCGACGGCGCTCGATTCCTCCGTGACCAGCACGGCGCCGACGAACAGTTGACGCGGCTGGTCGCCAACCACAGTTGCGCGTTGCTCGAGGCCGAGGAGCGCGGACTACGCCGCGAGTTGGAGAGCGAGTTCCCGCTCCCCGACAATGATCTCCTGGTAGACGCACTGATCTACGCCGACATGACCACAACACCCGACGGAAGTCCGACGGCCCCCTCCGCGCGGATCGCCGAGATCATCGGCCGCTACGGACCGGATACCTTGGTGGGCAAGTTCATTCAACGCGCCGAACCAGAAATCATGGCAGCCGCGACGAGAATCGAACAAGCGATGGCGAATCAGCCCAGATACGGGTAGCTGCCAGACACGAAGTCACCGATCTGCTGGCGCATACTCGGGTGGATGTCGTAGTCGCCCAAATCATCCGGAGCAACGAAGACAACACCATCGGCTTCATCATTGATCGTCGGTTCGCCTGACACCGGTCGCCCGATGTAAGTGTTCTCGTACTGCTGCCGCACCTCACCATCGGTGTAGGCCACGATGTGGTGCGGATTGCTGTAAATGCCTAGGAATCCGGTGATCTGAGCTGTGATACCCGTTTCCTCCCGGCATTCCCGGATAGCACATTCGGCAGCAGTTTCGCCGAAGTCCATGGCTCCACCGGGCAGCGCCCATTGCCCGGTATCACGCCGCCGCTGCAAAAGGATCGCCCCTGACCCATCAGCTACCAGCAGATTGCATGCCACCACAAGAGAATTCGGCTTCGGAGCTTTTGGATCGTGGTAGTACTCGATTCTGCCCATCGTTGACCTCTCAGTCCGGAATCCAGGGCTGCGCGTCAGCCCAGATCGCGTCGAAACTTTCGGCATAGTTGTCGAACCAGCCGACATCATTGACTCGCCTGAGCTGAAAGACGGGATTGGCGCTAGCCGGCTGACCCCAGATGTGGGGATTGACCAGCAGAGTGTCGTCGTAGCGAAACAACGAGTTGTAGAGAGTTGTCTCGTGCAGTCGGACCTCACATCGATCGACCGATAGCAGTGGACGGTAGTAGGTGAGCGAGGCGCGGATCTTCGCGGCAAGAGTGTCCGGGCCGAGCCCCTCTTCACCGCCACGGTCGACGACTACCCTGCTGCACGGATTGCCGAAACATAGCCGAATCCGCACACCTTGTCTTGCTCGTTCGACAAGCGAATGGGCGACCCGCGGGTTGGATTGAGCAAAGAAGGTGCCCGAGAACACGAGCACATCGATCTGCTCAGTTGCGTTGTCCAACAATGACAACCACGTCTCGCGTGGTACCTCAGCACGGTTGAGGTAGGTAGCGACGAGTTCGACATTCGCCGGTGCGGCTCTCTCGTCCAAGACTGGCGGCCAAAGGAATCCTTCCTCTACCCGCAGGTGATGCGCGACCCGTCGCCGGTGCCGCGGGTGAGGTACGCGACCACCGAGCCAGCGCCCGACCGTCTTCGGATCAACCTCACAGACATCGGCAAGCGACTCGGGTGCGATCCCCCGCTGGTGGAGCACGGTCTGCAGCCGGACATTCACGCTTCCAATAGAAGCCGAAGAAACGGACGCGAGCAAGCACACGCGGGCGTGACCACGAAACGTCCCGGGACGTCCCCGCTGACGTCCCAAACGCGGTTACGCAGTCCAATGCCCGACAGCCACGATGTTGACCTCGCCGAAACCCAAGGGAGCCAGCATGATCAACGAGCGAACCGGGATACTCAGCATCCGACGGCTGTACCTGCAGTTGCTCTATCGCTGCAACTTCGAGTGCTTGCACTGTTTTCACGGCGAGCGACTCGAACATGCCGATGCCTTCACCGCCGCACAGGCGTGCAACCTGATCGGACGTATGCAGCGCGAGTACGCCACGGAAGAGGTGGTCCTGCTGGGCGGCGAGCCGTTCGTGTACAAGGATCTGCCCCGGGTGGTGCGCTACGCCAAGCACACGCTGCGAATGAAAGTCGAAATCTGTACAAACGGGTACCGGATCGGCCGACAGCTGCGCGAGGTCGCGCCTTGCATCGACCTGCTGAGAATTTCGCTCGAAGGGATCGGCGCGACCAACGATCGTATCCGCCGTGCAGGAAGCTACGACGCTGCGATGGAGTCCATCGCGCTCGCGAACACCCTAGGTATACCGACCGGCGCGACCCTCACCGTGAACCGATACAACGTCGATGAAGTAGTCCGCCTCGCCGAGACTCTTCAATCCCTCCAAGTGACTCAACTCAAGCTGCACCAACTCCGACCGGTCGGCCACGCAAAACAACACCCGGACATGCTGATCGCCGATTCCGCTGCCTACACCCGGCTCCGCCGTAAACTCGGCGAGGCCCGACTGGGTATCGAAGTGATCCTCGACGACGACCTCAATGAAGAGCCCGCCTGCGCGCCCTCGAGCGTCAACGACACAATTGACCGTATCGAGTCAGATCCTCGCGGCGCACTCACTATGTCCTGCAAGGCAGTGGGCAACGACTCACACGCCTTCTGGTACGACAAGGCGTACGACCGCATCGAATACCGGCCCTCTGCGCACGATGAGATCGCTCTCGGAATTCCCGACGTGGTGTACGGCCATGTCTGATCGCCGCATGTTCGAAAGCATCGAGGGAATCGCCGGGACCGGCAAGACCACCGTCGCACCTCTACTTGCCGAGGCCCGCCAGGCGGTTCTGGTCCGGACAGTTCCGCCGAATTTTCAGCCGCTACGCCGGGAACTGGACCACGCGAGCAACCCTGACGCGCGCATGTGCCTGTTCCTATCCGCACTCTTCACTGCGACGGACCAGATCCTTCGCTACCTCGATGCGGGGATCCCTGTCGTTGTCGAAAGCTACTTCGCCCGCTGCCTCACCACCCACCGGGAGTTCGGTGCCCGGCTCGGCATCGCGCTCCCCTCCGACCTTCCCGAGCCAGTGACCTATCAGCTGACATGCGCACCTCACGAACGACTTCGTCGGCTAGCCCAGCGCGACAAGCCGATGACCAAATGGGACGTTTTGGCCGAGCAAAAGGCCCAGAGCCTCACCGAAGCGACCAACGCATGGACCACGCACTACATCGACACCACGGCGACAACCCCGGCCGAGGTTGTCCGAACAATCCTGTCACTCGATCTAAGCGAGGTAGAACATGCAGACCGCTAGCCTGTGGGAGCAGACCCTGACGTTCTTTCCACAGTTCGTCCGTGAACTGAATGATCGCTGCGCGCCAGGCTCGACTGTGACCGTAATCGGCGCCAGTGATGGCAAATTCGTCTTGCCACTCGCAGCCGCAGGCTACCGCGTCATCGCGGTCGAGAACGATCCGCAAGCGCTGCACGGTGGCGATGTGCTCCTGCCGGTCGCCGGTTTCGCCTATGCGCCCAGCCTGGCCGAACGCGTAGAAGAAGCCGGGCTGACAAGTCAGGTGAGGATCGAACCGCACGACTTCTTCGACGTCACTCTGACGGAACTTCAAGCCGACGCGGTCTGGACGAGTTGCTCGTGGCACTACAGCGTCAACTACCGCCGTCCCCTTCGCGAATTCATCGGACGGCTGCAGGATCTCCTCGAGCCGGGCGGGCTTCTCGGCGCCGAATTCATGATGCCGGTCGAGGACCACCACTACCTCATCGAGCATTACACAACGCCGGACAAGCTGTTCCGCCGCTTCCCCTGTGACACTTGGGAGGTACTGCTCACCTTGCGCACCGACCCCTTCATCGAACGACCACATGTCGGACAGCTCCACGACCACACGCATCGCATTGGTGTATTTTTCGCTGCAAAGCGCGAACACCTCGACGAAGGGCGCGAGCTCGATGAAGCATGAATACGAAGCGACCTTCTTGGCGATCGACGTAGAAGCGATCAGGGCACAACTGACTGCGCTCGGCGCGATCCAGGCCTTCCCTCGAACCCTGTTGACCCGCAAAATCTTCGACGGCGATGCGCTGCCCATCGGCGCTTGGGTTCGCCTCAGAGACGAAGGTCCCCACACAACGTTGACGCTCAAACAAGTCACCGACTCCACCACCATCGACGGCACCACAGAGATCGAGACCGTGGTCGGCGATCTCGACTCGATGGCCGAATTCCTCGTCACCATCGGACTGAGAGAGGTCCGCTACCAGGAGAACTACCGTGAAGAGTGGCGCCTCGGCGACGTCATCTTCGACCTGGACACCTGGCCTGATCTACCTACCTTTCTCGAAATCGAGGGACCCAACGAGTCTGCGGTCCGCCGAGCCGCGGCAGACCTCGGACTCGACTACAGCCAGGCGAAGTTCGGCAGTGTCGACACCATTTACCGAGTAGAGACAGGCCGCGACATCCTCTCTGAGCCGACCCTGCTGTTCAACGATTTCGCCGAGTAGACCGCCCCGCTCATCCACCCGAATCCTGTCGTATGCCGTGACACACTTCAGTTGTGGAGCGCGGGCCTGGGCGCGCGCTTCGTTCGAAAATCTTGCATATAGCGCATCAGTTTTGCCAGTTTGCTGAAAACGCGCCCAGGCCGGTTGGTTGGAGGAACGGGGGGTTCAGTCACTCAGACCGATTATAGAGTTTGAGGTCGGGGATCTCTCGATTCAGCTTATCGATCGCACACGCGGGACCCAAGGACCTCGATTCGACACGGCCGGTCATGTCCAAGCCGTGCAATACGAACGAGGTCCACCGATCAAGTCTAAAATAGCCATAGATGTCACACGGGGCGTAATGGCTGAATCACTGAAACTAGCCAGAAAGGTACTCCATCACTGCAGCGGTTGCGATATTCATCATATTCCGTGACCTAACCTCACCAACCCATTTCACCCTCTGAAAATCAGCTTCCGACGCCGCTAGAATTTTGCCGACTGTATCGCAGCCGATCTTTTTTAGGGCCCGGCGCGCGAAGGCGGTCATCTCTAGTTCGTCGACAGATCGTCCCAATTGCGATTTTATAAATTGCTGCCGCTCTTCGTCGAGTTTCTCGATGTCCAGCCGAGCGATCCCTTCGTACAATTCATGATTTGCGCCAAATTCGATCATCCTCTTAATTGACACCGATTTTCGCAACGTATTGGTAGCAGCAATCGGATCGGCTTCGACCACCGTTCTGGTTCCCACATTAAGCATGTACCTGGTACCCGTGAGCCCGCGTGTCGCAACCAATCCGCTCCCAGCCTCATGCAAAATGCCGCTATAGCACAGCAGGCGAAGCGCTTCCTTTACTGCGACGGGGGCGTCCCGGTGAATCCATATGTAAACTCGTCGATCCTCGTGGCGCTTCCGCAACATCGGAATGACATGGACCTGAATGAAATCCCTACCCCAGTCAATTACCTGACGGTGTCCAATATAGCGCTCACCCAAGGCTGAATGCTCACCCCAGATCGTTTCCCGATAGTATTCTTTCATAACAGATTGCGCTCGTGCTGTATTAAGCGGAGCGGCCCCGGATATGGTTTTCAACAGCGTACGAGGATTGCCACTAGACGCGAAGGCCATAGCATCGAATACCGCACCATTCCGCAGTATTGAATCCTCCAGCCTTGGATCTTGTCGAATAACAATCTCGCGCATAGACTTTAAATACTCCGCGTCGAGAATATTTCGATTCACACTGATCAACTCTGCGTCGTGGCTTAGCTGAAAGGAGTCCCCGAAATACGTGACGCCAGGGTAGACGGCGGCCTTAACAGAGAGATAGGGACTACGCAGATCCCTCATTACGGTGAAGAACTGACGCTGCTGCTCAGGGATGAAGACGTGTGCGGCTTCATCTATAAGCAGTACGATTCGATTACACCCGGACTGATCACAAAGATCTTCGACCGCGTCTTTTATCCGCCCCGGGTCGATACCTGAATCCGAATCCAGCGATTCAGAATCAGCTTTCCACGAGTCCTCCAAGCTCATCCAAAGTGATTCTAGCCGGGAAGCCGTGCCGTCGTCATTCTGATCACTAGCCAGAATCGTAAATATACTACTCCTTGAGGGCAGCAATTTTTGCTTTCGCGCCTCTCGAATTATTCTGTCACAAATCTTTGCGAGCATCCAGTTTTTGAACCGGTCTGGATCAGATGTCTGAAGCAGCCCCGCTTTGTTAAAGGTTATGTAAATTGCGAGAACTTTTGAATTCGCAAAGTCCTCGTTAATCTCCTTCTGTGCCATCTTTAGTAGAAACGACTTGCCGACACCGCGAGCACCTTGAAGAATTACCGTCTTTTTGCTCTTCAAAGAATCTATTGCCGATCTGTCAAACTCTGTTTCCACGAAATATTTGCCCACATCTTCCAAAGTGAGATCTTCGGTTCGGAAGTGAAGCTCATTCCCGTTCAATTACTGTCCTTCGACTGGAAGCCCGAGCAAATACCGAGCCGAGACTAAATGTGAGAAATGGTCCTCGATCAGCCCTTCGACAGAGCCTTTAGCCGATGACTCAAGATCTTTGTAGTACCGAATCATGAAGCAATACAAGACGCTAGAGAGGGTTGACTCTGCGGCCATGATCCACTCGCTAACGATCGCGCCCTTATATGAGATACTTTGAGGCAATAGCTCCGATGTCGATACATTCCCATGAATGTATTCCGAACATTCTCGGTACGATTCCTTGACTGCTTGTAACATTTCTCCGCGTTCGTCCATCGACTCCGGACAAAACTGCTTCAGAAACGCCGGCGAGTACAATCCTTCATCGGTGGATGTGATCGCCGACCAACTAATATCAATAACTCCATCTACCCATTGGCGCCGTCGCAGCTCATGTGCGCTCAAGAAGGCAGCGCCAACCGAAACCTCAAGGAACGATCGGAGACTTGAGAATGCCTGGCGATAAAGCCCAGTCATCGCTGCGTAGAATCCGAATCCGAAATCGCGATGCGCAGACTGTAGTTGACGAACCTCGGGTCGCGGTTCAAGCACTTCTAACCAAGTAGCCAGATCAGCCTCTAGATGTAGGACTCGCCCGATTCCTGTCCTGTCAGCGCTCGTCGCCTGCTCGATGTGCCTTCTGCATGATTCATGAAGCCTAAGCATTGATTTTTCAACGTCCAAGGCATGTTCTTCACCCCGCCTCTGCATGGCCATAAGGTAACATCTTTGTGGCTCTATATCGACCGGTGCGACCTCAAAGCAGATGTAGCACAGTCATTTTCATACCGGAAGGTCGGTGGTGGCTGACCGGCTGACCGGCACTGTAGTGCCAGTCAGCAGTCCGAACGAATCTGCCGGCGTTCAGCGATCACTGACTGTGCGACCAACAGGTTGCCCAGCCGACGTGCGAGCGTATCCATAGCGAGGGCCTCGGGAAGTGCCGTCGAGAACTTCAGTCCTGCAAGCGCATTCCTATCCACGCGCGGTAGAACCAGTTTCCGTCCACCCCGTAGCGCTGCCAAGTCTTCGAGTTCCAGACCGCTACGAAGCCGAATCGCCTTCTCGTTGATCCGCTGAGCAGGTTCGAAGAGGTCTGGGAACGAGGCGTGCAGGGTGCGGTTCGCAGCGGTGCCGGCCCACGTCCACCATCGGGCGCCTTCCTCGTCCGACATGGTGACGATCAGTCGGTCCGGTGAAACGGCCTGCGAGAATGTGGAGCGTTGGGCGGCAAGTACCCGCGCCGCCCGATCAGTTACCTGAACTCCGGGTACGTCTTGTCCCAGGAGTACCGCTCGCATTCCGCGGGCCAATTCATATGCCCAATCGGACGCCGTTCCCGACCATTTCGCCCGGCCACCGTCACCGACCTCTACAACCCAGCATCGTCGACGCCGCCAGTCTATGTTCTCCACCTGCCACGACCGCCCCGCTAGCAGCAACACCGTCGCATCGTCTCGGCGTTCAGCGAGCAAATCTGTTCCGACAGTTCCAATTTCGTCATTGCCGGCGAGGACAACGAACTCCGGTGGTGCGCTGAAAACCGCGGTTAAATCCGAGAAGTACCGGTGGCCGAAGCGTCGTTCTGCCTCGGGCCCGACGATGAGATAGTTCCCGTCACGGACCAAGAAACCCGCTCGTAGGAGGTGGTCGAGGACGGCTGCAGTGTCATCGTCGAAGACCGAGAGCGATCCCCACCAGTGGCTCGCGCTGTCGAATGTCAGCTTCCTCTCTTGCAAGCACAGAGCGAGGAGTTGTTGCGCGACGATATGTCGCGGTACAGGCGGCGGCACGACTTGCTCTACCCAACCGCTGGCCCAACAATGCAGCATGCCGAAGGTTGGCAAGACCTCCTCGCTGTCGATCGCGAGGAACAAACAATTGCGGACTGAACCGGTTCTGCGACCTGTACGGCCCAGTCGCTGGAGAAATGATGCGACCGTTCGAGG
The DNA here is from genome assembly GCF_001427185.1 of Nocardia sp. Root136. Lineage (NCBI taxonomy): Bacteria > Bacillati > Actinomycetota > Actinomycetes > Mycobacteriales > Nocardiaceae > Nocardia > Nocardia sp. Root136. The sequence goes on from NZ_LMFE01000001.1 coordinate 1,647,833, forward strand.
CGGCCCGACCTGAATCACCCTGTCAAGGTCGCCGATATCAATACCCAATTCGAGGGTTGACGTCGCGACGATGACCGTATCGCGCGAGTCCGCGAACGCGGCCTCGGATCGTCGGCGTTCTGCCGCCGACAACGAGGAATGAGACAGGTAGGTTTCGACACCCACCTCACGGAGCGTAGCACCGAGTTCCTCGGCTCGCCGCCTACTGTCGACGAACACCAGTCGCTTCTCGCCACGATGCAAGGCGGCAATCACCCTGGCGGCGTTCGGGATCGAACCCACGTAATCGGCTTCGACCACTGGTTGTACCAGTGGACTCTGAGGTGCCGGCTCGACGACAGCCCGCGGACGGTTTTTGCTCCCCCCTTGGAGCCACTCGACCATCTCCGCCGGATTTCCGATTGTCGCCGACAGTCCGATCCGCTGAAGAGGACGCTTCGCAAGGCGGGACATCCGCTCCAACACTGCGAGCAGGTGCCAGCCTCGGTCGTCGCCAGCAAAGGAATGCACTTCGTCGACAACGACAACCCGCAGATCAGCGAAGAGAGCGCCGTGGTCCGTTCTTGTCGAGACGAGAACCGCTTCGAGGGATTCGGGCGTGGTCAACAGGATGTCTGGACGAGTTGCGACGATTCGCTGACGTTCGGGTTGGCTGACATCGCCGTGCCAGATTGCGGCCGTTCGGCCCAACCAGGTCGCGTACTCCGCAACCCGGGGGCCGAGGTTGTTCAACAACGCACGAAGTGGGCACACGTAGATGACCGAAACACCTTGCCAGCCCCCCCACGCCATTCGCGAAAGTAGCGGAAAGACAACAGCTTCCGTTTTTCCTCCGGCAGTCGCCGCCACGATCACCAAGTCCTGGCCGGAAAGTACGGGGGCGATCGCAGCAGATTGAGACTCCCGCAGCCCGTCCCACCGCAGCGTGTTTGCGATGTGGTGTTGGACATCTGGATGAAGCAGTAAAAACGCCTCGTCGGAGCTATCGACGGTCATAGGTCCAACTGCACATCATTCGCACTCACAGCGGCCTTCTCCGCGTCATCCAACTCTGAGTCCGAAATTTGGAGCTCGTAGTCACTCATCGGATCAAATGCTTCGAACTGGTCGACTTTGTCGAGCACGTCGACCAACTTGCGCAAGAAGATCCGGGGCGCGGTTCCCACCTGGGCACCCAGTCGGCCAGCCACAGCAGTCGCCAGCTGCTTGATGAAGACGTCGGTGGCAACTGAGCGAACCCGATCCTGGTTGTCCGCGCCTGACGCGTAAAGTTCACGTACCCGAGTACCGAGTTCGATCAGCTTCTCGAGGTCGAATGCGGTCAAACGCAGCTGAGGCGCGCGCACGTTGTCGAAACGTGGATCCGGCGAGAAGTCCGTATGCAGCCGTTCCGCGAGTGGTTGCAGAAGTCGAATTCCCTGACGCCCCTCGAACAGTGCAGGTGTCCCGGTCACCAGCAAATATAGGCCCGGGTACTCGCCCTTATGAACCTCGTCGATGAATTGACGGAGGGTGTTGAGCGCCTTCATACGCGTATCAGAACGCATGCGTTGAACCGTCTCCACCTCGTCGAGGACAAGGATCAGGCCGGGGTGTCCAGCATCCTTGAGCACGGCAAGGAGCCCGCGAAAGAAGCTCGGTGCGAGTTCGTTGGTCAGATCACCGCGGATATTGGCCTGTCGCTTGATCGTTGCGGCCACGTTGGGTTGGCCCCCGATCCAGGCCACCATCGCATCGGCGCCGGTGCGGTCTTCAACCTCGACCATTTTTCGGTACGCCCGGATCGCCAAAGGAAAGATCGGCGCCTTGTCGCTAACCGCGGCGAGCCGGCGGTCGATAAGAATATCGACACCTATCCCCTGCTCGTCGGCTTCATCCTGGACCGTGTACAGCCATGCGTCCAAGAGCGTCCGCAGCGCACTCGGCTGAACGCTGGCCATGCGCAGCGATTCGATCGCCCGGCGGTAGACCGAATCCAGCTTGTACAGCGGAGTGTCGGACTCATTGATCTGGACCTCGGCCACCGCGTAGCCCATCTTCAGAGCGCGATCGCCGATCCATCGGGAGAAGAAGGTCTTTCCCGACCCGTAATCACCGCGAACAGCTTTGAATACCGAACCGCCCTGAGCAAGGGTGCCGAGGTCCTGAGTGACCCCCACGTCGAACTTCTCGAGTCCGACCGCCAGTTGATCGAGGCCGTTTGCCGGAACGGTGCCGACCCGTAGCGCGTCCAGGATCTCGCGGCGCCTCCGGTGCGAGACCTGGCTCACCGGCTCAACCCGAACTGCTCGACCATCGCACCCTTATCAAGGTGCACCACGTCGTCATTCCCGAGGATCAACACCTCATACCCCTCCACATCGAGAATCTTCTGCGCTTGAGACAGAGCGCCGCTCACCCGACCCAGCGGAACACCCAAGAGAGTCGCAGCCTGGAGGCGAGTCACCTCGCGGAACCGTGTGTTCAGGAGCGCACCAACCAGGTCACCGATCTTCGCATCAGGCACCGACACACGACCAGCAAGTCGCCGTTGAAGGTCGAATGTCTCGCTGTTCAGCAGTTCCGCGACAAGGGGATGCTCGGTCGACGGGACCTCGACTGGATCGCGCGCGGGCGCGCTGGTCGAGACACCCCGCTCCACCGCTTGCTCACTGGCCGGATCACTCGCAGGCACCTCCAGCCCATTTCGTGTATCCGACAACAGAGCTCCCAACGACGAGCTCTGCTCGGTGCCGAAAGCTTCGACGAGAATCGCGATCAGGGCATGGCCCACCCCCGCGCTGAGTTGAATCGACTGACTGCTTTTGCGTTTGGACGCGCGGTTGCTCGATCCGAATGTGCTCAGATGCAGCAACGGAGAGCCGTCGGTGTCGACGATGATCTTCCACTCGCATTCGACCTGGTCCTCGACATTGTGAGGCCTGATCTGCTGCATGCTCGGCAGGACCTTCGAAATGCGCGCCATCGCGGCCTACACCCCCATCACGTGCCTCGGTCGTCAACTACGAGCTAGGTTACCGCCGCCAGATCGCCTGAACCCAGACGGCGCCACCGTAGTTCGCTACCGCTCGACGCTCGACCGAACTCCGCATAATCGATGCGTGACCGATTGGGTGCCCACACGGTACGTCTCCCCAGAGGAGTTGACTGCGAACCAGACACCGAAGGGCGGGTTCACTCGAACCGTGCTGGCAGGCTGGGGTGTTCCATGGCCGCCACTGAAAGGGTGGAAAAGGGCTGTGTCAGAACAGGATCAGTGGTCTGGGGATTTGACGACGTTTCTTGGATAGCCGACGGCTATGGTACGGTCGGCGCACAAGTCAGGCCCCGGAGGTGCTGTAACACCGCCGAGGCCCTGGGCGAGAATCTGGTACTAGCAGACTCACCGCCGTAGGCAGGAAGCCTACCGATGATTCTGGCGTCTCCGCCAACCTCCCCCCTTGCCGCTGTGCGCCCGGGCGAGTTGTGCGGGTGATGCGCCTTACTCGCGCAGTCGTCGCCCGTCAGAGGGGCCGCTGCAACCATTCCGATGACACAGAGTCGGCCGGTAAAGGCGGACTCGGACGGCTCCACCGTGGTTGGTGGCGTGGATACCAGGACTTCCCTGGGTGTTCCTGACTCTGTGCAGCAACCCAGTCCCGGCCCCGGCCGAGTAATGCCCGGCGGGCGTGCATCACCAAACGACTCAGCGACGACCGACCGGCGGAGCTCACGTCAGGGTGCATCCGTACCTCGCGGTACCGGGGTGCCCCTGCACTCCCCGCTCTCCCACTCCCAGCGGAATCACACCCGCGCGTCACCAAAAGTGGTACGTCGGTTTACATGTACCTGGGCTGGGGTTTTCGTTGTCATGCACAGTGATTCGGCGAAGTTGTAGCGCGGAACAGAGGGACAGGGGACCCTCGGAGGAGAGGATCGCGTTACCCAGGAGCCGCATGACTGTCAGAAGTGACCGTGAAGGTGGCTTGCCGGAGACACTGCCCGCGTTGGAGCAGCTGCCGGCGGATGAGGCTCGGGATCTGTTCGAGTTGATGAGGGCCGCGAGTACGTTCGAGGCGGCCGCGTTGGACAAGTCCATCGATTCGATGGTCTCCGCGTTGCCTCGGCCGTTGCGCCGGGTGACGAAGAAGATCATGTTCGGCGGCAGATGACCGACCTGATCACTCGGGCGCAGTTGATTCTGTTGGCTCGCACGTTGCATGTCCATCCTCAGCGGTTGGATCACCTGCGGTATCTCGGGGCCGATCGGTTGCATGCGCTGAATCAGCAGATTTCGGGGGTGTTGTTCGATCAGCACACGGAGACGTTTCGGCGGATCAGCGCGTTGGTGCCGTTCATTCCGTTGACGATCTCGATTCCGTTGGTGCAGAAGCTGGTTCCGCCGATGATGACGGGGCGGGCAGCGGGGTCGGTGGGGCTGGATCATCCGGGCAAGGCCGCTGAGACGTTGATGCTGCTCGATGCGGGGTATGCGGCCGATTGTGCGCCCTATCTCGATCCACGGGCCATCGAGCAGTTGGTCGATCGAATGGCGCCGGGGCCGATCGTCGGGATCCTCAACGAGTTGCTGCGGCGGCGCGACTACGTCACGGTGGGGCCGTTCTTGGCCTGTGCCACACCGGAAGTGCTCGCCGCTGTCGAGGTGGGGGTGCGGGATGATGCCGGGCTGATCTTCTCGGCGGCGTTTTCCTATGACGTGGACGTACTGAGTGCGGTTATTCGTCAGCTGCTCGATGGGCCACATAAGCGGGTTCCGCGGATGGCGCAGACGGTGTTGTCGGGTTCTTCCGACCTGCAACACGCTGCGCTGTCGGTGTTTTCGCGGTGCGCGCCCGATGTGATCCGCCGGGTGGGCGACATCCTGTTCGGGAATGCGCAGCCCGGCGATGTCGCCCGGCTGGTGCGCAACGCGCTCGCCCTCGGCGCGGTGCCCGAATTCCTCACGCTGGCCGGATATCTCACGCCGCTGGGGCTGTGGACGTTGGTCGGCAATCCCGTGTTCAACGATCCGGATGTGGGGGTCGATCTGGTCGCGCCGATGGACGGGCGTGAGGATGCGGAGAGTTGGCGTGGGCTGTTCACGCTGATGTCTCGGATGGACGACGATGTCAGGAGCGCTGTGGGGTACGCGCTAGCTTTGCTCTCGGAGTCGGCGGTGGCGGAGTTGCCCGCGCGGGCGACCGAAACCGGTTGCTGGCCTGCGTTACTCGATCTCGTTGCGGTCTCCGGGGAGCGGGGGCAGTCGCGGTTCGGGGCGATCTGGGCGCAGTTGGGCCCGGAGCGGCGGGCTTATCTGCATCGGTGCATCACCGAGCTCCGGTACGACACCAGGTTGGCCGAGATCACGGCTTTGGTCGAGCCGGTGGAGGTGGATCTGCTGTTCTATCAGCGGCGGCAGAAGGGGCGGTATCGCGGCTGACCCGGGTCAGCCCTGCCACCGGCCCCAATCCCGTTGAGCGTGCAGCACAGCGGGGTCGACGACACCCCAGATGCGGATCTCGAACCGATATTCCCCGGGCTGAGGCTCGAGGAGACCTTCCACCGCGTGCACCCCGGGGGTCGGAGAGAACACCCGGCGTAGTCCGAGGACGTTGGCCCATTGATCGACCACCCGGCCCGGGTGTTGCGAAAGATGGCTACCGGCTTGACCTTCGACGGACAGGACGGCCTCCATGCTGTCGTCGCTGGTCACCGACGGCGCGACGAACCAGGTCAAGGGCAGCAATCCGACGGCTTTGCCGAGTTCGTTGAGATGTTGGGCGACAGCCGCCTCGATCGCCGAGCTCAGCTGGGACAGATTCATGGGTTAGGTATAGCGCGCCGAGGCAGACAGGGCGAACTCATGGCTGAGTGCGGGTGAAGCGGTTCCCCCACTCCCGCAGCTGCGTAACCAGTTCCGGTGGGCCGAGGACGCGGAAATCCGCTTCTACCCTGCCCAGCAACAGAATCGGCCAGTCGAGGCTGTCTACGGTCAATTCTATGTGGGTGCGGTCGCCGGGGAGGGCGGTGATGGTGCACCAGCGGCCTACTCGGGTGTGGACGTCGGTGGCGGGGGCTTCTATCTCAGCGGTGACGGTGTAGCCGGAGCGGCGGGCGCCGACGGCGTTTCGGACGAAGGTGGCGGCGTCGGGGGCCGGGAGGGTGCGGGGGCGGAAGCGGGCGCCGGTGGTCGCGGAGGCGGTGAGGCGGTCTACGCGGAAGGTGCGCCAGTCGTGGCGGGTGAGGTCGTAGGCGACGAGGTACCAGCGGCGGCCGAGGGAGACGAGGCGGTGGGGTTCCACTTCTCGGGTGCTGGTTCGGCCGTCCGCGGCGGTGTAGGTGAAGGTGAGGCGTTCTTCGCGGCGGCAGGTGAGGGCCAGGTCGGTGAGGACGGCGGGGTCGACGTCGGAGAGGGGGACGGCGGTCCAGGCCGAGGATTCGGTCATGGCGCGCAGGGCATCGACGCGACTGCGTAGGCGGGTGGGTAGGACGGTGACCAATTTGCCGAGTGCGCGGATCGAGGGTTCGGCCAGGCCGTCGCCCGCACCCTGGGAGCCTGCTTGCAGGCAGACGGTGATGGCTACGGCCTCGTCGTCGTCGAGGACCAGGGGTGGCAGGGCGGCGCCCGCAGCCAGTTGATAGCCGCCGTCGACACCGGGGCGGGCGTCGACCGGGTAGCCGAGTTCACGAAGGCGGTCGATGTCGCGGCGCAGGGTGCGGGCCGAAACACGAAGGCGCTCAGTGAGTTCCGTTCCGGACCAATAGCGGTGGGTCTGCAGCAACGACAGCAGTCGAAGGGTGCGTGCGCTCGTATCGGCCATATTCCGATTATCTCGCAATTGCGGTCAGAAACTGGCCGCAATGGGTTCTACCTTGGGTTTCACAACACCGACAAGCAAAGGATCCGGACATGACCACGAGCACCCAGATCGATACCGAGCGCACCGACATCCTCGAGATGCTCGCCAAGCACCGGCACTTCCTGCGCTACACCGTCCGCGACCTCACCGACGAGCAGGCGGGTCTGCGCACGACGGCCAGCGAGCTGTGCCTGGGTGGACTGATCAAGCATGTGGCCGCGGTGGAAGCGAATTGGGCGGGTTTCATCATCGACGGGCCCGCGAAAGCCCCCGACTTCGACTCGATGACCGAGGAGCAGATCGCGCAGTGGAGCGATATCTTCCGGATGCTGCCCGGCGACACGCTCGAGGGTGTGTTGGCCGAATACGAGCAGGTGGCCGCACGCACCGATGAGCTCGTGCGCACCCTCCCGGATCTGAACGTGAGTCAGCCCCTGCCGGAGGCGCCGTGGTTCGAGCCCGGGGGACGCTGGACCGCGCGCCGCACGCTGATGCACATCATGACCGAGACCGCCCAGCACTCCGGCCACGCCGACATCATCCGGGAGTCGCTGGATGGAGCGAAGTCGATGGGGTGATGTCGGCGAAGAGGGACTCGGCTGCCGCGCGGTGTTCGGTGGCGGCGGCCGGGTCGGTCGCGTCGAGGACGTCGGCGATGCCCTGGTGGGCTGTCGCCTCCTCGAAGCGATGGCCCAGTTCCGGTGCCAGGGTGAGGGTTTGGCGATAGAGATCAAGAGCTTCGTCGGGTAGTCCTGCGAGACGGCAGGTTTCGGCGTAGCTGTTGAGGAAGTGGATCTTCCAGTGGTCTTCGAAGAGGGCGTCCAACAGGGCGAAGGCTTCTCGGTGGCTGGCGAGTGCTTCTTCGTAGCGACCCATTTCACGCAGGGCGACACCCCGGCAGTTCAGGCACCAGGCTTCGTTGTGTTTGTGGCCGTCCTCGCGGGCGAGGGCGAGGGCGCGGTCCAGGTGGCCGAGGGCTTCTTCGGGTTCGTCGGCCGCGATCGCCACGCCGAGGGTGATCTGGGCCTGGAGCGACGGGTGGACGGTGGGGACGGCGAGGGCTTCGCGGGCCAGTTGGGCGGCCCGGTCGCGCTGCCCCAGCTGGAGCATGGCCCAGGCTTCGCCGGCGATGGCATCGGCGGCGCTGGTCGGGCAACCGCCGGTGGTGTAGAGGTCGCGGGCTTGCCGGAACAGTTCCAGCGGTTCTTCGATACTGCCTTCGTCCCAGCGTAATTGGGCGCAGCGCATCGTCAGTTCGGCGCGGGGCAGCGGGTCACCCACTTCGACGACCAGGGGCGCGGCGGCGGCGTAGGCGGCGGCCGCTTCGGTCATGCGGCCCGCATTGTAGCGGGCGAAACCCAGATCGCTGTGCGCTTCGGCGAGTTGCCGTGGATCGCCGAGATTCTGTGCGGCGGTGAGGGATTGCTCGAACAGCGCGTTGAGATGCGTGGTCCCACAACGGCGGGCGAAGAAGGCCCGCATGAAGCGGGGCAGTTCGCACACGTGGGTGTCGGCGCCGGCTTCGACGGCGGCGTAGAACACAGCCATCAGGTTGGTGTACTCGGAGACGAACCAGAAGAACGCGGCGTCACGACCGGGGAAATGCGGGAGTTCGGCGGGCGGCGAACCGGCGGAGACGGGGCGGGTCGGCGACAGGAACGGCATGGCGGCGTCGGCGGCGGCCGCGGTGTGTACGTAGTAGTCGAGGACGCGGTGCAGGGCTCGTTCGCGGTCGGCGGGGGTGTCGTGCTCGAAGGTCGCGGTGCGGGCGTGTTGGCGGACCAGGTCATGGAGGCGGTAGCGACCGTCGGCGGGTTGCTGGACGAGATGCGCGTCGAGGAGGTCCTCGACCATGGCGCGGGCGCTGCGCAGCGAGACGTCGGCCACCGCGGCGGCGACGTAATCGGTGAACGTGGAGCCGGGGATCAGGCCGAGCAGCCGGAACAGGCGGCGCTGGTCGCGGTTGAGCTGGCGGACCGACATGCCGAAGGCGGTGTCGAATTCGCTGGCGCCCTCGGCCATTCGCTCCACGAGGATGCCGACCGACCAGCCCGGGCGATGCCGGAGACGAGCGGCCGCCAAGCGCAGCGCCAGGGGTAGGTTGCCGCACAGGCGCAGCACTTCGGCGGCTTGCTCGGGCTCCTTGGCCAGTCGTCCGACGCGAGCGTCGCCGCTGGCCCGCACCAGCAGTTCGGCGCTCTCCTCCGGCGTGAGCACGTCGAGGGTCACCGGCGGGACCTCGTCGAGTTCGAGCAACCGGTTGCGACTGGTGATGATGGCCACCGACTCGCCCGCGCCCGGCAACAGGTGGCTGACCTGCGCGGCATCGGCGACATTGTCGAGCACGACGACAGCGCGCAACCGGGCGAGCTCCGAACGCCAACAGGCCGCTCGCAGTTCGACTTCCCCGTCCTGGGGCACCTTCTCCGAGGGCACCTGCAAGGCGGCCAGCAGCGCACGAAGGGCGGCGTCGGGGTCGAGCGGTTGCCGTCCGTCGGTGAAGCCGTGCAGGTCCAGATACAGCTGGGCGTCAGGGTATTCGGCGGTGAGTTGATGCGCGGCGTGCACGGCGAGGGAGGTTTTCCCGACGCCTGCCATGCCGTCGATCGCGACCACGCGGTCGGCACGGACGGCGGCGAGCACGTCGGCCAGCGCCTGCTCGCGGCCGGTGAAGTCGGGCACGTCGCGGGGCAGGTCGTTGCGTGGCGGGGGTGGGGCGTCGGCCGGTGGGCTCGGCGGGGCGGGCTGACGGCTGGTCTTCGGCGGGGCGGGCAGGGGGTTGTTGGCGCGCTCCCAGAGCGGGCGCAGCGGGCGCGGGTCGCGTTTGACCAGGCGGCACAGCTCGAGGACCGCGGGCCACGGCGGGACCGTCTGGCCGCTGAGGTAGCGCGAGAGCGAGGACGAGCTCAGGCCGGTGTCGCGGGCCAGGGCGCGCACGCCACGGCCGGAGAGTTCCTGGATCAGTCGCAGGCGCGAAGCGAGCTCGTCCTGCGGGTATGCCCGTGCCGTCTGCCGTTGCGCAACCACCGTGTTCCACTCCCGTTGTCCCGGCCTGCACCAGAAATCTCACGACCGACAAGCCGGTGGTCAGGGCCGTTTTTCGCTGTCCCACAGTGTCCCACAGCCATTCTGTTCCAGCCTCGCACGGGCTGTTATTGAGACACACCGCAAGCAGCGGACAAGCAACGAACAAGGAGAACGACATGCAGTCTCGGATGAAGAACCCGGCCATGGTCCTCACCGACGCGATGGGCCCGATCCAGCAGGTCCTCAAGGCCGTGGAGACCGGTGGCGTGGACGGCGAGATCCTGGAGCTGGTGCACCTGCGGGTGAGCCAGATCAACGGCTGCAGCGCCTGCGTACTCGGTGGCACCACCACCGCGCGCAAGGCGGGCGTCAGCGAAGACCGCCTCGCCACGGTGGTGGCCTGGCGCGAGACCCCGTTCTTCTCCGAGGAGGAGCGCGCCGCCCTCGAACTCGCCGAGGCCGCCACCCGGATGGCCGACCGTCCCGACGCGGTCACCGACGAGATCTGGGACAGCGCCGCCAGCTACTTCGACGAGAAGCAGCTCGCCTCGATCGTGCTGATGATCGGCGTCACCAACATGTTCAACCGGCTCAATGCCAGCACCCGTCAGATCGCCGGCGCCTGGGGCTGAGGCTCCCCCTCCCCGTGAAAGGAAATGTCACCATGTCTTCGAATCAGCAAGCGAGCAAGAGCAACTCACACAGCGGGTTCTCGCGCTGGATGCAGCACAGGATGAACGCGCGGATGAACCGCAAGATCCGCCGCGGTAAAGGCACCTTCATGGGGATGGATGTGCTGATCCTGCACACGGTCGGCCGCCGCAGTGGCCAGCCGCGCGACACCCCGATCTCCTGGTTCCCCGGCGAGGACGAGTCCTGGCTGCTCGTCGCCTCCGGCGGCAAGGACGGTCACCCCGACTGGTTCCTCAACCTGATGAATCAGCCCGATCAGGCAACTATTCAGCTACCAGGCGGAGATGCCGTCGCGGTGACACCGCACGTGCTCGACGGTGCCGAGCGGGCAACCGCCTGGGAACACATCACCACCGCCCAACCGCGCTACGACAAGTACCAGACCAAGGCCGGGCGCGAGTACGCCGTCGTGCGGCTGAGCGCCTGAAATACGGATGTCGGTTGCGCAACGGAAGCCGAATGACCTGCTGAACAGTCATAGACTGCTCAGCAGGCACGGGCGACCGAGCGCCTGATGGGGACCGTTCGGCCGCTGCGAGAGCGGAGGCGAACATGGGCTATCCCGGCTATCCCGGATACCAGCAAGCCATGCCACCGCCGCAACGGCCGTCACCGTGGCCGTGGATTCTGGGGGCACTGGTGGTTGTCATGGCGTTGGGAGTCGGCGTGATCGCGGCGGGAATCATCGTTCTGCAACAGGACCGCAACTCCTCGACCGCCGCCCCTTCCCCCACCGCCGCGACCATTGCGGCCTCGGCACCCGTGCCGGTGCCTGCCCCTGTCCCGGCGCCCGCCCCCATAGACCTCCAAGCCCAGGCTCTCGCTACCTTGCGCGCACAAGCCGATGCCGACCAGCCCTTCGTCAGTGCGGGGGTGGCCAACCGGTGGGTGCCTCAGCTCTCGGCCAAACAGCCGGGATTGGTCGCGCCCGACGTCGACGGGCACATGGTGAACTGGACCAGCAGCGAGATCCTCGCCCAACATCAACGGATGCGCGCCCAGTATCCCGGGGCGCGACTGGTCTGGAGCGACGACTGGGCCACGTTCGACCTGCAGGGATGGTGGATAACGCTGGCCGGAACAACCTACAGCGATCCCGACTCTGCCAATGTCTGGTGCGATGCCAGGGCGATCCCCGTCGACGAGTGCTTCGCGAAACTCGTCAGCAATTCGCGCACCTCGGCAGGCACCACGAAGTACCGCTGAATCAGGCGGGCAGCAGTCTGCCGATCACCTCGGCGAGCTGGGCGACATTGCGACATTCGTGCATGGTGACGATCTCGGTGTAGTCCTCGGCGGCCGAGTCACCGGTCGACCACGAGCGCGACGGCTCCGGGTTGAGCCAGTAGACCGCCTTCGCGCGCTCGGTGATCGCTTGCAGCGCGGCGAGATTCGGGTCGGTGCGGTTGGTGCGGGCATCACCGAGGATCAGCACGCAGGTGCGTGGGCCGACCGCGTCGAGGTAATGGTCGACGAAACCCTGGAGGACCTCGCCGTAATTGCTGGATCCGAACCGGGCGACGCCGCCTTCGCGCACGATGTTCTGCGCGAAGCCCGGCGGTGGCGGTTCGCCGGGGGTGAAGTACTGGGTGATCTCGGCGCAGGTGTCGACGAAGCCGAAGCTGCGGACCTTGCTGAACTGGTCCTGCAGGGCCTGCACCAATTGCAGGGTGAATTCGGCGAAACCACTGACCGAGCCCGAAACATCGGCCAGCACAACGAGATCGGGGCGACCGCGTTTGCGGGCGCGCAGTACCGGATCGACCGGGACACCACCGGTGGCCATGGAACGACGCAGGGTGCGGCGCAGATCTATCTGGCCGCGGACCGCCTTCTTGCGGCGCACCGCCAGTCGGGTGGCGAGTTTGCGGGCCAGTGGGTGCACGAGGCGGCGCATCTCGGCGAGGTCCTGTTCGCGGGCACCGAGGAAATCCGTGCGGTCCGCGGAGTTCTCGACGCCGCGGCGGGCGATGTAGTCGGTGCCGCGCAATTCGGCCGAGCGCAGGCGCGCCTCGGTTTGCACATCGGTACGGAACTGATCGACGCGGCGACGGGCCTCGATGGTGCGCACCGCGGTGTCGAACTGCCCTGTGCCACCCATGGTTTGAGCGAGTTGCTCGGAGATCTCATCCGGGCGTAGCGATTTCATGGTCAGGTATGAGGACCAGCCCGCGCCGGAGGCCTGGGTGACCCGGCCCGCGCTCTCCCCCGCACCGCCGTAGGCGCCGAAGGTGTTGAGTGCTTCGCGGGCCAGTTCGGCGGTGTCCTCACCCTGGACGAGGGTGGCGATCAGACGTTCGCGCAGGTCTTCGGCGTTCTCGCTCGGGCGTGCGGGTGGCAGCGAGACGCCGAGGAAGTACAGGTCGAAGAGTTGGTCGAAGACTTTGCGTTGGCCGTTGCGGCGGAGCAGGCACGCGGCCAGACCCGCGCGCAGGACGCGGGGGTCGGCGTCACCGAGGGCTACGATCGCGGCTGCCGCGTCGATAGTTTCGCTGGGACCCGCGTGAATGTTGTGCTCGCGCAGCAGGGTGACGAAATCGACGAGCCGAGCGCTCGTGGGAACGACGCGCGAAGGGCTCAGCACCGCACGCTGCCGTCTGACTGGTCGTCGAGACCGAGCCGATCGATGGCGATGCGATGGTCCGACTGGTACTTCAGCAGCACCCCGAGTGTCGAGCGAACCACACCGCCGGCCAGTGTCCGCGTTCCCAACGCGACCAAAGTCCTAGCCCAGTCCACGGTTTCGGCGATCGAGGGCGCCTTGCGCAGCGAGAGTTGCCGTAGCGCGCTCACCGTCGCCACCACCGGTTCGGCCAGCGCGGCGTCGAGCTCGGGAACTTTGAGCGCGACGATCGCCTTCTCCAATTCCGCTGTCGGATAGTCGATATGGAGATACAGGCAGCGACGCTTCAGCGCTTCGGACAGGTCGCGGTGGGCGTTGGAGGTGAGGATGACGAACGGCTTGCGGACGGCGGTGACGGTGCCGAGTTCGGGGATGCTCACCTGGAAGTCGCCGAGGACTTCCAGCAGCAGACCCTCGAGCTCCACGTCGGCCTTGTCGAGTTCGTCGATGAGCAGGACCGTGGGGTCGGGGTTGCGGATGCCTGCCAGCAGCGGACGCGCGAGCAGGAACTCCTCGGTGAAGACGTGGTCGCGGGCGCTGTCCCAGTCCTCGCCGGAGGTGGCGGTGATCCGGAGCAGTTGCTTGGCATGGTTCCACTCGTACAGGGCACGGGCCTCGTCCACGCCCTCGTAGCACTGCAGGCGGATGAGCTCGGCGCGCACCGCGGCGGCGACAGCCTTGGCGAGCTCGGTCTTACCGACGCCCGCCGGTCCCTCGATCAGCAAGGGTTTGCCGAGGCGGTCGGCGAGGAAGACCGCGGTCGCGATATCGAGGGACGGCAGGTAACCGGCGGCTGTCAGCCTGTCGGTTACCTGGTCCACCGAGGAAAAGAAGTTACTCATCGGTAATGAGTGTATCCACTGCCGCCCACACGGCGGCGATGCGAGTCCCGGTGACTACGACCGCGGCTTTTCGGCCGTGACGACTGCGGCGGCGACGCCGTCCAGGATGAGGTCGAGACCGAAGGCGAAATCACCGGCCGCCGATTCTTCGTCCGGGGGGACCTCGGCGAAAGCCTGATCCGCGAAGAGGGCGGCGATCTCGGGCAAGCCGGACAGGTCGAGGGTCGACACGTCGCGCTGGTAGACCTCGAGGGATTGAGCCTCGCTGCGCTGTTCGGCGCCGCGCTGCTCGGCCATGTGACGGTCGGTGACGAACGCCTGACGGACGTAGCCACCGATCACGGTGATCGCACCGATCTTGGCGCCCCAGTCCAGCCGGGTCTCCCGCAAGGCGGCGAGGCCGGCATTCATCCACGCGAGGGCGTTGGGACCCCGGGGTGGGCCTGTGATGGGGATCTGGGTCAGCCACGGATGGCGGGCGAACACTGTTCGCTGACCGGTCGCCCACGCGCGCAGGGCAGGACGCCAGCCCGGACCGATGACGGGCGGCGGGCCGAAGGCGGTGTCGGCCATCAGGTCGGTGAGGCCGTCTTTCGAGCCGATGTGGCGGTAGAGCGACATCGGTGTGACACCCAGCGCGGCAGCCACTTTCGTCAGCGAAGCGGCGCGCAAACCTTCGCGATCGGCGAGCGCGATGGCCGTTGCGACGATGCGGTCCGCGTCCAGTTCGGCCGGACGTCCGACGCGCGGTCGAGCCGGACCTGACTGCTTACTGGTCACCGTCTCCTCATTCGTTCGGGGTTCCCCCAACTTAACATAGGGGTTATAGTTTAAGTCTTATACTAATTCTGACCGAGCAGGGTGGCTCGGAGGCGAGGGGCGAACAACTGTGGACATCAACCAGATTCAGCGCGTCACCGGAGCAGCTGCTTTCGCTGGAGCCGCATGCACGCTGATCGAACTGCCGCTGTACTTCGTGTACTCGGGGGCACCGCCGGACGCGAATGTGCTCACCCGATGCCTGCTCGGACTGATCGGCGTGACGCTGTTCGTGGTGTTCATGAGCGGGCTCGCCGCTGTGGTGCGACACCGCGACCCGGAACGTGAGTGGTTCGGGGCGCTGGCCGCCGCGGCCGGAACCGCTTGGCTCACCGCCGTTCTCGTGTCGACCGGCCTCGAAGTCGGTGCGGTGATCGCGGCGCCCGAACCGATCGATCCCACCATCACCGTCACCGGGACCTACATCCTGTACGGAACCGTCTCGCGCCTGCTGGAAGGACTGTTCCTCGTGGCCTTCGCCATCGCCGCCGCACGGCTACTGCCCCGCTGGTGCACCGTGACCAGTTGGGCGCTCGCGGCGGTGAACTTCGCGTTCGTGCCGTCGCTGTTCTTCGGGAACGTGCCGGCCGAGTTCTATGCGGCCAACGGGTGGGGCACCACGGCGACCGTCGGCGGGCTCACCATGCTGTGGTTGTTCGCGATCGGGATCGCGCTGTTTCGGTCGAGCCCGAACCGGGCCGATCAGTACGGGTTGTCGGCCACTTCCACCTGACCGTCCTTGATCGCGGCCAGCAGCAGGCGGTAGTCGGCCAAGCTCTGATCCGAATACGACATCGCGAAATCGCTCAGAGCCGTATCGAACTTCTCGCTGCCGCCGATATAGGTATCGATCGCCAGCGGATCGCCGGAGCGGCAGTGGGCGCGAGCCAGCACCCCGCCGCAGGCGGCGCCATAGTTGGCCAGTTGCCCGTGGGTGAGATTGTCGATCTCGACGGAGCCCTTCATGTCGCGGAACTGACGCCAGTAGTAGTGCACGCCCGCAGGCCCGGTGGCCCAGCCGAGGAAGATATCGCTCGACGCCTGCATCAGGCGCTGACCGGCGACGACGCGATGTCCCTGGTGCTTGTATCGGCTCGCCTTCTGATACGGCGCCAGCACCGAGATGTCGGCCTCCTTCAACTGCAGGAACAGCGGAGTGCCGGACTCCTTGTCCATCAGCAGCGCGATGAAGCATCGGGTACCGACGCTGCCCACACCGACAACCTTCACGGCGGCCTCGACGAAGGTGTAGCGGTTGAGCAGCACGCGCATGTGGTCGGGCAGCGTGCGCCGGTATTCGGCGAACACCGACTTGACGGTCGCCGCGTCGGGGGAGGTGATGGGTACCAGCAGCGGCGGCTGATTCTTGATCCGCGGAATGCCGTCGGCATCGGGTTCGGTGAGTTTGTCCAGTGCTTGCAGACTGGTGCGCTTCTTGGCCGAGGCGATCGTCTTCTCAGCCAGCTTGCGGCCCTTCTTCTTCTGGACCAGCTCGAGAACCTTGTCGGAGTCGACCCGGTCGTACCAGATCTCCAGACTGTCCTGCTCTGTCATCGCCTCGATGCCCTCGCGATAGCCGCGGGCGGTCGCCTCCGCCGCCGATGCCGCGTCCTCATCGGAACAGCCGTTATTGAGCGCCGCGACCGCGACACTGGCGACCAGGCGTTTGACGTCCCACTCGAACGGGCCGGGCAGCGTCTCGTCGAAGTCGTTCACATCGAACACGAGATTGCGTTCAGGAGTGCCGAAGAGCCCGAAGTTCGACAGATGCGCGTCGCCGCACAGTTGCGTGATGAGCCCCGTATCCGGACCGCTCCCCAGGTCACTGGCCAGGACCGCCGCGGCACCCCGCAGAAAGGTGAACGGCGACACCGCCATTCGCGCCATCCGGATCGGCACCAGCGACGGCACCCGGCTCTCGTTCTGTTTCAACAGAATCGCCACCGGGTCCTCCCGCCCCGGACCCGGCTTCCACTCCCCCAACGCGGTACGAGAAACCCGCTTCCGCGCCGCTTTGCCGATCTCCGCCGCCTGCCGATCGAAATCCTCAACCGTCGTCATCGAGCAAGTCTCGCGCTACCGGGCCGCTACGGCAAGGACCAGCGGATAACCATGCGGTGACAGAGTGCGCCACCGCCCAGCTATCGACCGCCGACAGCAAGGGGTGGCGCTACGGACCGAGCCGCCTGCGCCACTCGTCGACTCGGCGGACGAGCTCCTGCCACCAGGTCCGATGCGGGTCCGGTGGTGGGGTCGGCCGAGGATCGGGCGTCGGCTGGGGCTCCGGGGTCGGTTCGGGGTCGGGTACCGGGACCAGCACCTTGCGGCGAATCCCGGTGCAGGTGAATTGGGTCGCCCGATAGGGATTCCCGTTCTGCGCCCACTCGGAGACGATGAGGGTGAACTTGCCGTCCTCGAGCCTGCTGTAGGGGTGTATGTAGCCGCCGTACAGGCGCGGGACCGTGTCGACACCGCGCGGCATCCCGGTGATCGGCCGATGGGTGTGGGTCGTGATCCAGTTCGTGTTGTCGATCCGGTCGCCGACCTTGACGAAGATCGAGTAGTCCCCCGCGTCGAATCCGGAGATCACGGCCCTGTTCTCGACATAGCGCAGGCAGATCTCGCCGAACTGCCAACCGGGCAGGATCGGCGTCGGCTCACGGTTCCAGGCCCAGTTGTCGCCGTCCCAGCCCCAGCCCTGCCAGGCGTGCGGATCGGACAGGCCGTCGACCGTCGCGCGCCACAGCAGCATGTCCTTGTTCCTGGCCAGGCCGCCGGTGGAGATGATGTGCACCCAGTCGCTGTGCGGGTCCTTGGCCCAGGAGATCATGACCCGCTTGCCGGCGAAGGCGCCGCACCAGAACTTCGAACCGCTGCGCGCCCAGGTGATGCCGCTGTCGTCGGATGTCCAGACCTCGCACCACTTCTCGTTGCCCAGGCCCTGGGTGTACATGACCCACAGGTAGATCCGGCCGTCGACGGTCATCGCGTCGCACGGCAGGACGGTGGAGTATTCGGCGTTGTCGTGCTGGTAGTCCCACAGCTGGCGACCGTCGGTGCCCGGCGAGATGGCCATGACGATCGGCTCGGCGGGGTCGCGCTGAGATGTGCGCGTGATGATGGGGGAACGCCAGTTCCCGATGCCACCCATCGGTGGGCCGTACGGGCCGTCCCCGGAGAACGAGTCGCCCCAGATGAAGCCGACATCGCCGTTGGGCAGCTCGAACGGAATCGCGAGATCGCCACCGCCGAGGTCAGCCGAAGGCACAGGGTTCAGATCCGTGATGCGGATGACACACCCACCCCGGTCGGCTCGAGCCGAAGTCGTTGGGCCGGTGTTGTTTCCGTCACGCCACCAGGTTACGTCAGCATGCCGAAAGGCCCGCTCGCACGTGGCGAACGGGCCTTTCGAGACGCGGTGAAACCTTAGGCGGTTTCGGTGATCGGGCGGTCGACCCAGCTCATCAGGCCGCGCAGCTTGGCGCCGGTGACCTCGATGGGGTGCTCGGCGTTCTCCTTGCGCAGACCCTCGAGCTCCTTGTTGCCGCCTTCGACGTTGGCGACGAGGCGCTTGACGAAGGTGCCGTCCTGGATGTCGGTCAGGATCGCCTTCATGCGCTCCTTGGTGCCGGCGTCGATGACGCGCGGGCCCGACAGGTAGCCACCGAACTCGGCGGTGTCGGAGACCGAGTAGTTCATGCGGGCGATGCCGCCCTCGTACATCAGGTCGACGATCAGCTTGAGCTCGTGCAGGACCTCGAAGTAGGCCATCTCGGGGGCGTAGCCCGCCTCGACCATGACCTCGAAACCGATCTTGACCAGTTCCTCGGTGCCACCGCAGAGCACGGCCTGCTCACCGAAGAGGTCGGTCTCGGTCTCTTCCTTGAAGGTGGTCTTGATGACGCCGGCGCGGGTGCCGCCGATGCCCTTGGCGTAGGACAGCGCCAGCGCCTGGCCCTCGCCGGTCGGGTCCTGATCGACGGCGATCAGAGCCGGAACGCCCTTACCGTCGACGAACTGACGACGCACCAGGTGGCCGGGGCCCTTGGGGGCGACCATCGCGACGGTGACGCCGGCCGGAGCCTTGACGAGACCGAAGTGGATGTTGAGGCCGTGGCCGAAGAACAGCGCGTCGCCGTCCTTCAGGTTGGGCTCGATGTCGTTGGTGAAGATCGACGCCTGCGCGGTGTCGGGCGCCAGCACCATGATCACGTCGGCCCACGCGGAGACTTCGGCGGGGGTGCCGACGGTCAGACCGGCCTCTTCGGCCTTCGGGCGAGACTTCGAACCCTCGGCCAGGCCGACGCGGACGTCGACGCCGGAGTCGCGCAGGCTCAGCGAGTGCGCGTGGCCCTGGCTGCCGTAACCGATCACGGCGACCTTGCGGCCCTGGATGATCGACAGGTCAGCGTCGTCGTCGTAGAACATCTCGACTGCCACTTGATTGGTCCCTTCTGAAAATGATGGTTAGGAAAAGTTATCGCGGAGGTTGCTGGGGGCGATTCAGCGGGTCGCGGTGATCGACTTGGGCCCGCGGCCGACGGCCACGACTCCCGACTGCACGATCTCGCGGATCCCGTACGGCTCGACCATGCGCAGCAGCGCGTCGAGCTTGGAGCGGGTGCCGGTCGCTTCGATGGTCAGCGCGTCGGGCGAGACGTCGATCACCTTGGCGCGGAACAACTGCACGGCCTCGATCACCTGCGTGCGCACCGACGCGTCGGCACGCACCTTCACCAGGATCAGTTCGCGGGCCACCGAGGCGTCGGCGTCCTGCTCCACGATCTTGATGACGTTGATCAGCTTGTTGAGCTGCTTGGTGACCTGCTCGAGCGGCAGATCATCGACGGTGACGACGATCGTCATGCGCGAGATCTCGGGGATCTCGGTGCCACCGACGGCGAGGGATTCGATGTTGAAGCCACGGCGCGAGAACAGGCTCGCGACTCGCGCCAGCACGCCCGGCTTGTCCTCGACAAGGACGCTCAGGGTGTGGGTGGTGCTCATTCGTCGTCGCCCTTCTCGAATGCGGCCTGCTCGCGTTCCATCGCCTCGTGGATGACGGCCGGTTCGGACACCGACTCGTCCTCGTCGAAGAGCGGACGGATACCGCGGGCGAACATGATCTCGTCGTTGCTGGTGCCCGAGGCGACCATCGGCCAGACCTGGGCGTCCTTGCCGACGATGAAGTCGATGACGACCGGGCGGTCGGTGATGGCCTGGGCCTGACGGATCGCGTCCTCGACCTCGGACTCCTTCTCCACCCGGATGCCGACGCAACCGAGCGCCTCGGCCAGCTTCACGAAGTCGGGGATGCGCAGCGAGTGCGTGCCGAGATCGGTGTTGGAATAGCGCTTTTCGTAGAACAGGGTCTGCCACTGGCGAACCATGCCCAGGTTGCCGTTGTTGATCAGGGCGACCTTGATCGGCACGCCCTCGATCGCACAGGTGGCCAGTTCCTGGTTGGTCATCTGGAAGCAGCCGTCACCGTCGACCGCCCAGACCTCTTTCTCCGGCGCGCCCATCTTGGCGCCCATGGCCGCGGGAACCGCGTAACCCATGGTGCCGAGACCGCCCGAGTTGAGCCAGGTGCGCGGGTTCTCGTACTTGATGAACTGCGCGGCCCACATCTGGTGCTGGCCGACGCCGGCGCAGTAGACGGCCTCGGGGCCCGCGAGGCGACCGAGGGTCTCGATGACGTACTCCGGCGAGACCGAGCCGTCGCTGGGGGTCTTCCAGCCGAGCGGGTAGTTCTCGCGGATGCCGCTGAGGTAGGCCCACCATTCGGTGAGGGTCAGCAGCGGTGCGGCACCGGACTGCGGATCTGCCTTGAGGGTCTCGATCAGCTCGACGATGACCTCACGCGCGTCGCCCACGATCGGGACGTCGGCGTGGCGGTTCTTGCCGATCTCGGCCGGGTCGATGTCGGCGTGGATGACCTTCGCGTCGGGGGCGAAGGAGTCCAGCTGACCGGTGACGCGGTCGTCGAAACGAGCGCCGAGGGTGATCAGCAGATCGGACTTCTGCAGCGCGGCCACCGCACCGACGGTGCCGTGCATGCCGGGCATGCCCATGTTGAGGGTGTGGCTGTCGGGGAACGCGCCCCGCGCCATCAGGGTGGTGACCACCGGGATGCCGGTGAGTTCGGCCAGCTCGAGCAGTTCGGCCGAGGCGTCGGACTTGATGACGCCGCCACCGACGTAGAGCACGGGCTGCTTGGACTCCAGGATCATCCTGGCGGCCTCGCGCACCTGCTTGCCGTGCGGCTTGGTGACCGGGCGGTAGCCGGGCAGACGCATCTCCGGCGGCCACGAGAACGTGGTCTGGGCCTGCAGGGCGTCCTTGGTGATGTCGACCAGGACGGCGCCGGGGCGACCGGAGGCGGCGAGGTAGAACGCCTCGGCCAGGGTGCGCGGGATGTCGGCGGCGTCCTTGACGAGGAAGTTGTGCTTGGTGATCGGCATGGTGATGCCGGAGATGTCGGCTTCCTGGAACGCGTCGGTGCCGACCAGGCTCGACGGCACCTGACCGGTGATCGCCACGATCGGGACCGAGTCCATCTGGGCATCCGCCAGCGGGGTCACCAGGTTGGTGGCGCCGGGGCCGGATGTGGCCATACACACACCGACCTTGCCCGAGGCCTGCGCGTAACCGGTCGCCGCGTGACCGGCGCCCTGCTCGTGGCGCACCAGGACGTGACGGACCTTCTTCGAGTCGAACAGCGGGTCGTAGACAGGAAGGACCGCGCCGCCGGGAATGCCGAATACCGTGTCGACGTCGAGCTCTTCGAGCGACCGGACCACCGACTGCGCGCCGGTGACGCGCTCGGGCGCGACCTGACGACGGGCGGGGTCGGTAGCCGTACTACCGGGGGTAGCTGAAGGCGCTGACCTGCGGGCCGATGGCCCGGGTCGTGCGGTTGGTGCACTCACCGTCTTGGTTCCTCACTGTCTCGTTCTGACTCGGACTGGCCCGGAAGGGCCGCTGGCATTCGCCCGAACACAAAAAAGCCCCCGCCCAGCACATGGCTGTTCGAGGGTGGCGCGTCGCAAACGCGAGCTGACGTATTGACTAGACAGTCAGGCTCGACGCTGGACGCGCCGGCCGATTACGAGCTCGTTTCGAATCACACGTACGACGTTAGGCGCGCGTACTGCGTCGAGTCAAACAGGCTTTCCGCTCCGGTCCCATTCTGTGGGACTCGAGTGGTTGCGTGGGTCCGTGTACCAAGATGCGAGGATAGGAGGGTGTCATCACCGCATCAGTCCGTGCCACCGGCTAAATCGTCCCACACCACCGACGAGGGAACCGATACGGGTCGCCCGTCGCGACCCGGCGGCCTGCGCGCGGCCGGCACGGGGCGGCTCGCAGCGATCGGAGCAGTGGTACTCGCGTACCTGATCTTCGTCGTCGTCGGGACCGTGCAGGACTGGTCGCTGGGGGTGCGGATCGGGTTGATCGTGCCCGTCGCCGTGATCGTCTGGCTGCTGGTTCCGCGCAATACGAACACGCCGACCCCCGGTGTGCACGTGATCGGTGTTCCCCGGTTGGCCTATATCGGCGTGCTGGTGCTGGCGTTCTGCGTGTTCTTCCCGTTCGTCGGGTGGCCGGTGGCGCTGTGGCCGCTGCTGCTGGCCCCGGTCGTCGCGGTGTGGTGGGTCGTGCGCACGCACACGACCGTGTCCGAGGCCGGGCTGGACCTGAGCTCGATGACCAAGAAGAAGCACCTCGACTGGGCGAGGGTCAAGGGGATCAGCATTCCCAAGCGCGGATACGTGCGAGCCCGGCTCGACGACGACTCCGAGGTGAAGTTGCCCGCGGTCGGGTACGACCGGCTGCGTGAGCTGATCGAGGCGTCCGGGGGTCGGCTGCCCGATGTGTTCGCCGCCGCCGAGGCGGCCGAGGCCGAACGCCTTGCCGCCGAGCGGGCTACGGCGAAGGCGGAATCGGACGCGAAGGCCGAGGCCGACGCGAAGGCCGAACCGGACGCGGAGCCGAAGTCCGAGCAGTGACCGTGGGCACTGCGGGAATCAGCTCGACGGCGTCGGCCGTTGTAGCGGTAAGCTGACGGCGACCGGGCAACCCCGCGCCGACGGCACCACCGCGGCGACACCTCACGGAGCGACACTCCCGCCTCGAGCCCCGGTTCCATCATCCGCGGACCTACCACCGGCGCGACGCGACCATCGCCCGCCGGAGTAACGTTGCGGCTTGCCGGACGCACCGCGTACACGCACGTGCCACGCAGGTCAGCCCCCTGCTCGCACGCCTGCCACGCACCCAGCGACACTACGAGGACTTCAATGCCACCGCTTCGTTCACGCACCACCACCATCGGCCGCAATGCCGCGGGCGCGCGCTCGCTCTGGCGCGCGACCGGCATGACCGATTCCGACTTCGGCAAGCCGATCATCGCGATCGCGAACTCGTACACGCAGTTCGTTCCGGGTCACGTGCACCTCAAGAACATGGGCGAGATCGTCGCCGAGGCGGTGGCCGCCGCCGGTGGCATCGCGCGCGAGTTCCACACCATCGCCGTCGACGACGGCATCGCCATGGGTCACGGCGGCATGCTCTACTCGCTGCCCTCGCGCGAGATCATCGCCGACTCCGTGGAGTACATGGCCAACGCCCACACCGCCGACGCGCTGGTGTGTATCTCCAACTGCGACAAGATCACTCCCGGCATGCTCAACGCCGCGATGCGCCTCAACATCCCCGCCGTGTTCGTCTCCGGTGGACCGATGGAGGCGGGCAAGGCCGTGATCGTCGACGGTGTCGCCCAGGCGCCGACCGACCTGATCACCGCGATTTCCGCGAGCGCGAGCCAGGCCGTGTCCGACGAAGGACTGGACGAGGTCGAACGGTCCGCGTGCCCGACCTGTGGTTCGTGTTCGGGCATGTTCACCGCGAACTCGATGAACTGCCTGACCGAGGCGCTCGGACTCGCGTTGCCCGGCAACGGTTCCACCCTGGCCACCCACTCCGCGCGACGTGCGCTGTTCGAGCGGGCGGGCACGGTGATCGTCGATATCGCCAAGCGCTGGTACCAGGACGACGACGCCTCGGTGCTGCCGCGAAACGTGGCCAACGCCAAGGCTTTCCGCAACGCGATGGCGCTCGACGTCGCCATGGGCGGCTCGACCAACACCGTGCTGCACACCCTCGCCGCCGCGCAGGAGGGCGAGATCGACTTCGATCTGCAGAGCATCGACGAGATCAGCCGCCGGGTGCCGTGCCTGGCGAAGGTGTCGCCGAACTCCGATTACCACATGGAAGACGTGCACCGCGCCGGCGGCATCCCCGCCATCCTCGGTGAGCTGCGTCGTGGCGGGCTGCTGGAGACCGACGTCACCACCGTGCACACCACCTCGTTCGAGGAGTACCTCGACACCTGGGATGTGCGCTCGGGCAAGGCCTCCGAGGAGGCCGTCGAGCTCTTCCACGCGGCCCCCGGTGGCGTGCGCACGGTGGAACCCTTCTCCACCAGCAACCGCTGGTCCTCGCTCGACACCGATGCCGCGGGCGGCTGCATCCGTGACATCGAGAACGCCTACACCGTCGAGGGCGGGCTGTGCGTGCTGCGCGGCAATATCGCCCCCGACGGCGCGATCCTCAAGACCGCGGGCATCGACGAAGACCTGTTCACCTTCGAAGGCCCGGCCGTGGTGGTCGAGTCACAGGAGGAGGCGGTGTCGATGATCCTGGGCAAGAAGATCCAGCCCGGTGACGTGGTCGTCGTCCGCTACGAAGGCCCCGCGGGTGGTCCGGGCATGCAGGAGATGCTGCACCCGACGTCGTTCCTCAAGGGCCTCGGCCTCGGCAAGGTCTGCGCGCTGATCACCGACGGACGCTTCTCCGGCGGCACCTCGGGTCTGTCGATCGGGCACGTCTCGCCCGAGGCCGCGTCCGGTGGCGTGATCGGCCTGGTCCAGAACGGTGACCGCATCCGCATCGATGTGCACACCCGCGCGCTGGAAGTCCTTGTCTCCGACGAGGTCCTGGCCGAACGCCGCGCGAAGATGGAAGCCTCGGAGCGCCCGTGGCAGCCGCTCAACCGCGAGCGCACGGTCACCACCGCCCTGCGCGCCTACGCGGCGCTCGCCACCTCCGCCGACAAGGGCGCGGTCCGGCACGTGCCGTAGAAAATGCCGAAAGACGAACGGCGTCCCTCGAATTCGAGGGACGCCGTTCGCGTCTTCTCCGGGATCTGGATCAGACGAGGGCGGGTTGTGTTGTCGACGTCGACGACTCGTCGTCGCGGCCTGTTCTGGAGGGAATCAGGGCAGTGGCGACGAGGCCGAGCAGGACGAAACCCGCGGCCAGGTAGGCGCCGAGGTTGACGCCGGCGGTCATGGCGGATCGGCCTGCGGTGGCTACCTCTTGCGTATCCGGTTGGGCGGCGAAACCTTCGATCGCCGCGCCCGCGCTGCCGGTGATGGCGTGGGCGTACTGCTGGGCTTGGGCCGGTGGAGTGCCGGTGGCGGTGAGGTCGTCATCGACGTTCGAGCTCAGTGTGGTGAAGAAGATGGTGGTGAGCAGGGCGATGCCGAGGGCGGAACCCAGTTGGCGGAACGCGCTCTGGATGCCGGAGGCCTGACCGTTGTCGGCTTCGGGGATGTCGGCCAGGACGACATTGGTCACCTGGGCCGTGGCGAAGCCGACGCCGATGCCGTACACGCACAGGACCAGCGCGATCGACCACCACGAGCTGTCGGTGGCGGCGAAGAAGCCGAGCGCCGCCAGACCGACGACCTCGAGTCCGAGGCCGAGGCGGACCATGTTCAGCGGCGACGCCTTGCCCGCCATGCCGAAGCTGGCGCCGCTGGCGATGAAGCTGCCGATGGCGATCGGCACCAGGGCGAGACCGGCCTGCAGGGCGCTGTAACCGAGGGTGAACTGCAACCACAGCGGCAGCACCGCGACGATGCCGAACTCGCCGAGACCGATGATCAGCGTGGCGATATTGCCGTTGCGGAACGAGGCGAGCGAGAACAGGCTCAGGTCCATCAGCGCCTTGTCGGCATTGCCGCCGCGGCGCAACAGCACCTGCCGGACGACGAAACCGCCCAACGCCAGCACGCTCAGCACGAGCGCGACCAACACCGGCGAAGGCCCACTCCCCCAGGTGAATCCGGCGATGCCCAATGGATGGATAGTGGTGATCCAGCCGTAGGTACGTCCCTCGACCAGCCCGAAGGCGAGCAGCCCGAGACCGAGCACCGACAGGATCGACCCGAGCACATCGAGTCGGCCCGCGACCTTCGGCGACGGCGCGATGCACGCCAGCACACCGACCACGATCAACACGGCCAGCGGCACATTGATGCCGAACGCCCAGCGCCACGACACATGCTCGGCCAGCCAGCCACCGAGCAGCGGACCGAGTGCGGCAGCCGCGCCGATCGTGGAACCCCACACCGCGAACGCTTGACCACGGGCTTTGCCGGTGAAGTTGGCATTGAGCAGGGCCAGGGAGGTCGGCAGGATCATCGCCGCGCCCGCACCCTGCAGGAATCGGGCGATGACGAGCAGTCCCCCGTCGGGGGCGAGCCCGGCCAGGATGCTGGTCGCGCCGAACACCACGACACCGGCGACGAACACCCGGCGCGCCCCGACCATGTCGGCGATCCGGCCGACCACCAAGAGCAGGGCCGCGAAGACGATCGCGTAGGACTCCTGAATCCATTGCGCCTCGGTGGAACCCGTATCCAGGTCACTGATGATCGACGGGATGATCACGTTCACGATCGTGGTGTCGACCACGATCAGCGCCACGCCGAGGGCGATGGCGATCAAGCCGAGCCATCGGCGGATGGACGACTCTTGACTCATCGCACACTCCTAGTTCCATGGTGGAATATTTCCATGGTCAAAATATCTTCGGAGCAATAGGATGTCAAACGATGCGAAAGGAACCTATGAGCCAGACGGACGCTCGGGCCCAGCACGAACGGCTCGACGAAGGCCTGCGCGCCTACGGCGCGAACTATCGGGAGTTCACCCGCCGGTTCGCGACCTGGCTCGGGTTGCACTCCACCGACGCCGAGGCGCTGATCGAGATCCTCACCGCGGAGGAACGCGGGAGCACGCTCTCACCGGCACGACTCAGTGAACGGATCTCGTTGTCCAACAGCGCGACCACCGCGCTGCTGAACCGGCTCGAACAGGCGGGTCACATCGTGCGCAGCAGAGAGCACGACGACCGTCGCGTCATCACGCTGCGCAGCACACCGCGCATCCACACCCTCGCCGACGAATTCTTCGGTCCGCTCGGCGCGAAGGTCGACACGGTCATGGGCAACTACTCCCCCGAGGAACTGCGGCGGTTCGAGGCGTTCGTGACCGAGCTACAAGCCACGATGACCGCCCACCTGACCGAACCGGCCCCGCCGCAGCCACAGGTCAGTTGAACGGGCCGATGCCCTTCAGCGGATTGCCGCCGTGCAGGAACCAGAAGGTGAGGATGGCGGCGGCGATGGCGAGTAGGACCACCACGAAGGAACCGTAGGAGGGGCGGGTGGCCCAGCCTCGGGTGCGGTCGAAGGACCAGCGGCCGGGGCCGGTGAGGATGATCGCCAGGGCGGAACCGGCCAGGACGGAGTCGAGTTCGACGCCGGTGGGGGTGCCCGCGTTGTACTGGAAGCCCGGGACCATCCCTTGCTTCCACATCCACGCGTTCAAGATCGTGGCCAGGACGGCGCCCGCGGCGAGCGGGGTGGCCAGGCCGATCACCAGCAGGATGCCGCCGCCGAGTTCACCGGCGATCACCAGCGCGGTCGACAGTGACGGGTAGTCCCAGCCGCCGCTTTCCATCATGGCTTCGGTGCCGTCGAGGCCGGGGCCGTGGAACCAGCCGGTCAGCTTCTGCAGGCCGTGGTAGATGAAGGTGTAGCCGACGACCAGGCGCAGCACGAACAGGCCGAGATCCAGGGTGCCGCGGCGGGCCTCACGGTTGCGGCGCTGCAAACGGACGGTGGCCGCCGAGGCCGCGGACGCGGGCGGAATCGTCGCGTACCCGTTTGCGTCGTCGCCGCCACCAGGACCGGTTTTGGCGGTGCTCGCGCCGGGAACCTCGTCACCGGGGTCGAGACCGAGGTCCTCGTCGGTGCGTGGAACGTCCTTCGGATCCGGCTTGCGCATCTGCGTCGTCGGCGAATCGAACGGGCTGGTCACCGGGCGACCCGCCGCCGACGGGCCCTGCCCGGCCGGTGCCGAACCTTCGGCCTTCGGAGTGTCATTCGACTTGTCGGTCACCGACTCACCTTATGACGTGTGGTCGCGGTGTGCCGCCCTTCGTGGCAACGGGCGTGTCAGCCCCGCTCGACTACCGGTGGCAGATGCATCCGGACGCTACGGGCGCGTCGGGCCCGCACTGGTGCCGGTAACGTCTGACGTATGAGTTCGGGAATCGCGGGCCGCGTGGCAGTCGGGGTGGCACTCAGCACCGTTTTGCTAGCCGGGTGCGCCCGTTTCGACGAGTCGGCCTCGAGTCCGTTCACCACCGAACCGCAGCTGGGCGGGTCCGGTGCGGAGCCGAAGAAGCCGCAGGACGAGCCGTCACAGCCGCCGCGTCCGACCGGGCCGTGTATCGATCCCGATCCCAACGTCATCGCGACCTGCATGGAATCGGGCGCCGGGCTGATCACCGTGGGCGAGGGCGCCTTCGTAGCGGAGCGCAAGACCGGGCGGATCCTGCAGGTGAAGCCGGTCGACGCGAGCACACCACAGGAGACGCCGGTGGAGATCGCCAGCGTGCCCGTCGACGGGTCGACCGACGGCGGCATCTCCGATATCGCGCTCTCCCCCACCTTCGGTGAGGACGGGCTGATGTACGCCTACATCACCACCGGTAGCGACAATCGGGTCGTCCGACTGTCCAAGGGCGGGGCGGCCAAGCCGATCCTCACCGGAATTCCCAAGGGCGCCAGCGGAAATCGCGGCGCGCTGGAATGGGCGACGCCGACGCAGCTGATGATCCTCACCGGCGACGCCGGAAACCCCGGCGCCGCAGCCGATCCCGGCTCGCTCGGCGGCAAACTGCTTCGCTTGGAATCGCCGTCGGCGGGTGCGAACAAACCGCAGGTGGTGGCGTCGGGCATCGGCTCGGCCGGTGACATCTGCCGCGACGGCAAAGACGGCATGTGGGTCACCGACCGCACCGCCGCCGAGGACCGTCTCCAACACCTGGGCGCCGACGGCACTCTCAGCGTCTCCTGGACCTGGCCCGACCGCCCCGGCGTCGGCGGCTGCACGGCCACCGGCGACGGTGTCGGCATCGCACTGAACGAAGGCAAGGCGCTGGCCGCCGTCGCCGCCGACCCCACCACCTTCGCCGTCACCACCGCCCCCACCCTGATCGCCCAGGACAAGTACGGCAAGCTCCTCGGCGCCACCGCCAGCGCCGACGGCAGCATCTGGGTGACCACCACCAACAAAACCGACGGCGAGCCAGGCGAATTCGACGACCGCGTCGTCCGCATCCCACCGCCCCAGGGCGGAGCAGGCGGCCCGGACTAGGAAACGAAGCGGCCGCCCGTCCTGCGAACGCAGGACGGGCGGCCGCTTCTCATCCTCAACTACAAGCCGCGATAACCAGGTCTCGGACCCGGGCGGCGTCGGCCTGGCCGCGGGTGGCCTTCATGACGTCGCCGACGATCTTGCCCGCGGCGGCGACCTTGCCGGAGCGGATCTTCTCGGCGATGTCGGGGTTCGCGGCGAGGGCCTTCTCGACTTCGGCCTGCAGGGCCGAGTCGTCGCTGACCATGCCGAGGCCCTTGGCTTCGACGATGGCGGCGGGTTCGCCTTCACCGGCGAGGACGAAGTCGACGACCTGCTTGGCGACCTTGTTGTTGACGGTCTTGGCCTCCACCAGCGCGATCACCGCAGCGACCTGGGCGGGGGTGATGGGCAGGTCGGCGAGGGCGATGTCGCGTTCCTTGGCCTTCTCGGTCAGGTAGGCGACCCACCAGGAGCGCGCCTCGTTGGCGGGCGCGCCCGCCTCGACGGTGGCGATGATGAGGTCGAGGGCGCCGGCGTTGACGAGGTCGCGCATGACCTCGTCGGACAGGCCCCAGTCGGCCTGGATGCGGGCGCGCACCAGCCACGGGTACTCGGGGATGGTGGAGCGCAGTTCCTCGACCCACTCGGCCGCCGGGGCGACGGGCTCGAGGTCGGGCTCGGGGAAGTAGCGGTAGTCCTCGGCGGTCTCCTTGCGGCGACCGGCCGCGGTGGAACCGTCGGCCTCCTGGAAGTGGCGGGTCTCCTGGATGATCTCGCCGCCCGCGGTGAGCACGGCGGCCTGGCGGCGCATCTCGTAGCGCACCGCGACCTCGACGCTCTTGAGCGAGTTCACGTTCTTGGTTTCGGTGCGGGTGCCGAATTCCTTGGCGCCGATCGGCATCAGCGACACGTTGGCGTCGCAGCGCAGCGAACCCTGCTCCATCTTCACATCGGAGACGTCGAGCGAACGCAGCACCTCGCGCAGCGCGGTGACATAGGCGCGAGCGACCTCGGGGGCGCGCTCACCGGCACCGGTGATCGTCTTGGTGACGATCTCGATCAGCGGCACACCCGCGCGGTTGAAGTCGAGCAGCGAGTGGCTGGCGCCGTGGATACGACCGGTCGCGCCGCCGACGTGCAGGGACTTGCCGGTGTCTTCCTCCATGTGCGCGCGCTCGATCTCGACACGGAAGATGGACCCGTCGTCGAGGGTCACGTCGAGGTAGCCCTCGGTGGCGATCGGCTCGTCGTACTGGCTGATCTGGTAGTTCTTCGGCTGGTCGGGGTAGAAGTAGTTCTTGCGCGCGAACCGGCCCCACGGGGTGATCGAACAGTTCAGCGCGAGGCCGATGCGGATAGCCGATTCGATGGCCTTCTCGTTCACCACGGGCAGCGAGCCGGGCAGACCGAGGCACACCGGGCACACCTGGGTATTGGGTTCGGCGCCGAACTCGGTGGGGCAACCGCAGAACATCTTGGTCGCCGTGGACAACTCGACGTGGACCTCCATGCCGAGCACCGGCTCGTACCGGGAGATGACATCGGCGTAATCCATCAACTCGACCGTGGGTGCGCTCATACGAGCAGTCTAGGTAAGCCCGCCGACGCACTCGGCCGGTGGTCCTAGCGAGGCGGAACGCGCTGGGTGAGCCAGCCGGTGACGTAGGTGAGCACGGCGGGGTCGACGGTCGTCTCGATGGTGGAGTATTCGCTGGGTTTGCCGGTCGCGGTGGGCTGCATCAGGTGGTTGAGGCCGGGGAAGGTGTGCACGGTCGCGTCGGGGGCGCCGGCGAGGTTCTCCCGCATCGGGCCCTCGTTCTGGGTGGCGAGGACCTGCTGGTCCTTGTCGCCGAAGAACGCCAGCACCGGCACGCGCAGCGCCTGCAACGTCGGCTTCGGGTCGTGGGTGATGAACGAGGTCATGTATGCGGTGTTGAACCCGTCGACCACCTGCTGTGGCGCGCGTTCGGCCTCCGGCAGGGAATCGTTGTGCCGCTGGGTGAAGGCCTTCGCGCCCTCGATGTCGCCCGAGCGCAGCAGCGTCGACCAGGTGGTGACGTAGGCGACCTGCTGGTCGATCTGGTCCTGCGGTGCGCCCGACGAGGCCATGATCACTTTGTTCTGCTCGATCAGCACGTCGGCGCCCGGCACCGACGGGCCCGCCATCAGGACCGCGAACGCGATATCGGTGCCGGGCAGCGCGGCGACCATCGGCGCGAGGTAGCCGCCTTCACTGTGCCCGAACAGACCGACCCGAGCCGGATCGATCTCGGCGCGGGTGCGCAGGAACGCGACGCCCGCGGCCGCGTCGGCGGCGAGTTCGGGGTAGGTGGTGTCGTCGAGGGTGCCGCCGGTGCCGCCGACACCACGGTCGTCGGCGCGCAGCACGGCATAGCCCGCGCGGGTGAAGGTGTCGGCCAGCAGCTGGAACGGGCGGTGGCCCATCAGCTCTTCGTTGCGGTCCTGCGGGCCGCTGCCGGTGATGAGCAGCATCGCCGGGAACGGGCCGGTGCCTTCGGGTTCGGTGAGGGTGCCCGCGATGGTGATGTCGCCGTTGCGATAGGTGATGTCCTCGCTGCGGTAGGGGTACGGCGGTTTCGGGTCCTGGGGGCGGGCGGGGCCCTCGATCTTGCCGCGCTGCAGCGTGACCGGCGCTTTCTCCCCGGACTGGACCCAGTCGCCGGTGATCCGGTCACCGTCGAGCTTGCCGCGGAAACCCGGCTCGCCCGGCACGTCGGGCAGATCGAACTCCACGCGGTCGGGTTCGGTGCGAACGTCTTTCAACGGCGCCTCGCGCACACCCTGGATCGGGATGTCGATGGTGGCCGACCCGTCCTCGGCGAAATTCACCCCGATCGCGATCGGCTGCCCCGGCACCTCGATGTCACCGTGCCAGCTGCCGTACACCGTGGGGGCCGCCGCGTCGTCCGAGGCCTGCGAGCACCCCGCGACCAGTGCGGCGACGACGAACAGAACCGAGACGACCACTCGACCGGTGCGCATGAACCCACCGTACCGACTGTGCGAGAACCGAGCCGCGCTCAGCCGAAGAAGGCCGACGCCTCACGGAGCCGTTCCGGCGGAACGCGTTTGAGCTGCTTGGTCGCCTCCGACAGGGGAACCAGCCCGATATTGGTGCCGTGCAGCGCCACCATCTGACCGAAATGCCCAGCATGCACCGCCTCGGCCGCATGCACCCCGAACCGCGTGGCCAGGATCCGGTCGTAGGGCGTCGGGCTGCCGCCGCGCTGGATGTGGCCCAGCACCGTCGTTCGGACCTCCTTGCCGATGCGGCGCTCGATCTCCGAGCCCAGCTGCTGGGCGACCCCGGTGAACCGCTCGTGCCCGAACTCGTCGATCCCGCCCTCGCGCAACGCGAATCCGGAATCCGGCGCGGGATGCGCGCCCTCGGCGACCACGCAGATGAAGCTCTTGTCACCGCGCTGGAAGCGGGCCTTGATCATCGCGCACACCTGGGACACGTCGAACGGTTCCTCGGGCACCAGGGTGAGATGGGCGCCGGCGGCGATTCCGGAATTCAGCGCGATCCAGCCGGCGTGGCGGCCCATCACCTCGACCAGCATCACCCGCTGGTGGGATTCGGCGGTGGTGTGCAGGCGGTCGATCGCCTCGGTGGCGATCGAGAGCGCGGTGTCGTGGCCGAATGTGACGTCGGTGCAGTCGATGTCGTTGTCGATGGTCTTGGGCACGCCGACCACCGGCACGCCCTCGTCGGCGAGCCAGCTCGCGGCGGTGAGGGTGCCTTCGCCCCCGATGGGGATCAGCGCTTCGATGCCGTTGTCGTCGAGGGTCTGCTGGATCCGTGGCAGACCCGCGCGCAGCATGTCGGGGTTGGTCCGTGCGGTGCCGAGCATGGTGCCGCCCTTGGTGAGCAGGCGGTCGGTGCGATCGTCGTTGTGGATGCGGATCTTTCGATCCTCGAGTAGGCCGCGCCAGCCGTCCTCGAAACCGACGACGGCATCGCCGTAGCGTCCGTTCGCGGTGCGGACCACAGCCCGGATCACCGCGTTCAGACCTGGACAGTCCCCGCCTCCGGTCAAGACTCCGATGCGCATGCTGTTCATCTTGCCGCACCGGCGCCGATCAGGAGCAGTGACCTCCGGCGAGCTCGCTCAGGTGCCCCGAGATGAGCGTCGCCATCTTGTCGAGCATGGCCGTTCCGTCGCTGAAACCACCCGAATCCGGTTGCGCGGCGAAGGCGATCGCGATCCGGCCGGTGGGCGAATCGATCAGGCCGAACTGGCGGACCAGGTACTTGCCCGCCGGGTCGGGACCCCACCCGCCCTTGAACTCGGCGCTGCCGAACGCGCCGAGACCCCAGTGGTGGCTCGCGATGATCTGCTGCATCAGCCCGACCACGCGCTCGCTCTGCGGTATGCACGGCAGTTGCGAGGCGAAGCGCACCTGATCGGCCAGGGTCCATTCGGCCTGGCCGTAGATCGACGCGTCGGCTCGGGTGCGGGTCGGCGGCACGGTGGTACGGACGTCGCCGCCTTCGCGCAGCACATTCTGCACTGCCTGGGCCGCGGCGCCGCCGCCGCCGAGTGAGTCCCAGAGGGTGTCGGCGGCGCCGTTGTCCGACGCGGTGATGGCAGCGGAGGCATAGGTGGCGTAGGAGGCGCTGTTGCGCAGGGCCGCGATGGCGAGCGGCACCTTGATCGTCGACCAGGCCGGACCGGAGGACCAGTTGCCGAAGGTCACCATTTTCTTGCCGCCCACCGGCATGATCGCCAACCCCGCGCTACCGCGGAATCCTTGCTGGAGTTCGGTGAAATCGGCGGCCAGGCTGCCCGGCACCGCGACGGAAATAGCTCCGCTGTCGACGCCGGGATCGGCGACGGCGACAGTCGTCGTCACGCTCGGTCGAGCGGCTTTCGGCTCACTACCGCAACCCGCGGTAAGGAGCGCGACCGCGCCCAGCAACGCGGACAGCGCCACCCGGACGCGGTGGCGTCGTTCATTGTTCATTATCTGAAGCATTTTCTTTTGTAAACTCCCCCGGGGCGTTCGGTGCTGGCGACCCGTACCGTTACCGTACTGCGACATATGCCGATCGCCCACTTCGAGCACCGAACCTCAGGTCAGACGGTGTTCGCCTGTATAGATATTCATCGTTTCGCCGCGAAGGAAGCCGACCAGTGTGAGGTCGGACTCGGCTGCCAGGTCGACGGCGAGCGAGCTGGGCGCCGACACCGCGGCCAGGATCGGGATCCCGGCCATCACCGCCTTCTGCGCCAGTTCGAACGACGCCCGACTGCTCACGACCAGCACCAGATCGTGTGCGGGCACGCGGTTCTCGCGCACCGCCCAGCCGATCACCTTGTCGACGGCGTTATGTCTGCCGATGTCCTCGCGCAGGGCGAGCAGAGTGCCGTCGGCGGTGAACAGACCCGCCGCGTGCAGTCCACCGGTGGCGTCGAACAACTTCTGCCCGGCGCGCAGGTGTTTCGGCAGCTCGCCGAGGGTGCCGGTGCCGATCGACACGGACTCGTGCGGGATCGGGAAGCGGCTGCGGGTGCGCACTTCGTCCAGGGCGCTCTTGCCACAGAGCCCGCACGCGCCGGTGGTGAGGAATTTGCGCGGGTGGATCGGCACCGGGTTACGGAGGCGCAGGTCGAGGACGTTGTAGGTATTGCGGCCTTCGCTGTCGGTACCCGCGCAGTAACGGGCGGTGACGATGTCATCGGCCGAACCGATGATGTCCTCACCGAACAGGAAGCCGTGGACGAGGTCGATGT
The DNA here is from genome assembly GCF_001427185.1 of Nocardia sp. Root136. Taxonomy (NCBI): domain Bacteria; kingdom Bacillati; phylum Actinomycetota; class Actinomycetes; order Mycobacteriales; family Nocardiaceae; genus Nocardia; species Nocardia sp. Root136. The sequence continues at coordinate 1,682,937 of NZ_LMFE01000001.1, forward strand.
CGTTGCCGGGGGTGCGCATCGTGACGGTGAGCGATCGCCCGTCGACCCGGATTTCGAGTGGTTCCTCGACGGCGAGCGTGTCGGGTCGCTCGATCCGCCCGGCCGGGGAAAGGCGGGTCGTCTTGCGCCGTGCGGTGACTCTGCTCATCCCATGACTCTGCTCACTGTGTGGGTCAGTCGTCCTGGTCGTCGGCCGCTTTATTGCGCGCCTTCGCGATCTCGAGCGCCTTCTCCGCGGTGGCCTGGTCCGGGTAGGGGCCCATGCGGTCGCCGTACCAGCAGGCCTTGCCCTGTTCGGCCTTGTGGTGCTTGAGGCAGTAGTACCACTCGTTGTCGTCAGCCATGCCGACAGTATGCAACGTTTCGCATACCGACGTCTCGAAGGTGGGTACCTGAGCCTTTTCGTGATCTCGGCGGTAGAGAATCCAAGCGAGGCACTGGACAGAGCTCATCTTTCTCGACCCGCATGCACGCGAAGGGAAGATTTGTCATGGCTGACGGTCCGTACACCACCTGGGATCCTGATCGAGGTCCGAGCGGAGAAGCCGACCGGGCGGCCGTGCCGAAAGCCAAGCCCTACCGTCACCCCGCCGCGGGCTGGGGCGCGGCGATCGCGGTCGGGAAATTCATGGTCGGCAAGGAGCACGAGCCGTTCATCGGCACCAAGGCCATCCTGAAGATGAACCATCAGGAGCGCGGCTTCGACTGCCCCGGCTGCGCGTGGCCCGACGCGACCGACGGCCTGGTCCTCGATGTGTGCGAGAACGGCATCAAGCACGTCACCTGGGAGATGACGCACAAGCGCTGCTCCCCCGAGTTCTTCGCCCAGCACACCGTCACCGAGCTGGCCACCTGGAGTTCCTTCGATCTCGAAGACCAGGGCAGGCTCACCGAGCCGATGGTCTACGACCCCGAGACCGACCACTATGTGCCGATCAGCTGGGCCGACGCGTTCGAGATGACGGGCAAGGCGCTGCGCGAGCTCGCGGACCCGAACGAGGCCGCGTTCTACACCTCCGGCCGACTCGCGAACGAGGCCACCTTCCTCTACCAGTTGATGGTGCGCGAGTACGGCACCAACAATCTGCCCGACTGTTCCAACATGTGCCACGAAGCCAGTGGCCGCGCGCTACAGGCCGCGATCGGCACGGGCAAGGGCACCTGCGACCTCGAGGACTGGGCCAAGGCCGACGCCCTGTTCGTCATGGGCCTCAACGTCGCCTCGAACGCGCCACGCATGCTGACCTCGCTCGCCGAGGCCTATCAGCGCGGCGCCCAGGTGGTGCACGTCAATCCGCTGATCGAAGCGGGCTCGCGCAACACGATCATCCCGCACGACTTCCTCGCGATGGCCACCTTCCACCCCACCAAGACCGGCACGCTCAACCTGCAGGTGCGCATCGGCGGCGACTTCGCGCTGATCCGCGGCATGGCCAAAGCCGTCCTCGAGGAGTCCGCGACCGACCACAAGGCCCTCGATCACGAGTTCATCGAGCGCTACACCGTGGGCTTCGAGGCGTACGTGCGCGAGGTGGAGGCGACCACCTGGGCCGATATCCAGACCGAGTCGGGACTCGGTGAAGCCGAGGTCCGCAAGGCCGCCCGCATCTACTGCGACTCCGACCGCAGCATCATCAGCTGGTGTCTCGGCGTCACCCAGCACGAGCACGGCGTGGAGACGATCCGCGAGATCGTCAATCTGCTTCTCCTGCGCGGCAACCTCGGTCGCGAGGGCGCGGGCCCGTCGCCGGTGCGCGGACACAGCAATGTGCAGGGCAACCGCACCTGCGGCATCGACAACAATCCGCCCGCCGCATTCCTCGACCGGCTGGCCGCGGTGTGCGGGATCGACGTGCCACGCGCCAACGGCTACGACGTGGTCGGCGCCATCGAGGCGATGCACAAGGGCACGCTGAAGTTCTTCATGAGCATGGGCGGCAACCTCGTCCAGGCCGCACCCGACAGCGCCTACACCTTCGAGGCGTTCCAGAAGGCCGACTTCACCGTCATGGTCTCCACCAAGCTCAACCGCAGCCACGTCGTGCACGGCAAGCGGGCGCTGATTCTGCCCTGCCTCGCGCGCACCGAATACGACGAGCAACGCAGTGGCCCGCAGGTGGTCTCCATGGAGAACGGCATGGCCGTGGTGCACCTGTCCAAGGGCATGAAGAAGCCCGCGTCGCCGCATCTGTTGTCGGAGCCCGCGATTCTGGCCGGTATCGCCAAAGCCGCACTGCCGCGGACGAAGACGCCGTGGGAGTACTACGTCGAGGACTACGACCGCATCCGCGACACCATGTCGAAGGTCCTCGACGGTTTCGAGGACTACAACCGGCGGGTGCGGCTCGGGCTCGGATTCCGGATCCGCCAGCCCGCGCGTGAGCTGATCTTCCTCACCCCGTCGAGCAAGGCGGAGTTCTCCGCGGCGACACTGCCCGATACGACCAACCCGGCCGGGGTGCTCACCCTGGCGACACAGCGTTCGCACGACCAATGGAACACCACCATCTACTCCAACAACGATCGCTATCGCGGAGTGAAGAACCTGCGCACGCTGGTCTTCATGAACTCTCGCGACATGCACGACCGCGGCTTGACAGAGTTCGACGAGGTCGACATCACCAGCACCGCCCGTGACGGGTCGACGCGGTCGCTCTACAAGTACAAGGTCGTCACCTACGACATTCCGCCGGGATGCGCCGCCGGGTACATGCCGGAGATGAACGTGCTGTGTGCGATCGGCGATTACAGCACCGAGAGCGATCAGCCGATGATGAAAAGCGTGAAAGTGACTGTCACACCGTCGAAGGACAACTGATGGCATATCTGCTCGCACTCGTCGCCGAACCCGGCGAGAACTCCACCGTGCAACAGTTGGCGAGCGAGACCCAGCGGGTCGCGATCCGCAACAACGTCGACGTGGTGAGCCTGGCCGAGCTCGACACCCTGCCGACCTACCGTCCCGCGATCGATACCGAGGACGAGCGACCGCTGATCGCGAACCAGCTGCGCCGCTCCGCCCTGGAAGCCGACGGTGTGCTGCTGTTCGCGGCCGAGGCGGCGAGCGTGCCGCCGCTGGCGGCGAATGTGATCGCCTGGCTGGCCAATCCCCAGTCGGCGGCGACTGTCGCGGGCAAACCGGTCGCGGTGATCACGGTGGGACCCGGCGAGGCGGTCAATCAGGACCTGGCCGACGAGTTGCGAGAGGCAGGCGCCGAGGTGGTGGCCGACGGTGTGTCGATCACCGGGTCGTGGAGTGATCCGGACACGGTGAGTCTGCTCGGGGACACGGTGGTCGCGGTCGCTTCGGCGAGCTGAGATCGTTGTCGGCCGCGGCCCCGAAGTCGGAGCCGCGGCCGTTGGACGTCAGTAGACGTAGACCACGGCATTCTCGCCACCGGTGCAGGTGACGAGCTTGCCTTCCGGGGCGCACGTCATCGTGTAGGTGCGTCCGGTCACCGGGCTAGTCGCCACCACCGACCGCGCTCCCGAGCCGCCACCGGCGTAGGCCTCCCGGACCGCCTCGGCGAAACCGCAACTGGTGACCCCGCTACCGACCGCGACCTTGCTGTAAGAGCCTGTGCCAGAACCTGATTCACAGAGCTGCGCGCCCGCAGGCAGGGTGACCGGTCCCGCCGAGGTGGTGGGAGCGGCGGTGGTCGCGCGGGGGGTGGTGCCCGCGGGTTGGCCGGAACCACCCGGCGCCTGCGAAGTCGCTGCCGCGGTAGAGGTCTGGTCGGGTTCGACGGCCGACATCATGTGCCAGCCGATCGCACCGGCGACCGCCAGTACCACCACGCCGAGGACGCCGGCCAGTACCGGCAGCAGGACCGATCGACGGCGACCCGAATCCTCGTGCGCCCAGGCCGGATCGGGACCATACGCCGGGTCGGGGCCATAGGCGGGATCGGGACCGTATCCGGGATCGTAGGCCTGGTCGCGGTAGGCGTGATCACCGTAGGCACTGGGCGGTTCGTCGTAGTTGGAGTACGCGTTCTCCTGACCCACGTACTGCCGGGTCGCGGCCGAGCGCGCCGGATCGTCGAACTCCGGCGGGGCCTGATGCGCGGCGAAAGGTGCCGCGCCGCCACGGTATCGGTGCGTCGGCTGCGAGCGCTGCGGATCCGGTTCGTCGGCGCCGTAATGCTGGGTCGGTGCCGATCGTTGCATCTCGGCGGGGTCGTACTGTTCGGTCGGCGGACTGAACTGCCCGGGCGGGCCGCCGAACCGGTCCTCGGAGTAATCGTCGAAATGCTCGGCGGGACCGCCGAATCGGTCGTGTGGATCGTCGAGGTCGGCACCGAATTTCTGCGTCGGCGGCGCGAAGCCCGCCGGCGGATTCGACGCGGGGGCGGTGAATTGCTCGGTCGGCGGGCCGAACGGCGCCGGGGCGGGGAACCGGGGGTCGGGGTTCGAGGCCGGGGCGTTGTATTGCTCGGTCGGCGGGGTGTACGCGGCGGGGAGGGGCTGTTCGGCGGAGTAGCGCTGAGTAGGGGCTGCCCGGTGGGGCTCCTGGACGACATGCTGAGGCGGGAGGCGGTGCGGGCCGGTGGGCGCCGGGTAGGGGGTGGCCCCGGTGGGCCGCGGTGGTTGCAGGAGGGGTGCCGACGTTTCGCCCGGCTGCGCGCCGTCGTAGAGGTGCGCGTCCGGGAACGGGCGCATCCGTGGGAGGCCCTGGTCGGGTGTGTAGGCCGGGGGCGGCTCGGGAGCTTCCGGCTCATCGGCCGACGGGAGGGGGGTGAAGTGGGTGTCGGCGGGCCGGATTTCGGCGGGGCCCGTCGGCTGGATCACCGCGGGAATCGAGATCTCGCCCGTGCCCTCGGCGGGAATGCGGCGGAAACCGGTGGTGTCGTTTGCCCCGGGACGTGTCTCGGCGGGTGGGCGGATGATCAACGTCGGCTGAGCGCCGGTCGCGGCCGACTGGCTGCGCGAGGTCTCCACGCCACCGGTCGCGGTCACCGCGCCGATCACTCGGAACTCCCCCGTCGGCGTCGGCACCTGTTCGACGTTGTGCGGCTCGTCCGAGTCGGGCGTTGCTTTGCGGGCGCCACTCGCGGAACCGATGGGCACAGCCCGCGCCGGACCGGGCGCGGAGGGGACGCCACGCTCGGCGCCAGGGACACCGGGCGGCGATCCGGCGGCACCACGTCCCGCACCGGCGGCGAACCCGGCCGCGGCGGCGAACCCGCGTCCGGCCCCGGGCGCGGAGCCTGAACCAGCGGGCGCTCGGCCCGGAGCACCAGCGGGCCCACGGAGCGTGGGCCCTTGCGCAGAACCCGGAGTTACATCATGCCCACCGGGGACTCGGCGGGCCCCGGCGTACGACGCGAAAGCACCCGACGGTGCGGGTGCGGGCGCGCCACCGTCGCGCACGGCCGAAGCCAGCGCTCGGCGAGCGGCGACAGCCAACTCACCGGCCGACGCATACCGATCGGCCGGGTCCTTGGCCATGCCGGTCGCGATGACGTCGTCGAGTGCGACGGGTATCCCGTGGAGTAACTCACTCGGCCGCGGCGGCGCCTCGGACAGGTGCGCGCGAACCAGCACGCTCATGCTCGCGGCGGGGAAAGGCGAAGCGCCGGTGAGGCATTCGTGCAGCACACAGGCCAGCGAGTACACGTCGGCGCGATGCGAGATCGGGCCGACGTCGAAGCGTTCGGGCGCCATGTAGATATAGGAGCCGACCGCCATCCCGGCCTGGGTCACCGCGCTGTCACCCTCGGTGTGCGCGATGCCGAAGTCGGCGAGGTAGGCGAAATCGGCGGGCGTGACCAGGATGTTGGCGGGCTTCACATCGCGATGCACCAGGCCGCCGGCGTGGGCGGCGTCCAGCGCCGCGGCGATCTGCTCGACGACAGCGACCGCGCGGTCCGGGCTCATCGGCCCGCCCCCGCGCAGCACAGTCCGCAGGTCGTTGCCGGGCACCAAGCGCATGTCGATGAAGAGGACCCCGTCGATCACACCCCAGTCGTGGATCGGGATGACATGCGGTTCGGCCAGCTTGGCCGCGGCTTGGGATTCGCGGCGGAACCGGACCTGATAGGCCGGGTCCTGCGCGAGCTCCTGCGACAGCAACTTCAGAGCGACCACTCGATCTTTGCCGGTGTCGTAGGCCTCGTAGACCTCGCCCATCCCGCCCTTGCCCAGCATCGACCGCAACTCGTACGGGCCGAATCTGGTCCCCGCCCGTGACCCAGGTGCTTGCACCAGCGTCCGCCTCCCACTTCTGGCAGGTCCGCCGGGCCTGCTTCTCAGTAGGAAGATTCTCCCGGTGTCACTACGCCGTGGTCAAACGCGAACACGATCGCGGCGGCCCGGTCACGTAGGTCCAACTTGCCGAATATGTGTCCGACGTGGCTTTTCACGGTGACTTCCGAGATCCCGAGTTCGGCGGCTATCTCGCTGTTGACCCGGCCCGAGGCGATCAATTCGAGCACTTCGTACTCGCGGGCGGTGAGTTCGCCGAGTCGGCGGTCGGTTCGGGTACCGACCGGTTTCACTGTTCTGTAGGCCGTGAGCACCCGTCCGGTCACCGAGGGATCGAGCCACGCGCCCCCGCCTGCCACGGTGCGGACCGCGCGGATGAGATCCTCCGCGGGCGAATCCTTGAGCAGGAATCCCGCGGCGCCCGCGCGCAAGGCACCCGAGAGCAGCTGATCGTCGTCGAAGGTGGTGAGCACGAGGACCGGCGGAGCGTCGGGACGGGCGCGCAGCAACCGGGTCGCATCTATGCCGCCGACCCGCTTCATCCGCAGATCCATCAGCACCACATCGGGCCGCTGGGTGGCGACGGCGGCAGCGACCTCGTCGCCGTCGGCGCACTCGTTGATGGTGAAACCGTCGCGACGGCGCAGGATGCGGCGCAATCCACCGCGCACGAGTTCCTGATCGTCGACCACGAGCACTGTCACCAACTGCTCGATCGGCGAGGCGGTCGTCACGTGTCCTCCTGGGGTTTGTTCCAGAGCTTGCCCGGCAGCATGGTCGAGATGGCGGTGCACGCGCCCGATCGCAGCGGGAAGCCGACTCGCACCGTCCAGCCGTCGTCGCCGTTTCCCGCGGTGATCTTCCCACCGAGCAGTTCGGTGCGTTTGCGCATGCCGCGCAGTCCCATCCCGGTGTCGCGGCGCGGCGCGGGCCCGAGCGGAAGCGGATTCGACACGACCAGCACCGCCGCGTCGGCGGTGACCTCGAGGCGGACCGTGGCGGCGGTGCCCGGCGCGTGTTTGGTGACGTTGGCCAGCGATTCCTGGCCGATCCGGTAGAGCGCGTGGCCGATGGCGCCGGTGACGGTGGCCAGCTCACCGGTGCGCGCGTAGTCGACGGTGAGCCCGGCGCGGCGGAAGTCGCCGACGAGCTCGTCGATATCGGCGGCGCCCGGCTCGGGGGCCATCTGCGCCGGGCCCGCGTCGAGCATGCCGACGGTGCGCCGGATGTCGGCCATCGCCTGGCGGCCGAGGCGTTCGGCCTCGACGAGCGCTTCCACCGCCTCGGTGGGATCGTCGTCGGTCTGTAGTGCGCGCCGGGCGGCGGTCAGGTGCAGCAGGGTGATCGAGAGCGAATGCGCGATCACATCGTGGACTTCGCGAGCGATCCGGCGCCGTTCCTCGTCGGCGGCCTTGCCGGAGCGAATGGCTTGATTCTCCCGTTCCTGGTACAGAAACCGCCGCTGATACTGCAGCAGCACCCCGACGAACATGCCGAGCAGGATGCCGATGACGTACATCGGCAGCCCTTGCAACCGCTGCCCCGGCTCACCCCAGTGCACATGCCCGGCGAGGTCGAAGGCGACCAGTTCGAGGATCGCGAGCAGGGTGAACCCCACCGTCATCCCACGCGAGGCGACCGCGGCCACCTCACCGGCGACGATCACCAGCACGAACGGCGCGAAGTCGGCGTTGACCGGCTGCAAGAGGAACAAGCCGCACGACAGCAGCGCGCTCGACTTCAACAGGAAGGGGTGCGGTTTCACGCCGAAGATCGCGAACAGGGGGATCGGCAGGAACGCGGCGGCCATCGCCAGCAACGGCAGCGGGCTCGGGAAGTAGGAATGTCGCTGGATCACCGCCGCACCGGTGACCACCAGCAGTGCGAGGTCGGCGCCGACGATCACCGCGGGCGGATAGTCATAGGGCAACGATTCGATGCGCTCGCGGACCGTGGTGAACAGACGTGACGCCTCGGCCTTGGCCACGAACCGCTGCCGCAGGCTCGCACGGCCCGTCGCCTTCGCGGGGATGGCGTGGCTCACATCCATGATCCAAGGCTAGTCGCCACCGACCGGGCGTAGCATCGTCCCGCGAACGGTACCGATCTCCTACCGCAGTAGGAGAAGAAGTCGGGTCCCCGGCACGACGATTCGACCTCTCACCGCCCGTAGCGTTCGGTTCACCCGCTCACGGAAGGTGAAGCCCATGACCTGGACCGATCTGCACCACCGCACCGAGATCGTGCACACCGTGCTCGCCAGGGCCACGATCGACCCGAACGACCCGGCGCTGTTCGCCGACATCGCCGAACTGGACACACTCTTCGGCGGCGTCGACGGACTACTGCAAGCCCTGGCCAACCGCTGGGACAACCATCTGCGCGTCAAGCTCGAACTGGCCGAGATCGACGGCCGCACCCCGATGGAGGCCTATCTCGAGCTGGCCGCCGAACAACCGGCGCTGCGTGCAATTCTCGACGCACGCACGGCGATCGGGCAGACTACCCGCGACCGCGCACTCGTACGCTGAAATCCGAAACTCCCTGGGGGACAAGATATGCCCGACATCGAATCGCCGCAGCAGCCGATGCTGGAGTTGACCCGGGTGGTCAAGCAGTACCGGGTCGGCGATCAGGAGGTACGCGCGCTCGACGAGGTGAGCATGCGCATCGAAGCAGGCCAGTTCACCTCGATCATCGGGCCTTCGGGTTCCGGTAAGAGCACCCTGCTGCACCTGCTCGGCGCGCTCGACCGCCCCGACGAGGGCTCGATCCGCTTCCGCGGCGCCGAGATCGGCGATCTCGACGAGGACAAGCAGGCCGCGTTCCGGCTCGAACAGGTCGGCTTCGTCTTCCAGTTCTTCAACCTGCTGCCGACCCTGTCGGCGTGGGAGAACGTGGCCGTCCCGAAATTGTTGGACGGCACCGGATTACGCAAGGCGAAGCCGCGCGCACTGGAACTCCTCGACCTCGTCGGCCTCGGCGATCGGGCTCAGCATCGGCCGGGGGAACTGTCCGGTGGGCAGATGCAGCGGGTGGCGGTGGCCCGGGCATTGATCATGGATCCGCCGCTGATTCTGGCCGACGAGCCGACCGGCAACCTCGACTCCAAGACCGGCGCCGCGATCCTCGCCCTGCTCGGTGACATCACGGCGCAAGGCAATTCGGTGGTGATGGTGACCCACGACATGAGTTCGATCGACTATTGCGACCGGGTGATCACGTTGCGCGACGGCCGGATCGGCGCCGACGAGCTGTCCTCCGCGCGGGTCGACGCGTGATCGGCGCAGCATGGGATCGGCTGCGGCTGTTCAACTTCGGTGAACTGATCCGCCATCCCGGCCGCACCCTCATGTCCGGGGCGGTGATGGGGGTATCGGCGGCGTTGATCGTGGCGGTGCTGAGCATTTCCGGCTCGGTCACCGGATCGGTCGACAAACTCACCAAGGGCCTGGCGGGCACCGCCGAGCTCGAGGTCACCGGCATCACCGACGCGGGATTCGAACAGTCCCTGCTCCCCCGGATCGCGGCGACGCCCGGGGTGGCGACAGCGGTGCCGATGCTGCGCGGGACGCTGGGCGCCGGCCCCGATCGGGCACTGCTGATCGGGGCCGATCAGACGATGGGCGCACTCGGCAGCGATCTGGCCGGGCCGATGTCGCACTACACCACCAAGCTGCTCAGCACAGAGCGCGGCGTGCTGGTCGGCGCGGCCATGGGCCTGCGCGAGGGTGACCCGGTGCGGATCGGGGCAGGCACGGCCAAGGTGGCCGCCGTCCTCGACTCCGAGGCGACCGACCGGCTCAACAGCGGCCACGTGGTGGCCGGGCCGCTGCCGCTGATCCAGATCCTCACCGACCGGGTCGGCAAGCTCGATTCGGTGCAGATCGTCGTGCGGCCCGGCACCGACGTGGAGGCCCTGCGCACCGCGCTCACCGAAGCGGTGGACGGGCGTGCCGTGGTGGCCGAGCCGAGCCTGCGCACCGCGCAGGCCGGTGGCGCGATCCAGATCATGCGGTATTCCACGCTGATGTCCTCGGCGGCGGCACTGATCGTGTCGGCCTTCCTGATCTACAACGCGATGAGTATGGCGGTGGCGCAACGCAGGCCGACGCTGTCGCTGCTGCGCGCGATCGGCGGCAAGCGTGCGCCGATGGTGCGCGATCTGCTCGTCGAAGCGGCGCTGCTCGGGCTGATCGGTGGGGCGATCGGCGCCGGGATCGGTGCGCTGATGGGCCGGTTCGCGATCGGCAGGCTGCCCGCCGCGATCGTGCAATCGGTCGAGGCGCGCACCGAATTCCAGGTGCCGAACTACGCGATTCCCGTGGCGATCACCGCGTGTGTGGTGGCGACGGTACTGGCGGCGTCGATCGCGGCCAGGCAGGTGTACAAGGTGGCCCCGGTCGAGGCACTGGCCCCCGTCGAGGCCAGCGATGCCGCAGCCACCGGTTCGACGCTGCGCTGGGTGGGGCTGGCCACCGGGCTGCTCCTCGGCGCCGGGGCGGTCGCTGTCGCGTTCCTCGATCTCGGGCGGCTCTCGCTGGCCGCGATCACGATGTCGTTCACCGCGACGGTGTTCCTGTGTTTCGCCGCGACGGGGCCGATCGTGCGCGGGTCCGCGGCGATCGCCCGCTGGTTCGGTGCGCCGGGCGCGCTCGGGGCGACGACGCTGGAACGCGCGCCCCGCCGCGTGTGGGCGACCGCGATGACGGTGATGATCGGGGTCGCGGCGGTGGTCGCGCTCGGTGGAGCGTCGGGCAACATGGTGAAGTCGGCGACCGATTCGTTCGAAAGCCTCGGCGACAGCGACCTTTACGTGAGCCCGAGCCCCGTCGAACAGTTCCCGACCGGCCCCGTGCTGCCCGACGGCCTGGCAGCCCGGGTGGCGACGGTGCCCGGTGTCGAACGGGTGAACCCCAGCCAGATGGCCTTCGCGACCATCGGCAGCGGTCGGGTGATGTTGCAGGGTTATCCGCCGAGCACCGCCGACACTCGCCTCGGCGCGGTGGACCGGGCGGTGATCGATCGGATGGAGCGGCGCGAAGGCGTTGTCATCACCCGTGACGTGGCACGCTCGCTCTCGCTCGCCGTCGGCGACGAGATCACCATGCCCACCCCTTCCGGCGAGCGTAAAACGTCGGTGCTGCAGGTGATTCCGTATTTCACCGCGGTCTCCGGCGTGGTGATGATGAACCTCGATCAGATGCGGGAGTGGTATCAGCGGCCCGGCGAGACGATCCTGTCGATCCACTACGCGCCCGGCGCGGACCCCGACACGGTGCACGCCGCGGTCCGCGCGATGGTGCCCCAGGAAATCCATGTCGACACCGGCGCGGACATGGTCGATGCGATCTCGTCGAGCGTCCAGCAGGGTGCGGCGATGAGCAACATGATCCTGTGGATCGTCGTGCTGGTGGCGACGGTGGCGTTGCTGAACACCCTGATGCTGTCGGTGCTGGAGCGACGTCGAGAGTTGGGGGTGCTGCGGGCCATGGGCACCAACCGCAAGTTCCTGCTGCGCTCGGTGCTGGCCGAAGCCGCAGGCATCGGATTCATCGGCGCGGCAATCGGTCTCGTCGTCGGCATCGCGGTGCAGTATCTGGCCACCGTGGCGATCGGCCACGCGATGACCATCGACATCGTCTACCGCCCGAGCCCGCTGATCGCGGTCTACGGTGCGGTCGCGCTGGTACTGGCACTGCTGGGATCGATCCCGCCTGCCTTGCGCGCGGCCAGGATGCCGATCGTGGCCGCCCTGGCCGTCGACTGAGGTAGGTCGCTGCGGCGTCGGGCGGGTCTGCCCGGCGCCGCAGCGACCGGCGCGGTAGATCAGAGGGGCACTTCGTCCCACCACGCGACGACTTCGTCCTGCGCGGAGGGGCGCGGGGCTCCGCCGATGCCGCTGCTGCCCCGGCGACTCACCACGACAAGGTAATTCGCGCGGACCGAGTCGTCGGGGAAGCTCAGCACCTGATGCGCGGTCTGCGTGCGGGTGCTCGCCGGATCCTGAACCACCCACCGCTGCAACGAGAACGGCACGCCGTCCTTGTCCCCCGCGTAGCGAACCGTCGAGGGCAGCGCCTCCAACACCGACCGCGCCTGGCTCGTGTTCGCGTACTCCAGCACCAGGTAGCTCACCGCACCCACCTGATTGTCGGCGCGCTCGCACTGCCACCCGGTCGTGATCGGAGTCCATTGCAGCGCAGGCTCTTTCCACGCCAGTTCACTGACATTGCGCACCCCCACACACCGCGCCCCCCGATACCCCACACCGTCGCTCATCTCCCCCTGCGGAACCAAGGTCGGAAAGACCCGTCGGCTCTCCGCGAACGAATCCGCGACCTCCGCCACCGAATTCGACGGACCGTTCGCGCCACCCTCCGCGTCGAGATCGTCGCCGTCCCCCGGCAACACCACCACAACCAGCGCGACGACCAACGCCACCAGCACCAGTACCAGCGCCACCAACAACACCCACCCGAACCGCTGTATCCCCGACATCCGCCGAGGCACCGGCCAATACCCCCGATGGGGCACCATAAAAGGCCCTCGCTGACCGGGTCGCGCCACACCCGGCTGCGGACCCGGGCCCCCCGGCACAACCGCCCCACCGGGCTGCCCCGCCGCAACCGGCCGGCCGCCCTCACCATGTGAGCCCGCACCGCCCGGCTGACCCGCACCGCTCGGCTGCCCCGCGCCACCTGACTGAGCTGGACCACCCAGCTGAGCGGCACTGCCTGGCTGCCCCGCACCGCCCGGCTGACCCGGATGGGTCTGCGGTGCACTGCCCGGCTGGTTTGCCTGGCTGGACTGCCCTGCCGCCGCGTCCGGCGCCGCGGGCCCCGCTGAGGCCGCGTTGGATGCCCCGACGATCGACGTCACCTCGGTCAGGGCCGCCGCGTTCGCCGCGTCCAACTCGCCCGCATCGCGCATGGACACCACATCGGTTGCCGCGGTGGCTGATACCTCGTCGGCGGACGCCTCCCCGCTATCCGATCGAGCCGCTTCGACAGGCCGCTTGTCGAGAGACACTGGGCTGGAACGTATTCCGGAATCCTCCCCCGGCACCGGAGTCGCTTCGGCGGCCACCGGGGCAGACTGTGCGCCGACCGATGACGGTGCCGCAGCTGACGGCGCGACCGCTGACGAAGCAGCGGGCATGGGCGTCGCACCGGGAGCAGGCGCAGACTGCCCCACATTCGGCTGTGCGGCAACGGGACCCGCCACCGCACGCTGGACCACCGGAGGCACCTCTCCAGGCGGCGCCGCGGGGCTGGGCGCGGCTGGGCGCTGGACGACCGGCGGGACGGCCCCGAACGGCCGGGAGGGCGGTTGCCAATGAGGTTGTGGCGCAGGCGGCATCGGCGGAGCTTGGTAGCCGGGCTGGGCCATGCCTGGCTGAGCGAAAGGCGCGACAGGCGCCTGCTGTGGAACCGGTGGGTAATAGCCGGGCGCAGGGTTGGCGGGTGGGCGCGGCAGGACCGGTGGCGTCGTGGAAGTCAGCGCTTGGCGGGCCGCCTTGGCGAACGACGCGCAGGAATCGAAGCGGGCCGCAGGATGTTTCGCCATCGCGGCGGCGAGAACAGCGTCCATGATCGGCGGTAGACCCGCACGGCGCAGCGCGAGGGGCGGCGGCGCGGCGTAGAGGGTTCCGCGGATGATCTCGTTCGGGTCGGCGGAGTCGAAGGGCGCCAACCCGGTGAACAACCAGTACAGCGAACACGCGAGCGAGTACTGGTCGGAGCGGTGGTCGAGGTCGGCGCCGGTCATCTGTTCCGGCGACGCGTACGCCAGTGTCGCGGTGAACATTCCCTGCTGAGTGAGGTGGGTGGAGTCGGCGCGCAGGCGGGCGATGCCGAAATCGGTGAGGAAGACGCGTTCGCCCTGGCCACTGGTGGAGCGGGCCAGCAGGATGTTGGCGGGCTTCACATCGCGGTGCAGCACTCCCCTGCCGTGCGCGTAATCCAGCGCGTCGGCGACCCCCTCGATGATCTGCACGGCCCGCTCGGGCGGCAACGCCATCGGGTCGACGGTCGCGGCGTCGATCCCGTCGACGTACTGCATGCTGATCCAGAGTTGTTCGCCCTCGGTCCCCCGGTCGTAGACGGTGACGATGCCGGGATGGTCGAGCTGGGCGGCGAGGTCGGCCTCCCGTTCGAACCGCGCGCGAACTCGTTCGTCGGCGAACAGATCCCGGTTGAGCAGCTTGAGCGCGGTCAGCCGATCCAGGCGCGGATGCCGGGCCAGATACACCGTGCCCATGCCGCCCTGGCCCAACATCGCCTCGATGGTGAACCCGGCGAACACCTCACCGATGTCGTGCATGTGACCCCCTTCCGACCGTGTGACCACGCTCATTCGAATTCTCGCCGAAAATCGGTGAAACTTGCTAACAGTCGTCCGGTAGCGTCCGGACGCGCTCGACGAGAAGTTTGCACCGCCGAAGCACACGCGCACTGGGTGGTGGGGAGGATTCGGTGGTGAAGTCGACCGGAAAGGCGGCTGCCTGTCGCAGGCTGCTGCTCTGTGGGGCGCTGGCAACGGCCGCGCTGGCCACCTCGTGTGCCACGCCCGGCACCCCGACGGCAGTGAGCGCGCCCACGGTCACCGTCAACAGCGAAGACGCCTGGCATCCGGGACTGTCCATCGTGCTGCCCGATTCGCTGGCCGCCGAGTTCACCCAGCTGCAATCGAATCTCCCCGGACAGGTGGGCATGGCCTTGATGCCGGTCGGTGGCGGCCGGATGACGATCTACGGCGACTGGACCACCGGCATCGCCTGGTCCACCATCAAGATCCCGCTCGCGGTCGCCGCGTTGCGCCACGATCAGGACCAGTCGATCTTCGAGATGGCGCAGGCCGCGATCACGGTGTCGGACAACGACGCGGCCGAAGGTCTGTGGGAATCCCTGGGTGACGCACCGGAGGCCGCCGACGCCGTGCAGCAGATCCTCGACGAGGCGGGCGACGCGGCCACCGGAAAGACGGGCACCCGCACCGAACTCGACGGCACCTCCTTCGGTGGCACCGAGTGGTCGCTGGCCAACCAGGTGCGGTTCGCGTCGCGGCTGCCGTGCCTGCCGCACGCCGAGGTCGTCACCACGCTGATGGGCGAGATCACCGAAGAACAGGGCTGGGGTCTCGGTCTGCTCGACGACACCGAGTTCAAAGGCGGCTGGGGCCCCGACGACATCACCGGAATCTACACCGTGCGCCAGTTCGGACTGGTGCCCGTCGGCAGCGGTCAGCTCGCGGTAGCCCTTGCCGCGCAAGCTGATTCGGGATCGTTCGACGACACCACCGCGCTGCTCGACCGGCTGGCGCTGCTGCTGGCCCGGCACCTGCCGGAACTGCGCGGCGGGGTCTGCCCGCGCTGAGCGCGCCGGCTCAGCCGGGAACGACCAGGCCGGATTCATAGGCCAGGACCACGGCCTGGGCGCGGTCGCGCAGCCCGAGCTTCGAGAACACCTTGGAGACATGGGTTTTCACGGTCTGCTCGGCCACGAACAGCGCCGCGGCGATCTCGGTGTTCGACAACCCCTTGGCCACCAGCTCGAGCACCTCGCGTTCGCGCGGGGTCAGCGTGCCGAGCGCGGGCGCCGGGGCTGCGCGTACCGAATTGCGCCTGCGGGTGACGTCGGCGATGAGCCTGCGGGTGATGGTGGGCGCGAGCAGCGCCTCACCGTCGGCGACCACCCGTACCGCGCGCACCAATTCCTCGGCGGGCGCGTCCTTGAGCAGGAATCCGCTCGCGCCGATGCTCAGCGCCTCGTAGACGTAGTCGTCGATGTCGAAGGTGGTGAGCATGAGCACCCGCACCGGCGGATCGAAATTCGCGGTCAGGATCGCACGGGCGGCGTCGAGACCGTTCATCTGCGGCATCCGCACATCCATCAGCACCACATCGGGACGCAGCCGCTTGGCCTCGGCCACCGCCACTTTGCCGTCGGGTGCGTCGCCGACGACGCTGATATCGGTCTGCGCGCCCAGCAGGGCACCGAAACCCTGGCGAACCATCGCCTGGTCGTCGGCGATCAACACGGTAATAGCCACCCAACCACCTTAGAGGGCGCAGACACGAAGCGTTCCTCGGTCTTTCGCGCACGTTCGGAGCGAAGGCGGAGGTACGCCCTAGTGGATGGGCAGTTTCACGGAGACCTCGAATCCGCCGGTGAGGGTGGGCGCCGCGTGGAGTTCACCGCCGACCGCGACAACGCGGGTGCGCATGCCGTCGATGCCGTGACCGCCGCCCGCGCCGGGCTGCGGCACGGTGGCGGTGGCGGCGTTGTGCACGGTCACGCTCACCACGCCGGGCTCGACCGCCACCGCGACCTGCACCGCCGCGCCCGGTGCGTGCCGGGCGCAGTTGGCCATCGACTCCTGTACCACGCGATAGATGACCAACCCGGTCGTCTCCGGCACCGAATCCAGATCCCCGGTCACCGTCCAGTCGACCGGCAGACCCGCGCGCAGCGCCGACGCGCACAGGGCGAGCACGTCCGAGGCACGCGGCTGCGGCGCGTGTTCGGGCAACTGGCCATCGCTGCGCAACACCCCGAGCAGGCCACGGATCTCGTTGAGCGCGGTGCGGGCGGTCGCGCCGATGGATTCGAATTCGGCCCGCGAGGCCTGGTCGAGGTCGGTGATCCGGTACGGCGCTGTCTGCGCCTGCACCACCACCATGGACATGTGGTGGGCGACCACATCGTGCAGGTCACGGGCGATGCGCGCCTTCTCCTCGAGGATCGCCCGACGCGCGCGCTCGAGTTCGGTGACCTCTTCCTGCCGCTCCAGCTTGCGCCGCGAGGCCAGCAGGATCCGCACGAGATAGCCGAACAGCGCCAGCGCGCCGAACCCCATCGCCCAGCCCCAGAGCGGACCGCTCTGCGACCCGGGCATGGTCGTGGCGAACAGCATCGAGGTGGCCGCCCAGGCGACGACCACGATCGGCACCGAGGCTCGCAACGCCACCGCGAACAGCAGCACGAACAGCACGATGACGTGGACGACCTGGAAGGGCAGGTCGTTGTCCGCGCTCGGCTGCAGGCCGATCGAGAACAGCAGCGCGGCCCCCGCGGAGATCGCCCAGCCCATCGCCGGGTTGACCCGCACGAACAGGATCGGCAAGGCCGCCAGTGCCGACAGCAGTGGCGCCACAACCGGCGAGACCTCGTGGGTCACGAACAGCGTCGGCCACGCGATGCTGTACAAAATCAGCGCTACCAGCACCGTTGCGAAGTCGAACCAGGTGCGCGCGGGTATTCCTCGCGCGGCGGAGCGTGGTGGTGCGGACATGACAGTCAGCCTACGAACCGTCCGGTCACCGGACCTCATACCCACGAACCGAATACGACCCCCTACCCTGGTGTGACCCCGGCGCCGGGCATGCCACCCGCGCGCCCCGATAAACCGGTCCGCAGCGGGATACCCGCGGCGAGACCCGCTCCTTACTGTCGGAGGCCATGAACACCCCGCTTCGCCCGGTACCCGCCGCCGCTCGGGCCCGTACCGCAGATTCCGCCGCCTCCGCGCCGTCCCCCGCTGCCTCGCAGCACCGCCGTCGTAGCGGTGTCGCGCTGTGCACAGCCGGGCTGGCCATGGCCGCCGCTGTGGTCATGTCGGCGCCGGGCGCCATGGGCACCACCCCGGGCGGCACCGAGAACGTCGCGGCCGCCGCCGCGGTACGCGCGCTCATCGACGACAGCCCGGACGCCACCTCGCTCATCCCCCGCGATTTCGGCTACAAGTTCGGCTACGACCCCGCGCCGCTGGACGGTCTGCTGGTGAACCCGAACGGCGGCTGTTCCTCGCCGGTGACGCTGCCCGCCGAGTTCGAGTCGGCGTGCAAGGCTCACGACCTGGGCTACGACGTGCTGCGCTACGCCGAGCGGCTCGACCAACCCCTCGGTGGATGGGCGCGCCGCTCGGTGGACGCGGCGCTGAACCGGCGCATCCACGCCTCCTGCCAGCAGCGCGACGACGAGTTCTCCCGGGCCCGCTGCGGCGTGATGGCCGATATCGCGTTCACCGCCGTGGACGTGAACTCACGACGCCAGGAGTACGGCGCACCGGTGGTGGAGAACGTCTTCGCCCAGACCGACCCGGCCGACCGGCCCAACCTCTGGCCGCTCGCCCGCACGGTCCTCGGTTTGTTCGCGGTGACGGCGGCCTCGGCCGTGATCATCGACGCGATGCGCAAACTACGCCGCCGGTTCGCGTGATGCAGTTGCCGAAAACTAGAACATGTCCTAGTTTTCACGCATGTCTCTAGTCATCGACGAAACGATCGAGATCGACGCCCCCGCCGCGAAGGTGTGGGAGGTGCTCACGGATTTCGAGCGCTACGGCGAATGGAACACCTTCTGTTACGAGGCGTCGAGCACGCTGGAACCGGGCTCGACCATCGACATGCAGGTCAAGCTGGGCAACAACCGCCGGCCACAGCGGGAATGGATTCGCACCCACACCCCGGGCGTCGAGTTCAGCTACACGATGAAGCCGGTGCCGCTGGGCGCACTGCACAGCCTGCGCTCGCACACCGTCGTGCCGCTCGGCCCCGACCGGTGCCGCTACGAGTCCCGATTCACCCTCGCGGGCTGGTTGAGCCCCGTCGTCACGTTGGCGCTCGGCAAGGATCTGCGGGCCGGTTTCACCGCGATGACGGCGGGCGTGGGCAAGCGCGCGGTGGCGTAGGCGCCCATCACCGACAGGCAACCGACAAACAAGCGGGGCGCGCCGGATTCTTTCGAATCGGCGCGCCCCGCTTGTGCGACTTCTCTCAGACAGCGCTCGGGATCGGCAGCGCGCCGCGCGCCACCTCGTAGGCCGCGCCCACCCGGTACAGGCGGTCATCGGCCAGCGCGGGCGCCATGATCTGCAGACCCACCGGCAGGTTGTCGTCGGCCGACAGACCCGACGGCACCGACATGCCGGGGTGGCCCGCCAGGTTGGTCGGCAGGGTGCACAGGTCCGACAGGTACATGGCCAGCGGGTCGTCGACCTTCTCGCCCAGCTTCCACGGCGTGAACGGGCTGGTCGGCGAGACGAGCACGTCGACCTGCTCGTAGGCGGCGTCGAAGTCGCGCGCGATCATCGTGCGGACCTTGAGGGCCTGACCGTAGTAGGCGTCGTAGTAGCCCGCCGACAGCGCGTAGGTGCCGATCATGATGCGGCGCTTGACCTCCGGGCCGAAACCGGCCTCACGGGTCAGCGACATCACCTGGTCGGCGCTGTGGCTGCCGTCGTCACCGACGCGCAGGCCGTAGCGCATGGCATCGAAGCGCGCCAGGTTCGACGACACCTCCGAGGGCATCACCAGGTAGTACGAGGACAGCGCGTACTCGAAGCTCGGGCACGACACCTCGACCACCTCGGCGCCCAGTTCCTTCAGCACCGCGACCGCGGCGTCGAAGGAGGCGAGCACGCCGGATTGGTAACTGTCGGAGTGCAATTCGCGCACCACACCGACGCGCACGCCGGTCAGGTCACCGTTGGCGCCCTGTTTGGCAGCCTCGACGACGGGCGCCACCGCGACGTTGCGGGAGGTGGAGTCACGCGGGTCGTACCCGGCGATCACCTCGTGCAGCAGCGCGGTGTCGAGCACGGTGCGACCACACGGGCCACCCTGATCCAGCGACGATGCGCAGGCGACGAGGCCGTACCGGGAGACGGTGCCGTAGGTGGGCTTCACGCCGACCGTCGCGGTGACCGCGGCGGGCTGACGAATCGAGCCACCGGTATCGGTGCCGATGGCCAGCGGCGCCTGGAACGAGGCCAGTGCCGCCGCCGAACCGCCGCCGGAACCGCCGGGGATGCGGGTGGTGTCCCAGGGGTTGCGGGTGGGGCCGTAGGCGGAGTTCTCGGTGGAGGAGCCCATCGCGAACTCGTCCATGTTGGTCTTGCCGAGAATCGGGATGCCCGCGGCGCGCAGCCGGGAGGTGACCGTCGCGTCGTACGGCGACATCCAGCCTTCGAGGATCTTCGAGGCGCAGGTGGTCGGCATGTCGGTGGTGGTGAAAACGTCCTTGAGCGCCAACGGAACTCCCGCCAGCGACGAGGCAGGGCTATCGCCCGCGGCGAGCGCGGCGTCGACCACGGCGGCCGCGGCCAGTGCCTCCTCACCCGCGACGTGCAGGAAGGCGTTGAGCTCACCGTCGACCTTGCCGATGCGATCCAGATGCGCCTGGGTGACCTCGGTGGAGGACACCTCGCCGCCGTGGATCTTGCTCGCCAGCTCCGCAGCCGACAACTGGGTCAACTCGGTCATTCGCCCTCTCCCAGGATCTGCGGGACCAGGAAACGCTGTTCTTCCACCGCGGGCGCCTGGTCCAGCGCCTGCTCGGGAGTGAGGCCGGTGACGACCACATCGGGCCTGGTCACATTGGTCGTCGGGTTCGGCGACGCGGTGGCGGGGACATCGGCGGCGACCTCGGTGATGGTCTGCACGTGGCTGAGGATCGAATCCAGCTGACCGGCGAACTGGTCGAGTTCGGCGTCGGTCAACGCCAGCCGGGACAGCCGGGCGAGGTGAGCGACCTCGTCGCGGGAGATTGCGGGCACCGCGGGACCCCTTTCGGCTTCGGTGGGCAGTATCGGTACAGCCTAATTGGCGGGTCCTCGAGGTTTTTACGCGCCCGTCCCCGCACCTCGGACGCACCCGCTCACACGAAAGTTCGCGCATGTCGCGCCGATGGGGTCATACTTCGGGTCGAGAACCCGCGTTCAGGGGTGTAAGTATTGCTTCACCGGGTATTCGTCTCGAACAACCCCGGCCGTTATGGAAAGGAACGCACGTGTCATACCTGCTCCGCGTGCAACTTCCGGATCGACCGGGAAGCCTCGGCTCCCTCGCACTCGCCCTCGGCGGGGTCGGCGCGGACATCCTCTCGCTCGATGTCGTGGAACGCGGCGCCGGCTTCGCGATCGACGATCTCGTCGTCGAAGTCCCCACCGGCGCACTGCCCGACACCCTCATCACCGCCGCGGAATCGGTGCGCGATGTGAGCGTCGACTCCATTCGCCCGTACTCCGGCGTCCTCGACACCCACCGCGAACTCGAACTGATCGACCAGGTCGCCAGCGCCCGTGACGACCGCCTCCAGGTTCTCGTCGACGGCTGCCCCCGCGTGCTGCGCGTCGGTTGGTCCACGATCATCGGCTTGGGCCCCGCGGGCGCCTACCGCATCGTCGGCAGCCCGAGTGCCCCTGAGACACAAGCGGGTTCGGCCCCGTGGATGCCCATCGAGAAGCCGATGTGGCTCGACGGCGAGGCCGACTGGGTGCCGGAGATCTGGCGCGACATGGACACCAAACTCGCCGCCGCTCCGCTGGGCAACACCGGCAGATCGCTGTTGCTCGGCCGCCCCGGCGGACCCGACTTCCGGCCGTCGGAAGTGGCGCGGCTCGGCTACCTCGCCGGCATCGTCGCCACCGTGCTGAACTGATCGCTCAGCTCAGCGCGAGCCGCATCACGAACAGCTGCAGTCCGTCGTGGGTGGCCCAATCGCGTTCGGGGACACCGACAAAGCCGAGCCGCTCGTAGATTCGGTGGGCGTCGACCATCGAGAACATGGTGGTGAGCGCGACCGCTTCGAAGCCGCTCGATTTCGCCTCGTCGATGACGGCGCGAACCAGCGCGGTGCCGACACCGAGTCCGCGCGCCTGCTTCGATACCGCGAGCATGCGGAACTCGAGTTCACCGGGCTGGGCGATCTCCGCGTACCGCGTGCCGGGCTTCGCGACAGTGAGCGAGCCGACGACCAGGCCGTCGTGCACGGCGACGAGTATCTCGGACTCGGTCGCCCGGCGCGCGACGTCGGCGAGTTCGCGCACGTAGTCGTCGCGCTCGGTGACGTAGCCGTCACCCACGTACACATCGACGGTCAGCGCGGCGACCGCGTCGTACTCGTCGGAGTGAGCGGGGCGGATCAGGAGTCCGGTGGTCTGGTCGTCGGTACCGTGCATCCCGAAATGATCCCACCTGGACGTTTGTGAGCTCCAACTCACCCACACCTGGGAGAGCCCGGTGAGGTCGCTCAGGAGCCGAGGTAGGGGCGAAGACCGGGGTGCTCGGCGTGCCAGTCGTCGGGGTTGTGGGGCGGGTAGGCGATGGCGAGGTGGTCGCCGGGGGCGGGCCAGTGGGCGGCGTCCCAGGCGAAGCGGCGGTAGACGACCTTGCCGGTGATCGACGGGCCGGTGACGGTGCCGGTGATCGTCACGTAGTGCTCGCCGGTCATCGCGGGCAGCGGGCTGACCCCGGTCACATACAGCGACCCGTGTTCGAGGTTCGCCCTCCCCCGGCCGGTCCGTCCGGCGACGACGGCGCCGATCGTCACCACCAGCATCGTCACCAGCGCTGCCGCCATCACCACTTCGAGCATGCGCCCATGCTAGGCCCCCCTCCTACAGGGGTGTGAGCTCGCTGACCCCCCGCTCGCGACGCACCTGCCACACGGCGGTGCGGGTGCGCTGGGAGCGTCCGTTGCCGCGGTCGATCAGCGCCCGATCGGCGGTGGTGTAGATCAGCTGTGCGCCACGGGCATTGGTCTCCGGGTTCTGGAACAACTGGACGAGCCGGTCGGTCTCCTCGACCGGCAGGCCCACGCCCAGATCATCGACCGCGAGCACCTGGCCGGCGTCGAGGGCTTCCAGCATCGCGGGCAGCACGCGCAGCAGCGAACGCGTGGCGGTAGATTCGTCGGCCAGCTCGAACGGGACGTCGATGCCTTCGTGCACCAGGCTCAGCCCCGCGCCGCGACGGTCGACCATCCGTCGGTACAGCGCGTCCCGAGCCGCCCGAAGGGTGCTCAGTTCGCGGTCGACCAGAATCTGCTCGGGGTGGTCGAGATGACCTGCCAGCGCACCGATTTCGGCATCCAGATCCCGCAGGTAGTCCGCGTACATCGGATCGTGTTCGGCGACGAGCAGGTCCTCGATCCCCAGATCGGCCGTGCGCAGCAGCATCAACAGACGCGCCGCGTTGTCGGGCGAACGGGAGATGTGGCTGCCGAGGTCGTGCGCGAGCGTGTCGGTGTCGACATCACCCTGCTGCACAGCCAGATTCGCCGCGAACCACCGATACGCGGGCACCAGCGCCTCGGCGTACAGCTGCCCCGCCAGACTCAACAGCAGGGCGTTCGGCCGCAGCAACGGCACCAGCGCCGCCACACCGTAACGAGCCGCCTCGAACATCGGCCCGATCTTCACCTCGTCACCGATACGTTCGAACACGATCCGCTTGCGCGACCGAGGATGGGTATACAACCACTCCGCGACCACATCCGCGTTGTCGAGCCGGAACCCATAGGTATAAGGCACACCTTCGGCAACGAACCCCGCGACGAATTCCGTTGGGCTATCGGCGAACCCGAGATGCGGTCGGCGCACCGGGCCCGCGTACGGGTCCCACCCGCTCACCGAGTTCAGCACCGCGTCGCGCATCTGCCCGAGCGCGTCGATCAAGCTCGTCTTCCCCGCGGCGGCCACCCCGTGCACCGCAGTCACCGGCACCGCCAACGGGCCGCCCGCGCCTTTGGTCAGCCGCAGTTGCTGAGCTCGAGCCAGCGATCCGTGGTTCGTCACCTGAAAACTGCGCAGCAAGGGTCCGCCTCTCCGAGATTCTTGGAAAGACTAGGCGACGCGGGTTCTCGCCGACGCGGCCGAGTCACCGTGTCTGCGCACCGCTTGACGCACCATGAGGTCGCCCGGTCCCGTAGGCTGACCAAAATTCGCGGAGAGGCAGGACAGTGTGATGGCCGTTCGAGTGGTGGTTCGCGGAGTTGTCGTTGCGGCAGTGACGGCGGGAGCGCTGGTTCCGGCCGCGCTGCTCAGCGCACCGAGTGCAATGGCCGATCCGTGCCCGACCGGAACCGCACGGGTGTTCCTGGGTAACTCGACCAACTCCTGTCAGGGTGCGGGGACGGTGTCCTACGCCGAGGCGCCGGTGTCGAAGGTGTGCTCGATGACCAGCACCGACGTGACGGTCGAAATCCAGACCAACATCAAGAAGCGGCCCCTGCGCACCCAGGAGCTCAGCAACGGGCAGTGCGCGTCGTTCGATATGAAGACCCAGATCGGCAACACCGTCACGGTGACGCCGAACTGAGCGTTCCGCGGCGGCGCGACCGGCTAGTCCTTAACGCCCGAATCCTCGACCGGGTCGATCCTGACCGCGTCGGGACCGCCGTCGAGCAGCAGTCGGAAGCCGTCTTCGTCCAGGATCCGGACGCCGAGTTCCTCCGCCTTGGCGGCTTTCGAACCGGGCGCCTCGCCGATCACGACGAACGCGGTCTTCTTCGAGACCGAGCCGGCAGCCTTGCCGCCGCGGACGAGGATCGCTTCCTTCGCGCCGTCGCGGGTGAAGGTCTGCAGGGAACCGGTGACGACGATCGACAGGCCGTCGAGGTTGCGTTCGATGGATTGATCGCGCTCGTCCTCCATCCGCACCCCGGCCGCTCGCCACTTGTCCACGATCGCGCGATGCCAGTCGACGGTGAACCATTCCAGCACCGCCGCGGCGATGGTGGGGCCGACGCCGTCGGTGGCTGACAGTTCTTCTGCTGTCGCGGATTCGATGCGCTCGAGGCTGGCGAACTCGGCGGCCAACGCGCGGGCCGCGGTCGGACCGACGTGGCGAATGGACAGTGCGACGAGCACCCGCCACAGCGGAGTGTCCTTGGCGGCGTGCAGGTTGTCGAGCAGGCGGGCGCCGTTGGCCGAGAGGGCGCCGTCCTGTTTGGTGAACAGCGGCACGCCGAGCAGATCCTGGGCGTCGAGGGCGAACAGGTCGCCTTCGTCGGTGATCGCGCCCGAGGTGAGCAGGGCGTTGGCGGCTTCGTAGCCGAGGGCTTCGATGTCGAAGGCGCCGCGACCGGCCAGGTGGAAGACGCGTTCACGCAGCTGGGCGGGGCAGTGCCGCTGGTTGGGGCAGCGGATGTCGGCGTCGCCTTCCTTCGCCGGTGCGAGTTCGGTGGCGCACTCGGGGCAGTGCGTCGGCATGACGAATTCGCGTTCAGCGCCGGTTCGCGCGTCGACGACGGGCCCGAGGACCTCGGGAATCACATCACCGGCCTTGCGGATGGTGACAGTGTCGCCGATCAGCACGCCTTTGCGCTTCACCTCGGAGGCGTTGTGCAAGGTGGCCATCGACACGGTCGAACCGGCGATCGAGACCGGCGCCATCACCGCGAACGGGGTGACCCGACCGGTACGGCCGACGTTCACCGCGATATCGAGCAGGGTGGTAGTGGCCTCTTCCGGCGGGTACTTGTAGGCGATGGCCCAGCGTGGGGCGCGTGAGGTGGAGCCGAGGCGGCGTTGCAGGGCCGTCTCGTCGACCTTGATCACCTGACCGTCGATCTCGTGCTCGATGTCGTGGCGGTGTTCGCCCCAGTAGGCGACCCGCTCGACCACCGCGTCGATGCCCTCGACCAGGCGGGTGTGCGCCGAGACCGGCAGGCCCCACGCGGCGAGCGCCTGGTACGCCTCGTGCTGAGAAGACGGGCGGTAACCCTCGATGCGGCCGAAGCCGTGGCAGATCATCCGCAGCCTGCGCTGGGCGGTGATCGCGGGGTTCTTCTGACGCAGCGAACCGGCGGCGGTATTGCGCGGATTCGCGTACGGCGGTTTGCCTTCGGCGACGATCTGGGCATTCAACGTCTCGAAATCCTCGAGCCGGAAATACACCTCGCCGCGTACTTCGAGCAGCTCCGGGATCGGGAATTCCTCGGTCGGCGTGAGCTCGGCGGGGATGTCTTCGATGGTGCGCGCGTTGAGGGTGACGTCCTCCCCCGTGCGCCCGTCGCCGCGCGTCGCGCCGCGCACCAACTTGCCGTTCTCGTACACGAGGTTCAACGCGACGCCATCGATCTTGACTTCGCACAGATAGTGCAGGGCGGACCCGGTCTCGGCTTCCACCCTGCTCGCCCAGGCGCGCAGCTCGTCGTAGTCGAACACATTGTCCAGCGACAGCATCCGCTCGAGATGATCGACCGCGGTGAACTCGGTCGCGAAGCCGCCGCCGACCAACTGGGTGGGCGAATCGGGAGTCCGCAGATCCGGCTGGGCGTCCTCGAGAGCCTGCAACTCGCGCAATAGGGCGTCGAACTCACCGTCGGTGATGATCGGCGCGTCCCGCACGTAGTAGCGGAACTGATGCCCCCGCACCTCGTCGGCCAACTGCTGCCACCGCACCCGCTGCTCGGGCGTAGCCGCTTCGGCACTCGCGGAAACCACGCTGTCGCTGTCACTCACCCACTAGAGGTTAGTCGAGCCCACCGACACATCCGCCGAACGTTCCCGCACGTCGCAGCGAGTTTTCGTGCAGTGCGACCGGGACCGCGTCACCGACGATTCCGACCCGCCCGCGACTGTTCCGGGCGCTCGACGGTGAGCGACTCCGGGTCTTCGGCGAACGCGCGGGCAACGTCGGCGGCCAGGGCGAGGGCCTTGCGAGACCAGGCGAGCGGGGCCCCCGCCAGGCCACAGGTGGGGGTGACGAGAACCTGGGTGAGAGCCGAACGCGGGAAACCGAGGTCGTCCACGAGTCGGACCGCGGGTTCGGCGACAGCGCGCCAGGTGAGCGGGCTCGTGGGCGGTTCGGTGGGGACGAGGCCGAGAGCCAGCTTCTTGCCCGAGTCCACGGCCTCGCCGATGTCGTCGAAATCGGCGGTGGTGATGGTGGCCGCGTCGAAGGACAGGGCGGTGGCCGCGGTGCGGCGCAGGGTGGCCAAGGCGGGGCGGGAGGCGCAGGTGTGCAGGATGACCGGGCCAGGCAGGGCGTCGATCACGACGTCGAGGAAGTGGATCGCCTCGGGGCCGGGCAGAGCGCGGACGGTATTGAGGACGCTCGGGCCGGTCAGCGATCCATCGAGCACCGTTGTCAGCTGCGGTTCATCCAGCTGCACAACCACTTTCGCTCCGAGTCGTTTACCGATCTCGGCAGCGTGCAGGGCCAAGCCCTCGGCCAGCGAGTCCACGAGGTCGCGCAGCGCACCGCGATCGGTGAGGATGCGATGACCGCCGGGCAGTTCGACTTCGGCGGCGAGGGTGAGCGGTCCGACCGACTGGATCTTGATCGCTCGACCGGAGCCGACGAGACCCGCTGTCTCCCAGGCTTCCTCGATCGCATCGAGATCCACCCGCACGAAGTCACGAGCCTTGCGAGAGATCGAACCCGGTCGGTCGGCGAGCCGGTAGCCGCGGGTGGTCGCGTCGAAACGCAGGTCGACCAGGAGCGCGGAGGCGCGGCCGATCATATCGGCGCCGATCCCGCGTTCGGGAAGTTCGACGAGGTGGGGCAGTTCCGGCAGTTCACCGATGATGGTGGTCGCCGCTTCGAGTGGGTCGGTGCCCGGCCAGGAACCGATGCCGGTGGCGAACGCCCCGGCGAGCAGGTCGACCGGCTCCGCTGCGGCCGGGTCGTCGGACTGCTCGCTGCCACGCCACAACGTCACGCGCTCAACACCTTTCGTGTCGTATGGGTCGGTGGTCATCCTGCCGTGTGCCCCGCAGTTCGGCGCACCCGCCACGACGCGATCAGGCCGAGGCCGCCGACGAATCGGACGCGATGCCCGCGGTGCGGTCGGTGCCGTTGATGGTGCCGCTGCCGATCACGGTGTCGGCGCCCTCGTCATCGGGCAGGTACAGCACGATGGCCTGGCCCTTCGCGACGCCGGTGAGCGGCTCGCCCAGCCTGGCGACGAAGCCGTCGCCCTCGGGCTCGACGACGGCGGGCGCGGTCCCACCGTGCGCGCGAACCTGCACGACGCATTCGACCGACGCGGTGGGGCGAACGCCGGAGGTCCAGATCGCGCGGTCGGCGGTGATGACGTCGACCTGCAGATCCTCGACCGAACCGACCTTGACGGTGCCCGAATCTGGGTCGATCCCGGTGACGTAGCGGGGCTTGCCGTCGGCGGCGGTGTGGCTCAGGCCGAGGCCCTTGCGCTGGCCGACGGTGAATCCGTGCACACCCTCGTGATTGCCGAGCACCGTGCCGTCGGAATCGACCAGGGCGCCGGGCCGGATGCCGATCTTGGCGCCGAGGAACGCGCGGGTATCACCGGAGGGGATGAAGCAGATGTCGTGGCTGTCGGGCTTGTTGGCCACCGCCAGCCCGCGCTCGGCGGCTTCCTCGCGGATCCGCGGCTTCGGGGTGTCACCGACCGGGAACATCGCCCGCGCGAGCTGCTCGGCGGTGAGCACCGCCAGCACGTAGGACTGATCCTTGTCGGCGTCGACGGCACGACGCAGCACGCCCTCGTCGAGCCGGGCGTAGTGCCCGGTGACCACGGCGTCGAAGCCGAGGGCCTGCGCGCGGTCGGCCAGCGCGGAGAACTTGATCTTCTCGTTGCAGCGCAAGCACGGGTTCGGGGTCTCCCCCGCGGCGTAGGCGGCGACGAAATCGTCGATCACGTCTTCCTTGAAGCGGTCGGCGAAATCCCAGACGTAGAACGGGATTCCGAGCACGTCGGCGGCGCGTCGCGCGTCACCGGCGTCCTCCTTGGAGCAACAACCGCGCGACCCGGTACGCAGCGTGCCCGGGTTCGCCGACAGCGCCAGATGCACCCCGACCACCTCGTGGCCCGCGTCCACGGCCCGCGCCGCGGCCACCGCCGAATCGACACCACCACTCATCGCGGCGAGAACTCTCATCTGACACCTCCTCTAGCGCCGGCCAGGCCCGCGGCCCTGGCTCGATCGATGACCTGCGGCAGCACGGTCAACAGTGTTTCGACATCGGCCTCGGTCGACGTGTGACCGAGGGTGAAGCGCAGCGAACTGCGCGCCTGCCACGGTTGCACACCCATCGCGATCAGCACGTGACTGGGCGAGGCGACCCCCGCGTTGCAGGCCGAACCGGTCGAGCACTCGATACCGGCGGCGTCGAGCAGCATCAGCAGCGAGTCACCCTCGCAACCGGGGAACGTGAAGTGGGCGTTACCGGGCAGTCGTTCGGCCGGACCGTTGAGCACGGCGTCGGCCACAGCCACCTGGACACCGGTGACCAGCTTGTCGCGCAGCACCCGCAACTGTTCGGTGCGCGCGGGCAGCTCACCGACGGCATCGCGCAGCGCGGCGGCCATCCCGATCGCCGCGGCCACATCGGAGGTGCCGGAGCGCAGGTCGCGTTCGTGTCCGCCGCCGTGGACCAGCGGCACACACGGCACACTGCGGCCCAGCAGCAGCACACCGATTCCGTGCGGACCGCCGACCTTGTGCCCGGCCACACTGAGCGCGGCCAGGCCGCTTGCGGCGAAGTCGACCGGGATCTGGGTCACCGCCTGAATGGCGTCGCTGTGCATCGGGATATCGAATTCCTGTGCGACAGCGGCCAATTCGGTGATCGGCTCGATGGTGCCGACCTCGTTGTTGGCCCACATCACACTGACCAGCGCCACCTCGTCGGCATGCGCGGCGAGCACCTCGCGCAGCACCTGCGGCGAGACGACGCCCTCGGCGTCGACCGGCAGCCAGCTCACCTGCGCGCCCTCGTGCTTCTCCAGCCACTCGACGGCATCGAGCACCGCGTGATGCTCGACTTCGCTGGTGACGATCCTGGTGCGCCGCGGATCAGCCGCGCGACGCCCCCAGAAGATCCCCTTCACGGCCAGGTTGTCGCTCTCGGTGCCCCCGGAAGTGAAGATCACTTCGGACGGTCGAGCACCCAGATCAGCAGCGATGGACTCGCGCGCCTCTTCCAACGACCGCCGCGCCGCTCGCCCCGACCCGTGCAGCGACGACGCGTTGCCGACCGCCCCGAGGGCAGCCGTCATCGCCTCGACGGCGGCGGGCAACATCGGAGTGGTCGCCGCGTGATCGAGGTAGACCGTCCTGGGCGCACCGTTGACCGGACCCGAATAAGCCGACTTCATGACCGACAAAGCCTATACCACCGCTGACCTGGTCATCTTCGGGGTCCACCCCACCTTTCTACGATTTTTCGACGATTTACCCAGGATCCTCAACCCGAGCGCCGCTGCCGAATATTCCCCGACGCGTCCCACAACGGGTCGATAACCACCCAGAGCAGGCATGGAGCGCACACGTCAGAACCGCTACTACACCCGGCGCGACTCATCCGAAACATCGCATCCGGGACCATCAGCTTCCTTCGAACGCACGACAACGAGACTGGCCCTTCTTGCCACACGGTCCCCGCACGATCCTTCGGCTGCCGCGTTCGACCGCACCGAACGCTCGCATCGCCCGCAGTCGAGGACTCATGAGCTGCCATGACGGCTGCGGCTCGGACGCGACCGCGGCACTCCCGTCAGGATTGACCGAGG
This sequence comes from Nocardia sp. Root136, assembly GCF_001427185.1. Lineage (NCBI taxonomy): Bacteria > Bacillati > Actinomycetota > Actinomycetes > Mycobacteriales > Nocardiaceae > Nocardia > Nocardia sp. Root136. Next base: position 1,713,431 of record NZ_LMFE01000001.1, read on the forward strand.
GGTATCCGTGTCATCGAGGTCGACCGTCGTTGGTGTCGTTGTCGGCTCCGACACCGCAGCGCGTCGGCGCCCTCCCGGAAGAACGAGTCACCGATGATGCGATCGCCGATCGCGCGTTCGGCGATCGCGGATACTTGGTCTTCTCGGTCACGACAGGACACTCCCTGTGCCATTTCCCTTGTCACACAACAGGTTCCGGGTGCGCCAGCCATCATGGTGAACCCGGGGACCGCGTTCCGGGACGATCGTGTCCTGCCCCTCAGACGCAGAACGCCCGTGCCTGGCTGAGCTGTCGCGGCGGGTGGTGACTTCACCCACCACCCGCTTGCCAAGAGATTGCCGGTGTGACAGCTTGGCAATGAGCCCGAACAGGGGTCCCGGACGAGGGTAGCCGTACCCGGAACGCGACAAGACGGCCACAGGAGGCTCGTCATGTCATGGATTCTGCTCGTCATCTCCGGTGTGCTGGAAGCAGTGTGGGCCACCGCGCTGGGTCGGACCGAAGGGTTCACCCGAATCGTCCCGACCGTGGTGTTCGGTGTTGCCCTGGCAGCCAGCATGGCCGGGCTGGCGCTGGCCATGCGCGATCTCCCCCTCGGCACCGCGTACGCGGTCTGGGTGGGGATCGGCGCGGTCCTGACGGTCACCTATGCCATGGTCACCGGCGCGGAGGCGTTCTCGGTAGTGAAGGCCGTGTTCCTGGTGATGATCGTTGCCGGTGTGGTCGGGCTCAAAATGGCGCACTGACGCGAACCCCGCGCAGTTGTGCGACGATCGCTTGTCAGTCTTGCAGGTGGCCCGCCTCTGATCAGTTTGCGGGACAACGAGATTGCGAATCCGCGAGGGTTACGTCAAGGAGATGCCGTGCCGGAAGTACATCGGATCACAGCGGCATCGGGCGTGGAACTATGGGCCGAAGTCACCGGGGAAGGCCCACCGCATGTCCTCGTACCCGGAGCGGGGGGAGACCATGCGACTTGGGACCCGCTGTGGCCACAGCTCACGGCGACACACCACTGCGTGCGGTATGACCTCCGCGGCTGTGGCGCATCAGAGGACCGAACTACCGCGGAGTTTCGTCATGCCGACGACTTGGCCGCACTGCTCGACGGACTGAGCATCGAGCGAACCTCACTGACCGGTGCCTCCATGGGGGGCAGGATCGCTGTCGACTTCGCACTCACCTATCCGGATCGGGTCGATCGCCTGGTGCTGATCAGTCCAGGACTTGCCGACTGGGACTGGTCGGACAAGTGGCGGGCGCACTGGCTCGAGTTGAGCCGGGCCGCCCGCAGTGGAGACCTCGAACGTGCCAGGGACATGTGGTTCCACCACCCGTTGTTCACCACTACCCGCCGCGATCCGGGGATGGCCGCCCAACTGCGGACAACCATCGCCGCGGATGCCTGCCGCGTCTGGGTGGACGCCGATCGAGAGATACCACTGGCGCGACCCCACATCGAGTGCTTGCCAGATCTGGCCATGCCGGTGCTACTGATCACCGGCGCCGACGATGTGGAGGACTTTCGCGTCATCGCCGAGATCGTCGCGGCGATGGTTCCCGACGTTCGCCGCGTAGACCTACCCGATACCGGGCATCTGGCACACCTCGAACGTCCGGCAGAGACAGCAGCGGAAATCAGCGCCTTTCTCACCTAGGGAACACCCGCGAGTCCAGCGCGCCGGGCTGCGGCTCAGCGCCCTGTCACGGGTCAGGTTGTCGCAGAGTGTGCCGACGGGACGACTCCGAGTTGCTGCATCATCCCGAGCGTGTCCCAGGTCGCCCAACTCTCGACGATCTTGCCGTCGCGGAAACGATTGATCGTAATTCCTTGAACGACTGCCGATTTGCCGGTGGCGGGCATACCCATCATTTCGCCGTCATTGGTTCCTGTTCCCGTCCAACGGGTAGTGACGAAGTCGCCTTCGGCGATTTGTTCGTTGACAAGGAATCGTTGATCCGAGAAAGCGGCGAGATACATCTGCACGAGTCGTTTGATGCCGTCGGGACCATGGACCTCGGCGAACGGATTCTGCGGATCGTGGTCGATGGCGTCGGCGGACATCAGCTCGTCGAATACATCGAGGTCTCGCGCGTTCCACGCGTCGAAAAGGCGCTTGGCTGTAGCTTTGTTCTGCTCTGACATGGCGTTTCCCAACTAATAGTTACGCCGAACCGGCGGAGGGGGCTCGCAATCACCACAGGCAGCCTTCGCCGCGCCCGGCATTCAGCATGGTGTGACGCTCGGGGGCGATGCAGTAGAGCGCTGCGATCGCGGCAGGATGCCCGCCCCGGCGGTGCCCGGTAGGCATTCAGTGCCCACCGGTCGCAAACCTTGAAGCCGGTATACGCACATCATTCTGCGCCTTTTTCGCCGACAAGGTAAGGGCCGGCGCCGGCCGCGCGACGCAATCTCGTCGCGAGGCGATCGAAGGCCATGGCGAGCTCGTCTCCGTCGATCACCTCGATGTCGACGTCGAGCTGTGTCAGCCACAGCGCGAGCCGGTCCGGGTCGTCGGAACCCAGCTCGACACGGCACGTGGACTCGTCGACCGCCTCGATATCGACCGGGATGGTGATCTTCGCGGCGACCTCAGCGGCGGGGGCATGCACGAGTACCCGGGCGCGGTATTTCCAGCCCGCTTTGCTGACGCGTCCGACGACGTAGGAGACGGCATCGTCGGCCGGGATCACCCGCGGCTGGAACCGCGCACCCGTCGGCGCGCGCGGAACCATGCGGTCGACACGGAAGACCCGCCAGTCGTCCCGGTCGATATCCCACGCGAGCAGGTACCAGAACGGCCCCCAGCTCACCAGCCGTTGCGGTTCGGTGTGGCGGGCGCCTTCGCCGCCCCCGTACTTGGTGTAGCCGAACCGGATCCGTTCGTGGCCGCGGATCGCGGCGGCGACCGCGCCGAGAACCGAGAGATCGAGCGGCGGCTCAGCCCCTGGCACGACGCTCGTCGCCTCGCGGACCGCCTCGACGCGCCGACGCAGGCGCGAGGGCAGCACTTGCTCCAGCTTCGCGAGCGCGGTGAGCGATGTCTCCTCGACACCGAGCCGCTGGGTCGCGACCGCACCCAGTCCAACCGCCACGGCGACGGCCTCGTCGTCGTCGAGCAGGAGTGGGGGCATCGCCGTGCCGGCGGCCAGCCGGTACCCGCCCGCGACGCCGGGGCGCGCGTTCACGGGATAGCCGAGCGAGCGCAGCTTGCCGATGTCGGCGCGCACGGTCCTGGTGCTCACCTCGAGCCGACCGGCGAGCTCGGAGCTCGTCCAGTCGCGCTTGAGCTGGAGCAACGACAGCAGTTCGAGCAGGCGGGCCGAGGTCTCCAACATGTTCTCGATCATTTCAGCAATTGCGGAAGCTAACCCGCCGCATTACCCCGGAACGTGGATGTCATGACCGAGAACAACGCACTCACACCGTTTCGCATCGACATCCCGCAGGCCGACGTCGACGACCTGCGCGACCGGCTGGCACGCACGCGCTGGCCGATCCCCGTGCCGGGCCGTGACGATCGCTCCGACTTCAGCCGGGGCATTCCGCTGGGGTATCTGCAGGAGCTCGCCGAGTACTGGCGCGACGGGTTCGACTGGCGTGCGCAGGAAGCGAAGCTCAACGAGTACGAACAGTTCACGACAGTCGTCGACGGCCAGACGTTCCACGTCGTCCACGCGCGATCGGCGAACCCTGAGGCCATCCCGCTGATCCTGAACCACGGCTGGCCGGGCTCGTTCGTCGAGTACCAGCACCTCATCCCGCTGCTGACCAACGAGTTCCACGTGGTCGTCCCGGCACTGCCCGGCTTCGGGTTCTCCACCCCACTGTCCGGGACCGGCTGGGAGCTGGCGCGGACGACGGAGGCCTATGCCGAGATCATGACGCGTCTGAGCTACGAGAGGTTCGCTGCCCACGGCACCGACATCGGTTCGGGCACCACCGGTCGCCTCGCGGCGATCTACCCGGAGCGCGTCATCGGCACGCACATCGGCGCCGACCCCCGGTGGCTCGGGTTGGTCGGCGACAAGTTCCCTTACCCCGAGGATCTGTCCGAGGACGAGATCGCCCAGATCGAGGCAGTGCGCGCCGAGGACGCGGCCGAGCGCGGATATCTCGAGATGCAGAACCACCGTCCCGACACGATCGGTGCGGCGCTCACCGACTCACCGGTCGGTCAGCTCGCATGGATCGCCGAGAAGTTCAAGACCAGGACCGGCGGGACCTTCCGGACGCCGGACGAGTCGGTCGACCGCGACCAGCTCCTCACCAACATCAGCCTGTACTGGTTCACCCGCAGCGGTGCGTCGAGCGCGCAGTTCTACTACGAGGGCGAGCACTCCGGACTCGACTGGGTCATGGCCTCCGGCGTGCCGTCAGGATGGGCCGTGTTCGACACCCACCCGCTCATGCGCCGTGCGTTGGACCCGTGGAAGGCGGTCGATCACTGGAGCGAGTTCACCGAGGGCGGTCACTTCCCCGCGATGGAGGAGACAGAACTGCTCGCCGACGACATCCGCACGTTCTTCCGGGGCATCTCCTGACCCCATGTCAAAGTCGGCCGGGCCACGAAGGCTCAATCGAGGCCCGGCCGGATCGGCGCATCGAGGACCTCGGTTCCGTAGTTATAGCCGCATAGGGCGTCGGCGCACGCTCACACCGATTTTCGGGCGAGTGCGCGACCGGCCGCGCGACCGGAGAAGATGCATCCGCCCAGGAACGTGCCTTCGAGTGCGTTGTAACCGTGGACACCACCCCCGCCGAAGCCCGCTACCTCGCCGGCGGCGTAGAGCCCTGTCAGTGGCGTGCCGTCGGGGCGGAGCACCTGGCTGTCGAGGTCGGTTTCGATACCGCCCAAGGTCTTTCGGGTCAGGATATTGAGGCGGACAGCGATGAGCGGGCCGTGCGCCGGGTCCAGGATCCGATGCGGTGCGGCGACCCGCGCCAGTCGGTCGCTGCGTGATCGGCGGGCGTTCTCGATCGCCATCAGTTGAAGGTCTTTGCTGAAGGGATTGTCCAGTTCGCGATCGCGGGCCACGATCTGACGTTCTATGTCGGCGGCGTCCAGTTGCGGCCCCCGGGCCAACTTGTTCATGCCTTCGACGAGTTCGGCGAGGGTATCGGCCACCACGAAGTCCTGCCCGTTCTGCTTGAACTTCTCCACCGGTCCCGGCGCACCCTTGGCGAGACGATTGCTGAGGACTTGGCGAATGCTCTTGCCGGTGATGTCGGGGTTCTGTTCGGATCCCGACAGCGCGAACTCTTTTTCGATGATGGTTTGGGTGAGCACGAACCAGGAGTAGTCGTGCCCCGTCGCCAGGATCTGCTTCATCGTGGCGAGGCTGTCGAAACCGGGGAAATGTGGTGCAGGCATGCGCTGTCCGGTCGCGTCGAACCACAACGACGACGGACCGGGGATGATCCGGATCGCGTGGTCGGGCCAGACCGGATCCCAGTTGTGGATGCCTTCGGTGTAGGCCCACAGACGGTCGCGATTGACGATGCTGGCCCCGGCCTGCTCACTGATCGCGAGCATCCGTCCGTCCACATGCGCGGGGACCCCCGAGATCAGGTGCTTCGGCGCGGCGCCGAGGCGTTCGGTCGGCCAGTTCTTCCGAATCAGGTCGTGGTTGTGGCCGATACCCCCGGAGGTGACGATAACGGCCGGTGCGCGGTATTCGAAAGATCCGGCCTCGGATCGCGACGATGCGACGCCGCGTGCCGTGGCACTGCTTTCCAGGATGGTGCCGCGGACGCCGACGCAGGCTTCACCCTCGACGAGGAGCTCGTCGACCTGATGCCGAAACGCGAATCGGACGAGCCCGGCCCGCTCGGCGCGTTCGACGGGTTCGCGAAACACCCGAACGACCTCCGGACCGGTTCCCCACGTGAGGTGGAACCGAGGCACCGAGTTGCCGTGACCGGTGGCCGACCCGGAGCCTCGCTCCGCCCACCCCACCAACGGCACCAACCGCAGCCCGAGGTCGTGCAGGTATCGACGCTTCTCGGTCGCCGCGAAACGGACATACGCCTCCGCCCACCGGCGCGGCCAGATGTCCTCGCCGTCGAGCCGGTCGAAGGCCGCCGAACCCAGCCAATCCTGGAGTGCGAGTTCGTAGGAGTCCTTGATGCCCATGCGGCGTTGCTCGGGGCTGTCGACCAGGAACAGTCCACCGAGAGACCAGAACGCCTGCCCGCCCAAGTTGTCGCGGTTCTCCTGGTCGAGGACCAGCACCCGGCGCCCCGCGGCGGCCAGCTCGTGGGTGGCGACCAAGCCGGCCAGGCCCGCGCCGACCACGATGACATCGGGTTCGAATGTGTCGGTCATGAACGGATCTCCCTGGTGTGGTGCTCGACGAGCAGGACGAACAGATCGGTCCGACGGGCTCGCGCGGCGTCGGTATCGGAGTCGATGAGGCACTGCACGGTCGTGCCGTCGTGCACCGCGACCAAGGCGGAACCGAACGCCGCGGCGTCGGTGATTTCGCGCCCCAATTGCGCGACAAGCAGCTCGAGCAGGGGCATCAGTGTCGCGAGGATGGTCTCCTCACGTGCGGCCACCACCCGCTTGAGCGACGGGTTACGCAGAGCGTGGGCGGTGAATTCGGCCGTGAGGCGATACCACTTGTCGTCGACGGGAATCGTTTCGAGCACCTGCTCGACGACATCGCGCGTCGATGAGACCCGTGCGCACACCCGATCGGCGACCAACGCCTCGACAGCGGCCAGCATCTGCGCCGAGCGCTGCTCCCACGCGGCGAGGAACAGTTCGTCCAATGCCGCGAAGTTGGAGTAGAAGGCGCCCTTGGTGAACTGGGCTCGTTCGCACACCTGATCCACCGTGCTGCTGCCGAAGCCGCGTTCAGCGAAGACGTCCAGCGCGGCTTCGATCAGTCGCCGACGCGTCTCTTGGCGACGGCGACTGATCGGAGGGGACTTCTCTACCATGTGGATACTATAAAGTATCGGATACCTTTTAGTATTCAATGAGGTCAACGGCGAACTGCCCGAAGGCCGGTGCCCGTTTCCGACAGCTGTCAGGATGACCACGTGTCAGAGTTCTCACACAGTCCGCGCCCCCTCGCCCGGCGCACTCTCCTCGGCGGCGCGATCGCCGCCGGGCTGGTCGCGACAGCGGGCCGGGCCCTCGCGGATCCGGGCGAGCGCATGATCGCCGCGCGCACCCGCTTCTTCGGCGCTGACAACGTCGATCCGGCGACCGGCGCGGTACGCGGCGATCGAGTGATCCTGTCCTGGTTCGGATGCACGAGTTTCGCCGCGGCACTGGGCGGGACCGTGGTCCTGCTCGACGCGTGGGTTCCCCGGGGCGCCCACAGCGGATACGTCCCGACCACCGTGGCGCAGGTGGGCGAGCTCCGCCCGGAGGCGATCTTCCTCGGCCACGGACACTTCGACCACGCCGGTGACGCGGCCGCTCTGGCGCAGGCCTCCGGCGCGGTGCTGTTCGGCACGGCCGAGCACTGTGCCCAGGTCCAGCGCCAGGTCGGGGCGACGGCCCTGCGCACCGTAGTGCTCGGTGACGCTACGTCGGCGCTCGGCCAGACCTATCACCATTCGGTCGGACCGGTCGAGGTGACAGCGGTCCGGCATGTGCACTCGGGACCGAAACCTCCCGACCGCAGCGGCGAGGGTTCCGCGCCGTTCTTTCCGGTGCCCGACATTCGTGATTCGATCGCGAACCCGCCGCAACTGTGCGATCTCGTCGCACTCGGGTCCTCGCTGTCCGATCAGGAAGGCGGCAGCCTGCTCTACCAGTTCCGGGTGGGTGGCTTCACCCTCACCTGGCACGACTCCGCCGGGCCGCTCACCGAAGCCGCACCCGAGGTGTTCGACGTTCTGCGAGCGCTGCCCGGCAGCGACGTGCAACTGGGCGCCATCCAGGGTTTCAACCAGCCGCTCAACGGTTTACGCGATGTGCGCCAGTACATCGAGGCGATCAGACCGGCGATGTTCGTGCCCAGCCATCACGACAACTGGCTTCCCGGCTTCACCGCGCGTGGTGACACCTATGAGCAGACCTTGCGCGGCGAGCTGGAACGCATTCCCGCGCAGGGGCGCCCGACCTTGCGTTTCCTCTCCGATCCCGGCGACTACCTTCGACCGGACGCCCTGACGTTCGCCCTCTGAGCGACGGCGGTTTCAGCGGAGGAGATCGGCTGCCCTCTCACCGATGACCACCGACGGCGCGTGGGTGTGGCCGCGGATGATGGTCGGCATCACCGAGGCGTCGGCCACGCGCAGACCATCGAGGCCGCGGATCTTCAGGTCAGGGGTGACGACACTGGCTGCGTCGGTACCCATCCGACAGGTGCTGGTGGGGTGGTAAAGAGTGTGAGACTGCCAAGTCAGGGCCTCTTCGAGGGTTTCCGCGAGCGTCGACTGCTCGCGTCTGGGCCGGAGGAATCCGCCGATTCGGGAGCCCAGTGGCTCGGCGGTCGCGATGCGGTGGGAGATCCGCAGGCCGGCGAGCAGCGCGGCGCGGTCGGCGCCGTCGGGGTCGGACAGGTACCTGGGGTCGATGAGCGCCTTGGCCGTCGGGTCGGCAGAGGCCAGGGTCACCGTGCCGCGGCTGCGTGGCTGGAGCAGGATCGGGCCCACCGCGATCCCGTGGCCGGGCGCGACGCCGATCCCCTCGTCGTAGAACGGTGCGGGCCCGAAGATGATCTCGAGATCCGGCAGTTCGAGTTCGGGGCTGCTGCGCACGAAGCCGTACGCCTCACCGACATTGGACGTGAGCATGCCCTTGCGGCGGGCGAGGTAGTTGAGCAACTCCCACGGCTTCTCCGCGTCGAACAGCGTGTCGGAGTCGACGGCGAAGCCGAGCAGCGAGATGAGGTGATCGGTGAGGTTGCGGCCGACCTCGGGCAGGTGGTGCACCACCGGAATGCCGTGGCGGCCGAGCTCTTCCCGGTCACCGATACCGGAGAGCTGCAGCAGCTGCGGGCTGTTGATCGCCCCACCACACAGCACCACTTCCTTACTCGCGCGCACGATCTGGGTGATGCCGTCCTTGCGGTATTCGACGCCGACAGCCCGGGTGCCCTCGAACAGGATCCGCGTCGCCTGCGCGCCGGTGAGCACGGTCAGATTCGAACGCTTGCGCGCCGGCTTCAGATAGGCATCCGCGGTGCTCCACCGGGCGCCGCGTTTCTGACTCACCATGGTTTGCGTGAAACCTTCGGGCTGGGGCAGATTCGCGCGCTCTCGCTTGAAACCGGCGTGCTCGGCCGCGGCGAGGAAGTCGTCGGTCCACCGGCGCGCGCTGCGCTGGTGCGAGATCCGCAGCGGTCCGGAGCGACCCTCGTCGGGTTCGGTGGCGTCCTCGACGGACTCGATGCGCCGGAAGTACTCGACCACGTTCGCGAACGACCAGTCCGGCCCGGCGGCGCGCGCCCACTCGTCGTAGTCGGCCGCGAAACCACGGACCCACATCATCGCGTTCATCGACGAGGACCCACCGAGCATTTTGCCGCGCGGCCAGAAGATCTGGCGCTCACCGAGTTCGGACTGCGGGGTGGTCAGGTAGTTCCAGTCGAGGTCGGTCTGGAACAGCTTGGAGAACGCTGCCGGAATGTGGACGGCCTGATTCTTGTCCTCGGGACCGGCTTCCAGGGCGATGACGCTGGTGGCCGAGCGCTCGCTGAGCCGTGCGGCGAGCACCGCGCCCGAGGAACCGGTGCCGACGACGACGTAGTCGGCGATGCTGTTGTTCATCTGATTCTCCAAGGAAGTCGGGCTCAGCCGCGCAGGGCGGAAGCGAAGATCTGGGGCAGGCGCAGCCAGCCGGGGTCGGCGCCGAACCCGGCGAGCAATCTGCCCGTACTCGCGGCGGTCTTGTTGCCCACGAACCACGGCGGCTTCGGCGAGATCGCGAGTTCGCCGCGCAGCAGCGACCGCGGCGCGGGACGGAACGGGCCGCGCACGACGGTGCGTTCCACCCGGTCGATCAACCACGCGTTGTGGACGACGCCGATGCCGCTCTGCACGTCGTCGACGGTGTGGCCGGGGAAGGCGCCCCACGACGCGGTCGGCGTCAGGTAGCCGACGCCGGTCCACGCGTTGATCGCCACCGTGCCGTAGCGCAGATCCTCGATCATTTCGTCGAAGGCCGTACCGAGCTCGGAGATCGTGGCGGGCGCGGCGATCACGTTGACGCCGAGCGTGCCGACGAAGGCCTCGTTCGCGGCGCGAGCCGCCGCGTAGGTGAATTCCGCTCCGGTTCCGGGCAATTCGACTACGCCGAGCACCGGCGCGAAGTATTCCTCGGCCAGCAGCGGCTCGACCGGCGACGGCGCCACCCCGGTGACCAGCAGCCGCTCACCGCTCGGTCCGAGCCGCTCGGCCCCGGGATAGGACTCGAAGGCCCGCGCCACGCGATCGTCGCTGCCCGGGTAGTACGCGCGACGGGCGGGCGCCTTCGCGAGCGCGTCGCGCAGCGCGGCGAGGAACTGGTCCTTCTGCGCCCAATCGGCGGAGATGATCAGCGCCTGGGCGGCGACGCAGTTGTAGCCGCCGTTGTGCAGGCGCTGGGTGGCGACGTGCTCGGCCTGGTAGCCGATATCGGCCGCGTTCCAGTCGCCCGGCAGCACGATCGTCGGCGACACGCCGCCGAGCTCGCTGGTGACCGGCTTGGTGAGCTTCGGCGTGCCCGCCAGCTTCCGCTCGGCCGCCTCGGCATCGGCGCCCCAGACGATCGCGTCGTGGGTGCGCGCGCTGCCGGTCATGTGCACGTGGTCGACGAGATCGTTGTCGACCAGATAGCCGCCCACCTCGGCGCCACCGGTGAGCAGCCGCACCGCGCCGAGCTCGATCAGCGGGGCCAGGATCTTGGTGAACACCGGCAGCATCGGATCGGTGATCGGATTGAGCTTGAGCGCGACCACCCGGTTGTGCGCGATGAGCTCGTAGAGGACGTCCAACGGCGCGATCGAGGTGATGTTGCCCGCGCCGAGCACCGCTCCGATCCCCTGCGTTCGGCTCGGATCCAATTGGGCCAGACCGGCATTCGCCTTCGCGGCGGCACTGCTGACGCCGCGCTGCAACCACACCTCGGCGCTGAAACCGTTGAGCAGCAGCGCGTCGAACGGGCTCGCGGGCAGCACATCGACGGTGGTCCGGTCGCCCGCGCTACCGAAAGAGGCGTTGTGGAGCGGACTTTCGCCGCGGGCGAGGACGTCGAGCGTCTTCGCCAGCGCGCCGAGTGCGGCGGCCATCACATACGGTCCCGAGATCCACTCCTCACCGACCAACGGCGAGGAAGCGTCGAGCCCCTTGATGCCGACGGCGGCGTCGACCCACTCCTGACCGTGCCGCCCGGTGAGCTCACGCACCCGATCCAGCAGTGCGCGCCTGCCGGGCAGCGAGGTGGCCGCCCACTTCTTCTCGCCTTCGGCGAGTTCGGACAACGCGATATCCACCGCGGCACGGGCGGACTCTGCCTTCTTGGTGACCACTGACGATCCTCCACAACTGTTCGGTACGGTCCACGGCGCAGCGGACGAGATGGATCAATTCTCTCGCCGCCGACCCGGCGCGCACCATGTGCGCTCGTTGCGGATCGACCCCCACCTCAGTTGTGTGCGGGCACAACGACGACGTGATGCGGGTCATGTCGAGATCCGCGCGCTCTGGCCATCGATCCCGAGTACGGCCGATGTCGACTCCGCTGGTCGATTCACTTGATGTGCCCGTGCACAAATCTATGGTGGCGTGGATCATGTCGTGTCACCTAACATCGAGGGGTGACCGCACCACTGCCGACCACCGCCACGTCGACCTTCGAGCCGGCCGCACAGCTGCTCGACTCGGTCGAGCAGCTGGCCGAGGAGTTGGTGAGTCGCATCGCCGCCGCGGACCGTTCCTATGCCGATCCGGGGCTGCTCACGGCCGAGGAACTCCAGCAGGCATGCCTGGACAACCTCACGGCGATCATCACCACCCTGTCCGGAGCCGAGCCGACGCGGCTGCACACCGCGCGCGCGGTCGGACGACTCAAGGCCGAGCGTGGAGTCCCGATCGCCGCGCTGCTGCACGCCTTCCGGCTCGGCGGCCGATTGCTCTGGGAGGAACTCACGGCCCGGTCCACCGGTCCGGGCGATCCGCGCCTGCACGACCTCGCCACCGCACTGTGGGAACTGATCGACTCGTTCTCCGACGCGGCGGTCGAGGCCTACCGCGAGACCGAGATCATGCTCGCGCATGTCGACGCGCAATCCCAGAACCGTTTGGTACGTACGCTTTTCGACGACCACTCCGACAATCCCGCGCACACCTTGACCGCGCTGCGCACCTTGGGCCTGTCCGAGAGCGGCACGTTCGCTGTCGTGTCGATAGAGACCACCGACCCCGGCGCCACCCTCCCCGGCAGCCTGGTCGGTGCGTTGCGAGATATCGGCGCCAGATCCGTGTGGGATTCGCAGATCGACTCACACACCGGGCTGCTGTCCTCGGCGACGCCCGCCGCGGTCGAACGGGCCGCCATCGCATTGGCCGAGCTCGTCGACGGGCGGACCGGCCTCAGCGCCCCCTTCACCAGCCCGACCTTCATTCCCGGCGCACTGACCGAGGCACGCCTCGCCGCCCGCAGCGCGCGACCCGGCGCGCACACCGTCGTCCGGTTCGGCAGCGAGCCCGTGGCCCACCTGCTCGTCACGGTGCCCGAGGCGAGTCGGCGTGCCACGACCCAGATCCTCGGGCCCGTACTTCGACTGCCCGCAGCCGAACGCGACGATCTGATCGGGGCGCTCGATGCCTGGTATCACTGCCGCGGATCGACCGCCGCCGCCGCCGAACAGCTGCACTGTCACCGCAATACGGTGCGCTACCGCCTGCGCAAGATCCGCGACCTCACCGGCCGCGACACCGCCGACCCGGTGCAGTCGGCGGAGCTGCATCTGGCGCTGCAAGCGGTCACCCTCCTCGGGCCGTCGTAACCCGATCGGCCGGGGAACGCGGCATCGGGCGATGAGTTTGCCCGGGTGAGCTCGTCTGCATCGATACAACCCGCAGACGATCAGGAGAACCCGATGGCGACCACTTACACCTTCGATGTCTTTTCCAGCCTCGACGGCTTCGGCAGCTACAACGGTAATGGTGACTGGGGTGGGTACTGGGGCAAGCAAGGCCCCGGATTGCTCGAACACCGCCTCGCCCAGTTCGAGGTGGAGCAGCGAATGATCTTCGGGCCCAACACCTATCGGGCGTTCGCGGACATGCTGGCCGCGGGCGACGTGGACGAGGTGCGCGACCCCTGGGTCACCCGGATGCGCGATCTCCCGGCGACGGTGGTGTCGAACACCCTCGAGGGGCCGCTCGACTGGCCGGACGGAACCCTCGTGCGCGGTGACGCGGTCGATGTCGTCGCCCGGCTCAAGGAGGAGTCCGCGGTGCCGTTGCGCTCCCACGGCAGTGTGTCGATGAACCGGGCGCTGATGGCCGCGGGACTCGTAGACCGAGTCCAGGTGACGCTGTTCCCGGTGATCACCGGACAGACCGGTGACGACCCGATCTTCCGGGGCGCGGCCGACTTCGACCTCGAACTGCTCGAGCACCGCACGCTCGACGGCGACATCCAGGAACTCGTCTACCGACCGACCCTGCACGGCTGAGTCCGGTGTGAAGTCAGCCGGTTCGCGGCGTGTCAGAATGCGCCCATGACCATCAAGTTCGACGCACTCGATGCCGCGTTGCTGGCCGAACTGGCCCGTGATCCGCGGGCGCCGATCCTCGAGCTGGCGCAACGGCTCGGGGTCGCCCGCAATACCGTGCAGGCGCGGATGCGCAGGCTCGAGGCCTCGGGCGCCGTGCGGGGGTATCCGCCCGATATCGATGTGCAGGCGATCGGGTTCGCGGTGCACGCGTTCCTCGGCATCGAACTCGACCAGAACAAGATGGATCCGATCATCGAGACGTTGCGCGGGTTCCCGCACGTACTCGAGGTGCATGCCACCACCGGCCGCGCCGATCTGCTGGTCCGCATCGCCGCACGATCCCAGCAGGACCTGCTGGAGATCATCCAGCGGGTCCACGCCATCGAGGGCGTGAAACACACCGAGACGATGCTCGCGCTGGCCACCCCGATCGGGTACCGGAGCCTGCCCCTGGTCGAGCATCTGACGAACACCCGCGATGTGACCTAGGTCTCGCGACTCGAGCAGATTGACGCATTCGAGTCAGTGGCGCAGATCACTTTTGAGCAGTCTGATCAACTTTTCGGCCGACTGTTGACACAGATCACCCATCACCGGCACATTTCGCTGCACCGATAGCAAGTTCCTTCGCGCAGTGAGGTGATCATGACCAGCGTCGTCTGTTCCACCGCCCGACCGCTGGCCGACCCGGCCGCACCCTACGACCTCGCCGATCGCTACCGCTCCGGCGCGGGCCCGGTGCTGCTGACCGGGGTCCAGGCCATCGCCCGGCTGATGGTGGAACAGCACGTGCGCGATATCCGTGCCGGTCGCCGCGTCGCCACATTCGTCTCCGGCTACCAGGGCAGCCCGCTGGGCGGGGTGGACAAGATGCTGCTCGGCATGCCGGAGGTGCTCACCGAGCACGACATCACCTTCGTTCCCGGGTTCAACGAGGAGCTGGCGGCCACCTCGGTCTGGGGTAGCCAGGCCGAGCTGCCCGCCGGACGGCCGACCCACGACGGCGTGGTCGGCGTCTGGTACGGCAAGGGCCCCGGCGTCGACCGCGCGACCGACGCCATCCGGCACGCCAACATGTATGGGGTGAACCCGCGCGGCGGCGTGCTGCTGCTGGTGGGCGACGATCCGGCCTCGAAGTCGTCGACCGTGCCCGCGGTGAGCGAACGCTCGCTGGCCGCCATGGGCGTTCCGGTGCTGTTCCCGCGCAATGCCGAGGAGATCATCACCCTGGGCATGCAGGGCATCGCGCTGTCGCGGGCGTCGGGCTGTGTGGTGGCGCTGAAGATCGTCGCCGATGTCGCCGACGGCGCCTGGACGGTCGACGCGGGCGTGGCCGATCTGGCCGTGACGGTGCCCGAAGTGCAGTGGGAGGGAAAGCCTTTCGTCTACCGGCAGCGGCCGATGGCGGCGCCGACCGACAGCGTGCTCGCCGAGGCGGACCTGTACGGACCGCGCTGGGCCACGGTGCACGCCTACGGCGCGGCCAACGCCCTCGACGTGATCGAGGTGGACCCGGCCGAGGCGAAGGTGGGGATCGCGGCCACCGGCACCACCTTCGATGCCGTCCGCCAGGCACTGTTGGATCTGGGTGTCGACGAGGCAACCATGCACCAGGCCGGAATCCGGTTGTTGCGCATCGGCATGCCGTATCCGCTCGGCTCGGCCGCACTCACCGAGTTCGCCCGCGGGTTGGAGCAACTGATCGTCGTCGAGGACAAGACCGCGTTCATCGAAACCCAGGTCCGCGAGATCCTCTACGGCACCACGGACGCGCCGCGGGTACTCGGCAAGCAGGACGAGCGCGGCGCGCGACTGATGCCGGTCGACGGCGAACTCACCGCCGGACGTCTGCTCGCCCCGCTGCGCCGGGTGCTGCGCGGGCGGGTCGAACTGAAAAGGGCAGCGCCACCGGCACTTCCGCTCGAAGTCCTCTCCGCCAAGCGGACCCCCTACTTCTGCAGCGGGTGCCCGCACAACCGCTCCACCGCCCTGCCCGACGGCTCGATCGGCGGCGGCGGCATCGGCTGCCACACGCTGGTCACCATGTCCGGGCGCACCGACAGCGCGGTCACCGGGCTGACCCAGATGGGCGGTGAGGGCAGCCAGTGGATCGGGCAGGCGCCGTTCACCGACGTCCCGCATCTGTTCCAGAACATCGGCGACGGCACCTTCTTCCATTCCGGCCAGCTGGCCGTGCAGGCATGCGTGGCGGCCAAGGTGAACATCACCTACAAGCTGCTCTGGAACGAGGTCGTCGCGATGACCGGCGCCCAGGACGTGGAGGGCGGGATCACCGTCGCCCAGCTCACCCACAAGCTCACCACCGAGGGCGTCGGACAGATCATCATCTGCGCCGATGATCCCAAGCGCCACCACAAGCGGGCACTGGCCAAGGGCACGCTGCTGTGGCATCGCGACCGGCTCGACGAGGCGCAGCGGATGCTGCGTGAGATCGAGGGCGTCACCGTGCTGATCTACGACCAGCACTGCGCCGCCGACGCCCGCAGGCAGCGCAAGCGCGGAACGCTGCCGGTCCGCAACACCCGGGTGGTCATCAACGAGGCCGTCTGTGAGGGCTGCGGCGACTGCGGCGCCAAGTCGAACTGCCTGTCCGTGCAGCCGGTCGAGACGGAATTCGGGCGCAAGACCCGCATCGACCAGACCTCGTGCAACACCGATTACAGCTGCCTGGACGGCGATTGCCCGTCGTTCGTGACGGTGGAAGTGGTTCCGGACAAGGGGAAAGCCGAGCGGCGCAAGACCATCGAGCCGCCCGCGGTGACCGATCCGGCCGTGGACGCACCGCAACGCACCCAGAACGTACTGATCGCCGGCATCGGCGGCACCGGCATCGTGACGGTGAACCAGGTGCTGGCCACCGCCGCCCTGCGCGCCGGCTACGAGGTGGAGAGCCTGGACCAGATCGGCCTGAGCCAGAAGGCCGGTCCGGTGCTGTCGCACCTGCGTTTCTCCGCAACGGAATTGGAGCCCGCCAACCGGCTCACCCCGGGCAGCGCGGACTGTCTGCTCGCCGTCGACCTGCTGACCGCCACCGACCCCCGCTACCTCCAGTACGGCGATGCGGCGAGCACGGTGGCGGTCGCGTCGACGAGCCAGACCCCGACCGGTGAGATGGTCTTCGACAAGTCGGTGACCTACCCCGCGACGGACACGCTGCTGGATCGGCTTGCCACGGCAACGAATTCGATCAGTCACTTCGACGCGCTCGCGGCGGCGCTGACCCTGTTCGGGAATACAGCGGCGGCGAACTTCCTCATCGTCGGCGCGGCCGTGCAGACCGGCGGGCTGCGACTGCCCGTCGCGGCGATCGAGGAAGCCATCGGGATCAACGGTGTCGCGGTGAACGCCACCATCGCGGCGTTCCGGTGGGGGCGGGTCGCCGTCGCCGATCCGGCGGCCTTCGCGGCGGCGGTCGCAACAGGTCGGCCGCGGCGCACCCAGCCGGTGGCGCCCGCGGAGTTGCTGGCACACACCAGCTTCGAGGGCGAGGTGCGCCGGCTCGCGGAACTGCGAGCAGCGCAGCTGATCGGCTACCAGAACGCGAAGGTGGCGCGCCGCTACCTCGAGACGGTCGAATCAGTCTGGGCGGCAGAACGTTTTGTCACCGAGCGCACCGAGTTCAGTGAGGCGGTCGCACGCGGGCTGTTCAAGTTCACGGCGTACAAGGACGAGTACGAGGTGGCCCGACTGCTCGTGGACCCGGACTTCCTCGCCGACGTGCAAGCCCAGGTGCCGGGTGGCGAGAAGCTCACCTACAAGCTGCACCCGCCGATGCTGCGCGCACTGGGTCGGGACAAGAAGATCGGACTCACGCCGAAGTCGCATGTGGCGCTGAAGGTTCTGGCCAAGGGGAAGTTCCTGCGCGGCACCTTGCTCGACCCCTTCGGCTACGCCCACGTCCGCAAGGTCGAACGCGAACTGCTGGCCCACTACACCGACATGGTGCGACGACTGGCTGATGGCCTGACCACCGAGAACTACGACACAGCCACCGCAGCAGCCGCACTGACCGATGTAGTGCGCGGTTACGAGGACATCAAACTCGGCAACGTCGAGCTGTACCGCGCCGGACTGCGCGATCTCGGCATCGAGGACTGAAGCCCTCCGGCACCTGCCGCGCACCCACACCGCCGCATACCCGCGGCACCACCACAACACCGTCGCACGCCGGGCACGACCCTTGCTGCGCGGTAACAAGAAAGGAAATCGACAGTGACCGTTGTGCACACCGAGGCAGGAGTCTTCGGCCGATCGCACGAGCTCAGTGCCCGCGCCCACGAGCAGGTCGTGTTCTGCGAGGACGACAGGTCCGGGCTGAAGGCGATCATCGCCATCCACTCGACCGCGCTCGGCCCCGCCCTCGGCGGTACCCGCTTCTACCCCTACGCCGACGAATCCGCCGCGTTGCAGGACGTGCTGCGACTGTCGTGGGGCATGACCTACAAGGCCGCGGCGGCGGGGGTGGATCTCGGTGGCGGCAAAGCGGTGATCATCGGCGATCCGGCCACCATGAAGAGCGAGGACCTGCTCGCCGCCTACGGGCGCTTCGTCGAAACCCTCGGTGGGCGCTACATCACCGCCGGTGACGTGGGCACCGACACCGACGATCTCGACGTCATCGGCAGGCACACCCGCCATGTCACCGGCCGCAGCGTCGGCGCGGGCGGCAGCGGTGACAGCGCCCGACTGACCGCGCTCGGCGTGTTCCACGCGATGCGGTCCGGTGCCGAATTCGTTTGGGGTGCACCCACACTGGCCGGTCGCACGGTCGGCGTCGAGGGCGTCGGCAAGGTCGGCCGCGAGCTCACGGCCCTGCTGCTCGCCGACGGCGCCGAGGTCTGCGTGACCGATGTGAACGAGGCGGCGCTGGCGCGCATCACCGACGAACTGCCCGCCGTGCGGCTGCTGTCGGCGGTGTCCACCGCACCGGTCGACGTGTACGCACCGTGCGCCATGGGCGCCACCCTCACCGCGGCCAGCGCCGCGACGATCGAGGCGAAGCTGATCTGCGGCGCGGCCAACAACCAACTCGCGACCCCCGAAGTCGAGCGGGCGCTCACCGAGCGCGGCATCATCTGGGTGCCCGATTTCGTCGCCAATGCCGGTGGCCTCATCCAGGTGGCCGGTGAACTGCGCGCCGCCTCGCCCGCCGAGGTCGAAGCCGAGGTCGCCGACATCTACCCGCGTTGCCGCGAGATCATCGCCGCCGCCGTCACCGAGGGAATCGGGACCGGCGCCGCCGCCAACCGCTTCGCCGAGCGCCGTCTCGATGCCATTCCGAGGTCGCTGCGATGATGTCGAAGAGCGGACTGTTCCGCACCAAGTCCGTCGAACAGTCGATCCGCGACACCGACGATCCGGATGCCAAGCTGCGTAAGGATCTGACGGCCAAGGACCTGACGATCTTCGGTGTAGCGGTGGTGATCGGCGCGGGCATCTTCACCCTCACCGCGCGCACCGCGGGCACGGTGGCGGGACCCGCGGTCTCGCTGGCCTTCGTCTTCGCCGCGATCGCCTGCGGGCTCACGGCCCTGTGTTACGCGGAGTTCGCCTCGACCGTGCCGGTGGCGGGCAGCGCGTACACCTTCGCCTACGCCACCTTCGGTGAGGTGATCGCCTGGATCATCGGCTGGGATCTGATCCTGGAGTTCGCGCTCGCGGTGTCGGTGGTCGCCAAGGGCTGGTCGCAATACCTCGGCGAAGTGCTCGGGTCGTCGGCGCCGGTGGTCCACCTCGGATCGGTGACCTTCGACTGGGGCGCGGTGCTGATCATCGCGGTGGTCGGCGTGCTGCTGGCGACCGGGACCAAGTTGTCGTCGCGGGTCTCGGCCGTCGCCGTCGCGATCAAACTGGGTGTGATCGCGCTGGTGCTGGTCGTCGGCGCGACCTACTTCAAGCCGTCGAACCTGACGCCCTACATCCCGCCCGCGCAACCGTCGGAGAAGGCCGAGGGTATGCACCAGTCGCTGTTCGCCTTCCTCACCGGATCCGGTGGCACCAGCTACGGCTGGTACGGACTGCTCGCCGCGGCCAGCCTGGTGTTCTTCGCCTTCATCGGCTTCGACGTGGTGGCCACCACCGCCGAGGAGACGCGCAACCCACAGCGCGACATCCCGCGCGGCATCCTGGCGTCGCTGGCGATCGTGACGGTGCTCTACATCGCGGTCTCGGTGGTCCTCACCGGCATGGTGTCCTACACCGAACTCGCCGACGGCAACGCCACGCTCGCCACCGCCTTCGCCATCCAGGGCGCGACCTGGGTGAAGAACATCATCGCCATCGGCGCGCTGGCCGGGCTGTCGACCGTGGTGATGGTGATGTTCCTCGGGCAGACCCGGGTGTTGTTCGCCATGGCCCGTGACGGTCTGCTGCCCCGAGGTCTGGCCAAGACCGGCAAGAAGGGCACGCCGGTTCGGCTGACCGTGCTCGTCGGTGTGGTGTGCGCGCTGCTGGCCGGCTTCGTCGAGTTCGGCACGCTGGAGGAAATGGTCAATATCGGCACGTTGGTCGCCTTCGTGCTGGTGTCGATCGGGGTGCTGGTGCTGCGCCGGACCCGTCCGGATCTGCCGCGCGGATTCCGCGTCCCGTTCGTACCGGTGGTTCCCATCCTGGGCGCCCTGGCCTGCCTGTGGCTGATGGTCAACCTCTCGATCGAGACCTGGCTGCGCTTCGTGATCTGGATGGCACTCGGTGTCATCGTCTACTTCGCGTACGGTCGCAGGCACTCGATCCTCGGACGCGGACAACCAGAATCCGCGGAGCCGGAGTTGACGCCGGTCAGATAACCGAAACCGCTGCACGCTCGTCGGGGTCGGCGCTCCCACCGGATCGCCGACCCCCGAGCGTTCCGGAAACCGTTCGGTCAGAACGCGTTCCGGGCATCGCTGTCGACCCGAGGGCTGAAGGATTCGCGGCCCGCGATCGACGCGACATCACCGACGGTTGTCGCGACCGTGGTGCACCGCACCAGCATCTCGGGGATGCTCACCTCATCGATATGGCGTTGGTACCAGCTCACCAGTGCCGACAGGATCCCCAGCCACACGTCGGCGAGGATCTCGCGGTCGGTCGGATCCACCGGGCCCCGAGGACCGAGCAACGCCAAGGTTCCGTCCATCGCGAGTGCGCGGATCGACGCGCGGTAGGTCAGCGCTGCCCGCCCGCCGGCCGTGGTCTCCAGCACCGTCGTGTCGTGGAGCAGTTCCCAGTCGTATCGCCGGTCACGCAGTGATTCGAAGATGCACCGGAGGGTGTCGGAAGCCATGTATTCGGCCGGACTGGTGGCGAGCACTCCGGTGATCGCGGTGACCAGCACCTCACCAGCCTCCTGCACGCACCGCAGATGCAGGGCGTCCTTGCTGCCGAACAAGCTCAAGATCAGCGCCTTGGAAATGTCGGTCTCCGCGGCGACAGCCTCCAATGACGTTCGCCGATATCCGTCGGTGCCGAAACGGAGCGTGGCAGCGGCCAGTATTCGTCGCTCCCGTTCCTGACGCGGCACCCCTTTGGTCCCCGATCCGGTTGCCTGACGCACCGCCCCAGCTTACAGTCGAGTCACCGATATGACCGCGTGGTCATATCGGTGGCGAGAACGAGAATTGATCGAAAGGCGCAACCCGGTGACGTATACGGCGCAACCGCGACCCAGTTATTTCGAACGGGTCGGTGCGCACAGCTTCGTGCCGACGGTTCACGCCAGAGGGGCCTGGGCTGTCGATGAGCAGCACTTCAGCCCGCTCGGCGGGCTGCTGGTCCACGAGATCGAACGAGCGCGAGCCGACGAAGGACGAGCCGAGCTACTGATCAGCCGCTTGAGTTTCGATATCCTCGGACGAAACACGTTCGAGCAGTTCGATATTCACGTCGAAACCATCCGTCCGGGTCGAACGATCGAACTCGTCGAGGCGACGGTCACCATCGCGGGCAGTGTCACTGTGTCGGCGCGCGCCTGGCTGATGACGGCCGAGGACACCTGCGCCGTCGCGGGCGGAGAGCCGGACCGACTCCCCGCGCCGGAATCGCTGTCGCCGTGGCCGCTCGGTTCCGTGTGGCCCGGCGGATACGTCGCTTCACTCGAGACTCGGCCGGTCGGTATCCCCCAGCCCGGACGCACCACGGCGTGGCTGTCCACACCTCTCGATCTGGTCGCGGGCGAAAAGGCAAGCGCCCTGGCGTCGTATGTAGCCCTGGTCGACACGGCCAACGGCATCGCGGTCCGCCAAGAACCCACCAAATGGATGTTCCCCAACCTGGATCTGACCATTCACCTCTACCGGCAACCCGAGGCGGGGTGGACGGGCCTCGACACCACTGTCACCTTCGGCCACACCGGCCAAGGCATCACGAGCACCGTCTTGCACGACATTCGCGGTCCCGTCGGGCGCGCCGAGCAGATCCTCACCGTTCGACCACAGCCGGACAGCGAGAAATAGCGCCGCTGTCACAGCGTCAGCTGGTCAGCGGAGGACGTGAGCAGGTCGATGAGGTCGCGGTCGTGCACGGGCAGACGGCCGGTCTTGCCGATCGCGGCCAGGGCGCCGGTGATGGTGCCGTCGGCGGTGCGGATCGGAACGGCGACGGCGCTGCGGCCGAGGCGGCATTCGTTCACCTCGACAGCGACGGCGTTCACGGCGACTCGGCGAAGTTCGGCGGCGAGGTCGGCAGCTTCGGTGATGGTGAAGGTGGTGACCTTGCGCAGGGTTGCCTCGGCAGCGAATTCGGGGTGCCGCACCATCAGTATCTTGCCGATCGCGGAGGCGTGCGGATAGTTGACCAGCACCTTCTCCCCGCTCAGCTCGTGGTCGGGGTCCTTGTCGATCATCCTGATCCGGCCGCAGGCGAAGGAGGCGAGATGGATGCCGAAGCGCAGCTGGGCACGTAGTTCGCCGAGGATGCGGGAATTGCCTGAGGCAGGCTCCGGCGCGGCCGCCCCGGCGAGTTCGCGGGTACGGCGGCCGAGGGCGAAGCCGGACAGGTCCTCGATCCGCACCAGATAGCCGTCGGCGACAAGGAGATTCAGGAGGCGGTACGCGGTCGCGGGGGCGATGCCGGTCTGCGCGGCGATGTCTTTCGCGGTGGCGCCCGAGCCGAGTTGCGCCACCGCTTCGAGCAGGGCCAGTGCCTTCTGGACAGCCCTCGGCTCGTGCCCGGTCGGGCCGTCGCGGCGGGTCGTCGTTGTCACTGTTGGCCGCGGTCCGCCCCCACCAGCGCCATCGCGCCGCGGGCGTTGACGGCGAACACCCCGGCACCGGGCAGCACGTCAGCGGATTCGGGACTGTCGAAAACACCGATGGCCGTGAGCGTTCGGGGACGGGCGTCGCGCAGATACCGGTACCAGGCGGCACCGACCACCAGCACCGCGAGCACGGTCGTGGGCGCGACCACCACACCGTCGCTCGCATCCGACACCGTCAGACAGACCAGCACCGCGGCGAGTACGCCACTGCCGATCCACCCGGCGAAACGGTCGGCCCGGCTCAGCTCGTGAATACGGCCGAGGAACAGCACAGCGCCCACCGCGACGAGGATGTAGGACAGCGCCAGCGCCGTGCGCATGACGGTCTTGGCCACGGCGGGCACACCGTCGAGCGCGACGAAGCCCGAACCGACCGTCGCTACGATTCCGATGATCACCACCAACGCCACGTGCGGGGTCCGCAATCGAGTCCCGACCCGGCTGAAAAGCCGTGGCAACACACCTTCCACACTCATCGAATACACCAGTCGCGACGCCGCGTTGGACGAAGCCATCGACGATCCGAGCCACGAGCACGTCAGCCCCGCGTCGAGCAAGATCACCACGAGCAGACTCGACCCACTGGCCGTCCCGTGCAGATACGCGTTGACCACCGCTCCCGCATGCCCGGACCAGGCCGCCCACGACGCGAAGATGAACAGTGCCCCGCACAGGACCGGGGTGAGCAGCACGGTGCGGGTAACGGTGACCAGCGGACGTCGCGTCTCCGGTGCGAAGAAGGTGGCGCTCTCGAAGCCCGCGAGCGCGAACAGCGCCGACATGGCGATCGCCAGCACCGCGGGAACATTCGGTGCGGTCGGCGTGATCGCGACGGCGGGCCCCGATACCAGCATGAGGCCGATGATGAAGGCCAGCGAACACGCCTCGACCGCCAGAATCGCGATCGCGGCGAACCGCACGCCGCGCACGAGCACCGCCCCGACCAGCACCGCGATGCCGAGGTAGACCGCCCCGATCTGCCAGCCGCGTAGCGTGATTCCCAGTTGCGCCGCCAACGCGAGCGCGGTCTGCGACCCGTGATACATCGTCAAAGACGCACTGCCCAGATACTTCACGAGCATTCCGACACCACACGTCAGCGCCGCACGCGGTCCCGCGCCATGGCTGACGAAGGTATACAGGCCGCCCGCCGCGGACAGCCGCCGGGTGAACTGTGCGACGCAGAACGCGATCAGGGTGACGACCAGAGTGGCCACGATGATCGTCACCACCCCGGGCAGCAGCGTGTCGTGGGTGAGCATGGTGACCGGCAACAGCACCATCGACGCGGCGGGCGCGGTGGTGGCCACCGACTGACCGAGCAGCGCCACCCCGGACAGTTGCCTGCGCCCGAGCGCGCGCAACGGCGACACGGCAGGTCGCTCGGGCTCCCCCGCCGCGAACGACCGCGCGACCGCGTCGGCCAATGCCGTCACCACACACCTCCCAGTTGCCGGTGCGGGCGAGGTTAACCAGAGCTGGTTTCGGGGGTATTGCGGGCGCGAGTCAAGCGATGGACACCGAGCGAGAAAGTGCCGACGGCGATCTCACTCACCGATCGGTGAACGTTTTCCACGGCGTAGCGGCCACGACCCACCCTCGACGGACGCTGTCGCAGAACGGATATCGCGGCGGACGGAGCTTCCCATGGCAGTCACCAGAAGATCATTCATGCAGAGTCTCGGCATCACCGGTGGTGCCGGTCTCGCCTACGGCGCGATGTCGACCCTCGGCCTCGCGCCCGCGACGGCGCAGGTGTCGTTCCGCTCGCCCGCCATGGGCGACCTCATCGGCAAGGCCGACGGTGGCGCGAAGGTGGCGATCCTCGGCGGCGGGCCCTCGGGGTTGTGCGCGGCCTACGAACTGGGCAAAGCCGGTTACGACGTGACCGTGCTCGAAGCCAGGAAGCGCGCGGGCGGGCGGGTGTGGTCGGTGCGCAACGGCACCACCGAAACCGATCTCAACGGCGAAACCCAGAGTTGCACCTTCGCCGAAGGGCACTACTTCAACCTGGGCGCCACGCGAATCCCGCAGAGCCACATCACCCTCGACTACTGTCGCGAACTCGGTGTCGAGATCCAGCCGTTCGGCAATCAGAACGCCAACACCCTCGTGAATTACCAGAGCGGCACCTCGATCTCCGGTCAGTCGGTGCAATACCGCGCGGCCAAAGCGGATATGTACGGCTACATGTCCGAACTGCTGCAAAAGGCCGCGTCGCGTGGCGCACTCGACGATGTACTCTCCGGCGCCGACAAGGAGGCGCTGTCCTCGTTCCTGCGCGATTTCGGTGACCTCTCCAGTGACGGCCGCTATCTCGGCTCGACCCGGCGCGGCTACACCTCCGAGCCCGGTGCGGGCCTGAACTTCGGCGAACAGCCGGCGCCGTTCCCCCTGTCGGACACGATCCGCAGCGGCCTCGGCCGCAATTTCAGCTTCGAATTCGGCTACGACCAGGCCATGATGATGATGACTCCGGTCGGCGGCATGGACCGCATCTACGCCGCCTTCCAGCGCGAAATCGGTAAGGAGCGCATCCATTTCGGCGCCGAGGTGTCGGCGATGAAGAACACCCCCGACGGTGTGCGGATCGAATACACCCAGGACGGCACGAACAAGTCCCTCGATGCCGACTACTGCATCTGCACGCTGCCGCCCAATCTCGTCGGTCGCCTCGCCAACAACCTGCCCGCTGACGTACTCACCGCGCTGAAGGCCGCGATCCCGGTGTCCTCCGGCAAGCTCGGCATCGAATACTCGCGCCGCTGGTGGGAGCTCGACGACCGGATCTACGGCGGCTCCAGCAACACCGACAAAGACATCGCACAGATCATGTTCCCGTACGACCACTACAACGGCGACCGTGGCGTGGTGGTCGGCTACTACAACACCGGCAAACGCCATCAAGGGTTCGAATCACTCACGCACCGGCAACGTTTGGCGAAAGCCGTCGACGAAGGCGCGGCGATCCACGGCGACAGGTACCGCAGCGACATCGCCTCGTCGTTCTCCGGCAGCTGGCGACGAACGAAGTACTCCGAGGGCGCGTGGGTCGGCTGGTCGGGCAGCGGTTCCCACGGCGGCGAGGCCACCGCCGAGTACACGAAACTCCTTGCCCCCGTGGAGCGCATCTACTTCGCCGGCGACCACCTGTCCAATGCGATCGCCTGGCAGCACGGCGCCTTCACCTCCGCCCGCGATGTGGTGACCGCGCTGCATGCTCGCGTCGCCGCCTGAATCTCTCACCCCGACAAGGAGTATCGACCATGAAGACGACGATCACCCTGGCCGTGACAACCCTCGCAGCGCTCGCCCTCACGTCCTGTTCGGCCGATCCGGTCGAGTCGAAGCCGACCGGCGCGCCGAGTACGTCGGTTCTCGAAGTGGGACAGGCGAATCCGATGATCGCCCAGGGCGTGACGATCGCCGCCGACGCCGCCGTCTACAAGACCAGCGGCCTTGGCCCCACCGCCACCAACAAAGCCGCCCCCACCGGCAGCCCCGAATCCTTCATCGACACCCAGCAGTTCGCCGACGCGAAGCTGCCCGCCGGTGTCACCGTCACCGAAGCACAGGGCATGTCGGTGCTGGCCAGAATCCGGGAGAACCTCGAAGCGCAGGGCCTGACGCTGGACAACGTGATCAGCATGCGCGTGTTCCTCGACAACGCCCCCGGCACCGACCGCGCCGACTACGCCGGCTGGAACCGCGCCTACCGGCAGTTCTTCGCCAATACGAATCTCACCACCGGCGACACCGAGCTGGTCCCCCTCGGCACCGCGGCACCGGCCGCGCCCCTGGTCCGCAACGCGGCACGGCCGAGCCGCTTCGCCCTTGAAGTAGCGAGTCTGCCGGTGGCGGGATGGCTGGTCGAAGTCGAAGTCGACGCGGTGTACCCAACGAGTAAGTGAATCGGCTCGCCTGACGAATTCCCTGTTCAGGGGCATGTCCGGCCCGTGCGATAGCTCACGTTCCGGCAGCCTGTGGCACTGAGTGCCAGCCCGGGTGAAATAATCCCCGGGACAACCAGGGCAATGCGATGTTGGGAGTTCGGCAATGGAGTTGATCGGTGTAATCGGCGGCGGCACGATGGGTGCGGGTATCGCGGAGGTGTGCGCCAAGGCGGGCAGCTCGGTGCTCGTGCTCGAGACGAAGCCGGAGTTCGCCGAGGCGGCGCAGAACCGGATCGCCACCTCGATCGCCCGCGGCGTCGCCAAGGGCAAGATCACCCAGGACGAGGCCGACGCCGTGCTCGCGCGGGTGCGCGTGACCCTGGACATGGACGAGTTCGCCGATCGCGACCTGGTGATCGAGGCGGCGCCGGAGATCGAGGCGCTCAAGTACGAGATCTTCGGCAAGCTGGACAAGATCGTCAAGCCCGAGGGCATCCTGGCCACCAACACCTCCTCGATCCCCGTGATCAAGGTGGCGGGCGCGACCGAGCGGCCCGAGCGGGTCGTCGGTGTGCACTTCTTCAACCCCGTGCCGGTGATGCCGCTGGTCGAGATCATCTCGACCCTGGTGACCGCGCCGGAAGCGGCCGCGGCCGTCACCGACTACGTGAAGAACACCCTCGGCAAGATGGCCGTGCAGGCCGGTGACCGCTCCGGGTTCATCGTCAACGCGCTGCTCATCCCCTACCTCTGTTCCGCGATTCGGATGCTCGAGTCGGGCTACGCCACCGCCGAGGACATCGACGCGGCGATGAAGGGCGGCTGTGGCTACCCGATGGGCCCGCTGACGCTGCTCGACACCGTCGGCCTCGACATCGCCCTCGCGGCGTCGGAGTCGCTGTACGCGGAGTTCGCCGAGCCGCACTACGCGCCGCCGGCACTGCTGCGCCGGATGGTGGACGCGGGCCGACTGGGCCGCAAGACCGGGCGTGGGTTCTACGACTACGCGAAGTGATCCGCTGTCCCGCAGGAGCTCGTGCTCCTGCGGGACGCCTCCGCCACAGCAGTGGTCCTGGATTCAGGCCCGCGCCAGGTTCTCGGCATCGGGCGCGGGGAAGAAGCCGATGTCGATGTAGTGGTCGAAGTAGCGGGCGATGACCTCGGCGTCGACCGCGGGGAACTCGATCGGCAGGCCGCGGAAGGGCTCGACCGGGGCCGATTCCACCTCACTCAGCACCGCCACCGGGTTCGCCTTGGCGAGAGCGGCCGCGTAGTTGCCGCTCAGCGCGGAGGCCCGAGCCAGGATGGGGTCCGCGTCGGGGCGTTCGGCGGCAGTGGAGAGCTGCAGGCCGAATTCCATCGGGTCGATGAAGTCGAAACGGTAACCGCGGCTGCGGATTTCCTCGTAGACGACCTGCAGCGGCACCTGCGCACCAGCGGCCCGGAAGATATTGCCGATGGCCGCCGCCTGGCGGGATCGGCTGACGATCCCCGCCGCGACATGGTCGACCGGGGCCATCTCGATGGCGATCGCGCGCACATCGACAGCCACCCCGAGCACCAGCATGGACCGCAACATCGTCCACCAGGCGTCTTCGGAAGGGGCCACGCCCGTGCGGGAGTCGCCGGTGATCAGGCCGGGGCGGTAGACGGCGATGGGAACGCCGCGCTCGATCGCGGTGTGCACCAGCTGCTCGGCGACCCACTTGGTCATCGCGTAACCGGGCAGACCGGCGGGCACACCGTTGGCCTGCGGGACCCCCGCCAGCACCGACAGGGTCGACACATAGTGGATCGGCTTGACCCGGGTGGTGGTGGCCAGGCGCAACACCTCGGTGGTGCCGCCGACATTGGCCGCCCGCATCCGCGCATACGGTTCGAGGTGGTTCACCAGCGCGCCGTTGTGATAGATCGCGTCGGCCCTCGCCGCGAGCTCGGCGAAACGCAGCGGGTCCATGCCGAGGTTCGGTTGCGCGAGATCGCCGGGTACGCCGACGATTCGGTCGACGTAGGGCGTCAGGTCGATGCGGTACTTCGCGGCGGTCGAGACGATGCGATCCACCGCGCCCGCGTCATCGGTGGCGCGGACCAGGCAGTGGATGGTCGCGGAGGTCTGCTCCAGGAGTTCCCGCAGCAGGAAGCTGCCGAGGAATCCGGTGGCGCCGGTGAGCAGCAGCGTGGCCGGTGCGCCGATGCGCTGCGGTGCGCAGCCGGTGAGGTCGATCGACGGGTCGAGAATCGCGTCGACGGCCGGATCCGGCCCGGCGGCCGAGGCCGAGGACTCGTCGCGCAGGGCCAGTGCCAGGTCGCTGACCAGCGGATAGCTGAACAGCAGGCGCAGCGGCACCTCGATGCCCAGTTGCTCGGCGAGGGTGGCGCGCACCCGGATCGCCGCGAGGGAGGTGCCGCCGAGCACGAAGAAGTCGTCGTCGCGGCCGACCCGTTCGAGGTCGAGAACCTCGGCGATCGCCGTCGCGACGATCTGCTCGTCGGCGGTGGCAGGCGCCTGGTATTCGCGGATCTCCACGGTGGGCGCGGGCAGCGCCTTGCGGTCGAGCTTGCCGGTGGCACCGAGCGGGAACTCGTCGAGCACCAGCAGGCGGTGCGGAATCATGTACGGGGGCAGCAGGGTTCGGATGGTGGCCAGCACCTCGGCGGTGTCCACCGCGGCATCGAGGGGCGTCACGTAGCCGACCAGCTGCTCGTGGTGCACCGCGACCGCCGCACCCGCGACCGCCGGATGCGTGCGCAGCGCCGCCTCGATCTCACCGGGTTCGATGCGCAGGCCGTGCAATTTGAGCTGAACGTCGGTGCGGCCCAGGTAGGTCAGGTCACCGGACGGCAGCCTGCGCACCAGATCGCCGGTGCGGTACATGCGTTCGCCGACCGGACCGTACGGGTCGGCGACGAATCGTTCCATCGTCTTGTCGGGGCTGCCGAGGTAGCCGCGGGCCAGTTGCGCACCGGCAAGATACAGCTCGCCGGGCGTGCCGACGGGCACCGGCCGCAGCCGCGCGTCGAGTACGTAGGCGCGAGAGTTCCAGTGCGGCAGGCCGATCGGAACGATGCCGTCGCCCACCTCGGTCACGTCGGCGCCGGTGATCGACACGGTGGCCTCGGTGGGACCGTACAGGTTGTGCAGACGGCCCGCGGTGACGGTGGTGAAGCGTTCGATGGTGGCGTTCGGCAGTGCTTCACCGCCGACCCATACCGCGCGCACCGACCGCAGCGCGCCGGTCGGCGCGGAATCCAGGAGCATCTGGAGCACCGAGGGCACGATCGTGGTGCCGGTAACACGGTGGCGGGCAATGAGTTCGGCGAGATAGGCCGGATCGGTGAGCCCGTGTGAGGCGGCCACGATCATGTGCGCGCCCGCGCGCAACGGGGTGGCGAAACCGATCATCGAGGCGTCGAAGGTGAACGGAATCGACTGCAGGACAGTGTCGGACTCCCCCACGCCGTACTCGCCGACCATGAACGCGGCCTGGTTGACGATCGCCGAATGCGGTACGCTGACGCCCTTGGGCTTGCCCGTCGAGCCGGACGTGAAGATCACATACGCCAGGTCGAGGGTGCGCAGCGGGCGCAGGCGGTCGGCATCGGTCAGCCAGGTGTCGGAGAAGGCCGACAGCGCGACCCGGTCCACCGACACGACCGGCAGGCCGTCGGCTTCGATCGCGTCGGCGGTGGTGGTCAGCAGGCACACCGGCTGCGCGGCGGCGAGGATATCGGCGCGACGTTCGGCGGGTGAATCGGGATCGAGCGGCACGTAGGCGCCACCGGCCGCGAAGACCGCGTACATGGCCACGACGAGCTCGATCGACGGCCGAATCGCCACGCCCACAGTGCTTCCGGGACCCACGCCGTCGGCGACGAGCAGCCGGGCCAGTCGGTTGACGCGACGGGCCAGCTCGCCGTAGCTCAGCGTGACCTCGCCGAAGGTGACCGCGGGCGCGTCCGGACGATGCTGTGCACGGGCCCGGAATTCGTCGAGCAACGTCGAGTCCGCGACGGGGCGGAGTTCGCCCGAGGGCTCGGTCAGCTCGGCGGCCGTCAGCAGCGGCAGGTCGCCGACGGGCCGGTGCGGAGCGGCGACGGCCGCGGCGAGCAGCCCGGCCAGGCGGGTGCCGAGCGTCTCCATGGTCGAGGCGTCGAACAGGTCGGTGGCGTAGCGCCAGGAGCAGCGCAGACCGGCGGGTCCGTCGCTGTCCTCGAGCGGAACGACGGTGAGCTGCAGGTCCACCGGCGCGGCTTCCTCACCCAGATCGACCGCCGACACCGTCAACTCGGGCAGCTCGAGGCGGGTGGCGCCGAAGTTCTGGAACGACAGCGCCACCTGGTACAGCGGGTGGTGGGCCTGGGTGCGCGGCGGATCCAGTTCGGCGACAAGCCGTTCGAAGGGCACATCGGCGTGGGCGAAGGCGGCCAAGTCGATATCGCGGACCCGATCGAGCAGGGCCGCGAAGGATTCGGCGGCGTCGATACGGGTGCGCAGGACGACGGTGTTGACGAACATGCCGACGAGATCGTCGAGCTCGGGTTCACCACGGCCCGCGACGGGAGCGCCGACGGTGACGTCATCGGTCCCGGCGACCCGCGCCAGCAGCACCGACAGCGCGGCACGCACCACCATGAACAGCGAGGCGTTGTGTTCGCGCGCAAGGGTTTCCAGTGCGGTATGCACCTGCGCGGAAACAGCGAAGTCCTGTGCGGCACCGCGGGTGCCCGCGACCGGTGGACGCGGGCGGTCGGTGGGCAGCTCGAGCAGAGCGGGGGCACCGGCGAGCGCCGTGCGCCAGAACCCGAGCTGCGCGGCCAGCAGTGAGCTGGAATCGTCTGCCGCGCCGAGCATTTCCTGCTGCCAGAGCGTGTAGTCGGCGTACTGCACGGGTAACGGCTCCCAGCCCGGCGCGACGCCGCCGGCACGGGCGGCATAGGCGGTCATCAGGTCGCGCGTCAGCGGGCCGAGCGAGAAGCCGTCGGTGGCGATGTGGTGCACCACGACGGCCAGCACGTGGTCGGTCGCGGAGAGCTGGAACACGGCCGCGCGCACGGGAACTCGACGGCACACATCGAACCCACCGAAGGTCAGCCGGGCCAGTTCGCTCGGCAGGTCGGATTCCGCGATCGGGTCGACCAGCACGTCGAGACCTGCCTGGGCCAGGGGCAGCACCTGCTGGAAGCCCGCGCCCTCGTGCTCGGGGTACACCGTGCGCAGCACCTCGTGCCGTTCGAGCACGTCGTCGAGCGCGGCGGTGAGCGCGGCGGTGTCGAGTCGGCCGGACAGGCGAAGCGCGACCGGGATGTTGTAGGCGCTGGATTCGGGATCCAGTCGCGCCAGGAACCACATGCGCTGCTGGGCGAGCGACAGCGGGACGTGCGCTCCGCGGTCACGCCGGGTCAGCGGCACGCGTACCGACGCGTCACCGACCAGCGCGTCGAGCGCGGTCGCCAGCTCGGCCACCGTGCCGTGTTCGAAAACGGTGCGGGCCGGGACTCGCACACCGACCGCGGCACCGAGACGACCAGCCAGCTGGGTGGCGAGCAGTGAATTGCCACCGAGGGCGAAGAAATCGTCGCCGCGCCCGATCGGGTCCGCGCCGAGCAGCTCGGCGAAGACTTCCGCCACCGTGAGTTCGGTGGCGCCGCGTGGCGCGACGAACTCGCGCGCGACAAGTTCCGGCGCGGGCAGTGCCCGGTGATCGAGTTTGCCGACCGGCGTCAGCGGAACCTCGTCGAGCACCACGATCGCGGCGGGCACCGCGTGCTGGGGCAGGTGCTGCTCGGCCAACCTGGTCAGCGCCGCCGTGTCGATGGTGGCGCCCGCGGCCGCGACGAGATAGGAGACGAGCGCGCTCTCCCCGCTGGGCAGCGTGCGGATGAGGGTGGCGCAGAAGCGCACCGTGTCGTCGGCGGCGAACAACGCGTCGATCTCGCCGAGTTCGATGCGGAAGCCTCGCAGTTTCACCTGCGCGTCGGTGCGACCGAGGAATTTCAGGCCGACCCCGCCGGGCACCGGAACCCATTGCACCAGGTCGCCGGTGCGATAGAGCCTGCCGCGACCGAGCGGGTCGGCCACGAACCGGCTCGCGGTGAGCCCGGCCCGGTCGTGATAGCCGCGGGCCAGACCTTCGCCCGCGAGGTAGAGCTCACCGGGCACACGGTCCGGAACCGGACGCAATCGGCCGTCGAGGACCAGTGCCGTCATTCCCGGGATCGTGTCGCCCATGGTGATCACGTCGTCGGCGGTCAGTCGATCGCTCATCGCGCAGACGATGGTGGTCTCGGTCGGGCCGTACACATTGAAGAACGCGCGGCCCGGCGCCCACTGTGCGATCAACTCGGGCGGATACGCCTCGCCGCCGACGGCGAGCGCGGTCAGTTCCGGCAGCGCCGCCGCGTCGAGCCCGGCCAGGGCCGCGGGGGTGATGAAGGCATGGGTCACGCGTTCGGCGCGCAGTAGTTCGGTCAGTTCGTCGCCGCCGTAGACATCGGGCGGTGCGATCACCATCGTCGCGCTCGCCCCGATCGCCAGGAGCATCTCCAACATGCTGGCGTCGAAGCTGGGCGAGGCGAAGTGCAGGGTGCGCGAGTCGCCGGTGATACCGAAGCGGCGGACCTGCTCGGCGCACAGCCCGGCCAGACCGGTGTGGGTGACCGCGACGCCCTTGGGGACGCCGGTCGAGCCGGAGGTGTAGATGATGTAGGCGAGATCGTCCGGGGAGAGCCTGCGCAGGCGTTCGCCCGCGCTCACCGGTTGGTCCGACATCGCGGCCGACTCGGCGTGGAACTCGTCGGAATCGATGGAGAGCCACTGGATTCCCGCGTCGAGACGTGCCGCGTCCGCCGCCTTCGCCAGCCCGAACCCGGCACCGGAATCAGTGAGCATGTGGGCAACTCGTTCGGCCGGGTACCGCGGATCGACCGGCACGAAGGTGGCCCCGGTCTTGGCCGCCGCCCACACCGCGACCACGGACTCGATCGAGCGGGTCAGCGCGAGGACGAAGCGGTCGCCGGGCCCGAGGCCGCGCGCGATCAGCACCCTGGCCAGGCGCGAGGACCACTGGTCGAGTTCGGTGTAGGTGAGGGTCTGCCCGTCGAACCGCAGCGCGGGCGCTTCCGGGGCTCGCTCGACGGCGGCCAGCAGCAGCCGCGGCAGCGTGGACGACACCGGCGCACGGCGAACCCGGCGCGTGGCTCGTCGGCGGACGCCAGGAGCTTGCTCAGTCACCGGAAACGCTTCCCTTCACCATGGATCAAGCATGCGATCGCGCATCTCTCACGTCGCCTGGATTTTCGGCTACACGGGGGTATCGGAAAAATCCTGCGTGACGGTACCGCAAATATCTCATCAATTTTGACGTCGTGGCAATTTGGTCGTTTCAACTCACAAATCGCTGGGTATAGCCGACTGAACAGTTTGTTACACAGCTCATACGCAGGTCATACGCGGGGCGAAGGACATTCGAGCGGACGCGAGATTTTCACATTCCGCCGAGGCGCCGCCTCACCATGGACCTGGCTATCTGTGACGATTCGCCCGACACAAACGACAAAACCGGAGACCGCGCACACGGCCTCCGGCAGTCGATGAATGCGACCAGAAATGGTTACCAGGCAGTAGCCCTTACCGGTCGGCGAATCTGCTCCTGCTCCGCCATCGAGGGGTCCTGCACGCGGGTGTTGCCCGCTTCGATCCACTGGGTATCGGCTACCCCGTGGCGGGAACGGTCGGTGCCGCGCACCGCCGTCTCGCAGCGCCGGGCCAGGTCCCGGCGGTCGACTCCGGGATGTTCGAGCGGCTCGAGCACGATCTCGACGACCATGCCCTTGCTGCGCAGTACTCGCTTCGCGGAATCGGCGAAGGTATCGCTGCCCACGAAACCCGGTACGGTGCAGGGCATTCCGTCGCTGTCCAGGTAGCGCAGACGCACCGGCTGGACCGGGGTGGTGGTGTCGACGGCGGCCTGGAACATGGCGGGCCGCATCGAGCCGTAGGCCCGGCCACACCACGTCGTACCCTCGGGGAACACCACGATCCGGTTACCGGAGGCCAGCCGATCGGCCACCTGCGCGACCACGCCGGGCAGCTCACGCAGACGTGCCCGCTCGATCGGGATGACGCGGGTGAGCTTCGCCAGCTTGCCCAGCAGCGGCCATTCGACCATGTCGGCGCGGGCGACGAAGCTGACCGGCTGGACCGCGGCCAGCGCCACCACATCCGCCCAGCCGATGTGCCCGGCCACGATCATCACCGCGGTGCCGGTATCGGCGAAGCCCTCCGCCGACGCGCCCTGCTCGGGCGCACGGTTGTCGATGATGCGCAGCCGCATCCCGAGGCAACCCAGCGCCGCCCTGGCGTAGCGACGCTGCACCTGTTCGCGGCGCGACTTCGGGGTGGCCACGGTCAACACCGGGAAGCTGAGCACCAGCCCGGCGATTCCGGCCAGGCGGGCGAACATCCTGGCGGTGCCGACCTCGTCGATCGGCTCGATGCAGCCGGAACCACAGGGGCTCGACGGCATCCACGAATGAGAGTGCGTTGCGGGCGGCGCGTCGAACACCATGGTTTTACTTCCCGTCGAAATTGGCGGCCGCGCTCTGCAGCCGCTCCAGATACCGGGTGTTGATGGTTTCCATGCCGAGCAGCGCGACGAAGTCGGCGACGGCGAAATCGGGATCGTGTGCCGGTTCGCCGCAGATCTCGGCGCCGAGGCGTAAGTAGCCGCGCAACAGCGGCGGCATCTTGGGACGACTCGGCGGGATCATCTGGTCGAGCGAGAGTCCGTCGACGATCACCGGGTTGTACGGGTGCACGCGACGCTCGGGGTCGCAGGCGTGGCGGCCGAGCAGCTGGTCGCGCACGCCGCGCACGTTCACCCCGGCCGGATCGGTGGGCGAATCCTGCATCGGCACCGACACGCAGCCCATCACCCAGTCGTAGCCGGTGAGCTGGATGTAGTGCAGGATGCCCGCCCACATGAGGGTGAGCACCGAGCCGTTGCGGTGATCGGGCACCACACAGGCCCGGCCCATCTCCACGATCCGGTTGCCCGTGGGATCGAGCTGGGTCAGATCGAACTCGGTGGCGGTGTAGTACCCGCCCGCCGCGTCGACCTTGTCCGGCGGCAGCATGCGGTAGCAGCCGACGAACTGTTCGGAGAACTCGTCCCGAACCAGCAGGTGGTCACAGTGCTCGTCGAACCTGTCGGCATCGAGGCCGGTGCTGTTCTCCGGCATCTGGAAACCGGGTTCGGAGGCGAACACCTGGTAGCGCAGTCGCTGCGCGGCTTCCCGGTGCTCGGCATCAGACGCGACGACCAAGGAGTACCGAGATTTCCCCACCCCGGAGTCCGGCGCCGGGGCGGTCAACACGGACGAAATTGTCATACTGCTGATGAAGCCAGCCCGAGCTGGCATCGGAGCGACACTTCAGTGTCGTGCCGATGCCCGTTCGGTGAACGAGATGGGGGTCACACCGGGCGTTTACCGACCCGCTGCCCATCGTTCGCCCACCTGCGGGTTTCTAGCCGAACACGACCGATTTCGGCGCTGGACCCGGTGCGCGATCGGGTATTTCGAGGGTCGCGCGACGACAACAGCCCGCCGATTCCTCGGCGGGCTGTTTCGTGGGCCGGATCAGACGTGCACCCGCTCCTTGTCGGTCACCTCGGCGGCGTCATCCGTGCGATCGGCCTTCGCCGGCGCAGCCTTGACGGGCTCGACCTTCGTACGATCGACCTCCGCGCGCTCGATCTCGTCGAAGCCCGGGCGCGCTGTTCCGATGAACGCGACCAGCCAGCCCGCCACCGCCGCGAAGCGGTTGCGGAAGCCGACCAGGTACATCAGATGCACGGCCAGCCACATCGCCCAGGCGATGGTGCCCTTGAACGTGACGCGCTCGTTGAGCTTCACCACCGCGCTGAAGCGGCTGATCACGGCCATGCTGCCCTTGTCCCAGTAGACGAACGGCGTGCCCGCGTCCTTCTTGCGACGGATGATGTCGGCGGCGTGGCGACCTTCCTGCATGGCGACCGGCGACTGGCCGGGGTAGCCGTTGAGCGAGGTCATGTCGCCGATGGCGTAGATGTCGGCGTGGCCGCCGACGGTCAGGTCGGGGTTGATCAGGATGCGGCCCGCGCGGTCGGTCTCGGCGCCGGTGGCCTCGGCCAGCAGGGTCGCGAAGCCGCCGACCTGCACGCCCGCCGACCACACCACGGTCTCGGCGGCGATCCGGCGCTCCATGCCCTCCTTGTCCTTGACCGTCACCTTGCCCTCGTCGATATCGGTGACGAAGGTGCCGAGCAGCACCTCCACGCCGCTGTCGGTGAGCGAGCGCTTCGCGTATTCCGAGAGCCCTCCGCCGAAGGGCGGCAGCACCGTGTCGGCGCCCTCGACCAGCGTTACCGAAACCTGCTGGTGGAAGTGCCTTTTCGCGAGTTCCTTGATCTGGCCCGCCACCTCGACGCCGGTCGCGCCCGCGCCGACCACCACGAAGCTGAGCAGCCGGTGCCTGGTCACCTCGTCGGCGTTCTCGGCCAGGGCGAACACGTGGGCGATCTGGTCGCGCAGGCGCTGAGCGTCGTCGATGGTCTTGAGCGAGTAGGTCTTCTCGGCGAAGTCGTCGCGGCCGAAGTAGCTCTGGCTGGCGCCGGTGGCGGCGATCAGCGAGGCGTAGGCGATCTGCCGAGGGCCGTCGGCGGTCTCGTAGGTGAGGACCGCGTTGTCGGCGTCGATGCCGGTGACCTTGCCGAGCCGGACGTCGATCTCGGGGTGGCGGCGCAGTACGTTCTTGATCGGCGGCGCGATCTCCTCGGGTGCGAGCACACCGGTCGCCACCTGATAGAGCAGCGGCTGGAACAGGTGCTCGGGTGTGCTCGAGATCAGCACGACACCGACTCGTGACTTGGCCAGTTGCTTGGCTGCGGCCAGGCCTCCGAAGCCCGAGCCGACGATGACGACATCTGTGTGTTCCATGATCACTCGCTCCAAGATCGCGTTCCAGATCGGTAATAAATCCTTTCCTATGAGTAAACGCGATGCGGAACGAAGATGTTTCCACTGCCTGGGCGCATAATAGAGATGACTCTTATCTGCATAACTAATCAATGGGAGGTACCTGGTGGAACTTCGACAGTTGGCCTACTTCGTGGCCGTCTGCGAGGAGCTCAGTTTCAGCCGCGCGGCCAACCGGTGCTTCATCTCCCAGTCCGCGATCAGCCATCAGATCGCGAGACTGGAACGTGACCTCGGCGCGCAACTGTTCGAGCGCACTACCCGCGCCGTGGTCCCCACCGACGCGACCCTGCGGCTGCTGCCGCTGGCCAAGCAGATGCTGAGTCTGGAATCGGCGATCCGGGCCGCCGTGCGCACCACCGGACCGCGCATTCGCCTGGCCGCGAACATGTCTTTCGCCGCGCCGTCGCTGTCGGCGATCGCCACCGCGCGGGCCGCGCACCCCGACGCCGAGATCGAGTACGTGATTAAACCGTTCCGTCAGCGGATCACGGCGGTGTCCGACGGTGACTGCGATCTGGCGCTGATCCGCGGCAGTGTCGACCAGCCCGGTCTCGCGGTGGAGCAGCTGTGGGTCGAGGACCTGGTGATCGCCATCTCGAGCAGTCATCCGCTGGCCGAGCGCGGCGCGGTCACCCTCGCCGATCTGAGCCCCTATCCCCTGCTGCTCCCGCCCGAGCAGGAACAGGTGTTGTTGCACACACTGATCCGCTCGGCGTTCGCCGACCTCCCGACCGGCCCCACCTTCGGCCCGCCGATCCCGCCCGACCACACCGCCACGATGGAACTGCTCAACCGTCCCGAATCCTGGACGATCCTCTACGAGGGCCCGACGAAGGGTTTGCTCACCCTCGACCTCACCGACCACCGCCTGCGCATCCCGGTGTCGGCTGTCCTGCGCGAGGAGGCCAGGGAGAATCCGATCGTGCAGACCCTGCTGGACGCTCTGCACCGACCGTGAGCGACCTCGCGTGTGGTCCGGCCGCTCAGGTCGGGTCGCCGGATCGCCATGGATCGTCGGCCAGCGCCGTCGCGACCGCCAGGTGCAGTGCCAGAGTTTCGTCGTCGCCGTCCTCGACCGACCAGACGATCTCCTCGATCGCACGCAGGAAGGCCCAGCCGCCCGCGCGGTCGACCGGGACATCGAGGTGCCGCGCGGTCGTGGCGACGACGGCGCCCGCGTGCTCGGGGGTCGGCGTGGACTGCACCTGGATCATGATCAGGAAGCCCGCGTCGAAGGCGGCTTCGCCAAGACAGGGTTTCGGATCGATCAGGAGCCACGGTTCGCGTTCGGCGGCAACGATATTGCCGAGGTGGGTGTCGCGGTTGACGATCAGCAGGTCGCCGGTCGGCTCACTCAATTCGGCACACCAGTGCGCTACCCGCTCTCTGAGCAGCGGTGAGATATGTTCGGCCAGTGCGGGTTCCGGATCGGCCAGGCGTGCGCGGAGACCTGCCACGATGTCGGTGACCTCTGGTAGTTCCGGGAAGCCGACAGGAGTCGCGGTCGGGGGTCGCCGCAGTCGGCGATACAGCCCACAGGCGAACGCCACCTTGTCGGCGTTCTCCGGTCGACCCTCCAGGCTGGGGAACCCCGGCTGCGTGAGCAATTCTGTTCCCGGACGCGCCCATTCGAGCAGGAGCGCACCGCTGTCCGGATCGAAATCGAGCAGCCGGACCGCACCGTCGCCGTCATAGCTGTGCAGGGCGGTGGCCTCGGCGAGGTTCTCCTCGTCGACCATCGGCACCTTCAACACCGCCCACGCGCCGTCCTCGCGCCGCGCGGACGCGACATAGGCATGCGTTCCGCCACCGAACGGCGCGGAGAACTCCGTCAGCCCCCACCGAGCCGCCAACCCCGCCACGACACCGGGCAACTCATCGATCCATCGTGCCCCGGCAGCCCCGAACACCGCGCGAACCGTGTCCTCGACCGAGGACGGCAACACCACCGGCAGACGCCCCAACGACATCAACCCACCCTACTGACCACCGCGCACGCCGCTTCCCCTCATCGCCACCGACTTTCGCGCACCGCCTTGCGGTACCGGATCCAGCGCCCGGTCGACGATGACGCAGCGAAACCGACCAACGCCGCCGCGAGCACGAACACCGCGGCGGCGGCTGCGGTCGCGGCATAGACCTCGCCGATTGCGGACCCGATGACCCCGAAGAGGGCGAAGAGCCCGACGAGCACCGCCGAGATGATCGACATGACACGACCGGCGGTGCGTGCGCAGAGCAGCAGGACGGCGCCACTGCCGGTGAACGCGACGACGACCGTGAGAATCGCGATCGCCATGAAGGATCCGCTCGGATCCTTGCCCTCGTCGATCTCCTCGAGTGTCTCGGTGATGCCGTAGACCAGGAAGGCGGCGATCGCCAGACTGAACAGCAGTGTCACGATGCCGACGAAGAACGCGGTGGCCTTCGACGGCTCCGGGCCACCGACCGGCGTCGGGTACCACTGAGGGCCCGCCGCCATCGGGTACATCCGCGGATCACCCACCGGTGCACCGTATTCCGCAGGCCCCCAGCCCGGTTGCAGGTGCCCACCGGAGCCCTGCGCCTGTGGACTGTGTTGCCGTACATCGTGACCATGCGCCGGGAGGGCGGGCTGCTGCGGATGTCCGCTGGAGCCGTGCCACTGTTGGGCAGGATCGGTCCACGGTCGCTGCGCGTGTTCACCGGATCCGGGGACCTGGTGCGCGGGGGCGGTCCACGGCTGACGCAGGGTCCGCGCGGCGACATGTTTGCCCTCGAGGGCATCCCGGATCGCATCGGTGAATTCCGTTGCGCTGCTGAAGCGCTCGTCACGCCGCTTGGCCATCGCGCGGGCGATGACATCGTCGACCGCGGGCGGCAGATCGGTTCGGACCGTGGTGAGTCGCGGTACCGGGTGCGACAGGTGTCCCGCTACTACCTGGCCGGGGTTGGTCGCGGTGTAGGGCGGATGCCCGGCATACATCGCGAACAGGGTGCAGGCCAGCGAGTACTGGTCACTGCGGTGGTCGACGAGCTCGCCGGAGAGTTGTTCGGGTGAGGCGTAGGCGAGGGTGGCGGTGAAGGTTCCGGTGGCGGTGAGTTGGGTGTTGGCGGTGGCGACCCGAGCGATCCCGAAATCGGTGAGTACCGCACGGATTTCGCGTCCGTGCTCGGCCTCGGCGATCAGGATATTGCCCGGCTTGACGTCGCGGTGCAGCACTCCGTGCTGGTTGGCGTAGTCGAGCGCCGACGCCGTCTCGCCGATCAGGCGTGCGGTGACCCCGGGCTCGTGCGCACGCGAATCCCATGTGGCGGCATCGGTTCCGCGAATGAACTGCATCGCGATCCACAGATACCCGTCGTCGCGGCCGCGGTCGTACACCCCCACGATGCTCGGATGATCCAGCTGCGCGACAACATCGGCCTCCCGCTCGAACCGCCGCTGCAATTCCTGATCGGCCGAGAACTCCCGATTCAACAATTTCAGCGCGACACTGCGCGGCAACCGAGGATGCTCGGCCAGATAGACCGTCCCCATCCCCCCTCGCCCGAGCACCCGCTCCAAGCGATATCCAGCGAAGCCCGCCCCCGATTCCAACACGACTCGCACGCTACCCGCCGACGGCGAGGTCCACCGAAGTACCTGCGCCACACGCATTCGCGACAGTGGCGGACTTCGGCACAGTCACCGCTCGATGTTCCGAAGTCGACC
Source organism: Nocardia sp. Root136 (assembly GCF_001427185.1). Taxonomy (NCBI): domain Bacteria; kingdom Bacillati; phylum Actinomycetota; class Actinomycetes; order Mycobacteriales; family Nocardiaceae; genus Nocardia; species Nocardia sp. Root136. The sequence goes on from NZ_LMFE01000001.1 coordinate 1,754,965, forward strand.
ACTCAGAAGGCCAGTGCGGTCCAAGGGATCTCGAGCGAGAAGGGGTACGGGAAGGAAATGCCCGCGCAGGAATCGGGGGTCCATTGGCCTGCCAATAGATAGTTCGCGTTGCGGAGCGGGCGTACGCCGGGTGGGAGTTCGGCGTGACCGACCTCGAGGACGTACACGCGAAGGGCTCCGATACCGGTCAGATCCGGCGTCAGGTCGACTTCCCAATACGACGGGATTCCGGCACCCGCATATCGAGCCTTCTTCGCTTCCATTTCGGCAGGGGTGTTCGACGGCGACAGCACCTCGCCGACCAGAACCGTGTCGGCGGCACGAAGTCATGTATTCCGGCAGGTCAGCACGCTCGACATCGGGCGGGGACATACGCATATGCTAGTCCACCGCATACGACAACGGCCCGCGAAACCGGGCTGCGCTGGCGCAGCAACAGGTTTCGCGGGCCGAGGTCGAATCGACCGGACGGTGGTCAGCCCTTGTGGGACTTGACCGCTTCGGTCAGCTGCGGGGAGACGTTGAACAGGTCGCCCACGATGCCGTAGTCGGCGATCTCGAAGATGGGTGCTTCCTCGTCCTTGTTGACAGCGACGATGGTCTTCGAGGTCTGCATGCCGGCGCGGTGCTGGATAGCGCCGGAGATGCCGAGTGCGATGTAGAGCTGGGGGGAGACGGTCTTACCGGTCTGACCCACCTGGAACTGGCCCGGGTAGTAGCCCGAGTCGACGGCGGCACGCGAGGCGCCGACAGCGGCACCCAGCGAGTCGGCCAGCGCCTCGACGACCGAGAAGTTGTCGGCGGAACCGACACCGCGGCCACCGGAGACCACGATGCTCGCCTCGGCGAGATCGGGGCGGTCGCCACCGACGATCGGGTCACGCGAGATGACCTTCACGACGCCGTCTTCCTGCGCCGGAACCTCGACGACGACCTGCTCGCCCGCGCCGGCCTGCGGAGCGGACTCGATGGCGCCCGGACGGATCGAGATCACCGGCACGTCGCCGGTGGCCTTGGCCTCCACGGTGAACGCGCCACCGAAGATGGAGTGCACGGCAGTGCCGTCGGCGTTGACGCCGATGACGTCGACGAGCAGACCGGAGCCGATGCGCGCGGCGAGGCGGCCCGACACCTCCTTGCCCTCGGCGGTGGCGGCGACCAGCACGGCGGCGGGCGCGGCGGAATCGACCAGGCCGGCCAGGACGTCGACCTTCGGGGTGACCAGGAAGCCTTCGATGTCGTCGGACTCGGCGACATAGATCTTCTCGGCGCCACCGGCGGCCAGCGCGGCGGCCAGCTTGTCGGCGGTACCGGCGGGGCCGGTCACGACGGCGGCGGGCTCGCCCAGCGCACGGGCGGCGGTGAGCAGTTCGGTGCTGACCTTCTTCACGGCACCGTCGGCGTGCTCGATGAGCACAAGTACTTCAGCCATTAGTTCTTTCTCCTTAGAAGTCTCGGACGGCGCCGGATCAGATGATCTTCTGACCGATGAGGTAGGACGCGATCTGGTTGCCGCCCTCGCCCTCGTCCGCGATCTTCTCGCCCGCGGTGCGAGCCGGCTTCGGGGTGGCGCTGGTGACCTTGGTGCCCGCGTTGGCGACACCGACGGTCTCCGGGTCGACGCCCAGGTCGGCCAGGGTGAAGACCAGAACTTCCTTCTTCTTCGCGGCCATGATGCCCTTGAAGGAGGGGAAGCGAGGCTCGTTGATCTTCTCGGTGACCGAGACGATCGCGGGCAGGGACGCCTCGAGCTTGAAGACACCCTCGTCGGTCTCCCGCTCGCCGGTGATCTTGTCGCCGTCGACGGTGAGCTTGCGCAGGTGCGTCAGCTGCGGGATGCCGATGTACTCCGCGATGATCGCGGGCACGGCACCGGCGCGGCCGTCGGTGGCCTCGTTACCGGCGATGACCAGCTCGACACCCTCGACCTGGCCGAGCGCGGCGGCCAGCACGTAGGCGGTCTGCACGGCGTCGGAGCCGTGGATCGCCGGGTCGTTGATGTGGATGGCCTTGTCGGCGCCCATGGACAGCGCCTTGCGGATGGCCTCGTTGGCGCGGTCGGGACCGGCGGCCAGCACGGTGACCTCACCGCCCTGAGCCTCCTTGATCAGCAGCGCTTCCTCGACGGCGCGCTCGTTGATCTCGTCGAGCACCGCGTCGGCGGCCTCGCGATCGAGGGTGTAGTCACCATCGGTCAGCTTGCGCTCGGACCAGGTGTCGGGGACCTGCTTGATGAGTACGACGATGTTCGGCATCGGTCTTCGTCGACCTCCTTCTGGGGACACGTGTGTGGTGGGGCCGCACGAGCTCAGCCGTACGTCCGTGTGAGATATCTAGCTCAGATCGGAACACTACCCTACGCTAAGTTACTCGTGGGTAACCTACCTGCGCAAGAGGTCCCTGACTCCTGCGTGAACCGGCGGTACCAGTAACCTCGGACCAATGAGCGAGGCTGTGATCCCTGCCGCACCCGTGGCCGCAACACATGAACCACTGCCGTTGACCGGCGAGCGGACGGTGCCCGGCATCGCCGAGGAGAACTACTGGTTCCGTCGGCACGAGATCGCCTATGCCCGGCTGCTCGACCGCTGCATCGACAAGATCGTGCTCGAGGCGGGCGCGGGCGAGGGCTACGGCGCCGACATGATCGCGGGCGTCGCCCAGCGCGTCACGGGTCTGGACTACGACGAGAGCGCCGTCGCGCACGTTCGCGCGCGCTACCCGCGCGTGGAGATGATCCAGGGCAACCTGGCCGCGCTGCCCCTCGACGACGAATCCGTCGACGTCGTGGTGAATTTCCAAGTCATCGAACACCTCTGGGACCAGGGACAGTTCCTGCGCGAATGCCTGCGCGTGCTCCGCCCCGGCGGCGTGCTGCTGATCAGCACCCCGAATCGGATCACCTTCTCCCCCGGTCGCGACACCCCGCTCAACCCGTTCCACACCCGCGAACTCAGTGCCGCCGAGCTGACCGAACTGCTCGTCGAGGCCGGGTTCACCGTCTCCGAGATGCTGGGCGTGCACCACGGCGCGAGCCTGAAAGCCTTGGACGCCAAGCACGGTGGGTCGTTCATCGACGCCCAGATCGAGCGCGCGCTGGCCGGTGAGCCGTGGCCCGCCGACCTCACCGCCGACGTCGCCGCCGTCACCATCGACGATTTCGACCTGCGCGAAGGCGATATCGACGCGAGCTTGGATCTGGTCGCGATCGCCGCAAAGGCAGAGGTCGGGCAGGCAAGAAATTGACCGATTCCCGCTCCGCCGTGCCGGGTCAGTTCACGCTGGTCCTGCACTCCCACTTGCCCTGGCTCGCCCATCACGGGCGCTGGCCGGTCGGCGAGGAATGGCTCTACCAGTCCTGGGCCGCGTCTTATCTGCCGTTGGTTCGGGCGCTGAAAAATCTTGCCGCCGAAGGGCGTTCGCATCTGCTCAGCCTCGGCATCACGCCGGTGCTCGCCGCGCAGCTCGACGATCCGCACTGCCTCGCGGGCATGCACCACTGGCTGGGCAACTGGCAGCTGCGCGCCGACGAGGCGTCGATGTCGGGCAACGTGGCGCTGGGTCGTCACGAACATCGGCTCGCCGCGACAGCGCTGGCCGATTTCGAACAGAACTGGAAGCACGGCGGTTCGCCGGTATGGCGTTCGCTGATCGACGCCGACGCGATCGAACTGCTCGGCGGACCCCTCGCGCACCCGTTCCAGCCGCTGCTCGACCCACGCCTGCGCCAGTTCCAGCTCACCGAGGGCCTGGCCGACGCGCGACTGCGCTGGGGCACCACGCCGACGGGCATCTGGGCGCCGGAATGCGGCTACACCCCCGGCATGGAACGCGGTTACGACGCCGCGGGCATCACCCACTTCATGGTCGACGGTCCGTCGCTGCGCGGTGACACCTCGCTCGGCAGGCCGGTCCGCGATTCCGAGGTCCTCGCCTTCGGGCGCGACCTGGCCGTGAGTTACCGGGTCTGGTCGCCGAAACAGGGCTACCCCGGCCAGAGCGCCTACCGCGATTTCCATCACTACGACCACGCGACCGGGCTCAAACCCTCCCGCGTCACCGGCAAGACCGTCGACGGTCCTGACAAGGCCCCTTACGATCCCGAACTGGCGGCCGAAGCGGTCACCCGCGACGTCGCCGACTTCGTCGAGACCGTCCGCGCGCGGCTGATCGAGGAGTCCGCGCGGATCGGCAGGCCCGCCCTCGTGGTGGCCGCTTTCGACACCGAACTGTTCGGGCACTGGTGGCACGAGGGGCCGCAGTGGCTCGAGCAGGTGCTGCGCGCTCTGCCCGAAGCGGGCGTGCGGGTCGGCACCCTCGCCGATGCCCGCGAGAACGGCTTCGTCGGCGAACCCGTGCAGCTCAACGACTCTTCGTGGGGTTCAGGCAAGGACTGGCGGGTGTGGGCGGGCGACCAGGTGGCCGACCTCGTCGAGCTCAACGCCGACATCGTTCGCCTGGCTTTGGACACCCTCGACAAGGTGCGTCGCGACGGCTCCCTGCGCGACCCGGTCGCCGATCAGTTGCTGCGTGAGGCGATCCTCACCGTGTCCAGTGACTGGGCGTTCATGGTCAGCAAGGACTCCGCCGCCGGGTACGCCCGCGACCGGGCGCATGAACACGCGCACGCCGTCCGCGAGCTCGCCGAGGCGATCGGCGCCGGACAGTTCGCCAAAGCGACCCGTCTCGCGGCAGGATGGGCGATGGCCGACGGATTCTTCCCTGGTCTGGACGCGCGGCGGTTGCCGACCGCTGTCCCGTCGGCCGCCGTTGAAGGATCCGCATGAAGATTTTGATGGTGTCGTGGGAGTACCCGCCGGTCGTGGTCGGTGGGCTCGGTCGGCATGTGCATCACCTGGCCGTCGAGCTGGCCGCGGCCGGTCACGAGGTCGTCGTCCTGGCACGCCGGCCGACGGGCACCGACTCGGTCACCCACCCCACGCACTCCTACATCGCCGACGGCGTGCTCGTCGTCGCGGTGGCCGAGGACCCGCCGTGCTTCGACTTCGGCGAGGACATGCTCGCCTGGACGCTGGCGATGGGGCACGCGATGGTGCGTGCCGGAGTGGCACTGGGCAAGCCCGGTGTGGGCGAGGGCTGGACGCCCGATGTGGTGCACGCGCACGACTGGCTCGTCGCGCACCCCTCGATCGCGCTCGCCGAGTACTACGACGTGCCGCTCGTCTCGACGATCCACGCCACCGAGGCCGGGCGGCACAGCGGCTGGGTCTCGGGCCGGGTCAACAAGCAGGTTCACTCGGTCGAGTGGTGGCTGACCAACGAATCCGATCAGCTCATCACCTGTTCGTCCTCCATGGAGGACGAGGTCGAACGCCTCTACGGACCCGAACTTCCCCCGATCACGGTGATCCGCAACGGTATCGACGTCGGCTCGTGGACCTTCCGTCCTCGCGCGCCCCGCTCCGGTCCGCCGCGTCTGCTCTACGTCGGCCGCCTCGAGTACGAGAAGGGCGTGCAGGACGCGATCGCCGCGCTCCCCCGCATCCGCCGCGCCCACCCCGGCACCACGCTCACCATCGCCGGCATCGGCACCCAGTTCGAGTGGCTGCGTGAACGCGCCCGCGTCCACCGCGTCGCCCGCGCGGTCCACTTCGTCGGCAGCCTCGGCCACGAACAACTCCTGGGCTGGCTGCACGGCGCCGACGCCATCGTCCTGCCGAGCCGCTACGAACCCTTCGGCATCGTCGCCCTGGAAGCCGCCGCCGCGGGCGTACCGCTGATCGCCTCCACCGCGGGCGGCCTCGGCGAAGCCGTGATCGACGGCGTCACCGGCGCCTCCTTCGCCCCCGCCGACATCGACGGCCTGGTAGACGCCACCCGCGCCGTCCTCGACGACCCGGCCACCGCCCAGGCCCGCGCCCGCACGGCCCGAGCACGCCTCACCGCCGACTTCGCCTGGGACGTAGTGGCCGCCGAAACCGCCCAGGTCTACTCCGCCGCCAAACGCCGAGTCCGCACCTCCCTCGGCCGCCCCGACATCGTGGAACGCCCACTCCCGGAACGAGATCCGAAGTAGCGCCCGGATCCCGGCGAAAGCCTTACCACCGCGCCCCGTAACGACGACACCGGCCTCGATCAGTTGTATCCGGCCACCACCCCCGCGACCGACGCGACTCAGTTCCGCCGCATCATCGCCGCACGGAAGAGAATCGCCGAAGCCGAGGCAGAACTGCGGGATGCGCACACGGAGGGTAACTCCTGGACCGTCATCGGCACGGCATTGGACACAACCCGCCAGGCTGCGTTCCAGCGATTCGGAAAGGCCTGACATAGTCCCGGTAGTCCGGATTGTCCGGGCGGCAACCGATTTCGGGTCTTGGACGAGAACACCGAACCCCCACGACCGTCGCGCCGGACTCATTGTGCCGAAGCGACAGCGCTGGCGCCGACCCGCAGCGTAGCGACCACCAGGCGCGTGGTGCGCAAGACCGACCCGATCGGATTCAAGTGGGCCGCGTCAAATACCTGGCAACCCGCTCGCTTGTTCTCGGTCATCGGGGTGGGAGCGGGTCAGGAAAGGTAGGGACAAGGCCGCCGCCGTGGTAGCGGGTGGCGGCGTTCCAGAGGAAGAAGCTGTCGATGCCCGCGTCTCGGGTGGCGTCGATCTGGGCGCGGAGTTCGGCGTCGCCGTAGGTGACGCCGAGGCTGAAGTCTTGAAGCCAGGGGGCTACTTTCGCGCCGGTGCCCGCAGTGGCCGCTCGGAAGTCTTGCAGTGAGCGGAAGACGATGTCGTAGGGCTGGGCGTTGGGGTTCGCGACGCCGTATTCGCCGGCGCCCCAGTGCGATGGGTAGATCATGGGCGCCACGAAGTCGACGCTACGCGACATCAGGGGGATGTCCTGGGCGATCTCGTCGGGGCGGGTGGAGGCGATTCCGTAGACCGCGGCGCTCAGGTGCGCGCCCGCCAGGTGCACGGGGTAGCGGCTCTCGGCGAGGAAGTCCGCGACCGCGGTGGCGGGCGTGGTGGCGAGTCCGGCGAAATTCATGCTGGTCAGGCTGCCGTCCGGGCGGCGGACGTAGTCGTACATGATGCCGTCGAAGCCGAGCTGTGCGGCTTCCACCGCGAGAGCGATGTTGTATTGCCGCACTTCGGGATCGGCGAAATTGGTGAACGCGACCGGTCCGTAGTGGCTGGAATAGGGTTGCCCGGACGGATTCTGGACAACCCAGTCGGGCCGTCCGTTGTGCCAGGCCCAGCTCGCGAGAGTCGGGTCGCGGAACGCGACGATGCGGCCGACCACCTGCAGGCCCATGTCGTGCAATTGCCGCAGGGCCGCCGGGGCATCGTAAATTGCTGCGGTGGCGCCGGATTCGACAGCCAGTGGTACCTGGGAGGCGTAGCCGACCACGCCGTCCTCGTCTTTGATATCGAGCTGCACGGTATCGATACGGCCTTCGCGGGCGAGGTCGAGGACAGCTTCGCGCAGGCCCTCGTGCGACCAGGCGTGCGCGGTGACGTGCACCGCGCGCATCCTCGGCAGCGCGCTCTGCGTGACCAGGGTGCTGCTGGCCTGATTGCCCTGGGCGTCCACCGCGACGACCTCGAAAGCCGGGGCCCATCGCACCGAGAGCTCGAATGTCCCGTCGGCGGCGGGGACCACCGAATCCGGTCCGATGGATACGCGCACCGCGTCGACGGCGGTGCCGCGCACCACGACCGGCGCGCGATAGGAGCTCACTGGCTCGGGCGGCGCCATCCGGAGCGTCGGCGGCACGGTATCCGCGGACGGCAACTCGGCCGATCTACTCAGTGCGAATCCGGCCACCAGGGAGACGATCAACGCCGCGAGACCGACACCGATCACCGGGGCCATCCATCGCCGTCGATCGGCCCATCGGAGCTGCAATCCCAACGTCAACACCGCCTTCCAAAAACATTGACGCGCCAACTATTTCGCAGTTCCGAGAGGGTGTACTCGGTATCGATAGATCGACTGTAATCCGTCGCCGCGGCGTAATATCGCATTGATGATGGGCGGTTCGAACACAATGTTGTGGCTCGCGTCGGCGATAACGCTGGCCGCCGCACTCACGGCCTGTGCCGGGGTGGACAACGGAGCGGTGTCGACGGGTCAACCGGCCGCGCCCGTGACCACAGCGAAACCCGCACCACCGAATCCGGCCGAGATCGCCGCCAACGAACTGGGATTCGTTCCGGTGCTGATGTACCACCAGATCGCACCGAACCCGGCAGGCGAATACGACCAGACCCCGGCGGAGTTCCGCGACGAACTGGAACGGCTGTACCGCGAGAACTATCGCCCGGTGACCGCCGCGCACTACATCGCGGGCGACCTCGACCTGCCTGCCGGTACCCACCCGGTGGTGCTCACCTTCGACGATTCCACCAGCAGCCAAGTCGGTTTCACCGACTCCGGCGCGGTGGCCCCGGACAGTGCCGCGGGCATCCTCGCCGAATTCGGCGCCCGCTACCCGGACTTCCGGCCGGTGGCCACCTTCTACGTCAACAACGAACCCTTCGGCGGCGACCCGCGCGCGCTGCCATGGCTGATCGCCAACGGCCACGAAATAGGCGCGCACACCGCCGATCACGCCAACCTCGCGAGCCTGGACGCCGACAACGTGCAACGCGAACTCGTGCAGAACGTGCGCGCGGTGACCACGGCCGCGCCCGGCGTCACCGTACGCACCATGGCGCTACCGCTCGGCGTCTTTCCCCGCGATCACGCGCTGGCCACGGCGGGCGCCTGGGACGGCACCCCCTACCGCTTCGACGCCGTGATGCTGGTGGGCTCCAACCCCGCCCCGGCCCCGTACGGCGCGGTCGACCCCGGCGCGGTGCCGCGCATCCGATCGGGCCGGGGTGCGGTCCCGTTCGATTCGGTCTATTGGCTGGACTGGCTCGCCGCGAACCCGGACCAGCGCTACACCGCCGACGGCGACCCCACGCGCATCTCCTTCACCCGGCAGCGCGCGACAGAACTCGACGCGCGCTGGCAGGACCGAGCCAACCCGTACTGAGGTGGACCCGGTCAGGCGTCCGGCGTGAAGGCGAAGATCTCGCCGAGGCGGGTGGCGACGACGACTTCGCCTTCGGGGCCGATGGAGGTACCCGTGGTGGTGCCGGTGGCCGCCGGAAGTGGGTCGGAGTCGACGGTGTTGCCGGTGCCGGTGTCGAAGGTGATGAGATTCAGACCCGCGCCGATGGCGGCGACGGTGTAGCCGATGTCGCCCGCGGTTTGCGCCGGGGTGCCGCGGAGGGTGAGATCCTTGCGCTCCCAGACGATCTCGCCCTTGTCACCGTTGTCGCGCAGTGCGGTCAGGTAGCCGTCGTCGCCCGCCGGGATGATCAGATCGCCCGCGACGGAGATGCCACCGCGAGGGGCCCACGGCAGGGGCTGAACCCAGCGGGTGGCGCCATCGGCGGTGTCGAGGGCGATCAGGCGCTTGCTGTTGTCGCCGATGTAGACGGTGTCGCCGTCGGCGGACAGGGTCGGGCTGGTCGCGCTGCCACCGGTGAGGATCTCGGCGCTCCACTCCTGGGTCACGGTGCCGTTGCCGTAGCGCATCGCGCGCAGGGCGGCGGCCTGCTTGCCCGGCTCCCAGACGGTGACGAAGAAGCGGCCGGTCGACGGGTCGACGGCGGTGGTATTCGCGACGGCGCAGCGGGGGCCGCCGACCTGGCAGTCGTCGAGGCCGTCGCCGGAGGCGGGGCGGGTGAGACCGGGGTATTTCAGGAAGTCGGGTTCGCCGAGCAACTGCACCGTGGGCACCTCACGACCGCCGGTCTGACGGCTGAGGACGTCGACCTGGCCGGACTGGGTCACCGTCAGCAGCTTGCCGTCGCCGGTGAACTGGATGGCCACCGGGACGCCCGCGACGGGGGTGCGCCAGCGCGGCTGGCCGAGGTAGTTGAACGAATTCACCGCGCCGTCGTCACCGACGTAGACATTGCTGACCCCGTCGAGCACGGTCGGCGCTTCGATCGTCGACGGTCCGAGCGGGTTGCAGAAGCGTTTGCGGCCGGTGAGCATCTGGAACGAGAAGATCGCGCAGTTGCCGGTGCTCGTGGTGACGAACATCTGGCCGTCGGCGCCGATCGTCAACGGCTGGGCGATCGGGCCACCCACCGGACGTGACCAGCTCAGCGACACCGACTCCGCCCCCGACACCGGACTGCTGCTCGCATTGCCGCCGTCGTGATGCGTTGCGGGCCAACCCTTTCCGGCACCGACGGTGATGTCGTCCACATCCGTACCGCACCCGGCCAGCGCCACCACACCGGCGGCAGCGAGCGAGGCAACGACGCGAGTCCGAGTTCGCACCTGCTGATCTCCCTGTGTTATCGGGGTATGGCACGGTAAGTGTGCCCTGCGAAAGTACTCTGTGTACCCGACGACCGAATCCCCGGGGCAGGCCCGGCGGATCATGACGGGAGAGTAGTTCGTGACGAGCATGTGGGGCGCGCCGCTGAGCGCGCGCTGGCGTGGATCACGCCGCCGCGATCCGCAGCAGGCCCGATTTCTGACCAGGGATTCGCTGCGCTGGGTGCTCGCCAACCGCGCCTACACGCCCTGGTACCTGGTGCGTTACTACCGCCTTGCCAAGTTCCGCCTGGCCAACCCGCATATCGTGCTGCGCGGAATGGTCTTCCTCGGCCGCAATGTGGAGATCCACGCGACCCCGGACTTCGCGCGCATGGAGATCGGCCGCTGGGTACACATCGGTGACGGCAACGCCCTGCGCTGCCACGAGGGCTCGCTGCGCATCGGCGACAAGGTGGTGTTCGGCAAGGACAACGTCGTCAACACCTACCTCGACATCGAGATCGGTGAGTCGACCCTGGTCGCCGACTGGTGCTACATCTGCGACTTCGACCATCGCATGGACGACATCAACATGCCCATCAAGGACCAGGGCATCGTGAAGAGCCCCGTGCGCATCGGTCCCGACACCTGGATCGCGGCCAAGGTCACCGTGCTGCGCGATACCAGGGTGGGGCGTGGGTGCGTGCTCGGCGCGCACGCGGTGGTGCGTGGGGACGTCCCCGACTTCAGCATCGCCGTCGGCGCTCCCGCCAAGGTCGTGAAGAACCGCAAGGTCGCCTGGGATGCGAGCGCCGAGGAGCGCGAGGCCTACATGGCGGCGCTGGCCGATATCGAGCGCAAGAAGAAGGCTGCGGCCGAGACCTAGCATTTCGCGGACACGGGCGTCGGAAGCGAAGTGTCTGTCGGTGGGGGTCGGTACGGTCAGCCCGTGGAGAGTTATGCGGCGTTGCTGCGGGGGATCATGCCGACCAACCCGAACATGCGCAACGAGAAATTGCGGGGGGTGTTCGAGGGGCTGGGCTTCGAGAAGGTCGCCTCGGTGCTCACGAGCGGCAATGTCGTCTTCCGCACCGCTGACGACCCCGCCGACCTGGAAGCCCGCATTCAGCAGGCACTCAACGCCGAACTCGGCATCCCCGGCGGCACCATCATCCGCAGTCATTCCGAACTGCGCGCGCTCCTCGACCGCGACCCCTTCGAAGGCCTCCCCCACGAACGCGGCTCCTACCTCACCGTCACCTTCTTCAAGGCGAAGATGCGCGAAGCCGATACCAAAGCCTTCGACGACGACCCCCTCACCCGCGTCATCGGCTACGACCGCAAGGCCCGCGCCTTCCTCACCGTCCTCGACAACAGCACCGGCGCAACCCCCGACTTCATGGCCCGGCTGGAGAAGACCTACGGCAAGGACATCACCACCCGCACCTGGCTCACGGTGCAGCGCGTGGTGAAGAAGATGGAAGCCTGACCGGCACCTCAGTCGGCGAAGGCGAGCCCACGGGCCGCCAGTTCCTCGCCGAGGATGCGGATGGACTTGGGTCCGACGCCGTGGATAGCCAGCAGTTGTTTCGCACTGACCTGGGTGAGCTGTGCGTAGCTGGTATAGCCGTGCGCCGCCAGCTCTCGCGTCGCTACCTTGCCGATCCCCCGGGGGAATTCTGTCTCGGCCACCGCATCCGCCATTGTGCGCACCTTTCGTGTCCGGCTGTCTCTGACGACAGACTAGGTGCGGGCACCGACACGTGAGCTGTCAGCGGGTGGGCGCGACTGCTCGGCAGAGGAACACGACGCCGGCGCGGCCGATACGGGTGATCACCAGGGTGTACGGCGTCGAGCCCCGCTGCTTGAGCTTCTTGCGCAGGGCATCGGGATCGACGTCCACGCCGCGGATGAGGATTTCCAGGGAGCCGCAGTCGCGGCGGGCGAGCTCCTGGCGCAGGGTCTTCTCGCGGAGCTCGAAGCGGCCTTCGATGCGAAAGCCGCGCGTGCCCGTGGGGACCGCGTCGCCGGTGAGGTAGGCGATCTGTGGGTCCAGTTGCCAGAGACCGTGTTTCGCGGCGTAGTGGCGAACGAGACCGGCGCGGACGACAGCGCCGTCGGGGTCGATGATCCACTCGCCGGGGGCGCGATCGGGGATGTCGTCGGGGGCGGCATCGGTGAGAGTTGTCGCGCCGCCACGGGAGTCCAGGACGGTGGCGCGGCGGGTGACGCCGGGCTCGGTGAGGCCGGGTGACCAGAGGCAGGCTTCGCGCACGGCGCCGTCGAGGGAGACGACCTCTACTTCGCCGTCCCAGCCGAGGCGATCGAAATCCAGACCGGGAGCGCACTTCACGGCGATATCGCGGCCCGCGTAGGCGGCGAGCAGATCCGGCAGCGGGGGTTGGAGCTTCGCGGGATCGTAGGTCCGGCGACCGTCTGCTCGACGAGCCGGATCGGCGATGATCACGGTGTCGCGAGTGGTCGGGACGAGGGCATCGGCCTTGGCCAACACAATGTTTCGACCGACCGCTGCGAGATTGTGGGCGGCCATGGCCAAGCGGACATCGTCGAGATCGCTGCCGACCACCGCCGGACAGGCCGCCGCCAGCTCGGACAGTTCCGCACCGATCGAGCAGGTCACGTCGTGGACCGCGCGACCGGCCAATCGAGCGGCCCGATGCCGGGCCACCAGCGCGGGTGTCGCCTGTTGCAGCGAGTCGTCGGTGAACAACCACTCGCCCGCCGCGGGCAGCTTCACCACAGCCTTGCGACGCAAGCGCACGGTCTCGATCAGCGCGGGCGCCGAGTCACCGTGCGAACGACGCACCTGCTCGATATCGCGCAGGTGCGTCGCGGGGGTCAGCTCCAGCCGGTCGACCTCGGCGAGCGCGGCACGGCCTGCCGCACTGCCGAGATGGGCGACATCGTCGCGGCCGAAGCGGTAGCCCACCTACTTCTGCGCCGCGCCCGGCTTCACGCCGGTGATCATCGCGTTGTAGAAGAACTCGCGCGGCACGACCTTGCGCAGCACGTTCTCGTCCAGCCAGCTCAGGCCCAGCCACGCGCGGTACTGCGCCAGGCGGTACGGCATGGTCAGCTTCTCGTCGGGAACGGCGGCCTCGAAGGTGCGCACCGGCCAGCCCCACAGGGCGGCGGCGAGTTCCTCGGTGGTGGCCTTCACATCGACGGCACCCGCGGACTTCGCCTTCTTCTCGAGATCGCTCGGGTCGAAGGTGTGCAGGTCGACGACGGCCTCGAGCGCGGCGGCGCGCGAGGACTCGTCCAGCTCGGTCTGCGGACGACGCCAGCCGGACAGGAACGGCAGCTTGGTGATCTCGGTGGTCACCTTCCAGGTGGCCTGGCCGAGGCGACGGGCGTAGATGTTGCCGATGGTGGTCGGCTCACCGGCGAACACGAAGCGTCCGCCCGGCTTGAGCACGCGCAGGCACTCCTTGAGCGCCAGCTCCACGTCGGGGATGTGGTGCAGCACGGCGTGGCCACAGACCAGATCGAAGGTGTCGTCGTCGTACGGGATGGTCTCGGCGTCGGCGACGCGACCGTCGACATCCAGACCGAGGTGCTCGGCGTTGCGCAGCGCGACCTTCACCATGCCGGGCGAGAGGTCGGTGACCGAACCGGACTTGGCGACGCCGCCCTGCATCAGGTTGAGGAGGAAGAATCCGGTGCCACAGCCCAGCTCGAGCGCGCGCTCGTACGGCAGCGGAGCCGGGCCGACGGCGAGGTCGAACCGGCCGCGCGCATACGCGATACAGCGTTCGTCATAGGAGATCGACCACTTGTCGTCGTAGGTCTCCGCTTCCCAGTCGTGGTACAGGACCTGGGCGAGTTTGGTGTCTTTGCGCGCTGCTTCGACCTGGGCCGCGGTGGCGTGGGGGTTCGGCGCCGGGTCGTCGGGATGGACCGTCATAGAGGCCAGCCTAATATGTGTGTCTCGGCACGCCGCTGCTGGGACGAGGGACGGCCCTTTCACTCGTCCGGTCGGCCCGGAACGGGTATTAACTTATCGGTAAGTTGCTACTTTCCGGTGAAGGTAGCGCTGTTCGGACCGTCGGCCGCGAACGTGCGGGTGCCGAGGCGGGCGTCGTCGGTGTCGAACAGGGCCGACCACTCGGTGACGGCGGTGGAGTGGCCGTGCGGCCCGGATTCGAAGACCGCCTTGGCGGCGGCGAGGGCGCGCGGGGCGGCGGTGACGAACTGGGCGGCCCAGGCGCGGGCGGCGGTGAGAACGTCGTCGGGGGCTACCACCTCGTCGACCAGCCCGATCTTCGCGGCTTCCTCGGCATCCACGAAACGGCCGGTATAGACGATGTCCTTGGCGCGGCTGGCGCCGATGAGAAGTGAGAGCCTGCGGATGCCGGAGAGCGGGATCAGTCCGGCTTTGATCTGCGGAAGACCCAGCTTCACGTTGTCGCCGATGATCCGGTGGTCGGCGCCGAGCGCGAGTTCGAGACCGGCGCCGAGGCAGTAGCCGGTGATCGCGGCGACCGTCGGCTGCGGAACCCGCGAGAGACAACCGAGCGCGGCCTGGAGATCGGCGGCCATGGCGGCGGCCTGTCCGGCGTCGAGCGCGGCCAGCTCCGACATCTCGTCGCCCGCGCTGAACACCCGCTCGTCGCCGTAGACGATCAGGGCAGAGACCCCGGGATGCTGGGCCACCGTGGCCGCCGCGGCCGCCACCTCACGGGCCAGCTGGGCGTCGACGAGGTTCAGCGGCGGACGATCGATGCGCAGCAGCGCGACGCCACGGGTGGTCGGCTCGGCGGGCAGTTCGAGGGTCACGAATTCGGCCATGGGCCACAACCTACCGGCCGCCGAACGCACCCAACTGCGGCAGTTCGTCGAAATACCGTTCACTGTCGGGGAAGTCCGACAGCGGACGACCGCCCGCTCCCGGCGAGTACTTCGGCATGATCGACTCGATGACGCGTTCGGCGGCCAGCACGGCCGCGGTGTCGGCGAACCCGCACAGCGCGTCGAGCTGCGACCACGTCGGTGGCATCAGCACATGTTCGCCCTCGCGCCAGTTCGCCAGGGCGTCCTGCGGGGTCCGCCAGATCACCTGGGAGGCCTCGGAGGTGGCGCCGTCGGCGATCTGGCCCTGCGGGAGCACCGCGACGAAGAAGCGCGTGTCGTAGCGGCGGGGTTCGGCCTCGGGAGTGATCCAGTTCGACCACGGCCGCAGCAGATCGGCGCGCAACACCAGGTCCTCGCTCGCGAGGAAATCGGCGAGCGACAGTTCGCGGCGCTCGAGCTTGCCCCGCGCCTCGCGATAGCGCGCCGAGTCGTCGACGACGGTGTCCGCGGTCGGACCGGCGAGCAGCACTCCGCATTCCTCGAACGTTTCTCGCACGGCAGCGGCGACGAGCGCCTGCGCGGTCTGTTCGTCGGTGGCGAAACGCTTCGCCCACCATGCGGGTTCGGGGCCCGTCCAGGCGATATCGGCTGTTCCGTCGGCAGCGTCGACACCACCGCCGGGGAACACCGTCACCCCCGCGGCGAACGCCATCGCCTTGACTCGACGCTGCAGGAACACCTCGATACCGGCCTCGCCGTCACGCACCAGCATCACGGTCGACGCGTCCCGCGCGGGGACCCCGGACTCACTCATACCGTTCCTCTCCACCACCGAACCGACTGCTCGGCGACCGACACCGCGGCCTCCCGGCCGCACTCGGCTACCTCCGCGAGCGCAGCCGACCTCTCAGCACCCTAACGCCCGCTTGGTCGACGGTGCGGAGAGATTCCCCTCAGCGGTCAGTTCCGGCGCCGATGCCCGCCCGAACGGCGCGCCCGCCGCGCGAACCAGCGACCGTCGATCCGGTCGAGGGCGATCGACTGGCTGAAGGCTCTGCTCAGATTCTCGGCGGTGACCACGTCGCCCAGGAGCCCCTGGCCGACCACCTCACCCTCCTTGAGGAGCAGCGCATGGGTGAAGCCGGGCGGGATCTCCTCGACGTGATGGGTCACCAACACCATCGCGGGCGCGTCGGGGTCGGCGGCGAGATCGCCGAGACGCTCGACGAGTTCCTCGCGCCCGCCCAGGTCCAGGCCTGCGGCCGGTTCGTCGAGCAGCAGCAGTTCCGGATCGGTCATCAGTGCGCGCGCGATCAGCACCCGCTTGCGTTCGCCTTCGGACAGGGTGCCGTAGGTGCGGTCGGAAAGATGTTCGGCGCCCAGGGTTTCCAGCATGTCGACGGCACGTTCGGTATCGATGTCCTCGTAGCGCTCGCGCCAGCGGCCGAGCACCGCGTAGCCGGCCGAGACCACGAGGTCGCTGACCTTCTCGTCCACCGGGATCCGGCTGGCCACCGCCGCCGAGGACAAGCCGATGCGTGGTCGCAGTTCGCTGACGTCGACGCGACCGAGCGTCTCCCCCAACAGATTCGCGTTACCAGAGGTCGGGTGGAGTTCGGCGGCGGCCATTCTCAACAGCGAGGTCTTGCCCGCGCCGTTCGGGCCGAGCACCACCCAGCGTTCGTCGAGCTCTACTTGCCAAGAGACAGGGCCGACCAGGGTTCGGCCCGAGCGGCGGATGGTCACGTCGGAGAAGTCGATGAGCAAATCGGGATCGGGTTGCGACACGCGCTCCATCTTGGCCCACGTGGGCTCTCAGCGCAGCGACCGGCCCGTACGAGATTCGTCGATCCTGGTCGTCAACGGGTCATTCGCAGTGCGAACTTCGCTACGCAACATCCGCGCGGCGACAAAAGAGACAGGCACCGACAGCGCGACCCAGACGATCAGGATCACCACAATTGTCGTCATCATCGCGGAACCTCCCTGTACCTCGACGTGCCAAGCTGTCCGTTACGTATACCCCCGAGGCACCCACGCCACACCGCGTTATCGCGGCGAGTCGCGAAAACCGCAACGTAGCTGCCGGATTCGTCTGGTATGCGGCTGCGATCACTCCCGTGAGGGCACCCCGATCACCGTCATCGAGCCCGGTGCCACCTCGGTGAAACCGGCGTCGCGCACAGCCACCGCACGACCCGCCGCCACCTCGGCCACCAAGCCCACCCACTGCTGTTCGTCCGCGTCGCGCACAGCGCACCGGAACCCGCGCCCTGCCCACGCGGCCGCCTCGTCCACGGGCAGCGCACCCGCCAGCAACATGCTCGCATGCCCGACCTGCGCGGCCGCCTTGCCCACCGACATCTTCAACGCCGCGTTCACCCACAGCACCGGCAACGTCGGATCCACCGGGCCGGGCTCGTCGTGTTCGAGATCGGTTCCGCCGATCTGGAGTTTGCGGACACGCTGATCGATCTCCCCGACCGGACCGGGGACGAACGCACGGGCCTGCGCGCCGTCGACATCGACAGTCACCCCGTCGACGTCACCCGCGGCCACCCACTGGGCGCCACGCGCGCGCCGGGCGACCTTCCTGATCCGCGACCGCTTCCACGCGAGATACCGCGGCTCCCACTCCCCACCCGGCCCCGAACGTGGGTCGAGGCACACCGCGACGGCCGCGGCGGCGGCGGCTTCCAGCAGGGCGCTGCGGGCGGGCGGATCGACCTTGGGAATGTGCAACACCATCTGCATCGCCTGCACCATCGCCGGATCGTCGGGGTCGCCGATGCCACCGTAGCCCTGTGCCAATTCCGCATGCGCAGCGGCGAATTCGGCCGCCTCGTCGCGAACCGTCGCCTCGGCCTGCTCCTCGGTTTCCAACCCACTACTCATGCCACAACACCCGTTCGATCGACACCGGTCCGCCCGCCAGCCTAATCGCGGGGGGCGTGGCCTTACCGCGTTCAGCTCACCCGGACATCCACCATGAAGGTCGGCTCGGGGCCGATCGACGGTTCGTTGGACGGCCCGTAGGTGAACTGCAGCGCGGTCACGCCCCGCTCGATCGCCCGGAACGGCCACACTGTGGCGTTGCCCTCACTGGTCGGCCCACCGTCGGCGATCAGGATGCCCTTCTCGGCGTTGACCAGGCCCCACTCACCGGTCGACGCGGGATCCCGCGGTAGACGCACCAGCAGGCGCTGGCCCACCGTGGCCACGACCGTGCTGCCGTTGGCGGCCAGCTCGATCGTCAGCGGTTCGACCGCGGACTGCGGAACGGCGGTCGGCTGGAGGGTGACGTCATAGGGTTCGGTCTCGTCGCCACCGCATCCGGCCGTCAATCCGCCGAGACCCGCCAGGGCGACCAGGACGAGAAATGACCTGCGCACAACAACCTCCCGATGACGAGCGGTGACGACGTGCCTGTGCGGTCACTCTACGTCGGTGAGGTCGCGATTCCGCGTGACGCTACCGGCCGAGCAGTGGAACCCGGCGTACGCCACCGTCACGCGCGTCGGCCGCTTCCACCTCGTCGCGGGTGACGCCGAGGATGAACAGGACCGCGTCCAGGTACGGATGCGACAGCGCCGTGTCGGCCACCTCGCGCAGCGCGGGCTTGGCGTTGAACGCCACGCCTAGCCCGGCCGCGTTGAGCATGTCGATGTCGTTGGCGCCGTCACCGACCGCGACGGTCTGCTCCATCGGCACCCCCGCCTCGGCGGCGAACTTGCGTAGCGCGGTCGCCTTGAACGCCCGGTCGACGATCTCGCCGACGACCCGCCCGGTGAGCTTGCCGTCGATGATCTCCAGGGTGTTGGCCTGAACGAAATCGAGTTCCAGCTCGTGCGCGAGCGGCTCGATCACCTGCCGGAACCCACCGGAGACCACGCCGCAGCGGAAGCCGAGCCTGCGCAGGGTGCGAATCGTGGTGCGCGCGCCCGGGGTGAGCTCGATCCGGTCGGCGACCTCCTCGATCACCGACTCGTCGAGACCTTCGAGGGTGGCCACGCGCTGACGCAGCGATTCGGCGAAGTCGAGCTCGCCGCGCATCGCGGCCTCGGTGACCTCGCGGACCTGGTCCTCCACACCGGCGTGCGCGGCCAGCATCTCGATCACTTCGCCCGTGATCAGGGTGGAGTCGACGTCGAACACGATGAGGCGCTTGGCCCGGCGGGCCAGCCCCGCCCGTTCCACCGCGATGTCGACCCGCTCGGCGACCGCGACCTCGGCCAGGGCCGTTCGCAGCCGCGCGTCGCCTTCGTCGCTGGTGTCGGTCGCGGTGACCATCAGTTCCATGCCGGTCACCGGGTAGTCGGCGATGCCACGGATGGAGTCGATATTGGCGCCGCCGGTGGCCAGTTCCCGCGAGATCGCGCTGAAGGCCTTCGCGGTGACCGGGGCGCCGAGCACCACGACCGCGTGGGTCGACATCGGCGGCTTGCCGATCTGCGCGTCCACGGACACGTCGACCTGCATGCCGACGGTGTTCATGGCCTCTTCGAGCTCGTCCTGCAACGCCTCGGGGTCGTTGGGGCACGACACCAGCACCCCGAGGGTGAGCCGTCCCCTGATGACCACCTGCTCCACGTCCAGCAAGCTCACCTGGTGCCGCGACAACGTCGCCAGCAGCACCGACGTGACGCCCGGTCGGTCGGGGCCGGTGACGGTCACGAGAACTGTGGTGTCGGCCAAGTCGATCTGCTCCGTTCGATTACCCACAAAAAGAGTGTGCACCCGCTGGTCACCCAGCAGGTGCACACCCTGTCGTTCGGTGGTGTCCTACTTCTTCGCGAGCGCGCCTTCTGACACGTGCGTGCTGTGCTTACCCGAGCCCCAGCCGACGTGCGCCTCGGCCTTCATACGCTCGACCATGTGCGGGTAGTGCAGCTCGAACGCGGGACGCTCGGACCGGATGCGCGGCAGCTCGTAGAAGTTGTGGCGCGGCGGCGGGCAGGTGGTGGCCCACTCGAGGGAGTTGCCGTAGCCCCACGGATCGTCGACCGTGACGACCTCGCCGTAGCGGAAGCTCTTGAAGACGTTCCAGATGAACGGCAGCATCGACGAGCCCAGGATGAACGCACCGATCGTGGAGATCGTGTTCAGCGTGGTGAAACCGTCGGACGGCAGGTAGTCGGCGTAGCGACGCGGCATGCCCTCGGCGCCCAGCCAGTGCTGGACCAGGAAGGTGGTGTGGAAGCCGACGAAGGTGGTCCAGAAGTGCCACTTGCCCAGACGCTCGTCCATCATGCGGCCGGTGATCTTCGGGAACCAGAAGTAGATACCCGCGAAGGTCGCGAACACGATGGTGCCGAAGAGCACGTAGTGGAAGTGCGCGACGACGAAGTACGAGTCGGTGACCTGGAAGTCCAGCGGCGGCGAGGCCAGGATGACGCCCGACAGACCACCGAAGAGGAAGGTCACCAGGAAGCCGATCGACCACAGCATCGGTGTCTCGAACGTCAACTGTCCGCGCCACATGGTGCCGATCCAGTTGAAGAACTTCACACCGGTCGGGACTGCGATGAGGAAGGTCATGAAGGAGAAGTACGGCAGCAGCACCGCGCCGGTGGCGTACATGTGGTGCGCCCACACCGCGATCGACAGCGCCGCGATACCCAGCGTCGCGTAGACCAGCGTGGTGTAACCGAAGATCGGCTTACGGCTGAACACCGGGAAGATCTCCGACACGATGCCGAAGAACGGCAACGCGATGATGTAGACCTCGGGGTGGCCGAAGAACCAGAACAGGTGCTGGTAGAGCAGGATGCCGCCGGTGGCCGGGTCGTAGATGTGACCGCCCAGGTGGCGGTCGTAGGCCAGACCGAACAGCGCCGCGGTGAGCAGCGGGAACGCGAGCAGCACCAGCACGGAGGTGACCGCGATGTTCCAGGTGAAGATCGGCATGCGGAACATGGTCATACCGGGTGCGCGCAGGCAGACCACGGTGGTGAGCATGTTGACGCCACCGAGGATGGTGCCCAGACCCGACACGGCCAGACCCAGGATCCACAGGTCGGTGCCGACACCGGGCGAGTGCAGGATGTCGGTGAGCGGCACGTAGGCCGTCCAGCCGAAGTCCGCCGCACCGCCGGGGGTCACGAAGCCCGCGGTCGCCATGGAGGCGCCGAACAGGTACAGCCAGTAGCTGAACGCGTTCAGTCGCGGGAAGGCGACGTCGGGAGCGCCGATCTGCAGCGGCAGGACGATGTTGGCGAAGCCGAACACGATCGCCGTCGCGTAGAACAGCAGCATGATCGTGCCGTGCATGGTGAACAGCTGGTTGAACTGTTCGGGCGAGAGGAACTGCAGACCCGGACGTGCGAGCTCACCACGCATGAGCAGCGCCATGAGGCCGCCGATCATGAAGAAGCTGATCGCCGTCACCAAGTACATGGTGCCGAGCACCTTGGGGTCGGTGGTGGTGACCGCCTTGTAGAGGAACGAGCCCTTCGGCCCGGTCCGGGCCGGATACGGTCGAGTCGCTTCCAACTGAGGGACTGGCCTGGGCTCTACCGCAGTCACTGATCCTCCTGAAGATGCCTGTACGTCACTCGCAGCGTCGGCCGCGCCTGAAAGGACGGACAGCAGCAGACATGCGTTGGAGTGAATCGTAAACCGTGCTGCCGCAGCATTCCGCGCGGGTCCTACTCTGTGTCGTATTCGGCGCGCCGTAGTTCGCGATCCCGATCTTCCTCCGCAGGTCGCGTGGGTGCAATGGTTGTCGGCGATGACTTTTCGGCGGTCGGCGCGTCATGATCGATGCCGACACACGAACGTGCCAGCGTCTCGATCGAGCTCCCCCTTCAGCCGAGGAGAAGTCATGTCGTTGACCCCGAAACCCGGTGATCCCACCTGGGTCGATCTCTACACCACCGATCTCGACCGCGCGATCGCCTTCTACGGCGAACTGTTCGGTTGGACCGCCGATCGCGGCGGCGAGGAATTCGGCGGCTACACCACCCTGCGCAAGGACGGTCGGGCGGTGGCGGGCGCGATGGGCCGCCACGACGATCCCGGCGACCCCTATCCCGACCGCTGGACCGTCTATCTGAACTCCCCCGATGCGCTGGCGACGACGGCGAAGACGAGCGCGGCGGGCGGCAACGTGATCGTCGAGCCGATGGCGGTCGCCGATCTCGGATCGATGGCGGTGCTCGCCGATGTCGGCGGTATCGGTGTCGGGGTCTGGCAGGCCGACACCTTCGCCGGCTTCGAAGCGGTCGGCCTCGTCGCCGACGGCACCTGGACCGACCATGTCGGCGTGCCGTCCTGGTTCGAGCTGACGACCCGCGCCTACGACGAGTCCCTGGTCTTCTACCGCGACGTCTTCGGCTGGGCCGACACCCTGACGATCGCCGACACCGCGGACTTCCGCTACACCACCATTCACGCCGTCCCGCCCATGGGCGGCGGCGTCCTCGACGCGGGCGGCCACCTCGCCGAGGGCATCCCCGGCTCGTGGACGGTCTATTTCGGCGCCGACGACGTCGACAAGTCCGCCGAACACGCGGTGGCCCTCGGCGGCACCGTCGCCTTCGAACCCATGAACACCCCCTACGGCCGCCTAGCCGGCCTGATCGACCCCACGGGCGCGCATTTCAGCATCGGCGGAAACGCCCGCTGACCGAGGTTCGACCCCCTAGGGGTGGTAATCGATCCCCCTTGGAGTCGGCCCACCAACGCTGGGGTTGCTGTCGGGTTCCCCTCTCGAAGACGAGATTAGAGGTGTAGCAAAAAGCACCCGCCGACAAGCCTTCAAGGGGAATCCGATGAGCACCGTGGTCACCGCACCCGCCGACAACGTCATCCAGCTGCGTCGCCGTTCCGACGCGCCGATCGTCGCGGGGCAGCTCGCCGACGCCGATCTGGATCGTTGGGCGAACCGCCTGGCCCGCGTGCTGCTCGGTCGCGGCGCCGAGGCGGGCGACCGGATCGCCGTCGCGGTCGATCCCCGGATCGAGGCGGTCGTCGCCGAGGCCGCGGTGCGCAAGATCGGCGCGATCCCGGTGTCGCCGGCCAACGGTGCCGCGACCGGTTTCGGGATCACCACCAAGGCGACTCGGGCCCAGCTCGCCGACAGCGGCAACTGGCTGGTGCTCGATGATCGCTCGACCCTGCAGCGCTATCTGGTCAGCTCCGACGCGCCGCTGGCGGCCATCGAACTGGCCGCAGTCTCCTGAACCCATTCCGATGTGGTCCGCGCTGGTTCAGAATGAACATAGAGCGCAGTACGCAACGGCGAGTACTACCACCCAGGTAGCTACCCGACGGTCGGGACACATCGTGAACACCGAGCTCGAGACATGAGAACGCAGGTTCGCTCATGATCGCACCAGAAGGACCTTTTCCGCTGTCCGCCGCCCAGCGCGGCATCTGGTTCGCCCAGCACATCGCGGGCGATACGCCCATCTCCATCGCCCAATACGTCGAATTGTCCGGCGAGATCGACCACACGCTGCTCACCGAGGCGGTCCGGCAGACCGGCCGTGAGTTCGGCACCGGATACCTGCGACTGGTCGACGTCGACGGCCGGCCGCATCAGATCGTCGACCTGTCCCTCGACGACGAGATCGCCCGAGTGGATCTGCGCGACCGACCCGACCCGGAAGCCGCCGCGCACGCCTGGATGCGGGCCGAGTACACCGCACCGCTGGACGTGATGCGCGACCGATTGGTCCGCCTCGCCATGCTGCGGGTCGCCGAGGACCGCTGGTTCTGGTATGCGCGCATGCACCACATCGTGTTGGACGGGATGGGCGCGCTCGCCCTCGTCCAGCGCACCGGCGAGCTCTACAACGCCGCCTTCGACGGCCGCGAGCCGCCGCCGACCAAGGCCGAGCCGTTGCAGAAGATCGTCGAGGCCGATCTGGCCTACCGGACCTCGACCCGCTTCGCGACCGACCGCGAGTACTGGCGCGATCACCTGGCCGAGCTCGCCGATCCGGTCACCCTCGCCGGCCGTGACGCCGAGGTCGACGGCCACCCCAACCGGGTCTCCGGCGCCCTGCCCGCGGAGACGACCGCCCTGCTGGATTCTGTTGCCGCCGCGGTGAACTCGGGCGTCGCGCCCACGGTGGTCGCCGCGTTCGGCGCCTATCTCGCCGCGATGACCGGCGCACCGGAGGTGGTCTTGAGCCTGCCGGTGTCCGCGCGGACCTCGGCGACCCTGCGCCGTTCGGGCGGCATGCTCGCCAATGTCGTGCCGCTGCGGGTCACCCTCGATCCCACGACGACCGTCGGCGCGGCGATCCTGGCGGTGCAGGCCGAACTGACCGGCGCGTTGCGGCGTCAGCGCTATCGCCAGGAGGACATCGTCCGCGATCTCGGCTGGGCGATGGACGAGGCGGCGTCGTTCGGTCCTGCGGTGAATCTGATGATGGTGGACACCAGGATCGCGCTCGGTCCGGTGGTCGGACGGCTCAATGTGCTCACCTCGGGCCTGATCGACGACCTGTTCGTCAACCTGTACCCCGGCGTGGGCGGCGAGAGCACCCACATCGACCTGCAGGGCAACGGCAACCTCTACAGCGACGCCGAGCTGGCGGCCCACCACGCTCGCTTCCTGATGTTCCTGCACCGATTCCTCGTCGCCGGACCCGATGCCCCACTGTCGACGGTGCCGGTCCTCTCGGCCGCCGAACAGGCGGCCTCGGTGCCCGCGCGTGGTCCGGCCGGAGTCGAGCCGAAGACCCTGCCCGAGATCCTCGCCGCGGGCGCCTCGATCGATCCGGACGCTGTCGCCCTGCGCTGGGGTACCGACGACACCCTGAGCTACCGCGAGGTCGACGACTACACGAATCGGCTGGCCCGCCTGCTGATCGACGCGGGAGCCGGCCCCGAACACGGTGTCGCACTGTCTATTCCACGCTCCGCGGAATCGGCGCTCGCCACGATCGCGGTGGCCAAGACGGGCGCGCCGTTCGTCCCGATCGATCCGACCTATCCCGATGACCGGATCGAGCACATGATCGACGACAGCGGTGTCGTCACCGGCTTGACCGTCACCCAGGTCCGTAAGTCCCTGCCCGACAAGGTCGATTGGCTCGCCCTCGACGCCGAAGCCACTGTCGCGGACCTCGCCGCACAGGACGTCGCCCCGATCACCGATGCCGAGCGAATCGCCGCGATCGGGCTCGATCAGGTCGCCTACATCATCTACACCTCCGGGTCGACCGGGCTACCCAAGGGCGTCCTGGTCTCACATCGCGGCCTGGCGAATCTCGCCGCGAGTTCGGGGGCCGGATTCGGCGTCGACGCCGACTCCGTGGTCGCCCACGCGGTGTCGCCGAGCTTCGATATCTCCGTCGAGGAGATCCTGGTGACCCTGGCGGCCGGTGCCACCCTCGCGGTGGTCCCGCCGTCGGCGTACGCGGGCGAGGACATGGCGCAGGTGTTGCGCACGCATCGCGTCACCCATCTCAATGTCACCCCGGCCGTCGTCGGTTCCCTGGACCCGGCGACCCTGCCCGATCTGCGCACGATCGTTGTCGGCGGCGACGCCTGCCCGCCGGAGCTGGTGTCGAAGTGGGCAGGGCGCGCCCTGATCAACGGCTACGGCCCCACCGAAACCACCGTCACCACGACCCTGACCGAACCGCTGGTCCCCGGCGCCCCGGTGACGATCGGCAGCCTCGTCCGTGGCGTGTCGGGTCTGGTGCTCGACTCCTGGCTGCGATCGGTCCCCGCGGGAACCGTGGGCGAGCTGTATCTCGCCGGGCCGGGCGTCGCGCGTGGCTACCACCGGCGCAGCGGCTTGACCGCGAGCCGGTTCGTCGCGAATCCGCACGCGCCCGGCGAGCGGATGTATCGCACCGGCGATCTGGTGCGATGGGCCGACCGCGACCGGCGATTCACGCTGGAATACCAGGGCCGCAGCGACTTCCAGGTGAAGGTGCGCGGCTACCGGATCGAGCTGGGCGAGATCGACGCCGCGTTGCAGCGGCTTCCCGAGATCGATTTCGCGATCACCCTCGGCGTCGAGACCGCCACCGGCGCGACCGCGCTCGTGTCCTACGTCACGACCGAGCCGGGCGCGGAGGTCCATCCCGAAGCGGTGAAAGCCGCTGTCGGTGAACGTCTTCCGGCCTACATGGTGCCCGCTGTGGTGATGGTGCTCGACGAGGTTCCGCTCACCCCACTCGGCAAGGTGGACCGAAAGGCTTTGCCCGCACCGGATTTCACCGCCCGCACCGTCACGAGCCGCGCGCCGTCCACGCCGCGCGAGCAGACTCTGGCCGCCCTGTTCGCCGAAGTGCTCGGACTCGATACCGTCGGGGTCGACGAGAGTTTCTTCGCCCTCGGTGGCGACAGCATCGTTTCCATCCAGCTGGTCTCGCGCGCGAAGGCCGCCGGTATCTCGTTCAGCGCCCGCGATGTCTTCGAACGCAAGACGGTCGCCGCGCTGGCCGCGGTCGCGGACGAGGCCGAGGTCGTGGTGGTGGACGAACTGCCGGGTGGCGGCGTCGGCGCGGTGGAGCTCACCCCGATCGTGCACGCGATGGTCGAGCACGGCGACACCTGGGGTCGCTACGGACAGGCCGTGCTCATCGGGCTGCCCGCCGACTTCGACCGCCCGAGGCTCGCCGCGGCGCTACAGGTCCTGTTCGAACACCACGATCTGCTCCGTTCGTCGCTGCGCCGAACCCCGGACGGCTGGGAATGGATTGTCGCCGAACGTGGTTCGGTCGACGCCGCGACGCTGATCGACGTGGTCCGAGCCGACACCGACGACGCGGTCGACCGGGCCCTACAGGATGCCGCGGATCACCTTGATCCCACCGTGGGCGCTGTTGCCCGGTTCGTCATGATCGAGCGCGCCGACGCCGACCCACTGTGCTGGCTGGTCCTGCACCACCTGGTCACCGATGGCGTCTCGTGGCGAATCCTGCTGCCGGACTTGGCCACCGCGGCCTTCGGCGGCGCACTCGACCCCGTCGGCACCTCCTTCCGCCGCTGGGCGCACGGCCAGGTCGAGAACGCCGCCTCGCGCATCGACGAACTGCCGATCTGGCAGCGAATCCTGGCCACACCCGATCCGTCCTTCGCCCTCGCCTCACAGCCCGCCACCTTCGATCCGGCCGTCGACGTGGTCACCACCATGGCGCAATGGCAGACGACGGTGCCGGCCGACCTCGCACACACCGTGCTGCACGCGGTGCCCGAGCAATTCCATTGCGGCGCGGACGAAGTACTACTCGCGGCGCTCGCCATGGCCGTGTGCCGGTGGCGCGAACGCACCGGCGCCCTGCTGACATTGGAGGGCCACGGCCGCAGTGAATCCCTGCTACCCGGCGCCGATGTCGCGCGCACCGTCGGCTGGTTCACCAGCGTGTATCCGGTCGCGCTCGACCTGACCGAGATCGATCTCGGCGACGCGTTCGCCGGTGGACGCGCGGCGGGTTCGGCGATCAAGGTGACCAAGGAGCAGTTGCGGTCGGTCCCCGATCGCGGTGTCGGCTTCGGCCTGCTGCGCTATCTGGACGACGAGACCGCCGCGGTGCTGGCGGACGCGCCGACACCCCAGCTGAGCTTCAACTATCTCGGCAGGGCGGTAACCGGCAGCGATCCCTGGGTACCGCAACGCTTCGCCGCGACCAACGACGACCGCGCGCCGCTGGCCGCTGTCGTCGACATCAACGCGGTGCTCACCGATGCCGGACTGGAGGTCACCTGGGCCTACGCGAGCAGGTTGCTCGACGAGGCCGAGGTGCGCGAGTTGGCCGAGCTGTGGTCGCAGGCCCTGGGCGCGCTGGTCACCCACGCCGGATCCGGCGACGCGGGTGGCCGGACCCCCTCGGACTTCGAGCTCGTCACGGTCGATCAGCCTCAGATCGAACGCTGGGAGCACGCCTACCCGAAGCTCACCGACGTCTGGCCGCTGTCGCCGCTGCAATACGGCCTGCTCTTCCACGCGCTCTACGACTCCGACACCGCCGACGGCTACACGGTCCAATCGCTGCTCACCCTGGCGGGCACGGTCGACGCCACCCGGCTGCGCGGCGCGGCACAGGCGCTGATCGATCGGCACGAGAATCTGCGCGTGGCCTTCGTCGAGACCGACGACGGACCCCGCCAACTGGTCCTGTCGTCGGCCGAGATCCGCTGGAACGACATCGATCTCACCGAGATCGCCGACGACGAGCAGCGAGCGCGCGAACTCGACCGGGTGATCGAACTCGACGCGCTGACCCGCTTCGACCTGACCAATCCCCCGCTGCTGCGCTTCACGCTGATCAGGACCGCCCCGGAGCACTTCCGGCTCGTGATGACCAATCACCATCTGGTGCTCGACGGTTGGTCGACACCGCTGCTGGTTCGGGAACTGCTCACGCTGTACGTCACCGCGGGCGACGCGTCGATGTTGCCGCCCGCCCGGTCCTACCGCGAATTCCTGTCCTGGCTCGAAGACCAGGACGCCCAAGCCTCGCTGGACACGTGGAAACTGGCCCTCTCCGGGATCGACACGCCGACCCGAGCCGTCCCCACGCTCGCGGGGATCGAGTCGACCGAGACCGGGATGCTCTCGCACGATCTGTCCGCCGACACGGTCGCGGTACTCGAGTCGGCCGCCAGGGCAGCGGGTGCGACCGTGAACACCCTGGTCCAGGCCGGCTGGTCGATGCTGCTGTCCATGCTCACCGGCCGCACCGATGTGGTGTTCGGCGCCACGGTGTCCGGTCGGCCGCCGGAACTGCCCGGGGTCGAGGAGATGGTCGGGCTGTTCATCAACACCGTGCCGGTGCGGGTGACGCTGGATCCGTCGGAGCGGGTTTCCGACCTGCTCGCCCGCGTGCAGGCCGAACAGGCTCGGCTCATGGACCATCAGCACGTCGGCCTCGCCGCCATCCACCGCGCCGTCGGTCTGGCCGAATTGTTCGACACCCTCACCGTTTTCGAGTCCTACCCCATCGATCGCGAAGCGCTGTCCCAGGCCCTGGATATCGCGGGCATGCGGGTGCTCGACATCGAGGGCACCGACGCGACGCCGTACCCGTTGAACCTCATGGTGATTCCGCTGCGCGGCGAGGCCGGTGCCGGTGATGCCCTGCGCATCACGGTGAAGTTCATGGCCGATCAGCTGGAACACACTGCGGCGCAGTCACTCCTCGACCGCTTCATCCGACTCCTCGCGCAACTCGGCGAGAACCCGCATGCGATGGTGTCGCAGCTGCGGTACTGCAGCGATGCCGAAACGGCCGCGCTCGCACCGGTTCACGGCCCACCGCCGCTGCCGATGCGCACGCTGGCCGACGTCCTCACGGCGGGCGCGCGCATAGATCCCGACGCGATCGCGGTCAGCGCGGGCGAGCTGCGGATGAGCTACGGCGAACTCGACGCCTGGTCCAATCGGTTCGCCCGGGTCCTGCTCCGTCGCGGGATCGGCCCCGAGGTGTTCGTGGTGCTCGCGCTGACCCGGTCGCTGGAATCGGTAGTCGCCGTGTGGGCGCTGGCCAAGACCGGTGCGGCTTTCGTTCCGCTGGATCCGAGCTATCCGGTGGAACGGATCGAGCACATGCTCACCGATTCGAAGGCCCCGATCGGCGTCACAGTGACGGCCACCGGCGACGACCTGCCCGGCTCCATCGACTGGCTGCTGCTCGACGACCTGAACACCATGCGCCGCGCCATGCTGGTCTCCGACGCGCCGATCACCGATGACGAACGCGGCGGCGCAATCGATATCGATCACACCGCCTACCTGATCTACACCTCCGGTTCCACCGGCAAGCCCAAGGCGGTATTGCTCAGCCACCGCGGCATCGCGAATCTCATCACCGCCCAGCGGGAAACCCTGGCACTCGACCCGTCGGCCAGCGCGCTGCAGGTCGCCTCCCCCAGTTTCGACGCCTCCGTCTTCGAAATGCTGACCGCGCACGCGGCGGGTGGACGCCTGGTCGTATCGCCGCCGGAGGTCTACGGCGGCACCGAGCTCGAGACGCTGCTGCGCACCGAGCGGGTTACCCACGCGGTGATCACCCCGTCGGCGCTGGCAACGATGGAACCCACCGATCTCACCGATCTGCGGGTGCTGTCGGTGGCAGGCGAGGCGGCCACCCCCGAGCTCATCGAGAAGTGGGCCGAGGGCAGGCGGATGGTGAACCTGTACGGCCCCACCGAATTCAGCATCTGGGCGACCGGCCCCGCCGAGCTGGTCGCGGGCGAGCCGGTGACCATCGGCGGACCGATTCGCGGTGCGGCGCTGGTGGTGCTGGACAGCTGGTTGCGGCCGGTGCCGATCGGCATCGCGGGCGAACTGTATCTGGCAGGTCCCGCGCTGGCGCGTGGCTACTTCAACCGGTTCGAGATGACCGCGAGCCGGTTCGTCGCCAACCCCTTCGGCATCGCCGGGGAACGCATGTACCGGACCGGCGACATGGTGCGCTGGGTCGCGGGCGAGAACGCCGCGCTCACCCTGGAATACCTGGGCCGTAGCGACTTCCAGGTCAAGATTCGCGGCCTGCGGATCGAACTCGGCGAGATCGACGCGGTGCTCTCGCGCGTCGACGAGGTGGACTACGCGGTGACGATCGGTCGTGAAGGACCGGCGGGCGCCACCGTGCTCGTGTCCTACGTGCTTCCCGTGCCGACTGTCGAACTCGACACCGAGCGACTGCGCGCGCAGGTGGCGGCGGAACTGCCCGGGTACATGGTGCCCGCCTATGTCGTTGTCCTGGAAGACATCCCGCTCACCCCCGTCGGCAAGCTGGACCGCAAAGCCCTTCCGATACCTGACTTCTCGGTGACTCAGCAGTCCTATCTCGCGCCGCGCACGCCGATCGAACAGGCCGTCGCCGAGGTGTTCGCCGAGGTACTCGGCAGCGAGCGGGTGAGCGTCGACCAGTCCTTCTTCGAGCTCGGCGGCAACTCGCTGAGCGCGACAAAGGTGGTGGCCCGGGTCAATTCGGCACTCGGGTCCGGCATCGCCCTGCGTGATCTGTTCGACGCACCGAGCGTCGCCCAGCTGTCCTCACGGGTCGTCCCCGCCGCCGAGGGCAGCGCGGGTCGCCCGGCCCTCGCCCCGCGCCCGCGCCCCGACCGCGTCCCGCTGTCCCCCGCCCAGCAGCGCATGTGGGTGCTCAACCAGCTCGACCCGGAGTCGTCGGCCTACAACATCGCGATCGCCCTTCGCCTCACCGGATCCCTGGACGTGGAGGCCATGCGCCAGGCACTCGCCGACGTGGTCGAACGCCAGGAAAGTCTCCGTACGCGCTACCCCGCCGACGCCGAAGGCCCACGCCAGGTCGTCGTCGGCATCGACAGTTCCACCCCAGCGATGCCACTGATCGATACCGAAGACGGTGCGCCACTGCGGGATCGGATCAACGAACTGGCGGGAACCGGATTCGATCTCACCCGTGAGCTCCCGTTGCGGGTCGGCCTGTACCGCCTCGCCGGTGCGGACTCCACTAGCTCCACCAACGGGTCCCATGCCGCCCAGCAGCATGTTGTCGTCCTCGTGGTGCACCACATCAGCGCCGACGGCGCGTCGATGGCGCCGTTGGCCACCGACTTGGTGGCCGCGTACTCGGCGCGGGTATCGGGCGCGGCACCCAGCCGACCTCCACTCACCGTGCAGTACGCCGACTTCGCCCTGTGGCATCGCGAACTGCTCGGCGCCGGCACGGAGGCAGACTCCGTCGCCGCACAGCAGATCCAGTATTGGCGCGAGAACCTCGCCGACGCCCCGGATGCCCTGGAACTGCCCAGCGATCGCCCCCGCCCCGCGGTGCAGTCGATGCGCAGCGACGACGTCGACTTCACCGTCGACGCACAGACCCATCGCGCGTTGATCGACTTCGCCGCCGCGAACAACGTCAGCGTGTTCATGGTGGTCCACGCCGCACTCGCGGTCCTGCTGGCCCGGCTCGGCGGCACCGGCGATGTCGTGATCGGCACCCCGATCGCGGGTCGCGGCGAAGCCGCCCTCGACGATCTCGTCGGCATGTTCGTGAACACTCTGGCCCTGCGCACGCCGGTCGATCCCGGCACCGGCTTCCGGCAACTGCTCGCGTCGGTCCGCTCCACCGATCTCGACGCCTTCGCCCACGCCGACGTGCCGTTCGAGCAGCTCGTCGGGGCACTCGACCCCACCCGGTCGACCGCCCACCACCCGCTGTTCCAGGTATCGCTGTCGCTGCAGAACTTCATCGAGCCGGTGCTGGAACTGCCCGGACTCCGCTTCGAAGTCGAGGACTTCGACCGCCGCTCCTCGGCCTTCGACCTCACCCTCGACCTGCGCGAACGGTTCGGCGAAACAGGACCCGAAGGCATCGACGGCGTCCTGACCTACGCGACGGACCTGTTCGACGCGAGCACGGTCACCGCGTTCGCGACCCGATGGCGGCAGGTCCTGTCCACCGTCCTCGCCGACATCGACATCCGCCTCGCCGATATCGACATCCTCGCCGAAACCGAACGCGCGGAGCTGATTCCGGTCCGCGGTCCCGCCACCGCGGGAACGACCACCCTGGCCGAGCTGCTCACCGCCACCGCCACCGCCTTCCCCGACCGGCCCGCGCTGGTCACCGACACCACCGCGCGGATACCCGGCACCACCACCTACCGCGCGCTGCATGCCCGATCGAACCAGCTGGCCAGGCTGCTGATCGAGACGGGGGCCCATACCGAAACCGTGGTAGCGCTGGGCCTGCCCCGCTGCGCCGAGCTGCACACCGGCATCTGGGCGGCGGCGAAGGTGGGCGCGGCCTTCCTGCCGGTCGACCCGAAGCATCCGGCGGACCGCATCGACCACATGCTCACCGATTCCGGTGCCCAGGTCGGGATCACCCTCGCCGAATACCGACCACAACTTTCCGACACCACCCGCTGGTTGATCCTCGACGACGCCGAGTTCGCCGCGCGCCTGGACGCCACCGATGACGCCGACCTCACCACCGAGGAACTGCCGGTCCCGATCAGGGTCGAGAACCCGGCCTGGATGATCTACACCTCCGGCTCCACCGGCACTCCCAAGGGCGTCACCGTCACCCATCGCGGCCTGGCCGACCTGGTCGCCGCCCAGCGCGCCGACCTCACCCTCGACGAACACGCCCGGGTATTGCAGGTCGCCTCACCGAGTTTCGACGCGTCGATCTTCGAGGCGCTCATGGCATTCGGCGGCGGTGGTGCCTCGGTGATCGCCCCACCGGAGGTCTTCGGCGGCGCACCGCTCGCGGAACTGATCGCCGCCGAGTCGGTCACCCACATGGTGATCACGCCGTCGGCACTGGCCACCATCGATCCCTCCGAGGTGTCGAGCCTTCGGGTCCTCGCGGTCGCGGGTGAGGCGGTCGGCCCCGATCTGGTCGCCCGCTGGTGCGGCGACGCAGGCGGGCGCACGATGGTCAACCTGTACGGCCCGACCGAATACACCATCTGGGCAACAGGATCCGAGCCGCTCTCGGCCACCGCACCGGTCACCATCGGCACTCCCGTTCGCGGTGCGGCGGTGCTGGTCCTCGACGACCGACTGCGCCCCGTACCGGTCGGCGTCGCGGGCGAGCTGTACCTCACGGGCACCGCCCTCGCGCGGTGCTACCACGCCCGGCCGAGCTTGACCGCAGCGCGATTCGTCGCCGACCCGTTCGGCGGCTCCGGTGAACTCCTTTATCGCACAGGCGATCTGGTGCGGTGGATTCGCACGCCCGCCGGATTGGCGCTGGAATACCTCGGTCGCACCGACTTCCAGGTGAAGGTACGTGGCCAGCGCATCGAACTCGGCGAGATCGACGCGGTGCTCGGCGCCATCGATGGTGTCGATCTCGCTGTGACACTGGGTGTTCCGGGTCCGACCGGTGCCACCGCCCTCGCCGCCTACCTGGTGCGGATGCCCGGCGCCGAGCTCGATATCGCGCACATCCGTGCCACGGCGGCCGACGCCCTGCCCGCCTATATGGTCCCCGCCGCCTTTGTCGTCCTGGACGAGATCCCCATCAACGCGGTCGGCAAGCTCGATCGAAAAGTACTGCCGGAACCGGTGTTCGTCACCGACGACACCCCGTACCGCGCACCGGAGACGCCGACCGAACTGGTGCTCGCCGAGGTCTTCGCCGAACTGCTCGGCCGCGCGCAGGTCGGCATCGACGACTCCTTCTTCGCCCTCGGCGGCGACAGCATCCTCGCCATCCAGCTGGTCACCCAGGCGAAGCTGCGCGGGGTGCACTGCACACCGCTGCAGGTGTTCGAACACCGCACGGTCGCGGCGCTGGGCGCGGTTGTCGATGCCGCCGAGACGTTCGAGGCACTCGAGGAACTGCCCGGCGGCGGCACCGGCGACCTGCCACTCACCCCGATCGTCCGGTACATGATCGAACGCGGCGGCGATTTCGACCGGTTCGCCCAAACAGCGGTCTTGGAGCTGCCGGTCGGCATCGACCGCGCGCAACTCGTCACCACACTTACCGCCGCGATCGACCGACACGACATGCTGCGAGCGCGACTGTGGGCAGACGACGACGGCTGGTGGCTGCGGGTGGCCGACCCCGGCTCGGTGAACGTCGACGCACTCGTGCACCGCACGGCCTTCGACGCCACCGACTCGATCGACCTGCGCGAATACGCGCAGACCGAACTCGACTCCGCGATGAACCGCCTGCATCCCGCCGACGGCGTCGTACTCCAATTCGTCTGGCTCGATCCCGTCGGCGACGCCGGTTCGCACACCCGACCGGGACGCCTGATCGTCGTCGCACACCACCTCGCGATCGACAGCGTCTCCTGGCGGATTCTGGTGCAGGACTTGATCACCGCCTGGGCCCAGGTAGCGGCGGGCGCCACCCCGGCGCTGCCCGAGATCGGCACCTCGATGCGGCGCTGGTCGCATGCGCTGACCGAGCAGGCCCGGTCCGAGGGGCGCCTGGCCGAACTCCCGTACTGGCAACAGGTGGTGAACGGCCCCGACCCGCTGCTCGGCGCCCGCCACCTCGATCCGGCCATCGACCAGGGGCGGACGGTCCGCCGCCTCGACATCGAGGTCGACGAGAACACCACCACAGCTCTGCTCACCACCCTGCCCCGTTTGTTCCACGGCAGCGTCACCGACGCGCTGTTCGCCACCCTGGCCCTGGCGCTGGTGCGATGGCGTGCCCGCCGAGGCGTGGACGAGCCCTCGGCGCTGCTGCGCCTGGAAGGCCATGGCAGGCAGGAGGAAGTCGTGCCCGGCGCCGACCTGTCACGGACCATCGGCTGGTTCACGAACCTGTACCCGGTACGGCTCGACCTCGCCGACATCGACGTCGAGGACGCCCTGTCCGGCGGACCCGCCATGGGCACGGCCATCCGCCGAGCCAAGCACGACCTCGCCGCGGTTCCGGACAAGGGCATCGGATTCGGTCTGCTGCGCTATCTGAATCCCGAAGCAGCCGAACAACTCCCGGCGCGGCTCCCCGGTCAGATCTGCGTGAACTATCTCGGCAGGCACACCTCGGTCGACACACCCGCCGGACTGGAGGGCTTGGGCTGGCTACCCACCGACGCGCTCGGCGATCTCGAGGCGGCCGAACACCCAGAGGTACCGATCATGTCGGCGATCGATATCAACGCGATGGTGGTCGGCGACCGCCTCCAGGCCGACTTCGGTTACGCGGCTCGGCTTTTGGCCCGCGACGATGTCGCCGAACTCGCGGATCTGTGGGTCGAGGCGCTCGGCGCGGCAGCACGATTCGCCGAAACCCCTGCTGCCCAAGCTGCTTCGGCCGACGAAGCCGCCGCCATGACCGCGCACACGGCGGCGATCACGGAGCCGGGGCCGAGCGGTCTCGGCCTCGATGTGCTGCTTCCGATCCGCCCCGGCGGGGATCGACCCGCGCTGTTCTGCGTCCACTCCTCCTCCGGAATGTCGTGGAGCTACCTGGGATTGGCCGAACAGCTACGACCGGGGCGACCGATCTACGGGCTCCAGGCCCCCGACCTCAGCGGTCGCGAGCCGTCGGCACGCTCGATCGAGGAATTCGCCCAGCGCTACGTGCGCGAGATCCGCGCGGTGCAGCCGAGGGGCCCCTATCACCTGCTCGGTTGGTCGTTCGGTGGTCTCATCGCCCAGGCGATGGCGGTGGAACTGTCCGCCGCGGGCGAGCAGGTGGGGGTCGTCGCGCTCCTGGACACCGACACCGCCGATATCGACGGCGACACCATCGAGCGGTTGTCGGCGGGCGCGTTCATCAACACCTTCGGCGCCGTCTTCGGCATCGACGACGTCCCCGCCGAATCGAGCGCCGAGGAGGCGGCCGAGCTGATCACCGCCCGGCTCGGCGGGGTCGAACTCGTCGACGCGGCGACGATCGAGCGAATGGCGGGCTCCTACAACGCCTCCGCGGGCACGCGGACCGGATATCAGCGACCGGTCTACCACGGTGACGTCGTCTATTTCAGCGCCACGGTGAACCCCGCCGAATGGATGGGGCCCGACGGTTGGCGGGCCTACGTCACCGGCGACATCACCAACCACGACGTCGATGTGACCCACGACGAACTGACCAATCCCTATGCACTGTCGGTGATCTCACCATTGCTCGACGACCACTTGGAAGCAGGAGACCGGATATGAGCGTCGAAAACACTCTCGTGCAGAGCAACCCGCGCACCGGCGGTGTCGTGGTCGAAGGGATCGAGAAGTCCTTCGGCGACGTCCACGCCCTACGCGGTGTCGATTTCGAGGCCGCCCCCGGTGAGGTGCTCGGCATCCTCGGTCCCAACGGCGCGGGCAAGACGACCATGGTGAATATCCTGTCCACCCTCGTCACGCCCGACAGCGGTCGGGCGGTGGTCGCCGGACACGATGTCGTCGACGACCCGGCCGCGGTCCGCAAACGCATCATGCTGACCGGGCAGTACGCCGCGCTCGACGACATGCTCAGCGGCTACGAGAACCTGGTCATGTTCGGCAGACTGATGGGGCTGCGCAAACCGGCGGCGCAGGCCAGGGCCAGAGAACTGCTCGGCGAATTCGACCTGGAGAAGGCGGCGAACCGGCGCGTCGGCACCTACTCGGGCGGCATGCGCCGCCGCATCGACATCGCCTGCGGGCTGGTGGTGCGACCCGACGTCGTCTTCCTCGACGAGCCGACCACCGGACTCGACCCCCGCAGCCGGCAGGGCGTCTGGGACCTGGTGCGCGGCTTCAAGGCGGCGGGCATCACCACCCTGCTCACCACCCAGTATCTGGAGGAAGCCGATGCGCTCAGCGATCAGATCATCGTGATCGATCACGGCGTGGTGATCGCCTCCGGCACCGCGGACGAGCTGAAACATCGCACCGGCGGCAGCTACTGCGAGATCGTGCCGCTGGATCTGGAAGGGTTGCCGACCATCGTCGCCGCGCTCGGCTCGCTGCTTCCCGCGGAGAACCTGGCCGCACTCACTCCCGAATCGGACCGCATCACCATCCCCGCGCCCGACGGTGCCAAAACGCTCGCCGAGGCACTGCGCCGACTCGACAACGCCTCGGTCGAACTCGTCGACATCGCCCTGCGCAGGCCCTCGCTCGACGATGTGTTCCTGCAGCTCACCGGTCACCTGGCCTCGAACGAGGACGAATCGAAGGCCACGGCATGACCGCCGCCACCTGGAACACCTCCGCGCGCGCGACACCGGAGACAGTGCAGCAGTGGTGGGTCCTGAGCACCCGGCTGATCGTGCCCTCGATCAAATCCGGCGAGTTCCTCGCCTCGGTACTCGCACCCGCGGCCTTCACGGCCAGCTTCTATATCCCGCTGAAAACCGTGATGACGTTCTCCGGCAACGGTTTCAGCAGCTATGCCCAGTACATGATGCCGCTGGTGATCCTGCAGGCCGCCGCGTTCACCGCCATCTCGGCGGCGTTCCGTTCGGCCACCGATTCCGTGGCCGGCCTCAACCGCCGTTTCGGCGCGATGCCGCTGCGCCCGCTGGTTCCGGTCGCGGCGCGGATGTCGGCCAACCTGTTCCGGCTGCTCATCTCGTTGGCCGCGGGGATCGCCGCGGGCTATGTGATCGGTTTCCGGTTCCGGCTCGACGCCATGCACACTCTCGGATATCTGGCGTTCTCGGTCCTCATCGGACTCGCGTTCACCCTCGGCGCGGATGTGATCGGCACGCTGTCCAAGAGCCCCGAAGCCACCTCGCAGGCACTGCTGCTACCCCCGCTGATCTTCGGCATGCTCTCGACCGGTCTCGCCCCCGCCAGCCAGTTCCCGGAGTGGATCCAGTGGTTCGTCCGCAATCAACCGGTCTCCCAGTTCGCGATCGTGTTGCGCGCGCTGGCCGGTGACACCCTGGGCAATGCCGGGACGGTGACCTGGTCGCTGGTGACCCCGTCGCTGCTGTGGCTTGCCGGGATGCTGGCGATCTGCACGCCGGTGGCCATCCGGCTGAGTTCGAGGAGGGCCTGATGGCAGAACAAGTCGAGACCTCGGCGGTGTCGCTGCTGCGGCACACGCTGATCCAGACCGAACGGCTGCTGGTGCGCTGGGCACGCAACCCGGTCACGCTACTGGAGACCCTGTTCATCCCGTGTCTGCTGCTGATGATGCTCAACATCGTGGTGGGCGGTCAGATCGAGAAGTTCACCGGTGACGATGCCCTCTACGGCTCGGTCCCGATGGTCGCCCTCGTCGGCGCGCTGTCCGGCGCCGTGGCCAGTGGCGTGCTGCTCGGCCGGGAACGCGACGCCGGCCTGCTGGCCAAATTCTGGGTGCTGCCCGTGCATCGTGCCTCGGGCCTGATCTCGCGCATCCTCGCCGAGGGCTGCCGCATCCTGCTCGGCACCCTGACGGTGCTGATCGTCGGCTATCTGCTCGGCTTCCGCTTCCACCACGGTCCACTGGCCGCCTTGGTATTCCTGGCGATCCCCGTGGTGTTCGGACTCGCCTTCGCCACCATGGTCACCGCCGTCGCCGTCTACAGCGCGAAGGCCTCACTGGTCGAGGGCATCACGATCCTCGCCTCGCTGATGATGTTCTTCAGCACCGGATTCGTGCCGCTCGTCGCCTTCCCGACCTGGATTCAGCCGGTGGTCGCCAACCAGCCGATGTCGGTTGCCGTCGACGCGATGCGCGGCCTGGCCGATGAGGGTCCCATCGCCCGGCCCCTGCTGCTCACCCTCGCCTGGTCCGGCGCGGCCCTGCTGTTGTTCGCCGTGCCCGCGGCCATCGGCTTCCGGCGCGCGAGCCGCCGGTAGTCCGGCCCGCGAACCCGCGGCACTCGCACCTGGAGCAACGCAGTACCCTCGTGCGCATGCCGGTGAGCGCCCGAGACCGCACCCGATTGAGTCGCACCGCCGAGGCTGTCCGCTCGCGCGGTGTCGTCGCGGCTGCCGCGTTGCTGTGTGCCGCACTGCTCGCCACGGGGTGCGCGGACAAGCACGACGACGCGAGCACGATCATCCGCACCACTACGAATATCGCGGGTGCGGGGGTGGTCGGCACCGATCGCGACACCGCGACCGCGTGCCCGCTGCCCAGCGCGCCCGATGCGGGCTCCGGCGCGACCCGCACGGTCACCCATACCGCCGGGGTCTCGCAGGTTCCCGCCGACCCGAAGCGCATCGTCGTCCTCACCACCTCGGCACTCGACGCGGCCTGCGCGCTGGGCCTGTGGGAGCGGGTCGCGGGCGCGGTCACCCTCGACGGCGATCGTTCGCAGCCGATGTATCTGGGGTACGGCGTGGTGAAGGTGCCGAGCGTCGGCCCGATCGGTCAGCCCGATCCGGCGCGGATCGCCGAACTGAAGCCCGACCTGATCCTCGGCGACGTCGCCCCGGCCGCCGGCGGTTACGAGGCACTGAGCAAGATCGCCCCTACGGTCTTGATCGGCGCGGGCGGTAGCTGGCAGTCCGATTTCGCCGCCTACTCCGCGGGCATGAACCGCGACGACGCCGCCGACACCGCCCTGCGGAACTACCTCACCGAGGCCCACGACCTCGGCCCCGCCCTCAACGCGACCCAGTCGCAGGCCTCGGTGCTGCGCTTCACCGCTGACGCCACCCAGGTCCAGGGCTCGGAAACCTTTGCGGCCCAGGTCCTTTCCGATGTCGGGGTGCAACGCCCGACCGCTCAGCGCGGCCGGTCCTTCGACATCACCGAAGCCGACCTCGCCACCAAAGCCGAGGGCGATGTCATCTACGTGATGTTCGACGGCCCCGACGGCGAGGAGCACGGCGAACAGGTCCTGCGCTCGACTCCCTTCGAGGAACTCAGCGCCTCCACCGACAAGCGCGTCTTCGCGGTGGACAACAACGTCTGGCACACGACAGGTCTCACCGCGGCCCGCGCGGTCCTCACCGACCTCCGCAACAGCCTCAACGGCTACGTCACCGATTGACTCGCAGCTAACTCCCAGCGTATTCGCAGTCGCGGCGCAGTCCACGTACTTAGCGTGGTCGACAACACGACACCGGCGAAGGAGCAGCGATGGGTGAGCACGATCTGGGACTCGGGCACGATCTCCGAGTGATGTCACGTCGGCGGGCGCTGAGTTTTCTCGGCGTCGCCGGGGTCGCGGCAGCGGCGGCGGGCTGCGCGACCTCAACGGACAGCAAGGACTCGAGCTCGGCCGAGGCCACCACCTCCGCGTCAGCGGAAACCCCCGCGGCGGCGCCGCAGGAAACGGCGGGCCCCTATCCCGGTGACGGTTCCAACGGACCCAATGTCCTGATCGAATCCGGCGTGGTGCGCTCCGACATCACCACCAGCTTCGGCGCGTATTCCGGTACCGCCCAGGGTGTTCCGATGACGCTCACCCTGAACCTGCGCGACCTCGTGAAGAACGCGGCAGGCGCCGGAATGGCGGTCTACGTGTGGCATTGCGACCGTGAGGGCCGCTATTCCCTCTACACCGAGGGCGCCACCGAACAGAACTACCTGCGCGGCGTCCAAGTGGCCGACGACAACGGCACCGTACGTTTCACCTCGATCTTCCCCGCCTGCTACGCCGGCCGCTGGCCTCACATCCACTTCGAGGTCTACGACTCCCTTTCCACCGCGGTCGCAGGCGACAACGCCCGCCTCACCTCCCAGATCGCCCTCCCCCAGGACGCGTGCACCGCGGTCTTCGACGCCGACCCCGGATACGTGAACAGCACCCGCAACCTGTCCGGCGTCACCCTGTCCTCCGACGGCGTCTTCGGCGACGGCTGGGACGCCGAACTCGCCACGGTCACCGGCACACCCACCACCACCATGTCGGTCTCCCTCACCGTCAGCGTAGCAGCGAAATCCCAGAACACCCAGTCCGACAACGGTTTCCCGGGCTCGCTGCCCCCGGGCAACGGCGCACCGGGCGGCCCACCCCCCGGCGGCCCAGCACCCCGCTGAAGAGTCCGCGGGTACGGACTCCCGAACGACCGGTAGCCGTGAGCCCGCTATCCTCAGGACGCGACTTCGTCGCGACATCGCTGGGGAGGGTCGATGAACAACAGCCGGACTACGTCTTTGCCACGGCTACCGGACTATTCGCGGTCGGCGACGATTACCGCAGCCCTCGGTACCGCGGTACTGATCGGTGGTGTCGCTCTCGGCCTCTACAGTCGGTTCCTCGCCGCCGCGAACCCGGTCACGCCAGGAGACGAGGCGCGAGCCGAGCTACCCGATGCCCTGGGAATGTCCGCCATCGTGGTCGGCGTCGTGGCACTGCTCATCATTGCTGCCGTTCTGCTGTCGGCGCGACGACTGCGCGCAGCGGGTTTCGGCAACCCCGGCATGACGATATATCTGGTCCTGGCCGCCGCCATCGTGCGCACGATGCAACTACACGTCCCGTCCGTCGCTGAGCAGATATTCGAGCACTACGCGGCCTTTCCCCAGCTGCCCACCGCGCTCGCCGCCTGGGTTCTCGTGTGCCTCGGCATCCTTGTCATCAGTTATCCCCTCACCGCCGTACCACGTTTCACACCGACGGCGCGCACGATCGCGGTGCCTGCCACGATCGGCTTGCTGCTGTGCGCGCTTGCCACCGGCGGGGCGCTGTGGGTCGGTGACGACGACCGGTTCATCGACCATCGCACCGCCGCTTCGGTAGTCGCGCCGCAGATCCCGAATCGACTCGGGCAGGAGCGATTTCGCATCGCTCTACCAAAAGAGAGCACGGTGGTCGTCGGTGGACCCGGCTTCATCATCGGCACGCCGACCGGCATCACCGCCTACGACGGAGCAAC
The DNA here is from genome assembly GCF_001427185.1 of Nocardia sp. Root136. Taxonomy (NCBI): domain Bacteria; kingdom Bacillati; phylum Actinomycetota; class Actinomycetes; order Mycobacteriales; family Nocardiaceae; genus Nocardia; species Nocardia sp. Root136. The sequence continues at coordinate 1,797,199 of NZ_LMFE01000001.1, forward strand.
CGGCAGCGCCCGCTGGCACTACCTACGACCGGACGCAGCCGAAGACGGCGTGCACCACGAGGAAAGCAACTTGCTCTCCATCCCCTCCGAGAACACCGTCCTCACCAGCTGGAACCACCTCGGGTGGATCGCATTCGACGCCACCACTGGCGAAAAGCTCTGGACCGAATCCGAATTCGCCGACGACAGCAGATCCGCGATGCGAGTCGCAAGCGGCTTCGGCGCCTCGAGCGAACCGATGCTGGCCTTGGTCGACGACGAACTCTTCGGCAGTTCGTACGGCAACTTCGCCCGGTATGACGCGCGCACCGGGCGACACATGTGGTCCGAGCCCGCCACACCGGATGGCTGCGACAACATGAAGTCGCGGATCGCCATCACCTCGCTTGCGGTTTACCAGGTGCGGGTATGCCGAAATGAGCTGTCCGCGTGGACTACCGTCCTCGCGCTCGATCCAGCCACGGGCGCGGAGACGGCGAAGCGTGATCTCCCTAATCCCGACCCCGATCGCGCACCGAAGGTTTCTGTACAGGAGGATGCGCTGTCGGTTGACTGGGCCTACCGGAACGCACCACTCGACCACCTGGTCGTCTCGGCTCCTGGACTGCTCGGTACTGCCCCCGTCGCAGCCGACTATGTCAAGGTGATCGCCAACGATCCGGCCACCGGCACCCTCGTCACCAACTCCTGGAGTACTGGGATCACGCTGTCGCAGGGCGGAGCGTCATACCGGTCGCTCACCGACCCCGATGCCGGGCTGGGCGGTGTCTCACCGTTCGACTCGAAACTGCTCACCGACGAACTGATCGCTGTCGGTGATGCGCAATTGCGTACGTGGCGACGCGCCGACCTCATCGAGAACACGCCCCTGGTACCCCTCGGATCCGGACAGGCCTCCCAGATCATCGCCGCCCCCGGCATCATCCTGATCCCCTTCGACGACAAATCCGCAGGCCTACAGCTGATCGGATTCGCACCCTGACCAACGGCTTTGCACGTCGGTCAGCGCTGAAATCGCGGTCCCGAAACCACCCTGTCGATCCATCGTTCTGTATTGCTGAGGAGTCTCGTGATCGTCGGGCTGTTGTATCGCGCGATGTCGTCTTGCTGGGTAGCAGTCGTCATGGCATTCATCAACCCGTCGGACTGGCGGTCGATCTCCTCGCGCAGCCAGTCCGGCTCGACGTGAATGGCGGACGCGAATCGAAGCCAGTCGGTCACGGTCATCTGTTCGGCGCGGAACTGCTGATGCATGCTCATGGACAGGTCGTTGCCTGTGCCGTCAGAGTAAGCAAGGTGCGAGTTCAGGTCGTAGAGCGGTGCGAGTCGTACCGATTCACCGCTGAGCAACAGTGAATAGTTTCTCGCGTGCGCGTCGGTGCCGCAGATCAGCCAATTGAAGACGAGTGCCTGCGCGAAACGGCGGTTGTCCTCCTCAGGGCGATGACTACTGGTGCGGATGAGGTCCGCAATCGTCTCGGCGCCTGGGCCGCCCTGACTTTGGTACTTGTGAATCGGCCAGATCGCCATCGCTTGGCACATATCCTCCTGATGGACGCGTTGCCACTGGTCGTTACGCAGAATTCGGTCGTAGCGGGCGACGACGATGGCGCGCTCGTCATCGAACTCCTCGATGGCGCAAGACGCGGCGCGAAGACCGAGGTCGGCCGCAGTTCTCAGAGTGACCGCCTCTGCTAAGTCCTGGTCGAGCATGTTGGGGACGGGAGGTTTGATGATGTGTGTCGACGGGATGGCACCAGCCGGGTCGCTCCAGCCATCGAGGGTCCGGTGGAGGGCGATCTTTGCTTGGGCTCCAGCGAGCGAGAACTTGCCGGACGTGTCGTCAGCGGCCGAGATCGGGAGGTCAGCCTTCGCTCGGCGCAGCATTTCCGCGATCTGAGTCGGCCCCAGTTCACCGAGCTCACCTTGCCGTTCCTGGATGAAGTCGAGCCGGTCCGGTCGGACGAACTGGGCAGCGCCGGCAACGTCCTCGCCGACGTGTCGGAGCAGCGAGAAGGAACTGTTGTCACCGGCGATACCGAATCGACGGCGCCACTGGCGCAAGGTTTCTGGACGGTCCGGAAGCAGCCCTTCCAGCCAAGGTGCCAGGACGCTCTCCCGATAGCGGCCCATGGGACCCCGCATCGACACAGACAGCGGAGTGAATCGGCCTGGCACATGTTCCGCGTAACGGAGTCTCATTCTGCGTTGACTCGAGCGCTGAATATCGCCGATCACCCGGCCGTTCATCACCACATAGAGGACGTGATCGTTCGATTGCGTCATTGGTGCGGGCCGTCGACAAGAGAGTCGAGGTCGATGGGCTCGTCATCGACCTGGAATGAGAGTTCCGGTGCTCGGCGGGACAGCGTCACTGATACACCGAGGGCGGATATCACACGCATGACCATGTCCAGCGGGGCGGAGCCCTTCTGCCCGGCCTCGAACGCATTGAGCCATTGGCGACCGACTCCGGCGATCGAGGCCAGGCCCTGCTGAGTCAGATCTTCGGCAATTCGCGCCTCACGTAGGGCAGGGCCGAGGTCGTCCGCTCGGAATACCTCGATTGTCGCCATATGAAGACAATATCATTTGTCGCCATACAACGACAAGAGGGCGAACCCTCACCGAAGTCGTCCTCCGTGGCGCGGAAAATTTGTCCTCAGGACTGCACCCTCAGCGCCCTGGACCGTTCGCGGCGGCGGCTAGTCCCAGGTGCACGATTTCGATGAAAGCTGTGAGGTCTCTGATCAGCACGTCGATGTCGCCTGTCGCACCGGCGTCGGTGTGGAGCCAGTCGGCGACGGTTTCGAACAGGCCGCCGATCGCGGAGACGGCCAGCGCGTGCAGGTCGATGCCGATGCCTTCGGGGGGGACGAATCCGTATTCGCGCCACAGGGTTTCGAGGAACTGGGCGGCCCAGCGGCGGTTGGCTCGGCGCTGCTGTTCGACTTTGGCCGAAATGCCGCTGGCCTCACCGAAAGTCACCTTCGCCACGCGGGGGTCGTCGACCATCGAGTGGGCGAAGGCGCCGATGACGGCGGCGACCACGTCGTCGCGGGCGCCCGAGGAGGCCGACAGCGCGGCGGCGACCCTGTCCTTGGAGAGCTCGCTCTGCTGCTGCAGCAGCGCCAGGTAGCAGTCTTCTTTGCTGTCGAAGAGCTCGTAGAAGGCCTTGTTGCCGACGAAGGCGGTCTGGCAGATCTGCTCGATCGCGGTGTTGACGTAACCGTCGGCGGCGATCAGGTCGAAGGCGGCGGCCAGGATCTGTTCACGCCTGCGCGCACGGCGCTGCTCGGCGTCCAGGCCCTGGATGCGCCGGGAGCGGACTTGGCTCTTGTCGGTCGACGTCACGCAGCTCAGCCTACAGATTGCCAAATAAAAACAAGGACTCTTGTTCTTAACAAGACGTCGTGCTGTAATCAGCATCACCAATCGAAGGAGATGCCATGCAGCGCAGCACGGCCACCTGCCGGTCGCCCCGGCTCCCACGGCTCGGTGCCCGAGCCCTGCCTCTGCTCGCGATAACAGCGCTGGTGGCAGCGGGGCCCGTGAACGCCGAGGATTTCGAACTGCCCCCACTGCCGAACGAGGCGCAGGTGTATCCGGCGGTCGTGCCGATCCCCACACCGAAGCACGACCCCTGGTACGCCGATCCGGTTGATCTCACCGGTTATGCCAACGGCGAGGTGATCCGCAGCCGGGTCGTGCAGACCCACGTGCTCGGCATTCCCGCCCCGGTGCACACCACGCAATTGCTGCTGCGCACCTCCGACGTGCACGACAACCCGATCGCGACCGCGACCACCGTGCTGATACCGGGCATCCCGTGGCTGGGCCCCGGTGCGCGCCCACTGATTTCGTATCAGGAGGCGATCGACAGCCTCGGCCAGCAGTGCAATCCGTCCTACACCCTGCGCGCGGGAATCCAGAAGGAGGTGGCCATCATGGGCCAGTTCCTTTCCGCGGGCGCCGCGGTGGTGACCACCGATTTCGACGGTAAAGAGAACACGATCATGTCGCCCAGCGAGGGCCGGATGGTGCTCGACGGCATCCGCGCGGCCAAGCGCGGCGGACTCGGGCTCGAGGCCGCACCGGTGGGATTGTGGGGCTATTCCGGTGGCGGCAATGCGTCCGCGTCGGCTGCCGAGCAACGTCGCCACTACGCTCCCGAACTCGAGATCAAGGGCAGTGTGCAGGGCGGCATCCCGGGCGACAAAGTCGCGATCGCACCGTTCGCGATCTCGGGCCGACAGCCGCAAGCCAACTTCACCGGCTGGCTGGCCGTGCTCGGACTGGCGCGCGAATACCCCGAGTTCGAACAGCAACTGCAGCAGTACTTGACTCCGGAGGGTCGGCGAGTTGCCGAAGACCTGCGGGAACGCTGTCTCTACACCTCCGTGGCAACCACCCTGCTCCGCCCGATGGCGGAGTATCTGACCCACCCCGATGCCGCACTGGCCGCCGCACTGCCCGCCCTGACCGCCGCGAGTTTCGGCGCACCGGAGAACACCCCCGATATGCCGCTGTTGATGTGGCATTCGACCACCGACCAGTTGTTGCCCGCCGAACTGGCGATCGACAAGATCTCCGCGGACTACTGCGCGCGCGGCGTGAACATGCGGATGATCCGAGTGCCGTTCTCGGAGCACATCAGCGCCGAGATCGTCCCCGAGCTGGGCACTGTCGCCTGGTTGCTCGCGGTCGCCGCGGGCGCCGACCCGGGGCCGCGAGTATGTTGAGCGCCGCCACGACCTCGCTGCGCCAGATCCGCGCCTTGGCGAGGGCCGGGATCATCGATCCGCGAAACCCCGCACAGATCCTGCGCACCGCCCGCACCATGCGCGCGTTCGGCCCGATCGCCGGTGGGATCAGATCCTCGGCACGGCGCACACCCGACCGCATCGCACTGATCTGCGGCGACGAGCGGATCACCTACCGCGAGCTGGACCAACGCACCGATGCGCTCGCCGCCACCTGGCACGCCGAGGGCCTCGGCCCAGACGACACGGTCGGCGTGCTCTGCCCCGATGGGGTGCGACTCGTCGAATCCATGGCTGCCACAGCGAAACTCGGCGCGCGCCTGGTGTTGCTCAATACCGGGTTCGGTGCGGCACAGCTGCGTGACGTACTGGAACGCGAAGGCGTCAAGGCTCTCGTGCTCGACCCGGCCTCGGCCGTGGCTGCCGAGGATCTGCCCGAACGGATCAAGCTGCTGGACAACATGATTCGACCCAGCACCGCACCGCTACGGCCGCCCGCACAGCAGGGTGGCTTCGTCCTGCTCACCGGCGGAACGACGGGCACCCCCAAGGGCGCACCGCGACGAGTGGAATCCCCATTGGCCGCAGCGCAATTCGTGGACCGGGTGCCCCTGCGACGCGGGCAGACAGTGCTGCTGTGCGCGCCACTGTTCCACGGCACCGCGCTGTCCCAGTTCATCCTCTCGCTGAATCTGGGATCGACGATCGTGCTGCACGGCCGGTTCGACGCCGCCCGCGCGCTCGCCCAGATCGCCGAGCATCGCGCCGACATGGTGGTGCTGGTGCCCACCATGCTGCGTCGCATCCTCGATCTGGACCCGAAGTTGTTGTCCGCCAACGACACCAGCTCTCTGCGGATCGTGTTCACCGCCGGGGCGGCGTTGCCCTCGTCGTTGGGTACCAAGGCGATCGAGACCTTCGGCCCGGTCGTCTACAACTTCTACGGTTGCACCGAAACCGGCACAGCCACCATCGCCACCCCGCAGGACTGGATCGCCGCCCCCGGCACCGTGGGGAAGGCGCCGGTCGGGATCACCGTCGCGCTCTACGACGCCGACGGCGCCCGGATCAGCGAGCCCGGCGCGGTCGGCACCGTCTATGTGGGCAACACCATCGCCTTCGACGGCTACTCCGGCGGCGGGTCAAAGCAGATCCGTGGTGGCCTGATGAGCACCGGCGACCTCGGTCACTTCGATTCCGGTGGAAGGCTTTTCATCGACGGACGCGATGACGACATGATCGTCTCCGGTGGGGAGAACGTCTTCCCCGGCGAGATCGAGGACCTGCTCTACCAGCACCCGTCGATCACCGAAGCGGCCGTGATCGGTGTGCCCGACGAGGAATTCGGCCAGCGGCTCGCCGCGTTCGTCGTCGCCGCAGCCGAGCTGGACGCCGACACCGTCCGCACCTACGTGAAAACCCACCTCGCCCGTTTCAAAGCCCCCCGCGATGTGTTGTTCGTCGACGAACTACCGCGCACCCCGACCGGCAAGATCGACCGCCGCGGCCTGGCTGCGCTGGGCTGACCGAACTCGGCGGCGCCGACGAGGGGTCGGCGCCGCCCGCTCTGCCGAGAAACCGCGCCGACCCGTCGCTGCGGGCGACTAGCGCAGTCCGCGGAAGAACGCGCGGATGTCGTCGACCAGCAGGTCCGGCACTTCCATCGCCGCGAAGTGGCCGCCCCGGTCGAACTCCGACCAGTGCACGATGTCGGTGTCCGCGGAGGCGTAGCGCCGGATCGCGACGTCCTCGGCGAACACAGCGACGCCGGTGGGCGTGGTGAGCGGCGTGGTCTGCCAGGAGCGGACGTGGGTGGCCTCGTAGTACAGCGCGGCCGACGAACCCGCGGTGCCGGTGAGCCAGTAGAGCATCACGTTGGTCAGGAGCCGATCCCGATCCACGGCGTCCTCCGGCAGGCCGGCGGCAGGGAACGTCCACTCCTTGAACTTCTCCACGATCCACGCGAGCTGGCCGATCGGGGAATCGTGCAGGCCGTAGGCCACGGTCTGCGGGCGGGACGCCTGGATCCGGAAGTAGCCGTTGCCCTCGCTCTTGAACAGCGCGAGGCGATCGAGCCGGGCCAGTTCGGACGCGGTCATCGTCGCCTTCTCCTCGTCGGAGACCGGGCCGAACGGGATGTACCCGAAGGTCGCGGCGTTGACGTGCACGCCGATCACCTTGTCGCCGCCCGCGCGTCCCACTTCGGGCGTGACGAACGCACCCCAGTCACCACCCTGCGCACCGTAGCTGTCGTAGCCGAGCCTGCTCATCAACTCGACCCACGCCTTGCCGATGCGGGCCGGATCCCAGCCCTCCTCGGTGACCGGTCCGGAGAACCCGAAGCCGGGCAGCGACGGAATCACCAGGTGGAAGGCGTCGGCCGGATCGCCGCCGTAAGCCGCGGGGTCGGTGAGCGGGCCGATCACATCGAGGAACTCGACGACCGAACCCGGCCAGCCGTGCGTCAGGATCAGCGGCGTGGCATCGGGATTCGCCGATCGAACGTGCAGGAAGTGGATGCGCTGGCCGTCGATCTCGGTGGTGAACTGCGCGAACTTGTTCAGCTCCGCCTCGGCGGCGCGCCAGTCGTAGGAGGTCCGCCAGTATTCGGCCAACTCGCGCAGATACGCGACCGGCACACCGCGGCTCCACTCGGCGCCCGGCTGCTCGGCGGGCCAGCGGGCGTCGGTCAGCCGGGCCTGGAGGTAGTCCAGCTCGGACTGCGGGATCTCGATCTGGAACGGGGTGATCTCGTTGCTCATAAGAACAACACTATGAGCACAAGCGGACACCTTCTGTCCTATAGAACTGGCAGAGTCGAATTCGTGAAAGAAACTTCGGCGCGGCTACTTCGGCTGCTCGCACTGCTGCAAACCCGGCGCGAATGGTCCGGCGACGAGCTCGCCGAGCGCCTGGAGGTCAGCACCCGCACGGTGCGCCGCGATGTCGACAAACTGCGCGCGCTGGACTACCCGGTGCGCGCGGTGAAGGGCATCGACGGCGGCTACCACCTCGAGGCGGGCGCGCAGCTGCCGCCGTTGCAGCTCGACGACGAGGAAGCCGTCGCGATGGCGATCGCCCTGCGCACGGCCTCGATCAGCGGGGTGAGCGATATCGGCGAGACCGCGCTCAGCGCCCTGGTCAAACTCGAGCAGGTGCTGCCGGCCCGGTTGCGGCATCGCGTGCACGCCATGCAGGTCTCGACCGTCCAGACCCCCGGCCGGGCCCGCGTCGATGTCGATCCGGCGGTGTTGTCCGCCATCGCGGCCGCGTGCCGCGACCGTCAACGCCTGCGATTCGACTATCGCAGCGGTGGGCGCGAAACCCGTCGCGAAACCGAACCGCACGAACTCGTCACCTGGGGCCCGCGCTGGTATCTCGTCGCCTGGGATATCGACCGCCACGACTGGCGCACCTTCCGCGTGGACCGGATGCAGCCCAGAATTCCCGTGGGCCCACGCTTTTCGCCGCGCGAGATCCCCGGTGGCGACGCCGCGGCGCACGTGGCGAACGGCGTCGCCCAGCTGTGGCCCTACCGCGCCGTTGTGCGACTACACGTACCCGCCGACTCCGAACCGGCCCGCTCCGCGGCCACCTACGGCACCGTCGAACCGATCGACGCCGACACCTGCCGCCTGGAGATCGGCGCCGACAACCCGCGCGGCCTGACCTTCCTGCTCGGCGCCCTCGACACCGATTTCGAGATCGAACACGGCCCCGAACTGGTCGAGCACCTGCGCCTGCTCGCCGCGCGATTCACCCGCGCGACCACCCCGGAACAGCAGAACGGCGGCGGATAACGCTCCGCCGCCGTTCCAGTCGAGTTCGCTCAGAACTCCCAGTCCTCGTCCTCGGTGTTGATCGCCTTGCCGATGACGTAGCTCGAGCCCGAGCCGGAGAAGAAGTCGTGGTTCTCGTCGGCGTTGGGCGACAGCGCCGACAGGATGGCCGGGTTCACCTCGCACTCGTCCTTCGGGAACAGGCCCTCGTAGCCGAGGTTCATCAGCGCCTTGTTGGCGTTGTAGCGCAGGAACTTCTTGACGTCCTCGGTGAGGCCGACCTCGTCGTAGAGGTCCTGGGTGTAGTCGACCTCGTTGTCGTAGAGCTCGAAGAGCAGCTCGAAGGTGTAGTTCTTCAGCTCGTCGCGCTCGGCCTGGGAGACCAGCTCCAGACCCTTCTGGTACTTGTAGCCGATGTAGTACCCGTGCACGGCCTCGTCGCGAATGATCAGGCGGATCATGTCGGCGGTGTTGGTGAGCTTGGCCCGCGAGGACCAGTGCATCGGCAGGTAGAAGCCGGAGTAGAACAGGAAGCTCTCCAGCAGCGTGGAGGCGACCTTGCGCTTGAGCGGGTCGTCACCGTTGTAGTAGCCCAGGACGATCTCGGCCTTGCGCTGCAGGTTGCGGTTCTCCTCCGACCAGCGGAACGCCTCGTCGATCTCCTTGGTGGAGCACAGGGTGGAGAAGATCGAGCTGTAGCTCTTGGCGTGCACCGACTCCATGAACGCGATGTTGGTGTACACCGCCTGCTCGTGCGGGGTGATCGCGTCGGGGATCAGCGAGACCGCGCCGACAGTGCCCTGGATCGTGTCGAGCAGCGTCAGGCCGGTGAAGACCCGCATGGTGAGCTGCTTCTCGTCCGGGGTGAGGGTGTTCCAGGACGGGATGTCGTTGGACACCGGGACCTTCTCTGGCAACCAGAAGTTGCCGGTCAGCCGATCCCAGACCTCGGCATCCTTCTCATCGGGCACCCGATTCCAATTGATGGCCGACGCCCGATCGATGAGCTTCATTCCGCCTCCACACCTTTCCGCCAGACCTGTTGACCCGCACCCGCCGCCGTGCGCGAAGCCCTTCACCCACGAACACTACTCGTAGTGGGTGACAACCTCGGGGAGCACTACAGCTTGTGTTGCGGCGCGGAGAACTCGACCCGACCGGCCGAACACCCACACCACACACGCGGCCCCCATTGTGCGGCACGATCGCGATCTCACCACCATCGCATCGCCAGTGATTCGCCACATGTGTGCCGACTCCCACTTCGCCGGTGAGCGCCGCCACTGCCCGGCACGCCCGGGCCCGGTGCGGGTGCGGGGCGCCAATTCCGGCACACTGGCATTCGAAGCGGGTCTGTAGGAGCGGGAACTGTCTCGCGCGAGGGGGATTTCCGATGCGATTGCGTGGACTCGACGGCCGGGCCGCCCACGTGATCGACGGCACGAGCTACACCGTGGTGGTCGGCCCCGAATTTCCCGCCACCTGAACCGGACAAGGAGAACCCCTGTGCGACAGCTCATCCTGCTCTCCGCCGCAGTGCTGACGATGGTCGCCTGCGGGAGCGAACCCGCACCGGACTCCATGCCCGAGGGTGGTTTCTGGTCCACCGCAGCGGTTTCCGATCAGGAGAAGATCGCGACATTGCGCAAGGTCAGGGCGATCGATGTGTGCGCCTTGCTCCCCCGCGCGGCGCTCGGCACCCTCGGCACCGTGCGCGATATCGAGAACGTGCATCCGAATCAGTGCCGACTCAGCATCTCCGTACCGGGTCATCTCACCGGCATCGACGCGACCTGGAGTACCGGGGTGATGTTCGAGGGTGAGCCGAGCATGGACGGGCCGGTCGACGAGGAGTCCATGGGAGACGTGCGGGTGCAGTTCAACGACGAGCCGGCGGCGTCGGCTGATCCACAGGTGCGCGGGGCTTGCCAGGCATGGGCGCGGTTCGTGGCGGGGGCCGATCTGTCGTTCAGCGTGCGGGCGCCGCAGGACGCGTGCACGTCGGCGCGGACGCTGGTGCGGATCGCGTTGACCGAGTGGCGCAAGGAGCCCGCGCAGGGTACCTCGCCGGATTCGGACCGGGCGGTGGTCACCGGGGCCGATCCGTGCGCGGTCGCGCCGCTGCTCGGTGTCCGGGTGCCGGTGGCCGATCAGGGTGTCACCACGTGCAAATTGAATGTCGACGGGCGCGATGCGATCGTCACCTACGACTACAACGAGGAACGCTCGATCATCGACGACACCCCGGCCTTCACCGTGGGTTCCCGCCAGGTGTACCGATTCGACACGGCCCAGGCCGACATGGCGTCGCTGTCGGCCGTCGTCGGCCCCGGCCTCGCGCCAGGGCCGACCGACGCGCTGCTCGGTCGGCGCGTGCCGACGGTTTCGGTCACGGCCCATTCGGCGATCGCGGAGAAGGTCATGCGCGAAACCCTGCCGCTGGTGCGCTGACGACAACGTTCTGAGAACGACCCGGCACGATGTTTGCACGAATGTTGCCGTCGCGGGCAGACTCGGTGGTCGGGCGCGAGTCCGGGCCCGGATCTGTCGAGGACAGGGGTGCCAATGTATCGCAGGATGGCGCTGGCCGCTGCCGCGTTGCTCGTGTGCGCCGCATGTGGGAGTGACGACGCGGGCAAACCCCCCGACTACGGGGAACTGCCGCCGCCGCCCGCACCGGTGATTCCCGCCCAGCCCCCCGAGTTCTGGTCGAAGGTTCCTCAGGATCCGAACCAGCGCGCCGAGGTAGCCCAGGCGACCCGCCAGGTCGACGTCTGCGCGCTGCTACCGCGCGACGTCCTGGCGAAGCTCGGCGAGGTCAAGAGCGTGACCGTCGGATTGGATTCGTGCCGGGCCCTTCTCGGCAGCGACAAAGCCGGTGAGGGCTCGACCCTGACCTGGCACGCCACCCTGCTGAGCAGTGTGTCCACGAGCGGCCGAGGCATCATGAGGCAGATCGGCGATGCGACCGTCCGCACGGTTCCCGACCGCGAGACCGGCGAACCACGCGCCTGCGGTGCGACCGCCCAGTTCCCGTCCAGCGCGGCCTTCTACCTCGGCCTTTCCACCCCGGGCAAGAACCCCTGCATCGTCGCCGACGAACTGATGCCAGGCATGGTCGACCGCTGGCGGCAATCACCGCCGCAGGGCACCTCCCCCGACACCACACCGACCGTGCTGCTCGGCGCCGATCCGTGCACGGTCCGGGGCAAACTGGCAGGCGCCGTCCCGGACGACGAACTGCGACTCACCCAGTGCCTGTTCAATTACCGCGGCGAGAAGATCACCGTGAGCTACGAGTACCGCGTGCCCGAATATCTGGCCGCCAACAGCACCGAGGACCGAATCGACGGCCGCACGGTGCACCGCTCGGTCTCGGTGTACGACAGCTCGATCCCGATCTACACCGCGGCTGTCGGCCCGGAACTGCCCGCCGAATCCACCGCGTTCGGCAGGCGTATTCCGGTTGTCGAGGTGGTCGCCGCCACCGACGACGTCGCCAAGGACGTCATGGCGCAGACGCTCACGCTCTTCCCGCAGCGCTAGATTCCCAGCACCAGCTTCGCGGTGGTGAAGTAGATGATCAGCCCGGTCGCGTCGACCAGCGTGGTCACCATCGGCGCCGACACCACCGCGGGGTCGATCCGGAACTTCTTGGCCAGCAACGGCATCGTGCCGCCGATGGTCGCCGCCCAACCGCAGATGACCACCAGGGTGATGGCCACGACGATGGCGATCTTCGGCCCGACGAACACCGTGCCGATCAGCAGGCCCGCCGCGGCCAGCATGGTGCCGAGCACCAGCCCGACCCGGCATTCGCGCCAGATCACCTTGAACAGATCCGAGACGCGCACCTCGCCGACCGCCAGCGCGCGCACGCACGCCGTCGCCGCTTGCGCACCGGCGTTGCCGCCCGCACCGATCAGCAGCGGAATGAACAGCGCCAGACTCGCGGCCTGTTCGAGGGTCGAGGCGAACATGTCGGTGACGCTCACGGTCAGCGTGGCCGCGAACAGCAGCAGCGTCAGCCACAGCGCGCGGTAGCGCGCCAGCTGGAACACCTTGGCGGCCATGTAATGGCCTTCCCACGGCGCCGAACCGGCCTGCTTGGCGACGTCCTCGCTGTCGGCGGCCTCGAGCACCTCCATCGCGTCGTCGATGGTGAGCAGCCCGACCACTCGATCCTCGCTGTCGACGACCACCAGGTTGATGAGGTTGGTGGAACTCATCAGCCGGGCGGCCTTCTCCGCGGCATCGGTGGCCCGCACGAACGGCGGCTCGGTGACGACGAGTTCGGACACCATCGCGTCCGGGGAGTGCAGCACCAGCTCGCGCAGTTCGACGATGCCGGTGAGGCGGCGGCCGCGATCGACCACGGGCAGCGTGTACACCGTCTCGGCGTTGCCGCCCTTGGCGCGCACACAACCCAGCGCCTGCGCGACGGTCAGATTGTCCGGCAGCGCAACGACTTCCGGCGTCATGTACAGCCCGACCGAGCCCTCGGGGTAGCCGAGCAGCGTGGCCGTCATCCGGCGCTCGCGCGGGCTCAGCCCGGCGAGTACCTTCTTGGCGACCTTGGCGGGTGCTTCGTGCAGCATGCGGGCGCGGTCGTCGGGGTCCATCGCCTCGACGAGATCGCGAAAGCTCTTCTCGCGCAGTCCCTGCAGGATCTGCTGCTGGTCGACCGGCTCGAGCTCCTCGAACACACTGAGCGCGCGCTCCTTGTCGAGCAACCGGAACACGACACCGGCCTGCACGGCGTCCATGCGCGCCAGCGCGTCGGCGATGACGTGCGGCGGACGGTTGTCGAGCCAGTCGAGGCCGCTACAGACCCGATGGGTCTCGACGATGTCGCGCACCGACTCGGACAGGATTTCGAGCGCCTCGGTGACCGCATGGTCTTCGACGGCCCTGCGGCGCGGCGAAATCACTTCGGGCACAACGGTTTCGGCGGGTACATGACGGGCGGTAACGAGATCGACGTTCGACATGATCGAGTCCTCTGGCGTGACAGCGCACACGCCTGCGGCACAGCTACAGGATGTGCGAGAAGGGGAACGAGTGACGGTGGTTCACACCGCGGGGCGTCCACCGCCGAGGCCGACACGCACAGACCGGACCGAACAGGTCAGGATGTGTGGTGCAAGGACGAAGGGGCGACGCCGCGCGGCCTTCGACTGGGAGGTTCGTTGTGCATGACAACCCCACCTCCTCGCAGTCGCCGCGGGTGATCTCTCCGCGAATCGCTTGGAGCACCCACACGGGCACACCCTTCCGCCCATGAGAATACATGCGGGCCACACTTGTTTCACCTTCAGCTTGCGTACCACTGGTCACAGTGACACCGATCACACCGCCGACGGCAGCCCCGCGATAACCGTGTCGACGGCCTGTTCGGCGAGCGGCCACAGCTCGGCGCGGTCCAGGTGCCGCAACGGCCCGCGCAACGCCAGTTCCGCGAATCCGTGCACGGTCGACCAGCAACTCCAGGTCGCGCCGGGGCGCGCCACGGGAGCGAGGTCGCCGACGTGCACCATCATGTCGAGCGCGTCGGCGAGGGCGAGGTAGGCGGGCGAGTCGACCACCGACTCCGGCGAGATGTCACCGGCGCCGAAGAACGCGACCGCGAACCAGCCCGGTTCGAGCAGCGCGAAGCCGATATAGCCGAGCCCGACCGCGCGCAGACTCGCACGCGGCGCCGCCGGGCTGCGCTCCATACCCTCGGCCATCCTGGACTCGATCGCGGCCGAGACCGCGCGCAACAGCGCTCGCCGGTCAGGAAAGTGCCGGTAGGCGGCATTCGGCGTGACGCCGACCCGACGGGTGACTTCGCGGATCGTCAGCGCGTCGGGGCCGCCGGATCGGGTGAGCTCCAGCCCGGCCTCGACCAATGCCGCCGCGAGGTCACCGTGGTGATAGGCCAACCCTTGAACTCCCTTTCGATGAAGTATACGGTGTGAACATATCAAATGTGCACGCCGTACACATCGAAGGGTGGCTCACTATGCCCGCATTGCCCACCATCGTCGATCAGGACGCCTGGCAGGCCGAACTCGATCAGCTCCGGCTCCGGGAAAAGGCCGCGACCCGCGAACTCGACGCCGTCGCCGCCCAGCGCAGGCGCATGCCCGCCGTCCGCCTGCCCGACTACACGTTGAAAGCCGAAGACGGCAGCGATGTCTCGCTCGCCGAGGTCTTCGACGGACACTCCCAGCTGATCACCTATCACCACATGTGGACGCCGGGAAACACCTGGCAGTGCCCCGGCTGCACCGGCCTCACCGCGCAGTGGGCCCGGCTGGACTTCCTCGACGGCTACGACGCGCGATTCGTCATCGTGACGCAGGGGCCAATCGACGAGGTACTCGCGTACAAGAAGCGCGTCGGCAACGCGATGACCTGGTATTCGACCGCCGACAGCCCGTTCGGCGCGGACATGGGCGCCGGCCCCGACGCGGGCTTCGCCGTGAACACCTTCCTGCGCGACGGCGACACCGTCTACCGCAGCTGGCACACCGACGGCCGTGGCACCGAACAACTCGCCTACACCTTCGGCCTCATCGACGCGCTCCCCTACGGCCGCCAGGAGGAATGGCAGGACAGCCCCGAGGGCTGGCCGCAATCACCGACCTACAGCGGCTGGCCGAGCAGCAAGGACATCGCCGCGTCCTACGGCGACCCGAGCGCCTGACCCGCGAGATCCGCACCGACCGCACGCTCGACCGCGGGCCAGTCGGGCGTGTGGGTCAGCCATGATGGGATCGGCCCCTTCTGCGCGCCGAACAGGTACAGCCGGGGCACCAGATCACGCAGGATCGCGTGCACGTCGAGCCGGTCGTCGATCATGTGCGTGATACCGAGTTCGGTGCAGTGCGGCGCCTTGCCTGCGCGAGTTCTGCAGAAGCGCAAGTGTTCTCGGGGGATTCCGGTGCGGGCGGCGAAGTCGTGGTGGTCGAGCCATTGCCTGGTGCGTTGCTCGATGCGCGGACCGCACTTCGAGATCACCCAGGCGTTGCCGTCGAAACCGCTCACCAGCCGGTTGAGCACTGCGAAGGCGTCGGGACTCGGCGGGGTGCTCATCGCTTCGTCGAAGCCGCCCGACAGGAATACGGTGTCCGCGGCGCCCGGGGTGAGCGCGGCCCCCTGGATCACCCGGCCGAAGTCGACGCCGAGGCGGGGTGGAGAAATATTGTTCATACGCCTGCCAGCATGCCCGGGTTCGCCCCGCGTGCCAACCGAATTTCGGTGCATAACGGCCGGTCCAGGGTTCAGCGCGGTGCGCGCACAATAGTTGCCTGAGCGCGCAGAAGTGGAACAGTGGTTCTCGACACCCGCGGCGTGTGGCGCCGCTCGAGTTCTACTCAATCCAGGAGAAAACCTGTGCGCTTCGGCATCTTCGTTCCCCAGGGCTGGCGGCTGGATCTGGTCGGTATCGAACCGGCCGACCAGTGGTCGGTGATGCGCGAGCTCGCCCAGCGGTTCGACACCGGCACCGACTGGGAGTCGATCTGGGTCTACGACCACTTCCACACCACGCCCGTTCCCACCGACGAGGCCACCCATGAGGCGTGGTCGTTGATGGCGGCGTTCGCGGCCACCACGTCGCGCGTGCGGCTGGGGCAGATGTGTACTGCCATGAGCTACCGCAACCCCGCCTACCTGGCCAAGGTGGCCGCGACCGTCGACCTCATCTCGGGCGGCCGGGTGGAGATGGGCATCGGCGGCGGCTGGTACGAACACGAATGGCGCGCTTACGGTTACGGCTTCCCGTCCGCCGGTGAGCGGCTCGGCCGCCTCGACGAGGGCGTGCAGATCTTCCGCCAGGCGTGGCAGACCGGCCGGGCAACGTTGAACGGCAAGTACTACGAGGTCGATGACGCCATCGTGCACCCACGACCGTTGCAGGAGAACGGCATCCCGATCTGGATCGCCGGTGGCGGCGAGAAGAAGACCCTGCGCATCGCCGCGAAATACGCCGACTACACCAACTTCAGCGGCGACCCCGACGAGTTCGCCCGCAAGTCCGACATCCTGCGTCAGCACTGCGAGGAGGTCGGCACCGATTTCTCCGACATCACCCGCAGCTCGAACTTCAACGCCATCGTCGGCGCCACCGAAACCGAAGTGCAGGAACGGCTCTCGACGATCGTCGACCGCTTCACCCCCTTCCTCGGCGCCGATGTGGCCAAAGCCCGTGTGCACGAACAGTTCGCCACCAGCGCGGCCGTCGGCACCCCGGAGCAGATCGTCGAACGCCTCACGAAGGTCAAGGATCTCGGCCTCGCCTACACCATCGTCAACTTCCCCGAAGCCGCCTACGACACCTCCGGCATCGAACTCTTCGAACGCGAGGTGATCCCGGCATTGGCGTAATGAGCGACCCGGTGACCCGACTTCCCGCTGGTTCAGGCGGGAAAGTTCGGGACGATCGACTCACCCATCTGGCGCAGAGTCGCGCAGGCGTCGTCGCTCTGGTGGGCGGGGTTGTTCACTACGACCAGGCGGATCACGCCCTGGTCCGCGGCGAAGAGGACGTCGCAGGAGCCGGTAGTGGGAGCGCCTCCGAGGCGACGTCCGGTACGGCCCGCGACTGTGTAGTCGGCGAAAGCTGTTTCGCCCGATTCCGATTCGAATTCCTTCAGGGTTCGCGAGGTGGAGAACACTCGCAGGTAGGCGGTGTCGCCGGTCCACTCACAGGTCTGCCAGCCTGCGGACACAGAGCCGGCGGCGACCTTCGTCACGGGGTCGACACCGGCCTTGTGCAGAGCGTCCGCGGTTACTCCGGTGCACGGTTCGAACAACGCTGTCGTTGCCGTCGGCTCCTGCCCTTCGCTCGAACATCCGACGAGCGCCGCCAACGCCAATCCCCCGGTCGCCACCGTCATGAGCGCGCGCTTCATCCGTGTTCCCTCTCACCGTGCATCGCAAAACGCGGCCACGGTAACAAGGTTCGCGGCCGCCCCGAGCCGTCGTTCGCCAAGCCTGGGCCGATCACCACAACCCCGCACCCGATGCTGTGACGAACTCGCACGTTGCGCTCGGTCCGCGTCCTAGGTGCACGCCCGTTCGTTTGTGGCGCGCTCCGGCAGCGGGTCCGCGATGTTCCAGCCTTCGGCCAGCAGCGCGTCGACAGCGGCCACGGCGGTGGCGAGGCGCTCTTCGGGTGGCCCGGTCAGCATCGTGAATCGCCGGCCGGTGCGGGTGAGTTCGGCACGGAAACGCTCGGTCATCCACGGCCGCAGGTGCTCGCCGTCGCGCAGACCGTCGTCTTCGAACGCGACACCGACATGGTCGGTGAGCAGCCACAGGTGCTGGCGGTGCTCGGCGACGATGCCGGGATGGGTATAGCCGAGATAGCGTTCGTGCCAGATGGTCGTGGCGAAGGCATCGGTATCGCAGACGAGTACCGGGCCGGTTTCGCGGGCCGCGCGATCCTCGCCCGCCTGCTGGTGCGCGGCGATCAGCGGGAATTCCGGCGAGGTGAATTCGATATCGGACCAGTGCCCGCCGGGACCGAGTCCGGCCAGCTTTCGTTCGCTGTATTCGCGGCCGTACTCGGGGACGTAGCGGGCGCCGTAGTGCGCGGCGAGCGCGTGCGCGACGGTCGTGGTTCCGGTCGATTCCGCACCGAGCACCACCACCCGCTTGGTCATCGCGGCGCGGACCGGTGGGGACAGGAAGTCCCAGTGCGCGAGGGGGTTTCGGCGGATCTCGGTCGCCGAGATCGGGTGGCGCAGTCGCCGCGGGTCGACGCAGATCGCGTCGGCGCCGAAGCGTCGGCCCAGCTCGTCGCCGTAAGCCTCCGAGGTGAAGACCGCGTCGACGGGGTCTGCGACAGCGGCGAAGAACACCGCCATGTGGGCGTCCCAGATGGCGGGGTCGGTGATGTCCATCGGCACGTCGTCAACGGCGCCGACGACGGAAATAGCTGGATCAGAATGCATTTCGCGCATCCAGGCCACGCGGTCGGCGAGCGGGATCGACTCCACCGACGACGCGCAGACCAGCACGGTCAGCCGCTCACAGCGGGCGGCGGCGGTGTGAACCAGGTGGTGATGACCCGCGTGCGGCGGATAGAACTTGCCGAGAACCAGCCCGTGCCCATACCGCGTCATGCCGCGACCGCCACCGGGACCTCGACCACATCACGACGCCAAGCGATCAACCCCCGAACACACAACGCGAGGAATCCGAGGTACAACAGCGCCGTCAGGAACAAGCCCTTGTAGGCATACAGCGGGATGTAGACGATGTCGGCCGCGATCCACAACCACCACGACTCCAGCCGTTTACGGCACTGCCCGTAGGTCGCCATCAGCGACAGCGCGGTGGTGAGCGCGTCCCAGAACGGCACGGTGGACTCGGTGGCCGTGTCGAGCAGCACGGTGATCGCGGCGGTACCGAGCACCCCGCACGCCGCGAGCCACAGCCATTCGACCCGCGTCGTCCGACGCACCGGCAGCGGCTCGGTGCGCGAGGACCCGTGCACCCACGTCCACCACCCGTACCCGGCCAGCGCGATGAACACCACCTGCAACCCCGCATCAGCGAAAAGCCCGGCCTGGGTGAACAACAGAATGAAGAACACATTGTTGGCGATGCCGATCGGCCAGTTCGCGATGTGCTGGCGAGCGACCAACCACACGCACAGCGCTCCGCTGCCGAACCCGAGCACCTCGGTCCAACTCACCGCCGTACCGAGCACCGTGAACAACGGCTGCTGCAGTGCGGCAACCAGATCCAGCACGTTCATCTCCCACCCCTGACTATTAGTCAGATTGACCATAATTCATGCGAGGCTCGGCCGCAAGAGACCCCGGTGATCAGGTCGACAAGGTCGGCAGCGGGTGCTTGTTAAGCGGCGTCGACCACGCTGAGCCCTATGAGCAACGCAGCACCGCCCCGGCACGCGGCAAGGAACGGCGGATACTCCGTGGCGCCGACGCGCAACCGACGCGCACCGCTCGCGAGCCACGTCGGCGCCCGACGGACGAATTCCCGCTCACCGGAAGCACTTCCAGCGGCGACGAGACCGGCGTGATACCCGCGTTCCTCATCGATATGGCATTGCACGCCGCGATCGGCGCCACCGCCTGGTACATCGCGTCCGGCACGACGGCCGTTCTGTACGGCATCCTCGCCTGGCTCGGCGCGTCCTTCCTGCACCGCACGATCGTCCAACGGCTCACCCGGACGACGATCGGCAAGTGCTCATACGGACTCCGACTGCGGTACGCCGACGGCACCTACCCGTCGACCTGGCAGCTGATCGGCCAGTGGTTCCGCGGCGGCTGGTCCTGCTTCGACCTCTTCGACAGTGCCCCCTGACGCGAAAAGGGCGGTCTCCCAGGGAGACCGCCCTTTATCGTCAGCTCAGCTCACAACATGCACGACACGCAACCCTCGACTTCAGTCCCCTCGAGGGCCATCTGGCGCAGGCGGATGTAGTAGAGCGTCTTGATGCCCTTGCGCCATGCGTAGATCTGCGCCTTGTTCAGGTCTCGGGTGGTGGCGGTGTCCTTGAAGAACAGCGTCAGCGACAAGCCCTGGTCCACGTGCTGGGTGGCCGCGGCATAGGTGTCGATGATCTTCTCGTAGCCGATTTCGTAAGCGTCGTCGTAGTACTCGAGATTGTCGTTGTCCAGGTAAGGGGCCGGGTAGTAGACGCGGCCGATCTTGCCTTCCTTGCGGATCTCGATCTTCGACGCCACCGGGTGGATCGAGCTGGTGGAGTGGTTGATGTAGGAGATCGAACCCGTCGGCGGCACGGCCTGCAGGTTCTGGTTGTAGATGCCGTATTCCTGCACCGAGGCCTTCAGCAGACGCCAGTCGTCCTGGGTGGGGATGCGCACGCCGGCCTCGGCGAACATCTGCGCCACCTTGTCGGTCTTGGGCACCCACGCCTGCTCGGTGTACTTGTCGAAGTACTCGCCGCTGGCGTACTTGGATTCGGCGAACCCACCGAACGAGGAGCCGCGCTCCTTGGCGATCAGGTTCGAGGACCGAATCGCGTGGTAGACCACGGTGTAGAAGTAGATGTTGGTGAAATCCACACCTTCTTCGGAGCCGTAGTGGACCCGCTCACGCGCCAGGTATCCGTGCAGGTTCATCTGGCCGAGGCCGATGGCGTGGGACTCGTTGTTGCCCTGCTCGATCGAGGGCACCGAGAAGATGTGGGTCTGATCCGAGACAGCGGTGAGCGCGCGGATCGAGGTCTCGATGGTCTGACCGAAGTCGGGCGAGTCCATCGCCTTGGCGATGTTGAGCGAACCGAGGTTGCACGAAATGTCCTTGCCCACCTTGGAATAGGACAGATCGTCGTTGAATTCCGAGGGGGTGGAGACCTGCAGGATCTCCGAGCACAGGTTCGAGTGGGTGATCTTGCCCTTGATCGGGTTGGCCCGGTTCACCGTGTCCTCGAACATGATGTAGGGGTAGCCCGACTCGAACTGCAGCTCGGCGATGGTCTGGAAGAACTCGCGCGCCTTGATCTTCGACTTGCGGATGCGCTTGTCGTCGACCATCTCGTAGTACTTCTCGGTGACGTTCACATCGGCGAACGGCACACCGTAGATGCGCTCGACGTCGTACGGCGAGAACAGGTACATGTCCTCGTTCTTCTTCGCCAGCTCGAAGGTGATGTCGGGGATCACCACACCCAGCGACAGCGTCTTGATGCGGATCTTCTCGTCGGCGTTCTCGCGCTTGGTGTCGAGGAAGCGGTAGATGTCGGGGTGGTGCGCGTGCAGGTACACCGCGCCCGCGCCCTGACGCGCACCCAACTGGTTGGCGTAGGAGAACGAGTCCTCGAGCAGCTTCATGATCGGGATGACACCCGAGCTCTGGTTCTCGATCTTCTTGATCGGGGCTCCGTGCTCACGAATGTTGCTGAGCAGCAGGGCGACGCCGCCGCCGCGCTTGGACAGCTGCAGCGCGGAGTTGATGGAGCGCCCGATGGACTCCATGTTGTCCTCGATGCGCAGCAGGAAGCAGGACACGGGCTCGCCGCGCTGCTTCTTGCCGGAGTTGAGGAAGGTGGGGGTGGCGGGCTGGAACCGGCCGTCGATGATCTCGTCGACCAGGTTGCTCGCCAGCACCTCGTCACCGGCGGCCAGCGTCAGCGCGACCATGCAGACGCGATCTTCGAACCGCTCCAGGTAGCGCTTACCGTCGAAGGTCTTGAGCGTGTACGAGGTGTAGTACTTGAACGCGCCGAGGAAGGTCGGGAACCGGAACTTCTTGGCGTAGGCCTGCTGGAACAGCTGCTTGACGAAGGCGCGACCGTACTGGTCGAGCACCTCGGTCTCGTAGTAGTTCTCCTTGACCAGGTAATCCAGCTTCTCGTCCAGGTTGTGGAAGAAGACCGTGTTCTGGTTCACGTGCTGGAGGAAGTACTGGTTCGCGGCCTCTCGATCCTTGTCGAACTGGATCTCACCGTTGGGGCCGTACAGGTTCAACATCGCGTTGAGGGCGTGGTAGTCGAGCACCTCGCCCGCCTCGCCGCGCACCGCCGACTGCTCTAGGCGTGCTGACTTGCCTGCCGGTGCTGTGGTTGCTGTTGCCAAAACAATCCCAATCCCTCTCGGACGCGCGCGACGTCCTCAGCGGTTCCCATGAGTTCGAAGCGATACAGATACGGCACCCCGCATTTTTGCGAGATGATGTCTCCTGCAACGCAATAGGTATCGCCGAAGTTCGTGTTGCCGGCCGCGATCACCCCGCGCAGCAGCGCGCGGTTGTGTGGGTCGTTGAGGAACTTGGCGACTTGCCGCGGAACGAGGTCCTTGTCGGGACGCTGTCCACCCATGACGTGCCGACCACCGCCATAGGTGGGGGTGATCAGCACGTAGGGTTCGTCGATCCGCGGCGGATCAGATGATGTGTGCAGTGGAAGTCGAGTAGCCGGGAGACCGAGCTTCTCGACGAAACGATGGGTGTTCTCCGAGGCGCTGGAGAAGTAGACCAGCCCGCCCGGAGACATCTGCTCGGGCATGGCGCCTCCTTACCGGCGAACCGGCGCGAACTACGCAGCCGCGACGGCGAGCGACTTGATGCGGTCGGGACGGAAGCCCGACCAGTGATCCTCACCCGCGACGACGACCGGCGCCTGCAGGTAGCCCAGTGCCATGACGAAATCACGCGCCTCGTCGTTCTCCGAGATGTCGATGACGTCGTAGTCCACCCCGACCTTGTCGAGCGCCTTGTAGGTGGCGTTGCACTGCACGCAAGCGGGCTTGGTGTACACGGTGATGGTCATGATGGAAGTCCCTCTCTCCTATGCCTGATCCACAGCCTGTGATCCGTATGCAATGCACGAACGGGTGATGCTGCGCAAACTCCTGGATCTAGCGAAGAAAGCCCTGCTCGCAACCCCTTCCCTTGGGCCCGATCAGTGGTGGCTTCACACCGTCTTCCAGTACGACAGACACTACACCTAGTGTCCGACAGATGGGAACAACACAAGGTGTTGCGAGTCGCACGGATGTAATTCCCACGCGGTAAGTCCCAGGACGGGCCACCGGCCAGCAGGGAAAACAGTGGTTCAGATCACGATTTCATCTACCGGCGAGTCTTCAGCAAACCCCGTGGACAGCCGAAGGGCGTCGCATCCGTGACGGATGCGACGCCCTGCCGAACGCTCAGCTTACGCCGAGACCAAAGTGCCGTTCACTGCGGCGACCAACTCGTGGACGGTCGCGCCGAGCTGGGTCAGCGCCTCGGCGTCCTCGGTCGGATGAGTCTGCGCGAAACGCTCGCCGATGGTCGCGAACTGCGCGTGCGCCGACTCGACGACGACGCCGCCCGCTACGCCCACGGATTTGACGGTGTCGCCGTGCGCCCACGCCGCGGCGTTCGGGCTGATCGACGCGCTCACCACGGCGACCGGCTTACCCTTGATCGAGCCGGCGCCGTACGGCCGCGAGGCCCAGTCGATGGCGTTCTTCAGCACGGCGGGCAGGGTGCCGTTGTATTCGGGAGTGACCAGCAGGACGGCATCGGCCGCGGCGACGGCGGCACGCAGCGCGGCGGCCTGCGCGGGCACGGCGTCGGGCACATCGAGGTCTTCGTTGTAGAACGGGATCTCGCCGAGACCCTCGTAGATGGTGATGTCGACGTCGGCGGGCGCGGTCTGCACGGCAGCCTCGGCCAGGCGGCGATTGATGGAGCCCGCGCGCAGGCTTCCGACGAGAGTAAGGATGCGGGTCTCGCTCATTGCGACTCCTGGTGTACTCAGTGGAATGATCCAAGTTTCATCCGACATTAACCGGACCTCGGTCCGATTACTTCCCGCGGAGGACGTGTGAGCGGCGTGAGCTACGGCACACCCAGATCCGACGAGCCGCCCCTGCTGGGGATCGGACAGCCGCTGCCCGGCAGCGCGGAACCCGTCGAACGTGCCGATGCCGCGCGCAATCGCGCGCTACTGCTCGACGCGGCCCAGCAGTTGGTGCGTGAGCACGGCGTCGACGGTCTGACGATGGACGCCCTGGCCAAGCGCGCGGGAGTGGGCAAGGGCACGGTCTTTCGCCGATTCGGCAATCGCACCGGGCTGATGCTGGCGCTGCTGGATCATTCCGAGCAGAAGTTCCAGGCCGCGTTCATGTTCGGCCCGGCGCCGCTCGGCCCCGAGGCGAACCCGGTCGAGCGGCTGATCGCGTTCGGGCGGACTCGGCTGCTCGATGTCGAGGTCGAGGGCGATCTGCATCGGGCCGCCGAAGAGAACGGGCGTTTCGGCGGCGGGCCGTACGCCCTGCACAAGGCGCACGTCACGCTGCTGCTGCGCGCGGCCGGGGTCGACGGTGAAGTCGCGCTGATCGCCGACTCGCTGCTGTCCACGCTGTCGGCGGCGCTGATCATCCACCAGGTCGAGGTGCTGGGTTACTCGCGCGAGCAGATCGGCGACAACTGGGAATGGCTGGTTCGCCGGGTCATTTCCCCTGCCCCACAAGTAGAGTGAGACGGCATGGGGACACTGCGTGAACAGATCATTGCCGAATTGGGTGTACAGCCCGAGATCGAGCCGAAGCAGGAGGTCCGGCAGCGCGTCGACTTCCTGAAGGACTACCTGGCCACCACCCCGGCCAAAGGGTTCGCCCTAGGGATCAGTGGCGGACAGGACAGCGCGCTGGCCGGTCGGCTGTGCCAGCTCGCCGTCGAGGAGCTGCGGGCCGAGGGCGTCGAGGCGAAATTCCTGGCGGTGCGGCTGCCCTACGGCATGCAGGCCGACGAGCACGACGCGCAGATCGCGTTGAACTTCGTCGACCCCGATCGCACGGTCGTGGTGAACATCCGCCCCAGCGCCGACGCCGTGGGCATCGAGGTCGCGGGCGCGCTGGATCACGAGCGGTTGCGCGACTTCGTGCGCGGCAACATCAAGGCGCGCGAGCGGATGGTCGCCCAGTACGCCCTCGCGGGCCAGGAAAGCCTGCTGGTGGTCGGCACCGATCACGCAGCCGAAGCGGTCACCGGATTCTTCACCAAGTTCGGCGACGGCGGTGTCGACCTGACGCCCCTCACCGGTCTCACCAAGCGTCAGGGCGCGGCCCTGCTGCAAGAACTGGGCGCCCCGTCGAGCATCTGGTCCAAGGTCCCCACCGCCGACCTCGAGGACGACCGTCCCGCCCTCGCCGACGAGGACGCGCTCGGCCTGCGCTACGCCGAGATCGACGACTACCTCGAGGGCAAGGACGTCACCCCCGAGGTGGCCACGCGGGTGGAGTCGATCTTCACCAACACCCGCCACAAGCGCACCGTCCCGGTCACCCCGCTCGACACCTGGTGGCGCTAGGGCTCCGCCGCCTCTCCGGGTATTTTGCCGACGGCTGTGGTGGTGGGTGGGTTGCTGATCGGGCATGCGGTGGGGCGTGGGTGCTGTTTTGGGTGTTCCCGGGGAGTTACCCATGTTCTTACGAGATCAGGTGTCACGGGTCGGGCGACTGAGTCAACTAGATCAGCAGACTGCGCCTTCGCTGGATGCTGTGGCGCGCAACAAGTCTCGGACGAGGGTGTAGTCCGGTTCTTTGCGGAAGCGTAGGCAGCCTTTGCCCATGTCTCGGCCCGCGAGGCGGTCGGCGAAGGCTGCGCGGACGTCGGAGCGGAGTACGTAGACAGAGATGTACTGCTTCTGACTGGCGAAGGCGACCTCGCCGGTGCCGTCGCGTTCGTAGGCGGGCATGCCGTAGGACATCACCTCGGTGAAGCCCGGCAGCTCCTGGAGGCACAGGTCGCGCAGCCTGGTGAGCGCCTCGCGGCGATCCTGCGGGAGTTCGGCGAGGTAGGTCGCTACGTCGGCGGCCTTGCTCTGGACCACGACTAGCCGCCCGCGAAAGGCGGGAGAACGTCGACTCGGTCGCGGAGCATGGCCGACGGATCGCGGGTGAGCTCGTCGCCGATGAGGAAGGCACAGACGCCGACGAGGCTGTCGATGTCGGAGCCGTAGGTGGCAGCGAGGGTGGCGCGCAGGTCGGCGACGGTGGCGCCGTCGGGTAGGTCGAGGGATTCGGTGTTCTTGCCGACCGCGTCGGCGATGGCGGCGAAATAGCGGACCTCAACCACCGATGGCTCCCATCGTGCGTTCCGGGGGGACGAAACCGGCGGCGTCGATACCGTGACCGGC
Organism: Nocardia sp. Root136; assembly: GCF_001427185.1. Taxonomy (NCBI): domain Bacteria; kingdom Bacillati; phylum Actinomycetota; class Actinomycetes; order Mycobacteriales; family Nocardiaceae; genus Nocardia; species Nocardia sp. Root136. The sequence goes on from NZ_LMFE01000001.1 coordinate 1,823,358, forward strand.
CCATTTCTGCCACATCGCACCGCGCCACAGCTCGGCGACCTCGTCGTCGTCGGCGCCTGCCCGCAGCGCGCTGCGCACGTCGAACTCCTGGTCGCTGAACAGGCACGAGCGCAGCATGCCATCGGCGGTGAGCCGGGTACGGTCGCAGCTGTCGCAGAACTTGCGGGTGACCGTGGCGATGATGCCGACGGTCGCCGGTCCGCCGTCGACCAGCCATTTCTCGGCCGGAGCCGAGGGGTCGGCGCGGGTGGTGGGAGTCAGGGTGAAGCGCTCGCCGAGGACGTCGAGGAGGTCGGCGGCGGTCACCATGTGATCGCGGGCCCACTCGTGGTCGGCGTCGAGGGGCATTTCCTCGATGAAGCGCAGCTCGCACTGTTCGGCCAGGCACCACGCGAGCAGGTCGGCCGCGCCCGCCAGATTCTGGCGCATCAGCACGGCGTTGACCTTCACCGGCGCCATGCCCGCGTCGCGCGCGGCACGGATGCCGTTGAGCACCGATTCCAGGCGGTCGCGGCGGGTGAGACGGGTGAAATCCTCCCGGTCGACGGTATCGAGGGAGACATTCACCCTGGTCAGGCCAGCCGCAGCGAGCTTGTGGATGCGATGTTCGAGGCCGACGCCGTTGGTGGTCATGGCCAGCGGGGTGCCGGGCACCGCCGCGTGACAGCCCGCGATGATCTGTTCCAGCTCGCGGCGCATCAGCGGTTCGCCGCCGGTGAACCGCACCTCCCGCACACCCAGCTCGCGCACGGCCAGCGACACCAGCCGCACGATCTCGTCGGCGGTGAGCAGTTCCTGGCGCGGAATCGGCGGCAGGCCCTCCTCCGGCATGCAATAGGTGCAGCGCAGCGAGCATTTCTCGGTGATGGACACGCGTAGATCGCGGGCGATCCGGCCGAAACGGTCGACGAGGAACGGCGTCTCGGGCCTGCCGTCCAGGGACGGCCGCTCCGATCGCACGGCGGGTATCCCCATCTCGACCAGCGTCATCTCTACAGTATGACCCGTAAGGCCCGTCACATTCCCTGCGCCGGGCCGATTCTTCGCGAACTCGTCAGCTCACCACAGGCAAGCCCCCACCGTGAGCAACGCGACCCCGACCGGCCCGGACGGCGGAGATTAAGCTGGCAGCATGACTCCCCGGCCCGCTACCGCGTCGGCACGCAGCGTCGACGAGTACCGCGACACCGTCGCCGCGCTGCTGGCCCCGCTCGCCGACCGCCCCGATGAACAGGTGGCGGTGCCCGACGCGCTCGGCCGCACGCTGTCGGCTGATGTGGTGTCGCCGATCGACCTGCCGGTGTTCCGTAACTCGGCGATGGACGGATACGCGGTGCGCGCGGCCGATGTGGCCGTCACGCCGGTCACGCTGCCTGTTGTCGGCGTGGTGGCGGCGGGTAAGCCGGGCACCGACGCGCTGCCCGTCGGCTCGGCGGTGAAGGTGATGACCGGTGCGCCGATACCGCCCGGTGCCGATTGTGTGGTGCCGGTCGAGGATGTACAGGCCGGAGACGGTCGGATCGTGGTCGAACGTGGACGTGGGCGCGGCGAATTCGTGCGCGAGGCGGGCACCGATGTGCGGACCGGTGAGCTCGTCGCGCGGGCGGGCACGGTACTCGCCCCCCGCCATATCGCGGCGCTGGCCGCTGTCGGCCTGCCTGCCGTGTCGGTGCTGAGTCGATTACGCGCGGTCTGCATCACGACCGGTGACGAACTCCAGCCCGCGGGCAGCGTGTTGGCGCCGGGTCAGATCTACAACTCGAACGGCATCGCCCTGGCCGCGGCACTGCGAGCCGACGGTGTCGAGGTGGTCGAGGTCGCGCACAGCACCGACGACCCCGCGGTGTTCACCTCGGTGCTGAACGCCGCGACCGCCGCCGCCGACGTGGTCTTCACCTCCGGTGGCGTGTCCAAGGGCGACTTCGAGGTCGTCAAGGATGTGCTGGGTCCGCTCGGCGGGACGTTCGGCTCGGTCGCGGTGCAACCCGGCGGACCACAGGGCTACACGGTGGTCGACGAGGTCCCCGTGCTCAGCTTCCCCGGCAATCCGGTGAGCACGATGGTGTCGTACGCGGTGTTCGCGCGCCCCGCCGTGCGCGCGCTGGCCGGACTGCCGGAACTCGTGAGCGGCGAAACGACCCTGCGCACGCCGCTGCGCTCCCCTGCCGGTCGTCGCCAATACCTGCGCGGCCTGTTGACCGAGGACGGAGTCGAAGTGATCTCGGGGCCCGGCTCACATCTCATCGCGGCGATGGCGTGGGCCGATGTGCTCGTCGATGTTCCCGCCGAGGTCACCTCGCTGGCCGCCGGTGTCCCTGTGCGAATCTTGTCGTTATGAGCGAGTTGTCCCACGTCGACCGCGAGGGTCGCGCGCGCATGGTCGATGTCAGCGCGAAAGCCGACACCACCCGGATCGCTGTCGCCGCAGGCGAATTGCAGACCACCGCCGAGGTGATCGCGTTGGTGCGGGCCGAGGGCATGCCGAAGGCCGACGTGTTGTCGACTGCGCGGTTGGCCGGAATCGCCGGTGCGAAAAAGACTTCCGAGCTGATCCCGCTGTGTCATCAGCTGGCGCTGTCATCGGTGAAGGTGGAGTTCGGGTTCACCGAGACGACCATCACCGTCGAGGCGACCGCCAAGACGAAGGGTCCGACCGGCGTCGAGATGGAAGCGCTGACGGCGGTGGCCGTCGCGGGGCTCACCTTGCACGACATGGTGAAGGCGGTGGACCCCGCCGCGGTGATGAACGGGGTCCGGCTTGTCACCAAAGAGGGTGGAAAGCACGGGCATTGGGTTCGGCCGGAGAGTCGTTCCGAGACCGGCGCACCGGCGCTCGATCGGTTGGCGCAGGTGAACGCGGGTGCCGGTGTCGAGCCCACATTGTCGACGCGGACCGATGCTGCGACGGAATCGGCTGACTCCCAGGACTTTTCACGGACAGCCGTCGTGGTCGTCGCGTCCACCGGCACCGCGGCGGGAACCCGCACCGACACCACCGGTCCCGTCCTCGTCGATTGGCTGACCGCACAAGGGTTTTCGGTCCGTGGGCCGCTGGTCTACGCCGATGCGGAGATCGCCGCCGGGCTGGCCGACGCACTGAGCGCGGCGCCCGCGCTGGTGGTGACCACCGGCGGCACCGGCGCCTCCCCCACCGATGCGACGCCCGAGGCCACCCGCGCCGTGCTCGATCGTGAGCTGCCGGGTGTCGCCGATGCGATCCGGCAGCGTGGGACCGCGAAGTTCCCCCTGGCCGCACTGAGTCGCGGCGTCGCCGGGCTGGCCGGTCGCACCGTTGTCGTGAACCTGCCCGGTTCACCCGGCGGGGTGAAAGACGGGATCGCGGTGCTGGAACCGCTGTTGGATCATCTGCTCGCGCAAGTAGCCGGAGGCGGCAACCATGAGTGACTTCGGTGCCGTTCGGCTGGCGACCATCAGCGATCAGGACCTCGACCCCCTCACCGTCGAAAACGCTGTCGACGGACCGGAATTCGGCGCGGTGGTGGTGTTCACCGGCAAGGTGCGCAACCACGACGGTGGGCAGGCGGTGACGTCGCTGGAGTACTCCGCACACCCCCAGGCCGAGCGGTTCCTCCACGCGATCTGCACGGAAGTGGCGCAGGCGAGCGGACTTCCGGTCGCGGCGACACATCGAATCGGGTCGCTCACGATCGGTGGGTTGGCGATCGTCGTCGCGGTGGCCGCGCCGCATCGGGCCGAGGCGTTCACGGTGTGCGCCGAGCTCGTCGATCGGATCAAGCACGAGGTGCCGATCTGGAAGCGGCAGTTGTTCGCAGACGGGCTTTCGGAGTGGGTCAACGCCTGCGGCTGACGGTCACTGCACGGTGTAGCGCCATACACCGAGCATCTCCTGCTCGTCCAAGAGCGTCTCACCGTCGAACACGGTGTCGTGCAAGCGTTTCAGCGCCCCGTCCGCGTCGAGCCCCGCGCCGATCAGTACCAGGTTCGAGACGCGCTGCTCGCCGCGCGCCCAGCTGCCGGGGGTGAAGACCACGTGTCTGCCGACCAGGTGGACTTCGAACTTGCGTCGCTCGCCCGCCACCGCGAACGTCACATACCCCTTGGCGCGGAACAGACCTGGCGGCGGATCCTCCAGAAAGCCCACCAGCGCACGGGGATTCAAGGCGCGTTCGGTCGTGAACGACACCGAGACGTAGTCATCGTGGAGGTGCCGGTGCTCGGGATCATCGTGGTCGTGCTCGTCGAGCAGTGTGTCGAAACTCAGCTGCTCGGCCACCCTCGGCTGATCGGGCGCCCGATCGTCGAACAGCAGGCCCGGATCGATACGGCCGTGCGTCGTCGCATAGACCGGTACCTGCCCGACCCAGTCGGCCAACTGCGCCCGCAGACCGGCCAGCGCCTCGGCTCCGACGCGGTCCGCCTTGTTCACCAGCACCAGATCCGCCATCCGCAGATGGGTCACCAGCTCGGGATGCTGCGTGCTGGTGGCGGTGAACTGCTCGGCATCGACCACTTCGACCAATCCGCCGTAGGCGATACGCGGGTTCGGGTTGGCGATCACCATGCGGATCAGGTTGCGCGGCTCGGCCAGCCCGCTCGCCTCCACCACGATCACATCCACCGCACTGCGCGGTTGCGCCAGCTGCGCGAACAGATCGTCGAGTTCGGACACGTCCACCGCGCAGCACACGCACCCGTTGCCGAGCGACACCATCGCGTCGACCTGCCCCGCCACCAGCATCGCGTCGATGTTCACGGCCCCGAAGTCGTTGACCACCACCCCGATCCGGGTTCCCCGATTGTTGCGCAGCAGGTAGTTGAGCAGGGTCGTCTTCCCCGAACCGAGAAACCCAGCAACGATCACGACAGGAATCACCGCACCCATGGTGCCACCTACCCCCGGCCACACAGCACGCCGCCCACCCCTGGATCAGGAGTGGGCGGCGTAGGTGCGATGAACTGTCAGGACGGACCGAAAACCATGCCAACCAGGGTGTACACCAGATTTATCAGCTGGCCGGGAATGGTTGATTCGTCCATGCCGAGGGCCTGGGCCAAAGGCATGAGCAGCGTCATGACGGTGGTGATCGGGCCGCCGAGGGTACTCAGATCGAGCTCGGACTCTTCGGGCGCGGCCTCGGTTTTGGGTGTGGTGCCGCGCTTCTTCGGAGCGGGTGCGGCGGGCGCCTGGGGTGACGCCGTGCGGGGCGGGTCGCCGGGGGCCGCGGTGCGGACGGGGGCCACCGGTACCGGATCGGCGATCGGGGATCGTGCGGGGATCGGTGCGCCGGTCGCGGGACCGTTGGCGTCGGCGGGGGCCGGATCCTCGGTCGGCGCCGTCTGGTCGCTCGCGCCACTGGGCAGCGCGGGCGGATCAGCCGGTGCCTGCTCGGGTGCGGGAACCTGCGCCGGGGCGACCGCGTGGGGTGCCGCTGTCGTCGAGGTCGGAGCCGGCGCCTCGGACTCCGGGGTCGACGCGGTGGTCCCTCCGGGCTTCTTCGAGGGCTGTGAGGAGTCAGCCGGGGCGGTGGTGGGCGCCGAAGCCCCATTCGTGCCCTCGGCGGGCGTTCCGGCACCGCTGGGGTCCTCGTCAGGGACGGACGCGCCGTTCTGGTTCGCGGCCGGCGGCGCGGGTGGGTCAGTGGTCGGCGCCGGCTCGGCTGCGGGTGCGCGCTTCGGTGTCTGTGTGGTGGTCGCGACCGGCACCCGACCCGGTGCGGCGGCGTAGGCGGGGATCGGCTTGTTCAGCAGGAACCCGACGACGCCGGTCGCGATGGCGACCGCGTGCTCGAGCTGGCCTTCGCGCGATTCCAGCCGAGCGGCATCGCCGACATTGGCGCCGTTGCCCATCTCGACGAACACCAGCGGCACCTGCGTCAGCGCCGGGCCTGCCACATCCTCGCGGGTCTGCAGACCCCCTTTGACGCCCGCGTAGTTCGCGGGCGAGAAGCCGGCCGCCAGGTAGGCGTCACGGACCGCGCTCGACACGAGTCGCCCGCCGCCGGACTGCGCCTTGTCGGCGATCGAGTCGGGGATGGGGAGCTGCGGCACGATGATGTGGAATCCGTGCTGGTCGGGGCCCGCGCTGTCGGCATGAATGCTCACCGCCACGTCGGCGCCGGACTGGTTGGCGGCGCGGGCGCGATCGTCGACGCAGCCGCCCCACCCGGTGTCGTCGGCACGACTCAGCACCACTTCGGCGCCCAGCGCCTCCAGGGACGCCCGCACGAGCTGGGCGACATCCCAGTTGATGGTGTGCTCGGGGATGCCGTTGAGTGAGGTCATGCCGGTGGTCTGGCAGTCTTTGGTACCGCCGCGGCCGTTGTCGACCTGGCGGCTCAGGTCCTCCGAATGCGCCGACCCCTGGTGACCGGGGTCGAGGAAGATCGTCTTACCGGCGAGCTGCGCGCTGGTCGCCGGTTCAGGAGCGGCGTGGGCGGTCACGGGGATCAATCCCGACAGCGACACCACCACCGCGGCGGAGACGGTAGAGCAGATTCCGGCCTTGATGATGTTTGGTTGCATGTTCGGTCGGTGCTCCGGGACCGGAGCACCCCTCCCTTCCCATTGGTAACACCTGGTAACACCAAACCCAGTGGTTCACTCTTGCAACGTTGGCAACCACAGGGCAAGCACAGTTACCGAAATGTAACTGGATGGAAGTATGAAAAGACGCTGTTCGGATGCCCAGATGAGCGCTCAGCGACGACTCTCAGGCAACTTCTGGCAATTGCCGCAGAGACCGCAACGCGTAGTGCACCCGGGTCTTCACAGTGCCGACCGGAACACCGAAATCCGCGGCGACCTCCCGGTACCCGCGGTCGTGCAGAATCACCTCGGTCACCGCCGCGCGCTGCGGTTCCGGGAGCCTGGCCAGCAGGTCGTCGACGAGCAGCCCGTCGACCAGTCCGTCGGCGAAATCCGGTCTGCCACAGACCGATACCTCGGTGATGTCGTCCCAGCCCACATCACCGGGCCGAATGGCTCGGGCCCGCAGGATGTCGATGACGACGTTGCGTTCGATCGCCAGCAGCCAGGTTCGCACGCTGCCTTTGCGATCGTCGAAGTCCTGACAGGAACGCCAGCCGCGCAGCAGGGTCTCCTGCACCGCGTGCTCGGCCAGGCCCGCATCGCCGAGACTGCGCACAGCCCGCCAGTGCAGCAGACCGCGATCGGTGGCAAGCACCTCGGCCAGCCCGTCCCTGGTACACAGGCGCGCACAGTGCGCACCGCAGGAGTTGTCCTTCATATGGGGTTATCGCGGTGGACCGCGTCGATGACAACGCCGCGCGTTAAGCGACTCTTCAGGATCCTGCTGGGCCGATACCGGAGAGTAGTTCTTGCGAGCCCGGCAGGGCCTGCTCCAGGAGGGGGGAGCAGGGACGCCGGGCTCGTTCTATTTTCCGGGCTCGCGCATTCGAGCGAAGTCGAGCACGATCGCACCAGGGCGACGACAATCGCCACGAGGAGCGAACACCGTGGACATCCATGCATATCCGACCGACGCGCAGACGCCGGTCGACCGGGCCGAGGCCACCCGCCTCGCGGCCGAACACCTACCCGCCGAGCAACCGGGGCACGATCGGCAGATCGTCGAATTCGCCGACGGATTCACCGTTTTCGCGATCGCGCCGTTGCACGCGCCCCCGGATCGGCCGATCCCGATCGGCGGCTCGGTGTACGTCATCGACAAGGCGACCGGGGCGGTGTCGTTCTGGCCGACCTATCCGTCCGGCGTGGTCGCCGAGCACTACGCGCTGATCCTGGCGGCGGGCAAGTTGGTCGTCGCCGATACCTGGCCCGATCAGGACTGATCGACCGATTCACGAGGCCTCCTCGGTTGAGCGACCGGACGACGGAGGGCAGCGAGTCCACCGGCCACGGCGAGCATGATCGACAATCCTGCGAACCAGTCGCCCCAGCGAACGTAAGGCGTGCGATCCCCGGCGGTACGGATGTCGGCGAGCGCCATGCGGGTTTCGGTGAGGTCGGTGCGGACCGACGCCTGCACGGCGCCCTGTGCGTCGACGGCGACCAGTTCGCCGAGCTGGGCGGGGCGGGCGATGGCGATGCCTGACTCGGCGGCTCGTAGCACTGCCATTCGGCTGTGTAACCAGTGGTCGACGGTGAAATCCAGTGCGGGAGCGAGGATCAGCGTCGCGCCGTCGGTGCGGTTCTGGCGGACGAGGGCAGGACGATCGAGGTCGAAGCAGATCGCCAGCGCCCAGGAACGACCAGGAATCCGGACCGAGGTCGTTCCTGGCTGGAGCGAGGATTCGAGGCCGGGGACGAGAAAGCGCTTCGCGTAGACAGTTTCGCCTGGATAGGCGATGGCGGCGTTGACAGTGCCGTTGGGTTGTTCGAGTTCCAGACCTACGACCAGATGGACGCCACGGCGAGCAGCAACGGCGCTGAGTGGGTCGCGCAACAACCAGAGCTCGGATTGTCTCGCATGCCAAGCCTTCTCGGTGAAGACGATGACTTCGGCGCCCTGGTCGGCGAGCTGGTCGACGGCGGCGACCGCTTCGGTGATCATCCGCGCACCATCGGGCGTGGCGACCGGAACGTACATCGGCGGCTGCGCGACGGCGACCAAACCCACCCTCGTCACCGGGCCGCCGCTTGCCGCCTCGGAACACCACTGACCTGCACCGATGGCGACGATCACCGCTCCCGCCGCCACACCGACCACCGTCAACCCGCGTGCCGTTCGGATTCCGGGGGCCATCAGCGCGGCAACGGCGCTGGGCACCGCAAGGAGCAGGAAGCTGATCCCCCACACGCCGGTGATCGATGCGACGCGCACGATCGCCGCCACCTCGGCCTGGGAGTACGCGATGCTCCACCACGCGCCGATCCCGCCGACCATGCTGACCAGGAACTCCACCGAGGTCCACAGGGCGGGTAGGGCGAGCACGGCCCATCCAAACCTGCCCTGTATCAGTAGCTTTCGAAAGAGGGCGATGCACGCCCCGAAGGTCAGTGCGCCGCCGACAAGCAGAATTACAGGGATAGTCGCAGGTTGGTCCAGGGTATCGATGAAGTAGGACCAGTACCTCGCGTTACCGCCGAACCACGACAGCGCCGCTGCCGCGTACACCACCGACGCGGATTGCCGCGGGGCCAGCCACAACACCGGAAGTGGTGCGAGCAGGGCGATTCCGGGAATCGGATGCAGGCCGGTGCCGATACTCCACAACACCGCCGAGCCGATGGTGGCGACCAACCAGATCGTCGACGGCCCGAGCCATCGACGTTCGATTCGCCCGGAGAACCCCTCGCGCACAGCCTCTTCAGTAGATGTCACCCCTTGATCGTCGCGGTGGAGGCGGCTTCAGCACATCGCCCGTACGAGCGAACCCGCCTCCCTCACGCGAGTGAGATCACCTCGCACCGCCCGGCAATTGGTTGTCCCCCCGAGCCACCATCCCGGATTCATAGGCGAAGACCACCGCCTGGGCCCGGTCGCGCAGTCCCAGCTTCGAAAGAACGGAACTGACATGGGTTTTCACGGTGTGTTCGGTGACGACCAGCCGAGCCGCGAGTTCGGTATTCGAGCGGCCCGCGGCGAGTTCTCGCAGAATGTCGCGTTCCCGCGGAGTCAGCGTGGCCAACTGCGTGGACGCTACCGGATGCGGACTCGCACGCGCGGTGACCTCGGCGATCAGCCGCCTCGTCACCGAGGGGGCCAGCAGCGCGTCACCGGCGGCGACAACTCTGACCCCACCGATCAATTCGGCCCTGCGCGCGTCCTTGAGCAGGAACCCGCTCGCCCCGGCCCGCAGTGCGGCGTAAACGTACTCATCGATGTCGAACATGGTGAGTACCAGCACCTTTGCCGCCGTCTCCGCGCAGATCCGCGCAGTGGCGGCCACTCCGTCCAGCCGCGGCATCCGCACGTCCATGACCACCACATCGGGGGTGAGCCGCCGGGCCGCCGTCACCGCGTCCACACCATCGCAAGCCTCCCCCACCACCTCGATGTCGGGTTCGGATTCCAGGATGAGCCGAAACCCGGTGCGGAACAATTCCTGGTCGTCGACGACGAGTACTCGCATCGTCAACTCCCCTGTGCCAGAGGCAGATCGGCCGATACCACGAACCCAGACCGTGTGGGCTCCACCCGCAACACGCCACCGCACGCGTGCACCCGTTCCCGCATCCCGACCAAGCCGAAGCCCGTGGTGTCGGCGTCACCCACCCGACCGCCTTCCACCGCGGTGCCGTCGTCGGCGATTCGCACCCCGAGCCGACCCGATGACCAGCTCAGCGCCACGTCGACCCGCGTCGCCTTCGCATGCTTGCCCGTATTGGTCAGCGCCTCCTGCACGATCCGATACGCGGCGGCGTCGGCTTGCGGTGAGATCGGCACGCGGGCTCCGTGTTCGGTGAAACGGGCGACCAGACCCCGATGTTCGGCGAGCGCGACAAGATCGGCGATGGCGGCCACCCCTGGTTGATGCGGCGGATCGTCCTCGCGCAGCGCACCGATACTGTGGCGCAGTTCCCGCAAGGCAGCACGCCCACCGTCGGCGATCGCCGCGAACGCCGCGTCGGCATCGGCCCGATCGAGCAGCGGACCGGTCTCGGCGCGCACGATCATCGCACCGACCGCATGGGCGAGCCCGTCGTGCATATCCCGGGCGATCCGCAGCCGCTCACGAACCACAGCGGCCTGGCGTTCGTCGTCGAGGCGGCGCGTCCGTTCGGCGAGTGCGTCGATCTGCGCCTGCTTCGCACGGACCCCCGACCCGAGTGCCCATGCCGTCATGAACGACATCGCGGCATAGGCGTACGAGTCGGCGGTCTCGCGTGGCACCAGTAGCGACACCAGAATTCCCACCACGACCAGCACAAAGGTCGTACGTCGTTGCCGCGCGGAACAGTACGCCGCGATCGTGTACACACAGACGACCGTGCCGAACGGCAGGATCGGCAACGCGTGCACGCAGCCGAGCGCGGTGATCGCCGGACCGACCACGAACAGCACACCCACCGGAGCCCGACGCCGCCACAACACCGGCACCGACGCGAGGACCGACAGCCCGACGATCCACCATGAGGCTGCGACCGCGAGCGCGGGCACCACCGTCGCGGCCGTCACCATGGCGGCGATCAGCGCGTCGAGCGGTGATGGATGTTCCCGAGGTAGTCCCACGACGTGCCAGTCTGTCCGGAAACAGTCCGTCGCACCTCACTCTCGAGAGTGATTCGGCGCGCGTTACCGCGCCCGTACGCTCAGGCATAGGCTGGAATCCGACGCGGCAACATCCGGTGACCAGCGACGATCACCCCCGACCAAGAACGAATTGCATACATAGCGATGTGTGCATATGATTGCGACCGATCGAACCGCAGAAGAGGGGAACGTGATGGGCGCAGGGCACGGGCACGACCACGGGGTATCGGCCGACAGCGATCGACGCTGGCTGGCGGGGGCCTTGGCGGTGATCGTCACCTTCTTGATCGGCGAGGTGATCGTCGGCATCATCGCCGATTCGCTCGCACTGCTCTCCGACGCGGCGCATATGACCACCGATGCCGCCTCGATCGCGCTGGCGCTGTGGGCCATTCGGCTCGCGGCGCGACCGGCGAGCGGGCGGATGACGTTCGGCTGGAAGCGGGCCGAGATCCTGTCGGCCCAGGCCAACGGGCTGACGCTGCTGCTGCTGGCACTCTGGCTCGGCTACGAGGCGATCCGCCGACTGTTCGAGCCGCCGGAGGTGCACGGCTGGCTGGTGCTGATCACCGCACTGGTCGGCATCGTCGTGAACGTGCTCGCCACCTGGATGATCAGCCGCGCCGATCGCACCAGCCTCAATGTCGAAGGCGCCTACCAGCACATCCTCAACGACCTGTTCGCGTTCATCGCCACCGCCGTGGCCGGTCTGATCATCGTCCTGACCGGCTGGGTCCAGGCCGACGTGGTCGCCACGCTGATCGTGGTGGTGCTGATGATCAAGGCCGGAATCGGCCTGATCAAGGCGTCGAGCCGGATCTTCCTCGAGGCCGCGCCCGAGAACCTCGACCCCGCGCAGATCGGCCGCGACATGGCCGCGCGCGAGGGCGTCACCGAGGTTCACGACCTGCACATCTGGGAAATCACGTCCGGCTCCCCCGCCCTGTCGGCCCATGTTCTCGTGCAGCCCGGTCGCGATTGCCACGCGGTCCGCGAGGACATCGCGCACATGCTCGACCACGACCACCACATCGAGCACGTCACGCTGCAGGTCGACCACGCCAGCCCGAAACTCCTCGACATCGGCAACCGCGACTCCCACCCGTGCGCCGACTCGCACGGCCCGAAGCATGTGCCCGAACCGGCCCCCCACACCCACTGACGAGGGAAGGCCCCACACCGTCAGGTGCGAGGCCTTCTCGTCGGTCACGCGCTAGCGAGGACCAGGTCGTTTCATCGACCTATGGGGCTGTATCAGCCGCCGAAGGAACCGGTCCACAGGGTGTCGACCAGGCCCTGCAGTGCTGCGCCGAAGGTATTGAAGAGGCCGCCGAGGGCAGCGCTACCGGTGTCGATGATAACGGGGATCATAGTAATTCCTCTGTTTCTCGCATAGGCCCAGCCGGAGCTGGCTTACGAATGGCATATCGACGCCCGAACATCGCGGGTTACGGATTTCTTGATTTAGTGACACTGGTAACAGTTCGGCCACAACGCCGCCCCCAGCTGGCATTTTCGCGCGATACCCACTGTGTCTTAATTAATTCTGAGAACTCGATGAGAATTGTATTGCGACATCCGATAAGGCCGCATTTCCATTGCCCCAAGAAATAGGGGCACCGCTACATACTGTCACAGACAAATGTGAAAACCGCCGGTAGAGCTGCTATGTATCAGCGCACAGGGCAGGTGTTCACATAGGCGTGGCCGGGAAGAGCGCCTGCCCATTCCTCGCGGGTGATCGGGGTGGTGCCGCTGGCACAGATCCGGTCGGCCTCGACGGCGGCGTCGGTGCGCCATCGACGCAGGGTGCCGTCGACGGCGGATTCGGTGAGGACGGCCCCGTTCGCGGCGAATGCCAGCATCGTGGGTTGGCGGTGGCGTTGACCGCGAGTGATCGTGGCGTAAGCGGTGGGGTTCGCGGGGTCGCTGTAATCCCAGAGCAGAATGGTGCCGCTGAGGATGTCGTCGACGGCGAGTCGGGTTCCGCCCGGATCGAAGGCCACCGAACCCGCCGAGCCGTTGGCGCCGACCGGAACGGTGAGGGCGCGCGGCGGACGACCCGGCTTGCCGATCTCGTAGACGAACGCGCCGGTGAGAGTGCCGACAGCGAGGGTATTGCGCGAGCTCAGGGCCAGCGACATGGTCTGGCCCGGGGTTTGCAGATCGGACAGTTCCGCGATCGGCGGCGCATCGGATGTGGTCGCGAAGACGCTGACGTTGCCGGTACGGTGGCTGCCGACGGCGAGCATGCTGCCGTCCGGACTGAAGGCGAGCGAGGTCGGGTAGCCGCGGCCGAATCGGATATTCGACAGCAATCGGGGTTCGCCGGAGACATCGAAGATCTCGACGGTCTGGGTCATGCTGCGACCGATGGCCAAGGCACCGTCAGGGCTGAACGTGATGGCGCGGATGTCGACGCCTGCCGCGCTGAGCGGCACGCCGACGCGGCGCGGATTCACCGGGTCGGCGATGTCCCAGACCTGGATCGTGGATTCGGTTCTGGTCACCGCCCTTGTCCCGTCCGGGGCGATCGCGACGACGTCGATCAGCCCGGCGGGGTCGCCGTCGAGCAACGTTCGATCGGTGGCGAAGGGCGTTCTGGCCAGCATTCGCAGGTGCGGGAACAGCTCCTGCGGCAGGACGGGCTGGTCGAGCGGAAACCGGAACAGCGTGAGCGGGCTGGTCGACACGACCGGACCCGGCAGTGCGAAAACATGCACGGCATGGTCGAAACTCGTTGTCACCAGCGATCTTCCACCGCGCAGGAAGCGAGCGTGCGCGACCATATCGATCGGGAGCGTGACCAGCTCCACGCCGGTGTCCAGGTCGCGGATGCGGGCCCTGGAGTCACCGCCGACGATCACGGCCGATCGACCGTCCTCGGTCAGCGACACGTCGAGGTATTCGTTGGCGCCCCTCATCACGGCGGGCATCGGCTCGACGGTGCTCGCGCCGACGCGCCAGCGCGCGACCTCACCCGGATTGAGAGCGACGGCCAGCACGGCGCCGTCGCCGGTGAACTCGACCGACCTCGCCTCCGCGCCGCCGGGCCGTTCGAGGCGACGGTCGAACACCGGTGTCTGATCGTGGTCGAGGGTCTCGGTGTTCCAGCCGCGCACCGTGGTCGTCCAGACGCCGCCGAACAACGACGGCACCGCCGCGACCAGCGTGCGATCGCTCAGGGCGACCTCGGCACGCTGGCCCGAGACCGACTGCGTCGGTAGGGCGACCGGGTGCGCGGGATCGTCGCCGAGTCGCCAGGTCGACACCGTCGCACTGTGGGTGCCGATGGCGACGAACTCGAGGTCGGGACTCAGCGCGACCGACGAGGGCAACCGACCGGCGAGGGGGAACTGGGTCACCAGACGCGGTGCGCCGGGGTCGGCGATATTCCACAGCGCCGATCGCAGATCGCCCGCGACCACCAGCCATTCGTGGTTCGCGCTGATCGCGATGCCGCGGATGTGGCCGCTGTCGGTGGCGAACCGTGGCCAGCGGTCGACGCCGGACTCGGTCACCCGCACCAATTCCACCGAACCGTCGCCTTCGCCGATCGCGATCACGTCGCCCTGCGGGGTGGTCGCGATGCGCGGCGCGTCGGGATCGAAGACCACGCCGCGGCCGAGCACGACACCCGGGCTGATTCGGATGGGCGCGTTCGTCGCGGTGTTCTCCAACAGTGCCGATCGCGCCTCCTCGGTCGGAGCGGTTCGATAGGCGGCCAGCGCGATCTGTTGGGACAGTGCGGGATTGAGGTTTCCTCCGCCGCGCGCGACACCGGCGAACAGGCGCGAATTCGATTCCGCGCGCGCGGCCGCGTTCTCGATGCGCAGCTGGACCAGTTCGGTCACCGACCCCACCGCCAGCAGCACGGCCAGCCCGGCCGCGACGGAGACCATCCACAGCGCGAGGTTCGCCCGGGTGCGGGTCCTCGCGATCGCTTCGGACACCGTGCGGGCGGCCGAGATGCGGTCGGCGTAGTTCTGTGGCGCCTCGTCGGCGGCTGCCCGGTAGGCCTCCGACGCGACCACCACGCGAAGCGACGAGCGTTGCGCGGCAGTCAGTTTGCCCGCGTAGCCGCCGACGGCCGTCAGGTTCGCGCCCGACAGCCCGGCGGTGACCGCGCACTCGGGGTCGAGCCGTCGGGGCCGCAGGCGACGCAGCAGCGCGTGCCGCGGGGCGAGGTCGTCGAGGGCGACCGCGAACGCCGCGCCCATCGACGCGCCGTTCATGTCGTTGGCCGGCGAGCTGCCGTGCGTCGAGACCGACCACCGCACACACGCATCGGTGCCGGCCAATCTGCTGATGCGCCAAGCTCTTTCGAGGCTGTCGGTGAATTCGCGATCGGCCTGCAGGAAGCCCATCCGCGCCGGGTCGGGATGCAGGCCGCTCGGTCCGCCACGAACCTGGTCGAGGCGCAGCACGCCCACCTCGCCACCACCGCCGAAGCTCGAGAACAGCACGCTGATCCGGCTGCTGCGCACGACCGCGAGGGTGTGCCCGGCCAGCTCGAGCGCGGCCATGATGGCGTATCCGCGCCCCGCCCGACCGCCCTGCCCGAGCAGATGGCGCACGATCTCGCCGAGCGGGGCATTCGCGCTGGTGATCGGAATACCCGCGGGCAGCAACTGGGTACCGACAGAGATCAACCCGGCGCGTTCAGCGTGATCGAGGAAGGCCTCACACGCGTCGTCGGTGTCGATCGAACCGGTCAGCGCCTGCGCCAGCACCGCCATCGCGCGGGCCGCCGACAGATCCGCGGTGATCCGGCGGTCTTGCGCGTCGGGATCCTCGGACTCTTCCTCGAGCAGATCCTCGTCCGCCGCGAGATCCTTCCACCGGGCCAGCGACTGCCGCGCCAGTACACCGGTCTCACGCCGGTGCTCCAGAAGGCGGCGCGCGGCATCCGGCCCGGCGGCAACGGCATCGCGACACAGGGCCAGCCACCGTTGCGGCGCACCGGTCAACTCGATCAGCACCGCGTCATCGGTCGACAGCGCGCCCGACTGATCCGTCGATTCGACCGCCATGTCTCCCCCGTCTCCCCGCCGGGCATCACCCGACCCTCCCGAGAATGCCCCGATACGATTGAATTCCAGCACACCATCGATCGACCCGAGGGACCACGTTGCCGAGACGACACAGCGCCGGACGCACCACGACCGTCGCGGCCCTGCTCGCCGTGATCGCGGTATCGGCGAGCTGTTCGGCCGCCGAGGACGCCACCACCGAGCCGGCGAAAGTCGTAGCGCGCGAGATCTCCGCGCCGCTACCACTACCTGGTGCCGACGAAGTCGGGGCCCTGATGCAGCGACTGCTCGACCCGGCGGTGTCCAACGCCGAGAAGATCGAACTCATCCAGGGCATCGAGAGCGACCCCGAACTGCCGAACCGAGTCGCCGACGCCCCCCGACAGGGCGGCGCCACCATCACGATCACCATCGCGGGCACCAGAACCGCACCACCCGGCATGCTCGCCGACGGCACCGCGTCGATCAACGGCAGTCCGCCGTACCCGCTCATCGTCAACTTCGTCGCCGAAGACGGGAAGTGGAAGGTCGAAAAGGCCTGGTACTGCCAGATCGCGTTCTCGTTCATGGTCGCCTCCCCGGCCTGCCCGGCCTGATCACGCGGGTCTGGGCGTCGGTGACGCGAACCGCTCGGGGCGGCAACCGCATCTGTGTAGGAGCCGATCGACCCGACAGGAGGCTCCGCGATGGGACATGTTCGATCCCACAGCGCGCTCCGCTGTCTCCCGTCGGCCCGGCCTGCGGCGCAGGTAGCATCGACGGCGACGAGAAAACGAGCCGTGGTGTGCCCGTCGCCGGCCGAGTGGGGGTGTCAGTTGAGTTCTGAGCCCTTGGACCAGTGGCTCGGCGCCGCGTGGAGCGAGGTCCCCGAACGCCTGCGTCCCGCTGTCGTCGACCACATCTTCGGCGCCGATCTGGTCACCATGTCGAGCTACGCGGCGACCAAGGCGCGCTACGTCCTGGATCGGCTCGACCCGGATATGCGCAGCGACTTCGAAGATGTCGCCCAGGACACGATGGTCGAGCTCACCGCGACGCTGCCCACCGAGCGAATCCGGCACTGGAAAGCGTTGGTGCTCAAGAATCTTCAGTGGCAGGTGCTGCAGGACCGGCGCAGTCGCACGGCCGAGAAGCGTCACCCGGGTCACCGGGTCGACTACGAGTCGACCGTGCTGGTACTCGAGGATCATCGGTGCGGCGATGCCGAGAACCGGCTCGCCGACCGCGCGATCCTGCGGGACGCGCTGGATTCGATCGCGCACGCGGAGACCGCGGCCGTGCTCCGGGCGACCTTCGTGATCGCGACGGACGGCAGCTATGCCGATGTGCAGACCACCGGTGAGGTGGCCCGAGACCTGCAGTTCAGCCAGGAGAAGGTCAAGCGTTTACGCGCGGCGGGCGCCAAGATGCTGCGTGCGGCAGTGCGCGCGCAACTCGACGCCAGGGACAACGAGGAGACATCCTGATGGCGCCCGATCATGACGCGGACCGCCTGAGTCTGCCTATCGATATCGATGTGCTGATCGCCTTCGCCGAGGCCGACGGCCCGGAGGTCGATGCGGAGTCGGCCGCCGCCGGGGCACGGATCGCGGCGCGACTGTTACGCGGCGGTTCGGCCGCCGTCGGCGACCTCGACGCGCGCCGCGCCGCGATGGCGGTGCCGGGCTGGACCGTGCAACCGCTCGCCGCGTCGTCCGAGGGTGAGACGACGGCGACCCGCGCGGTGCAGAAACAGCTCGACCGGGAGTTGGGTATCGAGTTCACCCGCTCGCCCGCGGGCGCGGAGCAGACGCGAATCTCGGTGCATTCGTTCGGCGCCCGGGCCGCGGCGGGCGACATCGTGCGAGTGGCGGTGAGCCTCGGCGCCGAGCGCACCGAACTGCTCGTTGTCCTCTACGCCGAAGCCGACGGCACGCTCACCGGTCAGGTCGTCACCAGGGCGCTCACCATGTCCGAGGATCTCGAGATCTCGCTGCTGCCGGGTGCCGCGCTCGGCAGCACGCATACATCGGCGGTCACCGACGCGGTGCGCTGCTCGCTCACGGCCGGACGCAACGCGTGGCGCAGGGTGGCCAAGGGTCTGCCCGCCGGCGATCCGGTGCGGGCGGCGATCGTCGCCGGCTTGAGCTGATCGTCACTGTCGCTGCACGGAATACGAACCCGATTACCGGAAACGTTCGTCCGGCAATCGGGTTCGGATGCGCCCTGGGAGGGCGCACCACCGACCCGCGTGGAACCCCCCTGCGGCTCCACTCGGCGCGCGGCGGCGCGGCCGTCACCCCCAGGGGCAGCAGTACTTCACCGACGCCGCCGCGGTGAAGCGACGACGTCGGTGAAACCCCTCACCGACACTGATGCCGTACGGGGGACGAACGGTTCGCGGCGAACCGCTCTCGGGTCGTGGCGCATCTATGTTCTCGACGACCGGTAGTGAGGAACGCGGGGATGACACCTTCGAGAAGCGACGCTGCGCACCGGCTCACTGTCGCCGCCTCGATGGTGTTCCAGGTGAGCGCGCATGCCAGGACGGGGTTGCGAACTACGGCCGAGTCTTTCGAAGCCCAGGCGCGATTGCTGCTCGTCGAGGGTGAGGCGAAGCATCACGACACCGTGCGAGACGCCTGCGCCCGGGCCGAGGAGCTCGCCGCGACAGCCGAGGCCGAAACAGCTCGGCGACAGCGCGACAGCGAGGTCGACGGGGCGGATCGGCGACGACACTCCCTGATCGCCGCCATCGCCCGTCATCGACTCGACGAGGACGCCCGCAACCGCCGCCGCGCCACGGCGATCGACAAGCAGGAGCGGGCCGCGAAACGCATGCTGATCGAGGCGAACCGCGGCGACCTGTGCGCCTACCGGCCGACCGTGACGTCGCCCGCCGGTGTGACGATCGACGAGCTGGTGGCCGCACAGGAATTGGCCGTGCACGAGCTGCGACGCCGCCTCGACATCTACCTCGCCGCGGTCGAAGCGCACCCCGAAGACGACAGATACGTGGCAGACCTGTGAGCTCGACCGATGAGTTCACTGCCGGCACCACCGCTGCCGTGGCACCACGACCGATCACCCACCTCCGCGAGAGCACGGACTCATCACCGGACCGCGATCGAGGCATCATCGACAACGTGCGAATGTTCGGAGTCGCCGCCACCCAAGCGGGGTCGTTCAGGTAACGTCCCCGTCTCCGTCCCGCCGATCGGCATTCCGCCGAGCATGCGCAGCACCGTCCGCACGAACGCGAGATGTGTACGTAGGGCTCGCGGCGAACGCGCGACGGAGGCGACGGTGCACGTCCCGGTCGGCGCGGGATCGCCGGCGAATCGGTCGGTGAGCCAGTCGAGAATCGCAGGCACGATGAGGAATTCGAGTGACAGGTGCGAACCGCGGCGCACGCGCAGATAGCGCACCGTCGCCCCGGCCCGCTGATAACGGCGCACGTGCGCGTCGATATCGGCGACCGCGATCACCTCGTCGTTCACCCCCTGGACGATGAGCAACGGTGCCGCGGGCGCGCGAGTGCCGGGTTCGATGTCGGCGAGAATGCGGCGCAGGGCGGGTTCGGCGAGTAACTCCGCCATGCCGCCGCGCAGATGCCCGGTGACATCGCGACGCGCGAACCGCAGCAACAGCGCGAAGGTGCTGCGTTCCTCGGCTTCACCGAGCAGACCGCGGTATCGCGCGTCGAGATGATCGTGCAGCACCGCACCGAGTTCGGGATAGGCCTGCCGCAATCCCGCGATGAACGCCGCGGGGAACCCGGCGAACCACCCGCCGTTCAGCCGCTCGAAGGCGGCGGCCGGGTCGCCCACCGGTGAACCCGCCGCCGCACCCACGATATTCAGCTCCGGCGCGTACTCGGCGGCCAATTCCGCGGCCCACGCCGTGGCCAGCCCGCCGCCCGAATAGCCCCACAGGGCAACAGAAGTGGTCGGCGTCAACGCCATCGGGGCGAAGTCGAGGGCGGCCCGAATCCCGTCCAGCGCACGGTATCCGGGCTCACGCGCCGCCCCGAAACGACCACCCAGGCCCTCGTGATCGGGCACCGACACCGCCCAACCCCGCTCCAATGCCATCGCGATGATCGGCAGTTCGAGCGGCGCGATCGAACCGATCGTCCACGCGCCGCGCCGTAACACGTAGGACGGAAAGCATTGCGGGGCAACGGCATCGATCGCGCATTGGAACGACACCAGCGGTCGGGGCCGCGCCGAAGCACCCCACGGCAGCAGCACCGTCGTCACCGAGACTTCCGGCGCACCGTCGAGATCGCAGGTGCGATACAGCAATTGCCACGCGGTGATCCGCTGCCGGATCACCCCGAACAGCGCGAGCTCCACCGGCCGCGATCGCACCACCGTCCCCGGCGCGAGCGCGGCGATGCCGAGCGGGGTGTCATAGAACGGGTCGTCGGGCGGCAGCACAGGCGCGTCGTGCCGGGTCGCTGGCGGAGCGTCGACGGTCATAGGCTGCCGCCGCCACCGAAGAACCAGGGGTTGAACGTACAGGCCAAGGTGGGACTGCCTTCCGGATCGAGAGCACGCAGCGCGATCGAGGTGGCGCGCGGCGAATACATCATGGTCAGGTGGTCGGAGACGTCCTGCTCGCAGCCGTTCTGCAGGGTGATGTTGTCGACGGTCGCGTTCGGCCCGGCCCGCAGGAACCCTAGGTCGATGGGGTTCATCACCTCGTCGTAGCGGGAACCGACGGCGGTGTAGGCGACGCCGGGCACCGTGTCACCGGTGGCGTTGAGGGTGGTGTAGAACGGTGAGCCGATGGCCTGTTCCACATTGGCCGCGCCGATGATCGGCCGGTAGAAGCCAAGGATGTCGATGCCCGCGTTGTTGATCATGCGACCGAGCGTGGCGATCCCGAGCAGCGAGGTGCCGTGGTGGGTGGCGCCGAAACTGACCAGCTTGCCGACCTTGCCCTGGCCGCCCCCGAACTTCAGATAGTGATTGGCGATGGTGCCGCCCTGGGAATGGCCGACGATGTCGACCTGGTCCGAGCCGGTCGCCGCGCGTACCCGCTCGATGAAGGCGCCGACCTGGCGCGAGGAGTCGGCCATCGGGCCGACCCCGTAGCGGCCCGGCAGCACGGCGCCGAGTCCACCGGCCTCCAGCAGCCCGGATTTGCCGAAATTCAGGGTGAATACGCAGTACCCAGCCTTCGCCAGGTGCGGCGAGAGGTAGGAGAAGGTGTCGTAGGCGTTGAGCCAGGTGCCGTGCAGCAGTATCACCGGGCGCGGGTGCTGGGCGGAGGGCTTGCAGTCCCAGCGGTTGGCGCCGGGCGGCGCCGCGTCGGGGTGGAGCAGGCCGTAGGCGAAGGCGGGCAGGTACGCCGACATCTCGGGACCCTCGCCGACGGCGTCGGAGGCGCGGCTGCCCGCCGAACCCGAACTGCTGCCGGAGGCGCTGCCGGTGTCGGCGATGGCGGTGGGGGTGCGGCCGTCGGCGGCGGGCACCGTGCCCGCGTTCACGTACTCGGCCAATGAGGCGATCGTCGGCTCCAGCACGGGCTCCGCGGTGGCCGGGCCGGATGCCGCGGTCAACACCGCGGCGATGCCGATTCCGCACAGCGCGCGGCGAAGGGAATGCGTCGTTGCAATCATGGTTTCACTTCCGTAGATCCGCGTCGACGAACAGGTAGCTCGGACGCGCTCTGCGAATCTATGACCCAGGACACAGTGATGTCACTGCACCGGGCAACGAGAAACTCTGGACGTGATTGGCGCGGGAGCCAAGCTCTGTTCGTTCTCGATCGGATCGTCCTGCACCGGCCTGTCGTCGGACACAATCGAGTCATGCTCGCTGAACACCCCATCTCCGAACTTCCCGCCCTGCCCGCGCTGACCGCACGTCTGTTGACGCGATGGCCACAGATTTCCGAGCGCATGCTCGCCGCCGGTCTCGGCGCCAACGCGCCCGCCGAACTTCCCGACGGCCACTTCACCGCGGAGGTACTGCCGACCATCTACGCGTGCGGGCGGGCCGTGCTCGAGGCGATCGGCGCCGACCGGGAGTTCACCTACGCCGAGGTCGCGGCGTTCGTCGCCCCGGTCGCCGAGCGCCACGCGGAGGACCGGCTGCCGTTGCCGATGCTGATCGGCGCGATCCACGGGTCGGCGCAGTCGGTGTTCGCGGAGGCGCTGTCGCTGGCCCTGCCCACCGAGACCGCGGAGATGGCACGGGTCGGCAACCGACTGCTCGATCTGCTGCGCCACATCAATATGACGGTCGTGGAGACATACACCGAGGTCGAACAGTCGATCTACCACGCCGAACGCGAGGCGCGCCGGGAGC
Source organism: Nocardia sp. Root136 (assembly GCF_001427185.1). Classification (NCBI taxonomy): domain Bacteria; kingdom Bacillati; phylum Actinomycetota; class Actinomycetes; order Mycobacteriales; family Nocardiaceae; genus Nocardia; species Nocardia sp. Root136. The sequence goes on from NZ_LMFE01000001.1 coordinate 1,845,848, forward strand.
TGTGTTCGGCGCTGGTCCGCGGCCTGCCCGCCGAGGAACTCGCGGCCCGCGCCGACACGATCCTCGCCGACCAGTACACGGTGCTGGCGGTTCACCTGAGCGAGCCGCCCCGCGTCGGCACCGCGGCCAACCTGGTGACCAGGCGACGGATCCGCGTGCTGCAACGCGCGTTGGACGAACTCACCGGCACCACCACCCCGGCCACCTTCGACGGCACCCACGGCATCGCGCTGCTGAGTCACAGTTCCGAAACCGACATCCTGGAAGCGGCGAAGTTCGACCAACTCGCCGACCGACTGCGCACTCAGTTCGGCGTCCCGGTGTATCTGGCCGAATTCTCCGGCATCAGCCGCGACGCGATTCCGGCCGCGGCCGAAGACGCGACCGAACTGACCGAACTGGCGCGACTACGTGGCAAGCCCGGTGGCTGCTACCGACTCGACGATCTGCTGCTCGAATACCAACTCACCCGGCCGGGTCCGGCCCGAGAACGCCTGGCGCAGCGGGTGATTCCGCTCCTGAGCAGTCCGCACCTGATCGACGCGCTGGAAGCGCATCTCGTCCACGGCGGCGACCGGAAAACAGCGTCACGTTTGATTCACGTACACCCGAATACATTTACCTATCGGCTGCGCAGAATCGCCGAGCTCACCGGCCTCGACCCGTCCGATCCGTCGGATTCACGCATGCTCGCGGCATCGCTCACGGTATATCGATTGGATTCTCCGGACAACGAAAAAACCCGCTATTCGACGTGTGCTTCGAATAGCGGGTAATTCGTTTCCCGACAAGGAAAGTCTTACTTGTCAGCGCTCTTTACAGGTAGGCGCTGCACACGGGCCAGGCGCCGGGGCCCTGCGCGGCCAGCACGTTCTCGGCCACGCGGATCTGCTCTTCACGGCTGGCGTTGTCGGCGGAGCCCGCGCCACCGTAGGCTTCCCAGGTGCTCTGCGAGAACTGCAGGCCGCCGTAGTAGCCGTTACCGGTGTTGATGTTCCAGTTGCCCGTGCTCTCGCACTGCGCCACGGCGTCCCAGTTGTTCGCCGAGGCGGTTGCGGTGGTCAGACCGGCCGGAACGGCGATCATCGCGCCGGCAACAGCGGCAATACCGAGGGCACGGGTGGTGAACTTGCGATTCAAAGACATAAAGTATTTCCTGCCTGCGTCCACCGACTCGGTGATGGAAACTACCGCGTCCCTGCCCCTCAGTCATGTCGGGGATCCTCGAATCACGGGGCAGGCTTTCCGGCGTTCTGCGATTCGATTCGGCTCGGGTTGTTGTTCAAGCCGTGACCGAATGTAGCCGGAATGCGCGCCGAGATCACGTACCGATCACGGACGTGTTTGTAGCGGATATTGTCCAAAGGAACACTGTTCACCGCTGGTCGGCCGTAATAAATCCGTAATCACATTACTGTCGTTATAGTGCCGTAATGTGACCGGGCTCATAGGGATTCCGAGACCCCGGTCACGTTTTCTTTCCGGCAATTCGGGCAGTCAGCCCGCGTCGGGACGGGGGATGATGGGTGAAAAGGAGGCGCAATGAGCACTCGCCGGACCCTGTTCACCGTCATCGCCGTCGGCCTGGTCGCGGCCGTGACCGTGGGCCTCTACCTGTTCCAGCCGTGGCGGCTGTTCACCACGGTGACCGTCGACGAGGCGCCGATCGCCGCGGTGGACGGCGCGCCACCGCCGGTGATCGCCGAGGGTTCCTTCCTCTCCCATGAGCACGACACCTCCGGCACCGCGCAGCTCCAGCGCACGTCAGAGGGCACCATCGTGCTGCGGATCGTCGACCTGAACACCTCCGACGGGCCTGCCCTGCACGTCTGGCTCACCGATCAGCCGGTGATCGTCGACGACTGGCACAACTTCGACGACGGCAGCCACATCGACCTCGGCTCGCTGAAGGGAAACGAGGGCAGCCAGAACTACGAGCTGCCCGCGGGCACCGATCTGTCGACGGTGAAGTCGGTCAGCATCTGGTGCGAGCGCTTCCGTGTGTCCTTCGGCGCCGCCACCCTGGCGCCCGCTTAGGACCGCCAGACGGCTCAGGCGAGCAAGCGCCGCTCGGTTGCCACCGCGACCGCCGCCGCGCGGGTGTCGACGTCGAGTTTGTCGTAAATGCGGCCCAGGTGGGTTTTCACCGTCGCCTCGCTGATGTGCAAAGCGCGGGCGATCTCCCGGTTGCCGAGGCCGTGGGCGAGTTGGCCGAGGATGTCACGCTCGCGGGCGGTGAGCGTGGGGCCGGGATTGCGCATCTTGGCCATCACCTTGGCGGCGACCGGCGCGGACAAGGCGGTCTGCCCGCTCGCGGCGGCGTGGATCGCGGCGAACAGTTCCTCCGGCCGTTCGGCCTTGAGGAGATAACCGGTGGCGCCCGCCTCGATCGCGCGGGTGATGTCGGCGTCGGTGTCGTAGGTGGTCAGCACCAGCACGTGCGGGGTCGGCGCGGGCTGGGCGGTGATCCGGCGGGTCGCTTCGACACCGTCCATATCCTTGCCGAGCTGCAGATCCATCAGCACCACATCGGGGTACAGACTCGCGGCCAGCGTGACCGCGGTCGGTCCGTCGGCGGCCTCCCCGATGACCTCGATATCGGGCGCGCTCGACAGCAGCGCGTGCAGTCCGGCGCGGACGACAGCGTGATCGTCGCAGATCAACAGGCGCACGGTGGTGGTCACAGGTGCCGATGGTAGTGCGGCTACGTCGGGCCGGTAGCGAGCGGAACGGCGGCGGAGAGCACGGTGCCGTCGCCGGGCGCGGACTCCACGGTGCAGGTGCCGCCGAGTTGACGAACCCGCGCCCGGATCGCGGGCAGACCGTGGCCGCGATGTCGCGCGGGGTCGACCCGTGCGTCGGGGTCGAAGCCGCGGCCGTCGTCGGCGACGTCGAGCACGATCTGGTCGTCGAGGCTGGTCAGCGTGATCGTCGCGGTGGTGGCCGCCGCGTGTTCGCGCACATTGGCCAGCGCGCCCTGGGCGATGCGCAGCAGGGTGGCCTCCACCCGCTGGGGCAACTGGCCGGGCGTTCCTTCTATATGGAGACGAACGGTCAGGGAATCGCTCGTCTCCCGTTCGGCGAGTGCGGCCAGCGCGGCGGGCAACGATCCGCCCACGGCGAGGTCGGCCGGAGCCAGGTCGTGGACGAACCGGCGCGCCTCGGTCAGGTCGTGTTCGGCGATGGCGGCCGCCGAGCGCAGATGCGTGTGCGCGAGATCCGGATCGCTGTCCCACACCAGGTCGGCGGCTTGGAGCAGCATGCGCTGGCTCGACAGCCCCTGGGCCAGGGTGTCGTGGATTTCCATGGCCAGCCGTTGCCGTTCGGCCAGGGTGCCCGCCCTGCGTTCGGTGGCCGCCAGTTCCTGCCTGGTCCGCACCAGGTCGTCGATGAGCGCGGCCTGACGTTCCGTCTGACGGCGCATACCGACGAACAGCGCCGTGGTCACCGCGGCCACCGCGGGCGGGGCCAGCACCAGATTCGGATCCAGCCATCCGGCGATGCGCACCTGACTCGACACCACCAATACGGTGAGCGCCACGACCAGAATCACCGCCACGCGCTCCGACAGAATCCGCAGTCCCGTGTACACCAGCGGCACCGCGCACCAGGCGAAGCTCGGTGCGAGCACCACCAGTACCGACCAGGTCAGCACCAGCAGCGCGAACCATTCCAGCCGATGCGACTGTCGCAGTTCACTCAGCGCGTACAGCACCGCGAGGAGCAGAGCGAGCACGACGATCAACGGTGTCGAGCGCGTCTCGCTGTGCCGGATCAGCCATCGCATCAACGAAGCGGCCAGCAGGACATAGAAGGCACTGTGGACGATGACAGCAAGCAGTCGCGTGTCGTCTCGCTGCTGCCCGAGTAGCTGAGTCAAAGGAACCACCTCTGTTCTGCAGACGGTGGCGTCGCTGCGCCAACGAAGATCAGTTCTCGGCCGCCTCGATCCGGACTGACCAGAGGGTGCGACGAAGGAGTGCCCGGAGGGAGGGAAGATCGAGGTCAATAGGCCGCGAATACGCGGCGCCAGCCGCCAAGAATACGGGTCATCCGATCGGTTGACCCGGGTGTCGGCCGATCCGTCCCCGGAGTGCAGCCGGTACGCCGATCCGCGCGAGCCACTGCGCGAACAGGATGGATATCACCACGCCACGGCAGACCGCCGGGCGGCCGAGATCCACGCAGGAGCACTCATGACCGCCAAGTCCACCACCCGCAATCGCCTCATCATCGCCGGCGCCACCGCCGGTGTCGTCGCCGCCGGTGTGGTCGGCGTCGTGACCGTCCAGGCGCAGGATCAGGACCCGGCGGCCCGTACCCCCGTGATCGTCGATGCCGCCGATGCCAACCTGGCCCAGTCCACCCACCTGTCGATCGCCGCCGCCACCAAGGCCGCGCAGACCGCCCTCGACGCCGCCGCAAAGGAGAACCAGCGCGTGAGCGTCGCGGTGGTCGATCGCAACGGCAATGTCATCGTCACCCTGCGCGGCGACGGCGCGGGCCCGCAGTCCTACGACGCCGCCCAGCAGAAGGCCTTCACCGCCGTCTCGTGGAACGCGCCCACCACCGAACTGGCCAAGCGCCTCGAGTCGGCCCCGCACCTGGCCGACATCGACGGCACCCTCTTCCTCGGTGGCGGCGCCCCGGTGAAGGCGAACAACGCCCCGATCGCGGGCATCGGCGTGGCAGGCGCTCCGAGCGGCGACCTCGACGAGAAGTTCGCCCAGGCGGGCGTCGCGTCGCTCGGCGGCTGATCAACCTCCGGCAGTGCTCATTCGGCGCGGCGAGCGCGGGCCCGGCGTTTGCCCTCGTGCATGGCCTGGACTCGGGCGATCGGGATGGTGTGGCCTTCGGCGATCAGGTCGGCCGGGAGTGCTTGCGGTGCGGGCATTTCGGTAGCCCACGGGTCGGTGTCGCCGAGCAGATCCGGGGCGGTGCGCAGGGTGAAGTCGGCGGGGGTCACCGACTCGATGTCGTTCCAGCGCAAGGGAAAAGACACCGGGACTCCCGGTCGGATCCGCGGGCTGTATGCCGCGATCACCGTCGCGCCGCCCGCTCGGGTGGAGTCGAGGAAAACCTTTCCCGCTCGGTCCTCGCGAATGAACGCGGTGGTTCCGACGGTGGGATCGATGCGCTCGGCTCTGGCCGCGACGGCCCGGGTCGCCGCCGCGGCGTCCTCGATCGCGACGCCGGGCTCGATCGGCACGTAGACGTGTAATCCCTTGGCGCCGCTGGTCTTCACCGCACCGGCGAGCCCGTCGGCTTCCAGCGCGGCCCGGATCAGCTGCGCGCCCGCCGCCGCATCGCGAAACGTCTGCCCCGGTGAGGGATCCAGATCGAGCACCAGGTGCGTCGGCCCCGCACTGTGGTCGACCGGCAACAGCAGCGGGTGGTACTCCACCGCGCGCTGGTTGCCGAACCACAGCAGCGTGCGCACGTCGTCACCGAGCGCGTAGGTGACCTCGCGATGTGAGCTCTCCGCCCACACCGTCGCGCGCGGCACCCATTCCGGGGTGTATTTCGGCAGATTCTTCTGCATGAACGGCGGCTGTCCCGGCCGGACCCGCACCACCGACAGCACTCGCCCCCGCAACACCCGAACGAGCCGCTCCCCCACGAACTCGAGGTAGTCGACCAGATCCCGCTTGGTCGCCTCGGCCCCGTCGAACAGCGGCTGATCGAGATTGCTCATCTCCACCCCACCGCGCAGCTCATTGCTGGTCATGGCCCCACTGTGCCCCGCTGCCAAGGGGCGGTCAACCGGGACGACCACCCGTTTTGGTCGATCACCAGGTCGTCGGCTATCGTATGTTCCGCGCGGCTCACCCCGGTGAGCTGTTGTTCTGGCCCCGTCGTCTAGCGGCCTAGGACGCCGCCCTCTCAAGGCGGTAGCGCGGGTTCGAATCCCGTCGGGGCTACAACGAGAACTCCTCGGTCATGGTGACCGGGGAGTTTTTTCGTGCCCGTTCTTGTGCCCGGAGTGCAACATATTGACAGACGTTGCACAGTTCATACACTGTAGGAAACGGTGCATGGAGGTGACGTGATCGAGCAGACGGCCCTGGAGAAAAGACTCCAGGACGCGGCGGCGCGCCCCGATGCCGTGAGCGCGTTCCGCGCCGCCAGGGCCGTATTCCTGGCCGGGCACCGACTGGAGATGAAGGAACTCGCCGTCGCGCTCGGAGTGAACCGGGCAACGCTGTTCCGGTGGGTCGGCGGGCGCGACGAACTGCTCGCCGAGGTCATCTGGTCGGTCGCCGAGCCCACCTTGCGTCGCGCGGCCGCCGCGGCTCCCGGTCACGGCGCGTACCGCATCGCGACCATCCTCGGCGATTTCGCCCAGGCCACCAACACCTCCCACGCCTTCCGCCAATTCCTGTTGCGCGAACCCGAACGGTCGCTGCGACTGCTCACCACCCGCGCGGGAACGGTGCAGCATCGCATCGTGGCGATCGTGGAAGAACTACTCGCCGAAGAGATTTCGGCCGATGCTCTCGATCCGCTGCTGCCGGTGCCCGAGTTGGCGCTGCTGCTGGTGCGGATCACCGAGACCTTCATCTACACCGATGTGATCAGCGGTGAGGAACCCGACGCGGCCAGAGTTGTCCGGGCGTCTTTGGTTCTGCTGGGCGAACGGCCCGAACAGTAAGTCAGCGAAAGGACACCATGAAGCGCTCCATCTTTACCGAGGACCACGACGCCTTCCGCGCGTCGGTCGCCGAGTTCGTCAAACGCTCGATCGCGCCGAATGCCGAACGCTTCGTCGAAGAACGGGCGATCGACCGCGACACCTGGCTCGCGGCAGGCGAACTGGGCTACCTCGGCCTCGGTGTGCCCGAGGAGTTCGGTGGCAGCGACGCGGGCGACTACCGGTTCAACGCGGTGTTCGGCGAGGAGCTGTCGAAGGCGAGCGCCGCGATCGCGTCCTCGTTCGGCATCCACTACGACGTGTGTGCGCCCTACATGGTCGAGCTCACCAACGATGAGCAGAAGCAGCGCTGGCTCCCGAAGTTCTGCACCGGCGAGATCATCACGGCCATCGGCATGACCGAGCCGTCGGGCGGTTCCGACCTGGCCGCGCTGAAGACCACCGCCGTGCGTGACGGCGACGACTGGATCATCAACGGCTCGAAGACGTTCATCACCAACGGTTTCAACGCCGACCTCGTGATCGTCGCCGCCCGCACCAGCCCGGAGAAGAAGGCCAAGGGCATCACGCTGTTCGCCATCGAGACCGGGATGGACGGCTTCACTCGCGGGCGCAAGCTCGACAAGGTCGGTCAGCCCGAATCCGATACCGCCGAACTGTTCTTCGACACTGTGCGTGTCCCCGACGCCAACCGGCTCGGCGAGGTCGACCGTGGCTTCATCGCCATGATGGAGCGGCTGCCGCAGGAACGCATCGGCGCGGCGATCTCCAACCTCGCCCATGCCTCGGCGATCCTGGACGAGACGCTGCAGTATGCCAAGGAGCGCAAGGCATTCGGGCAGCAGATCGGCAGCTTCCAGTACAACAAGTTCCTGTTCGCCGAGCTGGTCACCAAAATCGAAGTGACACAGGCGTTCGTCGATCAGGGCATCGTCGCCCACGCTGCCGGTGAGCTGTCCGCGGTCGACGCGGCGAAGGCCAAGTGGTGGTCGGCGCAGGTGCAGAACGATGTGCTCGACGCGTGTGTGCAGTTGCACGGCGGCTACGGCTACATGCGTGAATACCGGGTCGCGCGGGCGTGGATGGACGCCAGGGTCACCAAGATCTGGGCGGGCTCCAACGAGATCATGAAGGAACTGATCGGCCGCGATCTGGGTCTGTAGCGCACGGATAGCGTCGCGCCCGGCGTAGGAACCACCGGGCGCGACGCGTCGCCGGTCAGCTCAGGATGATCGGCAGCGCGGCCAGATCGTTCTGCGTGAGCACCGGCAGGTTGCCGATCTCACTGTCGGGAACGGCAAGGCGCAGCTTCGGGAAGCGGGCGAACAGCGCGGGCAGCGCGATCGCGGCTTCCAGACGCGACAGCGCGGCGCCGGGGCAGATGTGCGGGCCGTAGCCGAAGGCCAAGTGGCGGTTGGCGGTCGAGCGCGTCACGTCGAACTCGTCGGCGGTCTCGCCGTGCACCGCGGTGTCGCGGCCGACGGCACGGTAGGACATCACCACGCCCTCGCCCTTGGCGATCACGGTGTCGCCGACAACGATGTCCTCGGTGGCGAAACGCATCAGCAGGTGCGAGACCGGGCCGTCCCAGCGCAGCGATTCCTCGATGACCTGCTTCCACTCCACATCCCCGGCAAGGACTTTCGCCAGCTGCTCGGGTTCGGCGAGCAGCGCGCGCACGGTGTTGATGATCAGGCTGACGGTGGTCTCGTGGCCTGCCGCGACGAGGGCCTTGATGTTGCCGATCGCCTCTTCTTCGGTGAGCGGCTCGCCGCCCTCGTCGGCGGTGACGAACGCCGAGGTCAGATCATCGGCCGGGTCGGCGATCTTCTGCCGGACCAGGTCGGTGAAGTACACATCGAGGCCGCTCATCACCTCGAGGCGCTCGTCCTGCGGGGTCATCACCGAGAAGAACTTCTTGTACCACTCGAGCAGCTGCGCGTGGTCTTCGCGCGCGACGCCCATCAGGTCGCCGACCACGCGCATCGGCAGCGGATAGGCGAAAACCTCCTTGAGGTCCACCGCAGCGCCATCGGCGCCGGCGGCCTCGAGGTCGTCGAGCAGGTCGGCGGTCAGCTGTTCGATCACCGGGCGCAGCTCCTCCAGCCGCCGCGGGGCCAGTGCCTGGGCTGTCTTGAGCCGCAACCGGCGGTGCTCGGCGCCGTCGACGCTGAACATCGAACGGTCGACGAGGACCATCCCGATCAGCGGCCACTGGGTGGTCACCACGCCGTCGGCATACAGCGACCACGCGTTGATGTCCTTGACCAGCCGGGTGTCGGTGGTCAGCTGACGTGCGACGGCGTGATCGGTGACGGTCCAGGCGGGCACACCGAGCAGGTCGATCCGGGTGATCGGACCGAGTGCTCGAAGGCGGGCGGTTTCCCCGTTGAGGTCACCGACCATGGGGTCGATGGCGAAAGGGCATGGCGAGCTCACGAAAAACCTCCGACGGGTCGAACTGGTGTGAAACGAACGGGCAGTGCGGTCATGCCCCGAAGGAAAGCCGAAGGTCGCCGGGTGAGCTGGTCGGCGGGCACCCCGAGATCGACATCGGGAAGCCGGTCGAGCAGCACCTCGATCCCGGTCCTGGCGATGATCTCCGCGATCTGCTGCGCCGGGAAAGGGCAGCGGTACTCGCCGTAGCTGAACGCGAAATGGGCGCTGTTGCCGGTGGGTACGGAGCCACCGTCGGTAAAGGATTGGCGCACATGCGGATCGAGATTGGCGGCCGCGAGACCGAGCAGCAGGAGGTCACCCGCCCGAATCGTCTTGTCGGCGAGACGGGTGTCGCGCGCTGCCCACCGGCCCGCCAGAATCGAGGTGGGCCCCTCTTCCCAGAGCACCTCGTTCATGGCCTCGCCGACACTGCGCCTGCCGCCGCCGAGCGCGTTCGCGAATCGGTCGTCGGTGAGCATCAGCCGCATCGAACTGCCGAGCCAGTCCGCGGTGGTGAGGTGACCCGCGGCGGCGATCGCCATCAGGTCGTTCATGTATTCCTCGTCGGTGAACGGCTCGGGGTCGGCCAGCATCATCGAGGCCAGATCCCCAGCGGGACGAGCCCTCTTCACCGCGACCAGCCGCGCCATGTGTTCGGCGAAGCGGGCGTGCCCGGACTGGGCGTCGGCGCCACCGTCGGCGAGCTGCTTCATCGTCAGGGCGAGGTCTGCCGCGTCGTTGTCGGGCAGACCGAGGATGCGCGCCAGGGCGAGGGCGGGCAGCGGCACCGCGAACTCGGCGATCAGGTCGGCGCTGCCGCGACCGCAGAACCCGTCGACCAGTCGGTCGGCGAGTTCCTCACAGGCCCTGCGCAATTCGAAGTGGTCGACCGCGTCCAGGGCCGGTTCCACCATCGCCAGGTGCCTGCGATGTTCGGCGCCCGCGGTGAAGTAGATCGAGGGCATCGGTTGCCCGATCATCGGCAGCAGCGGCCAGTCCTCCGGCACCCGTCCCCACTGATTCCACAGCGACACGTCACGCGGGAAGAGCAGCGGATCACTGGTCACCTGATGCAGTTCGCGGTAACCGATGATCAGCCACGCCGGGAACCCGCCGGGCAACTCGACCTGCACGACGGGACCGTGATCGCGGCGCATCCGCCGATAGACCTCGTGCGGTTCGATGTGGAACTCGGGACCGCTCAACGGCACCGCGCCGGTGATCGGGCACGCGCCGGTCGGTGTGCTCATGAAACGGTTTCTCCCTGTGGGACAGCGGAATACAGGTGCTCGACCAGTGCGATCAGCACCTGCTTGCTCGATTCGCGCGAGCGCGCGTCACACATCACCAGCGGCACAGCCGGATCGAGATCGAGTGCGTCACGCACCGCGCCCGCCGAATGGGAGTCACCGAAGTCGTTGCAGGCCACCACGAACGGAGTGCCCTGGTGTTCGAGGCGGTCGATCGCGTACCAGGAGTCGCTGATCCGGCGCTGGTCGACCAGCACGATCGCGCCGAGCGCACCCGTGAACAGCCGGTCCCACAGGAACCAGAACCGTTGCTGCCCAGGGGCTCCGAACAGGTAGAGCACGTGTTCGTCGTCGAGCGTGATACGGCCGAAGTCGAAGGCGACGGTGGTGGTCGACTTGCCGGGCACACCGGTGGTGTCGTCGACGCCCGTCCCGACATCGGTCATGGTGGCCTCGGTGTCGAGTGGCCGGATCTCGCTCACCGAGCGCACCAATGTCGTTTTGCCGACGCCGAATCCGCCGATGACCACGATCTTCAACCCGTGCATTGCCGTGCTGTGCAGCGGCGCTTTCGCCCGCTCGGGCACGTTCTCAGAGCTTGCGAAGTCCAACGAGCACCTTCTCGAGGGTGGAAGCATCCAGCGACATCGCCGCGGACAGCGGTGGGCGCACCGTGATCTTGCCCGCGGCCAGCAGGTCCGACAGGACAACCGTGGTGACACCGACGGGCAGCCGCAGCTCGGCCGCGATCTCCACCACCGCGGTGGGCGCCCGGCAGATGTCGAGGACCGCGACCTGTTCCGAGGACATCCCCGGGGTGGCCGCCGACTCGCTGACCACCAGGGTGACCAGGTCGAAGTCCTCGGTGACGGGAGCTCGGCCGCCGGTCAGGGTATAGAAGCGGTCGGGATCGTCGTCGCGACCGGCCCTGGTCAATCGATCGCTCCGCGTCTGGGCTGGGCCGCCATATGCTCGCCGAGCTGTTCGACCAACTCGTGCATCGTGTGCCCGACCAGACCGGCATCGGCGTCCTCGGCGGCGACCACCGCCAGGTGCGCGCCGCGCCCCGCCTCGACCACGAACAGGATGCCGCCGTAGAACTCGGTCATCGACTGGCGAACTCCGCCACGCCCGTCACCGAACTCGACGGAAGCCCCGTGCGACAGGCTCTGGAACCCCGCGGCGATGGCGGCCAACTGATCAGCGCGGTCGACGTCGAGTTCTGGCGTATGGCAGATCTTCAATCCGTCACCAGACAGGAGCAGGGCGTGGCGGGCACGCGGGGTGCGGGCGAGCAGCTTCTCGAGCAGCCAGCCGAGGTTCGCGGGGGCGGTGGTGGTCATCGGTCCTCCAGTGGGTCGGGAGCCGCAGCGGCGCTGCCCGGATCGTGGCTTGCAATGGTGCGGCCCGGCGCGGAACGCTGGAAGGCACCGAGGGCGGTGGGTTTGGCCGGCGGCGCCTTGGCGGTGGGCGTGGCGGCGAGGCCTTCGGGGTGGACCTGCGCCAGCGTGTCGCCCCTGCGACGTTTCGGCAGCATGGGCGAAGAGGCCGACGCGCCATCGGTCTCGGGTTGCGCGTGTTCGCCGACGGGCTCGCTGAAATCCATGGTGCCGGTATCGGTTCTGCGCGGGATCGGGCTGTCGAACTGGCTCAGTGTGGCCGGCTCGGCGAAGCGCGGCGGGGCCACCACATTGCGACTGCGACGTTCGGCGCGCGCGGTGAGCTCTCGCGGAACGACGACGACGACCGCGGTGCCGCCGATCGCCGACGGCCGATACGAGACGGTGAGTTCGTGTTTGCGCGCCAGGTACCCGACCACGGCGAGCCCGAGCCTGGTCCCCGACAACGAGGCCAGGTCGGCGCCCTTGCCCTTGTGATCGCGTCCGGACACGGCGGCTTCGGCGCGGCGCAGCGCGGAATCGCTCATGATCAGGCCGCTGTCCTCGATCGTGATCACCACGCCCGCGGGCACTTCCGCGGCATAGACGTGCACCTCGGTGGTGGGCGGCGAGAAGTTGCAGGCATTGTCGAGCAGTTCGGCGAGTGTGTGCATCACGCCTTCGGCGGCGTGCCCGGCGACACCGACCTCGGCGATCGCCCGCAGCCGCACGCGCTGATACCCGGCGACGCGACCCATCGCGCCGCGCAGAATCGATTCCATCGCAATGGGTTTCGCCCAGCGACGGCCGGTGCGCGCACCCGACAGCACCGCGATGCTGTCGGCGAGGCGACCCGCCTGGGCGGTGCGGTGGTCGATGTGGAGCAGGTCGGTGAGTACCCGGGGGTCGGCGTGGCGGTGTTCCATCTCCCGCAGCTCGGCCAGCATCGAGGTGGTCATCGCCTGGATACGGCCCGCGGCGCCGGCGAACGCGGCCAGTGCCGCCGCGCCCCGCCGCGAATTCTCCTGGGCTTCCCAGGCGTAAGCGGCGGTGTGCTCGTCGGCCTGGGTCAGGCGTGCGCTCGCCTCGGCCACGGTGGCGGCCAGTTGCTGTTCGGCCCGCTGGGCGGCGGCCAGACTCGCGCGCGCCTGCGCGCGCTGACGCAGTGCGAACCACACCGCGGGGCAGCCGATCAGTGCCGCGGCGACAGCGGCGGTGAGCACCGGGATACCGACGGCCTGCGGCGCGAACACCGCGGTCACGGCGGCGATCGCCACCACCGCCACGCCGGCGCCGAGCACCACAGATCCAGCGCTGTCACCGGACGCCTTCGGCGCAGCTACTGTCTGTGCCATCGGCAGTACGTCCGCAGTACTCACAGGCCCCCTGCCATCAGTGGTCGATCAAACACGCAGCAAGGCAGCCTGTTTCGAAGTCGGAGTCGAGCATATCGAGCCCCCGCCCTACCTGCCAGTCGACGGATCAGGGTTCACCGACCGTTGGGCTACGGGTCAGCATCCGGCCAGGTCAGGACAGGTGGGGCGAGACGGCGATCACGCGGCGAGAGCAGGCGCGATGACCGTGGCCATGGCCCGATAGCCGGAATCATTGGGATGCAGGTGATCACCGCTGTCGAAACCGTCCGCGAGACGGGTGCGATCACCGGGAGTGGCCAACGCCTGTTCGAGATCGACCACCTTGTCGAAGGCGCCCGACTCCCGAATCCAAGTGTTCACCTCGGTGCGCAACCGCTCCCGCTCGAGCGAGTAGTACGCCGACCCGGCGAACGGCAGAATGGTCGCGCCGACGATGCGCACACCCGCCGCGCGCGCCTGCGCGATCAACGCGCGATATCCGGTGATGAGCTGGTCGGCCGAAACCGGCGGGAAGACAGCACCATCCGGGCCGACGCTGTCCGACAGACCGATGTCGTTGATCCCGATCAGAACGACGGCGGTACCGACGCCCGGTTGGTCGAGAACATCGCGACGGAACCGGGCCAGCGCGCTGTCGCCCAGCACGGTCGAGTCGGTGAGCAGCCTGTTGCCGCTGATTCCGGCATTGACCACCGGGCCGTGGTGGCCTACCGCCGCGAGTTGGTCGGGGTAGCGCAGGTCGGCGTCGAGTGTCGAGCGGTAGCCGTCGGTGATCGAATCGCCGAAGGCCACGGTGACGTCGCCGCCGCTCGACCGCAGCGTCTCGATGCCTGCCACGTAGTACCAGGACTGCGAGGTGTCGGTGAACGGTGCCGCCGACGGGTCGTCCGCGTGATCGCCCTGTGCTCGGTAGCTGGTGGCCAGCGACTGCCCGTGCTGGGTCGCGGGGCCGGTGGGTCGGTCGAAATAGAGAGTGACCGCGATCGATGCCCCCACGGTGCGCACCGCGTCGCTGATCACCTCGGCCCCCGGCGCGATCACGAAGGTGGACTGCCCACCGACGCTCAACCCCCGCACCGATTCCGGGACGATCGCCGCGCCCCCCGCACTGGCGGCCACCGTCGCCGCCGACACCGGCAGGGGGTACTCGCCGAAGCGATTCGACAACCGAATCCTGACCTCCGGCCCTTCCTGCGACAAGCGAAACACCTGTCGCACAGTCTGATCAGCGAAACCCATGGCGGACCAGTTCTGGTAGACCGGGTACTGCACCGCGGTCGTCCAGGCACTCGACCATGTGGTTTCGGTGTCGCGGACACCGAACGCCACCAGGACCAGCGCGGCCACGGCAGCGATGGGGGCGGCGATCCACCGTAGGCGCACCGTCAACGCAGCGACCATGTCATGCCGAACGGCGCGAGAGCGTCGAGGAATTCGACCGGATCGAACAGCTCCGCGGGTGACTGCGCACCCGGCGTGCCCGCACCCGTCGCGATGCGCGTCGCGACCTCGACCGCCAGTTGGGCGCTGTTGCGGTAGGCGTCGGGACCGCTGCCGATGCCACGCAAGGTCCGGCCGTCGCGGTGGATGTCCACGACCATCGAGTACGCCGCCGGGACCGACGGCGTTTCGGGCGCGGCGTCCAGATCGGCCTCGGTGACCGTGCCGACGATCTCGAAGATCGACTTCGCGAGTACGCCCTCCACCGAGCTCACCGTGGTATGGCGCGGAATCGTCACCACGGAGGGTTGCGGAAACTTCATCACGGCAATGGGTTCCGTCTCGTCAGGAAGTAGGAAGGTGGTCCGGCGGGGCTGGGGGCCGGTCTGGAATTCGCCGTCGGACCACGACAGGCCGCCACTGGTGAAGACATCTAGATTCTGGAAGACGGTGCGCATACTTCCGCGCGAGCCCTCGCCGCCGGGCGTGGCGACATGGCTCAGGACGATCTCGTCGGCGCCGCCGAGTCGCTCGGCGCCGAGGTGGGCGAGCAGGTCGCCGAAGATCCCCGCTTCGGTGGTCGCGGTCGAGAGCGTCACCCCGGCTTCGGCCGCACGCGGGCCGAATTCGGCGAAGACCTTCTCGACGAAGAGCTGTTCGCCCGCGACGTCGACGTAATGGACGCCGGCGGCGATGGCGGCGCGCAGCACGCCCTCGCCGCGACCGGTGTAGTCGGGCAGCGTACTGATCACGGCGTCGACGTCGGCGAACGCGGCGACGAGCGCGGCGTGATCATCGGCCTCGGCAACGCGAACCTCGGCGTCGAGTCCGGCGAGCCGCGCGGCGTTGCGGCCGACGACCACGGTCTCGATACCGCGCTCGCGCAGTTCCCGCACCGCGAATGTTCCGACGTGGCCACTGGCTCCGTAGACGGCGATCTTCATGTCGTGCTCCTTGTTCTCATCGGGCTGATGAACACAGCGTATGAGCCATCCATGAGACAAGAAATCATCCACAATCTTGCCTAGATATCTGATCGTCTCTGCAAGTATCGTTTCGAACATGGATCTGCTGAGCGATGTCTTGGCCACCGCGAAGACCGGCAGCCCGGCCTCCGGGATGTTCGTGCGGCACGCGCCGTGGGGTCGGTCGTATCCGCGCATCGAGAGCGCGGGCTTCCATGTGGTTCTGCAGGGTTCGTGCTGGCTGACGCGACCCGATGCGGAGCCGCTGGCATTGGGCGCCGGTGACGCGGTCTTCATGCCGCGCGGGATCGCCCACGATCTGCTCGACCAGCTCGACAGCCCGGTGACCGAAACCGCGGGCCCCGACGATGTCCGGATCGTGGCGGGACCGGGCGCTCCCGCGACCCTGCTGTGCGGTTCCTACCAGCTCGCTGCCGACCGAACCCATCCGCTGCTGACGGAACTGCCCGAGGTGGTGCACGTTCCGGCCCGGCTCGGCACGCACCCGTCGCTGCGCGCCGCGGTCGATCTGCTGGCCGACGAACTCACCGACACCCACCCCGGCGCCGACGCGGCGATACCCCCACTGCTGGACCTGCTGCTGCTCTATCTCCTGCGCGCCCAGCTCGCGGACTCCGCCGAGACGACCGGCTGGGCCGCCGCAGTCGCCGACCCGGATATCTCCCGCTCCCTGCGCGCCGTCCACGACGACCCCGCCCACGGCTGGACGGTCGAATCACTGGGCGCCCGAGCCGGTCTCAGCCGCGCCGCCTTCGCCAAACGCTTCACCACCCTGGTCGGCGAACCCCCACTGACCTACCTCACCCGCTGGCGCATGCTCACCGCCGCCCGCCTGCTCCGCGACACCGACCACCCACTCTCGACCGTCGCGCGGCACACCGGATACGGCTCCGAGTACGCCTTCAGCAAGGCCTTCAAACGCGAATTCGGCACGGCCCCGGGCCGCTACCGCTCGACGCCGACCGAGGTCCTGATGGCGGGCGCGCGGTAATCCTCAGTCGAGCACGGCCGTAGCCTCCACCTCGACGAGCAGATCCGGCTCACCGAGCGCGGCCACCCCGATCAATGTGATCGGCTTGACCGGATCCACACCGAGCTTCGCCGCCGCCCTGGCGACACCTTCACCGAGCAGCGGATACTTCTCCGCACTCCAGTCGACGACATAGATCGTCAGCTTCGCGACATCGTCGAACGAGCCACCGATCGCCGCCAGCGCGGTACCGATATTGAGGTACGCCTGCTCCACCTGCGCCGCGAAGTCCCCGGCGCCGACCGGATTCCCCGCACCGTCCCGAGCGACCTGCCCCGCCAGAAAGACCAGCCGCGACCCGGTCGCGATCGAGAGTTGCCGATACACCTCGGGCTTGGGCAGCCCGTCCGGATTCACCAGTTCCACCGTCATGCCAACCCCATCGTTCGAATGCCCGTTCGAACTACTGTAGGCGATCAAATGTATACATGCCATCTGTATACTCAGGGCAGGAAGAGCTCCGGTGGGTCGGCGACGCGCTGGACCGGCTGCGCGAGTTGCCACAGCCGGTCCAGCGTGGCCTCGGCTACGGCCTACACCGGGTACAGACCGGCCAAACGCCATTGGATTTCAAACCGATGCCGACTGTCGGGTCCGGCGCATTCGAACTTCGATTCCGCGACCGGACCGGCGCTTACCGCATGTTCTACGTCGCGAGATTCGGCGATGTCGTTTACGTGCTCCACACCTTTACCAAGAAGACACAGAAGACCGCGCCCGGCGACTTGTCCGTCGGCCGCGACCGCTATCGCGCGGCGGAAGCGGATGCACGGAAAGGATAGGAAGCCATGAGAATTCAGCGAACGTCCGATGTGTGGGAAGCGATCACGGACTCCCCTGAAGAGGCGGAACGGCTTCGGGTTTGGGCCGACGCGCTGGACGCCGTGCTCGCACGGATCGATGAGTTGGAACTCACGCCTGCCCAGGCTGCTGAGCGACTCGGTGTTTCCAGGTCGCGGATCTATGAGATGCGCGCCGGCAAGCAGGGGGTGTACAGCCTGGAGCGATTGATCGGGTTCGGCGCGCGCCTCGGCTTGCATACGCACCTCAGCATGCGAAAGACCGCGTGACAGGTCCGCTCCTCGACACGCGCGATCAGTTGAGCTGGGCTACCGCGGTTTTCGTTGCCTCCGCGACGAGGTCGTTGGAAGGTTCAGCGTTCTGATCCGGCTTGGTGGTGAGGACGGCGAGGACGAGCGGGGCCCGGTTGGGGGGCCAGGCGATCGCTACGTCGAGGGCGGAGCCGTAGGCGGGGCTGCCGGTTTTGTCGCCGACGATCCAGTCCGTGGGCAGACCTGCCTTGATGCGTTTGGCGCCGGTCTTGCTCGCCTTCAGCCACGTGGCGAGTTGGTCGCGTTCGGGTTCGGGGAGGGCGGTGCCGACGACCAGGGCGCGGTAGTTCGCCACCAGAGCGGCGGCGGTGGTGGTGTCGCGTTCGTCGCCGGGGATCGCGGTGTTGAGCTCGGGCTCCCAGCGATCGAGACGGGACACGGTGTCGCCCAGGGTGCGCAGGAAGGCGGTGAAACCTTCTGGGCCGCCGAGCAATCGGAGCAGCATGTTGCCTGCGGTGTTGTCGGACTGGGTGATCGCCGCGTCGCAGAGCGCGGTGACGGTCATGCCGGTGTCGATGTGTTTCTCCGTCTCCGGCGAGTTCACGACGATGTCGGCCGCGGTGTACCGGATCACCTGGTCGAAATAGCCGGTGGACAGCGGATGCGCTTGCAGGAGAGCGCCGCATGCCAGACCCTTGAAAGTCGAGGCCATCGGGAAGCGCTCACCTTCCCGGTAGTCGACGGTCGCTCCGCTTCCGGTATCGACCACCGAGAGACCTAGCCGGGCACCGTATTTCGTCTCCATATCGGCGAACGTCGCGGTGGCCGGCACGGTGGCCGATGTACTCGATGCCGGTTCGGCGTCGCTGCTCGAGCAGGCGGTGAACGTCACGGCCGAGATCGCCAGCGCTACGGCGGCGATCCGGGTGCGGAGGCGGGGCGTCAGTGTGGAGGAAGTCACCGGTGCACGCAATCATCGCGGACCGGGTCGAAGCCAATATCGGACAGCGGGCTGGACGAGTCGCACCCGATATCACCGCAGGTGGACAGCGGTAAGGCGACGGGGAAGACCGATACCGACCAGCTCGTCACCGCAGATCGCCCGAGTCGCGGCAAGAGCGCTGGTTCAATGGCCGATATGGATCTGATCCGCCACCTCCGGTTCTTCGTCTCTGTCGCGGACGAGGGCCACTTCGGGCGGGCAGCAGCGGCACTCGACATGACCCAACCTCCCCTGTCGCAGGGGTTGCGCCGCCTCGAACAACATCTCGACGTCGAACTCATCCACCGCACCAGCCAGGGCGCGCTGCTCACCACCGCGGGCAAGCACCTGCTCCCGCGTGCCCGGCTGCTCGTCGACGACGCCGACCGATTGCTCGCCGAATCACAGCGGATGGCGCAGCTCAGCGGGACCGTGCGATTCGCCGCGACGACCGCGCTGCCCGATCGCCTGGTCACCGCGTGTGTCACGGGCTTGCGCGCCGCGGGTGGCAGCGTGGCGACGACACTGGCCACCACCGTCGATCTCGTCACCGAGGTGCGCGCGGGCGTGTGCGATGTGGCGGTGATCGAACATCCGGCGCTGGTCGACGGGGTGGAGGCCGGACCGGTGGTGAAGATACCGCGCTGGTTGGTAGTGCCCGCCGAGCACCGCACCACCACCGCCGAACGACCGACCTTCCCGATGCTCGCCGGACTGAACTTCGCCCATCCACCGCGCGCCGCGAACCCGCCTGCCTTCGACAGCATCATCGATCTGCTGCGCGAACGTGGACTGGACGCACCGCCGCTCGCGGCTCCCGACGATCGAGCGGTGATGGCCGCCGTGGCCGCGGGCACGAGCTTCGGCGTCACCGCCACCTCGCCGACGCCGACACCGGGGGTCGTTTGGCTCACGTTGGCGCCGCAGTCGATTGCCCTACGGGTCAGGGTGATTCGCCGAGCGGACGCGGGTGCGCATGCCGACGCGTTGGATCGGGTGCTGTACCGGGAGCGGCTGCGATGAGCGTGTTCGACGCGGCGAGGAACGGCGGTGCCGGCGGTCCGGAATCGGCGAGTGCCCGGATCCGTGCCGTGTTCGCCGACGCGGGCTGCGTCGGGTGGTTGCACGCCCGGCGCTGCGATGGGTCCGCCGGCGAGGTCTCCGTCGGTGGGCACGACCGCGTGGTGGTCGCGTCGGTCTACAAACTGCTGCTGTTGGCTGCGTTCTTGAGACAGGTCGACCACGGCCTGATCGACCCCGCGGGTCGGCTCACCATCGATCCCGCCGACTGCACTCCGGGCCCGACCGGCCTTGCGGCACTGCATGATCCGGTGACTCTGAGCCGCCGCGATCTGGCGACATCGATGATGACCGTGTCCGACAATGCCGCCGCCGATGTCCTGCTCGGCGAGGTCGGCCTCGCCGCCGTGGGCGAGCTCCTCCAAGAACTGGACCTCACGGATACCCGCATCGTCGGCGGCACGGCCGACCAGCACCTCAGCCTGGTCCGTGATACCGATACCCACAGCACCGCAGAGGCTTTCGCGGCGCTGGCCGACAACGACGAGGCGTGGACCGTCTCCGCCTACGACCCCTCCTACGCCAGCGCGACCACGCCCGAGGAGATGACCCGGTTCCTGTGGAAGCTGTGGTCGGGCGACATAGTGTCCACCGCGAGCACCGAATTCGCGCGCACGGCGATGAGCAAGCAGATCTGGCCGCACCGCATCGCCGCCGGATTCCCCCATCGCGGGGTGCTCGTCGCGGGAAAGACCGGCACCATCGGGGTGATCCGCAACGAGGTCGCCGTCATCGAGTTCCCTGGCGAAACACCGGTAGCGGTTGCGGTTTTCACCCGTGCCGCGCGCGCGGATCCGATGCTGCCGGTGGTCGACGCCGCGATCGGCGAGGCGGCGCGGATCGCCGTCACCGAACTGCGCCGCCCCCGGGGCTAGCATCGTCGTTTGTGGGTGGAGATTCTTCCGGCTTCGGCCGAGTACAGAAAATCGGGATCGCGGCGGGGGCGCTGGGTGTGGTGCTGGCGGTGGCGACTCCGCTACTGCCGGTTCAGCAGCAGCGCGCGAGTCTTGATTGGCCGCAGCCGCAGTCGATGCAACTCAGCGCGCCGCTCGTGGACTATGTGCCGCTATCGCTCGATGTGAGCATTCCGTGCACGGCCTTGCGCGACATGACCGGCGGGACCGTGCTGTCCACCGTTCCCGCCCAGGCGCCGCGAGCAGGGTCGAAAGGCTTGGTCGCGCGTATCGAGGACCGGCCGGGAGCCGGGCGCACGTTGTCGGTGGTGCTGCGCGACAAGCTGCTGTTGAGCGCGCCGATCGCGGATATCGCGGGGAATGCTCCCGCGAAAGAGGGCGCGGTCGCCGACGATCGGAATGGCACACAACCTCCGCCTACCGACGCGAACCGGCCGCCTGTCCCCGCTGGCGCACAATCTCCCGACAGCCCTCCCCCCAACGGCGCGCCGTTCCCCGGCAGCGCTCCCCCTTCGGGCGCGGTTCCGTCGAACGGGCCGAGCACCGCACCACCATCGACTGCGAAGCCACCGACCGGTGCGAATGGCGGGCCCGGCGCTCCGGGAGCAGCCGTTCCCGAGAGTGCACAGCATGCTCGATGCGGTGCGCTGACGGTGGTGTCCACGGCGACGAGCACCACCGCCGAGCTCACCGGCATGGCCCGGGCCGACGGGTCGCCGATGAAGACGACCGTCGACACTGATGTGCGCCCGCAAGTGGTCGGGGTCTTCACCGAATTGGATCGCGGACGGATGGGAGACGCGCGGCTGCATGCCGAGATCGATGCGCGGTTCTCGTCGAGTCCGACCGGCTGGAAACTGGCGGCGATCATCGGGGCACTGTTGTGCGCGCTGCTCACGTTGATCTGCCTGCACCGCAGCGACACTCGCGACGGTCGCCGTACGCGTCGCATCCTGCCCGCGCGCTGGTGGCGGTTCACCGGTCTCGACGCGGTGGTCGCAGGCACGTTGGTCGTGTGGCATGTGATCGGCGCCAACAGCTCTGACGACGGCTACATCCTCACGATGGCGCGCGCGTCGAAGGAGGCGGGCTACACCGCCAACTACTACCGGTGGTTCCAGGTCGCCGAGGCACCGTTCGGTTGGCCCTACGAGGTGCTCGCCCAGATGACCCGGGTCAGCGAGACCGGGCTGTGGATGCGATTGCCTGCTTTGCTCGCAGGGTTCGTGTGCTGGCTGGTCCTCAGCCGGGAAGCGTTGCCGCGCCTGGGTTCCGGCGTCAGTTCGAGTCGAACGGCGCGCTGGACAGCGGCGCTGGTGTTCCTGTCGATCTGGCTGCCCTTCAACAACGGCCTGCGACCCGAACCCCTGATCGCGGTCGGCGCGCTGCTCACCTGGTGCTCGATGGAACGGGCGATCGCCACCCGCCGCCTGCTGCCCGCCGCCGTCGCGGTGCTGATCGCCGCGTTCTCCCTGGCGGCCGGTCCCACCGGATTGATCTGCGTAGCAGCGCTATTGGCCGGTTCGCGACCGGTGATCCAGACGCTCATCGCGCGCGCCACACCGGATTCGGGCGCCAGTCGAGGAGCCGTCTTCCTCCGGTACACCGCGCTCGTGGCCCCGATCCTCGCCGCGGGCACTCTCGTGCTGGTCGTCGTCTTCGCCGACCAGACCTTGTCGACCGTCCTCGAAGCTACCCGCGTGCGCCAACTCGTCGGCCCCGACATGTCCTGGTTCGAGGAACGCACCCGCTGGGATTCCCTGCTGTCGGTCAACCCCGACGGCTCCCTGGCCCGTCGCTTCGGCGTCCTCGCCATGCTCCTGTGTCTCGCGGTCGGCATCGTCGCGACCTTGCGCCGCGGTCGCATCCCGGCGACCGCCCGTGGTCCGATGACCCGAATCCTCGCCGTCGTCTTCATGGCCCTGCTGCTGATGATGTTCACCCCCACCAAATGGACCCATCACTTCGGTGTCTACGCGGGCCTGGCGGCCGCACTCGCCGCGATCACGGCGGTGGCTCTGGTCCGCCTCGGCCAGAACTATCTGCGAACCCTGTTCGCGGCCGCAGTGCTGTTCCTGCTCGCCGTGAGCTTCACCGGATCCAACGGTTGGTGGTACGTCTCCGGCTACGGAGTCCCCTGGCCCGACCGCGCACCCACCCTCGGCGGCATCGAGGTGTCGACACTCTTCCTCGCCGCAACGGCCGCAACCCTCCTCGCGGCGCTGTTCCAGTATTACCGCGCAGGCATCGAAGCCCCGGCGGTAAACGACGGTGCCGATGACCTCCGAGACCCGAGCGCTGACGACGGTGGCACCGGCGATGACGGAACCGACAACGATGCCGCGGTTCCAGTCGGTTCCGACACGAGTCACGTACTCGAACGCGCCAACGGCGGACAGCTGAAGTCCGGTGGCTATCGCGCTCGGCGCAGCCGGCCCGATCGCACATTCCCGGCTGTCGCGCCGCTGACCGTTGCCGCAGCGGCCATGGTCCTGTTCGAGGTGGGATCGCTTGCCGTGGCAGCTGTTTCGCAGTACCCGGCGTACTCGGTCGGGCTGTCGAATCTGCGCGCACTGACGGGTGACCAGTGCGCGATGGCCGATGACGTTCTTGTCGAGACAAATACCGCGGACTCCTTGCTCACCCCCTACAGCGGCACCGTCGTCGACGGGCTGGCCGCCGAGAACACCGGCTTCACCCCGAACGGTGTCGGCAGCCTCGCCCCCGATCCCGGACCCGGCCAATCCTCGGCCCCACCGTCGGGTTCAGGACCTGGCCCCGGCGGACCCGGCCCCGGTGGAGGTGCACCCGGGGACTCTGGTCCCGGTGGAGGCGCACCCGGCAGCTCTGGTCCCGGTGGAGGTGGGCCCGGCGGCGCGGCACCAACTGGGGGCGCTACTCCTGGCGGCACGAACAGCTCCGCACCAGGTGGTTCCACTGGGGCACCGCCGAGCGGTCCGAACGCGGGACCGCCGGGAGCACCTGGTGCGTCCAGCCCCGCCGTGACCGGTGTGAACGGGAGCACGGCGGCATTGCCGTTCGGGCTTGCCCCGGAACGGACGCCGGTGCTCGGCAGCTATTCGACTGGCGAGCCCCAGCGCACGCAGCTGACCACACAGTGGTATCGGATGGATCTCGCTGCCGCACAGCAGAACCCGGCGTACAGAGTGCTGATCCTGACAGTGGCCGGACGAATCGAGTCGACCGCGCCCGATGGTTCGCGCATGCCGGGTCAGCGCTTGCGGGTGGAGTTCGCTCGTCGTGACGGTGACGGAACCATCACTGCCCTGGGCGATTCGACCCCGCCATCGGTCGGCGGCGCTCCGGGCTGGCGCAACATCCCGGTCGACTTGAACCGAATTCCCACAGGCACCACAGCCATTCGACTGGTCGTCGACGCAGCCGAGCCCGACCCCATGCAGTGGCTCGCGATCACCCCACCGCGACTGCCGAAACTGTCGAGCCTGAACACCGTGGTCGGCAGCACCGACCCGGTCCTCGCGGATTGGCATGTGGGACTGGCCTTCCCGTGCCAGCGCCCATTCGACCACCACAACGGCGTCGCGGAGATGCCGATCTGGCGGATCCAACCCGACAAACTCAACGCCCAGGTCTCCGAGACCTGGCAGGGCGATACCGGCGGCGGCCCCCTCGGCTGGACCGGCATGCTCATGCAGTCACGCACCATCCCCGCCTACCTGGCCGACGACTGGACCCGCGATTGGGGCGAACTCCAACGCCTCACCCGCACCGTCGCCGCACCACCCGCCGAGATCGGCCACCGTTCGAGCACCACGTGGGGCTGGTCGAACGAGAGCCCGATCAGAACGAACTGACCGCTACCGCAAGGAGACCCGGCAGATGACAGACGAGAAGAAGCTGTGGGAGATCAGCCTGGGTGTCGTCGCGTCCGAGGCCGAGGCGCGCACGCTCGCCGAGCAGATCGAACGGCTGCTGTGCCCGGACCCGGATCACACGCCACCCTGCCCGATCCCCTGGAGCATCAGCACCGTCGCCGAGGAACACATGACGGCCGACCAGCGGACGCACTACGAGGTCGTGGTGGAGCAGCACCGCATCGAATCCGGCACTGACTGACGCCTCGAAAGAGCGAAACCGCCGCTGCCCGAAGGTGGGTAGCGGCGGTTTCATCTGTGTCAGAAGCTACTTCGGTGGTTCGCCGCCAGCGGGCGGACCACCGGCCGGGGGTCCGCCGGCGGGCGGTGCACCACCGGCGGGCGGCGTGGCGCCCGCGGGCAACGGCTTGCCGATATTGCGTGCCATGTCCGGCATCAGGCGGATGGCGACCTGTTCCCAGGTGCCCCAGTTGTGGATGCCGATGTCGGGGAAGTCGTAGCTGACATTCTCGTAACCCAGTGCGGTCACGCGCTTTTCGAACGACCGGGTGTTGGCCAGGGCGATCGCTTCCAATGGCATGCCCTGGGTGATCGCGTCGACCGAGGACAGGTCCTGATCGGCGGGCTTGGCGCTACCGGCGGAGACATAGAGGCGGGTGTTGTTGGCGATCAGCTTCTCGACGAACCCGTACGGGTCCATCCGCTTCCACTTCTCGCTGCCAGCGGGCGCCATCGCCTCGATGTTGTATCCACCGCTGGCGATCATCGCCCCGCCGAGCGCCTCACGCATGCCCGGCATCGACATGTGCAGGTAGCCCGACAGCGAGCCCGCGTAGGTGAACTGCTCCGGGTAATAGGCCGCCATCAACATCGCCGCGCTACCACCACTGGACAGGCCGACCACACCGTTGCGGGTCGAGCTGAAGCCGAGCCGGGACTTCATGGCGTCCGGCAGGGTCTTGGTGATGAAGGTTTCCCACTGGTAGGTGTTGGTTTTGCCCTGGGTGTCCTCCCAGCCGCCGATCGCCGAACCGGAGTCCGCGCTCGGCAGCAACGACCCGTCGGGGTTGACGCCGAAGAAGTTGCTCGGCTGCTCCCAGTCGGCGTAGAAGCTGGACTGCCCGCCGACCGGCATCACGACATTGATGTTGAACTTCGCGATCTGCGCCGGGATGGTGGTGTGCTTCTCCCAGCCGTTCAGGTCGTCCTCGGCCCGTTCGCCGTCGAGCAGGTAGACCACCCGATCGGTGTTGCCGTCGGCCGCGCGAATGATCCTGGTGTTGATCTCCCCCATCGACGTCTCCACCCGGAAGTCGATCGCGGACGGGTCGGCATCGGCGGCCGCGGGCGCGACCGACGCGCCGAACGGCAGCACCGCCACCACGGCGCCCGCCATGACCCCCCGAAAAAGCTTGTTTACCCCACGCATGATCGGTGTACTGACCTTCCCGTTGTGCGGCCACGCCGCTTCCCCACTCGACCCGCCGCGGTGCGAAACCTGCGCGCGGGGCCCTGCCGGGCAGCATAGCGCGCCCTCGATCCCCGGGAAACCTCGAATTGTGAAGTGAGGCAGCCAGCTTCGTACGTATGCCCGGAACTGCGGATTCTCGGCGAAAGGGGCGCCCGGCCGGAGGGCTACCCTGGGAGGTCGACTCGTGGCCGCGCCCGGCCGCCCCTGCCGAGAACGGACCGCTGTGAAGATCGCCGTACGCCTGATGATGTTGTCGCTGGTCCTCGCCTTGCTGTTCGGGGTGCCCTGGTGGACGTTGGTCTCGTCGCCGACCGGTGGCAGCGGGACGCTGTTCTGGATCGGGACGGCCGTCTGTGTGGCCGCCCTCGTGTGCCTGCCCCTCACGATGTTCCTCGGGCACGGGCCCGCGCAGTCCGATCCGGCGGTGATCGTCGGCGACACCCTGCTCGGGGTCCTGTGGGTGGTGTTCTCCTGGTCGGTGATCGGGTTGTTCGTGCGTGGCGCGCTGGCCGTCGGTGGGGTCGACAGTGCGCGCATCGTGGCGGCGGGGGTACTGGTCACCTCGGCGGTGCTGGTCGGCTGGGGTGTGTACGAGGCGCGTCGGGTGCCGCGGGTGCGCACGGTCGATGTCGCGATCCGTGGGCTGGCGCAGGGGCTCGACGGGCTGCGCGTCGTGGTCGTCACCGACACCCACTACGCGGCGCTGAATCGGCGACGCTGGTCGGAGCGCGTGGTCGAGGTGGTCAATGCCCAGCGGCCCGATATCGCTTGCCACGCCGGTGATCTCGCCGACGGTTCGGTCGCGAAACGCCAGGCGCAGGTCGATCCGCTCGGCAAGGTCGAGGCGCCGCTGGGCCGGTTCTACATCACCGGCAATCACGAGTACTTCGGGGACGCCCAGGGCTGGATCGACTACATGGCCTCGCTCGGCTGGCAGCCGCTGCACAACCAGCACAGCGTGCTCACCCGCGACGGCGACCGGCTCGTCATCGCAGGCATCGACGACCCGACCGGCGTCGGCCTACCAGGTCACGGCCCCGATCTACCCGGCGCGCTCGCGGGCGCAGACCCCTCGCTGCCGGTCGTTCTACTGGCCCACCAGCCCAAACAGATCGCCGACAGCGCCGCGGCAGGAGTAGCACTGCAAATCTCCGGCCACACCCACGGTGGGCAGATCTGGCCGTTCCACTACCTCGTCCGGCTCGACCAGCCGGTGGTCGCGGGCCTGAGCAGGCACGCGAACAACACCCAGCTCTACACCAGCCGTGGCACCGGCTTCTGGGGTCCGCAGCTGCGGGTCTTCGCACCCAGCGAGATCACCGTGTTGGTGCTGCACCCGCACAACTGAACCCCAGCTGCCCGGCGCACAGGGCATCCGAGATCGGATCAGCGGTGTGGCTGGGTGACTTCGGTCGGCAGCGTGCCGCCCATCACCACCTTCGAACCGTTCCACGAGTAGGTGATCGTCGCGGGGCCGCCCTGGGGTGCGGCGAAGGGTTCGTCACCGGCGAGCCAGCGGTAGTCGACGGTGACCGCGTTGTTGCTCGACCCGACGACGGTGGTGAAGGCATACGGCTCGGAAGTGCCTGTGCCCAGGTACTTTCCATTGCGGAAGAACAGGATGTGGATCGGCGCACCCGCGGAATTGCCGCCGATGGCGCGCACATACAACAGCTGACCACAGCTACCCGGTTGATCAGTGGAAGCCTGTCCGGCGACCCAGCTTCCCTCGAGGCTCGCGAGGGCGTTCTGCACACCGGTCGAGGCCGGGTCTACGCACCGACCCGGTCCACTGATGTTGTCAGCGGGGGCGGGAGCGGTGGTGTCGGGCGCCGGGATCAGCGTGGGAGCTTGTGTGACCGGCGGTGTTTCAGGCTCCGGCTCGGTGGTGGCGCCGGGCTGGGGTGCGGCCGTCTCCTCGGGCGCGGTCGCCCCTGGAGCCTGGGTGCCTGGCGCGGGCGCGCGCGTCGTCGACGAGGCGGCCGTCGCGCGGGAAGTGGAAGTGGTTGTCCCTGAACCACTCTCGTCAGTGCAGCCTGCGACCAACGCCGCGGCGACGGCGATCAGCGCACCCATCCGAACTGCGTTCTTCATGGTTCCTCGATTCTGTGTCCCCTACGCGCTGTAGCGCGTATATGCAGACTTCATCGGGGCCCTCCACACGGTCGTTAGGCGATTCAACGAAATCCTCACCCAAGGGTGCGACATTCACCCCCATATACCTAGATCTGCTAGGTTATGACATAGATCTTCTAGGTATAGGAGTGCGATGCGGATAGACAAAGACCTGGTGGCAGCCTCTGCGACGCCGCTGGTGCTCGGAATTCTGGCCGAGGGCGAGTCGTACGGATACGCCATCCTCGAGCAGGTCAACCAGCTCTCGCACGGGCGGATGCAATGGACCGACGGGATGCTGTACCCGCTGCTGCACCGACTGGAACGGCTCGGGCACGTGTCGTCGACATGGCGGGTGTCCGAGGGCGGACGTCGGCGCAAGCACTACTTGATCACCGATTCCGGCCGAGCCGCGCTCGCCGAACGACAAGCCCAGTGGAGCGTGGTCGCCGAGGCACTCGATCAGGTCTGGCGCAGCGCGACCAGCCCGGTCGAGAAGGGATGGGCGTGATGGAGACCGAGTTGCAAGCCCATATCGATCAGTGGCGCGGGTACGTCCAGCGCCATCGTGCGATTTCGGTCGCCGATGTCGACGAGATGGAAGACCATCTGCGCGAACAGATCTCCACCCTGCAGGCCGGTGGCCTGTCCGGCGACGAGGCCTTTCTCGTCGCGGTGAAACGGATGGGCAGCATGGACGCTATCTCGCGCGAGTTCGCGCTCGAGCATTCCGAAAGACTCTGGAAGCAGCTCGTTCTGGTGCCGGAGGAGTCCGAGGGCGGTGCGGGCAATCGAGAGCTGATGGTGGTTCTCACCCTCGCCGTAGGAGCGGCGCTCACGGTGAAGGCCGGCTTCACCTGGCTGGACGGCCCCGCGCTCGGCCGAAACCTCAGCCTGCTCGTATTACCTTTCCTCGCCGCATATTTCGCGTGGAAGCGCCAGGTTTCCGCACGGGTGGCCGCCGTGCTGCTCGTGCCGTTCACACTCACCGCGCTGGTCCTGAACCTCTATCCGTTCGAGCCCGAAGGGGCGACCGAGATCATCGCCGCCATCCACGCGCCGATCCTGCTGTGGTTGACGGTCGGCCTCGCCTACGCGGGCGGTGACTGGCGATCCGGGCGGCGGCGGATGGATTTCATCCGGTTCACCGGGGAATGGTTCGTCTACCTGACATTGCTGGCGCTCGGCGGCGGCGTGCTGATCGGACTGACGGTCGGCGCGTTCGGAACCCTCGACTTCGACATCGAGCCGGTGATCGAGGACTGGGTACTGCCCTTCGGCATCGCGGGCGCGGTGATCGTCGCCGCCTGGCTGGTCGAGGCCAAACAGAACGTCGTGGAGAACATCGCGCCGGTGCTCACGAGGGTCTTCACCCCGCTCACCATCATCATGCTGTTCGCGCTGCTCGCCGCCCTCGCGACCACCCACAGCCTGACCGCGATCGACCGTGACCTGCTCATCCTGATGGACCTGATCCTCGTGCTGGTCCTCGGCCTGCTCCTCTACACGATCTCCGCCCGCGATCCGCTGACCCCACCCGGCTTCTTCGACCGCCTGCAACTACTCCTCGTCGTGACCGCACTGGTCGTCGACGTCGTGATGCTGGCCGCCATGCTCACCCGGATCGCCGAATTCGGTTCCACTCCGAACAAGGTGGTCGCGCTCGGACTGAACGTGGTGCTGCTGGTGAACCTCATCTGGTCGGGCCACCTCGGTTTCGGGTTCGTACGCGGCACGAAGACCTTCGCCGCTCTCGAACGCTGGCAGACCGACTACCTGCCCGTGTACGGCGTGTGGGCGGCCGCCACGATCGTCGCCATCCCGCCGTCGTTCGATTTCGGATGATCTGACAACACAGCGAAACCGCCGGCGACCGACCTCGGATACCTCGTGGTCGAGCATCCCGACCGCGTGCGGGTCCGCACTCGGGCGCTATGTCAACGATCGGCCGTACGTGGCGGCGAGCCTGCTGTCGGTTAGTGTCGTCTGCGGCATTCGCCTCGCCTTGCTCGCCAGAACTGTTGAGAGAATAAAGAGTTGACCCAGCTCGCCCCGTTTCCCCTGCCCTTTCGTATCGCTGACCTGGTGGCAGTCGCGCCGGTCCGGACGGTGCGCGAGCTGGAGATGATGCGATTGAGTGCCGCGATCCGGGCGAAATCGCAGTGGCACCATAAGATCAACGAAGCCGACATCGTCGCCCGGTGGACTCGGGAAGCCTCCGAGCTGGGGCTGACGGAGGCCCAGATCCGCTATGTGCTCGATGAACTCGCGTACTACGCCGGGCTGCGCGACGAGACGACCGGGATCGAGGTGTCCGCTGTCGATGGGGTGTGGCAGTCGGACACGCTGATCGACGAGGCGTTGCGTGCTCGACTGGGCGAGGCGGCGCGGGCACTGGAGGATGTCCCCGCGTCCGAACAAGATTGGCATCCCGGTTCGAACGGTCAGGTGCGCAATCTCGTCCACCCCTCGTTGTATTGCCTGGTACACGGCGTCAGCCGTTCCGCCGACGCACCGTGGCCCAACCCGGCGACCAACGATGCCAAGTACGCGTACTCGAAGAAGTTCCAATGGCTGCCCACCGACGTCGACGTCACCGACGGCGGCGACGTTGCCTTCCGTTCCTACGTCAACAACGTCGACCCGGCTCGCCATCACGCACTCGAATCCGTACTGCCGGAACTCTTCGCTCGCATGCTCCCCCTGCTGGCGAATGTACTCACCGACCTTCGGCAACCACGGCCTGTGCGCATCGACGTGAACCCGTTCACCTGGTACGACGACAGCGAACCCACCCAGCCGACCGAGGAGAGCGACGAAGCCGAGAAAGCCTACGACGCCGCCTGGGACCACTGGTGGGAGAACCGCCGACCGGCCATCCCCGACGCCCCCGTCTTCGAGCCGCCGACGCCGGCCGACGACTCCGTCCGAGTCGACCTCAACGGCCGCCGGTTGCAGGTCATCGTCAAACTCGCCAACATTCACCTCACGCCCGACAAGCCGGAATACCCGGGCGGTTCGTGGCACGTCGAAGCAATGCTCAACGAGCGCATCGTCGCCACCGGAATCTACTACTGGGACAACGAGAACATCACCGACAGCGTGCTCGGTTTCCGCGCCGCCGTCGACGACCCGGAGTACCAGCAGAACGACGAGACCGGGATGCGCGAAGTCTTCGGTCTCGCCGACGAGGACATCCTCAATCAGGACTTGGGATCAGTCCAGGCCACCGCAGGTCGCTGCGTGGCCTTCCCGAACATCCTCCAACATCGCGTCGCCCCGTTCCGACTCCACGACCCCACCCGAAACGGCCACCGCAAAATCCTGGCCTTCTTCCTGGTCGACCCTTCGGTGACCATCGTCTCTACCTCCGATATCCCACCCCAACAACCCTGGTCCACGACGTCGACGATGACAGCGGCACAGGCCGACGCCTTCCGCACGGAACTGATGCGAGAGCGGAAGTTCTTCGTCGACGAACACAACAACGAGCTGTACGAGCGCGAATTCTCCCTCTGCGAGCATTGATGTCGATGCCACCTCGCGTGAGCTCGAGCGCGACAACCCACCGCGCGAGTCACGCGATACTTCAGCGCCGCCAGAAGAAGTGGTGGACGACTCCGCTGGGGCTGAGAACCTGCTCGTGGTGGAAGCGGTCGTCGTATTCGTCGGGGCTTTCCCACAGTCGTTCGCCCTTACCGATTTCCACCGGTGCGACGACGATGTGCATCGCGTCGATGAGGTCGGCGGCGAGGAACTCGCGGACCGTTGCGACGCCGCCGCCGATGCGTACATCCTTGCCGTCGGCGGCGTCGAGAGCCTGGGCGAGCGCGGCCTTCGGGGTGGCGTCGATGAAGTGGAAAGTGGTGTCGGCCAAGGTGAACGACGGGCGCTCATGATGGGTGAGGACGAAGACCGGAGTGCGGAACGGCGGGATGTCGCCCCACCAACCCTGCCAGTCGTAGTTCTCCCACGGTCCGCGCTGCGGGCCGAACTTGTTGCGGCCCATGATTTCCGCGCCGATGTTGAAGGCGAAGTCGCGAGTGATGTAGTCGTCGAGGCCGTAGGTGCCACCGGGATCGGTGCGGTTGGGCCAGTGCGCGGTGGCGCCGGCCCAGAACATGAAGTCGGAGGGGTCGGCGTGACCGAAGGGGCGTTCCAGACTCTGCCCCTCCCCCGCGCCGTATCCGTCGCTGGAAATGCTGAAGTTCTGAACGCGGACCATCTGAGCCATCGAGGTGCCCTTTCTGATTGCAATGTGCAAGCAGTGATGAACGTATCCTAGACTGATCCTGTGTCGCAACCAGTTGCCCAGGAGAAATTGCCGGTGCCGCCGGGCAAGTCGGGCTGCCCGATCAACCTGACGGTCGAGCTCCTCGGCGACCGCTGGAGCCTGATCATTGTGCGCGACATCATGTTCGGCGGACACACGCACTTCCGGGAACTACTCACCGGGTCCATCGAGGGCATCGCCTCGAACATCCTGGCCGCGCGGCTGACCAAACTCGTCGCCGCGGGTCTACTCACTCGCGACGACGACCCCAGTCACCGGCAGAAGGTCGAATACCACCTCACCGAGGCCGCGATTCAGCTCGTTCCGGTGCTGGCCGCACTGGGCGCGTGGGGCGCTCGATGGTTGCACACGGCGCCCGAGCTGACGGTGCGCGCGGAGTTACTGGCCGCGGGCGGGCCCCCGATGTGGGAGCGATTCATGGATGAACTGCGCGCCACCCATCTCCGTGGCGCGCCGCTTCCCGACGACGGGGTGCTCGCAGAACTCACCGCCGCCTACCTCGCGGCGGCCGGCGAGTAAGCGTCAGCGGGCCGCCTGGCGGCCGACTTCGTTCAGGTGAGCCATCGCCTGGCGATACGACTCGAACAAGCCGGTCTCGCAGTAGGGGACGTCGATCTCGGCGCAGAACTGGGCGACCATCGGCTGGGCGTGGCGCAGGTTGGCGCGCGGCATCGACGGGAACAGGTGGTGCTCGATCTGGTAGTTCAGCCCGCCCATCGCGGTGTCGACGAGGAAGCTGCCGCGCACATTGCGCGAGGTGAGTACCTGGCGACGCAGGAAGTCGGTG
Organism: Nocardia sp. Root136; assembly: GCF_001427185.1. Lineage (NCBI taxonomy): Bacteria > Bacillati > Actinomycetota > Actinomycetes > Mycobacteriales > Nocardiaceae > Nocardia > Nocardia sp. Root136. The sequence continues at coordinate 1,878,952 of NZ_LMFE01000001.1, forward strand.
TTGTCGCCATCCGGCAGAACTTCCATGCCCTTGTGGTTGGGTGCGAAGGTGGAGCCCATGTACAGACCGAACAGACCCTGCTGAACCGCGATGAACACCAACGCTTTACCCGGCGACAACACCAGGAACGCCGCCGAGAGCAAGCCGATGAAGTGGGCAGCCAGCAGCGCCCCTTCCCAGACCCGGTTCGGGATCGGCCAGCGGAACACCGCGACGATGCTCTTCCAGTGCAGGCTGCCGCCTTCCAGGAGCAGCAGCGGGAAGAACAGCCACGCCTGGTAGCGGAAAATGAAGCGCCGCCAACCTTTTCCGTCCCGCGCGCGGTCACCGGAGAACGCGAGCACACCCATCGCGTCCGGGTCCATGCCCTCGGTATTGGGGTGGGCGTGATGCCGGTTGTGGTTGCTGGTCCACCACCCGATGCTCAGCCCGATGGCGAGGTTGCCCGCGATCAGCCCGTACAGGTAGTTGGCCCGGCGCCCGGCGAAGATCTGCTTGTGCCCAGCATCGTGGCCGAGGAACGCGATCTGCGAGAACACCGCGGCCAGGAACACCCCCACCGCCAGCGTCCACCACGAGTCACCGATGGCGAAAAAAGCTACCCAACCAGCCACGAAGGCCCCTGCGGTCAGCGCGCTCTTCCACCCGTAATACCCCACTTGCCGGTCGAGCAGGTCCGCCGCCCGGACGCGACGCAACAGGACCGAGTACTCACTGCCACGCACGGGGACGACATCAGACGCGATAACCACGCCACAAGCATGGCGCATGCAGGCCACGTCCGGGTGAACGGGTTGCAGATCACCCCTCTCTGCCCGAGAAACTGACAACCTTCGCTTCCTGCGCACCGACAACTCGCATCCCTGTCCGACCTGCGCATCGGATCCCTGCAGCTAGAACTCGGCAGCGATCAGCCGATGGTAGTCACATACTCGCCGACCACCTTTCGAGTTCGAGGATCGGAGAGCGAGCGATGACGTATCTGGCGGTGTTCGACAGTGACGAATCCGCTTTCCCCGCAGACGATCTGACGGGCCGGCTCCGCCTCGGCTGGCCCATGGGCAGTCCCGGACAGCGACGGGAGTTAGAGGGCACTTCTCGGTCATCAGCTCCCACTGTCAGAACAAGGTGATTCCGGCTCGGGCTCGGGCTCGGGTTCCGGCTCCGGCTCGGGTTCCGGCTCCGGCTCCGGCTCCGGCTCCGGCTCGGGCTCGGGCTCCGGCTCCGGCTCCGGCTCGGGCTCCGGCTCCGGCTCGGGCTCCGGCTCCGGCTCGGGCTCGGGTTCCGGCTCCGGCTCGGGCTCGGGCTCCGGCTCGGGCTCCGGCTCCGGCTCGGGCTCCGGCTCGGGCTCCGGCTCCGGCTCGGGCTCCGGCTCCGGCTCGGGCTCGGGTTCCGGCTCCGGCTCCGGCTCCGGCTCCGGCTCGGGCTCCGGCTCCGGCTCCGGCTCCGGCTCAGGCTCGGGCTCCGGCTCCGGCTCCGGCTCGGGCTCCGGCTCGGGCTCCGGCTCGGGCTCGGGCTCCGGCTCGGGCTCGGGCTCCGGCTCGGGCTCCGGCTCCGGCTCGGGTTGCGGCTCCCAAATAGTGTCATCCGGAGGAGCAGCTGCCTCGTATCGTTCGATCGGCGGGACGCTGAAGTACCGCGGCGTATACGGGATCTTCGATGTCGTATCGGGAAACTCGTCTGGCTTCTCTTGTGCTGCGGGTACGTGCTCGCCCTCCGGCGTTTGCTCTCCGCCAGGTGCCAGTTCTCCAGTCGTGGTCGGCTGTGGCTCGGGGGTCGGGTGGGGATCCGGCAGCGGGTTCAGCTCAGTGCTGGGTCGATAGCCGTCGAGTTCGGCCCGGAGCTCTCGGCGTTGGTTCATGAACTCGTTGATCTCCTTGTGCAGCTCCCGGCGTTGCGCCATCAGTTCGTCCGGTCGCAGCCCGGCCCCCTCGAGCGCCGCAGTCCGCTCCGCGAGCTCGTCCACCCGCTTCGCGAGTGCTTCGTCCGCGGCGATCCGCATCTGCTCCGGCGCCATTCCCTCCGGATCGACACCGAACCCACGCAGCTTCTCCCGAACTGAATCGAGCTCGGCTTCCCGCGACCTCGGCTCCTCAGGCTTCTGCTCGCCGTCCGGCCTCGGCGCGACTTCTGACTGCGGCTGCGCCTCGCGAGGTGCGCCGGTTTCGGAGTGCGTCGACGGTGCGGCTTCCTTTCCGGCGGAACCTGCCTCGACGCTCGGTTGAACTTCGAGTCGGCTGGTGTGGTGTTCGGCGGCACCAGCGCGGGATTCAGGGACACCCGCGCGTGACGCAGTCGGTTCGGAAGACCTGGGCGCGGTCGGCTGCGGACGGTTTTCCGCACCGGCGGTCGGCTTGGCGTGGCTGCCGTCGCCGGCAGGGGGCGGCGTGGATGGTGTGGGGCTCGACAGCGCGCCACCCGGTGGCTGTGCGGGACTAGCTGCGTTCGTGGCAACTGGCTGCTGACCGCTGCCACTCGGATTCGCCATACCCGCCTCATGACGAACGCTGCTGGAAGTCTCCCCACCGGACTGGACCGGAGCACCGACTTCGCCTTCGAGAGAGGTGTAGGCAGCAGCCACTTTCACGTTGCCGGACTCGCCGTGCGGTTGACCGGCATTCGACTCCGCATGAGGAGATACATCGGGTACCTGTTGCGGTGTTGCGCCGTTCTTTCCCTCCTGCGCGCCAGATTCCGCGAGATCAGCGCTGCGACCACCGGAGGCATTCTCATTGCCGGGCGCGCCGTTCGAGCTCACACCGCTGCTCGGCGACTCACCACTGCGCGCAGTACCACCCGAATTCGACTGTAGCCCAGTCTGATTACCACTGGTCGACCGATTCTCCCCGGAGAGATCGCCAGCCGGATTCCCGGCGCGATGACCACTGTCGGGACGCACAGGTGCGCTACTGCCGTCCGGTCCGCCGAAGTGTGCGGGGTCTGCCGCGTTGAATCCGTTCGCACCGGGCGAACCACCGGTCTGCGAATGACGCAAGCCCTTGCTGCCACCGGTCAACACACCATATGCCGCACCGCTGGTGAGCAGGCGCGGATCCCATGTCCACCCATTGGCGATACCGCCGACGCCCCAAGCCCCCAGTGCGCCGACCATTCCCGATCCCGCGCCGACAGCCGCCCCGGTCAATCCATTGACGCCCCTGGCGGACCATTTCCCTTCGGGTACAGGCACTTTCCCGGCCAACTTGCCGAACAGCGCTCCGGCAGGACCACCGACCGCACCTGCCGCGGCGGCGGTGTACGCGGTGGTGCCCACTCGCCCCCAGTCGATGCCGTCGCGATGCCCCTCGCCGACCTGGTACGCCTGAATCGCGAGATCCTGCCCGGCCCCGAGAACAGTGCTGATCGCGACGTGCTTCACCGTGAACTTGGCGACCGCGGCGATACCGGTCTTCGCGGCGAATCGCGCGATGGCGGCGATCGCCCTGTTCGCGAGGAGCCGCACCGCCACCCGGGTGACAGCCATCGCCGCCGCCTGAACAGCGGGTGCGGTCGGCGGAAACAGCCATGCCAGCGCGATTTCGGCGGCGAGCATGCCCAATGAGCTGATGACCAGGATCTTGGTGTACTCGATCTCGGTGGCCAGGGCATCCGCGGATTCCGCGACATAGTCCAAGACCTCGGCCAATTCCTCCAGCGACTCCGGGCCCCGGTCCAGCTTGTCCAAGGCCTTGGTCATAGCCTCGACGCCATTGCCCCACGGGTACGCCTCGATGGTCGCCTTCTTGGCGCCGGCCAAATCCGGTAGCAGTTCCCGAATTTCGGCGGCGGCCGTGCGCCAGTCCTCGGCGATGGCCCACATCTTGTCTTCGTCGCCATCGGGCCAATCCGATCCAGCGATCCAGCCGAGCCATTCCAGTTCGCTGGGAATAGTGATGGACATCAGAACGAGTCTTTTGACCGCCGCTCGGTCCGAGCCAGTAAGGTCGCAGCCTCGTACTGCCCATCGGAGTACGAGTCGAAGGTCATGGCGGTGTTGCGGATCCCCTCGGTGAGGTTCTCACGGGCCGCGAGATAGCCCTGATCACCATCCGCGAAGGTGCTGCCGTAGCCGTCACCGCCCCAGGCCGCTCCCCTGGCGTCCAGTGACGTCTCCAAATTGGTGAGAATCGCGTTCAGCCGATCACGCAGATCACCCATTTTCGCTGCCGCACCACGCACTTGCTCCGGAGTTACCCCGACTTTCGATGCCACGCCAAGCTCCTTCCACCGATGGACCGATCTCAGACGATGGCACCGGCGCGTGAGCCGCGAAAGATTCGCTACCGCGTATTGACGCTTCCTTGATATCTATTGCGCCGCAATCGATCCTGTCTTGACGCGACATTGACAGCCGCACTAAGACGACGCGCCGTACTCCGTTCGCATCCGCTCGACCAGCTTCAGAAAGACCGTGAAGTTCGGAATCAGGCTCACCGGAAGCGATTCCAATGGTCCGGACTGCCCGGTGACGTAGATGCTCACCCACCCCTTGCTCACCTCGACCTCGGTCACCTGCAGCCAAGCCGCCGACCGGTTCCCGGCACCGATCCGCGTCGACGTCATCCAGAAGTGTTCGAAGTCGAGCCGTCCACCCGCGTCGAGCATCGCGATCGACCGAGGCAATTGCGCGGCCGTCACGGCCCGGTCGATAGCCGGACCCCATGTCGCCGGCTGAGCGATCGTGTGTCGCAACACAATCGGATCGCCGATGGCGTCGGTGAGGGTGTAGGCGTGTGAAATCTGTTCCGGTTTCGGGCTTCTCACAAGCTGGACGACGTTACGCTTCAGCGTGGTGGTGTCGTAGCGAATGGCCCGTGGAGTTCCCTCCACGATCACGACGACTCCGTGCTCGTACAGATCCAGTCGCGCGTGGCGATTGCGGCTGCTGACGTAGCCCAGCCACAGCAGATCGAACAGCAACCGACCGCCGACCATCAACACGATGGTGAGACCGAGGATGCCGAGGATTTCCGCTCCGATCGCGAACCCGATCACAGTCACCACCGCGAAAAGGACGACACCGACCGCCTCGATGACGGCTCGCCGCGCGCTTGGTTCCGCGGAGCGATAGGTCGCGCGGTGCTGCCCGAGATCCGACTGGGCGGCAGCGTCGGCTACGGCAGGCCCGACATCGAGGTTTCCGCTGGGGAGCCCTGCCACGACCGCCCACTGTCCACTGCGCCCACGCTCGCCGATCATGCCCGCAGCATCCCCGCGCATGCCCGATCCGGCAACCTTCCTTGACGGAACTCGCACACCAGAGCGGTGCCACCCGTGGTGTACCAGCAGGCGGGCACGGTTCCTCTTGCAGCACAACCTGATTCGACAAACGGGGTTCCGACGGCAAATGGCAGGTTCTCGGCAGCAACCAAAGCGTTGGTAGCGGCGTGTGCGGGCTAGATGTGCACCAACCCCGACTGCAATCGGCTACTCGTAGGCCCGGAAGTCAACACCGGCGATGCGCTGCTCAAGAGCAACATCGGAAAGTTCGCACATATCCAGGGCCGAGAGATCGGAAGCGCTCGGCACAACTGCTCGCCAGTCCACGCCTGCCCCTTCTACCCGAACTGATGAGACTCGAGCACAACGCGAAAGTTGTTCAGCAGGTGTTCGACATCCTTGCCGACAAGCGATCAGAGATGAACCGGGCTATGGGCGAGATCTCCGGCGACGATCGGTTGCGGAAAGATCTGGCAGCCATCCGTGCCGCAGCACTGAGCTTCATGAAGAATCGCCCTTTGAACAGACCGTCAAACCGTTTCTCCGACGACTGCGTGTGGCTCAGGCTCGACGCGGACGCAGCGCATAGCCGGGCACGAGCTGGTCGATCAGTTACAGCGGAGCCCGGCCGTGGAGGTGGAGCAGCTGGCGAACGGGCCGGTAGCAACTGACTACTGCGTGAGCACGCTGAACCATTACGGGTGGGGCCCACTGCGGGATTCGAGCGGTTTCACCGTGGGCCGGGGCGTGAAACTGCGGCGGAACCACGGTGAATCCGAGGCCGCGCATTCTTCTTCTCGACAGCGACCGAGTGGTCGCGCACAAGGAGAAGACCATGAGCACCAAAGCAATTCGCACCGGCCTCGCCACTCTCGTCATCGCCACTACCGCCTTCGGCACCGCCGCCTGTGGCAGCACCGCCGCCACGCCGGCCAACGCCGCCCCCGAGGCCGGCCAAGCCGTCCAGCAGGCACTCGAGCGTGCGGTCGCCACCGGTCTGCCGGGAGCCACGGCCGAACTGCGTGAAGGCGATCGTTCCTGGTGGGGCCGAGCAGGTGTCGGCGATATCACCGACGGCCGCCAGCAGCGGGCCGAGGACCGTATTCGGGTCGGCAGCATCTCCAAAGCGTTCACCGCCTTCATCACACTGCGACTTGTCGCCGACGGCGAACTGAGCCTCGACGACACCGTGGAGAAGTGGTTGCCCGGTCTGGTGCAGGGCAATGGCAATGACGGCGGCGCGATCACACTGCGGCATCTGCTGAACCACACCAGCGGTCTGCGGAACTTCCTGGAGGATCAGAAGATATTCGACAACTTCGTCGGCGAGAACTACCTGGAACACCGTTTCGACAACCTGAGTCCGGTCGAGATCGTCGAGATCGCAGTGAAGTTCCCGCCATACTTCGCCCCCGGCGGCGGCTTCCGTTACTCGAACGTCAACCACGATCTGCTCGGCCTGATCATCGAGAAGGCGACCGGCCGAACCTTCGCCGCGGAACTCGAACGACTGGTCGTCGTGCCTTTCCAGCTGTCCGGGACCTACCTGCCGCCGGACGGGGAATTCACGATTCGCGGTCCGCACTCCCGCATGTACTCCAGCCTCGCCAGCCTCGACCCCGCCGCCCCGGTCCACGATGTCACCGATATCAATGCCTCCTGGGGCTACGCGGCTGGTGGAATCGTTTCCACCACAGCTGATCTCAGCCGATTCCTGGAGGCGATCCTGCGCGGTGAACTGTTGCCGGCGGAACTGCACCGGGAAATGTGGACGACCGTGAGCACCGAAGGTGCGGGCTGGATTCCGCAGACCCGCTATGGCGCAGGCATCTTCGAGCAGACGCTGCCCTGCGGCACCACGGTGTACGGCATGGCGGGCGCGATCAACGGCGCCTTCACCTACAGCATGGGCACCCGCGACGGCGAGCGAACCATCGTGGCGACCGTGAACGCCGACCACGGCACCGCGCTGGGTGCGCTGATCGATATCACCTCCGCCGCACTCTGCCCGGCCAAGTAGCCAACTCTCCCGCGATCAGAGGACCTCCACGCCATGACCATTCGCGCCCACACGCTTGCCGCCGCCGCGCTCATCGCCGCACTCGGGCTGTCCGCGGGTACCGCGTCCGCGGACTCTGCCGAGAGCGTCGGGTTCACCGCGACCAGTGACGCCACCACGGCCACCATCACCATCGACAGCGGTTCCATGTCCGTCGAGGACGGCGTATTCAGAATCGAGTCCGCCGGCGGGAAGCTGCTCGCGGGAACCGAATTAGGCTTCCGCTTCGACGATTTCGTCTTCCCGATCCACGCCGACATCAGTGCGAATACGGCCACTCTGACCCCGCGGCTCGACCCCGCTCTCGCCAGCTACCAGCCGGTGGCGCTACCCTTCGAAGACCAGTCGGGCTGGCGCACCCCATATGAGCGGGAGCAGGCGGCGTGGGCGCGCATGGCCAGCACCGTCGGCCTCGGTATCAGTATCGGCGCGCTGGTCGGCGGCATCGGCGGAGCGGCAGTGGGTTGTGTACTGGGCGGACTCGCCGGTGCCACGGTCGCCGCCGCCACCATCGTCGGACTGTTCGGGCCGTTCCTTCCCGCTGCGGCGGTCGGGTGTCTCGGCGGTGCGATGGCGGCCGGCGCGCTCGGCACCATCGCAGGACAGCTGCTGGTCTCGGCCCCGGTGGCGCTCGCTGCGGTGACGCAGTATTTCGCGACCATCAACTCGCCCATGCCCGCATCCGCGAAGTAGCCGGAGTTCGATCTCACCTCAGTGGCGCGCCGATCGGTCGGCGCGCCACTAAGGTGTGTCGGTGAGAATCGAGTTGACGTTCCTGTCCGGGGTAGCGCTGTCCGGCCGGGAGATCCAGGGAGCTCGTTCGCGTGCTCTGCTCGCCCTGCTCGCCGGCGAATTGCGGGCCGGGGTCAGTGCCTCGGCGCTGGTGGCGGGGATCTGGCTCGATGCGATGCCGGAGAACCCGTCGAAGGCGCTTCAGGTGCTGGTGTCGCGGACCCGCTCACAGTTGGGCGCCGAACTCATCGCGAGCACATCGAATGGGTATCGCCTGAATCTGGTTCCGGAGCAAGTTGATTCGGCCGCGCTGGAGATCCGGGCGGCGGCGGCACAGCGGCATGCCCGATCCGGAGACCACCTCGCCACCCTCGATCAGGCGGAGGCGGGGCTGGCGCTGTGGGACGGTTCGGTCGAGGAGTATCCCGATTTCGACGATCCGGTGACCGCGCTGCGTGTGAGCCGGGCACCCGCGTATCGGACCCTGCTGCGACTGCGCGCTCTGGCCTTGTCCCGCACCGGCAGGTACGCCGAGGCGGTCGAGCCGCTGACGGAAATCGCGGCGGGTGCGCCGCGCGATGAGGAAGTGCTGGCGGAGTTGCTGCGAGCGGAGGGTGAAACGGCCGGGTCCGCCACCGCGCTCATCCGCTATGACCGCTACCGCAGGGCACTACGCGACGAGATGGGCACCGATCCCGGTGCGGCGCTGCGAGCAGTCCACCGGGAGCTGCTGCGATCGAGCGAACCCGTTGTGCGAGAAGGCATCCGGCACGATCCGAATCCTTTGCTCGGACGGTCGGACGATATCGCGACGGTGACCGCGCTGCTGCGGTCCGCGCGGGTGGTGTCGATCGTAGGTCCGGGTGGGCTGGGCAAGACTCGCCTGGCACATGCTATCGGCCAGGTGGCCGAGCACCGCACGATACATCTGATCGAGCTGGCCGCCATCGGCGACGACAATACGGTGGCCGCGACGGTGGCCGGCGCGCTCGGTACCGGCACCACCTCGCCGGCGGGCACCGGGAAAGGTCTGGTCAGCGGAATCGCCGAAACTCTGGGATCGGGACCCGCCCTGCTGATTCTCGACAACTGTGAACAGGTCCGCGCCGGCGTCGCCGAACTGGTCAGCGCTCTGGTGTCACTGACCGGCGAACTCCGCGTGCTCATCACCACCCGCGCACCGCTGGGTTTGAGCTCCGAGGCCGTGCACACGTTGCCGGAACTGCCGCCCGACACCGCCGCCGAGCTCTTCGCCCAGCGCGCCCGCGCGGTGCGGCCGGACATCGACCTGCCCCCGGCGGAGGTGGCGGCCCTGTGCGCGCATCTGGACGGACTGCCCCTCGCCATCGAACTGGCAGCGGCCCGGGTGCGGGTGCTGACCGTCGCCGATGTGTCACGTCGGCTGATCGATCGGTTCGCCCTGCTGCGGGGAGGATCTCGTGATGCACCCCTACGGCATCGGACCTTGCACGCGGTAGTCGACTGGAGCTGGAACCTGCTCAACGAACAGGGCCGGGCAGCGATGCGGATGCTGTCGGTCTTCCCAGGCGGGTTCACCGCCGAGGCGGGGAATCGGTTGTGCGGCGGCGAGCTCGACGACACCCTGGATCTGCTCGAGCATCTGGTGGATCAGTCGCTGATCCAGGTTGTCGAGGCGGCGTCCGGCACGCGTTTCCGCATGCTGGAGACCGTTCGGGAGTTCGCCGCTACCCGACGAGCCGAAGCGGGCGAGGATGACCGGGCGCGGACCGAATTCCTGGCGTGGGCCCGCGATTTCGGCATCAGTCGCAATGCGAGCGCGTTCACCGGCCTGGCCGATCCCGTCGGGCTGCGCGCCGAACAGGACAATCTGGCGCGGGCGCTTCGGGTCGGGTTGGACCGGGCGGACGGGCCGACGGTGGCAGCCGTCTGGGCGACGCTGGGGGCCTGGTGGTACACCGGGGCGCAGTACCCGCGAATCGCGGAGTCGGCGCGCGAATGCGCCTGGGTGCTTTCGCATTTCCGGCCCGGTCCGGAGCTGGCGGAGGTCACCCGGACCGCCGCCGTCGTCTGTGCGCTCAGTGGCGCGACCCAGGGCGGATTCGAATTGAGATCCTTGGTGGTGTTGCGAGGCTTACCACCCGCGCTGCCGGACACTCCGGTCCGGGCGATGGCGGCCATCGTCACGGCTGTACCCCAGTTGTCGACCGACCCCGCCGCGCTCGATGAGCGGTGCGCGTCACCGTATCCCCTGCTCGCCGGAATCGCCTGGCTGGTCGCGAGTTTCCGTGCCGAACAATTCGGCGACCGGGATACCGCGCTCACCGCTACCGAGCGCGTGCTCACCGTCCTGGACGGGAGCGCACAGCGCGCGAACAGCGTGTGGCTGCGGTACCAGGCGCACTGCCGGATCGGAAAACTCGCCTTGCTGTCCGAACGCGCCGAACAGGCCACCACGCACTGCGAATACGCGCTCGGCCTGATCGAGGAGGTCGGCCCCAGGCCCGACCGCAATGACCTCATGGTCGCGATGGCCATGGCCGCGCTGCAACTCGGCGACGTCGATACGGCGCAGCGGTGGCTGTCGCGGGTGCCCGATCCAGCCGATCCGTTCGCGCACCCGTACACGCTGGTGGCGAATGCCGAGATCCGATTGGCGCGCGGCGACATCGAGGATGGTCTGTGGCGCTGGCGGGAAATCGCCGGGCTGCTATCGCATCCCGCGAACCCGTTCTACCGACCGGACCCGCGCGGGGTACAGGTGTGGGCGCTGGAAAGCCTGTCCGCGATCGTGCTGGCCCACGCCTATCACAGCCGGTTGGATCTGGTCGCCGAGCTGGTGGCGGACCTGCCCCGGCAGGTGCTCGCGCTGCTGGAGCAACCAGCGGCGCAGCCGGGTGGATTCCTCGCGGAGCTGACGGCCTGCGGGGCCGGCCTGCTGGCGCTCGCTCAGGTGCAGATCTCTCGGGGCCGACCGGCGCCCGGCGCCCGTATGGTCGCACTGGCCGAGCGGCTGCACCCGCCGCGGCAGATCCATCCGACCATGTCCAGCAACCGAACTCGGGCCGGCGCCCAGAACGCCGACAGGGCGGCGTACGTCGAGGCTGTCTCGACGTACGCCGCCTTGGATGTGGCTGGTGTCCGAGCCGAAGCCCTCGACACGGTCCGGAATGGGCTAGGGCTCCCGGTTCAGTAGTTTGGTGGCGCCGAAGCTCGCGGCGGCGGTGATGGCTACACACCAGGCGATGGCGATCAGGCCGTTGTTCCCGATCTCGGTGCCCAGCATCAGGCCACGCAGGGTTTCCATGACCGGGGTGAAGGGCTGGTGCTCGGCGATCCAGCCCAGCCAGGCCGGCATGGAGTCGGTGGGTACGAAACCGCTGCCGAAGAAGGGCAGGATCATCAACAGCATGGGCAGGTTGGACGCGGTTTCGACGCTGTCGCTGACCAGCCCCATCAGCACGGCGATCCAGGTGATCGCCATGGTCAGCAGCGCCATCATGCCTGCGGCGCCCAGCCATTCGAGCAGTCCGGCGCTCGGCCGGAATCCGACCACTACCGCGGCAGCGATGACGACCGTGACACTGAGGAAGGTCTGCACCATGCTGCCGACCACATGTCCGGTCAGCAGGGATGGCCGGAAGATGGACATGGTGCGGAACCGCGCCACAATGCCCTGTGTCATGTCTGTGCACACCGATACAGCGGTGGCCGTCGCCGCGCCCGAAACCGCCAGCAGCAGAATGCCCGGGGTCACATAGTTGACGTAATCGCCGCGCCCACCGGAGTTTTCGAGACCGGCCCCGAGGGTGCCGCCGAAGACGTAGACGAACAACAGGAGGAAGACGATCGGTCCGATGACGAGCGGCACCGTCATGGCGGGGTAGCGCACGATGTGCAGCAGGCTGCGTCGCACCATCATCATGGAATCGGTCAGGGCGTACTTCATGGTGGTGCTCATCGCACGGACTCCTTCGGCTGGCCGGTGAGGGCGAGGAAAACATCGTCAAGATCGGGGGTGTGGATGGACAATTCGGCGGCTTGGATGGCGGCTGCGGACAGCCGGTCGAGCAGCGTATGCAGGGTGTCGACGCCGCCATCGCTCGGAATCTGCAGCGTCAGTTCGTCTTCGTCGCGGGTGGTGGCGCCGAGCAGCAGCGCCGCCGCGGCGAGAGCCCGGGCGTCGGTGAAGCGCAGGTTCACATGGCCGCCCGGGACCAGGCGCTTGAGCTGCTCCGGAGTTCCCTGCGCGACCACCTTGCCGCCGTCGATCAAAGCGATCTGATCGGCCAGTTGGTCGGCCTCCTCGAGGTATTGCGTGGTGAGGAAGACAGTGGTGCCGCAGGCGACCAACTCCCGTACCAAGCGCCAGACCGCTCGTCGGCTGCGCGGATCGAGTCCGGTGGTCGGTTCGTCCAGGAACAGCACCTGCGGGTCGCCGACCAGGCCCATGGCGATGTCCAGCCGTCGGCGCATACCACCGGAGTAGGTGGATGCGGGTCTACGGGCGGCATCCACCAGATCGAACTGCTCGATCAGACGGGTGACGCGTTCCTTGCGTTCGCGCCGCCCGAGGTGGTGCAGCACGGCCATCATGGCCAGGTTCTCCTCGCCGGTGAGCAAGTTGTCCACCGCCGCGAACTGACCAGTGACACCGATGGCGGCCCGGACCTCGCCGGGTTCGCGCCCGACATCGTGCCCCGCGACGCGCAGTTCGCCCGCGTCGGCGGCGATCATGGTGGACAGGATCTGCACGGTGGTGGTCTTCCCGGCACCGTTCGGACCCAGCAGGGCGAAGATGGTTCCGGCGTCGACCCGCAGATCGATCCCGTCCAACACACGATGATCGCCGTAGGACTTCCGCAGCCCGGTCGCCGAGATCGCAGGCGGGTGGTTACTCGTCATGACTCCTCCTCGGATTCGCGACCGGCTCGGTCGCTGTCGAGAAGAAGATTGCGGTGCCCCGGCTTCACCACGGTTGCCCGACGGTTTCACCGGGTTGCGAGCGCAGGGAAGGCGAAGGCCCCTGTTCCCGATCGATCTCTTAGATGATGCTGACCGCCCAGAGGAAATCGGTCAGCATCCGGACCGCCGCCCGACAGTGGCCGCAATTCTGGCGGGCGACCAACAAACGTCACCGCGACGGTTGGATTGCGTTAATACCCATAATGACCAGGCGTTTCTCGGTTGCCCAAGTTTGCGTGTCCTGCCGAAGGCACGAACCTGTGACGCCTTCCTGCATGATCAACTCGCTCCGCTCACACTCCGCCAAGTGCCGAACAGCTTGGATACGAACCCGTTTGAGCGCTTCCCCGACCGCGTAGGCAGCACCGGCAAACAGGATCTAAGACCAAAACGGGGGGCTAGCGCAATAAAATAGGTCAGGCCCGGTCTTAGACCGGGACTGACCTGCTATTTCTGTGGAGCTAAGGGGACTCGAACCCCTGACCCCACTTTGGGGGTTGTTGAGCCAGCGCGAACGGCGACGATCGCGAGATCAGGCCCCCGGACGCTTGCCGTGGTTCGCCTTCTTCTTGCGGCGGGCGCGCTGCTTCGAAGCACGTTTCGACATCAGGCAGCCACCAGCAGCTCGTTCGACCAGGAGGCCAGGCGGGCACGTGCTCGCGAATTACGTACCAGCCCAGCGGGATACGCGAGCTCGGTACCGACGTAGTAGCCACCGTCGACGACAGCGTTCTCGGGTGCGCACAGCGCGGCGATCACCGCGGCGGGCTCATCGAGGAGCGCCTCGGCGTGCGATCGCTGCCGCGGCATGTCGATCTCGAAATCGGCCGGGTGCACGCTGACCGCGGTCAGGCCACCGGGACCGGTCTCGGCGAGCGAACGGGTGAACATGGTCAACGCGAGCTTGGACTGCGCGTACAACACGGTCGGGGTGAAGACGCCACGCTTGCGGTCCAGATCCGAGTAGTCGATATTGCCGCCGACGTGCATCTTCGAGGTCACATTCACCACGCGGCCGTGAGCAGCGGCGAGCGCGTCGGTCAGCGCCATCGTGAGACGTTGCGGCGCGAGGTAGTTGACCTGGAAGGTGAGCTCGAATCCGTCCTCGGTGTGTACGCGGCCCTGTGGCCCCGCGACGGCGGCGGCATTGACCAGGACATCGAGCGTGGGCAGTTCGGCGCGCAGGCGGGTCGCGAGCGCGTCGACCTCGGCGAGCCGCCGGAAATCGGCCGTGACCGCCCTGGCCCTGCGCGGGTCGATCCCGTCGGCGACCAAGCGGTCGAGCGTGCGCTCGCCTCGCTGCTGATCCTGGGTGTGGACGATCAGGGACGCACCGTCGGCGGCGAAGCGCAGGGCGGTGGCGTAGCCGAGGCGTTCGTCGACGCCGGTGACCACTACGAGACGGTCACCGGACACGAATTCAGACATTGTTCTCCCATCGGGAAAGAGGCGTGCGTGCCCCCGGGCACAACGGAACACGCGCACGCACAGCGGAATCGATCGCCGCCACCAGGAGGAGGGCGGGGACGCGTTGACTATCGAGTGGTCGAGATCGGCGAACAGTCCACCGGCTCGGCACACCGCGCGGGAAGCAGCGGTGGCGCAACTGTCGGAGCGGGTGGTGTTCGAGGAGGTGCCGCGCAGCACGCGCGGCGGCTCTCACGCCTTCGGACTCGGCGGTTCGTCCTCGCTGCCGAAGCCGACGAGCTCCAGCGCGGACGGCACAAGATGACCCACGGGCACGGCGCAGCGCCTGCGCGAGGCGCCCGGTTTCGAGGTCATAGCAACCATCCAACCGACCCGGTCAGGGCCGATCAAGCCCCAGCCCTCCGGTTTGACGATTTCCTTGCGTCTGGTCGCGAACGGGTTCCACGCCGGCCGAATACACCGAGCTGATGGTCGACACTCGCTCAGGACGGTGCCAACCGACCTACTCGGGACGCAATATCGTTTCACCATGACCGATGCCGAATTGAGCGACCTCCGCCAGCGTGCCGCGGGTGGAGACACCGATGCCGTCAGCGAACTCGTCGAGTGGGCGACCGAACACAGTGACATAGCCGAGTTGCGGCGACTCTCCGTCGCGGGCAGCCAGGACGCCAACGACGAACTGGTCCAACTCGTTGCCGAACGTGGCGACATGACCGAGCTACGCAGGCTCTCAGACGCTGGGAACCAGGACGCGACAGATGAACTCGTCCAGCTCGCCTCGGAACGCGATGACGTCGACGAGCTGCGGCGGCTGGCCGCGAACGGCAATACCGACGCAGCAGACCTCCTCGACGAAATGACCGAATAGCAGGTCGGCGCCGAGAAACCGTGCGAGCGCCTTGCTCTCGGTGTGATGCAGCGCCACGCAGATCATGGCTTTCGCAGTGATGCCACGCACGAGCCCGGTGACCCGCACGATGTGGGTGCTCATGGCAAGTCTCCTGCTGCGGTGACGGATCGACCGATTACTCGCCGACCAGACTTCCCGGCACTCCCTTTCTGAACGCTAGGCGAGGTGCGGGGCTGACCGCAGCCACCGTCTGCCCGAGCTCGGTGGCCAGGGTGCCGACGTCGCGTTCACCGTGGGTGAGCAGCCACACGATCTGCAACCGGGAAGTGGCGGCGAGCATGCCGAAAGTGGCAGCGAGGTCGTGGAGCTACTGGACGGAAAGGGGGCTGTGTCCGCGGGCTCACGGCGGGGGTCACGTCGTTCTCCACATCGTTCGGCGGCATCGCAGGGCAGGATCAGATCGGCGGCTCTGCGTGCGGTCGCGGTGGCGGTGTTCACGCCGATCCCGACGTCGGCGACCCGAAGGGCCGCGGTGTCGTTGACGCCGTCGCCCACGAAACCGACAGTGCGCCCGGCCGCCTGCAGCGCCGCGACGATCCGTGACTTCTGATAGGGATCCGCTCCGGCGAACACGGTGGTACGGCGGGCCAGCTCGGCGAGGTCTCGATCGGTGAGGTGGTCGACCTCGCTGCCCAGCACCACGACACCTGCGTCGAGCCCGACCTGCGCGCACACGTACCGCGCGACTTCGGGGGCGTCACCGGTGATGACGATGACTGCGACACCGCTGGCTCGCAGCCGTTCGACAGCCGCGCGAGCGCTGGCGACCTGCCGTGCCCGGCGAACACATCAGCCCAGACCCTGAAGGTCGACGGTATGCCAACCGACACTGGTCACCGACGGTTCCAGACTCAACCGGCTCACCGCCGATTCCATCTGCCGGTCATCACGCTCATCGGCAGTCAGCTCGGCCCGCACCTCCACCCGACCAGGTGTGCCGACGTTCTCACTCGCGATCGACACCAGCCGAAAGTCGGTGCGGGTCAGCGATTGCACCAGCAACGCCCGCACGTGTGCTTCGTTGTCATCGTTGGTGAGGGCCACGAACACATAGCGCGTCGCCTGCTCGGTGCCCGCGTCCGGTTGACGGTCCACCGCACGGCCTGCCGCACGCAGGGCGATGTTCACCACCACCACTGCCACGGTGCCAGCCGCTGCGGTGGTGTACATGCCCGCGCCCGCCAGTGCGCCGACCGCGGCGGCGCACCACAGGGTGGCGGCGGTGTTCAAGCCACGAACGTTGACACCATCGCGGATGATCACACCGGCACCGAGGAAGCCGATGCCGGACACGATCTGCGCGGCTACCCGGGTCGGGTCGGCGGCCTCGCCGTGAAAACCGTTGGCGGACAACAAGACGAACAGTGCCGATCCGGCGGCGACGAGCGCGTTGGTCCGCAAACCGGCCATCCGCGCCCGGTACTGCCGCTCGATTCCGATCAGCGCACCGAGGCCGACACCGGCACCCAGACGCAGCAACATTTCCCAAGTCGACATGGTGGAACACACCCTTTGAATGACGTGGTACCACTGGCGCGCAGCAAGAAACTACGGGTCGCGCCGACCGATCGAGTCGACGCGGCAGCGGTCACCGAGTGAACAATCAACAAAACAACGTCTATGACTGTCGTCGGGCACAACGACCACCTCCCTTCATCGAACATGCCGAGGGAGTGGATTCAGCACGGAACGCGCCGATCCGGTACCACTCCTCGTTAGACCTTTGGCACTCCACGGCGTGAACCCGTCCACCCACTGTGGCGGGAGCCAATCGGGGCCACCCCTTAAGCCGGGGAAGCCTGTCCTGACCCGGGGCGTCTCTCGACGTTCGGGGTCGCTGGCCTGTATCCGTGAAGGAGCCTCAGCGAACGACGGCACCTTGCGTCAAGCAGTAAACACCCGCCCCTCCGACCGTGCAACCCCGCACCCACTGACGCCTGGTGTCATTCAACTTCGACCACCAGCCGAACAGTGCGAATCCCCAGGTCACCTGTGTTCCCATGTTCGGTGCGCCCCGCCGTGGGCACACCGAACAAAGCACACGCAGCGCTCATCGACTATTCCGTCGCGGCCGCGCGGCATCCATGGCGGTTGGTCAAAGCAATTTGCTACCGAACGTGACAGCCCAATCGCGGTGGACATAGGAGACAACCCGACCGCGTAGACAGCACCGCCAAAACAGGATCTAAGACCAAAACGGGGGGTAAACGGGGGCTAGACACAATAAAATAGGTCAGGCCCGGTCTGAGACCGGGCCTGACCTATTTTCCTGTGGAGCTAAGGGGACTCGAACCCCTGACCCCCACACTGCCAGTGTGGTGCGCTACCAGCTGCGCCATAGCCCCGTGTTCAGTTGTTTCAGCGGCTCTCGCTGCTGCCTGAATGAAGTTACACCATGCGTCTGAGAGAGAACAAATCGGCTGGTAGACGGCGAAAATGTGGGGTTACGGGCGGGGGTGCAGTGGCCCGTGGGGCGGGAAGGATCGGCTGGTCAGGGGTAGAATGTGCCGAACCTCACGCGGGGGCTCATGGGGCCAGGTTCACTACCCAGTTCTCGTCTTGCCAGTCGATCTTGGTGGTGCCGTCGTAGATCGCGGGGGTGGCGGCCTTGTTGTCGGTGCGGGCGTCGAGATCGGCGAGGTTCTTCGCGGCGGCGGACTTGGCGGCTTCGGACTGGGTGCCGTTGTTGATGCAGGCGGCCACGGATTCGGGGGCGCCGGATTCTGTGGCGATGGTGGCCAGGGCCGGGTTGCTCAGGTCGGAGCCGCCTTCGTCGGGCTGTTTCTTCGTGAACAGGGTCTCGTGGAATTTGCTGTAGGTGGGGCCCGAACCTCCTTGGGCGACACAGAGATTCGCGGCTGTCGCGCGGGTGGAGTAGTCCTTGCTCCTGGACTGGGGGTCGAGGAAGGTGACGAGGTGGTAGTTCACCGCGAGCTTGCCTTCGTCGATCTTCTGGGCCAGTTCCTGGCCGTAGGCGGTTTCCATCGCGCCACAGGCGGGGCAGATGGGGTCTTCGAAGATGTCGACGGTCTTGGCGGCGTCGGGGCGGCCGAGGCGGATGACGCCGTCGGGGGTGGTGGTGGTGACCTGCACGGCGGCCTCGCGGACGGGACCGTAGCCCTCGTTGCGTACGGCGGGCGGCGGTTCCGCGCTCCACTTGTAGGCAGCGAACACGATCAACCCGATGAGGACGACCGCCACCGCGGCCAGCGCGTAGGTGGTGTTGCTGGAAACGGGACGCGGATTGTGCGAAGAACCGGCTGTGCTCACCCGTCCACTCTGCCTCGAGTCGACGGCGGCGCGCCGCGCGGGCACGTCGAAATGGCGCTGACCTGCTATTGCGGCTTGTGGTAATCGCTGGGTCGACCGGCGGGAACCATGCCGTCACGCACCACCGGCTTACCGTCGGGGCTGCCGTCGCAGGCGCATTGCGGGTCGATGCCGTCGCCCGCGTGATCGGGGTGCTCCGGGTCTTCGGGGTGCTCGATCTGCGAGGGCTCGGGAGTGAACACCCACACTGCGGCCGACACCGCCAGCACCGCGCCGGTCACGGCCATGCCCACCCCGAACGACGTGCGCTCGGCCAACCACCCGATGACGATCGGGCCGAGCACGGTGCCCAGATCGGCCGACATCTGGAACGCGGCCAGCACCGGACCGCCGCGGGCCCGCGACCCGATCACATCGGCCAGCGCCGCTTGCTGCACCGGACTGAACATCCCCGACCCCAGGCCCGCGATGAACGACGCGGCGAAGAACCACGGCAGGGTCGGCGCGAAACCGAGCGCACCGGTACCGAGCGCGCAGATGACGGACCCGGCGATCAGGAACGGTTTCCGGCCGAGCCGGTCGGAGAGCCTGCCCGACGCGAACAACACGGCCGCGTTGCCCGCGGCGAACACCGTCAGCGCGACACCCGCCATGCCGACTTCCTGATGCAGCGTCTCCACGACGAGCAGCGGAACGAACGCCATCCGCACACCGAACACCGCGATGCCACCGGCGAAACTCGACAGCAGCACCGCCCGATAGGCGGGCTCGGCCCACCCTTGCCGGAAGGTGAATTCGACAGGCTTCGCGCCGTTTTCGGGCGCGAGCACCGGCGATTCGCGCAGCCCGGCGAACACGATCACACACACCGCGAGCAGCGCGGCCATGTAGATCACGAACGGCGCACGCAGCCCGAAACCGGCCAGACTGCTGCCGACCAACGGCCCGAACAACGACCCGATCAGGAAACTGGTCGAGTAGACCCCCGAAACCCGGCCGCGCGCGGCGGGCGGTGACACCCGGATGATCAGCGCCATCGACGACACCGTGAACATCGTGGACCCGATGCCGCCCAGCGAACGCAGCACCAGCAGTTGCCAATACGTCTGCGCCAGCGCGCACGCCCCGGTCGACACCGCCACGATCACGATGCCGGCCAGATACACCCGCCGCTCGCCCAGCTTCTGCACGAGCCGCCCACTGGCGGGCGCGAACAACAACCGCATCAACGCGAACGCGCTCACGATCGCCGACGCGGCGGCGATGCCGACCCCGAATTCGCGCGCGTACTGCGGAAGAACGGGTGCGACGAGGCCGAACCCGAGAGCGATCACGAAAGCGGCCGCGATCAGTACCCAGATCTCGGCGGGTAGCCGGACTTTGGCCGGAGCGCTCACTCGCCCAGCGCCTGGTTGACCATCTCCTCGGCCGCAGCCTGCACCTGGGTGAGATGTTCAGGGCCGAGGAACGACTCGGCGTAGATCTTGTATTTGTCCTCGGTGCCCGAGGGACGTGCGGCGAACCAGGCGTTCTCCGTGGTCACCTTCAACCCGCCCAGCGGCGCTCCGTTGCCGCGCGCGGTGGTGAGGATGCCGGTGATCTCCTCGCCCGCGATCTCGGTACCGGTGACGGCCTCTGGGGTCAGGCGCGCGAGCTTGGCCTTCTGTTCGCTGGTGGCGGCGGCATCGATCCGCGCGTAGGCGGGGCTACCGTACTGGCGTTCCAGTTCGCCGTACCTGGCCGAGGGGGTCTGGCCGGTGACGGCGGCGATCTCGGCGGCGAGCAGGGCGAGCAGGATGCCGTCCTTGTCGGTGGTCCACACGGTGCCGTCCATCCGCAGGAACGACGCGCCCGCGCTCTCCTCACCGCCGAAAGCCAAACTGCCACTGAACAATCCGGGCACGAACCACTTGAACCCGACCGGCACCTCGTACACGTCGCGCCCGAGCACGCCGACCACACGGTCGACCATCGACGAGGTGACAACGGTCTTGCCGATCTTGGTGAGCGCGTCCCACCACATCCGGTTCGCGACGAGGTATTCGATCGCGACAGCCAGGAAGTGATTGGGGTTCATCAGGCCACCGTCGGGAGTGACGATGCCGTGCCGGTCGGCGTCGGCGTCGTTGCCGGTGGAGATGTCGTAGTCGTCCTTGATGCCGACCAGGGCCGCCATGGCGTGGCGCGAGGACGGATCCATCCGGATCTGGCCGTCGCTGTCGAGGGTCATGAAACGCCAGGTGGGGTCGACGAACGGGTTGACCACCTCGAGCTCGAGATCGAAGCGCTGCCCGATCTCCTCCCAGTAGTCCACGCTCGCGCCACCCATCGGGTCGGCGCCCATCCGGATGCCCGCGCCGCGAATCGCGTCCAGGTTCAACGCGTTCGGCAGGTCGGAGACGTACTGGTCGAGGTAGTCGTAGCGCTGCACGTGGGTGCTCATCGCCTGATCGAGCGAGACCCGTTTGACCTCGGCCAGTCCGCCGCGCAGCAGTTCGTTGGCGCGGGCGGCGATGGCGTCGGTGGCCTTCGTGTCGGCGGGGCCGCCGTGCGGTGGGTTGTATTTGAAGCCGCCGTCGCGCGGTGGATTGTGCGAGGGGGTGACCACGATGCCGTCGGCCTGGTGCTTGGTGCCGCCGCGATTGTGGTTCAGCACGGCATGACTCAGCGCGGGCGTGGGGGTGTAGCGGCCACGCGCGTCGATCACGGCCGTGACGTCGTTGCCGGCCAGGACCTCGAGCGCGGTGGTCCACGCGGGTTCGGACAGGGCATGGGTGTCGCGCGCGAGGTAGACCGGGCCGGTGATGTCACGGGTGGCGCGGTATTCGACGATCGCCTGCGTGATCGCCATGATGTGGGCCTCGTTGAACGCGCCGTCCTCGCTGGACCCGCGGTGGCCCGAGGTGCCGAACACCACCTGCTGGCTCGGCTCCTCCGGATCGGGGACGAGGCTGTAGTACGCGGTGACCAGGTGAGCGATGTCCACCAGGTCGGTCGGGCGGGCAGGCCGTCCGGCGCGATCGTGGGCCATGGTGGGTGTTCCCTTCCGTGTCGGCTGCGCGCGGCTGGTCATGAGAATCATGCGCACAACCACTGGGTCAGGGACGCAGCGGCGTATACCGCGGCCAGGCTCGCCGCGACGCTGATCACGACGTTGCCCACGGCATACACGTAGGCGCCCTCGGTTACCAGACGGATCGTCTCGTACCCGAACGTGCTGAACGTGGTCAGCGCACCACAGAAGCCGGTTGCCGCGAATGCCAGCAGCGCACTGCCCGCACTCGCGCCGATCAAACCCCCGAGCAACGCCGAACCGACAATGTTAACGGTTAGCGTCCCCCACGGCAGCCCAGTCGGAAACCGCGCCGACATCCGCCGGTCGATCAGGTACCGGGCGGGCGCGCCGAGCATGCCACCGGCCAGCACCAGCGCCACCGTCATGCCGTGCCTCCCGCTGTGGGAGCCCACATCTCGACCATCGGATGGCCCCCTTCCGTTGTCGAATTCATGTGAACCCCCGCCGCGCGACCCACCGGGTCGCGATCATGGCAACTGCCACGGCACCGAGTGCCGCGAGCACCGACAGGCCGAGATAGGCGACCGCCGTACCCGTCTCACCGATGCCGATGAGTCTACGAATCTCGAGGCTATAGGTGGAGAAAGTCGTGAAGCCCCCCAGCACACCGATTCCCAGGAACGGTCGCACGAGTTTCGGTGCATCCCACAGTTCGGTGACCACGACCATCAGCACCCCGATCGCGAAGCACCCGAGCACATTCACCGTGAACGTCGACCACGGGAATCGGCCGGGGAGCACCGGCCACCAGTGTCCGACGCCGAAACGGGCGGTAGCGCCGAGCCCGCCGCCCACCGAGATCGCCGCGAGGACGGCCGGATCGAGCGCCGGAGGCCGCGATGTCATGCGTTCGCCTCCCGTTGGCCGATCCGTGTGGTGGTCGTTGCCCATGGTATCGAGACCCACCGACACTCGGGCGAGCGGTGCGCACCGTGGCAAACTTTCAGCAGCCGCCACGGACGAACGACGATGGCCCGAACCGATTGTCGGTTCGGGCCATCGTCGGGCGATTGTTCTCGATCAGTGCGCCAGCACCGGCTCGCCTTCGGCCGGGGCGGGCACGGTGTTCGGCATGAGCACCGCGATCACGATCGCGCCGAGCACGAAAGTGGCCGTCGCCCACCAGAAGCTGGTGGTGTAACTCTCGATCGCACCCTGCGCCGCGGTGAGCGGGCCCGGCTGATGCGTCGACACGTAGTCGGTCATCGCCGAGGCCGCGATGGTGCTGAGCAGCGCGGTACCGATGGAACCACCGACCTGCTGGCTGGTGTTGACCATCGCCGAGGCGACGCCCGCGTCCTCGTGCTGCACACCCGCCGTCGAACCCTGGAACGCGACCGACATCGCACCACCGAGGCCGAGGCCCAGCAATACCAGCGCGGGCAGGATATGGGTGACGTAGCTCGAATCCAGACCGATCTGGGTGAGCCACAGCATGCCCGCCGCGGCGATCAGGAATCCGCCACTGATGACGACCTTGGGTCCGACCTTCGGCAGCAACAGCGACGGCGCGGTGGTCGAGGAGGCCACCATGCCCGCCACCATCGGCAGGAACGCCAGACCGGTCACGATCGGCGTGTACGCCAGGGTCAGCTGCATGTAGTAGGTGAGGAACAAGAAGATCGCGAACATGCCGATGCCCATGACGAACACGGTCAGGTACGACGCGCCACGGGTGCGGTCGGCGACGATGCGCAACGGCAGCAAGGGGTGGGCGACCTTGGTCTCGATCCACACGAAGGCCGCGAGCAACACGGCGCCACCGAGCAGGAAGGCCAGCGTGGTCGGGTCGCTCCAGCCGTTGGACTCGGCGTGGGAGAAGCCGTAGACGATGCTGAACAGCGCGACGGTGACGGCGACGGTGCCGGTCCAATCGAGCTTGGGCCGCGAGGTCGCGACGTGCTTGGCGAGCAGCAGCACGGCGCCGACGAGCGCGACGGCGGCGAAGATCAGGTTCACATACATCGCCCAGCGCCACGACGCCCATTCGGTGAGCACGCCACCGAGCAGCAGGCCGATCGCGCCACCGGTACCGGCCACGGCGCCGAAGATGCCGAATGCCTTGGCCCGTTCCTTGGGTTCGGTGAAGGTGACCGTGAGCAGCGAGAGCGCGGCGGGCGCGAGCAGCGCGCCGAACACACCCTGGCCGACACGGGCCGCAACCAGCATCTCGAAGGTGGTGGCCGCGCCGCCGATGGCCGAGGTCACCGCGAACCCGACCAAGCCGATGATGAAGGTGTTGCGACGACCGAAGAGGTCGCTGAGCCTGCCGCCGAGCAGCAACAGGCTGCCGAATGCGAGGGCGTAACCGGTGATGACCCACTGGCGGTCACCGTCGCCGAAACCGAGGTCGGCCTGGGCCGCGGGCAGAGCGATATTGACGATCGTCGCATCGAGCACGACCATCAGCTGGGCGATGCCGAGTACGGCAAGCACCCACCAGCGCAGGGCGTGCGAGCCGCGGCGACCGGTATCCGCGGGGCTCTTGGGCCCGGTGTCGAGTGTGGTGGTCATAACTCCCCTAGTAGGTCTGCGGATGGTTTCTGGTGGCATAATCGGAGATACCGCCTCCGCTTCATTCGAAGCTACCAGAGTAACGGAGAAACGACCTCCACTTAATCCCTGGATTGATAGGATGTACTTGTGAATCACGCCACGACGACTGCCACACCACCCCGCAGATTGCGCGCCGATGCCGCGCGCAACCAGCAACGCATCGTCGCGGCCGCCCGTGAGCTATTCGCCGATCACGGCCTCGAGATCACCCTCGACGACGTCGCCGAGCGCGCGGGCGTCGGTGTCGGCACCGTGTACCGGCGCTTCGCCAACAAGAAGGAACTCATCGCCGAGGTCTTCGACCAGCACGTCAAAGACTTCGCCGACGCGGCCGAGGCGGCCCTCGGCAACACGGACGCCTGGCTCGGGCTCGTCGAATTCTTCGAGAGCGCGTGCAAACACCTGGCGACCAACCGCGGTTTCAGCGAGGTGATGCTCGAACTCGAGGAAGATCCGGCCCGTTTCGCCGACCTGCGCGACCGGATCCATCCCTCGGTCACGGCGATCATCGATCGCGCGCGCAACGCCGGGACGATCGACCCCGATGTCGCCACCTCGGACTTCTTCGCGCTGATCCATATGGTCAACGCACTCGCCGAGTTCGCCGGGCCGGTGAATTCCGAAGTGTGGCAACGGTATATGGCCATCGCGCTCAACGGCGTCCGCACCGACGCGGTGCCGCGCAGGCCCCTGCTGGTCTCGCCGATGACCGACGAGGAAGTCGAGCGAGCCAAGGCCGCCAGCTGCCTCGGCCGTCGCCGCTGAATCGAAACCTGGCCGACCAGTAGCGCGCGTCACAGCGCATCCTCTACTGTTGGACACATGACCAAGAACACCTGGGTGAACTGGGCAGGCCAGCAACGCTGCACACCCGCCGTCGTCGCCGCGCCGCGTGACGTCGAGGAACTGGCCGCGACAGTGACCGATGCGGCCGCTGCGGGCCGGACCGTGCGCGTGGCCGGGTCGGGGCACTCGTTCACCGACGCCGTACTCACCGACGGCACGCTGGTCGATCTCAGTGGTCTGAACAAGGTCCTCGATGTCGACGTCGACGCCGGCCAGGTGCGCGTGGAGGCCGGGATCTCGCTGCACGCGGCGAGCCCACTGCTGCACGCGCACGGACTGGCGTTTCCCAATCTCGGCGACATCGATACCCAGAGCCTCGCGGGCGCGACCGCCACCGCCACCCACGGCACCGGTGCCCGGCTGCGCAATATCTCCGCGGCCCTGCATTCGGTGGAGGTGCTGCGGGCCGACGGCACCCGGGTGGAGCTCAACGAGCAGACCGATCCCGACGGTTGGAAGGCGGCGCGGGTCAGTGTCGGCGCGCTCGGCGTCGTCACCGCGGCCACTTTGCAGCTCGAACCGTCGTTCGTGCTGGAGTGCGTCGAGCGGCCGGTGCCACTGAACGAGGTGCTCGCCGACATCGACGAATTCGCCGACGGCAGTGATCATTTCGAGTTCTTCGCCTTCCCGCACAGCGACACGGCGATGACCAAGGCCATCGACCGAACCGAAGCGCCGGAACAACCGCGCGGCACCGTGAGCGAGTGGCTCAACGACATCCTGATCGCCAATCATGTCTACGACGGCCTGTGCAGGCTGGGTCGGCGAATTCCGGCCGCCATCCCCATGATTCACCGCGCGGCCACCCTGGCAGGCAGCAACAACCGGCAGGTCGACCGCTCCTACCGGGTGTTCTCCACGCCGCGGCTGGTGAAGTTCAACGAGATGGAATACGCGATCCCGCGCGCGCACGCCGCCGAGGCGATTCGCGAAATCCTGGCACTGGGAAGGCGATTCGGCACACCGATGCCGATCGAGGTGCGCTGGGTCGCGCCCGACGACGCCTTCCTGTCCCCCGCAGGCGGACGCGAGACCTGCTACATCGCGGTGCACCAGTATCAGGGCATGGTGTGGGAACCGTACTTCCGCGCGTGCGAGGCGGTGTTCGACGCCTACGACGGCAGGCCGCACTGGGGCAAACGCCACTTCCAGACCGCCGAGACACTGCGCCCGCGCTACCCCGAATGGGACCGCTTCACCGCGGTTCGACGGCGTTTCGACCCCACCGGGGTGTTCGCCAACGATTACGTGCACCGGGTGCTCGGCTCACTGGACTGAGCGTCACGGCGCGGACACTGCTCGGACAACAGTATCGCCGGATAGCCCGCACCCTGCCCCGTCGCCGCGCCCTGGTGGAATGATGACGGTGATACCCGAAGCGCCACAAGCACTTCGCCCCTGCGCCGAAAGGGCGACCATGGCCCACACTCCCAGCGTGTTGTTCGTCTGTGTGCACAATGCGGGCCGATCACAGATGGCGGCGGGTCTGCTGCGCGCCAAGGCCGGTGACCGGATCGAGGTGCGCACCGCAGGCAGCGAACCGGCGGCAGTGCTCGACCCCGTCGCGGTGGCGGTCATGGCCGAGATCGGGATCGACATCTCCGGCGAACGGCCGACACCGCTCACCGATGATGTCGTCGGGATCTCGGATGTAGTGGTCACGGTGGGAGGCGGCGAGGTGTGTCCGTACTTTCCCGGAATCAGCTACCGCGACTGGGTGCTGCCGGATCCGGCCGGGCAGCCCATCGAGGTGGTGCGCGGCATCCGCGACCACCTGCAGATCCTGATCGGGAATCTGCTCGGCGAACTGGTGCCGGTACCCGCGCGCTGACGTCCGATTCGTTCAAGACCGCACCCCACTCGGGTGCCTAAGCTGCGAATATGACTCCACAGCTCGATGTCGTGTCCGTTGTTGTTTCCGATATGGCCGCTTCGGTGGCCTTCTACCGCAGGCTGGGCCTGGTTTTCCCGGACGGCGCCGAATCCGAGGGCCATGCCGAGGCCGTGATCGGCGGTGGTCTGCGGCTGGCGCTGGACACCGAGGCGACGATCGCCTCCTTCACGCCCGACTGGCAGCCGCCGACCGGTCCCGGCCGCAGCAGTCTGGCGTTCCGATGCGCCGATCCGGCCGAGGTCGACAAGCTCTACGCCGAACTCGTCGACGCCGGCCATCACGGCGAACTCGCACCGTGGGATGCCTTCTGGGGCCAGCGTTACGCCTCGCTCGCCGACCCCGACGGGCACGGAATCGACCTCTACGCGCCGTTGCCCGCCGAATAGGCCGACCAGTCGTGGGGGTCGCGCTGACGCCGCTGGTAGCGGCCGAGCATCTCGCGGACCTCATCGCTCACCGGGGGTTCTCCGGTGAGCCTCGTCCACAGGTGCGCGTCGTGGTCGGTAAGCGTCACCGGTCCCGACGCGGCCACGTCGACGACGAAGGTGAACTGCCTGGTGCGGGCGCCTTCGCCGGTCAGGTAGTCGAACTCGCCGAGATAGTCGCTGACGCCGGTGACCTGCAGCCCGGTTCCCTCCGCGACTTCGCGGGCCAGCGCTTCGTCGAGTGCCTCACCCGGCTCGACGACGCCGCTGGGCAACTCCCACCGTCCACCGAGGAAATCCGATCGTCGACGGCGCAGGATGAGCACTCGATGATGGCGGTCGACGACCGCGCCGACGACAAGCCGACGGATTTCGTCTCGTTCTGCCTCGATACGGAGCGTGGAGTACACGGATTCATCGATCATCAGGTCACATCCTCTCGTCGGTGTTCGGACTGAGCACTTGCGACGGGGCGTGCACTATCGAGCCTAAACCTTCCGTCACGCTGTGCCGAATGAGACTTTCCGGGCGGCTGGACGCCCGATCAGCGGGTTTGCAAGGTGCGCACCGAGCATCCCGCCAGGTCACGGACCTCCCGAGACAGGTGTGCCTGGTCGGCGAAGCCGGTCACCGCGGCGATTTGCGCGGCGGAAGTTCCGGTGCGAAGCCCCGCCAACGCACGTTGAAAACGCAGAATACGGGCCAACATCTTGGGTCCGTAGCCGAAGGCGAACAGGGAACGCCGGTGCAACATCCGGGCCGACATCCCCGTCTGAGCGGCGGTTTCGGCGACTGTCGCGCCGATCGACAGGGAATCGACGACGGCGGTGAGCGCCGGATCGGCCGCACCGTTATCGGCGGCGAATCGTAATGCGACCGCCTCCAAGGCAGCAACGCGGTCGGGCGCGTTGTCGATGAGGTCGACGAGTTCCCTGGTGGTGCGCGAGGGTGCTATCTCGGCCAGGTCGACCCGCTGATTCAGCAGTTCCACCGCGGGAATCCCGAGCAACGTGGGCGCGGTGCCCGGCGCGAACCTGATGCCGACGAACTCGCTCGCCCGCGCGCTCGGCGTGAGGAACGCGCGACTGTCCGGGCCCGCCACCATCAGCGTGCCCTCGGTCCAGATCAGATCCATGCAGCCGTCGGGGAACACCGTGACGGGACCGGTGTGGGCGGGCATGGTTCGCGACCAGACCACCGCCCGGTCCAGTCTCGATGCGCGTTCCCGGTATTCCGCCACACTTCCGACGGTAGCCCTCCCCACCGACAGGCAGTTGCCGCACCGCATTCACCAGGTACGTAAGATTCGACGCCACAACGTTCGGCTCGGCAGAGGGGTGCCAATGCAACCGACAGCATCAGTGCAGGGTGGACGGCCACGGGTGGCGGGGTTTCCCGGAGCGGATATAGATATCGAGCCGGACGTGTGGTCCGGGGCGAGGATCGACGACGACCGGATCAGGGCTTTGGCCGTCGGTGCGTATTACGGGCGCAGTTGGGGCGCGCAGTGCGACGGCGTCGCGTTCCTGCCGGAGGAGCCCGACAGCACCTCGACGCGTCGGGAGACCGCCATCGAGGGACTGCACGAGTCGTGGGGTGTCGACAACGCCGAGGACGCGCACGACACCGTGCGGCGGTTGCTGGCCGGGATGCACGCGCCGCTGTTCGAACTCGTCCATCCGCTCGCCGTCATGGCCGCGAGCGATACCGGCCGGGTGGACCGGTCCGGGTTGGCCGACGAACACCGCGAATTCCTGCACACGCTGTCGAGTTTCCGCGGCTATCGCGGGCCTGCCGGCATCGATCGCGACTACGACGCATGGCTGCAAGCCATCAAGCTCGGCATCACCGACAGCCTGCCGACGCCGCTGCAGATCGACGCCACCGCATGGGATCTGGCACGGCTGGTGTTCATCGCCCGCGCCGCCTGCACGGCGGGGTATCTGACCGAGGACGAGGCATGGGAGCACATGCTGACCGGGCTGGATCGAGCGCGTCAGCACTATCGCAACTGGCGACAGTTCGGCGACGGGTTCCTCACGGGAGCGATCTTCTGGGCGGCCACGCAGGACCTGTCGGCCGCGAAAAGCCAAGTGGCCGAACGTAGGCGGATGATCGCGGGGCTGCACCTGCGGCCGTCGAGTCCGTGGCGGCGGGTGGCCCTGCATCCGGGTGCGCCGGTGTTCAGCCCGGCATCGTCAGCATGATGCCCACGGCTTGACGGCGGAACGGGTCGTCGTCGACCATCCCCAGTTTGCGGCGTTCCACCAGCAGTTGCCATTCGCCGAAGAGGTCGGCCGAGCAGGGCATGGACTGGGTGATGGATCCGTCGACATGCTCGATTTCGCAGGCCAGGCGAACGGCCTCGGTGATGCGGGTGAAGTCGGCGGGTTCCCAGTCGACGAAGTCCAGCTCGGTGCCCGCGCCCGAAATCCGCAGGGTGGCAACCTGTCCGGGGGTCGTGCGCACTTCGGCATCGGTGAGGACCGAGACCGGGAATTCGTAGACCGCCCACGCGGAGACGAAGAGCAGGCGCAGGGTTGTGATCGCGACCAGACCCGGCGCACCTTCGTGCCCGGCTTGGGCCAGTTCGAGGACGAACTCGTCGGTGCGGGCGCAGCTGTGCAGGATGTCTATCTCGCGTAAGGAGTTGCCCGCGTGGCGCATTCGGTGTGCTGCCGCGGTGACATCGGGACGTCTTCGACCGTTCGAACCCTGAACGGATTGCGGTGGAACGAGATTGGGTCGGGGCGGAAACACCCTGCGTAGGCTGACCAAGTCGCGTTCGACGGCTCTGATCAGGGCCTGCGCCTGCGCACGTAGGTCGGTTTCGAGGAACACCGGCACCGGGTGCCGATCCGTCGGCGCACCGTTGACCACGAACTGCGCCGACCGGAAGAACAGCAGCAACGCCATCTGCCCGTCCTCGGTGTTCGCGAGCGCGATCCTGGCCAGTTCGGCCACACCGACGTCGAGCGCGATCTCGTTGTCGGCGCGCAGCGGCGTCGTCACCAGTCGCCCGTCCGCATACCGGACTGCGACTCGCGCACCCCATACTTCGATCAAAGCCACGTCCCTCCTGGCCTGCCCCGCATCGGTGGATCCTACCGAGAGGCCGTCGCGGGCAGGTCGATGGTCCTGCCGATGGTGTGCGAACGTGCGCTGAGGTGGCAGGCTGTAGGGATGCCCGATGAACAGGAAGTCTCCGCCGAACAGTCCGCGGACGCGATCGAAACTCCGGAGGAGGCGACGAAGCGGAGGTTCCGCGAGGCGCTCGAGCGGAAGAACGGCCACTCCTCCGCGGGTGGGGCCGCCCAGAATTCCGCCAAAGTGCGTGGGACGCATGCGCAGGCGGGTGGGAAGCGCACCTTCCGCCGTCGCGCAGGCGGATAGTTCCGCGCCGGGCGGCTTCTCTCTTCTGTGAGCAGCCCTGCGCCGTCGGTACTCACCTTGCGGCGCAGGGCTTTTCGGTGAATCGGGAGCTACTGCAAGCGGGAGGTATCGGCGTCCGCTTCGGTTCGAACGGCGTTCTCGAAGGTGGTGCCGCTGTCCGCTTCGCTGAAGACCAGCCAACATCCCCGGATGGCGCCGAGCAGGTCTTCGAGTAGATCGATCGCGGGACGGGTGGGGTCGAGGCGGCAGATACGGTAGCCGTCGGTCCAGTCGTCGGGATCGTCGTCGTCGTCGCGTTCCTCGATTTCCTGCGCAGCCTCGATGATGCCGTCCAGGTCGCGAACCTTGCCTTCGGAAACGGCGATGGCATCGGCGATCAGGTCGACCACCACCTGGGTCGGCGTCTCCCCCGCGCCGAGCCGTTCCAAGACCACGGTCGGCGTTTCCACCTGGAGTGCTTCGATGTCGTCCGCCTCGGCGACCACGTCCACCGGCTCGAGGCCCGTGACCTCCCCGGCCACCGTCGCCGCGGCCCGCAGCCAGTGTGCGGCGGCGACCGATGCGGCGGCGGGGTCCAATTCGGTGAACAGGTCGATCGTGCCCAGCGGGTTGGCCCGCAGCAGGCTGTCCGCAGCGTGCACCTGCACCGGGGAGATCTCCGGGCGGGTGAGTTCGACGGCCTGCCTGGCCCGGCCTGCCAGATCGCCCAGTTCCGCGGCGATGATCGCCGCCTGCTCGGTGAGCACCTCGTTCACCACACGGTCCACCAGGCTCGCGTCACCGATCGCGTGGAGCACGCGACCCACGTGGTGCGCGGATTCCTCGATAGGGCTGTAGAAAACCAGCATGCACCCGTCCTCGTCGGGCAGATTGGGGGTGCGCAGCGCGGCTTCGACCTTCTCGAAGCGATTGCGTTCCTCCGCCCGCCGCCACGCTTCCCCGTTCTCGATATCGGGATCCCCGGCAGCGGTCGCCGGATGGGTGTAGGTCCGCCACTGGAACCGCGCCAGACTCGCCAGCGCCGCCGCCAGCTCCACCCCGTGCTCCGTCCCCGGCACCTCGGCGATCGTCTCGGCGAGATCACCCCGACCGGTCCCCCAGGTAGCGACCAGCGTTCCCGCCCCCGAGTCGTATGCATACCGCGTCATTCGCTCAGTTCTACGTGGCCCACCCGCACCGCCCTCCACCAGGGTCTACCGGATCAGAGCGGCGCCCGTCCGAGGCCGGGGACGAACCGTCCCGTCGTCGCGAGGTAGGCGCGGTAGTGCGCGCCGTGAACCCGTGTCAGATAGGGCTCTTCGACGGCCCGCACCTGGAGCTCGACGGTCACCAGCAACAGTACGAACGCGATGATCGCGACAGCGTTCGGAATGATCAGCGTGACACCGCCCGCGAAGACGAGCATCGCGGTGAAGATCGGGTTGCGAACCAGACCGAACACACCGGTATCGACCAAAGCCGTCGTCTCACTGGGATCTACCCCGATACGCCACGATTCGCCCATCTCGATCTGCGCGTACAGCGTGGCCGCGATACCCGCGACGGCGAGAACGAATCCGGCCGTCTGAATCGGTATCGCGGACAGAGCCCCGATCGGGGCTACGACACCGGCCAGCTGAAGCAACGATGACGCCGTTCCGACCACGATCGCGGCGACGAAACCGACGCCGGCGAGCCATTCCAGCGAGCCGGGTCGCCCGCTGATGCCGTGGAAACCGGTCGACCCCGTCGCCTGATGCTGGCGCCAACTGCGCCAGCCGAAGCCCAGCAGGCCGAACACCAGATACAGAACGAGCGCGCAGATCGCCATCATGTGTTTCCTCGATCGTCGTTGTCACAGCAGCCGCGAGGGGCTACATCGGTAGATGTTGTCGCACAACAGATTTCGCCCTGCCAGGCGTTGATTCCTTCTTTGACCGCGATCACCGCGATCACCAGCGCCGCGAGCGGATCGGCCCACGACCAACCGAACAGGCTGTTGAGCAGCAGGCCGACCAGCAGCACGGCCGAGAGATAGGTGCACAACAGGGTTTGCTTGGAATCGGCCACGACGGAGGCGGACCCGAGTTCGCGCCCGGCCCTGCGTTGCGCGGCGGACAACACCGGCATGATCACCAGACTCGCGGCCGCCAGCCCGATCCCGACCATCGAATGCCGCGCCTCACCGACCCCCAACAACGAACGGACGGCATCCACAGCGACATAGGCGGCCAGCGCGAAGAACGAGAACGCGATCACCCGCAGCGCCACCTTCTCCCGCGCCGCCGGATCGCGCCCGGCGAACTGCCACGCCACCGCGGCCGCCGAGGACACCTCGATCACCGAGTCCAGCCCGAACCCGATCAACGCCGACGAGGACACCCGCGCGCCTTCGGTCAGCGCGACGATCGCCTCGACCACGTTGTAGCTGATCGTCGCCGCTACCAACCACCGAATCCGGCTCGCCAAGACCGCCTTGCGCACCGAACTCGGCGCCACCGGCATCCCGATCGCATTCATCAGCAGCAGCCATCCGATTCCGCCGCCGGGCAGCAGGCCGGATCGACAGCAAGCACCAGTCCGACCAGATCGTCCAACGCCCGCCCGATCCGCGGATCGGCCAGCTCATAACGACTACGCCGTCCCTCGGGAACCGCGACGACCAGGCCACATCCACGCAGGCAGGCCAGATGATTGGACAGAATCTGACGCGAGACACCGATCGCCTCGGCAAGCGCCGACGGATAGCCCGGTTTCTTGCGCAGACTGAGCAGGATCTTGGTTCTGGTCGAGTCCGAGAGGGCGTACCCGAACCGGGAGAGCGCGTCGGTCTGCACCGTGGATTCCATCGTCTGATAGTACATCTGAATCTGTATTCAGAATATGATGTATTAATTGCGTCTCTGAGCGAACACGAAAAAGCCCCTCACCTGCGTGTCAGGTGAGGGGCTTCAGTGGAGCTGCCGGGAATCGAACCCGGGTCCTCCGCCGCGTCTTCAGGGCTTCTCCGTGTGCAGTTCGCTATGTCTCTGCTTGGATCTCCAAGTCTCGCGAACAAGCCTGGATGACGATCCCAGTCGCTGTTTGATGTCCCCTTCGACTCCGCGACCGAGCCGAACGGTAATTCCCTCTAGCTGATGCCAGTACCCGGGTCGAGGGACGAACCCGGACTGACAGAGACGACCTGGCTACTTAGGCAGCGAGGGCGTACTCGCGCTGATTGGAATCGGCGCTTAATTGGTTGCAGCGACGCTTACGGTGGTCTCTTGCCTGCACCGACACGCTTCCCCTGAATCAACGTACGCAGTCGAAACCGTTCAGCCCCGTACGTGCCCGCACCGTGCGGGCTAGTCATATTAACACCGGCGCGGCGTCGGTTCTTCCCATTATTTCTGCCAGCTCGCGGTGTCGCCTGAGTGATCTTGTAGCGAACCCTGCCAGATCGCCTCCGCGAATCCGGGTGGGACCGCCGGTAGAGGCGGGTACTGTTCTCGTTCGGCCGCCCCGGGACTGTGAAATGTACTGGGTGACTGCAGCAAGGAGTTATCTCATGGCATTCACCAGTCAGCGTGGACTGCGCCGATTCGCGGCGATCCCGGCTGTTGCGAGTCTCGTGCTGGCCGCGGCCTGCTCGTCGAGCGAATCCGTCGCCGCGCCGGGCGTCACCAGCACCCCCTGCCCCGGGTCGGCGAACACCGAACGCGGCTGCATCTACCTCGGGGTGCTCTCGGATCTCGAGAACGGGCCGTTCACCCCACTCGGTGCCTCGATGAACGACGGTCAGGTGGCGTTCTGGAAGCAGGTGAACGCGGCGGGCGGCATCGGCGGCTACGACATCGACATCAGCACCTATACCCGCAACACCTCCTACGATCCGCGCACCCATCGCAGCGCGTACGAGGAGATCGAGCCGAACGTGCTCGCGTTGTCGATGAGTTTCGGGACCGCGCAGACCGTCGCGATGCTGAATCAGATGGACGCCGACGACATGATGAGCACGGCGGCCACCCTGTGGTCGGGCTGGAACTACCGCAGTGCCGACCGCAATCTGGTGCTCAGCGGTGGCTACTCCTACTGCACCGAAGCGGTGATCGGGCTCGACTGGTTCGCCGAGACCCATTACGCGCCACGCAATATCGCCGTCGTCGCCTATCGCGGCAACTACGGCGGCGACTACGCCAGTGGTGCGCTGAAGTGGGCGCTGGCCAACGACGCGACGATCGCCGATCGCATCGACACCGGGCCCAATGCCGAGGTCGGCAATCAGGACGGGCCCGTGGCGGAGATTCTCGAGGCGGCACCGGATCTGGTGATGCTGGCGACCGGTCCCGCCGAGACCGCGGAGATCGTGGGCAAGCTCGTGAAGTCGGGTTTCACCGGCCGGTTCCTCGGCTCGCTGCCCACCTGGAACGCGGCTCTGCTGCAATCGGCGGCCGCGCCCGCGCTGACCGCGCTCTACAACTACACGACCCCGGTCGACAGCTGGTCCGGCAACAGCGTGGGCGCCAAGCACGCCCGCGACGCGATCACCGGTGAACCCGCCAACTTCGGTTACTCGCTGGGCTGGGCGATCACCTATCCGCTCAAAGCCCTGCTCACGACCGCGGCGGCCAACGGCGAACTCACCCGGGCCGGCCTACGGCGCAGCGTGGGATCGATGAAACCCGACGGTGAGGGCATGGTCGTGATCCATCCGGCCGGTGCGGCCGAACCCGATCTGGAAACGGAATGGTCGGCGGTGTTCGAACCGGACAAGACAGAACCGATGGGAGCCAGGGCAGTGAGCGTCGGCTATCAGGGCAAGACACTGGCCCGACTTGGCCTGCACGAGCCCTGCACCCGGCTGTAGGGAGTCAGTTCACGGCGATCATGGCGACCGCCGCGAGAGCGAGCACCATGCCGACCTTCTGGGTGGCGCTGATGCGTTCGCCGAGCAGGACCATCGCCAGCAGCACGGTCGCCGCCGGATACAGCGAGCCGATCACACTGACCACCGAGAGCATCGCACCGTGGAAGGCGTAGAGCAGTGCGGCGTTGGCGATCACATCGAGCACGCCGACTGCCAGGGCCAGGCGCAGCGGTTCGCCGTGCAGGCCACGGAATTCACCTGCTGCCAGCGCCGAGGTCCACACGACCGCTGTCGCCGCGACACGCTGGGCGAGCAGAGGCCACAGGCCCGCACTCGCCTCGGTTTCATGCAGGAAGTAGAACGCGAATCCGAAGGCAGCGCCCGAACCGACGGTGAGAAGCGCGACTCGGCGGGTGAAACGCAGTGGCCTGCCGCCGGTGATCTCCTCGGTGGTTTCGTCGGGTGCCTCCCGGCTGACGAGCACCACCGCGACCAGAGCGACGGCGATGCCCGCGATCGCTACCGACCCGGGCCGCTCACCGAGAAAGAATCCGGCGACGACCGGGATGCCCGCGACCAGCACCGCGGTGAGCGGCGACACCACCGACATGGGTCCGTCGGCGAGCGCGGCGTAGAACCACCACACCGCCAAGCCGCTGGCCACGCCCGCGGCCAGGCCCCACATCATCGACGCGGTATCGGCGTGCCCGCCGACCAGCGGCGCGATCAACAACACCAACAGCACCGAGAACGGGTACGACACCACGACCACCCGCAATGCGGTGACCCTGCGCGCCGCGATCCCGCCGAAGAAATCGCTGACTCCGTAACCCGCCGCCGCGACGAGGGCGAGCACGACCGACAGCACTAACGCATGCCCTTGACCCGCCGACCTACTTCGCGGGTGACCTCGCGCTCGGCCTGCTTGCGAGCCAGATCCTGACGCTTGTCGTAGTCCTGCTTGCCCTTGGCGAGCGCGAGCTCCACCTTCACCTTGCCGTCGGAGAAGTACATCGACAGCGGCACCAGCGTCTGGTTGCCCTCACGGGACTTGCCGACCAGGTGCTCGATCTCCCGCTTGTGCAGCAGCAGCTTGCGGGTGCGGCGCGGCGAATGGTTGGTCCAGGTGCCGTGGCTGAACTCCGGGATGTGCAGCCCGCGCAGCCAGACCTCACCGTGGTCGACGGTCGCGAAGGCATCGACCAGGGAGGCCTTGCCTTCGCGCAGGCTCTTCACCTCGGTGCCGACCAGCGCGATCCCCGCCTCGTAGACGTCGAGGATCGTGTAGTTGTGCCGCGCCCGGCGGTTGGTCGCGATGACCTTGCGCCCCTTTTCCCTCATAACGGTCAACTGTAAGTGACGGCGCCAGCGCTTTATTCCATGGCTGACTCAGACCCGCGCGGCTGCCCTGGCCATGGCGCGGTCGCGCTGCTCTTCGAAACGGGCCGCCTTGACCTCGAGGTCGAGCAGGTAGGTGTGCAGCTCTTCGCGCGCGATCTCGCCTTCAGGGCCGAAATCGGTGCGCTCGAAGACTCGCCAGGTGCGCAGGGTCGGACGCAGGACGACGTCGAGGTGCTGGCGCAGGTCGTAGACGCCGTGTTTGGCCAGCATGACCGCGTTGCGGCGGAAGTTGGGCTGGTTGAGACCGGGCATCTGGAAACGCAGGATCACGTCGGTGATCGCCTGCATGGCCGCGTCGGGGGTGAGGTCGAGGGCCGCGGCACAGAGCTTGCGGTAGAAGACCATGTGCAGGTTCTCGTCGGCGGCGATGCGGGCCAGCATGCGGTCGGCGACCGCGTCGTTGCACAGCGCGCCGGTGTTGCGGTGGCTGATTCTGGTCGCGAGTTCCTGCAAGGTGACGTAGGCGACGCCTTTGAGGAATTGCGAGCCCTTCTCGGGCTTGGCGATGCCCGCGGTCATGTGTGCCATCCTGGCCTCTTCGAGCGCGACCGGGTCGACGGCGCGCGTCACCACGAGGTAGTCACGCAAGACGATGCCGTGACGGTTCTCCTCGGCGGTCCACCGGCCGACCCAGGTGCCCCAGGCGTTGTCGAAGCCGAAGGTGTCGGCGAGTTCGCGGTGGTAGGAGGGCAGGTTGTCCTCGGTGAGCAGGTTGGTGATCATCGCCGCCTTGGCGACCTCGCTCAGTCGCGACTGCTCGGGGTCCCAGTCGTCGCCGCCCATGGCCGCGAAGTTGCGACCCTCGTCCCACGGCACGTAGTCGTGGGGGTGCCACATCTTGGCCTTGGACAGGTGGTCGTTGAGGTTGGCTTCGGCCGTCGGCTCGAGCTCGGCGAGGATGTCGCTGTCGGACAGGTGGAGCGTCATGGGTCGACGTTACGAGGCCGGAGGTCGGTTCTCGGCGTGATTGCCGAGATTTCCGCGACTACTCATCATGCGGTCGACACCGCGGCGATGATCGGTCACAGGCTCCCCTGATGGGGGCCGAAGCCACCGACGTGCAGCGGCACCGATTCCCACTGGGCGCGGTCGGGGGTGAGGTCGCCGACGACGAGCACGCCCGCGTCGAAGAAGGCGCCTCTGGCTCGGGCGATGTGGTCCTCCGAGGTGACCAGGACGACCGAGCGCAAACCCCTTTCGGCCAGCATCGATGCCGTGTTGCGGGCATTGGCCACCGTCGACTCGGCCTCGGATTCGCGCAGGATCCGGCTCTGGTCGATGCCTGCGGCCACCAGCCAGTCGGCCATGGCGTCAGCTTCGGACAGACCAGCTTGTGGATTACCGCCGGTGACGATGATCGGCGACCAGGGTGCGAAGACGGCCTGGGCCAAGCCGGCGCGCAGTCGTCGGACCAGCTCTTCGCGCATCGTGCCCTCCGGTGTCAGGCCGTAGCCGAGCACCACCACCGCGGTATCGGGGCCGTAGATGCCGGGCAGGACGGGCGTGCCCAAAACCCGCGCCAAGTCGAGGCCGGGTGGGGCCGGTAGGTCGGCACCGGCGGGGACCGGCACGAAGGCCAGTCCGGTGACCGCTATCGCGGCGCACACCACACGCTTACTCCAAGTCCACCGCACCATTGCCGTCGCCTCCTCGAGCTCGGGCCGATCTACAGTGATCGGTCCCGCTCGGCAACGGTGCACCGGGGAGGCATCAGCAGGTATCCCTTTGACCTGCGGCTACGACAACTCACATCCGCATGTCGGCCGATCTGGTGCAGGGCATCGCAAAATTTCCGGAATCGGATGCCGGGTCGAGGTAGCGCACGATCGAACGGCAGGCACCGCAGCGATGCACGGAGTACGACCATCAGTGAGGCAGCACTGAATCCGACAGCGGCGCATGGGAAATCGTCGAAACGCGGGCGATCGGTCGGTGGGCCGCGGACGTCAGCCCGGGCTCAGCACGAGGTAGAGGACCAAGGCGGTGGTGAAGATCGCGATCAGCGCGATGGTCGACCAGCGTGGCCTGCCGCGGTGGATCACGCCGTGGTGGGCGCCGAGCAGGGTGGGCGCGACGACCGGGTCGATGTGGCGGTGCGGCATGGGAGGTGTCGGGGCGTCGGCGCCCGCGGTTGGGCTGCTGCCCGACGTATCGTCGTCCGAGCCTTCGCCATTCGCCATGACTCGACAGTAACTCGGGGTCGTCGGATTCGGTGCGGGTTCCTTTCCGCCGCGCGTGTACACCCTTATGGGCGGCGCGGGGCGACAGCGGAGGTGCGCCCTACTCCTCGCCCAACGTTGTCAGCACCCCCTCCCCGTAGCGGGCCAATTTGTTCTCGCCGACGCCGGCGACGGTGCCGAGTGCGGCGAGGTCGGCGGGCTTGCGCGCGGCGATCTCGCGCAGGGTGGCGTCGTGGAAGACCACGTAGGCGGGCACGCCCTGTTCCTTGGCGGTGGCGGCACGCCAGGCCCGCAGCCGCTCGAACAGTCCGACGTCCGCGGCGGGCAAGTTGACGGTCGCCTTGGCCGATCTCGAGCTGCGCGCGGGACGGGCGGCGCGTTCGGGCTCGCGCCGCATCGGCACCTTCCTGCCCTCGAACAGCACCTCGTTGCTCTCGTCGGTGAGTGCGAGGACGCCGTATTCGCCCTGTACCGCGAGCAGGCCGCCCGCGAGCAGCTGCCGGACCACACCGCGCCATTCGGTATCGCGCAGATCGGTGCCGATGCCGAACACCGAGAGCTCGTTGTGGCGATGCTGGGTGATCTTCTGGTTGGTCTTGCCGAGCAGGATGTCGACGAGGTGGCCCGCGCCGAAGGATTGTCCGCGTTCGCGTTTGAGCCGCAGCACCGTGGACAGCAGCTTCTGGGCGGGCACCGTGCCGTCCCAGGTTTCGGGTGGGTTCAGGCACACGTCGCAATTGCCGCAGGTGCCACCGGTCTGGCCGAAATAGTTGAGCAGGCGCGCGCGACGGCAACCGACCGTCTCGCACAGGGCGAGCATGGCGTCGAGGTGGAGTTGCAGCTGCCTGCGATGGGCGGCGTCGCCCTCGCTGGAATCGATCATCTTGCGTTGCTGCACAACATCATTGAGGCCGTAGACCATCCAGGCCGTCGACGGCAGACCGTCGCGGCCCGCGCGGCCGGTCTCCTGGTAGTAGCCCTCGACCGATTTGGGCAGGTCGAGGTGGGCGACGAAACGCACGTCGGGCTTGTCGATACCCATGCCGAAGGCGATGGTGGCCACCACGATCAGGCCGTCTTCGCGCAGGAATCTGGACTGGTTGTCGGCACGGGTCCGAAAGTCCAGGCCCGCGTGATAGGGCACCGCGCGGATGCCGTTCTCGTTGAGCATGGCCGCGGTCTTCTCGACCGAATTGCGCGAGAGGCAGTAGACGATGCCCGCGTCGCCGGGGTGCTCGGCGCGGATGAAGTCGAGCAGCTGACGGTCGGCGCGGTTCTTCGATTCGATCCGGTATTGGATGTTGGGTCGGTCGAAGCTGGAGATGAACTGCTTCGCGGCGCCCAGATCGAGCCGTTCGACGATCTCGGCGGCGGTCTTCTCGGTGGCGGTCGCGGTGAGCGCGATGCGCGGGACATCGGGCCAGCGCTCGTGCACCAGCGACAGGGCGAGGTAGTCGGGCCGGAAGTCGTGGCCCCACTGCGACACACAGTGCGCCTCGTCGATCGCGAACAGCGCGATCTTGCCTCGGTCGAGTAGCCGCAGCGTGGCTTCCAGTCGTAGGCGTTCCGGCGCCAGATACAGCAGGTCCAGATCGCCCGACACGAACTGCGCCTCCACGGTCCGCCGCTGATCCGGCGACTGGGTGGAGTTGAGGAACCCGGCCCGCACGCCGAGAGCGCTCAGCGCGTCGACCTGGTCCTGCATGAGCGCGATCAGCGGTGAGACGACGACGCCGACGCCATCGCGCACCAGCGAAGGGACCTGGTAGCAGAGGGATTTGCCACCGCCGGTCGGCATCAGCACCAGCGCGTCGCCACCGCCGACGACCTGCTCGACGATGGCCGCCTGGTCGCCACGGA
Source organism: Nocardia sp. Root136 (assembly GCF_001427185.1). NCBI lineage: Bacteria > Bacillati > Actinomycetota > Actinomycetes > Mycobacteriales > Nocardiaceae > Nocardia > Nocardia sp. Root136. The sequence goes on from NZ_LMFE01000001.1 coordinate 1,919,977, forward strand.
AGCTGTCGTAGCCGAAGACGCGGCGTAGTACTTCGTCGGCGGTCTCGCCGCGGTCGGGAGCCGCGACCCGTCCGGGGGTAGCCGGGGCGAGATCGTCGAAGTGGAAGCCGCCGGTATCGGCGAAGTCGTGCTCGGAGACGTAACCGCCGTCGGACGGATACGCGTCGTCGGGCGGGAAGTCTTCGGGCGGGAAGTCGTCGACATCGGGGGCTGTGGCGCCGGAATTGCTCACCGGGCCATCCTACGAGCGAGCGCCGGTCGCGCAGCCCGGCGACCGGAGCCGACGGCGGCGGATGCCGAAGTTGCTCACCTGTGGATAACTCGATTCATCCACGCAAACGGGGCAGGATCTCGTCGTGGAGCAGCCCGTTCGTCGCCACGGCGTCGCCGCCGTGCGGACCGGAGCGCCCGTCCAGGGAGGTGAACGTGCCGCCCGCCTCACGGACCAGGATGTCGAGGGCGGCCAGATCCCACAGGGAGACCTCGGGCTCGGCGGCGATGTCCACCGCACCCTCCGCGACCAGGCAATAGTTGAAGAAATCGCCGTATCCGCGAACCCGCCAGACCTCGTCGGTGAGGTCGATGAGCTTCTCGCGCAGGCCGCGCTCGTGCCAGCCGGACAGACTCGAGATGGCCAGGCTCGCGGCGTCGAGGTCGGCGACCGCGGACACCGAGATCGGCTTGGGCGCCCCCGGGTGGACCTGCACCCACGCGCCCGAACCGGCGGCGGCCCACCATCGCCGACCCAGTGCGGGCGCACTCACCACTCCGACCACCGGAACGCCGTCTTCGAGCAGGGAGATCAGGCTGGCCCACACCGGCACGCCGCGGACGAAGTTCTTGGTGCCGTCGATCGGGTCGACCACCCACTGCCTGCCGCTGAACTCGGCGTCACCACCGAATTCCTCGCCGAGGACGGCGTCGCCGGGGCGCTCGTCGGCGAGTACGCGGCGGATCAGCTGTTCTACCGCGAGATCGGCATCGGAGACCGGGGTGAGGTCGGGCTTGGAGTCGACTTTCAGGTCGACGGCGCCGAAGCGCTCCTGTGAGATGGCGTCGGCCTGGTCGGCCAGTCGCAGGGCAAGGTCCAGGTCAGCGGAGTAGGCAGCCACGCGGAGAGTGTATTCGCCGAGCTGTGCGAGAACGGTGGTCAGGCCACGACCTCGGCTGTTTTCGCTGCGACCAGGGCGCTTGTCCACCAGTGCAACTGATCCAGCAGCGCCGCGGCGGCGCCTTCGGGCTCCTGCGGGTCCCGGAGCCTGCCGTTCTCGTCGAAGAGCATGTAGTAGCGCGGGAACGAGACGTAGTTGCGCACGGTGTGGGCGTTGAGTTCGTTGAAGACCTGGCGCAGGTGCTCGATCGCCAGGAGTCCACCGGAGCCGCCGCTGTAACCGACGAAGCCGATCGCCTTGGCGTCCCACTGGGTGAAGTGCCAGTCGATGGCCGCTTTGAGGGCTGCCGGGTAGCTGCGGTTGTAGTCGGGAGTGACGATCACGTAGGCGTCGGCGGCGGCCAGTCGGTCGGTGAGGTCGCGCATGTCGGCCGGGCGCACCGGGTCGGGGTCCAGCGCGGGCGGCACGGCGGGCAAGGCGGGCAGCGCGGTGTCGGCGAGGTCGATGATGTCGACCTCGAAGCGGTCGTCGACCTGCTCGGCGAACCAGTTCGCGACCACGGGGCCGAATCGGCCTTCGCGGACACTGCCGATGATGATTGCGAGCTTCAGTGTGGACACGATGTTCTCCTCGTCGTCGCACCGGCCCGATCGGCCGGTGCGACCAAATCTCGCGGATCGCGAGCGTCGCAGGGAGACCACGCTGAGAGTGGTAGTGGCACGGCCACTCTCCGGTGCGCCGAGCTGGGTACCGTCGATGAGGTGAGCGACAACGAACTCGGGCTGTTCCTGCGGACCCGACGCGAGGCGGTCTCCCCCGCCGAGGTCGGGCTGCCGGCCGGTCAGCGCAGGCGCACGCCGGGTCTGCGACGCGCGGAGGTCGCGCTGCTCGCTGGCGTCAGTGTCGAATACCTGATCCGGCTCGAACAGGGCCGCGACAGTCATCCCTCCGCCCAGGTGCTGTCCGCGCTCGCCGAGGCGCTGCGCCTGAGTCCTCGCGAACGCGTCCACCTGCACCAACTCTCCAAGGGCGCGTCCGGATTCAGTTGCGGCGCCGCCGAGCAGGGGCCGAACCGCACGGTGCGCCCCACGATTCTGGCCGTCCTCGCCCAGCTCGAACCGGCGCCCGCCGCGATCACCAACCGCTTCACCGAGATCCTGGCCTGTACCGAGGGCTATCGGAAGCTGATGGCGCCCAGTGGGCTGTTCGAGCAGGGCGAACCCGCCAATGTCGCTCGATTCGTGTTCACCCATCCGGGCGCCCGCGAGCTGTACCCGGAATGGGACGCCGCCGCCGACAAGCTGGTCGCCTCGCTCAAGCAGGGCCCGTTCCGCGCCGACCCGATGGTCGCCGCCCTGGTCGACGAACTCACCGTTACCGCTGGCAGCGCCTTCACCGATCGCCTCGCGACCCTGCCCGGCCTCCCGCCTTCGGGTGGGATCAACCGGCTCAGCCATCCCGAGGCGGGCACGCTGCGGCTGGCCTACGAATCGCTGGATCTGTCCATCGACGACGACCAGTCGCTCTACGTCCTGCTCCCCGCCGACGAGGCCAGCGCGACCGCCCTCGACCAGCTGGTCGGACGCCGCCCCGGCAGCTTACGGTCCATCGCAAGCTGAGCCGATTGGGCGCGGTGTCGGAGGCGACCGGTAGCCTAGGAAATCGTGCATCCTGACGTTATCGCCGACCTCGCAGAACTCGACACCACGCTCAAGACGGTCGAGTCGGTCCTCGATGTCGAGGAGCTACGCCGCCGCATCGACGAACTCGAGCACCAGGCCGCCGATCCCGAGCTGTGGAACAACCAGGAACACGCCCAGCAGGTGACCAGTGAGCTGTCACACGCGCAGAGCGAACTGCGCCGCGTGGAGGACCTCCGCCAGCGCTTGGAGGATCTGCCGGTGCTCTACGAACTGGCCGAGGCCGAAGAAGACGCGGCCGCCGCCGAAGCCACCGCCGACGCCGATGCCGAGCGCGCCGCACTGCGCGTCGACGTCGAGGCGATGGAGGTGCGCACCCTGCTCTCAGGCGAGTACGACAAGCGTGACGCGCTGGTCAACATCCGTTCCGGCGCCGGCGGCGTCGACGCCGCCGACTGGGCGATGATGCTGATGCGCATGTACATCCGCTGGGCCGAGCGGCACAAGTTCCCCGTCGAGGTCTACGACACCTCCTACGCCGAAGAGGCGGGCCTCAAGAGCGCCACCTTCGCGGTGAAGGCGCCCTACGCCTACGGCACCCTGTCGGTGGAGATGGGCACGCACCGCCTGGTCCGGATCAGCCCGTTCGACAACCAGGGTCGCCGCCAGACCTCCTTCGCCGAGGTCGAGGTCCTGCCCGTCGTGGAGACGACCGACCACATCGAGATCCCCGAGGGCGAGATCCGGGTCGACGTGTACCGCTCGTCGGGCCCCGGCGGCCAGTCGGTCAACACCACCGACTCCGCGGTGCGCCTGACCCACATCCCCACCGGCATCGTCGTCACCTGCCAGAACGAGAAGTCGCAGCTGCAGAACAAGATCTCGGCCATGCGCGTGCTGCAGGCCAAGCTGCTCGAGCGCAAGCGCCAGGAGGAGCGCGCCACGATGGACGCGCTCAAGACCAACGAGGGCGCCTCGTGGGGCAACCAGATGCGCTCGTACGTGCTGCACCCGTACCAGATGGTCAAGGACCTGCGCACCAATCACGAAGTCAACAACCCCACCGCGGTGCTCGACGGTGACATCGACGGGTTCATCGAATCCGGAATCCGTTGGCGGATGCGCGATCAGGACGACGCGTAGCCAGCGATTCGCTCACAAACCGTGCGCTTCAGCACGTTTGACCGCACGCCGTGACCGACCTGTAACCTTTCTGGTGTGCGTTCGACCGAACCGAAACTGTGCCTGTGCAGGTCCATGAAGGAGACGCGATGACCGACGTCCTCGCGGCCAGCAGCGGACCCGAGATCAGCGACTGGATGCGTTCCAGCGGCCTCGAAATCGTTCTGCTGATCGTCGGCGCGATGCTGTTCGGCCGATTCGCGGCGTTCCTACGCGACCGGGTGACCACCAAGATCGACTCGGGTTTCCAGACCAGCGATGCCCTGGTGCGCACCGAAGCGGCCAAGCATCGCCACGCGCTGGCCCAGGTGGTCACGTGGGTGGTGCTGACCATCGTGTACGTGCTGGTCGGCATGGAGGTGCTCCGCAGACTGGGCTTCGCGGTGACCGGACTGGTCGCGCCCGCGGCGGTGCTCGGCGCCGCGCTCGGTTTCGGCGCGCAGCGCATCGTCCAGGACATCCTGGCCGGGTTCTTCCTGATCACCGAGCGCCAGTACGGCTTCGGTGACGTGGTGCAGATCTCGGTCACCGGCTCCGCCGAGGTGGCCGAGGGCACCGTCGAGGACGTCACGCTGCGCATCACCACGCTGCGCAATTCCGACGGCGAGGTGATCATCGTCCCCAACGGGCAGATCGTGAAAGTCACCAATCTGTCCAAGGACTGGGCGCGCGCCGCGATCGACGTCCCGGTATCCGCGCAGGCCGACATCACCAAGATCAACGAGATCCTGCACGCGGTCTGCACCAAGGCCTACGAGGATCGCCGCCTCAAACCGCTTCTGCTCGACGAGCCGTCGGTGATGGGTGTCGAGGATCTCTCGCTCGAGGTGATGAACATCCGGATGGTTGCCCGCACATTGCCAGGCAAACAATTCGAAGTGGGTCGCGAACTGCGCGTACGCGTCGCCGCGGCCCTGCGTAAGGAGGGAATCAGTGAAACCACGTAAGTCCACAGCGATCCTGATGGCGGCGTGGCTGTCGACGTTCGTCGTGTATCTGTTCGTCAAGCCCACCGATACCACGGCCGAGGGCCCGACGACGTTCCTCAATGCCGTCCCGACCTGGGTGAATTCCGAACCCGAGCGCTGATCGGCGCGTCGCGTCCGGCCGGGACGCCCCCATCGCTGGTTACACTGGCTCCCCGTGATCACCATGCGCAACGTCAGCAAGTCGTACCCGACCTCGACGCGACCGGCGCTGGACAATGTTTCCGTCGATGTGGAAAAAGGCGAGTTCGTCTTCCTCATCGGCCCGTCCGGTTCGGGCAAGTCGACTTTCATGCGACTGCTGCTCAAGGAAGAGGCGCCGACATCGGGCGAGATCCGGGTCGCCGACTTCCGGGTCGACAAGTTGCCGGGGCGCAAGGTGCCCAAGTTGCGGCAGCGGATCGGCTGCGTGTTCCAGGATTTCCGGCTGTTGCAGCAGAAGACCGTGGAACAGAACGTCGCGTTCGCGCTGGAGGTGATCGGCAAGCGACGTCAGTTCATCGAACGGACGGTGCCCGAGGTGCTCGACATGGTCGGGCTCGGCGGTAAGGGGCAGCGCTTGCCCTCGGAGTTGTCCGGTGGTGAGCAGCAGCGGGTCGCGATCGCGCGCGCGTTCGTCAACCGGCCGCTGGTCCTGCTCGCCGACGAGCCGACCGGCAACCTCGACCCCGATACCAGCGCCGACATCATGGCCCTGCTGGAACGGATCAATCGCGTCGGCACCACGGTGCTGATGGCCACCCACGACAACCACATCGTCGACGCCATGCGAAGGCGGGTGGTCGAACTGGACCACGGCAGACTCGTGCGCGACGAAGCGACCGGCGTCTACGGGGTGGGTCGATAATGCGACTGAGTTTCCTGTTCACCGAAATCGTCGACGGTCTGCGCCGCAATCTCACGATGACCATCGCGATGATCCTGACCACGGCGGTGTCGCTGATGATGCTCGGCGGCGGCATGCTGTCGGTGCGGATGGCCGACAAGACCGAGAACTTCTTCATCGGCCGCCTCGAGGTGCGCTTCTACCTCGACGACGCGGTCTCCGACACCGATCCCGACTGCGCCGCCGACCCGTGCAAGTCGCTGCTCGCCGACCTCAAGCAGACCTCGGGCGTGGAGAGCGTGCAGTTCCTCAACCGCGCCGATGCCTTGGAAGAGGCGAAGAAGCTGTTCGCGGATCAGCCGGAGATGGTGCAGTACATCTCGGATTCACCGCTGCCTGCCTCGTTGCGGGTGAAGATGACCGACGCCGATCAGTACCAGCACATCTACGACAGCTTCGCGACCCGACCGGGTGTGCGGATCGTGGCCAATGACAAGGAGTTCGTCGACCGGCTCACCAGCCTGTTCGACGGGTTGCGCAACGCCGCGTTCGGTTTGGCGCTGGTGATGGCGCTGGCCGCGATGCTGCTGGTGTTGAACATGGTGCAGATCGCCGCGTTCACGCGGCGCACGGAAGTCGGCATCATGCGGCTGGTCGGCGCGACCCGCTGGTATACCCAGCTACCGTTCCTCCTCGAAGCGGTCGCGGCCGCCTTCGTCGGTTCGGTACTCGCGGTTCTCGGCCTGGTCATCGCCCGGCCGCTGGTGATCGACCGGGCGCTGGGCCCGCTGTTCGACAGCAATGTCTTCCCGCGCATCACCGGCGACGACATCGCGGTGGTGGCCCTGACGATTGCCCCCGTCGGCATCGTCTTCGCCGCCGTCACCGCCTACCTCACTCTGCGCTACTACGTGCGCGAATAGAGCCTGTGCGCGGGACGGCCGATGCGCGGGTGCTACTTCAGGTCCGGCACCGGCTGTCCCCCCGCATGGGCGAGGCTCGCGCCGAGTTGAGCGGCGAGTTCGGATCTCTGACGGTCCAGGTCGGCGATGCGACGTTCCAGGTCGGCGGTTCGCTCGGCCATGACTCGCACCGACATCTCGCAGGCTTGCACCGGCCCCGCCTCCTCAGCGCACGGCATCAGCAGGGCGATGTCATCGGTGTTCAGTCCCGCGGCCAGCAGTTCCCTGATTCGGGCGACCGTGGCCACCGCCGACGCGGGGTAGCTGCGGTACCCGTTGCCGTCGCGGTGCGGATGCAGCAGACCCTGCTCCTCGTAGTAGCGCAGCAGCCGGGTGGCGACCCCGGTGCGTTGCGCCAATTCACCGATCAGCATGTGATCACCGGCATCTTCGGCTTGACCTTCACACCCATGTCAATCCCTAACGTCGCTGCCATGAACACGATTCCCCTGCACACCACCGTCCACGGCTCCGGTCCCGGCATCGTCCTCGCGCACGGCGCGGGCGGCGGAATCGAGAGCAATTTCGGCACCGTGATTCCCACGCTCGCCGCGGCGCACACCGTGGTCGCGTCGGACTACCCCGGCGACGAGACCCCGTTGGATCTCGACGGCCTCGCCGATGCCCTGGTGGCGGCAGCCGTCGACGCGGGTCTCGAGACCTTCGCCATCGTCGGTTTCTCGCTCGGCACCGCGGTGGCCGTGCGCGCCGCCGCGCGCCACCCCGACCGTGTCACCGGCCTGCTGCTCACCGCGGGCCTGGCCGCTCCCGACAATCGCGCCCGGCTGGCCGTGCGTGCCTGGCAGGACCTGCTCGAGCGCGGCGACCACGAATCCTTCGCCCGGCTCACCGTGCTCACCGGCTTCTCCACCGGCTTTGTCAACAATCTGCCCGCGGCCACCGTCGACGACATCGTTCGTCAGACCGCCGCCTCGATTCCCGGCGGCACCCGCCAGCAGGCAGCGCTGGTCGAGTCGGTCGACACCACCGCCGACCTCGCCGCCATCGCGGTGCCCACCCTTGTCGTGGCCACCACCGCCGACCTGCTGGTCGATCCGGCGAACTCGCGGACGCTGGCCGCCGCGATCCCCGGCGCCGAATACGCGGAGATCGACGCCGGCCATGTCGTCATGGTCGAGCGCCCCGACGAATGGGAGAAACTCCTGACCGGTTTCCTCGACCGTCACGGTCTCTAGATCTCCGCGACGACCAGGACCTCAGCCGAGCGTGCGCAGCTGCGGCCAGAGTTGCGACCACGGTGGTCGTGCGGCGGCGATCTGCTCGACGTAGCGGGGCCAGGCGATGGTTTCGCCCGCGTCGTAGTTGATGGCGAGGACGGGCGAATCCCGCAACCACGCGATCGGCCACACCGGCAGGAACACCAGCGCCGACAGCACCGCGTTCACCACGAACACCGAAGTGACCGCCGCCCACCGCCCAACTCTCCCGCCAGCAACCCCGCACACACCACGACGACGGTGGCCGCGGCGACGGCAGGCAATCTCATGACACATAACGAATCGGGATCGACCGCGGCCATGAGTCTGGCCAGAAACGGCGACAACGGCGGCTGATCAGGGTAAGACCAGTCCAGACGCCGACCCGCTGCCAGGAAATACAGCTCGTCGCGGTGGTAGCCGTAGCGCCCCGAAGTGACCAACAGAACGAGCGCGAATACCGACGCGATGACGGGCACTGGACCAGGGTGACAGAAACCGGCATTTCCACCACGGGTCGGCACACTTCTTACTCCGGAGTAAGATAGTCTTACCGAAGAGTAAGATGGTGGGGTCGAAGGCACCCCGACAGCCGAGGAAATCAGGTGATGATGAGCACTCGAGACAGCGCGACGAAGCGACGTCCGAACGACACGTCCGCGGTCGGCCTCAGCCAGCCCAAACGGGACTGGATGGGCGCCGCGATGCGCGCTTTGACGACCATTACTGGGTCGGAGCTCGCGGGCAAGTACAACCTGCGCAAGCCGATCGAGCGAGTCACCTACGAGGGCACCAAGACCGGGTTCCGCACCCTGGGCGCGGCCACTCGTACCTTCGCGAAGGTGGCGGGCAGCGGTGAGCCCAAGCGTCTGGTCGACAACGAGGCCAAGACCAAGGGCTACTTCGATCTCACCCCGACCGACGAGCAGCAGATGATCGTCGAGACGGTGCGTGACTTCGCGGGCGAGATCCTGCGCCCCGCGGCCTACGACGCCGACAATGCCGCCAAGGCCCCGCGCGACCTGCTCGAGCGCGCCGCCGAACTCGGCATCACCCTGATCAACGTCCCCGAGGAGCTGGAAGGCGCGGCTTCCGAGCGCGGCGCCGTCACCAACTCCCTGGTGGCCGAGGCGCTCGCGCACGGTGACATGGGCCTGGCGCTGCCGATTCTGGCGCCCAGCGGCGTCACCGTCGCGCTCTCGCAGTGGGGCACCGACGCGCAGCAGCAGACCTACCTACCCGCCTTCACCGGCGACGCGGTGCCGCAGGCGTCCGTGGTGATCAACGAGCCGCGCGCGCTGTTCGACCCCTTCGCCCTGCAGACCAAGGCCGTTCGCTCCCCCAGCGGCTACAAGCTCACCGGTGTGAAGAGCCTGGTCCCGGCCGCCGCCGATGCCGAGCTGTTCATCGTGGCGGCCGAACTCGACGGGCGCCCCGCGCTGTTCATCGTCGAGTCCGACACCGCCGGGCTGTCCGTGGAAGCCGATCCGAGCATGGGCCTGCGCGCCGCGGGCCTGGGTCGACTGATCCTGGACAACGTAGCCGTCGGCGCCGATGCCGTTCTCGGCGACAGTGACGCCAAGACCCGTGCCGCCGAATACGGCGACGCGGTGCAGCTCGCCCGGCTGGGTTGGGCCTCGCTGGCCATCGGCACCGGCCAGGCCGTGCTCGACTACGTGATCCCGTATGTGAACGAGCGCGAAGCGTTCGGCGAGCCGATCTCGCACCGCCAGGCGGTGGCCTTCATGGTCGCCAACATGGCGATCGAGCTCGACGGACTGCGTCTGGTGACCCTGCGTGGCGCCTCGCGCGCGGAACAGGGCCTGTCGTTCGCCCGGGAGGCGGCGCTGGCGCGCAAGCTGGCCACCGACAAGGGCATGCAGATCGGCCTGGACGGCGTGCAGCTGCTCGGCGGTCACGGCTTCACCAAGGAACACCCGGTCGAGCGGTGGTACCGCGACCTTCGTTCCGTCGGTGTCGCCGAAGGCATCGTGCTGGTCTAGGCCCGTTTCTCACCTTCGTAGGAGCCCCCCAATGATCAATCTCGAACTCCCCAAGAAGCTGAAGGCGAGCGCCAACCAGGCCCACCAGGTCGCCTCGCAGATCTTCCGTCCCATTTCCCGCAAGTACGACCTCGCCGAGCACGAGTACCCGGTCGAGCTCGACACGATGGCCGCCATGATCGAAGGGCTCGCCGACTCCGGCACCCAGAAGATCGGTGGCGCCGCGGGCGGCCGTAACGACGAGGCCGACGCGGATCTGACCGCGAATGCCAACGGCGGCAACATGTCCGCGCTGCTCAACTCCCTTGAGACCTCGTGGGGCGATGTCGGCCTGATGCTCACCATCCCCTACCAGGGACTGGGCAATGCCGCGATCGCCGCGGTGGCGACCGACGAGCAGCTCTCGCGTTTCGGCAAGGTGTGGGCCGCGATGGCGATCACCGAGCCGTCCTTCGGTTCCGACTCCGCCGCGGTGACCACCACCGCTGTTCTCGACGGCGACGAGTGGGTGCTCAACGGCGAGAAGATCTTCGTGACCTGCGGTCAGCGCGCCACCCACATCGTGGTGTGGGCCTCGGTCGACAAGAGCCTCGGTCGCGCCGCGATCAAGTCCTTCGTCGTCCCGCGTGACGCTCCGGGTCTGTCGGTGGCGCGGCTCGAGCACAAGCTCGGCATCAAGGCCTCCGACACCGCGGTGCTGCTGCTGCAGGACTGCCGCATCCCCGCCGACAACATCCTCGGCTCGCCGGAAGTCAACGTGGAGAAGGGTTTCGCCGGGGTCATGCAGACCTTCGACAACACCCGTCCCCTCGTGGCGGCGATGGCCGTCGGCGTCACCCGCGCCGCGCTCGAGGAACTGCGTAGCGTCCTCACCGAAGCGGGTGTCGAGATCTCCTACGACACCCCCGCGATGAACCAGTCCGCCGCGGCCGCCGAATTCCTGCGCATGGAAGCCGACTACGAATCGGCCTACCTGCTCTCCCTGCGCGCCGCCTGGATGGCCGACAACAAGAAGCCGAACTCGCTCGAGGCCTCGATGTCCAAGGCAAAGGCGGGGCGCACCGGCACCGACGTCACCCTCAAGGCAGTGGAACTGGCCGGCTCCATCGGCTACTCCCAGCGCACCCTGCTCGAGAAGTGGGCCCGCGACTCGAAGATCCTCGACATCTTCGAAGGCACCCAGCAGATCCAGCAGCTGATCGTGGCTCGCCGCGTCCTCGGAAAGACCAGCTCCGAGCTGAAGTGACCTGGTAGACAACGAAATCCGGTGCGAGTCGATTTGCTGACTCGCACCGGATTTTTTGTTTCCGGAAGCCTTCCGATTTTGGCTCATGGTCTCTCAGGCCGCTTCCAGGCCGTTCTCGGGGGGAAGCTCCCAGATGTGGGCCGACTCGTCGACGGCCTGGCGGGCGCGGTCGTGGCTGGATGCGAGCAGGTGCGTATAGACCCGAAGGGTGAAGCCGGGGTCTTCGTGGCCGAGGTAGTCGGCGAGTTCCTTGACCGAGACACCGCGCGAGAGCAGTTTCGAGGCGTAGAGGTGACGCAAGCCCGAGTGCATCCCGTCCGCACGGTTCACGTACTCGAGGTCAGCTTTGCCGAACGCAGGCTTCCACACGATCTTGCTGAACAGGTCGCCGCTCATCGCCTCGCCCTTGCTGTTGGTGGTCAGCAGTGGCACCGTCACCATTTCAGCATCGGCAGTACCCCATGGCAACGTGACCAGCTGGGCGGGAAAGGTCTTCAGGTGGTCGTCGATCGCGTCGAGCAGAGCCGTGGACAGTGGTACGTAGCGGGTTTTCTCCCGCTTCGGAAGCGCGAACATCAGCGCACCCTTGACGTATTTCACCTGGCGCTGGACGTGCACAGTCATCGCGTCCCGGTCGATATCGGCCGGCGAAAGTCCGAGTAGCTCGCCTTGCCGAAGACCCAAGCCGACGCCGATCGGGATCACGATGGAATAGCGTTTGTCGATCTTCGCCAGCCCGGAACGGACGAGTGAAACTCGATTGTCTTGCCAGACAATAACTTTTGGACTTCTCCGCACGGGTCGCCGGATCGTCTTCGCATGGCATGGGTTGGTCCGGATCAGCCGATCGTCGACCGCCGTGTCCAGAACGCCGACGACGATGTCGAACAGGACAGCCTTATAGTTTTCCGAGTACTTCTTCTCGTCGAGCTTGCTCACCCAGTCGCGAACGGTCGACGGCAACACCTTTCCCAACGGGAGGTCCCCGAACTCGGGGTAGACGCGCGAATCGAGCCGACTCCGCAAGGTTTCACGGCTCGCTGGGTCGGCTGACTGCGCGCGGAACCAGCTCTCGCCCTGCTGCCGAAAGGTCTTTCGGGTTGCCTTCGGGTCGATGTACTTGCCCTCGCGCTTGTCCGATTCGACCTCGATCAGGAAGTCCTCAGCGCGCCCCTTCTGCTTGTCCGGAAACGACTTTCCACGCTCTGCACCGTCCGGGTCCTTATAGCGGGCCCGATAACGCATCCCGTGCCCGTACAGCTCGGTCTTTTCCATAACCGGCTTACCGCGGCCGTTGACGATGACGATGCCGTTCTCGTCCTTCTTGGGACGCCACCAGCGGTCGTCGATGTGGCCCATCAGGCGGCCTCGTCCATGTCAGCCCAGGCACGCAGGCGAACAGGGTTGTAGCGCAGGTGTCGGCCGATCTTGCGTACCGGAGGACCGTCACCGTGCCATTTCCACTGGTAGAGAGTCTTCACGGGTATGCCGAGGTAGTAGGCCGCTTCGTCTACTGTCCACATGCGGTCATCGGGCAGTTCCATCGTTGATCCCTCCCTATGCTGCTTCGGATTGCTGAATAGAAGTCGGTGTGTCTGGCGGGTTGTCGCCCAAGGCCATGCGGGCGTTGGTGTACTCGACTCGCCATATCGAGCGGGCATTCACCAGCGCCATCACGAGGTGTTCGCGCGGTGGTGCGTCCGGATCGCCCGGCGGGACCGGGTACACGCGCACGTGTGACCGAACAAATTCCGCGCGTTCGGCCTTGTGATCGGGCAAGGTCTTGCCGGTCCACTTCTTCGAGTTCAGGACCCGCCGACCGGGAACCACGAAAGTGTCGCGCCGGTGGGCATTGGTCTTGCAGTAGCCGGGCTGGGTCTTCTCGGTGGCACCCTTGGGAACGATGCCGTAGCGCAACCACACCCCGCATTTCGGCGAGCAGGGCGTTACGCACATCTCCGCGTGGAGGCGGTCGTAGTGCTCGGCGACACGACGGGAACCCGGTTCGAGCAGGTCAGCGACGCTTTTGGTGAGGTACTTGGTCAGGTAGCGGACCCGTCGTTCCATCTTGTCGGTGCCGCCGAGGATCTGAATCGGCTTGGCCTGCACCCCGAACCGGATCACGTGGGCCGGTTCGAGGTCGTCTACCTCGTCCATCACCGCCCGGGCGTCAGCCCAGGAGGTCAGCGGGTCGCCGGTTTGCGGGTCGACGAAAGTGCCGGCGTCGTAGTCCCATTCGGGCATCTGCCCGTCGTGGTAGACCGGCTTGTCGAAGTGGGGCCACCAGATCTGGCGGTAGGTCGCCGCGGTGACCGCTTTCAGCATCTTGTTCGATACCGACCCACGGATAGCGATGTGGGCGTGCGGAGCACCACGTTTCTGAGGTTCGACGCTGGCGAAGTACTGCACATCCCAGCCGACCGCCCGACGCAGGTTCTGCACCCACCTATCGAACAGCGCGGCGAAATGGATCGCGTCACGGGCAGCGCGGGAGTAGTCGTAGGTGTCTGGGTCGACCGGCGAGCCATCCGAGACCATCGCGCCCTTGCCGTCTTTGCCTGCCTTGGGGTCCCAGACCTGGTTGATCTCGCCGTAGCTGTCGAGGGTGACGGTCAGGAAGGTGGAGGGCTGGTAGCCGTTGTAGACCTGGCCCAGGGTGCGCTTTTCGACCTTGCGGCGGGGCAGGTTCGGCACGTCCTGGCGGCGGCGGGTGGACTTGGCCTTGCGGCGTGGTTTGTCCTCCAGCGACGGGAACCGGCCTTTGACGCCGAGGTCACGCAGTTCGGAATCGATCTCGGTGACCAGGGCGCGGATCGAGTCGGCCAGGTCGGTGTCTTCGTCTTCGCGGGCCTGACGGAACTGGTCGAACAGCTTCGCGCGGGCAGTGAGCAAGTCGGTTTGTTCCTGAGTCGGCTCGACGGTCTCATCGACCGGTTCCTTACTCAGGCACCAACCCTCACGGAGCTGGTTCATCCGCAGGGTGCGGTAAGCCTTGGCGCACGCCGGGCAGATCGCTTCGAAGCGGCATTTGCACGGGGCACCGATGTAGGAGATCTTGCCGGTGGAATCGTCGACGGCGCGCATCGGTATGACCCGAGCGCACACGCCTTCTTTCTCGGCTGCCGATTCGGCGATGTCCTTCAGAGAGGGCATTGCCCGGCGCTGGGCGGCTGTTGTACGGCCGAGGGAGACCACGGGGGCGGGTTCGGCGGTGTTCGTGGTGGTGTCCATGGTGTGGCCTCCCTCAGCTAGGTGATTGGTGGTGGTCATGCGGCCTTGCGCGATGGCAGGGTCTTGAATCCGGCCATCGATTCGAAGTCGACGACGATCGGTTCGGCGAGCGAATCGGAGCGACGGAAGGTGACCTCGAGGAGGCTGGCGCCGACGATCGCGACTTGGGCGTGGCGGGTACCGAAGGCGTGGGCCAGGTGCTCGGCGCGGTTCTCCCAGTCGCTGGGGGCATGTCCTGGCAGCATCTTCACCCGGACCGTGTCCAACGATTCCCCGATCCGCACCCCCATCAGCCGCGGGACACTTACCCGGTCGCCGTCCTTCTTGGTCAGCAGGCAGGCATCCATGACGGCGGACCAGCGGCGGCGGTAGCGGAACCAGGTCAGCCAACGGGACCGGATGCGACCGGTGAGCCAGCGCTCGAAGGTCTGCGGGCTCAACACTCGCCACAGCACCATCCCCGCGACAGCCACACCAGCCACCCCGACCCCGGAACCGAGAGCATCGGGAACAGGACCGCCAACCAGACCAGGTGGAACGCCGCGGTGACGATGGCGACCAGCAGCTTGCCGAGCATTTCCATGACCACGTCGCCGAGGTCTGTGTCGTTCGTGGTCGTGGTGGTTGTGCGAGTCATGCTGGGGTCCAATCGAATTCGAGCTGTGTGGGAGCTTCTTCGTCACTGGAGAAGGTGAGCCACGGGTCAGCTGTGTTGTGTCGGTAGACCACTTCGGGGCCTCGAGGGTCCTTGCCAGCGGCTACGAAGGCATCTCCCGCCCCGCGAGCTTTGGGAAGCGGGTGGACTGTCTCGCCGACGAGCAGGCCCCAGTACGGGGCGTAGGCCGGTCCTTTCGTCATGCCGCGTCGTCCCATCCATCCGTGCCGTAGTCGTTCCAGGCAGGGGCGTGGCCGGTCTCGGCGAGCATCGTCACCGCCACGGCGAGGGGGTCCAAGCCGCGGGCTTCGGAGCGGCAGCGGCTGCGGGTCTGGAAGTCGATGACGTCGGCGAGACCGTTGTCGGTGCGGGTGGTGTTCTTGCGTGCCATGTCAGTACTCCTTGTGATCGGCGGGGAAGATTCCGCAGACGGTGCATTCGAGTTCGGTGAACTGGTGGCCGTCGCGCTGGCACTGCTGAGTCGCTAGGCAGATGTCGCAGCGGACGGTGTCGCCGTCGTAGACCCAGCCGGATACGCGATCGGCGCTGAGGAACGAGACGGCTTGGTTGGTGGAGTCGAAGCAGATCGATTCCCCGTCAGCGTCGGTGAGGATGTCGCCGCAGGTGTCGCAGTAGGTGACGACGTGGGATTCGGTTGCCGCCCGCCCCTGCTCGTCGTCTTCACCGGGGATGTAGTCCGGGTCGAAGTCGGTGTAGTCGGCTTGAGGTGTGTAATCGGGCTTTTCGGGGGCGTACGCGGCCACCATGGCGTCGATGTCGTCGTTGGCCACCCAGAACGCCCGCACCCGCGAGAATCCCGCCCGACCGTCTTCAGCGACGTAGCCGACACCGGGTGTGTCCGCGGGGATTTCGGTGCACCGCGCACCACGGTCCTTGGCCGATTCGCCGTGCACCATGGCGATCTGAGTCGGCTCATCCAGACGCAGCCCGATCCGGACGGTGAACAGCTGCCGGTTCGGCATGGTGTCCTTGGACGGGTCCTGCACCGCCGAGACCACCGAGTAGCCGACCGCACGACCCTGGGTTTGCAACAGGCCCGACAGCTGCCGGAACTTCTCCTGCTCCTCACGGGACGCATACGACGACAACGCCGCAGCCTCATCGATGATGATCAACACCAGCGGATCAGCCGGAGACGGCTCGAACACGCGGACCCTCGCGGCCTTGAGCTTGGCGGTTCGTTCCCGCATCTGCGCCACCGCGTCCGAGAGCATCGCCAAGATGCCCGACGACTCCCACTCGAACCGGGTGAACAGGTCCTCACCGCGGGAAAACTCCATGCCCCCCTTGGGGTCCGCGACCCACACATCGACGTATCCGGCTTTGATCGCGCGCCCGAGTCCGGCGATGATCGACCACAGCACCGAGCCCTTGCCCGACCCGGTGGCACCGGCGAGCAGGATATGAGCGCCGAGGATGCGCAGCAGCCACAACCGGCCGTCCTCATGCCTGCCGACCGGGACCGCTTCCAGGTCCACCCCGGTCGCTTCCTGCACCGAGGCAACCGGTTCGGCCAGGGTGTCGAAGCACCACAGTTCGAGGCGGACGAATCCCGGTCCGGCTTGGGAGACGAGGACTTTCGGGACCGCGAGGTATTGGGCGAGCGCGTCGGCGGTGTCTTCGTTGGTCCAGTCGGTCAGTTTCTGCCCGCCGACGATCTGCACATCGAGCACCGCACCTGTAGGGGTCAGGTCGACACCGCCGATGATGGTGGGCCAGTTGCCCGCCGAACCCAAACCCAGCGCGGCCCACATCATCTCGAGGTGCTTGCCCTCGGTCAGGATCACGGCCGCGGGGCGCAAATCCGCCGGCACTGAGGCGAACGGGTCAACAGCAACGGCGCGGGTCCGGGCTGGGTTGTCGAGGTGACGCCACCACAGCATCAGACCGGCCGCGATGACCGTCGACAGCGAAACAATGGTCGTACCCATCACGCCACCGCGCGCAATGTCGAGGTCCGTGCATCCAAGGCAGCGGTGAGCTGGTCGATCAACGTGGCAGCGTCGGCGACGGTGGCAAGCAGCAACGTCGAGCCAAAATCCACACACACCACGTCGGTGCTGCTGCGGTATTCGGCTTGAATCACTAAGACCTGCGAGATTTCGGCGTCGCCAACGTGAAAGCTGCCCACGGAGATCAGTGCTGAACGTTCCATGTCAATTACCTCCTGAAGGAACCGCGACCGGAACAGGACGCGGAGGTTGGAAAGGTTGAACCACCCGCACAGGCGGCGGTGTGGTCGGCCGGACAGGTGCCGGGAGAATCGGTGAACTCGTCGGCATCGGAGCCGGAACAGGTTCGGGGACAGAAGGTTCGACCGCGACGTCAGGGGCAGCGGGTTCGGTTGACGAGGTGTTGCGAGTGCGCAACAGCACCGCCAGGCCGTGAGTGTCGAGCAACAGGGCAGCGGGGGCGATCACCGCGAGGATGGCAGCCAAAGCGCCGTGACCCGAGACCAGCGCGTGAGCGATATTCCCGCCGATCGAGACCGTGGCCCCGGCGATCAGGACTCGGGTGAAGAAGGTCCGTTCGGGGCTGTCGGCCAGGGCCAGGACCGCGATCGTGGCTTGAATGATGGTGCCGTCCACGATCACCGGGAACAGCCACGCCAGATGAGTCGGTGTGTGAGCCCGGACCGCGAGGTCACGCAGAGCCGCGAACGAGAGAACGAACGCGGCCCCACCGATAACAAGAACGATGAGAACGGCGGACCAGCGAGCCCACCGAACACTCTTGGGCTGCTGATCCGCCGTACTCACGGTCACGCCGCCTTGAACTCAGTCGCGGACTTCTCAGCGGCCACCTGCTCGGCCCGGACATGCTCGGCGGCATCGTGTTCCATCACCAGACGCGGAAGCCGTTCGAGCAGAACCCGGGCATCCTCGACCGTCAGGGCCAAACGTGCACCGCCGTACTTCTTGTCCAGTTCGACATTGAAGTAGGCAGGGATGGTGCTGCTCTCGTCATAGGCGGCCGGACGCGGTGCGGAGTAGCTGACGAGGATGCCGGGCGACGAAGTGTGAATCGTGATGAAGGACATGACGATCACGCGGCCTTGTCAGCGACGGGGCGGTTGCGGGCACCGGAGTTATCGCCCTTGATCGCACCCGCGAAGTACTGGTAGCCCAGGTACTTGAACTCGCCCTGCCCCATCACCTTCGGCTCAGCCATCAAGCCTTCCACCTGGAGCATGCGCAGACCCGTGCCGGGAGCCAGCTCCTCACCCGTGACCGCCGGAACGTTCTCGGCCAGGAAGATCAGCTCGAAGCTCTTGCGCTTGGCCTTGGGCTCGTGCGGATCGGTGACGTTGGCCTTCCACATCAGCAGGCCCGTGCCCTCGTTGGTCTTCGGGTTGTAGTCGCGCAACTGCTCAGGCATCGCGTTGCGGTCCGGGTTGTACTTGATCGCAGCCTCGATCTGACCGTTGAGCAGCAAACCCATCGGGAACGCCTCGGCCTGCGAGACGGGGAAGCGGTAACCGCGCTGAAGTGCCATGGTCTGTCTCCTTGTGTGCTGGGGGCTTCGGTGGATGTCGATTTCGGTTGGTATCTGTGCCCCGCGTCACTAACGGTAGCAACTGCTACCCATGGAAAGCAACTACTTTCGTGAGGCAATTCACGGCAACCTTGGATTCGACACTTTCCCCAGGTCAGAACGTCAGTGGCAACTGATACCCTCGCGTTAGCAACTGCTACCGAAGGAGTGCCGTGCCCGCGAGCGACGCCAAACCCACCGCCCCTGCTCGGATCGCGCAGGCCATCCGTAACGACATCGAGGCGGGGCGACTGCGAGACGGTCAGCGACTCCCATCAACGCGGGAGCTC
Organism: Nocardia sp. Root136; assembly: GCF_001427185.1. NCBI lineage: Bacteria > Bacillati > Actinomycetota > Actinomycetes > Mycobacteriales > Nocardiaceae > Nocardia > Nocardia sp. Root136. Next base: position 1,938,882 of record NZ_LMFE01000001.1, read on the forward strand.
GCGAAGGAATGGCAGGCAAGTCAGCGCACGATCAGCGATGCGATGGACCTCCTGGTCAAGGAGGGTTATGTCGCGACGCAGAACCGGTCCGGTCGCATCGTCACGACACCGACATCGGTCACGCTTGCGCTGTCGTCCCCGCTTCGCCCGATTCGCCCACGGATCGTCTATGTCGGCGGCTTTCCCGGCTCAGGCAAAAGCGAGTTCGCTCGAACGCTGGCTCGGGCTACAAACTGGGCGTTCCTCGACAAAGACACGATTGCGCGTCCGCTGATCGAACCTGCGCTCGAAGACCTCGGGCGCAGCGTCAACGACCGTGAATCCACGACCTACTTCGAACGTCTTCGCCCACGCGAGTACGAGGCGCTCGAAGGCGTGATCAACGACAACATCTCCGTGGGGACATCGGTGATCGCCACCGCCCCTTATATCCGGGAATTCGACAACCGCGCGTGGTTGGACCGCGTTACGGCCCGCGGTGAGACCCTCGAAGCGGACTGCACTTTCGTCTGGGTCCGCTGTTCTCTCGACACGATGCTGATGTACCTCAAGAGGCGTGGCGCCGGACGCGACAGCGGCAAACTTGCCGATTGGGACACCTACAGCGCCGGTCTGGATCTGAACTTCCGGCCCGAGGTCGCGCATGTCGTAATCGACAACGACCCCGATAGCCCCCCGCTTCGCACGCAGGCGCAGCAGCTCATCGAGTCGTTTCGGCGGGACTCAGGCCAGTGAAGACGGGGATCATCATCTATGGCGCACCGGCTACCGGAAAAGACACAATCACGGCCGCCCTGACGCAGCGCAACCCGCGATATCGGCTGTTCGAACGAATCAAGTGCGGGCCGGGTCGCACAACGGGGTACCGAATGACCGACGAGGTGGAGATCGCCCGTCTCGCTGAAGCAGACCAAGTTATCTGGAGTAACGAGCGGTATGGCGCACGCTATGTGATCGATAGACCTGGCCTGTCCCAACTGCTGGACGACGGCTTTACTCCGGTTGTCCACGCTGGTCAGCCCGAAGTCGTCGACGCTGTGAAGACCGCTATGCCCGAGGTTCTTTGGACCGTCGTGCAACTGGTAACCGACCTCGCGACAGCCAGAGCGCGAATCGTGGCTCGAAACACTGGCGACACTGCCGAACGCCTCGCAGCCAGCGTGGAAACCCCCCGCATTACCGCCACAGCAACACTCGACACGGCCCGGATCGAACCAGACGAGGCCGCGAGTTACATCGAGGCCGCCGTGCGACTACGCAACGCTCAAGCATCCACCTGACGCTGGAGCATCCACCCGACTCGAGCGGGCCGACGTGGATTGCCAAGAACAGCAACCGATCTAGCTGGGCTCAACGGCCGGGTTCACAACATCCCGAGTGTGCACCGCCCGTCACTTTGAACGAAGTTGTTGCTGAATTTGGCTATATAGAGTCAAGAGCGCACCGACGGCGCTACGCGCCGCCGCCGCGCTACGACGCGCAGCGCGGCTCCCTGAACAGCGGTCGCCGCGGCGCGTCGAGCGCGTCGGCGGCGCGATGGCCGCCGGTGCGCAGTTGGTTCTCTTCGCGTGTTCTGGCATCCGCTTCGGCGACGTGGCAGCACGCGGACTCTACAGAGCTGGCCGCTTTTTCGTTCACCGAGCAGTGCTGGGCACTCCGTGAGCCGTCCCCGACTTTCTCTCCCGCAACTCGTCCACCGAATCCGCTGCACTCGCACGTGGGGCCTGGCTGTGGTCCAGTCGCAGGAACTTCGAAACCGGACTGACCTGCACGGATGAATTGCTGAACAAAAATCGGTCGAGCGACAGCCATGCGTGGCACCTTGTCGACTGGGGATCATGTGGTTGCGAAACCCCTGCCTCCTCATGGCCCGATTGTCTGACCTCACTCGGTCGTGTCAAGGGAGAGAGCGCCCTTGACACGACCTCCCTCAGCTCAGGGATGGCCAGGACGAGGAAGCAGGGGAAGGTGAAGTCGACTTCGATGCGCCGACGCGTAAATTAAATCAAGAACACTCGAAGGGGATGAGGGGCTGATCAGTTGCATTCGGGGCACCAAGTTCTGATGCAGTTGCTGTAGCACGAGTAATCATATCCGCCGCATGCCACATAGCACCCATGGACACAGCCGTAGCAGCTTCCGACGCCAGGTGGCGTTTCATCTGGACCGCCTCCAATCCCCCTGGCGATCGGAGGGTTCGCCAACTGCTCGGTGATCAGCCGCGCAAACACCACACCTTCCTCGGTCTGAGGCTCTTTGAACTGAATACCTGCTACGTGGTGCATGTGGTCTTTACACTTCCGAGTCCCCAGCAAACTGATCTCCTCGATCATGCTTGCAGGAATGGAAACCCACATGGAGCAGTCCCTGGTCAGCTGAATGGAGTCACTGTCCTCATCAGCTGCTCGCACCATGCCCACAACCTGCACTGGAGCTGCGAGCGTGCCCAGACGCAGACGCTCGATGAACTGTGAAGGGTCTCTGTCTACGCTCATGACTCACTTCCCTCTCTGTCGCGAAGGCCATCAACGAACAATCTCGATTTGACCTGCCGTGCGTGCAGTCGAACAGGCCCTCAAGGGTTCTTCTGGTCGGTCACGCCAACAAATGAGGGACCTGCCGTGACCCTGCAACGATAGCCTCCGCCTATTAGGGATTCGAGAGTTTTGGCGGCTGTGTCGAGCATGGCATTCACCGCTCCCGCAGCGAGCAAAGGGCGCGCCCGCGGTTGTCACGACGTTGCCACATGTCCCGCAAACGACCTCGGACACGGCAAGACCCCCACGGAAGTATTTCGCCACTTCACGCAGGGATACGGACGTCAGCAGACCGCCGTCAGACACGACGATTTCGACTCGTAATGAAGTGGTCGACACCAGAGCCCCAGGCCGTCTACAGGCCGTAGGAGGTCGGAAATGGCCCAGAACTGACGAGAACCGACAAGATCCAGAAGCGCAGCTCAGAGCCACTTTTCGAGGTGTTTCACCGGGAGGCAAGATCATGGCCGGAAGATCCTCGACATCTTCGAAGGCACCCAGCAGACCAGCAGCTGATCGTGGCTCGCCGCGTGCTCGGGAAGACCAGCTCCGGGCTGAAGTGACCTGGTAGACAACAACAAATCCGGTGCGAGTCGACTGCTGACTCGCACCGGATTTTCTGTTTTCGACGCATTCGCTTGCCCGGCAGCAGATCTCGCCGCATGCAAATTCTCTTCACGGTGTTTGAACCTCACGGTGCGGGCATTACCGCAGAGGAAGAGATAGGGAACATCATGAGCGTATTTCGCAGTGCGAACAGATATCGGCGACGTGATCGGGTCCGAACCGACCGGCGCGGGTGGCGGTCGGTCCGAAACCGGAGCTGGGGCCGCCGGTCCTATGACCGGGCGCCGCGCAGGTCCGCCAGTTCCGGCGGAGTGGAAGCAGTCGCCCGTTTCGGTTTCGTAGCGCGTGGCGTCGCCTACGTCGTGATCGGCATTCTCGCTTTCATGCTGGCGATCGGAACGGCCGAGCACGAGCCGGATGCCGGCGGGGCGCTGGCCGCGATCGCCGCGAAGCCGCTGGGTTATCTGCTGCTGTGGATTCTCGTGTTCGGCTTCGCCGCGCTGGCTGTGTGGCGCGCGGTGCAGGTGGCCGGTGCGGGGCGGACCTATTCGGGCGGACACCGCGCCTATGCCGTGATCTCCGGGATCGTCTATGCCCTGGCCTTCTGGGGCACCCTGCGGTTCGTGATGCACGGGCGCACGCCGACGCCGAGCGACGCGGTCGCCCGCGATCTGACCGGCCGCATCCTGAGCTGGGACGGCGGCCAGGTGGTTGTGCTGCTGATCGGTATCGCCATCCTGGCCTTCGGTATCTGGCAGACGGTGCGCGGTCTGCGCCTCGACTTCGCCGAGGACCTTCGGATGGGCTGGATGACGCACGGTATGCGGGAGGCCGCGATCTGGCTGGGCCGGATCGGCTATCTCGCTCGGGGCGCGATCGTGATCAGCATCGGTTTCGCCGCCATGGTCGCAGCGGTCAACTACGACGCCGCGGCCGCCAAGGGTATCGACGCGGTCCTGCATGATTTCGCCGGAAATCCTTTCGGCCCTTGGCTGCTCATGCTGATCGCGGTCGGCCTCATCGCCTTCGGCGGGCTGTCCTTCCTCGAGGCCAAGCACCGCAGGACCTACGGCGGCGTCCCGGTCTGACCCGCGGACCCGCTCGAATCCCATCCTCGGCGTTTGCCGGATCAGCCCGGATCGGCTCTGTGCAGCGATACGGTGATGGTCGAATCGTCGCGCGCTGTCACCGACTCCGCGCGACGAACGGCAGACGACGGTGATGGGATTCGTGCGTTTTGAAGATCGACACAACGCTGACCGGCGGGCTCGCCACGATGGGCAAGGACGCCGCCGCCGCGGAGGCCGCGGGCTACGCGGGCATCTGGACGTTCGAAGGTGCCCACGACCCGTTCCTACCGCTGCTGCTCGCCGCCGAGCACACGGAGCGCGTCGAGCTGGGTACCTCGATCGCGGTGGCGTTCGCCCGAAATCCACTGTCGCTGGCCACCATCGCCTGGGATCTGCAGGCGTACTCCCGCGGACGGTTCGTTCTCGGCCTCGGTAGCCAGATCCGCGCGCACATCACCCGGCGCTACTCGATGCCGTGGAGCCGACCGGCCGACCGGATGCGCGACATGGTGATGGCCGTGCGCGCGATCTGGGCGAGCTGGGAGCAGGGCGGGCGGCTCGATTACCAGGGTGAGTTCTATCAGCACACCCTGATGCCGCCGCTGTTCCGCCCCGCGGCGGCCGAGGTGGCCGGGTTCGGCCCGCCGCCGATCTATCTCGCGGGGGTGGGGCCGGGGATGACCGCGGTCGCGGGAGAGGTCGCCGACGGATTCATGTCGCACCCGTTCTGCACTCCGAGATTTCTGCGCGAGGTGACCCTGCCCGCCCTGGCGCGGGGAGCGGAGCGCGCGCGGAAACCCGTAGACGACATCGTGATCCACCATTCGGCGATGGTCGCGACGGGCAGATCCGCGAGCGAACTCGCCGCGGCGAGGCAGGCCATCCGAAAGCAGCTCGCCTTCTACGGGTCGACACCGGCCTACTGGCCGATTCTCGAGCTCCACGACCGGGCCGAACTCGGACCCCGGCTCAAAGAGATGTCCAAGAGCGGGGAATGGGATCGGATGGCCGAGCTCATCGACGACGATTTCCTCGACGCTGTCGCGATCACGGCCACCGACCCCGCCCGCGCGGCGGCGCAACTGCACGAGCGCTACGACGGAATCGTCGGGCGGCTCGGCTTCAACACGCCCTATCGGGCGGACCCCACGCTGCTGACCGAATTGTTGCGGGAGTTCTGATTTCGCGCCGACCCTGTGCTCAGAGCTCGGTCGGGTCGGCGAGGTGGAGTCGGCGGTCGAGGCGGTGCGGGTCGACTTCCAGGTGGGGCCGGTCCCACTCGGCCAGATCGGCGGCGGAGGCGTAGGTGGTGTCGAGGAAGTTCAAGAGGGTGGCGTCGGGGTCGGCGGAGTTTCGGACCGATTCGTAGGGGAGGACGAATTCGCCGAGGGTGGTGTCCCAGCTGGCGCCGTCGGGACCTGCGGGACGGGCGGCGTAGCCGTCGGGAGCGGGGTAGGAATAGGCGTAGAAGGTGCCTTCGGTGCCGCCGGGCCAGAAGCCCGCGCTGGCGCATTCGCGGGAGTAGGCCTCTTCCATCACCCAGTCGGCGCAGTTCGGGGCGCCGCCGGGGTGCGTGGGCGCCAGACGGCCGGAGAAGCGGGTGCAGGCCAGGTCGAAGGAACCCCAGAAGAATTGCACCGGACTGGATTTCCCGGCGAAACCGGCACGCCAGAGCTGGAATACCCGCTCGATCTGGACGAGCTGTTGCCAGAACAGGTGGACGGCGTCCGCGTCGTAGGACTGGTGTTCGGTGTCCTCGGCGAACGGAATGGCCGGATCCACCTCGTTCGGCGACGCCTCGATGTCGACCACGATGTCGAGCCGACCGAGCACGTGGCCGAGCTCGGCGTAGAAGTCGGCGACCGTGCGCGGGCGCAGGGCGATCGCGGCGCGGCGGCCGTCGCTGCTGCGCAGCACGAGTTCGTGGTCGACGAAGTCGAATTCGATATCGAGCAGGCGGCCGTCGACGGGAATCGCACCGGTCGCCAGCCCGCGCGCGCTCACCGCGAACGTGACATTCCACCAGTGATTGACCAGCGGTGTCCCCGCCATTTTCAGCTTGCCGATGATCTGCGACCACATGTGCAGGGTGTCGCGGGTATCGGACCAGGAATCGACGAGCAGAGTCGGCCAGACGGCCTCGGCGGGAGTGGAACGAGCCATCGGATTCCTCGCTCTCTCGGTGCGCGACCGACAAGGGTCGCGCCCGTTCACAGCCAGGTGCGCTGGCTGACCGGTCAACCGTGTCCTGCGACGTTTCATCCTACGTCGGTGCAGGTAGATCGTGCCGCAAGGACGAACCCGACCCCCGACGGGGTTGTGTGGGACTCCGAGTCTCATATAACGTAGGGGTGCGCCACACCGAAGGAGACACCGCTGATGCTGTCGACAATCAAGAACACCGCTACCGATCCCGAGTACCACGAGATCCTGCGCAACCTGTCCGAAGGTTCGGTCAACCGGCACTTCGACCCCTACGTCGACATCGACTGGGAATCGCCCGAGTTCGCCGTGCACAGCGACGACCCGCGCTGGATCATGCCCGACGAGGACCCGCTCGGCCGTCACCCCTGGTACAAGGCCCAGCCGATCGAGAAGCAGATCGCCATCGGCATGTGGCGCCAGGCCGGTATCGCCAAGGTCGGCCTGGATTTCGAGCAGCTGCTGATCCGTGGGCTGATGCAGTACCTGGTGTCGGTCCCCAACGGTGACCCCGAATTCCGGTACATCACGCACGAGGCTGCCGAAGAGTGCAACCACACGATGATGTTCCAGGAAATGATCAACCGCATCGGCTATCGCGACGTGGTCGGCATGGGCACCATCGATCGCAAGCTGACGATGGCCATCTGGCCCGCGGTGAAGTACTTCCCCGAGCTGTTCTTCACGATGATCCTCGGCGGCGAGGAGCCGATCGACCACCTGCAGAAGTCGCTGCTGCGCGCGGGCGTCGACCTGCATCCGATGGTCCAGCGGGTGATGCAGATCCACGTGGCCGAGGAAGCCCGGCATATCTCGTTCGCCCACGAATACCTGCGCCGGAACGTGCCCGGCATGAACCCGATCACTAAATCGGTTCTCTCCGTGGCTTTCCCGATCGCCATGCGAGTGATGCTCGACATGATCATGACGCCGCCGAAGGAATTCGTCGAGAAGTTCGACATTCCGGCGGAGGTCATGCGGGAGGCGTACTGGAGCAGCGAGGAATCGCAGACCACGATGCGCAATATCTTCGGTGACGTGCGCGCCCTCGCCACCAACAGCGGCCTGATGAACCCGGTCGCCAAGCTCACCTGGCGCCTGCTCGGCATCGACGGCCCGGTGACCCGCTACCGCAGCGAACCGGCTCGCAAAGTCGCCTGAGTGATCGAGCGAGTACGACGGCCCGCCGGACTACCGTTCCGGCGGGCCGTCGACGTTCTCTTCGACTCCGGTCCCTTGCAGCGAAATCATCGATCGGCTGTACACCGCAATGTACAGTTGACTATGGCCGATTACGACAGTGTGCCCCTGACCGAGTTACGTGGTCAGCTGGGCAGTGTTTTCGACGGGGTGTCCGCGAGCGGACGGCCGGTGATCGTGACGCGGGAGGGGAAAGAATTGGTCGCGGTGGTACCTGCTGGGGTGTTGCGGCACGGGGCGTTGCCCCCCGCGTACTTCAACGATGATCTCCGCGAACAGATCCTGGGCAAGCTCGACGCCAGGATCACCCAGCATTCCGCGGAAGACATCGCCGAGGCGCAAGCCAAACTGAGCAAGCTGATGGGCGCGCTGGACAGTCACCAGTGAGCGTCGCCGATCACACCGCGCTCACCTCGCTGGCCTTGTCGCCGCTGTTCGGGCAGGTGATCATGCGCCAGTTCACCCAGCAGCGCCGAATCCTGGTGGTGCCCACCGTGAGCCTGATGGCCGCGATGCGCGCCGTCGACAACATCGACGAACTCGGCCGCCTGCTCGACAATCGCGTCGCCGTGCGCTGGGCCGAACTCGACGCGCCCACCGCCATCCGCATCGGCACCACGGTGCCCATCGTCGACGACCACCTCGATTGGCCGCTGATCGCGCCCGTGGTGTTCACCGCGCAGAATCTGGACATGCCGATCCTCACCGCGAAACCCGAGCTGTATCGCGGTTACAAAGTAGAGATCGCGAACATGCCATAGCCCATTCCAGAGGTCCTGAATTCGGCTTTTCCGGGGTAGTGACGGAGCCCACACCCGCTGTCGGTACGGTGCACAGCGGACGAATTACCAGGGAAAGCTGCACCAGGAACACTCGAGGAGAGCTGGTTATGCATCATCTGAGTTTCATGCGTCGCTTCACCACCGCGGTAGCCGTCACGTCGGCCGCCGTCGCCATCGTCTTCGCGGGCCCCGCGGTCGCGGAACCGAAGCCACAGACTGTCGATGTGGCCTCGGCCGTCTCGCAGCTGCGCATCTCGGTGGCGAACAATCCGGGCGCACTCGCCGCCCTCGACCAGCTCACCGCAAAGGGCAAGGTCGACGTCGCACTGCCCGCGCAGCCGTTCCAGATCCCCGCGACCTCCGATGTCGGCCAGAACGGCAGCGGACCCGGGGTGTACGGCTCGGGCATCGCCCTCGATATCGACGGCTTCCGCTTCGGCTTCTTCGGCGGGCCGGGCGCCATCTCGCCCAATCAGGGTGCCGCCAAGCTCGAGGTCATGTGGCTGAATCTGTCCAACGGGCAGAGCGGCACCGCGGTCCTGACCGAACACCAGGACGTGCCGGTCGACACCACCATCCGCACCGCACCGCTGAACACCGGCGGCGGGCTCATCGTGGCCGCGGTCTACGGCAACCTGTGGCACCGCTGGCCGGTGCCCGTCGACGAGGCGCACCCGGACGGGTTCGCCTACCAGCTCGGCACGATCCAGCAGCCCTCGTTCGGCGCTGTCACGCGTTGACTCTGATCCACTCGCACCCCGGGGCCCACTCGGTCCCGGGGTGCGTTGTCGTTTCGATGATGCAGCGCAACAGCTTCGGTGTGGCGTAGGTTGACCGACGTGGAGGATCTGGTCGACCGACTCGAAGAACTGGAACGCCGTGTTGCCGCGCTGGAGAGCGTGCGGCCCGAGGACGCGCAGCTGCCGTGGGCGGTGGCACGCCTGCGGCAGGAATTCGCCGATGCGGGCAAACGCACCGGCGGTGTGCTGCTGGCGGGTGCTCTGCAACTGCCCACCGGCGAGCGATTCGATTGGCAAGCGCAGTACCCCACCGACGCCATCGTCGGTGACGTCTGGACCATCGAGGCGGCCAATTGCCTTGCCGCACTTGCCGATCCGGTTCGATTGCGGCTGCTTCAGGAAATCGTCTACGGACGCAGAACCGCCGCCGATCTGGCCGCCATCGCGGAATTGGGCACCTCGCCCGAGATCTACCAGCACCTGCGCCAGCTGGCCGCCGTCGGCTGGTTGCAGACCGCGGGCTTGGGCCGTTTCGAGGTGCCGGAGGGCAGGCTCGTTCCGCTCCTCGCGGTGCTGGCGGCGGCTCAGCGCTGATCTTGTGGAGATGTCCCAATTGCCCGGATAGACTACTGTGACGCAAGGCACATCGACTGCTACGGTGAGCGTCGAGTGATCACATCAGCGGAGGTAGTCGAGTGAACGTGTCACATCTGCTCGAAAGCGTGAAGGCGCTCGGCGTGCTGCGCGCACGCGGGGTCTCCGACCCCAAGACGCCGCTCGAGACACTGCGGACGATGAAGGAATCCAAGATCTACGGCCCGCAGGCCACCCTCGTGCGCCATTCGGCCCGGATCGCCCCCGATCAGGTGGCCCTCGTGGACGAGCGCGGTGAACTCACCTACCGCGAACTCGACCAGCAGTCCACCGCCATCGCCCGCGGTCTGCGCGAAAAGGGCATCGGCGAGGGCACGGTCATCGCCGTGCTGGCCCGCGACCACCGCGGCCTGATCATGTCGATGATCGCGGCGGGCAAGCTGGGTGCGCGGATCGCGCTGATGAACACCGGCTTCGCCAAGCCGCAGTTCGCCGAGGTATGCGAACGCGAGAACGTGCGTGCGGTGCTGCACGACAGCGAGTTCCTCGGCCTGCTCGACGCCTTACCCGACGACCTACCGCGCTATCTCACCTGGGTCGACGAAGGCACCGAGCTTCCTTCTGGTGCGACGACATTCGACGACCTCATCGCAGGAAATTCCACCGATGATCTGCCCCCGCCGAGCAAGCCGGGCGGCTTCATCATCCTCACCAGCGGCACGACCGGCCTGCCGAAGGGCGCACCGCGCACCAAGGTCACGCCGATGGCCACCGCCCAGTTCGTCGACCGCATACCGTTCCCCCGGCGGGGAACGGCGATGATCGTGTCGCCGATTTTCCACAGCACGGGCCTCGGCACCTGGCTGGTCAACACGATCCTGTCGAACAAGATCGTCATGCGCCGTCGATTCGACGCCGAGGCCACCCTCGCCGCGATCGCCGAGCACAAGGTCGAGATGCTCGTCTGCGTGCCGACGATGCTGCACCGGATGACCGAGCTGCCGCCGGAGGTCCACGCGAAATACGATCTGTCGTCGCTGAAGGTGATCCTGTTCGCCGGTTCCGCGCTCACCCCCGAGCTGTGCATCCGCGCCACCGAGGTCTTCGGACCGGTGCTCTACAACCTCTACGGGTCGACCGAGGTGGCCATCGCGACCATCGCGAACCCGGCCGAGTTGGCGGAAGCGCCGGGCACGGTCGGCCGGTCGCCGATCACCTGCGAGGTCCGCCTCTACGACGATCAGGACCAGCCGGTCCGCACACCCGGGACCCGCGCCCGGATCTTCGTGCGCAGTGGCGCGCCGTTCGAGGGCTACACCGACGGCAGGCACAAGCAGATCATCGACGGCTTCATGTCCAGCGGCGACATGGGCCATTTCACCGACTCCGGGCTGCTCATGGTCGACGGCCGCGACGACGACATGATCGTCTCCGGTGGCGAGAACGTGTACCCACAGGAAGTCGAGAACCTGCTGGTCGAGCGGCCCGAGATCTTCGACGTGGCGGTGGTCGGCGTCGACGACCCGGAATTCGGAAAACGCTTGCGCGCCTTCGTCGTTCTCGAAGAAGGTCACACCGTCGAGGCAGCCGAACTCCAGGCACACGTCAAGGCGAACCTGGCCAGGTTCAAGGTGCCGCGCGAGGTGGTCTTCCTCGACGAACTGCCCCGCAACGCCACCGGCAAGATCGTGCGCCGCACGCTCATCGACTATGAGGTCTCACAGGGATAGGCCCTGGCCGACACGGAGTAGACAGCGCGGCCGGATCGCTTGCTAGTGTTAGCAACAGCACTGGATCTCGAAGACGCGGTCCGGCCTGCGGTTCTGCGTGGGCTCGGTCTGCCGGAAGGCTGTTCGATGTCTCTGTCTCTGCCCGCGCTAGGTTCCTCCGCCCGACGTGCCGGTGACTTCGCGCTCGGCGTCAAGGTCATGGTGGATCGCAAGCTGTTCAACCCGCTGCGCCTCGACCACGCCGCCCGTTCGTTCCGCAATGTCTCGAAGTTCGGCCCGTTCGCCGGCGTCGTCATGCATGCCGCGCAGAGCAGGCCGCAGGCGGGCGCGATCGTCGACGAACTGGGTGAGATCACCTTCGGCGAACTCGACGCACAGTCCAACGCCTTCGCCCGCGGCCTGCGCGCGAGCGGGATCAGCGAGGGCGACGTGATCGCCGTGCTGGCCCGCGACCATCGCGGCATGGTGTTGAGCCTGCTCGCGGCGGGCAAGCTCGGCGTGCGCGCGGTGCTGATGAACACCGGGTTCGCCAAGCCGCAGTTCGCCGACGTGGCCGCCCGCGAGAAGGTCAAGGCGGTGCTGCACGACAGCGAGTTCCTCGACCTGATGAGCGCCATCCCCACCGAGATCCCGCGCGTACTCACCTGGGTCGACGAAGCGCACGGCGCCGACCCGTCGATCCCGACCGTGGCCTCGCTGTCGGCGGACCGTTCGACGGCCGCGATCACCGCGCCGAGCAAGCCCGGCGGCATGGTGATCCTGACCAGCGGCACCACCGGCACCCCCAAGGGCGCACCGCGCGACAAGGTGAGCCCGTTCGCCTCGGCGCAGTTCGTGGATCGGGTGCCGCTGCCCAACAACGGCACCATGATCATGGCGGCGCCGATCTTCCACGGCACCGGCCTGTCGCAGTTCACCCTCGGGCTCGCCCTGGGTAACCGGGTCATCTTCCAGCAGCGCCGGTTCGATCCGGAGCAGACCCTGGCCAATGTGGTGAAGTACAAGGCGGATTCGCTGGTCGTGGTGCCCACGATGCTGCAGCGCATCCTCGACCTGGACGAGCAGGTCCTGGCGAAGTACGACCCGTCGACGATGAAGGTCATCTTCGCCGCGGGCTCGGCGATCGCGCCCGACGTGGTGACCCGCACCCTCGACTACTTCGGTGATTCGCTCTACAACCTCTACGGCTCCACCGAATGCGCCGTGATGACCGTGGCCACTCCGGAGGATCTGCGCAAGGCGCCGACCACCGCGGGCAAGGCGCCGGTCGGCATCCGGATCGTGTTGCTCGACGAGAACCGCAAGCCGATCACCGCGCCGAATGTCACCGGCACGATCTTCGTCGACAACGGTTTCGCCTTCACCGGCTACACCGACGGTCGCACCAAGGAGATGGTCGGCGGGATGATGTCCAGCGGCGACGTGGGTCATTTCGACGCCGACGGCCTGCTCTACATCGACGGCCGCGACGACGACATGATCGTTTCCGGCGGCGAGAACGTCTTCCCCCTCGAGGTGGAGAACCTCATCGCGGGTCGCGCCGACGTCTTCGAAGCGGCGGTGGTCGGCGTCGACGACCACGACTACGGCAAACGCCTGCGCGCGATCGTGGTGCCCGGCCCGGATTCCAAGCGTGACGCCAAGGAGATCAAGGACTACGTCCGCGAGAACCTGGCCCGATACAAGGTGCCGCGCGAGGTGATCTTCGTCGACGAACTGCCCCGCAACGCGACCGGCAAGCTGCTGCGCAAGCCGCTCACCGAAATGGCAGTCGACGCGGACTGAGCTCGTTTCGACCGTCTGACCTGGGCCGGGTATCCCGGTCGACTACTATCAGCGCGTGATCATCGGGTTCGAGCAGGCGTCCGCGCCGTCGCGTGCTTTCGGCGCGCGGCTGCGTGGTGCCTGCGCGGGCTCGATGTCGGGTGCGCTGTCGCTGGCGGCGCACGGGGTGGCCGCCGGTGGGGCGCTGCCGGGCAGCACGGCGATCGTGTTGCTGGCGGCGGCCTCGGCGGTGGTCGGCGCGCTCGTCGCCGGGGTCGGGCCGTTGCGCGACGGTGCGCTCGGTCTGGCGGCGGTGTTGTTGGGCGGTCAGCTGATCGGCCACACCACGATGAGCTGGTCCGGTCACTCGCACTCGGCCGACGATTCCCTCGGCCTCGGCATGCTCACCGCCCACACCGTCGCGGCGCTGCTCGCCGCCGTCGTCATCGTCGGCGCCGAGGCCGCGTACCGGATCGGCAGTGCCGCCCTCGCGCGCATTCTGCCGCTGCGCTACCGCACTCCCCGCATCCCCGACCCGGCGCCGTTGCGCCTGGCCCACCGCGATCGCGTCGTCCTGCGAATCTTCGCCACGACATCGCTGCGCACCCGCGCTCCCCCGCTCGCGATTCCTTTCTGACCTTTCCCTCACCCGGTGCACGCACTCGTCGTGCGCTATCCGCGTATCGAACACGCGCCTCCTTGTCGACCCGATGTGCCGACGTCACCCGCTGAGCCAGATCTCTCGAGATGAGCGAAGCGGTCGACGTGCGGCGTCGGTCGGCCGCGTTCGCCCCGATCCGCGCGCACCGGATTCCAGTACTCCAGAAATGAATCAGCATGAGCATCACGGACACTCGTCCGGTCGAGGAGAACTCCCCCTCGGCACCACCGATCTCCGGTGACAGTCCGCGCTCCGGCGCACGCCGGGGCCGCCACCTCTATCCGCTGGCCATGCGCCTGCACTTCTACGCGGGTATCTTCGTCGCCCCGTTCATCCTGATCGCCGCGCTCACCGGCGCGCTGTACGCGATCGCGCCGACGATCGAAGGGTTCGTCTCGCGTGACCTGTTGACGGTCGAGACGACTGGTCCCGATCAGGCGCTGTCCGCCCAGGTCGGCGCGGCTGTCGCGGCCCGCCCTGACCTCACGCTGGTCGCCGTCGCTCCCGCCCCGAACGCGGGCGAGACCACTCGCGTCCTGTTCAACGATCCGACGCTCGGCGATTCCGAGCGGCTGTCGGTGTTCGTCGACCCGCACACCGCCCAGCCGGTCGGCGAGTCCGTGGTCTACGGAAGCGGCGGCGCGCTGCCGCTGCGCACCTGGCTCAGCGAGTTCCATCGCAGCCTGCACCTGGGCGAAACCGGCAGGCTCTACAGCGAACTGGCCGCGTCGTGGCTGTGGGTGATCGCGCTGTTCGGGCTGGTGCTGTGGGTGCATCGGGTCCGTAAGCGGCGCGAGCGCAGATCCGCGCAGTGGTTGCTCAAGCCGGACCTTTCCCAGCCGAAGCGTCGAAAGATGAACTGGCACGGCGCGATCGGGGTCTGGATCCTGCCCGTAGTACTGCTGCTCTCCGCCACCGGCATGACCTGGTCGACCTATGCGGGCGAGAACGTCACGAAGCTGCGCGAAGAACTCAGCTGGACCACGCCCGCGGTGAGCGTCGCCCTGCCGGGCGCCGAGTCCGGTGCCGTGCCCGCGCCGAGCGAACATCACAGCGCGGGCCACACCGCACCCGCACCGGTCGACCCCGCGACTCAGATCGCACAACTCGACCGCGTCTACGAGGCGGCACGCGCCAACGGCATCACCCAGGGCGCCGAAATCGCCGTTCCGGCGACGCCCGCGAAGGCGTTCGGCGTCAAGGAACTGCGCCTGCCCGGCACCTATACGGTCGATTCGCTCGCCGTCGACGGGTCGACCGGCACAGTCACCGATCGACTGGCGTTCGCCGACTGGCCGCTGATGGCCAAGCTCACCAACTGGGGCATCGCCTTCCACATGGGTCTGCTGTTCGGCCTGGCCAACCAGCTGCTGCTGCTCGCGATCATGGGTGGCCTCGTCACCGTGATCGTGCTCGGCTACCGCATGTGGTGGCAGCGCCGACCCACCCGAAGGGCCGCCCTGCCCGTCCCGCCACGACGTGGTGTGCTTCGCCGCACGTCGCTGTGGATCACCGTTCCGCTGGCCGGCGTCGCGGTCGCCGTCGCGTGGTTCATCCCGCTCATCGGGGTGAGTCTGCTCGTCTTCGGGCTCATCGATATCGCCTTGGGGCTCGCCGCTCGCGCGGACAAGGTGTAACGCATGGCTAACTATCGAGGAAACATCCCATGTAACCCATGACACTCGATGATCGGAGCTCGTCTATGAGAACCTCAGCTCGCGCAGTGGCGATGTGCCTGGCCGCTCCGGCCGTCGCGATCGCCTTGTCCGGCGTCACCGCGGGTACAGCCGCCGCTGATTCCGGCTGCCAGGGGTCGATGAACGGCCCGTGGGCGTTCAACGGTGGGTGTTACGGCGGCGAGGGCACCTACCGGCTCGAGGTCGATTGCATCGGATACAACATCGCGCCCTTCGCCGTCGGGCCGTACACGATCCGCCAGGACCTGCCCGTCGGCCAGGCAGGCACGGTGGCGTGCTTCGGACCGAACTGGTCCAGCGCGGGCTGGGCGGTGGGTTCGCGGATCTTCCGGCTCTGACGCCGCGCCGCACGGACGAGGCACCTAGGATCCGATGATGCCGCTGTCCCGTCGACAACTCCTGCGCACCGGCGTGGCCGGATCGGTCGCGGCGCTGGTGGGGGTGTCGGCGGTGAGCAGCGCGAGGTTCGCCGCGCCACGGTGGCTCGGCGAACCGTTCTCCCTCGGGGTAGCTTCCGGCGAACCGACTCCGGACGGGGTGGTGTTGTGGACCCGCCTGGCCCCCGATCCGCTCGCACCCGACGGGTACGGCGGGATGACGGTCGACCCGGTGACCGTCGACTACGAGGTCGCCGAGGACGAACAATTCACCGACATCGTGGTCCGGGGTTCGGCGGTGGCCACCCGCGCATTGGGCCACAGCGTGCATCCCGAGGTTGCCGGGCTGGCGCCGGATCGCTGGTACTACTACCGATTCCGGGCCGGCTCGGCGATCTCCCCGATCGGCCGCACCCGCACCTCCCCGCCACCGAACAGCCCGACCGAGCGGCTCCGGTTCGCCTTCGCGTCGTGCCAGTCGTGGAGTTCGGGCTACTACACCGCCTATGAACACCTCAGCGCCGAAGATCTCGACCTCGTCGTCCATCTCGGCGACTACATCTACGAATCCTCCTGGGTGCTGGCCCGGCGCGGTGCGCACATGCCGCCGCAACTCGCCGGCGAGGCAGTGGATCTGGCCGGCTACCGATTGCGCTACGCCCAAGCCAAAGGCGAAGCGCCGCTGCAGGCCGCGCACGCGGCGTTCCCCTGGCTGGTCACCCTCGACGACCACGAACTCGACAACAACTGGGCCGGTGACAGTCCCGGCCTCGGACTCGACGTGTACCGCATCCCGCCGCTGTTCCGACGCCGCAAAGCCGCCGCCTTCCAAGCCATGTACGAGCACCAGCCGATGCGTCTGGCCCAGCTCCCCTCCGGCCCGTCGATGCACCTGCACCGCCGCTACCGGTTCGGCGATCTGGCCGAGTTCACCATGATCGACACCCGGCAGTACCGAACCCCCCAGGCCTGCGGCGACGGCTCCGCGGTGCTCGGCTGCGCCGAGCGGTTCGACACCGACCGCACCCTTCTCGGTGCGGCCCAACGTGATTGGCTCGTCGACGGCTTCGCCACCTCGACCGCGCGCTGGCAGGTACTCGGCAACCAGGTCGCCATGGCCCAGTCCGACTACGACCCCGGCCCCGACCTGCTCCTCGGCACGGATGCGTGGGACGGTTATGTCGCCGACCGCAATACAGTCCTGGCCGCGGCGGCCGACCACGCGGTCGACAATCTGGTCGTGATCACCGGCGACCGCCACGAGAACTACGTCGCCGACCTACGCCGTGACTACGCCGATCCCGAATCACCGGTCGTAGCAACCGAGTTCACCGGAACCTCGATCAGCACCGGCAGCGACGGCGCCGACCTCACCGACGCGGGGCGCGCCCTGCTCGCCGGCAATCCGGACCTGAAGTTCTACAACCGCCAGCGCGGCTATGTCCGCGTGGACCTCGATCATCGACAGTGGCGCAACGACTTCCGCGTGGTCCCGTATGTCAGCCGACCAGGCGCGCCGATCAGCACGCGCGCGAGTTTCGTCGTCGAGAACGCAGTCCCCGGCGCGACCCCAGCGTGAGGTCACTCCAGTTTGTGCGCACCCGCGGCGGGCTCGACGGCGAAGACGCGGGGCGGGGCGAAACCTGATGCGGCGAAACGGTCCGTGATGGCCTCGGCGACCTCCGCGTTCTGGTCAACCAAGGCGATAACGCTGCCGCCGAAGCCGCCGCCGACCATTCGCGCACCGTGCGCGCCCGCGTCGAGGGCCGCTTCGACCGCGAGATCCAGTGTGGGCGCTGATACTTCGAAGTCTTGTCGGAGCGAACGATGTGAGGCGGTGAGCAGCTCACCGATCGTCCGCGGGTCCGCACCGGCGCGTAGCCGGTGTACGACAGCGAGTACTCGCGCGTTCTCGGTGACCACGTGGGTCGCGCGGCGGCGAAGCAGCGGATCCTTCAGGCGTAGAAGGTCTTCGGAGGTGGCGTCGCGTAGTGCAGGCAGGTTCAGCGCATCGGCGGCGGCTTCGCATTGCGCTCTGCGCTCGGCGTATCCGCCGTCGGCCAGGTCGTGCGGGCTACCGGTGTCGGCGACGAGCAGGGCCAGTCCGGCGGCATCGAGATCGAACGGAATCTGTGCGGCGGCAGCGGGTTCCGCGCCGGTGAAGGCGCGGATGTCGAGGAACAGGGCATGGCCTTCGGTGCACAGGATCGAGGCCGACTGATCGAGCAGGCCGGTCGGCACTCCGGCGAAACCGTTCTCCGCCGCCCTGGCGATCTCGACCATGTTCCGATCGGTGAGTTCGGGCGCGAACAGATCGCGCAGCGCGATCGTCACCGCGCAGCACAGGGCCGCCGACGAGGACAGCCCGGCCCCGATCGGCACCGCACCGTCGAGTTCGAGGGTCACGCCGTCGACTCCATGACCCCCGCGGACGAACTCGTCGACGACGCCGAGCGGATAGCGCGCCCAGCCCGGCAACCGATCCCGTTGCGCCACAAGCTCATCGATCCGCACCTCGACGACCTCGCCCGGCCGCTGCGCCGAGGTGAGCCGCACCAGCCCGTCGCCGCGGGGCGCGGCCCCGCAGACCACACCGAGCGACAGCGCGATCGGGAGCACGAACCCGTTGTTGTAGTCGGTGTGCTCGCCGATGATGTTGACCCGGCCCGGCGCGATCCACTTGTCCACCCGTTCTTCCCTTCCGCTTCCTGCGACGATGCCACCACCGAACACCGCGGCGGGCGATCGTGCGACACCGGGTGCCGAATCGGTATCCGGCAATGCTCACAACGCATCGACAGCAGGGCCGTGGACGTGTCATGATCGACTGGGTTGTAAAGGTTTTGAGCGTCGGCGCCGGCCGGCCGGGGACAGTGCTCGAACAACAACACTCGGTGCTCTCGGCCGATACTTCGAGTGATTCACCGGCCTCCCATTCGATCGACGCTCGTCGCGTGCGCAGCAAGATCGAGGGGGGCTGATGACCATCAGCGAGATACGCTACGGGAGCCTGCGACGATGCGTGGTGCTGATCGGGGCGGCGGGGGCCGTGCTGATCGCGCCGTTGGCGGGTGGCCGGGCGCTGCCGTTTCTGCTGCTCATCGTGATCGTCGCCGGCTCGCTGGCGATGATCGGGTACGGCATGTACAGCCACCGACCCGCGCACCGGCTGCCGTGGTACCTGCTGGCAGCCTCGGTTCCGCTGTTCGCCGCGGGCACCGCGATACGCGCACTCGGAGTGCACCCGAGCTGGCACCCGGTCGACGATCTGTGCACCTTGGCGGCGTACCTGTGTCTCGGCCTCGCCGCCGTCGGCTGGCTACAGCCGCGCAGACTCCGCCACGCCCGTGACCTGTGGCTGGACTCGACGCTCATCGGACTCAGCGCGCTGCTGGCCTCGTGGACCTTCCTGATCTCGCCGATTCTGCGCCACTGCACCGGGTTCGTCGATACCGCGTTGGCCGCGAGCTATCCGGTGATCCACGCCTTGCTGGCGACCGTGCTCGCGCATTCGCTGGCGACGGTGGTTCGCTCGGAGACCTCACTGCGGTTGCTGCAAGCGGCGCTGATCACTGTGCTCTTCGGCGGATTGATCGAAAGCCTCACTGCCGCAGGCACGTTCACGATAGATCCCGAGTTCGCGTTGGTGCCGCAGCAGTGGGCGTATCTGCTGGCCGGGCTGGCCGCGGTACAGCCGACGATGGGTGCGCTGCGTGACGCCGAGGATGTGGGACCGCATCGTTCGCGGCAGCGGGCCGGAATGATCGCGGTGGCACTGGTGGCAGCCTCGCTGGTCAGCGTGGTGGGTGCCGATCTCGCGGTCGTCGACCGGGTGGTGATCTGTTCGCTGCTCACGCTGCTGCTGGTCGGCGTGCTGGTGCGCAGCGAACGCGCCATCACCCGCAGCATGCGCAGCGAACGCCGAGCGCAATACCAGGCCGACCACGACCTGCTCACCGGCCTGGTCAACCGCGCCGCCCTGCTGCGCGCGCCGCACCGCTACCGCGAGCAGTGGGCCGGAAACCCGATGTGTCTGCTGTTCATCGACCTCGACGGCTTCAAGATGGTCAACGACAGCTACGGACACGCCGTCGGCGACGAACTCATCGCCAACGCCGCCTCCCGCATCCGCCGCACCACCACCAGCGCCGACCTCACCGCCCGCTACGGAGGCGACGAATTCGTGGTGCTGGCGCCCCGCACCCGCACCGAAGCCGCGGTCCTGGCCGAACACATCCTCGGCGCGTTCATCCGCCCCTTCGCACTGAGCTGTGGCGAAATCCCGATCACCGCCAGCATCGGCGTCGCCTGCCTGACCACCTGCCCCACGGAGAAGACGATCTACGACCTCATCCGCACCGCCGACGCCGCGATGTATCACGCCAAGGAATACCGCCTCGGCCTCACCTTTCACGATGAATTGAGTAAGCCCTCGATCCGTCGCCTGAGTTCCGCCGCCCCGCGAATTCAGCGAGTCGCGCGGTAGCTCGACGGTTCGCTCAATCCCCCAACTCCTCCAACAGCTTTCGAGCGGCCTCCAGCTCGGCCTGCAACTGCGCGACCTTCGCCTGCTGAACGCCCCGAGCAGCCTCCAGAATCCCGGCCACCACTTCCTCCACCTCGGGATGCAGGATCTTCGCCGCCTGGGCAACAGCCGCGCTACTGACGGCCATCCCCTTCACACTGCGCTTCTTGCCGTTGACCACATCGACGGTCCACTCCCCGTCGGCGGTACCGGTGAGCGTGACAGTTACCTCGGGGGCCTTCGCCTTGCGCGCCGCAGCGGTTTTCGCGGGCCGCGGTGCGGCCGGAGCGGTCTTGGCGGCGTCATCGGATACCGGGGCGAGCGACCTCGGCGCGGGCGTAGCAGCGCTCGGCAGGGTCGACGGCTGGGTCACAGTGTTGTCCTTTCGGTTGCTCGGGGCGGGGGTACTTTCCGGGCGGGTCTTCGCGGAACCACCCGGCGTTACGGTAGTCCCGCGGGCCGGCTTGGTGAGCGTCACCTCGCTCGGGCCGAACGAGAGCACATCTTTGGAACCGGTCGGCCGCACCTGCAAGAAGTCGCCGGCGGACGGATCGTCGAGCGCGACTACCTTGCCCGACTTCCCCTCGGCGACGCCGACAGCGGCGGCGGTGAACCACACCATCGGCGGTTTGCCCTCGGCGAGCTCGCCTGCGATTCGCGCGAGCTCGGCGTCGGACAGTACCGGCGGTGCTGATCGGCGGGATGCGGACTTGGTGCTCGGCGAGGACATCGTGGACTCCGGGGGTTGGTGCTACAGCGTGGTCTGTGGCACCGATGATGCCCCACAGCACCGACAAGTTCTCCCCCGAGCCGCCCACACGGCCCGAAAACCCCTCCCGCACGGGTATTCCGGACCGCGATACGATCAGCCGCGAGTGGCGTTGCCGCGCGTCGTGGGCCGAATGTTCTCGCGCACCGCGGCCACATCCCGATAGCCGTTGACCGCCATCAACAGGTCCGCTTCGGCGGCGTAGCTGCGCAGCAGATGCACCAGACCGCGCACACCGCCCAGTGCGAGCGCGTACACATAGGGCCTACCGAGCCCGACCATCGTCGCCCCGAGTCCGAGCGCCTTCACCACATCGGCACCCGAGCGCACTCCGGAGTCGAACAGCACCGGCACCCGATCATCGCAGGCGGCCACGACCGCGGGCAAGGTCTCCAGCGCGCTCAGACCACCGTTGGCCTGGCGCCCACCGTGATTGGAGCAGTAGATGCCGTCGGCGCCGAGGTCGATCGCCTTGCGCGCGTCGTCGGGGTGGGAGATGCCCTTGAGGATGAGCGGCAGGTCGGTGATCGAGCGCAACCAGCCGAGGTCGTCCCAGGTCAACGAATTTCCGAAGGTCGCGATCCAGTGCAGGACAATCATTTTGGGGTCGTCGGAGCCCACCATCTTCTGGAAGACCGGGTCGCTGGTGTAGTTCTTCAGCACGTGCCCACGCAACTGTGGGAAGTTGCCACTGGCCAGGTCGCGCGGCCGCCAACCGGGCACCCAGGTGTCGAGGGTGACGGTGATGCCCGCGTAGCCCGCGGCCTCGGCGCGGTGCACCAGGCTCTCGGCGAGTTCCCGGTTCTTCGGCGTGTAGAGCTGGAAGAAGGCGGGCGTATCGCCCGCGTGCGGACGCACGTCTTCGAGCGGATCCTCCATCAGCGTGGAGTACATCGCGGGCACACCGGTCTGCGCCGACGCCTCGGCCACCGCGATGTCACCGTGGCCCTTCTCGCCGACCAGACCGATCACGCCCACCGGCGCGAGGAACAGCGGGCTGGCGAAGGTGTGGCCGAACGCGGTGACGGTGAGGTCGCGCTCGGTAGCGCCGACCAGCATCCGCGGCACCAGACCCCAGTCGGCGAAGGCTTCGGCGTTGCGCCGCTGTGTGAGCTCGTCGCCCGCCCCGCCTGCTATATAGTTCAGCAACGAATCCGGCAGTGCCGCAGTGGCTTTGCGCTCGAGGGTCGCGTAATCCATGGGAAATTCGGGCTGGATCCCACCGAGCGCGGCCAGGTAGATCTCGTTCTGATAGTCGGCGAACTGACTCATTGCTGCACTTTCGCACGCCGACCGGCGTTCACCGACCGCAGGGGGATGTAAGGTGCGTCATACTCGAAAATACGAGATTGTGAGTGCCCCTGTCGTGACCGTCGTCGAACACTCGGCTGCGTCCGCCGATCCGGACGCCCTACTCGCCGACCGCGTCCATTGCGATGCCATCCGTCACTTGACCCGCCTCGCGCTCGGGCTCTCCCAGGATTCGATGGATCTGCTGACCTCGGTCACCGATCGACTGCGGGCCGCCGAGGGCGCCCTGCGCGATCCACTCACCAGCGACCTCGGCTACGACTGAAGCTCGTCACCGCCGCCGCGCGGTGAGCGCCGCCAGATCGGCGAGCCGATGCGCGCGGGCGATCTCCGCGGGGGTGAACGGTTCGTCCGGGCGCACGAAACCCCAGCGACGGTCGTCGCGGTCCAATTCCAGCAGGGTGCCCTCGCCCGGTTCGGCCACCTCCGCCGTGCCCGGCGCGAGGTAGCGCGCGCCGAGTAGTTCGGCGACGGCCAGGGGCAGTTCGTCCGGATCGCCGACGATGCGGGCGGCGATCGCGAGCGCTTTGGTCTGCCCGTCGATCAGCGACAGCACCGTCGCAGGCCACACCCGCACCCCCGAACCTCCCGCGTGCTCCACGGCGATGGTGATCACCTGCGCGGTGATCTCGGCGGGCGCGGCGACGACGAGTTCGTCGAGTACCGCGTCCTCGAGTTGGTGCACGTGCACGGTGAGAATGTTGGCGTCGCGGTGGGCGAGATGCTTGGCCAGCGTCTCGAGCGCGCCGGGGCGGTCGGCCAGGCGCACACGGATCCGCCAGAGCGCGGGCGCGGCGTCGATGCGGTCGCGCGTGCGGAGCTCCGGGCTGTGCAGCCAGCCGCCGAGCATCCGCATCGCCGACGGTTCCACCACCCAGATCACCAGGATCGTGGTGGTGATCGTCAGCAGCGCGACAGTGAGCAGGTACGGCGGGTGCAGGTGGACCACCAGCGCGTGCAGCGCCAGTTCCACCGGGAACACCGCGGCGAGTTTGGCGAGGGTGAGCCTGGTTCGCCCCGGATGCGGCAGTCTGCCGCAGACCTCGCAGGCC
Source organism: Nocardia sp. Root136 (assembly GCF_001427185.1). Lineage (NCBI taxonomy): Bacteria > Bacillati > Actinomycetota > Actinomycetes > Mycobacteriales > Nocardiaceae > Nocardia > Nocardia sp. Root136. The sequence goes on from NZ_LMFE01000001.1 coordinate 1,962,460, forward strand.
AGGACCGTGACACGGGGACGCACTGCGAATCGCCTCATGCGGGTCAGCGTCTCCGGCATTCGTGTCGATCTTGGACGACGTGCGTAACGGCGATGTGAAAGCCGACGCGAAAACTGTTGACCTGCAAAGACTTCCCCGGTGATACCGAACACCCGCGAGTCTCGACTGTGACCGTCAGCACCCTTTACTCGATAGTCCGCAGCAACGATTGTGACTCGCATCACCAAAAATCATTGACAAACCAACACAAACGGGCATAAAACAACATAAGTACAGATTCGCTGAGACCGGAGGAAACCATGTACGCCGAGGAACGGCAGCAGGCGATCGCGACCCTCATCGGGCATCGCGGGCGCGTCTCCGTCGCCGAACTCGCCGACCAGTACGGAGTCACCACCGAAACCGTGCGCCGCGATCTCGCGGTGCTGGACCGGCTCGGGGTGATCCGGCGGGTACACGGCGGCGCGGTGGGTTCCGGCGCGCTCACCACGTTCGAACCGGGCACCGCCGAGCGCGACAGCACCCGCGCCGCGGAGAAGGACCGCATCGCCGAACTCGCGCAGCGGTACCTGCCGGGCTCCGGCGGCAGCGTGCTGTTCGACGCGGGCACGACCACCGTGCGGGTGGCCGCGGCCATGGCGATCGACATCGATCTGGTCACCGTCACCAACTCGCTGCCGGTCGCCGCGCGGCTCACCGGGTTCGCCGGTGTGCGGTTGCATCTGCTCGGCGGACGGGTGCGCGGAATCACCCAGGCCGCCGTCGGCGCCGAGACCCTGCGGCTGCTCGGCGAATTGCGGGTCGACGTCGCGTTTCTCGGTACCAACGCGCTGACGGTGCGGCATGGGCTGTCCACTCCCGATCCCGATGAGGCGGCCGTGAAACGCGCGATGATCGCCGCCGCCGATCGGGTGGTCGTGGTCGCCGACGCGAGCAAGATCGGACGCGAGGACTTCGTGCGCTTCGGCGATGCCGCCGATATCGACGTCCTGGTCACCGATGCCGACATCCCGGCCACCGCGCACGCGGAACTGGTCGCCGCGGGAATCGAGGTGGTGCTCGCATGATCGTCACACTGACCGCGAATCCGAGTGTCGACCGCACGGTCACCCTCACCGAGCCGTTGCGGCGCGGGCAGGTGCATCGCGCGGCGAGCGTCACATCGCATCCCGGCGGTAAAGGGGTCAACGTCGCACGGGTGGTGGCCGACAGCGGGGCGCCGGTGCTGGCTGTATTACCAGGGTCCGACGACGACCCCGTGGTACACGGATTGCGCACGGCGGGAATCGCATTCCGCACGGTGCCGGTGGCGGGCGGGCCGAGGGTGAATCTGACCATCGCCGAAACCGACGGCACCACGACCAAGATCAACGAGCCCGGCCATCCGTTGACCGCGCGCGATCTGGCCGCGCTCACGGCGCTGCTCGTCGAGTCGGCCGCGGAAGCGGAGTGGATCGTGCTGTCCGGGTCGCTGCCGCCGGGGGTGCCCGTCGGCTGGTACGCGGAGCTCGTCGCGACGGTGTCATCCAGCCGAACTCGGCGTACCCGCGTCGCCGTCGACACCTCGGACGCTCCCCTGCTTGCCCTGTTCGACGAATCAGTAGGTGCCGCAACGGATCTGATCAAACCGAATTCCGAGGAACTGGCCCAGCTCACCGGCCTGGACCCGGTCGACCTCGAAAACCCCACGGCCGCGGCCGAAGCCGCCTCGACCCTGATCGACCGCGGCATCGGCGCGGTCCTGGCCACCCTCGGTGCGGCGGGCGCGGTGCTGGTCACCGCCGATGGCGCCTGGTTCGCCGCGGCCCCGCCGATCGTCGCGCGCAGCACCGTCGGTGCGGGTGACTCGGCGCTGGCCGGCTACCTGCTCGCCGATCTCGCGGGCGCCTCCCCCGCGGATCGACTCCGCACCGCCGTCGCCTACGGCAGCGCCGCCACCGCGTTGCCCGGCACCGAACTGCCAGGCCCCGCCGACGTCGTCCTCGAGGCCGTGACGGCCCACCCACTCACCGCCTCCGAACACTCCACGCCATAAACACCGCCCAGCCTGCTCCACCCCCACTCCGGAAAGACACGACGATGGCCGATTCGATCATCACTCCCACCTTGATCGCACTGGACGCCGACCTCGGCGCCGACAAGAGCGCGGTGATCACCGCGCTCGCGGGCCGACTCGCCGCCGCGGACCGCGCCACCGATGCCGCCGCGGTCGCGGAGGCCGCCTCGGCCAGGGAGTCGCAGTCGGCCACCGGCCTCCCCGGCGGCATCGCGATCCCCCACTGTCGATCGGCCGCCGTCTCGACGGCGTCGCTGGCCTTCGCCCGCCTCGCCCCCGCCGTCGACTTCGGCGCCCCCGACGGGCCCGCCGACCTGGTCTTCCTGATCGCCGCCCCGGACGGAGCGGGGGCCGAGCACATGAAACTGCTGTCCTCCCTGGCTCGTGCGCTGGTCCGGCCCGCGTTCGTCGCCGACCTGCGTGCCGCCGCGACCCCGGCAGAGGTGGTCGCCCTCGTCGACGGCGTCATCAATCCCCCGCCGGCCGGATCCACCGCCGCCGCGGGTTCGGCGAGTCCTGCCGGGTCGACGGCTGGGTCCGATTCGACCGCAGACGGCGCAGGGTCGTCCGCCGCTGCTGGTGAGACCGGCAGTCCTCCCGCCTCCGATCCATCCGCCGCCGGTGCGGCAACCGTCGCTGGTGCCGCGACTGGTGTGGCTGTTTCCGGCGCGGGGGCCGGTGATGGCACGACTGCGCCCCTCGGGGACGCGGGCGGAGCCGACAGTTCGGCGTCAGCCGGGGGCGCCGCCAGCGGTGCGTCGGCAGACAACGCACCGGCATCCGGCGCACCGAAGAGGATCGTCGCCGTGACCGCCTGCCCCACCGGTATCGCCCACACCTACATGGCCGCCGACTCGCTGGTCGCCGCGGGCGAACGCGCCGGAGTCGACGTGGCAGTGGAAACCCAGGGGTCGAGCGGCGGCGACACACTCGACCCGTCGACGATCGCCGCCGCCGACGCCGTCATCTTCGCCACCGATGTCGGGGTGAAGGATCGCGGTCGGTTCGCGGGCAAGCCCGTGATCGAGTCCGGCGTCAAACGCGCCATCAGCGAGCCCGACCAGATGATCGCGGAGGCCGTCGCGGCGAGCGCCACCGCCGGCGCTGCCGCGGTAGGCGGTACCGCGCCCTCGCCCTCGCGGACAGCGGCCAAGGGCATCGGCTGGGGTACCCGCCTGCGCCAGATCCTGCTCACCGGCGTCAGTTACATGATCCCGTTCGTCGCCGCGGGCGGTCTGCTCATCGCGCTGAGCTTCCTGCTCGGCGGCTACGAGATCTCCGACGGCGCGAAAACGATCGTGCTCGACAACTCGATTACCGACCTGCCCGACGGTGGTCTGGCCACCTATTTCGGTGCGGTGCTCTTCCAGATCGGCTCACTCGCCTTCAGCTTCCTCGTTCCGGCACTGGCCGGATACATCGCGTTCGCGATCGCCGACCGTCCCGGTCTGGCACCGGGGTTCACGGCAGGCGCGATCGCGATCTTCGTCGGCGCGGGCTTCCTCGGCGGCTTGGTCGGCGGTCTGGTGGCCGGATTCGCGGCCCTGTGGGTGAGCAAGCTGCCGGTCCCGACGTGGGCTCGCGGACTGATGCCGGTGGTGGTCATCCCGCTGCTGGCCTCGGCGATCGTCGGCATCTTGATGTTGGTCCTGCTCGGCAAGCCCCTCGCCGCCGTGACCAACGGGCTCACCGACTGGCTCAACGGCCTGTCCGGCAGCTCCGCTGTCGCGCTGGGTGTCATCCTGGGCGTGATGATGTGCTTCGACCTCGGTGGGCCCGTCAACAAGGCCGCCTACGCGTTCGCCGCCGCGGGCCTGTCGGTGACCGACACCGCCACCCTGCGGATCATGGCCGCGGTGATGGCCGCGGGCATGGTCCCGCCACTGGCGATGGCACTGTCGACCGTCCTGCGCCCTGGCCTCTATACCGAGGCCGAGCGCGAGAACGGCAAGGCCGCCTGGCTACTCGGCGCCTCGTTCATCTCCGAGGGCGCGATCCCGTTCGCCGCCGCCGACCCGCTTCGGGTGCTGCCGTCGATGATGGTCGGCGGCGCGGTGACCGGCGGGCTGATCATGGCCACCGACGTCACCCTGAGCGCGCCGCACGGCGGCATCTTCGTGTTCTTCGCGATCGGACACCTCGGCTGGTTCCTGGTGTCGCTGGTCGCGGGCACTCTCGTCGCCGCGGCCTGCGTCACCCTCGCCAAGCAATTCACCCGCAAGCAGTCCGTCGCCCCTGTTCTCACCACCGCGTAATCCGTTCGCACACAAGGAGATATCCCATGGCAAGCACCACCGTCACCGTCGGCTCCTCGGTCGGCCTGCACGCCCGCCCCGCGGCCCTGATCGCCGAAGCGGTCGGCGCAGCAGGTGTTCCCGTCACCATCGCGGTCACGGGCGGCGACCCGGTAGACGCCGGCTCAGCGCTCATGATCATGACCCTCGGCGCAGGCCAGGGCGCGGAAGTCGTGATCAGCAGCGACGACCAGCCGACCCTGGACAAGATCGCCGAACTCGTCGCCAGCGACCTCGACGCCTAGTCTCGAATAACGCGAAAGGCCCGGAACCAGTGGTTCCGGGCCTTTCGTTTTGTAGCGGGGACAGGATTTGAACCTGCGACCTCTGGGTTATGAGCCCAGCGAGCTACCGAGCTGCTCCACCCCGCGTCGGTGTGAACACAACATTACACACAGGTGCGCGCAGGCGCCAAATCGTGAGGTCAGCATGCGTTTTCCGGCAGATTCGCGCAATCCGCGCCGAGCAATACCACCGCCCGAGTCCGTCGAATGTGGCAGCCATCACACATTCCGGCAATCGCACGTGTCGGGGCGGAGTTTCGGTGAGCGGCGTCACTATCACCTCGTGATCCCGAACACATAACGGCCCAATTACAGACCGCACGGAATCTAGGTATTCCCACTGGTTATGCGGTGTAAACATCGAAAAGGCGGCTATTCCATTCATAGAATCCGCCCGTTATCAAGATGTGATCGGCATCGATTCATTGGTTAGCGTCTCCTCCATGACTGAGACCCGGAAATTCAGCACCCGCGCCCTTGGCGTCGCCGCCATCGCCGGCGCCCTTGTTGCCGTTCCGTTCGGCCTCGCCACCGGTACCGCTTCTGCCGCCGCCTACAACTGGGACGGCGTCGCCCAGTGCGAGAGCGGTGGCAACTGGGGCATCAACACCGGCAACGGCTACTACGGCGGGCTGCAGTTCTCGCAGAGCACCTGGGCTGCCAACGGCGGCCAGGGTTCGGCGCACAACGCCAGCAAGGAAGAGCAGATCCGCGTCGCGGAGAACGTGCTCGCCAGCCAGGGCGTCGGCGCGTGGCCGCACTGCGGCAAATTCCTCCAGTCGGGCGCGTCCGAGCCCGAGGTTGTCGAGGAGCCCGCCGTCGAACTGCCGGTCGAGCTGCCCGCCGAGGCGAAGACCGATGTCCAGGCTGCCGTCGACCAGGCCAAGGCCACGGGCAAGGCCCTGGCCGACCAGTACGGTGTCGCCGGTCAGTACCAGGACCTGCTGAACGCCAATGCTCCGCTGATCGCCTCGATCGGCGGCTGATCCACCGTTCCCCCTGCACAAGAAAGGCCCCGTCATCCAGACGGGGCCTTTCTTGCTGCTGCGCGGTCGGCTATCGGCCGCCGGCGTCCTGATACGCCTTCACCGCGGCGTCCAGTTCTTCCAGCGCCTTACCGAAATCGGTGAAGTTGCCCGTCCGCATCGCCGTGCGCACCGCCTCGATCTTGCGGCTGAGTTCGGCAGCCGCGGCCTCCCCGCCGGTCGAACCCACGGGGGGTGTCGTCCCCGGCTGCGGCGTCGTGCCACCGCCGGGCGGAGTGACCGTGCCCGGGTCGACCGGTGGGGTCGCTCCCGGTTTCGGCTTCACCGACGGATCGCCACCGAACGGTGTCGCCAGCGAACCCGCACCCGGCATCACCTGGTTCAGGGCTTCGGCCAGCGTCGGCGCATACCCGACCTTCACGCTGCCCGCCGCGTCGCGGTAGCTCACCAGCACGCGCAACAGCTGCGGGAAGGTCGACGAACCGGTGTTGCGTTCGTTGTAGAACGGTTCGACGTAGAGGATGCCGCCGTCGGCCACCGGCAGGGTGAGCAGGTTGCCGTAGCGGATCTTGTTCGAGTTCGACAGCAGTGTCTTCTCTCGCGACACCGCGTCGGCGGTGGTCATCGAGTTCTGCGTCTGTTGCGGACCCTGGGTCTGGGAGTCGGTCGGCAACTGCAACACGGTGAACTTGCCGTAGTTCTCGGGATCCGAGCGGACCGAGATATAGGCCGAGAGGAACTGCCGGTTGTAGCCGACCATCGCCGAGGTCAGGTTGAAGACCGGTTTGGTGGTCTTCGGATCACCGAGCAGCACGTAGTACGGCGGCTGGTTGAACGTGCCGCCCTCGATCGTCGGATCACTGGGCACCGACCAGAACGCGTTGTTGGTGAAGAACTCGCGCGGGTTGTCCACGTGGTACTTCGTGAGCATGTCGCGCTGGACCTTGAACAGGTCCTCCGGGTAGCGGAAGTGCGCGCGCAGCTCGGGCGAGATCTCGCTCTGCGGCTTCACCGCGTCTGGGAACACCCCACGCCAAGCCTTGAGCACCGGGTCGACGGTGTCGGTCTCGTACAGGGTGACGGTGCCGTCGTAGGCGTCGACGGTGGCCTTCACCGAGTTACGGATGTAGCTGACCTCCTTGCGCGGGATCACGCGCCCGGTCTTCTTGTCGATGCTGTCCTCGACCGCGCCGTCGAGCGAGGTCGGCTGGGCGTAGGGGTACTTGTCGAGCGTGGTGTAGGCATCGACGATCCACTTGACGCGACCATCGATCACCGCCGGGTAGGCGTTGCCGTCGGTCGTCAGCCACGGTGCGACCTTCTGCACCCGATCACGCGGACCGCGGTTGAACAGGATCTTGGAGTCCTCGCTGATCGCGGAGGAGAACAAGATGTTGCGCTCGGCGTACTTGGCCGCGAAAGCGAGCCGGTTGAACCAGTTCCCGATCGGCACGCCGCCGCTGCCGTCGTAGGTGAACTGCGCCTCGTCGGAGTCGTACTCGCGCGGGGCCTGCCCTTCGGCGGTACCGACGATGGCGTAGTCGGGGTCGGTCTGGGAAATCAGCTCGCCGTAGTAGATGCGCGGCTGGTCGACCTTGATCTGCTGGTCCTCGACCTTGGTGAACAGGTCACTCACCATGAACAGCGGATAACCCGAATCGCTGCCGCCCGCCGCGCTCTGCGCCTCGGATTGCGGCTTGTTCACCCGGTTGGCGGGCGCGGCGACGAAACCGTTGCCGTGGGTATAGACGGTGTGCTGGTTGATCCAGTCCTTCTGGTTGCCCGACAGCGCCTGAGGATGCAGCTCGCGCGCGGCGACGATGTAGTCCTGCAGGTCACCGTTGAGGTTGTAGCGGTCGATGTCCAGCGACTCCGGGAAGCCGTAGAAGTTCTTGCGCTGCTGCAGCTGAGTGAAGGTGGGCGAGAGGATATTCGGGTCGAGCAGGCGGGCGTTGCCGATGGTCGCCGCGTCCGCGGGGACCTCGAGCGGGCTCTTGGTCGAGCTGCCCCGGTAGTTCTGATACTCGACCTTGTCGTCCGTTATCCCGTACGCCTCGCGCGTGGCCATGATGTTGCGCTCAATGTAGGGGCTCTCCTTCTCGGCCGCGTTCGGGCGCACCGAGAACTGCTCGACCACCATCGGCCACACCGCACCGACCAGGATCGACGACAGTACGAGCAGCGCGGCCGCCATCGCGGGAACCCGCAGATCGCGCAGCACGATCCCGGCGAAGAACGCCACCGCGCAGATCACCGCGATCGACAGCAGGATCAGCTTGGCGGGCAGCACCGCGTTGATATCGGTGAACGACGGACCGCCGAAGGTCGGTTCCTTGCGCGTACTCGACAAGAGGTCGTACCGGTCGAACCAGTACGCCACCGCCTTGAGCAGCACGAAGATTCCGGCGATCACCGCGAGCTGCACGCGCGCGGCCCTGGTGAGCGTGCCCTCACGCCCGGCCAGCCGCAGGCCGCCGAACACGTAGTGGGTAACCAGGTTCGCGAAGAACGCGATCACCACGGCGACGAACAGCCAGTTCAGCACCATCCGGTAGAACGGCAGGTCGAAGGTGTAGAAACCGATGTCGAGGTGGAACTGCGGGTCTTGCTGACCGAACTCGCCACCGTGCAGGAACAGCTGCACCGTCGCCCAGTTCGACTGCGCGACCAGTCCCGACAGCACGCCGAGCAGCACCGGGATGCCGACGCCGAACAGCCGCAGCTTGCTCATCACGGTCGTGCGGTAGCGCGCGATCGGATCGTTGGGCCCGGCGACCGGCACGAAGACCGGACGCGACCGGTAGGCCAGCAGCAGCGCTGCCCAGACCACCAGACCGACGAGCAACGCGACGACCACGAACAGGATCAGACGCGTGCGCAAGACGCCGAGATACACACTGCGATATCCGACCTCGCCGAACCACAACCAATTGGTATAGGCATCGGTGAAGCGGGGCCCGAGCAGCAGCAACGCCGCGAGGACGACTGCTGTCACCAGCAGCACACGGCTGCGTCGGGACAGCGAAGGTAAGCCGGTGGGGGGCCGCATGCCCACGGTGCCACTCTCCATGTTCCGGCGGTTCCACACCGTGATCGGCGCAGTCACCGCAGTCCGAATGTTGCGGGTGATCCGTTACCGGACCGTTGGCGCCCACTGTACGGAAATCGGACACCGTGCAGGCGTCTGGGCCGAAAATGATTGGATGTGCGGGTGACCGAAGACGAGCACGCCGAAGTTCTCCTCGCCCGCTGTGTGCGCGAGGTCGTCGAGTTCGCCGACGCCGAGGGCTGGGGAAACCCGCCGCAGATGTTCGCGTTGGTGCCGACCGCCGACCTGGCCGCAGCCGAACCCGACCTGCAGGATCAGCTCGACGACGGCAGCGAGCTGACCCCCGTTGCCCAGGAGGCATTTCCCGACGACATCACCGGCGGGTCGATGGCGCTCGACGAGTTCCTGGCCACCACCACCTGGCCGCCCGCGGTCGAGGGCTGCGTGCTGGTGCAGGAGATCGTGGTGCTGCCGCCCGACGCCGAGAGCGATCTCGACGAGGCGCTGGTTCCGCTACTCGCCGACGACGAAGCCGCCGACGCCGCCGGGCGTGCCGCCGCGCACGCGCATCCGGGTCGCCGCGACGCGCGACTCATCGCGGGCGTCCTGCGCCAGGGCGCCACCCTGTGCCTGCTGCAGATCCGCCCCGAGGACGACGACGGCTTCGGCGATCTCGATCTGCGCACCTACCCCAACCTGGCGCCGGGCCTGATCGAGGCCCTGCACCACACGCTGGAGTGACCTACCCGCAGCCGATCGCCTCGCGGCCGGCGTTGATGTCGGCCAGTCCGGTGATCGCGCTGTCGAGGGTGTCGACCTTCACCAAGCGAAGGCCGTCGGGCGCCCGCTGACCGGCCTCGTTGCAGTTGTCGGCGGGAACGAGGAACGTTTCCGCGCCTGCCTCGCGCGCGGCGATCATCTTGTACTGGATGCCACCGATCGGGCCGACCTTGCCGTCCTGGTCGATGGTGCCGGTGCCCGCGACGAACTTGCCGCCGTTGAGTTCGCCCGGCGAGAGCTTGTCGATCAGCGAGAGGCTGAACATCAGTCCGGCCGACGGGCCGCCGATATCGGCGAGGTTGAACTCGACCTGCAGCGGCGGACGTCCACCTTCACCGGGGGTGATGCCGAGGTAGCCCTTGGCCTCGTCGCCGGGACGTGGCGCGAGGGTGATCTGGCTGGTCTGCTCCGCGTCACCGCGGCGGTAGACCACGGTGATGGTGTCGCCGGGAGCCTTGGTGCCGACGATGTCGATCACATCCTTGGGCGTGGTGATCGGGGTGCCGTCGATGCTGATCAGCTCGTCGCCGACTTCGAGCACGCCCTTGGCCGGGCCCTCTTCACCGAGTCCGCGCACCAGCACGACGGTCGGCATCTTCAGGTAGTGCAGCGCGGCGACCTCGGCATCGCTCTCGGAGTCCTTGAAGTCCTGCTGATTGGACTTGTCCACCTCCTCGCGCGACACGCCAGGCGGGTACACCTCGGCGCGCGGCACGAGGCCGTGCTCACCGCTGACCCAGAACCCGAATGCCTCGAACAGGTTCAGCCCGTCGCGCACCGACACGGTCGTCATATTGAGGTGCCCGCTCGTGGGATCCAGTGGCGCGCCGGTGACATCGACCACCTGTTTGCCCTCGACCTGGCCGAGGGTGTCGAAGGTGGGACCGGGGCCGAGGGCGACGAACGGCACGGTGACCACGCTGCCGACCACGCCGAGCACGAGTACGGGAACGAGGGCGACGATCAGGGTGAGGATCCGACGATTCACTCGGACCACAGTAGTGATCAGCGACCGGGACCGACGGTAGTGGCACGCTTTTGCGGCGTGGCCGTTGTCGCGCGATTTCGCGATGCGCGAACACCGTGGGCCCGGGGGTCCCGCGTAACGTAATAGGTATGAGCGATCTCCCCTTCGGCTTCTCGACCGGCGACGACGACGATTCCGGCAAGCGTCGCGACGAGGGCAACGGACCTGGCGGAAACGATCCGTTCGGGTTCGGAGCGGGCGGCGTCGGCGGCGCGGGCGGATTCGATCCGTCGCAGCTGGGCCAGATGCTGAGCCAGCTCGGGCAGATGATCAGCGGCATGGGCCAGGGCATGGGTCCCGGCGGCACGCAGTCCGGCCCGGTCAACTACGACGTCGCCAAGCGACTGGCCCGCCAGCAGCTCGGCTCCACCATCGCTCCGATCGCCGCCGGCACCACCACCGCGGTGACCGACGCGGCGCATCTGGCCGAGCTGTGGCTCGACGGCGCCACCGTGCTGCCCGCGGGCGCCACCAAGACGGTCACGTGGACCCCGAACGACTGGATCGAAGAGACCCTGCCCACCTGGAAGCGCCTGTGCGACCCGGTGGCAGAGCAGATCTCGGGCATGTGGACCGCGCAGTTACCCGAGGAGGCCAAGCAGTTCGCCGGGCCGATGGTCGGCATGCTCGGCCAGATGGGCGGGCTGGCGTTCGGTTCCCAGCTCGGTCAGGCGCTCGGCCAGCTGGCCAAGGAGGTGCTGACCTCCACCGATATCGGCCTGCCGCTCGGCCCGGCCGGTACCGCGGCGCTGCTGCCGACCGCGATCGCGGCGTTCAGCGAGGGGCTCGAGCAGCCCGAGAGCGAGATCATCGTCTTCCTGGCGGCACGCGAGGCCGCCCACCAGCGACTTTTCGCCCATGTGCCGTGGCTGCGTCAGCAAGTGCTCGGTGCCGTCGAGGACTACGCGCGCGGTATCAAGATGGACTTCTCCGCGATCGAGGAAGCCGCGCAGGGCATCGACCCGATGTCGCTGAGCGACCCGTCCAAGCTGGAGGAACTGCTCTCCCAGGGCACGTTCGAGCCGCAGACCACGCCGGAGCAGAAGCAGGCGCTGGAGCGACTCGAGACCCTGCTGGCGCTGATCGAGGGCTGGGTCGATGTCGTGGTCACCGATGCGCTGGGTGAGCGCCTGCCGGGCGCGGGCGCGCTGTCGGAGACGCTGCGTCGCCGCCGGGCGACGGGTGGGCCCGCCGAGCAGACGTTCGCGACGCTCGTCGGACTGGAGTTGCGTCCACGCAAGGTTCGTGAGGCTTCCGCGCTGTGGCGGCGGCTGACCACCGATGCGGGGATGGAGCGACGCGACAAGGTGTGGGAACACCCCGATCTGCTGCCCGATTCCACCGATCTCGACTCGCCCGCCGGTTTCATCGACTCCATTATCGGCGGCGGCACAGGCGCTTTCGACGATCCGCTGGCACAGTTGGCCGAGACCGAGGCGCGCGAACGCGACGCGGCCGATCGCGACAAAGCCAAGGCTGACGAGTCCGACGAAACCCCGCGCGACGAGGGCGATGCCCACCCCGATTCCGGCGCGGGCAAGTCCTGATCCGCACCGCCACCGAGGTCGGGGAGAAATCTTCCGATCTCGGTGGCGCGACACGGTCGCGTGGCGCGCGTTCGTCGGAAAATGCCGTGACGACCCCCGGTACATCGGCTGTTCACAATTCGTAATTCTCGAACCGACACGCCGAAACCCTGTGGATAACTGCACTTTCGGCGCACGATGAGCCGCTGCCGAGTGCCGATACTTCAGCCATGACGACCACCTCCCCACTGCGCGGCCCGATGCTCCACCCGCGAGTGACCACCCTGGTTCGCCCGTCCGGCACGGTACAACTCGGCTGGGACCCCGAACGCGCGCTGCTGCTCCACACCACCGATCACGACACCGGTACCGTGCTCGCCTTCCTGCGCCTGCTCGACGGCTTGCAATCACGACCCCAGATCATTTGGCGTGCGGGCGAATTCGGCATCAGTCCCGACCGCACCATGGGCATGCTCGCCGCGATCGAGCGTGCGGGTCTACTGCTCGAACCCGAATCCGAACCCGCTCTCGGCAAGATTCGCGCCATCACCGTGCACGGCCTCGGGCCGCTCTCCGATGCCGTGGCGATCGGATTGCGGCGCATGGGTTTTCGGCCGACCCGCTCGCGCGAATACCGACCGGACATGCCGGTCGGCACCGGCTCGGACGATCTGGTGGTGCTCACCGACGCGTTGATGATCGACCCGGCACTGTCGGTGGATCTGATGTTGCGCCGGGTGCCGCACCTGCAGGTGCGGGTCCGCGACGGGGTCGGCGTGGTCGGCCCGCTCGTCCTGCCCGGCGAGACCAGCTGCCTTCGCTGTGCCGATCTGACCCGGGCCGGATTCGATGTCGAGTGGCCGCACCTGGCCGCCCAGCTACTCGGCCGCACCGGACACGCCTCCCCGGCGGGCATCGCGGCGACGACCGCGCTGGCGCTCGGCGAACTCGAGGCGATCATCGCCTGTTCCCCGCGGCGGGAACCGCGCACGTTCGACGCCACCGTGGAATTGGACCTCGACACCCATGAGATCCAGCGTCGGCCGTGGCTGCCGCATCAGGAATGCGGGTGCCGGAACATGGCCGCGCACACGCCTGGAACCTCGCGGTGACGGGCGTCGCACCGGCCGGTGTGAGCATTCTTATGGCACACACCCCGCAGGTTCGGCCATGATGGGTACCGTGTCCGAGATCGTGCGCCGCAGTTCCAGCCGCAATGCCAAGATGGCCAAGATTCCCCTTGGCATCGCCGGACGAGCCGCTGTCGGGTTCGGTAAGAAGCTCGTCGGTGGTGACAAGAAGCAGATCAACGCCAACCTGAACCAGAAAGCCGCCGAGCAGCTGTTCACCGTGCTCGGTGAGCTCAAGGGCGGCGCGATGAAGTTCGGGCAGGCGCTGAGTGTGATGGAGGCCGCCGTTCCGGAGGAGTTCGGTGAGCACTATCGCGAGGCGCTGACCAAGTTGCAGGCCGCGGCGCCGCCGATGGCAGCGGAGACGGTGCACCGCGTGCTCGACCAGCAGCTGGGCACCAAATGGCGGGACCGCTTCGAGTCCTTCGACGACACCCCCGCCGCCTCGGCCAGCATCGGCCAGGTGCACCGCGCGGTGTGGGCCGACGGACGCGCGGTGGCGGTGAAGGTGCAGTATCCCGGCGCCGACGACGCGCTGCGCGCCGACCTCAAGACGCTGTCCCGGATGACCGGACTGCTCTCGTCGGTGATCCCCGGCGCCGATGTGAAGCCGCTGCTCGCCGAGATCACCGAACGCACCGAAGAAGAACTCGACTACCGCATCGAGGCCGCCAACCAGCGCCGATTCGCGGCCGCGTTCGAGGGGCATCCCACCATCTCGGTCCCGAAGGTGGTGGCCGGATCCCCGAAGGTGATCGTCACCGAATGGCTCGACGGCACCCCGGTATCGGCACTGATCAAGGCGGGCGCCGAGGATCCCGAGGGCACCCTGGCCCAGCGCAACCGGATCGCCGAGCTGATGGGGACCTTCCATTTCAGCTCGCCCGAACTGGTCGGCCTGCTGCACGGCGACCCGCACCCCGGCAATTTCCTGGTGCGCGACGACGGCACCCTGGCCGTGCTCGACTTCGGCGCCTGTGCGCCGATGCCGGACGGCTTCCCGGAGATCCTGGGCCGCATGCTGGCCCTCGCTGTCGCCGACGAGCACGCGGCGCTCACCGAACTGCTCTACGAGCACGGCTGGGTCATTCCGGGACGTGTGGTCACCCACGAGGAGATCGAGGCGTACCTGCGCCCGTTCAGCGACCCGATTCGCACCGACACCTTCCACTTCACCCGCTCGTGGATGCAGCGGGTGGCGGGCAAGGCGTCCGAGTTCTCCAGCCCGGAGATGAAAACCGCTCGCGCCCTGCAACTTCCGGCCGAGTACCTCACCGTTTTCCGGGTGCTCGGTGGTTCGGTCGGCATCCTGGCCCAACTCGACGCGGAACTCGGCTTCATGGACCTGGTACGCACCTGGGTGCCGGGCTTCCGCGCCGAACAGGCCTCGTAAGCACAAAGCAAAACGAACCGCTCACCATGACGAGGTGAGCGGTTCGCTTGCGGTACAACCCTTTTCCCGGGTTCATGCCATGATCGCGACCTTGCGCGGGCGACCGCGGGGGCGCTTGCGGGCGATCACGACACCCTGGTCGAAGATCTCACCGCCCCACACGCCCCACGGCTCGGCACGATCGATGGCCGCGGTCAGGCAGCCCTTGCGGATCGGGCAGGCCGCGCACAGTTCCTTGGCCTGCTCGAGATCGGTGGGGCTCTCGGCGAACCACAGATCGGGGTTTCCGCCCCTACAGGGCAGAGTCTTGGTGACCTCACGGACGCGAGGGGTCTGCGCCACGGTTCGGCATGTCACGTCAGTAGTGGCCGTCGGCCAGTCCTGGGCGGTGAACACGTCGTTCTCCTTCAGCTCGTTTGCAGCGGTGGAATGTTCGGTGTGCGAACCCGGTGCCTACGGCTGAGGAGCCGATATAAAGATGGCCACGGATTTCGCTTCTCGCGATCCGTGGCCAGGAGGTCTGGGAGGTGTTCCCTACCTAGTTCGACATTTCTGTCGAGACCTGATCACGGTCGCTGGGTGGACGCGGAGGCGGATTGCGCCGATGAACTCCGGTGCGTAACCGGCTTCATCGGCGATAGCTGCCGGTGCCGCAACAGCGGTCGGCTGCCAACCCACGTTGGGCTTGTCCTGGAGACGAATCGGAGTGTGCTGATGGACGACAGTCATCGGCACAGCTTTGACATCGACGCCGGACAGGCCGGTCCCCTGCAGAGCGAGGACCCCCCGGGAGGCGGACATGACAAATGCGTTCACCAGGACGCGATTGCTCATCGCATCGAACGTGGTGTTCGTGTTCATGTGTCTGCCTCCCTCCTGAACTCGTGTGTGAACAATTACCGCGCACCGGGATCACTCTCGGTGCGTGTTCTCCACCATAGGCAATGATCGAGAACCGAACAACTTATTTTCTACCTGGGGTTTTGTGCCGTTGTCTTCACACGTGATGCGACGATCGCGAGCACGTCGGCACCGTACTGTTCGATCTTCTTCGCACCGATGCCCGCGATTGCCGCCAGCGCGGCGTCGTCGGCGGGCAGTTGCTCGGCGATGGCGGTGAGGGTGGTGTCGGTGAAGACCACGAAGTCGCGCCGCTGCAGGGCCTCGGCCTTCTCGGCTCGCCATTCCTTCAGCGCCTCGAGCAACTGGGGGTCGACTTCGCCCGGGCAGCGCCGGCAGCGGCCGAGCATGGTGGCATGAGTGCCGATCAACGGCTTGAGGCACACCCGGCACAGCGGACGTGGGGCCTCTGACTCGGCCGGGATCTCGACGGCGATCCGCGAGGCCGAGGAACTGTCCGGGATCAGCCCGTTGAGGAATCGTGACCTGGTCACCGGCCGGTAGTCCCCGCCTGCTTGCAGCCGCCGCTGAGTCCACGACAGGCTCAGATGTTCGCGTGCCCGCGTGACACCGACGTAGAGCAGCCGTCGTTCCTCTTCCAGTCCCGCTTCGTCGACAGCCGTGTTCTTCTTGCCGAGCACGTGGAAGATCGGCAGCGTGCCGTCGGTGAGACCGGCCAGGAACACCGCGTCCCATTCCAGGCCCTTCGCCGCGTGCAGCGAGGCCAGGGTGACACCGTCGACGGTCGGCGGATGCTTGGCCTCGGCACGGGTCGCGAGCTCGCGCAGCAGCGCCGTGAGGTCCATCTCGTCGTCGTGGCTGACCAGTTCCTCGGTGAGCTGCACCAGTGCCAGCAGCGAGGACCACCGTTCCTTCGCCTGCGCACCGGCCGGTTCCTCCGCGGTGAGACCGACCGGCGCCAGCGCGGCCCGTACCAACGTGATCAGCGACGATCCGCTGCGCGCCGCATCGGGCAGGTCGTCGCGCGCGTCGACCTGACGCAACGCCGACACCGCCTGCCGCACCTCCTGACGGTGGAAGAACCCCTCGCCACCGCGCACCTGGAACGGAATCTCGCGGGCGCCGAGCACCTGTTCGAACGGTTCGGACAGCGCGTTGGTCCGGTAGAGCACCGCGATCTCGGAAGCCGGCGTCCCGGCGGCGATCAGTTTCTGGATCTGCACGGCGACGGCGACGGCCTCGGCCTGCGCATCGGCGTACTCGGCGAACTCCGGTTCCGGCCCGGCGGGCCGCTGACCGATCAGGGCGAGGCGGGTGCCCGCGATGCGTCCGCGCGCGGCCCCGATCACCTGGTTGGCCAGCGACACCACCTGGGGAGTCGACCGGTAGTCGCGTTCGAGCCGGACCACCGTGGCGTCGGGGAAGCGCCGGGAGAAATCGAGCAGGTAGGACGGGGTGGCGCCGGTGAACGAGTAGATGGTCTGGTTCGCGTCACCCACGACGGTGAGGTCGTCGCGTTCGCCCAGCCATGCGTCGAGCACCCGCTGCTGCAGCGGCGTGACGTCCTGGTATTCGTCGACGACGAAACTGCGATAGCGACCGCGGAACTCGTCGGCGACGGCCGGATAGTCCTCGAGCGCGGCCGCGGTGTGCAGGAGCAGATCGTCGAAGTCGAGCAGCAGACCGTCGGCGGAGGCTTTCGCGGATTCGTAGCCCTGGTACACCTCGGCGACCTTGGCCACGTCGACCGGCGCGTCACGATGATGGCGGGCAGCGGCGGCCGGATAGTCCTCCGGCGCGATCAGCGAGGCCTTGGCCCATTCGATTTCGCTGAGCAGGTCACGCACCATTTCGGTGGAGGCGCGCAGCCCCGCCCGCTGCGCGGCCTGCGAAACGATGGGGAACTTGCTGTCGATCAGTCGCCACGGCACATCCCCCACCACCTGCGGCCAGAAATACCGCAACTGCCGCAGCGCCGCGGCGTGGAAGGTGCGCGCCTGCACCTGTCCGGCGTCGCCGCCGAGCCCCATCGTGCGCAACCGATTGCGCATCTCCCCCGCGGCCCGCGCCGTGAAGGTCACCGCCAGCACCTGGTCGGCCTTCACATGCCCACCCGCGATCAGGTGGGCGATACGATGTGTGATCGTCCTGGTCTTCCCGGTGCCCGCACCGGCGAGCACACAGACCGGCCCCCTCGGTGCCCGCACCGCGGCGGCCTGTTCCGGGTCGAGGGCGGTGAGATCGAGTGCTGGCACGCGCACCATCATGACAGCGCCCCCCGACAACTTGCCGCGACGCCCGCCGATCCCACGGCCACGATCGCGCGATAGAGCACCGTCACCCGTCGGTCCCGGATCGGGCAAGGAACACCGAGCCGCGTCGCGACGTTGCACATCGCGTGACTGAAGCAACGGCAGATCTGACGATGTACTCGACCACCTGGTGCGGCTATTGCCGACGCCTGCGGACCCAGCTCGACGAGGCGGGCATCACCTACACGGTGATCGATATCGAAGACGATCCCGCGTCGGCCGAGTTCGTCGGCAGCGTCAACAACGGCAACCACGTCGTGCCGACGATCAAGTACCGCGACGGCTCCACCGCGACCAACCCGTCTTTGGCCGCAGTCAAGCAGGCGTTGGCCGCCCAGCAGGCCTGATCCGCCGAGTCAGTCCGCCCAGGACTCGATGATCGATCGCGCGATCGAGATGGATCCGGGGACGAGCAGCCGTGCGCCGGGTTCGCGCGCCGACCAGTCGCCGACCTGCAAGGCGGCGCGGACCTCTTCGCGCGTGAACCAATGCGCTTCGGCGATCTCGCCATCGGAGAACACGAGTTCCTGGGCGGGGTCGCCGACCGCGGCGAAGCCGACCATCAGCGAGCGCGGGAACGGCCACGGCTGGCTGCCGAGGTAGTGGATATCGCGCAGGTCGACGCCCACCTCCTCGCGGACCTCCCGTTCCACACAGTGCTCCAGCGATTCGCCCACTTCAACGAAGCCGGCCAGCAGCGAGAACATCGTCTCCGGCCAGCTCTGCTGGCGGGCGAGCAGCACGCGATCGGCACCGTCGTGGACCAGGCAGATCACCGCAGGGTCGATCCGCGGGAATTCTTCCTCCCCGGTCGCGGTGAGCCGCGACCAACCGCCGCGCGCCGACGTGGTGGCCGTGCCGTCGCCACCGTGGTATCCGGCCCGATCGTGCCAGTTGAGCAGCGCGTACGCGGTGGACAGCAGCTCAGCGGTGAAATCGTCGACGGCCCCGAGCGTACGCAGATCCCTCAGCGTGCCGTCGAGGTCGGTCGCCCGCGTCGCCCACAGGTGGCTGCCGTCGACGACACCGAGGAACACCGTCCTGTCACCGGGCTCCGCGGCCACCGAAACAGCCGCGTCGAGGACGATCTTGTCGCCCTCGACCCGCACTTTCCCGCGCGGGTCGATACGCAGAATCTTGGCTTTGCCCCACCCTTCGCGCAGGGCGCCGGGATCGAGCCGGGCGTGCTCGGCCCGGTCGATGGTGGAACGTGACAGCAGCGGAACGTCTTTCAGCCGGAATGACACGTTGCCGAGCATAGGCCGCGCACGGCCGCGGCGAATGCGGAGGTACGCCTAGTGGGCGCAGCCGCGACAGCGTTCCTCAGCCGCGCACGGCCGCAGCGAAGGCGAAGGTACGCCTAATGGGCGCAGCCGCGACAGCGTTCCTCAGCCGCGCACGGCCGCAGCGAAGGCGAAGGTACGCCTTGCTCGGGCGGGTGACTACTTTCCGGTGCTACGGATGTAGAGCAGTTTGTCGCCCGCGTCGAGGGCGTCGACCTCGGGTTCACCGACCCGGATCAGTGCCCCGTTGCGCACCACACCGAGCACGATGTCGCTGAGATGGCGCGGCGATCCGCCCACTTCGCTCTCCTCCACCTCGCGTTCGGCGACGGCGAAGCCCTGCTCGGGCGTGAGCAGGTCCTCCATCATCTCCACGACAGTGGGTGTGGTGGTGGAGATACCGAGCAGTCGGCCCGCGGTCTCCGAGGACACCACCACCGAGTCGGCGCCGGACTGACGGACCAGGTGGGTGTTCTCCGCTTCGCGGATGGCCACGGAGATCTTGGCCGTCTTGTTCAGTTCGCGGGCGGTGAGCGTCACCAGCACGGCGGTGTCGTCGCGATTGGTGGCGACGATGACCGCGGCGGCACGCTGCACGCCGGTCAGCCGCAGGACATCGGATTTGGTCGCCGAACCGTGCACGGTCACCAGACCCGCGGCGGCGGCGGCCTCCAGCGCGATGGGGTCGGTATCGACCACCACGATGTCGGACAGCTGGATCCCGTCACCGACCATCGCATCGATCGCCGTGCGGCCCTTGGTGCCGTAGCCGACTACGACGGTGTGATTACGCACGGTGTGCCTCCATCGCTGAATCTTGAATGCCTGCCGCGACCGTTCGGTCAGCACGCCGAGAGTGGTACCGACCAACACGATGAGGAACAGGACGCGCAGTGGGGTGATGACGATGATGTTCACCAACCGTGCCGACGGGGTCACCGGGGCGATATCGCCGTAGCCGGTGGTCGACAAGGACACCGTGGCGTAGTACATCGCGTCCAGGAAAGACAGCTCGTCGCCGGTGTTGTCGCTATAACCGTCGCGACCGACGTATACCACTGTCGCAGCGGTGAACAGCAGCGCGATCGCGAACAGCACGCGGCGGGTGAGCGAGACCCACGGGCTCGACTGCGCCACCGGGATCCGCAACAGACCGACCAGGGCGTAGTCGGGACTGCTGCTCAACCCGACCGGGTTGCGCGTGTCACCGAACATGCCTGCTCCTGTATCTCTGGCGGCTGGCGCCGCGGGTTTTCGGCCTGGGTACCTTGATCTTCCCTCCCGCCGGGTACTCCTTCGTCGCACCCTCTGGTCAGTCCAGATCAAGGCGGCCGAAAACTGGCGGCTTCGCCGCCGGGTGACCGGCCCTGTTCGCCTCGAGCTTTCCTCGGCGAGCGCAACACTATCGGCTCAGTGGGCCTCGTGTGGATCGGTGTCGGCGTTTTCCGGTGCGGCGTCGTGGATGAGGCGCGCCAGTTCGGCTGGGCCCGCCAGTTGCTCGGGGGCGATGGTGCGGCCGGAGCGGATGTAATGGAATGCGGCGCCGACTCGTTGGAGCATCCGGTCCTCGGTCTCGCCGGTGCGGGCGGCCATCAGGCGGGCCCAGGCGAGGCGGTAGACGGCCAGCTGCATGGCGACGGCGGGCTCGTCGGCGGGGCCGGGTTCGGCGCCGGTCTTCCAGTCGACCACGATCCAGCGCCCACCGGGTTCGGAAAACACGGCGTCCATGCGGCCACGGATCACCGTGCCCGCGATGCTGGTTTCGAACGGCACTTCCACGTCGACAGGATTGCGGTGCGCCCACGGCGACCGGCGGAAGGCCGACTGCATGGCGGCGAGTTCCTGATCGGCGCGGCCCATCTCGGTGGTGCTGTCGGCGGCGCCGGGTAGCTCGTCGAGGCCGAGCAGCTGTTCGGTGCCGAACCAGGACTGCACCCAGGCGTGAAAAGCGGTGCCACGCCTGGCCATCGGGTTCGGAGGATACGGAAGGGGGCGGCGCAGACGAGCGGCCAAGCGGGTCGGGTCGGCGCGGAGTTCGACCAGGGCGGTGGCGGGAAGTTGGCCCGGAAGTTCCACCTGTTGTTCGGTGAGTTCGGCGGCGGTGAATTCGGCGAGGAGCGCGTCGACGTCGTTGACCCACCCTTCCGGGTCGTCCTCGGCCAGCTCCGCCGACTCGAGTTGATCACCCGACGCACTGCTGGAAACCGTTGTGCCGCTGCGCAAGGTGTCGAGAGCCTCGCGAACCAGCGCGGCGCCCTGTTCGATGGGGTCGCGACGGTTGCCTAGTGGGTCACGCGGCCACTGGGCGGTCGGCGGGTTGTCGGCGAAGGGGTTCACGGCGTCCGGTGCGGGCTTATCGTCCCAGCGGGCGATGGTGGCGACGCCGTAGGCCGCGCTGTCCGGGTTCTCGTTCGCCTCCTTGAGCTCGAGCAGGAACTCCGACGGACCCTTCTGCGAACTGCCCGTCTCGGGCCAGTAGTAGGCCGAAACAAGCAGCACCCGTTCGGTTCTGGTGAGCGCTACGTAGAACAGGCGACGTTCTTCGTCGAGGCGGCGACTCTTGAGCGCGTCCTTGTGGTGGGCGATCGCGTGTTCGAGTTCGGAGCGGTCCCCCACCGCGCTCAGGTCGAGCACGGGCACGCCTTCGGACGCGTCCGGCTGGGCGCGGTCACCGCGCAGGGTGGTGGGGAGTTCGGTGAGTGCGCCGAGCCAGGTGCTCAACGCGGTCGTCGATGGGAACACCGTGGCACTCACATGCGGCACGGCGACGACTTCCCATTCGAGGCCCTTGGCGGCGTGCACGGTGAGAATCTGCACGCGATCGCGCGCGACCTCGACTTCGCCGGGCTCCAAACCGTTTTCGACCGATTCGGCCGCGGTGAAGAAGGCGAGCAGACCGCTCAGCGATGCCCTGGAGTCGGCCGCGTATCCGGCGACCACCTCGGCGAAGGCGTCGAGATGCTCGCGACCCGCACCGCCACCGGCGATAGCGCGCCTCGCCTGGGTCTCGACGCCGACGCCGATGGTGCGTTCGACATCGGCGACGAGTTCGACCAGCGGTTGTCCGCTGCGCTCGCGTAGCGCGGCCAGCTCCTCACTCAAGGCGGCGATCCGCGCGAACCCGGGCTCCGAATACTGGTCCGCCGCACCGGGATCGGCGATGGCATCGGCCAGCCCGGCCTGCTCGGTCGGTTCGGGCGCCACCTCACGCAGCGCCGTCGCCAGCCCGGCGGCATCGGTGATCGCGTTCGCGTCGCCACCGGACACACTGCTGATGGACAACATCCGCGCGCGTCGCGCCAGGGCGGCGAGGTCGGCCACCCCGATCCGCCACCGGGCCCCCGTGAGAATCCGAACCGCCGCGCTCCCGGTCCCCGGTTCGGCGATCAACCGCAGTGTGGCGACGATATCGGCGACCTCCGGGGTCGCCAGCAACCCGCCGAGCCCGACGATCTCCACCGGCAGCCCCTGCTCACGCAGTGCCTCGGCCAGCGGCGCGGCATCGGCATTGCGTCGCACCAGCACCGCAGAGGTGGGCGGCGGCGCTTCGTTCTCCCGTGCGCTCGCCCACTCTCGCGCGATCCGCTCGGCGATCCAGTCGCGCTCCTGCGCAATGGTTTCAGTGAGCCCGAACTCGACTACCCCCGCATGCGATTGCGGCTTGGCCCGCAACGCGTCCACCGTCGCTCCGCCGGCGGCCCGTGCCACCATCCGCAACGGGTCGGCCACAAGATTCGCCAACGCCAACGCCTCGGGCGGATTCCGCCAACTGGTCAGCAGTGGCAGCACCGGTGCGGGAACCCCTGGCGCAGCGGGGAAGTCGGTGGCGAACCGCGGCAGATTGGCCGCCGAAGCGCCACGCCACCCGTAGATGGATTGCATCGGGTCGCCCACCGCCGTCACCGCGAGGGCCTGCGATGGTCCGGGTACGTCACCGACAGAGTCACCACGGAGCGACAGGATGCCCACGTGTCCAGGTCCGTCGCCGCGCCCCTGCGGGGATGCCGGGTCCTGATCGTCCACCCCGAACAAGGTGTCGGCCGCGTGCGCACGAGTCGGCTGCGCGTCACCCCGAATCCGAACCGCTTGCCTCGGCCGATCCTGTCGCACCGCCTCGGCATTGCCGAACAGCGCCGAGAGCAGGACGCGCTGCGCGTGCCCGGTGTCCTGGTATTCGTCGAGCAGGACCAGCTTGAATCGAGCGCGTTCGGCGGCGGCGACTTCCGGGTGGTCGACGGCGAGCTGCGCGGCCAGCGACATCTGGGAGCCGAAATCCAGTGCGCCGCGACGATTCAGGGCTTCGGCGAGCTGGCCGACCAGCGGTAACAGGGCGACGCGCTCACGCTGCGCGGTCACGACGCCGATCAGCGCCTGACTCGGCCCGCCGCGTTGACGTGGACCGGCGGGCAGCGTGTAGACGAGTTTCTCCAGCTCCGCGTGCGCCTCGGCCAATTGCTCCGGCTCCACCAGGTGCTCGGCGAGCTGCCCGGACAGGGCGAGCACCGCCTCGGTCACCGAGACCGGGGTGCGGTCGGTGTCGAGGTCGCCGTCCCAGGACCGCACCACCTCGTGCGCGAGCTGCCACAGCTGGGTCTGGGTGAGCAGGGCCGCCGAGGGCTCCACCGGCAGCAGCAGCCCGTGCGCGGTGAGCAGCCTGCCCGCGTACGAGTGGTAGGTGCTGATCTCCGGCTCGGCCCCGGCGACGATCGTGCGCAGCGCGCCGCTGGGGTCGATCTCGCGCAGTAGCGGCGCGCCCGCCAACCGGGCCAGCCGGGTACGGATACGAGAAGTCAACTGCTGGGCGGCTTTTCGGGTGAAGGTCAGCCCGAGCACTTCGTCCGGGGCGACCAGCTGGTTGGCCACCATCCACACCACCCGCGCGGCCATCGTCTCGGTCTTGCCCGCGCCCGCGCCCGCGACGACCAACGTGGGCCCTGGTGGCGCGGCGATCACCGCCGCCTGCTCATCGGTCGGTGGTGGCAGGCCGAGCGCGTCGGCCAACCGCTGCGGGGTGACGCGCACGCCGCTCACTCGTCGGTCACCTGCCGTCCGGTGTCCTGCACCGGGCAACTGCCCGCGACCGGGCAGTGCCTGCACCCGTCGTTGCGCACCGCCAGATATCCGGGACCGCGCGTCGCGTCGGCCGCATCGTGAATGGTGGTGCGCCACTGGTCGAGTCCGTCGCTGTCGAGCGCGTTCTGTGTGCGTTCGGCCGCGCCGGTCTTGCGGTTCGGTTTGGCGACATAGACCAGCCGCGCGCCACCGGGATCGACCACCGGGGTCGGCTCCTCGGACTCCTCCTCGTCCAGCGCGCCGTGCGCGGCCGCCACCTGGTAGGTCGCCAGCTGAGCGTGATCGGCCACCGCCTTCTCACTGACCGGCGTCTTGCCCGTCTTCACGTCGACGATGACGAAGCGCCCCTGCGCATCTCGTTCGAGCCGATCGATGCGCCCCCGAATCCGCACGGCTCGTGCGCCTTCGGTGCGCGCGGGCAACACGCAGTCCACCGGCACTTCCACTCCGGCCTGGGTGAGCTCACCGCGCGTGGTGCGGACCCAGGAGAGGAAGGTCTCCAGCATCGTCTCGGTGCGGCGCAGTTCCTGTCGCGAATGCCAGCCGTCGGCCGGGTCGACCGTTTTCCACGCCTGGTCCAGTGCCGCGCGCACCTGCGCCTCGGGGACATCGCCCGCCAGCGCCTGCACGAGCGTGTGCACGAGATTGCCCTTCACGGCGTGCGGGTTGTCGCCGTCGGTACCGCCGTGCCGTTCCAGCGCCCACCGCAGCGGACAGGTGCGCAACAGCTCGACCGTCGACGGAGACAGCCCGATCGGCGAATCGTCGTCGTCCCAGAGCTCGCGCTGCGAGCTGAGTTCGGCGGTGCCGTACCAGTCGCCGGGGTCGGTGCCGGGCACGCCCGCGTCGGCCAGCCGGGCCAGTTGACGTGCCGCCCGATCACGACGTTCGGGGTCGCCCCCGGGATCACACACCACCCCGCGCAATTCGGCGACCAGCGCGTGCATGACCAGCGCACGTCCGGGATCGGCGACCGGCAGCGCGCCGGGTTCGCCGCTGTCGTCGTCACCGACGAGTTCGGTGAGAAACCGCGACGGCACCAGATCCTGGTCTCCCGCGGCGGATTCGACAGCGGTGACCAGCAGTGACTGCCGAGCCCGACTGCACGCCACGAGCAACAGCCTGCGTTCCTCGGCCAGGATCGGCGCGGCCCGGCTCACCGTCGCGCTCGGATCGACCCCGCCGACCAGGTCGACGAGGTCCTCGGTGTGGAGCAACGTGCCCCGCGATCGCGGGTTCGGCCAGATGCCCTCCTGCACGGCGGCCACCGCCACCACGTCCCATTCCCGGCCCGCGGCGGCGTGCGCGCTGAGCAGGGTCACCGCCTCGCCTTCCGCGGTCAGCGGCCTACCCTGCTGTGGAAGTTGCTGGTGCAGAAGGTATTCGACGAACCCGTCGATGCTCGCCTTCGGCAGCCGGTCGACGTAAGCGGCTGCGGCGTCGAACAATTCGACGGCGGCATCGAGATCACGATCGGCCTGCATGCCCGAGGCCCCGCCGCGCCGTGACTGCCGGAACCAGCGCCGCTCCAGCCGCGAATTCGTCCACAGCGTCCACAGCACGTCTTCGAGACCCTGTCCTCTGGCCTGCGTCTCCTTGGCCTTCGCCACCGCACGCAACACCCGACGCAGCGGCGCGGCTTCGACTTCGGTGAGCCCGTCGAGCAACCGCTGTTCGCCGACGCCGACGATCAGGTCGCGCAGGACCTCGGCAGAGGATTGGTCGATCAGCGCCACCGCGGGCGCTTCGGGGCGTACTACTTCCACGACGGTGTTCGCGGCAGGCGGGTTCTCGACATCGAGGAGGTCGATATCGTCGGGTAGTCGCTCGGCGATATCCCAGTCCGGTTCGGGTTCCGGGCGCAGCGGGTCGTCCGGGTCCGGTGGCGGGAGCCATTCGTCGTCGACCGGATCCGGTTCGGGCTCCGGCATTTCCGGCGGGGGCGCGGCCTCCTCCCAGAGCAGGAACTGGTCGGCGCCGTCGACGAAGGGCTCGGCGAGCGCACCCGTGCGTTCCAGGTCGAGCACGCTGCGTCGCACACCCCGGCGCAGTCGGCGCAGCGCGATCTGGTCGGCCCCGCCGAGCGGCCCGGACAGCAGATCCATCGCATCGTCGGGCGAGAACATCGCGTCGATCGCCCGCCGCGAGCCCGGCCGCGACGGGTCCCCCGCCAATAGCACCCGCAGCGCGAGCACCATCCACGCCGCTCCACGCCGCCGCGCCAACGGCTCGGCCACCGCGGGCCTGCGCACCGGCACCCCCGCCGCCAGCAATGCCCGCCGCAACGGCGCCAGCGACAACGGCACCGACCGCACGATCACCGCCATCGCCGACCACGGCACCCCATCGGTGAGGTGCGCGCGGCGGAGGTGATCAGCGATCAGCGCCGCTTCCTTGGCCGGCGTCGACAGCACCCGCACCCGCACACTCGACTCGTCGACGGGATGCGGATCCTCCGGGGCCGCCCATTCGTCATCGGGCGGCGGCTCGTCATCGGGCGGCAGATGCCCCGGCCAGATGTCCTTGTCGGGTATTTCGTCGAATGCCGCTGAATCGGGCCGCGCGGATTCCGCGCTGACTTCGCGGTCCGCTGCCCGCTGACGGCGTGGTTCCTCGGGTAGGTCGGCGTGCGCGAACAGATCGACGTCACCCTCGAGTCCCGGCTCCTGACCTGCTACGGGCTCGGGTGGTTCGTTCTCCTGCCCCGGCAGCACCCGGTGTCGGGCACTGCCCGGCAACCTCGCCGCGATGCGGGCGTTCGCCAAGCGAATCGGCGCGCCACTGCGATGGTTGTGCCGCAAGATGATTCGACGCGACGCGGCGGTGTCGAGGTCGGTGAGGAAGTGCGAATCCGCGCCGCGGAAGGTGAAGACCGCCTGGTCGGGGTCGCCGGTGACGACGGTGCTCGCGCTGCCGCTGCCGATGGCGCGCACAAGTGTCGCGGCCTGCGGGTCGAGGTGCTGTGCGTCGTCGACGAGCAGGTAGCGAATCCGATCTCGTTCGGCGGCAAGCAGATTCCGGTCACCGGCCAGGGCGTCGAGCGCCGCACCGACCAGTTCGGCGGCGTCGAGGGCGGGCGCGGTGGCCTCCGGCGCGGCGACACCGACCGACCAGCGCAGCATCGACGCCTGTTCGTAGCGCTGGAAGAACCGCCCGGCCGCCACCCACGCGTCGTTGTAGTGTTCACGACCGAGTGCCATCAGGTCCTCCGGCCCGAGTCCGCGCTCGGTGGCGCGCAACATCAGATCGCGCAGTTGCTCGGCGAACCCACCCAATGCGAGCGCGGGCTGCAGGCGCGGCGGCCACAATCCCCCGGCCCCGGCTTCGATGTCGGCGAGATCGCCGCGCAGCATCTCCCGGAGCACCGCGTCCTGTTCGGCACCGGTGAGCAGTCGCGGCGGCGGATTGCCGTGCAGCTCCGCATGCCGACGCAGTACCGAGAACGCGTAGGAGTGCAGCGTGCGCACCATCGGTTCCCGGCTCGCGCCCGGAATGCCACCCGCGGCCGGACCGAGCTGATGGGTGATCGCATCGCGCAACGCGGCCGCGGCGTGCTTGGTGTGGGTGAGGACGAGCACCGAGGCCGGGTCGGCGCCGTCGACGATCCGCGCGGTCACCAGGTCGATCAGCAGCGAGGTCTTACCCGTCCCCGGCCCGCCCATCACCTGCCACGGCCGCCACCCCGGACGTGGCGGCGCGGGCTGGGCCTGCTCGGCGAACAGCGCGCGAACGGACGCACCCCAGGCCCGCGGCCGGGGCGCCCGCGTTGTCCGGCGCACGAGTCGCACCGAGCTATCCGATCGCACCACATCGGCTATTGCAACAGACCAGTCCGACACTCCGGCGCACCCCTACCGGAGGGACACGCTGCGAGACTGTGCGCGACCGGCCAGAATGGGTGTCGTGTCGTCGCTTCATGTGCACCGATTCGGCCCCGCCGACGGTCCCGTCGTCCTCGCCCTGCACGGTCTCACCGGCCACGGCAACCGGTGGGAAACCCTGGCCGCCGAGCACCTGCCCGAGGCCAGGATCATCGCCCCCGACCTGCGTGGACACGGCCGCTCCACCTCGCTGCCGCCATGGGATTTCGAAACGATCGTCGCCGATCTCGCGGAGCTGCTTCGTGCCGAGACCGACGGACCCGTCGTCGTGGTCGGCCACTCGTTCGGTGGCGCCACCGGCATCCATCTGGCCAGGCAGCACCCCGACCTCGTGCGTGCGCTGGTCCTGCTCGATCCCGCCATCGGCATCGACGCGAAGCTGATCGAGCAGATCGCCCTGGCCAATCTCGCCTCCCCGGATTACACCGATCTCGCCGAAGCCCGCTCCGACAAGCAGGTCAGCGCGTGGGGACCCGACGAAGTCGATCCAGAGACCCTGGAACGGGAGTTGGCCGAGCACCTCGTGCCGACCGAGGGTGGCCGCGTGGGTTGGCGCATTTTCCAGCCCGCGATCACCTCTTACTGGGGCCAGCTGGCGCGAGGGTTCGTCCTGCCGCCCGCCGACCTGCCGACGGTGCTGGTCCGCGCCGCCAAGGTGCAGCCGCCCTATGTCACCGAGGAGTTCCTGGCCGCCCTCACCGCCCACCTCGACGACTTCACCGCCGAGGTCTGGGACTGCGACCACATGGTCGCCCAGGCCCGCCCCGCCGACACCGCCGCGCTGATCGCCAAGGTCCTGTAGCCCGTGGCTGTCACGACGGAGGAGCAGGTGGAGAAGGTCCGTGAACTCGTCGCCGCCATCCCACCGGGCCGTGTCTCGACCTACGGCGATATCGCCGCCGCGGCCGGGCTGTCCTCGGCTCGCACCGTCGGCTGGATCATGCGCACCGACTCCGCGGATCTGCCGTGGCACCGCGTCATCGGCGCCAGCGGCCGCCCCGCCGCGCACCTGGCCACCCGCCAGCTGCGGCTGCTCACCGAAGAAGGTGTTCCGGTCGTCGACGGTCGTGTCGTTCTGCGCACCGCGCGACTCTGAGCGACCTGCCACCCTCGACCGCGCGGGCAGCTCGAGCACCGGCAGCACGCCTACTAGCATGACTTTCGTGCCGTTTACCCGATTCAGGATCAGCCGATGACCGCCGTCGATGCCATCGTGCTCGCGGGCGGACGCGCCAGCCGGATGGGTGGGGTCGACAAGCCGGCGATCGTGATCGGTGGGCGATCGATGCTCGATGCCGCGCTGGATTCGGTGCGCGACTGCGCCGAGGTGGTGGTGGTCGGCCCGTACCGTCCCGCACTCGATTCGCGGTTCCGGCAGGTTCGTGAGGTGCCGCCGGGTTCCGGGCCCGTCGCGGCGATCGGCACCGGTCTGAGCGCACTCGACACCACGGCCCCGTGGATTGTCGTGCTGGCCGCCGATATGCCGTTCCTCACCGATGCCACCGTCCACGAATTGCTGCGCAGGGCAACCGATTCCACCGCCGATGCCGTTTTCGCGATCGACGCCTCCGGTCGCCCGCAATACCTCGTCGGCGTCTGGCGACGCAGCGCGCTGGTGGCGGCGGTGGCGGGACTGGGTTCACTGGTGAACCAGCCGATGAAGGCCATCGTGCCCGCCGAGACCGTCTTGGTCGAACTCCCCGATATCGCCGACTGCGATACCGAGGAAGAGGTCCGCCGCGCCCGTGAATCCTTGGCCACCGACCGCGCGTCGGCCCGCCTCGACCTCACCGAAGCGCGCGAACGCCTCGGCACCGGCCTGACTCCCCTGGTCGCCTACGAGGCCGCGCTGAGCGAAGTCCCCGGTGCCGCACTGGCGGCGGCGATCACCGCGGCGGGCCCACTGCCCCGCTTCGACGTCTCCGCCATGGATGGTTACGCCGTCTGCGGCGACGGTCCGTGGCAGTTGCGGCGCGACGTCGGCTTCGCTGGCGGCGCGCGGCCGGAGGGCCTGCGCTCGGGCGAGGCGGTACGCATCGCCACCGGCGCCCACGTTCCGGACGGCACCACCTCGGTAGTGCGCGACGAATTCGCCACCATCACCGGCGACGAGCTGGCCCGACTCCCCGACACCCCGTTTCGCGGCGATGTCCGAAAAAGCGGCGAGGACAGGAAGATCGGCGATCTCGTCGCCCCGGCGGGCACTCGGGTCACCGCCGCCCTCCGTTCGGCCGCGGCCTCGGTCGAGGTCATCACGGGCACCGTCCGTGGTCCCGTTCGCGCGCGAATTGTCATGACCGGCGACGAAATTCGCAGCACCGGCCCCCTCCAGACCGGCCAGACCCGCGACTCGATCGGCCCCGTCCTGCCAGATCTCCTCGCGGGCTGCGGCGTTCGCGTCGTCGACCGGGTCCACCTGCGCGACACCGCGCACGGATTCGACGACATGCTCACCGACACCTCCGATTTCGACCTACTCGTCGTAGTCGGCGCCACCGGCGGCGGCGCTGCCGACCAACTCCGTACCGCCATCGCCCGAGCCGAGGCCCGGGTCCTGGTCCCCCGACTCGCCCTGCGCCCAGGCGGTTCCACCGTTGTCGCCGAACTCCCCACGGGCCCCACCGTTCTCGGCCTCCCCGGCAACCCCTTCGCCGCCATCGCCGTCCTCCTCTCCCTCACCCCCGCGATCGTCGCCGCCCGCACCGGCGCCCCCCTCCCCCGAAAGATCCTGGGCCCACTCCACAACGCCGCCGAGATCACCGCCCCGGTCCAACGCATCACCCCCGCCCGCTACGCCCCCGACGGCGGCTGGCTCGGCGACCCGGTAGTCCGCACGGCTCACCTGGCCGGCCTGATAGACCGCGACGGCTTGGTCATCGTTCCCCCGAACGCCACCGACGGAGCAACCGTCGAATTCATCCCCCTCCCTTCCTGACCGAGTTCTCGACAATGATCGAGATCGAATCCCCCGTTCTCGCCGCAATTCTCGCAATGTCACAGAATGGCGAAGCCCGGAATAGGTGGTCCACTGGGTCCGTTCCGGTAATGCGGAATGGATCGAGGACTGACACGCCGAATTTTCCCAGGTCAGAAACCTATTTTCAGCGCAGGTCTACCCTCACGCCGTAATGGTGCTTATTGTTGGTCGAGTCAGGCGTGGGACGCCCCGCACGCGAGGTGGATTGCGTCGGACAGTGCGTTGAAGGCTTAATCACTTATCCCTCGGAAAGGACCGTGTGGAGATGGCTGACAAGTCTAAAAAAGCACCGAAGAAGATGCCCAAGCAGATGCCGCGCCAGCAGCAGGAGCAGCGGCAGGAGCAGGGGCAGGACTCGCAAGGCATGACGCGAGCAGGCCAGGACGATCGGCGTGAGCAGCGCCGCCCCGGCCATCACTGATATACGTGTGTCGACGAGCCGCCGGTATCGCTACCGGCGGCTCGTCCACGTCATGCCCCGATGCGCACTGGCGCGCCTGCCGCGGATCCGTCCAGCTCACGCCGAGCCGTGGCCGGATCGGGGACGGGCACCGCGTCGACCAGGCGGCGGGTGTACTCCTGAGCCGGTGCGGCGAATACCGCGCGCACCTCGCCGGTTTCGACGATCCGGCCCTGCCGCAGCACCACTACCCGGTCGGCGACCTGGTGCACCACGGCCAGATCGTGACTGATGAACAGACTGGCGAAGCCGTATTCGGCGCGTAGGTCGGCGAAGAGGTCGAGCACCTGCGCCTGCACCGATACGTCGAGCGCGCTGGTCGGCTCGTCGGCGACCAGCAGTCGCGGTGCCAAGGCCAGCGCGCGAGCCAACGCCACTCGCTGACGCTGCCCACCGGACAACTCTCCCGGCCTGCGCTGCGCGTAATCCCTTGGCAGTCGGACCGATTCGAGCAAGGTCGCGACTTTGGCCTGCAACAGCGTGCCCGACGCGGCCCGATGCACCTGCAAGGGTTCCCCGATCGCGTCGGCGACCGTGCGCCGCGGATCGAGTGAGGCGCTCACGTCCTGATGCACCAGCGCGACGTGCTTGCGCAGTCCGCGCAGCTCGCGGCGCGACAATCCGGCCAGCACGACACCTTGTAGCTCGACGCGTCCCGAGGTGGCGGGAACGAGCCCGAGCGCGGTGCGCCCCAGCGTGCTCTTGCCCGACCCGGATTCACCGACGAGCCCGAGAACTTCACGTGGACCGAGGGTGAGCGAAATATCCTGCAGTGCCGGGAAAGGCGCAGCGCCGTGGCGGCCCGGGTAGACGACCGAGAGGTCGTCGATCCGCAGCACGTCGCGGTATTCGGATTCGCCTCGCCCCCCGCCCTTTTCGGCGACAACAGCGGGCCCACGCACCACTACCCGGCGCAGAATCCGGCGAACGCTCCGGTCCGAGGGTTCCGCCGGGACGTCATCCGAATCGTCGATGAGGTCCGCCGACTCGTCGTCGCCGCCGTCGGACGCGTCGACCTCACCGGCTTCGTCCTCGTGCCGCACCGTCGTCGGGTCGTCATCCGTTGCCTCAGTGGCGAGCTCGGCCTCCGCACCACCCGGGCTGACTGCATCCACCTCGGCGACAGGCGCCGACTCTTCGCCCCGCGACGACACCGGGGGCAATCGCGGCACCGCGGCCAGCAACGTCCGGGTGTAGTCCTCGCCCGGTTCGGCGAACAACCCGAACACCGTCTGTTCCTCGACCACCCGCCCCTCGCGCATCACCACGACCCGGTCGGCGATCTCCGCGACCACGCCGAGGTTGTGGGTGATGAACAGAATCGCCGTGCCGCGCTGCCGTTGTAGGGAGCGCAGCAGATCGAGGATCTCGGCCTGCACGGTGACATCGAGCGCGGTGGTCGGCTCGTCGGCGATGAGCAGGTCGGGCTCGCCGGACAGGGCGAGTGCGATCACCACGCGCTGCTTCTGTCCGCCGGAGAGTTGATGCGGGTACCAGTCGAGGCGCTTGTCCGGTTCCGGAATATCCACCGCCGTCAGCAGATCGATCGCGCGGGTGCGAGCGACAGCCTTGTCTGTCACGCCGTGCGCGCGCAGCGCCTGCGCGATCTGGGTGCCGATCTTCTGCACCGGATTCAGCGCGGTCTGCGGCTCTTGAAAGACCATGGCGGCCTTGGTACCGCGCAGATCCCGTAACGCGGATTCGGCGGCCCCGATGACCTGCGTGCCCCCGAGCCGGATCGACCCGCCTGCCCGCGCGGTCTCCGGCAGCAGCCCGAGCACCGATCGCGCGGTGAGCGATTTCCCCGAACCGGACTCACCGACCAGGGCGACGACTTCACCCCGGCGCACCCGCAAGCTCACCCCATCGACGACGATCTTGTCGCCGAACCCCACCGTCAACTCGTCGATCTCGAGCACGGGGTCGAGCGGATCAGATGGTGCGCTCATGCCAATCTCCTTGCCCGGCCCAGTGCTTGGGCGATCAACAGGAATCCCAGGGTCAACGCGGCCACCACGACCAACGGTCCGATCGCGATCCACGGATTCGCGTCCAGGTTGGCGATCGAGGCCGCGATCAGCGATCCCAGCGAGGGCTGCGGCGGCAGTACGCCGATGCCGATGAAACTCATCGCGCCCTCGATGAACACCGCCACCGACAGCGACAGCGCGAACTGCACGCCGAGCGGCTCGATCACATTGGGCAGCACATGCTTGCGCAAGGTCCACCAGGTGTCGGCGCCGATCACCTCCGAGGCTTCGACGAACGGTTGTTCGCGCACGGCCAGTACCGCCGTGCGGATCTGGCGACCGAAGATCGGGATCTCGGCGGCGACGATCACGATGACCACCGCGTGCCAGCCGGGCCCGGTGATCGCGGCGAGCGTGATGCCCAAGATCAGTGTGGGGAAGGCCAGAATCAGGTCGAACACCCGCTGGACGGTCACGTCCGCGACGGGGTGGACGGTGGCGGCCAGCCCGATCAGCGCACCGATCACGGCGCCGATCGGCACCGCGAGCAGCGCGATCAGCAGGTCGATCCGGATACCGGCCAGGACGCGCGCGGCCACATCACGGTTGAGATGGTCGGTGCCGAGCCAGTGTTGCGCGCTCGGCCCGAGCAGGTTGGCGCCGGGGATCTGGGTGAGCGGATCGTAGGAGCTGAGCAGTCCGGCGAACACCCCGGCCAGCGCCACCACGACGACCAGCAGCACCCCGGCCAGTCCCTGTCCATGGCGCAGCGCCCACAGCGGACCTTCGCGGCGCGGTGAATCATTCGCTGTGACAACAGGTTTCTCGGTTGTCGTCGTCATGACCGTCCTCCGATCCGAATCCGCGGGTCCAGCCACGCGTGCGCGACATCGGTGATCAGCTGGATCACCACGAACACCGCCACCGACAGCAGCAACAGCACCTGCACGAGCGGATAGTCGCGACGACTGATGCCCTGTTCGATGAGCTGCCCGATCCCCGGCCACACGAAGGCCGCTTCGACCAGCACCGCGCCACCGAGCAATTGCCCGGCCTGGATGCCGAGCACGGTGAGCATGGTCGGCAGCGCGTTGCGCAGGGCGCCACGGGTGACGATCTCGCGATAGCCGACACCGAGGGAACGTGCCGTCAGCACATACTGTTTCGCGAGTTCGGTGCGCAGCGCTTCGGTGAGGAACCGGGTCAGCGCCGCCGACACCGGCAGTGCGAGGCAGATCGCGGGCAGCAACAGATACTGCACCGCGATATCGGGTCGCGCGATGAATCCGTCCGGCGGCACCCCGCCGGCGGGCAGCACCGGAATCGCGACGGCGAACACCAGCACCAGCAACGGGCCGACCACGAAGGTCGGCAACGCGACCGCGGCCGTATTCGCCGCGGCGACAACCGTATTCAACCAGCGGCTCGGCCACAGCACCGACGCCACCGACACGATCAGACTCACCAGCACGGCCAGCAGCAGCGCGGTCACGGTGAGCACCAGCGTATTGGTGAGCCCACGGCCGACCAGGTCGGTGATCTCACCGCCGATGATGTAGGAGCGACCGAGGTCGAGGGTGAACACCTCGCCCAGCCACTGCAGGTACTGCACCGGGATCGACCGGTCGAGGCCGAGCTGATGACGGATCACCTCGATGGTCTGCGGTGTCGCGTCGTTGCCGGCCAGGATGGTGGCCGGGTCACCGGGGACGAGCCGCAGCAGCAGGAAGATCAGCACCGAGGCCCCGAACAGCACCAGCAGCGCCGACGGGAGGCGGTGTAGCAGGTAGCGCGTCATGACAGGAAGGTGTCGGTGAGAACAGGTTCGCGGCGCTTGGTCCAGGCGAAACCGTGCACCTTGTTGACGGTGGAGTACTGCTGGAAACGCACGCCGATCTCGATCAGGAACAGCCCTTCCAGCAACTGGTCGGTGACGGCCTGGTAGGCGCGCACCGCATCGGGGCCGGTGCCCTGCGCCAGCTGCCATGCCGTGTCGGCGGCCGCGGTGTAGGCCGGTGATTCGTAGCGCGAGGCATTGCGGCGGGCGTTGAACGGGTAGGCGCTCACCGTGAGCGTCGACGGGACGAACTGCGCCCACGAATGGTCGGTGACCCACAGGCCACGGAATTGCTGGCCGGTGAGCTGCTTGACGAAGGTGGCGGCGTCGACCGGGTCGAGGTCGACCTCGATGCCCACGTCGGCGAGGTTGGCCTGCACGATCTGGGCGACCTCGCCGTAACCGGGGGCGAAGGTCAGCGGCAGCTTCGGCGGCTTGGCCGCCTGGCCGAGGAGTTGCTTGGCCTTGTCGATGTCACGCTTGTACTTGGCGTTGCGGGATTCGTCGAAGGCGGGCGAGTTCTTCGGCCACGGCACGTTCAGCGGATATCCCGCGCCCCGGAACACCTCGTTGATGATGCGTTCGCGGTCGAGCGAGAAGGCGATGGCCTGGCGGACCCGGACATCGGCCAGCGACGGCTCGGTCACATTGACGCCGACATAGGCTTGCAGCTCGGCGCCCTCGAGATCGTGCACCGTGAATCCGCCGCTCTTGCCGAGGTTTTCGGCATCGCGGTAGCCGAGTTCGCGCGCCGCGGCGATCTGACCGGACTTCAACGCGTTGAGCAGCGCGTTCGGGTCGGGGATGATCGAGACCTCGACCCGGTCGAGGTACGGGCGCTCGGGCACCCAGTAGTTCGGGTTCTTCTCGAAGATCAGCTGCGAGTTCGGCACGCGCTGCACATATTTGAAGGGGCCGGTGCCGATATAGGTGTCGCCGGTGCCGAGCTTGTCGGCGGTCTCGCTGTCCAGGATCGGCACGGTGTCGAGCAGGTCGTAGATATTGCTCAGCGGGTGGGCGAGCTGCAACACGATCCGCGTCGGCGAGACGATGTCGAAACCGGTGACGGCGGCCGCCGAGCTACGCAGCTGCGCTGACCATTTGGCGTCGGCGTAGGTGCGCAGCGAGAACTCCACGTCCTTGGCGGTGAAGGGGCGCCCGCTGTGGAACTTCACGTCGTCGCGCAGGTCCAGGCTCAGCGAACGACCGTCGGCGGCGAGCTGCCACGACTTGGCCAGCAACGGCTGCGGTTCGAGGGTGTCGTTCGGGTAGCGGATCAGCGATTCGTAGACCAGGCCGATCACGACCGGGGTCGCCGCGGTGTTGGTGAGCAGGTTCGCGGGCACCAAGTCCTCCCGGATGCCTACCTTCAGGGTGCCGCCGCGCACCGGCGTGGCGTCGTCGCCGCCCGCCTTCTGTTCCGAGACCGCCGAGGTGCAGGCCGCCAGTGCGGCGCCGCCGAAGATGGCCGCGGCGGCGATGCCGCTGGTGCGCAAGAAATTTCGGCGGCCGAAGCCACTCGCCGTTGAACTCATCGTGAAGATCCTCGAAGACGCATCGGCCCGCGCGGCGGGCCGAGGAGGGTACGCACAGCGCACCGCAGGAAAGGGAACACATCGGCTCGGCCGCGAACGTCGTGGGCGTTCGTCAGCCGCGCAGGACGCGACACGAACAGCAGCAGGGTGGCTGATTCGTGGGCACGGCAGTGACGCTAACAAGTTGCGACGTACCGGTCACCGATTCCACGCACACTGCACATAACCCTGGTGACCAGCGGATACGTCACCTTTACTGCCAGAATGCCTGTTCCACCCCATGCTCGCGGTTACGCATCCTTCGGCGGCTCGGCCGGTCGCACGTCCGCGGAGTCGACTCCCGATTGGACCTACCCGCCCACCGCGCCCGAGGGCTCGCCGAACATCGTCGTCGTCCCCGTCGACGACATGGGTTACAGCGATATCGGCCCGTTCGGTTCGGAGATCGAGACACCGACACTGGACCGTCTCGCGGCCGAGGGTGTGCGGCTGTCGAACTATCACACGACTCCGCTGTGCTCGCCCTCGCGCGCGGCACTGCTGACCGGAATCAATTCCCACCGTGCGGGTTTCGGCTTCGTCGCCAACGCCGACCCCGGCTATCCGGGGCTGCGGCTGGAATTGGCCGACGACGTACTCACGCTGCCGGAGATATTGCGCGACAACGGTTACGCCACCTACGCGGTGGGCAAATGGCATCTGGTGCGCGACGCCACGATGAACCCGTCCGCGCATCGGGACTCCTGGCCGACCCAGCGCGGATTCGACCGCTACTACGGGTCGCTGGAGGGGCTGAACTCCTTCTACTACCCCAATCAGCTGGTGTCGGACAGCTCGGTGGTCGATGTCGAAGAGTATCCGGAGGGCTATTACCTCACCGACGATCTCACCGACAAGGCACTGTCCTACATCAAGGATCTGCGCGCGCACGACACGGACAAGCCCTTCTTCCTGTACTTCGCGCACGTCGCGATGCACGGACCGCTGCAGGCCAAGGCCGAGGACCAGGCCAAGTATCGCGGTCGCTACGCCGAGGGCTGGGACGAACTGCGCAGGCGCCGCTTCGCCGAGCAGCTGGCGCAGGGGTTGTTCCCGCCGGGTACCGAGCAGAAGCCACGTAACACCGAGCCGGGTTACGAAGCGGCGGAGTGGGATTCGCTGTCGGCCGACGAGCAGCGGCGCTACGCCAAGTACATGGAGGTGTACGCGGGCATGGTCGACAGCATCGACCAGAGCCTGGGACGCATCGTCGACCTGCTCGAAGACCTCGGCGAACTCGACAACACCATCATCGTGTTCACCTCCGACAACGGCGGCACCGCGGAGGGCGGACCGGAGGGCACCCGTTCCTACTTCGCCGAATTCGCCCACGTCGACGACCCAGACTGGGTGGGCGATGTCCCCCACGACGAAGACCTGATCGGCACCGCGAAGCTGGGCGTGCACTACCCGCGCGGCTGGGGTCAGGCGTCCAACACACCGTTCCGGTTCTACAAGGGCCAGACGTTCGCCGGTGGTGTGCGGGTGCCGCTGGTCGTGTCGTGGCCGAAGGGGTTGCCCCGCACCGATACCGATTCCGGCATCCGCCACGAATACGCCTACGTCACCGATCTGGCGCCGACACTGCTCGAGCTGGCGGGTCTGGACCGTCCTTCTGCGCGTAACGGCTTGCCCGCCAAAGACTTCGACGGCGTCTCCGCGGCCGAGCTGCTGCGCGATCAGGCTGCCCCGACGCGGCACACCGAGCAGTACTCGGAGATGACCGGTCACCGCGGCTTCTACCGCGACGGCTGGAAGCTGCTGTCGCTGCACGATGCCGACGCCGACATCGACGCGCCGAACTGGCAGCTGTTCGACGTGCGCGCCGACCCCACAGAGCTGCACGATCTTTCGGCGCAGTACCCGGACAAGGCCGCCGAACTGGCCGACGCCTGGGACGAATCAGCGTGGGCCAACACCGTGTTCCCGCTGCTGACCCGCGCCGACCTGTTCCGCCGTCGCCCGGAGGAGGCGCGTTTCGCCGCTCCGGTGCGGCTGCTGCCCGGTACCCCCACCCTGGAGCGCTACCGCTCCCAACGCCTCATCGCCTTCCGCGACTTCACGATCACCACCGACTTGACCGGCACGGCGTCGGCACGCGGTACGGCGGTACCCGATGAGCGGGTGGTCGACGGCTATCAGCCCGGCGACGAAGGAGTCCTCGTCGCACACGGTGACCTGCTCGGCGGGTACCTGCTCTACATCGAGGACGGCGAAGTAGTGCTCGGCGTGAACAGCTACGGGCGGTACGCGTCAGTCGGCGTGCCTCTGCCCATCGGGACGCGCGAGATCACCGTGCGAGCCACCGTCGAGCCGCGTCTGCGCTGGGACTTCACCATCCAGGTAGACGGCACGCCGCTCGCGGAGCTCACCGACCAGGTGCAACTGGTCGGCATGGCGCCGTGGACCGGGATCTCCGTCGGCGTCGACGCGCGCGGTCCGGTCTCGTGGGAGCTGCGCGAGCGCCGCGGACCGTTCCGCTATTCCGGCGGCCTGCGCGCGATCACCTACACCCCCGGTCCCGTGCAGGTCCCGCAGCGCACGATCGACGCGGTGGAGCGGGAGGCCGAGTACGCCGCGGAGTGATCGACCGGCCCCGCGGATCGAGTCGCGACCAGGTCGGATACCGTTTACCAGCCAGAAAATGCCACGCAGACAGGACGCCGGAGATGGACGACAGTTCCCTGATCTGGGACGACGGTGCCCTCGTCACCATCGACCAGCGCGGACTGCCGCACGAGGTGCGAGAACTTCGCCTGCGCACCGTCGACGAGGTCATCGAGGCGATCACCACCCTCGCCATTCGCGGCGCTCCCGCGATCGGGATCGCTGGCGCGTTCGGCGTGGTCATCGCGACCAGGGCGCACACTCACGACGGCGTGCCCGGCGAGGCGGGTGACTCGACCGACGGCATACCCGATAACGGGGGCAGCCCAGTTCAGAGCCTGCCCGGCGAAACCGAGATCCGCACTCGCCGCGTGGTCGATGTAGCTGCCGTCCAGGCCGAAGCCGATCGCATCGCCGCAGCGCGCCCCACGGCAGTCAATCTGGCGTGGGCAGTTGACCGGGTGCGTGGCAGGGTCGCCGATGGTGCCGACGCGGTGCTCGCCGAGACCCTCGAGATGCTCGCCGAGGACGGGCGGGTCAACCTGGCCGCCGCCACCCATGCAGCTGACCTGGTGCAACATCTGTGCGGTGCGCGGCCGCTCCGACTGCTCACCCACTGCAACACCGGACGCCTGGCCACCAGCGCGGTGGGGACCGCGATCGGTGCGTTGCGGGTGCTGCACGAACGCGGTGTCGTCGAGGACGTGATCGTCGACGAGACCCGCCCGCTGTTGCAGGGCGCGCGGCTCACCGCGTGGGAGCTGGCCGAGGCGGGCATTCCGCATCGGCTGACCATCGATTCCGCCGCCGCCTGGGCGATGGCGACCGGACAGGTCGACGCCGTGCTGGTCGGCGCCGACCGGATCACCGCCAACGGCGACGTCGCCAACAAGATCGGCACCTTCACCCTGGCCCTGGCCGCCCGTCACCACGGCATCCCGTTCATCGTGGTCGCCCCGGAATCCACCCGTGATACCGCGATGGCCACCGGCGCGCAGATCGTGGTGGAACAGCGGGCCGCCGCCGAGGTGACCGGCTTCGGCGGCGTCGACACCGCACCGGCGGGGACCGCGGTGTTCAACCCGGCCTTCGATGTGACGCCGACCGATCTGGTCACCGCCGTCGTCACGGAAAACGGTGTGGTCTACCGGAACTCGGATACCTATGACGAGCACGGCCGTGCGTCGGCGGCCACCGTCGAGAACCCCGACAGGCCCCTCGCCGCGCGGGGACAGGCGATCGCCGCTACCGCACGCCAACTCTACGAGCGGGGCTGGATGCCGGGCACCGCGGGCAATATCTCGGTGCGGATCGACCCCGCCGATGCCCTCGTCACCGCCAGCGGCCTGTCCAAAGGCGAACTCGGCGCGGACGACACGGTGCTCGTCGCGATCGCCGACACCATCGCGCGCCCAGGTCAGAGCCGGAAGCCGTCCGCGGAGACCAGCATTCACACCGCCGTCTACCGCACCCGTCCCGCCGGCGCGGTCGTGCACGTGCACTCCCCGTTCGCCACCGCGCTGGCGACTACTTCCGCGCGGCCCGGCGGCGCGGTGACCCCGCTGCGGATCAGCGGTTTCGAACTGCTCAAGGGATTCGGCCTCACCGACCCGTCGACGGTCGTGATCCCGGTCTTCCCGAACTGGCCGGATGTGGCGCGCATCGGCGCCGACATCGACACCTACCTCAGCGAAAACCCCGACGCCCCACCGATTCTGTTCATCACCGGGCACGGGATCACCACCTGGGGTGACACTCTTGCCCAGGCGCGCGATCGCGCCGAATGCCTGGAAGCCCTGTGCGAGTTGATCGCCCGTACGGGACGTACCGACGCCATGCCTCTCGAGATCGGACCGACATGACCCTGTTGCAAGTGATGGCCGCCGACAACCCCGCCGACGTCCGGGTGCGCACCACCGACCCCACCGAGATCGGCGCCGAGCTGGCACAACACGGCATCGCCTACTCGCACTGGGCCGTGCTCGCCGATGCCGCCGCGACCGACTCCGACACCCTGCTCGCCCACTACGGCCCGCAGATCGCCGAACTCAACGCCTCGGGCCGCTACGAGCACATCGACGTCGCCCGCATCCATCCCGATGCCGACAACCCGGAGTGGCCTGCCACCGCCGCCGGTGCGCGCGCGAAGTTCCTCGACGAGCACCGCCACGCCGAGGACGAGGTGCGCTTCTTCGCCGCCGGCCGCGGCTGCTTCTACCTGCACGTGGGCGACGCCGTGCTGGCGACGGTCTGCGAAGCGGGCGACCTGCTCTCGGTCCCGGCGGGCACCCTGCACTGGTTCGACATGGGCA
Organism: Nocardia sp. Root136; assembly: GCF_001427185.1. Taxonomy (NCBI): domain Bacteria; kingdom Bacillati; phylum Actinomycetota; class Actinomycetes; order Mycobacteriales; family Nocardiaceae; genus Nocardia; species Nocardia sp. Root136. The sequence goes on from NZ_LMFE01000001.1 coordinate 2,004,132, forward strand.
CCACCCCCGACTTCATCGCCATCCGCTTCTTCGAGGAGGCCGACGGCTGGGTCGGCGACTTCACCGGCGACAAGATCAGCGCGGGCTTCCCGACCCTCGACGAACTGCTCGCGTGACCCGCGCGATCGTCCTCGACATCGAGGGCACCACCAGCCCCACCGACGCGGTCCGCACCGACCTCTACGGCTACACCGAACAGCACCTGCCCGCCTGGCTGGCCGACAATGCCTCCGGCCCCGCGGAAGCGGTGATCGCGCGGACCCGCGAACTGGCCGGAGAACCCACCGCGGACACCGACCGAGTCGCCGCGATCCTCATCGCCTGGCTGCATTCCGACGTGAAGGCCGAGCCCCTCAAAGCCGCCCAGGGCGCGATCTGCGCCGAGGGCTTCCGCGCAGGCGCACTACACGGACGCTTCTTCGACGATGTGGTACCCGCGCTGAAAACATGGCATGCCGACGGCTACCGACTGTTCGTCTATTCCTCGGGTTCCGAACGCAACCAACGAGATTGGTTCACCTTCGCCGAGGCCGGCGACCTGTCCAGCTTGATCACCGATCACTTCGACCTGGTCAGCGCAGGCGCCAAACGGGAGGCGGGTTCCTATGAGCTCATCGCCGACCGGATCGGCGTCCCGGCGCGGGACATCCTGTTCCTGTCCGACCATGCCGACGAACTCGATGCCGCGGTGGCCGCGGGTTGGCAGGCTGTCGGCGTGCACCGACACGGCGAACCGAATCCACCACGGCCACCGCATCGTTGGGTGAGTTCGTTCGCCGAGGTCGAGGTCGCCGAATACTGAGGTGGCGCGCTCTCAGCCGACGTGCGCCCTGACCGCGCCGAGCGGTCCCCGCTGGACTGTCCCGAACACCCGTCGTGCGTGGACGGCGACCGGGCTCGTCGACCACGGCGCCAGCGTGGTGGTGAACATCAGTTCGCACCAGGACAGGGCGGGGATCTCGCCTGCGGCGAGGGTGGCGATGAGGGAGAGTTCGGTGTCGTGGCCGAGCCAGGCCGCTACCAGCCAGGAGGCGTCGAGGCGGCCGAGGAATTCCTCGGCGTCCTCGGGCGGGCCGTGCGGTGTGTCGACGGCGAGGTGGACGACGGCGGCGATGGCGTGGCGCATCTTGGCGTCCATGCCGATCGCGTCGTGCAGCAGCAAACTTTCCAGTGCCGAGCGCAATTCCATCGAGGGATCAAGTGCTAGTTCGTGCATGTCGAGCCTCTCCTGTGGTTCGGACTGCTGATCGAGACCGCCGGTGATCGCCCGCAGCGTCGGGATCGTCTGTGGTACTTCCGGATCGACGAGGCCGATCAACGGGCCCGACGTCCAGTCGAGCCTGCCGAACGCCTGGCACCAGTCCAGTGCCGGATTATCTTCGGAGACAACCAGATCGAGGGCCAGCCCGGCCATCGACGCGGTGCAGGCCAGGGTGATGGCGTCGAGTCCGTCCTCGCTGACTGTCAGGTGCAGTGTCACCTTCTCGACTCCGGTGTCCTCGCGGGCTCGGCCCGCGAGCCAGATCGCGCGGCCCGCGGCGCCCATCGCGGCCGCGAGCTGGTCACCGCGGGGATGGTCGGCGTCGGCGTCGATGAACGGGCCGTACCAGATCGCCCTGCCCTCCGCGTCGCAGACCGCGAAGGTCGCCGAGACGCTGTCACCCGCGGCGGCCAAACTTATGTGGGCATCCTGCCCATGCTCCGTCACCCTCATCAATATCCCCGTTTTCCGATTCGAGCCGACTGTCACCGACATCCCTATCCAATCGGCCACAAACGGACATGTCCACAGGGCGCGCACAAATAGACGGCCCCAGTTAGGTATATACACTCGCCAGTGAATTCACAGAACCGGCCGTGCACCCATCAGGCGGTGTCGCATTCGGTCCGCAACCGGGCGAAATCGACCGCGCCGCTTGTATGTTTCGACCATGCCCTTCGTACACTCCGATTCTGTCAATGTCCATTTCCACACCGACGCGGTCCAAGGACCGACACTGCTGCTCGCCCATGGATTCCTCATGGACGAATCCATGTTCGAGCCCATCCGGAAGGTCCTGGCGCACACCGATATCAATGTCGTCGCCTGGGACGCTCGCGGTCACGGCCGCACCGGATACGGCGACGACCCGCGCTTCGATTACTGGGATCTGGCCACCGACGGTCTGCGGGTGCTCGACGCACTCGGCATCGAGAGCGCGATTGTCGGCGGCATGAGCCAGGGCGGTTACGCGGCACTGCGGATGGCGTTGCTCGCCCCCGAACGCGTCACCGGATTGGCACTGCTCGATACCGAAGCCGACGCCTGCACCAGAAGCGACGAAAGCTATTACGAGAACTTCTTCGACGAATGGTGCGGCGGCGGCGATTTGCGGCCACTGGCCGAAGATCTCGCGCCGCTATTGATCGGCGGCACCGATCCGCAGATCTGGCAGACCTGGATCACCCGCTGGCTCGACGCCGATCGCACCGCGATCCGGCCGGCGGCCGAGTGCCTGATCGGGCGCGATTCGGTCCGTGGGCGACTCGGCGAAATAGAGGTGCCCGCTCTCGTTCTCCGCGGCGAACACGACCACAGCAGTACCGCGGCCAAGTGCGCGCGCTTGGCGGAGGAACTGCCGGGCGCGAGTGGGGTACGCACGGTGGCGGGCGCGGGCCACGGCTGCGCGCTGACCCATCCCGAGCAGGTTGCCGCGGCGCTGGCCGCGCTGGTGACTGCGTGCACCCCGCATGCCGTGGAGCCGGTGGCGGTCGCCGGTATCTAGCGGTCGGGCCCGCGAACGCCCTGGTAGTACTGGATGCGGCCGGGATAGGCGACGGAATCGAGCCGGAACAGCTGGACCTCGACGGTGTAGTTCTCGCCGGTGTGGAGATCACACAGCCGCATGGCGGTGTGCTCGCGCCCGTACACGGTGTCGCCGTCGTCCCAGATGCGGCGGAAGTCGCGATATTGCGCCAATTCGTCGAGCAGTTCGGAAGCCCAGTCGCCGCCGACCTGCTGGCCGATCAGGCCGCGTAGCCAGTGCACGGTGAGGGTGGACTCCTTCTCCCATTCCACCATTACCTTGCGCGAGAGCGGGTTACCGAAGAACCAGCGCAGAATATTGACATCCTCGACCAGTCCCGGGAACGCGCGGTCATAGGAATGGTTGCCCGCGAGCACGTTCCAGCGGGTGTCGACATAGGCCGCCAGATCGGGTTCCCGCAGCGACAGAGTCCGGCGCATCTCGGTGCTGATCTCGGCTCGCAGATCCTCGACCGTCGGATTGTCGACCGGCGCGATGCCGGCCAGATCGAATAGATGCCTGCGCTCGATATCGGTCACCGGCGCGATCCGGTCGAGGTAGCGCACGAGCGCCTCGATCACCGCGCGCGTCGGCCGGTCCCGATCCCCGCTCTCCAAATGCGTGATGTAACTCGAACTGACCCCCGCCGCGAAGGCTAGTTTTTCCCTCGAAATCCGCCGATCGTCGCGAAGTCGCCGCAGCAACCCGCCGAGCGTCGGCGGTTTCGGCGGCCCGTCCGGTCCGTCGAACGATGGCTTCGGTATCACGACTACCCTTCCTGTCTGCACGGGCCAATCCTGGATGACTATTCAACCTCGAACCAACCGCCAACCGGAAAAGATGCCGTTTCTTTATATTAGCGCCACTTCGTTTGGGTAGTTAACCTGCGGCAACTGTGCTCGCGGTCACGGAATACGGCGTTCTGAACCGAATTAAAAGGATTCGAAATCGTTCCGTTCAGCAGTGCTCTAGGATTGCGCACCGCGCGACGCCGCTCGCCCCGGCCGTGACGGTCTGCACCTCCGCTCGACACCTGCCACCGACTACGAAGCACTCCCGCCGCGCGCGGCGACCGTCCGGCGTCGCCATGTCCGCGCGGCCGTTCCCGCTGTCCCGCAGACCGTCTCGACGCGACCATAGCTGTGTGTGGCGTCACATCAGCGCTGTTCAGCGGGCACACCGGGTGTGTAAACAAATGTAAACCGCGGGAGAACCAGTCGTTTCCGAAGCATCACCGTCGGCCCGCCGACGGACCCGTCGATCACCGCGTTCTGCCAGCTCGCGGCTCAATTCACCCTGGTGAGCCCCCGATCGCGGGTGCCGACGAGCCCCTCCCCCGTGACCACAGCATTTCGCCGACCTCACAGCTCACCGAGGGCCGAATACGGATGTGAAAAGTTCGTTTTGCCGAAGTGGTCCGCCTCCTTACAGTTCCCTCAACAGCCCGATTTCACAGCTCGAAGGGGGCGTCGTGGTTAATTCGCGCACGCAAGGTCCGTCGCCCGCCGATTTCGGCGACACACTGCTGAACCTCGGCAAGTATTTCCAGCGGGGCGAGGTCTCGCCCGACAACCGGTCCGTCTACAAGGTCGGCGGCCGCGATGCCGACGAGTTCTACCGCGACCGCTGGTCGCACGACAAGGTGGTGCGCTCCACCCACGGCGTGAACTGCACCGGCTCGTGCTCCTGGAAGATCTACGTCAAGGACGGCGTGATCACCTGGGAGTCCCAGCAGACCGACTACCCGTCGGTGGGCTCGGACAAGCCCGAGTACGAACCGCGCGGCTGCCCGCGTGGCGCCTCCTTCTCCTGGTACACCTACTCTCCGGCCCGCGTGCGCTACCCGTATGTGCGTGGCACGCTGCTCGATCTCTACCGCAAGGCCAAGGCCGAGCTCAAGGACCCGGTGCTGGCGTGGGAGTCCATCGTCGAGGACCCGGTCAAGGCCAAGGCATACAAGACCGCGCGCGGTAAGGGCGGTTTCGTCCGCGCCGAGTGGTGGGAAGCCGCCGAGATCGCCGCTGCCGCGCACGTGTACACGATCAAGCAGTACGGCCCCGACCGCGTGGCCGGCTTCTCGCCGATCCCGGCGATGTCGATGGTCAGCCATGCCACCGGCGCGCGCTTCGTGTCATTGATCGGCGGCTACATGCTGTCGTTCTACGACTGGTACGCCGACCTGCCGGTGGCCTCGCCGCAGGTATTCGGCGACCAGACCGACGTGCCGGAGTCCGCCGACTGGTTCGACGCGGGCTACCTCATCATGTGGGGCTCCAACGTCCCGGTGACCCGAACCCCGGACGCGCACTACATGACCGAGGCGCGCTACCGCGGCCAGAAGGTCGTGGTGGTCTCCCCCGACTACGCCGACAACACCAAGTTCGCCGACGAATGGGTGGCCGCGCGCCCCGGTACCGATGCCGCGCTGGCGATGTCGATGGGCCATGTGGTGCTCAAGGAGTTCTTCATCGAGAAGCAGACTCCGATGTTCACCGACTACATCAAGTCCTTCACCGATCTGCCGTACCTGATCTGCCTCGACGAGGCTGCGGATCAGGACGGCGCTCTGCCGGGCAAGTTCCTCACCGCCGCGGATCTCGGCCACACCGGCGAAAGCGTCGAGCACAAGCCGGTGCTGCTCGACCAGGCGGGCAACCCCGTCGTGCCCAACGGCTCGCTGGGCCATCGCTTCGGCGAGGGCGACGCGGGCAAGTGGAACCTCGACCTCGAGGGTGTCGACCCGCTGCTCACCCTGCTCGGCCATTCCGACGACGCGCACGCCACCATCGCGCTGCCGCGTTTCGACACCGATGTCGCCGGGTCGATCATCCGCGGTGTGCCGACGAAGATCGTCGCGGGCAAACGGGTCACCACCGTCTTCGACCTGTTGCTCGCGCAGTACGGCGTGGGCCGCGACGGCCTGCCGGGCGAGTGGGCCAAGGGCTACGACGACGCCGAGTCGCCGTACACCCCGGCCTGGCAGGAGAACATCACCGGCGTTCCCGCCGTCCAGGCCGCTCGCATCGGACGCGAATTCGCCGACAACGCGGAACGTTCCGGCGGTCGCTCGATGATCCTGATGGGCGCGGGCACCAACCACTGGTTCCACTCCGATCAGATCTACCGCGCCTTCTTCACCCTGACGCTGCTCACCGGCTGTCAGGGCAAGAACGGTGGCGGCTGGGCCCATTACGTCGGCCAGGAGAAGTGCCGTCCGGTCACCGGCTGGGCCACACTGGCTTCGGCATCGGACTGGCAGCGCCCGCCGCGTCAGATGCAGGGCACCGTGTTCTGGTACCTCACCAACGACCAGTGGCGCTACGACCCCTTCACCTCGGACTCGTTCGCGTCGCCGCTGGGCAAGGGCAAGTTCGCCGGTCGCACCGCCGCCGACAACATCGCCCTGGCGAGTCGTCTCGGCTGGATGCCCAGCTACCCGACGTTCAACCGCAACCCGCTCGACCTCGCCGACGAGGCAGCCGAAGCGGGCAAGACCCCCGCCGAGCACGTCGTCGCCGGGTTGAAATCGGGCGACCTGCGCTTCGCCTGCGAAGACCCCGACGCACCGGAGAACTTCCCGCGCGTGCTCACCGTGTGGCGCGCGAACCTGCTCGGTTCCTCGGGCAAGGGCAACGAGTACTTCCAGAAGCACCTGCTCGGCTGCGGCTCCAACCTGCAGACCACCGACGCGACCGGCGTGCGACCGCAAGAACTGGAATGGCGTGAGGAAGGCGCCGAGGGCAAGCTCGATCTGTTGCTCGCGCTGGACTTCCGCATGACCAGCACCACGCTGTTCGCCGACATCGTGCTTCCCGCCGCCACCTGGTACGAGAAGCACGACCTGTCCTCCACCGATATGCACCCCTTCGTGCACGCCTTCTCCCCCGCCATCTCCCCGCCGTGGGAGGCCAAGACCGACTTCGAGGCGTTCCACCGGATCGCGCGTGGTTTCTCCTGGCTGGCCGAGAAGCACCTCGGCACCCGCAAGGACATCGTCGCGGTGCCGTTGCAGCACGATTCCCCCGATGCGCTCGCGCAGGCCGGCGGCAAGGTGCTGGACTGGAAAGCCGGTGAGTGCGAACCGATTCCGGGCAAGACCATGCCCAAGATCGTGGAGGTCGAACGCGACTACACCAAGATCGCGGAGAAGCTGGCCGCGCTCGGGCCGCTGGTGGAGAAGCTCGGTCTCACAACCAAGGGCGTCACCACCTTCCCCGAGGAAGAAGTGGCGTACCTGGCCGGACAGAACGGCACCATCGTCTCCGGCATCGCCGCGGGCAGGCCGTCGCTGGCCAAGGACACCCACGCCGCCGAGGCCATCCTGTCGCTGTCGGGCACCACCAACGGCCGCCTGGCGGTCGAAGGGTTCGAGGCGCTGGAGCGGCGGACCGGTACCGAACTCGTCGACCTCGCGAAAGAGGCCGAGGGCAAACGGATCACCTTCGCCGACACCCAGGCTCGCCCGGTGCCGGTGATCACCTCGGCGGAATGGTCGGGCTCGGAATCCGGTGGTCGCCGGTACTCGCCGTTCACCATCAACGTCGAGCGGCTCAAGCCGTGGCACACCCTCACCGGTCGCCAGCACTTCTACCTCGACCACGACTGGATGATCGAACTCGGCGAGCAATTGCCGATCTTCCGTCCACCCCTCGATATGTCGGCGCTGTTCGCGGAGCCGAGCATCGGCAATGTGAGCGGCAACGGTCTCACCGTGCGTTACCTGACCCCGCACTCCAAGTGGTCGATCCACTCGGCCTACCAGGACAACCTGCACATGCTGACGCTCTCGCGCGGCGGTCAGACGATCTGGATGTCGGACGTCGACGCCAAGAAGATCGGGGTGGCCGACAACGATTGGATCGAGGCGATCAACCGCAACGGTGTGGTCGTCGCCCGCGCGATCGTCTCGCACCGCATGCCGGAGGGCACCGTCTTCATGTACCACGCCCAGGACCGCGCGGTCGACGTGCCGCGCATCGAGGGCGCCGAGGACACCACCAAGGAAGCCAAGGGCAAGCGCGGCGGTATCCACAACGCGCTCACCCGGGTGCTGATCAAGCCCTCGCATCTGATCGGCGGCTACGCCCAGCAGTCCTTCGCCCTGAACTACCACGGCCCGACCGGTAACCAGCGTGACGAGGTAACCACGATCCGCCGCCGCAGCCAGGAAGTCGAGTACTGACATGCACCAGGCTGTTCGTCCGCACAGGCGACAACTGATTTCGAACCGTCCGGGTAACTCACCGGGCACGCCCAGAACAGGCTCGGCACTCGACCGCATGCCCGCATACACGACGGTCGCCGGCTCTCAGCCGTGCGCAAAATACCCGGAGAGGCGGAACTGACATGCGCGTAATGGCACAGCTCGCCATGGTCATGAACCTGGACAAGTGCATCGGCTGCCATACCTGCTCGGTCACCTGCAAGCAGGCGTGGACCAACCGCGGCGGCACCGAGTACGTGTGGTTCAACAACGTGGAAACCCGTCCGGGACAGGGCTATCCGCGTCAGTACGAGGACCAGGAGAAGTGGAAGGGCGGCTGGACGCTCAACAAGCGCGGCAAGCTGACCCTCAAGTCCGGCTCGCGGTTCAAGCGCCTGATGAACATCTTCGCCAACCCCGACCTGCCCACGGTCGCCGACTACTACGAGCCGTGGAGCTACGACTACGACAACCTGCTGTCGTCGCCGCCCATGGACACCACCCCGGTGGCGCGGCCCAAGTCACTGATCACCGGTGAGGACACCAAGGTCACCTGGGGTGCGAACTGGGACGACGACCTGGGTTCGGGTCCCGAGCAGGTCGGCAAGGACCCCATCCTCGGCAAGCTCGAGACCAAGGTGAAACTGGAGTTCGAAGAGACCTTCATGTTCTACCTGCCGCGCATCTGCGAGCACTGCCTGAACCCCTCCTGCGCCGCGTCGTGCCCCTCCGGCGCGATCTACAAGCGCGAGGAAGACGGCATCGTGCTCGTCGACCAGGACAAATGCCGTGGTTGGCGCCAGTGCATCACCGGCTGCCCGTACAAGAAGATCTACTTCAACCACAAGACGGGCAAGGCGGAGAAATGTACTTTCTGCTACCCCCGTGTCGAGGTCGGCATCCCGACGGTGTGCTCAGAAACCTGCGTCGGGCGGCTGCGCTACATCGGCGTGATGCTCTACGACGCCGACGCGGTGCTCGAGGCGGCCCAGGTCACCGATCCGCAGGACCTCTACACCTCGCAGCTCGGCGTGTTCCTCAACCCGCACGATGAGCGCGTGATCGCCGAGGCCGAGAAGGCCGGCATCTCGCCGGAATGGATTCAGGCCGCCCAGGATTCACCGGTCTACAAGCTGATCGTCGACTATCAGCTGGCCCTGCCGCTGCACCCGGAATACCGCACCATGCCGATGGTGTGGTACGTGCCGCCGCTGTCGCCGGTGGTGGATGTACTCGCCGAGACCGGTCACGACGGCGAGGACGTGCGCAACCTGTTCGGCGCCATCGACGCGCTGCGCATCCCGCTCGAATACCTCGCCGAGTTGTTCACCGCCGGGGAGATCGGGCCGGTGCGGTCCTCGTTGCAGCGCCTGGCCGGGATGCGGGCGTTCATGCGTTCGGTCAACCTGGGCGAGGAGCCCGAAGCCCATATCGCACCGTCGATCGGGCTCGAGCCCGAAGAGATCGAGGCGATGTACCGGCTGCTGGCGATCGCCAAATACGAGCACCGGTACGTGATCCCGATGGGCGCGACGTCCAAGGCGCACGAACTGGATTCGCTGGCCACCGGGTGCAGTCTCGACACCGACGGCGGACCCGGCATGACCGCGTTCGATCAGGTTGTCGAGAAGTTCTCGCTCTCCGATGTCAATCAGGCTGCGCCGGAGGAGAAGTCGGGCCGGATCAACCTGCTCAACTGGGACGGGCGCAGCACCAGCGGACTCCTGCCGGGCGCGAACGGCAACGAGAAGACCGGCAACGGCGCCGGTAACGGCAACGGCAGCAACGGCGCTGCCGTCGCCGACTCCCCCGCGAGCGGTGTCGCGCCATGAGTCTGCTCTCGATTCGTAAACGGCCCCAACCGGTTACCGAGATGGCCGAGCACGACCGCCTGGTCGTGTGGCGGTTGGCGGCGTTCCTGCTCGACTACCCCGGCGAGCAGACCCTGTCCATGCTCGACCAGTTGTCCGACGCCGCGGCGCAATTGCCCGAAGAGGTGCAGGCGCACTTCGCCGAGATCTTCGCCTACCTGCGCGATACCCCGGCGATCGAAGTGGCGCAGAGCTACGTCGAGACCTTCGACATGCGCCGGCGCGCCAGCCTGCACCTGACGTTCTACGCCTTCGGCGACACCCGCAAACGCGGTATGGCACTGCTGCGTTTCAAGCACGCCTACCGCCAGGCGGGGGTCGAACTCGGCGACGAGGAACTGCCCGACCACCTGCCGGTGCTGCTGGAATTCGCCGCCACCATCGATCCGATCGGCGGCGAGCGCCTGCTCGGCGAGCACGTGCCGGTGATGGAGCTGTTGCGATTGTCGCTGGGCGACAACAACTCTCCCTACAGCGGCGTCCTCGGCGCGGTCCTCACCACCTTGCCCCCGGTCACCACCGCCGACCGCAGGCGCATCGCCGAACTCGCCGCCCAGGGTCCGCCCGAGGAAGAGGTCGGCCTCGAACCGTACGCCATGGACCCCGCCCTCTTCGAAGCAACAGAAGGCCGCCGTTAACGGTTCCCCCGCAAGTTCAGCGAGGGATTTCAAGCTCAGACCGCACTCACCACCGCCCCGAAGGAGGGCTGCAAGTGTCCTACGTCGTCAACGCTTGTGTGGCCCCGCTCTGCCACAGCCAGAATTACTCTGGCAGCATTTCGGTCGCGCCCAGCGGAATACCCACAGGACGTACACCGGAAGGTTCGGTCAGCGAGTTCGAGCCGCTGCTTGGCTCTCGCGAAGCAACTCGAACACGTCATCGTCGTGTACGCGGGCACAACCGTCACCACCTTCCGGCCGGCCCGCGAGCCACGGTCGATCAACTCACGCTTCGCGACGCCGATCGCCGCATCGGCTGCCTTGCGCGCCATCGTGGATCGGGTCAGGAACTTCATTTTGAAGTCCTCGATCGCGATCGTCTGATGTTCGTTGACTACCCGGCGCGCCCATACACGCGCAGCATGGGTGTTCTGCCGGGCAGCCTTCTTGTGCAATCGGGCGGCGGCGCGGCGCGCGACTCGGTACCCGTTGGACGGGGCTTGTCCGCGTGGGCGACGCCTGCGCGCCACTTTTCGTTGCGCCCGAGCCAACTCAGCCGCACACCTTGCCCGGAAACCCTGGTAGGGCAGGTCGAAGTCAGGGTTTGTCGTAGTGGCGGTGGTCGCAACACCCCAATCGATACCGATGCCATCGGATGTCGCAGGCATCGTCGCTACTTCTCGGCGGACCACGAACGAGGCATACCAGTGTCCGAGAGAATCCCTGTAGATACGAACCGAACTCGGTTCCGACGGCAGTTCGCGCGACCACACAACCGGAATCTCGACGCCCTTCGGCAATCGCAAGCGGCCGTTGGTAATCGAGAATCCATTGCGGGTGTACTCCAACGACGGCAGACAGTTCTTGCGCCGTTTGATCGTCGGCCGACCATGGCCTTTCCTGGTGAACGATTGATGCCTGGCGCTGACATAGGAACGAAGCATCTGCTGTTGGGGGACTTGGGAACCGCTGCGAAGCCAGGAGCTTTGCCGACGCGCAGCGGTCAAGAGCTTTCCAAGTTTGGTGAGCGTGGGCCTGCCACCGCTGCGCTGCTGGTGGACCGCCTCGTTCCACAGAAACCGGCACCGATGCCACTCGGACTCGAGCCCGCGCACAGCCTGCACTCCGGGGCGCAGGCGATAGGCGTACCGCACGGTCTCGACCATACGTTCGAATGTACAGCAGATATTTCACAGCCAGGAAAAGGCAGCAAATTTGTCGCCATCAATGGCGGCGTAAGCACGGAGGTCCGTCGATGAATGCCACTATCCCGCTGCCCGAAGGCCTGTGGCTGATCCTGCCCTACATCGCGGCGACTTCCTTTGTGCTGGGCCATGTCTGGCGCTACCGCTTCGACCAGTTCGGCTGGACCACCCGCTCCTCGCAGATCTACGAGTCCAAGCTGCTACAGCTGGGCAGTCCGCTGTTCCACTTCGGCATGCTCGGGGTGTTCGGTGGTCACGTGATGGGTTTGTTGATTCCCGAATCGTGGACCTCGGCGATCGGCATCTCCGAGCACGCCTATCACATCATCGCGGTCGGTGCGGGTTCGGTCGCCGGGCTCATGGTCGTGCTCGGCGTGGCCATCCTGTGCTACCGCCGCATCGCGATTCCCGCCGTGCGCAAGAACACCAGCCGCAACGACGTCATGATGTACACGCTGCTGACCCTGGCCCTGGTCACCGGCCTGCTCAACACCTGGGGTTCCAACCTGCTCTGGGGCACCTACAACTACCGCACCACGGTTTCGCCGTGGTTCCGCAGCCTGTTCTCGATCAACCCCGAGCCCGGCCTGATGGTCGGCGTTCCGTGGACCTTCCAGCTCCACGGGCTCGTCGTACTCGTCCTGGTAGCGGCCTGGCCCTACACCCGCCTGGTCCACATGTTCAGCGCCCCCATCGGTTACCTCACCCGCCCCTACATCGTCTACCGCCGCAAGGAAGTGGACACCAAGGACAAGACCCGCTTCGCCAAGGCCTGGGACGCACCGGTCACCCCCGACCGCTGGTAGTTACCGCCGGGCGCCGACCGGCCCCGCGTCACGACGCGGGGCCGAGGGCTTTGCGGACCGTGTCGAACCAGGCCTGGGTATCGACGAGACCCTTTTCGTTGTCCTTGCGGCCGCCGACGAAGCCGAACAGGTCGGCGGCGAAACGACTCAGAACCGTTCCCTCGTTCTCCTCGAGTTCGGCGAGGACTTCGGCGTCGCCCAGCACGTAGGCGACGACAGACACCTGGCCCGCAGGCCACTCGGTGCGGTAGTTCGCCCAGCCGTCGCCGCGCACGGCACGGGCCTTGGCGAGCAGGTCCGCACGCAGGGCGTCGCGGTCGGCGTCGGTGGGCTGACGTGGTTTGCCCCAGGTGATCCGTTTCGCGTCCGACATGTCGAGTCCTCTCGCTGATGGGCGGGTGTTCGGGCTCATCAGGTCAGGGTCGCAGATCCTACTCGGCGCGCAGGAACTCCCCCACCCGTTCGGTGCCGAGCGCGGGATCGGCTTCGCCCTCACCGAAGACATACCGGCCGTTGACGAAGACCGCAGTGACGGTCTCGTCGTTGCGGTTGACCATGCGCGAGAGATTGCCGAACACCGCGATCGGGTCCTCGGCGTAGGCGTCGAGGGTCTCGTCGAGGTGGGCGGGGTCGATCACGATGGCGTCGGCGCGGGCGCCCAGGCGCAGGTGACCGGTGTCGAGGCCGTACCAGTCGGCGAGTTCGCCGGTGAGCCGGTGTACCGCGTGCTCGACGGTCATGAACGGCTTCTCGCTGGTCGCGGCGTCGTTGACGCGGCGAAGCAGGCGCAGGCCGAAGTTGTAGAAGGCCATATTGCGCAGATGCGCGCCCGCGTCGGAGAAGCCGAGCTGGACCGACGGATCGGCGGCCAGGACATCGGCCACCTCGGGACGGTGGTTGGAAATGGTGGTGCGCCAGCGCAATTTGTCACCGTGTTCGACGACGAGGTCGAGGAACGCGTCGACCGGGTGGAGGCCGCCGCGGTCGACACCGACCTCGCCGAAGGTCTTGCCGATGACGGTCTCGTCGGGGCAGTCGACGATATCGGCGTCGAAGAAGTCACGGTGCCACGCTCGGGGGCCGTACTTGTTGTCGTAGTCCTTGCGGAACGAGCGGCGGTACTCCTCGTCCTGCATGAGGTGACGCTGCTCGTCGATGTGATCGGCCAGGTGCAAAGCGGCGGCGCCGGAACCGAATTCCTCGAACACCGGCAGCGAAATGCCGTCGGAGTACACCTCGAACGGCACCGGCAGGTGCTGCCAGCGGAAGTCGCCGTCGAGCCCGTTGATGATCTTGCCGACGGCCGGGAACATCTTGGACGCGGCGGGCAACGCCTTCACATCGGCCGCCGACAGCAGACTCACCTTGAGCGGATCACGCCAGAGGCCGATGCTCGACACCGCCATCGACACCAGGCTCTTGGGGTTGGCGATATCGGGGCCACCCTGCAACGCGCGACCACGCTTGCGCAGGATCGTGTTGAGCCGGTGGCGTTCCTTGCTCTTGGCATAGGTGGACGGCAGTGTCCGCGAACGGCAGGTCTCCCCGTCGAGCTTGTCGAAAAGCAGCTGCTGCGAGGACATTCCGACGAATCCGACGTCGAGCGCGTCGACGAGCATGCGCTCGATCTCGGCCAGCTCGTCCTTGGACGGCTTCACCTCCTTGCGGGTGGAGCGGTCGAGCCCCATCACCGCCGCCCGGATATCGGAGTGACCGATGAAGCCGGCCAGGTTCGGGCCGAGCGGCAACTGCTCGAGCGCGTCGATGTATTCGCCTGCGGTACTCCAGGTCTGGACGTCGTTCATCGCGCCGACTACGTATTGCCGCGGGATGGCCTCGACCCGGCCGAACAGGTCGCCCGCGGTCTCACCGTCGACGTGCACGGTCGAGAGCGAACACGAACCGAGCAGCACGGTGGTGACGCCGTGGCGCACCGACTCCGACAGCGACGGGTCGAGTAGGACCTCCACGTCGTAATGGGTGTGGATGTCGATCATGCCGGGCATGACCCACTTGCCGGTCGCGTCGACGACCCGGGGGCAACCGGTTTCGTCGAGCGGGGTCTGCGAGATCGCGGCGACCTTGCCCGCTGTGATGCCGAGGTGGCGGACCGTGGACGGGGCACCGGTGCCGTCGAAGAACCGGCCACCTTTGATGATGCTGTCGAACATTTCTGACCCCTTCAGATCGCGAGCTCGCGCCTGGTGACTTTACCGGTCGCGTTGCGCGGCAACGCGTCCGAAGTGATCCGCCATCGGGCGGGCACCTTGAAATAAGCGAGGCGGTCGGCGACGAAGGCGCGCAACTCCTCCGGGTCCACCGCCCCCGGTTCGGCGACGACGACGGCCGCCACCTCCTGGCCGAGATCGGGATGGGCAACGCCGAAGACCGCGCACTCACTGACGGCCGGGTGTTCGACGAGCACGTTCTCGATCTCGGTGGGATACACGTTCTCGCCGCCACGCAGGATCAGGTCGGTGCGCCTGCCCGACACGGTGAGCCTGCCGTGGTGGATCGTGCCGAAATCGCCGGAGCGCAACCAGCGTTGGTCGTCGATCGCGGCCGCTGTCGCCGCGTCGTCGTTCCAGTAGCCGAGCATCACGTAGGGGCTGCGGATGCAGATCTCGCCCTCGTCACCTTCACCGACCGCCTTGCCCTCGGCGTCGCGGATCTCCACCGTGACACCGATGATCGGTCTGCCGACCGAGGCGTCGTCGGCGGCCAGGTCGAGCGGGGTGGCGACCGTCGCCGCGGTACCGCTCTCGGTGAGGCCATAGCTGGTGGTCAGCGAGAATTGCAGGGCCGAGGTCTTCTCGCGCAGGCCCGCCAGCAGCGCGGGCGAGGACGGCGCCGAGTTCAGCGAGAGCGCGCTCAGTGAGGACAGATCGTGCTGGGCCACATCGTGTTCCAGCAGTCGCGACGCCATGGTCGGCACCGCGGCCCAGTTGGTGACCTTCTCGCGCTCGACCAGGCTCAGAACGCGGCCGATCTCGAAGGCACCGTGCGGGAACACCGCCGCCGCGCCGGTCAGCAGGCGCGGGATGACGAGGTTGTGCAGGCTGGCGATATGGAACAGCGGCGCGGTGACCAGGTAGCGGCGATCGCTGGGAGCATCGCCGGGCTCCTGCCCCATGAACGCGGCCATCATGGCGTCGGTGAAACGGTGGTAATCGCTGATCGCCACCATGTTTCGCTGCGAATGGACAACACCCTTCGGCCTGCCGCTGGTCCCGCTGGTGTAGAGGATCACGGCCGGATCGTCTTCGGCGACCGGCGTGCTGGGGATCTCGCCGCCGCCGAACTCGGCGATCAGCGCGGGCAGGTCCTCCTCCATGGTCAAGACGGGCAGGTCCGTGCCTGTCTCGGCCAGGTGCGCAGCCCTTTTCGCGTCGGCGATGACGACGGTCGGCGTGGTGTGGCCCAGCCCGTAGGCGATCTCCGGCGGCGCCCACCAGGCGTTGTAGCCGACCGGGATCGCGCCGAGGCACTGTGCGGCCCAGAACGCGATCACCCAGTCCGGGCCGTTGGCGGCCAGGATGCCGACGCGATCGCCCTTGCCCACGCCGTACCTGGCCGCCAGCGCGGTGGCCAACGCGCCCGCCGCCGCGGCGTGCTCAGCGAAGGAGATCCGGCGGTCCTCGGTGACGAGGTAGTCGCGCTCACCCCACTTCAGTGAATGCTCCAGCAGTTCGCGTAGGTTGGCACGGCGCTGCGCGAAGACCGGAATCGGCACGCCGAGAACGGGTTCAACGGTCATCTCGAACGGCGAGCCCGGCGCGGTCAGGCCCGCCGCCACCTTGGCCACGAATTCCTGTGGGTCTACAGCGTTGGTCATGTTCTTCTCCATCAGGGAATCAGGACGGCGCGGCCGCGGATCGCGCCGGAGTCGAGTCGGTCGAAGGCGGTTCGGGCATCGGCCAGGTCGAACCGCTCGATCTGGGCGCGGAGCTTGCCCGCAGCGGCCAGAGCCACGGCATCTATGAGGTCGGACCTGGTGCCGCCGTAGGACTTTCGTACCGTGGCACCCCATGGCAGTCCGGGTCCGCCCGCTGGTCCCGAGTCGATGCCGGTGGCGCCGCCGCCGAGACCCACCAGCCGGACAGCGCCGTTGGGGGCGACGGATTCGACGGCGAGCTTGACGGTGGGATCGGTACCGACGAAGTCGAACACCGCCTCCGCGCCGCGTCCGCCGGTGAGCTCCAAGATCGTGGCCACGGTGTTCTCGTCGGCCTTGAGCACGATGTCGGCGCCGCATTCGGTGGCCAGGGCGAGCTTGTCGGCATCCACGTCGACCGCGATCACGGTGGTCTGGGTGAGGGCCTTCAACAGCTGGATCGCCACGTGGCCGAGTCCGCCGATCCCGATGGCGACCGCTGTGGCACCGGGCCAGAGCTGGTCCATGGCGCCGCGGATAGCGTGCATCGGCGTCAGTGCCGCGTCGGCCAGTGGCGCGGCGTGGGCGAAGTCGAGTTCGTCGGCGATCGGCACGAACGAGCGCACCGGTATGCGGACGTACTCGGCCATACCGCCGTCGGGGCCGAGGCCGGGACACGGCGGCATCGCGGTGCGACCGGCGGCCAGGCAGACATTCTCGTTGCCGCGCAGGCACTCCCGGCATTCGCCGCACGACCAGCACAGGTACACGATCCCGCGTTCGCCGACGCTACGACCTTCCACCGCCGAGCCGACGGCCTCGATGGTGCCCGCGATCTCGTGGCCCAATGTCAGGGGCTTCTCGCTCATCGGGAACGGCAGGCTCAGCACGAACGAATCCGAATGGCAGATCCCCGCCGCGCCGACCCGCAGCAGCAGATCGGCGGGTCCGAGTTCCGGTACGGGCACCGTGCGCAATTCGAGGGTGCCCGGGGCCGTCAACTGCATCGCACGCATGCTCATCGGGCGTCTCCTACCGCGTCGAACGTAGCTTTCAGGTAACTGTCGCACCGATCGGAACCGATCAATCCCGTCGCCATGCGATTCATGGTGTAGGCGAAGGTGATTCGGCGATCCAGGTCGTTGACCACCATCGAACCGCCGTACCCGGCCCACCAGCAGACCCGGCCATCCGGAATGTGCGGGAAGGTCTCCGGTCGGGGCAACCCGTAGCCGATGCCGAAGCGCAGCGGGGCGAGCAAGGCCAGGTCGATGCCGTCGGCCTGCTCGCGGAAGATCAGCTCGATCGTCGCGGGCGAGAGGAACCGCCTGCCGCTCAGCTCGCCGCCGTTGGCGATCAGCGACTGGACGCGGGCCACCGAGCGCGCGTTGCCGTGCCCGTTGGTGCCGCCGATCTCGGCCGCGCGCCAGGCCGGCGTCGCGGTTTCGGAGACCTCCAGCCAGGGGCTGGTGAGCGTCTTGATCAGCACGCTGTTCTGGTCCAGGGTCGACAGGTCGTAGTCGGGCATTTCCGGCGGGATCAGGGTGGCGATCCGGTCGGCGTGCTCGGGACTGGTACCGATGTGGAAATCGGCGCCCAAGGGCCCGGCCAGTTCGTCGGCGAAGAACGTGCCCAGCGAGCGGCCGGTGATGCGGCGCACCAGTTCGCCGATGAGATGCCCGTAGTTGATGGCGTGATAGCCCGAGGCGGTGCCCGGCTCCCACCAGGGCGCCTGCGTCGCCAGGCGGGCGGCGGCGGCATCGGTGTCGTAGATATCGGACAGCGTGATCGGCTTGTCCCAGCCCGAGACGCCCGAGGTATGCGAGAGCAGGTGGCGGACTTCGATGTCGGCCTTGCCGTTGGCCGCGAATTCGGGCCAGTAGTGGGCAACTCGCTGATCGACGTCGAGCTCGCCGCGGTCGACGAGCAGCAGGGCACACAGCGCCGTCATCGTCTTGGTGACCGAGAAGACGTTGACCAGGGTGTCGGCGCTCCATGGGGTGGTGCGCTCAGGATCCGCGTAGCCGCCCCACAGGTCGAGGACCGGATCGCCGTCGACAGTGACGCACAGCGCGGCGCCGAGTTCGGCCCCGGAGCCGAGCTGTTCGTCGAATGCCGCACGCACACCGGCGAATTCGTCGCGACAGAAGCCGGAAGCGGTGCTCATCGCGCCACCTCGGCCGTCACCCGAGCGGGCACCGGCAGGGCATTGCCCGCGGCGGCGGCACGTTTCGCGCCGCGCTCCATCTCCTTGGTCATCGAGCGCACGTACGGCTCGAATTCGGTCTGGATGGTGTGTCGTGGCGAATCGTAGTAGCGACCGGAGCGTTTGGCTTCCTGCGCCCCGAGCACCTCGTCGATCTCCGCGCGCGGAGGCAGGTGATAGCGACCGGTCAGGTAGGCGACTACGAGCTTGCTCTGCTGCTCGGCGAAGTTCACCAGCGTCGGCATCGGCTGGGCCAGACCGAGATAGAACAGGTTGTCCACACCGGGCTTCATCATCATCTGGAACAGCGGGAACCGGTTGTCCGCGTCGGGCGCCAACTCGGTATCGGTGAAGAACGGAAAGCTGATGTGGTAGCCGGTGGCGCAGACGATCACGTCGACCTGCTCGGTGCTGCCGTCGGCGAAATGCACCGTGTCACCGGCCAATCGGGTGATCGCGGGCTTGCACTCCACGTCGCCGCAGCCGGCCCGGTGCAGGAATTCCTCACTCGCCGACGGATGTGCCTCGAACGGCTCGTGATCAGGTGTCGGCAGGCCGTAGGTCGACATCTCGCCGCGGTTCTTGCGGACGAAGCGTTGCTTGAGCTTGAGCGCGATCTTGGCCGGAATCCACGCGGGCATCGACGCGCGGTCGCCCACTTGCCCGTTGACGTACTTGGGCAGCACCCACACGCCCCGGCGGGCGGAAACGAACAGCTTCGAGGCGAGGAACCGCTGGGACAGTTCCGAGGCGATGTCGAGGCCCGAGTTACCCATGCCGACCACCACGATCCGCTTGCCGCGCATATCGATCGGGTCGAACGGGTCGTTGTAGGCGTGGCTGTGCATGAGCACACCGTCGAACTCGCCCGGGTAGTCCGGGAATCGAGGATTCCAGTGGTGTCCGTTGCAGACGATCAGCGCGTCGTAGACCTCGGTCTCGCCCGCCGCCGTCGTCACCCGCCACAGACCCGCGTCGTCGCGCTCGGCGGCGGTGACCAGGCTGTTGAACCGGATCCGATCCCGCAACCCGAAGTGGTCGACATAGTCCTTGAAGTACTGCAGCAATTGGGAATGGTGCGGGAAGTGCGGCCAATCCGCCGGCGCCGGAAAGTCCTCGAATTGCAGGCGGTACTTCGAGGTGTCGATGTGCAGGCTCTGATAACACGCCGACATGCCGTTGGGGTTCTTGAAGTACCAATTGCCGCCGACCTCGTCGGACGCCTCGTAGCAGTCGAACGGAATGCCGTTCTCGGCGAGCCGTTTGGCGGCGGTGATACCCGAGGGTCCGGCGCCGATGACGCACACCTTGGGTAATTGACCTGTATCCATGCAGAACTCCTCCAGCGGCCTCGGTCATCGATGACCATGCCGGGTGACGTGGACCACAGGATAGCGTCTCGCTGGACATCATGTCTAGTGAATGAGCTGATCGTCTAAGATGGTCCGATGACGACCGAACCCACCCGCCGTGGATCGTTGCGCGAGGAACAGAAGCGTCTGACGAAGGCCAGGATCGTCGAGACCTCGCGCACCCTGTTCGAGACGCAGGGCTACTCCGATGTCCGCGTCGACGACATCGCCGCCGCTGTCGGCTGTAGCCGGGCGACCTTCTACCTGCACTTCACCAGCAAGGGCGAGGTGCTGCGGGCCATCGCGCAGGAAGGCACCCTCGCCAGCGTGCGGGATTTCTACGCCGACCTCGACCGGGTGCTCACAGTCGGGTCCCGAGAGTCGTTCGCGGACTGGATGACTCGCGCGATCGATTGGTTCTTCACGAACAAGGACATGCTCCCGGCCTGGGACGAGGCCACCGCGCTCGAACCGGAATTCCGCGCGGTGGCGCGCGAGGGCATCATGACCCTGGCCGACACCATGCCCGCCTACCTCGCCCGCTGGCCCGAACACCGCCGCGACGAGGCCCGGCTGCGGATCGAACTGCTCGTCGCCCAGCTCGAGCGGTTCTTCACCCGCTGGGCGATGCAGGGCACCATCGACGTCTCGGCCACACAGGCCGCGGCGGTACTCACCGATGTCTGGTTTCCCGCCCTCCAAGCGCCGGACTGAGCTCAGAGCAGGCCGAGCACACGGGCCTGGGCGATCGCCTCGGCCCGGGCGTTGACGGCGAGTTTCTGGTAGATCCCGCGCAGGTGCGTCTTGACGGTGTTCACCGAGACGCCCAGGTCGGCGGCGATATTGCCGGCCGTCATGCCGGAGGGAAGTTGGCGAAGCACCACCAATTCGGTGTCGGTGAGTTGTGGTGCGCCCGCAGTGGTGCCCCGATAGGCACGGATACGGTCGACCAGAGCCGCATAGTGACCGAAGCGCGCGCCGATGCGGGCGAGCAGCTCGTCGGCCGCGGGGACATCGAGGAACGGGCGAGCCAACTGCTCGGTGGCCGCGTGGGCGAGGGCCTGCTCGCAGGCGTCGTCGACCTTGCGGGGGCGATCGAGGCGGTCGGCGGCGACCGCGACCAGCAACCACGCCGTGACCAGCGATCGAGAGGGCAACCGCGCGGTGGCGAGCAGCGGTTCCAGCAACGTCAGCACGACGGCGGGGCGATGGGCGTAGAGCGCCAGTCCCGCTTCGGCGACGACCATGTCCGGGGTCCGGCCGAGCGCCCGCGTCGCGTGGTCGATCAGTTGCTGCGCGTCCGCCCTGGCCTGTACGCGCAGCAGCAGCCACAACACATCGGTGACCAGTCCGCCGGTGCCGTGCAGCGTGGGCGATTCGTCGAGCAGGCGATGCAGTCGCTTGCTCAGCGTGACCGCCGCGGCCGAGCGATCCGTGGCATCGCCGAACATGAGCACGCCGGTCATGATCGCCGCCAGGCGCACCGGCGCGGGGACCACCGTCTCGTCGGCGGCGGCCGAGGGCAGACTCGGCAACGGCCGCTCGAAATCCAGGCCCTGTTCATACGCGCCGTAGGCCGCGAGCGCCCTCGCCGCGGCGGCATCGCCCGAACCGGCGAGGTCGTAGCGCTCGGCGCAGTCGATCGCCTGGGCCGCCAGCGCTCGAAGCTCGCCGACCCGGCCCGCCATCCCGGCCGCCACGGCCGTCGCGGTTCTGGCGCGGACCGCGACGCGACCCAGCCCGACCTGCTCGGAGTGCACGATCGCGTGGCGCACAGACGTGGCGCCGCTGTCGAGCTCACCGCCGTAGATCTCGGCGATTCCGCAGTACAGCGCGGCGTAGCAGTCGAGGTCGGGCTGTCCGGTCACCGGTGGCAGCGGCCATGGCATCGAGGCCGAATCACCCACCAGGACAGCGACTCCCGCGCTCACGGCATGATCGAGGGCGGCCACCCACTCGGTGGGCACCATCGGCGCCGCCGAATCCGGGCCGACGTGGGCGGCCTCGAGATATACCTCGGCGGCGGCGATATCACCCGACTCCACCGCGACGGCCGCGCGCAGCAGGCGAACGAAAGTGTCGTGCTCGGAAAGGTTGTCGACGGCGGCGAGCAGGGTGTGGCCCGCCCCTTCCAGCACCATGCGCAGCCCCCAGTCGCGCAGGAAGGGCACCAGCCCTGGCGCGCCGGGCTCAGCCACGATGTGCTCGAGCGCGGGACCCGGCATCGCGGCCGCGGTGAACCAGGCGGCCACCCGGCGATGGCAATCGGGCAGGCGATCCGGCCTGGTGTAGGCGGCCTCGGCGAGCAGGTAGGCCCGCAGCAGCGGGTGGTAGGTGTGCCAGAGTTCGCCCGCGTGGGCGACGGTGTGCAACGGAAAGTTGGCGCGCAGCAGTTCGTCGAGGATGCGGGCGGCGTCGCCACCCACCAGATCTTCGGCCATCGGCAAGCTGAATTGCGCGGGAACCGCTGTGGCGAGCAAGAATTCGAGAGTCGGCGCCGGTAGCGAGGCGAGCAGTTCGGCGACCAGGAAGTCGGCGACCGCGTGTGAGGGGCGGGCCAGCGCGGCGAGGGCCGTATCGCGGTCGGTCCCGGTGGCCGACAGGCAGATCGCCGCGATGCGAACCAGTGCGGCCCAGCCTCGGGTCAGGTTCTGGACCACGGCGAGCTCGGCGTCGTCGAGTCGGCAGCCGTGCTGGGCGAGCAGTTGGGCGACCCGATCCGGGGCGAGTGCGAGTTCGGGCACGCCGATCCGGGTGAGCCTGCCCGCCAGGTCGAGGGCGTGCCAGCGCAGTGGCGGATCGAAGCGGCTCGCGATCAACACGGTGACCTGGGCGGGCAGGTGCGTGAGCAGGTATTCGAGCCCGGCGAGTTGCAGCGGGTCGGTGAGCAGGTGGGCGTTGTCGATCACCAGCACCGTCGGCTCGACATCGACCAGGCCCGCGAGGAGATTCACGGCACGGTCCATCGGCGTCTGCAGCACGCCGGTCGGCACGAAATCCGGCATGGGATCGAGAGTTCGGGCGATCTCGGCCAACAGGTCGGTGCCCCGATATTCGGCCACGGTCAACCACGTGACACGCGCCGAGCACCTGCGGCGTACCCAGTCGACCAGCACGACGGTCTTCCCGCTGCCCGCCGGTCCGCACAGCAGCACGGTGTGCCCGGTGGCCGCCTGTGCCCGATCCAAGCGGGCGAAGGCCTCGTTGCAGCGAACCGGAGCGAAGGACAGCTCAGGGAGACCGGCACACGGACCGGTCACAGCTATCACCGAGCCGCCGCTATGAACTTCCAGAGAACCCGACGACGAAGCCATCTTCACCCTCCTGAACACGCTTTTCATCGCGCGGCGGCCGACCTCCGCCGAGATCGACGGTAGGCCAAGTGGAGGCTGTGCGGTTGCTGGCGAGGTGAAGTGGGGCCGCTCGTTATCAGATCGACGTCGACTCGTCGGCGAACGCTCAGTCGGGCAACTGGGACATGCTCAGCAGGGTGAGGCCGAGGGTGTCGATGCGGGCCATCACCCCGCGCATGGCCGTGCTGTCGGCGACGAGGCCGAACAGGGTGGTCGTCCCGGTGGGCGAATGCGAGCTGGGGCGCAGCTCGGGAAAGGCCGCGAGGACACGCTCGGACAGCTCGCCCTCGACGACGAACTGGTAGCGGAGCGGTCCGGGCTTCGACATGGCCCCAGTGTCGCGGCCGGTCGCCGTGGCTGCCTCATCCGCTCCGGGTGAATTCGCTCGCCACCTGCGGAGCAACCGGCTCCCACGCTTTTAAACATTGTTATTTCAGTTTCCGGGACGCGGGCCGGATCCGCTGGCTAATGTCGCGCTCATCAACAGCGCGAACAGGAGAACATCATGAAGATCTACCAGGCGCGGCGTGCCGGTTTCGGACTCACGGCTTTCACCGCGGTGGCCGCGGCCGCCGTGCTGGCCGCACCGCAGGCATCGGCGCTCGTGCAGGGGATCGCGGTGAGCGGTAGCACCCACTATGTCGATACCGCCTACACCGTCACCGCCGATGTCACGTCCACCTCGTTCCTGTTCAAGGTGACCTTCACCGACAACGGCACCCAGATCGGTGAGCCGGTCTCGGTGTCGGACGGCAAGGCAACCATCACCTGGACGCCGAAGACCACCGGCGCGCACGAGATCAAGGCGGTGCAGGAACTCATCAGCTCCAAGACCGTCACCATCACCGTCGCGCCGAAGCCCACCTCACCCGGTGGTGGGACGAGTACCGGTTCCGCTGACCTGAGTGGGCTGCTGTCGGGCTCGGCCGGCTAGCCCACTCGAACAGTCCGGCCGCCGCGAACCTCTCCCCGCGGCGGCCGTTCTGCGTTCAGACCTGGTCGTAGGCCTGTTGCAGGGCGGCGATGTCGAGCTTGGACATCGAGCGCAGCGCCGTGCCGACGGCGATGACACGATCGACCTCACCACCCATCAGTTTGGTCAGCACGGCAGGCACGACCTGCCAGGACACCCCGAACCGGTCGGTGAGCCAGCCGCACGGGCCGGGGGTTCCGCCGTCCCGCGACAGCGCGTCCCAGAGGCTGTCGATCTCGTCCTGGGTATCCACCACCACCTGCAGCGACGCGGCATCGCTGTGCGGGTGACCCGGGCCGCCGTTCATCAAGGTGACAGCCTGACCGTCGAGGTCGAGGGTGACGATGAAGGCCGAGCCGTCCCCCTGGCGGGTGACCTCGACGATGCGCGAGTTCGGGACTGACGCGGCATAGAGTTCGGCCGCCGCTTCGGCGTCGGCGTCGAACCAGAGGAAAGTGTTGACGGACATGATGTGCTCCTTGGGGTGAGTGGCTCTGCTTCACTCCCTGGTCGGAGCCGATCATCACGCTTCGACACATCCGCCGAACTTTTATTTTCGCGGCAAGGCCGCGGCGAACCGCACCCCGCGTTCGACCCATTCCCGCAGGACGGTGTCGTCGTCGACCGTTTCCGGGGCTACTCGCAGCCAGCCGTGCAGCTCGCGCCCGCCCATCACCATCGGCGTGATCGCCGACCCGTCGAGCAGACGATCGCCTTCGGCCGGGGCCACCCGCACCAGCAGCCCACCCTTGCCACTGGCGGCCACGGCCATGTTGCCGCCGATCAGGAAGGCGAGACCGCCGAACATCTTCCGCTCGGTGAGGTCGCGGCGCGGGTAGACGATCTCCCGGATCCGCTCGGCGAGTTCCTCGTCGTATGCCATCAGCTCAGTGTGCGCCGAGCCACCGACACCGAACTCAGATGCCGAGGGCCGCGGCGAACATGGGCCAGGAATCGTGGACGTCGTCCTGCCAGTAGGGCCAGGCGTGGGTGCCCGCGGCGCGGAAGCGGATGTCGGCGGGGATGCCGAGTTGGGCAAGGCGGCCCGCGAGCGGACTCGAACAGCTGCCGACGACGGCTTCCATAGTGCCGCCGACCAGCAGTCGATCGAGCAGCACGCCGACATTGCCCGCGATGCTCGGGTCGTTGAACGCCTCGTACGGGCCGGGAGCGCCGTTACCCGAGGACAGATAGATGGCGGTGCCGCGCAGACGGTCGGCGTGCAGGGTCGGGTCGTTGGCCGCCCATGCCGGGTCGCCGGGACCTCCCCACATATTGGTGGCGTCGGCGCCGAAGGTGGCCAGTTGGGCGCGAACCAGCGTCTCCGCGAGCGGGTTGCCGGTCTGGGTGCACCCGCTGAAGGCGCCGACCGCGCGATACAGGCCGGGTGCGGCGATCGCCATGTTCAACGCCGAGGTGGCCGACATCGAAAGGCCCGCAATGCCGTTGGCGCCGGTCATGCTGAATCGTTCGTTGAGCAGCGGTGGAAGTTCGTTCGTCAGGAAGGTGGACCACTTGTTGCGGCCCAACGCGCCGTCGTCGCGCTGCCAGTCGGTGTACATGCTGGCGCGGCCGCCGATCGGGACGATCACATTCACCGGCTTGTCGGCGAAGAAGTCGACCACATCGGTGCGCCGCATCCACGGCCCGCCGCCCTCGCCGCCGTCGATCGCGTTCAGCAGGTACAGCGCGGGCGCGCCGGACCCCGGATGCGACATCCAGAGGGTGATCGGGCGATTCATCGCCGCGGAATACACGACCACCTCGAATTGCCTGCCGCCGAGCGGGCGGACATCGAGGATCCCGGATTCCGCCGACGCCATGGGCGAGACGACGAAACCACAGCCGAGCAGGACGAGCAGACAGCACACAAGCCGACGCATGCGACGTAGTGTGCCGCACGACCCCGCTAATGTCCGGCATTGGGCGGTTCGTGTCCCTATTGTGCGTGTTCATCCGGAAAATGTGCGCGCAGTTCGGTGATCGAGGCGGGTCCCGCGTCGGGCACGTGCATCCGATCCGCAATCGTGGCGCGCAGCTTGCGCGGGAGCCCTGGCGCGTGCCGGGCGAGGTAGGCCGAAAGCCACTCCGGCTCGCCGACGAGGAACGGAAAATCGGTGTTCATCATCGGGCGGATCACCAGCATCGGCAGCGGGGCGTGCAGCGGGCGGTAGTCACGGTTCCACAGGCCCGCGACCGGACAACCGGGATAGAACTGGCCGAGCATCGCACCCGCGCGGACGATGTCGCTCTTGCGGGCGACGTGCGCGGCGTCGATGCGGGCGGTGTCCGCGAGTTCGGGGAAGACGGTGAGGACCGCTTGGGTGTGGTCGAGAGTGCGGTAGAGCTCGAAGGCGTCGTCGACGGCCGCGGCGATCCCGCCGGTGTCCGTCAGTTCGGCGATCCACAGGGTGTGTTGTGCCACAGCGGGTTTGACGAACGGGCACACCGGGCCGGGTCGGCCCTGGTCGGGATCGGGGCGCATGAGAGTGTTCGCGAACCAGTCGATCAGGGGTGCAGTTCGTGGGTGTTCGGCGGACCAGCGGGCGGGGTCGTCGTAGACGCACCACCAGGTGGCGTCGGTACGTCGACCTCTCATCGAGCGCAGAGTGGTCATGTCGTGGCCGTCGCGATCTCGACTTCGCGCAGGTGACGGTCGAGGATCGGGCCGATGCGGGCGACGACGTCGGCGTTGGTGAGTTGGGCGTGGGTGGTGTCGACGGAGTGTTCGATGAGACGGCCGGTGACGAAAGGGCGCCAGATCTGGGCGTCGAGGAACGCGGTCATGCCCTGGGTGGCGCAGAAGTAGAGGAGGTCGCCGTCGAACAGGTCGGGGCGGTAACCGTGGGAGAGGCGGACACCGTCGGCGTAGGCCTCGTGCAGCCTGGTGAGTTGTTCGACGGTGAGGCCGGACCCGAGACTCGCTCCGGCTCCGGCCAATTCGGCTGCGGCTTCCTCGGCGGAGAGGTCGGCAAGTGTGTCGGCGTCGCCGGGTTCGTCGCCGAGCAAGTGGGTGAGGAGGTCGCGCATGCGGGGGCGCGGGGGTGGGTCGGCGTAATCGGGGACGACGACGCTGTCGAGCATGGCGAGGGTGGCGACGTCGCGACCCTCGGCACGCAGGCGGACGGCGGTGGCGTGGGCGAGTTGGCCGCCGAGGGACCAGCCGAGCAGGTGGACGGGGCCCTCGGGTTGCAGGCGGGTGATCTCGGTGGCGTAGGTGGCGGCGAGGAAGTCGACGGTCAGGTCGTCGAGTTGCGGATCTGCCGCCGACAAGGTCGGTGCTTGCAATCCGTAGACAGGACGGTCGGTGATGTGGCGCGCCAGGCCGGTGTAGCACCAGGCGAGCGGGACGGCGGAGTGGACACAGAACAAGGGTGGGTGAGTCCCGCCGGTGCGCAAGGGCAGCACGGTGGCGAGGGCGTCGGCGCCTGGGTCGGCGTCGGCACGGTAGGTCTCGATGCGGTGGGCGAGCGCGGCGACCGTGGGTGCGGTGTAGAGCCAGCGGACCGTGATCGGGGTGTTCGTCGACGCGGCCAGTTCCGCCGAAACACGCACGCCGGTCAGGGAATTGCCACCGATGGCGAAGAAGTCGTCGTCGGCGCCGACCGCGTCGAGGTGGCAGGCGAGGGCGAAGGTGGTGGCGACCACGAGTTGTAGCGGTGTCCGTGGCGGACGGTAGAGGGTGGCGGGCGGTGGGGGAAGTGCCGCGCGGTCGAGTTTTCCGCTGGCTGTCAGCGGGAGGCGGTCGAGGGTGATCAACGCGGCGGGGACCAGCGCTGTGGGCAGGACAGTGCGGAGGCGGGCGAGGGATGCGGCGGCATCGAAGCCGGTGTCCGATGCGGACGGATGCTCCGATCCGGGGCGGCCGAGGGCCGAGCCACTGTCGGAGGTGGTGTCCGGTGTGGAGGGTTGCGGACCGGGAGCTCGGGCAGGGACGACGTAGCCGATGAGACGCGCTGCGGGCGTGCCCGCGTCGGCGATGTCGACTGCGGCGTGGGCGATGGTGGGGTCGGCGAGCAGGGCCGTTTCGACTTCGGCCGGTTCGATGCGGCGGCCGCGCACGGCCAGTTGGGTATCGATGCGGCCGAGGAACTCGTAGCCGCCGTCGGCGCGCGGGCCGACGAGATCGCCGGTGCGGTAGACGCGCTCGCCGTTGCCTCGGGGATCTGCCACGAACCGTGCCGCCGTGCTCGCGGGATCGCCGAGATAACCCTGCGCCACACACGGTCCGCCGAGGTACAGCTCGGCGCGGGCACCGGTGGGGACAGCTCGAAGGTGTGGATCCAATAGCAGCGCGGACACTTCCGGTAGCGGCGAGCCTATGGTCACCGGCTCCCCCGGCACCAGCGGCGTCGACTGGGTGGTCATCACCGTGGCCTCGGTCGGGCCGTAGCCGTTGTGCAAGCGGACTCGGGATGCCCAGGTGGCGACCAGTTCCGGCGGGCAGGCCTCGCCACCGACGACCACGACCGTCAGAGTCGGCACTTCCTCGGGTCGCAGGGTCGCCAACACGGCGGGAGTGGTGAGCAGATGAGTGACTCGACGCTCGGTGATCAGTCCGGTCAGTTCCGCGCCTGCGACGACCGTTGGCGGTTCGACTACCAGGCGTGAACCCGCCGCGAACGCGGCGAGGAGTTCGAGCAGATGCGCGTCGAACGCCGGTGAATGGGCGTGCAGCACTACCGAATCCGGTGTCGTCCGGTAGCGGTCGAGCAGATGACTGGTCAAGGGAGCGAGGCCGCGGTGGGTGACCGCGACGCCTTTGGGCATTCCGGTGGTTCCTGAGGTGTGGATCAGGTAGGCCAGGTGTGCGGGTGTCAGCCGTCCGCGGCGGTCCGCGTCGGTGACCGGCTCCGACGGCTGATCGGCGACGTGCGCCAGAGTTCGCTCGTCATCGAGCAGCAGCCACGTGATCCCGGAGGATTCCCCAGGGTTCGCTGCCCGTGTCGTCAACCCGAGTACCGCACCGGATCCGGCGATGATCCG
Organism: Nocardia sp. Root136; assembly: GCF_001427185.1. Lineage (NCBI taxonomy): Bacteria > Bacillati > Actinomycetota > Actinomycetes > Mycobacteriales > Nocardiaceae > Nocardia > Nocardia sp. Root136. The sequence goes on from NZ_LMFE01000001.1 coordinate 2,033,406, forward strand.
GGCGACCCGCTCGCTCGGATCGCCCACATCGATCGGCGTCAGGCAGGCACCGGCGGCCGCGATGGCGCGCACCGCCAGCACGGACTCGAGTGACCTCGGAATCGCGGTGAGCACCGGACTTCCCGGCGTGGCGCCGTGCGCGATGAGCACCCTGGCCCACCGCGCCGCCGACTCACCGAGCTCCCGGTAGGTCGTCGACCTGGCACCGTCCACCACGGCGACGCGGTCCGACTCGTCGAACCCGCTGAGCAGGTCGCTCAATGTCGAAGTTGTTGCCGCACAGTCGTGCACCACTTCGATCTCGTTGCGGCGGTACCTGCCGACAGGTGCGTCGACCCGTTCAACACTCTCAGCGGTCGACGACCGCACATCGTGCGCGGGGGTCAGGTCGCGGATCGACTGGGTCGGGTCGGCGGCCAGGAAGGTGGCGAACCAATCGAGGAAAAGGCGGTGGTACCAGGCCAGGGTGGCGGCGTCGTAGCGGGCCGGGTTGGCTTGGAAGTCGATGGTCGCGGAGGTGTTGTCGGGGCCGAGTTGGTAGCCGTTGACGAGGAGGTCTTCGACGGGACCGAGGCTCAGGAGATGGGCGTGGCCGGTCACGGGGCCGAGGGTCAACGGGGCGGTGAAGCCGAGGAGGTTGAGCACCGGGCCGAATCCGCCTCGGGCGATCTGGGTTTCGCCACGGTCGCGTTGGATGTCCTCGTAGCGGTAGCACTGGTGGCGCAGGGCACCGATCACCTGCAGCCGCACCTGGCCGATCAGGTCTTCGACTGATGTAGTGGCGAGGTCGCGCAGGCGCAGGGGCACGACATTGGAGACCGAACCTGCCGAGCGGCGTAGGGCCGCGGTGGGCCGAGCGGCCACGGGCAGCGATAAGACGACCTGGTCGGCGCTCGACATTCTCGCCAGGAAGGCGGCGAAGGCAGCGGCGGTCAACTCCGGAAAGCTCGCCGCGTAGCGCTGTCTCGCGAGGGTCAGCAGGTGTGCGGTCAGCTCGTCGAGACGGGCCGACACCCGATGTGGGTCCGACGACGCGGGCGCGGCGATTCCGGCGAGCCCTACCGGATCAGGCAGCCCGGCAACCTCTTCGGCCCAGAATGCCCGATCCGCGACCGCACGGGGCGAGTCGCGATAACTCCGATCCACGTCGACCAAGTCCGCGATCGACAGCACACCTGCCTGGTCGAGATCTGGTGCCTTCGAGTAGTTCTCGGCTGCGAGCCGCAACACCGCCGCCGCACCGACTCCATCGAGCACCAGGTGGTGACTGCGCAGGTAGAGAAAGCACCGTTCGGGACCCACGCGGTACAACACGGCGACGGTGATCGCGTCCGCGCACAGGTCCAGCCGAGCTCGGCGATCGGCGTCCATTCGCGACAGCGCTTCGGCCACCCCGAAGCGGCTCGAGTCCTGACTCGGCTCCAACGTGTCGCCGGTGAGGTCGATTTCGGTGAGTTCGCCGAACACGGTCGGGTCGAGGTACTGGTGAGGCCGGCCGTCGATGAGACGTAGGCGCACATGGGGTGATTGCAGTCGCGCCGCCGCCGCGCGCATCGCCGTGCCGAGGCGCGCGATGTCCAGTGGCCCACGCAGATCCAGATACAGGGCGATGGCGGCGGGCACGGCGGGTGCCAGCTGATGAGCTACCCACCAGCGTAATTGCCCGGCCGACAAGGGAATCGGCGCGGCCTCGGCCGTCACCACGGCAGCTACCGCGCCGATACCACCCTCACCTTGCCGCACCGGGCCTCCCGGGATTCGGAGCAACCGTTGACTGGTTCTCCGGCAAACCTACGGCATCTACCCCGCGTCGGGCACGGTTACGCGCGCGGCTGCGTCGGCGGTGACCACCTCGGCGAGCACCTCGTCCAGCGTCGACGCGGCGCGACCGAAGGTGGTCAGCATCGCCGAATCGTCGACGACGAACTCACGATGGGACATGTGTTTCGTCTCGAACAGTTCGGCCCAGAACGGGTCCTGCTCGGCGAGTTCGGTGATCTCCGCGTCGGTGAGCACCGCCAGTTCCGGTGTCGCGGCGCCTGCCAGCGCGGCGAGCCTGGTCGCGGCCGCACGCACGGTCGTGGTGATCACCGGGGCATGCCAGGCCCTCCCCCACGACCGGTCGTCGCGCGCGAGGGTGACCAGTGCGGCCGCGGCGTCGCCGATCGCGGTGAACGAGTGCGCGAGGTCGAGTTCCTGCGGCACCCGGGCCGGGGTGTTCGCCAGCACCGCGGACTGAACGAGCAGGGAGAAGACCGAGACAGCACCCGCGCCGAGGAATTGACCCGCGCGCAGTTCGGTGACACGCAATCGGCCTGCCTCGTGCGCGGCGAGGGCATCGGTCCACATCCTGGCTCTCACCGCGCCTTTGCTCCCCGTCGCGGCGAGCGGGGTGTGTTCGCTGACGACGCCGTCGACCGGGCCGTAGCCGTACAGATTTCCCAGCATGACCAGGTCGGCGCCGACGCTTTCCGTCGCCGACAGGATCGAACCGAACAGGGGCGGAACCGCTTCCGGCCACGTGTGATACGCGGGCATAGCCAGATTGAAGACGATGTCCGCGCCGGTCGCGATCTCGGTCAGTGCGGTGGTGTCGAGTGCGTCGAGCGCGATCGGTTCCACGCCCGGATGGTCCGGGCCCAGCCCGCTCCGGCTCACCATCCGCACGCGATCTCCGGCCTCGGCGAGCAACAACGCGGTGGCGGTCGCGGTACCACCTCGGCCGACAACTACCTGAATGGACATATGAATTCCCTTTCACGACAACAGCTTTCGGTGGAGCTGCGGGGTTCCGCCCGCACCTTCAACGATGCCGTTGCCGCGAGGACTAGACTAGTGGCCGGAATGCCAGCTATCCCAAGGATCAGGCCATGAAGACGATTGCCGTGGTTGCCGTCCCGCCGGTGAAGTCCTTCGATCTGTCGATGCCGGAAACCCTGATGGGCTCGGTCATGATCGACGGTGAACCCGGCTATCGGGTGGTGGTCTGCACGGCCGAGCCGGGGGTACTGCCGTCGACTCCCGGTGGATTCGACGTCGTGATCCGGTACGGGCTCGATGTTCTCGACTACGCCGACGCGGTGATCGTGCCGAGTACGGGCAGCCGCACCGACGCGGATCCGGTGACCCTGCAGGCGCTGCGCACGGCCGTCGACCGCGGCATCCTGGTCACCTCGATCTGCAGCGGCGCGTTCGTGCTCGCCCAGGCCGGTCTCCTCGACGGCCGCGCCGCGACCACGCACTGGGGCCTGGCCGACGAACTGGCCCGCGACCATCCCCTCGTCCGGGTGCGCTCCGACGCACTGTTCATCGAGGACGGGCCGGTGACCACCGCGGCAGGCGCGGCGGCCGGAATCGACCTGTGCCTGCATCTGATTCGAGCCGACTACGGCGCCACGGTCGCCAATGCCGCCGCACGAGCGGCGGTGGTCACTCCCGTGCGGGCCGGCGGCCAAGCCCAGTTCGTCGACACCCCACTCCCCGCCGACGACGATCTCTCGCTCTCCGCCACCCGGGCCTGGGCGCTGGAGCGCCTCGACACTCCCCTGTCGCTGCGCGAACTGGCCGAGCACGCGCGAACCAGCGTGCGCACCCTCACCCGCCGATTCCACGAGGAAACCGGCCAGAGCCCACAGAAATGGCTACTGAGTCAGCGTATCCACCGAGCCCGCGAACTGCTGGAATCGACCTCGTTGCCGATCGAGCAGGTCGCACGGCACAGCGGGATCGGGTCGGCGGAGTCGTTGCGCCAGCACATGGTTCGCCTGCTCGGCGTTCCCCCGAGTGTCTACCGGGCGAACTTCACCTACGGCGCGACCGGCGGATAGCCAGGGTAGGGCTGGTAGCCCGGAGGCGTCCGTGGCGCGAAGTAGGGACCGGACATGCCGTTCCACAAGAGGATCACCGCGGCCAGCCCGACAGCCAGCGTGACGGTGCTGAACACCAGCGCGATACCGGCCGTCGAGGTGACCATCACCATCACCGTGCCGACGACATAGAACAGCGCGTTGAGCCCGAAGAACACCGTGCCCGTGATCCGGCCCCAGTTCTTGCCCGCCCGGCAGACGAAGGCCATCCACACCCACAGCCCCGCCGTGACCAGCGAACTCGCGATGCTCCCACCGATGGTCGCGTACACGAGTAGATCGAGGTCGTCTCCCCGCAGCACGCCACCTGACGCGTCGAGCGCATTGCTGCGCGCCTCGTCGAGCATGGTGAGCGAGTAGGCCATGGCGAGCAGCGTGACCACCGCCCCGGCCAGCATCACGTAGAACGCGATCTGCACACTCTGCGGCACCACCCGCGGCGCGGCGTCCACCGGCGGATAAGGGCCGGCCGGCACGGGATACGGAGCGCTCGGCCCATAGGGCTGAGGCGTCGGCCCGTAGGGTGGCGGCGATCCCAGCGCACCCGGCACCGGTCCATACGGCGGCTGCGGTATGGCCTGGCTCGGCGCCTGCGGATAGGCCACGGGAACCGGGTTCACGGGGCCGCGCGATGCCGACTCATCCGGATAGGCCGTCAGCCCGTCATCCTGCGACGGATAACCCTGACCTGCGGACGAATCTGACATCGAGCTGTGCCCCCTTGTTGTGAAGTCGGGGCCAACTCTAGTCGCAGCCGCCGACACCGGCTGACTGCGCGGGATCGGCTTCAGCGAACGCCGACCAGCTCCCGAGCCGCGCTCCGGTACCGATCGACGATCAATCGAACAACCCCGGGATGCACACCGATCGGATCGGCCACCCCATCGGCGCCCGCATCGTGCAACCGCTGGTGAAAGAGACCGTGTGCCAACAGATAGGACGCGATGTACACCCGCTCGGCACCCGACTCACGAAGCGAGGCAACAACTTCGGGCACCCGAGGCGTCCCGGTCGCCACGTAGGCGATCTTCACCGGCGCATCCAGCTGCTCGGCCAGCATCCCCGCGGCACGCCGAACATCCTGTCGCGCACGCGAATCCGAAGAACCGGCAGCCGCGAAAACGACCGCGTCGCCCGGCTTCCACCCGGCACCACGCAAGCGCACTGCCATGATCCGCGTCAATGCCGGATCCGGTCCCATCGCCGCCGTCACGGCGACCGCGCTATGCCCACTCTCGGCAACCTCACGCGGAACGTCCTGATACACGTGATACCCCGAGGCGAGAAACGCCGGAACCACCACAGCGGGCCCGTCGAGATCGCGCAGAACCTCCGAAGGCGAGGGCCCGAGCACGTCGACGAAAGCGGTCCGCAGCGAGGCATTCGGCGCCGAGGACACCGTGACGCCGAGCTCGGCGGCCACCGCCTCGGCGAGCGCGGCGATCATTTCCACCCCGCGCGCACTGCGAGTTCCGTGCGCGACCAACACCAGTGCCGGATCACCCGGCAGCCCGGCGCTCACCACACCCCGATCGCTTGGGCGGGCCGGGGCGAGCGAGCGGGCGTTCCGATCCCCGCGGCGTGCGGTGCCTGGACAGCCGCTCGCGCGGGAGGAGGAGTATCGGAGCAGTCGGCCGCGTCCAACGCCAGCCGGTACCCACGCTTCACCACAGTCTGAATCGCCTTGGGGGTCCCGAGACCGGCCCGCAGTCGCGCGATCGCCGTCTCCACCGCATGGGTGTCGTCGCCACCGCCCGGCAGCGCGGCCAGCAGGTCTTCGCGCGAGACGACCCGACCCGGCTGACGAGCCAGCGACCGCATCAACGCCATCGGGGCGGGCGCCAGCTGACGCACCTCACCGTCGACGACGACGCATCCACCACGCACGCTGATCAGATGACCGGCCGCGTAGATCCGGCTGGCGCGGCGCGGAAGTTCTTCTGCCACATGGCGAGCCAGCGCACCCAACCGGGCCCGGCCCGGCATCGTCGTCGGCACGCCGAGCTCTTCGAGCGGAGCCGCGGTGATCGGTCCGACACAGGCAGCGAGCACCCGGCCACGGAACGCGTGCAGCACCGACTCCAAGAGCCCGGTTTCCTTGGCGCGCATCAACAGTGACGCCACGGCGGGCGCGCTGGTGAAGGTGACGCAGTCCAGGCTGCCGGAGATGATCGCATCGATCATCGTGTCCATCGGCCCACGATCGGCAGGCGGTTCCCACCGGTACACCGGCACCGGGACCACGTCGGCGCCCGCGCAGCGCAGCACCTCACAGAAGTCGGGAACCGGCTCCCATTCGGTGGTCGCGCCGTGCAGCTGCACCGCGATGCGGACGCCTTCGACGCCCTCGGCGAGCAGATGATCGAGGACCTCGGCCGAGGACTCCGAGGCGGGTGACCATTCCTCGCGCAGCTCGGCCGCGCGGATCGCGCCCTTGGCCTTGGGGCCGCGGGCCAGCATCCGGGTCGAGGCGAGGGTGTCGCGCAGGACCTCGGCCAGACCCCAGCCCTCGGCCGCTTCCATCCAGCCGCGGAAACCGATGCCGGTGGTGGCGACGGTGATCTGCGGCGGATCGGTGATCAGCAGTTCGGTGACGCGTTCGAGCTCGGTGTCATCGGCCAGCGGGATGATGCGGATAGCGGGGGCTGACGTGACGGTCGCGCCCTTGCGGGTGAGCAGGGTGCTGAATTCCTCGGCGCGGCGAGCCGCGGTGACGCCGATGGTGAAGCCGGCAAGGCACGGGCCAGTGTCGGTGGGAGAGGTCATGGGGTCGGCACCGGCTCGTTCGAGACCGCGACGACGCCGCCGTCGAGTTGGACCGCGTACACCGGAAGGGACTGGGACTCGTCGTCGAGACAACGGCCGTCGATCAACGAGAAAGCCTGCTTGAGCAGCGGCGACGCGACGACGGGAACGCCGCCGCGATCACCGATGATGCCGCGCGACATCACCGCGGCCCGGCCGAACGGGTCGATATTGCCGACGGCGGCGAGCGTGCCGTCGGTGAGTAGGAACAGTGCCGCCTGACGGCCGCCCTTCAGTAGGACAGCAACGCCGCGCCCCGGGATCAGGAAATCGAGCCTGCACGCCTGGGTCCAGGTCGCGGTCTCAGTGGTGATGGTGGGTGTGTCGATAACGGTCATCGGTTCCTCCTCCGAACGCCTTACCTATTGGTACAGGCGCCCTGTTTCCGCAGCGTTAAGTACTTATTTCCCGGCCGGTGCTGTGTCCGAAGCAACACCGACGGGCATGCCGGGAAGACCGAGGAGCACTGGTACCTTGCGTTCGCCGCTGTCGTCGAACGAGATCGTCGGGTCGGCTTCGTCAGGGGCATTGACGAAGGAGACGAAGCGCGAGAGCTTGTTCTCGTCCTCGAGAACGGCGGCCCACTCGTCCTTGTAGCCCTCGACGTGCTTGGCCATGGCGGCCTCGAGGTCGGCGGCGATGCCGAGGCTGTCGTCACAGACGACGGCCTTGAGGTAGTCGAAGCCACCCTCGAGGGCCTCCTGCCACGGCGCGGTGCGCTGCAGACGGTCGGCGGTGCGGATGTAGAACATCAGGTAGCGGTCGATGTAGCTGATCAGGGTCTCGTCGTCGAGATCACCGGCCAGCAGCACCGCGTGCTTGGGGGTCAGGCCGCCGTTGCCGCCGACGTAGAGGTTCCAGCCGTGCTCGGTGGCGATCACGCCGACGTCCTTGCCGCGGGCCTCGGCGCACTCGCGCGCGCAACCCGAGACGGCCAGCTTGATCTTGTGCGGCGAACGAAGGCCGCGGTAGCGCTTCTCCAGCAACACGGCCATGCCGACCGAGTCCTGCTGGCCGTAGCGGCACCAGGTGGAACCGACGCAGCTCTTCACGGTGCGCAGCGACTTGCCGTAGGCGTGGCCGGACTCCATGCCGACGTCGACCAGGCGCTTCCAGATCAGCGGCAGCTGCTCCACGCGAGCGCCGAACAGGTCGATGCGCTGACCACCGGTGACCTTGACGTAGAGGCCGAACTCCTTGGCCACCTCGCCGATCACGATCAGCTGGTCGGCGGTGACCTCGCCACCCGGCATCCGGGGGACGACCGAGTAGGTGCCGTTCTTCTGCAGGTTGGCCAGGAAGTGGTCGTTGGTGTCCTGCAGCGCGGCCTGCTCGCCCTCGAGGATGTGCTCGCTCGAGGTCGACGCCAGGATCGAGGCGACGGTCGGCTTGCAGATATCGCAGCCCGAGCCCTTGCCGTGCTTGGCGATCAGTTCGGAGAAGGTGCGGATGCCGGTGACGGCGACCACGTCGTAGAGCTCGGCACGCGACTGGGTGAAGTGCTCACACAGCGACTTCGACAGCGCAACGCCGGACTGCTCGAGCAGCTTCTTGATCATCGGCACACAGCCACCGCAGGAGGTACCCGCGTTGGTGCAGCTCTTGACGGCCGGGATATCGCAGGCGCCCTCGGCGATCGCGCCGCAGATGGCGCCCTTGCTGACGTTGTTGCAGGAGCAGATCTGGGCGTCGTCGGGCAGCGCGTCGGCACCGAGTTCGGCGCCGGCCGGGGAGATCAGCGCGGCGGCGTCGGCGGGCAGCGGGCGACCGACCAGCGGGCGAAGGGCCGCGTACTGGCTCGCGTCGCCGACCAGGATGCCGCCGAGCAGGGTCTGCGCGTCGTCGGAGACGACCAGCTTGGCGTAGGTGCCCTTGGCCGCGTCGTGCAGCACGACCTCCAGGGCGCCTTCGGTGGTGCCGTGGGCGTCACCGAAGGAGGCCACGTCGACGCCCATCAGCTTCAGCTTGGTGGACATATCGGCACCGGGGAACTCGCCCGCGCCGCCGAGCAGGCGGTCGGCGACGATCTCGGCGGTGGTGTAACCGGGGGCGACCAGGCCGTAGCAGACGCCCTCGATCGCGGCGCATTCACCGATCGCGTAGACGCTCGGGTCGGAGGTCTGCAGGGTGAGGTCGGTGAGGATGCCGCCGCGGGCGCCGGTCTCGAGGCCCGAGGCCTTGGCCAGCGCGTCCTGCGGGCGCACACCGGCGGAGAACACCACCAGCGACGCCCTGATCTCGGAGTCGTCGGACAGGTGCACCGTGACGTTGTCGGCGCCTTCCTCCTCGATCGAGACGATCTTGGCGGTGCCCACCCCGGTGTGCACATTGAGGCCGATATCGGTGACGAGCTTCTCCAGGATCGCGCCACCACCCGCGTCGACCTGGGCGGGCATCAGGCGACCGTTGTACTCGATGACGTGCGGGGTCATCCCGAGCAGGCGCAGCGCGTTGGCCGCCTCCAGTCCGAGCAGACCGCCGCCGACGACGACACCGTGCGCGCCGGGACCGGCCGCTTCGGCGGCGGCGCGGATGCCGTCGAGGTCGTCGATGGTGCGGTAGACGAAGCACTCGGGCAGGTCGTGGCCGGGAACCGGCGGCACGAACGGGTAGGAGCCGGTCGCCATGACCAGCGCGTCGTAGGCGATGACGTCGCCGCTGGTGCTGGTGACGGTCTTGGCTTCGAGGTCGATGGACTCGCCCCGCTGGCCCAGTCGCAGGTCGACCAGTTCGTCGCCGTCGTACATGTTGCCGGGCAGCGCCAGGTCATCGGCGTTCCAGTTGCCGACGTAGTAGGACAGGCCGACGCGGTCGTACGCGGGCAGCTTCTCCTCCGACAGGATGATGACCTGCCACTGGCCTGCCTCGTCGCGCGAGCGAAGGGCTTCGACGAAACGGTGTCCGACCATGCCGTGGCCGACCACGACCGCTGTTTTGCGAGTGCTGTTCATGAGAGTGACCTCCTTGGTAGTGGTCGGTTGTCAGCGAGCCGACGAATTGGCCGACGAAGCGTTGGTTTCGGCCTCGAGGACCAGGGACTCGGCCTCGACCACGACAGCGGCGTCGGAGGAAAGGCGCGGACGGCGCAGGAACACCGTCCAGGTAACGGCGGCGCAGACCACGTAGAAGGCCAGGAAGACCCAGAACGCGGTGGTGGCCGAGGCGGTGCTGGAGTAGGAGCTGCGCAACACCATGTTGATGCCGACCCCGCCCAGGGCGCCGATCGCGCCGACGAAGCCGATCAGGGCGCCGGAGGTGTTCTGCGACCAGGCGGCCTGCTCGACCCGCGAGACCGGCAGGCTCTTGGACTTGGCCTCGAACACCGACGGGATGATCTTGGTGACGGCGCCGTTGCCGAAACCGGACAGGACGAACAGGGCGATGAAGCCCGCGACCAGCATGGTCATGGTGGCGCCGGTGGCAACGCCGGAGTTGCCGTCGGCCATCGTCGAGGCGGTGACCACGAGCAGCGCCGCGAGCATCATGGCGCCGAAAGTGGCGATGGTGACCTTGCTGCCACCGATCCGGTCGGCCATCTTGCCGCCGTACGGGCGGGCCAGCGAACCGAGCAGCGGGCCGATGAAGGCGATCGACGCGGCGTGGACGGCGGCCTGGGCGGCGGTGTCGCCACCGGCCTTGAAGCTGATCTGCAGGATCTGGGCGAAGGCGAAGCTGTAGCCGATGAACGAACCGAAGGTGCCGATGTAGAGGAAGGCGATCGCCCAGGACTGCGGTACCCGCAGGGCCTTGACCATGTAGGACAGGTCGGCTTGCTGGTTGGTCAGGTTGTCCATGTAGAAGGCGGCGCCGACTGCGGTGATACCGACCAGGACCAGGTAGACCGCGCAGATCACCGAGGCGTAGTCGCCACCGAGGGTGACCAGCACCAGCAGGCCGAGCAACTGGATCACCGGAACGCCGATGTTGCCGCCGCCGGCGTTCATTCCGAGGGCCCAGCCCTTGAGGCGCTGTGGGTAGAAGGCGTTGATGTTGGTCATCGACGACGCGAAGTTGCCGCCACCGAAGCCGGCGAACGCGGCCACGACCAGGAACGTGGTGTACGACGTGCCGGGCTGGTTGACGAAGTACAGCGTCAGCAGCAGCGGGATCAGCAGCAGGAACGCGGAGAAGATCGTCCAGTTGCGGCCGCCGAAGCGAGCGGTGGCGACGGTGTAGGGAATGCGAAGGAACGCGCCGACCAGCGTGGGCATGGCGACAAGGAAGAACTTGCCCGCCGCGTCGATGCCGTACTTGTCGGTGGGCATGAACAGCACCATCACCGACCAGATCGACCACACCGAGAATCCGATGTGCTCGGCGATCACAGACCAGATCAGGTTGCGCTTGGCTACGTCCTTGCCGCCGGCCTCCCAGGCCGCGACATCTTCGGCATCCCAGTGCTCGATGTCGTGGTTCCGCTTCAGCGTGCTCAAGATTGGGCCTCCCAAAAGTGCGATGGCCCAACGGTAGGAAATGGGTATTGCCGAAATGCTGCGGGAAATGTCGCGCGAATCAACGGTTTCTCACCTTCACCCGGTCAGGGAGGTGAGATCAGCCCTTTTGTTTCGGGCATGTGTCGCAACGATTTCCGCAGGTAAGGAAGCGGCAAGAAATCAGCGGAAACGCTGGTGAGGGTGTGAGCTACGCCTCGTCTCTGCGATTTTAGGCCAGAGTCACGCGGACCGCACTTCGACAGGCGACCAACTGTGAGAAGTTCGTTTATCAGTCGGCAATTACCAAGAATCTTCGAGCATGCGCGGTTTGCAGGCTTGCCACGCACCCGCGAGGAGCACGCCGAGCGCGACGAACAGCATGGCGAACGGGACGAGCCAGCCACCGGTCCACGTATGCAGCATGCCGAACAGCAGCGGGCCGAGGCAGGCGACCGCGTAGCCGACGCCCTGGGTGAAGCCCGACAGCGCCGCGGAGCCCTGGGGCGTGCGGGTGCGCAGGTTGATCAGTGTGAGGGCCATCGGGAAGGTGGACGGGCCGAGACCCAGCAGCACCACCCACAGCAGAGTGGCGTGCATCGGCGCTACCAGCAGGCCGACGAAAGCGGTCGCGAACAGCACCATGCAGCCGACGACGACGGGGAACGGATTGCGCATCCGCGAGACCACGGTGGGCGCGCCCAGTGCCGGGATCAGCCCCATCAGCGCGAACAGCCCGACCATGCTGCCGCCGAAGCCGGCGCTCGCGCCCGCGTCGGACAGGATCTTGGGCAGCCAGGCGAACATCGCGTAGGTGGTCAGCGAGGTCATGCCGAACATGCCCGCCATCCCCCATGCCACCGGCGAACGCCAGACTTTGCCGGTCTCGGGCGCTTCGGCAGGCAGCCCGGTGGTGTCGACCGTGTCGCGACCACGCCGGTCGCGCAGCACCACGAACCACGGAATCGCGGCCGCGAAACCGACCAGCGCCCACACGCCCATCGAGATCCGCCAGCCGTGCGCCTCGGCCACCGGCACCGCGATGAACGCCGGGATGACAGTACTGAGCTGCACCATCACGATGTAGAGCGAGCTGATCACCGCCAGGTGATCGCCGAAATACCGCTTCACCAGCGGCGGAATCACCACATTGCCGATGCCCATGCCGAGCAGCGCCACCCCGGAGAACGCCAGCAGCGCACCCGTCCCGGTGGCGAACACCCGCACCAGCGACCCCGCACCGGCCAGCAGCATCGCCACGAACACCGTCCGTTCGAGCCCGAACCGGCGCACGAACAGCGGCGCGACGAGCCCGGCGAGACCGAACATGGCGGTCGGCAACATGCCGAACACCCCGACGATCCCCGTCCCGTACCCGACCTCGGCACCGATCTTCTCCGCCAGCGGACTGAACGCGGTGACAGCGGCGCGCAAAGTCAGCGCCGACATGACGATGGCCGCCAGCACGAGCAGCCGACCTTCGATCAGCGACCGCCTGGTGATCTCGGGAGACGGGTCGACGCGACCACGCCGGTCGTCCACAAGGGTCGACTCGGCGCCAGAAGCCGGCTGGAAATCGCGGAGTGGCGGCACCCGGAAATCATAGGATGACCCGATGACTGCTGCCAAGCGACTGTGAGCGATCTCCCGCAGCCCAGTACCCTTGCTGACGTGCAACCCGTCCGGCGTACCAGCCTCATCGCCCAGGTCACCGAACAGCTTCGGGCCGAGATCCGTTCCGGCCGCTGGCCGGTGGGCCAGCGGATCCCCACCGAACCCGAGCTCACCGAGCTCACCGGGACCGGTCGAAATACCGTGCGCGAAGCCGTCCAGGCGCTCGTGCACGCGGGCATGCTCGAACGCCGCCAAGGCTCGGGCACCTATGTGATCGCCACCTCGGAGGTCGGCGGCACTCTCGGCAAGTACTTCGCCGACGCGCACGAACGCGACATCCTCGAGCTGCGCCAAGCACTCGACACCACCGCCGCCGGCCTGGCCGCGCGCCGCCGCGACGACACCGACATCGCCAATCTGCGCCGCTTGCTCGCCGAACGCAGCAACCGGAACTGGGCCGAAGCTGACCCGGTCGCCATCGCCGCCGACGTCGAATTGCACCGCGCGATCGTCGTCGCCAGCCACAACGCGGTATACCTGGAGTTCTACGACTCGCTGCTGCCGATCATCGAACAGGTGATCCACGCGCGAACGGCGAAATCCGACGACGCCTACGACACCGAGCACGAAGAGCTCGTGCAGGCCGTGATCGACGGCGACGCCGAGCGAGCCGTACAGGCCGCCAACTGCTTCCTCGGGTCCCTCATCGCCGAGTACCCGGACCGCTGAACTGCGCATTGGCGCGATTGCTGAATCCACGTAACCAGGCGGTCACCACCTGCGAATTCGCGCGGTGAGCCGTAGTTGCCGGGAACGTCACCTGAGGCCACTGTCACGCAACAACCGGCTTCTACCTTTATCTCGACACCGCATACGCGCTCGATCGAGAGGAAGCCGATGACCGCAATCGCCGCCACCGGCCAGGCGACGGAATCTCCGTCGTTCGAATATGAGAAGAAGGGTCGATGGCTGACCCAGTGGGAACCCGACAATCCGAAGTTCTGGGAATCGGGTGGTGAGAAGACCGCCAAGAAGAACCTGTGGTTCTCCGTCTTCGCCGAGAACCTCGGCTTCAGCGTCTGGGTGCTGTTCGGCTCCATCGTCACCGCGATGGGCGCTGCCGGCTTCACCTTCCTCGAAGGTCTCGGCAAGGGCAATCCGACCGCCGTCGCCAACGCACTGCTGCTGACCTCGGTTCCCACCCTGGTCGGTGCGACCCTGCGCATTCCGTACACCTTCGCGGTCCCCCGGTTCGGTGGCCGGGCCTTCACCGTCTTCAGCGCGGGGATGCTGCTGATCCCGACGCTGGGTCTGGCGTACTTCGTCAACCAGCCGGGCACCCCGATGTGGGTGTTCTTGCTGCTGGCCGCGCTCGCCGGTGTCGGCGGTGGCAACTTCTCGTCCTCGATGGCCAACATCTCGTTCTTCTTCCCCGAGGGCAAGAAGGGTGCCGCGCTCGGCATCAACGCCGCGGGTGGCAATCTCGGTGTGGCGCAAACGCAGCTGGTGGCGCCGCTGCTGATCACCTTCGGCACGCATCTGCTGGCCAAGGACGCCGCGGGCTACCGGTTCGGCATCACTCTCGCCATCCTGGTGTGGGTGCCGTTCATCCTGATCGCCGCGTTCGGCGCGCTGCGCTACATGGACTCGATCGTCTCCGCCAAGGCCGACGGCAAGTCCTACAAGCTGGCGCTGACAAACCCGCACACCTGGGTCATGTCGTTCCTCTACATCGGCACGTTCGGTTCGTTCATCGGCTTCTCCTTCGCCTTCCCGACCCTGATCAAGGCCAACTTCCCGCACCTGGCCTCGATCGGCTGGATCAGCATGGTCGGTAACCTGGCGTTCCTCGGCGCGTTCGTCGGATCGTTCAGCCGTCCGGTGGGTGGGTGGATTTCCGACAAGGTCGGTGGCGCCCGCATTACGGTGTTCGTCTTCAGCGGCATGGCGGTGGCAGTCGCTTTGATCATGACCGCGCTGTCGATGAAGAGCTTCCCGCTCTACCTCGCCGCATTCCTACTGCTGTTCGTGCTCACCGGTGTCGGTAACGGCTCGACCTACCGGATGATCCCCTCGATCTTCGGTGCCACGGCCAAGAAGTACGCCGCCGAACACGGCATGGAGATCACCGAGGCGCAGGCGTCCGCCCGTCGTCAAGCCGGTGCCGCGATCGGCGTGATCGGCGCCGTCGGAGCCTTCGGTGGATTCGTCCTCCAGCAGGCACTTCGCTTGTCCAACATCAACTTCGGTTCCATGGCGCCTGCCTTCTGGGCATACGCCGGCGCCTTCTTGCTGATGGCGAGCGTCACCTGGTGGTGCTACCTGCGCACGTCCTTCGCCACCGAAAAGATGCCATCCCTGGCCTACGCCAACGTGTAAATCCTGCCCGCGGAAAGCCACGCTCGGAAAACCTGAGCGTGGCTTTCGGCTGTGTGGCCGACGAACCGACATCGTCATCCCGCCGAGCCCGTCGACAGATTTCCAGCTATCGTGTGGCGAACCCGGAACGGAGGCCCGAATGGGAACACACGCACAAGCCGAATCTGTGTCCTCGGCAGAGGTTTTCGATCCAGGCGATCGGTGGGTACCGGTGGATCGCCGCTGGTGGGGTATGGATCGGCGCACCCTGTTGCCCGCGCTGATAGTGCTCGCACTGGCCTTCCTGCAGGGTGTCGTGCTGCCGCGGATCGACGACGCCATACCGGTCGCGGACGTCACCGCCGCTGGTGACGTGATCGCCCTGAAGGGAGGCTTCACCTTCACGGCGGACGCTGGCTGGTCGCTGGTGGAGGGCGAGCTCGTCGGCGACGAACCGACCGGGCAGGGGTACCCCGACGCGGCCGTACTGACCCGCGGCGGCACCCAATTCACCGTACGGACCGGCACATTCGCCGGTGACTCGGCGGCTCTGCTGGATCAGATCGAACAGACCCAGCGGCAATTGGGAAGCGCACTCACCGCGACCGGGGACCCGGTGGCGGTGACCACCCTCAGCGGCGAGTCCGGTGTCATGACCAGATACGCGGCGCCGCAGGTGGACGGCGTGCTGGCCGCGTTCGTCATCGACGGGACCGGTGTCGAGATCATCGCGCTCGGCCCGGAGCAAGCCGGTCAGGACATCCTCACCGACGTCGGCGCGATGATCGCCACCCTCACCCACACCGGAAAGGAGTCGTCATGACCACGTCCACCTCCGAGCTCGCCGACGCCAGGTTCCTGGCCATCGAGGATTCCGGCTGGGGCCGCTCGTTCACCTTCTACCAGCCACGCAACCTCGCGTTCTGGGTCTATCTGGTTCTCGTCGGGTCCGGTGCGCTGCTGTTCGCCGCCATGATCGGACGCACCTACGGCGCCTACAGCCGGGCGATCCTGGTCAGCGCGGTGGTCTTCGGGATCTACGGTGCGATCTTCTGGTGGTTCGCCCAGCATTTCGACCGCTATGCCCGTCAGCCGGTGAAACTGCTCGCGGTCGCGTTCGCCTGGGGCGGTTTCGCCGCGACCTGGGCGATGGCGTCCTACGCCAACACCGCCCTGATCGGCATCTACGGCAAGCTTTTCGGCTACGCCTGGGCACAGGACTGGGGTCCGGCGCTGGCCGCGCCGTTCACCGAGGAGACCGCCAAGGGTTTCGGGCTGCTGCTGCTGATCGCGATGGCGCCGCGGCTGGTGCGCACCGCTTTCGACGGATTCGTCCTCGGCGCGTTCCTCGGCCTCGGATTCGAGATCCTCGAAGACATCTCCTACGGCCTGAACTCCGGTGCGTCCCAGTTCGGCGCCAATCAGGTCGATGCCTCACTCGGGACGGTGGCCATGCGGGTCGCTACCGGCGCTACCGGTCACATGATCTACACCGCGGTCTTCTGTGCGGGGTTGGTGTACCTGCTGGGCAGGCCCGCTGAGCCGCGCCGCGTCGGGCGCGGATTGCTACTGATCGCGACAGCGATGCTTCTGCACGGACTGTGGGATGCCCAGGGCAACTTCAACGGCGGCAACAATCTCGCCGCGCTCGCCCTCCTCGCATTTCTCATGGTGGTCGCGCTGGTCGTCGCGGTGCTGGTGTTCCGGCTCACCGTCGCGCGAGAGCGCGAATTCCTGGCCGCGATCCTCGCGCCGGAGGTGGCAGCCGACACGGTGACCGCAGCCGAATGCGCCGCCGTCTGCGGAAATGCCAAGCAGCGGCGGGCATTCCGGCGCACCGGCGGGGATCGTAAAACGCGGACCCGTCACGGATTCGTACTGGACGCGGTCTCGGATCTGGCCGATGCCCTGGCCACCGATCACGGCGCGCAGACACCACGGGTGAACTTCGCACGCTCAGAGGTTGCCCGGCTACGAGACGGACGCCCACCGGCCCCGGAGTAGCGCCGGGTGGATTATCCACAAGTGACTACCTTGATTCCTCGCCACTGCTGGATCAGCGCCCGCCGCTGCGGGCGCCGACGACCCGACAGTTGACCGCCCGCGTCGAACAGATTCAACGCCGGGCAGCGCGGAGCGGTCGAGCAAGGTTTTCGATCTGGTGTCCAGGTCGTTCAGAATGTCGGCTTCCACCACCCGGCGGATCGAGCTTCTTGGCCTGTCGGTCGCCGATATAGGAAATGACCGAATCGAACTCGTCCTCGCCGAAATACTGTTCGTCGTGCTCGCGCAGCACGAAACCGAAACTCGTGAAGAGGGTGTACGGCGGAGACGTTCCGCAGCAGGAGAGTCTGCCAAACTGATCAGCCAGGCCCTCCCACCCTCGCCGACGAGGGTCATCGCGTACCCGACGACCGTGTCCTCGTCCCTGCAGCCGGGTTCGACTGCGAAGATGCTGCGGAAACTGCTGACCTCCAATAGCTGGCGAAGGACGAGGTAGGGATAGCGGTCACCAAAGACCGCGCGATCGATCACCTGAAGATTCGGGCAGGTAGGCTCGCGTCGGCTCCCGATACTGCACGCTTTCCGCGATAACCATCCGTCCCTAACGTTCGCGCTTCGGCTTCTTGTGCACCGCACCCATTGTCGTCTCGATGCGGTCGCAGTGCTACGTCAACGTCTAACCCACCTTCGCCTGTCGCGTACCGGGAAACCTGCGGTCGGACATGCGGTGCTGATTCGGACAACGGCTGTGCGACAGTAGATTTCGATCAACTTTGTGGTCATCTCGGCGAACCTGCGCTTACTCTGGAGTGCAGATCCCGCACCGATGCAATAGAGGTGAGCTGTATTGGACATCTCGAACGGGTTGACCCAACCACTGTTCAGGTCGGCCGTTGTGGATGACCTGGAAGCGATCGCCGAGATGGAATCGCGGGAGTTCTCGCCACTGGCCTACCCCTATTTCGTTTTGCGCCAGCTGTTCGACATCCACGGGGCGCTGTGGGTAGTGGCCGATCTCGCGGGCGCAGTGGGTGGATATGCGCTGGTCGCGGCCGGTCAGACGCAGGACGCGTGGCTGATCGGCCTTGCGGTGTCGTCGAGTCATCAGGGCCGAGGTCTCGGCAGATCATTGATCGAGCGAGCAGTCGCGAGCTGCCGTGCGGCAGACCTCGACAGACTCTTCCTCACCGTCCGGCCCTCCAACACCACCGCGACCAACCTCTACAAGGCGTCCGGTTTCCTCGGAGTCGACTTCGAGGAGAAGTACTTCGGGGTCGGTGAGCCGCGCGAGCTACTGGTGCGACGGCTGGCACCGCCGGCTATTCGCCCGGCAAGTTTGCGGTGGCACAAGAACGAATATCTACTGCCGGGCGAATAACCGGCGACAACCGGGGGGATTTCCATGGATATCAGCGAACAACGACAGCTCAGAGATTTTATCGCGTCCAAGACCACTCTCGTGCAACGTCATGCCAACGCGTTCGTCGACGAGATCGCGGAATCAGGCCATCCTCGAAATGAACGATCGCTGATCGAGGATTTCAATCACGGTGTCGAACAGATTCTGCTGCGCTATACCCCGCCGAGCAGCCGAAGATCCGGAGACAGTCTGGTTTTCGCGGATATATACCGAAACGTGGACCGGTATGCCAGCTCGAACACCCGCAACTTGAACGCGGCATTCGCCGCCTTCTTCGCCGCCGAAGTCGAGTTTCGGGGGCCGCTGCGACTGAGTCGGACCCAGAATTCGCTGCTCGCCGACATCTACGAGGGGGTCGGCATCCAACTGCTCGCCGCCGGGCTTCCGATGCACGCAGCCCTCGCCTTCCGACAGGCTGCGCACCTGCACACCGTCAACGAGAACCCACGTGGACAGGATCGTTGCAGTCTCGCGCACGCCCGTGCCAGAACCAAGGCGGGGCGGTCGCGGTCCCGACGCATCGGCGGCTACATCTCAGATCTCTTGTGCGGGTATGGGTATCGACCTTTTCGACTGTTGGCCTGGATCGCCATCGAGATCGTGCTGTTCACGGTGACGGTCAGCCTGCTCGCCCCGCCCGAAGACGCCGCGCAGATGACCTACCTGGCCACGGTCGGCATCCTGAGCCCACCCGGCTGGGACGATGTTCAACCCCAGAGCAGCGCTGTCCTCCTCATTCTCACCGCCGAGGCGATCACTGGCTTGGTATCGACGTCAGTGTTCTTCGCTCTCTTGGTACGGCGACTGTTTCGGCTCTGACTACCAGTCCGAACTCGTGCGATTCAACGCGGTCAGTGTCGCGACAGCGAGCCGATCACGCATCTGCCCGACCCGTGCCTGCCATTGCCGGGTGAACCCTGGATCGGTTTCCAGCGCAGCCCACATTCCCTGCATCGACGCAGGTGTAGCAGCGCCGGGCATCCACAGGTGAACGAGATGCTCGAGCATCGGGCTGAGCACTTGTTCGACAGGCGAGTCCGACAGTTCGAACATCTCTGCCGCTTCGTCGGTGACCTCGATCAGCGCCGTGAGCAGCCAGTCGTGCATCGCCAAGTCGTGGCAGAACGCCTGCACATCCGCCAACTGCGCGCCGTCGCCGACCACGATTTCCACGGTGCGCAGTTCGCGGTCGCGCATCGTCATCGTCAACAACGGCTCGACCCCTGCCAGCACGCGTGCCGACCACCGTAGTCGAGTGGTGTCCGAATACATGGGGGGCCGTTGGTTGAGCGTGGGCGCTCGCCGCAGTTTCGTCGCCATGCGCGCTGCGATAGCCCCCGGGTCGAAACTGGCATTGGCCGGGTCGCCGACCGCGACGAATCCTTGCGCGACGTCCTTGCCCAACTCGGGCGTGATCTGGGTAAGCACATCGAGAACCCCTACTCGACCCATGTAGTGGACCCACGGCTGACGACGGCTCGACTGTGCACCTACCACCGCGCAGTGCGCTGCGGTCTGCACGATGCGTCCACCGGTTACCGTCGCCTGGGCGGCCACTGCGCCGACCGCTCGCACACGACGAGTCGACGGCACGGCGAGTCGACAGTCGACCCCCTCGGCTACGACCGGCGATTGCGCCCAACTCACCGGCCGTTCGCGCGAGCGAACAGGCATACCGTGTGCCACGGCGACAAGCTCGGCAGCCGAATCCCGGCTCAATGCAGCCGATTCCGGCAACAGTGCGGTGCGCACTTCTCCGAGAACCGCAAGCGTCGACTCCGCGAATTGCATCACAGCAGATTACGCCCCGCCATCAGAATTCGCTGAGGAAGAAGTGTGCGAGTCGGTCACTGAGCTTGTGGGGCACCTGCATTCGGTCCCGGACGGCCTGCTCGCCGAATACTGCGTGCACCCCGGGTTCGATATTGACGTGGTCGAGAATCTGCTGCACCGAATGTTCGATACCGAGGTAGCGCTTGGGCAGGACCGACAATGAACGGTACGCCGCAAACGGTTTGGGCCGCTGACGCAGCTGCATAACAGCTGGCAACATACTCCATCGGTCGGGCAAGGTGTCGGGGCGCCAATCGGTGAAATTCTGCGGCTGTGCGACCGGGCCGCCCGCGTAACGCAGCATGCCGAGCCGCAGCAACTGCCAGACCGACGCCAGGAATGGGCACGACCAGTAGTTCGGTTCTGTTTCGCGCTCGGGGTTTCCGCGCCACATCTCGACGTCCAGGTGCACCGAGTGGTTGCGTGCCGCCAGCTCCTCAGGTGGGAAGTAGGCACCCAAGTTGCTCGCGCGAGACTTATCGTAGTCACTGGACCGCTCGCCGTTGGCTAGCCAACCGAGCTCAGAGGTCGGAGGCCGACGCCCGTCATAGCCCAAGAGTGGCTCAGCCACCACCATGTCGGCGACCACCCGGGCGAGTCGGATCGGCATCGAGTCGCTGCCTGGTCGCGGCGCGAAAGCACACCCGGATTCGCGACCGAGATAATCGAGTTCGATGCCCGCCTCACCGACCAACCGCAGGAACCGCGGCAAGATATCGCGCGGGTCCGTATCACCTCTGAAGTAGTCGTCGACCAGGAAACAGGTGCTGACCCGAACTGCTGACCGACTACCCGCGCGATCAGCGAATTCGTCGCGGGCCTGCTCGGTAAAGGAGTGCACCAAGGGGGCGACTCTGGCTAGTTGGGCGACGATCTTGTCGGGACCATTGGCCAGCTCGTCCATCGAGAAATGCCCGACCTCGATGGAGACATGGGCCATTGGCACCGCCTCGATCCTGGAGTCGGCTGTCGCTTCCTGAAACAGTGAGCTCACAAGTCCCAGAGCCTATCCGGCTACGCCCCACTCCGATTATTTACGGGTACCCATGTGTTCTCGTCGACGAGCGCCCTGGCCAGTTCCTCGAACGCATCCACCGTCGGACGGTTCGCGATATGCGCGTTGACATCGGTGTCGAGAATGATCTGCTCACGCCATTGCAGCACCGGCTCGACCGGCGTTTCGCCGAGTACCTTGCCCTCGCCGAGCCGTTTGCGCGCGGCGAACGATCGCAGCGCGTCGTCTTGCTTCTGCACCCACGCGGCCTGCGGGCCACCAATGGCGGTAGCTGCATCTTCCAAGCTCGGAACGGCGGTGCGCACGTATCGGATTCGCGACTCCAACTGCCCTTCGGCATACCACGCCCGGCCGCTGGTTCGCGCGGCCTCACCCGACTGCACGATTCCGTCGACGCCCCACACCAAGCTGTGCGCTGCCATGACGTGTTGTCGTGTCCATCGGTGAAAGACCAACCAGTACACCTTGTTCTGGACCATGTTCGCCGGGCACGTCGCTTCCAGCGCGATCTTCATCGCCGCGGACCGACCCGAACTGAGATCGACGATCACAACCGGGAACTGGGTGTCGAGCTCCTTCAACAAATCGACACAGCGCTCCACGACAGGTGGGGTGGCTGTCACTGTCTCACCACCCCCCTTGTCTCCAGGAAACAGTGTCAACCCGCCACGCGAACGCTGCGCTCGCAAGGCCTCGCGATCGGTTGAGGTTCGGACGATGACCCGCTCCGGTACCGGAGTTCTGCCTTCCAGGTAAGAATGCAGCCCGGCCCCCGATGCGGTGCCCTCCTCCACCGAACTGACCTCGAACAGCGCCCCTGCGGTCGGCGAGCCGAAGTCGAAATCGAGGTAGGCGACCTTCAAATTGCGTCCCATGGCAAGGCGGTAGGCCATATTGCAGCTGGTGACCGATCGGCCGGTGCCACCTTTGTCGGAAGTCGCAAACACGATCATCCGATCACATCCCTTCCACCGCGAGGTTGCGGGCGACGGCAAGGGTGTCGAGTTCGGTCAGCGCAACCGACGCCAACGTGAACGAGGTGCCTGGTTGACTGTTCACCAGTGCTCGTGCCCGGACGAGTTGTTGTTCAACCTTGCTCAGGACCTGACGGTCGTCGGACATCCTCGCCGACTTTCGGCGGGTCGCCGAATCTGTGACCGTGCTGGTGTTGAGCATCTCCTGATTGAGCAGGTGTTCAGCCTCATTGAGCAATTCAACCGCGCGATTGACCATGGCAGGCGAGCGAAGCGGTGCCTCACGATAGGTGCGCTCCGCGGCAACCAAGCATTCGATGACCCGCTCAGTGAGATACCAGGACGGCTGCAATTGCTGCGTGCCACCGAACAACGCCCCCGGGTTGTCCCACAGTCGGGCCGCGTCGCCCTCCCTGATCGCCCGCTGATCCAGGTGGTCCATGACCTCCTTGGCCAACTCCATCAGTTGGTCACGGGCGGCGATATTGCTCGAAAGGCGCGCGGCCTGCAGGATCCGTTTGAGCAGAACGGGGGCAAAGTCCGACACAATCCAGGACAAACGCGGCCCACCACCGTTGATCTTCTCGGTACCACGCAAGGTCATTCGAACGCCTGGATTGTGCAAGGCGACCGCGGGATCATCCCGCGTGGGTCTGCGGGTAATACGGCCACGACGCGACAACTCGTCGAAAATACCCACTGCACGGGTCAGGTCGTCATCGGAGGCTGTACGCGCGACCAGTTCCTGAATCAGCACCGCGGAGACGATCAGACTGAAGTAGTCGGACTCTTCGCCATCGGAGGTCTTCCAGGGAATATCTTCCAATGGCCAACGACCAGAGCCGAACCGCGCGACAGTCGCCCAGTAGCGCTGGGTGAGATCCCAGCGCAGACGCAGCGCTTCGGCGAGCCGGTATTGTTCATCGTTGAGCAGGTTCAACTCTCGTGTTCGCTGTGAGAGCACGTCGTTGATGCCATCGAGGGCAACGATGGTGAAGTACAGATACGGGCGTGGCTCGGCGATGCCTACCGGCTGCTCGAGGTCCTTGCTCACGAAGTCGACTTCGGCTGCATTCTCGTGGATGCCCCAACTCCATCCGCACTCGAACAGCAACGTGTCATTGTGCAGATTGTTGTTCTCATCGGCCTGCCCGAGCGTGACGTCGGTACGCAGCCGAGCACGGACTCGTTCGAGGCTTTGATGGATCGAGTCGAGGATCACTCGCTCGGGTTGGTCGCCTTGGTTGAACATCGACAACATCGCCCGACCCTCCGGTGAGCGAGGCGCGGCCGTGTTGACAACGAAACTGCGGACCAGTGCGGTCAGTGCCGCGGTCAGTCGGTCACTCAGACCGACCATGAGCTTCTTGCTGCGTTCCTCAGCGTCTGGTTGCCCCTGGAAATTGTGATCCTGGCAGAAGACCCGGGCGAACCCCATTCCGGCGACGCACAGCGTGACCGACATCGAGTAGCTGTCGACCACAGCGATCGACCGCTGAGCGACTGTCGGCTCATCCTCGGTGGTCGATTGAAGGTAGCTACCCGCATCGAATCGAGGAACTCCGTCGGTTGAATTGCGTTCCAGGAAATCCTCGAGCACCTTGAAGACCGTGAGTCCGATCATGAACGGTCCACCGAGTTCGTAGAGAGTCTCGCGCACATCGTCGGCCATGGTGTCGGGCCGGTCGAGGGTGAAACTTTCGATCTCGGTCGCCGGGTACAGCAGGCACAGCAACTGTTCGGAGTCACTGATCGAGTTAGCGCCGAGGACGCCGCCCTCCCAGTCCCATTTCCCGTCTCGATAGCACGCCGAGATGACGGCGCTCCAAATATCCAGAATCTGTTGTCTGGGCTGGATTCTCACCGGTGGCAATCCTCACCGCTCGTGACGGGCCGCATAGGATCCCCCTGACCCACGGCGGCGATGCCCGATGAAGATAGCACGCGACCCAGCAAGAAGCGTTGGGTCTCAACGGTTTTGAAACCACATTCGACTCATAGGTCACGATGCGCGCAATTCGCCCTTACAGCGCCAAACGGACCATATCCGCTGTGCGGGCGAGGCCGGGGAAGGCTTCGGGGGTCGAACGCGGGTGCAATGCGTGGACCGCCAAGCGGAACATCAAGGCGCGTAACAGCATTTGGGGCCATTCGGGCAGAGTCGCCCAGCGGTCGAGTAAGCCGTCGTCGCCACCTCCCCAAGCTAGTGCGTCGACGACAACGACCCCGGCGGCCCAGGTGGCGGGGCGCCAGTAGGGGGTGATGTCGGTGAGTCCGGGGGTGTGGGCGCCGGTGAACAGGACGGTGCCGAAGAGGTCGCCGTGGACGAGCTGGTCGGGGCTGCGGACGGGTTTGCGCAGCGTGGAGAGTTGGCCGATCAGTTCCAGGGAGCGCTGGCCGTCGGGGGTGGCGGCGATGGGGACACCGCCCGCGCGCAGGGTGCGCAGCGGGATCGATTCCCAGGCGGCGCGGTCGGCGGCGACGAACACGTCCACGTCGACCCAGGGCGCCACGGGAGGCTGGACCAGGAAGCGGGGGCGTTCCAGTTCCGCTGTCGCCTTGTGCAGGCGAAGCGATACGGAGACGACCTCGTCGTGGCGGGGCTCGGGGGCGCCGTCGACGAAGGTGTCGGCGCGCCAACCGGAGACAACATAGCGACCGTCGGTGGCGCGGACGGGGCGGGCGACGCGCAGTCCGTCGACCGCGAGGTGTTCGCGTACTTTCGCCGACCACGCGGCCCGCGCATGATCGGCGACGGGGCTGAGTACCACGTCACCCATGCGCCAGCCACCGTCCCAGTCCCCTAGGGAAACCGGCGTCACTTCGCGAAGCCCGAATGTGGCTCGCACATGCTCGGGAGGTTCGACTGAGGTCACGGGCCGTACCGTAACCCCGCAATCACCGGAGGCGTCCCAAGGCACGCTGTGATACCCCACTTTGCGACCTCACCGCAATATGCGACGAGGTCGCAAACCGGCAGCTATCGGGTCAGTAGACCGGAAGCGACGGATCGACCTGCTTGGCCCAGGCCACCACGCCGCCCTGCAGATGCGTCGCGTCGGCGAAACCGGCGCGCTTCAACGCGGCCAGCGCCTCCGCGGAACGAATGCCGGTCTTGCAGTGCAGCACGATCGGCTTGTTCTGCGGCAGTTCCGACAGCGCCTCGCCGGACAGGATGCGGTCCTTGGGGATCAGGGTCGCGCCCACGATGTGGACGATGTCCCACTCCACCGGCTCGCGCACGTCGATCAGCTCGATCTTGTCGGCGTCGAGGAGGTCCTTGAGCTCGGCGGCGGTGATGGTCGACCCGGCCGCGGCCGCGGTGCCTTCCTCCGACACCACACCGCAGAACGCGTCGTAGTCGATCAGTTCGGTGATCGGCTCACGCTGCGGATCGCGGCGCAGCTTGATGGTGCGGTAGTTCATATCCAGTGCGTCGTAGACCATCAGGCGGCCGAGCAGCGTCTCGCCGATGCCGGTGATCAGCTTGATCGCCTCGGTCACCATCACCGATCCGATCGACGCGCACAGCACGCCGAGCACGCCGCCCTCGGCGCAGGAGGGGACCATTCCCGGCGGCGGGGCCTCCGGGTACAGGTCGCGGTAGTTGATGCCGCGACCGTCCGGGGCGTCTTCCCAGAACACCGAGACCTGGCCCTCGAAGCGGTAGATCGAGCCCCACACGTAGGGCTTGCCCGCGAGGACGGCGGCGTCGTTGACGAGGTAGCGGGTGGCGAAGTTGTCGGTGCCGTCGACGATCAGGTCGTACTCGGCGAACAGCTCGACCGCGTTCTCCGGTTCCAGCCGGATCTTGTGCAGCCGCACGTCGATCCCGGAGTTGATCTCCAGAATGGAATCGCGGGCGCTGTCGGCCTTGGGACGACCGATATCGGATTCGCCGTGGATGATCTGGCGCTGCAGGTTGGAGGCGTCGACCTCGTCGAACTCGACGATGCCGAGCGTGCCGACACCCGCGGCGGCCAGATAGAGCAGGGCCGGCGAGCCGAGGCCGCCCGCGCCGATCACGAGGACCTTGGCGTTCTTCAATCGCTTCTGACCGTCGACACCGAGATCGGGGATGATCAGGTGCCTGCTGTAGCGAGCGATTTCGTCCTTGGTCAGTTCCGCGGCCGGCTCGACGAGCGGCGGCAACGTCCCATTGAGAGACACGTGAGAACTCCTGTATCTGTGGCGTCGGCGCGACCGCTTACCGGTGGTCGCTCTGCTGACTACAACCAAACCTGCCGCGCTGTTCTTCCCCGTTCATGTTCCCGCATGGGCGAGGCGACTATCCGCGCGGGTACGGCCAGGGGTTGAAGCGGCAGGTCTTGCCGTCAGCGGGGACCACGCCGTGGGGGTCGAGCAGTGCGATGTCGTTGTTTCTGGTGCCGAAGGTCTGCTGCATCATGATCGGGGCGAGGCCGCCGTCGGTCTCGCACGGCTGATGGCCGTGGTAGCCGATGGCGTGGCCGACCTCGTGGTTGATCTGGTACTGGCGGTAGGAGCCGATGTCGCCGTCGAAGGCCAGGGCGCCGCGCACCCAGCGGACCTCGGAGAGCACGACGCGGTCGAGGTCGGCGTTGTAGCACGACGAGTCGATCGGGATCTCGAATCCGCAAGCGGCACGGGTGCTCTCGCGAGAGGTGAGCGAGAGGCGGAAGTCGGCCGGGCCCGCGTCGATGCGCTGGAAGCCGAACTTGGGGTCGTTGGTCCAGCTCTTCGGGTTGGCCAGGGTGGTCTCCACCATCTTCGCCACGGCGCCGTCGCCACCGAACGGTGAGGTGTCGATGCCGTCCTCGACTTCGACGGTGTAGCGGAACACGCGCTCGGTGCCCGCGCCGACCTGGGCGCTGGTGCCCGGCACGACGTGCCAGGTGCCTGCCGCGCGTTCGACGTAGTCGCCGCCCTCCGGCAGCGCGCCGAGGGGCAGATCGGCGGGGAACTTGCCGTCGCCGGGAGGTGCGCCGATGATGCCGGACTGCGCCACCTTGGGACTGAGCGCGCCGAAGCCGGGATCGCTGGGCAGCGGCATCGGTCCGGTGCGCACCGCGTCGACGACGACCAGCACGGTGATCGCGAGCAGCACCGGCAACGCGTAGGCCCGCCAGCCGTACGCGGAGACGAATCGGCCGAGTGCGCTCTGCTTCTTCGCATCACGCTGTGGGCTGCGCGGGCGGCCGTTGTCGGTGTCGGTGGGATCCCAGCGGGCACGTAGGGGCTGGCGGGATCGGTCGGCGGGCTGATAGAGCCCGAGCGGGTCATAGACCTGCAGTTCCCGCCCCTCCGACGCCGACGTGACAGCACCGGACTCGGAGGGGTGCGTGGAGCGAGCGATATCGCGCCCGCCGTCGGCATGGTCATCCGTCCGGTCGGTCACCCCATCAGATTCTCATAGTAGGCAAATCCGCCGTGCGGGCGGCCGGAGGAGATCGCCCGGTTACGGCCCGGCGAACTCCGCGGACTGGTACTACATTTCCAGGGCGAGACGCAGGGTGAACACCGTGCGAGTATCGTCTTTGGGATACCCGGACCGCACACCTCCGGCCGGGGGAATCGACTATCTATAGAGAGCCGAGATGACTGACCTCGTGGACCGCATGCCCTCGCGCCGATCGGTGCCGGAGACGGTCCCGGCCAAGCGCGGTACCCGCCTGCCTCGTGACGAGCGCCGCCAGCAGTTGCTGCTCGCCGCCAGCGAGGTCTTCGTCCAGCGCGGCTATCACGCGGCGGGCATGGACGAGATCTCCCAGGTGGCCGGGGTCAGCAAGCCGGTGCTGTACCAGCACTTCGCCAGCAAGCTCGAGCTGTACCTGGCGGTGCTGCAGAACTACGTCGACATCCTGGTGTCGAGCGTGCGCCAGGCGCTGCGCTCCACCACCGACAACAAGCAGCGTGTGCGGGCCGCGGTCGCCGCGTACTTCGATTTCGTCGACAACGAGATGCAGGGCTTCCGCCTGGTCTTCGAATCCGACCTCACCAGCGAACCGCAGGTGCAGCGCCGGGTCGAGCAGGCCACCGAGGCGTGTGTCGACGCGGTCTTCGATCTGGTCGCCCACGACTCGGGTCTCGATCCCTACCGCGCCCGCATTCTTGCCGTCGGCCTCGTCGGCGCGAGCCAGTTCTCGGCGCGCTACTGGCTCGAAGCCGACCGCCCGGTCCCCAAGGACGAAGCCGTCGACACCACGGTGTCACTGGCGTGGGGCGGCCTCAAGCACGTGCCGCTGACCGCCGCCCAGCGCGCGTACTCCCAGGACCTCTGACTCCGGAGCAACGAAAATGCCCCGCCATCGGATGGCGGGGCATTTCGTGTTCGCAGCTCAGATCGTGGCGAAGCCCACGCGACCGGTGGCCGGGGACCCGATCTCCACGTAAGCGACCTTCGTGGCCTGGATCAGGAACTTGCGGCCCTTCTCGTCGGTGAGTGACACGACGCCGGCGGAGCCGCTCAGCGCATCGGACACCAGCGCCTCGATCTCGTCAGGGCTTTGCGCACTGTTGATGACGAGCTCTCGCGGGCTATCCGAAATACCGATCTTGACCTCCACGGCCAACCTCCGAACGTAAGAGTCCTGTGTTGTCAGGTCCCAGGCTAGTGCAGCCCGAACACCACCGCTCCCACACCTGGTGCGCTGTCAGCGAACGGGGTCAGGCGGGCTCGATCAGTTCGATCTCGAGTTCGATCTTCACGGTGTCCGACAGCATGCCCGGCATGGCGACGCCGACGCCGAAGTCGGTGCGCTTGATGGCGCCGGTGGCGGAGAAGCCCGCGTGCCGGGTGCCGTCGGGGAAGTCGGCGATGCCGCCCCATTCGACGTCGAAGGTCAGCGGCTGGGTGATCGCGCCGAGGGTGGCCTCGCCGGTGACGGTGAAGGTTTCGGCGACCCGAACCGGCTGGGTGGCGCGGAAGCTCAGGGTCGGGCGGTTGGCGACGTCGAGGAAGTCGGCCTGGCGGATGTGGGCGTCGCGGTCGGCGTTACCGGTGTCGAAGGAGTCGAGTTCGATGGTGGCGCCGAGGGTGGCCGCGCCGGCTTCGTCGACGACGAATTCGGTTACGAAGCGGGTGAAGCCGCCGCGTACCTTGGCGATTCCGAGGTGGCGAATGGTGAACGCGACCGAGGAATGGGCGGCATCGAGGGCCCAGGATCCGGTCTTCAACTGCTGGGTCTGTGTCGAGGAAGTCATGTCCCCACCCTGACCGGACTGCGGTCCGCTAACCAGACCGCGGTTATCCTGGTCCCCGCAGGGCGTGGCTGAAAACTCCGCGACCAGGCAGGATCGAGACATGGTTGGCGCAGATAGCACGGATCATCCCGGCGCCCGGTCGGCGTTCGCGGAACTCCTCATCGCTCGTCGCGCCGAGTTGCGCCCGGAAGACGTCGGCCTGCCCGGCGGCGGCAGGCGGCGCACCCCCGGCCTGCGCCGGGAGGAGGTCGCGGTGCTCGCCGGGGTGAGCGCGGATTATCTGGCGCGACTCGAGCAGGGCCGCGATACCAACCCGTCGATGGCCGTGGTCGACGCACTCGCCACCGCGCTGCGGTTCAACGACACCGAGCGGGCCCATTTCGGCTGGCTCGCGCTGACGACTAGCAGCGAATCCCGTTGTCCGAGTACAGCTTTCGATCCAGACCTCGATCAGGTGCCCGCCGCGCTTCGTAGCGTGCTCGACGCGCTCTCCCCCACCCCGGCGTTCGCTCTCGGGCCTCGGGCCAACGTGCTCGCCTGGAACAGCGCGTGGGCCGACCTGGCCACACCGCTCGGCCTGCTCGACAACCCGGACATGGTCAACCTCGCCGTCTGGGCCTTCCGCCACCCCATGGCTCGTACCACGGTCACCGATTGGCCCCAGTTCGCCGATCATCTCGCCGACCAGCTCGCCCGAACACGCCTGCGCCGCCCCGACGACGAACGCATCGCGGGCGTCATCACCGCCCTGCGCGAAGAACCCGAATTCGCCCGCCGTTGGCAGCCTCACCGTCTGGCCGAGGACATCCCCACCCTCCTCGGCTTCGAACATCCCAGCCGGGGCACCCTCACCTACACGGTGCAAACACTGTCCGCCGACAAAGACCAGCAGGTCGTCATCTGGCTACCACGCGAAACGGCTACCCGCGCACCGGAACTCCGCTTGGTTCAGCAACGGGTAGTAGGCGGATAACCTACAAGCCCAGTTCGGCCATGCGGGCCGCGTGACGCTCCTGCATCCGGTCGAACAGGGTCGCGATGCCGTTGAGGTCGCCGGTGGCGGCGAGGACCAGTTCGGCCAGTTCGTCGCGCTGAGCCATCACGAACTGCGCCTGCGTGATCGCCTCGCCGAGCAGCCTGCGCCCCCACAGCGTGAGGCGGTCGCGCTCGGAGCGGCTGGCCGCTACCGCGCTGCGGACCTCGTCGACCACGAACTGCGAGCGCCCGGTCTCGGCGAGTACGTCGCGCACCACATCGGAGACCTCGGTGGGCAGCGCGCCCGCGATCTCGGTGTAGAAGTCGGCGGCAAGGCCGTCGGCGACGTAGAACTTCACCATCGATTCGAGCCAGGTCGACGGGTCGGTGGAGGCGTGATAGGAGTCCAGCACCCCCTGGTACTGCGCCATCGCGGCCTCGGCGTCGGCACCGCGATCAGTGAGTGCAGCTTCCAGAGTCTCGAAGTGCGCGAGCTCGTCGGCCGCCATCTTGGCGACACCGATCCGGCCCCGTAGCGACGGCGCCTGCTTCGCCTCCTCGGCGAGCCGATAGAACGCGGACAGTTCGCCGTAGGCGAGGAGCGCGAACAGCTCCGTCACCCCCGCGTGGTCCGCGGCGAGCGGCTCGGTCGAGAAGAATTCCGGCGCGGCAGAGATCTGGGCTCCCATGACCGTCAACAATACAGCGCGTCTGAATACTCTGACCGCATCCAGACACCGCCCTTCTCGGGCGTCCTCAGCCCATGCCACTACGTGGTTCGGGCTTCGGTTTCCGCGTCAACCAGACCGGTTTCACCAACACTCACAGAGTGTCGGTCAGAGCCGATCTGTCGGCGGACTTCGGTGACCCGGCCCCCTGATCGGGGGTCCGGGGACCGTGAGAAGTCTTGGTGGATCATCGGCCATTGCGCGAGGTCTACCGCCGCGTTGTGATCACGGTCGCCGCGAAACCGGCAACCCCGTGATGGTGGCGGGCCAGCCTGGCGGTGGCTTGCCGGTGATTATGTGAACCTTTCTGTTTGCGTGACACCGACTGCGCCAGGTACGAAACGGTGGCATACAGAATTCTCGTGCGGTCCTTGGTAAGCAGACGCCGCAACCGGCGAGTATCTGCCCGCACCCGGACCGCACCGATCCCGGACAATGTCACCGACTGGGGACTGTCGTTGTCACCGACTCGGATCTTCGTTCGCCTCGGTCCGCCACGCCAGCCCGGTCACCACCACCTCGGCTGTTCCATCCGGATCGACAGCGATCACTCGTCCGGCGGCTTCGGTCCCCTGAGCTCGGTCCGATCGATCAATCGCGTTCGGCCAGGAATTTGTCCAGGTGCGCCCAGGTGGTTTCGCGGGCCTCGGGTCCGGTGAGAATGCCGAGGTGGCTGCCAGGCACGACCTCGTAGGTGACCGATGACGAGCCCGACAGCGTGCGCAAACCGGCCTCGACAGCGGCCTTGGGCGTGATCACGTCGGACTCGCCGCCGATCAGCAGCACGGGCACTCGCACATCGGCGAGTTCGATGGTCCGGTCGGCCAGTTCGAGCCTGCCGTTGCCGATGTCGTTGGCCAGCATCATCCGACCCCACAGCTGGTTGTAGAAGCGGCCGGGGTAGCCGGGCATGGCGGCCTGGAAACGGTCGATCGATTCCATTTTGGCCAGGGTCGCGGCATCGGTGATATTCCTGGCGATGAACCGAGGGCGCGCCAGTTCACGGTCGTACGCGGCGAGGCGGTAGGCGAGCTTGGTGAGCGGCGCCGGAATGCCGCCCGCGGCCCGCACGAGCGCGGTGGCGCCCCAGCCGCCGGTGAGGTTCGCCACGGCGCGCAGCTGCGGAATGCCGAGCATCTTGTCGTAGTCGAGCGGTGGGCCGACCCCGGTGACCGAGCGGATCGGCAGCTCCGGATTCGCGGCGGCGGTGAGCAGCGAGAACATGCCGCCGACGGACCAGCCGATGAGATCGACCGGCGCACCGCCGCGATCGGCGCTCACGCGCAGGATCGCCTCGGGCAGGATGTCGGTGACCCAGTCCTCGAAGCCCATTCGGCGATCGGCGAAGGAGATCTCGCCGTAGTCGACCAGGTAGGGCGCGCGGCCGGTCTCCACCAGATACCGCGCCAGGCTCTGATCGCGACGCAGGTCGAAGCAGGTGGCGGGCGCGGCCAGCGGCGGCACCAGCAACACCGCGGAATCGCTTGCCGCAGAATGGAATTCGGTATCGTAGCGACGCAGCAGGCGGTGCGGCTCGTCCCACAGCACGGTCGAGGGCGCCGGGTCGACGGGCTCGATACCCGCGCCGAAGCTCAGGGCCCACGCGTGGCGCGCGGCGGTGGTGACGGTGTCGGTGATACTCACGACTAGAAATGTCTCACAGGTGGTACCACCGGTACCAGTGAGCTCGATTACACCCGCGGACACGCGCGAAATCCGGCGCTCATGAATTGCGCTGCGACACACCACCCGCGCTGAGGATATCCGGTGGCGAGCCTGTATTCGCGCGGCATTCACCGACGTCGAATTTCGGATTGCGCAGATTATCACGCTACAATCTCCGTGGACAACGCTAATTTCGGCGCCCGGACATACTCCGCGGCCTGGCACTCCACCGGCGCACAGCGCGGGCGGACAGCGGCGATGTCCACAGACAGCAATGTCGAGAAAATGTGCGCGCAACGAATCCGCATCACCGCAGCGCCGCGCCGATGACACCGTCTCGACGGCCACGCATAACGCCTGGTCGGCGATGGTTATCCGGCGCCGGCCCGGTGAGTATCACAGGCGGGTAAGTGGTCGTCGCGGGCCGACCGGCCCGCCCCACCTCGTGCGTGCGAGATGCAATGACGAGGAAGGCGCGAACACTGAGCAAGATCACTGTCGAAGAGGAACCCGGTGTGGCCGACACACTCCTGACGGCCGAGCTGGACAACACTCACATCCCGCCGAGTTTCGCCGAATTGGGCGTGCGCGAAGAAATCGTGCGCGCACTCGGTGAGATCGGGATCGAGCGCACCTTCGCGATTCAGGAACTGACCCTGCCGCTGGCGCTGGCCGGCGATGATCTCATCGGCCAGGCCCGCACCGGGATGGGCAAGACCTTCGGTTTCGGTGTGCCGCTGCTGCACCGCATCGCGACCGCCGACACCGGCACCACCCCGCTCGACGGCACCCCGCGCGCGCTGGTGATCGTGCCGACGCGCGAGCTGTGCATCCAGGTCACCAAGGACCTGGAGAACGCGAGCAAGTACCTCACCAACCACCAGGGTTCGCTGAAGGTCGCCGCCATCTACGGTGGGCGCCCCTACGACACCCAGATCGCCGCACTGCGCGACGGCGTCGACGTGGTCGTCGGCACCCCGGGTCGTCTGCTGGATCTGGCGAACCAGAACCACCTGATCCTCGGCAAGATCGGCGTGCTCGTCCTCGACGAGGCCGACGAGATGCTCGACCTGGGCTTCCTGCCCGATATCGAGCGCATCCTGTCGATGGTGCCCGACAAGCGGCAGACGATGCTGTTCTCGGCCACCATGCCGGGCCCGATCATCACCCTGGCCCGCACCTTCCTGACAAAGCCGACGCACATCCGCGCCGAACTGGCCAACGATTCGGCGGTGCACGACCGCACCGCGCAGTTCGTCTACCGGGCCCACGCGATGGACAAGGCCGAACTGGTCGCGCGCGTGCTGCAGGCGGAGTCCCGCGGCGCGACGATGATCTTCACCCGCACCAAGCGCACCGCGCAGAAGGTGGCCGACGATCTCGCCGAGCGCGGCTTCAATGTCGGCGCCGTGCACGGCGACCTCGGTCAGATCGCCCGCGAGAAGGCGCTGACCAAGTTCCGCAAGGGCACCATCGACGTGCTCGTCGCCACCGATGTCGCCGCGCGCGGTATCGACATCGACGACGTCACCCACGTCATCAACTACCAGTGCCCCGAGGACGAGAAGACCTACGTGCACCGGATCGGCCGCACCGGCCGCGCCGGCCGCACCGGTGTCGCGATCACCCTCATCGACTGGGACGAGCTACACCGCTGGGAGTCGATCAACAAGGCGCTCGGCCTGAACATGGCCGATCCGGCCGAGACCTACTCCCGTTCGCCGCACCTCTACAGCGATCTCGGCATCCCCGAGGGCATCACCGGTGTGATCCGCAAGCCCGCGGCCTCCACCCGTGACGACGACGCCGTGGTCGAGGAACGCACCGAGCGCCCCAAGTCCTCGCGCAGCCGTCGCCGCACCCGCGGTGGCACCCCCATCGTCGAGGGCAGCGAATCGGGCACGACCACCGAGTCGAGCACCGATTCCGCGGACGACACCACCGACGGCGACAAGCCCGCCCGTCGCAGGCGCCGCCGCCGCAAGCCCGCCGAGGCAGGCGAAGCGGAAACCGCCGAGTCAACCACCGGCGAGGCCACCGAAGCGCCCGAATCGGCTCCGGCCGAGGGCGACGACGCAGCCAAGCCCGCCCGACGCAGGCGCCGCCGCAAGCCCGCGGAAGCCACCGCGTCCGACGCAACGGAAACCGTAGACGCTTAGTCGGCACTGCTAGTGTCGCTGTCGTGCTCGCACCCGAACGGCGGACGCGCGCCGACATCTTCGTAGCAATCGCGATCGCCGTCACTCTCGTAGTGGCGGCGTTCGTCGTCTGGGCGCGTGCCGATGCCACCGGGACCGATTCGGTCACCGCGTCGTCCCCCGCTCCCACCGTGACCGCGGCGACCCAACTGCCCACCACCTTGCGTGAGCAGTGGCATGCCGCCGACGAGTCGAGCAGGCGGGCGCTCACGTCGGGCAATGTGGTGGTGACCGGCGACCACGGCACCGTGAGCGGGCGCGATCCGATCACCGGCACGCAGCTGTGGTGGTATCGCCGGGATATGCCGCTGTGCGGGGTCGAGTCGCAGTTCGGGACCGTGATCGCCACCTATCGCGATCAGCGTGGGTGCAGTCAGTCGGTGATGCTGGAGGCCGATACCGGTGAGCGCCGGGTCGCGCGCAGCAGCTACATGGACGACGAGATTCGCGTCACCGGTGACGGCACCTACCTGCTGGCGCTCGGCGCGAACCGGCTGGAGATGTGGCGCTCGGACCTGGTGCGCACCCTCGAGTACGGCTACGTCGACGCGCCGGTTAATCCGAATACCCAGCCGCGCAACGGATGTGCGCTGCGCTCGGCCGCGTCGAGTTCCTCGCGACTCGCGGTGCTCGAACGCTGCCCGGGCGACACGACCGACCGGCTGACAGTGCTCAACCCGGCGCCGAAGGAATCGACCGCCCCCGAGGAATACGGCTCGCGGGTACTCACCGCACCGGGCGCGGACTCCCCCGAGATGCGGGTAATCGCGGTGTCGGACAACAAGATCGCCGTCTACTACCCCCCGACCCCGCCCACCGCCACCGGCCTCGGACTGCCCGCCAGGATCGTGGTGCACGACGGCACCGGCAACGAGATCGCGACCCATCAGCTCGCCGCCCCGTGGGACGCGCGCGCCACGGTGACCCGCCTCGGCTCGGCCATCTACGTCTTCACCGGCAACAGCCTCATCGCCTTGAGCTCGAGCACATTACAGCCGGTCTGGACGGTTCGCGACGCTCTCGGCACGCCCGCGCTGATGGCGGGCAGGCTGCTGGTCCCGGTCGCCGACGGGCAACTCGCGGTGGACAGCGGCAACGGCGCGACCGTCGCGCAGATCCCGGTCGAGCGCACCGACTACCGCGGCGACACCATCGCCACCGCCGTCCTGGGCAACACCGTGTTCGAACACCGCGGCGGACAGCTGTACGCGCTCGGCTGAACCCGCACTGCCATGATGGACTCATGTCCACACCCGATGCCCGCCTGGTCCTGCTACGCCACGGCGAAACCGAGTGGTCGAGTCAACGAAAGCACACCAGCTTCACCGACCTGCCGCTGACCGAGCAGGGCGAGGCCCAGGCCGTCGCGGCCGGGCTGGTGGTGAAGTCGCTCGACCTGCGCGATCCGCTCTGCTTCACCAGTCCGCGCCTGCGTGCGCGCCGGACCGCCGAACTGGCCGGACTGTCCCCGATCCAGCTCGACGAGGACCTGGTCGAGTGGAACTACGGCGAGTACGAGGGCATCACGACCGCGACGATCCGCGAAACCGTGCCCGGCTGGACCGTGTGGACCGCGCCGGTCCCCGGCGGCGAGACGGCCGAGCAAGTGGGTGAGCGGGCCGACCGGGTGCTCGCCCGGGTCGAGCCGGAGCTGCCACAGCGCGACGTGGTCCTGGTCGGTCACGGACATTTCTCGCGGGTGCTGATCGCGCGCTGGGCGGAGTTCGCGGTGCGCGAGGGCCGCCGGTTCGCGATGTCCACCGGGGCGGTGAGCGTGCTCGGCTTCGACCACGACGCCCGCTCCATCTGGGGCCACAACCTGACGACCCGCACCGAACCGATCGAAGGAGTCTCGCGATGAGCGCACTGGTCCGCCGGGCCACCCCCGCCGATGTGCCCGCGATGGTCGGGCTCGTCCACGATCTGGCCGAGTACGAGAAGGCGCCCGCCGAGTGCACGCTCACTGCGGAGCAGTTGCGGTCCGCGCTGTTCGGGCCGACGCCCGCGCTCTTCGCTCACGTCTCCGAGAACGACGGCGAGGTCAACGGCTGTGCGATCTGGTTCCTGAACTACTCCACCTGGGACGGCGTGCACGGCATCTACCTCGAGGACCTGTACGTGCGCCCCGAGACCCGCGGCACGGGGCTCGGCCGCGCGCTGGTGGCGGCACTGGCCGCCGAGGCGGTCGAGCACGGCTACAGCAGGGTGTCGTGGTCGGTGCTCACCTGGAACACACCGTCGATCGAGTTCTACCGATCCCTCGGTGCCGCACCGCAGGACGAATGGATCGGCTACCGCCTCGCCGGTGCGGAACTGACGGCGCTGGCCGCGACCGTGAGCTGAGCCGTATGCGTATCGCGTTACCCCACGATTGGCCGCGCACACCCGAGGAGGCGATCGCACTCCAGGACGAACTCCGTCCCCTGGTGTCGACGGAAAACGTTGCGCCGCCACAATTTTCGACGGCGGCCGGAATCGATTCGGCCTATACCGAAGACGGCACCGTCGCGACGGCTGCGGTAATTATCGACATCGCCACCATGGAAACGGTGGAAACGGCAGTCGCACACGGGATTTCGAAATTCCCTTATGTGCCGGGACTACTCGCGTTCCGGGAACTGCCCGCGACGGTCGCCGCATTGGAAAAACTCACCACCACACCGGATCTACTCGTGTGTGATGCACAAGGATCGGCGCATCCGCGACGGTTCGGATTGGCGTGCCATGTCGGGTTGCTCACCGGCATTCCGACCATCGGTGTCGCCAAATCGGTGTGGGGCGAATACCGCGCGCCCGGCCCACGTCGCGGTGATGTCAGTGATGTGACCATCGACGGCGAAGTCGTCGGCCGGGCACTGCGCACCCGCGACGATGTGAAACCGCTCTTCGTCTCGGTCGGCCATCTCATCGACCTCGATACCGCGTGCGCACAGGTGCTCGCCCTCACCCAGGGATTCCGGCAACCCGAGACCACCCGCCGCGCCGACCACCTGTGCCGAGAGGCGCTGCGCGCGGCAACGGCCTGACTAGAGGCGATCTTCCCCGGGGATTTCGCCGTAGTCCTGCCCGACAAAGGTCAGACTACGAATCGTCTTCGGGGATTTCGCCGTAGTCCTGAGCCATGAAGCGACTGGTGGCCGGCGCGAACAGCGTGACCAATCCGGCGACCGCCACCAGCCCCAGCAGACTCCCCCACAACGGCTGATGCGAGTCCGTCAGCAACGACCAAGCCACCGGCACCAGCAACACGTTCGCGATGACCGCGATGGCCCGTCCCCAGCGTTTGCCGCGCAGCAGCCCGATGCCCGCCGCGAGCACCCCGCCGAACAGCACCCCGAACCAGATCGCGGTGCCCACCCCGCTCGCCGCCGACTGATCGTGCCCGGTCAGCGCCCGCACGATCAGCACGATCGCGGTCGCCACCCCGGCCAGGCCCTCCAGCGAAACCAGCCCACCGGCCAGCCGCACCGTCATCGGGATGCCGGTCGACACCTGTTCGCCGCCCTCGCGCTGGTCACCGTCTGTCACGTCCTGCTCTGCCACGTGCCCCAGCCTACGACGACGCGTCGTGGCGCCCGGCGCGCGTCGGCTGTTCGCCCGCGCGCACTACCCTCGGCACTGTGCGGACGCTGCTCATTGTCAATCCCAATGCCACCTCGACGACCCCGGCCACCCGGGATCTGCTCGCTCACGCCTTGGAGAGCCGAACGCAGCTGACCGTTGCGCACACCCAGCATCGCGGCCACGCGGCCGAACTGGCCCAGTGGGCATCGACGCAGGAAATGGACCTGATCGTCGTGCACGGTGGCGATGGGACGGTCAACGAGACCATCAACGGCTTCCTTCCGGTGCCCCAGGTCGGCGACGACCAGGTGTGGCGCCCGCGCCTCGGGATCATCCCCGGCGGCTCGGCGAACGTCTTCGCCCGCGCGCTCGGCATCTCCCCCGATCCCGTGACAGCTACCAACCAGCTCATCGATCTGCTCGCGCGCGACGCCGACCGCCGGATCGGGCTCGGCCTCGCCGACGACCGGTGGTTCACCTTCAGCGCCGGCGTCGGCCTCGACGCCGATGTGTGCGAGGCGATCGACACCGCCCGCGCCAAGGGCCGCAAGGCGACGCCAGCGCGATATCTGCGAACCACGGTGCATCAGTTCTTCCGGGCTCGGCGTCAGCATCCGAGCGTCACCGTCGAGGTCACGGGAAGGGATCCACTGGAGGAGGTCTATTACGCCTTCGTCACGAATTCGAGTCCGTGGACCTATCTCGAGGACCGTCCGATTCGCACGAATCCCACCACCACCTTCGAATCGGGTCTCGGTGTGTTCGCGGTCAAGTCGATGAGTGTGACCCGAACCCTGTTGCTTGCGCGGCAGTTGCTGGCCGAGAATGGAAACCCCAAGTCGCCCATGCTTTTCCGCGCCGATGATGTGCCGTCCGTGCGAATCGAGACGGACACGGAGATCGGCCTGCAAATCGATGGCGACTTCATCGAAAAACGCAAGATGGTGCATTTCACATCTATCCCCAGCGTGCTGGACGTGGTGGCCCCCAAGCCGTCCTGACACTCGACCGTCAAGAAAAATCTCCTGGTTGCGCTGCGAAAACCCGGAGACGCGAGTACAAAGGACCGGGCAGGTTCCCCTTGTGGGGGCCCAGAGCGTGATCTCCCCCACGGTGCGCCGGAGACCTATTGACATCTACGGTGATCGTGAAAGCATTCACAAGCAACCGTGCGGAAACATTCGAGTCGCACAAGTGAACGATCCACTAACTACAGGCGCCCTTTGTGGCGCCCTCGCAAAGGAGCAGAGGAATGGACTGGCGCCACAAGGCCATCTGTCGCGATGAGGACCCCGAACTGTTCTTCCCGGTGGGTAACAGTGGTCCTGCGCTCGCGCAGATTGCCGATGCCAAGCTGGTCTGCGCCCGCTGCCCCGTCACTGCCGATTGCCTGTCATGGGCCCTGAAGTCCGGACAGGATGCCGGCGTGTGGGGTGGAATGAGCGAAGACGAGCGGCGCGCGCTCAAGCGGCGCAACGCACGCACCCGTACGCGTACCTCCGTCTAAGTCGACGGACCTGGCGTTGCCGGGCCATCAGCCCCCCGGCCCGGTAACGCATGTGTGAGAACCCGGCACCTTACGGTGCCGGGTTTATTGTTGCCCACCAGCTGTTTTCCGTAGTTTCAGCGCCCGGAACGACGTCCGAGCGGAACCCGCAACACCGCGTCGGTGCCCACATCGGCGCCAGGATGCAAACCGATCGAGCCGCCCAATTCCGACGTCACCAGGGTGCGCACGATCTGCAGACCCAACCGGTCGGAACCTTCCAGACTGAACCCTGACGGCAGGCCACGGCCGTCGTCGGAGATGATCACGTCGAGCCAGCGCGCCGACCGTTCCGAGCGAATTGTCACGGTACCGTTCTCGCCCGCGTCGAAGGCGTGCTCGATCGCGTTCTGCACAAGTTCCGTCAACACCATCACCAGCGGTGTCGCCCGCTCCGCGGAGAACACCCCGAGTGAGCCCGCCCGGCGCACCTTGATCCGCGCGGTGTGCACCGTCGCCACATCCGCCATGATCGGCAGCAGCCGGTCGATGACCTCGTCGAGGTCGACTTCCTCGTCCACCGACATCGACAGCATCTCGTGCACCGAGGCGATGGATGTGACCCGGCGCACTGATTCCGTCAGCGCCACTTGGGCTTCCGGGTTCTCCGTGCGGCGGGCTTGCAGCCGCAGCAGCGCCGCCACGGT
Organism: Nocardia sp. Root136; assembly: GCF_001427185.1. Classification (NCBI taxonomy): domain Bacteria; kingdom Bacillati; phylum Actinomycetota; class Actinomycetes; order Mycobacteriales; family Nocardiaceae; genus Nocardia; species Nocardia sp. Root136. Next base: position 2,074,230 of record NZ_LMFE01000001.1, read on the forward strand.
CTGCAGGTTGTTCTTCACCCGGTGGTGGATCTCGCGGATCGTGGCGTCCTTGCTCAGCAACGCGCGGTCGCGCCGCTTCACCTCGGTGACATCGCGCACCAGCACCGCGGGCCCGGCCAGTTCCCCACCCGGACGCAGCACCAGCGTGCGCAACAACACCGTCGCCCCGCGAGCCTCGACCTCCATCCGGCGCCCGGTGCGACCGGCGAGCGCGGCCTGGATATCGGCCACCACTTCCTGCGCGTCGAACGGATCGGTGATCAACGAACGCGTGGTCACCGCGAGATCCTGACCGACGAGATCGGCCTGCATCCCCATCCGGTGATAGGCCGACAGCGCGTTCGGGCTCGCGTAGACGACGAGTCCCTCGGTGTCGAGGCGGATGAAGCCATCGCCCGCTCGGGGGCTGGAGTGCGTGGCCGCCCGGTCCTCCGGCACCGGAAAGCTGCCGTCGGCGATCATCTGGCACAGATCGTCGGCGCAGGACACATAGGCCGTTTCGAGGGTGCTGCGAACCCGCGAACGCGCCAGGTCGGAATCACGGCTGAGCACGGCGATCACGTCGTCGCCGCAGCGCACCGGAATCGCTTCGCGCACCGCGTGTACCGGACTCGGGTGATAGACCCCACTCACCTCGACCTCGGCGTCGGTGCGCACGGTGTTCCCGCTCAGCAGGGCGTCGAAGACCTGCGGGAAATCGGTGCGTGAGGCGGTGGTGTCGACCTTGTCCTCGAGATGCACGGTGGGTGCGGTCGTCGGCCGGATCTGGGCCACACACACCACATCGGAACCGTCGACGACCGGGCCCGCGCCCACCCACAGCAGCAGATCGGAGAACGAGAGATCGGCGAGCAACTGCCAATCGCCCACCACCCGTTGCAGATGGTCCACGGCGATGCCGGGGAGGTCGGTGTGTTCGGCCAGGAGCTCGCTCAGTGTTGCCACGCTGGATCTACCGCTTCGTTTTCGTTGGACCTACGCGATGGTGGCGATGAGGTCGCCCGCCTGTAGAACCTGCCCCGGCGTGACGTCGACCGTGGTGACGTCGCCCTCGACCTCGGTGAGAACCGGGATCTCCATCTTCATCGATTCGAGCAGCACCAGTGTCTGGTCGACCCGGACGTGTTCGCCCACGGTGACCTCGACAGCGAGCACGGTCGAGACCATCTCCGCGCGCACTTCTTCAGGCATGGCACCCCGTTCAATAGTCGTGTGGCCCCCGCGATGCGACGGTGGCCGGTATCCGCCGAAGCTACAGCCAATCACACATGAAACAATGGCTGTCGACCAGACATAGAAGGGAGCTCCCATGGGTAAGCGTGGACGTAAGAAGCGCAGCCGCAAGGGCAACGCCGCAAACCACGGCAAGCGTCCTAACGCTTGAGTCGTGCCGCTGCGCACAGACGACAACAGCACGCTCTCGATGAGAGCGTGCTGTTGTCGTTTCGAGGGGTGATCAGCCCTCGGTGGTCTCGATCCTGGTGACCGTGATCGTCCGGTGGATCTCGAGCTTGAGTCGCTCGCGCAGACCTTCGGGGGCGTGCTCACCACCGCATTTGCGACTGAGCAGACCCTTGATCTTCTCCTCGATGCCATAGGCCTCGATGCAGGGACTGCAGTGATCCATGTGCTCCTGCAGGCGCTGCCGAGTGGCGTTGTCGCACTCGTTGTCGAGCATGAGCCACACATCCGCGAGGACCGCGGTGCAGTCCATATCGAGATCGGGATCGTCACTCACTTGACTACCTCCTGGCGTTCCCCACGGTCGAATCCACGTTCGCGCGCCACGTCGGCGAGCAGGCCCTTGAGCTGCTTGCGTCCACGGTGCAGCCGAGACATCACGGTACCGATGGGGGTGCCCATGATGTCGGCGATTTCCTTGTACGGGAAGCCCTCGACGTCGGCGTAGTACACCGCCATCCGGAATTCCTCCGGTAGCTGCTGTAGCGCGGACTTGATCTGGTCGTCGGGCAGCGCGTCCAGCGCCTCCACCTCGGCCGAGCGCAGGCCCACCGAGGAGTGCTCGGCGGTGGCCGCCAGCTGCCAGTCGGTGATCTCGTCGGTCGGGTACTGCGCGGGCTGACGCTGCTTCTTGCGGTAGGAGTTGATATAGGTGTTGGTCAGGATCCGGTACAGCCAGGCACGCAGATTGGTGCCCTCCCGGAAGGACTTGAACCCCTGGAACGCCTTGACGAACGTCTCCTGCACCAGGTCCTCGGCATCGGCCGGATTCCTGGTCATGCGCAGGGCTGCGCCGTAGAGCTGATCGATCATCGGGAGCGCATCGCGCTCGAACCGGGCCGCCAGCTCGGCTTCGTCGACTTCTGTGCCGGACGCACCGTCGGAGACCACGTCGTCGTCGCTCGTCACACCAATCCCTTCGATCGCCGTAGTAGCCGAATCTACCGGCACGACGGAATCGACTGGCACTCGCGCACCCCGTGGCAGGAGAGGACGCTCCTCGAGCAGCACTGTCACTATCTCTCCTTCACGTCGTCTCGGCTGGGTGGCTTGTCACTTGTGTGCAACATGCACTCCGGCATTCGTGTTCCCACACCGCGGGAAATGTGGTTGCCGAGCTGGGTGTGGTGCCGATTAGGGTGATCGCCTATGTCGACTCCCGCGATCAAGGCCCTCGGCGGTATCGCGCATCGGGTGCACTCCTATTCCCACGATCCGCGGGCGGAGTCCTATGGCGACGAGGCCGTCGACGCACTTGGCGAGGAGCTGGGAGTGCAGGCCGCGCAGATCTTCAAGACGCTGGTGATCGAACTCTCATCCGGTGCGCTGGCGGTCGCTGTCGTGCCGGTGCCCGCGCGGTTGTCGTTGAAGGCGGCGGCCGCCGCGCTCGGCGCGTCGAAGGCGAGCATGGCCGACAAAACCAAGGCCGAGCGCACCACCGGCTATGTCCTCGGCGGGGTTTCGCCGCTCGGCCAGCGCAAGAAGTTGCCCACTGTTGTCGACGCTTCCGCGCTCGACTGGGATCGGGTGCTGTGCAGCGCGGGCAAACGCGGGCTCGAAATCGAGCTGGCGCCCGCCGATCTGGTGCGGGCGTGCGCGGCCGTCACCGCCCCGATCACCAGCTGAGGCAATCCGGTCGGCGCCTCGTTCCGAATTCACTTCGACGCATTCTGCGCCCGGTACGACCGATTCGACCCGAGGATGTGATGCGAAAATGTCCGCACGTTCGACGATCGCCGCCCTATCCGGTGCCCTGGTAATCACTTTCGGCGCTGCCGCGGTAGCCCCCGCCATCGCGGCTCCGCAGGTGGTTCCACCGTCGCAGGCCGAACCCGGCGACTATCCGCTCAACGGCCAGGGCACCACACCGAAGAATTCGCCGAAGACCGCACCGGAAACCGACGAGAGAGCCGAGAAGTCGGAGAAGCTCGGCGGTGGGGTCGCTACCGAGGTGATCGATCTGATCACCGGAATCATCAAGTGCGGGCTGAACATCGCCACCGATTCGGTGCCCTGCTCGCTCTGACGACTCACGCGCGGCCGGACGGAGGCGTACACCACGCTCCGCTCGGCCGCGTTGTCGTTCGCGACCACCGCCGCGCTCAGTGCGTGATGTCGCTGGTCCCGTCGGGCACCAGTAGTTCCGGCCCGTTGTTGCGCACGTTGTTGACCAGGGTCGAGACCGGACGCGTCACGATCGTCGCCAACTCCGCCTGCGAGGGTGGGCGCAACAGTTCGGCGGGTGCCGGGTGATCCGGGTCCAACCACGCGTCCCAGTGCTCGCGCGGCATCGGCAACGGCATCCGGTCGTGGATATCGGCCAGTTCGCCGCTCGCGTCGGTGGTGAGGATCGTGCACGACATGAGCGGTTCGGCATCGGGCTGGCTGCGATCACGCCACACCGACCACAGTCCGGCCATGTAGAGCAGGGAACCGTCGCTGTGTGACATATAGAAGGGCCGCTTCACCGCCTTGCCCTTGCCGGTCGGCGCGGGCTCGACCAGCCATTCGTACCAGCCGTCCATCGGCACCAGACAGCGCTTGTGTTTGACCGCGTCGCGGAACGACGGCGCGGTGGCGGCCTTGTCGGCCCGCGCGTTGAACAGCGGTTTGCCCTTGGCCGGGACACCGGGCTCGGCCGCTTTGGTCCAGTGCGGGATCAGGCCCCAGCGCATCCGCCGGATCCGCAGGCGCGGATCGTCGTCGGGGTCGCCGTGTTCGTGCCGCTCCACGACGGTGAGCACCTGGGTGGTCGGCGCGACGTTGTAGCTGACGGCGGCATCCGGCTCGTCGAGCCCCGTTTCGTCGACAGCGTCCAGTTCGGCCGCCAACCGGCCCGGATTCGTGGTCGTCGCATATCGTCCACACATAAAGGTCAAGATACGCGCGGGGACCGACATCAGGCCCCGCCGACGACACCACCCCACGCCGAAAAGCGCACCACCGATGCGTCCGAACCGCACATAAGCCAAGATGGAGACGTGAGTTTCTGGCCTGCGCCCCATATCGAGGTCCCCGTCCACGCGACCGTGACCCTGCCCGGTTCGAAGTCCATCACCAACCGTGCGCTCATCCTGGCCGCACTGGCCGATGGGCCGTCTACGCTCACCGGTGCCCTGCGCAGCCGCGACACCGACCTCATGATCGGTGCCCTGCGCGCCCTCGGCACCGAGATCGTCGGCGACGCCGAGACGCTCGAGGTCACCCCGGCTCCTCTGCGCAGCGCCGCGGTCGACTGCGGCCTCGCCGGCACCATCATGCGATTCCTGCCGCCCGCCGCCGCACTGGCCACCGGCGACGTCGCGTTCTTCGGCGACGAGCAGGCGAAGCTGCGCCCGCTGTCCACCATTCTCGACGCCCTGCGCAAGCTCGGTCTCGATGTCGACGGTGACGCGCTGCCGTTCGTCGTGCACGGCACCGGCGCGCTGCGCGGCGGCACCGTCACCATCGATGCCTCGGGTTCCTCGCAGTTCGTATCGGGGCTGCTGCTCTCGGCCGCCCGCTTCGACGAGGGCATCACCGTCCACCACGACGGCAAGGCCCTACCGTCGATGCCGCACATCGAGATGACCATCGAAATGCTGCGTCGCGCCGACGTGGCCGTGCAGACCCCCGCCGAGTCCGGCAACGCCCAGACCTGGACCGTCGCGCCCGGCCCGATCCGCGCGGTGGACTGGGACATCGAGCCCGATCTGTCCAACGCCACGTCGTTCCTGGCGGCGGCCGCGGTCACCGGCGGCGAGGTGAGCATCCCGATGTGGCCGCGCGGCACCACCCAGCCCGGTGACGTGATCCGCGAGATCCTCGTCCGGATGGGCGCCGAGGCGCGCATCTTCGACGGCGTTCTCACCGTGCACGGCCCGGAGCGCCTGGCCGGCATCGACATCGACCTGCACGACGTCGGCGAACTCACCCCCACCGTCGCCGCACTGGCCGCCCTCGCGGATTCGCCCTCGCGACTGCGTGGCATCGCGCACCTGCGCGGACACGAAACCGACCGTCTCGCAGCACTTTCCGCCGAGATCAATCGCCTCGGCGGCAACGTCACCGAGACCGAGGACGGCCTCGAGATCGTGCCCACCCCCCTGCACGGCGGTCAGTGGCATTCCTACGCCGATCACCGAATGGCCACCGCGGGCGCGATTCTCGGCCTGCGGGTGCCCGGTGTGGAGATCGAGGACATCGGGACCACCGCCAAGACCCTGCCGACCTTCGTCGCGCTGTGGGAACAGATGCTGGCACCGGCGTTATCCGGCGAGGGGGTGGCGCGCTGAGCCGCCAGGGGCGATCCTCAGCCAGCTACGACGAATCCGATGTCCGGGTACGCCCGGGTAAGGCCTCGTCGCGTCCCCGCACCAAGACCCGTCCGCAGCACGCCGACGCCGAGGCCGCCATGGTGGTGGCCGTCGACCGCGGCCGCTGGGGGTGCGTGCTCGACGGTGACGCCGACCGGCGCATCGTCGCCATGCGCGCCCGCGAGCTCGGCCGCACCCCGATCGTCGTGGGCGATCAGGTCGACGTGGTGGGCGACCTCACCGGCAGGCCCGACAGCCTGGCCCGGATCGTGCGGGTGAGCGCGCGCAGCACGGTGCTGCGCCGCACCGCCGACGACACCGATCCGTTCGAACGGATCGTCGTCGCCAATGCCCAGCAGCTGTTCATCGTTGTCGCGCTGGCCGATCCGCCGCCGCGCACCGGTTTCGTCGAGCGGGCGATGGTGGCCGCGTATGCCGGTGGGCTGGAACCGATTCTGGTTCTCACCAAGCGCGACCTCGTCGCGGAATCCGAATTCGCTTCCGCCTTCGACGGTCTCGATCTCAAGATCCTCTACGCCGGCATCGACGACCCGATGGAGCCGGTGCTCGAGATCGCGAACGACCGGCTCACCGCGCTGATCGGACACTCCGGCGTCGGCAAGTCGACGATGGTGAATCGTCTTGTGCCCGATGCCTATCGGGCCGTCGGCGTGGTGTCGGGTGTCGGCAAGGGCAAGCACACCTCCACCCAGTCGGTGGCCTTGCCGCTGCCAGAGGGCGGCTGGGTGATCGACACTCCCGGCGTGCGCTCGTTCGGCCTCGCCCACATCACGCCCGACGATGTGATCGCCTCGTTCACCGATCTCGCCGGTGCCATCGAGGACTGCCCGCGCGGCTGCACCCATCTCGGGCCGCCCGCCGATCCGGAATGCGCGCTCGATCAGCTGCCCGGCACGGAACGGCGGGTTGCCGCGATTCGCACGCTGCTGACGGCCCTGATCGCCAACGACGCTTGGTAGCAACCGGATTCCGTGCCGGGCCGACTCTCAGAAGCTGAACGACCCGGTATTCACGCCGCCGCCATCGCCACCGCCACCGTCGGTCGGCAACTCGGCCACGGTGACCGTCTTGGTGGTCGACGAACTCGCCACACCGCTGCGCCCGGAGAAGGCCGCGCCGATGTTGTAGGAGCCCGCGGCACCCGGCGTCCAGACGATGCTCGCCTTGCCGTTCGCACCCACCGGAATGTCGCCGAGCACGTTGTCGCCCGCCTTGAACTGGATCGTGCCGCCCGCAGCCGCCGGGGTCACGCTCGCCTCCAGCGTGACGGCCTTGCCGACCTGCGCACCCGACACCTCGGTGATCGTCGTGCTGGACACGGCGTCGCCGGACACCGTGATGGCCGGACCCTTGCCCTGATAGATGCCGTCGCCGAGCGACCCGCCGTAGTGCATCGACGTCGGCAGCGGGGTATCGCGGGCGCAGTTCACGCCGACCTTGTACTGGATCTCGAAGGTCTGCGACTTCGGCGAGATATTCGGGTACACCGGGTATTTGGTGATGCCGAACTCGGCACGGACCCAGTCCGAGGAGGACGTGTCGATCGACACGGCGTCACCCGACATCTTCGCCGAGCCCGCGACCGGGGTCAGGCACGCCGGGTGCAGGTCCTTGACCGAGTAGATGTATTCCACCGGAATGCCGGTGCGCTCGAACTTCGTCGTCACGGTGACGGTGTCGCCGACCACCGGGTTGGTGTTCGACACCGTCCGGGTGAAGTGACTGTTGCCGTCATCCCACGCGATGCTCGCCGGAGCGGCCGCCGCCGATCCCGGAAACGCCGTCATCGCCAGCCCCGCCGCGGCCGCGAACGTGGCCACGCGCTGCACTCTTCTGTCCACCATCATCTGTCTCCAAGTACACCGGACGCCCTCGACGTCGTCGAGGCGCTGATTCGCCCGAGTGGCGAGCAGTAGATCACGCCATGGTGCCCGGCGGATCCAAATCCGAAATAGATCTCGTTCAGATTTCGAATTCGACTCGCGTCGGCTCGCGTTCACAACCTCGACACTGGCCGCCGGTACCGTCATGCCCATGAAGCCACCGGCGATCGGTTACCTGCGCCGCGACATCTCAGGTGTCGCCCAGTCCTGGGACGAAACGCAGATCCGTTCCCTAGCCGAACGTCTGGGCTACCGCTTCACCAAGACCGTCGTCTTCAGCGACCGCACCGCCGACCCGATCGGCCGCCTGCTCGACGTGGTCACCACCACCGAAGCCGCCGCGATCGTCACTCCCAGCCTCACCCACCTCGGCTCCGACCTGCCCCACCGCATCGTCGCCGCCTGCGACATCATCACGGTCTCCCCCGAGGTCACCCACACGAGAACCCTCCCCGCCCTCCCTGCCTAGGCCAGCGCGGGGTCCGCGAACTCGCTGGGCCCGAATCTCTTTCGGCGGGACACGGCGGAGATACCTCCCGGAACACGACGGTTGGGGTCTCGTGCGGGAAAATGGGGTGGTGACCTCCGAGAACGAACGCCCTGGACCGCCGACTATGAGCCCGAGCATCTTGGTGATCACGATGTCGCGGCGGGTCGAGGCAGCGTTGGGGGTGGAGTTGGGGGTGTTGGATCTGACGGTGGCCCGGTTGGGGTTGCTCGGGCACATCAATGGGGTGCCGGGGGCCTCGTTCAGTGAGTTGGCGCGGATGTCGGGGACGAGTGTGCAGAGTGTGCACACCGCGGTGAAGGGGCTGGTCGGGGCGGGGCTGGTGCAGGATCGGACGGCGCGGGCGGGGTCGGCGTCGGCGATCGAGTTGACCGAGGCGGGGGCGGGACTGCTCGCGCAGGCGCGAGAGGCGGTGGCGCGGGTGGACACTGCGCTGTTCGGGGCCGAAGCGGATCCGATTCTGCGGCGCGTCGGCGCGGCGATCGTCGACGCGTTCACTGGGGAAGTCCCACCTCGCCCCCAGGCGTGACGCATCCAACCTTCAATATGACTGAAGCTCGAGCTAGGCTTCAAGCGTATTGAAGGTCGGAGGGAGTCGGTAGTTGGAACACATCCTGTTGTCCGTGCATGTGCTCGCGGGCATTGTCTTCGTCGGCGGCTCGGCGGTCGCCACCAGTCTTTTCCCCAGGTACGCACCGGTAGCGGGTGGGCCTGATCCCGAGTCGGTCCGCAGCAGGTCGGTCGCGGCCGCCATGCACCGGATCACCGGCAACTACGCGAAACTCGCGATCATCGTGCCGGTGATCGGCATCGTGCTGGCCACGATCCAGGGCCGGATGAACGAAATCTGGATCACCACCGCGATGGTGACCACCGCTGTGGCGGGCGGGCTGCTCGCCGTGCAGATCGTGCCGATGCAACGCGAAGCTCTCGACCGGCCCGACGACGGCAAGCGCCTGCGCGTGCTGTCGATGCTCGCGGGGATCTACAACCTGCTGTGGACGGCCGTGGTCGTTCTCATGATCGTCCGTCCCGGATCTGCCACCTGAACGAACAGGAGCTCCACATATCCGACCAGGTTGCCGCCGAATTCTGTTGAGCGGCAGGTGTTCACAGAGCGTCGAGCACCGCCGCGGCCAGCGGGCCGGCCGAGGCGGGGTTCTGCCCCGTGTGCAGATTGCGGTCGGCTTGCAGGAAGGGCGCGAACGGTTCGCCGCTGTGATACTGCGCGCCGAGTTCGATCAGCCGGTCTTCGAGCAGCCATTTGGCCTGGTCGGCGAGCCCGCTCAGACGCTCTTCCGCATCGCTGAAGGCGGTGAGGCGATAGCCCGCGAAGGGCGAGGGCCCGTCGGCGGCGGTGGCCAGGATCGCCGCGGGGCCGTGGCAGACGAGCGCGAGCGGCTTGCCGGAACGCAGGGTTTCCACCAGCAGCGCCGCCGAATCCTTGTTCACCGCCAGGTCTTCCATCGGCCCGTGCCCGCCCGGATAGAACACCGCGTCGTAGCCGTTCAGACGGACATCGCCCAGTGACACCGGATCATCCAGCGGCGCCGCACTTTTGATGATCTCGGCGACCTTGCGCGCACCCTCCTCGCCACCGTTGGGCACCGGCGCCAGGCTCCCCAGATCCACCGGTGGCTTCACGCCGCCGGGCGTGGCTACGACGACTTCCTGCCCGGCCTCGGTGAATGCCCGGTAGGGCGTGGCGAATTCGTCGGCCCAGTACCCGGTGTGGCGTTTGACATTGCGGGACAACGTCCACTGATCGGCACCGGTCATTACGAACAGGATCTTCGCCATCATCGCCTCCGAGGAGTGGACTGTCGACGTCAGTGCTTGGCGCCGATGGTGTGGAGAATTTCGTGGATGATCGGGTCGGTGAGCCGGTTGGTGACCGAACGACCTTCGCGGCTCGAGGTGACGCAACCCTCGTGGCGCAAGACGCGCAGGGCCTGCGAGATCGCGTTCTCGTTGCGGCCGATCGCGGCGGCCAGCTCGCCGACGCTGATGCCCGGCGAGCGGTGCAGGCACAGCAGAATCTCGAGACGACCCGGATCCGACAGCAGATCGAAGCGCTGAGCCCATTCCCGGATCTCGACGTCGCCGATCGCGCGCCGACCGAGTTCGACCGGCGACCCGTGCAGTGTGCGTGGCTCTCCCATGGCGATGCCCAGCTTAATCGCCGAGTGGACAGGACGGCACCGTCCACGACTATTATCTGTCCATCTGTTCAGATAAACATGAGAAGTGTAGGGATGATCGATGCGCGCTCGGCCGCTGTTCGCTGTGGGGGCCGCGCTGGCGGTCGCGCTGACATCCTGCGGTGCGCCCGAGAGCGGCTCCCCCGACTCGCTCGTCCTCGCCGATGCGTATGAACTGGGCGGATACAACCCCGTCGCCGGTTACGGCGCGGCAGGCGAGGCCAAGGTCTATGACGGATTGCTGCGGCTGACCGGCGGCACCGGTGTCCCCGACTTCGCCCCGGCCCTGGCGACTCGGCTGCCGATCCCCGACGCCGACGCGACCGTGTGGACGGTACCGCTGCGGCCCGGGGTGCGGTTCAGTGACGGGTCGGCGTTCGACGCCGCCGATGTGGTGGCGACCTATCGGGCGATTCTGGATCCGGCGTCGGCCTCGGAGGTGCGGTCGTCGTTTTCGATGATCGAGCGGGTCGACGCCGTCGATCCGCTGTCGGTGCGGTTCACCCTGCGTCATCCCTATGCCGCGTTCCCGACCAAGCTGCTGATCGGGATCGTTCCGTCGGAGGCCGTCGCGACGCCCGGACCCGCGACCGCATCGCCGCTCAATTCCGCCCCGATCGGCACCGGGCCCTATCGACTCACCGCGCTGGAGCCGACTCGGGCGGTCTTCGAGGCGAACGAAAGCTATTGGGGTGGGGCACCTTCGGTCAAGCGACTGACAGTGCTCCATGTGCCGGACGACAACACCCGTGCGCAACGGATGTCCAGCGGCGAGCTCGACGGAACCTCGCTGCCGCCGTTGTTGGCCGCCACCTTCGAGCAGCGGATGTCTGTGCAGGCCAATACTTCCGCCGATTGGCGCGGCGTATCGATGCCCGAGAGCGATCCGGTAGCCGGGGACCCGGGCGTCCGCCTGGCTCTGAACTTCGCGGTGGATCGCCAGGCGATGATCGACAACATCCTCGGCGGTTACGGCCGTCCGGCCTACACACCCTTCGCCGATGTCTACGGCGAATCCCATAACCCGGCCGTTTCTTTCGCCTTCGACCGCGCCCGCGCCGAGCAGATCCTCGACGGTGCGGGCTGGCGGACGGGCACCGATGGTGTGCGCGCGAAAGATGGCGTGCGCGCGCGTTTCACCGTGATGTACAACTCTACCGACACGCTGCGGCGCGATCTCGCACTGGCTTTCACCTCCGATGCTCGGCGCGTGGGCATCGAGGTCGATCTCGAAGCGCTCTCCTGGGATCGGATCGAACCACGCATCGCGCAGGCCGCGATCCTGCTCGGCGGCGGTAGCGAACCCTACGACCCCGACACCCAGGCCTACAACACCCTGCACTCGCCGCCACTCGACCCGAGCGCGGGCAGCCCGTACGACAACGCGAGCCGTCACTCGGACCCAGCGATCGACGCGCGACTCGACACCGCCAGGCGCAGCACCGATCCCGCCGTGCGCGCCGCCGCGTATCGGGAGGTGCAGAGCCGGTACGCCCGGGATCCGAGCCACGTGTTCCTGGTGCACCTCGACCACACCTATGTGGTGAAGGAGTCGTCCTGGAAGATGTCGGGGCCGATTCTCGAGCCACACGCGCACGGCGTCACCTGGGGACCGTGGTGGTCGCTACAGACCTGGACCCGCTGATGGGGCGCAGTCGCGTTCGTGGACGCGGCCTCCGGGCGATGGTCGGATGGCGATTGGTGACGTTGATACCGGTGCTCGCCGCCGTGTCGGCCGCGCTGTTCGCCGCGGCGGCGGTGTCGCCGTTCGACCCGCTGGTCGGGTATCTCGGCGCACGCTACGAGACGACGAGCGCGTCGGATCGGGAGCTGCTCACGAATCGGCTCGGGCTCGACGCGTCGTGGTACCAGCTGTACGGACGCTGGCTCGGTGACCTGTTCAGCGGCGATCTGGGCATTTCGCGCGGTTTCGCGCAGCCGGTGAGCACCCTTCTCGCCCAACGGATTCCGTGGACAGTGCTGCTGGTTGTCGTCGCGATGAGTGTGGCGATCGCGGTGGCGCTCGGCGCGGGAGTCTGGGCGGGGATGCATCGCGGCGGGTTGATCGACCGGCTGGTCACCGCGTCGTGCGTGGTGATGCAGGGGCTGCCGCCGTTCGTGGTGTCGCTTGCCGCGATCGCCTTGTTCGCGGTCGGGCTCGGCTGGTTGCCGCCCGCGGGGCTCACCGATGCCGGGGCCGAGGTCGGATTCGGTCAGGTGGTGCGACATCTCGTGCTGCCCGCCGCCGCGTTGGCTGTCTCGCAGGTGCCGTGGCTGCTCCTGGCCGTGCGGGAATCCGTGTCGGGCAATCGCGGCGAGGACTTCGTGGTCGGGGCGGCCACGCGCGGCATCGATACCGCGACGATCACCCGTGGGCACATCCTGCCGACCTCGCTGGCCCCGTTCGTGACGATCCTCGGCGCCCGACTGCCGGAGGTCGTGGTCGGCGCGGTGCTGGTGGAGGAGATCTTCTCGTGGCCGGGGATCGCGGGTGCGTTCGTCCAGTCGGCGAAGGACCTGGATATGGCACTGTTGGCCGTGCTCACGGTAGGCACGACCTGTGCGGTGCTGCTCGGGTCGCTGCTCGCCGATATCGCGGTGGTGCTGCTCGATCCGCGGGTGCGCGCCGATGGGTGAGAGGTGGCGTGGGCGCACGCACGGGGCTGCTGAGCGACGGTTGTACGTCGCGCTATCGGTCCTGGTCGTGGTCGTGCTGTATGCGGTGACCGTGCCATGGGTGGGCGGAGTCGACGATCGGCTGACCGATTTCGCCAGTGCGCGGCAGGCGCCGTCGGGGCAGTGGTGGTTCGGGACCGACTCGGCCGGGCGATCGCTGTTCGTGCGGATCGCGGCGGCGCTGCGAACCTCGCTGATCGTCGCGGCGTGCGCGGCGGCGGTGTCGACGGTGATCGGCGTGCTGGTCGGTGCGGTGTCGGCGCTGGCAGGCGGGTGGGTGGACCGGGTGGTGATGCGGATCGCCGACACCGCCAACGCGCTGCCGCATCTGCTGCTGGGGATCGTGATCGTGGCACTGTTCCGGGGGAACGCGGCTGCGGTGGTGTTGTCGATCGGACTCACGCACTGGGTGCAGGTGGCGCGGATCGTGCGGGCGGAGAGCTTGAGTCTGCGCGAGCGCGAGTACGTATCCGCGGCGGTGCTCGCGGGTGCGAGTCGCGCTCACCTGCTGTTCAGGCATCTGCTGCCCGCCATCGCCCCGCAGGCGTTGATCGCGGTGGTTCTGCTTCTCCCCCATGCGATTTGGCACGAATCGACCTTGTCGTTCCTCGGGTTCGGACTGCCGCCGCACGAACCGAGCCTGGGCACTCTGCTGGAGGAAGCGCGCACTTCGCTGCTGCTGGGCGGGTGGTGGACGCTGGCGTTCCCCGCCGGATTCCTGGTGCTGACGACGGTGGCGGTCGCTGTCGCGGGGTCGTCGCTGCGCGGACTTCTCGCCCCACCGAAACCGTCGAGGATGCCGCGATGACAGGACCCTCCCTTCCCCAGGAGACAGCGGGCGCTCTGATCGACATCGACCGTGGACGTCGGGGCACCGGCTTGTCGATCGATGCGCTGACCGTGCGAATTCCGGTCGGCCGTGGTGCTGTGGTGCATGCGGTGACCGAGCTGTCGCTCGACGTCGAAGCGGGCAGCATCACCGCGCTCGTCGGCGAATCCGGGTGCGGAAAGTCGATTGTCGGCGGTGCGGTGATGGGCGTACTACCCCACGCTGCCGTCACCACCGGGTCCATCCACCTGCAGGTGGACGATCCGGCGAACTCCACCGCCGGACCGGTCGACATCCTCGTCGGCGAGCACTCCTATCGCGGCCGCCATATCGCGCTGGTGCCCCAATCCCCTGGCACCTCTTTCACTCCCGTGCGGACGGTCGGCTCTCAACTCCAGGAGGCGATCGTCGCCCTCGGCACCGCACACACCCCCGCTGACCTCGTCGATCGCGCGGGGCTCGCCCGCACGGCGCTCGACCTGTATCCGCACGAACTCTCCGGCGGGATGGCCCAGCGGGCGGCCGTGGCGGCCGCGCTGGCAGGCGATCCCGAGGTGATCATCGCCGACGAACCCACGTCCGGGCTCGATCGCGCACGCACCGATCAGATCGGAAAACTGTTGCGTGAGTGCGCCGATGACGGCGCCGCGGTCCTGCTGATCACGCACGATCTCGGGCACCTGATCCGCGCCGGCATCGCCGACACCGTCGCGGTGATGTACGCGTCACGCCTGATGGAAGTCGGCCCCGGCGCGCACGTGCTCGACGATCCGTGGCACGACTACACGCGCGACCTGCTCGCCGCCCTGCCCGAACGCGGCCTGCACCCGCTGCCTCATCCCCCGCGAGCGCTGACGAACCTGTCCGAGATCTGCCCCTACGCGGGCGGCCCGACACAGTTGATTCCCCAGCAGCAGCGCATGATTCGCCGACCGAGGTCCCGATGCTGATCGCCGACTCCATCACCGCGGGTTACGGCCCACACCCTGTCATCCGCGAGGTCGACCTGCGGATCGGCCCGGGAGAGATCGTCGGGATCACCGGCGATTCGGGATCAGGGAAGACCACGCTCGCCCGGACAATGGCCGGGCTACTGACGCCCACCTCCGGCACGGTCACCATCGACGGACAGACACCCCGACAGGCTCGCGGCACCGTCGCCATGGTCTTCCAATCCCCCCGTGCCGCAACCAATCCCCACTTCACCCTCGCCCAGATCATCGCCGAGCCCGCCCGCATCCGCCGCGCTACGGTCCCCGATCTCACGGCACTGGCCACCGCCGTCGGCCTCACCCACGACCTGCTCGACCGCCGCCCGCATGCTCTCAGCGACGGCCAACTCCAACGCGCCTGTCTGGCCCGCTCTCTCGCCCAGAACCCCCGCTACCTCATCCTCGACGAAGCCACCGCCATGCTCGACGCGGCCACCACCGCCACTATCATCCGCCTGGTCATGACTCGAGCCGCCGACAACTTCGGCGTCCTCGTGATCAGCCACGACGAAGCCCTGCTCGGGGCCGCCTGCACCCGCATCGCGACGATGCACGAAGGCACGCTCACCACTGCGCGGGCATCTCCGCAATAAACGCACGATTACCTCAGGTTGCCCACAGGAACCCGTTTTAGCGTGAGCCCCTGTGACATTCACGCAGGGTAAACCAGTCAGCGCGTGCCGCAGTCTCAGTGGTTGGGCGCGCACCGCACCGACCGTCGCCGAAGTGCTGCGCACGCCCGACATCGCGGTGATCGCCGAACGGGTACGGACCGCGGGCTCGCGCGGAGTGATCGCGCGTGGACTCGGGCGCAGCTACGGCGATCCGGCGCAGAACGCGGGTGGGCTGGTCGTCGACATGACCGCGCTGGACCGCATCCACAGCATCGATCCCGACAGCGGGATCGTCGAGGTCGAGGCGGGCGTCAGCCTGGACGCGCTCATGCGGGCCGCGCTGCCGTTCGGGCTGTGGATTCCGGTGCTGCCGGGGACGAGGCAGGTGACGGTCGGTGGGGCGATCGGTGCGGACATCCATGGGAAGAACCATCATTCGCAGGGCAGCTTCGGCAATCACGTGGTGTCGATGGACCTGCTGACCGCCGACGGGTCGGTGCGCACGTTGACGCCGGAGGGGGCCGACTCGGAGCTGTTCTGGGCGACGGTGGGCGGGATGGGACTCACCGGCATCATCGTCGGCGCACGAGTCCGGTTGAAGCACACCGAGACCGCGTACTTCCTCGTCGACAACGACCGCACACGCGATCTCGACGAGACGATGGAATTGCTGACCGGCGGTTCCGATGACGGGTACGACTACTCGATGGCGGTGCCGGACACCATTTCCACCGGGGCGAAACTCGGTCGGGCCGGATTCAGTCGGGGGTCGCTGGCCACTGTCGACCAGTTGCCGGTGAGGTTGCGCAGCAAACCCTTGAACTTCGATGCGCCACAATTGTTCACGGTGCCCGATATCTTTCCGAACGGCATGGTCAATTCGGTGACAACCCGCATTGCGGCCGAGGCCGCTCATCGGCTGTTTCCCCGCCGGGCACGCGGGCGTATCCAGAATCTGACGCAGTTCTATCACCCCCTCGATCTGCTCGGTGAATGGAATCGCGCCTATGGCAAGCGGGGGTTCCTGCAGTATCAGTTCTCGATGCCGTTCGGGGCCGAGCAGCAGTTGGCCGACACGGTGCGAGCCATCGCCGAGTCGGGGCACCACTCGTTCCTCAATGTGTTCAAGCGGATGGGGACGAGCAACCCGGCGCCGCTGTCGTGGCCACATCCCGGATACATGCTGAGCTTGGACTTCGGGCTGACGAGCGGGCTCGACCGGTTCTGCGTCGACCTCGACGAACGGGTGCTGGCAGCGGGCGGACGCCTGTACCTCGCGAAGGAATCACGGACCACGCCCGAGATGATCGCGACGATGTACCCGAGGCTCGACGAATGGCGCCGGATCCGGGATCGAGTCGACCCGGAACGAGTGTTCGCCTCCGACCTCTCGAGGCGGTTGCGACTGGTCACAGGACTTCGACACAACTGTGCTCCAGATCACGACCGATGAATAATGAATGAAAGTCGTTAACAGCACATCGAATTCACCCAGGATGACGCACGTCACTGTCCGTTTTGAACTCTTACGACTTTTTAAGTTACATTTCAGCAACAAACAGTTGGACACTTGATCATGGGTGCTCGATCGAGGGCCTGCGCTCCCCAGGGAGCATCGCCATTGAGGGAAAGACTGCATTCATGAACATCAGCAAGGTTGCCGCAACCTCCGCACTCGTCATTGCCGCGCTCGGCGTTGCCACCGGCACGTCGCACGCCGCTCCGGCGCCTGCTCCCGTCCCGGCCTTCCTCGACGGCGTGAACCAGGGCGTGAACCAGGTGCTGCCCGGCATCAACTGGAAGACCGGCATCGAGGGCGACGCCGTGGTCGTCGAGACCGACGCGGGCTCGCTCACCACCGCGAACAATCAGTTCCAGGTGCGCGACAACCAGGGCAACATCGTCGCCGCCCTGCCGCTCGCCTACACGATCGACGACCTGGAGTACCCGATCGACGCCATCGTCGACGGCACCCGCGCCACCCTGACCCCGCGTACCGACGCGGCCTCGGCCCGCCCGTCGACCCTGCTGAAGGACGTCGTTCGTCAGGACGCCTTCGATGACGCCGTCAGCGCCGCTGCCACCCAGTTCGGCATCATCACCGCCATCGGCACCCTCGTCGGCACCCTCACCGGCGGCGTCGCGGGCTGCGCCATCGGCGGCGCAGGCGGCATCCTCCTCGGCATCCCGGTGCTCGCCCTCGGTGGCGCCACCGGCGTCGCGGGCTGCCTCGCCGGTGCCGCCGTCGGCATCCCGCTGGGTGCGGCCGCGGGCCTGGTGCTGACCGGCGTCCCCGCCGCGATCGCCGTCGGCATCGGCTTCAACAACCGGATCAACGCGCCGGAAAACCAGTAGTACTCGTCGCAGAAGCCCCGTCCACCCGACGGGGCTTCTGTGCTGTTCAGCGCGCGAGGCGGATGCGCAGCTTTTCGTAGGTGGGAATGAAAACCTTTCTGCGGTAACGACGTTCGACGATCTCCCAGGGGCGACCGGCGGCAGTGAGCGCTTCGAGTAGCGCGGTGAGTTCGGAGTGGACGAGTTGGGCGCCCAGGCAGAGATGGCGGCCGCCGCCGAACCAGAGCTGGCGGGTCTCGGGGTTGTAGCCGCGGTCGACGCGGAACTCGCCCGCGGCGTTGTTGATGGTCCAGGTGAGGATTTTGACGTGTTCGCCCGCGCGTAGGTCGCGGTCGGCGATGCGGACATCCGCCGTCACCGAACGGCCGACGAGATAGGCCGGGCTGGTGACGCGCAAGGTCTCGCGGACCGCGTCGGGGAGTCGGTCGGGCGCGGCGAGCAGGGCGCGATGCTCGCCGGTGTCGTGCATGATCGCGACCATTCTCGTCATGGCGCTGGCGAGGGTGTCGGTGCCTGCCACGGCCATCAGGATCGCCAGGCCGCCCGCGTGCTCCACGTCCAATCCCAGTTCGCGGCAGCGGCCGAGGGTGGTGTCGGGGTCGGCGCGGGCATAGGCGTCGGGGACATTCACTGCGAGCTGGGTGGCCAGCTCACGGGCGCGGTCGAGTGCCACGGGATCGAGTGTGGTCGAAGCCATGGTGCCGAAACCCAGGTTGACCAGCTCTTCGACATGATGGAACAGGCGCAGGAACAGGGCGTCCTGGTCGTCGGTGTAATCGCCGCCGATGGCCGCGGCGATGTCTTCGGGGCGCATGCCGACCAGGTCGGAGACGCTGCGTCCGACCAGGATCTGCGCCCGGGCGGCGATGTCGACGGTCTCCCCCGCCGCGAGCCGTTCGCGCAGGTCACGCAGGTCGGGGCCGATCACCCGTTCGACCAGGGCATCGGTATGGGTGAGGGTGAACAGGTCGCGAACCTTGGTCCGCAGGTCGGTGTGGCCCGGCCCTTCGAACAGATCCTCGACCCAGTCGCCGATGACCTGCGCCCACCAGTGCCCGGCCGCACCCTCGGACACGATGCTGAAATGTGTGCTGTCGTTGTAGATCTGCCGGGCCACCAGCGGATCGGCGACGAACCAGCCGAGTTCGGGGACCTTGCGGATCGGCCGCGCGAACCGCCCCAGCAGCAATAATCCAGGCAACCAGGGTTGACCTGCGGCGAGTAGGGTTAGTTCATGGCGTCGGGCGGAGCTCCACACCCCGGCAGAATCTAATCGAGCCGGCCCGATTAGTGAAGATGTGTGGCTAGGATCGGCGAGATGCGCTGGTGGTGAACTGTGCATCACGCGATATCTGGAAGTGAACAAGCATGGTGAGATCGACAATCGAAGCCGTCGGCGCGTATCTGCCGGCCAGGGAAGTGACCACGGCGGAGTTGCTGACGCAGCTGGCTGTCGACGCGCCGCTGGATCTGGAGAAGGTCAGCGGGGTCAAGGCACGAAGAGTACGCGGCGAATCCGAGGACTCCTTCACCATCGCCCTCGCCGCCGCCCGCAGCGCACTGGACAATTCCCGCTACGCCGCCGCCGATCTGGACGTGATCATCTCCTGCTCGATCACCCGGACCCGCGGCGAGGACTTCTGCCTCGAGCCGTCGTTCGCGCTGATGCTGCGCACCGCGCTCGGGGCGAACAGGGCGATCCACTTCGACGTGTCCAATGCGTGTGCCGGGATGATGACCGGTGTTCTGTTGCTGGACAGGATGATTCGATCCGGCGCGGTGCGTCGCGGCATGGTGGTCTCGGGGGAATGCATCACGCCGATCTCCGATACCGCGGTGCGTGAGATCTCGCAGAAGTACGACCCACAGTTCGCCTCGCTCACCGTCGGTGACGCCGGAGCGGCCGTGGTGCTCGACGGCACCGAGGGGCCCGGGCTCGACTACGTGGAGCTCAACACCAGCGCCGCGTTCGCGAAGCTGTGCCTGGGGATGCCCAGCGATCAGGGGCCGGGCGTCGCGCTCTACACCGACAATCGCTCGATGCACAACGAGTCCCGGTATCTGCTGTGGACCTCGCGGCAGCTGGAGTTCCTCGCCGCCCGCGGATCCAGCTTCGCCGAGGAGGGTTACGACTACCTGATCCATCACCAATTCAGCGGCCCTGCCGTGGAATTGATCAACAAGATCGCCGAGCGCGAATTCGACGCGGCGATGCCGCCCGGACTCGCCGTGCTAGACCGATACGGCAACACCGCGTCGACCTCGCATTTCGTGGTGTTGCACGACGCGTTGCGGCAGGGGCTGATCGCGCCGGGATCGAAAGTACTACTGGTACCGGCGGCTTCCGGGGTGGTCGCCGGATTCTTGTCGGTGACAATAGGCGATCTGCGGGTATAGGACAGTATGGGAATCATCATTTCTTCGGCAGTGACGCGCAGCGGCGGCGTCAGCTCGGTGGGACAGGCGGCCGAGGCCGCGCGCGAGGCGTTGGCGGGGGCCGGTTGTCAGCCCGAACAGGTCGACGCGCTGATCAACGTGGGGGTCTATCGCGATGCGAACCTCGTGGAACCGGCGGTCGCGGCGCTGATCCAGCAGGCGGCGGGGATCGGGTTGGACTATCGGCGCGGTGACGTGCCGTGCCTGTCGTTCGATCTGATGAACGGGGCTTGCGGGGTGGTGAACGCGGTCGGGGTGGCCGCGTCGCTGCTGGCCGATCTGCCCGCCGGGCATGTGGTCGTGGTGTCCGGGGACGCGCATCCGTCGCAACGAGCCGACGCCGATTTCGCGTTCGAGCCGGTGGGGGCGGCGTTCGTGCTCGAGAACGACCAGGACGCTGTCGGTTTCGGTGGGGTTCACGTGAGCGCGGGTGACGTGTTGCCCGATCCGCAGGGATACGTGAAGCTCTCGGCGATGGGGGCCGAGGGGCGGTCCTCGTTGACGGTGGAATTACTGACCGGGACAGCGGAACTCGTCGAGCAGGCCGCCGCCGCGGCGCGAGAAGCGTTGGCGGCCGACGGTATCGACGCGGGACAGGTGGTGCTGCTGTGTGGCAAGCCGACGCCCGACTTCGCCGGCGGATTGGCCGCCGAACTCGGCGTGGCCGCGGTGGTGACCGATGAATTCGGCGGGGACGTGCACACTTCCGCGCTGACCGCCGCGTTCGTGGTGGCCCGTGACGCGGGGTTGGCCGATCGGCCGTTGTTGTTCGTTGCCGCCGATGGCGGACCCACCGCGGCAGCGGTGACCTATCGAGGGGTTGGTGTGCGGTGACGCGGTCGCGTTCGTTGCATGTTGTTCCGGATCCGGTGAGCGAGCCAGGCGGTCGACACCGGGCGCCGACAGTCGCGGCATCGGGACCGAGCCGGGAAGCGGTGCTGGCGCTGCGGTCGATTCCGGTGCTCGGCTGGGCATTTCTGATCGTCGGGCTGGTGCGGCCGTTCCGTAGTCGGCTGTTGCGCGTCGCCTTCTGGATCGATGTGGTCCTGAGCGTCGGGGTGCACGCCGCGCAGATTCCGGCGGCGCGGAAAGTAGCCGCCGAGCGGGGGATCTCGTCCGGCCGGGCCGCGGCGATGACCATGCTGTTCGGGGCTACCTGGTGGAAGACGTTGGGCGAGGGCGAGCAGTGATCGATGCGCCGGGCCCGCATACGATCGGGCGGCGGCGGTACGGCACTGTGGCTCTGGCCTGCTGCGACTCGCGTCGACGGTATAGCGTGGCGCGATGACTGTGCTGGTGACGGGCGCGACAGGGTTCGTCGGCGGGGCGATCGTGCGCGGGTTGGTGGCGCGAGGAGTGCCGGTTCGGGCGATGGTCCGGGATGCGGCGGCGGCACCGGAGGGTGTCGAGGTAGCGGTTGCCGATCTCGGAGACAGCGACGCGCTGGCGCGTGCGGTGACCGGGGTGCGGGCGGTGGTGCACGCGGCTGCCCTGCTCGGTGAATTCGGTCGACCCGCGGAGTACTTCGCGGTGAATGTGGCGGGGACCGATCGGCTGGTGCGGGAAGCCGCGGCGGCCGGGGTGCGGCGGTTCGTGTTCATCGGGAGTCCGAGTGCGTTGATGGCGCCCGCCGGTGGGGATCAGGTGGGGATCGACGAGACGGTGCCCTATCCCGAGCGGTTTCTGAACAGCTATTGCGAAACCAAGGCTGTCGCCGAGCAATTGGTGCTCGCGGCGAACGCGCCGGGGTTCACGACGTGTTCTCTGCGGCCCCGGGCGGTGTGGGGACCAGGGGATCGGCGCGGACCGATCGTGCAGATTCTGGCGAAGTTGCATGCGGGCCGGTTGCCGGATCTGTCCGGCGGGCGCGATGTTCGGGCCTCGCTGTGCTACATCGACCATCTCGTCGACGCCGCGGGTCTCGCTCTCGAGGCCGAGAATGTCGGCGGGCGAGCGTATTTCGTCGCCGACGCGGAACCGGTGTCGGTGTGGCCGACCCTGGATGCCGTGGCCGAACGGTTCGCCTTGACCGGGCCGAGTCTCACGGTGCCCGCGCCCGTACTCAGCGCAGCGCTGGCGGCGATCGAAACGCTGTGGCGGATACCGGCGGTCGCGCAACGGTGGACTCCCCCGCTGTCGCGGTACGCGGTCGCGCTCGTCACCCGATCCGCGACCTACGACCTCTCGCGAGCCGAGCGTGAACTGGGCTACCGGCCGGACGTACCGTTCGCGACGGGACTGGACAACTTCCACCGCTGGATCGCCCAGGTCGGCGGGCTCGATCGGCTGTTGGAGGACCTGTGAGTACTGGTGAACCGGGCGCGCTCTGGGTGGTGATTCCCGCCTTCGACGAGGAACGAGGCATCGGCAAGACCCTGGATGCCATTGCCGCGCAACAGGACACGGACTTCACGGTGGTCGTGGTCGACAACAATTCGACCGATGGCACCGTCGAGCTGGTCCGCGCGTTCGCTTCGGCGCATCCGGCGCCGCGCATCGTGGTGATCCACGAGCAGCAGAAGGGGACCGGAGCTGCCGCCGATACCGGGATGCGTTACGCGATTTCGCACGGCGCGACCTACCTCGCGCGCACCGATGCCGACTGCCTGCCCGCGCCCGACTGGACAGCGCGGGTCAAAGCCGGGTTCGACTCGGGGCTGCGCCTGGTCAGCGGTCAGCTGATTCCGCGCACCGATGAGGGCGTTTCCTGGATCGACCGCACGATCATTCGGGTGGCCCTGGAAGTGGCGTCGACCTTCGGCAAGGTGCGCTCGGGCAACCGGGACTCGAAATATCTCGGACCCTACGTGATGACACCGGGATGCAATATGGCGATAACCGCCGAATTGTATGTTGCCGCAGGAGGGTTCCCGCGGACCGCGATCGAGGATCTGCACGAGGATCGGGCGTTGGTCAACGCGGTGCGCACGATCACCACCGACTACGGGTTGCGTCGGGATGTGCGGGTGTTCGGCTCGAATCGGCGGGTGCGTGCCTGGGGAATCCGTAAGACGCTCGCCTGGTACGCCGACCATCGGTATCGGCCCGAAGTGGTCGATATTCGGTGAGCGTCGCGCCCGCCATGCCCGCACGCCGTGCACCACTACCGAGGGGGACCACCGATGACCGACTTTCTCGAACGGCTTGCTACGCAGGCTGAACGGATTCCGGACGCCTCGGCGCTCGGGACGGTCGGCAAGCGCGCGTTCACCTACCGGGAACTGGTGGACACCATCGGCCGGGTGTCGAACAACCTCGGCGAGGCGGGGTTCTCGGCGGGTGATCGGATGCTGTTCTCGATCCGGCCGAGTGTGTCGTCGGTGCTGTTGATCTTCGGGGTGATCGCGACGGGCGGGACGATCGTGTTCGTCGACCCCGGCGTCGGTCCGGAACTGTTCGCCAGGCGAGTCGGCATGGTCGAACCCACTTGGGCGGCAACAGAATCGCTGCTGTATGCCGTGAGCGGTCCGCTGGCCGGGTTCGGGCGCAAGAAGGGCTTGGAGCTGCCGCGGTTCGGCGCGCTCGATGTTCGACATATCCACAGTGGGGTGTGGGTGCCGGGAACACCGTTCGGGTCGACTCCGTTGCGGCGCTTCACCGGTGACGCGCGCCGGACCACCGTGCCCGCCGCCGATCCCGAAGCGGCGGCGTTGATCGTGTTCACCTCCGGGACCACCGATGACCCCAAAGCCGTGGTGCACACTCGCGCTTCGCTGAGCGCCGGTCTCGCCGCGATGGGTGGGAAGACCAGCCTCGCGCCCGGCGCCTTCCTGCACACCGAGCAGCTCATGATGGGGCTGCCCGCGTTGATGGCGGGGGCACGATGGGCGATGCCGCGGTATCCGCGGTTCGGTACGCACATCGACCCGGTCCGGTTCACCCGGAATCTGCGCAGCGCGACGCACGCGTTCTATACCCCGGCCGACCTCGCTGTCGCTCTCGACGCGGTGGAAGCCGGCGACCTAATGGCACCGCCACATCTGCGTCAGGTGGCTCTCGGCGGCGCGCCGGTCACCTCCGCGCTTCTTCGTCGGGCGCAGAAGTCGTTGCCCGACACCGAGTTTCTCGCGATCTACGGGATGACCGAGATCTTGCCGGTGGCGGTCGCGACCGGCGCCGCCAAGCTCGCACACGACGGGGACCTGCTCGGGGCACCGGTGCGGGGTGTGGAGGCGCGGATCGCCGACGACGGCGAACTGGTGTTGTCCGGGCCGAACCTGTGTCGTGGATATCTGGGCGCGGAGCCCCTCACCGAAATCGCGACCGGCGACCTCGCCCGCTGGGACGACAAGGAACTGGTCCTCACCGGACGCAAGAAGGACATGATGATCCGGGGCAAGACCAACATCTACCCGGGGTTGTACGAGCCGGTGATCACCGCGATCAGCGGCGTGCGGGAAGCGATCATGGTCGGCCTACCGGACGAGATCGGCGACGAGCGCATCGTGCTCGCCGTGGTCGCCGATCCGGAATCCGAGGACATCGCGGCGCTCCTTCGCGAACGACTACCCCAGGTCATCGACACCACAGCCGTCCCCGACGACATCGTGGTGGTGGACAGAATTCCGGTCAGCGGACGGACGAACAAACCGGACCGGGCAGCACTGCGGGAGATGGTGCGCGGACTGCTCAGCGAGTGACCGAGCGGATGGTGCGGTCGGCCATGGCTTCGATGGTTGTGCGCTCGAGCATGGTGTCGACGTAGCAGAAGGTGATCGACATCGTGGGGCCGAGGGTGGCTACGGCGACTGTCAGTGCGCTGGCGCAGGAGTTCGTGCCCGCCACTGTCAGGTCGGTGATGTGCAGCGGCTCAGGGGTTTCGGGGGGATACAGTCTGCCCAGGTTGCTGAGGGTGACGTTCCAGGGGGCTCGGCGGTCGATGAGTTCGATGGTGCGCCTGCCGGATTCGAGTGACCGGGGGCAGCCGTAGCGGATGGCGGCCAGGGCGGTGAGGTCGCTGTTGTTCGCCAGTCGTCGGTCGAGTTGGGATTTCGCCGCGCGGGCCGCTTCCCAGAGGGAGTGCGTCGGGCCGTAGGGGACGAAGGTGGGAACTACCGCGGTGAACATGCCCGGCTCGTCGTCGGCCGGAGGTGGGTCGAGGCGGGAGCGGACGTCTACCGGGATGCCGATGCCGGCGACGCCGGACGGTCGGGGGGCGAGTTCGCCGAGTGCGTCGGCCAGGGCGGCGGTCAATGCGGCATTGACGGTGACGTCGTGCTGGTGGCAGCGAGCACGCAGGTCGGTGAGGGCATCCCCCTCGATGGTGCGGATCACGGTGCGGGTGCGGCGAATCGGCAGCGGTGGCGCGATGCCGGGGAGGCTGCTCGGGCGGCGGGCCATAGCGGTGAGTTGGCCGGTGATGTTGGTGCGCAGGCAGCGCAGGAGGCGGGTGTGCGCGGGTGGGATGAGATCGTCCGGGGCCGGAATCGGCGGGCGGGAGACGATGGGTATGGGGGCTCCGAAGGCGTAGGCGAGGATTCGCCAGCCCAGTGACGTCATCGAGCGGCCGTCGAGCAGGACGTGGGACAGGACGAGAATCAGGTCGTGGTGTTCCTCGGAAGTGCCGGGGCGCCAAGCCATATCGACGAGGCGGCCGGGCGAGGTCGCGAGGTCGATGGGCTCGGCCAGTTGTTCGTCGAAGATCGTGCGCCACTCGTCGGGGTCTTCGACCACGCGGTGCAGCACCGGTAGGTGCGGGTCGACGGACGGGGCGAAACAAGGGCCGTCGACAACCGTTGTTCGCAGCAACGGGAATTCCGCCAGCAGTGCGTCGGTGGCTTCTTCGAGGCGGTAGGCGCCGATCGGGCCGCGCACCCGCAAGCGGACGACGCAATTCGCCGGCGACAACTGATCGACGAGCCAGAACCACCGTTCCGAGGCCGACAGCGGGCGCATCACCTCATCGTTGCGCACCCGCGCGGCCTCCTTCATCGACGAACCCGGTCATCGTGAGCGTAGCGAACCGATGCTCGCTCGATACTCAGCGCTTTCACATGGCGTTACTACATGCGTATTATGGACTTATGGGTTTCGAGTGGCCTGATTGGGCGATCGCTCACCTGATCGGCATCGAACCCAGCGAGGTTCGGCAGGTCCTCGCAGCGTCACGACGGTGGCCACGCCCGGCCTTCGACGGCCAGGTGACCGTGTTGACGGTGTGGGGGCGCACCACAGCCGGCCGCCCGCTGATCGTGGTGATGCGACAGCGGGAGGACTGGACGTGGGTGATCATCGGCGCACGCACGATGCGCGCCGAGGAACTGGCGCAATTCGAGCAGTGGGAAAGTGAGACCCGATCATGAGCGAGCAGGGACTTCCGTCCAGCAAAGAAGAACTCGCCGACTTCATGGATCGGCTGAGTTTCTCCGACGAGCCCACCGACGCCCCACCACGTCTTCCCGTCAACGAAGACATCATGGTGACCACGTCGATCCGCCTCCCCCTCGGCCTACACAGCCGCCTGAAATCCCTCGCCGACGAACGCCGCGTAGGCGTGTCGACCCTGCTCCGAGAATGGGCCGAAGCAGCCGTCGCCGACATCGACGACGAAGACCAGATGATCTCCCTGGCCGAAGCCAAACGCGCCCTCTCCCGAGTCCACCCGATCCATCGCGCGAGCTGAATCGCGGATCGACCGGTAGGCGGGAATACGACAGAAGCCCCCGCGCAAAAGCAGGGGCCTCGGTCGTACTGATCTGCTAGCTCTGCCTCAGCGGCGGCGCTTGCCCTTCGAGTCGGTGCGAGCCGCGACGCGGCGTTCGCGGCGGGTGCCGGACTGCTGCTGGCCGCCGTATTCCTGGGCATCGGAATGGGATTCGGCGTGGCCGTCTTCGGCGGGGCCCGAGTAGTTCATGGCCCGAGGGGCCTGATCGGTGATTCCCTTGGCACGCAGGGCCGGTGGGGCTTGGTTTTCCGCGGGGGTGTCCTGGGGACGGGCACCGACCGGGGAGCGCAGGCCCTTGTCGATCGAGACGCCTTCGGGCTGGGGCTGCTGGACCTCGACCTGCAGATTGAAGAGGAAGCCGACGGACTCCTCCTTCAGGCCTTCCAGCATGGCGGCGAACATGTCGAAGCCCTCACGCTGGTATTCGACCAGCGGGTCGCGCTGGGCCATGGCGCGCAGACCGATGCCCTCCTTGAGGTAGTCCATCTCGTAGAGGTGTTCGCGCCACTTGCGGTCGAGGACCGAGAGCAGGACCTGACGTTCCAGGTTGCGCATCGCGCCTTCGCCCGCGAGGCCGTCGATCTCCTGCTCGCGCTTCTCGTAGGCGGTGTGGGCGTCTTCGAGGAGGACCTCACGGAGTTCGTCGCGGGTGAGTTCGCCCGCGTCGCCGGTGGCGGTCTCGCCGGTGAGTTCCTTGTGATCCAGGCTCACCGGGTACAGCGTCTTGAGCGCGGTCCAGAGCTTGTCCAGATCCCAGTCCTCGACGTAACCCTCGGCGGTGGCGCCGTCGACGTAGGCGGTGGTCACGTCGGTGATCATGTTCTGAACCTGACCCTCCATGTCCTCGCCACGCAGGATCTGGTTGCGCTCGCCGTAGATCACGGTGCGCTGCTGGTTCATGACCTCGTCGTACTTCAGAACGTTCTTGCGGATCTCGAAGTTCTGCTGCTCGACCTGGGTCTGTGCGCTCTTGATGGCCTTGGAGACCATCTTCGCCTCGATCGGCACATCGTCGGGCAGGTTCAGCCGGGTCATGATCGACTCGAGCGCGGCGCCGTTGAAGCGGCGCATCAGCTCGTCACCCAGCGAGAGGTAGAAGCGGGACTCGCCCGGGTCGCCCTGACGGCCGGAACGACCACGCAGCTGGTTGTCGATACGGCGCGACTCGTGGCGCTCGGTGCCGAGGACGTAGAGACCGCCGGCCTCGCGGACCGTCTCGGCGTCGTCCTCGGTCTGCTTCTTGACCTGCTCGAGCGCGGAGTGCCAAGCGGCCTCGTACTCGTCGGGGGTGTTCACCGGGTCGAGGCCCTGCTTGCGCAGCAGGATGTCGGCGATGATGTCGGCGTTGCCGCCGAGCACGATGTCGGTACCACGACCGGCCATGTTGGTGGCCACGGTGACCGCGCCGGGGCGACCGGCCTCGGCGATGATCTGGGCTTCCTGCTCGTGGAACTTCGCGTTCAGCACCGAGTGCGCCACACCACGCTTGGTGAACTGCTTGGACAGGTACTCCGAGCGCTCCACGCTGGTGGTACCGATCAGGACCGGCTGGCCCTTCTCGTGCCGCTCGGTCACGTCGTCGACGACGGCGGCGAACTTGGCCTCTTCCGACTTGTAGATCAGGTCGGCCTGGTCCTTGCGGACCATCGGCTTGTTCGTCGGGATCGGGACCACGCCGAGGTTGTAGATCGAGTGCAGCTCGGCGGCCTCGGTCTCGGCGGTACCGGTCATGCCCGACAGCCTGCTGTAGAGGCGGAAGTAGTTCTGCAGGGTGATCGTGGCCAGGGTCTGGTTCTCCGGCTGGATCTCGACCTTCTCCTTGGCCTCGATCGCCTGGTGCATGCCCTCGTTGTAGCGGCGGCCGACCAGGATACGGCCGGTGAACTCGTCGACGATGATCACTTCGCCGTCGCGGACGATGTAGTCCTTGTCGCGCTGGTAGAGCTCCTTGGCCTTGATGGCGTTGTTCAAGTAGCTCACCAGGGGCGAGTTCGCGGCCTCGTAGAGGTTGTCGATGCCGAGCTGATCCTCGACGAACTCCACGCCCTGCTCGTGCACGCCGATGGTGCGCTTCTTGATGTCGACTTCGTAGTGGACATCCTTCTTCAGCAGCGGCGCGATGCGCGCGAATTCGGCGTACCACTTCGACGACGCGTCGGCCGGGCCCGAGATGATCAGCGGGGTGCGGGCCTCGTCGATGAGGATCGAGTCGACCTCGTCGACCACGGCGAAGTTGTGACCACGCTGGACGAGATCGTCCAGGGAGTGAGTCATGTTGTCGCGCAGGTAATCGAAGCCGAACTCGTTGTTCGTGCCGTAGGTGATGTCGGCGGCGTAGGCCACCCGACGCTCGGCGGGGGTCATCCCGCCCAGGATCACGCCGACCTCGAAGCCGAGGAAACGGTGCACACGGCCCATCCACTCGGCGTCACGCTTGGCCAGGTAGTCGTTGACCGTGACCACGTGCACGCCGTCGCCGGAGATGGCGTTGAGGTACGCGGGGAGCACACAGGTCAGGGTCTTGCCCTCACCGGTCTTCATCTCCGAGATATTGCCGAGGTGCAGCGAGGCGCCGCCCATGATCTGAACCTTGTAGTGCTTCTGGTTCAGTACCCGCCACGACGCCTCACGCGCCACGGCGAAAGCCTCGAGCAGCAGGTCGTCGAGGGTTTCCCCGTCGGCGTAGCGCTGGCGGAATTCGTCGGTCTTGGCGCGCAGCTCGTCGTCGGTCAACGCTTCGATCTCGTCGCCGTACGCGATGACCTCATCGGCGAGGTTCGAGAGCCGCTTGACCATGCGACCTTCACCAATCCGTAGCAACCTCGTCAGTGTCAGCGCAGGCACGGGTCTCGTCAGTCCTCTGGTCGGAGTTGTGTTCAACGGCGATGGTAGTCCGCAGACCACCGTACCCGGCGGCGCGGACCCGTGCCCGATGTACCGGCGCAGTCATTACCCCAGGTCACGACGCCCGGCGAGCCTCGTTGCCCGGCACTGTTATTCACCTACCGTGACGTAGGATGTACCGCGTGCCCGATCAGCGCCATACGGCACCGGAAGGAGCTTCGGAGCGCGTGATCACGAGATTGACGCCGCAGGACGCGTCGTTCTATCGGCTCGAGTCGAGCAGTAACCCGATCCATATCGGCTCTCTCGCGATCCTGAACAACTCCTCCCCGGACACCGAGGGCCAGGTACTCGACTACGAACGCCTCGTCGACCTGGTCGAATCCCGGCTGCCGATGGTGCCGCGCTACCGCCGCAAGGTGCGCGAGATCCCCCTGGCCATGGGTCGGCCGGTCTGGGTCGAGGACAGCCGTTTCGACATCAGCTATCACATCCGCCGCTCCGCGCTGCCGGGGCCGGGCAGCGACTCCCAGCTCTACGATCTCGTCGCCCGGCTCGCCTCGCGTCCGCTGGATCAGGGGCGACCGCTGTGGGAGATGTATCTCATCGAGGGGCTCGCCGACGGGCGCGCCGCGGTGTTCACCAAGTCGCACTCGGCGCTCGTCGACGGTGATACCGCCCTCGAGATCGGTCACGTGATCCTCGACAACTCCCCCCTGCCGCGCGAACTGGCCGACGACGCGTGGCGCGCGCCACGCGAACCCACCGATGTGGAATTGCTGGCCGGGGCGCTGTCGCAGCTGGCCGCCCAGCCGCGCGAGGCCTACAGCGTGATGCGCGACGCGGGATCGAACGCGTTCGGGGTGGTGCGCGGCACGCGGATGGCGGTGAAGGCCGCGGCCAACGTGGTGCGCGCGGCGACCGCGAGCGCGGCGCCGGACAGCCCGCTCAACGCCCGCACCTCGCGCAGCCGCCGCTTCGATGTGGTGCGCACAGACCTCGACGACTACCGCACCATCCGCAGACATTTCGACTGCTCGATCAACGACGCGGTGCTCGCGGTGGTCACCGGGGCGCTGCGCAACTGGTTGCTCTCGCGCAACGAGGCGCTGATCGAGTCGACCAATCTGCGCGCGGTGGTGCCGATGTCGGTCTACGTCGACGGCGACAATCAGCTGACCCCGGCCAGCGAGGTGTCCTCGTTCCTCATCGATCTGCCTGTGGGCGAACCGAATCCGACGATGCGCCTGTCGCACATCTCCCATGCCACCGAGGCCACGGGCAGGCAGCGTCGCGGGGTGCGGGCGCGCACGCTCGTGCACCTGGCCGGGTTCGCGCCCGCGAGCCTGCACGCGATGAGTGTGCGGGCGGCGAGTACCTTCGCCGACAACAGTTTCAATCTGGTGATCACCAACGCGCCGGGACCACAGACCGCGATGTACATCGGCGGGGCACGCATGCTGGAGATGTATCCGGTGTCGCCGCTGCTGCGCAATCAGACATTGAGTTTCGGACTCACCTCGTACGACGGTCAGGTCTTCTACGGACTCAACGCCGACCGCGACGCCATGGCCGACATCGATGTCCTCGCGGCCTCGGTGCACGAATCGATGGAGGAGTTGCTCGGTGCCTGTCTCTGAGAACGACACGATGCGCGTCTACATCCCGGCGACGATTCCGATCCTGCGCCAACTCGTCGACGAGCAGCAGTTGCTCCCGCTCGGCGCGACCGCGTTCGCCGTGACGCCCGCCCTGCGCGAGGCGTACGCCGCGGGCGACGACGAGGAACTCGCCGAGGTGGCGATGCAGGAAGCCGCACGGGCCTCCATGCGGTTGATCGGCGCCGAGCGCGACGGACTCGACGATCCGGACGACGACGCGGGCGCCGAAGCGACGACGGCCGCCCCGGGTGGCCCGGTGTATCGGCGCGCGGTGATCGCGGCGGATGTGCCGGGGGCCAAGCTGCGGCCCGATCTCGACGATGCTGTGGTGAAGCTGTCGGGGCCGATCAGCTTCAAGCAGGTCGCCGCCGTGCATGTCGACCTGGCCGAGGCCGAGCCGCAGGTCGCCAAGGCCGTGGACGTCATCGACGCGGCCGACCTCGGTGATACCGACGCGGAATTCGTGCTCGGCGACGCCGAGGACCATCAGCTTGCCTGGTACGCGCCCCAGGAGCTGCCGTTCCTGCTCGAACTGTTGTAGTTTTCGGCGGCCGGCGCCCCGGTTGCCGAATGTTCACAACTAGCGCTCAACCTACGATGCCGTAACCTTGCTGCGAGCGAGTCACCCCACGGTGGCGCGGATGTATGACAGGGAGTAACGGCACAGATGGTCCTGAACAAGTTCCGGGAATGGCTCGAAGCACCGGCGGCGCAGGTCGCCGATCGGGGCGGCAAGCTGAACGTGTTGCGTGGCGCGGTCGCCCGGGTGACCACTCCCCTACTGCCCGACGACTATCTACACCTGGCCAACCCGCTGTGGTCGGCGCGCGAGCTGCGCGGCCGCATCGTGGAGGTGCAGAAGGAGACCGCCGACTCGGCGACCCTGGTGATCAAGCCGGGCTGGGGCTTCGATTTCAAGTACCGCCCCGGGCAGTACATCGGCATCGGCATCCTGATCGACGGCCGGTGGAACTGGCGTTCCTACTCGCTGACCTGTCCCCCGGACTGGACCGGCGAGGGCGGCAAACGACTCATCTCCATCGCGGTGAAGGCGATGCCGGAGGGCAAGTTGTCCAGCCACCTTGTCAACGGGGTGGCCGCGGGCACCATCGTGCGGCTGGCCGCGCCGCAGGGCGGGTTCGTGCTGCCGGAGCCGCCGCCGGCGAAGGTGCTGTTCATCACCGCGGGCAGCGGTATCACCCCGGTGATGTCGATGTTGCGCACGATGGACCGCCGCGACGGGGTCAACGACGTGGTGCACGTGCACTCCGCGCCCACCGACGCCGACGTGATGTTCGGCGCCGAGCTGCGCGCCCTGCACGACAAGCACCCCAGCTTCGTCTCCCACCTGCAACTCACCGACGAGCAGGGCCTGTTCTCCCTGGCCCGGCTCGACGAGCTCTACCCCGACTGGCGCGAACGCGAGACCTGGGCCTGTGGACCTGCCCCGATGCTCGACGCGATCGAAACCCATTGGAAGAACGCGGGTGTGGCCGAGCAGCTGCACATCGAACGCTTCGAGGTGGAACGCTCAGCGATCGGCGAGGGCGGCACCGTGACCTTCGGCACCACCGGGCGCACCCTCACCGTCGACGGCGCGACCAGCCTGCTCGAAGCCGGGGAATCCGTGGGCGTGCAGTTGCCCTTCGGCTGCCGGATGGGTATCTGCCAGACCTGCGTGGTGACCCTGTCCGCCGGACACGCCCGTGATCTGCGCAACGGCGACGAACGTCAACCCGGCGACAAGGTACAAACCTGCATTTCCGCCGCCGCGGGCGACTGCACGCTGGACATCTAGCCGGTTACCGGACCGCCGAGCGGGTACCCTCGGGGTATGCGTCGGTCATAACCCGTGACCGACGACAATCGCTTAGGCCCCTCACTTCGATCCATGCCCGAGGGCGCGACTTAGGATCACTCACAGGCCGAACAGCATCGAGGGCGAGGACCCGAGGCGTGCAGCGCCCGGTTCTCGGCCGCCTCGATCTGGACTCGCCGAACGGGTGCGACTACGGAGCGCCCTCGGCGAGGGAAGATCGAGGTTCCCAGGCCGAGAACCCGCGGCACCTGCCGCTGATAAACAACAGGAGGACCCCCGGTGGCCATCACCGATATCCAGGCCTTCGCCCATCTGACGGCGGCCGACATCGAGACCCTGGGGAAAGAACTCGATTCGATCCGCCGCTCGGTGGAGACCTCCCGCGGCGAACGCGACGCCAAGTACATCCGTCGCACCATCGCGGCCCAGCGCGCCCTCGAGGTAGCCGGACGCGCGGTGCTGTTCGGCAGCCGCAACCGCTGGGCCTGGCTCGGCGGTACCGCGATGCTCTCGGTGGCCAAGATCATCGAGAACATGGAGCTGGGCCACAATGTGAGCCACGGCCAGTGGGATTGGATGAACGATCCCGAGATCCACTCCACCAGTTGGGAGTGGGACATGACGGGCACCTCGTCGCAGTGGCGGCGCGCGCACAACTACTCGCACCACACCTACACCAACGTCCTCGGCAAGGACGAGGATCTCGGTTTCGGCATCCTGCGGATGACGCGCGACGAGCAGTGGCGCCCACTGCATTTGGCTCAGCCCGCCGCCAACCTGCTGCTGGCCGCGACCTTCGAGTGGGGTATCGCACTCCACGATCTCGGCATCGAGAAGGAGCTGGCCGGGATTCCGATGAGCGCGCACACCTCGGCGCCCGACATCGAGTTCTACCGCAAGGCGGGCCGTCAGGTCGCCAAGGATTTCGTGCTGTATCCGGCGCTGACCGGACCGGCGTGGAAGTCGACGCTGAAGGCCAACGCCACCGCGAATCTGGTGCGCAACCTGTGGTCCTATGCCGTCATCTTCTGCGGCCACTTCCCCGACGGCGCGCAGAAGTTCACCGCCGAACAGCTCGACGGGGAAACCCAGGGCGAGTGGTACCTGCGCCAGATGCTGGGCAGCGCCAACTTCAAGGCCGGCCCGGTGATGGCGTTCATGAGCGGCAACCTCTGCTACCAGATCGAACATCACCTGTTCCCCGATCTGCCGAGCAATCGGTACTCCGAGGTCGCGGTGCACGTGCGCGAACTGTGCGACAAGTACGACCTGCCCTACACCACCGGCTCGCTGGGCAAGCAGTACCTGCTGGCCTTCCGCACCATCCACAAGCTGGCGCTGCCGGATCGTTTCCTCAAGCGCACCGCCGACGACGCGCCCGAGACGTCGTCGGAGCGCAAGTTCGCCGGTATCTCACTGCCCGAGAGCCTGCGGGTCGACCCGGAGACCGGAAAGCGCTTCGGTCTGCGTTCGGCGCTGCACGATGCGAAGGTCGCCCTCGAGATCAAGGCACGGCACGAGAAGGAAGTGCTGCGCGAGGCGAAGGTGGCGCTCAAGGCGCGAGCACGGCAGGAGAAGCTGGCGTTGCGCGAGGCCAAGCGCGCACTGGGCGAACGCGCTGTGCACGAGCGGGGTGTGTTGCGCGACAAGGCAGCTCGCCGCATGGCCCGACACGCCTGATAACATTTCCATCTCGATGGCGCAATAGGACTTATCACACATTTCGTCGCCGAAATCGCCAACCTACGCTCTCGTAACTTACGGTACTGTAGCCGCCATGGCGATCTCGGATGTCAAGGAATACGCGCACCTCACCGCAGCGGATGTCGAAGCTCTAGGCGCGGAGTTCGATGCGATCCGCCGGGAAATCGAATCCTCGCGCGGAGCGGCGGACGCGCGCTATATCCGCAATGTCATCCGGCTACAGCGCGCACTCGAGATCAGCGGCCGCACGGTCCTGTTCGCCAGCTTCCTGCCCCCGGCCTGGTTGGCCGGTGTCGCCCTGCTCGGCTCCGCCAAGATCATCGAGAACATGGAGATCGGGCACAACGTCATGCACGGGCAGTGGGACTGGATGAACGATCCGGAAGTCCACTCCACCTCGTGGGAATGGGACAACGCGGGCCCGTCGGCGCACTGGAAGATCACCCACAACTTCCTGCACCACAAGTACACCAACGTGCTCGGCATGGACGACGACATCGGCTACGGCCTGCTCCGCGTCACCCGTGACCAGCGCTGGATGCCGTTCTACCTCGGCAACCCCATCTACAACTTCCTGCTGCAGGCGCTGTTCGAGTACGGCGTGGCGATCCAGCACCTCGAGCTGGGCAAGGTCGCCAAGAAGAAGTGGGACAAGGACTCGCCCGAGTGGAAGCAGTTCGAGGCCGACCGCACGCTGGTGCTGAAGAAGATCGGCAAGCAGGCCGCCAAGGACTACGTGGTCTTCCCGCTGCTCACCGGACCGTCGTTCCTCACCACGCTCACCGCCAATATCGCCGCCAACGTGGTGCGCAATGTGTGGACCAACGCGATCATCTTCTGCGGGCACTTCCCCGACGGCGCCGAGAAGTTCACCAAGGCCGACATCGAGGGCGAGACCAAGGGCGAGTGGTACCTGCGCCAGATGCTGGGCAGCGCCAACATCAGCGGTGGACCGCTGCTGCACTTCATGAGCGGCAACCTCAGCCACCAGATCGAGCACCATCTGTTCCCCGACCTGCCGAGCAACCGCTACGCCGCCATCGCGGTGCGGGTGCGTGAGCTGGCCGAGAAGTACGACCTGCCTTACACCACCGGCTCGCTGCCGGTGCAGTACTTCAAGTCGTGGCGCACCATCCTCAAGCTCTCGCTGCCGAACAAGTACCTGCGCCACACCGCCGACGACGCGCCCGAGACCAAGTCCGAGCGCCTGTTCGCCGGCAACACCACCCCCTCGATCGACCCCGTGACCGGGCGTCGTCAGGGCTTGCGCACCGCGCTGGCCGCCGGTCGCAAGCTGGCCCGCCGGACGGTGGGCTGACCGGCTGCGGTTGTATGGTCGGCGTGAGTACCGACCAGCTCGGCGTCTACGACGCGATCCGTCTGCGTCGTGACGTGCGCGCCGAATTCACCGGCGAGCCCGTCGACGACGACACCCTGTTGCGAATTCTCGACGCCGCGCATCGCGCGCCCAGCGTCGGGAACTCACAGCCGTGGGATTTCGTCGTGGTGCGTCGAGCCGAGACGCTGCGCCGTTTCGCCGAGCACGTGGCGGACAAGCGCGTGGAGTTCGGTGCGTCGCTGCCCGCCGACCGAGCGACGACGTTCGCGCCGATCAAGATCGACGGGATCGTCGAGAGCGGCACGGGTGTTGTTGTCACGCACGATGATTCGCGGGGCGGGCCGCAGGTACTCGGCCGGGCGAGCGTGCCGGAGACAGGCGTGTACTCGACCGTGCTGGCCATCCAGAACCTGTGGCTCGCGGCGACCGCGGAGCAGGTTGGGGTGGGCTGGGTGTCGTTCTACGAGCCGGAATTCCTGCGCGAACTCGTCGGTCTACCCGCACAGATCAAGCCGGTGGCCTGGCTGTGCGTGGGACCGGTCAGCGCATTTCAGCAGGTGCCGGATCTGGAACGTTTCGGATGGCGGTCGGGACGGTCGCTGACCGAGGCCGTGCATCACGAAACCTTCGGCAATTGAACAAGATCCGGACACCCGCGGAGCGCGGATGCCCGGATCGGTCGTGGTTCTAGGCCAGCTTGATCAGGCCGTAGTCGAAGGCGTGTCTGCGGTAGACCACCGACGGGCGGTCGGTCTCGCTGTCGTGGAATAGGAAGAAGTCGTGGCCGACCAATTCCATCTGATAGAGGGCGTCATCTACCGACATCGGTGTCGCGGTGTGCACCTTGGTACGCACGATGTGGCCGGGGCCTGCCTCGTCGACGGTCTCGTCGTGGTCGTGGGCAGCGGAACCGTCCGGCGGGGCGAACAGCGAGTCGTCGACCAGTGTCGCGGTGGCTTGCGCGACCGAGACCGGCGTCTTGTCGCCGTAGTGCACGACGCGCCGCTTGTCCTTGGTCCGGCGCAGTCTGCTCTCGATCTTCTGGGTGGCCGATTCGAGCGCGGCATAGAAACTGTCGGCGCACGCTTCGGCGCGCACGATCGGTCCACGGCCCCGCGCGGTGATCTCCACACGCTGGCAAGCCTTGCGTTGACGACGATTGCGTTCGTGGAACAGTTCCACATCGAAGAGGAAGATCGACGGGTCGAAGCGCTCTAACCGAGACAGCTTCTCCGCCACGTAGATTCGATAGTGGTCAGGGATTTCGACATTTCGACCGGAGACCACCACTTCGGCGTTCGGGCTCTCGGAATCGATCGTCTCGGTGGCACCGTTCTGTAGTGCCGTGGGTTCAGCATCTTGCACTGATGCCCGTGAAGAAGTCGTCACGCGTACCTCCCGGATATGGCCGCACAACTACGAACGTAGGGCGGCGGGATTGAGCTGTGCCGATCGGGAATCGCCCGGCACCTGTATCCGCGGCACCACCTCCCAAACTTGTGGTTCGGTGTGTGCTCGCGACGCTAGTCCGCCATCGGCAAGTGCGCCACTGTTCACGCGAACTTTCCTCCGTCAAGCCGCGCAGGTAACCAAAACCGCGCGCGGAACTATGCCGATCCGGCTAAGAACACGTGTCGATTCGCAGACGGTGGCGCCGGTGGTCAGCACATCGTCGACCAGTACTACCTGGGCTTTCGCACCGATGGCGACCCACTCGGCCGGATCGGCGACGGTCATGATCTTGCCGCGCAGATTGTGTCTACGCTCATGCGTCGTCAAGCCCACCGAATCCCGTACACCGCGACCCATCCGCAGCAGGGGCGCGGTTCGGCAATCGATCAGCCACCGTGCGGCGACCACGGCCGAGCGGGCCACCGGGTCACCACCGCGACGACGCGCTGCCCCGGTTCTGGTCGGCGCGGGCACGAGCAGCAGTGGGCGGTCAGGGGCGCGTAAGCGGGCCAACGCGTGGGCGAGCGCCAGCCCGAGCGGGGCGGCAAGGTCGCGCCGGCCCTGCTCCTTGGCCGCCAGCACCGCCCGCCTGCCCACTCCGGCGTAGGGGCCGAGCGCCCAACACGGAATACCGGGGTCGGCGCGCGGCCGCACCCGGATGGGAGCGCGGCCGAGTTCTGCGGCGCACTCCGCGCACCAATTCTCGCCCAGCGATCCGCAGCCACCGCACCGGTCGGGCAGGATCAGATCCAGCAGCGCCTTCATAGCGAGCGAGTATGGCAGTGGGTACCGACAGGCTCAGCTCGGTAGGACCGGTACAACCTCTTCTCCGGTCAAACCTGGTACCTCGCGCCAGAAACGGTCATTGCGGGTCGGATCGGCGGTCTGCAGCTGCAACACGGCCCGGGAATCGGCCACGTACTGCGTGGCCGGGGCCGCTGTCACCACCCGAACCGGCGGGGTGAGATTCTGCGAGGTCACCGAGCTGAATTGGGAGCCGTCGATGGAGACGGTGAAGACCGGGTCGACATTGCCTTCGCGGGCGACCATGACGGTGTCGCCGGTGACCCAGCTCAGTGAGACCGCGCGCGAGCTCAGACCCAGCGCCAGCGGCAGCGGGGAGGTGAGCGCGTACTTGCCGTCGGGACGACGTTGGACCACCGCGACGTAGACCTTGCCGTCGGCGATCAGCGCCGCGCGCACGCCGGTGCGCGAGATCACCACCTCG
This sequence comes from Nocardia sp. Root136, assembly GCF_001427185.1. NCBI lineage: Bacteria > Bacillati > Actinomycetota > Actinomycetes > Mycobacteriales > Nocardiaceae > Nocardia > Nocardia sp. Root136. The sequence continues at coordinate 2,113,212 of NZ_LMFE01000001.1, forward strand.
CTGATCGGCGGTCGTGGGGCGCCGGCGCCTTCGTACAGGGCCGTGATGTCGACGTCCTCGGTGGACACATTGCCGGTGGCGCGATCGGTGACCGCCCGGATGACCCGTTCACCGTCGATCACCGTCCACGCGGCGCCGCCGTCGCTGGTCCAGGACGGGCGGGCGATGCTGCTGCCCTCGGCGACCGCGAACGCCTTGGCACCGTAGTTTCCGATGAGCAGAGTGTGGGCGGGCTCTGGCATCGGCTTGCCCGAGGCGGCGACCGCGGCGACGAACTGGCCGTCGGCCGAGATGCCGACCGACTGTAGATTGGTCGCCTCGCCGAAGGAACCGCTCGGCGTGACGATCCCGTCCGGGGTGACCTGCACCAGGGTGCCGTTGCGCAGCGCGTGCAGGCCGATCCGGTTCTGGCCGGGCGCCGAGGCGCTGTACTGGTCGACATCGGCGACCGACCAGCCGTTGACGTACCGGTCGTCGAGCGGCTTGCCGTCGGCGAGCAGCACGTAGGGGCCGAGGATATCGGCGCCGGCCAGGGTGAGCACCACCTGCGCGGCGAGGAGCTCGCGGTCGCGCTGTCCGAGCCCGCTGATCCCGGCGAAGTCGATACGCACTCCCCCGATGCCGACCCCGACATCACCCGGCTCGTTGTTGGCCTTGGTGATCGGACCCCGCAGCGCGACCGGCTGCGCCAACTGATTACGCACCACCGGGGCGATCGTGGACTGCGGGCCCTCGGCGAGCATGCCGATCAATCGCTCGGTGAGCTGGGCGCGCGGCACCGAGATCCAGCGCGGATCCGGGACGAGCAGCGAATTGCCCGGGTCGATGTAGTGCAGGACATAGCGATGATAGGAGTTGACGAAGGCGTCGTTGTCCATCACGACGCCCGGCGGCAGCTCGGTGATCCGCCACTCGCCGTCGATCTTGCTCATCTCGATCTTGTTCTCGAGGGTGCCCTCGGTGGCGCGATAGCCGCCGTCGCGGGCGAGCTCACCGACCTTACGGGCGCGCAGCACGTAGCTGGCCCTGTCGCCCGAACGCGACTCGCGCAGGGTGTCGGGGCGATCGTCGACGATGGTGGTGCTCGCCTCGTCGTTCCAGCTGCCCGCTGTCTCCGGCGCCATGTACTGGCGGGCCGCGGCGTGCTTGTTGGTGGGATCGGCGCTGGCGGTGAGGAAGTCGCCGAGCAGCAGGTCGGGGTCGCGGCCGGAGATCGGCGGGGTCGGCCCCTCCGACGTGGGGGCGGGGTTGATCGTGCCGAGTGCCTGGGGTGCGGAGGACTCCGGCAGGCTCGCACAGCCGGTGAGCACCATCAGCCCGGTCAGAACCGCCGCGACCAGTGCGGCGCCGTGCCGATCCCGACGATCACCACGCGCGCTGGTCATGACTTCCCGTCTCTGGTCTCGGTAGACATCGGCTCGTCGAGGTCGGCTGGGGCAGCGCCGCGACCGTTGGTCGTCGGGTGCGCATCCGTGGCGGGCCGGTCGATGCCGGGGTCCTCCGCCGATAGGTCGGTGTCTTGCGGTTCGACCGCTCCCGGCTCCGCGACGGTCGAGTCGTCGACAGTCGGATCGATAGCCGTCGGCTCGGTTCCCGCCGGCTCGGCAACAGTCGAGCCGGACTCTGTCGGAGCGACCGAGGTCGGCTCGGCAGGTTCGGCTTCGACGACATTCGGCTCGGGTTCGACTTCCGGCAGCGCGGGGACCTTGCGCAGCATCGGTTCCAGCGCGAGCGGGCTCTGACCGAGTTTGCGGCCGCGCACCATCGGCAGCAGCAGCCGGAAGCTCGCACCGACACCCGGATCGCCCCACGCCTCGAGCCTGCCCTCGTGCAGATTCGCGTCCTCGACACTGATCGACAGGCCGAGCCCGGTGCCACCCGAGCGACGCACCCGCGACGGGTCCGAGCGCCAGAACCGGTTGAACACCAGCTTCTCCTCGCCCGGCCGCAGCCCGACGCCCTGATCGCGCACCACCGTCGCGACGGCATTGGCCTCGGCGTCGCCGCGCATGCGGATCAGCACCGGCTTGCCCTCGGAGTGGTCGATCGCGTTGGCGAGCAGGTTGCGCAGCACGCGCTCGACGCGGCGCGGATCGACCTCGGCGATCACCGGCTCCTCCGGCAGGTCGATCACCACCTCGATCTCGGCGTCGCGGGCCAGGTGGCGCACCGTGGAGATCGCGGCCCGCGCGCACATCCGCACATCCAGCGATTCGACCTGCAGTTCGGCCACGCCCGCGTCATGGCGGGAGATCTCGAGCAGGTCGTTGAGCAGGCCCTCGAACCGGTCGAGCTCGTTGACGAGCAGTTCGGAGCTGCGCGCGAGGGCGGGATCGAGATCGTCGCTGGAGCCGTGGATGAGGTCGGCGGCCATGCGCACCGTGGTGAGCGGGGTGCGCAGTTCGTGGCTGACGTCGGAGGTGAAGCGGCGCTGCAGATTGCCGAATTCCTCGAGCTGGGTGATCTGGTTCGACAGGCTCTCGGCCATCTCGTTGAACGCCTGCGCCAGCCGCGCCATGTCGTCCTCGCCGCGCACCAGCATGCGTTCTTTGAGCCTGCCGTCGGCGAATCGGCCCGCGATTCGCGCCGCCGACCGGATCGGCAGCACCACCTGCCGGGTGACCAGCGCGGTGATCGCGGCGAGCAACACCAGCAGGACCACCCCACCGATGAGCATCGTGCCGCGCATCAGCGACAGGCTCGATTCCTCACTCGCCAGCGGGAAGATCAGGTAGATCTCCAACGTCGCGACCTCGGCGCTCGGGCTGCCGATGACCAGCGCACGCCCGCGGTAACCGTCGGGGTCGGCGACGGTGGTGAACTGGTAGGAGACCTGGTTGCGCTGGACGAATCGGCGCAGTTCCTGCGGGACCTCCGAGATCGAACTGGTGGCGATCTCGTGCGGCGGTGTCCCGCCGACCATCGCCAACGCCGAGTCGAAACTCCCCGCGGCGCCGCTGGACTGACCGGTGCCGCCACGGCTGGACAGCGCGGCACGCGCGTCGTCGAGTTGCTGCTCCTGGCTGCTGCCGGATTGGACGCCCGACATCTTGTTCTCGATCGTGCTGCGGGCACGATCCATTTCCTCGACAGCCGCGTTGATCTTGGCTTCGAGGAGCCGGTCGGTGATCTGACCGGTCAGCACGACCCCGAGGATCGTGATCACGATGAGCGAAAGGGTCAACGTCGAAACGATGACTCGCAGCTGCAACGACCGGCGCCACAGGTGGCCGAGTGCGGTCCCGACGGCCTGGAACCAGGCCATGATCGGGCTCGCCCACCGCCGCAGCTGCGCCACTGGACCAGTGGTCACAGCGGCGCCTCGCAGTGACCGATCACGGCGGTCCGGCCTTGTAACCGACACCGCGCACGGTCAACACGATCTCCGGGTTCTCCGGATCCTTCTCGACCTTGGCGCGCAACCGCTGTACGTGCACGTTCACCAGACGGGTGTCGGCGGCGTGCCGGTAACCCCACACCTGCTCGAGCAGTACCTCGCGGGTGAACACCTGACGAGGCTTGCGCGCGAGCGCGACCAGCAGGTCGAACTCCAGCGGGGTGAGCGAGATCTGCCCCGGGCCGCGAGTCACCTTGTGCGCGGGCACGTCGATGACGATATCGGCGATCGAGAGCAGCTCGGCGGGCTCGTCCTCGGTGCGGCGCAGGCGCGCTCGTACGCGGGCGACGAGTTCCTTCGGCTTGAAGGGTTTGACGATGTAGTCGTCGGCGCCGGACTCCAGGCCGAGGACCACATCGACCGTATCGGTCTTGGCGGTGAGCATGACGATCGGAACGCCGGAATCGGCCCGCAGCACCCGGCATACATCGATGCCGTTCATGCCGGGCAGCATCAGGTCGAGCAGAACCAGATCGGGGCGGATTTCCCGCACCGCTGACAGGGCCTGTGTGCCGTCGCCCACCACATGCGGGTCGAACCCTTCCCCGCGCAAGACGATGGTCAGCATCTCAGCGAGTGCCATATCGTCGTCGACGACCAGAATCTTGGGCTTCATAGTCCTATGTTGTCATCTCCCAGGCCAGGATCGGGCCGCCACGCCATTAATGGTGCGAACCCGTCGCGTATCCAACCTCATCCGGAAAAGATTTCCGAACAGAGGGTGAGTAACGCAGGCCTATCGTCATCGGATCGGTATGTCCACCACCGGCCGAACCAGTCGCGGTCGGCGAGTTCACGATAGACCTCGCCGGTGCGCTGCTGCAGACCGCCGTCCCGTTCATAGGCATCGAGGGCGCGCGTGTCGTCGAGTTCGCCACGCAGCCGGGCCCGTTCGACCGCCACCTCGGTGGGCACGTCGAGCAGGACGGTGAGATCCGGCGCGGGCAATGCGAGCCTGCCGAACTCCAGATCGCCCACCCACGACACGATTTCGCCGTCGGCGTCCTGGTGCGCCCGCGCGGCCGAGTAGGCGGCGTTGGAGGCCACCCACCGGTCCAGGATCACGATGTCGTTGCCGCCCAGCAGGTCCGACAATTCCGCCTGCGCGGCCGACCGATCGAGCGCGAACATGATCGCCATGCCGTTGATCGACCCGGCCAGGTCGCCATTGCCGCCACGCAGCGCTTCCGCCGCGAGATCGGCATGGATCGAATGCCCGTACTGCGGAAAGGCCAGACTGTCCGCCCGCAAGCCCTTCGCGGACAATTCGGCGATCAGCCCATCGATCAAAGTCCGTTTACCGGCACCATCGAGCCCCTCGACCGCAATCAATACGCCCATGCGCAGCAGATTACCCGCACAGCCCCCAGAACTCCGGGCTGGTCATCGCCGACGCCGCCGAACAGAGTGGTCCCCACCGCACCGGAAGTAGCCGGGCGCCCGGAATCGGAGCACCAATGAAGATGATCCTTCGCACCACTGCCGCCACCCTCGCCATCACCGCCGCGCTGACCTGCGGCACCGCCGCCGCGGAGACCGGCGACCATTCTGTGGCGCCGGATTCCGGAAGCGCGCTACTGGCTCCGTTGAGCTTTCTGGCCGGCCTCCTCCAAGCGGGCCAGTGCGGCTCGCGCTGTGGCGCCGACCCGACCGCCGCAGCACAAGAAGTGGTCGGATCCGCCGAGGTCATGGATTCATTGAATAGGCTGCTCACCAGCGTGGTGACGACCGGCTCGGGCCCCGCCGTGATGACAGGGAGCAACGAAGCCGCCACCTCTACCGGCTCCAGCGACCTCGCCGGCGCCCTGATCTGTGGACTGCTCAGCGTGAGCAGCAACGGTCGCCCCTCGATCTGCGCCACCGGGCCGGTCGGGTGAGGTGACGACGGTGGCCCGCCGACCGAGGGTCGACGGGCCACCGTGGCGTACAGAACTCAGTAGCGGTAGTGGTCCGGCTTGTACGGGCCTTCCACGTCCACGTTGATGTACTCGGCCTGATCCTTGGTGAGCTTGGTCAGGGTGCCGCCGAGGGCCTCGACGTGGATCTTGGCGACCTTCTCATCGAGGTGCTTGGGCAGGCGGTAGACCTCGTTGTCGTACTCTTCCGGCTTGGTCCACAGCTCGACCTGCGCGATGACCTGGTTGGAGAAGCTGTTCGACATCACGAACGACGGGTGACCGGTCGCGTTGCCGAGGTTGAGCAGACGACCCTCCGACAGCAGGATGATCGCCTTGCCGGACTCCTTGAAGGTCCACTCGTCGACCTGCGGCTTGATGTTGATCCGGGTCGCGCCCGAACGCTCCAGCGCCGCGATATCGATCTCGTTGTCGAAGTGGCCGATGTTGCCCAGGATCGAGTGATCCTTCATCGCCTTCATGTGGTCGAGGGTGATGATGTCCTTGTTGCCGGTCGAGGTGATGACGATGTCGGCATCGCCGATCGCCTGCTCGACGGTGACCACGTCGTAGCCGTCCATCAGCGCCTGCAGCGCGTTGATCGGGTCGATCTCGGTGACCTGCACGCGCGCGCCCTGGCCGGCCAGCGACTCCGCGCAGCCCTTGCCGACATCGCCGTAACCGCAGATCAGCACCTTCTTGCCGCCGATGAGCACGTCGGTGCCGCGGTTGATGCCGTCGATCAGCGAGTGGCGGGTGCCGTACTTGTTGTCGAACTTGGACTTGGTGACCGAGTCGTTGACGTTGATCGCCGGGAACACCAGCTCACCCGCGGCGGCGAACTGGTACAGGCGCAGCACGCCGGTGGTGGTCTCCTCGGTGACGCCCTTGACCGAGTCGGCGATGACGCTCCACTTGGTCTTGTCGGCCTCGAGGCTCCCGCGCAGCAGGTCGAGGAACACCGTGTACTCGGCGGAGTGGTCAGCGTCGGCGGGCGGAACCACACCGGCCTTCTCGAACTGCGCACCGCGCAGCACGAGCATGGTCGCGTCGCCACCGTCGTCGAGGATCATGTTGGCCGGTTCGCCGGGCCAGGTGAGCATCTGCTCGGCGGCCCACCAGTACTCCTCCAGCGTCTCGCCCTTCCAGGCGAACACGGGGATGCCGGCGGGCTCGTCGACGGTGCCGTTCGGGCCGATCACGATGGCGGCGGCGGCGTGGTCCTGGGTGGAGAAGATGTTGCACGAGGCCCAGCGCACATCGGCGCCGAGGGCAACGAGGGTTTCGATCAGGACGGCGGTTTGGACCGTCATATGCAGCGATCCGGAGATTCGCGCGCCCTTCAGCGGCTGGACGTCGTGGTATTCACGACGCAGCGCCATCAGGCCCGGCATCTCGTGCTCGGCGAGGCGGATCTCCTTGCGGCCGAATTCGGCCAGCGAGAGGTCTGCCACCTTGTAGTCGATGCCGTTGCGGACGTCGGGGGTGAGCTCGGTGCGCGCGGGGAGTTCTGAGGTCGTCACGTTGGTTAGGTTACCGTCTGGGGCCGCGCGCGTTCCCGGGTCCGTCGAGGTGGGGTCTCAGGCCGCGGCGCGGTATCGGGCCAGCAACCGTCGCGGCTTCTCGGGCGCGACGTTGGCCAAGCGCAGGTCGCCGCCGTAGTGCGCCGCGACCCGGTGGTCCATCACCGCACGCCACAGCGGCGGGACGGCGGCCAACACGATCATGGTGGCGTAGCCGGCGGGCAGCTGAGGCGCCTCTTCGGTGCTGCGCAGGGTCTGATAGCGGCGACCGGGGTTGGCGTGGTGGTCGCTGTGGCGCTGCAGATGGAACAGGAAGATGTTGGTGACCAGGCGATCGGAGTTCCAGCTGTCGCGCGGGGAGCACCGCTCGTAGCGCCCGTTGGGCTTGCGCGCACGCAGCAGCCCGTAGTGCTCGACGTAGTTGACGGTCTCGAGCAGCCCGAAGCCGATCACGGCCTGGATGATCAGCCACGGCACGATCGCCGGGCCGAAGACCAGCGTCAGCGAACCGAACAGCACCGCCGTCATCGCCCAGGCTTGCAGGATGTTGTTCTCGACGCTCCACCAGCCGCGACCCTTCCGGTACAGGCGCGCGCGCTCGAGTTGCAGGGCCGACCGGAAACCACCGATCACGCTGCGCGGCAAGAACTCCCACAGCGATTCACCCATGCGGGCGCTGGCCGGATCCTCGGGGGTGGCCACACGGGCGTGGTGTCCGCGATTGTGCTCGACGAAGAAGTGGCCGTAGCCCGATTGGGCCAGCGCGACCTTCGACAGCAATTTTTCAGCACGCTCCACCCGGTGGCCCAATTCGTGGGCGGCGTTGATGCCGATGCCGCTGACGAAGCCGACCGTGGCGGCCAAGCCGAGCTTGTCGACGAGGGCCAGCTCGGGGCTCGTCCACATGAAACAGGCCACGCCGAGGCTGACCAACTGGATCGGCAGGAACAGGTAGGTGCACCACCGGTAGTACCGATCGGCGGAGAGCGCGGCGTAGTCCTCGTCACGGGGATTGTTGCCGTCTTCACCGACGATCCAGTCCAGCACGGGGATGGCGATCAGCACGATGACTGGTCCGATCCACCAGAACACTTCAGCCTTGGTATGGAACACCAGCTGGGAGGGCAACAGCGCGCACGCCGGGGCGATCAGCCCTAGAGCCCAGAGATACCGTTTGGGATCACGAAGACCCCCCGGTTTGCCAACCGTTTGCACACCCGCTCCGCTACAAAAAGACCATCGCCGACCGATGTGAATACTGACAGACCCTAGGCGCGTTACACACCGCCAGATCCTCAAACGTGGTGATGGTTACACAAGAGCGAATCAGAGCTCATGACTTCTCTCAGTGATCTACGTCATCCGATGGGACGCGCATCCCTCGCACCTGCACGATTGCCTCGACATACGGACCGAGCAGGGCACTCATCTCGGCGGGGGCGTCGCGCTCGGGCACGGGCGGATTCGGGATGTAGCTCAGCGCGATGCGGACCAGCGCGTGCGCGAGCACATCGGCCTCGGCGCGCGTCGCGTCCACCCAGCTGTGCATGAAGACCTCGGTCAGGCGCGCGGTGGCGTGCCCGAGCAGTGGGGCCGCGTCGAGCGTGATGAGCCGCAGCAGATCCGGCTTCATCTCCCCGCTCAACAGCGAACGGACCAGCGGGTCGCCCGCGGCGGAGAGGAAGAACCCGGACATCCCGACCCGGATCGCCGCGCGCGCGTCACCGACATTGGCGTCGAGCGCCTCGCGCACATGGTCGACGAGATCATCGGCCAGGCGCAGCGCGTAGGCCTGCGAGAGCCCCGAGCGCGAACCGAACTCGTTGTAGAGCGTCTGCCTGCTCACCCCGGCTCTGGCCGCGACGTCACCGAGCGTGACCTTGGACCAGTCACGCTCGGTGAGCAGTTCGCGCATCCCGTCGAGGACCGAGGTGCGCAGCAGCTCGCGCGCGGCCTCCTGATACGGGATGCGCGAACCGGTGCGCGGGGTACCCGCGACGCTCACGAACGTTCGATCTCGACCATGAAGAAGTCGGACTTGCGGGCTCCACAGTCCGGGCAGGTCCAGTCGTCGGCGATGTCGTCCCAGCGGGTGCCGGGCGCGATGCCGTCGTCGGGCCAGCCCTCGGCCTCGTCGTACTCGAAACCGCACTGGACACACTGGTAGAGCTTGTACTCGGTCACTGCGATACTCCTACCGCTTCGAAGTCGATCTTCTCCCGCACCCCACAGTCCGGACAGCACCAGTCGTCGGGAACGGCAGTCCACAGTGTGCCAGGCGGAAATCCTTCGCGTGGCGCGCCTTTGGCTTCATCGAAGACGAAATCACAGACCGGACATTTGTAGGCACTCACGACTCGACCTCGGTTCCGTACTTTTCCAGCACCTGCTCGCGGCGCTTGGGTTCGATATTGGCGAGGCTGACGTCCCCGCCGTAGTGCGCGAGCACGCGCTTGTCCATCACCTTGCGCCAGATCGGCGGGAAGTAGCCGATCAGGATCATGCTGGCGTAGCCGCTGGGCAGGTTCGGCGCTCCGTCCCAACTGCGCAGCGTCTGATAGCGCCGGGTCGGATAGGCGTGATGGTCGCTGTGACGCTGCAGGTGGTACAGGAAGATGTTGGTGACGATGTGGTCGCTGTTCCAGCTGTGCTCGGGCGCCGGTCGTTCATAGCGTCCGCTCGCGGTCTTCTGCCGGACCAGGCCGTAGTGCTCGAGGTAGTTCACCGACTCGAGCAGACTGAAACCGACCACGGCCTGCAGGATCAGATACGGCAGCACCTCGACGCCGAAGACTGCGATCAAACCGAGCCACAACACCACCGACATGGCCCAGGCGTTGAGCACATCGTTGCGCAGCGTCCACGGGCTCTTGTCGAGTCGGCCGAGACGTTCCTTCTCGAGGTGCCAGGCCGAGCGCAGGCTGCCCCAGACCGTGCGCGGCCAGAAGGCCCAGAAGGACTCACCGATACGCGAACTCGCGGGGTCCTCCGGGGTGGCGACCCGCACGTGGTGACCACGATTGTGCTCGATGTAGAAGTGCCCGTAGAACGACTGGGCCAGCGCGATGCGCGCGAGCCAGCGCTCCAGTTCGACCTTCTTGTGACCGAGCTCGTGCGCGGTGTTGATGCCGATGCCGCCGATCATCCCGACGCTGATCGCGATACCGACCTTGTCGACCACATTGGCGCCGCCGGGGAAGCCGAGCCAGTGCAGGTTCGGCGCGGTGATGATGTAGCAGGCGAAGATCAGCGAGGCGTACTGGAACGGCAGGTACAGGTAGGTGAGGTAGCGGTAGTACTTGTCGTTCTCCAGGTACTCCATCACCTCGTCGGGCGGGTTGTCGCCGTCCGGCCCGAAGAACAGGTCGGCCAGCGGGATCACGATGTAGACCAGCACCGGCCCCAGCCAGAACGGGATCTCGGCGATGCGGTGCCAGCCGAGCTGGTTGAGACCCCAGATCAGCGGGATCGCGATCGTGAACAGGCCGGTCGGGGCGAACAGGCCCCACAGCCACAAATATCGTTTGGAATCTCGCCATTGCGGCGGCGCGACCCGCTGCTCGGACGCGTTGGCATCAGTCGACATCATCGTCTCCAGTTCCGAGGCACATCTCACATCTGTGATGTGCGTAACTCTCTGTTACAGACGATAGGTGCGGATATGTCGGATGTCTAGACAAATTTCGCCATTTGTAAAGAAGACCCGGTCGAGCAACGAAAACGACGGCCGTGCCCAACTGGGCACGGCCGTCGTCGTTACAGGTCAGAGACCTTTTCAGGGGCCTTTACATCACCCCTCTGACCGAAACCGAACGTCGGCGCCGGCAGGTAGCCCGTCGACCGGCCACCACCGCAGATCGGTCGATTCGGAGCTGCGAACCGGTACCGCGCCCGGGGGCGCCACGACCTCGAAGAGCAGGTCGAGATGTCGCGTCGGCACTCCGAGCGAGCAGGTGATCGGGTGGGCCTGCGCGCCGTAGAGACCCGGCGTGAGGATCAGGTCGGCGATGCCGGATTCCTCCACCGCTTCCCGCAGCGCCGCGTCCTGCACGGTCTTGTCATCGGGTTCGCAGTGACCGCCGAGCTGAATCCAGCGGCCCACGCGTGGGTGCAGGGTGAGCAGGATGTCGCGACGATCGTGGGACAGCACGATGGCCGACGCGGTGATGTGGCCGGGGGCGTGTTCACGCAGGCAGCCACGCGGCGCCGAGCCGAGGAACGCCAGAATCGCTTCGCGCAGTGAGTGATCCGCGCCGGTGCCGGGCTCCCACTGGGTGAGCAACTCGGTTGCCGAGGCGTGCAGCGATTCCGCGCTCATCGGGCCGACTCCGCGATCGCTGTCGGGTTCACAGCTCCACCAATCCCGCACCGGCCGAGCTGACGGCACGTGGTGTGGGCTCCTCCAGTGGATACCCGATCGCGATGGCGCCCAACGGCATCCAGTCCTCGTCCAGATCGAGGACCTCGCGGACGATCTCGGGCGCGAAGATGGTCGAGCCGATCCAGCAGCTGCCGAGACCGTCGGCGGCCAACGCGACGAGCAGGCCCTGCACGGCAGCGCCGACGGCCACCGTGAACATCGTCTGCTCGGCGGCCTGGCGACGAGCGTCGGGGTAGTCATGGGCGCCGTCGGGCACGCAGAACGGGATGATCACCTCCGGCGCGTCGAAAAGGATGCGACCGCGCGCGATTCGACGCTCCACGCGGTCGGGGGCGAGCCCGTCGGCGGTGAGGTCGGCGCGCCACTTCTCGGTCATGGCCTCGAGCAACCGCGCCCGCAGGGCCGCCTCGCGCAGCCAGACGAAGCGCACCGGACGGGTGTGGTGCGGTGCGGGCGCGGTGAGTCCGACCGCGACGGCGGCACGGATCCGTTCCGGGTCGACGGGTTCGCCGGTGAACGCGCGGACCGAACGACGCAGCGGCACAGCCTCTTTGCGGCCCTGCTCGAGCGCCTCGGCAGTGCCGAGCCAGAACAGGTCGTCGATGCCACCGCGCAGCAGCGCCGCCGCGGTCGAACCGTCGTCCTCGGTGTTCAGCCCGCGCACCACCGCTACCGGAACACCGCCGAGCTTGCCCTTGACCAGATCGGCGGCCGCGGCGAGCTCATCGGCGATGGCCACCTGCGTGACGTGCAGTTCGTTGCCCTGTTTGTCGACGGCGCCGTCGTAGTCGTGCAGCACCCGCAGGCCGGCCGACCCGATCGCCGCGTCGATCTGCCCGTTGCGCCAGGCCCGGCCCATCGTGTCGGTGACGACCACGGCCACGTCGACGCCGAGCCGCTGGGCGAGCGCGGTGCGCAGGGCTTTCGCGCTGCCGTCGGGATCGACAGGCAGCAGCACCAATTCGCCCTCGGCCACATTGGAGCCGTCGACGCCGGAGGCCGCCTGCACGATGCCGAGCCGGTTCTCGGTGATGAGGGTGCGGCCCTTGCGCGCGAGCACCCGAACGGCTTCGTCCTCGACGAGCTTGCGACGGGCGGTGTCGCGCTCCTCGGGGTCGAGGGGTGCGGCGACGATGCGCCCCTCGGCCTTCGACACGATCTTGCTGGTGACCACGAGGATGTCACCGTCGGCAAGCCAGGGCGCTTGTGCCGCAAGGTGTTCGGCGAGATCGTCACCCGGCCGGAACTCCGGCAGACCGGTCACCGGAAGGATCCGCAGCTCGTCGGCGGCATGGTCGGGCAACACGTCGACCTGGCCGTTCTCCGGCCGGATCGAGTCGGCAGCCTCCTGCGCGCTCATATCTTCACTCCCGCCAATTCCAGTGCGGCGCGCGCCATTTCAGCGGTCGCCTCGGGGTCGCTCATCAACAGCGGCACGCTGCGCACCTCGACGCCCGCGACATCGGCGGTATCGGTGGAGTGCACCAGCCATCCGTCGAGGATGCCGGTGGCCGAGCGGGCGCCGTAGCGGCGGCCGATCGCTTCGGCGGTGGACTCGACGCCGATCGCCGTGAGGCACTCATCTGCCATGCCGCGCAACGGCTTTCCATCGATCACCGGCGACAGGCCGATCACCTTGGCCTCGCTGGTGCGCAACGCGCCTCTGATCCCGGGCACGGCGAGGATCGCGCCGATGCTCACCACGGGGTTCGACGGGGCCAACAACACGGCGTCGGCAGTGGCTATGATTTCTGTCACATTTGGTGCCGGAGTGGCTTGCTCGGCGCCGATCGAGGCGAATCCGTGTGTCGGAAGCGCCGCGCGGTACCGCACCCACCATTCCTGGAAGTGGATCGCGCGACGTTCGCCAGCATTGTCGGGATCGCTGACCACGACGTGAGTTTCGCAGCGATCGTCGGTAGCCGGGATCAGCTTCACGCCCGGTTGCCACCGATTGCACAGCGCTTCGGTGACCGCGGACAGCGGATATCCGGCGCGCAGCATTTCGGTGCGAATGAGATGAGTGGCGATATCGCGATCGCCGAGGCCGAACCAATCGGGCTGAGCGTTGTATTTCGCCAGCTCCTCTTTCGCGTGCCAGGTTTCGTCGGCGTGGCCCCAGCCACGCTCGGTATCGATGCCACCGCCGAGGGTGTACATGCAGGTGTCGAGGTCGGGACAGATGCGAAGGCCATGCATCCAGACGTCGTCGCCGACGTTGACGATGGCGGAGATGTCGGCTTCGGGCAGCAGCTGCCGGACGCCTTGGAGGAACCGGGCACCGCCGACACCGCCGACGAGAACGGCGATCTTGGGCTCGCGCACCGCGTGTTGTGCAGTCACAGGGTCACAGCCTAGTGAGTGACGGTTGCCCGTTGCTTTCGCGCCGAATGACAGTGAAGTTGCTGGTCATTTGCCACGGCACATAACAAGATCAACACGAAAGGCGGGTGTGGAGTGTAACGGAAGGGTGACGGCGGGTTGACCACCGGCAAGTGCGGCGTGTCTAATCACAGACATGTCATTCCGGTCACCGCGAGAAGGCATAGCGCGGGGGCGTTTGCGAGAAGGTTCCAACTCGCCTGAAAAGGCTACTGCGCTAGGAGTTAGCGCAGGGCGCGTTTGCGAGAGGGTTCCAACTCGCCGGAAGGCAGGCTCGGGGAAGCCCGCGAGACTACGTCGCGGTGTTGGGCCGTCGGGGTTGCATCTGATCCGACGGAAAGAATCATTCTGCGCTAACACATAGTGAGGAGGCGGAACGATGACCGAAGATCTGGTCTCGCCGACCGATTCCACAGCAGGCGCAGCTCACGCTGTCTGCGCTGACATGAGCTGGCAGGAACCGGACGTGGTAAGCGAAGTCGCGGCTCCCCGGCTGAGTCTGGTCGTCACGGGCTTCGACGAAATGTTCGAATCGATCGAAGAGCAGTGGCAGGAACGCGCCCTCTGCGCTCAGACCGACCCCGAGGCGTTCTTCCCCGAGAAGGGCGGCTCGACGCGTGAGGCCAAGCGGATCTGCTTGGGCTGTGAAGTACGTGACCAGTGCCTGGAATACGCACTGGCACATGATGAACGCTTCGGCATCTGGGGCGGTCTCTCGGAACGAGAGCGTCGCAGGCTGAAGCGCGGAATCGGTTAAGTGACTGTTCGAAAGTAGACTCTCTCCAGGCCTGGCCCGGAGCCACGCAGGCGCAGTACGTCGGTGTCTCCGGGCGAACGCCCTTGTTGATCTTCACGGTGCAGGCGAGAGAGGTGAAAGACCCATGGCACGTTCCCGGCGTCATTCTCCGGCACCCACCGCTCGTTCGGTGACCCGCCGCGGCCGCGGAGTCCGAGGCCCCATGCTTCCGCCGACGGTGCCCGCGTGGCGCACAAGGGGCCAGAAATTCGATCGGCTCGTGCTCGAGGCGTTCGCCCCACTGGACACCCGCTGGCACGATCGCCTCACCAAGCTCGATATCGCCGTCGACGATGTACCGAAAATCCGTCCGCTGCATCCTGATTCGGTCACCTGGCCGGACGAGGTGGTCGCCGACGGACCCGTCCCGCTGTCGCGTCTCATCCCGGCGGGCGTCGACCGCCACGGTGCGGCCACCCGCGCCAGGGTGGTGTTGTTCCGCAAGCCGCTGGAATTGCGGGCGGCCGATCCCGACGATCTGGTGGAGTTGCTGCGCGAGGTACTCGTCCAGCAGATCGCGACCTACCTCGGCGTCGATCCCGATCTCATCGATCCCGAACCCGAGTAGGCGTACCTCCGCCTGAGACTGTCGAACGCATGCGCGACTACGCCCGTTTAGGGCGTGTCCGTATCCACTTTCGGTGCGCGGAGGGCTAATCTCGACGTCGTGATCCCTATGCGTCGTTGCTGCCGACCCGGCTGCAAGAACCCGGCTGTAGCGACGCTGACTTATGTGTACTCCGACTCGACCGCCGTCGTCGGACCCCTGGCCACCGTCGCCGAACCACATTCCTGGGATCTCTGCGAAACGCACGCCTGCCGCATCACCGCGCCCAAGGGCTGGGAACTGGTCCGCCACGAAGGCGGTTTCTCCTCGAGCACCCCGGACGACGACGACCTCACCGCACTGGCCGAAGCCGTTCGCGAAGCCGGCCTACGCCGCCGCCCCGCCGCCGAAGCCGACCAACCGGGCTACCGCGACAACGCCCCCTCGGCCCCGCGCACCGCGCGGACCGGCCGCCGGGGCCATCTTCGGGTTCTGCCGGATCCGTAGCTAGTCCGGCCAGGATCCCGAGGAGTCGGTGCAGCCCGCTAGGGTTAGCCACATGACGACCCTCGCGCGCTCTGGCGAACTCGTGAATGCCGTGATCAAGGCTTATGACGTCCGCGGGGTGGTGGGCGAACAGATCGACGAGGCGTTCGTCAGCGATGTCGGCGCTTCCTTCGCCCGACTCATGCGCGCCGAGGGCGCCCAGCGCGTGGTGATCGGCCACGACATGCGCGAATCCTCCCCCGCGCTGTCCGAGGCATTCGCGCAGGGCGTGCGGGCCCAGGGTCTGGATGTGGTGCACATCGGCCTCGCCTCCACCGACCAGCTCTACTTCGCCTCGGGCAAGCTCGGCTGTCCGGGGGCGATGTTCACCGCCAGCCACAATCCGGCGAAGTACAACGGCATCAAGCTGTGCCGCGCGAACGCGCTGCCCGTCGGCCAGGACACCGGGCTGGCGACCATCGCCGCCGAGGTGATCGAGGGTGTGCCCGCCTACGACGGCACGCCCGGCACCGCCACCAGCACCGATCTGCTCGCCGACTACGCGGACTACCTGCGCGCGCTGGTGAACCTCGACGAGATCCGCCCGCTCACCGTCGCGGTCGACGCGGGCAACGGCATGGGCGGGCACACCGTGCCCGCCGTCCTCGGCACCCTCGGACCGATCACCATCGTGCCGCTGTACTTCGAACTCGACGGCTCGTTCCCCAACCACGAGGCCAATCCGCTGGATCCGAAGAACCTCGTCGATCTGCAGGCGCTGGTCCGTTCCAGCGGCGCCGACATCGGCCTCGCCTTCGACGGCGACGCCGACCGCTGCTTCGTCGTCGACGAACGCGGCGAGCCGGTGTCCCCCTCGGCGATCACGGCCATCGTGGCCCAGCGTGAGCTGGCCAAGGAGCCGGGCGCCACCGTGATCCACAACCTGATCACCTCGCGCGCGGTGCCCGAGCTGGTCGAGGAGCTGGGCGGCAAGCCGGTGCGCACCAGGGTCGGGCACTCGTTCATCAAGCAGGAGATGGCCTCGACCGGCGCGGTATTCGGTGGCGAGCACTCGGCGCACTACTATTTCCGCGATTTCTGGGGTGCCGACTCGGGCATGCTGGCCGCGCTGCACGTGCTGGCCGCGCTCGGTGAGGGCACGCGTCCGGTCTCGGACCTGATGGCCGCCTACGACGTGTACGCCGCCTCCGGCGAGATCAACTCGACCGTCGCCGACGCCGCCGAGCGCACCGCCGCGGTACTCGCCGCGTTCGCCGACCGCACCGAGTCGGTGGACCGCATGGACGGCGTCACGGTCGATCTCGGCGGCCATGCCTGGTTCAACCTGCGCGCCTCGAACACCGAACCGCTACTCCGACTCAATGTCGAGGCCGGATCGCGCGACGATGTAAACGCACTCGTGACCGAGATCCTGAGCATCGTCCGCGCCTGACTGGGAAGATGAAACCAGTAGCAGTGGAATCACAGGCCCGGTATTCGGCCACGGCGGATTACGAGCATTGCCGGTGTCCGGCTGGAATAGTGGAGTCACGGACGACACAGCGCGATGAGGGGAGGTGGATTCGGCGATGATCGCTGGAACACCGGTATTCGACCTCGACGATGCCGAGTCGCTGGCGGCGGCCGACACCGCCGGCGCCCTGCGCTCGGCCGCATCGGGCGGCGCCCAGGTGCGGGCCACGGCCGCGGCGGTCGCCGAAACCTCGCTCATCGAACGGCTCTCCGATCTGCGCCCGCGCAGCCTGGTGCTGGTCGCGGGATCGGGTCGGGCCGCGCGCGCGGCCGGGCTGCTGGTCGCCACGCTCGGTGACCGGGCCGGGCTGCCGATCGTGCACGTCACCTCGCTGCCACCGTGGGTCGGTCCGCTGGACGTGGTCCTGGTGGCCGGTGACGACGCGGGCGATCCGCGACTCATCGATGCCGTCGACCGCGCCCTGCGCCGCAGTGCGGAAGTGGTGATCGCCGCCCCCAACGAGGGTCCGTTGCGCGCGGTCGCCGCCGGTCGCGCGATCGTGCTCGAACCTCGGGTGCCCGTGCTCGACCACAATCGGCTGCTGCGTTTCCTCGCCGTCGGGATCGCGGTGTTGCGCGGTGTCGACGCCCAGCGCAGCGGTCCGGCCACGCCCGATCTCACCGCGCTGGCCGACATGCTCGACGCCGAGGCGCTGCGCGACGGCCCACACACGGAAGCCTTCCGCAATCCGGCGAAGACCCTCGCCGCCCGCATGCACGGAGTCGGCGTAGTGCTCGCGGGGGACTCGCCCGCTGCCGTCGAACTGGCGGGCCACGGCGCCGAGGTGCTGCTGCAATCGGCGGGCAGGCTCGTCTCCGCCGCTGATCTGTCCGATGCGGTCGCCTCGGTCGGCCGACTCTCCCAGGCAACCGGCGGCACCGCACCCGGCTTCGATCCGCTGTTCCACGACGAGGAGCTCGACGGACCGGCGCCGGTCGAGCGGGTGCGGGTGCTGGCCTTGAGCGTGCATCCCGATCAGGCTGCCGCCCGGCGCAAGCTGGCGGTCTTCGAAGGTGCGGGCGGCGGCCTGGTCGACGCCGAGCTGGTCCATGCCGATGTCGACGTGCTGCAATCGCAGCTCGCCGACCCCGCCGCCGCGCCCGCGATCGAGCGCACCGCTGCCGCCTCCGCCGCAGGGGGCGGACACGGCAGCGAACTCGAACAGCTCGCGGTGCTGGCGCTGCGGCTGGACATGGCCGCGGCCTATCTTCGGCTGACCCTCGCACGGGGTGCCGCCGCGCCCGAGCCGGATCGATACGACGGGGGACGCTACTAGTGCAGGAACTCGTTGGTGCGCTGCGTTCTTACGCATGGGGGTCGCGCACCGCGCTCGCTCAGCTGTGCGGACGGCCGGTGCCATCGGCCCATCCCGAGGCCGAACTCTGGTTCGGCGCGCACCCGGCCGATCCCGCGCACGTCAAGACGGACTCGGGCACACGCTCGCTGGTCGAGGTACTCACCGCCGACCCGGCGGGCGAATTGGGCGCGGTGGCCGACACTTTCGGCGCCCGCCTGCCGTTCCTGCTGAAAATCCTCGCTGCCGAGGAACCGCTGTCGCTGCAGGCCCACCCGAGTTCGGCGCAGGCGCGAGCCGGATTCGAACGGGAGAACCGCACCGGCGTCGCGCTCGATTCGCCGCTGCGCAACTACCGCGACGACAGCCACAAGCCCGAACTCGTTGTCGCGCTGGAGCGTTTCGAGGCGCTGGCCGGGTTCCGCGACCCGCTCCGCACCGTCGAGTTGTTACGCGCGCTCGACGTGCCCGGCCTCAATATCTACGCCGAACTGCTTGCCGCCCAGCCCGATTCGGCCGGCCTGCGGACCTTGTTCACCACCTGGATCACGCTGCCGCCCGCCGCGCTGTCGAAGCTGCTGCCCACGGTGCTCGAGGGCTGTGTGCACTACCTGTCGAGCAAGGGCGCGCGGGCGTTCACCGCCGAGGTGCGCACCGCGCTCGAACTGGCCGAGGTCTACCCCGGCGACGCGGGTGTCCTCGCCGCATTGCTGCTCAACCGCCTGACCCTGGAACCGGGCCAGGCGCTGTTCCTCGCGGCCGGCAATCTGCACGCCTACCTGCGTGGGGTCGGGGTGGAGATCATGGCCAACTCCGACAATGTGTTGCGCGGCGGGCTCACCCCCAAGCACGTCGACGTGCCCGAACTCCTGCGGGTGCTCGACTTCGAACCGATCGACCTGCCGGTGATCGAACCCGCCCCCGGGGACGACGGCGGCATCCGGTACCGCACGCCCGCACCGGAATTCGCCCTGTGCCGCTTCGATCTCGGCGCCGAGGACGAGCCGGTCGTGCTCGCCGACGTCGGCCCGGGCATCGTGCTGTGCACCGCGGGCACGCTCGAACTCTCCGAGAACGGACGCACCCTCGTCGTCGAACGTGGCAGCGCGGCCTGGATCTCCGCCACCGACACCGACATCAAGGCGCGCGCGTTGCGCGGGCCCGCGCAGCTGTTCAGCGCCTGCGTCGGCGGCGGCAACTGATCTGTGCCGTAGGCGAACCCCCGCCTCGGCTCCCGCGCAGGACGGATGACCGCTCCGCGTCGCTGTCCTATTAGGCTGTGGCGAGTCGTGTTCAGTGAACAGAAGGGCGGGCCGGCATGTCGGCTGGTGGTGGCAAGAAGGCGATCGTCGCGGCGTTGGTAGCCAACGCGGGGATCGCGGTGGCCAAGTTCGTCGGCGCGTTCATCACGGGGTCGGCGTCGATGATGGCGGAGGGCGTGCACTCGGTCGCCGACACCTCGAATCAGGGTCTGCTGCTGTTCGGGCAGCGCGCCGCCGCCAAGGACGCCGACGAGCTGCACCAGTTCGGATACGGCCGTAACCGCTACTTCTACTCGTTCGTCGTGGCGCTGGTGCTGTTCACCCTCGGCTCGGTGTACGCGGTCTACGAAGGCATCCACAAGGTCCAGCATCCCGAGGAGCTGAGTCAGCCGATTGTCGCGGTCATCATCCTCGTGATCGCGATCGGCCTCGAGACTTTCAGCTTCCTCACCGCGGTGCGTGAATCCAGGCCGCTCAAGGGCGATGCGAGCTGGTGGCGGTTCATCCGCAACTCGCGCAGCCCCGAGCTGCCGGTGGTGTTGCTCGAGGACACCGGCGCACTGATCGGTCTGGTACTCGCGCTCGGCGGCGTCGGGCTCACCATGGTCACCGACGACCCGATCTACGACGGCATCGGCACCCTGTGCATCGGTGTCCTGCTCGGCATCATCGCGATCGTGCTGATCGTGGAGATGAAGAGCCTGCTCATCGGTGAAGGCGCCACCCCCGAACAGGGTCTGGCCATCCGCGAGAACCTGGTCGACGGCGCCAAGATCACCTCGGTGATCCATCTCAAGACCCAGTACCTGGGCCCGGAGGAAATGCTGATCGCGGCCAAGGTCGCGCTCGCCCCGAACCTGGACATCGCCGGTGTCGCCGAGGCGATCGACGCGGCCGAAACGCGCGTGCGCGCAGCAGTACCCACCGCCCGCCTGATCTACTTGGAACCCGACCTCTACCGTGTGAAATAGCGGCTGGCGGCGCGGTTCTCGGCCCGACGACACGGTGTGGAGTCGGGGTGTGGGTCAGCGACCGTTGTAGCGTTCGTCTATGGCCGAGCAAGGTGGAGACAGCAAGGTCGCGATCCTCGCCGCACTCGGGGCGAACGCCGGCATCATGGTCGCGAAGTTCATCGGGGCGTTCATCACCGGGTCGTCGTCGATGCTTGCCGAGGCGGTGCACTCGGTGGCCGACACCGGCAACGAGGCGCTGCTGCTGGTCGGCCGCAATCGGGCCGACCAGCCCGCGGACACGCTGCACCCCTTCGGGTATTCGCGCAATCGGTATTTCTATTCGTTCGTCGTCGCGCTTGTCCTGTTCGTCATGGGGTCACTGTTCGCGATCAACGAGGCGATCCACAAAATCCGGTTCCCGGAGGAGATCGTTTCGGCCTGGGTCGCGATCGGGATTCTCGGGGTATCGCTGGTGCTGGAGAGCGCCAGTTTCCGTACCGCGCGCAAGCAGTCGGCGCCACTGAAGGGCAAGAATTCGTGGTGGCATTTCATTCGCCACACCCGCAATCCTGAACTGCCCGTGGTGCTGCTCGAGGACGCGGGCGCGATCATCGGCCTGCTGTTCGCCCTGACCGGGGTGAGTCTGTCGGTGCTCACCGGAAATGCGGTGTGGGACGGCGTCGGCACGCTACTCATCGGCGTCCTGCTCGGCGTGAACGCGGTGATCCTGATCGTGGAAACCAAGAGCCTGCTGATCGGTGAGGGCGCGACGGCCAAGGACGACACCGCGATTCGGTCGGCGCTGCTCGCCGATCCACGGATCGAGCGCGTCATCCGGATGCAGACCCAGTACCTCGGTCCACAGGACCTGTTGATCAACGCCAAGATCGCGCTGCACGCGGGCCTGGACATCACGCAGGTGTCCGAGGTCATCGACGCCGCGGACGACCGCATTCACGCCGCCGTGCCGAACACCTGCACGGTCTACCTCGAGCCTGACGTGTTCAAGCCCGACAAGGTCCACGACCTACCGATGAAGCCGAGCTGAGCGGCTACCGGTAGGCGAGCGCCGCGCCGCGCAACAGGTCGAGCGGGTCGGTGACGATACCGAAACGGTTGCGCAGCAGGTGCTGTGCCGCGTGCAGTCCCGACATCCCGTGCACGCCCGGCCCCGGTGGGGTCGACGACGAGCACAGGTAGGTGCCCGGAATCGGGGTGGAATAAGGGTTCCAGCGAGCGAGCGGACGGAACAGGGTCTGGCGCGTGGACATCGCGCCCGCCGAGATATCGCCGCCGATGTAGTTGGCGTTGTGCGCGGGCATGAAAGCCGCCGGTCGCACATGTTTGGCGAGGATCAGATCGCGGAAACCGGGCGCGAAGCGTTCGACCTGGTCGATCACCTGGTCGCTGATATCGCGATCGGTCCCGTTGGGAACGTGGGCATAGGTGTAGAAGGTGTGCTGTCCCTCGGGTGCTCGGGTGGCGTCGACCACGCCGGGCTGAATGGCCAGCACGAACGGCCGATCGGCGAACGCGCCGGTGGCGACCTGGTGTTCGGCGTGCATGGCTTCGGCTCTGGTGCCGACCAGGTGCAGGGTGCCCGCCAGGTCGGCGCCCGGCGCGGCCCACGGCACCGGTCCCGACAGGGCGAAGTCGACCTTGCAGGCGGCGTTGCCGTACTGGAAACGTCCGAGGCTGTTGCGGTATCGCGACGGCAGACGGTCACCGGCGATGCGAAGGAGTTCGGCGGGCGAGGTGTCGAACAGCACCGCGCGGGCGGTGGCGAGTTCGGCGAAATCGTCGACCCGGTGCCCGGTGAGCACCTCCCCACCGAGGCTTTCGATTTCGGCGATCATCGCGTTCGGGATCGCTTGACTGCCGCCGCGCGGGATCACCCAGCCGCCCGCGTGCGCGAGGGTGCCGAGCAGCAGTGCCGCGCCGACCGCGGGGAAGGCGCGCGGTGAGGTGATGGCGTGGGCGGCCACACCGCTGAACATCGCGGGCGCCACATCACCGCTGAAACGGTTGTCGGACAACGGGGACGCCTGTTCGAGCAGGCGGGTCGCGAACTTGATGCCCGTGCCGACGCGCAGGGGTGGATGCCGCAGATCCGACATGGCCAGCTCGACCACCTCGGGCCAGTGTTCGACCAGCGGCGCGAACAGCTCGCACCATGCCCGGCCGTCGCGACCGAGGTCGGCGACGGTGGATTCGAGGTTGCGCCAAGCCAATCCGGCGATTCCACCGTCTAGCGGATGAGCGTAGGAGACGGTCGGGGTGAGCAGGTCGACGCCGTGCGCGGCGAGATCGAACGCGCGAAAGAACGGTGACGCCAACGCCATCGGATGCGCACCGGCACAGATGTCGTGATGGAAGCCGGGCAGGGTGAGCTCGGCGGTGCGCGATCCACCGCCTGCCTGCTCCTGCGCTTCGAGGACCCGCACCGACAACCCGGCGCGTGCGGCGATCACCGCCGCGGCAAGACCGTTCGGCCCCGACCCCACTACTACGACTTCCGCCATCCGCCGTCCCTTCGCCCTCGGCCGCTCTGCCGACCTGCGTCGTTACCTCCAACCTACGCGGAGCGGCGAGCCTGTCGCCGTGCGCTCGGTCACCCGGCAGGTTCGACACCGCGACGGCACCGCACCGAGCGACACCACCGGACCGGTGTGGCGCGAGAGGGTTTCGAACAGCCGCGCCGTCCCGCTCAGCTCGGGTCGACCGCCGCTTCGCTTGTCCCGTCGACCAGCAGGGTGATGCGCCGTTCGCGCAGTTCGGGGCGCAATCGGCCGTTGCGGTCGAGGGTGGCCAGGCCGTGCAGGGAAGCCCAGGCGACTTCGGTGCGGGCGCCGAGGTCGTCGCCCTCGGAGTAGGGGGCGAACATCGCCTCCAGGCCGGCGAAGGCATCGCGCAGGGGTTGTGGGGCGTCGAGACCGAAGTTCAGGTCCGTCTTCTGCTGGAAGATGGCGTCGTAGCGGGCCGGGTTGGCGGTGGCGAAGTCGAGGTAGGCGCGCGCGACATTGGCGATCACCTCCGCATGGGTGGTCGCCGCCTCGCGGGCCAGCTTCAGTTGTTCGGCGAGCTCGACGCAACCCTGCAGCGCGACGGCGCCGACGATGGCCGCCTTGTTCGCGAAGTGGCTGTAGAGCACGGGCTGGCTGTATTCGATGCGGTCGGCCAGTTTGCGGATGGTGACCGCGTCCCAGCCTTCCGCTTCGGCCATCTCGCGCGCGGTGTCGATGATCCGCTGATGCCGTTCGGCGCGTTCGCGTTCCTTGCGCTGTTGGGTGCTCATGCTCGAAATTCTAGCAGCGCTAGACAAGATAGCGAGGCTCTGGTTATAGTTCTCTCAACACCTAGCGCCGCTAGATTTCAGAGCAAGCAACAAGATTCAGGAGCACCCCATGACCACCTCGCGCATCGCCACCGCCCTCTCCCTGCTCGGCGGGATCTTCATCATCTACGTCGGCATCAACTACCTCATCGCCCCGGAGATGACGGCCGCGGGCTTCGGCCTCCCCGCTGTGCCCGAGGGCGACGCGGTGGCCTTCCTGAACCTCAAGGGCGTCCGCGACGTGGTGAGCGGCCTGGTGATCCTCGGCCTGCTGGCCACCAAGCAGCGCTTCGCGCTCGGCGTCGCCATGCTGGCCACCTCGCTCACGCCGTTCGGGGACATGGCCACCGTCCTGAGCTGGCACGGCTCCACCGCCACCGCGTTGGGCGTCCACGGCTTCACCGCCGTACTCGTCGCGCTCGCCGGCGTGCTGCTGATCCGCGAAAGCCGCGAGAGCGCGACACAGCGCCGACTCGTCGCGGCGTGACCACACCAGCGATGAATTCCGTCCCACCGCACCGTCTTCACCGATAACGAACACCCATCGAGGAGGAACCACCATGGCGAACGCGCCGCACGGCCCCGCGTCCTACTTCCCCACCATCGAGACCAAGTACGGGCGCACCGTCGACGAATGGTTCACCCTGCTCGACGCGGCCGAGCCGACCGGGCACACGGCCCTGGTCACCTGGCTGAAGTCCGAACACGGCCTCGGCCACGGTCACGCCAACGCCCTGGTGCAGTTCCACCTCAACCCCGGCAAGTGGTCCAGAATCTAGCCCTACTGGAACCCGAAGGCCCCGCGATTCCTCATCGCGGGGCCTTCGACCGTCTCAGGACACCTCCACCGGCTGCGCCGGCACAGGTTTCGTGAGTTCGACGGGCTGATCCACTTCGTGGTCGTCGACCATCGTCTCCTCGTCGAACGGCAGTTCACGGTCGAGCACGCGGCGGGTCCGGTCGGCGTCGACGGTCTTGGTCCAGGTGCCGATGAGCAGCGTGGCCACGGCGTTGCCCGAGAAATTGGTCAGCGCACGGGCTTCCGACATGAAGCGGTCGATGCCGACGATCAGGCCGACACCGTCGAGCAGGTCGGGGCGATGACTCTGCAGGCCGCCGGCGAGGGTGGCCAGGCCGGCGCCGGTGACGCCCGCGGCGCCCTTGGACGCGATGATCATGAACAGCAGCAGGCCGATCTGTTCGCCGAGCGCGAGCGGCTTGCCCATCGCGTCGGCGATGAAGATCGAGGCCATCGTCAGGTAGATGGCGGTGCCGTCGAGGTTGAACGAATATCCGGTCGGCACAACGACACCCACGGTGGTGCGCTCCACACCCGCGTGTTCCATCTTCGCGATCAGTCGCGGCAGCGCCGATTCCGACGACGAGGTCGCCACGATTAGCAGGTACTCACGCGACAGGTACCGGCACAGCTTCAGGATCGAGACGCCCGAGACCATCCGCAGGATCACGCCGAGCACACCGAACACGAACACCAGACACGTCAGATAGAACGCGATCATCAGTGTCGCCAACTGCACCACCGCCGACCAGCCGGTGCGCCCGACCACGTTCGCGATCGCGCCGAACGCGCCGATCGGAGCCAGCCACAGGATCATCGACAGGATGCGGAACACCAGCTTCTGACCCAGCGCGACCGCGCGCAGGATCGGCGCCCCCGCATCGCCCATCGCCTGCACGGCGAACCCGACCAGCAGCGCGACGAACAGGGCCTGCAGCACGCTGCCCGCGGTGAGCGACGACACGAGCGTGGTCGGCACGATGTTCTGGATGAAGTCCCACGTGCCACCCGCGCTGTGCGCCTGATCGGCGTATTTCGCCCCCGCTCCCGAGGCGCCGACATCGAGTCCCTCACCCGGATCGATGAGGTTTCCGACGACGAGCCCGATGCCGAGCGCGACCGTCGACATCAGCAGGAAATACCCGATGGCCAGGCCACCGACCTTGCCCACAGTGGCGGCCGCGCGCACCGAACCGATGCCCAGCACGATCGTGCAGAAGATGACAGGTGCGATCATCATCTTGATCAGGTTCACGAACACGGTGCCGAGCGGCGCCAGTGACTGACCGAATTCCGGGGCCACCCGGCCGACAATGACGCCGGCCACGACGGCGATGATCACCGCGATGTAGAGCCAATGGGTATGGTCGCGTTTCCGTTGTCCGGTGGTTGAGCTCATGTCGACGAGCATGAGCAACTATTGTGACGGCCGTCACTTTGGTCCATAAGTTTCATATCGACGCATAACGTTCGAGAAATTCAGGTCGGAGGCAAGAGGTGCGACGAGGACGACTGTCGCTCGCGGGACAGGCCTTCGTATGGCAGTTGGTGGTGCTGGCGTTGCTGATCGCCGTCGGCACGATCCTGGCCGTGCTCGATGCCAGGCGCGATCATGACCTGGCCGCGGAAATACAGGTCAGAGACGTGGCGGTGACAGTGGCGCGGTCGCCGTCGACCCTGGCGGCGGTCAACTCGCCCTACCCGAGCGGGCTGCTGCAGCCGACCACCGAGCGGATCAGAGCGGCCACCGGCATGGACTTCATCGTCGTGATGGCGCCCGACCGCACCCGCTACACCCACACCAACCCCGACCTGATCGGCAAGCCGTTCGTCGGCAGCATCGATGGCGCGCTGGCAGGCCAGACCCTGACCGAGACGTTCACCGGTACCCTCGGCCCCTCGATCCGCGCGGTCACCCCGGTCTACGACAACGGCCGGGTGGTGGCGCTGGTCTCGGCCGGGGTCACCCGGGCCAAGATCAGCACCCAGGTGGCCTCCCAGCTACCCCTGATCCTCGGGGTGGCCGCGGTGGGGCTCGGGCTGGCCGCGCTGTCGTCGTTCCTGATCAGCCGCAGGCTGCGCCGCCAGACCCACGGTCTGGCGCCCGACGAACTGCGCGCGCTCTACGAACACCACGACGCGGTCCTGCACTCCGTGCACGAGGGGCTGGTGGTGTTCGGCGCCCAGGCCGAGGCCGCGGAGGTGGTCAACGATCAGGCGCGCACCCTGCTCGACCTGCCCGACGGTCCGGTCTTCCGCACCGACCTGCCCGTCTCGCTGCAACAGATGAGTGGCGGCGTGGTGCGCGACGAGACGCACGTGACCACCGACCGCATCCTGCTGGTCAATCAGGACCTGGTCAGCTGGGAGGGCCGCGAAATCGGCACCGTGCTCACCATCCGCGATCAGACCGAACTGCGCTCGGTGCTCGGCGAGCTCGACTCGGTGCGCGGCTTCGCCGAATCGCTGCGCGCCCAGGCACACGAGGCGGCCAACCGGCTGCACACCGTGGTCACCATGGTCGAGCTGGGCCGCCCGGACGAAGCGGTGGCCTTCGCGACCGCGGAATTGCAGCTCTCGCAGGTGCTGATCGACCGTCTGCTGGCCGCCGTCGGCGACGCGGCATTGGCCGCGCTGTTGCTCGGCAAGGTCGACCAGGCCGCCGAACGCGGGGTGGGCCTGGCCATCAGCGAGGACACCGCGCTGGATTCCACCGATCCGCTGTCGGCGCACGAGACCGTCACCCTGGTCGGCAACCTGATCGACAACGCGATCGACGCGGCGGCGGGAACCGTCGACAAGCGCGTCGAGGTGTCGGTGTGTCATCGTGACGGCGCGCTGTGGGTCCAGGTGTCCGACAGCGGACCGGGTATGTCGGCCCAGATGTTCTCCCGGGCCGCCGAACGCGGCTACACCACGAAATCCGACCACGCGGGCCTCGGCCTCGCTCTGGTGCACCGCCTCGTCGACCGACATCGCGGCGCCATCACCACCACGGCCGCACCACACAGCGCGGTCATCGTTCGCATTCCGCTGAAGGAGACACCATGATCCGCGTGCTGATCGTCGAGGACGAGCCGTTGATCGCCCAGGCACATCGGGCCTATCTCGAACGGCTCGACGGTTTCGTCACCGGCGGGGTCGTCCACACCGGACGCGACGCACTGCGGGTGGCGGCCGAGGCGATCGCCGACGGCAATCCGTTCCACCTGGTGCTGATGGACATCGGACTGCCCGATATCAGCGGGCTCGATGTGGCCGCCGCGCTCAACGGACTGCAGCCGCGACCCGATGTCATCGCGATCACCTCGGCTCGCGAGCTGAACATGGTGCGCAGCGCGGTGGCGCACGGCGTGGTGTTGTACCTGCTCAAGCCGTTCACCTTCGCCGCGTTCCGGGAGAAGCTGGAACGCTACCGCGGCTTCGACACCGCGCTGCCCGCGGGCGAGGCGGCGCTGTCGCAGTACGACATCGACCGCGCGCTCGGTGCGCTGCGCACCGCCGACCAGAAGGCCGGTGCGCCGAAAGGCGTTGTGCAGCACACCCTGGAGGAGGTATCGCGGGCGGTGCGCTCGGTCGAATCGGGCATCACGGCCACCGATGCCGCCGCGGCCGTGGGTGTTTCGCGGATCACGGCGTGGCGGTACCTGGAGAAGCTCGCCGACGACGGATTGGCCGAACGCCGTGCCGATTACGGCCGGGCCGGTCGCCCGAAGACCCGCTACCGCTGGCGCACGAGCACGTAACCCGCTCGCACGCAACCGGACTCAGGCCGGACGGGACGCACCCGCCAGGTCTTCGGGCGCCGAGGTTCGCGCCACCGGGCCGAGGTCGACCGGCATGTGTTCGAAACCGTGCAGCGTGAACAGGTTTCGGCGCACCGGCTCGCCGCGCAGCCGCAGGTTCGGGTAGCGGGTGTAGAGCGCGCGCAGGGCGTGCACCGCTTCCATCCTGGCCAGGCTCGCGCCGAGGCAGGCGTGGATACCGCTGCTGAAGGCCACGTGCTCTTTGAGATTGGAACGGTCGATGTCGAAGCGGTGCGGGTCGGGGAAGACCGCCGGGTCACGGTTGGCCCCGGCCAGCGACAGGATGACCGTCGTCTCGGCCCGCACCAGGTAGCCCTCGACCTCGACATCCTCGAGCGCCTGGCGCGCGGTGGTCTGTACCGGCGGATCGAAGCGCAGCGTCTCCTCCACCACATCGGGCCAGCGATCGGGGTCGTCCTGCGCGAGCGCGAGCTGATCGGGATGGGCCCACAGCGCGGCCACCGCGTTGCCGATCAGGTTGACCGTCGTCTCGAAACCTGCGCCCATCAGCAGACTCGCGCCCGCCTGCAATTCCGTCAGACTCAGATCGCCCGAACGGACCAGGGTGGACAGGATGTCCTCACCCGGCGCGCGGCGCAGGGTGGCGATGTGGTCGGCGAGGTATTCGTCCATGTCCTCGATCGCGCTCATCGCGGCGCGGTAGGTCCGCCATGACGTGCCGATGTCGAGCAGCGGCGTGACCTTGTCGCCCCATTCGAGGAACCGGTCCCGGTCCGGGGGTGGGAAGCCGAGCATCTCGGCGATGATCGCGATCGGCACCTTGGCGGCGAAATCGGTGATCAGGTCGACCGAACCGTTCGCGGGCATCGCGTCGAGCAGTTCGGCCGTGACCACCTCTACGCGATCGCGCAGTCTGGCGACGGCGCGCGGGGTGAACGCCGAAGCCACCGGCTTGCGCATTCGCGTGTGCTCGGGCGGATTGATGACCAGCATCGACGGTGGCTCGACCGGATTGGGCGGCACCGTGACCCGTTCGGCGAGCTTGCGCCACGGGGCGGGCAGGTCGTTGCCGAGGGCGGGCCGCACCCCGAATCTGGGGTCGCGCAGAATCGCTCGGACCTGCTTGTGGTCGAACGCGGCGAGGGACAACGGCGTCCTGATCACTCCGCCCGACCCGCGCACCTCATCGATCAGCGGATAGGGATCGTGCAGACCCCGCCGACCGCTGAGCAAGATCGCGAACGGATCGCCGCGACGGGCCTGCCAGCGCAGAATCGCTCGCGGCGCGCCGTGCTCGGCCGACCATCGAACCCAGTATTTCGCAATCATCGCCACCCCTGCCACTCTGCCGAAGTCTTGCTTCCACAGTACGGGCGGGATGTGACACGCGACACGTCCCCGAGGTGGACCCGAACCTATACCTGGGTAGGAGTCAGCGCCGGACGGTCACCTTCTCGGTGACAACTCGATGTTCGACACCGGCCGGATCGGGATTGACGACCTGCACCAGCGAAGCCCCGGCGAACAACACCGAAACGAACCCGTCGACCACTTCCTCCACCGTCTCCCATGGCGTACTCGACAGCACCCGGTCGCCGGTGGAAAACCCTTGCAGCGCGGCGGATTTGCGGGCCATGGTCAGCACTTCGTTCACCGAGAGGCCGTCGAGCGCGGCCCGGAATCCGCCGGGCAGGAACTGATCACCGTGCACGCGCACCGCGGTGGCGAAATCGGTGACGCCGACCGGCAGCTCACGCACCGGCGTTCCCATCGCGTCCAGCGACAGCACCGCCACCTCGCCGACACCGTCGGCGTCGTCGAGCCGGTCGGGGGTGACCAGCGCGAGGTCGGCATCGGGGTCGGGGGTGAGCACCACTTCGGTTCCCGCCCACCAGCATCCGAGCAACACCGCGGCGGTCTGCCAGTGCGCGGGCAACAGCACCGCCACCCTGGCGCCGGGGGTGAGCGCGAATTCGTCGCGGATCAGGTTCGCGGTCTTGGCGGCCCAGTTGGCCAACGTCAGCCCGGAGAGTTCGATCCGCGCGCCGGTGGCGTCGTCGTACCAGGTGACGCGGGGTCCGGCGGGGTCGCGTTCGAGGATCGGGTCGAGGAGGGCGTCGGTCAGGGTGGAGTTCGGCTCACGCATGGGTCAATTCACACATTTCGGTCCGTTCTGGCCTGCGTCGATCGGCGGGGCGGGCGGTATCGGTGTCGCGGTCGCCGAGGATGTCGCGTCGAGATCGAACATGCCTGCCGCGGCCGAGCCGGGACCAGAGTAGTCGCTCGCCAATATCACGCTCACCGTATCCGCCGACACTGTCGCATCGGCGACCACCGTCAGGCCACCGAGCGCCTCGGCGACCGCCGTCGCCTTCGGGTCGTCGGCATCGGCGGCCAGCACGCGACTCGAGCTCACGGTGCCGCCGGTGTAGTTGCCGACCGTGCCTTCTTTGAATCCCTTGCCCGTCAACGCCGCCGACACCTTGCCCGCGAGTCCGGTGGCGCCACCCGCGTTGAGCACGCTCACCGTCACCGTCGAGGTGTCGATCTTCGGCGCGGTCGCTTCTTGTTCCTCTTCCCCCACGAGCCCGGCGACGAAACTCTGCACGGTCTTCGGGTCGACCTTGACCACCGACTCCCCCGCCGAGGTCATGCTGTTGAGGTCGGAGACGGGAATGGTCTCGAATTCCACCTTGCCGCCGGACAGATCCTTGAGCTGCTGCAGAAAGGCCAGCACGTCCCAGTCCTCGTCGAGCACGACGGTGCGCCCGACCGCCTCGCTGATCTCGCTGAGCTTGCTCGGATTGGCGAGGGTCTTGGCATTGAGCAGCTGGCCGACCAGCTGCGCCATGAACACCTGCTGACGCACGATCCGGTCGATGTCGCCGCGCTCGAGATCATGGCGCTGACGCACGAAGCTCAAGGCCTCCTGACCGTCGAGGCGCTGGCGCCCGGCCGGGAAGTCCGCGCCCGACATCGGTTCGTCCACCGCCTGATTCAGGCACACCTCGACCCCGCCGACCGAGTCGGTGAGCAGCACGAAGCCGAGCAGACTCACCTCGGCGTAGTGATCGACGGTGATGCCGGTCAGGGTGGCCACCGATTTGATGAGGGCCTGTCGGCCCGCCTTGGTCGACGCGCGTTCGGCCTCGGCCTCGGACTTGCCGTCGGCGAGCAGTTCGGCGCGTTCGGTCTCCTTGGTCGAACCGTACGCGGAGTTGATCTTGGCCTTGCCCTGGCCGCCGATATCGACGTAGGAGTCGCGCGGAATGGAGATCGCGGTGGCCGAGCGGCCGTCGTTGGGAACGCGGATCAGCACGATGGTGTCGGTATTGGTGCCCACCTCGTCGCCCGCGTGCAGCATGGCGCGTTCGGCGTTGGTGAGCGGGTTGCCGTGCGCGTCGGTGCGGCTGTCGACACCGACGAGCAGGATGTCGACCGCGCCGTCGCGCTCACCGCCGAGGCCGAGGCCGCCGATCCGGTCGATATTGGCGATCAGGTTGTCGACACTGCGCCAAGCGAATCCGGTGAGTGCCAGCACCAGCACGGCCGAGATCGCCACCATCAGTTTGGCCGGACCGAAGGCGCCCGCGGGCGCGCTGACCGGTCTTGTCGACTCTCGCACTCGTGCATCCTCTCGACGAACTCCGCGCCCGGACAGCTGCACCCCCGGCAAACACCGCCTAGTCATCAGCCCGGGCTCGTCCACGGACACCGGCTTGCACAGGCTAACCAACAGTTACCACACTCGGGCCCAACCACAGGTGTCCCGGCGTGCCAGACTGGCCGCGTGAATGCCGATTTCCGCGCCCCCGCTCCGCTGATCGTAACCGGCGCGCGTGGCCTGCTGGGGCGAGAGATCCTGCGCCTGGCACCCGATGCGCGCGGCCTCGGGCGGGCCGATCTCGACATCACCGACCGCGCCGCCGTCGACGCCGTCCTCACGCCCGGCGCCGTGGTGATCAACTGCGCGGCCTACACCGCGGTGGATGCCGCCGAAACCGAGGTCGAGGCCGCCTTCGCCGCCAACGCGACCGGGCCCGCGGTACTCGCCGCCGCCTGCGCCGCGGCGGGCGCGCGGCTGATCCACGTGTCCACCGACTACGTCTTCCCCGGGACCGCGACGACACCGTATGAACCCGGCGACCCGACCGGACCGACCTCGGTCTACGGACAGTCCAAGCTCGCCGGCGAGCGGGCCGTGCTCGAACTGGGCGCCCACGTGGTGCGCACCGCCTGGGTGTACGGCGGTGTCGAGGGGGATTTCGTCGCGACCATGCGCAGGTTGGAGGCCGAACGCGACACCGTCACCGTGGTGAACGACCAGCTCGGCTCCCCCACCAGCGCCGCCGACCTCGCCGCCGCGCTGCTGGAACTGAGCACCCGACCCGACGCCCCCGCTGTGCTGCACGCCACCAATTCCGGCACCGCCACCTGGTTCGACCTCGCCGCAGCGGTTTTCTCCGACCTCGGCGCCGATCCGAACCGGGTACTGCCGTGCGCGTCCAGCGAGTTCCCCAGACCCGCACCGCGCCCGGCGTATTCGGTGCTCTCTCCCGCGGCCTGGGACGGGGCCGGCCTCACCCCGCTTCGCTCCTGGCGTATCGCACTCACCGACACACTGAGCCGGTTGTCCGACTAGGCTCCGCAGTCGTGAACGCAGCAGACTCAGCCGATTCTCCAGCCCCCGCCGGCATTGCCGTGGTCACGGTGACCTATTCACCGGGTGAGCACCTCGAGCACTTCATCACCACCCTGGCCGACGCGACCACCGAGAAGCCGCAGGTGATCCTGGCCGACAACGGCTCGACCGACGGCGTCCCCGAACTCGTCGCCGAGGCCAACTCGCACGTAACCCTGCTGCACACCGGCGGCAATATCGGCTACGGCGGCGCCATCAACCGCGCCGTCGCCGAGATCGATCCGTCGATCGAGTTCGTGATCCTGGCCAACCCGGACATCCGCTGGGGCGTCGACTCCATCGACAAGATGCTCGAGGCGGCGAAGCGCTGGCCGCGCGCGGGCGCTTTCGGGCCGATGGTCCGTGAGCCCGACGGCAGTATCTACCCGTCCGCGCGCCGCGTCCCCGGCCTAGCCGACGGCGCGGGCCACGCGATCCTCGGCTCGGTCTGGCCGAAGAACCCCTGGTCGATGCGCTACCGCCAGGAGAACGAGCAGATCTCCGAGCGGGTGGTCGGCTGGCTGTCCGGCTCCTGCCTGCTGGTGCGCCGCGCCGCGTTCGACACCATCGACGGTTTCGACTCGCGCTACTTCATGTATATGGAGGACGTGGACTTCGGCGACCGCATGGGCAAGGCGGGCTGGCACAATGTATTCGTCCCGGACGCCGAGGTGACCCACGCCAAGGGGCACGCCGCGGGCAAGCATCCCGAACTGATGCTGCCCGCCCACCACGCCAGCGCGTACCGCTTCCAGGCGGACCGGCATCCGCACTGGTGGCAGGCGCCGTTGCGGGGCGCGCTGCGGGCCGGACTTGCGGTTCGCTCCCGGATTGCGGTTCGATCGGCGCTGCGCGAGAAAGCGCGAACCGGCGCCTGAGTAGGCGCCGGTCCACTGTGAACAGGGGAAACTCGATGGCAGGCAATGCAGGCACCGACGCGGTCATCCTCGTCGGCGGCCAGGGCACGCGGCTGCGTCCGCTCACCCTCTCGGCGCCCAAGCCCATGCTGCCGACGGCCGGGCTGCCGTTCCTGACCCACCTGCTGGCCAGGATCGCCGAGGCCGGGATCACCCACGTGGTGCTCGGCACCTCCTTCAAGGCCGAGGTCTTCGAAGAGCACTTCGGTGACGGCTCCGAACTGGGCCTGGACCTGGAGTACGTGACCGAGACCGAACCGCTGGGCACCGGCGGCGGTATCCGCAATGTGCTGCCCAAGCTGCGCGCGGACAACGTGATGGTGTTCAACGGCGACGTCCTCGGCGGCACCGACCTGGGCGCGATCCTCGACACCCACGAGTCGACCAACGCCGACGTCACCCTGCACCTGGTCCGCGTCAGCGATCCGCGCGCCTTCGGCTGCGTGCCGACCGACGACAGCGGCCGGGTCACCGCGTTCCTGGAGAAGACCCAGGATCCGCCGACCGACCAGATCAACGCCGGTTGCTATGTGTTCCGCCGCGAATACATCGAGAAGATCCCCAGCGGTCGTCCGGTCTCGGTGGAGCGCGAGGTCTTCCCCGCGCTCCTGGCCGAGGGCGCCCGCGTGCAGGGCCACGTCGACGCCTCCTACTGGCGCGACATGGGCACCCCGGAGGACTTCGTGCGCGGCTCCGCGGACCTGGTCCGCGGAATCGCGCCCTCCCCCGCGCTCCCCGGCCAGCGTGGTGAGTCCCTCGTCCATCCCGGCGCGGGTGTGGCGCCGGGCGCGCTGCTCATCGGCGGGACCGTGGTCGGTCGCGGCGCGGAAATCGGCGCGGGTGCGCGACTGGACGGCGCGGTGATCTTCGACGGCGCGGTGGTCGAGGCAGGCGCGACGGTCGAACGCTCCATCATCGGCTTCGGGGCCCGCATCGGTCCCCGCGCGCTGGTGCGCGACGGGGTGATCGGTGACGGCGCCAACGTCGGCGCCCGCTGCGAACTCCTGCGCGGCGCCCGCGTGTGGCCCGGCGTGGTCATCCCCGACGGCGGCATCCGCTTCTCCACCGACGTCTGATCCGTACGACGCCGGGTCCCCGCCGATTCCCTCGGCCGGTGACCCGGCGTCGTACTGTTCACCCGAGCCCGTACGCCTCACGGAAGACAGTGCGCTCCCTGGCTCGACGACCCGGATGAATGCGTCGCTCGGCCGGATGACCGACCGCCATCAGCAGCGCGACCGCGAGATCGTCACGATCGCCGATCCCGATCGTCTTCTTCACCTTCGCTTCGTCCCAGCCGTTCATCGGTGCGGTGGCAAGGCCCAACTCGGTGGCCGCCAGCATCACATAGGTCGCCGCGATCATCGCGTCCTTGACCGCGTATTCACGCAGCAGCCCCCGCCGGGCGAGATCGTCCTGGAACTCGTGAGATGCCGTGGCGAACATCGCGACGAACTCCTCCGACCACGCGCCGTTGCCGCGGGCCTGGTCGTACACGTCGCTGTGGTCCTCGCGCCAGGACTCCGGTTCGGCGACGAAGACCAGCATCAGCGGCGCCTCCCGTGCTTGGGGTTGGCCACCGGTCGCCCAGGCCAGACCGGCCCGGCCCGCCTCGCTCGTGATCGCGACAATGGCCCGGTCCTGCAGGTTCCAGCTGGTCGGCGCCTCGATGGCGAGATCGAGCAGCGCCTCGAGATCGGCCGCCGAGACCGGATCCGGACGGTAGTGGCGGACAGTGCGTCGAGTGCGGATCGCTTCGGCGACCGACAAGATTCTGGATGTCATGTAACCAACTATCGGAGAGTCACTCTCTATTGGGAAGTAGGCACTAAATAGTGCGTTACTATCCCTCGATGACAACCTTCGTGGAGTCCTCCGGCCTGCCCGCCGACGCCTACTCGGCGAAGTGCCCGACCCGCCAGGTGCTCGATCACATCGCAGGCAAATGGACGATCCTGGTGGTGGACGCACTCCTCGACGGCACGCAGCGCTACACCGACCTCAGCCGACGTATCGAGGGCGTTTCCCAGAAAATGCTCACCCAGACGCTGCGCGGTCTCGAAGCCGACGGATTCGTCACGCGCACCGCGTATCCCACCATTCCGCCCAGGGTCGAATACGAACTCACCGCGCTGGGTCGCAGCCTCGCCGAACCGATCACCGCGTTGCGGCAGTGGACCGAAACCCACATCAACGAGATCGAACGTGCCCGCGCCGCCGCTAGCTGAAGCCGACGGCTTGGTCGCCCCATGCGGTGTGCAGGTCGGCGTCCGGGTTGTCCACGATGCGGTCGATGGTGTCGATGAGCAGGGTGGTGCGGGCGGCGGGGCGGTAGTGGGGCCAGTGTTTGGAGCCGTCGAGCGCGGCGGGCACGCTGTGTTCGGCGAAGGCCAGCCAGCGGCGCTGCATGCGGCCCGAAACCGCGAGCGAGGCTTTTCGGCCGCCCAGCCAGAAGGTGGGGTCGTGGTTCAGGGTGCCGAAATTGCCGAAGACGTAAGGCAATTCGGTGGCGTGGCCCGCTCCGACCCTGGCCGCCTTCAACATCGGGGTGGCGTAGTCGAAGCGATACATCCAGGTCGGCGAATGTTGGGCATGCCCCTCGGCGACCCAGGCCGCGGGCATCCGGAACGCCGCGTCAGTAGACATCGCCAGTGCCCCACGGGTTTTGGTGAGATCGGGATAGGCCGAGGTGATCTCGGCGATCCGCTCGGGCGACATCTCCGGATGGGAGGCGGCGACATCGCGCAGCATCGCGTTCACCGCGTCGGGCGTCACCGGCATGATCGGCGAGCGCAGCACCCGGAACAGCGACGCCTCATCGCGATTGGTGCCGATCAGCAACGGCACGCGGTGCGAACGTCCCTGCTGGAATCGGTCGATCGGGTAGCCCGGCAACAGATTTCCGTCGACCACCGGCGCCGCGGCGAGCCTGCCGGGTTCCTTGATCGGCACCTCGTCCAGCAGCACCGCCCCGACCTCGACCAGCCGTTCGATCGGCAACTCCAGCAGCCGATTCGTCTCGCCCGGCCCGAGTTCGAGCAGCTCCAGATAGCGCTGCCCGACGACCGCGGCCCGCTCCTGTCCGAAAACCGTAGTGGCGGGCGGACTCTGGGCGATCGCCTTGTGGAACAGTCCCGCCGCGGCGGGTGAGGTGAGTAGTGCGGTCACGCATCCCGCGCCCGAGGACTCCCCGAAGAGGGTCACATTGCCCGGGTCGCCGCCGAACGCGGCGATATTGTCGCGCACCCACGCCAGCGCGGCGAGCTGATCGTGCAGGCCGAGGTTCGCGGTGAACTGCTCACCGAACGAGGACAGGTCGAGGAAGCCGAGCACCCCGTGTCGATAGTTCACCGAGACGACCACCACGTCGCCCGCCTCGGCGAGCTTGCGCCCGTCGTAGATGGTCTGGGCGGCGGTGCCGAGACAGTAGGCGCCGCCGTGCAACCAGACCAGCACCGGGCGCGGTTCCTCGTCGCTCGGCTCGGGCCGCGGCGACCAGACATTGACCCACAGGCAGTCCTCGCCCATCTGCAGGTCGGAATCCACCGGCACCATCGCACCCATGGCCTGCGGTGCGATATCGCCGAAGACCACGCACTCGCGCACCCCGTCCCATGGCTTCGGGGGCTCGGGCACGGCGAATCGGGCGGGCCCGGCGGGCGCGGCAGCGTAGGGAATGCTGCGCCATACCGCGACCGGCCCATCCCAGGTTCCACTGACCAGTCCGTAGTCGGTCTGTGCCAGTGGGTCAGCATCGCCGGCCCGCGTGTCCGGATCGAAATCGGGCTGAATGCTCATCGCACACCTCCTAGCCGGCACGACCGCACGGGTACCTGTGTATTTGCTCCCGCTGGTCGCAGCACCTGGTGACTTCCTACGAGAGTACGTGCGAACCGCCCGAACGCGCGCTCTACGCGCCATTTTCGCAGGTAACAGTTACTCCGTGGTACAGCAGAACGCCCCGTTCCGCGGCATCACACGGCGGTTACGGGGTGAATTCGGCGACTAATGAGGACCCGGTCCGGCCTCCAGAAAAGCCAGGGTCGGCTGCCATCCGGATCTCGCCACACCGGATGACAGCCGACCTCGCATCGGTTAGCTGGAAATGCGCTGCGCTTCGTCACCGACGTAGGCGGCCCACAGTCGCCGATACGGGCCGTCGACGCCGACCAGCTCGGCATGGGCGCCGACCTGCACCAGCCTGCCCGCGCCGACCACCGCGATCAGATCGGCGTCGGCGGCGGTGGCGAGCCGATGCGCGACGACGATCGTGGTGCGGCCCGCGGTCAGCACGTCCACCGCGGCGCGCACGCGTGCCTCGGTGGCCAGATCCAGTGAGGCGGTGGCCTCGTCCAGGATGAGGATGTCGGGATCGATCAGCTGCGCTCTGGCCAGCGCGAGCAGCTGACGCTGCCCGGCCGACAGACTGCGCCCGTGCGCCCCGATCGGCTGGTAGTAGCCGTGTTCGAGCGCCGCGATCATCTCGTGCGCCCCGACAGCGCGAGCGGCCCACTCGATCTCGGCGGGCGCGGCCTCGGGATTGCCGTAGGCGATGGCCTCGCGCACGGTGTCGCCGAACAGGAACGGCTCCTGCGGGACGACGCCGAGGCGTTTGCGGAAATCGCGCAGCCGGAACCGGCGGATGTCGACCCCGTCGACCAGCACCGCGCCCTCGGTCGGGTCGTAGTACCTGGCGAGCAGCTTGACCAGGGTCGACTTGCCCGCGCCGGTCTCGCCCACCAGCGCGACCTTCTGGCCCGGCTCGATCCGCAGGTCGAGCCCGTCGAGCACAGTGCGCGCCCGCGACGAGTACCCGAAGCTCACCGCGCGCAGTTCGATCGCCCCCTCGAGGCTGGTCACCGGGAGCGGATCCGCGGCTTCCGGCGTATCGACCGGCGTGCGCAGCAGCTCACCGATGCGGTCGACACCGACCACCGCCTGCTGATAGCTGTCGAATACCTGCGAGAGCTGCTGGATCGGGGCGAACAGCAATTCGATGTAGAGCAGGAACGCGATCAGCGTGCCCGCGGTGAGCACGTCGTCGCGGACCTGGTGCACACCCACGGCGAGCACCGCGGCCGTGGCGATCACCGACATGAGTTCGATGCACGGGAAGAACACCGCCATCAGCACCTGCGAGCGCAGCCGCGCGTTGCGGTAGGCCCACGACCGGCTCTCGAACTCGGCCTGGTTCACCGACTCCCGGCGGAACGCCTGGGTGACGGTGATGTTGTCGACATTCTCCTGCAGGTAGGCGTTGACCGCGCTCACGCGCTCCCTTGCCAGGTTGTACGCGGGCACCGACGCGCGCCGGAAGGCCACGGTCGCCACGCCGAGCACCGGCAGCAGCACGAGGACGACCACGGCGAGCCCGGCGTCGATCACCAGCAGCGCGGCGACCACGCCCGCGATGGTGACCGTACTGGTGAGCGCGGTGGCCAGGCCGGTCTGCAGGAACGCCGACAGCCCGTCCACGTCGGTGGTCATCCTGGTCATGATCCGGCCGCCGAGCTCGCGCTCGTAGTACTGCAGGCCGAGGCGTTGCAGGTGGGCGAAGGTCTTCACGCGCAACCCGTAGAGCAGTCGCTCGCCGACCCGCCCCGTGACCCGCACCTGGGCCACGCTGATCGCCCAGTCCACCACCACGACCACGATCGCCAGCGCGGCCGCGCCGATCACCACGTCGCGCGCACCGGCCAGCACCCCGTGGTCGATGCCGTAGCGCACCAGGAACGGGATCAGCACCTGGGCGATGGCATCGAGTCCGACCAGCCCGAGCCCGGCGAGCAGCGGCCAGGTGAACGGGCGCAGCAGTCGCGGCAGGGAGAAGGCGGTGTCGGGAGTATGGGAGAACGACGGGTCGACCTCGGGTTCCCCGGAGACCGGCGGCAGCCGATCGAGCAGGGCCACGATATCGCCGCTCGGTGGCGCGCTCGCCATCATGCCCCCGCCCACGCCACCGGCCGGACCCGCGGGCGCACCCGCCGATCTGCGCGCGAACGCCTTGGCCAAATGCTCCATGGTGCGGTCGTCGTCGGAGTCGACTTCCGGCGCCACCCACAGCTCCTCGGTGGCGACGCGGGTGGTGTCGCGGTGTGGATCGGTGCCGATGCCGACGACCTCCGGCGGGGTGAACAGGGCACGGAACAACTCACCGGACTGCTGTAGTTCACGCAGCGTGCCGAGTTCGGCGACGCGTCCGCCGTCGAGGACAGCGACCCGATCGGCGAGCGAGAGTGTCGAGATCCGGTGCGCGACAACGATGGTCGTGCGCTTGCGCAGCTCGGCGCCGATCCGCTGGTAGATCTGCTCCTCCACCTGGGCGTCGATGGCCGAGGTCGCGTCGTCGAGCACCAGCACCGGCGCCTCGGTGAGCAGGGCGCGAGCCAGCGCGATGCGCTGACGCTGCCCGCCCGAGAGTCGTTGTCCCCGTTCACCGATGGTGGTGTCGATACCCTGCGGCAGCGCGGTGACGAACTCGTCAGCGGCGGCGAGATACAGCGCGTGCCAGACCTGTTCGTCGCTCGCGTCAGGTCTGCCGTAGGCGACATTGGCCCGGATCGAGTCGGCCATCAGGTGCGTGTCCTCGAAGACCATCGCCACCTGAGCGCGCGGGTCGGGCAGTTCGCGCAGATCGACGCCGTCGAAAAGCACCGCGCCGGAGTCGGGTTCGAGCAGCGCGGGCAACAGCGACACCAGGATCGTCTTGCCGCTGCCCGCCCCACCCGCGATGGCGACGGTCTCGCCGGAACCGATCCGCAGATCGAGGCCGTTCAGGATCGGGGTGTCGTCGAAACCGAAACCGACCCCGTCGAAGTCGATCGACGGCGGCTCGGCGGCTTCGGCCCCATCCTGCGCGCCGGCGCCTCGTGTCCCCGCCGCACCAGGCACCGTGCCCGCGTCGTCGGGCGATTCGATCACCTCGCGCACCCGGTCCAGTGACGCCTTTCCCTGCTGACTCACGGTGAGCAACATCGAGAACTGCCGCACCGGCCCGACGAACGCGCTCAGATAGGTCATGAACGCGAGAAACGTGCCGAGCGTGATGGATTGGCGCAGCGCGAGCAAACCGCCGACGACCAGGATCAACGCCTGCCCCGCCGCGGGCACCGCCTGCACCACCGGGGTGAACCGGCTGGTGATCCGGGCGACCCGCAACCGCGACCGATAGAGCACGCGCGCACGCGCACTCAACTGCTCCAGCTCGTACTGCTCCTGCCCGAAGCCCTTCACCACCCGCACACCGGCCACCGCGGCCTCGACCTGCATCGCCACCTCAGCGGCCCGCGCCTGCGCGTCCCAGTTCGCGGGGAACAGCTGCCGCTGACTGCGCCGGGTGACGATCCACAGCCCCGGCAGCACGACCAGCGCGATCAGCGTCAGCGTCGGCGACATCGCCGTCATCAGCACCAGCACCGCGAACAGCAGCGCCACATTGCCCGCGATCATCGGAATGAGCTGCAGGAACATCTGGATCAACGTGACATCGGTGATCGCCCTGCTCACCACCTGCCCGGTGCGCAACTGCGCCTGCTCGCGCCCGTTGAGCCGCAGCAGCGCGGCGAACAGGTCACGGCGCAGGTCGTGTTGCACCCCCAGCGACAGTTCCGAGGAGGCCACCCGGCGCGCGTACGACGACCCGAACCTGGCCGCGCCGATCACCAGCAACAGCACCACCCACGGCGTCACCGAGGCCGCCGTGGCGCTGAGCGTGTCGACCACATGCCGCACCACCAGCGGCAGCGCCGCGGTGAGCAGCGCCGCCGCCAACGCACCGGTGTAGCTGATGATCACCAGCCGCCGGTGCTCGAGACAGCGTCGGGTCAGGTAGCGGATCCAATCCGATCTCATCGGGCGGCCACGAGCGCGTCCGCGTCGTCGAACTGGTTGGCCGGGCGCGCGAGACCGTAGTGGCCGCGCAACGTGGTCTCGGTGTACTCGGTGCGGAACAGGCCGCGCTCCTGCAGGATCGGGACCACCTCGTCGACGAAGCGCTCCAGACCCGACGGCAGCACGGCGGGCATGATGTTGAAGCCGTCGGCGGCGCCCTGGCGGAACCAGTCCTCGATAGCGTCGGCCACCTGGACCGCGGTGCCGGCGAAGGTGCGGTGCCCACGGCCGCCGCCGAGTCGGGCGATCAGCTCACGCAGGGTGAGTCGTTCGCGCCGAGCCAGATTCACGATCAGCGTGAAGCGGCTCTTCGCGCCCTCGATGTCGTCCTCGGTGGGCAGGTCCTCGGGCAGTTCGCTGTCCAGATCGAGCTCATCGATGGGCAGCTTGAAACGCTCGGCGAGCTGCTTGCGCGCGTACTCGGGCGAGATCAGCCGGGCCAGTTCCTCGTCCAGCTCCCGGGCCTGCTCCTCGGTGTCGCCGATGATCGGGACGATGCCGGGCAGGATCTTGATGGACTCCGGGTCGCGGCCCGCGGCGACGGTGCGGGCCTTGAGATCGGTGTAGAAGGCCTTGGCGTCGTCGAGGGTCTGCTGCGCGGTGAACACGGCCTCGGCGTAGCGGGCGGCGAACTCCTTGCCGTCCTCCGACGATCCGGCCTGCACCAGCAGCGGATATCCCTGCGGGGAACGCGGCAGGTTCAGCGGACCGTCCACCCGGAAGTGCTCGCCGTGGTGCAGGATCTTGCGCACCTTCGAGGCATCGGTGTGGATGCCGAGTTCCTTGTCGGCCAGCACGGCGTCGTCGTCCCAGCTGTCCCACAGTTTCGTCGCCACGTCGACGAATTCGGCGGCCTTCTCGTAGCGCAGCCGGTGGTCGGGGGTGTCGTCGAGACCGAAGTTACGGGCCGCGTCGGCGCCCGCGGTGGTGACGATGTTCCAGCCCGCCCTGCCGTTGCTCGCCCAGTCCACGGAGGCGAAACGGCGGGCGAGGTTGAACGGGTCGTTGTAGCTGGTGGAGGCCGTGGCGATGAGACCGATCCGGCTGGTCTGCACGGCGACCGCGGTCAGGATGACGGTCGGCTCGAGCTTGCCGCTCGGCCTGCGGCCGGGATCACCCATCAGTACCGGGCTGTCGGCGAAGAAGATCGAGTCGAGCTTGCCGCGCTCGGCGGTCTGGGCGAGGCGGACGTAGTAGTTGATGTCGGTGTGGGCGTGCGGATCGCTCTCGGGCAGCCGCCAGGCCGCTTCGTGGTGGCCGACCGACATCAGGAAAGCGTTGAGGTGCAGGTGTTTCGACATGTGAAGCGCCTTTCAGGCCGCACGGTCGGCGACGCCGAGTGCGGTGAGCAGAGTGTGACGAATACGCCCGAACGCGGGCAGGCTCGGATCGCGCTCGCCGCTCAACTCGACCGGAATGTCGAGCGAGAGGCGTCCGTCGTCGAGCACGATCACCCGGTCGGCCAAGGCGACAGCCTCGTCGACATCGTGGGTGACCAACAAGACGGTCGGGCGATGCCTGCTGATCAGGTCCCGCAACAGGGCGTGCATCTTGATCCGGGTGAGCGCGTCGAGCGCACCGAAGGGTTCGTCGGCCAAGAGCAGATCGGGTTCGCCGACCAACGAGCGGGCCAGCGAGACCCGTTGTTGCTCACCACCGGAGAGTTCCCTCGGCCAGGCGCGTTCGCGGCCCGCGAGGCCGACTTCGGCGAGTACCCGCTCGGCCGCGGCGCGGCGCGTTCTCGGCTGTCCGTAGAGCACATTGGGCAGTACCCGCTGCCAGGGCAGCAGCCGCGAATCCTGGAACACCACCGAGGTTTTCGCCGGTATCCGCAGCGTGCCGTCACCCTCGACGTCGTAATCGAGTCCGGCCAGTGCCCGCAGCAGCGTGCTCTTGCCCGAGCCGCTGCGTCCGAGCAGAGCGACGAACTGGCCGGGCGCGATGGTCAGGTCGATCGAGTCGAGCACCGTGCGGTCACCGAATTTGCGAGTCAGCGAACGAACCTCGACCCCGGTGACCTCGGTCTCGCTCACCCCGCGATAGTGCGTCGCCATGACAGCACCCTCCGTTCCACCAGACGGATCGCCGAATCCGAAGCCAAGCCGAAGATGGCGTAGACGACCAAGCCGACCAGGATCACATCGGCCTGTCCGTAGTTCTGCGCGTTCGACATCATCTTGCCGAGACCGTCGATGGCGTTGACCGTCTCGACCACGATCAGCACCAGCCAAGCACTGGTGACCGACATCCGCAGACCGAGGAAGAAGCCGGGCAGCGACCCGGGCAACACCACGCTGCGAATGAACTCCGCGCGCGAAACCCCCTGCACCTCGGAGAGTTCCACCAGCTTCTGATCGATCGTGGTGAGCGAGGCGTGGGTCTGGATGTACATGTGCACGACCACACCCAAGGTGATGAGCACGAGCTTGAATTCCTCGCCGATACCGAGCCACAGGATCATCAGCGGAATCAGGCCGAGGGTGGGAATGGCCCGTTTGATCTGGACCGGGCCGTCGATGAGCGATTCACCCCACCGGGAAAGGCCCGCGATCACGGCGAGAGTGGTACCGATGAGCACACCGAGGACCATGCCGATCAACACCCGTTGCAGCGACACCCCCAGGTTGGCCAGCAGCGGTCCATCGACCAGCAGCTCCCAACCGGTGTGCAGGACGGTCCACGGCGCCGACAGTTTGCGTGGGTCGATCAGTTCGAGCAGTGAGCCCGCGGCCCATGCCGCGACCACCAGGATCACGCCGAAAAGGCGGGCGGCGGGCACGGCCTTGCGCAGGCCGAGTCGGCGCAGGACGCGCCGCTCGACGAATCCGTCACCGGACGGTACGGAAACCGGAATCGCGGTGCGAGACAGTGTGATCGTCATTGCTGCCCCTTGGTGCGATACGTCGCCGACACCGCGTCGAACGCGATCTTCTCGAATCGGCGGTCGAACAGTTCTTCAGCG
The DNA here is from genome assembly GCF_001427185.1 of Nocardia sp. Root136. Classification (NCBI taxonomy): domain Bacteria; kingdom Bacillati; phylum Actinomycetota; class Actinomycetes; order Mycobacteriales; family Nocardiaceae; genus Nocardia; species Nocardia sp. Root136. The sequence goes on from NZ_LMFE01000001.1 coordinate 2,158,012, forward strand.
GGGAAGGAATTACCGAAGAAGCCGGCTTCGGTCACCAGATCGATCGTCTCCTGTTCCCAGGTGATCGCCTCGTTCCAATTCTCTGGGAAATACGGCTTTTCCGTCGTGGCGATAATGCGTTTGCCGTCCTCGACCGACACCGTCTGATCCTTGACGTAATACGCGTCGATCCATTCCGTGGGATGCTCCCAGGCCCAGACTTCTCCGCGTGCCCAGAATTTCACGAATTCGGCGACGGCAGCGGCTTTGCTGTCGTCACGCAACACCGAGGTCGGCGCCCACAGGACGGTCAGCGCGTCGACGGCGGGGGTGTCGATCGCGGTGGCGCCGTCGACGCGATACTTGTCGAGATACTTGGTCAGGGTCGGTTCGCCGAACGGGGCGACGTCGATTTCCTTGGCCTGCAGGGCGGTGAGGAACTTCGTGCTCGGCAGCTCAACGAGTTGCACCTCGTCGGTGCGGATGCCGGCCGCCTTCAGCGTGCGCAACACCACCAACCCCTGCGCCTGACCCGGCGAGAAGCCGATCTTCTTCCCGCGCAGCCCATCGAGGCTGGTGAACTTCGATCCGGGCGCGGTGGCCAGCTTGTACAGCGGGGTCGAGCGCACCTTGATTCCGACGATCTTCGCGTCGAGACCGCTGGCGTGCGCGTGGATCGGCGGGATGCCGGCATTGGTGGCCAGGTCGACCGAACCGCCGCGGAAGGCCTGGATGACATCGGGACCGGCCTGCACGGCGGGCCACGACGACACCGTGAACGGCAGTTTGCCCAGTTCTCCCGACGCGGTCAGCGCCACTTTGGCGGTATTGGCCGCGACCGCGAGCGAGACCCCGGCGGGGACCTCGGTGGGCAGCGGGCTCGTCAGCGCGGCGCCGTCCTGGTCGCCGGTGGCGCAGGAGACCGCGAGCAGCGAAGCCGCTGCGGCGAGAAGTGCTATTCGTCGAATATTTTTACGCAAGGTGATTTCCCGGATTTGATCGAATAATTATCGGCGACGGAATTCGAACCGCGACAACACAGCACATCCGACGTAACCCGGGCGACGCCGGACTGCATTTTGTTCATAGTGTCAACTGTCGCGTGCGACGCCGCTTCCGGTCAATATTCGACTGCCTTAAAATAACCACGAATCAAACTGCCTGCGCGACAACCGTGCTCAGTGGATCACTGAACACTTCCTGCAAGACCACCCCGGCGGCCGCCATCACCAGCACCTGACCGGGGAACGTCGACGCGAAGATCACCTCGGTGGGGTCGGCGCCGATCATCGAGTGGGCGCGCACCGCCTCGTCGTAGGCTTCCCGGACGCCGGGCACTGTGATCAGGCCACGGTCGATCAGCACCAGGGCTTCCGGGTCGATCAGATCGATCAGTGCCGCGGCGACCTCACCCATCACCGTGGCACGCTCGATGAAGTACTCGCGTTCCGGGCCGCCCGCCGCGGCCGCCGCCACCAACTCGGGGAAGCTGTCGAACCGGCGGACAGTCTCGGCACGGGCCAGCAACGCGTGGTCGCCGAGTGTGTCGAGCGCGAATCTGTTGGTCGTGCCGAGTAATCGAGCGATCGAGCCCGCCCCGAAATGCGGCCCGCAGTGGACGCGTCCGTGCACAGCGATGGCGGCGTCGATGACATTGCCGACGAACAGCACGATCGAGCTCGCCGAGCCGCGCAGCCGTCCGTAGAGCTGTTCGGCGTGCACGGTCGCGCGGGTATGACTGTCCACGGTGACAGGTAAACCTGTTCGGGCGCTGAGGTATTCGCGCACCGGTACAGCATGCCAGCGCAGATAGGAGTGTTCGACGACCGAACCGGTGGCGGTATCGACGCGGCCGCCGATCGCCACCCCGAGCCCGCGGATCCGCACGTGGTCTGCCAGGTTCGCCCCGACCGCGCGCACTCGCTCGAGCACGGTGTCGAGGATGTCGTAGGGGGCATGGGTGCGATGGGGCACCTGCTCGCTGTGCAGCACCGATCCGGCGATGTCGACCACCGCGACGGTGATCTGCACCGCCGCGATATGCACGGCGATCACCACATTGCCCGCGGCGTCCAACGCGATCGGACTGTGCGGCCTGCCCACGCCGCCCGGCCCGGGTGACTCCGGCAGTTCGACGAGCAGTCCCGCCTCGACCAGCGCCCTGCTCTGCCAGGTGACCGTGGCCGGTGAAACCCCGGCGTGCCTGGCCACCACGCTGCGCGGTGCCGACCCGAGGTCGAGCACCGCCCGCAATACCGCCCCCGCGCTACTGTTCGCCATGCGCCACCTCGCCATCACCGCCGTTCGCTCACGGTACGGAGTGCGGCGGCCTCGGCGAAGCGTTCGGCGCACCGTGATCACAAGCTTCGGCCTTACACTTGGCCGATGCCGAACTACAGCTTCCGGTGTCGTTCCTGCGGCGACACGTTCGACGTCAACCGGCCGATGGCCCAGTCCTCGGACCCCGCCGCGTGCCCCGCGGGCCACGACGACACCGTCAAACTGCTCACCACCTTCGCTGCGGTGGGCCGTGGGTCGGCGCCGGCCCCGGCGCCCGCGCCCCGTCCGGCAGGCGGCGGTTGCTGCGGTGGTGGCGGCTGCTGCTGACCTCGTGGACCGGAGTGCGCGGCCACCGCTCCGGACGTCAGTCGCGGCGGTCGGAGTGGCCGAGGTCGCGCTCGGGGGCGATCCGGTCGCGAACCCGCTGCTTGAGGACGGCGATGTCGGGAAAGCCGCCGTCGGCCTTGCGTTCCCAGAGCTGTTCGCCGTCCAAGGTGATGCGGAAGATGCCGCCCTGGCCGGGAACCAGCGCCACCTCGCCGAGCTCGGTGGCGAACGTGGTGAGCAGTTCCTGCGCCATCCAGCTCGCTCGCAGCAGCCAGCGGCATTGGGTGCAGTACTCGATCGCGATGCGGGGCACGACAGCAGTATCCCTGTTTCAGGCCTGGAACGTGCCGTCGAGATAGACCCACGCGCCGTCGACCCGGACGAAGGTGCTCAGCTCGTGCATCGCGTCGCGCGTGCCGTCGAGCTTGTAGTGGGCGATGAATTCGACGGTGCCGTTGTCGTCGAACGGGCCGCCGCGCTGGGTGCCGACGATCTCGAGGAGCAGCCAGCGCTGGTCCGCGTCGAGTTCGAGGTCGGCGGGGCGGGTGCTGGGATGCCAGGAGCGCAGCAGATAGTCCACATCGCCCACGACGTAGGCGGTGTAGCGCGAGCGCATCAGCGTTTCCGCGGTCGGCGCGGGCTTGCCGGCCAGGATCGGTCCGCAGCAGGCATCGAACGGCTCGCCACGGCGGCACGGACACGGTTTCACTTCACCCATGCCGCACATCCTGCCGGACCCGGCGGCCACCCCGCGCACCCCAGGTCCACCATGACTACCCTTCGCCGATCACCCGAACGGCTGGTGGGCAAGGGGCGCGAGCTCCAACGCTCGCGCCAGCTCAGCGGTCTGATCCCGCCAACGCCGTAGATCGGTGACGCTCGGCGCCATCTCGTAGTCGAGATGATGCGCCGCCCGCGACAGCGCTGCCCACAGCGCACCGACCTGACCAGCGGTCTCGGGCCCCGCGTACACCCGAAGCGCGAGCAACTGAGCCCGCATCGGACACCGCATCAGCTCCGGCGCCACCTGCGCCCACAGCTGATCCACCGCCTGCTCGAGCGCCAACCGCAGAATCCACGCCACCGCCCGCGACCACACCCCGCCGGCATCCGACACCGACCCGTCCAGCAGATTCTCGGCCGCTTCCAGCCGCTGCGCCACCGACGGCCTCGGGGTGAACTTCGCGCGAGCCGGCCTGCCACGGCGATTCACGACGACCTCACCGCACCGGCGAGGCCACGCTGCGGTCCGGCCGAGCCGCTCACGTTCGCACCGTGTTCGGCTCGTGGGCTCGCAGCCAGGTGATGAATCGTTCGGTGTCGGTGATCAATTCACGCATCGGCCGATCGATCGGCACGTGCGCTCCCGCGGTGGCATCGCGGAGGACGCCGACGAGCCAGCGTCCGCCGACCGCGCTCAGATGCTTGTTCAGGTCGTCCACGCGAGCGCCGACACCCATGATCGCGAGGGTGATCATGGCGCGGGTGGTGTGCGCGTTGCGCACGCGCCGCTCCACCTCGCCGTGTTCGAGACCGCCCGCCAGCAGTTCCTGGCGGGCCTTCGCCAGCCCGGCCGCCTCGATCGCCGAACGGCAACAGGTCGCGACGAGTTCGTCGGCGATGGCGGCGGGCAGCTGCGGCGTGCGGAGCAGGGATCGGGCGTCGTCGAGGTAGCGGCGGACCGGGTCGCCGGTCACCCTGACCTCGACGATCGACCGTTCACGACGCTGGACTTCGAGCACGGTCGCGTCGAGCTGCATGCGGCGCACCGCCTCGGCGAGCCGCTCGTCGTGGGTGAACACCACCACCTGCCGCGTCCCCGCCACCTCGGCGAGCACCCTGGCCAACCCGTCGACCTTCGCCGGATCCATCGCCTGCACCGGGTCGTCGATCATCACGAACCGGAAAGGGCTGTGCTCCACCGTGGCTCGCGGCAGGAACAGCGACAGTCCGAGCGCGTGCAGCTCCCCCTGGCTCATCACCCCGAGCGCCGCGCCGTCCACTTCGTCGACGGTGACATCGAGCAGCACCCGCCGCGCCGTCCCCGCGCTGCCCTGCAACCGAATCGCGCCCAGCTCCACATTGCTCTGCTGGCGCAGGGTGCTCCACACCCAGCGCGCCGTGGTCTCCAGCGGCCGCATCCGCTCCTCACGGATCGTCGCTGTCGCCGACTTGAGCCAGTCGGCCGCCTTCTTCACGACCCGCAGTTCACTCGCGTGGTCGGCGACGGCGCGGGCGGGGTCGAGCCAGGCGAGAATGCGTGGGACCAGCGGCGACCACACAGTGTCCAGACGATCCAGCTCGGTCTGCGTATCGCGTTGCAGTGCACCGAGTTCCACGGTGAGCTCGGCGTGGATGGTGCGCAGCCGATCCGGGAGCTGATCCTCGTCGGCGGTGGCGAGCTCGGCCCACTCCGACCAGAGCTGCCCTACGATTTCGCGCCGCTCGGGCAACGAGTCCGAGGCAGCGTACGAAACAGACGGGCCCGCAGGGTGATTCGCTCGGCGCACTGTCGGTTCGGAGGTCGGCACCGGATTCGAGCGGCCCGCGGTTGCCGAGCCGAGCTCGATCGGCCGCTCTGCCAGTAGGTTGCGGGCCGCCACGAGAGCGGCGTCGAACTCCGCCGTGGCCGCCTGCAGAGCGGCGAGTTCCTCGGTCCGGTAAGCGATTTCGGAATCCGCGGCGGTGATCCAGTCGGCGTCGAGTTCGTCGCGCCCGCAGACCGGGCATGGGCACGTACCCGAAGCGGTGACGTGTTCGCGTGCCCGCGCGAGCAAGGCGAGAACTCGCAGATCGGCATCGGAGTCGACGGTCGCGTGGCGCGCCACGTTCCGGGCCGCTTCGGCGAGCCGATCCGCCGTGGCGGCGACCTGCACGGTATCGGGCAATGTCAGCCGCAGGATCGCGCGCAAACCCTCCGGCCCGTCGATGCCGAGGACTGAGTCGGCTACCGCGCCCGCCACCGCGTCGAGATCGGGGTCCGGGGTGCGCAGCAGGTCGGCCACACCGTGCGCACGTTCGTCATCGGCCTCGGCGAGCTCGACCAGTAGGTCGGCGTGGGACTGGCGCGAATCCTTCACGGCGCGTTCGAGTTCGAGCTTGCGCAATCTGATCTGTTCGGCCGCCGCGGCCAACTCGTCGAGGCCGAGCAGGCGATGCAGCGCGTCGAACAGGTCGCTCGGCTTCCCGTCGACGAGCGCGCCGAGCTCGCTGTAGGACAGGAACGGCCGGTACAGATCGAGCCGTTGCCGCTGTACGTGCGGGTCCACCGCTGTCGCCGGTTCGGATCCGCGCCGCTCGGTCCACTGCGCGTCGGCCAGTTCCGCACTCTCGTCCCACAGGGTGGCGACGGAGACCTGCGGCTCCTCGCCCGCGGTGAGCAGCTCGACATCGATCCGGGCCGTATCGGGTTCGTGCAGGTTGCGCCAACCCTCCCGCCATGCGGTCGATCGTCCGTCCCAGCGCCGATTTCCACCGGTCAACGCGAATTCGGCGGCTTCGGCGAAACTCGACTTCCCGCTGCCGTTGCGACCGACCACCAGCGTCAGACCCGGTCCCGGATTCAATCGCAGCGTCGCCGCGGGCCCGATCCCACGGAAGCCCTGCACGGTGATCGACCGCAGAAAGACCCCGGTATCACCGGAATCCTGTGCGGCCGAATCACCGTCGACAGTTGTGAGCGCGGCAAGCACGCATTCGGCGACCCGTTCCTCCACTGCCGGGTCGGCGGCGAGCTCGCGCGCGACCACCTCGGCGATCCGATCCGAGCACACTGGCGACATCCCCCTTCGCGTCGGCGCGCGACGCCGCGATTCTGACAGAAACGCTACCCGATCGCCGGAAGTTCGCCCAGGGGATGCGCAGGCCCTCAGCGAATCTGCCCGCGGGAGTGGAATGGCCATCGCGGCGCCACGGCGGGACCTCGATGTCCACCCCTCGCCCACCCCGGCGGGCAGCTCGATGAGGTGTTCACACCCGCGTTACGCTGCGTCGAGCAGCGCGGGCGGTCCGGTCGGTGCCGAACAGATCAGAATACGAGACATCTCAGTTCATAGCAAGAGCTGGAGCGCGAAATTGCCACAGCGCCAGCATTTTCCACCGGCTTCGCCGCCGGCACCGCTTGTTGTCGGTGGGTTGCGGTAGATATTCGGCGAACAGAGAACGGGGGAATCCGATGACCGAGCAACGCACGCCGTGGACCGAGGACCAGGTCCGTGCGCTGGCGCCCGACGCGAGCTCGCTGGCTGCCGCACGCAAGCTGGCCGGTCGCTGGCGTGAGACCGGCACCGCCGGCAACGCGGTGTGGGGGCTGTGTCAGGGCAGTGGAGCCAAGCCGTATCAGGCGATCGTCGACCTGGACGGGCCCGCGTACAAGTGTTCGTGCCCGAGCCGCAAGTTCCCCTGTAAGCACACGCTGTCGTTGTTGCTCACGTGGTCGAGCGGCCAGGCGCCCGTGCGGGATGCCCCCGCCGATTTCGCGGCCGAGTGGCTGGCGGGGCGGGCCGCGAAGGCGGCCGCGCCACCCAAGGCCAAGGCCGCGAGCACGCCGTCGCAGGCGTCCGTCGAGCAGCGACGGACCCGCGTCACCGCCGGGCTCACCGAACTGGAGGTCTGGCTGACCGACCAGATCCGGACCGGACTGGCGCAGACCGACCGTTCGTTCGCCGCGTACGAGTCGATCGCGGCCCGGATGGTCGATGCCCAGGCGCCTCGGATCGCCGAGACCCTGCGCAGGTTGCCCACCGCGGTCGTCACCACCGAGCACTGGCCCGAACTGCTGTTGCGCGAGTACGCCCGCCTGCACCTGCTGGTTCTGGCCCATCGCAGGATCGATGCCCTACCCGAGCCGCTGCAAGCGGGCATTCGCACCCATGTCGGCTACCCGACGTCGGCCGAGGCGGTCCTGACCGAGCCGGCCGTCCGGGATCGCTGGCTGGTACTCGGCATGCGGACCAGCGAGGAAGAACGACTGCACACCCGTCGTACCTGGCTGCGCGGTCGCGGTAGCGGACGATGGGCCCTGCTCATCGAACATTCCTTCGCCACACCGAATTTCACCGGCGAGGTGCCCGCGCCCGGCAGCGAGGTGGACGCCGAACTGCACTATTACCCCGGCGCGGCATCCTTGCGCGTGCAGTGGGGCACCCGCCACGGCGTACCCGAGCCCTTCACGACCGTGCCCGCTGTCGGGGGCACCACGATCGACGACGCGTTGGACGCCTACGCAGGCGCGTTGAGCGACGATCCGTGGCTGCGCTCCTGGCCCGCGCTGCTCACCGATGTCGTGCCGGTGCTCGACGAGAACGGTTGGCAGCTCGTCGCTACCGACGGCACCGCGCTGCCACTGCAGGCCGGCGTCCGCCCGTGGCGGCTGATCGCCGTCGCGGGTGGTCACCCGGTGACGGTGTGCGGCGAGTGGCGAGCCGACGGCTTCGACCCGATCTCGGTTCTCAGCGCGGGCGAGGTACACGACCTGGAAACCGAATTCCCCACGGAGACGAGTCCCACCCCCGCGCTGACCGAACTCGTCTCGGTGGCTCTGCTCGGCACCGCCCGCCGCAGTGCCGACGGCGTCCAACTCGACTCCGCGGTCGCCACCGCGGTACCGCAGCACGCGGGCGAACCAGCCACCCGGCTGCTCCACACCGCCGCCCTGCAAGACCTCTACCTGCGCGGTGGACAGCTCCCCCGCACCGCGGCGAAACCCGAACCCGCCGTGGATGATCCACGCCCGCTGCTCCCCCGACCCGCCGCCGACCGTCTCAGCCGCCTGCTCGCGGACAAGTCCCCGTTCCTTACCGAATGGTTCGCCTCGGCAGCACCTTTCGACTTCCGGCTCCCCGATGTGCTGTGCGTCCAAGCGCTCTCCGCTGCCTCCGACACCACGCTGCGCGCACCGCTGCTGCGACTGGCAGGCCGCCGCGGACGCTGGCTCGCCGCCCGCAACCCGGCCTGGGCGAAGCTGGTCGACGAATTCCCTGTCGACGCGTCCACATCTCTTTCGGGCGCCACCCACACCGACCCGAGCACCATTGCCGAGCCGGAAGCGCCCGCTGCCCACGACGTCTGGTTGTTCGGCACCTCCGGCGAACGAAAGGACTGGTTCGCGCGTACTCGCCGGGCGGATCGCGCCGCCGCGCTGACCGTGCTGACCGCGGCGTGGTCGAAGGAGTCGGGGCCGGTCAAGGCGGAACTGCTGGCGTTGCTCGAGGACGGGCTGAGTTCGGCCGACGAAGCACTGCTCGAGCGGGCCCTCGACGATCGTCGCGGCGATGTCCGGCGTGCCGCGACGACGCTGCTGAACAAGCTCCCGGACGCCGCTTTCGGGCGACGGATGGCAGCCCTGGTGGCGTCGTGGATTCGGGTGGACAACGACGGCACCGTCGAAGTGACGGTGCCCGCGGAGCTCGACGCGCGGGCACGGCGCGACGGGATCACTGACGCGACCGATCAGGCGAAACTGCGCTGGGACACCCCTGATTCGACGATCACGACCCTGCACCAGGCGATCGCCGCCACTCCGCTCACCGCGTGGGCTCCGATCGTGCGCTCCACCGGGGAGAACACCGCCGCCGCAGCGTTGACCCTGGCACTGCCGCCTCGCTATGCCAAGGCGATCGTGGACGGCTGGGTCGATGCCACGCTCGCCCAGCGCGATACCGCGTGGGCGCGTGCGCTGTTCGCCCACGCGACGCCGACCGAGCAGGCGGTGCTGCGGCGTCGCGAACTGTTCACCCTGCTCGATGCCGCCGACCGGATCGAGCACGTACTCGATCTCGACGCGCACCAGCTCAACGAGCTGCACGCGATCCTGCCCGGCCTCGATCACCCGTGGCCGCAACCCGTGGCCGACCATGTGCTGCGTCTGTTCGGCGAGCGCGCCCGCACCACCGCGCGTCAGCCGCATGCCAGCGCGGGCGTGTACACCGACAGGGCGCTGCTCACCGCGGCGAGCGTCCACCTACCTGTCGAGCTCGCCTCGCGTGTCACCGCGCTCGCCGACACCACCGAAGACCCCGCCTGGCAACAGGCATTCCACCGACTCGCGCACGATCTCACCGATCGCGCCACCATGCTCGAGGAGCTGCGATGACCACCACCGAACCGTCGACCACCCTGCTGCGTCCCCACGCCGAACAGGCCTTCGCCGACGAGTTGGCCGCCCTGAGCCGCGTCGACGACCGCGTGCGTCCGCCGTCCTGGAAACTGTCGCCGTGGGCGGTGGTCACCTATGTCCTCGGTGGCACCCTGGACGACGGCACCGTGATCACGCCCAAGTACGTCGGCCCGCGCAGGCTGATGGAGGTGGCGGTCGCCACCCTCGCCACCGACCGCGCGCTGCTGCTGCTCGGCGTACCCGGCACCGCCAAAACCTGGGTATCGGAACATCTCGCGGCCGCGATCAGCGGAGAGTCGACGCTGCTCGTGCAGGGCACCTCCGGCACCGCGGAAGAAGCGATCCGCTACGGCTGGAACTACGCCCGCCTGCTCGCCGAGGGACCCAGCGATGCCGCTCTGGTCGCGTCGCCGGTGATGACCGCCATGCGCACCGGCGCCATCGCCCGCATCGAAGAGCTCACCCGCATTCCCTCGGATGTGCAGGACGCGCTGATCACCATCCTGTCCGAGAAGACCCTGCCCGTTCCCGAGCTCGGCGGAGAAGTGCAGGCGGCCAAGGGTTTCAACGTCATCGCCACCGCCAACGACCGCGACCGCGGCGTGAACGATCTTTCCTCCGCGCTGCGCCGCCGCTTCAACACCGTGGTGTTGCCGCTGCCGGCCGACGAGGATTCCGAGGTCGCCATCGTCAGCCGTCGCGTCGAACAGCTCGGCGCCGCACTGGAATTGCCGACCGTGCCCGCCGCCGCCGAGGAAGTCCGCCGCGTGGTGCGGGTCTTCCGTGAACTGCGCTCCGGCATCACCGCCGACGGCCGCACCAAACTCAAATCCCCCTCTGGCACTCTGTCCACCGCCGAGGCGATCTCGGTGATCACCAACGGCCTCGCCCTGTCCGCCCACTTCGGCGACGGCGTCCTGCGCGCCTCCGACATCGCGGGCGCCGTGCTCGGATCGGTGATCAAGGACCCGGTGGCCGACACCGTGATCTGGACCGAATACCTCGAGGCCGTCGTCCGGGAGCGCCCCGACTGGGCCGACTTCTATCGCGCGTGCCGCGAAATCGCCGGCTGAGAACAGACCGAAGGGGAGGACGGAACAACACCACACATGGGGTTTTCGATGAGTCAACGCAACAAGGCGACCGACCCGACCACCGGTGACGCCACACCGGGCGATCCGGCGAACCATGCCGGTCTTCGCGAGAGCTCCGAGACACGTGACACCACCAAGGCGGAGGCCGGTATCGGTTCGGTGGCCGACACGAATTCGAGCGCTGCGGCGATAACGCGGGTATTCGGCATCCGTCACCACGGGCCCGGATCGGCACGCTCGCTGCGCCACGCGCTCGAGGAGTTCCGGCCCGATGCCATTCTCATCGAAGGTCCCGCCGACGCGGATCCACTCGTCGGTTTCGTCGCCGCCGACACGATGAGCCCACCGGTCGCGTTGCTCGCCTACGTCCCGGACTCACCTGCCCGCGCCGCGTTCTGGCCGTTCGCCGTGTTCTCTCCCGAATGGCAGGCCATGCGCTATGGCGTCGACCACGCCGTACCGGTCCGCTTCTGCGACCTCCCCGCCACGCACGTCCTCGCCGCAGACGACGACGCCCGTGGCGGCGGCTCCGACCCGCTGGCCGCCCTTGCCTCGGCCGCGGGCTACGACGACGCCGAACGCTGGTGGGACGCCGTCGTCGAATCCGTTCCCGACAGCGCGGCTTTCGACGCCATCACCGAAGCGATGACCGCTCTGCGTGAGGACGCCTCGCACTCCGCGACAGGGATCACGCCGCCCGGAGCGGACGCTCCGCCACAGCTCGGCGCGACTACGCCGAGCGACACCGACCCGGTGTCGCTACCCGACGCTCCGGAGCTGTCGGAGAACCCCTCGGCGGCAACCGGATTCGTGTCCCCGGCAGCCGCTGATCGGCAGGATGCCGCGCTCGCGCCACTGATCGTCGACCATCACACGCTGGTCCGCGAGGCGCATATGCGGCAGGTGATGCGGCAGGTACTCAAGGGCGGCGCGAAACGATTGGCGGTGGTGTGTGGCGCTTGGCACGCGCCCGCGCTGGTCGAACCGCTCGGGCCCGCCGCACCGGATACGCGACTGCTCAAGGGTTTGCCGAAGGCGAAGGCCGCGTTGACCTGGGTGCCGTGGACGCATTCGCGGCTGGCGGCAGGATCGGGTTACGGCGCAGGCGTCACCTCGCCGGGTTGGTACCACCACCTCTTCACCGAGACCGAGCGGCCGGTGGCACGCTGGCTGACCAAGGTCGCCGGGGTGCTGCGCTCGCACGATCTGCCGGTGTCGAGCGCGCACATCATCGAGGCGGTACGGCTGGCGGACACACTCGCCGCGTTGCGCGGCAGGCCGCTGCCGGGTTTGTCGGAGGTCACCGAGGCTGTGCGGTCGGTGATGTGCGGTGGCGACGAGACCATGCTGCGTCTTGTCATCGAAGAACTCGTCGTCGGCGAGACGCTCGGCGGTGTCCCCGAGGACACCCCGACGGTCCCCTTGGCCGCCGATCTGCGGGCGCGCTGTAAAACGCTGCGGCTCAAGCAGGAAGCGCTCGCCCGAAATATCGATCTCGACCTGCGGAAGGAACGCGACGTCGAGCGTTCGCATCTGCTGCACCGCCTGCGCCTGCTCGGTATCGGTTGGGGCACTCCGACCACCGGTGAGGTTCGCAGCACGGGCACCTTCCGTGAGACGTGGACGCTGCGCTGGGAACCGGAGTTCGAAGTCCGCATCGTCGAAGCGGCCGTGTGGGGAACGACTCTGCGCACCGCCGCCGAGACCAAAATCCTCGACACCGCGAGCCGCGACGACGTCACCGTCACCGCCCTCGCCCACGCACTGGAAACGGCCCTGCTCGCCGACCTGGGTGGCGCCACCGAAGGGCTGATCACCAGGCTCGAAGCGGCAGCCGCCCTCGACCATGACGTCACCCACCTGCTCGGCGCCCTCCCCGGCCTGACCCGCACACTGCGCTATGGCGATGTCCGCGGCACCGACACCAAGGCCCTCGCCCACGTCGCCGACGGCCTGCTGGTGCGGATCTGCGCGGGGCTGCCCGGCGCCGTCACCGGCCTCGATACCGATGCCGCCGAGGCCCTGCGCGCCCAGATCGACGCCGCGCACACCGCCATCAGCACCCGCGACGACGAGCACTCCACCACCGAATGGCTGGCCACCCTGCAACGCATCGCCGACCGCGACGACGTGCACGGTGCGATCGGCGGTCGCGCCGTGCGCCTGCTGTGCGACGCCGAACGCATCGACGACGCCGACTCCGCCCGTCGACTCGCCGCCGCGTTGTCCATCGGCAACACCCCTGCCGCCAAAGCCGCCTGGGTCGACGGCTTCCTGGGCGGGCGCGGCCTGCTCCTGGTCCACGACCGAGAGCTGTTGCGCCGCATCGATGAATGGCTGCGCGACCTCAACGAAGATCAGTTCGTCGCCACCCTGCCGCTGCTGCGCCGCACCTTCGGCTCCTTCGAATCCGGTGAACGCCGAGCCATCAGTCAGGCCCTACGAGACACCGGATCAGCGCCGACAACCGCCCGGGGCACCACCGAGGTCGACCCGGTCCGCGGTCAACTCGCACTGCGCGCCGCCACCGCGATCCTCGGCGCCGCCGGATGACCGCCCCTGGCAGTTGGGCGGCCGCCTCGTGCCCGGCGGGTCCCGCGACACAGCAACCCGATCACTCGCTCGATCACGAGGAGCACCGATGACCGATCCCGACGAAACCCAGTCGCGCCGTTGGCGTCTCGTGCTGGGAACCGCTGCCGAAGAACAGCTCGGCGGCTTGAGCTCCGGTACCGATCAGGCGATGGACCAGGCACTGTCGGCCCTCTACAACACCGGTGAAGCCGGCGGGTCGACGAAAAGGTCTGGTGGACTCGGCGGTTCGGCGCCCCGAGTTGCGCGCTGGCTCGGCGATATCCGCACCTACTTCCCCGCGACCGTGGTGGAGGTGATGCAGCGCGATGCCGTGGACCGACTCAACCTCACCCAGCTGCTGCTGGAGCCCGAGCTGCTGGAATCGGTCGAGCCCGATGTTCACCTGGTCGGCACCCTGCTCGGCCTCAACCGGGTGATGCCCGAAACCACGAAGGCCACCGCGCGAATGGTCGTGGAGAAGGTGGTGCGCGAGATCGAGCAGCGCATCGCCGCCAAGACCGTGGCCGCCGTTTCGGGAGCGATCAACCGGGCTGCCCGTACCCATCGCCCGAAGCTGCGCGATATCGATTTCAATCGGACGATCCGCAAGAATCTCGCCAACTACCTGCCCGAACACCGCACCATCGTGCCCGAACGGCTCGTCGGTTACGGCCGCAAGTCGCAGTCGATCCAGCGCGATGTGGTCCTGGCCATCGACCAATCCGGTTCGATGGCGGCCAGTGTCGTCTACGCCTCGGTCTTCGGTGCGGTCCTCGCCTCCATGCGGTCGCTGAAGACCTCGCTGGTGGTTTTCGACACCGAGATCGTCGACCTCACCGATCAGCTGAGCGACCCGGTCGACGTCCTGTTCGGCACCCAGCTCGGCGGCGGCACCGATATCAATCGCGCCATCGCCTACTCGCAAACGCTGATCACCCGCCCCACCGACAGCCTGTTCGTGCTCATCTCCGACCTCTACGAGGGCGGCGTGCGCAACGAGATGCTGCGCCGCTGCAACGCGATGAAGGAAGCGGGCGTCCAGGTGGTAGTGCTGCTCGCCCTCTCCGACGAAGGCGCACCCGCCTACGACCACGACAACGCGGCAGCACTGGCAGCCCTCGGCATCCCCGCTTTTGCCTGCACCCCCGACAAATTCCCCGACCTGCTCGCCACCGCCCTCGACCGCGGCGACATCACCCGTTGGGCCGACACCAACGCCCCGGCGGTGTAACGCGGGAACCCAGAAGCGCATCGCGTCCGAGCCAACTAGGCTGCGAACGATCGGGTTCGGTGAACGGGGTGAGGCGATGTTGCGGCGCGGGGCGGTGTTCGCCGGTTTCGTCATCGAGCGTGAGCTGGGACGCGGCGGGATGGGCGCGGTGTACGCGGCCAGGGACCGCAGGCTGCCACGGCTGACCGCGTTGAAACTGATGCACCGTGACCTGTTCGCCGACTTCGAGATCCGAGCCAGGTTCGAACGCGAAGCCGACCTCGTGGCCCAGCTCGATCACCCGAATATCATCACCGTCTACGACCGTGGCGTCGACGAGGAACGTCTCTGGATATCGATGCAGTTCGTGGACGGTGTCGACGCGTCGGCGGTTCCGGTGCAGCAGTTCGGCAGCGAGCGCATCGCCCAGATCGTCACCCAGACCGCGAGCGCCCTCGATTACGCCCACCGCCAGGGCGTTCTGCACCGAGACGTGAAGCCCGCCAACATCCTGTTGTCGCGAACCGCGGGTGTCGGCGCAGGCTTCGACGAACGAGTCGTGTTGACCGACTTCGGCATCGCGAAACTCCTCGACGACACCGGCGGGCTCACCCGCACCGGCCAGTTCACCGCCACCATCGCCTACGCCTCCCCCGAACAACTCAGCAGCGCCCCGCTCGACGGCCGCGGCGACCAATACTCCTTGGCCTGCACGGTATTCCGCCTCCTCACCGGCACCGGCCCCTTCGACGCGCCCAACCCCGCCACCGTCATGCTCGGCCACCTCAACGCCCCGCCACCCGCGGCCAGCACCCGCCGCGCCACCCTCCCCACCGCGGTGGACGCGGTCCTGTCCAAGGCCATGGCCAAGGACCCCGCCCACCGCTTCCCCACCTGCACGGCCTTCGCTACCGCCCTCGCGCAGGCACTCCGTCACCCCGCACCCACGCGAACCACTGCCCATCCCACAGGCACCGCATCAGCGCTCGAGTCGACGCTATCCGCTGCACGCCCGCAGACCTCCACCGCCGAGGCCGCACCGCGTGAAGGGGCGAGTCAGCTGAGCGCTGCCCGCCGGCACGACCCGACGATTGTTCGCCACACCTCAGCCGAGCCCGAAAGCCGCTCGCCCCGTGCGACTGGTCACTCGGCCGCTGCGCGCCCCCCGACGGGCACCGTATCGCGAGATCAACGGCGCTCCGCGGTGGGAAGCGGCGAGCCAGGGAACACCGGGCGCACAGCGATGGGCGCGTCGATGTGGGTGCAGCGCCTCAACGGTTGTCTTCTCGGAGGCGCGATCGGCGATGCCCTCGGCGCCCCCGTGGAAACCCTTTCGCTGCAACAGATCCGTGCCGAGTACGGTCCCGCCGGTGTGACCGACATCGACCCGCTGCGCATCTCCGAAGAGACCCAGCTGACGGCGTTCACCGTCGAAGCGCTGATCCGAGGCTCGGTACGGGCGAGGGCGAAGGGCATCGGCGGGGCGACGATGGGTCTGCTCCAGCAGGGCCTGCTCGTGTGGTTACGCGGACAGGTCGCCGAAATGCCCGACCAGCCGTCGGCGATGCACAGCTCGCTCAGCGACCACCCCGAGCTGATCGAGCAACGCGGCGTGGCCAATTCGGTCTACACCGCGCTACGCCACGCGGCGCAACGGCGCGCGCCGACCAACCCACTCGGCACCCGCGACCAGCCGATCAATCACTCCAAGGGCAGCGGCGCGGTGATGCGCGCCGCACCGTGCGGATTCGGTTACGCCGCAGACCGTTCCGGTGCGGCGACCGACGCCGTCTTCGAACTGGGTTGCGACGCTGCCGCACTCACCCACGGCCATCCCAGCGGCTGGCTGCCCGCGGGCACTCTGTCCGCGCTGATCTATCAGCTCGCGCGCGGCGCCGACCTCTCCACCGCACTCTCCCGCGGGCGAGTCGAGCTCGCGAGCTACCCCGAGCACGAGGAAACCTCGGCCGCGCTCAATGCCGCACACCGGCTGGCCGCGCGCATCGAACGCGAAAGGCGCTATCCCACACCGGAAGACGTCGAAACCCTCGGCCAGGGCTGGATCGGCCCCGAAGCCCTGTCGATCGCTGTTTTCGCCGTCCTCGCCGCCGAAGGTCTCGGCGGTACACCCCACGACATCGTCCGCACCGGACTTCTGCTGTCGGTCAACCACTCCGGTGACAGCGACGCTACCGGCTCGATCGCGGGCAGCCTGCTCGGCGCCCGCTACGGCCACAACGCCTTACCCCGCCGCTGGCTCGACACCGTCGACGCCCGTGCCGTCCTCGAACGCCTAGCCACCGACTACTGCACCGAATTCGGCCTCACCCCACCACAAGACGACCACGGGCATCCGACACAAGCCTGGATCGACCGCTACCCCATCGTCTGAACGCGGCCGTGGCCTGGCGCTTGCCTATGGCCGACCGCCGTCTACGCACACGATCTCGGCTCGAAGGGAGATCCTCGACTCGGAACGCAATCGGCCCCCGATGGAATATCCACCGAGGGCCGAGAGTGGTTGCGACTCTTACAGATCCGCGATAGCCGCCAACGGCGGCGTCCGCGCGGCCCGCACACCCGGCCACACCGCGGCCAGCACGCCGACCACAGCGGACGCGACCAGCACGATCACCAACTGCGACCAGGGAATGGTGATCTGGTCGATGCCCATGTCGCGCAGCGTGCGCAGGAATCCGACGCCGAGCGCGATGCCGAGTACCAGCCCGACGATCGCGCCGAAGATGGCGATCAGCATGGACTCCAGGTAGATGGTGCGCCGCACCTGCGCACGCTGGGTGCCCACCGCACGCAGCATGCCGATCTCGCGTCGACGCTCCACCACCGACAGCGCCAGGGTGTTGATGATGCCGAGCACCGCGATCACCACGGCCAGCGCGAGCAGCCCGTAGAGGATGGCGAGCAGGGTGTTGATCTGCTGGCCCTGTGCCCCCTTGAACTGTTCGTGGTCCTGCACCTGCACCACCACGAACGGTTCGGTGGCCTTCTCCAGATTCGTCCGCATCGCGGTCAGGTCGGTGCCCGGCGCTGCCTTGACCAGAACGAAGACATTGGTGCGCAGGCTCTGCGGCATCAACTGCTCGTAGATGCCAGGATCGACCACCATGGGGCCGAGCAGCGGTGAGTCGGCGTAGACGCCCGCGATCGTGAGCTCTATCTGCTTCTTGTCGAGGCTGGTGATGGCGACCTTGTCGCCGACCTTCCACCCGCGTTCGCCCGCCTCGGTCTCATCGATGAGCGCGCCACCGGCGGGGATCGTGCTCGTGCCGCTGGTCACGTCGATGTCCATCACCGGATCGATCGGACCGTCCGGTGAGGTGGCGCCGATCTGATCGCCGCCGATCTCGAACGCGACGATCCGGATCCCGGTGACATCGCTGACCCCGGGCACCTGGGTGCGCACGGCGTCGACCGCACCGATCGGCACACCGATCATCTGCGGACCGGCGAGCACGTATTCGGCCTCCACGCCCTTGTCGATGAGCACGCCGACACTGGTCTTCGCCGAAGCGCCGAGAATGCCGATCGCCGATACCAGCATCAGGCCGAGTGTGAGCGCGAACGCGGTGGCCGCCGTGCGACGCGGGTTGCGCGTGGCGTTGTTGCGCGCCATCTGCCCGATCGCGCCGAACGGCCTGGTGAGCACCCCGAGCACGAGCACCATCGGCCGCGACAACGCCGGCGCCGCCAACAGCACCGCCAGAATCAACCCGAGCGCGCCGACGCCGACGGTCACCGCCGAGCCCTTGCCGGTGCCCTGCGCACCGACATAGACGAGCACCCCACCGACAACGGCCATGACCGCGCCGATAATCGTCCGCAGCCGCAAAGAGTCACCGGCACTGGCGAATTCAGAACGCATCGCCTCCACCGGCGGCACCTTCGCGGCCCGTCGAGCGGGGGCGTAGGCGCTGGCCACGGTGACGAGCAGGCCGACGAGCAGCGCGACGATCGCGGTACGCGGCAGCACCGTCAGCGAACCGGTGGGCAGTCCGAGATCGAAGGCGTTGAGCAACGCCGACAACCCGTACGCCAACCCGATACCGGCGGCCAGCCCGAGCGCGCTACCGATCAACCCGATCACGATGGCCTCACCGACCACCGACCGCCCGACCTGCTGACGGCTCGCCCCGATCGCGCGCAGCAACGCGAGTTCACGCAGACGCTGGGCCACGATCATCGAGAAGGTGTTGTAGATGATGAACGTGCCGACGATCAGCGCGATCGCGCCGAAGGCGAGCAGGAAGTAGTTGATGAAGGTGAGCGCCTCGGAGATCTCCTTCTTCATGTCCTCGCGGACCTCGTCGGAGTTCTGCACCTTGTAGTTGGGCAGACCGGCGGCGAGCTGGTCACGCAGATCGTCGGCCGAAACGCCGGGAGCCGCGGCGATATCGGCGTAGGCGACGTGTGAGCCGTCGGTGAACAGTTTGCGGCCCTGCGGTTCGGTGAACATCACCGCGACCACACCGCCGCCCTCGGCACCGGGCATCTCGTAGATGCCGGTCAGGGTCACCTCGAAGGGGTCGCCCCTGGACGGAATCAGCACCTTGGCTTTGTCGCCGACCTTCAGCCCGGCCTTCTCGGCGCCACCGGCATTGAGCGCGATCTCGTTCGTCTGGGTGGGCGGGGCGCCCGCCACGAACTTGTCGGGCTCCTCGACCGCCTTGTCCGGCGGCAGGTAGGACAGACCGAAACTCGGTGCGCCGCCGGTCTGCACGGCCTTCTTACCGTCGGGCTCTAGCAGCACGACCGGGCCGTTCACGGCGGGAGCGACCCGGGCGACGCCCTCGGTCTTGGCCAGCGCGTCGACGATATTCGTCGGCAGACCCAGTGATTGGCGGTCGGCGGGGCCGACGCGCACGTCCACACCCTGGGCCTGGCCCTCGAAGATGCCGTCGAAGGTGCGCTGCAACGTGTCGGTGAAAACGAACGATCCGGAGATGAAGGCGGTGCCGAGCACCACCGACAACAGGGTCAACGCCAACCGCACCTTGTGCGCGGCGAGGTTACGCAAGGCGACCTTGCGCATCGGTGAGCTCATCGGGTTTCCAGCGCCTTCATCCGGTCGAGGATCGAATCCTGGGTCGGGTCGCGCAGTTCGTCGACGATGCGACCGTCGGCGAGGAACACGACGCGGTCGGAGTAGGCGGCCGCACGGGGGTCGTGGGTGACGATCACGACGGTCTGGCCGAACTCGTCGACCGAGGCCCGCAGGATCGAGAGCACCTCGCCCGAGGAGTGCGAGTCCAGGTTGCCGGTCGGCTCGTCGCCGAAGATGATCTCCGGCTTGCCCACCAGCGCCCGCGCACACGCCACGCGCTGCTGCTGGCCACCGGACAGCTCGGACGGCCGATGTTCGAGGCGGTCGCCGAGGCCTAGGCGCTTGACCACGGTGTCGAGCCACTCCTGGTCGGGCTTGCGACCCGCGATATCGAGCGGCAGGGTGATGTTCTCCAGCGCGGTGAGCGTCGGAACCAGGTTGAACGCCTGGAAGACGAACCCGATCCGGTCGCGCCGCAGGGCAGTCATCTGCTTGTCGGACAGGCCGGTGAGCGCGGTGTCTCCGATGCGTACCTCGCCCGTGCTGGCGCTGTCGAGTCCGGCCAGGCAGTGCATCAGCGTGGACTTGCCCGAGCCCGATGGACCCATGATCGCGGTGAATTCGCCCTTCGCGAAGTCAGCCGACACCCCGTCCAGGGCCTTGACCTGTGTATCTCCCGATCCGTACAGCTTGACCAGATCGAGCGCGGCGGCCGCGATATCGGTGGGGGCCGCCGCATCGACGGCCTCGGTGCCCATGGCGTGCGAAGTCATGCTGTCCAGTCTGGCCGTCGACTGTGAACCGCGCCATCCGGGATCCCCCCGATACCGCAGGTCTTACCGACCTCTCAGTGAACGACCCACTCGAACGCCTCAGCCCTGGAACGCGCGCCTTCCAGGGTCCGAGAGCGGTTGGGTTCGCCGAGATTTGCCAGTAGTTCCTCGGTGAGCCCGACCAGGCTCGCCAGCGAGGCGGGGGTGAACCAGTCCGGGCGGGTGGCGAAGAGGATGTCTTCGGTCGCGGTGTTGCCGCTGGCGCCAGGGGCGAAGGGGCAGCCGCCGAGGCCGCCCAACGCGCCGTCGACCATGGTGGCGCCCGCGGCGACGGCGGCGAGGGTATTAGCCACGCCCATGCCCCAGGTGTCGTGACCGTGGAAGACGATGCGGCGTGGCGGGGTGGTGTCGCGGACGGCGGTGACCAATGCGCTCACCTCGCCGGGGTGGGCTTGGCCGAGGGTGTCGGCGAGGACGATGTCGGCGGCGCCGTCGGTGCGCGGGTCGTTCGCGATGGCGAGGACGCGTGCCGGGTCGACGGGTCCGTCGAACGGGCAGGTGAAACTGGTGGCCAGGCACAGCTGGATCTCGCCGCCCGCCTCGTGGGCGAGGCGGATCGCGTCGGGCATCGCGGCCACCGAGGTCTCGGTATCGCGGCCGATATTGGCCCTGTTGTGCGCGTCGGACACCGAGAAGCAGTACTGGAAATTGCGCGCACCGGCCGCGGCCGCCTTCTCCACGTGGCGCGGCGTGGCCACCCACACCCAGCATTTCGCCAGCTCATCGGGGGTCAGCGCCGCGATCAACTCGAGCGAGTTGGCCATCGGCGCGACGAGATCGGGCCGCGCCATCGAACCGATCTCGAGTGCGGGCACACCGGCGGCGAGCAGCCTGCGCACCACGTCGACCTTCTGGTCGACGGGCAGCACCTTGCCGGTGAGCTGCAAGCCGTCGCGCAGCGTCACGTCCCGCAACAGCGGTGCTGTCATCGTCGCTGCTCGGGTTCCTGCGCCGGCACACACATCACGCCACCGCACGGTTTGTCGCCCACGCTGGCCGGGGTGGGGTGCACCGTCGGACGCACATGACCCGGACCGCGCGGCTCCCACTTGTTGCGCACCGGCGGGCGACGCCTGCCGTGTACTCGCCTCGTCACAGTGCCTCCAGCGCGTCGATCTGATCTTCACTCATCCCGAGCAGCCCGCCGAGCACTTCTCTGGTGTGCTCGCCGAGGTCGGGGCCGACATTGCGGATCGGCAGCGATGCGCCCCCGATCACCGGGACGATGCCGCCGAAACCCACCTGCTTGGGTTCGGCCTCGCCCACGTCGACGGGGAACATCTGGATCATATTGCGTGCGCGGTACTGCTCGTCGGCCACGATGTCGGCGGCGGTGTAGATCGGACCGCACGGGATGGCGGCCTCGTCGAGCATTTTCAGCGCTTCGGCGCGGGTGTGCCGGATCGACCATTCCGCGATCGAGGCGTCGAGGCGTTCGCGGTGCCGCCAGCGGCCGTTGTTGTCGGCCAGTTCCGGGTCGACGGCCAGGTCGGGGCGGCCGATGACCTGCATGTACCGCTGGAAGATGGCATCGCCGTTGCCACCGATGATGATGGAGTAACCGTCGCTGGTCGGGTAGGCGTTCGAGGGTGCGATGCCCTCCATCCGGCCGCCGACGCGCTCACGATTGATGCCGTAGGCGAGGTGGTCGGGGATCAACGATTCCATCACCGACAGGATCGACTCGTTGAGCGCGACGTCGATGATCCGCTCCACCTGCGGCACCGGACCGGCGACCCGCTCGCGCTGGAACAGCGCCATCACCGTCCCGAACGCGGCATAGATGCCCGCGATCGAATCACCGATCGACACCCCGGTACGCACCGGCGGCCGATCGGGGTCACCGACCAGCTCACGCAGGCCACCGACCGCCTCCGCGACCGCGGCGAATCCCGGCCGCGCGGCCATCGGACCGGTCTGGCCGTACGCCGAGATCCGCGTGATCACCAGCTTCGGATTCGCTTCCTCGAGCACGTCGGGCCCGAGCCCCCACTTCTCGAGCATTCCCGGCCGGAAGTTCTCCAGCAGCACATCGCTCTGTTTCACCAGGTCGAGCACGATCGCGCGCCCCGCCTCGGTGCGCAGATCGAGCACGATCGACTTCTTGTTGCGATTGACGGTGCGATACAACATCGAGGTATCGCCACCGTACAACCGCCAGTTGCGCAATTCGTCGCCCGTACCGGGGCGCTCCACCTTGATCACCTCGGCGCCGAAATCGCCCAGAATACGTCCGGCAGTAGGAGCGGCAACATAGTTACCGAGTTCCAGGACGCGAACACCGTCCAACGGCCGAATACTCATGCGCCCAGTATGGCCGCCCAACCCCGCACGACACGCGACCCCCTCGCAACCCGCCACACGGATAACCCCAAACCCGCCACGCCCGCACCCCACCCAACAACACCGTCCACCCCAAAACCGCCATGACCGCACTCCCGACCCCCACCCGCGACCCCTCAGGGCCGCGGACACGCGCGCGCCAGCGCGCCAAAAACACAGCGTCAACTATCTGGGACTACCGGACCCCAGGTCAGCACCATATTTCAGCTGGCGAGGAGTTCCACTTCCTCGATGATGGAGTAATCCTCGGAATTGCCCTTCAACACCGTGCTGGTCTGCCCGTCGACACCGACCGGGATATCACCGGCAAGGGTGATGCGGGTGAGCCGACGCGGCTGGTCGTCGTAGTCGTCGATGGCGTAGTGCTGGGTGGCGCGGTTGTCCCAGATCGCGACGTCGCCCTCGGACCAGTTCCAGCGGGTGGTGTTCTCCAAGCGGATGACCCGATCCTGGAGCAACCGGAACAGCTGGTCCGACTCCCGGGCCGGAATCCCGACGAACTGCTTCACGAAGTGGCCGAGCAGCAGCGAACGCTCGCCGGTTTCGGGGTGCACCCGCACCACGGGGTGTTCGGTCTCGTACACATCGGACTGGAACTCTGCCGAATACTTGACCTGCGAAGGCCGTACCTTGTCGACCGCCCCGGCGTAGTCGTAGAGGTTGGTGTGCACCGCGCGCAGGTTCTCGGCCAGCACCTTCAGCGGTGCGGGCAGCGAGTTGTAGGCCGCGACCGTGGACGCCCAGGTGGTCGAGCCGCCGTAGGTGGGCAGGTACTCGGCGCGCAGGATCGACGCCTTCGGCACCCGGTCGACGAACGTCACGTCGGTGTGCCAGGAGTTGGCGCGGCTCCGCTCGGAGTCGATGGCCAGGCTCTTCACACCGGCGGACTTCACCGTCGGGTGCGGGGTGGTCGGGCTGCCGAGCAGCTCAGCGAATTCGTACTGGCCGTCCTCGGTGAGATGCTGCTGACCGCGGAAGAAGATCACCTTGTGCTCGTTGAGCGCACGACGGATCGTCGCTACGGTCGCCGCGTCCAGGTCACCGCCGAGACGGACACCGTCGATCTGCGCGCCGATGTGGGCGCCGAGCTTGGTCACCGTCAGGGTGGTTTCGGTGGCAGTGTCGACCGTCATGGGGGTCACCTTCAATTCGTTCTCGATCGGTTTGCTGTGTTCTCAGCACACCGCGAAAACGCCGCCGCAGACAGGTTTTATCTCGGAGTGATCGGAACGGCTCAGCCCAGGTTCTCGCGCAGATAGGCCAGGTCCTCGGCGACCCCGTCGGCCGGGGTTTCCAAGATGACCGGCGCACCGGCCGTGCGGCAGACCTCGGCCAGCAGTTGCGGGTCGATGGTGCCGTCGGCGAAATTGGCGTGCCGGTCGGCGCCGGAATCGAACTCGTCGCGCGAGGAGTTCAGATGCACCAGGTCGATCCGTCCGGTGATGGCCTTGATCCGTTCGACGACGCCGACCAATTCCTCACCACCGGCCCAAGCGTGACAGGTGTCGAGACAGAAGCCCGCGCCGTAGTCGCCCACCGCGTCCCACAATCGCGCGATCGAATCGAAATGCCGTGCCATCGCGTGATTGCCACCGGCGGTGTTCTCGATCAGGATCGGCACGGCGAACCCGCCCTTGTCCTGCTGACGTTCGAACAGCTTGCGCCAGTTGTCGATTCCGGTGTCGAGCTCGGCATCGGAGCGCACATGTCCGCCGTGCACGACCAGCCCGAACGCACCGAGCTCGGCCGCGGCCTTCGCCTGCTGGGCCACCGCGTTGCGCGAGGGCATCCGCAGCCGGTTGTTCAGGCTCGCCACATTGATCTGATAGGACGAGTGCACCACGACATCGATCGGACTGGCCAGGATCTCGGCGGCCTTCGGGTGCGGCTGCGGCTTGTCCCAGCTCTGCGGATCGACCACGAACAGCTGGACGACCTCGGCGCCGAGCTTCTCCCCGAAGCCGATCGGATCGCTCTCGTCGCGAACGTGTGCTCCAATGCGCATAGATCCCACCCTAATATCAGGCACCGACAACTTCGGCCGATGTTGCACCTCGATGGCTTCCGGAGATACATCGGTAGAATTCGGGCGGGTGCTCTGCCCTGGAGGGGGTGACTTCGCGTGTTGCGCAAAGGCGACGTATTCGCCGGGTACACGATCCGGCGCGTGCTCGGCCAGGGCGGCATGGGCGTGGTCTACCTGGCCCGGCACCCGCGGCTGCCTCGGCTGACCGCGCTGAAACTGCTCAGCACCGAGCTGTCCGCCGACGAGGAGATCCGCCACCGCTTCGAACGCGAAGCCGATCTGGTCGCCCAGCTCGAGCACCCCAATATCGTCAATGTCTACGACCGCGGCACCGATGACGATCAGCTCTGGATCTCGATGCAGTTCGTGGCGG
The DNA here is from genome assembly GCF_001427185.1 of Nocardia sp. Root136. Lineage (NCBI taxonomy): Bacteria > Bacillati > Actinomycetota > Actinomycetes > Mycobacteriales > Nocardiaceae > Nocardia > Nocardia sp. Root136. The sequence continues at coordinate 2,183,230 of NZ_LMFE01000001.1, forward strand.
GCACCGATGTGGCGACCGCCGACGTGAACGTGCTGACGCCGGGCCGAGCGGTCCAGATCGTCGCCGAGACCGCCACCGCACTGGACTTCGCGCACGCGAGCGGCGTGCTGCACCGCGACGTCAAACCGGCCAACATCCTGCTCGCCAAGCCACCGATCGGACGCCCGGAGCGCGTGGTGCTCACCGACTTCGGCATCGCGGCGGTGCGCGACAGCGAGACCACCCTTGCCTCGGCGGGCACGATCACCGCCACCCTGGCCTATGCCGCACCCGAGCACCTGTCCGGGGCGCCGCTGGATCATCGCGCCGATCAGTATTCGCTGGCCTGCACGCTGTTCTGGATGCTGACCGGCTCGGTGCCGTTCCCCGGACCGAGTCCGGGCGCGGTGATCCAGGCGCACCTGAGCAAACCCCTTCCGCCGCTGCGCAGTCTGCGCCCCGACCTGCCCGCGACGCTGGACGCGGTGCTGGCCAGGGCCACCGCCAAGCGGGTCGAATCCCGTTTCGCCAGCTGCGCCGAATTCGCCCAGGCGGCCAAGGCCGCGCTGTTCGCGGTGCCGGGGCCGTGGCATCACCAGCAGCAGTACACCGCGGCGGGCGTGGTGCTGCGCGCCCGTGACCCGTACCCGCAGGCACCGGGATATCCCCGGCCCCGCACTCCGGCGCAGCCCTACCGCAACGCGCCGCCGCCGACCACCCCCGCGCAGCCGTACCCGCACGCGCACACCCCGCCGACCACGCCCGCGCAGCCGCATCCGCATGCGCCGCGGCCGTCCACGGGCGGCTCGGCGATGCCACCGCGACGCGGAACCGCGCGCCCCGGCACCATCGACTTCCCTGGTGGCCGTAACCATCCCGGCTATATCGTGCCACCTCAGCAGCGGCGTCCGCCGTGATCGTGGCGGCCTTCGGCGCCCTCGCCGACTGATAAGGTTTCGTTGATTTTCCCGTGGCGGGCAACCCCGGCCGCGGCTTTTATGCTGTACGCGCGTGCGCTGGTGGGTCCCGGCGCGCGGCGGGAAGTGGAGCAGACATGCTGGCCAACGGAGATGTTTTCGCCGGCTACGTCATCGAACGGCAGCTCGGTCGCGGTGGCATGGGTTCGGTCTACCTAGCCAAGCACCCTCGCCTGCCACGGATGACGGCGCTGAAGCTGCTCAACCGCGAGATGTTCTTCGACGCCGAGGTGCGGGCGCGATTCGAGCGGGAAGCCGATCTCGTGTCGCGCCTCGATCATCCGAACATCGTCACCGTCTACGACCGCGGGCACGACGACGAACAGCTGTGGATCTCCATGCAGTTCATCGACGGTGTCGACGCGGCCTCGGTGGATCCGCAGACGCTGCCGCCCGCCCGCGCGCTACAGATCGTGAAGGAAACCGCCGACGCGCTGGACTACGCGCACGGCATGGGCGTGCTGCACCGCGACGTGAAACCGGCCAACATCCTGCTCGCCCGCTCGGGCGCGGGCCGTGGCGAACGGGTCTACCTCACCGACTTCGGCATCGCCCGATTGCGCGACGATACCGGCAATCTCACCCAGACAGGCACCTTCACCGCGACGCTCGCCTACGCCTCGCCCGAGCAGCTCACCGGCGCCGCGCTCGATCACCGTTCCGACCAGTATTCCCTTGCCTGCGCGCTGTTCTGGCTGTTCACCGGCTCGGGGCCGTTCGCGGCGACCAACCCGGCCGCGGTGATCCAGGGTCACCTCCAGCAACCGCCGCCGACGTTGAGCAATGTGCGGCCCGGGCTCTCCTATGCGCTCGACGGCGTGCTCGCCAAGGCGATGGCCAAGCGGCCCGACGACCGTTTCGACTCCTGTTCGGACTTCGCCGAGGCCGCGATCGAGGCGCTGAACAGTCCGAGCGCGCCCGCGATTCCGATCGTCGGTGGACGTCCGGGTACCGGTGGGGCACACCCGATCGCCGGGCGACCCACGACGGGCGGCGCGATTCCGCAGACCGGTCTGCCGTATCCCGTTGCCACGCAGGGTCCGATGACCGGCGGGCAAATGGGCACCGCACAAGGCCCCATGACCGGCGGGCAGATGGGCACGGCCCAAGGCCCGATGACCGGCGGACAGATGGGCACCGCACAAGGCCCGATGACCGGCGCTCCGATGGGCACCCAGCGGCCGATGAACCAGTCGCCGACCGGTGCTCCGCAGAATCCCTACAGCCAGCAATCGCGCCCGCAGTACCAGTCCGCGCCGCGGCCGCAGGCCAGTAATTTCACCCAGTATCCGCAGGGCTCGCGACCGCCGCAGAAGTCGAACACCGGGCTGATCATCGGCATCATCGTCGCGGTGATCCTGGTGATCGTGCTGCTGATCGGCATCGGCATCGCGGCCAGCGGCGACGACGCGGGCAGCGACCGCACGACGACGACATCGGCGGCCAACCACATCACCCCGAGCGCCGAGGCCATCAGCGCCGAATTCGGCCGGATCGTACCCGCCACGGTCGACGATTCCACCGGCTACAACGGCGCCACCTGCTGGGAGACCGACAACAGCAATCCGCCCTCACCCGCGGAAGGCGAACCCGATTTCGGCGCCTGGGTCCATCTGTGGAGTTGCTTCGGCGGCGGCGACAGCGACGACCCGTTCTACCGGATCTACGCGTTCGACTCGGCCGCCGACGTCAAGTCGGTGCTCGACGGTCTGCCGGCCAACACCAAGTCCACCGACAGCAACGGCGGCAAGCAGTACGCCAACTACAAGTACACCGACAACGGGAACAAGATCATCACGCAGTTCACCGGCGAGCCCGACCGCGCCCAGTTCCTGATGTACACCGACGGCTACGGCACGGCCGACGAGGTGCTGCGTTGGTGGCGTTCGGCCCCGCTGAACTGATGTCGACGCACGACGAGGGCGGCGTTTTCGCCGGTTATACGATCGAACGACTGCTGGGCCGCGGCGGGATGGGCTCGGTGTATCTGGCGCGCCACCCGCGGCTGCCACGACGCACCGCGATGAAGCTGCTCAACCGGGAGCTGTTCTTCGACAACGAGATCAGGGCCAGGTTCGAACGCGAGGCCGATCTCGTGGCGCAGCTCGAGCACCCGAATATCGTCACCGTGTACGACCGTGGCGTCGAGAACGATCAGCTGTGGATCTCCATGCGCTACATCGACGGTTCCGACGCGTCGTCGCTGCCCTCGCCCGTCGACCCGGCCCGCGCGGTCCGCATCGTCGCCGAAACCGCGGCGGCACTGGACTTCGCGCACAGCCGAGGTGTGCTGCACCGCGATGTGAAGCCCGCCAACATCCTGATCGAACCGGTCGACAGCACCGAACGCGTCTACCTCACCGATTTCGGCATCGCCCGCCTGCACGACGACAGCGCCGCCAAGCTCACCCAAACCGGCACCTTCACGGCCACACTGGCTTTCGCCTCCCCCGAACAACTCTCCGGCATCACCCTCGACGGCCGCGCCGACCAGTACTCCCTGGCCTGCACGCTCTTCCGGCTCCTCACCGGAACCACACCCTTCGATGCCACCAATCCCGTCGCGGTGATCCAGGGCCATCTCCAGCAACCCCCGCCCCGCGCGAGCGCCCTCCGGTCGGGCATCACCCCCGCGCTCGACGCGGTGATCGCCCGAGGCATGGCCAAGCGCCCCGAGGAACGCTTCGCCACCTGCGCCGAATTCGCCGCTGCCGCACAGCGGGCCCTGGCCGGTCACGCTGCCCCGCAGCAGGTTCACGGCTCATCCGCGACGAGGACCTATCCGCCGAATTCGCCCTTCACCCCGGGCGCCGGTTACCCGATCGCCGGGCACAGCGACCCGAATTCGCCTGGTGGACAGGCGTCGTGGCCGAGTACAACCGGCCCCGATCAGCCGTGGGCCACAAGTGGCCGTCCCGCGGGTTACCCACAGTGGGGAGCGAACTCCGCCCCGAGCACCGGTCAGCCGTGGCCCGCACAGCCCCCCTCGTGGCCCGGCGGGTCGTCTCCGTATCCTGCGGGCGCGCCGAATGCCCTCGCTCAGCGTCCCCGCGACGCCGGGAGTTCCAGGCAGACGGGCGGTCGCTCATCTGTCGCCGAGGACTACCTCGGCAAGAAACGGAAGTCACGCTGGGAGGGCTCGCCGATCGGCTGGCTGGCGATCATCGCCGGCATCGTCTTCCTCGGCTGGATCCTCATGAAGGCATTGGGCGATGACGGCGACGCCGCCGCGTCAGGCCCACCCGGTCTCGAAACCTCCGCGGTCGCACCGTCTTCCGCGGACGCGACCACGTCCGCACCCCAGCGCCTGACGTCGACTCCACCGCCGACCAGCGACCGCCGGGTCATCGGCGCCAACGCGGCGAAGCTCAGCGACGAGTTCCCCCGCATGCTGCCCTCCACCTCGGCGAGCAACCTCGTCCATGCCGGTTCGGGTCTGGGCAACGCGGGCTGCTTCGCCTACGACCGCGCGACCGCCAGCCGCGATGCCGACGACGCGGATATGGGCGACTGGTCGGTCATGTGGCATTGCTTCGGCGGCGGCAACAAGGCCAGCTACGAATTCTTCCTCTACCCCTCCGCGAGCGAGGCCGCGCAAGCGATCGCGGGCCTGCCCGCCAACGACGCGCGCCCCACGACGCACACCGGCCACACCTACACGAACTTCGTGCTGGACGACAGCCAGCCGAAATCACCGCGCATGGTCACCCGCTTCGACGGCGACTCCGGCCGCGACAACATGCTCATGTACAGCCGCGGCTTCATCGCCGACGAGGCGCAGGTGCTCCAGTGGTGGCACTCCGCCCCGCTCGTCTAGTCGGCCAACGCGTAGTGCGCGAAGTCGCGCACCGGCTCGAAGCCGATGCGCTGGTAGATCTTGTTCGAGGTGGGGTTGGCCAGATCGGTGAACAGGCAGGCGTCGGCGCCCTCCGCGCGAATCCGGCTCGCGACGGTGGCGGTCAGCGCACTCGCGAACCCGTTGCCCCGGTATCGAGGTGGCGTGTAGACCGGGCCGATCCTGGCCCAGCCGAGGACCGCCGCCTGCCGGGCGACCAGCGTGACCGGTGTGCCGTTGTGCGCCCACAACCACGTTGTTCCGGCCTCGATGCGCCTGCGCACCGCCGTCTCGTCGAGTCGTTGTGGCGCATCGGCTTCCACCCGGAAACCCTCGATCAGCGCGAGGCACACGGCCAGATCGTCGACGGTGGCCAGGCGAGGTGCGCCGGGAGCCTCTGGCACGTACGGGGAACCCAGGCGGAACAGGCGGGTCGTGTACGTCTCGCGGTAGGTACCGCTGGTGGTCGTCGACCAGTGCTCCGCGAAGGCAGCGGCGCCGACCCGCTCGCCCTCGACGCTGCGCACCGCGATGTCGCGCCCCGCGAACGTATCGACGACGGCCGAAATGCAGTGCGGCGGCACCTCGCCGAGGTAGACGGCGCCGTTCGTGCTCTGCGCGAGACCGACGACCGCACCCGCGTGGTCGCGGACACTCAGAAATTGAGTCACCATCGAACCTGATCTGCCCGAGATCAGGTTGGCGAGGGTGCTCGCGATCACCGTGTGCCGCAGCGGGTCACACCGCAGGAACGGCTCCACCTCGGCCATGAACCGGGCAGCGTCAGCGGTGATGTCGATGCGCACCCTACCGACGGTAAGGCGTCACACACGAGAACGCATTCGAATTATGAGGTGTCTCAGGTTGTTTCGCGCGCGTCCCGATCGGTGCGCAGCTTCAATAGGATGAGTCCAGCCGTGCAGGCCAGGATCAGCCCGGCGACGGTGATCTCCACCTGCAGGCCCGCGATACCGAGGCCGGCACCGACGAGACCGCCGACGAAGAACAACCAGCCCATGATCCGCGCGCCAACCGCCAAGGTGCGGTTGCCGGGCGGTGTCGCCGACAGAGGTCCGACGGTGGCCGAATCAGTGTTCGCCGCCGCGGTTTCCAGCCGGGGTGTCGAGAGTGCTCCCATGAGATTCTCCTCGATGACGCCGATCAGATACTTGCGTCGCGCAAACTTCGCGCGTCAGGGGTTTCGGTCCGGGCGTCTCATGCGTAACTTTGCTCACACACGCTACGACCCGGCGACGTCGAATGTGCGCGACACGTCCCCGCGACACGCCGAATTCATCAATCCGATATCTGGACCACTAGCGTTTAAAATGCGCTCTTCGGCCCGACCTGCACTACTGTGAGGCGATCTCGAAGCCGACGAGGAGTAACAGGCGATGGATAACAGCAGGGCCAAGTTGGTAGGTCCGGCAGTCGCTGTTGGCGCGGTGTCGCTCGGACTGATCATCATCGGTGCGTGCGGTGTCGGACAACAGGATGTCTACGTGCCCGCGCCGCCGTTGAGCGCGGATCTGGCCGCCGCTCCCGCACGGGTGGCCGACGAGCCGACCTCGACGACGGTGCACATCTCGATCCCACCGTCACCCAGCTGGCGGATCGCGCCGTACATGTCGCCGCGTAAACCGTTCAGCCTCAGCTCCACCGAGACCTCACCGTCGGAGACTCCGACCGAGGGCGGACCCGCTCCCGAGCCCCGCCCGGGCGAGGCGACTACCGAATCCCGACCGGCCGAGGCCTCGACCCGCCCGCCGGAGACCACCGAGGACGAGCCGACGACGACGCGGCCGCAGATCCCCACCCGGCCGAACCCGACCCGCACCGTCACCCCGCCCCGCGTCGGCGATGACGAAGCGGCCGAGGACTATCCGCCGACCCACGCCTTCGACCACGCGACTCCGACCCCGGTCGTCCCGGCCGACACCGGCGCCACGCCGACCCCGGCAACCACCACCGAGGCGTCGACGACCACCGAGACCCCGGCCCCCACCACCGCCGAGAGCTGACATGACGATGGTGCGCACCCGATTCGGGCACGCACCATCGTCGAAAGACCTACAGCTCGACCAGGTCGTAGTCGCCGATCCGATCGGCCAGCTCCCGCCGATGTTCCAGTGCCCCACCGAGCGTCTGACCGATCGCGGTCAACCGGGCGACGTAGTGGCTCACCGGATACTCGGCGGTGACGCCGATGCCGCCGTGCATCTGGATCGCCTCCTGGCCGATGTGCTCGGCCGACTTGCCCACCTGCAACCGCGCCCGTGACGCGACCGCCGGATCGTTGCCGCCGTCGGCCAGCGCGGCCGTGGCGTACAGGCTCATGCTGCGAGCCAGTTCCAGCGAGACGTAGCAGTCCGCCGCCCGCTGGGTGAGCACCTGGAACTTCGACAGCGTGACCCCGAACTGCTTGCGGGTCTTGAGGTATTCGGTGGTCAGCGTGAGCGCGACCTCCATCGCCCCGACCGACTCCGCGCACAGCGCCGCCTGCGCGTAACCCTGGGTCAGCGCGATCTGTTCGGCCGCGTCGACGTTGCCGCCGAGCAGCTCGCCCTTCGCGTCGGCGAGGTCGAACTGCGCGGCGCGGCGGCCGTCGAAGGTGCGGTACGAGCGTCGCTGCACGCCGTCCTGGTTCGGGTCGACCAGGAACAGTCCGGTCCCGCCGTCCGGCAGGACCGCGCTGACGATCAACTCGTCGGCGACATCACCGCGCAGCACCGGGTTCTTCACACCGGTCAGCGCGTACCCCTCGCCCACGGATACCGCGGCGGTGGTGAGTTCGGCCGACGGCCACCGGATGCCGGGCTCGGTGTGGGCGAAGGCGAGCAGGGTGGTTCCCTCGGCCAGCGCGGGCAACAGCCGTTGACGCTGCTCGGCGCTGCCCGCCAGCCGCAGCAGTTCGGCCGGGATCACCACCGCGTCGAGCACCGGCTCCGGAGCCAGCGCGCGACCGAGTTCCTCCTGCACCAGCATCGCCTCGACCGGGCCGGCGCCGACGCCGCCGTCTTCCTCGGGAATGGTCAGTCCGAGCACGCCGAGGTCGGCGAGCTGCTTCCAGACCGTGCGGTTCCAGCCGGGGTCGGTGTCGCCGGCCTTGGCCAGCGCCTCGCCGTCGTAGAACCGGTGCAGCAGCTCGCGCACGGTGTCGCGCAGCATCGTCTGTTCGTCGGTCAGTGCGAGTTCCATGTCAGTGCCTCACAATCCGAGGATCGTGGAGGAAATGATCGAGCGCTGGACCTCGCTCGAGCCTCCGTAGATGGTCACCTTGCGGTAGTTCAGGTAGCCGGGGCCGGTGTGCTGGGCCCACGCGGGCGAGGCGATGTTGTCGGCATCGACCGCCAGCGCGTCGGCGCCTGCGATGTCGAGGAGCAGTTCGGTGGCGGCCTGCTGCAACTCCGTGCCCTTGAGCTTCAGCACCGAGGACGCCGGATTCGGCTTGCCCTCCACCGAGTTGGAGACCACCCGCAGCTGGGTCAGTTCCAGGGCGAGCAGTTCGTTCTCCAACTCGGCCACGCGCGCCGCGAACACCGGGTCGTCGAGCAGCGTGCCGCGCCCGGTCCTGGTCGCACGGGCATAGTCCTTCGCGAGGCCGAGCTTGACCTTGGTCTTGCCGACGCCGGTGATGGAGGTGCGTTCGTTGCCGAGCAGGTACTTGGCGTAGGTCCAGCCCTGGTTCTCCTCGCCGACGAGCTGATCGGCGGGCACCCGGACGTTCTCGAAGAACACCTCGTTGACCTCGTAGCTGCCGTCGATCAGCTTGATCGGGCGCATGGTGACACCGGGCGACTTCACATCGAAGAGCAGGAAGGAGATACCCGCCTGCTTCTTCGGCGCGTTCGGGTCGGTGCGCACGAGGCAGAAGATCCAGTCGGCGAACTGGCCGAGCGTGGTCCAGATCTTCTGGCCGTTCACGATGTAGGTGTCGCCGTCGCGCACCGCGGTGGTGCGCAGCGAGGCGAGGTCCGAGCCCGCGTCGGGCTCGGAAAAGCCCTGGCACCACCAGATGTCGAGCGCGGCGGTGGGCGGCAGGAAGCGCTGCTTGAGTTCCTCGGAGCCGAACTGCGCGATCACCGGGCCGACCATCGAGGCGTTGAACGTGAGCGGTTCCGGCACCGAGGCCAGCTGCATCTCGTCGAGCCAGATGTGGCGCTGCATCGGCGTCCAGTCCTTGCCGCCCCAGGCCACCGGCCAGTTCGGCACGCACAAACCGTTGTCGTTGAGGATCTTGTTCGCGGTGACGATGTCTTCGCGGGACAGATCCTCGCCGTGTTTCACCCGGTCACGGATGTCGACCGGGATCTCGGTCGTGTAGAAACGCCGGAGCTCGTCGCGGAAGGCGACCTCTTCAGGGGACAGGGCTAACTTCATACGGGTCTCCCAGTCACTCGTAGCCGTCGAAGAGAAACCTACCCTTCGGTAATCCTCGGTGTCGACTACATCACACGCGATGACGGTCCCAGCGGCGCTCACCGGACTCCTCGGCGGCTCGGCGACCCCAGTGACGACCTGGTACGTTGCCAGACGAACCGGACTATCCGGCGACGAGCATCCACCGAGGAGTCACGGGTGAACGGCAGATCCATCGCAGGGAGAGCAGCGGCGGTCACCGCGGCGAGCATCGGCGCACTGGCACTGCTGGCCCCGAGCGCGGCCGCGACGCCCACCGAGGACGCGATCAGCCACCTCACTCACCTCGCGGGCGAGGACGCCACGACGAAGGCCGGTGTCGGCGCCATCGCCAGCTTCACCGGCATCGTCGGCGAGGACGCCCTGCGAGAGATCTCGACACAGTTCACCCCCTTCACCTACGCGGCCCCCACCTTCGGCTGCGGCAGCAACGGTCCGATCACCACGATCATCGCCGCGGCGTCGTTCGAAGGACCCGGTCCACGCACCGAGACGAGCCTGGCACCGGGCGATATCCGCTTCAGCGCGAGCCCGCGCCACACCGGTGTTCCGCTGGCATCGGGCCTGAGCGTCGCCTGGGTCAATGTCAACACCGGTCAGAGCGGCATCGTCGGCCTCGACGACCAGACCGAGTTCAAGCTGCCGTCGCTGTCGAAGACGGTGCACAGCGGCGCGGGCACGGTGGTGGCCTCCATGTGGGGAACCATCGACTACGCGGGCGCTCGCTGCGTGATGACCCCGACCGTCGGCACCTTCGTCGTGCCCGATCTGCCGGTAGTGGTCCCCGAGGCCCCCGCGGCGGCTCCCGCTCCCGAACCCCAGGCCGTCAGCCCTGGCTCGGGCGAATCCTCCTCGGGCACCCCGACATCGAAGGCCCCTGCCGCCCAGACACCCGCTCCGGCTCCGGCCCCTGCTCCGGCCGAAACGCCCCAGCCTGCCCCGGCGCCCGCTCCCCCGGCCCCGCCCGCGGCGACCAACGTCGGCGGCTGACTCGACCGGGTCGAATCAGCCGATCGGACGGATCCGCAGGACGGTGCCTTCTTCGGAACCGGCGAGCAGCGCGGACGGGTCAGCGGGGTCGGCGACGACCGCGGTGAGCGGTTGGGTGGAGACAACAGTGCACGCGGTGCCGGTGCTCGGGTTCACCCGGACGAGATGACCGGCCAGCGTCGTGACATACAGGACACCGTCGCGCACGACCAGGTCGTCGACGAAATCGGGCAACGTGCCGAACGAGGTCAGATCGGCGACGGTGCTCGGCTCGCCCGGGTTGCTCCGTGAGAGTCGCAGTACCCGACCGACCGGGCCCGCACTACCGACGAAGTTCGCGGTGATATAGACCGAGTCACCCGACACCGCAACACCATTGGGACCATCGATGCTGACAGCCGACCACCAGTCCATGTCCTCGCTGCCGTCAGGGCGCAAGCGGTGCAGGCCGTTGCCGGTTGTCACGTAGAGGTTGCCGTCGGCGTCGAACGCGGCGCCGTTCGGCTGGGGGAACCCGATCGCGAACGCGACGGGGTTCGGACGCGCGGCCGCCGGGTCGAAGCGGACGATGCCGCCCGAACCGGCCAGCGGCGAATTGCCGGTGACCACGTACAGCAGTCCGTCGGGACCGAGCCGGACCGCGCCGGGCGACGGCACGGCGACGGTGGCGGTCAGTCGCCCGTCGCGGTCGTAGCGCTGCACCTCGCCGCGCATGACCCGCGAAACCCACAGGTCACCCTGGGCGTCGATGCCGAAGTTCTCCGACCAGTCGAGCAGCGGCACACTGGACCTGATCGCGACGTCCTGGCGAGCCTGTCCGCACGACGACTGCGGCGCGGCGCCCGCGACGGCGCCGGTACCGAGCGAGGCGCTGGTCACGACAGCCGCGCCGACCACCACACGGACGACGCAACGGCGGAACGACAACATCTGCAACCCTCGACTCTGTTGACCCAGTTCGACGCGCGAAGTCTAACGGCTGCGGGCCCACCTTGGGCAGCCCCCGTCACAGGCCGTTCCGATCACCGAGTATCGCCTCTGGTCCTGTCCCCCAGAACAATTGAGTGGGCGCAGCGGCGATAATCGACGGGTGCCCTATTTCGACAGCGAGCGTGGACGGCTTCACTGCCGGTGCTGGTCCATCGACCACCCCGCGGCGAGGCTGGCGCTGTTGCCGGGCACCGGTCAGCACAGCGGGCACTACCACCGCTTCGCCGCGGCCTTGCGTCCCGCCGGGATCGAGCTGTGGACACTGGACACCTCGGGGCAGGGACTGAGTGAAGGCGATCCCGACGCGCCGGGCACCATCGACGAGCTGACCGCCGACGCGCGGGAGTTTCTCGCACTCGTTCGCGCCGATCATCGGGATGCACCGGTGTTGATGGGCCACTCCCTCGGCGCGATGACCGCGCTTAACCTCGCGCGCGAAATACCCTCTGAGCTGGCCGGACTCGTCCTGTGCGGCACTCCGCGCCGGGTGGCCGACCTCGCCCCGGATCCGGGCCTCGCGATTCTGGCGGTACACGGGGTGGACGATCGGCGCGCGCCCATCGATGTAATCCGGCTATGGACAGCACGGCACCGATCGGTAGATTTGCGCGAGTACGCCGACGCCGGACATGACCTGTTGCACGAACCGGTGCAGCACCGCGTGGCGGCCGATATCGCGGAGTGGGTACTCACCGCGGTGCGATGAACGACGAAGGGGGAACCGGTGCAACCGAACCGAACGGGGCTGCCGAATACGGCGGCTCTCGGCCAAGCCGTCGACGAGGGTGGGCTGTGGATCGACGGGGTGCTCGTCGCCGACGGCGCGCCCGAACGGTGCGCTCTGCGCTATGAACGACTGGCCGAGGAAGTCGAAGCCCAGGTGCTAATTCTCAGCCGGGTCGCGGTCATTCCGGGTTTCGGCGGACTCGCCTCGGGTGGCGCCTTGCGCACGGGCTTCGAGACCAAGACGACCGAGGCGCTCGACGAACTGCGCGCCTACGCGAGCGCCGCACGCGAGCTGGCCGGCGTGTTCCGCGCCGCCGGGGCGAGCTTCCACGAGGCCGATCAGGCGCTGGCGGGCGCGGTGACCGCGATCGAGGTTCCCGGTGGTGGCGATGCGTAGCATCTCGGGCCGCACCGACGTGGACTACGTGTCGGTCGTCGAAGTCTTCGATAACCTCTCGCATGGCGAAATCCACAGTGCGGTAAGACAACTCGACCCGGCAGCGCTGGCGGGCGCCGCCGAGACCTTCCTCACCGCCGCCACCGGCCTCGGTGACGGCGTGGAGATCGCGCACGGTGAGATCCGGGCCGCCATCGCCGACGGCTGGCGCGGCGCCGCGGCCCAGCAAGCCTCGGACGCGGTGCGCGACTTCGAGCAGGCGGGTCGGCGCATCGCCGATGTGCTGACGGCGGTCGGTGTCCGGCTCAGCCAGGCCGGTGACGCGGCCGAGTCGATTCGCACCGCCATCGCGGAACCCGCCGGGGCGCAGCCCGATCCGGCTGCCGCACTCCTCGACTCCGAACAGGCCGCCACCAACGCCACGCTCACCCGCGAGGCCGAGAACGCCCGGCTCGACGCGGTGCAGGCGATGGAGACGATCTACGCCGGAGCGTTCCTGCCGACCGGGTCGGGTGTGCCCGCGTTCACCGGAATCACCACGGACACAGGAACTACCGCTTCCGGTGTCGCACCCTCGGGTGCCGTGCCGTCGGCCGGAATTCCGCAGGCCGCCACGCCCGGTGTCGTCGCGTCGTCGACCGCCCCGGCAACCATCGCCGCCACGGTGCCCGCCGGATCCGCGCCGGTTGTCAGCAGCGCGGGCACGACATCGACGAGCAACGGCGTTCTGTCAACCAACGGCAATGCCACAGCACCGGCAGGGTCGACGCCCGCGACGACACCGGCGACCACCGCCGCCACGACACCGGCCGCTGTCGCCGGTCCGGGTCGGCCGGTGACCGATTCCGCTGAGAAAGCGAGCACTGCCCCGGCATCGATCACCCCGGCAACGTCGTCGGCTTTCCCGGGCAAAGTGTCAGCAGGCAGCCGACCCCGCCCCGCGGCGGACACCGCTACCGCCTCGGCCACCGGTCAGGTGGCCGAGGCCTCGGCCGGGAACGATGGGCGCCAGGAACCCACGGTGACCGGTAGTGAGGCCGCGGCAGGCATGGGCGCGGGCGCCGTCGGCGGCATGATGGGTGGGGCCATCGCCGCCGCGGATCAGGCGCGGCCGTCCGGTGGGCCCCGGCCTGCCCAGCCGGTGGAGGAGCCGGAGGACGAGGACGACGAGTTCCTGCGGTTCCTCGAGGAGGAGCCGACCTATCTCGAGCCCGCCGACGAGGTGAACGCCCTGATCGGGAAGCTGGACCCGACCAGTCCCGCCGTGCTCGGCGAGTGGACCGAGCGGGAGTGAACTGGCACTTCACCCCGGACCAGTTCGCGCTGACCTGGGCACGCACGGACGGCGACCGGATTCCCTATCCGCTGGCCGTGCGTGCGTCGGCGCGCGACACCGTCGAGCGCGCCGCCCAGCAACCCGCGCTAGAGGCCTGGTGCGCCCGCACCCTCGACGCCGACCTCGCGGCCGCCCTGCGCGTGCTGGCGAAACCGGAGATCCGCGTCGAGGTCTGCGGCCACGCCCCCGCGCCGGTGCGGATGCTCGGCGCGGTCACCGCGGATGTCGCGGTGCTGGCGGTGCAGGACCCCGGCACCGCGCCCGACCGCGGCGGCTCGGTGCACGTCCAGGTAGGCAGCACGAAACGTCTTGCCGCCCAGGTATTCTCCCGCCTCCCGGCCCAGCCCCCCGGCCTCATCCCCCGCATCACAGCCCCGGCGACTCGCGTCGAAGAAGACAGCCGCGACCTGGTAACCGCGCCCGTGGCAGGCCCATCCGACGCCGCCCGCATCCGCCGACTCCTCCAGCGCCCCCGCAGCGGCATCGGCCAGATCCTCGTCGCGGCAGGCAGCGACCCCAAGCCCACAGGCGTGCTGTCCTGGATCGACCTCACCGACGACGGCCGCTACCTGGTCCACGCCAGCCGCCACATCGACATCACCCCCGCCACACCCGATACCGCCGTCGAATGGCTACGCCGCCTACTCCGAAGCGTCTGAACCCCTTCCGCCCCACCCGCTCGGCTTGGTAAACCCCGATGCGTCGGCCCCCACCCACCTCACCCGGTAAACCCGATGCGCCTGCCCCACCCACCTCACCCGGTAAACCCGATGCGCCTGCCCCACCCACCTGGCCCGGTGAACCCCGATGTGTCTCTACCCAAAGGGGCCCGCCCCGATCTGGACTGACCGAAGGGTGCGACGAAGGAGTACCCGTAGGGAGGGAAGATCGGGGCCTCAGGGGCCCCGCTCGAGCGCGCCAGCGCTCCAAAAACACAGCCCGTCAAACCACCCGGGCCCGGTGAACACCGGGCACCCCGCACCCGCATTCAGTAAACACCGAATACCCGCCCGCTACCCGAGCCGAAGAAACCCCGCCAGATCCGCGAGTTCTTCAGCAGTATCCGGCAAGTACTCGGTAAGCAGCGGCGACCGAATGACAACAGCCATCCACATAGCCCGACACAACGTCGCATGAATAACAGTGCGCGACAGCAACGGCCGCATCCCGAAGGGCGCGTCGGCAGGAGTCGACGTGGTCATCGACAGCAGAACCACAGCAGCTTCCCGCCCCCGGAACCGATCCGGCGTTCCCACGAGCACATCTTCGATCTTGGCACGAGCCAACAGAGTACGAATCCGCGCAACCTGCGCCGCATAGGGCGCCACCACGAAGATGTCGTGCGGGTGGAGCTTGCGAGTCCCCCCGTCGGAGGTCCACGTCTCACCGAGCAGAATCCGAACCCGCCGCACCACTTCACGCGCCTCGGCATCGGATTCGGTAGCGCTGCCACGATGCTCGACGAGCACCGTGCTCACGCCGGGCGCGATCCCCACCAGATCCCTCGTCATCGTGACGGCCTCGTCCGCGCGCAGTCGCCCGTCGTAGCAACTCGCCGACACGGGCTCGCAGACCGCCGGATGCATCCGCCAGGTGCGATCGAGAAAGTAGCCACGCTCGACAGGCAACGTCGCCGCGCCTTCACACAGCCACTCCAAGGCCGAGACCTGCACGGGTTCCGGATGCTTCGCCTGCGACCTGGCCGGAACCGGATCGCCGATCAACAGCAGATTGCGCGCGCTCACCGCCACCGCGACCGTGTCGGCCAGCGAGCATTCCCCGGCGTCGGCGATCACCAGCAGGTCGAGCGCGCCGGGCGCGATCAGCCGGTCGTCGACGAAATCCGCCGTGGTACCGCCGATCACGCAGCCGTTGACGGCATTGTCGAGGAACCGCGGATACCGCGTGGCATCGATCGCCGACCATTCCAGGCCGACCGAGGCGACGTCCTTCTTCGCCACGAGCTCGGGCAACAGACCCGCCTCGACGACCGCGTCGAAGATCCGCTCGATCACCGCGTGCGACTGCGCCACCACCCCGATCCGCCACTTGTGGCGGGTGACGAGCCGCTCGAGCGCCCGCCCGGTGATCCCGGTCTTGCCGGTGCCGGGCGGGCCGTGCACGGCCAGGTACGAGGCGTCCAGCGCACCGACCGCGTGGGCCAGGACGGCGCCGAGGTCGTCGTGAGGCTGCGGTAACGCCATCCCGTCGCGCAGCCGGGGCGCGCGGCGCAGCAGCAGATCGTAGACCGCGTTCTCCGGTACACACGGCAGGCTCATCAGCAGGTTCTGTGCGGTGGACTCCAGCGCGGCCTCGATCTCGGCCTCCCCGTCGGGCGGGCCGGGGGCGATGGCGGCGGGGAGGTCGTCGTAGGGCGGGCAGCCTGCCGGGAGCAGTTCTTCCAGCCGGACGGTGTCGTCGAAATTCGGGTCGACGGCACACCCGAGCACGGTGGCGGTGGCGGTGGCGCGGCGGCCGAGCGTTTGGGTCATGCCCGCCGCGGCGGCGCCGTCGTAGATGGTGACCATCTGCGTGCCAGGGGTGAGGGTGGCGCCCGTGCCGAGCCTGCCGGTGAGCGTGAGGTAGCGGCGCATCGTCGGAAGCTGTGGCGTGCGATGCCATTTGGTGTCGACGGTGCCCCATTCGACGACGAGCACGCCCGGCGCGTCGGCCCAATCGCCGACCGGATGGCCGAGCCGATCGATGTGGGCCCACCAGCGCGGCTGCCGTTCCCGCCGGTGATAGCCGAGTACCGCCGCCGTCAACGAGGCGGCGCGCGCCGAATCTCCTTGCGCGTCAGCGGCGAACTCACTGAGCGCGGCCTCCAGCGAGCTCGGGTGCAGCGAGGGCGGCACATCGGATTCCGTGACGGCGAATCGAGTGCCGGGCACCGCGATTCCCGCTTCGACCGCGCGATCGAGCAGCCAGTCGCGGATACCGAGCACCGTCGCCGCGCGACCGGGCGTATTCGGCAGCAATGCCGCCAGTCCCGCTGCGTCGTAGGACTGTTCACCGATCAACAGCGCGGTGCGCACGATCGGCGCCAGGTCGACCAGCGCTCGATCGGCCAACAGCTCGTCCAGGAGATCGGCGCCGGTTCCGAGCTGACCCGCCCAATCGAGCAGTGCCGTCCGGATATCCGAACCGTAGTGGTACACACGCACATCCGGATCCGCCGCCCGATGCTCCGCGATGATCTCCAGCAACTCCTCCAGCACACCCCCGTCCTGCGTCGACGGGCCGTTCGCATGGCCGAGACCGAGGGGGCTGCGCGGTGGCGTATCGACGCCGGTCGGACGTGGATCGGCGACAGGCGCGTCTACCCGGTCGTCGCCGAGGACTATGCGCCCGAACGAGACGGTGTCCGCCTCCGACGGATCGGCGCTGGGATAGCCTGCCGCGTTCGCGGGTTCGACCCCGGCCGGGCCGAAGACCACCGCGTTCGTGTCTGTCGGACCGACAGGCGGGCCGGGGCGGTAGCTGACGCTGTTCGGCTGTTCCACACCGGCGACGACCGGCCGGAAGACGATGGTGGCGGCATCGGCGAGTTCGAGGCCGGTGATCGTGCCGTGCCGGTCCAGGTCGATGACAAGGGCGAGATCGCCGGGACGTGGGGCCGGGAGGGCGCCGAGCGCGGTGGCGTCGCGCAGGGTGAAGGCGGGGTGGCCGGTGCGTTCGCGGACGAGTTGGATGTCGGCTTGTTTGCGCAGGGCCGCCAGCGTGCGGGGGGCGAGGCCGGGGACGGGGGTGTTGGTGGTGGCGAGGCGGTCGATCGTGAGCACCCCCGCCTCGCGCAGCCTCGCCCGCTGGGTGGGTCGGATTCCCGCGACCAGCAACAGGTCTCGCGCGTTCGCCGCGGCGGCGCGGCAACTGGGACACTGCCCGCACGCCAGATAACGCGGGTCGCCCCACTGGACCGGCAGCAATTCCGCCAGCTTGTCCTCGATGATCTGCTCCACCCGAGCCCGGCGCGCCGAATACACCGGCGCCAGTTGATCGATCACCTCGCGCCGCACACCATCGGCCGTCCAGAGATAAGCCGCCGGATCGACACCCACCCCGACGTCGGCGAGCGCCTGCGCACAGGCCGCTGCTTCGAGGCGAGCACCCAGCAATTCGCGAGCCGGATCGACCTTGACCGCCTGCACCGATGCCGCGATCCGCTCGAAAGGTGTCCGACCCGCGGCCAATTCGCGGCGCAGCGCCCGACTGTCAGCGGGCACAGCCGCTGACCCGACGAAACTGCTGAATTCCTCGTCCGCGGAATCCTCGGGCAACCCGGTCACCGGTGGCGTTCCGGTCTCACTACGGCGCAGCACCCCCGGCACGCCGACCGAATCCTGGCCGAGAGCACTGTGCACGGTGTACCTCGCGTCAGCGGAGTCACGGACCAGAAGGTCCGCGCCGCAGGCGAATCGACCGTCGAAGAACACCGCGCCGTAGATCGCCTCGGCGCCGGAACTCAGCGCTCGCGCGGTGCGCTCCGCCGCGGCTGTCAGCGCCGCGATCCGGGCAGCCGCGTCCCCGCCGACCACCTCGGGCGAGGGGATCCGGACGAGCCTGTCACCGAAGTGCGCGAGCAGTTCGACGGACGGTTCGACCGTGCGCACCAGCGGGGCGGTCGTGTCGGGAACCCCGGGCAGATTGCCGAGAGCGGCGTCGATTCCGCGCAACACCGCGAACTCACAGTTCGCCGCGCGTGCGAGATCGCCGACGGCACCGACCACCCGATCACCGGACACGAACAAGCGCGGCCCTCCTGTGTTCACGAACACCCGACGCCCAACACCTTAACCAGCGTTGCGAGAGACCAGGGTACGACCCGTGGGCAGGGCGAATGCGCCTGACCTCGGCCCTGGTGCACGCGAGCGGGACTCAGGTGCGCGGCTTGCGCCGTTCGGTCCGCGGGCGCGCCTCGCGGTCGCGGCGCGGGCCACGAGCATTGAGCCGTTGCGCCGGTGCACCCTGGTCGGGCGTCAGCTGGATCAGCACGCCGCTGATCCTGGTGCGCCGCAAGGCTTCCAGCGTTTCGTTGGGCAGATTGGCAGGCAGCTCGACGAGGCTGTAATCGGGCCGGATGCTGATGTGACCGAAGTCGCTGCGACGCAGGCCACCCTCGTTGGCGATGGCGCCGACGATCGCGCCGGGCACCACGCGATGGCGCTTGCCGACGCTGATCCGGTAGGTGGCGAGTTCTTCGCCGTTCTCCCGGTTGAACGACGGCGGACGCGGGGCGCGGTCCTCGTCGTCGTAGCGGCGCGGCGCACGCTCACGGTCGCGATCGAAATCACGCTCGCGACGCGGTGCGGGCTCCGGCTCGGGCGACATGAAGAAGTTGTCGCCGTCGTAGCCGCCCACGGCCAGTGCCGCGGCGATATCGGCGAGCGGGGTGTTGTGCTCGGCCTCGTAGTCCTCGATCAGCTTGCGGAACAGCGCGATGTTGTCCGAAGCCAGGTTCTCGGTGATCGAGTCACCGAACTTGGAGGCGCGCGTCGCGTTCACGTCGTCGACGCTCGGCAACTGCATCTCGGTGAGCGCGCTCCTGGTGGCCCGCTCGATCGACTTGAGCAGATGACGCTCACGCGGGGCCACGAACAGCAGCGCCTCGCCCGAACGGCCTGCGCGGCCGGTGCGACCGATGCGGTGCACGTAGGACTCGGTGTCGTGCGGGATGTCGTAGTTGACGACGTGGGAGATGCGGTCGACGTCCAGACCACGCGCGGCGACATCGGTGGCGACCAGGATGTCGATCCCGCCCGACTTCAGCTGCCCGATGGTGCGTTCACGCTGGTTCTGCGCGATGTCGCCGTTGATCGCGGCGGCGGAGAAACCACGCGAGCGCAGCTTCTCGGCCAGCTCTTCGGTGGCCTGCTTGGTGCGCACGAAGATGATCATCGCCTCGAAGGTCTCGACCTCGAGCACGCGAGTCAGGGCATCGAGCTTGCGCTGATGCGACACCTGCACATAGCGCTGGGTGATGTTGGAGCTGGTCTGCGTCGTGGACTTGACCGTGATCTCGACCGGATCGTTGAGGTACTGCTTGGAGATCTTGCGGATCACGCCCGGCATGGTGGCCGAGAACAGCGCGACCTGCTTGTCCTTGGGGGTGTCACGCAGGATGCGCTCGACGTCTTCCTGGAAGCCCATCTTGAGCATCTCGTCGGCCTCGTCGAGCACCAGGTAGCGCAGCTGCGACAGGTCGAGCGTGCCCTTCTCCAGGTGATCGATCACACGGCCGGGCGTACCGACGACGACGTGCGCGCCGCGCCGCAGACCCGACAGCTGTACGCCGTAGCTCTGCCCGCCGTAGATCGGCAGCACGTGCAGACCCGGAATGTGCGAGGAGTACTTACCGAAGGCCTCGGCGACCTGGATCGCGAGCTCACGAGTCGGCGCGAGCACCAGGGCGCTCGGCTTCTTCTGCGCGGTGTCCAGATTCATCAGGATCGGGATCGCGAATGCCGCGGTTTTGCCGGTGCCCGTCTGGGCGAGGCCGACGACATCCGCGCCGGAGAGGAGCGGGGGAATCGTCGCCGCCTGAATCGGGGACGGCGACTCGTAGCCCACATCGGCGATGGCCGCGAGTACGCGGTCATCGATGCCGAGATCGGCGAAGGTCGGGCCGGTGTCGTGCCTGTCGTTGTCGGCAGGAACGCTGTCGACCTCATTTGTGTTCATTGACCACGAGTTTACTGCCTGGAGGTAGCTGCCCCAACCACCAGGTGAATACGGTGAGACCTATGCAACTGCAGAACCGGTCAACACATCAGGAACCCGAGCCGGTGACGGTGCCGATTGCCGTGGTCCAATTCGCGCCCGAAACCGACCCCGACACCAATTTGACGACCCTGCGCGAACACGTGCGGACGGCGGCCGACGCGGGCGCTCATGTGGTGGTGGCGCCCGAATACTCGATGTTTGCCGTGACTCGCCTGGACGAGCGTGTCGTCGCGATCGCGCAGCCGCTCGACGGTCCTTTCACCACCGGACTCGCTGCGCTCGCAGCCGAATTCGGAGTGTTCCTGGTGGCCGGTGTGGTGGAGTTGCCCGCGCCGGGAGCCACCCGCATCAGCAATACGCTCGTCGCGCACGGTCCGGACGGCGCGCGGGTGGCGGTGTATCGAAAGGTGCATTTGTACGACGCGTTCGGGCATCTGGAATCGGACGTGGTGGCCGCCGGACCGCTCGTCGCACCTGCCACATTCGCCGTCGACGGTGTGATATTCGGCATGCAGACCTGTTTCGATCTGCGATTTCCGGAGGGATGTCGGCGTGTCGCGGCGGCGGGCGCACACGTGCTGCTGCTACCCGCGCAGTGGATACCTGGACCCGCCAAGGTCGACCAGTGGACGACGCTGCTGCGGGCGCGCGCCATCGAGAACACGGTGTACGTGGCGGCGGCCGATCAGTGCGCGCCACGCGGCGCGGGCGCGTCGATGATCGTGGATCCGGCGGGGACGGTGCTCGCCGAACTCGGCGACGAGCCCGGCGTCCTCACCGCGACGGTGGAGCCTGCGCATCTGGCCAGGGTGCGCGCCGCCAATCCCAGCCTGTCGCTGCGTCGTTTCACCATTTCCGAGGGTTCGCCACCGGAGTAGCGTTCGAAGCGATGGTCTACCCGGATCGCACGGCGGCGGGCCGCGCCCTCGGCACGGCTCTCGAACACCTGCGGGCCAGCCGCCCGCTGGTGCTCGGGCTGCCACGCGGGGGCGTGCCGGTGGCGGCGGCGGTGAGCACGGCGATCGGCGGGGAACTCGACGTGCTGCTGGTGCGCAAGCTGGGCCTGCCGTGGCAGCCGGAGCTGGCGATGGGGGCGCTCGGGGAGAGCGGGCTCCTGGTCCTCAATCGTGACGTGGTCGATCGCAGTGGGGTGAGCGCCGAGGCGTTCGACGAGGTGGAGCAGGCCGAACGGGCCGAACTCCGCCGTCGGAAGGCGATCCTGCGCGTCGGCCCCCGTGTTCCCTTGACACGGCGCACGGTGGTGATCGTCGACGACGGGATGGCGACCGGGGCGACGGTGGTGGCCGCGTGCCGGGTGGCGCGCGCCCAGCGGCCCGATCGACTGGTGGTGGCCATGCCGGTGTCCTCACCCGAGGCGGCGCGACGGGTCGAGCGCGAGTGCGACGAACTCGTCTGCCTGTGGATGCCGATCGACCTGGGCGGCGTCGGCCTGGCCTACGACGACTTCCATCAGCTCGAGGACGACGAGGTCACCGCCCTGCTGCGCTGAGCGGAAACGTCGGTCTCAGCCGAAGCACTGCCCTTCGCCGCGGTAGGTGGGAACTGTTGTGCGTGCGCCGGATTCGTCGACCATGTGAATCTCGGTGAAGCGTTCACACAGCTCGCCCGCCTTGGCGTGGCGGAACCAGACCCGGTCACCGATCTCGAGTTCGGCACCGCCGGCCAGGGGTGTCTGGACCTCGCCCGCGCCT
The DNA here is from genome assembly GCF_001427185.1 of Nocardia sp. Root136. Taxonomy (NCBI): domain Bacteria; kingdom Bacillati; phylum Actinomycetota; class Actinomycetes; order Mycobacteriales; family Nocardiaceae; genus Nocardia; species Nocardia sp. Root136. Next base: position 2,205,311 of record NZ_LMFE01000001.1, read on the forward strand.
TCGGAGCCGAGCAGTTTCAGCCCTGCGGGCCAGACCGGAGCGGGCGCCCGGCTGGGACCCGCGGGGCCGGACGCGATGTAGCCGCCCGCGAAGACGGTGGCGATGCTCGGGGTGGGTTTGCGCAGGACCGGGGTGGCGAAGAACAGCGCGGGGCGCGGGGTGAACGAGCGGTAGTGATCGAACAGGGTCGGCACATAGAGACCGGAACCGGCGGTCACCTCGGTGACATCGGGATCGGTGATCGAGACTTCGATCGAACCGGTGCCGCCGCTGTTGACGATCTCCAGCGGGCCGGTCACCGCGCGGACCGCGTCGAGCACTCGGGTGCGCCTTCGCCCGATTTCGATGGCGGACAAGCGTTTCACCACGCGCACCGCCGGATTGCTGTCGGGCAGACCGGCGATCTGTGACTCGTAGGTCATCACGCCGACCACATCGAACCCGCGTCGCAGCGCTTCGGCGGCCAACTCGCCTGCCTGCTCGGGACTGCGCACCGGTGAGCGCCGGGCGCCCAAGTGCAGCGGGCCGATACGCAGGGCGGCGTCGACATCGAGACAGACGCGGGGGTGGACCAGGTCGGTGCCCAGCGCGGCGCGGGTGAGTTCGAGTTGGGCGACATCGTCGATCATCAGCGTGATCGCCGCGAGCAGATTCGGGGCGGCGGCGAGTTCGGCCAGGCCGGCACGGTCGAGAACCGGGTAGCCGAGCAGGACGTCGCGGGCGCCGAGCCGGGCCAGCCAGATGGCCTCGCGCAGCGAGTACGCCATGATCCCGGCGAACCCGCCGCGGGCGGTGAGTTCGTCGCCGAGCACGCGCTCGAGCACGGCGCGGCAGCGGACCGACTTACTGGCCACCCGGATCGCGGTGCCGTTGGCCCGCCGGACCAGGTCGGCGGCATTGCGTTCGAGCGCGGTCAGGTCGAGGGCGGCCAGCGGCGGGTCGAGCTCCGCGGTCGCCGCGTGCAGATGGTGCAGCGATGTCGTCTGGGTCACTCGACTACTGAACCACCTATTTGGTCAGTCGTCCAGCATTGCCGCTCAGCTTTCGACGGCCTTCAGGGTCAGGCAGCCGACGAGGTCGTCGATCACCACGAGGATGGTCTCGTCGTTGCCGTCGGCGAGCCAGCGCAGGACCGCGCCATGGAACACCGAGACGAGATAGCCCGCGACCGAATCGACCGGCTCGAGCCACTGCGTGCCGGACAGGCGCGCACACAACCCGAGGAAGTCGGCGGCCTCGTCGTCCATCTCACGGAACATCGCGACGGCGGTCGGATCGCCGATGGTGTCGCCCGTGGGCGCCCACCGCAAGCGCAGAGTTTGCAGCGCGGCTTCGTAGGCGGCTATTCGCCGGGCCGGCGCGGCCTTCACCAGCGGCCAATAGGTACTGAGCCCGGCATGTAGGAACACCCGCAGCGCCCGAACACCGGTGGCATCCGAACTGGCGGCGGCTTGTTCGACGGCATCGCATACGGCTGGCCGAAGCGAAATTTCAGTTAGTTCACGACTGGCGCTCAACGACGACTCCTCGGCAACAAATATCGCTGCCCGCGGCGATGCGAGCTTGGTGGTCACCGAGCTCGATCTTAGAAGATTTTCAGGATTCATGAACTGGTTCAGCCATCCTTTTCAGACTGAAAGATTGTTTTGTTATCCGAATGCGACCTTATGTAAAACCGACCATACGGCCTTAATTTGTCGCATTCCTGGTTATCCGACACCCCCGCACCGGAATCCGCGCATCTGGTCGATTGTACAAAGTAGGCCCTGGTCAGCCACGGAGGTGTGGGCGACGGCACAGTGGCACCCGTCGTAACAGACACAACACAGCAGATGACCGATCCGCGAACTCGGGCGCGGCGGCACCGGAGTCGCCGATAACCTGGTCGGGTGACTCTCTCGCCTCCCGCCGACCAGTTCGCTCTCAGCGGCACCTTCAATTTCCGCGATGTGGGCGGCCTTCGCACCGCCGACGGCACCACGGTCCGCCCCGGCGTACTGCTGCGATCCGCCCAGCTGAGCGGTCTGGACGACAGGGGCCACGACACCCTGCGTGAATTGTCCGTCACCGATGTGCACGATCTGCGCGGCATCGTCGAGATCGACCACATCGGCCACGACACCCTGCCCGATGACGTGCGCCTGCACGTGACGCCCTTCGATTCGCGGATGGAGGAGGCGCCGCCGCACGAGGCCAAGACCACCTCGGCGTTCTCGCACATGATCGAGGTCTACCGAGCCTTCCCGACACTGCCAGAGGCCCACACCGCGATCGCCGAACTGGCCGGCTCGATCGTGCGCGGCGACGGCGCGGTGCTGGTGCACTGCGCGGCGGGCAAGGACCGCACCGGCTGGGCCGTGGCCACCGTGCTGCGCGCGGTCGGCGTCACCGAAGAGGACGTGTACGCCGACTTCCTCGCCAGCAACGCCGCCGTCGAGCCGCTGCGCAGGCTGCTGGAACCGAAGATCGGAAACGGCGACGCGCTGTCGGCGGACCTACTCGGCGTGCGCGAGGAATACCTGCGCACCGCCGACGCCAGCGTGCGCGACAACCACGGCCACCTCGAGAACTACCTCACGACGGTCGGCCTCACCGGCGACCTGCGTGCGGCCCTGCGGGCACGCCTGGCGTAACCGGAGCCGCTGCGGCGACGCGGCCTCGATCACAGCCCGCTGACTCGGCGGGCTGTGTCGAGCCGGACCAGTCCGTCGGCGTCGATGCTGACGAAATCGCCTGTATGGAACCAGCTTCCGCTGAAGCGGGCAGCCGAGGCATCGGGGTCGTTCCAGTAGCGGTGGCTGACATTGGGCCCGCGACACAGCAATTCACCGTGACCTGAACTGGCCCGTGGCCCGGCGAGCGCCAATTCCGTTCCACCGAAGGCGAACCCGAGGGTCGCATCGGAGTCGGCGAGCTCGGTGTCGTCGACCACCAGCCCGATTCCGCTGGTCTCGGTGGCGCCCCACACTGACCACTGCTTGGCCGAAGGGAACAGTCCCCGCAGCGCGGTAGCGAGCGTGGCGGGGGCCGCGGCGGCGGCACGTTCGGAACGGTGACAGGCCTTACTGATCCTGCGCACACCCTCACCGGTGCGGCGGGCGACGAGTTCGGGGACCAGCCCGGCGAAGATCCGCGGCGTGGCCGAGACGGTGTCGATCCGCTCGCTCACCAGCACGTCGGCGAGTCGGCGGGCTCCCGGCGCGAGGACCACCGTGCCGCCGACGGCGAAGGTGGGCAGCAGCTGGTCGACGCAACCGCTGGCGTGGGCCAGCGGCAACAACACCAGATTGCGCAACCCGTCGGCGGGCAGCCCGAGCGCCCCGACCACCGACGACACCGCCGAGAGCAGATTCTCGTTGGTCAGCTCGACGCCCGCGGGCATGGACCGGCGCGCGGCGGTGCCGGTGTAGCAGAGCAGGGCCGGATCAGCCAGTGCCGCACCGTCATCGATGTAGGCGGTGCTGTCGGGCAGCGGTCCGTCGGGGCCGAGCACGAAATCGGCTCTGCTGTCGGCGATCACCCGGTCGGCGATCGCGGCGGGCAAGGCGTCGGGCACCAGCACCGGCACCGCGCCCGAGAGCAGCGCGCCGAGAAACGCCTGCACCCAGCGCGCGCCGGTGGGCATGTGCACCGCCACCCGGTCGCCGTAGCCGATGCCGTGGTCCTGCAAGCCGCCCGCGATCCGCGAGGCGCTGTGCCAGAGTTCGCGGTAGGTCAGGCGCGGGCCGCCGACCTCGACGACCGCCTCCCGATTCGTGAACGAGTGCACCCGCAGATCGAGCAGTTCGGTGAGGGCCGGGCTGAGGTCGCCGTAGCGCAGCACGCCGTCGGAGCCCCGCCGCAGCTGCGTTGCCGCACTGGTGGCGGGGAACTCGAAGACGGCCGCGCCCGGTTCGTGCTCGCCATGACCCATCCGGACCTCCGTACGTCGATACAGCCGCACCTGTGACTATATGACGTGGATCACAACGCTGTCAGGCACTCGGCGAGCTCATTCGCCGCGATAGGTCGCCTTACCCGGTCCGACCTCGAGGAAGCTGCGGACCGCGCCACGCAGGTCCGCGGTGTCGAACAGCGCGCCCGACACCTCAGGAGTCACCGAATCAGCGTGTGCCACACCGCCGGAACGCCAGGCCTCGATGATCTGCTTGGTGGCGGCGTGCGCGCGGGTCGGGCCCTCGGCCAGACGGGCGACCAGCGCCGCGGCCGCGGTATCCAGGTCGTCGTGGATCGCGTTGACCACGCCCCACTCGGCCATTGTCGCCGCGCTGTAGAGGTCGCCGGTCATCACGAACTCGCGGGCACGGCCCGAGCCTGCGCGTTCGGCCAGCCGCTGCGGCCCGCCCATCGACGGCGTGAGTCCGACCACGGTCTCCACCAGCCCGAACTTCGCCTTCGGTGCGGCCAGGATGATGTCGCACGCGAGCGACATCTCGAAGGCGGCGGTGAGGGTGAGCCCGTGCGCGGCGAACACCACCGGGCACGGCAGCGCCTCGAGCGGGTGGATGATCTGCGCGAACAGCTCACGCCACAGCTGCGCGCCCTCCTCCACGGTGCGGCCGTCGAAGATGTTCACGTCGACACCACCCGAGACGACCTTGCCCTCGGCCCTGATCAGCAGCGCGCGCGGCGGTAGTGCGCTCACCGCGGCGATATCGGCGGTCAGCGCGGCCATGAGTCCGCGATCGAACAGGTTCAGCGGCGGGTGGTCGATGGTGATCGTCGCGAACTCGGCGCCGGCTTCGGTGAACTCGCGTGACAGTCGGGTTGGCTGGGTTGCACTCATCAGGTCAGCGTAGAACCCGGCCGCCACATCGACGCCGCTAGTCGGACCGGCCGGTGGGAACCGGTCGCGCACGTCACGGAACCGCGGGCTGTCGGTGCTCGTTGACATGATGAGCTCTGGGGTACGGAAGTGCCCTACAGTTCGACTCGTTGGGGCGAAGAGGAGGACGACGCCGTGTTCAAGAACGCGATCGAAAAAGCCGTGGTCGATGTGCTCGACACCGGGTCCAAGCTGCAGGCGCCTGCTGTGCGCCGCTATGTCGAGTTCCTGCGTGAGCGTCATCCCGGGGAGAATCCGGCTCAGATCGTGGCACGGTTGGAGAAGCAGTACCTGCTCGCCGTCACCGGCAGCGGCGCGGCGGTCGGCGCCACCGCGGCCGTGCCCGGGATCGGCACGATCGCCGCGCTCGGGGCCGTCAGCGCGGAGACCGTGTTCTTCATGGAGGCCTCGGCCCTGTTCACCCTGGCCCAGGCCGCGGTGCACGGCATCGAGCCCGCGGACAAGGAAGCCCGGCGCGCGCTGGTGCTCGCGGTCGTGCTCGGTGACGCCGGAATGGCGATCGTGCAGAAGGGGCTCAGCACCCAGTCGAAGAATTGGGCAGGCAAGCTGGCGGGCAGCGTCCCCGGCCTCGGCGGCATCAACAGCAAACTGCTGCAACAGTTCATGAAACGGTTCATCACCAAGCGGGCCGCGCTGATGGCAGGCAAAATACTGCCCGCCGGAATCGGCGCCGCCATCGGTGGCGCGGGCAACCGGGCGCTGGGCAAGGTCACGATCGAGAACGCGCACAAGGCTTTCGGGCCCGCGCCCGCGATGTGGCCCACCCCGCTGCACAACGTGATCGACGCCGATCCGCTGCCCGCGATCGGCACCGGCAAGGTGAACAAGAAGTGAGCAATCCCCGCGGCGGTGATGCCGTGCTGGTGCGTGGCGTCGGCAAGCAGTTCGGTCCGGTGAGCGCGGTCCACGAGATCGACTTCGCCGTGCCGGCGGGTTCGGTCACCGCGCTCGTCGGGCCGACGGGCGCGGGCAAGTCGACGGTGCTGCGGATGGTGCTGGGGCTCGGGCAGCCGACCACGGGCAGTATCGAGGGCCCCGGCCGTGGTCCCGCCGCGGTCGGCGCGGTGCTGAGTCCGCGCGGACTGCACCCCGCGCGGACGGTGCGCGATCAGCTGTGGAGCTACGCGCCGGTCGCGGGAGCGTCGCGGCGTCGGGTGGCCGCGGTGCTCGACGAGACGGGCCTCACCGCCGTCACCGAAACCGTTGTGGCCCAGCTTCATCCAGGCCAGCAGACGCGCCTGGCGCTGGCGATGGCGTTGTTGGCCGATCCCCCGCTGCTGGTGCTCGACGATCTGTTCGCGGGTGCGAACGGCATCGAACGCGGCTGGCTGCACGATCTGCTGCGCCGCCACGCGAACCGCGGCGGCGCCGTACTGGCGAGTTCCGACGCGCTGGGCGATGTGGTGTCGAGCGCCGACCAACTCGTGGTGCTCAGTGAGGGCACCGTCGTCTGGCAGGGCACACCGGCCAAGCTGCGCCGCGGCCATCCCGACCGGCTCGTTGTCGCCGCGTCCCCGTCGATCGCGCTGGCGACCGCGCTGGCGGGTCACGGGTTCACCGACGCGGTCATGCGACCCGACGGACGCCTGGCCGTCGCCGAGGCGAGCGAGGCGACCATCCGCTCGATCGCCGAGCTCGCGCAGGTCCGGCTCGGCAGCATCGTCGCCGACCCTATCCACCCCGATCGGGTACTCGCCTCGCTGACCAAACCGCGCCGCCACCGCCACACCGTGCCCACGCCGAATCCCGCCGCGTACGCCCCGGCGCCGACCTCGTATGGGATGCCCCGATGACCTCCGTGATCCCCGCCGATCTCGTTCCCGGTATCGACACCGAGGCGCGCAAGGTCGTCGCGCTGCGCCAGACCCGGCTGCTGCTGGCGGCGCCGGTGGCGCTGGCGCTGGTCGGCACGCTGATCACCGCGATCATGTCCGGACCCGCCGATCCGAAGGGTCAGCCCGCGACCGGCGCCGCCACGATCGGCCTCTACCTCGGGATGATCGCGGTCTTCGTGGTCGCCGCGTTGATCGGCATCGCCTCGACCGGCGGTGAATACCGGCACAAGACTCTGGCGCTGACCGTGCTGTTCGCGCCCGATCGCGACCGGCTGGTCACCGCGAAGTATGTCGCCACCGCCGCGTTCGCCTTCGCGCTCGCGCTGGCCGCCGAGCTGGTGAGCTTGCTGGTGCTGCTGGTCGCGGCGCGCGGGAAATTCGAACTCGGCGTGCGGCTGTTCGAGGTGCTCGCCGCCGGGCTGCTCGTTGCCATGTGCTGGGCGGTGCTCGGCGCCGGAGTCGGGCTGCTGCTGCGAACGTTCAGCGGCGCCGTGTGGCTGGTGCTCGGCTGGGCCTTCGCGCTCGAACCGCTGATCTGGTTGGTGGCCAAGGGTTTCGGCGCGGGCGGACTCGCCGCGATGCTGCCCGTCTCGGCCACCGTGGCGGGGGTGAGCGCGGGCTCGTTCGCCGAGGCCGAGGTCTTCGCGCCGACACCGGCGGCACTGGTGGTGCTGGTGCTGTGGGCAGCGGCAGTCGGGGCCCTCGGGTGGTGGGACCTGCGCAACCGAGACCTGTAGTGCCCGCGACCACGGGTTCCGACGGGTGGATCCGCAGGCTGTGGCGCCTGTGCCTGGAACACCCTCGGCTGCTGGCGGGCATCGCGGTGTCGGTGCTCGGCGGCGCCGCCGTCTCGATCGCCGCGCCGCTGGCCACCAAACGCGCGGTCGACGCCGCCCAGGTGGGCGACACCTCGGTGATCGGCGGCGCCGCGGCCCTGCTCGCCGGGCTGGCGGTGACCAGGTTCCTCGTCACCTTCGCGCGCAGGCTCTGGGCGGGCAAGCTGTCGCTGGAAGTGCAACACAGCCTTAGGATTTCGCTGCTCGCCGCCCTCCAGCGGCTCGACGGCGCCGGGCAGGACGCGATCCGCACCGGGCAGGTGGTGTCGCGGTCGATCACCGACCTACAGCTCGTACAGGGGCTGCTGGCGATGGTGCCGTGGTCGGGGCTGGCGGTATTGCAGTTCGTGCTGTCGGCGGTGGTGATGGTGTGGTTGAGTCCGCCGTTGGCGCTGGCCGCCCTGCTGGTCGCGCCCGCGATGGCGCTGATCGTCTTGCGGATGCGGCCCCGGCTCTACGCGGCGACCTGGTCGGCGCAGCAGCGCGCGGCCGACCTGGCCGAACACGTCGAGCAGACGGTGACCGGCGTCAGGGTGGTGAAGGGGTTCGGGCAGGAATCCCGGATGGTCGACATCCTCGAAGACCACGGTCGTCTGCTGTTCGCCGAGCGGATGCGCGCCGCGCGGATCAATGCCAGATTCGCACCGGTGGTGTCGGCGCTGCCGCAGGCCGGGCTGGTCGCGGTGATCATCGTCGGCGGGGTGCTGGCCTCGCACGGCGCGGTCGGCATCGGCACCTTCCTCGCGTTCACCGCCTATCTCGCCACGATGACGTCCTCGGCGCGCACGATCACCTCGGTGGTGATCATGGCTCAACTCACCAGAGCCGCCGTCGACCGAGTCTTCGGGGTGATCGACGCGGCGCCGGTACTCGTCGATCCCGACGACCCCGCCGAACTGCCGCCGGGACCGCTCGGGATCGAATTCGACGCTGTCAGTTTCGGTTTCGAGGCCGAACAGCCGGTCCTGCAGGAACTCGATCTCACCGTGCGCCCCGGCGAGACGGTCGCGGTGATCGGTCGGGCGGGCTCGGGCAAGTCGACGCTCTCGCTGCTGCTGCCCCGCTTCTACGCACCCGACGCGGGCCGGATCAACCTCGTCGGCACCGACGGCGCCCGGGTCGACCTGGCCGATCTACGCGCCGACGAGCTGCGCGGCGCGGTCGGTGTCGTCTTCGACGATCCGTTCCTGTTCTCCGACACCATCGCCGCCAACATCGCGCTCGGCAGGCCCGACGCCACCGATGCCGAGATCACCGCCGCCGCGACGGCCGCCGCCGCGGACGAGTTCATCGCCGCGCTGCCCGAGGGCTACGACACCGTGATCGGCGAACGCGGGCTGACGCTGTCGGGTGGACAACGTCAGCGCATCGCCCTGGCCAGAGTGCTGCTCACCCGGCCCCGCGTGCTGGTGCTCGACGACGCCACCTCCGCGGTCGACGCCGTCACCGAGGCCGAGATCTTCCGCCGACTGCCCGACCGGGGCGGCCGGACCACGCTGATCCTGGCGCACCGCGAATCGACCCTGGCCCGGGCCGACCGCGTCATCCGGCTGCCCGCGCCCACCGGATCGGTGGTGCCGACCGATGCCACGATGACGAAATCCCTCGGCGACGCGGGCCGACCACGGTCGATGTCGTCGGCGTCGAACGACCTCAGCGAGACGCCGGAACTGCGCGCCGCGGTCGACGCCCTGCCACCGGCCACCGAAGACCCCGCGCTGCCCGGCGACCTGCGCGCGCCCCAACCCGATTTCGGGCTCCGCGCGCTGCTGCGCCCGGTCCGCGGTCTGGTGTGTGTGGTCGTGGGACTGCTCGCCGTCGACGCCCTGCTCGCCATCGCCTTCCCGCCGCTGGTCCGCTATGCCATCGACACCGGCGTCACCGCGGGCGACGACACCGCGCTCGTCGTCTCGGCGGTGGTCGGGATCGGTCTCGTGCTGGCCGGCCTGGTGGTCGGCGCCGCGGTCACCGTGCTCACCGCGCGCACGGGCGAGCGCGTGCTGTTCGGGCTACGGGTGCGCAGCTACGCCCAGTTGCAGCGGCTCGGACTGGACTTCTACGAACGTGAACTGTCCGGCCGCATCATGACCAGGATGACCACCGACGTCGACGCGCTCTCGACGTTCCTGCAGACCGGCGTCGCCACCGGGCTGGTCGCGCTGATCACCCTGATCGGCGTCGCCATCGGGCTGTTCTTCATCGATGCCGGTCTGGCCGCGGTCGTCCTGGTAGCCGTGGCGCCGATGGTGCTGGCCACCCTGGCCTTCCGGCGGGTGTCCTCGGTGGCCTACACCGTCTCGCGCGAGCGGGTCTCGGTGGTCAACGCCGGGTTCCAGGAGAACATCGCGGGCCTGCGCGCCGTGCAGGCCGCTCGCAACGAGCCGACCGCCGCGCGACGCTTCGCCGAATACTCCCACCGCTATCGCGATGCCAGGATCCGTGCCCAGCGCGCGATCGCGGCCTACTTCTCCTTCGGCCTCGCCTGGGCCGACCTGGCCTTGGCCGTCGTGGTCTACCTGGGCGCCAACGCCGTCGCCGACGGGCGCACGACCACCGGAACGCTCGTGGCCTTCGTGCTCTACCTCGGCCTGCTGTTCAGCCCCATCCAGGATCTGTCCCAGGTCTTCGACGGTTATCAGCAGGCCAGAGTCGGGCTGCGGCGCATCGGCGAGCTGCTGCGCACCACGTCGTCGATCGCCGCCGACCCGCCCGACGCGATTCCCATCGACCGGCTGCACGGCGAGATCGTCTTCGACGACGTGCGCTTCCACTACCCGGGCGCGAGCGCGCCCGCCCTCGACGGCGTGAGCTTCGCCGTCCCGCCCGGCGCGACCCTGGCGCTCGTCGGCCCGACCGGCGCGGGCAAATCGACGATCGTGAAGCTGCTGGCCCGCCTCTACGACCTTCCGCCCGGTTCGGCGGCGGGCACGATCCGGGTCGACGGCGTCGATCTTCGTAAATATGTGCTCACCGACTACCGCAAGCGGCTGGGAATTGTGCCGCAAGAAGTTCACTTGTTCACCGGCGACGTGGCGAGCAACATTGCATTCGGGCAAATTTTTGCCACATCAGTGGACATCGCGATTGCCGCCGACACTGTCGGTGCGGCGGAGATGATCGACGGTTTACCCAGGAAAATGCACCATCCGGTCGGTGAACGCGGACGCGGACTCTCCGCGGGCCAACGCCAGTTGATCGCGCTGGCCAGGGCCGAACTGGTCGATCCTGACCTGCTCGTGCTCGACGAGGCCACCTCCACCCTTGACCCGGAAACCGAGGCATCGGTGCTGGTAGCGAGCCGATCGCTGGCGCGGGGCCGGACCACCGTCGTGGTCGCGCATCGGCTCGCGACCGCGGCGCGCGCCGACCTGGTTGCGGTGGTCGAGCAGGGCCGTATCGTGGAATTCGGCGCGCCGTCTGACCTACTCACCAGTAGCGGTCATTACTCCCGACTCTGGGCGGCGGGCACTGAGGCAGAGGGCATAGTGTCGACCCAAGACCGGTAGCGACGCCTGTCAACCGCTGGGCATATGCTCGGTGCGGGCGCATCGGCAGCCATCCGCTGATACCCCTGCCGGGCACGTCACAAACGTCGCAGCGCGAAGAACGAAATGAGGCGAACACCAGCTGTGAGCAGCTCAACTTCCCAGTTCGGACAGAACCAGTGGCTAGTCGACGAGATGTATCAGAAGTTCAAACAGGACCCGTCCTCGGTCGACGCGAGTTGGCACGAGTTCCTCGCGGATTACACGCCGGAAGCCACCGAATCCGGTAACAGCGAGGCACCGGTCGCCTCCGCCGCTCCCGCGACAGCCGCAGCACCCAAGGCGGCAACCGCTAAGGCCCCGGCTCCCAAGGCCGTGGTAGCGACGGCACCGCCGAAGCCCGCCGCGGCTCCGGCCCCAGCTCCGGCTCCGGCTCCGGCTCCGGCCGCCAAGACAGTGCGCGCACCGCAGACCACACCTGCACCGGTGTCCAACGCACCGGCCACCACCTCCGCGCCGAAGGCCGCTGCCACCGGCCCGGAGAACAAGGTGCTGCGCGGCCCCGCCGCCGCCATCGCCAAGAATATGTCCGCCTCGCTGACGATCCCCACCGCTACGTCGGTGCGCGCGATCCCGGCCAAGCTGATGATCGACAACCGCCTGGTGATCAACAACCACCTCGCGCGCACCCGCGGCGGCAAGATCTCGTTCACCCACCTGCTGGGTTACGCGATCGTGCAGGCGATCAAGTCGTTCCCGAACCTGAACCGCCACTTCGCAGAGATCGACGGCAAGCCGAACTCGGTCACCCCGGCCCACACCAACCTGGGCCTGGCGATCGATCTGCAGGGCAAGGACGGCAACCGATCGCTGGCTGTGGCCGCCATCAAGGAAACCGAAGACATGAGCTTCGGTCAGTTCCACGCGGCCTACGAGGACGTCGTGCGCCGGGCACGCGAGGGCAAGCTCGGTAACGACGACTTCTCCGGCGTCACCATCTCGCTGACCAACCCCGGCACCATCGGCACCGTCCACTCGGTGCCGCGCCTCATGCCGGGCCAGGGCGCGATCATCGGCGCCGGTGCGATGGAGTACCCCGCCGAGTTCCAGGGCATGAGCGACGAGCGGATCGCCGATATCGGCGTCGGCAAGCTGATGACGCTGACCTCGACCTACGACCACCGCATCATCCAGGGTGCCGAGTCGGGCGATTTCCTGCGCACGATCCACAACCTGCTGATCTCCGACGAGTTCTACGACGAGATCTTCCACGGCCTCGGCGTGCCGTACGAGCCGATCCGCTGGCGCAAGGACATCAGCGCGCGCGGTGTCGACAAGAGCGCGCGCGTGCTCGAGATGATCGCGGCCTACCGCAACCGTGGTCACCTGATGGCCGACACCGATCCGCTGCGCCTGGTCAAGGACAAGTTCCGCAGCCACCCCGACCTCGACGTCACCCAGCACGGCCTCACCCTGTGGGACCTGGACCGCACCTTCGACGTGGGCGGTTTCCACGGCCAGGACCGGATGAAGCTTCGCGATGTGCTCTCGATCCTGCGTGACGCGTACTGCCGCCACGTCGGTGTGGAGTACACCCACATCCTCGAGACCGATCAGCTCAAGTGGATGCAGGAGCGGGTCGAGCAGAAGCACGTCAAACCGACTGTCGCGCAGCAGAAGTACATCCTGAACCGGCTCAACGCGGCCGAGGCGTTCGAGACCTTCCTGCAGACCAAGTACGTCGGCCAGAAGCGCTTCTCGCTCGAGGGCGCCGAAGCCGTCATCCCGATGATGGACGCCACCATCGACCAGTGCGCCGAGTACGCGATGGACGAGGTCATCATCGGCATGCCGCACCGCGGTCGCCTCAATGTGCTCGCCAACATCGTCGGCAAGCCGTACTCGAAGATCTTCACCGAGTTCGAGGGCAACATGAACCCGGCGGCCACCCACGGCTCCGGCGACGTGAAGTACCACCTCGGTGCGCACGGCCAGTACCTGCAGATGTTCGGCGACAACGAGATCGAGGTCTCACTCACCGCCAACCCCTCGCACCTCGAGGCGGTCGACCCCGTGCTCGAGGGTCTGGTCCGCGCCAAGCAGGACCTGCTCGACAAGGGCGACGGCCCCGACGGCTTCTCGGTGATGCCGCTGATGCTGCACGGTGACGCCGCGTTCGCCGGTCAGGGCGTGGTCGCCGAGACGCTGAACCTGTCGGGTCTGCGTGGCTACCGCGTCGGCGGCACCATCCACATCGTGGTGAACAACCAGATCGGCTTCACCACGGCGCCGGAGAACAGCCGCTCCACCGAGTACTCCACCGACATCGCGAAGTTCATCGGCGCGCCGATCTTCCACGTCAACGGTGACGACCCGGAGGCTTGCGACTGGGTCGCGCGTCTCGCGGTCGACTTCCGTCAGAAGTTCCGCAAGGACGTCGTCATCGACCTCGTCTGCTACCGCCGCCGCGGGCACAACGAGGGCGACGACCCCTCGATGACCCAGCCGGAGATGTACGACGTCATCGACACCAAGCGTTCGGTCCGTAAGGCCTACACCGAATCGCTGATCGGCCGTGGCGACATCTCCATGAAGGAGGCCGAGGACGCGCTGCGCGACTACCAGGGTCAGCTGGAGCGCGTGTTCAACGAGGTCCGCGAGCTGGAGAAGTACATTCCCGAGCCGTCGGAGTCGGTCGAGGACGACCAGAAGGTGCCCGCCACCGTCATCACAGCGGTGGACAAGTCGGTGCTGCAACGCATCGGTGACGCGTTCCTGAACACTCCCGACGGTTTCAACGTGCACCCGCGCGTGAAGCCGGTGCTGGAGAAGCGTCGCGAGATGGCCTACGAGGGCAAGGTCGACTGGGCCTTCGCCGAGCTGCTCGCCTTCGGTTCGCTGATCGACCAGGGCCACGATGTGCGCCTGACCGGTCAGGATTCGCGTCGCGGCACCTTCACCCAGCGTCACTCGGTCATCATCGACCGGGTCAACGCGGTCGAGTACACCCCGCTGCACAACATCGGCTCGGAGAACCCGGGCTGGTTCGCGGTGCACGACTCGGCGCTGAGCGAGTACGCCGCGGTCGGCTTCGAGTACGGCTACTCCCTGGGCAACCCCAACGCACTGGTGTTGTGGGAGGCGCAGTTCGGTGACTTCGTCAACGGCGCGCAGTCGATCATCGACGAGTTCATCTCCTCCGGTGAGGCCAAGTGGGGCCAGCTCTCCGACGTGGTGCTGCTGTTGCCGCACGGCCACGAGGGTCAGGGTCCCGACCACACCTCCGGTCGCATCGAGCGTTTCCTGCAGCTGTGCGCTGAGGGCTCGATGACCGTGGCGGTGCCGTCCACGCCGGCGAACTACTTCCACCTGCTGCGTCGCCACGCGCTCGACGGGATCCGTCGTCCGCTGATCGTCTTCACCCCGAAGTCGATGCTGCGCAACAAGGCCGTGGTGTCCGACGTCAAGGACTTCACCGAATCGAAGTTCCGTTCGGTGTTCGACGAGCCCACCTACGAACAGGGCATCGGCGACACCGCCAAGGTCAAGCGCATCCTGCTGACCTCGGGCAAGCTCTACTACGAGCTCGCCGCGGAGAAGGCCAAGCACAAGCGCGAAGACGTGGCCATCGTCCGGATCGAACAGCTCTACCCGATCCCGACTTACCGCCTCAACGAAGCGCTGGCCAAGTACCCGAACGCGACCGACATCGCCTGGGTCCAGGAAGAGCCGGCCAACCAGGGCGCCTGGCCCTTCTTCGGCCTCAACCTCCCCGAGGTGCTGCCCGAGCGTCTTGGCCGCCTGCGTCGCATCTCGCGTCGCGCCATGTCGGCCCCGTCCTCGGGTTCGTCGAAGGTGCACGCCGTGGAACAGGCCGAGATCATCGGCGAGGCTTTCGAGCCGACCACGTAGTTCTCGCACAACGACCGACGCCGGGTGGATCATCGCGATCCACCCGGCGTTCGCCGTTTCCGGGCGAGATGTGGGTCACAGAGTTCTCTTATCCGGCCGGCACCTGCGCCTCAGTGAACCCCGGTAGTGTCCGACGAAATCCCCCGAGGGGCCCGCCCTGATCTGGACTGAGTGGAGGGTGCGACGAAGGAGTGCCCGGAGGGAGGGAAGGTCAGGGGCCCGAAGGGCCCCGCTCGAGCGCGCCAGCGCTCCGAAAACACAGCAGGAGCTTGGGATGGCGAACGGACGTAACGGATACCTGTTAGCGGGCGGGATCGCGTCGGTGGGGGCGGGCGCCGTGCACTTCATGGCGGCGGGAATGCACACCGAGCACGCCACGCTGGCCCGGCTGATGGTGGTGCTCGCCGCGGTCCAGTGCGCGACCGGGCTGGCGGTGTTGCTGAGCGAGCGCAAGCTCGTCGTGAGTTCGATGCTCGCGGTGAACGCGTTCGCGGCCGCGGTGTGGGCGTTCACCCGGTTCGCCGATGTGGGGTGGATCGCCGGGTTGACCGCGGAGTCACCGCAGCTGGCCGACACCGTGTGCGCGGCGCTGGGCGCGCTGGCCGCCCTCGCCGCGGGCATCGGTCTGGTCCGGCCCACCGCGACCCTACCGCCCATGCGGTCGGGGATCGCCGCGGCGGCGGTGGGTGTCCTCGCGCTGGCGGCGATGCTCAACGGCGTCGGGCACGTCCACAGTCACGGCGACGCGGGCGATCACGCGCACGCCGCGGGCGGCGACCACGCACACGGCGCGGGCGACGACCACGGCACCGAGGCGAACTGGCCTCGCCCGTGGGATCCGACGAAGCCGATCGACCTGTCGGGCGTCTCCGGCGTGACGTCGGACCAGCAGTCGCGCGCGACCAACCTGGTGCGCAGCACTCTCGACGGCCTGCCCGCCTTCGCGGACGTGAATACCGTCGGCGCCCTGGGATTCCGCTCGATCGGCGACTCGGCCACCGGGTACGAGCACTACATCAACATGAGCTACATCCGCGACAACAACTTCCTCGACTCCACCCACCCGGAGTCACTGGTCTACCGGGTCGACGGTGCCAACCGCACCCTGGTGTCGGCGATGTACATCGCCAACGGCAAGAAGATCGAGGACCCGAGCCTGGTGGACTTCGGCGGTTCCCTGATGCAGTGGCACGTCCACGACAATCTGTGCTGGAAGGCGGGCGACAACGGCCCCGTGGTGGCCGGTGTCCTCGATGCCCAGGGCAATTGCCCGCCCAACTCCATCAATCCCGGCTCGGGTAATCCGATGGTCCACGTCTGGATCGCCCCGCATCAGTGCGGCCCGTTCGCGGCGCTCGAAGGCCACGGCGCAGGCCAAGCCAGCGCCGACGGCCGCCGCACCGACACTTGCAGCCACGACCACGGCGGCGGCCACAAGTAGGTTCTCGACGATCAGCCGGGCTGGACCCAGCGCCGCAGGGCGTCGATCGTGGTCTCCGGAGACGTGTTGAAACAGAAGCGGATTCCGGGCGCGAGATCGGCGGCGACATTGATCAGCCGCTCGAACAGCAGGGTGTGTTCGGGTGCCATCCGCACGCCCGCGCCGATCATCGCGACCCGGAATTCCCCGCCCGCCGCGCACTCGCGTAGTACCGCTTCGGCCGCGTCGGGATCGGCCGGGACCTGGCAGGTGACGATGTCGAAACCGGCTTCGCGCAAGGCGGTTTCACCCGCGGCGATGCGGGCGGTCAGGGTGGCTTCGTCGAGCTGCGGGTAGTGGGAGTAGTCGACGGCGCTGGGGTGCAGGCCGAGCGACAGCACCGTGTTCGTCTTCTGTTGTGCCACAGGGTTCTCCGTTCTCATCAGGTAGGCGGTGATACCGACGGCGGCGAGCGCCGCCATGAGCAGGGCGCCCGCTCTCACCACGACGCGGCGCCCGTTCGGTCGAAGAATCCGCCGGTCGGACCGTCCCGGTCGGCCGTCGCCACGGCGACGACAGCATCGGTGCCCTCGGTGACGGTCTGGAAACCACTGTGCCCGTTGAGGTCGGTGGCGGTGTAGCCGGGATCGATCGCGTTGACCTTCATCTCGGCGAGTTCGCTCGCGTACATGACGGTGATCATGTTCAGCGCGGCCTTGGTGCTCGGGTAACCGAGAGCCGGTGGCAGCAGACCGGCCCATTTCGGATCGGTGATCATGGCGATCGTGCCGACGCTGCTGGAGACCATCACGATGCGGGGATGCGCCGAAAGCTGCAGCAGCGGCACGAACGCGTTGGTGACCCGGATCGGGCCGAAGACGTTGGCCTCGAACACCTCTCGCAGGTCATCGGGCCCGGTCTCGGAGGGTGCGGTGCGCGGACCACCGATGGCGGCGTTGTTGATGAGCACGTCGAGGCGGCCCGCTGTGGCCCGCACGGTCGCCGCGGCCGCGGCGACGGAGTCGTCGGAGGTCACATCGAGCGGGACGAATCGAACATCGAACCCAGCCGCGGTGAACTCCGCCGCCGCTCGCTCGCCGCGCGCGATGTCGCGTGCTCCGAGAAACACCTGCCACCCCTGGCTCGCCAGCCTGCGCACCGTTTCCCGTCCCAGCCCCTTGTTGGCCCCGGTCACCAAGGCAATCGTTGTCGTCATGGGTCCAGATTCCCGCCGGTGCGGCCCGGTCTCCAGTGCTGTCTCGGCATAGGACTCGCGGTACCACCCCCGCACTCTCGTCCTGCGGCACCATGGGAGAGGTGGACAGAGCGGAATTGGCGACGGTACTGCGCACCGCGCGTTCTCGGCTGACCCCCGCCGACGCGGGACTGCCGAACGGATCACGCAGACAGGTGCCCGGACTGCGGCGCGAAGAGGTGGCCAACCTGGCCGGCGTCAGCGTCGACTACATCGTGCGCCTGGAACAGGGTCGCGGACCCAAACCGTCCGAGCAGGTGCTCGGCGCACTGACCAGGGCACTGCGCCTCACCGACGTCGACCGCGATCTCGTCTATCGGCTCGCCGGGTCCGAACCACCGCAGGCAGGCCGGATTCCGATGGTGATCCGCCCCAGCGTGCTGCGCCTGCTGGATCGCCTGGCCGATCTGCCCGTCCTCGTGCTCTCGGCCAAATCCGATGTCCTCGCCTGGAATCCCCTATCGGCGGCCCTGTTCGGTGATTTCTCCGCGATCCCCGTGGCCGAGCGCAACATCATGTGGCAACGCTTTCTCGGCTCCGGCGTCGGTCGCCTCGTCATGACGCCAGAAGAGGCCGAGAGTAATGCCGCCGCCTGTGTCGGCTGCCTGCGCGCGGTCAAAGCGGCCTACCCCGACGACCCGGATCTGTCCCGACTGCTCACCGAACTACGCACCGGCAGCACCGAATTCGAGGCGCTCTGGCAGGAAGGCCGCTCCAGCGCCATGCACAGCCTCACCAAAACCATCGCCCATCCCGAACTCGGCGCCCTCACCCTCGACTGCGACGCCATGCACGTCCCCGACACCGACCACACCGTCATCATCTACTCCGCACCTCCCCACACCCCCTCCGCCACAGCCCTCGACCTACTCCGGGTAACCGGCCTCGAATCCTTCCGCTGAACCGAGCCGAAACCCGCTGGCCACCGGTTATCCGGCCCGACTGCGGTGCCCGCATGCACACCACGACACCGTGGCGCCCGACCGGTCCCCGAAGAGCTGGCCCTGATAGCTGAATCCGGTTGGCGCACCTGGCCACCGCGCCTGTCCCTGCCTGATCAGGGGTGAACGTTCAGACTCGGTCCACCATCGCCGCACGGATCTGCGCGATCGCTGCTCGCGGGTCGTCGGCCCAGAACGCGACGGCGCTCACCGTGAAGTCGCCATGCGGAGTGCGAAAGGTCTCGGGTTCGGTCAGGACGACGCGGACGTTCGTCGAACTACCGACGATCACGGCGAGCGTCTCGTCACCTGTTCCGGTGAGCTGCAGCGATTTCGCCCCGTCGTAGGCCCGCAGATCGTGCCGGATCGTCCCGATGTCGGCCAGCGCGATGTCGAGGCCGACGCGTCGCAGATAGCGCACGCGCAGCAGCTCACCGGTGAGCACATGTGGATACACGTGATGCGCGGCCAACATCCCAGCCATCCACACCAGTCCCCAGACTCCGAGCCCCAGTGCGACGATCCGCGCCGCAGGCCACGGAATGATCAGGTGAACCGCCGGGATCTCCACGGCACTGACCACGATGAACGCCCAGATGACCGCCGACACCGCGCCCGCGTACCGAATCGGCGTGCCACCCTCGGTATCCGGCCTGCGGCTGACGGCCCGCGCGAGGCTCACCCAGTTATCGACTTCGAGACGAACGAACGACCGTGTGAGCCGGGTGATCGGGCGCATGTCACCCTCCTTTTCAATACACTCGCATTGTAAAGAAATTGGGCACGGCAATACAAGTGCATTGTGAAAAGATGGTCCGATGCCGAAGCTCGTGGATCACCATTCTCGACGCGCGACGATCAGCGATGCGGTGATGCGCCTGCTCGCCCGCGACGGCCTCGAGTCGATCAGCCTGCGCCATGTCGCCGCCGAGGCCGGGGTTTCCACCGGTCAGGTGCAGCACTATTTCCCCAGCAAGGACGCGATGATGGAGTTCGCCACCTCCACCATCGCCGACCGGATCGCGGCCCGGATCACCGCGGCGGGCCCCGACCCCGATCTCCACCAGATCCTCACCGCACTGCTGCCCACCGACGCCGAATCGGCCGCCGATGCCCGCATTCTGATCGGTTATCTGGCCTTCGCCTCGGTCCGCCCCCACATCGCCGAAGCCCTGGCCACGAACGGCCTCGGCTTCCGAGACCACGTCGCCACCATGATCACCCGCCACCCCGACCCGACCGCCGCCGCCGAATCTCTCCTGGCGTTACTCGACGGCTTGGCCCTGCACGTCACCATCGGCCAACTCGCGCCGGACAAGGCGCGCGCCCTGCTGACCGCGGCGATCGATGACGCACAGGGCTCTCGCACGCGCGAAGCACTCGGCTGAAGGGCGCAGCCCCGGTTTTCAGGGCTACCGGTCGGTCGGTTCAGCGGGCAGCATCCAAGTCGCCGACTGTGGCAACACTTTTCGAACTTGGGAGTTAGCGTGTCGATCGGGAAATTCGTGATGTCGGGTGTGGCGACGACGATGGTGGCGCTCGGCGCTGTAGTGCCCGCTACCGCAGCGGCCGCGCCGGCGGTGGCGGTCGCCGAGGCGGGCACCGGCAGTGCCGACGCGACCAGCGGGAGTGGGACGTTGGTACTGCTCATCCAGGAACTGTTCAAGCCGTGCCCGTTCAGCAGCACGGTCTGCCCGGCCGACAACTGAGCCCTGGACGATGGCCCCAACGTGACGCACGTCGGGGCCATCGTCATGTCGAGCCGATCCGGTTCACACAGGCGCTGATTCGATCCGTCCGGCACGGGCGCGGTGTTCGGCTACCGCGGCGGCGGTTTCGGCCATCACCAATTCGGCGTTGATCTGCGCACCGGCCATGGCGCCGGCTGCCGCGGCCGCACCGACCTGGGCGGACGGGTCGGTGGCGTTGCCCGCGATCCAGACGCCGGGCACCGAGGTGCGGCCGACGGGATCGGCGGGAATGTGGTCGCCCATGCCGGAAGGGTGCGGTTCGGGGACCAAGCCGAGATCGGTGAGAAAGGTGGCGCGAGTATTCATGCGGGGACCGACGACCAGGGCGTCGCGTTCTACGACGGTGCCGTCGGCGAGCTGGACGCCTGTCAGACGGTCGGCGCCGAGCACCTCGACGACCTTGCCGTCGACGATCCGAATGCCCCGGACCACCAGCTTTTCCGCGTCTTCGTCACTCAACGGAGCAGCCGTGTGGGACAGGAAGACGATGTCGTCGCTGAGCTGACTGAACAGCAGCGCCTGGTGCACCGACATCGGGCCGCTCGCCAGCACGGCGATGCGCTGGTCGCGCACCTCCCAGCCGTGGCAGTACGGGCAGTGCAGCACGTCGCGACCCCAGTGTTCGCGCAGGCCGGTGACCTCGGGGAGCTCGTCGGCGAGTCCGGTGGCGACGAGAATCCGCCGCGCTCGCACGGTGCGACCGTCGGCGAGGGTCACCACGAATTCCGCGATGTCGGTCGAACCCGGCGCATCAGCGGCACGGTCGACCCCGACAACCCGCCCCGACACCACATGTCCGCCGTACCCACGCACCTCCGCGCGCCCGAGCTCGAGCAGCTCCAACGGCGACATCCCCTCGCGCCCCAGCAGCCCGTGCACCCCCTGAGCAGGCGCGTTACGCGGCGCCCCCGCGTCGATCACGGCCACCGAGCGCCGCGAACGCGCCAGCATCAGCGCCGCGTTCAGCCCGGCGGCTCCACCACCGAGCACCACTACGTCGTATGAATCGTTCAGCTGTGTCATCTCGACCTCCTTCGAGGACCCACAGTGCATCCCAGCGACAAATACTGGCAACCTTCTTTGCCGACATGGCAAACTGGACAGCATGGACGACCTCGATCAGACCCTCGACTCGGTCGGCCCCCGGCTGCGCACCCTGCGCAAACAGCGCCAGACCACCCTCGCCGACCTCTCCCAGGAAACCGGGATCTCGGTCAGCACGCTGTCCCGCCTGGAATCCGGCGACCGCAAACCCACCCTCGAGCTACTGCTCCCCCTGGCCAAGGCGCATGGCGTCACCCTCGACGAACTCGTCGACGCCCCACCCACCGGCGACCCACGCATCCACCTGCGCCCCGTCACCCGCCACGGCATGACCATGCTCCCGCTCACCAAGCGCGCGGGCGGCATCCAAGCCTTCAAGATGATCATCGCCCCCGGCGCGCGCAATCGCCCCGAAACTCCCCAGGTCCACGAGGGCTACGAATGGCTGTACGTGCTCAACGGCCGCCTTCGCCTGATCCTCGGCGACAACGACCTCATCCTGAACCCCGGCGAGGCCGCCGAGTTCGACACCCACATCCCCCACTGGTTCGGCGCCGCCGACGAACAATCCGTCGAATTCATCAGCCTGTTCGGCAAGCAGGGCGAGCGCGCACATCTGCGCGCCCGCCCGAAGTCCGGCTAGGGCATGCACGACAGGGGCGAGTGCGCTCACCTGCGCACTCGCCCCGACGCCGAAACTACGAAATCAGCCGAGCGCGAAGATCGCGTGTCCCGAGATCTGCTCCAATTCCTGATGCTGGGGCAGGGTTTCATCGGTGGTCACGATCCAGGCCTCCACCCGGCCCTTGCCGGGCGCGGTGCCGAACCCGACGATCACATTGTCCGGCGCGTGCAGAATCTGCCCGTTCTCCACGGGGTGCGACTGGCCGTTGCTGACGCCGGTATCCAGATTGCGGAAGCGCACGGCCACCATGTAGCGCTGGCAGAAGTCCCCGGTCTGGGTGATCGCCACCCGTACTCCGAAGGTGCCCGACTGCGGTTGCGGCACGGTCTGGGCGTTGATGATCGCCGCGCAGTTGGCGCCGGGAGTCCGACTGAGCGTCGGCGTGAACACCGTGACCGGATCCGACGGCAGCGCACCGGCGGGCGCACCGAGCCCGACGAGGACGGCACCGGCGGAAATAGCTACGGCCGAGAGTTTGCGAAACGTGCTGTTCGTGAGAGTCATACCCACTTCGTCGTCCCGAACCGGCCTTCCGTTAGCCGCCGTTACGGTCACGATTCGGCATCCGAAGATCAACTGCCACAACAGATTCGGCGCATGAACAACCTCATCGCATGCAGCAGCGGACGCCCCGGAAACAGGGCATCTCATGACAAGTTCGCGACGCGCCGCTCGATCCGTTAACAGGAATTTCAATCCCGCAGCGCGGCGATCAACGCCGGACTCAGGGCCAGCGCGGGCAACGACTCCACCAGCAGGTCGACCAGCGACTCACGACTGATCGGCTTGTCGATCAGCCAGGTGAGGATGGTCTCCTCGACGAAGGCGATCCAGCCGCGAATGGCCAAGGTGAGCCGGGCCAGATCGGGATCCTCGGGCGGCAGCGGCAGTTCGCTGACGATGAGATCGGTGATGGCGCCGCGGGTTTCGTTGACATAGCCGACCATGTCGGGGGTGACGCTGGCGGGCCCGCGCAGCACGGAACGGTAGGACGCGGAGTGCTCGGTGGCGTAGTCGACGAACCGTTCGATCGAGTCGCGCAGCATGTCGAACAGCGACAGTTCGCGGTTGGGCATGATCGCGACGAAGATCTCGGTGTTCACATGCCGGGCGATCGCCTGGTGGAATTCCTGCTTGGAAGCGAAGTAGTGGAACAGCAGGCCGCGCGAGATCCCCGCCTGCTTGGCGATGTCGTCGACCGAGACTTCCTCGAGCGTTCGGTCGGCCAGCATCTCGGCGCCGAGGGTGATCAGCTGTAGCCGACGCTCCTCGGGGCTGAGCCGCACACGCTTCGTCTCTCCCGCACTCCTGGTACTCACACCGGCCATCTTAGCCACTACTGAATCTTGCTCAATAGCTGTTGACTCAGACTCAATAAGACCGTATTCTGCTTTACATGAGTCGCAAGGTCACAGACAACGCTGTCGAACCCCTGATCGCCGAAACCCGCCATGTGAAGACGATCATCGTCGGCAGCGGGTTCGCCGGGCTCGGCCTGGCCATCCGCCTGAGCCAGGAGGGTCGCGACGACTTCCTCGTGCTCGAGCGCGGCAGCGAAGTCGGCGGCACCTGGCGTGACAACACCTACCCCGGTGCTGCCTGCGACGTGCCTTCGCACCTGTACTCGTACTCGTTCGCCCCGAACCCGGACTGGACCCGCTCGTTCTCCAAGCAGGGCGAGATCCAGGCCTACATCAAGAGCGTCGCCGAGCGTCACGACGTGCTCGACCGGCACATCTTCGATTGCGACGTGCAGAGCATCCGCTGGAACGACGCGGACGCGCAGTGGGAGATCGGCTCCACCAAGGGCAACTTCACCGCCGACACCGTGGTCTCCGCGGTCGGCGCGCTGTGCGAGCCGTCGCTACCCGACATCAAGGGCATCAACGACTTCGAGGGCGAGATCTTCCACTCCGCCCGCTGGAACCACGACGCCGACCTCACCGGCAAGCGCGTCGCGGTGATCGGCACCGGCGCCTCCTCGATCCAGATCGTGCCCGCCATCGCGAGCAAGGTCGCCACCCTCGACGTCTACCAGCGCACCGCGCCGTGGCTGCTGCCGCGCATGGACCGCCCGTATCTGCTGCCAGAGCGGCTGGCGTTCAAGCACATCCCCGCCGTGCAGCGCCTCTCCCGCGCGGCCATCTACGCCGCGCGGGAGACCCAGGTCGTCGGCCTGACCCGCTTCCCCGTGCTGATGAAGGCCTTCGAGGCCCTCTCGCGCGCCAAGCTGCAGATCGAGATCCGCGATCCCGAACTGCGCAAGAAGGTCACCCCGAACTACCGGATCGGCTGCAAGCGCATGCTGATCTCCAACGAGTACTACCCCGCGCTGGATCGCGACAATGTCGACGTGATCACCGACGGCATCGCCGAGGTGAAGCCGGGCTCGATCGTCACCAAGGACGGCACCGAGCGCGAGATCGACGCGCTGATCGTGGCCACCGGCTTCCACGTCACCGACTCCCCGACCTACAACTCGATGGTCGGGCGCGACGGGCGCACGCTGGCCGAGGTGTTCGACGAGATCGGCCAGCAGGCCTACAAGGGCTCGGCCATCGCGAACTTCCCCAACATGTTCTTCCTGGTCGGCCCGAACGTCGGGCTCGGCCACACCTCGATGGTGTACATGATCGAATCGCAGATCAACTACGTCAGCGACGCGCTGGCGGCGATCGACAAGCGCGGTCTGCGGACCGTCGAGGTGCGCGAAGAAGCGCAGCGGGCCTACAACGCCGACCTGCAGGAAAAGTTGGGCAAGACCGTCTGGAACACTGGCGGCTGCGCCAGCTGGTATCTGGACAAGCACGGCAACAACACCACGTTGTGGCCGGACTTCACCTTCGAATTCCGTAGGCTCACACGGCATTTCGATGCCGCCGCCTACACTACGACAACCGCAGACGCCGATAGGGAAGTGGTGGCAGCACAGTGAGCAAAGATGCTTACTTCACGAACAAGGTATGCGTGATCACCGGAGCGGGCTCCGGTATCGGCCGCGCACTGGCCGAGAACCTGGCCGCGCGCGGCGCCAAGCTGGCGCTGTCCGATATCGACGCCGAGGGCCTAGCCCAGACCGTCGCCTCTTGCGAGAAGCTGGGCGCGCAGGTCAAGTCCGACCGGCTCAATGTGGCCGAGCGCGAGTCGTTCCTGCTCTACGCCGATCAGGTGAAGGCGCACTTCGGCGTCGTGCACCAGATCTACAACAACGCGGGTATCGCCTACCACGGTGACGTGATCAAGACCGAGTTCAAAGACATCGAACGCATCATGGATGTGGACTTCTGGGGCGTCGTCAACGGCACCAAGGCGTTCCTGCCGATGCTGATCGAGTCCGGCGACGGCCACGTCATCAATGTGTCCAGCCTCTTCGGCCTGGTCGCCGTGCCCGGCCAGGCGGCCTACAACTCGGCCAAGTTCGCGGTGCGCGGCTTCACCGAGGCGCTGTTCCAGGAGATGAAGGTCGCCAAGGCGCCCGTCAAGGTCACCTGCGTACACCCCGGTGGCATCAAGACCGCGGTCGCCCGCAACGCCACCTACGCCGAGGGCATGGACGGCGCCAACGCCGCCACCCTGTTCGACAAGTACCTGGCGATTCACACCCCGGAGATGGCCGCGCAGACCATCACCGAGGGTGTGCGCAAGGGCCAGGCCCGCGTGCTGATCGGCTGGGAGGCCAAGGTGCTCGACGTGAGCGTGCGCTTCCTCGCCTCCGGCTACAGCCGGATCTCGGCCGTGGTCAACGGCCGCTTCATGCCACACTGACGCTCCTCCAGACCTGAGGAAACTCCATGCGCGAGTTCAAGATTCCGCTGCCGATCGCCCGCACGGTGCTCGACCCGGTGTTCCGGGTGACACTCAACGCGCGGCTACCGGTGGTGGTGCAGCGCGTTCTGCTCGACGCGGTCTCCCGGCTGCAGTTGGTGCCCGACGGTTCCGTCGTGCAGCACCTGCAGCTGGGCGGGCGCCCCGCCGAACGCGTGATCGCCGAGACTGCCATTCCGGGTTCGCGTACCCGGGCGGTCCCGCCCGAACGTGCCGCGGGCGCGATCTTGTACCTGCACGGCGGCGGCTACGTGGTCGGTTCCATCGCCACGCACCGTTCGCTGGTGGCCGGGCTCGCGCGCGAGACAGCGTGCGCGGTGTACTCGCTGGACTACCGGCTGGCCCCGGAGCACCCGTTCCCGGCCGGTCTCGACGACGCCGAAGCCGCGTTCCTCGACCTGGTCGGCAACGTCGGCTACCGGCCCGATCAGATCTGTCTGGCCGGCGACTCGGCGGGCGGCGGCCTGGCGATGGCGCTGGCGCAGCGGCTGATCGAGCGGCATCAGATGACGCCGGCCGCACTCGGCCTCATCGCGCCGTGGGTGGACCCCACCGAGGTGCCGAGCAAGGACCGCGACCTGGTGATCAACCGGGCGTGGTCGCAGGCGTGCGCCGCCTACTACCTGGGCGACGCCGCCGCCACCGAAGCGGGTTACGCCCCGCTGTCGGGAAACCTGATCGGTCTGCCGCCCACCTATGTGCAGGTCGATGTGAGCGAACTCCTGCACGACCAGTGTCGCAAGCTCGTCTCAGCCCTGCGTGCAGCGGGCGTGCACGTCCGCTTCACCGAAACCCGCGGCCTCTGGCACGTCGCACAACTGCAAGCCGCGCTGGTCACCGAGGCAGCGCTGGCACTGAGCGAACTCGCGGAATTCCTGCGAGAGGCAATTCAGCCGGTATCGATCAACGATTTACGATAAGTCCTGGTGACGGGCAATTCGGGCGGCGATATCGCGACCCGCGCGAACGTGTCGTAGATTACTGGCGAGTAGAACCCACTGGAAGGGCACAGATGCGAGAGTTCGAAGTTCCGGCTTCCTACACCATCCCGGACGATGCGAACAATTCCGACAACGTCTTCCGCTTCGGCGAAGAGACGCCGAATACGGTCTTGTTCAACGTCCCGAACGGCAGCGGCGGCTGGAACGACGTCACGGCAGCGCAGTTCGCGAAGGCCGTCACCGGCGTTGCCAAGGGCTTGATCGCCTCCGGCATCGAACTGGGCGACCGCGTCGCGATCATGGCCGCCACGCGCTACGAGTGGACGCTGCTGGACTTCGCGATCTGGGCCGCCGGTGGCGTGACCGTCGCGATCTACGACAGCTCGGCCGCCGAGCAGGCCAAGTGGATCCTGCAGGATTCCGAGACCAAGCTGCTGGTCGTCGAGAACGACAAGCACCGTGCCACGATCGACGAGATCGAAGCCGGTTCGCTGCCCGCGCTGGCCGAGACCATCCAGATCGACAAGGGCGCCATCGACACGCTCACCGAGCGCGGCGCCGAGCTGGACGACTCCGTCGTGCACGAGCGTCGCAAGCAGGTCGGCGCGGCCTCCCCCGCGACCCTGATCTACACCTCGGGCACCACCGGCCGTCCCAAGGGCGTCCAGCTGACCCACGCGAACCTGTGGGCCGAGTCGCGTTCGGGCGGCATCGAGCTCAGCGCGTTCGTCTCCGAGGGTCAGAAGACCCTGCTGTTCCTGCCGCTGGCGCACGTGTTCGCCCGCGCCGTCGCGCTGATCGCCTTCGATTCCAAGGTGACCATCCGCCACAGCTCGGACTGGACCACCCTGGTCGAGCAGTTCGGCGACTTCAAGCCCGACTTCATCCTCTCGGTGCCGCGCGTGTTCGAGAAGGTCTTCAACTCCGCCAAGCAGAAGGCGCACGACGGCGGCAAGGGCAAGATCTTCGACGCCGCCGCGGAGACCGCCATCGCCTACAGCACGGCGCTCGAGACCAAGGGCGGCCCTGACCTGCTGCTCAAGCTCAAGCACTTCGTCTTCGACAAGCTGGTCTACAGCAAGCTGCGCGCGGCCCTCGGTGGCCAGTGCCTGGCCGCTGTCTCCGGTGGTGGCCCGCTGGGCGCGCGCCTGGGCCACTTCTTCCGTGGTGCCGGCGTGACGATCTACGAGGGCTACGGCCTGACCGAGACCACCGCCGCGTTCACCGTGAACACGCCCGCGTTCATCCGGGTCGGCTCGGTCGGTCGTCCGATCCAGGGCCACGCGGCCAAGATCGCCGAAGACGGCGAGCTGCTGCTCAAGGGCTCGGTCGTGTTCGACGGTTACTGGGGCAATGCCGAGGCCACCGACGAGGCGTTCGAGGACGGCTGGTTCAAGACCGGCGATCTGGGCGCCATCGACGCCGACGGCTTCGTCACCATCACCGGTCGCAAGAAGGAAATCCTGGTCACCGCGGGCGGCAAGAACGTCTCCCCCGCGGTCCTCGAGGACGCCCTGCGCGCGCACCCGCTGATCAGCCAGGTCATGGTCGTCGGCGACGGACAGCCGTTCATCGGCGCGCTGATCACCCTCGACCCGGAGGCCCTGCCGGGTTGGAAGGATCGCAACGGCGTCGCCGCCGACACCGCGATCGAGACCCTGATCGAGAACCCGGCGCTGGTCGCCGAGGTGCAGGCCGCGATCGACGAGACCAACAAGAAGGTCTCCAAGGCCGAGGCGATCAAGAAGATCCGCATCCTCCCGGTCGACTGGACCCAGGAGGGTGGGGAGCTCACCCCGAAGATGTCGCTCAAGCGCGCCGTCGTCATGAAGCAGTACGCGGGCGAAGTAGACAAGATCTACTCCTGATCCCACGCGTACGAAAGGCCGGTTGCGTTCGCGCAACCGGCCTTTCGGCTGTTCAGAACCGTTGCGCCGCGAATTGCGCTGCGGTGATGGTCATTCCGTTGATGCCGTAGAGGCTGTGCGCGGCATTGGGTTGGGCGAGTGGGGATCCGTCGCAGATGTTGTCCGAGGGGACACACAGCTCGATGGTCTTGTTCTTGTAGAGCGCGCCGACCGAGACCGGCGGTGCGTCCGCGTCGGCCATGAACCGATCCGACGGTTTGCCGAACAGCGCGACCGCCGCGACGTGCTCGGCCACCTCGGGCGCCATCGGCTCCGGCAGATACATCTCGTACTCCGGCAGCACACCCTCCGGCACCCCGACACCGGTCGCGAAACCGGCCAGCGCCGCGCCTTGGGAATATCCGCCGAGGACGATCCGGGAGCTCGGGCAGTTCGCCGCGAGGTATTCGACCCGCCGCTGGGCATCACCGATCCCCTCCACGACGGTGCGCGCGAAGGCCAGCCGGTCGGCGAAGTCGCTGCTGGCCGGGTAGTCGACGCCATACGAGCCGACCGAGCGTCCGCCCGCGTTCGCGCGCAGCGCTTCGACGAAGGAGACACCGGTCAGACCGAGTTCGCCGCCCGGCTCGGCGGTCCCGCGAGCGAACACCACCTCGATATCGGAACAGGGTGCGGCGGTAGCGGAATGGGTGGGCGATACCAGGGGAATCGCGGCTGCCAACAAGACTGCAGACACGAATCGTAAGAGAGAACGTGCTTTGACGCCCTCCCGGTCGTGAACGACCGGGAATCCTACTGAGCCCTTTCGGGTCTCCTCGGTGGGTTCCTGTTTCACAGGGGCTCGCTTCCCGCTAGGCGGAAAGACTTGCAGCCTCTCCGCAGGCGTTTAGCCACTCCGCCCGTCCGGCGGCGTGGATGTTCTTGGCTGCGTTGAGGTCGCGGTCGTGAACCGCCCCGCAAACGCACGTCCATTCCCGGACCGAGAGTGGTTTCGGTCCGTCGCGCACACCACATGTGGAGCAGATCTGACTCGAGGGATAGAAGCGGTTCACCTTACAGAAGGCCCGCCCGTACCGTCGCGCCTTCTGCTCGAGCAGTCGGATGAACATTCCCCACCCGGCGTCGTGAACCGACTTCGCCGACCGGGTTCGAGCCAACGCGCGAATACACAAGTCCTCTACGAACACCGCTTGGTTGTCGCGGATGATCTGCGTCGAGTGCTTGTGCGCGAAATCCAGCCTGGCATCGGCCACGCTGGCGTGAACCCTTGCCACCCGCAAGCACGCTTTGGCCCGGTCCTTGCTGCCCTTCTCCTTGCGCGACAACGACTGCTGCACCCGACGGAGCCTGCGCTCGGCCTGCCGCAGAAACTTCGGAGAGGTGATCCTTTTCCCGTTCGACAGCACAGCGAACGTCGTCAGCCCCAGATCGATGCCGACTTCCGACTCTGCCTCGGGGAGTTGTTCGTTGCTGATCTCCACAACGAACGAGGCGAAGTACCGCCCACCGGAGTCTTTGATGATCGTGACGCTCGAAGGCGACGACGGCAGCTCGCGCGACCAAGGCCACCTTCAACTCTCCGACCTTCGCAATGTACAGCTTTCGACCCGGTTTCAGCGAGAACCCGTTTCGGGTAAGCCGGATCGCCTGCCGATTGTCCTTTCGGGACCGGAGCCGTGGCGCGCCCAATTTGCGCCCTTTGCGCTTGCCCGATATCGAGTCGAACCAGTTCCGGTAAGCCAGCCTTGCATCCTGGCACGCCTGCACCAGCGCAACAGACGCCACCTCGGCCAGCCACGCGCGCTCGACTGTGCGCTTGGCCTCGGTAACCACCAACTTCTGCACCGCCGTATCCGACAGCTTCACGCCCGACTCGTGAGCCCTACGACGGGCGCGCAGTGCATCGTTGAACACCACCCGCGCGCAACCGAACGTCTGAGCCAGCGCGTTCCGCTGGCCCGTCGTCGGGTACACACGGTATTGGTAGCGAAGTTGCACGCCACCAAAGTATGCCTCGGCCTGCAGAGTTCGCTAGAAATTCGCCCGATCAACGAACCAGCGCCGCATCAATGGCAACCTTCTGACCCCAGCGCGGTGGGCGGCATCGTGCGGTTCCACGCAACGCTCACCCGCCTGGATCGCAGCACTCGCAATCCGACCAAGGCGATCGCGAGGTCGGCGGCGATCTCGAACAGTGCCGCGAACCAGGAGAATCCGGTGACGCTGGAGCTCGGCGGGGCGTTGACGAAGCTGTCGCTGAGTGGGCCGAACCAGTCCGGGAGCACGTGCACGATCGTGAAGCCGAACGCGCTCGCGAAGCCGATGAACACCGCGGCGCGTGGGGCCGCCGAGTGACCTCGGAACACCAGGAACACTGTGAACAGGGCGAAGAGGAGTTGCAGGGTGCCGAGGGCGTTCACCAGCGCCGAGGTGGCGTCCATGCCGCGGCGTAGGTGGTCGGCGCCGTGGACCAGGAGTGCCACGGCGAAGATCGCCGTCGTGGCGCGCAGTGTCTTGTCCGGAGCTGTCTCGGTCATCAGGTCTCCTGCCGAGGGGATCATTTCTACTACACAGTGTAGTTTTCGACAGCGGATCGCGGGAGGCGTTCGGCTGTCACAAATCGGTCACCGGGGCGATTCGGCCGCGACGTAGGCTCGGACCATGGCGTTGATGCGGGCGATGGCCGGGATCGTGGCCGCGGCACTGGTACTCGGTGTGGCGGAGTTGGTCGCGGTGTTCACCGGGGCCGGTAGTGCGCCCGCGTACGCACTCGGCGCGACCGTTGTCGACCACACGCCCGACGGGGTCAGAGAGTGGGCGATCTCGACCTTCGGGACGAACGACAAAGCCGTGTTGTTCGTGTGCATGGGCATCGTCGCGCTCGTTGTCGCGGGGGTCGCCGGGGTCGTGGAGCGGACGGCCAGGCCGATCGGGTCGGTCGCGTTCGCGGTCTTCGGGGTGGTCGCCGCCGTCATCGGGGCAGGCCGAGTCGGCGGGTTCGCCGGTGCGCTGCCCGCGCTGATCGGCACCGCCGCTGGGATTCTCGCGTTGCGAGGGCTGACCAGGCGGATCGACGACGCCGCCGAATCGCGGCGACCGGCAACGGAACCCACTGCGCCACAACAGGATGCCGACGCCACATCGACGGTCGGCGACCCATCGACCACGGGAGAAGGGCGGCGGCGCGTGCTCGGCGGTATCGCGGCGACCGGGGTGCTCGCCATCGGAGCCGGGCTCGCGGGTCGGCTACTCGGCGGCGCCCGCCACGACGTGACAGCCGAGCGCGCGACCGTCGAACTCCCCGGAGCGGCCGCGCCATTGCCGGATCTTCCGCCGGACGCCGACCTGCGCGTGCCGGGGCTCACCTCGTACCTCACCCCAAACAGCGACTTCTACCGCATCGACACCGCGCTGATCGTTCCCCAGGTATCCACAGACTCCTGGTCGCTGCGCATCCACGGCATGGTCGAACAGGAAATCACCCTCACCTGGGACGATCTTCTGCGCCGCACCGCGGTCGAGCGCCTGGTGACCCTGGCCTGCGTGTCCAATCCGATCAACGGCGACCTCATCGGCAATGCCCGGTGGCTCGGTTACCGCCTCGACGAACTCCTCGCGCAAGCCCGCCCGCTCCCGGACGCCGACATGGTCCTGTCCCACAGCAAAGACGGCTGGACCGCGGGCAGCCCGCTCTCCGTACTCACCGATGGCCGCGACGCCCTCCTCGCCATCGGCATGAACGGCGAACCCCTCCCCGTCCAGCACGGCTACCCCGCCCGTCTCGTGGTCCCCGGCCTCTACGGCTACGTCTCCGCCACCAAGTGGGTCACCGAACTCGAGGTCACCCGCTTCGACCGAGCCACCGCCTATTGGACCCGCCGCGGCTGGTCGGCGCAGGGCCCGATCAAAACCGGAACCCGCATCGACACTCCGCGCGGTCGTGGCCGAATCCCGCAGGGCCGCACCGTGATCGCCGGTGTCGCCTGGGCCCAACATCGCGGCGTCACCGGCGTCGAAGTGCAGATCGACAACGGCGACTGGCGACCCGCTCGCCTGTCCACCGAGGTCACCGTCGACACCTGGCGCCAATGGACCTACGACTGGGACGCCACCCCCGGCCAACACACCCTGCGTGCCCGCGCCATCGACACCACCGGTCAGCCCCAGACCGCTGTGGAACAGGACGTCGTCCCCGACGGCGCCACCGGCTACCCCACTCTCACCATCCAGGTGAACTGAACTCGACGCCGCGATCAGGCCGAAGCGTCGGCTTTCTCCCGCGTGGGAACCTTTCCGGCCGATCTGCCGTGGCCGACGAACAGCGCCGAGGCGACGATGCCGATCACCAGGATCGCGGCGGGCAGGATCATCGACTGGGCCAGTGCGGTGCTGAATTCGTCGATGATCTGGGGCGGGAGCGGGCCGGTGGCCGCGCCTTCGCCGACCGGGCCGCTGTCGCCGAGTCCGTTGGCGGTCAGGCGGGCGGCGATCAGGGCGCTGATCGCGGCGCTACCGAGGACCGAGCCGACCTGGCGGGTGGTGTTGTAGATACCGGCGCCCGCACCGGCCTGGGCGACCGGCAGGTTGTGGGTGGCGGTCGTGGCGAGCGGGGCCCAGATGCAGGCGTTGGCCAGACCCGCGACAGCGGCCGCGAGCAGGAACCAGCCGATCGACGAATCCGGGCTCATGAGCGCACCGAAGGAGGCCACCGAACCGGCGAACAGCACGAAGCCGATCGTCGGCAGCAGTCGAGGCGGCAGCTTGTCCGACACCTTGCCGATGAACGGCGCGGTGAAACCGGTGATGATCGCCATCGGCGCGAAGACCAGCGCCGACATGGTCGGCGTCATCTCCCGCACCGCCTGCAGGTAGAAGTACGACGGCACCATCATCGAGGTGATCGCGGCGCCCATCGCGGCGATCGCCAGGTTCGACAGCGCGAAATTGCGGTCGCGGAACAGACTCAGCGGCACCAGCGGTTCGCCCTTGTTGCGCGCCTGGTTGATCACGAACACGACCAGCATCAGCACACCGAAGCCGATCAGCAGCCAGATCCGCAGCGACCAGTCCTGCGAATTGCCTTCCTGGATACCGAAAACCAGTGCGAGCATGCCGATGCCGCTGAGGACGACACCGACGATGTCGAACTTGTGGTCGTTGGTCGGCAGCGCGGGCACCAGCCACACGGCCAGCCCGAACGCGATGATGCCGACCGGCACGTTCACGAAGAAGATCCATTCCCAGCCGAGGTTGTCGACCAGCACACCACCGAGAATGGGACCGACCAGCGTCGCCAGCCCGGCGACGCCACCCCACAGGCCCATCGCGGCGCCGCGCTTGTCCGGCGCGAAGGTGCGGGTGATCACGGCCATCGTCTGCGGCGTCATCAACGCGGCGCCGACGCCCTGGGCGGCGCGGGCGGCGATCAGCATGCCGATGCTGCCGGACAGGCCGCACCACAGCGACGCGCCGGTGAAGATCGCGAGGCCGATCAGGTAGATGTTCTTCGGCCCGAATTTGTCACCGAGACGGCCGGTGACCAGCAGCGGCACCGCGTAGGTGAGCAGGTAGGCGCTGGTGACCCAGATGACGTTGGAGATATCGGTGCCGAGGTCGGTCATGATGGCCGGATTGGCGACCGCGACGATCGTCATATCCAACAGGATCATGAAGAACCCGACCACGAGCGCGGTGAGCGCCAGCCACGGATTACGTTGGGTGGTCATCGAATTGGTTCCAATCTCCACAAGAGGGATTCAACTTCGGGCGGCCCAGCGAGGCCGGGGCGCGGCGTCGGGGTGATCCCCACTCGGCCATTCGTGGGTGTGATCGTCGGTGATCCGTTCACCGGTGTCAGGGTCGTACTGCTCCCACGGCACGGCGCCGCTGCCGAGTTCGGCGGCGAAGACTTCGATCCAGCCGAGTTCGGCCTGGATGGTGGCCCGAATGTATTCCAGGACAAAGTAATAGCGTCGCGGGATGGCACGGCTGCGCATCCAGTCGAGTAGCACGTCCATGTCGGTTCGCGACTGACCCAGGTACTCCACGCGCTCGTCGAGCAACGCGACAACGTGCTCCTGCGGGAGCGTGTGCGCCTCGGCCAACGCCAACCGGAAGATCGGATATTCCTGCACCGGCGTCCGCAGCAACTCGGCGATCCGCCCGCGCAGCGCGGTACGCCCGGAATCGGTGATCCGATAGGTGGTCCGCTCCGGCCTGTTCCCCGCCCGACCGACGCCCTCCGCGGCCACCATCTCCTCGTCGGCCAGCCTGGCCACCACGTGATACAGCGACCCCGGCCGCACCTTGACCAGTAGATCCTCCCGGCGAGCGATCAGCAGTTGATACATCTCGTACGGATGCATGGGCCGCTCATCGAGCAACGCGAGCACCGCGATAGCCAACGGCGTCATCACATTCCGCCCGGGCTGCCCCACCCCGCCACCTCCAACCAGCTATATGTTCCCTACCAAATATTCCAGTAGGAATATACGGAGCGGGACATAGCTTGGCAAGCGAGTAACCCAGCCACTTGTCCTGACTCATTGGATCTGTTGCAGACTCATAAAATCTGATGCCCACCGCATCAACGTGATGCCGACTCAGTGCATGTGATGCCGGGTTAACCGTGATCGTGCACAAAGGGATGGATCGCACCTGTTGCGAGAGCTCGACCAGTGCGCGGGAGTTCGCGGGCTGAGTCCCGCCCGCCCCTCGCGGGCTGCTGCGTCGACCTACGGCAGATCGGCACCCTCGTCCCGGTCGGCGTCAACCGGCGGCCGGAAGGGCGATTGATCGCCACGATCAGGCCGCCGGACGACCTTCCTCGCACACTTCGAAAACCGGACAGTCTCCGTCGGAACCTGCGCGCGAGCCTTCGCATCTCCGTGAATTCACCAGCATGCATGTGTGAGATGTTCACCCCTACAGCCGGACCCCACCCAATGACCTGGCTGGAAGAGATCCGCGACACCCTCGAAGCCCGCATCATCGAGGCCAAACGCGAATGCTGGCTCGGCGAAGCCGGAGGACTCCAAATACGCTACTCCGGGCGCCGCCGAGAAAATTGCGTAGATCGACAACCATCTTCCAGCGCATTGCCGCAGCAATCGACCTCGGTATGCCAGTGTTCGACTCCGTTTCGAAGTACCATCGCCGCACAAAGGCATCCGCTGGCGTGTCGCATACCCTACAGGGGTGTTCGAGAGCCCATAGACATTCGACTACGGCTCAACTAACGGACGCCTGAGTAGTCGTTAAAATCCAGATAAATTCAAGGAACTCGCGGCAGCCGCACCGACGATGCGACCCGGCCGCCAGCGCCACTGGAGGAAACCCTGCGTCACCTGACGGTTCGCGGATGAGCCAGGGTCACCGACCAGGTGGTCCGATTTGCGTTGCCGCGCATAAATCGGTTTCACGTTCCGTCGTCAGCGGCGCGGGTGCCAGATATCCGCTTCCAGCTGGCCAGCTCGGCTGGCAAATTTGCCGCTCGTCAACATACCGTCGTCCACAGCGAACGAGGGCTAAACTACCCCGGACTGGGCGCCCATCATCCAGGGGCGACCACCTACCCCGCGACCCTTCTACGTCGCGCCCCTCATTCAGCGGTCGGCAATTGACCGCGTGACCGACGAAAGCGTGTGACTAGCAGAGTGCCGGATTCCCTACCCACCTCCATCACAATGCGCGTTCGCGATCGGCGCGCTCTCTTGTGGGCGTGCCAAGCGCATGACCTCCGCCCTGGGGAAGAGCCACACGACTACTCGGCCTCGGCGGCTGATGCGACGATACGGTATCGACTTGAGCCTGACCACCTCGATCTTGACATTTCGGCCTACTACTGGGAGGCCGTGTGGCTTGAGGGCGCGGCAAGCCCCCTGCTGCCAGCATTGAGGGCCGCGACCCAGATGACCGAGCCGGAAGTTCGGCAAATTGTCCTGCTCGCAGCTGATGAGGATGCCTCTGTACAACTGTCCTCTCGTGAGTTCCTGCCAGTTTATGTCTTGCCCGGGGTGCTCGATCCAGATGCTCCCCCCAGCTCTCGTTACGGCGCAGTGCGCGAGCGTGTGCGCGAGCGGACTGCGTGGACGCTTGCTGAGCGTCTGCAGCAGTACCGGGAACGAGCCCTGATTGTCCTCGGTGCCCGCGGTATCGAGGATCTGGTGAGGCTGTCCGAAGTCCTTGAAGACTGCCCGATCGTCGACCTGGAGATTCTTCTTGTCTGGCCACCGGAAGCCCAGGAGCCTGACCTACCAACGAGCTCATCAGTCGTCGTCCACGTTTGGCGTGGTACAGAGGCTGACTTTTTCGCGGCTATGGCGGAGGCGGGCGCGCCGCGCGTAACCGACAGTCAACAACACAGTGTGCGGATCGGGAACCGCACTCTGAGGCTACGCATCCGCGATATCGATCGGATTCTCGCCCGATTCTCGTTCCTCACCGAGCAGCGCATCGCCCCGACAGCGTCGTTCAAGATGGAGAACCTTCTCGCGTTTCTTGACAGCAGCCTGGAGGACTGGTCGGCCTACAGCGTCGGCCTTCCAGTCGGGCGTGACTACAGAACCCAGAGCAAGCCATTGCATGAAGATGTCCTCACAGCGCTCCGGCAGGTTCAAGAACGATCCGGGACTGCGTCGACCTTCGTTATGCGGCTTCCGGCCGAACCTGGAGCAGGGGTCACAACGCTACTACGGGCCTCGGCGTATGCTGCCGCTCGGGACGGATTCCCGACGCTCGTCCTGCGCCCCGAACAGATCGCCATCGACCACGAAGAACTAGCCGCCTTCGCGACCATGCTTTCGGAAGGGGCCCTGTCCCTCGGCCTTGAGCAAGTGCCGCCGCTGCTCATCGTGATCGACGTTGAGCACGAGCAACGCGGTATTACGGCCCGTAGCATCGCTGGAGCACTCGCCCGACAGGGCCGCTCGGCCGTTGTGCTGCACGCCGTTGCTCCGCAAGATGCGCCAACCGACACTGAGCGCCGGACGCAGCGAATGGCGGTGCTTCCTCGACTGCGCGCAGATCTGGCTCCGCAGGAGATCGAACAATGCTGGCGCAGCATGTCCGAAACGGTCGAGCAGTGGAGTCTCCCCGTGGTCGTCCCGTCTCAGAACCAATGGCAGCGGTACGACCAGGCAACGCGGTGGCCGATCGGCGATGATAATCGCACAGGATCGCTGTTCTGGGTCGCGCTACGGTTCTTCCTCACCGACGGTATGGAGTTGCCTGATGCCGAGCAGGCACAGAGCTTCCTGGGTCGGTGGATTACGCAGCGTAGCGAGGCGATCGCAGATGCCGCAGTGCGTGACATCGTCAAATACGTGGCCGCAATGTCCTCGTTCCGCTTGCCGAGCCCAGTCTGGACAGTCATTCGCCCAGCTGTGGGCGGCACCTATCCGTCGAATCTTTCCGCTGCTGTACGGCAGCTGGACGGCATCGTAACTTGGAGCGGGCCAGCGAAGGGCCTCGACGAGGATGTCATTCGGTTTCTCCATCCGGCGCTCGCACTCGCCTATCTAGAGCACCATGCCGCCGCCCGCTCCTCCGAGGCGCGGATGCATCAGCTTGCTCCCGTCCTCGGGGGACTGTCGCCCGGCAGCAACGCAGACATCTGGGTCGCCGAGTCGCTGGCGAAGGATGTGCTGGCGCCGAAGTTCGAGGACCGTGAAAAATCTGACTGGGACTGGCGGCTGCAGACCTTCGAACTGATTCCTCCCGCAATCCGCGACCAGAGTAAAGCGATTCTGCATCACTGGGCGCGGTTGCTGTATCGGTCTGCCGACCAACGCACGCCCCGCCTCCCGAACGACACGCGGCTCGCGCGCTTCGCCAGTGCCATCGAAAAATTAGAAAGGGCTGCCAGCTTACCTCGTCGCGCTGGACGTGACGAGCTCCCCAGCCATCTCTATAACACTCTCGGCACAGCGAACTACCGCTACTCCCTTGCTCTGCAGGAGGCAGGCCGC
Source organism: Nocardia sp. Root136 (assembly GCF_001427185.1). NCBI lineage: Bacteria > Bacillati > Actinomycetota > Actinomycetes > Mycobacteriales > Nocardiaceae > Nocardia > Nocardia sp. Root136. Next base: position 2,243,923 of record NZ_LMFE01000001.1, read on the forward strand.
GAGATCGATAGTGCGGCGGCATGGACCAGTGCCTGCACCGCCTTCGAAAAGGCGATCGAGCTCTCTGGCGGCGTAAACATGGAGGCTCTTTTCGCTTTTAGCCGCCGACTCCTGGACCACGCTAGTTCGGCCGGCGCTGAGGAACAGATGGTCAAAGCATCCGAGGTTACGCAGGCTCTAGAGTTGCTTAATGAGGCAGAGGACGTGGCCGCGAATTACTCGGCACCAGAACCAGCCTGGACCGAGCAAATCGCGCAGTATCGCACCGAAGCTTTCTCTCGGCTTAGCGAAGAGCTCGGCGAAACCTACATCGACGAATTGATCAATTCAGCCGACCCTGAACTCGGGTACTACTGCAAAGCATGGCTCTGCCTATTGACTCAGGGAAAGCAGAATGTCGACCGCGCGCTCGCAGTCCTCGACTCCGGGGAGCGCAACGGGATGATATTGCAAAACCGCTCGGTCCGTCTGCGAATCTCCTTGCTTCAGCGCCAACCAATCGATCAGCGCGACTTCGGTCTACTCAAGAGGCTCTACCAGCGATTAGACGCCGAGAACTCGGAGTCGGTCCGCCCGCTGGACCTGTTCCGCTACGCCGTACTCTGCTACCAGACCGAAGACTATTCGGCGGGGGCCGAATGCTTCAGACGATTGCGTGCGCAGGCTCGTCGCGAAGACTCTCCCTCGATCCGCATGTACGACATCTGGCGGAAACAGGCAGACCCGGTCCAACCACGGCTAACCCAGATGCGGGTGGACAAACGGATTACTGACTGGCGAGCACAAGGCTATCTACTCGACTTGCACCAGAGTGTGCCGTTCCGGCCGCGTCACTTCTCTCCACCGCCAGAGCGTGGTCAGATTGTGACCTGCGCGATCCGGTTCGAGTCGAACGGACCCCTTGCCATACCTGCCCGTTTCGTCGAGTCGCCCACCTCGGACCGCCGCGCCGCGTCGCCACGCACGGAGTGACGATGGAGCCAATAGTCCTGAGCGGCTCACAGCGCAATCTGCTGGAGCGCCTCGGCAACGCAGTCATTGCAGGAAGCCAGCTTCCGGCCGTACTGCTGACCGGTCCGCCTGGGTCTGGAAAACGAATCCTCGCCCGCACCCTCGCGAGCGAGATGGGTATGCACTTCCAGGAGGTCGTCGCAACCGATTCGGTCGATTCCTTGTCCGCGACTCTCTTCGGTGCGCCAGGTGAAGTACAGGGTGTAGGCAACAACATCACCGCACCCGGGCTTCTCGGGCGAGAGGAAGCGACTGTCCTATTCCTGTCGGGCCTGCACAACCTTCCGGTCGAGTTCACCCAGCGGCTGCGAACAGCTATCTCGGAGCGGCGCTATACCGACGTCCATGGAACGACTTGGCAGGTCGCTGAAGACATCGTGATCATCGGTTCACGGCGAGTCGACGCCGAAGCCCTTATCCCGACGGAGCATTGGCTTTGGACGGCATTCGGACGACGCATCGACGTCCCCGTTCCGTCTGAAGAGTCATGCATCATGACCATCGCAAGCAGCATCTTGACCTCGTTAGCGGGACAGTCCACTCTCACCGAAGACGACGAATTGTCTAGTGTGCTGAGTTCGGTGGCCAGTGCAGGTGACCATCTGCATATGCTGCGCCGCGTGCTCGAGGCCGCATGCGGATATGACACAAATCAACCAATCAGCAAAGCGGCGGTACTTGCGGTTCTCCCACACGAAGTTAGATGGTTGACGGCCCAAGTATCTTACCGCGGCCATGAACTTGCCGAGGAGGATTTGATATCCTGGCTGACACAATTCCCCAGTGCGCTCCAGCCCATCGCGCTCCAGCTCGTACAGTCGATAGCGCAGAAGTACTACATCGGGACGCGTCAGTTCTACCGCGCACTCGCCCACCTCATCAATTCATCCGGGATACCCACCAAGGGACGGGTGTCGTTCTGCCGGTGGCAACCACTCGGTGCTAGCAGTCCACGCCTGGCGCACGCCCTTAAGAACCAGGCCAACTGGGATCGCCTCCCGGAGCTAAACCTGGAGGATGCAGAGGAACAGTGGCCAGACTTCGGCGGCAAGCCGCCGGATTGGTTCATCGTCACCGACGACATCGTCGGCTCAGGCAGGACTTTGCGTGCCTACACGGAGCCGGAGAACGCGCCCCTAAAGCGCCTTCTCCGGCGGTTCCCAAACGCGAAGGTGAGGATTCTCGTCGTTGTTGCGTTCGAGACTGCGCTGCAAGAAATTGTCAGCGACCTGTCGGCGTTCCGGGATCGAGTGAAGATCGAGGCACACCGACTACTCGGTGACCGCGACCGCTGCTTCACGGAGACCAGTGAGATACTCACCGATCCACAACACCGGTCATCGATGGCGGCCTTCTGCACCGACGGTGGTGGACTGCGTCGGCTAGCCCGGAAAAACCGATTGGGCTACCAGAGTATGGCTGCCTTGATCGTATTCTACGACACTGTACCCAACAACAGCCTGCCGCTGCTGTGGTACAGCAGCGACTCGTGGCGGCCACTCTTCCCAGTAGCGGGACTGATCGAAACCGACTCGAATACCATCGCCATCGCCGGAACTGTTTGAGCGAATTTACCCAGCCTCTTCAGAACGGATCTGGTTCACAGGCCGTACTGGACCTCTTCCGGGCATCGATTCAAAACTGTGGATTCAGCGAGATAGTCCCGTCGATTCCTGATGACGATTTCGCGAGTTCGAGCCTTGACCCCGGATCATCGGTGATAAGCAAGTCCAACGTGCAGCAGACATGAGCGCAGAAGATGCCACCATCGGCGAGAGCAATCACCGGACCCCTACATGTTGCAGCAGGCCAGCCTCAGGTGGTGTGCGGTTTACAAACCAGCTCCGCATCCGATCCGGATATGCATCATGTGCGAGGTTAGCCACGCTGCGCGGTGTCGAAGCCAACTCGCGATGTGCCAGATCGCAGATATGGAATTCGCGGCCTGCGACGACGGCGGCCCTTCACTAACCGGGCGCTACGCGAACGCGTTGCTCGACACCGATGACATCTCAGCCTTGGTACGCCGCTGGCACACGGCTTGCCGCTGGCGTACCACTGATATGGCCTGTGCCCGATCAACCCCACAACAGTTAAGCCAACGGCAGTCGCCGCGCGTGCGGCTTTCAGAGGGCCGTACCGCGACAGTTGAATACGGGACCTCATCGGTGCGGAACTGCCTCCTAGCCACCGGTCCTCGACCTCGGCGACTTATAAGCTGCGGGGTTTCCTCGTGAGCACTGCCGGCTGTTCCCCCTCCTCGTAGCGGCCGACGTACAAGTCCCTGACTACAGGCTCGCTGTGCAGCGCGATCGGGTAGGCCGTCTTTCGCATCGACTTGGTAAACGTCTTGCCAGTTGGCTGGTCGAACCAATGGTCGATGCGGGTGGCGGTGATCGGAGACATCTCCCCTTCCACCAGGCAGATCAGAAAAGGCGGAAAACTAACCATCCAGAACCGGATATCGGATGAGGAGTCAGCCATTGCCGCGGCCGCGGCGGCTGTAAGTGGAATCGTCGCCAGCATCGCAGCGGAGCTCAAGTAGTTGATGCCTGCGTCCGCCAGCGCGACGTGCAAGCTGAACGGCGCGATCGAGGAAGACTCCTCCGAGAAGTACGCCGCAGCCAACTGCGGGTGCTCTTTCAGCAGAACGTCGGTTCGTTGTACTGCCAGCAGCATTCCGAGCACCTGTCGTGCGATCCGGCCAGGGTGGAGATTGTTCATCCCATCGAGGTTCTCGCCCTTGCCGTGGTCGATACACAGTTCCTTCGCTCGCCCATCGGTGTGGTAAACGCTCCAAATATCCTCTGGCGCAGCGCCGTAGTCCTCGCATAACTCGTGGACGGCGCGGTGGATCCAGGCGATCACATCGCGGTTCCAGGCGGTGTACGCCTGGGGCAGACCCCGATTGCTCGCGCCGGTGTTGCACGTGCCGCACAGCGACTGCAACGCATGTCCGTCTCGGAATTCGTGCAGCAGCACGCGCGAAGGATCCTCTGACTCCGTGAAAAGAATGACTTCGGCGTCATTCCCCGTCGCCCGCGGAGGCAGGTGTTCCTCCGTCATTTCCCTGTGTTGACCACAGTGTCGACACCAATCGAAGATCATCGGGCCATCGTCCGCGCTTCCTGCTCTGCCCGCAAATAGATTTTGGTGGTCGAGCAAGAACACAGCCGTACTCAGCCATGCACCGTCTCCGGAGCCATGTACCAGCATCGACCAGCGAATTTGCGTTCGGCATCTAAGACGGGCCAGTAGGCGCGGGGATACCGTCGAGCAGCTCACCCGGCGTCGTATCAAGCCCTACTGCAAATCGCAGGATGTTCTCCACCCGGGGGCTGCGTTGCCCTCGTTCGACCTGCCCGAGGTACGTCCAGTGGACACCGCACGCATGTGCCGCAGCCTCCTGACTCCAGCCGAGTTCCGTCCGCCGGGCACGCACTCGCGCTCCGAACGCCTGAGCGGTCGGATTGATCGGCGGCTTGGCTGGACTGGACATACACCCGCAAGCTCATCTGTCCAGTGCAGATTGATCCAGAGCGTAAACGTCCTATGTGCTTCCATCCCGTGTGTAAACGTCGTACTATGCCGAGTCGATCGCCGCGAGCGAACATCTCGACCGGACTAGTCAGCGGTCCGCGTAAACCGAACTCGGCGAGCCCTGCCTTCAGCGCCCGGCTCGCTTGGAGCGATTGACCACATCACCTGAGATCGGAGCTGATCGATGTCCACAGTGATCGTGAAGGACGCCAGGCAGGCGTCGACCCCACCGCCGAATCGTGGCTGGCAGCAACCGGCCTGGCAGGCGACATGGAGGCTGCGTACAGACTCTCTCGAGCGGTTGACCCGGTGAGATACGGATTCTGCAAGCGCGAGCCCTTGGATCTCGCTCGGTGCATCGGTGATCGAGCAAAGCTCGTGTTATGGGTGCTCGAATCAGGACAGGTACCCACGCCAGAGGCGGTGTCAAAAGTGATCGCCGAGCCGCCTGTACCGAGGTCGACCGCCGAGGGAAAGGCTGAAGCACTCGCCGAAACCAAACGGCTTGCGGCGGTCATCCGAGCCGACCGAGACAGTTTCGGAGAGTTACTGTCCGAGGTCATCGCGCTGCACTGGGCCCGCAACAAGATCGGTCCGACGTGGCATGAGGCTTGGCAATCAGAAGCGCTGACCACGTGGTGGGCTTTGACCAACGGGCGTGTTCCTGACTACCGTCTCGCCCGCGGCCCTTTGTTCAGCATCCTGGAGCGAGCCGGGTGGATTGCATTCAATCGGCGGCCGCGCTCACTGTGTACAGGTCGCCGATTCCACACCCGGTTCCACGGCGACCATGTATCCCACGCACCGGCACCGATCATCGGCTACTCGGTCGCCCGTCACATCGGCATCCATCGGCGCCTCCACGACCGTAGTCCCTCCTGGGGGGAACTCGCCGAATCGACGACCGACGACAAAGGGGTGCCCTTGTTCTTCAACGCCGGCGACGGCCGCGCTCAGCAACGGTGGCTGGAGACCCACGAATGGATTCGGATCGAAGGCGACGAACTTCGTCGAGGAGAACGGGCCAAAGCCGAAACCCGCCGACGCGCTGCTCTCAAGCGCGCCGCCGCAGCCACCGAGGCTGCTTGAGCTACGACTGCTGACATCCGGATGCCTGGGCGATCTCGCAACAGTTCGGAAGTCGCCCAGCTCCGTGGCTGTCGGACCAGAAGCATCCTGCATCTCAATCCATCATTGCCTCAACGCATCTGGTGCCTGTGTGCCATGATCGCTGCGCGATATAGGTCGATAACTTCCTAACAGAATGGAATCGAAGTTGTCAGGCGGCTTGCGCGCGACAGCCACGGACCGAACGTTCCGGCCGACACGATTCGGGATCGGATTCGTCATGCCGGATGGCGGTGAGGTTCGGTGCCCCCTCGAAGATGCACTGGCCGTCGCCTTCGAACGGGTACCACCGGTCCGTTCGATTCCTGTGTTTCGTGGCCAGCGGCACAATCCTGGGTTGTACTGGTCGGCGACGACGTCGCGCCACGTCGGCTACGAGTCTTGGCTGGAGCGCGACGAGGCGATGGCGCTCGATTTCGATCCGGATGTCGTCGGATACGCAGCACAACCGTTTTGGCTCTTCTGGCACGATGGCCAGCGCACGCGATCGCACGCACCGGACTTCTTCGCGCGCCGCGCCGACGGTACAGGTGTGGTGATCGATTGCCGACCGACCACGCGTATCAAGCCACGTGACGAAGCCGCCTTCTCGATCACACAGCAGGCTTGTACTGAAGCAGGTTGGGTGTATCGGCGTGTGGCTGAACATGATCCGGTGTGGTTGTCCAACGTGCAATGGCTAGGCGGGTATCGGCACCCCCGTCACCGTATCGATCCGACAGCAGCAGCATTGACGGCGGCCTTCGCCAGACCACGCCCGTTGATCGAGGGCGTGAGATCGGTGGGCGATCCGGTGGCGATCATGCCCGTGTTGCACCATTTGATGTGGTCGCGGGAATTGGTAGCTGATCTGTCTCAGCGTCTCGAATCCCTATCCACGGTATCGGCGGTCGCCCGGTGACGAAACTGCTACTAGTCGGCGACCGCGTCATCTACGACGGTACTGAGCATGTAGTCGTAGGGCTCTCGGGAACACAGGTCAGATTGACCGCCGCAGACGGAACAGCCACGGTTGTTCTACTCGCGCATCTGGTTGACTCGGCTGATTTCGCGGTTCTCGGCCGTGTCGACGAACTAGCCAATCCCAGAGGCTTGGCCAGCCATGACTTGGCCGATGTGTCTCCCGAAGCCGCCAAGCGTGCTCGGGAGTGGGAGCATCACGTGATCGAGGTCGATACGGGGTTGCCGCCCGGGGCAGGCCCCGGCGCGGTGCCGCGTCCTGAATATGACCCGGCGCGGAACACGATTCGCCAGCGAGAGTCTGCCAAGGCAGCGGAGCTGTCGGCGGCAGGTATGCCGACCAGCGCAATTACTGTCCAGCGGATGCGTTCCCGCTACCGTTCTGGTGGCGTACGTGCGTTGATCGATGGCCGCATGACCCGACCTTCATCTACTTATCGTCGTACCGATGAACGCCTGCTGGCCGCTGTCCAAGACACCCTGGATGGCGAAACCCGGCGGTCCACCGGCACCCGAGACCGCTTGCGACGACAAGTGGAAAATCTTCTGGCACAGCGCCATGGCGAGGGGGTCGTTGCCATGCCATCGAAGGCCACGTTCAACCGGCTGGTCGCAGCAATGTCGACCGGTCGCCACACGTTCGGGTCGGCGAAGACGCGACGTTCAGCCGCTAACCGGCCCGAGGGTGCGTTCACGCCGACCTGGGCCTCACGACCGGGGCAACATGTTCAAATCGACACGACCCCGCTGGATGTGTTGGCGGCCTTCGACGACGGAACTGCGCGACGGGTCGAGTTGACCGCGGTCGTCGACGTGGCGACGCGCACGATAGCGGCCGCGATCCTGCGGCCGGTCGGCACCAAAGCGATCGATGCCTCGCTACTTCTCGCACGGATGCTTGTACCGGAGCCGATGCGGCCAGGTTGGGCAGAGGTGCTACGCATGTCTGTGTCACGGCTGCCGCACCGCAGCCTCGCCGACATCGACACCCGGATGGAAAATGCCGCGGCGAAGCCGGTAATCATCCCGGAGACGATTGGCTGTGACCGCGGAAAGGTCTTCCTGTCAGAAACATTTGTTCGATCCTGTGAGACGTTGGGCATCTCAGTTCAACCGTCGCACCCGCGAACCCCGACCGACAACAGCGTCATTGAGCGGACTTTTCAGTCGATCAACACCTTGTTCTGCCAGTACGTTTCCGGCTACGTAGGGCGAGATGTCACGCACCGCGGCGCCGAGATCGCAAGCGAGGCTGTGTGGTCGCTTGCACAGCTCCAAGATCTGTTCGACGAGTGGGTGATCCACTGGCAACGCCGCCCACACCAGGGGCTGCGCAGTCCCGACTCCAATCGGGTGGTTTCGCCGAACGAAATGTACGCGGTGATCGTAAGCGCCGCCGGATACCTACCGCTGATGCTGACTGGGGATGACTACATCGAGCTCCTTCCCGCTCGATGGCGCACGATCAACGATTACGGAATTCGAATCGACCAGCGAACCTACGACGACCGAGCGCTCAATCCCTACCGGCGGGAGCACTCCGGCGTCACCTCACGAAACGGAGCTTGGGAGGTCCGCTACGACCCCTACGACCTGTCACAGGTTTTCGTTCGCAACCACCGCGACGGTGGATGGATCCCCGCGCCTTGGACGCACTTGCCCATGGTTTCGACGCCGTTCGCAGACTTCACGTGGCGCCATGCCCGCAAGATCGTTGAGGCCGGACCATCGGTCGAGCCGATGGAGACTGCCGCCGCGCGGGCGCTCGCCGAGCTTCTGAATGAGTCCTCGTCCGGGCCGCCGAGTAAACCGGACAACCGAGCGAAAACTGGACGGAAGGTGGCAGCTCGAACAAAGGCTGCCACGCGACTGATCGCCGCTGTCCAACCGGTCGATCCAAGCGCCTTGCCCGATGACCGTGAGTTCGACGCCGAAGAGCCGGACGGCGACGTAGTCCCCTTTGGTGTCTTCGACGCCGCCGCGGAAGCCGAGAGGTGGTTGTGACAGAGCAAAACACCTTCGACCCGCCTCCGGACGCGCCGCTCACTACCAAAGAAGGTTGGGGCCTTTGGGTCGGGCGCGACCGCACTTCGCCTGAGCTTCGCTCAGACTGGCTTGACCTCTCGCCGGCGGAGAGAGACGACTATGACGACGCTCGGTTGGACTACCATTCCGACTTGATCGTCGTGAACACTCCGACGATTCAGGACATCGCGAAAACCGTTCGCCGCCTACTTATCCTGAATCGCCGCCAGATATCTGCGCGGCGTGGACTGATCGTTACCGGAGGGGCGGGCACCGGCAAGACCACCGCACTGACGCAACTCGGCCTTGCCCATGAGTTGAGTACCCGAAGACGCAATCCTGTTCGCGGGCCGCGTATACCGGTCGTCTACATCACCCTGCCGCCGGCCGCAACTGCCAGAATGGTCGCAGTCGAGTTCGCCCGCTTCCTCGGTTTGCCCACTACCGGCCGCGCAAATCTGACCGACATCACCAACTCTGTATGCGCAGTACTGTGCGACGTCGGGTGTGACCTGGTGCTCGTAGACGAGATCCATAACATCTCGCTGACCACGCGCTCCGGAGCGGAGGTGTCCGACCAGCTCAAGTACTTTTCGGAACGCATCCCAGCGACATTCGTCTACGCAGGGATAGATGTCGACCATGCAGGCTTGTTCTCCGGCATCCGCGGCAGCCAGATCGCCAGCAGATTTGCCACTATCGCGACCCGCCCCTTTGCCTACGGTTCGTCACAGCAACGCCAACACTGGCAGGCGCTCGTAATCACTCTCGAACAGGCCATCCGACTGCATAAACATCGCCCTGGCGGCCTGACCCGCCACAGCAGGTACCTGTATCAACGCACCAACGGCATGCTGGGTAGCCTTTCGCACCTCATTCGCGGGGCCGCAATCGATGCAATCCTCGATGGAAGCGAAAGGATTACCAAAGCGCACATGGAGGCTCAAAAGCTCGACCATGCCGCAGATAGTCAACCGCCTTCTCCGCCAGGTAGCAGGCCAGCACGCCGAAAGGGCGTGGCGTGAGCCCACCGTCGTCAAGTTCGTTCAAACCGGTACGGCGCTTACCTATCTCGGTTCCTCCAGCACTCAACGAAACAACCACTTCCTACCTGCAACGCCTTGCGACCAATAACCGCATCACCCTGAAAGTCCTGCATGACCTGCTCGGAATTAACCGTGGTCTCGTCGGATTGCACCTACAACCTCATCACATCTCGCGGCTAGCCGTCGCGACCGGGTACCCGAAAATCCAACTGGACCAAGCTCTTCCACAACTGACCAACCGGCATACCAACCTCGCATACTTGTTGAATTGGCCGCGCCCTGCCTGCCAGAACTGCGCCCGCCACTACCCTGGAGGCAGGGTGATGCGCTATTATCCGCCATCCGTCCATTGCTGCCCTAAACATCGGGTATGGATCAGCAGTGAGAGATATTCTCGCGGGACCGCCGACATCAGCGGAACCCCCGAAGTCATCGCTGCTCACACTCGACATCGCCGCCTTACAAATCAATTTGGACCCAAATCGACTCAATATGCTTTCGCAACGGCCCGGGAAGTTTGGGGTCGAATTTCTTACGACGAGGCCGACGTGCGAGGTATCGATCGGCGGCTCGAAATCCTTGGCTTGAACCCTGATGGAAGAGTCTCGCTAAATGACCCTCGGCACCTCGCGGCGAGCTACCCCGAAGTCGTAGATATGTGCGGGTTTCTTGTGTCCGCACGATGGCAGCAGGCCGCATCACGACGAGAAACACTCACACTCTTCCTGGCGACATTGGGCAACCTCCTGGCAGGTAAAGAATGGATGTACTGGCCCAACAATACGAGTGACCCGATTGGTAGGTGGGTCGACCATCTGATCGGCGGTTCAATTCCATGGGGCAAAGTTGAACCACCACCGAACTTCTATCTGCTTCAGTTACGTTGATCCGAACTGGCGGGTCGGTGTTTTCCAGTAACTGATTCCGCCCAGGTGAATCCGGTTGGAGCGACATCACATAATTTGAGCCAGGACACCACCTGTCCTGTCCCGAGCAACCTGGTGGAGTACGAGTCGTGACTCACGCGCGATGAAGCGGTCGCGCTGGATTTCGTGACGGTCTTTGCCGTGACCCCAAGACTTTTGGGGCAACCTCGCGTCCATGCGCTGCGGTATCTTCCATGCGATCGCCGCACCCTGGTCGGCGCGCAGAGGAAGCACTAACCGTATGTTCAAAAAGTCCTTTGCGGCCGCCGCGCTCTCGGTGAGCGCCGCTGCCGTCCTCGCGGCACCGCCCGCCGCCGCCGACCCGGTCAATTGGGGCGCCGTTTCCCTCAGCGTGTGGGGCAATGTCTACGCGTTTTCGGTCAACCACCCAACGGAAGCCGACGCCATTCGAGCCGCCGACCAAGCGTGCAAAGGTCAAGGCATCATCGACTGCCGGATGGTGGTGACGTTCACGAACGGCTGCGGTGCAGTCGTGACGAGTCCGCTCGCGATCGTCGCAGGGTTCCCGATCGTGGGCTTCGGTAAAGGGGCGACCCCGGGGGAGGCATACGCAGACGCCACCCACAACCTCCCCACCGGCACCGGAAGCGCCGGCTCGTTCAATCGCGACCACGCCTGCACCCGGCCTTGATCGGCCAGATCTACTGAGACAGGACACCACCGAAACCGTGCGCGATGGCGGGGTGGCGGGTCGGGGAGGCGCCGAAGATCGGCGGGAGGGTGACGCTAGAGGCTGTGGGCGTCGAGCCAGGATCGGGCTGCGTCGGCGGGCCGGGAACCGGTGTCGACCTGATGGATCAGGTCGACCAGTTCCTCGGTGGTCAGTTCGCCTGCTACGTAGTTGAGCTTCTTCAGCTGTTGGCGATCGAAGATGCCGCTGCGGTAGAGAGCGACGACGCTCAGGGCGCGGGCGAGTCGGGGGCGCGGGTCCGTGCCATCCGCCGCATCGGAGACCGAGATTCCTTGTGGGAGAGCCGAGTTGACCGCAGCGACCACTTCGTCCGGTGTGCGTGCCGGGGAGGCTGGGTTCCAGCGGTCGACGAGCGCGCCGTTGCGGGCGGGCAAGACCGCGATGCGACCGGCGTCGAGATCGGCCAGCGGGGTGGGCAATCCGGTGACGACGGCGGAGTCGGTGCCCGCGCGTTCCAGTGCTTGGGAATAGATCTCGGCGAGCAGAACTGATTCCGTAGTCGAATCCCCACCCACCACGACCACCGGACGGGCCTCGTCGGAGGCGCAGGAAACAGTGGTGAAAGCGCAGGCTGCGGCCAGGATCGCGGCGGCGGTTCCACGCACGGCGACCGAGTGCATCCGACGACACCAACTTTCCGTATTTGCCGTCAACCCGCGCAATTCGGCCCGACGGCGGGCAGTATGAACTACCAGAATGTACCTGTGGCCCCCGGGTCGCACGCACAGCGCACTGCCCGCCTTTGCCGGAAGGACACCAGTGAAACCCGACTTCGCCTCCTCATCACCAGGACAACGTCGACCGGCACGCCGCCTCGCGATGCGGGCGGGCCGGGTACTGGTTGCCGCGGTGGCGCTGGCCGCCGCCATGATCGCCTCCGCCTGCGGCAACAGCGATCCGCTCGCCGCGAAGGGCGATTGCACGAGCGACGCGTTGATCATCGGGTCGGCCAACTTCCCCGAGTCCGAGACCGTCGCCAACATCTACACCGAGGTGCTGCGGATCAACGGTTTCAAGGTCGACACCAAGTTCGACATCGGCTCGCGCGAGGCCTACATCCCCGCACTGCGCCAGTGCGCGATCTCGCTGATCCCGGAATACACCGGCAACCTGCTGCAATACCTCGACAAAGACGCCACGGCCACCGCCGCCCCCGAGGTGAACGCCGCACTCACCAAGGCGCTCGGCGACGATCTCGCCATCGCGACGCCCGCCCCCGGCGAGGATTCCGACGCGGTGGTGGTCACTCGCGCGACGGCCGACAAGTGGAACTTGAAGTCCATCGCCGACCTCGCGCCGCACTCGGCCGAGGTGAAGTTCGGTGGGATGGCCGAATTCGCGCAGCGCCCGGGTGGATTGCCGGGCCTGGAGAAGAACTACGGCCTCGATATCACCGACGCCAATTTCGTGCCGATCGCCGACGGCGGCGGCCCCGCGACGGTGCGCGCGCTGGTCGACGGCCAGGTGAGTGCGGCCGACATCTTCACCACCTCACCGGCGATCGCGCAGAACAACCTGGTGGTACTCGCCGATCCGAAGCACAATTTCGCCGCCCAGAACGTGGTGCCGCTGTTCAACTCCGCGAAGAAGACCGATAAGGCCGTCGCCGTGCTCGACGCGGTATCGGCCAAACTCACCACCACCGAGCTGATCTCGCTGAACACGGCCGTCTCGGGCGAGAGCAAGATCGAACCGAAGGCCGCAGCGCTCGCCTGGATCACCGCGCAGGGGCTGAACTCCCCCATCGGCTAGGCGGACCGGCGCCTCGAGGAGAAATTCATTGTCCGACATCGAATTCCGCGGTATCGACAAGACCTATCCGAACGGCACACACGCGGTGCGCGACCTGAACCTGCACATCGACTCGGGATCGTTCACCGTGTTCGTCGGGCCGTCCGGCTGCGGCAAGACCACCTCGATGCGCATGATCAATCGGATGGTCGACCCCACCGCGGGCGCCATCACCATCGACGGCCGCGATATCGCGACGGTCGATCCGGTGAAACTACGCCTCGGTATCGGCTACGTGATCCAGAGCGGCGGGCTGCTGCCCAACCGCAAGGTGGTCGACAATGTGGCGACCGTGCCGATCCTGCTCGGGCAGTCACGCAGGGCAGCCCGCGCCGCCGCGCTCGAGGTGATGGACCGGGTAGGGCTGGATCGCGATCTGGCCGAACGGTATCCGGCGCAACTCTCGGGTGGTCAGCAGCAGCGGGTCGGGGTGGCGCGCGCGCTGGCCGCGGACCCACCGGTGCTGTTGATGGACGAGCCGTTCAGCGCGGTCGACCCGGTGGTGCGGGCGGAATTGCAATCGGAGATGCAGCGGTTGCAGTCCGCGTTGCACAAGACGATCGTGTTCGTCACCCACGATATCGACGAGGCGATCACCCTCGGCGACAAGATCGCGGTGTTCGGGCGGGGCGGCGTGCTGCAGCAGTTCGACACTCCCGAGAAGGTCTTGGCGCAGCCCGCAACGGATTTCGTAGCGGGATTCGTCGGAAGGGATCGCGGCTATCGAGGGCTGTCGTTCCGTAGCGCCGAAGCTGTCGCGCTGGCGCCGATTCGGACGATCCAACCGGACGACCTCGCCGGATTGCGGCTCGCCAGAGGCGAATGGGCGCTGGTCGTGGATGCCCTCGGCAAACCGGGCGGCTGGATCGACGTCACCGGCGTGGAGCGGGTGCGCGCCGGAAAACCCTTGGACTCGAGCGTTTCCGCCGGTGGTTCGCTGTTCACCCCGGACGGCGACCTCCGTCAGGCGCTGGACGCGGCCATCTCCTCACCCTCCGGCATCGGCGTCGCCGTCGACGAGGCGGGTGCGGTGCGCGGCGGACTGCTCGCCGCCGATGTGCTGACCCAACTCGCCGAACAGCGGAAAGCCGAAGACTCCGAACGCAATCAGGAGTTCTTCACCCAGGGCACGTCGTGAGATATCTGATCGACAACTTCGCCGAAGTCATGGCGATCACCCGCACCCACCTTGTGCTGGCACTGATCCCGCTGCTGCTCGGTCTGGTGATCGCGGTGCCAATCGGCGCGCTGGTGCGAGCGAACCGCTGGACCCGCCGGATCAGCACCACGATGTCGAGCCTGGCCTACACCATTCCCTCGCTCGCGCTGTTCGTGATCATTCCGCCGCTGATCGGCATCTCGATGATCGACCCGCTCAATGTGATCATCGCGCTCACCGTGTACTCGACCGCGCTGCTGCTGATCGCGGTGCCGATGGCGCTGGACACGGTGCCCGACAGCGTGATCGATGCCGCCGACGCGATCGGCTTCGGCCGGTTGCGACGCACCCTCACCGTCGATATGCCGTTGGCGCTCCCGGTTTTCACCGCCTCGTTGCGCGTGGTGGTGGTCACCAATATCGCCATGGTGTCGGTCGGTGCGCTGATCGGAGTCGGCGGGCTCGGGAAGCTGTTCACCCAGGGCTATCAGCGTGACTACCCCGACCAGATCATCGCGGGCATCATCGTCACGCTGCTGCTGGCACTGATCTTCGATCGGCTGGTATTCCTGCTCAGCACCCTCGCTACCCCGTGGACTCGCGCCGACGCGCGCGTGACCCGGAAGGGTGCGCGCGCGTGAACCTGTTCGTCGAGGCCTGGAACTATCTGAGCGACGGCACCAACTGGGGTGGGCCCACCGGCATCGAACATCGCCTGCTGCAACATCTGTGGTACAGCTTCCTGACCGTGGCATTGTCGGCGGTGATCGCGGTGCCGCTCGGGCTGGTGATCGGGCATACGCGCCGCGGCAGTGCGGTGATGGTCGGCTTCGCCAATGCCATGCGGGCGCTGCCGACGCTGGGTCTGCTCACCTTTCTGGTGCTCGGCCTCGGGCTCGGGCTGATCCCGCCGCTGCTGGCGCTGATCACCGTCGGCATCCCGCCGCTGCTGGCGGGGGCGTACGCGGGGATCGCGAATGTGCCCGCCGATGTGGTCGACGCCTCGCGGGCGATGGGGATGACCGAGAGCCAGATCCTGTTGCGGGTCGAGGTGCCCAATGCGATGCCGGTGATGCTCGGCGGTTTGCGCAACGCCACCCTGCAGGTCGTCGCCACGGCGACCATCGCGGCCTACGTCAACCTCGGCGGGCTCGGCCGCTACATCTTCGACGGGATCGGGCTCTATCGCTACGACCTGGTGCTGGTCGGTGCGCTGTTGGTCGCCGTGCTCGCGCTCGTGCTCGACGGGCTGCTGGCGGTGGCGGTGTGGGCGAGCGCGCCGGGCACCGGTCGGCTCACGCGCACCTCGGCGGACCTCACCCGGATCTCAGTCGTCACCGAGTAGTGCCCGCAGGTGCGGGTCGTCGGCCAGCACCGCCTGTATCCTGGCGCGTTCCCTGGCCCGCTGGGCGTTGGCGTGAATCCACTCCTGCGCCGCCTGCACCATCGCCACATTCACCGAAACGCCCGTAGCCGTCGCGGCGGCGGCGAGCTGCTCGGCGACGTCATCGGGAAGCTGCACGGTGATAGTGGTCATCGTTGGATGATCCCAGATAACGCGACAGCGCCCCCGTTCCGGTGGGAACGGGGGCGCTGCGTCAGCAAAAAACTAGGCGACACCCTCGGCGCGCGCGGCTTCCGCGACGGCCTCGGCCACAGCCGGAGCCACGCGCGGATCGAGCGGGCTCGGGATGATCTTGTCGACGGCGAGCTCGTCGGCCACGACGCCGAAGATGGCGTTCGCGGCGGCGACCTTCATGCCCTCGGTGATGCGGCGGGCACCGGCATCGAGCGCACCCTTGAACACGCCGGGGAAGGCGAGCACATTGTTGATCTGGTTCGGGAAGTCGCTGCGGCCCGTCGCGACGATCGCCACGTACTTGGCGGCCACGTCGGGGTGGATCTCCGGGTCCGGGTTGGACATGGCGAACACGATCGCCTCCGGCGCCATCGAGGCGATGAGCTCTTCGGGGATGGTGCCCGCGGACAGGCCGAGGAACACATCGGCACCGGCCAGCGCGTCGGCCGGGCCACCGGTCAGGCCGCGCGGGTTGGAGCGGGCGGCCAGATCGGCCTTCACACCGTTGAGACCGTCGCGACCGGCGCTGACGATGCCCTTCGAGTCGAGCACGACCACATCGGGGACGCCCGCGGCGATCAGGATGTTCGCGCAGGCCACACCGGCCGCGCCCGCACCGGAGACGACGACCTTCAGGCCCGACATGTCACGGCCCTGCACCGCGGCCGCGCCCTTGAGGGCGGCCAGCACCACGATGGCGGTGCCGTGCTGGTCGTCGTGCATGACCGGGCAGTCCAGCGCCTCGATGACGCGACGCTCGATCTCGAAGCAGCGCGGGGCGGAGATGTCTTCCAGGTTCACCGCGCCGAAGCTCGGACGCAGGTGGATCAGCGTCTGGACGATCTCGTCGGGATCGGTGGTGTCGAGCACGAGCGGAATCGAGTTCAGACCGGCGAACTTCTTGAACAGCGCGGCCTTGCCCTCCATCACGGGCAGCGAGGCGCGCGGGCCGATGTCGCCGAGGCCGAGCACGGCGGTGCCGTCGCTGACCACGACCACCAGGCGGTCGGTCCAGGTGTAGCGCTTGGTGAGGGCGGGATCCTCGGCGATGGCACGGCTGACCTGGGCGACACCGGGGGTGTAGGCGATGGACAGATCGCGCTGGGTCTCGAGGGGCGCGGCCAGCTCGACCGACAGCTTGCCGCCGAGGTGGCCCGCGAAGATCTCGTCGTTGGTGATGGCAGCGAGGCTCGCTGCGTCATCGGCCTTGGGCGCCGCGGTGGCATTCGGTGCGTCAGTCACAGGTGACACGATTTCACTCCTGCTCGAGTCGGGCTCAACCGGGGGACGGTTACCGCCGGGTATATCGGAAACGGATTACTGGGACGCTGGATCGCTACAACGCTCATCGAGTGCGCGACCGCACGCGTTTCGCGGTGGCAACCGGACGCATGGCGCGGCACTGATCCGCCGAGCGGAACCGGACGGGTGTGTCCGGGCGAGCAGAACGGGTCGACCTACGCTGCGACGGTGCGTCGCACGGCGGAAGGTCACCGAGGTCCCCGAACCCGGCGGTGGCAAGGGTAGGGAATCCGCAACATTCTGCCAGCATGGTGCCTCGATTGCCAAACCGCGTCATGTGTCGAGCGTAGCCGTGTCGAATTGCCGTGGCGTAAGCGAAAACTCGCAGCGCAGCGGGAACATCCGGTGAACTCTCACACCGCGGCGGGGGTGGCCGCGGTGAGCTCGCCGCCGAGTGGCTCCGGCCATTCCTCGCGGCGCACCCACACCTCGTCGAGCCCACCACAACGCAGCCGGACCAGCCAATCCGAGCGGGCGTCGGGGTGGTCGATGCGCTGGTGGATGCCGCGACTCTCGGTGCGCACGAGCGCGCTGTAGCCGGCCCACCGGGCCACGGCGAGCAGGGCGGCCGCTTGGCGTGCCCGCAGCTGCCCGATGCCGAGACCGCCGAGATCGAACTGGGCGCCGGGCCACATGGCGTCCAGTTCGGCGATGCTGTCGGCGAGGCTGCCCGCGCTACGTCGGTAGCTGCGGCGCAGCGGCAGCGTGTGTTCCTGCACCAGGCCGACCACCGAGCGCGGATCGATGTGGGCGTGGGGGCCCAGGCCTGCGCCGGGCACGGGGCGCGCGCTGCTCGCCCGCTCGTTGGCGAAGGCGAACGCGGCGGCACCCTGACCCGCCCAGCTGCCAGAGGCCAGCGCCCACGCACCGTTGAGGCCGCCGGTGGCCCCCGCCGCTCCGGTGACCACCTGTCGGCCCGTCACATCGCCCGCACCGAACAGGCCGCGGATCGTCGTCGAGCAATCGGTGTCGGCGAGGGCCAGTCCGGCCGCGCCGCGAATGGTGCCCTCCAGCACCGCTCGCACCGGAACCCGACCCGTGGCATCGATCGCGCCGTGCCTGCTCAGCCAGTGCCGAACGGTGTCGGGCACCTCGCTCAGGGCGGCGAAGACCCGCCTGCCCTCCGCGATGGCGGTGAGTGCCGCCGGATACCGGTCGGGCAGTTCGGCGCCCGACTCGTCGTAGAGGGCCGCGAAATGCACCGACAGACCGGGCGCGACCGCCGGATGCGGATGTACTCGCGACAGCACCGGCGCCAGCCCGTAGGCGCTGGAGAATTCCATCCCGCACAGTTCGGCGCCTGCCTCGGCCGCCATCAGCAAGCCCTCGCCGGTGCTCACGTCGGTGCCCGCGCCGCCGGACAGGAAGGCGCAGCCGCCGGTGGCGACCACGACCGCGCCTGCCCTGATGGTCCACGGCCGAAACTTGTTGTGACGCTGGACCCCCACGGCGCCGACCACGGTGCCCGCCGGATCGACCAGCAGTTGCAGCGCCGGATGATGATCGAGGATGCGCACGCCCGCCTCCAGCGCACCGCGTCGAAGGCGGCGCAGGTAGCTCGCGCCGTCGAAGTGCACGTGCGCCGGGTCGCCGTTCGGGTCGGGGACGCGGTGGCGGGTGCCCGACCAGGACTGCAATCGCCGGTGGGTCTCCTCGACGACGCGGTGCAGCCAGGCCCGATCACCGAGCCCGCCGCCCGCCACGAACGCCTTGTCGACCGCGTCGGCGCGGCCGGGACCGGGCGGGATCGCCCAGAGCACGGTGGTGCCGTACACGGTGGGCCCGCTGGAACCGCAGCGGCTCTTGTCGACCAGCACCACCCGCGCGCCCGTCGCCGCGGCCGAGACGGCGGCCCAGAGCCCGGCGGGGCCACCGCCGAGTACCAAGACATCCGTTTCGATACTGGTCACAAAGAGAAATATTCGGGCACAGTTCACCCGTCCGCAACCATTACGCGGCCGTCAACCCCACCATTGTGTCCAAAGCAATACACCAGCCGTGACCAAGACCGTCACGGCTCCGAACAGTGCCGACATCCCGCGCCGCCGATCGGCGAAGACCTGCGCCACGACCACCACCGCCGCGGCCACGAAATGCCAAGCCAGTGATTCGGCGCCAGGTCCGGGAAAGTCGCGGCGCGAGCCGATCACCGCCGCCCCCACGACCACACACAACAGGACGAGTACCCCACCGGCGACGACGCCGCTGAAGCCGCGCACCAGCGTCACGGGGCGATCACCGGCGTCCCGCTCGCCTTGTCGATGAGCGCTTCGTACTGATCGGGATCGGTGGCACACGCGCCGATCCGGATGGTCTTGTTGCTGCCGTGATAGTCCGACGAGCCGGTGCGCACCAAGCCGAGTTCCCGCGAAAGTTCGTTCAGCACAACACGATCGGCGTCGTTGTGATCCGGGTGGTCGATCTCGAGCCCGCCGAGGCCGAGCCCGGCCAGCTCCCTGATCTCGTCGAGCGCCAGCAGTCTGCCCCGCGTGCGCGCCCTGGCATGGGCGATCACGCTGACCCCACCCGCGGCCGCGATCAACTGCACCGCCCTGGTCAGCGGGGTGTCGGCCTTCTCGGCGTAGTACGGCCCGTGCGGGGCGAGGAGATCGATGAACGCGGCGTTCACGCTCTCGACGACCCCGGCCGCGACCAGCGCCTGCGCCAGATGCGGCCTGCCGACGGCAGGACCGGCGCTCGCCATCACCGCGTCGGGATCGATCGGCAGCCCGTCGGCCGCCATCTTGTCGGCCATCGCCCGCACCCTGGCCACCCGTTCGCCGCGCAACCGCTCGCGTTCGGCGGCGAAACCGCGGTCGGTGGGGTCGAACAGATACGCCAGCAGATGCACCGGCACCGGGTAGCCGTCCTCACCCATGCCCGTGCACGACATCTCCATGCCACGCACCAGGGTGAGTCCCGGTGGGCGGGCGGCCTCGGCCTCGGCCCAGCCCCCGGTGGTGTCGTGGTCGGTGATCGCGACGACGTCGAGACCGGCCGCCGCGGCATGACGCACCAGTTCGGCGGGGCTGTCGGTGCCGTCGGAGGCGGTGGAATGGGTATGCAGATCGATGCGCACACCCTCAGTCTTACAGTGCGGTCTCGGGTACCGCGCGTTCGAAGGGTCCGCACGGTCGGTGACCGTAGGATCGGCTCGGTGCCCTCCTTTCCGCCGATGCCGTCGTTCCACGGGCCGAATCGCGCGACGAAGACGCCGCGACCACAGGTCCCCGTTCCCACGGCGCGAGCGATCGTCGACTGCGGGGTCTACGTCGACGGCGAGCGGCAGCCGGGACATTTCACCCCACAGCAGGCACTGACGGCGGCGGAGAAGACCGAATCGGGATTCGTCTGGATCGGCCTGCACGACCCGGACGACCGGCAGATGAACGACATCGCCTCGATCTTCGACCTGCATCCGCTGGCGGTGGAGGACGCGGTGCAGGGCCGCCAACGCCCCAAGCTCGAGCGCTACGCCGACACGCTGTTCCTGGTGATGACCACGGTCCGCTACGTCGACCACGAGATCGACTCGACCAGCGAGATCGTGGAGACCGGCGACATCATGGTCTTCACCGGGCCACGCTTCGCCGTCACGGTGCGTCACGGCGAACACACCCACCTGTCCAACGTGCGCCACGAGCTCGAAGACCGTCCCGAACAGCTGAAATACGGACCGACGGCGGTGCTGCACGCCGTCGCCGACCACATTGTGGACACCTACGTCGATGTCACCGAATCCGTCGGCATCGATATCGACGAGATGGAAGAGGCGGTCTTCACGCCCGCCTCGAAGATCGGAATCGGGTCGATCTACCAGCTCAAACGCGAAGTGGTGGAGCTGCGAAGGGCGGTGGCGCCGCTGGCGGTTCCGCTGGAGCGGCTGGTGAACAACACCGAACTACCGGTGCCGACGGAGATCCGCCGCTATCTGCGCGACGTCGCCGACCACCAGGTCACCGTCTCCGATCACATCAGCTATTTCGACGAAGCGCTCAGCGGCTTGGTCAATGCCGCGCTGGCCAAGATCAGCGTTCAGCAGAACACCGACATGCGCAAGATCTCGGCCTATGCCGCGATGGCGGCCGTGCCGACACTGATCGCGGGCGTGTACGGCATGAACTTCGACCACATGTGGATCCTGCATCAATGGTGGGGGTATCCCTCGACCTTGGTGCTCATGGTCGTGATCTGCGGGTGGTTGTTCCGCAGCTTCCGCCGAAACGGGTGGCTCTAGAGATTCACCGCGCCGCGCTCGGGATCACGCACGTCGATCCCGGCCTCCGACCAGGCGTCACGCAGCGCCTGGGCGCCGCGGACCCGCACCCAGGCGGCCTCGGTCGCGGTCACCGGGGTGACACTGAGGTAGCGCACCGGGTCGGCGGGGTCGGGCAGCCCGACCGCTGGAATGTCGCTCTCGCCGAGCACGACCGCGGTGAACTTCGCGTTGCGCCACAGCGGTTCTCCGAGATCGAGAAGTGCGTCGGCTTGCAGCACAACGCCTTCCACCGACGGCGAGGCGACCAGGACACCGAGGGATTTGACCACCCCGACCTGTGGGTCCGCGCTCATCAACAGCGTCAGGATCAGTTCGGCGCGCGGTCCGCGCACCGGGTCGGCCAACAGATCGGTCGGATCACCCATCGGATGACGCGAACCGCCCACTGTCGCGTAGTGGACCGCGCCGTCGCCTGGAATACGCAGGATCTCGACGGGTTCGAGCCCGAGGAAGGTGACCGACGCCGAATCGACCTGTGCGCGTTCGACCTCGAAGTGATCCAGCACCGCCGCGCGGACCGTGTTCTCTACATCCATTGCGCTACAGGGCCAATCGGGCCAGCATGTCGCGGGCTTGTTCGGCGGACTTCGGATCGCACAGCACGTCGTACCGCCCCGCGACCAACTGCATGGTCGAGGCGAAATCGCGCTGCCCCTTGGTGGCCGCGTACGGGATCGAGGTGGTGATGACGCCGAAGACGATGCCGCCGAGCAGACCGACCACGAGCGGTCCGAGCGCTCCGCCGGTGGTGGTGAACAGGCTCAGCAGCAGACCGAGGAACAGGCCGAGCCACGCGCCCGACACCACGCCGCCGCCGATGACCTTGCCCCACGTGAGCCGATAGAGCACGCGCTCCACCTGCATCAGATCGACACCGACGATGGTCACGTCCTGCACCGGGAACTGCCCGTCGGCCAGGTAGTCGACCGCACGCTGCGCCTCGGCGTAGGTGGGATAGGAGCCGACCGGCCAGCCCGACGGCGGCGTCGGCAACGCCTGCCGCCCGCGATTCGAGTTGCCCAAGGGATTCGTCATAGTCCTATTCTGCTATTCCTGGACCGGCTGCGCCGCAGTGAAACGCGTCATTCCCGCAGCGCGGCCCTTGTCGGCGATGACCTGTGGGATCAGACGTCAGTCCTTGTCATTCCCGCAGCGCGGCCCTTGTCGGCGATAACCTGTGCCATTTTGGCGCTGGCCTCGTCGATCATCTCATCTCCCAACATGACAGCGCCACGCGCGCCGCCTTCCTCGGAGGTGTGGAAGGCGTAGGTCTCCAAGATCAACTCGGCGCGGTCGTAGTCGGCCTGACGTGGGCTGAAGATCTCGTTGGCCGCGTCCACCTGGCCGGGATGCAGCACCCATTTACCGTCGAAACCCAGTGCGGCCGTACGGCCCGCGGCCCGGCGGAAACCGTCGACATCGCGAACCTGCAGGTAGGGGCCGTCGATCGCCTGTAGGCCGTGGGCTCGGGCGGCGAGCAGGATCGTCATCAGGATGTGGTGATAGGCGTCGCCGACGTCGTAGCCCTCCGGCTGCTCGCCGACCACCAGCGTGCGCATATTGATGCTGGCCATGAAATCGGCGGGCCCGAACACCAGTGTCTGCACGCGCGCGCTCGCGGTGGCGATCGCATCGATATTGCGCAGGCCGAGCGCGTTCTCGATCTGCGGTTCGATGCCGATCCGCCCGACCTCGAGGCCGCTGGCCTTCTCCAGCTGGGTCAGCAGCAGGTCGAGGGCCTGCACCTGACCCGCGTCGGTGACCTTGGGGAGCAGGATCGCGTCGATCCAGCTGCCCGCGCCCTCGACCACGCTGATCACATCGGCGAAGGTCCATTCGGTCGACCAGTCGTTGACCCGCACCACCCGCAACTGCGAACCCCAGCCGGGTTCGTTGAGCGCCGCGACGATGTTCGCCCGCGCGGCGGCCTTGGCGCCGGGGGCGACCGCGTCCTCCAGATCGAGGAACACCTCGTCCACCGGCAGAGTCTTCGCCTTGGCGATCATCTTCGGGTTGCTTCCCGGCACAGCGAGTACCGACCGACGTGGCTTCATGAGGAGCGCCTCCTGGTTCGAGCGGCCGTACTCGACCGATAGCCTGATGGTCATGGCAACCACCAGGGTGTACGTCGCCCGGCTCGCCGGCCTGACGGTGCTGGGTCCGGACGGGGAGTCTATCGGCCGGGTCCGCGACGTGGTCGTCGCCGTCCGGAACGGGCGCCAGCCGCCACATGTCCACGGGCTCGTCGTCGAATTGCTCACCCGGCGAAGAATTTTCGTGCCGATACTGCGGGTGACCGCGATCGAACCCGGCATGGTCACGCTCAATACCGGAACCGTGAGCCTGCGCCGTTTCGCACCGCGAGCAGGCGAACTCCTCGCCATGGCGCAGATCGTCGATTCGCAGGTACGGGTGAACGACCCGGATCTGCCGGATCTGGCCGATGTCGACGTGCTGGTCGCCGATCTGGGCATCGAACAGACCAGGACCAGGGATTGGATCGTCAGCCGGGTCGCGGTGCGCGGCCACCGGCGGATCGGGCGCAGGCGCGCGGTGCACGTCGTGGAGTGGTCACAGGTCGACGGGCTCACCCCCGCCGAGGTGGACCGGCCCGGCCAGGACGTGACCACCCTGCTCACCCAGTTCGAGGGACTGCGCGCGGCCGATGTCGCGCACCGGCTGCGTGAGCTCCCGGAGAAACGCCGCATCGAGGTGGCGATCGCCCTCGACGACGAACGCCTCGCCGATGTGGTCCAGGAACTGCCCGACGACGACCAGGTCGACTTGCTCAGCCATCTCGAGGTGCGCCGTGCCGCCGACGTGCTCGAGGCGATGGACCCCGACGACGCCGCCGACCTGCTCGGCGAGCTGCCCGAGAGCGAAGCCGAATCACTGCTGGCCCTGATGGACCCCGAGGAATCCGAGCCGGTGCGCCGATTGCTCGCGCACTCCCCCGACACCGCGGGCGGTCTGATGACGCCGAAACCGATCGTGCTCGGGCCCGCGACGACCGTCGCCGAAGCGCTGGCCCGCGTCCGCGACCCCGACCTCACACCGGCGCTGGCCTCGATGGCCTTCGTCGTGCGACCGCCGACCGCTACGCCGACCGGCCGCTACCTGGGCTGCGTACACATTCAGCGGTTGCTGCGGGAACCGCCCGCGCATCTGGTAGGCGGCATCCTCGACAGTGATCTGGCGCCGCTGACGCCCGATCTGCCGCTCTCGGCGGTGACCCGCTATTTCGCCACCTACAACCTGGTGTGCGGGCCGGTGGTCGACGCGGAGAACCATCTGCTCGGTGCGGTGACCGTCGACGATGTCCTCGATCATCTGCTGCCAGAGGATTGGCGGGAAGAGGAACCACCGGCGCTCGCCCAGGTCGAGACGAGTCCGGCGAACAGGAGCACGGCGTGAGTGAGAAGAATCCGGCCAGGCAACGACTGGAGACCCCGGTCGGGTCGCGGTTCAGTTTCGACTGGGATTCCGACGCGTTCGCCCGCTCCAGCGAGCGGGTGGCGCGGTTCCTCGGCACCGGGCGCTATCTGGCGATCCAGACGGTGATCGTCATCGTGTGGATCCTGCTCAATGTGTTCGCGGTGGCGCTGCGCTGGGATCCGTACCCGTTCATCCTGCTCAATCTGGCCTTCTCCACCCAGGCCGCCTATGCGGCGCCGTTGATCCTGCTGGCGCAGAACCGCCAGGACAACAGGGACAAGGTCTCCCTCGACGAGGACCGGACCAGGGCCGCGCAGACCAAGGCCGACACCGAGTTCCTCGCCCGTGAGCTCGCCTCGCTGCGCCTCGCGGTCGGCGAGGTCGCCACCCGCGACTACCTGCGCCGTGAGCTCGAGGAGATCAAAGACGTCCTCGATCGCATCGATGCGGTCACCACGCCCGACGGCGCGCCGAAGACGGACAAAAAGCGGAAAGCGGTCCGCAAGAAAACCTCCGGTCAAACGCCCTCTTCCGCCCCGATTTCGCCAGGCGCTCCAGACGTATGACCGGAAATGCTCAACAACTTCCTGACCGGTAGGTAACCTGGATCACGTTGTTCCGGGCGGGCCGGAGGGGGACTCTGCGGCGCCGCTGCTTTTCGACGAAAAGGGTGTGGCCGTGCGAATCTCTGCTCCGATAACGATGTCGGCCCTTGTAGTCGCAGGTCTCGTCGCCTCTGGATCGGGCGTGCACACCAGCGACCCGAGTACCGCGCCTACCGCGCCGGAGGCACTGTTGGCCGCCAGCGCGAGCACCGCCGATGACACGCCCGAAACCGATCCGTCCGAGATCGTCGGCCTGTTGCCGATCGCGCAGGAGGCGCCGCGCAGGCTGCGGGCCCTCTTGCCGAGCGCCAACAGCGCCGCACCCTTCGCGGGAACCGTCCCGCTGCAAAGCATCTCGCTACCCACCGGCAGCGGTGCACTCGGCATCCCGGAGATCGTGCTGGCCGCCTACCGCAACGCCGAGTTGGCCATGGAAACCGCGCAGCCGGGGTGCGGACTCACCTGGAACCTGCTCGCCGGCATCGGCCGGATCGAATCCGGGCACGCCAGCAGTGGCCGCACCGACCCCGCCGGTACGACGACGACGCCGATCTTCGGGCCCGCGCTCGACGGCACGCTGCCGGGCAACGAGATCATCAAGGAAGCCGACGGCGGTTTCGTGCGCGCCCTCGGTCCCATGCAGTTCCTGCCGAGCACCTGGGTGCACTACGCCGCCGACGGCAACGGCGACGGCGCCGCGGACCCGCACAATGTCTTCGACGCCGCGCTGGCCGCGGGCAAATACCTCTGCTCGGGCGGCCTGAACCTGCGCGAGGCCGCCCAGGAACTGCGAGCGGTGCTGCGCTACAACAACTCCATGTCCTACGCGGCCAATGTGCTGAGCTGGTCGGCGGCGTATCGGACGGGCGGCGCGCCGAGCCAGGTGGCCATCTCGCCGGAGATCATCCCGCCGGGCAGTGCCCCGCTGGTGGCCCCCAATGTGCTGGCCGCCTCGACCAACACACCCACCCCCACCACCACCACGCCGAAGCCGACCACGCCGAAGGTCACCACACCGACCCAGGTGATGATCACGCTGCCCGGCCTGCCGCCGATCCCGTGTGGCATCTTCTGCCCGGCGCCGGTCGCACCGCCCGAAACCTGTGTGAGCGAGCCGCTGCCCGCGCAGATGCCGAACCCGCTCGAACCCGAGCAGAAGCCCGCCGACAAGCCCGCCGAGCAGACCTACGGCGCTGCGGCGCCGAAGGACCCGGCCGAGCCGGAGCAGCCGGTCGTCGAGCCCGCCGCGTGCACCCCGGCCGCCGCCGAGCCCACCGAGAAGCCGGCCCCCGCCACGCCGGAGAAGACACCGGAACCAGGTGTCGCGCCCGCCGAGGAACCGGCGCCCGCCGAGCCCGCGCCGGTGGCGCCGACCCAGCAACCAGGCATCACGCTGCCGTTCGGCATCGTCATCCCGCTGCCGCCCGCCCCCGCACCGGCCCCGTAGAAATCAAACCGAAACTCAGATCACAAGGGAGTAACAAAAAGGTCTCGGGTGCGGTAACCTCTTCTCATCCAACACGGTTGAGGAGGGCACCACACAGTGGGTCGTCATCGGAAACAGCCTGCTACAACAGTTCGACGTAGCTCGCTCATCGCACTGACCGGATTGGTCCCCGCTGGACTGGTAGCCGTTACCGCGGCCACCTCCGAGGCGACCACGGCAACCACCGCAGCTGTCGAGCACGACCTGCTTCCCGGCGCCGAGCCGGAGACGAGGGCCGATCTGGTCGCGTCATCGGAGGCCGACGTCGCCGAGGTCACGCATGCGGAGGCTCGCCAGTCGGCCTCGGCCACGCCGGTCGTGAAAACCGTTGCGTTGTCGGACGATCGCGCCGCCTCGGATATGCCCGCGGGTCCGCTCGGCATTCCGGGCATCGCCGTCGCCGCCTATCAGACCGCCGAACAGCAACTGGCCGTGGAGGATCCGCACTGCGGGATGTCCTGGTCGCTGCTGGCGGGCATCGGCCGCGTCGAATCCACCCATGCCTATGGCAAGGCCGACGCACAGGGCAATCCGATCAAGGCGGTCTACGGACCCGTCCTCGACGGCAGTCTCTCCGGCAACAACGTCATCCACGACAGCGACGGCGGCGACCTCGACGGCCTCGACGGCTACGACCGCGCCATCGGCCCGATGCAGTTCCTGCCCGAAACCTGGCACCGCTACGCCGCCGACGGCAACGCCGACGGCATCGCCGACCCCCAGAACCTCTTCGACGCCGCCCTCACCGCGGGCCGCTACCTCTGCGACGGCGGCCTGAACATGCGCGACCTCTCCCAGCAGTCCAAGGCGATCCTGCGCTACAACAACTCGATGGCCTACGTCGCCAACGTGATGGCCTGGTCGGGTTCGTACTCCAGCGGCCTGGCCCCCAAGCCCCAGGACCTCCCCAGGATCCACTAGGAATCGTCACACCGATGTGTGGATGAACGCGCGGCAGACCAGTTGGTCGTTTCCGCGCACCCGGATTTCGTGGCGGCGGTGGAGCGGAACCGGGCCGATACCCGCTGAAGCATCGGGACCGTCTTGGAATCCCCGGAAGGCTCGCTACCGCTGGGGGGATAACATCGGGCGTATGTCAGTGATTACGGAAGCGGATGTGCGGGCGGCGCTCGCGAAGGTCGACGATCCGGAGATCCGCAAACCGATCACCGAGTTGGGGATGGTCAAGTCCATCGCCATCGCCGACAGCGGTGATGTGCACATCGAGATCTATCTGACCACCTCCGGGTGCCCGTTGCGGACCGAGATCATTCAGCGGGTCACCAAGGCCGTCGCCGACGTCAACGGGGCCGGCGCGGTGACGGTCGACCTCGACGTGATGAGCGATGAGCAGCGCACCGAGCTGCGCAAGTCGCTGCGTGGCGATTCGGCCGAGCCGGTCATCCCGTTCGCCCAGCCCGGTTCGCTGACCCGCGTGTACGCGGTGGCCTCCGGTAAGGGTGGCGTCGGCAAGTCCAGCGTCACCGCCAACCTCGCCGTGGCACTGGCACAGCGTGGGCTGTCGGTCGGTGTGCTCGATGCCGATATCTACGGCCACTCCATCCCGCGCATGCTCGGCACCGACGCCCGCCCGACCCAGGTCGAGCGGATGATCATGCCGCCCGTCGCGCACGACGTGAAGATGATCTCGATCGCGCAGTTCACCGAGGGCAATACTCCCGTGGTGTGGCGCGGCCCGATGCTGCACCGCGCGCTGCAGCAGTTCCTCGCCGACGTGTTCTGGGGCGATCTGGACGTGCTGCTGCTCGACCTGCCGCCCGGCACCGGCGACGTCGCGATCTCCCTCGCCCAGCTCATCCCGAGCGCCGAGATCCTGGTCGTCACCACCCCGCAGATCGCCGCCGCCGAGGTGGCCGAGCGCGCGGGTGCGATCGCCCTGCAGACCCGCCAGCGCATCGCCGGGGTCGTGGAGAACATGTCCTGGCTCGACCTGCCGGATGGTTCGCGCATGGAGCTCTACGGCTCCGGCGGTGGCCAGGTCGTGGCCGACCGCCTCACCCGCGCCGTCGGCTCGAATGTGCCGCTGCTCGGCCAGATCCCGATCGAGCAGGCCCTGCGCGAAGGCGGCGACGACGGCAACCCGATCGTGCTGTCCGACCCGGAGAACCCCGCCGCCGTCGCCCTGCTCGACATCGCCGACAAACTCGCCGTCCGCAAGCGTGGCCTGGCAGGCATGTCACTGGGAATCGACACAACTCGTCATCTCTGATTCGGGACTTGTCAGTGGCGTTGCCTAGGCTGTTTCCATGCTGACGCTGCTTCTGTACGTGCTCATCGTCGGGTTGGTTGCGGCGATGTTGTTCCTTGTCGCCAGTGCGGTGTTCGGGCGGTCCGAGGAGCTCGGGCCGTTGCCTGACGGGACCACGGCTACTGTGCTGCCCGCTGACGGGGTCACGGGGGCCGATGTGCGGGCGTTGCGGTTCCAGCAGGTGGTGCGCGGGTACAAGGCCGGTGAGGTCGACTGGGCGCTGGGCAGGCTGGCCGATCGGATCGACGAACTCGAGTTCGAGTTGGCCCAGGTTCGGCAGTGGCAGGCGCAGGTGGCGGCGGGCCAGGATCGCGGGTGAGCGAGCTCGCCGACGACGGCCTCGTTCGCTGCGACTGGTCGACCGGCTCGCAGCTGTACCGCGACTATCACGACACCGAGTGGGGGCAACCCCTGCACGGCGACGACGCGATGTTCGAACGACTCTGCCTCGAGGCCTTCCAGTCGGGGCTGGCATGGATCACCGTCCTGCGAAAGCGCCCCGCGTTCCGCACCGCGTTCGCCGGTTTCGAGATCGCGAAGGTCGCCGAATTCGATGATCACGACCGCGCGCGGCTGCTCGCCGACGCCGGCATCGTGCGCAACCGCGCCAAGATCGACGCGGTGATCAACAACGCCCGGGTTGCTCGCGACCTGACGACGAGTCTCGACGAGCTGGTGTGGTCGTTCGCACCCGCGCCACGCCCACGGCCGACCTCGATCGCGAATGTGCCCGCGACCACACCTGAATCCATTGCTCTGGCAAAGGAATTGAAGCGTCGCGGGTTCGCTTTCGTCGGCCCTACGACGGCGTATGCCCTCATGCAGGCAACCGGCATGGTGGACGATCACCTGGACGTTTGCTGGGTGGGCGCGGTACCGAACGGAACCGACTCAGCAGTCATATTTCGTACTCAGGTGTCCGCCCGCGACGGCAATAGGGAAGAATAGGACCGGTGTGGCCCGCCGAACACCCGGCGAGCCCGCTGGTTGGCGACAACCGGCAGACGAGAAAACAGTGCGCAGAACCACCGCGCAGATCTGGAGGGAGCAGAGGATGGCGGCCATGAAGCCCCGTACCGGGGACGGTCCCCTCGAAGCAACCAAGGAAGGTCGTGGAATCGTCATGCGGGTTCCACTCGAGGGTGGCGGGCGTCTGGTCGTCGAACTCACACCGGACGAGGCTGCGGCGCTCGGTGACGAATTGAAGAGCGTCACCAGCTGAATGCGCTGACCGAGGTCGCCGCACTTCTGGCCTGCCCGGAGTGCGGCGATGCACTGCAACCGCACGATCGTGCGCTGCGATGCGGCATCGGCCACAGCTTCGACATCGCCCGTCAGGGCTATGTCGGGCTGCTGACCGGCGCATCGACGAAAATGACCGGCGATACCGCCGACATGCTCGACGCCCGCGCCGCCTTTCAAGGTGCGGGCCATTTCGCCCCGATCGCCGCGGCGATCGCTCGTGCCCTCGACACCGACGGCACGGTGCTCGAGATCGGCGCGGGTACGGGCTACTACCTCGCCGAGGTGCTCGACGCGCACCCAGGCACCCTCGGCATCGCCTTGGACGTAGCCAAGCCCGCCGCCCGCCGAGCCGCACGCGGGCATCCCCACATGGGCTCCGTACTGGCCGACGCCTGGCGCGGCCTGCCGGTGCGCGACGATGCCGTCTCCGGCGCGCTCTCGGTGTTCGCCCCACGCAACCCCGCCGAAGTCGCCCGCGTGCTCACCCCGGGCGGACGCTTCGTCGTCGTCACGCCGACGGCTCGTCATCTGGGCGAGCTGATCGGCCCCCTCGGCATGGTCAGCGTCGACCCCGACAAGGACCGCCGCCTGGCCGACTCCCTGTCAGGCGCCTTCACCCGCGCCGAGCACACCCTCGTCGAGTTCCCGATGAAGTTGTCGCGCCCCGACGTCACCAACGTCGTCGCGATGGGCCCGTCGGCTTTCCACGGCACCCCCGCCGACGATCCACGCATCGCCGCCCTACCCGACATCACCGAAGTGACGGCCTCGGTAACCGTGTCGACCTATCTACCTCGCGGCTGACCGCACACGTCGCACCGCGGCCCGCGCTTCCCCACCGAGCGCCCTGCGGCTCAACCGGGCCCTAGCGCAACACACTCCGGTACACCTCGAGCGTGCGCTCGGCGATCCGTGCCCAGTCGAACTCCGCGATCGCCCGCGCCCGCCCGGCCTCGCCGTAGCGCGCAGCGAGCGCCCGATCTCCCGCGACGTCGTTCACGGCGGCAGCGAGCCCCTGCTCGTACTCCTCCGTCGCCTCCGGGTCGTAGTGCACCAATCGACCGGTGCCCCCGTCGACGACCACCTCCGGAATCCCACCCACATCGGAAGCGACGACGGCGGTCGCGCACGCCATCGCCTCCAGGTTCACGATTCCGAGCGGTTCGTAGACCGACGGGCACACGAATACCGAGGAGGCGGACAGGATCTGGCGGACCTGCCCCGCGGGGAGCATCTCCTTCACCCAGAAGACATTGCCGCGCCGACGCTGCAATCCGTCGACCGCGGCCGCGACCTCTACCTCGAGCTCCTTGGTATCGGCCGCGCCCGCGCACAGCACCAACTGGATATCGGGGTCGAACGAGGCGGCCGCGGCGAGCAGATGCCCGACACCCTTCTGCCGGGTGATCCGTCCGACGAACGACACGATCGGCAGGTCAGTGCGCACCCCGAGCCGCTCCAGCACCGGAATGTCGGCACCGCCGGGCGGGCCGGGATGCCACACGCTCGCGTCGATGCCGTTGTGCACCACATGAACTCGATCAGGATCGATCGCGGGGTAGGCGTCGAGGACGTCGTGGCGCATGCCTTCGCTCACCGCGATCACCGCATCGGCGTGCTCCATCGCATTGCGTTCCGACCACGACGAGAGGCGATATCCGCCACCGAGCTGTTCGGCCTTCCACGGCCTGCGCGGTTCCAGCGAATGCGCCGTGAGCACATGCGGAATCCCGTGCAGCATGGCGGCGAGGTGACCGGCCAACCCCGCGTACCAGGTGTGCGAGTGCACCACGTCCACGCCGCCCGCCGCGTCGGCCATGCGCAACTGCGCCGACATCATCTGCAACGCGGCA
Source organism: Nocardia sp. Root136 (assembly GCF_001427185.1). Classification (NCBI taxonomy): domain Bacteria; kingdom Bacillati; phylum Actinomycetota; class Actinomycetes; order Mycobacteriales; family Nocardiaceae; genus Nocardia; species Nocardia sp. Root136. The sequence continues at coordinate 2,276,274 of NZ_LMFE01000001.1, forward strand.
TTGGCGGCGTACAGCTCGGGGTCGGGGCGGTGCACCACGGCGCCGCCGCGCGGCGCGCCCATGCAGTGCACGGTGACATCACAGAGATCACGCAATCGGACCGTGAGTTCGGTGACATGAACGCCCGCACCGCCATACACCTCGGGGGGATACTCCCGGGTCAGCATGGCGACTCGCAGCGGTTGCGCTGGAATCTGCTCGCTGTCGGTGCCATCACTCACTGGGTCCAAATTAGACCCTCGGGTCGACATGGGCCACCGTAACCCCGCTGGCCCTGTACTTTGAGCAGGGTGAGGAGCCAGCCGCACGTACTCGGGATCGTGCTCGCCGGTGGCGAGGGCAAACGACTGTTTCCGCTCACCGCCGACCGTGCCAAGCCCGCGGTCCCCTTCGGCGGCGCGTACCGGCTGATCGACTTCGTGTTGAGCAACCTCGTGAACGCGGGATACCTGCGTCTGTGCGTGCTCACCCAGTACAAATCGCATTCGCTCGATCGCCATATCTCGCAGACCTGGCGGCTGTCCGGATTCACCGGTGAATACATCACCCCGGTGCCCGCCCAGCAGCGTCTCGGGCCGCGCTGGTACACCGGCAGCGCCGACGCGATCATGCAGTCGCTCAACCTGATCTACGACGAGGACCCCGACTACATCGTGGTGTTCGGCGCCGACCACGTGTACCGGATGGACCCGGAACAGATGGTGGCCAGCCATATCGCGTCCGGCGCGGGCGTCACCGTCGCCGGCATCCGGGTGCCGAGGGCCGAGGCGAGCGCGTTCGGCTGCATCGACACCGACGAGTCCGGCAAGATCACCCAGTTCCTGGAGAAGCCCGCGCATCCGCCGGGCACCCCCGACGACCCGAACGTGACGTTCGCGTCGATGGGCAACTACGTGTTCACCACCCGCGTACTGGTCGACGCCATCCGCGCCGACGCCGAGAACTCCGATTCCGACCACGATATGGGCGGTGACATCATCCCGACGCTGGTCGCCGCCGGCCAGGCCGCCGTCTACGACTTCGCCGACAACGACGTCCCCGGCGCCACCCAACGCGACCGCGGCTACTGGCGCGACGTGGGCACCATCGACGCCTTCTACGAGGCGCACATGGACCTGGTCTCGGTGCACCCCGTGTTCAACCTCTACAACAAGCACTGGCCGATCCGCGGCGCCGCCGAGAACCTGCCGCCCGCGAAATTCGCCCAGGGCGGACTCGCCCAGGAGTCGATCGTCGGGGCGGGCTCGATCCTGTCGGCGGCCACGGTCCGCAATTCGGTGCTGAGCTCGAACGTGGTGATCGAGGACGGCGCCACGGTGGAGGGCAGCGTGTTGATGCCCGGTGTGCGGATCGGGCGTGGCGCGGTGGTGCGCCACGCGATCCTGGACAAGAACGTGGTGGTCGGCGAGGGCGAGATCATCGGCCTCGATCTCGATCGCGACCGGGAGCGTTTCGCCGTCAGCAACGGCGGTGTGGTCACCGTCGGCAAGGGCATCTGGGTCGGCTGAATTTTTTGCGGCTGGTGCCGCGGTTCAGCACCTCGACGCGCAGAGCAACCCGTCACCGATCGGGATCAGAACGCTGGTGAGCTCGGGGTTTTCCGCGATCGCACGAGTCGCCGCACGCACCGCCTGCGTGGCCGGGTCACGCTGGTCCGGATCGGGAACGCGCCCGCCGAGCAGCGCGTTGTTGAGGATGAACGCGCCGCCCTCGCGCAACAACCGCACACCCTGTTCGACGTAATTGGGGTGTTCCATCGGTGCCGCGTCGATGAAGACCAGGTCGTAGGAGCCGTCGGCCAGGCGGGGTAGCACGTCCAGCGCGCGCCCGTTGATCAGTCGCGTGCGCGACGGCGTGATCTCGGCGGTCCGGAACGCCTCCTTGGCCGCGCGCTGATGCTCGGGTTCGGAGTCGATCGTCGTCAGCGTCCCGTCCTCACGCATCCCGTCGAGCAGCCACAGCCCACTGACGCCTGCCCCGGTGCCCACCTCGACGACCGAGCGCGCGCCGAGCATCTGCGCGTACATGCTCAGCAGCGCACCGACCGCCGCGGGCACCGGCGCGGCACCCAATTCGGTGGCCCGCTCGCGCGCTTCGAGAAGAACCTCGTCTTCGACGACGGACTCCTCCACATAGGCCAGGTTCCGCTCCACGTTCGATGCCACAGCTATGAGGCTAGGCCACCGAGGGGGTATGTGTATTCAGCAAAGGGACGGATCCGACACTGTGTCGCACAGATCCCGAACAATTGCCGAAAGTTTGCGGATCGGTCACAACAGCCCCCGAACTGCTGGTTCTCCGTTGGCGACAGGACTAGGGTCGAGTTCGACCAGAATTCTCAGGTCACACTCAGGATCTCCACACCTGACCCATATCAGGGCAGGAAATAGTTGCCCTACGCAAGGCCAGCCGATCGCGGCGGGCACGAGACTCGGGAACAACCGCACACAGTTGCTGGTTGATTGTCGGTAAGCAAGGTTCGCTGACCCGGACCAGCCAGGTTTTGTGCCAGCGGTCCCGAGTAGGAGGTGTCCCATCACGATGGTAGACACGGCGCGTCAAGACGCCACCGACCAGACTCTGCCCGCCGATCTCATCACGGCAGAAGCCGACGAACTCGAGGCCGAACTCACCGGCACCGCCGCTTTCGACGCGACCGGCGATCGCGCCGCCATGCCCTCCTGGGACGAACTGGTCCGCGAGCACGCCGACCGGGTCTATCGCCTGGCCTACCGTCTCTCCGGGGACGCCCAGGACGCCGATGACCTCACCCAGGACACCTTCATCCGGGTGTTCCGCTCGCTGCAGAACTACCAGCCCGGCACGTTCGAGGGCTGGCTGCACCGCATCACCACCAACCTGTTCCTCGACATGGTCCGTCGTCGCAACCGCATCCGCATGGAAGCGCTGCCGGAGGACTACGACCGGGTGCCCGCCGAAGGCCCGACCCCGGAGGACGCCTACCACGACTCCCGCCTCGACCCCGACCTGCAGAAAGCACTCGATTCGCTGGCGCCGGAGTTTCGCGCCGCGGTCGTGCTGTGTGACATCGAGGGTCTGTCCTACGAGGAGATCGGCGCGACGCTGGGTGTGAAACTGGGCACCGTGCGAAGCCGGATCCATCGCGGGCGTCAGGCATTGCGCGAGTACCTTGCGCATAATGGAAGTGAGCAGCGGTACTCCGCTGAAGCCCCATCGTTGTGACGGGAGTTCGACGTCACCGGGGGCTCTCGGTTGACGTCGGTCGGAAGGAAGAATCCCGGATGAGCGTGGAACCCAGTGCCGCAGGTCGCCCACCGCGCTTTCAGCCCACCGAGCACCTGGCCAGTGAGGCTGTCGCGGCTTTTGTCGACGGCGAGCTGCGGATGAACGCTTATCTGCGTGCCGCCCAGCATCTTTCGGTCTGCCCCGAATGCGCGGCCGAGGTCGATGCCCAGCAGCAGGCGCGCATCGCGCTGCGCCGGGCCGCCGAGGTGGCGATTCCGCGCAGCCTGCACGACAGCCTCTCGCGCATTCCGCTGGCCGACCTCCCCGGCAACGCCCCCGAACCGCAGCGCCGTAACGAGGCATTTCTCGGATTCATCACAGATTCCTTCACCGCGACCCGGTGGACAACGTGGCGGCGCAAGTAGAGTCTGCGACGTGACAGGCGAATCGACGAATTCCGGATCGGCCGACCACTCGGATTCGGGTGACAATCGGGGCACGCTGCGCCCTTCGGACGCACCGAGCCTCGGGCCGCGCCCGGTCTACCGGCCGCACATCGACAGCCACACCGCGCGCGCGTTCCGCCGCCCGAACGGCCAAGCCGGTTCGTTCGCACCGCACGACCCGCAGCGCATGGCCGGAAAGGGCGCCGACGAAGGCATCGTCGCCCGCCCGCCGGACGGCGTGCTCGCCGAGGCGTTCGCCCGGCCCGAGGGCTCCTCGGAGCTGTTGCAGCGCGAGCCCGGCGCCGACGAGCCGAAGACGGTCGTCGCGGGTCCGGTCGACCCGTGGCGTGATCCCGACGCGGCGGCCCGGCTCGGTGCGCCCGCCGTCGACACTCCCCCGCCTGCCCGATTGCCCGTCGCGGACAAGCTGAGCGCTCGCGAGGTGCTGTTCGGTTCGCGGGTGGCGCCGAAGGCACTGGCGATGCTGGCCGTGCTGGCCCTCGGCATCGCCGTTGTGGGCGGGCTGGTCGGGCGGGTCACCGCCGAGACCGCGTCCACCCTCACCTCACGCAAGGTGACCCTGGATCAGAGCGCGGGTGTCGAGACCCCGCACAGCCAGATCGCCGCGGTCGCCAATGCCGTACTGCCCTCGGTGGTCTCGATCCGGGCCACTGTCGGCGACAACGGCGCGACCGGTTCCGGCGTGGTGATCGACGGCGGCGGTTACGTCGTCACCAACAACCACGTGATCTCGATGGCCGCGACCGACAAGTCCAACCGGTCCGCCATCCAGGTCCAGTTCTCCGACGGCACCCGGGTGCCCGCGCAGATCGTCGGGCGCGATCCCAAGACCGACCTCGCAGTGCTCAAGGTCGAGGCCAAGAACCTGACGGTGGCCAATCTCGGCAAGTCCGCCGATGTGCAGGTCGGCGACGACGTGCTGGCGGTCGGTTCGCCACTCGGCCTGAGCAAGACCGTCACTTCCGGCATCGTCAGCGCCCTGCACCGGCCCGTGAAACTCGCGGGCGAGGGCAGCGACACCAACGCGGTGATCGACGCCGTACAGACCGACGCGGCGATCAACCCGGGTAACTCCGGTGGCGCGCTGGTCGACATGCAGGGCCGCGTCATCGGTATCAACACCGCCATCCGCAGTGAGACCGGCGGTTCGGTGGGCCTCGGCTTCGCCATCCCGGTCGACGTGATGACCGCCGTCACCCAGACCCTGATCCGCGACGGCCAGATGCACCACCCGGTGATCGGCCTGAGCGCGCGCACCAAGACCGTCGCCAACGAGGTGATGAGCGGTGCCGCCGTCGCCGATGTGACGCCGGGCAGCCCCGCCGACAAGGCAGGCATCGTCGAGGGCGACGTGGTCGTGAAGATCGGCGACCGCGAGGTCACCGGGCCCGACGAACTGGTCGTCGCCGTGCAGTCGCGCAAGATCGGCGAAACGGTGAACGTGCAGTTGATCCGTGATGGCAGGCAGGTGGACGTGCCGGTCACCCTCGAATCCGACTGACCTGCGGACGCGCGCGCCGGGTAACCTGGAACCGTGTTCAGCAACATCGGGTGGAGCGAGATGATGATCCTGCTCGTCGCCGCCCTTGTGATCCTCGGTCCGGAGCGACTGCCCGGCGCCGTCCGCTGGACCACCGGCGCGCTGCGCCAGGCGCGCGACTACGCCAGCGGCGCCACCTCGCAGCTGAAACAGGAGCTCGGACCGGAGTTCGACGATCTGCGCAAGCCGCTCGCCGACCTGAACGAGCTGCGTGGCATGAGCCCGAGGGCCGTGGTCACCAAGCACCTGCTGGGCGGTGACGATTCGGTGCTGCGCGATCTGGAGAGCGCGGTGCCCGACAAGAAGCAACTGTTCGGCACCAGCAGCGGCATGCCTTCCACTCCGTCGGCCCCCCCGCCGCCGAAGTCGCTGGAGCGCAACGAGCGCCCCCCGGTCGACTACGACGCGACTTAGCTCGCCGAACACACCGCACGGTCGGCATTTGCTGCGAGATCGCGCTGAACGAACTCTGCGGCGGCGACCTCGCTTCTGTGTGATTTGCCGACAAACCGCGTCCGAGAGTGTTGTGTCGCAAGACAGTTCGATGTCAACCGTTATAGACACACAACGCTGTCGAGCTGTCTAGACTTCGCACATGTCGGCCGATGACGTGGCACGAGTTTTCGCGATCGAGGACAAGGTCGAGCGACTCAAAGCAGCCACCGACGGGGTGGCGGCTGCCCAGCAGACCATCAACGAACTAACCAGGATCCGGCGAGCCGTGATCCGAGAACTCCATGCCGACGGCTGGACGTTCGCCCGGATCGGCGCCGCCGCCGGACTGTCGCGTGCGCGTATTCACCAGGTGAGCACGCAGGGTCCCGTTCCCGAAGGACTGTTCTTCGGCCACGGCACCTTGACCGTGCTCGCCCCTGAGGTCCGCTCCGGCCGACTCCTGGGCGCACCGGACCCACAGGCCGCGCAGCGTCTGGCCGAACTGCTGCGACAACTCGGCTTCGCGGCGAACGTCGAGACGTTCATGCCCGGCCGACCGATCGACCTCAATCGCGACGGGCTGGTGATTCTCGGCGGCCCCGAACTCTCGCCCAGCCTGCGCCAGCTGGTGGTGGCCGATCCGCGCCTGCGCCGGACCGTCACCAGAGCGGGCGATACCCGGCGCGGCATAGAGGACAGGGCCGCACGCCGCGTCTACCGGCCCGGCGGCACCGAACCGCACGACATCGCCTACCTGGCTCGGCTCCCCCGGCCCGACCGGCGCGGCAGCATCATGCTGATCGACGGCCTGCATCCGCCCGGCTCACTGGGTGCGATCCGATTGCTGGCGACCCGCTTGGCGACCCTGCACGAGCGTGCGAGCAGCCATTTGTTCTCGGTCCTCATCGCAGTCCGATACGACCGCGCCACCGGCGAACCCGTTGATGCGGATTTGCTCACCCCGGTTTACCGCCATGAAACAGACCCAAAGTTGGCTACGACCCGGGTTCGTCCGTAGACTGAACTAAACTCGCCGTGCTCAGTGATCTGCATCACTGTACTGTTATGGATCACAAGTCGCCCGCGATGGTTAGATTGCTAGCGAGTAACCGAGTGTGAGTAGGTGAGCATCACATGTTCTCGTCTCCAGAGGCCAGCGCATGCCGGGTTCTGCCCGTGCACGCGGCAGGCCATCCACGGCCCGTTCCGCCCTTCGACGCGGAGCCGACCACCGGCGACGTCATCGTCACCACCCATCGTGTGACCTACAGCGATCGTCTGAAGGTCTTCATCGGCCCGCACGAGGACGTGGACAGCTTCCTACGCCCGTTGCGCCGGATGGATGGGCATCAGCGCTACTCACTCGATCTGACCGTGCTACCCGAGCCGGTGCCCGCCACCGAGGTCACCACGACCGTGAGTTCGGCGCGCGGCGATCTCGCGCTCGGCTGCGCCGGTTCGGCGGACGCGATGACTCTGCAACTGCGCACGACCATCGATCACGTCACCCGGCGCTTCACCCTCGGGCTGCCCGGGGGTCGACTCGGCCTGCCGACGGTGTACCTTCCGCACGGCGACGAGGACACCTACGTCTACCCGGAAGAGGTGTTCACCGCCGACAACGCGGTGGAGATCTTCCGCGACTTCTTCCACGCCGGCGCGGTTCCCGCGGGTCTGCAGCAGCGCGAGATCCTCGACTGAGAGCTGCTCGCCGCGCGCGAAATGCTCGACGATAGCTAGGCTGGTCGAACGGTCACAATGCCTCGATGGTGACCGTGGAGAGGCCGGTGCGTGATGCGTGATCTCCTCGGACAGGTGCTCGAACTGCTCGGTGATCAGGCCGTGGCACTGGCCAGGATCGTCGACCGAACCGGTGCGGGTCCGCGCGAAACCGGGGCCGCGATGGCGATGACGGGCGACGGTCGCGTGCTCGGTTCGCTGTCGGGCGGCTGCGTCGAGTCGGCGGTGCTCGCTGCTGCCGGCCAGGTTCTGCTCGACGGCCGGGCGAGCCGCGAGCGGTTCGCGGCCGCCGATGAACTCACGGTCGGCCTACCGTGCGGTGGCGAGATCGAAGTCTTCGTCGAACGCCTCGACCGCGACGATCTCCCCGTCCTGCGCGCCCTCCACTCCGCACTCGACGCGCACCATCCGATCGCCTACGCCACCACCCTCGAGTCGACCCCCGACCGAAAACTCCTGCGGCCCGGCGATACCGCCCCATGGCGCGGCCTCGACCACGACGCCACCGCCCTCCTCACCGCGGGCCACAACGGACTCATCGGCGCCCAGGACTGCACCCCCGCCCAGGCCGAACGCCCCCGCACCTTCGTCCAGGTCTTCCGCTCCCCCGCCCGAATGATCCTGGCAGGCGCCAACGACTACACCCGCGCCATGACCGTCGCCGCGGCGAACCTCGGCTACCACGTCACCGTCGTAGACGCCCGCGAAACCTTCACCACCCCAGCCCGTTTCCCGGCAGCCGACGAGGTGGTGATCGATTGGCCGCACCGCTACCTCGAGGCCGAACAGCTCGCGGGCCGCATCGACGACCGCACCGTCCTCTGCGTCCTCACCCACGACCCCAAGTTCGACGTCCCCCTCCTGGCCACCGCCCTCGACCTCCCGGCGATAGCGTTCATCGGCGCTCTCGGTTCCCGCAGAGCTCACGCCGACCGCGCCGCCCGTCTTCGCGAAACCGGACTCCTCGACTCCGACATCGCCCGCGTCCGAAGCCCCCTCGGCCTCGACCTCGCCGCCCACACCCCCGAAGAAACCGCCATCTCCATCCTCGCCCAAATCCTCGCCACCCGAGGAAGCGCCACAGCCCGACCTCTGGCAGAGCTGGACGGCCCGATCCACCGCCGCCCGGACTAGGTCCCGCTCGGTACTTACTCCCCCGGACATCTGTTCATTCGTTCATAACTTCGATACAGTTTGTATCGAAGTTATGAAACAGATTGTCCGAAGGGAATGTTTCGTGCGACCACCCGATCCGCGGACGGTGCGCAGCCGTGATGCCGCGCTCGTATCGGCGCGAGAGCTGTTGATAGAGCAGGGATTGGCCGGGCTGACGCATGGGGCCGTCGCGGCGCGCAGCGGGATCAGCCGAGCCACGCTGTACCGGCTCTGGCCGGAGCCCACCGATCTCGTCCGCGCCACGTTGACCCGCCATATCACTCTCGCGCAGCCACAGCCGACCGGGGATCTGCGAGCCGATCTGCTGACCGCGCTGACTGCCACGCGCGCGATGCTGCACGAACCGGCAACCGAGCAGGGCATGCGGGTGATGATCGAAAGGGCCGCTGTCGACGCGAAATTCGCGGAGGTGAAGGAGTCGCTGTACCGGTCGGGAACCCGGACGGTGCGCACGACGCTGACCGAGGCCGTCACCCGCGGGGAACTCTCCGCCGAACTCGATATCGACCTCGCGGTCGATCAGCTGCACGGTCCCTTGTTCTTCCGGCGGCTCGTCGCCAATCGAACCTTCGACCTCGACTACGTGCGCGAGGTCCTCGACGACTTCCTGCGCGACCGCACCTCGAAACCCGCGCCGGCAAGGAACCCCGTGACATGACGAAAACCCTGTCCGCCCCGCGCGCTCTCGCCGTACTCGTCGCGGTCATCACCGTATTCGGTGCTCTGCTCGCTGATTTCGTCATCCCCGCGGGCGCTGCTCAGCACCTGCGCAACGACGCCTGGCCGCCGCACGCGAAACTTCACGACGCCCAGTACATCGTCATGTCAATCCTGCTCGGCGTGCTGGCGCTGACATTGCTGCTGCGGCGCGATGGCGGCACCCGCTCGCGCCTGTGGACGGCCTGCGCGATCCTGGCTACGCCGTGGCTCGGCCTGCTGGCGGCGATGCTGTTCCCCGGCACCGCTGTTCACGATCCCGAGTTCGCCGACACCACGATCATCGGCCTGCACCCGCAGGTGCTGCTGGCGGTGATCCTGCTGGCAGTGCTGGTCACCGCCGTCGCGCTCAGCACCCGACGGCGGAACTGACACATCGGGCGCCGCTCCGGTCCACTGACCGAGGCGGCGCCCGATGTGGACGACTATGCCGCGACTTGTTCGGGCCGAAGGGTTTTCATCGGCGGTCGGTCTTCGAGCGAGACCGCGGTGGAATGGGCGATGAATTCGCCTTCGATCAACGGGAACTGGGTCAGCGGAGCGCCCGAGTCGGGGACTCCGCTGCGGCGCAGAGCGGTGCCGAGGATCTGGCGGCTCATCACGCCCAGGTCGGACAGCGGGCGGTTGCGGTGGGTGCGTACGCCCAGGTTCACCTGGGTGATGGCGTCCATGCCCATGTGGTCGTAGGTGTCGAGGAGCAGGCCGATCTCCACGCCGTAGCCGGGAGCGAACGGGACCGCGGTGAGGAGTTCGCGGGTGCCCGCGTATTCGCCGCCGAGCGGCTGGAGCACCTGCACCAGTTCGGGGCGAAGGGCGGCCAGCAGCGGACGGGCGACGAGTTCGGTGACCCGCCCGCCGCCGTTCGCGTCGACGGACTCGCCCTGACGCAGCGGGCGGCGGTAATAGGCCTTGGACAGGTGCGTGCCCTGCATCATCAGCAGCGGGCCGAGGAGCTTGGGCACGAAGTCGGGGTCGGGGTCGATCAGGTCGGAGTCGACGAAGGCGATCAGATCGCCCGTGGTGACCGCCAGCGACCGCCACAGCACCTCGCCCTTACCGGGGACCGGTTCGAGTTCGGGAACGGCTTCCTCACGTGAGATCACCTCGGCGCCCGCCGCGCGTGCGCGTTCGGCGGTGGCGTCAGTGGACCCGGAGTCCAGCACGATCAGTTCGTCGACGAGCGTGCCGAGCAGCGGCCGGATACTGGCCACGACCCCGGCGACGGTGTCCTGTTCGTTCAGCGCGGGCAGCACCACCGATACGGTGCGGCCCTCCTTGGCGGCGACGAGCTCGCCGACCGTCCATTCAGGGGTGTCCCATGTGTGGGTAGTGGCCCAGGCGGGCTCGCGGTGTTGGATTTTCATGCCAGACCTCGCAGAGTTCGTGCGGGGGGCCGGATGCCCTGGATCGCGGCGATCATGTCCACGACCCGTCGGGTTTCGGCGACTTCGTGAACCCGGAAGATCCGAGCGCCCGCGGCGGCCGACCATGCGGTTGCCGCCAGTGTGCCCTCGACCCTTTCGGTAAGACCTACCCCTAGAGTCTCCCCGATAAAATCCTTGTTGCTCAGTGCCATCAGCACTGGCCATCCGGTATTTACAAGACCGTCGATTCCGCGCAACAACTCGAGCCCGTGATAGGTGTTTTTGCCGAAATCATGAGTGGGATCGATCACGATGCCATCGGCTCGCACGCCCGCCGCCGCGGCATTCTCGGCCGCGGCGACGACGGTGGCGGTCACCTCGGCCACCACATCGGCGTAGCGAACACGATGCGGACGGGTGCGCGGCACGGCGCCGCCGGTGTGGCTGCACACGATGCCCGCGCCCGTTTCGGCGGCGACGTGCACGAGATCGGGGTCGGCGCCGGCCCAGGTGTCGTTGATCAGGTCGGCACCCACGGCGACAGCGGCCCGCGCGACGTCACCTCGCCAGGTATCCACACTGATCAACAGGTCCGGATACTTCGCCCGGATCGCCGCGACGAACGGCACCACCCGCTGCGCCTCCTCGGCCGCGTCGACGGTGACTCCCGGCCCCGCCTTCACCCCGCCGATGTCGACCAGATCGGCGCCCTCGTCGACCGCGCGCGAGACGCGTTCCATCGCGGCCTCGTCGCTGAAGGTGGCGCCACGGTCGTAGAACGAGTCCGGCGTGCGATTCACGATCGCCATCACCAACGCGCGATCCGTGGCCACCTCGCGCCCACAGAAGGTGTGCGCGTCGCGCCTCCCCGGGATTTCCGCCGACGACTCGGGACCGCGACTGCTTGTGCTCCGGGCAGGCGGTTCGTTCTCTGGTCGGGGTCCGGGCGTACCCGACGAGTTACCGATGTTCATGCGAAATCAGACGTTACCTTGCTAGCGCGGGGCTCGACCGGCGGCGACGTCATCGGCGTATCCGTCGTAAGCCGGGATGTAGCCATCTGTCGGACCGGACAGCACATACAGCTGACCGTCCGCGTCGGGTGCGTATCCCTGCTTACGCAATTCCACCTTCCGGCTCTTGAATGTCGAGGTCTGCTCCAGTTCGGCGACCACGCGCACGTACAGCGGGACCGCGTATAAAGGCAGTCGCTGGTAGGCGGTCGCGGCCAGGGCCTTCCCGTCGAACGAGGCGTCGTCGGCCAGCGTGATCGCCGCCATACCCGCTTTTCCGTCGGTGCCGGGAATATCGACGCCGTAGACAACGGCCTGATCGACGCGCTCGTCGTGCCCGAGGGCGCCCTCGACCTCCGTGGTCGCCACGTTCTCGCCCTTCCACCGGAAGGTGTCGCCGAGCCGGTCGACGAACGCGATATGCCAGAAGTGCTGATCGCGGACGAGGTCGCCGGTGTCGAACCAGCAGTCGCCCTTCTTGAAGCCGTCGCGCACCAGCTTGGATTCCGACGCCTTCTTGTCGGTGTAGCCGTCGAACGGCTGCCGGTTGTTCACCTTCGCCAGCAGCAGCCCCACCCCGCCGGACCGCACCCGGCGCAGCTTCCCATCGCGACCGCGCCGCGCGTGGCCGGTCTCGTCGTCGTACTCGACGACCGCGTACGGCAGCGGGCACAGTCCGGCGGTCCGGTCGACGCCGAACGCGTTGACGAACGCCAGCGGCGCCTCGCTCGACCCGTAGAACTCGACCACCCGGCCGATCCCGAACCGGCGACGGAACTCGTCCCACAGTTCGGGCCGCAACCCGTTGCCGACGGCCAGCCGGACCCGGTTGCCCTGCTCGCCGGACCGCACCGGCTGGTTGATCAGGTAGCGGCACAGCTCGCCGATGTAGATGAACGCGGTGGCCCGCTCGCGCGCGATCTCGTCCCAGAACCCCGACGCCGAGAACTTGCGGCTGAGCACATAGGTGGATTCGCCCGCGAGCACGGCCGACAGCGCGACCGTGAGCGCGTTGTTGTGATAGAGCGGCAGGCAGCAGTACAGGGCGTCGTCGGCACGCAACCGGACGCCGAGCCCGCCGAGCCCGGACATGCTCTTGGTCCAGCGCTGATGGGTCATCACGCTGGCCTTGGGCAGCCCGGTGGTGCCGGAGGTGAAGATGAGGAACGCCCGTTCCCCGGCCCGGACCCGCGCGCACGTGGCGGGGTCGGAATCGGTCGCGGTGCGGGCCGACTCGGCCAGTTCCTCGGCGGTGAGCACGTTCTCCGCCGGGTCGGGCAGCGAATCCAGCGCCTCGGCACATTCCGCGCCGACGACATTGAGCACGCTGCCGAGCAGCCCGATACTGTGTGCCAGCACCTGATCTCGCTGGTTGTAGTTGAGCAGCCCCACCGTGGCGCCGAGTTTGAGCACGGCCAGCACCGTGAACAGGGTTTCGGGCCGGTTGGTCATCAGTACGCCGACCACGTCGCCGCGCGTCACCCCGCGCGCGGACAGCACTGCGGCGTAACGGTTCACCTCGCTGTTGGCGGCGCGGTAGGTGTAGGAACGACCTTCGAAACGCAGGAACACCCGGTCGGGCCTGCGGTGTGCGACCCGCTGGAAATACAGCCCGATGGAGGCTTTGTCCTTGGGCCCCACCAGCATTCCGCGCGCGTTGCGCAGCATGCCGGGGGCGTCGAGCACCATGGCGGGCAGGGCTTTGGCCAGGTCGAACACGCTTACCGTGTCGCGCGCGTCATTGCTCACGTCGATCTCTCCTACTGTGCGGGCGCGGCCGGTTCCAGCGCGGCGAACGCGGTGGGCAGGTCGGTGGCCACGATGAGTCGGTCACGTGCTGCCCTCGGCACAATGGTGCGCTCGGACAGTTCGTCGATCCAGTGGAACAGGCCGTCGTAGAAGCCGTTCGCATTCAGCAGGACAACGGGTTTGGTGTGTTCACCGAGGTAGCCGCCGGTCCAGGTCTCGAACAGTTCCTCGAGGGTCCCGATGCCGCCCGGCAGGGTGAGGAACGCGTCCGCGCGCGCTTCCATCAGCTGCTTGCGCTGGCGCATCGTGTCGGTGACGAGCAGTTCGTCGGCGTCGACATCGGCGACTTCCTTGTGCACCAGATGTTTCGGGATCACGCCGATGGTGTGCGCGCCACCGGCCCTGGCCGCGGTGGCGACCGCGCCCATCATCGACACGTGGCCACCACCGGAGACCAATTGCCAACCGCGACGCGCGATCTCGGTGCCGACGCGCGCGGCGAGGCTGATCAGGTCGGGATCGGTGGTGCTGGCGGAGCAGTAGACACAGACGGAATAGCTCACCATTGATCCTCGGTACCGAGACGCTCGATGTTCGCGTGGTCGCCGGTTTCGCCCTGGATGATCCGCACGACCTCGTCGACGCTGTCGGTGAGCTGGATCAGGTCGAGATCCTCGGGCGAGATCTTGCCCGAACCCGCCAGGGAGCTGCGCAGCCAGTCGACGAGGCCGGACCAGTAGGCGGTGCCGAACAGAATGATCGGGAAGCGGGTGATCTTGCGGGTCTGCACCAGGGTGAGCGCCTCGAACAGCTCGTCCAGGGTCCCGAAACCGCCGGGCAGGCAGACGAAGGCCTGGGAGTACTTCACGAACATCGTCTTGCGGACGAAGAAGTACCGGAAGTTGATCCCCAGATCCACCCACTCGTTGAGCCCCTGCTCGAACGGCAGCTCGATCCCGAGCCCGATCGAGTAGCCGCCCCCTTCCGAGCAACCGCGGTTGGCCGCTTCCATCGCGCCGGGCCCGCCGCCGGTGATCACCGCGAAGCCCGCCCGACTGAGCGCCGCGCCGATCTCCCGGCCCGCCACGTACTCGGGGTGGTCGGGACCCGTACGCGCCGAGCCGAATACCGTCACCGCGGGCGGGATCTCCGCGAGCGCGCCGAAACCCTCGACGAACTCGGCCTGGATCCGCAGTACCCGCCACGGATCGGTGTGCACCCAGTCGCTGTCCTGCCGCGTATCGAGCAGGTTCCGGTCGGCGGTCCGCACACCGGGCTTGCGCTCCCGGCGGAACATCACCGGACCACGGAACTTCGGTTTGACCTTCCCAACCTGTTCATCAGCGGAATCGGTAGACATGACCCCAACCTACTGTGTTGGATTCCGGTCACGGGCGCGCACTTCTAGATCGGCCGGGCCACGGCCATCCGCGTCCTCGATCGAGCCGAAGGATTTCCTGTGTCCCCTGCCGCCGCGGCACATTCCGGTCGCGTGCTCGTCGTACTCGTCGCCATGACCGGTGCGCTGAGCGCCGCGTTCGTTGTCGCTCCACGCCTGCTGGCGAACAGCGTCGAGGCCGGCTTCAGCGACGAGAACGATCTCCGACGAGCGTTCCGCACGGCCTTCGTCGAGTATTGGCAGGCCGGGAACCGGGAGTTCACCGCCGACCTGGCGAAGGTGGTCGACTACTGGTACCGCTACCACCTCGTCAAAGCGGTACTCGCCGCGATTCTGCTGGCTGTGCTCGTCACGCTCACCGTGAAGCTCTGGCGGGCGTTCATGGCGGCGGGCCAGGCCGCGCTGGGCACACGGGTCGGTCTCGCGGTGTCCGGTGGCCTGGCCGCCGTGCTCGCGCTGTGCTCGCTCGTGCTGGTACTGGCCAATGTGCAGGGCGCGGTGACGCCCTTCGCGTCGCTGTTGCCGATGCTGCTGGGCGAGGACTCCGCCCCGACCGAGGTCATCACCCAGGTCGACCGCCGGTTGGCCGACGGCACCCGGGTACCCCCGCTGGAGGTGATGATCGACGAATTCGCTCGCTACCACGTGGCGATGGCCGCACTCGCCGCCGTCACAGCCGTTCTCCTGCTCGGGGCGTGCGCACTTCTGTGGCGCACATCCGTCCGGTCCCCCGACCGGCGCTCCCGCCGCGTCCTCGCGTGGTTCGGCACCCTCTCGGCACTGCTCGCGCTGATCATGGTCGTCGTCGCGGTAGCCAACACCACCAACGCGTCGAACCCGGTCCCCGGCCTGGCCGCCCTGTTCACCAACGGTTGGTGAGCGCGAACTTCGACAGCCGCCTCGGCCTACGCCTTGGACAGGTAGGTGCGCAGCATCGCGGTGACGGCGGTGATCTGGCTGAGCGGGACGTGCTCGTCGCGCTTGTGGGCGAGGTTGGGGTCGCCGGGGCCGAAGTTCACGGCGGGGATGCCACGGGCGGCGAAGCGGGACACGTCGGTCCAGCCGTACTTGGCGCGCACGCCGCCGCCACCGTGGGCGTTGACGGAGTCGATGAGGGTGCGGGCGGCGGGGGCGGTCAGGCCGGGCAGGGCGCCCGGGGAGGAATCGGTGACCTCGAAGGCGACGTCGAGTCCGTCGAAGACCTCGTGGACATGCGCCACGGCCTGCTCGACGGTGCGGTCGGGGGCGAAACGGAAGTTCACATCCACCTCGGCGACATCGGGCACCACATTGCCCGCGACCCCGCCCGAGACCCGCACGGCCGACAGACCCTCGCGGTACACACAACCGTCGATATCGACCTCGCGCGCCTCGTAGGCCGACAACCGCGCCAGCACCGGAGCGAGACCGTGAATCGCGTTCTCCCCCAGCCATGCCCGTGCGGAATGCGCTCGCACACCCGAGGTGGTCAAGCGCACCCGCAAGGTGCCCTGACACCCCGCCTCGATCCAACCCGCCGACGGTTCACCGAGAATCGCCAAGTCGCCTTCGAGCCATTCCGGCAATTCGCGCTCGATATGTCCGAGTCCGTTGAACTCCGCGGCGATCTCCTCGCCGTCGTAGAAGATCAGCGTCAAATCATGGGCGGGGTCGGCGATCGTGGCGGCCAGATGTAGGAATACCGCGTCGCCGGATTTCATATCGACTGTGCCACAACCGAACAGCACCGCTTCGCCGTCGACTCGATCCGGTCGGCTCGGCACATTGTTCGCGATCGGCACCGTATCGAGGTGGCCCGCCAGAATTACCCGTGTGGGCAATCCGCGCTGTGTGCGCGCCAGCACCACATTGCCGTGCCGGAGCACTTCGAACCCGGTGGTCTGCTCCCGAATCGCCTGCTCGACCAGGTCCGCGATCTTGGCCTCGTCGCGCGACACACTCGGCACGTCGACGAGGGCGGCGGTCAACTGGATGGGATCGGCACGCAAATCGAGAGTCACATCTCGACAGTAGTACGCCCGAGCCCTCGATCCGCGGATCCGGGCGAAGCCGACCGCGTGGTCCAACGCACAGGGCCCGCGGCACACCGCACCGGCCGGAACGGGCAAAATAGCCTCCGTGAGTATTCAGGGAGCAACTGCAGTCGGTATCGCCAATGTGACCTCGGACGGAACCGTCCTCGATACCTGGTACCCCAGCCCCGCGCTGGGCGAGTTCACCGAGACCGGCTCCCAGCGCCTCGACGCCGCCGAGGTGCCCGAGTTCGCCGAACTCCTCGGCGTGGACGCGGCGCGTGGGGTCGAGGTGATCGCGGTGCGCACCACCATCGCGGATCTGTCGGCCGCCCCGGTCGACGCGCACGAGGTCTACCTGCGCCTGCACCTGCTCTCGCACCGCCTGGTCCAGCCGCACGGCCTGAACCTCGACGGCCAGTTCGGCCTGCTCAGCAATGTCGTGTGGACCAACCACGGCCCGTGCGCGGTCGAGGGCTTCGAGCAGACCCGCCTGAAGCTGCGCGCCCGCGGCCCGGTGACGGTGCTCAGCGTCGACAAGTTCCCCCGCCTGGTCGACTACGTGATCCCCTCCGGCGTGCGCATCGGTGACGCCGACCGGGTCCGCCTCGGTGCGCACCTCGCCGCGGGCACCACCGTCATGCACGAGGGCTTCGTCAACTTCAACGCGGGCACCCTCGGTAACTCGATGGTCGAAGGTCGCATCTCGGCGGGTGTCGTGGTCGGCGACGGTTCCGATGTGGGCGGCGGCGCTTCCATCATGGGCACCCTGTCCGGCGGCGGCACCCAGGTCATCTCGGTCGGCGAGCGTTCGCTGCTCGGCGCGAACGCGGGCGTGGGCATCTCCCTCGGCAACGACTGCGTGATCGAGGCGGGCCTCTACGTCACCGCGGGCACCAAGGTCACCGGACCCGACGGCACCGTCGTCAAGGCCGCGAGCCTGTCCGGTCAGGACAACCTGCTGTTCCGCCGCAATTCCACCACCGGCGCCGTCGAGGTCGTCGGGCGCAAGGGCACCGGCGTGGAACTGAACGCCGCATTGCACGCCAACGATTGACCGGTCGAATTGCCGGGCCGAACGGCCCGGCAATTCTTCTCACCAGTCACAATTCAGCAAATATTGCGGTTTCATGAAGATGAACCCAAATGTGCGACAAGCGAATTCGCGCGCTAATCTTCGTTTCGCTGCTCCGATCAGGACAGCGAAAAAGCGGAGGGATTCAAGAATGAAGTTCGGAAAGATCACTACTGCTGTTTTCATGGCGGTCGCCGCGGTGGGGATTACCGCTGCCACTGCCAACGGTGCGCCCGCGGTGGCCACCGAACAGCCCGCTGTAGTGGCTTCGGGGGGCGTGACTTCTGGCGTGACGCACGGAATCAACTACCAGACCACGGTGTCCCCGGCGGACAAGACCGTCACCTGGGCAGTCGACAACGGCAAGTTCGCGGTCTCCGCCGACGGCGCCTCGGTGCTGCTCGAGACCGCCGACGGCGTGATCGTCGACCAGGCGCCGCTGCGCTCCGAGGTCGCCGGCCTGCCGATCGCCGTGAACCCGCAGATCAGCGAGGACGGCCGCACCGTCAAGCTGACCTCCACCATGACGCCCGAGGATTCCGCGAAGCTGAGCGACATCGCGGAACTGAAGGACATCAGCTCCTACGACCGGCTCGTCGAGCAGGTCAACAAGAACCTGCCCGGCGTCGTCATCGGCGGCGTCATCGGCGCGTTCTTCCCGTTCCTGTGGCTGTTCACCATCCCGGCCGGAATGGTCATCGGCGGCTACCTGATGGGCGGCCAGGAATTCCTGGATGCCGTGATCGCCTTCGCGACCGGTCAGCCCTGATCTGACATCGCGATAGGGAAAGGCCTCGTACTTCTGCGGAGTACGGGGCCTTTCCGCTGTGGTGGGGATCACCGTCACAAACAAGCGCCTGCCCGCATCCCATGGTCGAACACCTCAGTTCCCATGGCAGGAGGCACAGATGGACATCGTGGTTATCGGAGCGGGCTACGCAGGGACTGTCGCGGCGAATCGACTGAACAAGAAGGTTCCCGACGCGCGGATCACTGTGGTCAATCCGCGGGGCGACTTCATCGAGCGGGTGCGGTTGCACGAGCAGATCGCGGGCAGCGGCGCCGCGGCCCGACCGCTCGCCGAGATGCTCAGGGGAGCGATCGCGGTCGAGACCGCGAGCGTGGACAAGATCGGCGACGGCACTGTCGCCCTCGACAACGGCCGGAGCCTGAACTTCGACCACGCGATCCTCGCGGCGGGCAGCATCGCGAACCCACTGCCCGGCGCGATCGCGGTCGGTACGTGGGAAGGCGCCGAACAGGCGCGCATCGCGCTCGCGGCGCTGCCCGCCGGCGGGATCGTCACGGTGATCGGTGGTGGGCTGACCGGGATCGAGACCACGGCCGAGATCGCCGAAGCCCGTCCCGACCTGCGCGTACGACTGGTGAGCGACACGGTCGCCGACTGGCTCTCCGTCGGCGCGCAGCGGCATATCCGGAACACGCTGACCCGATTGAACGTGGAGATCGTGGCCGATCGGGTCGCCGAGATCGATGCGACGACCCTGCGCCTGCGTTCGGGCACCGAACTCGATTCCGATCTCACCCTCTGGGCGATCATCTCCGCGGTACCCCAACTGGCCGCTCGCAGCGGACTCGCGGTGGACATCGACGGCCGCGCCCTGGTGGACGCCGACCTGCGCAGCGTCACCGATCCTCGCGTCTTCGTCGTCGGCGACTGCGCGGCTGTGCCCGGCATGCGCATGGCCTGCGCCACTGCCGCTCCCCAGGGCGCACACGCGGCCGATACGCTGGCCAGGATGAGCAAAGGACGGGAGCCGCGGCCGTTTTCGCTGGGCTACAGCGGCCAGGGAATGAGCCTGGGCAGGCATGACGGGCTGGTGCAGGCGACCGACCGCAACGACATCGCCCGGCGGTTGTACCTCGGCGGATCCCTCGCCTCGTTCACCAAGGAACGCATCAGCCGCTATGCCGCCTACGCCTCGCGCACCGGCAACAGCGTGTGGCTCAGCGGCCCGAAACGGTGATCCAGGCACACGTCGACACCTTCACCGAGAACCGGCGGCTGCTGTTCTCGATCGCCTACGAGATCCTCGGCTCGGTCGTCGACACCGAGGACGTCCTGCACGACAGCTACCTGCGCTGGCGCGAGGTCGACCTCGCGCTGATCGAGAACCCGCGCGCCTACCTCGCGCAGATCGTCACGCGGCAGGCGCTCGGAGTGCTGCGGTCCACCGCGCGCAGGCGTGAGGACTACATCGGCCCGTGGCTGCCCGAACCACTGGCCACCGAGGCCGACGGCGGGGTCGAGCACGTGCTCACCGGCGAGGCGGTGACCACCGCGATGCTGCTCGTGCTGGAAACGCTCACGCCGGTGCAGCGGGCGGTGTTCGTGCTGCGCGAGGTGTTCGCGTTCGACTATCCGGAGATCGCGGCGGCGGTGGACAAATCCGAAGCCGCTGTGCGGCAACTGAACCAACGCGCCCGCAATCGGGTGCACGCCGCACGCCACACCGCCGTCGCCACTCCCGCCGAGGCCCAGTCTGTGGTGGAGAAGTTCTCGATCGCGGCCGCCACCGGCAATGTGCAAGCACTGATGGACGTGCTCGCTCCCGAGGTGGTGTTCCTCGGTGACGGCGGCGGCGTGGTGAACGCGGTACGCAGGCCGGTACGCGGCCAGGACAAGGTGGCCAGGCTCGTCATCGGCTTGCTCGCCAAGGGGCAGCGACTCGGCGTCCTGGGCGCGCACCTCGGCATCTACAACGCGATGCCCACGATCCTGGCGACCGTCGACGGCGTACTCGACCAGGTGACCTCCATCGAGGTCACCGATGGCCGGGTCACCGCGATCTACTCCATGCGCAACCCCGAAAAGCTCAGCGCTGTGCGGATTCCGGAATGAGGCCGAAGGCGATGATCCGCTCGGGGTGGATCCGGATGAGCGCGTCGGGCTGATCACCGATATAGGACTCGACGCCGGTCAGCGCCTCGGCGGTGCCCCGGATCTCGAGGCAGCGCACCCGCCACGGCCGCACCGAGGCGATGTCGTCGACGACGAAGGCCACCTGGGCGTTGTCGGCGAGATTGCGGAACTTCTTGGAGGCGGCCATGTTCCAGCCCGCGATGTCGATCGTGCCGAGTTCGGCGTTGTAGCGGAAGCCGACCGGGTTGTTCTGCGGGGTGCCGTCTGGGCGGACCGTCGCCAACCGCCCGAGCTGCTGGGTCGACAGGTAGGCGAGGTGGTCCGGTGTCAGCGTTGTGCTCATGCCTCGACGCTAAAACCTCGAGCGCTGTCGAGGTCAAGGGATCGCCGCGCACCGCCGCTCGACCTCGCGCCGTCCACGCGCTACGCTGCCAGTTATACGGCACCGTATAACTGGAGGTTCGGCATGACACTTCCCCCTGGTCAACGCGCGATCGACGGCTTCCCCCGCTTCGGCACCCACCTGCATCACCCACCGCCGCCGATTCCCGCGAACCCGGTGATCGAGGTCGGTGGCGAGCTGACCCAACCGTTCGCTCTCGCCATGACCGACCTCGCCCAGCTACCGCGCGTGGAGGTGAAAGCCGACTTCCACTGCGTGGCCGGGTGGTCTGCTACCGACCTGCGCTGGGAGGGCATCCCGTTCGCGGCGTTCTACCGCACGCGCGTCGAACCGATTCTCGCGCCGGGCATTTCGATCAGTCACGTCGTTTTCGAAGGTCTCGACGGGTTCCAGTCGATCGCGTTGCTCGAGGACGCGCTGGCCGATGATGTGCTCATCGCCGACCGACTCGACGGGCAGCCGCTCACCAGCGATCACGGCGCTCCGATTCGGCTGGTGAGTCCCGGTCAGTACGGATTCGTCAACACGAAACACCTGTGCCGCATCGAATTCCACACTTCGCAGCCCATCGACCCGGACAAGTGGTCACCGCTCGCGGCACACCGCAGGGCGCGGGTCTGGGAGGAGGAGCGGCATCGCTACCTGCCGGGACGCGTTGTTCGGCCGATCTACCACGCGTTGATCGGACCGATCCGGCGAATGAGCGCTCGCGGGAGCACCGAACGGACCGAGTGAATCTCAGTCCAGCAGCTTCTTCTGCACCTTGCCCATCGCGTTGCGCGGGAGCGCGTCGACGAAGCGGACCTCACGCGGGCGCTTGTGCGCCGAAAGCTGTTCGCCCACATAGGCGGTCAGCTCGACACCGAGCGCGTCGGAACTCCCGTCACGCGCGACGACGAAGGCCACGATCCGCTGCCCGAGATCGTCATCGGGCAGCCCGACCACGGCGACCTCGCCGACCGCCGGATGCCCGAGCAGCGCGGTCTCGATCTCCCCCGCGCCGATCCGGTAGCCGCCGGATTTGATGAGATCGATCGACTCGCGCCCGACGATCCGATGGAACCCGGCGGCATCGATGACAGCCACGTCACCGGTGCGGAACCAGCCGTCCTCGGTCCAGTCCCGCGCGGTGGCCTCCGGCCGATTCAGATAGCCGTCGAACAGCATCGGTCCACGAACCTGCAGGCCACCGATGCTCGCACCGTCATGCGGAACGGGCTCGCCGCCTTCGTCCCGCAGCCTCGTTTCCACCCCTCGCACCGGTGTGCCGACCCAGCCGGGCCTGCGCTCACCGTCGGCCCGGGTGGACAGCGTGATCATGGTTTCGCTCATCCCGTACCGCTCCACCGGCGCCTGCCCGGTGAGTTCGGCCAGCTTCTCGAACACCGGCACCGGCAGCGGCGCACTGCCCGAGACGAGCAGCCGCGCCTTCCCCAATTCCTTGGCCAGTTCAGGCTTCTCGACCACGCGCGACCACACCGTCGGCACGCCGAAGTACAGACTGCCGCCCGCCGCCGCGTACGCCTCGGGCGTCGGCTTGCCGGTGTGGATCACGGGACTACCGATGCGCAACGGCCCGAGCAGCCCGAGGATCAGCCCGTGCACGTGGAACAGCGGAAGCCCGTGCACCAGTGTGTCTTTCCACGTCCATGCCCACGCCTCGGCCAGCGCGTCGAGCCCGGCGGCGATCGCACCACGGCTGAGCATCACACCCTTGGGCGCCCCGGTGGTTCCCGAGGTGTAGAGGATGAAGGCGGTCGCCGCCGGATCGGGTTCGGGATAGGTATGCCACGACCGCGCGTGCAGCCGCACCGGCACCACCGGCAGATCCGTGCCCTCCGGGGCCGGACCCAGCCAGGCTTGCGCACCCGAATCACGCAGAATGTGCTCGCGCTCGGCGACGCCGGAGTCCGGCGGCACCGGAACCACGGTGACACCGGCGATCAGGCAACCGACCACGGCGATCACGGTGCGCAGGGTCGGTTCGGCCAGCACCGCGACGCGGTCGGCACGAGCGATCCGTTCCGCCACCGATGTTGCCGAACCCAGCAGATCACTGCGCGACACGGTGGCATCATCGATGGTGACGGCGTCGGGAATGTCATCCCCGGCGGCGACGGCGGCCGGATTCAACGAAGCGAGCAGCAGCGGCGGACCATAGGGCATCCGTCAACGCTAACGCGACGAGGTTCCGTGCGTGCCGCCGCCGCTGTCGTTGACACCCCGGTGACATGATGCGAGATTCAACGTATAATTCTCTCACGCTCTCTTCGACGAAAACGGGGTCAACGATGACCATCCAGTCGCGCTCGCGTTCGCAGCAATCCGAACCGGCACAATTCGACATCCGCGACTACGTCGACGGCTCCGCTGCCTTCTACGGCGCGACCGCCAATGTGATCATGCAGCTCAGCCTGGCACCCGTGGGCCACGGCGTCGCCGAATCGACGGTGCACAGCGGCAGCATCATGAGGCACCCGATCAAGCGCACTCGAACCACGCTCACCTACCTGTCGGTCGCGCTGATGGGCACCGACGCCGACCGCGCGGCCTACCGCACCGCCGTCAACGGCGCGCACCGCCAAGTCCACTCCACCGCCGACAGCCCCGTGAAGTACAACGCCTTCGACAAGAACCTGCAGCTGTGGGTGGCCGCGTGTCTGTACTGGGGCTCGGTCGACGTGATGGATCGTCTCTACGGCCCCGTCGACGATGTCATCGCCGACACTTTCTACGACTACGCCCACTACCTCGGCACCACCCTCCAGGTGCCCCGCGAGATGTGGCCCGCCGACCGCGCCGCCTTCGATGCCTACTGGTCCGAGCATCTGAAGCTCACCAGCGTCGACGCCACGGTCAAGGCCTACTTCGACGACCTGCTCGACCTGAAGATGCTGCACCCGATCCTGCGCCCGCCCTTCGCCCGCTTCCACCGCTGGTTCACCACCGGCCTGCTCCCCCAACACCTCCGAGACGAACTCGGCCTGTCGTGGAGCCCTGCCGACGAGCGCAAACTCAACCGCCTGATGCGCACCACCGGCAATGTGACGGGCCGCCTGCCGCGCCCCCTCCGCAACTTCCCCTTCAATGTCACCCTCGTCGACATGCGCCGCCGCCACCGGCGCGGCAAGCCCCTGATCTGATCGGTCGTACCGCGCGCCTCCCACGCCGACCTGCGGCGTTCGGGTTTCATTCCCCACGATCGCAACGCCGTCGCGCGGAATCGGAGGACGTTCGTGAGCATTCGAACAGTGACATGGTGCGCGGCGGCGGTCGCCGTCGGCCTCATGGTGGCCGCGCCCGCCGCCCGCGCGGACGAGGACCCGTCGACGGTGCCGCCGCGAACCGCGATGTCGCTGCGGATGCCGGGCGGATTCGCCTGGGGCACAGCCAACGAGCACGAATCGCGGGCGGCGCTGTCGATGTCCAAGCTCTACATCGCCGATTACGCGCTGCGCCACGGCGACGGCTCGCCGGAGGACCGCGCGCTGTCGGAACGGATGATCCGTGACTCCGACGACGGCGCCGCCACCCGACTCGCCGACAAATATCCGCAAGCGATCGAAGCGACCGCGGGCGAATACGGATTGCGCGCGACGCACGGCACCGCCGACTGGGGCCGGTCGAGCACCAGCACCGCCGACATCACCGAATTCCTGGCCGCCAAGCAGCGCACCGACGCCGGTTCGCCGATCTTCGAGTGGATGGCGGGTGCGAGCAATACCGCCGCCGACGGCACTCCCCAGAACTGGGGTACCGCCCAGCTCCCCGGCGTGCAGGGCAGCAAGTGGGGATGGTCGGATGTGGGCGCTCCCGAGGTGGCTTCCGCGTCCTTCGGGCCCGGCTTCTCGGTCGCCGCGCACACCTACGGCGCACCGGCCGACCAGTCCGCCGATGTGCTCGACGCCCTTCCCGCGCTGATCCTTCGCCTGGCTGGGGCGTACTGATCAGAAGGGTGCTTGCTGCCACCAGTTGTCGCGGGTCTCCTCGAAGGAGTGACCCGGCCACGACACCTCCACCACCGAGTTCGCGCTGAACACATTGCCGCGCTCCCTGGCCGCGAGCGTGAACGGCGCGGCGGGGTCGCGTGGCCGGTAGGCGGCGAGGCTGGTGTGGTGCAGTTCGCGCGTGCTGTCCTCGATGGTGTGCCGCAGGAGATAAGCGTCGACATCGGCGGCCTCGGGGTACTCGGTGTACCAGGCGATGAGCCCGTCGGAATCGGTGCAGCTGATCTGTCGCAGCGGCGCCGGGTCACCCGGCAGCACGACCAGTGACGGGGTCGCCGAGCAATTCGCCGCGCGCCAGCCGCGCCCGGTGGGCCCCGACGGGATCAAGCCGGTGAACCCCGACGCCACCGAACCATGTGCGCCCCAGGTAGGCGGCGGTGGAACTCGGTTGGGCCGCACGAACTTCCAGTAGATCGCACCGACGCCGATGACGCCGACCCCGGCGACCAGCGCGAGCACGATCAGACTCACCGCGAGCGCCCGCCACCGCGACGAAACCGCCCGCTGCGGTGGTCGCCCGGACGATTCAGCGTGCTGCCCGACCCCACGGGCACCTGCTGGCGCATTCTCGGGACGCGGAATCGCCACGGCGCCAACTGCTTCCCTTCCACCACCGTGCACTGTGGCCGGCCGCGGAACGGGATACGACGGCGAACTCACCAAGGTCGGGTTCAGCGAACTCTCGCCAGTATTCGTCGGCAGGTGTTCACGACCGAAAAACGCCCCGGCCGAACCTGCCGACCTAGTCGCCATACGGGTTGGTTCCCCAGTACGGGGCGACGGGGAACCGCCTATGCCCTGCGACACGGAACCCGCACCGCCCAAGGCCGCTGTCGCCGCGCGCGCGAATTCCTCGCAGCTGTCGAATCTTTCGTCCGGCACCTTCGCCATGGCCCTGGCGATGACCGCGTCGATTCCGGGCGGCAGATCCCCGACCACCGCGGACGCGCGAGGTACCGGCTTGGTCAGGTGGGCGGCGACCACCGCGCCGGGATTGTCGGCGGGAAAGGGACTTTCGCCGGTGAGCAGGGTGAACAACGTACAGCCGAGCGAGTACTGGTCGGAGCGGTGATCGACCGGTTCACCCGAGAGTTGTTCGGGGGACGCGTAGGCCAGGGTCGCGAGGAAAGCTCCGGTGCGGGTGAGTTGGCGGGCATCGCCGCGGAGTCGGGCGATGCCGAAGTCGGTGAGCAGCACGCGGTCGCCGGAACGGCTGGGGCCGAGCAAGATATTGGCGGGCTTCACATCTCGGTGCAGCACGCCGCGATCGTGGGCGTAGTCGAGGGCTTCGGCGGTCCGGGCGATGATGCCGACCGCCCGCGCCGGGGCCAACGGCTCCCCGCGGAACGCCGAGGCGTCGCGGCCGTCGACGTACTGCATGGAGATCCACATCAGGCCGTCTTCGATACCGCGGTCGAGCACCGACACGATGCCGGGATGATCGAGATGGGCGGACACATCGGCCTCGCGCTCGAACCGGCCGCGTACCTCGTTGTCGGAATACAGTTCGCGATCGAGCAATTTCAGCGCTACCTGCCGCGGCAGGCGCGGATGCGCCGCGAGATACACGGTGCCCATCCCGCCCCGGCCGAGCAACCGGTCGATCCGATACCCCGCGAAGACCGTGCCGGCGCCGAACTCCACCCCGTGCATCCGTTGTCCCCTCGATCCTGTCCCCTTGTGCTCCACACGATATCGGCAAGCGCGCCGAGATCGCGTTCAGGACAGGCGGGCGGCCGCTTCGGCGATGCGCTCGTCGGTGGCGGTGAGGGCGATACGCACGTGCTCGGGCGAACGGGGACCGTAGAAATCGCCGGGGGCGGCGAGGATTCCGCGTTCGGCGAGCCAGTCGAGGGTCACGCGGCAGGGTTCGCCGCGGGTGGCCCACAGGTACAGCCCGGCTTCGGAGAAGTCGATGCGGAAACCCGCCTGCAGCAAGGCGTTTCGCAGGATTTCGCGGCGGGCGCGGTAACGCTCGCGCTGCTCGACCTCGTGCACGTCGTCGCTGAGCGCGGCGGTCATCGCGGCCTGGATCGGGAACGGCATGATCATGCCGGAGTGCTTGCGCACCTCGAGCAGTTCGGCCACCAGTTCCGGATCACCGGCGATGAAACCGGCGCGGTAGCTGGCCAGGTTCGAGGTCTTCGACAGGGAGTGGATGGCCAGCAGGCCGGTGTGGTCGCCGTCGCAGACGCGCGGGTCGAGGATCGATACGGCCTCGCCCTCCCAGGTCAGGCCCAGGTAGCACTCGTCGGAGGCGACGATCGCGCCGCGCTCGCGAGCGAACGCCACCACCTTGCGCAGGTGCTCGACGGGCAGCACCTTGCCGGTGGGGTTCGAGGGTGAGTTCACGAAGATCAGCGCCGGGTTCTGCGGGCCGATCTGGGTGAGACCGTCTGCGCGCCAAGGCTTCGCGCCCGCCAGCAGCACGCCGACCTCGTAGGTCGGGTAGGCGATCTCGGGGATCACCACCAGATCGGCGGAACCGATGCCGAGCAGCCGAGGCAGCCCGGCGATGAGCTCCTTCGTGCCGAGCACCGGCAGCACCGCCGCCGGGTCGACGCCGGTGACGCCGAACCTGCGCGCGAACGCGGCCACGACGGCGGAACGAAGCTCAGGGGTGCCGTGCGTGGTCGGATAACCGGGAACAGCCGCCACCGAACCCAGTGCCGCCCGGATCAGCGGATCGACCGGGTCCACCGGTGTCCCCACGGACAGGTCGACGAGTCCGCCCGGATGGGTGGACGCCTTCTGCTTGACCGCCGCGATGGTGTCCCACGGGAAATCAGGCAGCAGGCTGCTCACACGCCCACGGGTGGGCGCCCCTGTGCTCACTCTTCGGCCATCGGGGGCAGCGCCTTGATGAAGGCGGGGTCGAAATCGACCACACCGACCTTGGTCGCGCCACCGGGGGATCCCAGTTCGTTGAAGAAGTCGACGTTGGCGTTGATGTAACCGCTCCACTGGTCCGGAGTGTCGTCCTCGTAGAAGATCGCTTCCACGGGGCAGACCGGCTCACACGCACCACAGTCCACGCACTCGTCGGGTTGGATGTAGAGCATGCGACCGCCCTCGTAGATGCAATCCACGGGGCATTCCTCGATGCACGCCTTGTCCTTCACGTCAACGCACGGTTCAGCGATGATGTACGGCACTGCCGTTCTCCTAGTCTGTCCTCACCTGCGGGGTTACTCCGCCCACGAAACCCTATCCCGACCGCCCACATTACTCCCAGGTCAGCCTGCCCTAACTCACTCTGGCAATCATCCGATAGCCAAAGGCAGTGGTGTCGGTTTGGCTTCCACCTGTCCGTAGGTGGTGGTGCGTTCGCGGACCGGACGGTCGATGCCCGCCGCGATCTCGGTCAGCTCGGCGACGGTTTTCGCCGAGCCGTGCTGGGAGCCGGCCATCCGGGAGATGGTCTCCTCCATCAAGGTGCCACCCAGATCGTTGGCGCCGCCGGTGAGCATGGCCTGAGTACCGAGGGTACCCAGTTTCACCCAGCTGGTCTGAATGTTGTGGATGCGGCCGTGCAGCATGATCCTGGCCAGGGCGTGGACCGCGCGGTTGTCCCGGTTGGTCGGCCCCGGCCTGGCCGCGCCAGCGAGGTACAGCGGCGCGCTCTGGTGGACGAACGGCAGTGGGACGAACTCGGTGAAGCCGCCCGTCTCGTCCTGGATGCCGCGCAGCACCCGCAGGTGGCCGACCCAGTGCTTCGGGTTGTCCACATGGCCGTACATCATTGTCGAGCTGGAGGGGATGCCCAGTTTGTGGGCGGTGGTGATGACCTCGATCCAGGCGGAGGTGGGGAGTTTGCCCTTGGTGAGCACCCAGCGGACCTCGTCGTCGAGGATTTCGGCGGCCGTTCCGGGGATCGAGCCCAATCCGGCCTCCTTCAGCGCCGACAGCCAGTCGTGGATGCTCTGGCCGCCACGGGAGGCGCCGTTGACGATCTCCATCGGGCTGAACGCGTGGACATGCATCGACGGGACGCGGGCCTTGATGGCGCGGACCAGATCGGCGTAGCCGGTGACGGGGAGTTCGGGGTCGATGCCGCCCTGCATGCAGATCTCGGTGGCGCCGTCGACGTGGGCTTCCCACGCGCGATCGGCGACCTCGTCGGTGCTGAGGGTGAAGGCGTCGGCATCGCCCTTGCGCTGGGCGAAGGCGCAGAAGCGGCAACCGGTGTAGCAGATATTGGTGAAGTTGATATTGCGGTTGACGACGTAGGTGACCTCGTCGCCGGAGACCTCGCGGCGCAGCGAATCAGCCAGTGCAGCAACGGCTTCCATATTGGCGCCGTCGGCCGTCGCCAGTGCGAGGTACTGGTCGTCGGTGAGCCCCGCCGGGTCCTTCTCGGCCGCGCGCAGGGCATCGAGCACCTCGGAATCGAGGCGCTCCGGCGCCACGACGGCCAGGTCGCGAGCGTGTTCGCGGATCGTCTCCCAGTCGCCGAACGCGCCGACGACTTCCTGGCCGAGCCCGGAATCGCTGCGACTGTCGGTATTGCGGCCCTCGGTGTCGATGGCGGTGTTCAGGTCGACACGGCCGACCGAATCCCACGACTCGTCCGGCTCCTGCCACGGCAGGCCGACCGGCAGCACATCGGGCCTGGCCAGCCCGGTGGCGGGGTCGGTGAGCGCGTCGACATGCGCGCCGATCCTCGGGTCGATCCACGGGTGTCCCGCGCGCACGTATTTCGGGTGCGCGGAGGTGCGTTCGACGAGGGTGAACCCGGCCGCCTCGGTGATCTCGCGCAGGGTGTCCAGGTTCGGCCACGGCCTTTCGGGGTTCACGTGGTCGACCGTCACCGGCGACACCCCGCCCCAGTCGTCGATGCCCGCGTCGATCAAGGCCAGGCAATCGCTGTGCGACACCAGGTTCGGCGGTGCCTGCACCGGAACATCGGGTCCGAGAAGCAATCTCGTCACCGCCACGGTGGCAAGGAACTCCGCCACGCCCGCGTCGGGGACGTCGCGCATGGCGGTGTCGTCCTTGGCCCGGAAGTTCTGCACGATCACTTCCTGGATGTGCCCGAACTCCCTGTGCCGCTGACGAATCGCCATGATCGACTCGGCGCGCTCGGTGAGGTTCTCGCCGATGCCGACCAGGATGCCGGTGGTGTAGGGCACCGAGAGCCTGCCCGCGTCGGTGATCGAGCGCAGCCGGACCGCGGGATCCTTGTCGGGGCTGCCGTAATGGCACTCGCCCTTGTCGGTGAACAGCCTGGTGGCGGTGGTCTCGAGCATCATGCCCATGGACTGGGCGACCGGCTTGAGGCGGGAGATCTCGTTCCAGCTCATCACCCCGGGGTTCAGGTGCGGCAGCAGGCCGGTCTCCTCGAGCACGAGGATGGAGACGGCGCGCAGGTAGTCGAGGGTGGAGTCGTAGCCGCGTTCGTCGAGCCACTGCGCCGCCTCCGGCCAGCGGTCCTCCGGCCGGTCGCCCAGGGTGAACAGCGCTTCCTTGCACCCCAGCGCGGCGCCCTGGCGGGCGATCTCGAGGACCTCGTCGGGTTCGAGGAACATGCCCTTGCCCTCGGCACGCAGCTTGCCGGGCACGGTGACGAACGTGCAGTAGTGACACTTGTCCCGGCACAGCTTGGTGAGGGGGATGAACACATTGCGCGAATAGCTGATCGTGCGTGGGCGACCCGCCGATTCGAGCCCGGCATCGCGGACCCTGGCGGCGCTCGCGCACAGGTCGACGAGGTCGTCGCCGGTGGCATGCAGCAGGACGGTGGCCTCGTCGACGTTCAACGTGACGCCGTCGCGGGCTCGGCGCAGGGCCCGTCGCATAGCGGTGGGACTCGGCGGCGACATCGGAACGCTCGGCTTCGGAAGGTCGGTCACCCCGTCGATCATGCGCTACTTCTTCCCCGGACGTGTGGTCGGTGAGGTCACGGGCCCGTGGCGGGCGCGGCGTGGTCGTCCTTGTCCGACGACAACCTCCCCCGTGACCGCGCGTATTCCCGACGGAGTGAACTCGTCGCACGCGCATGGAACCATGGGCAGCATGTCGCTGCCACGCTCCACCATCCTGGCCGAACCGGCCTGGCGTCCGAGTTCCAAGGCCAAGCTGCTGTGGGCGTTGGAGAACGCGATCGGGGTGGTGGTGCTGTTCGTGGTACTCGTGGTGTGGGCGGTGTTGGACGAGGACCATCGTGGCTGGCAGGTGCTGGCCGGGCTGGCGATCGTGGCGCTCGCGGTGCTGGCCGTTGTGGTGATTCCGGTGTGGCGATACGCGGTGCATCGCTGGGAGGTCACCGATGACGCCGTGTACACGCGGGTGGGGTGGCTGGATCAGGAATCGCGGGTCGCGCCGATCTCGCGGGTACAGACCGTCGATACCGAGCGTGGGCCGCTGGAACGGATCCTCGGGCTGGCGACTGTCACCGTCACCACCGCGTCGTCGGCGGGCGCGGTGAAGATCAGCGCGCTGGACCTGCCGGTCGCCGAGGAGACGGTGCTGCGGCTGACCGCCATCGCCGCGCAGCACCGCGGAGACGCGACGTGACCGCACCCGCGCGCACCGAGACCGACTGGCAGCGCCTGGATCCGCGCATGCTGCTGGTGTATCCGGTCAACGAGGTCATGAAATACATTCCGGTGCTGCTCGGTTCGATCATCGTCGGCACCACCAGCGGCAATCCGCTGTGGAGTTTGATTCCGGTCACGCTCGTCGCGGCGTTCGGCATCGCGCGGTGGTTCACCACCTCGTATCGGATCGATGCCGATCACGTGCAGTTGCGCAGCGGAATCGTGCAGCGCCGCACGCTGTCGGTGCCTCGCTCGCGCATTCGATCGGTGGATGTGGAAGCCGATCTGCTGCACCGGGTGCTCGGGCTGGCGGTACTGGCCATCGGAACCGGCAAGCAGACCGACAAGGGCGAGGAATTCAAGCTCGACGCGCTCGACACCAGTCAGATCCCGGCGTTGCGGGCCGAATTACTCGCACACACCGGTCGACTGACACCCGGGCACAGCGAGAGCGCCGGGGCGCCGCATGTTTCGCACCACGATGCCCTCACCGACTCCGGAGTGGAGATCGGGCACTGGCAGGCGGCGTGGGTGCGGTACGCACCGTTGTCGCTGACCGGGCTGGCCGTCGTCGCGCCGATCGCGGGAATCGGCGCGCAGTACGGACTCATCGACGTGCTGTCGAAAAGCGCTGTCGTGCAACATCTCGACGACGACACCGCGATGATCGTCGTCATCGTCATCACCGGGTTGACCCTGCTGACGGTGCTGCTGGTGAGCCTGGCCGGGTGCGCCCACTACCTCGCCACCTGGTTCGGCCTGCGCGTGCTCGACAACGGCGCCACCCTGCACCTGCGCCACGGCCTGTTCACCACCCGCCAGATCACCCTGGACCTGGCTCGCTTCCGCGGCGCCACGCTCAACGAACCGCTCCTGCTGCGCGCGGCCAACGCCGCTCAGCTCGAAATGATCATGACCGGTGAGAACCCCCGGCAGAAGATCCTTCCCCAGGCCCCACGCGCCGCCGTCGAACGCACCCTCGACGAACTACTCTGCACCCGCCGACGCCCGGACGCCGAGGCGTCGACCGCCCAGGAACCGGACTCGGCCTGGGCACCCCGCGACGACAGCGAACGCCCGGTCGCGACCTCCCTCGACAAAGTCGCCTCGACAGCCGTACTCACGGATTCGCCCGCACCGCAACAGATCACCGGTTCCGCCCTCGGCACCGTCGAGCTACGACGCCATGGACCCGCCGCACATCGTCGCCGCTACACCCGCGCCGCGTGGCCCGTCGGCGTCGTTGCCGTCGTCCTGCTCGCCATCACGCTCGCGGGTGGGCATCCACCGGTGTGGACCTGGCCCTTCCCGGTGCTGCTCGCCGTCGTCATGGCCCTGCTCGCCGAGGACCGCTACCGCGGCTTGGGCCACCGCGTGCTCCCCGGCACCACGGGCCCGACCTGGCTGATCACCCGCAGCGGCAGCCTCGATCGCAATCGGGACTGTCTCGAAGCTCCCGGTATCATCGGATGGACTGTGCGGCAGACCTTCTGGCAGCGCCGCGCGGGACTCGCCACTGTCGTCGCGGCCACCGCGGCGGGCAAGAAGTCCTACTCGGTGGTCGACATCCCGATCGATCAGGCCGCCGACCTGATCGAGGCAGTGACCCCGGGCCGACTCGGTGAACGCTGAAATGGCCGGGCGCCCTTGGACTCCCGGCCATTCCGCGTCGACAGCCTAGGCGTTCACCGGCTCCTTCGCCAATTCGGATTCGCCCACAGGCGTTTTCGCGTCAGGCATCGACACCGCGGCGGCCGGCGAGCACGCGGGTATCGGCTCCGCGCTCGACGACACGATCCAGCAAGCCCGGCGACGAGCGTTTCCGCGCTCTCCGCACATTGTGCGGTCACGCCGAACAGTGTTCAACCGGGGCTATGCTGTGCCGATCGGCGAAGTCGGAGAACGCGAGGAGGCAGCGGATGGCGAGCACCGGCTCGACGGAGATCACCTCGGTGTGGACCAAGCCCGCGCGCGAACGGCGCGACCAACCCACACTGACCCGTGACCAGATCGTCGCCGAGGCCATCGCCCTGCTCGACGCCGAAGGCTTCGACGCGTTGAGCATGCGCAAGCTCGGCGCCCG
Source organism: Nocardia sp. Root136 (assembly GCF_001427185.1). Taxonomy (NCBI): domain Bacteria; kingdom Bacillati; phylum Actinomycetota; class Actinomycetes; order Mycobacteriales; family Nocardiaceae; genus Nocardia; species Nocardia sp. Root136. The sequence continues at coordinate 2,310,084 of NZ_LMFE01000001.1, forward strand.
CCTCGGCGCGGGTGCGACCTCGCTGTACACCCACGTGGCGAACAAGGACGAGCTGCTCGAACTCGTCGTCGACCAGGTCATCGGCGAGGTGCCGACACCGACGCCCGATCCCGAGCGCTGGCGGGCGGTGATGCACGCGCAGGCCGACGGCCTGCGCGCGACGATCCTGGCCCATCCGTGGATCACCGTGGTGTTGAGCAGCGCGGCGCTGACCTATCTCGGGCCCAACATGATGCGGCTGACCGACTCGATGGTCGCCATCGTGGAAGCCGGGGGCTTCGACGACGAGGTGGTCGATATCGCGATCGACGCGATCTTCCAGTTCGTGGTCGGCTCGTGCGGCAACGAGGCCGCGATGATGATGACGATCGCGCGCAGCGGCCTGTCGACCCAGCAGTGGGTGGACCGGGTGATGGTGGCGAGCGAGGCCGCGTCGCAGCAGTATCCGCGCCTGCACCGGCGCTATGTCGAGCAGCGCCCGCAGGTCGTCGAGGAGGCCGCCAACGGGGTGCTCAGCCGGTTCACCCAGGCCATCGACCTGATCCTGGACGGCGCGCAGACCCGCCACGCCCGATAGCAACGCAGGCGACGCCCACACGGCGTAGCGTTCGATTCGATCGCCGTGCCGCTGACGCTAGGGGTGATTCGTGCAGTTCACCGAGGTTATCGAGACCGCGGGCCAGGTGCTCGACGGGGCCGGGGTCGCGGCCATCGTCATCGGCGGGTTCATCGGCACGGTCCGGTTCCTGCGGCAGTTGGCAGAGCACAAGGAGTTCGAGCGCGCCTACAACACCTATCGGCGCGGGCTCGGCCGGGCGATCCTGCTCGGACTGGAATTCCTGGTGGCCGCCGACATCATCCGCACGGTCGCCATCTCACCGACTTTCACCAGCGTCGGCGTGCTCGCGTTGATCGTGCTGGTGCGGACGTTCCTCAGCTACTCGCTCGAACTCGAACTCACCGGGCAATGGCCGTGGCAGCGGCCGAAATCTACCGAATGACGTTCGAGCGGTAGTACAGGTAGGCCGCGGGGGCGAGCACGCCGCAGGCGAACAACAGCAGGGTGCGCCAGTCGCTGCCGAGCATGATGTCGCCGCCGGGGCCGCGCGAGGCGCAGACCAGGAACCCGAAGACCCACACCACGATCGGGGCGAAGGTGAAGCCGACCCGGTCGGTCACCGATTCCATGCCGTAGACCAGGGCGATATTGATCGGTGCGGCGAGCAGCGCCACCGCCGGAAAGGCGAACGAGCCGATATAGGTGGGCAGGAACAGCACTTCGACGGCCAGGGTGATCAGCGCGTCGAGGAACAGCAGCACGACGATGAGTCCCGCGATCAACGGATCCGCCACGCCGGTAAGGCGCGAGGACCGCAGCACGGCGGTGGGCTGATCGCGATCGGTCACCATGGGCCCGAGTCTATTCGGCCGCACCGGCCCGCCGTGTCGCGCGCGCCCTGGAGAATCGCCGATCGGTCAGCAGACAACCGCGACCGGCGATGGCGATCGTGTGGCCAGCCGCTCAATCGAGACCGGCGAACAGGTCGTGTTCGAATCCATCGGCGCCCACCTCGCCGCGAGTGCCGCGGACCAGTGTGAAGTGCTCTTCGGGCAGTACCGGCAGCGCGATGTTGTTCGACAGAGCGAATTCTCGGCCACTCGGCGCGACGGTGACCTGGGTGGCGTGTGCGCGCATGGCGGCGCGCTTGGCCGAGACCACATCGGAGACGTCGACGACGGTGCTCACCCCGCTCGTCGACATGGCGGCCAGCTCGGCCTCGACCGGCAGACGCCAGCCCGCGGGCAGCGCGCCCGGCAGTTCGTCGACGGTGCGGCGGGCCAGCGCGGCGGTGTGCTGGCGCAGCAGGTCGGCGTCGGTGACGGTCCAGTAGAACTTGGGGACATCCCAGCCCTGCTCGGCGGCCGCCGCGACGGCCGCGGTGGTGATCTCGTGCGCGCGGATGTGATCGGGATGGCCGTAGCCGCCGCGCGGATCGTAGGTGACCACAACCCGTGGCCGCAGTTCGAGGATCACCGCGACGAGTTCGTCGACAGCGGCGTCACCGGAATGCACGAAGGCCCGCGGGTTCTCCGCCGACGGCGTACCCGCCATGCCGGAATCGCGCCAGCGACCGGGGCCGCCGAGGAACCGCGGCTCGGTCACGCCGAGAGCCGACAGCGCGGCGGTGAGCTCGCCGATGCGGTAACCGCCGAGCTGGTCGGCTTCGGTGGCGATCAAGCGAGACCACCGGTCGCCGATGACCTCACCCTCCTCGCCGAGCGTGCAGGTCACCACGGTCACCGGGACGCCCCGCCTGCGGTAGTGCGCGATCGTGCCACCCGTAGTGAGGGTTTCGTCATCAGGATGGGCGTGGACCAGCAACAGTCCGCCGGTATCGGTCATGGGATCCTCCGCCACTGTGCCGTATCACCGAAGATGCCGACCTGGATCGCGCCCGACAGCGACACACCGTCGACGCGCGGACCGGCCGCCGCGACCACGTTGTCCTGCACGATCGGCAACACGGTCGCCAGTTCCCAGAGCCGAGGCTCGGATTCGGCCAGGATGCGCGGCACATCGAACCCGCGCAGGGCTTCGTCGATCGAGGGCTGCAGGGTCGGGTCGCACACCCCGCCGATATTGCTCGGCGCCTGGCGGTAAGCCTCCGCCGCGGCCAGCGCGGGACCTTCGGCGCCTGCCGGTGCGACCGGCGGGCAGCCGTAGCGCGAGGCCAGCGCGGTGGCCGGGTCGCCGCCTGCCAGCTCCCAGCCGACGATGGCGTCGATCGAGGATTCGGTGAGGTCCTTGCCGTACAGCTCGTCGGCGGGCAGGCCGCGCACGGTGGCATCGATTCCGGCACTGCGCAATTGGTCGGCGGCGGTATTGGCGACGGCCAGCGCCGACGCGTCCTCGGTGACCGCGCCGATCCGCACCGACAGCCCCTTGCCGTTGCGCGCCACCGAGCGCGGGCGCGGCGCGGGTGAGGTGGGCGAACCGGTCTGCGGCGTCTCCGGCGCACGGCCGTAACCGGCCTCGGCCAGCAGCGCGAACGCTTCCTCGGCGGTCATCCGCGGCGGCGCGGTGGGCACGTAGCCGGGGCTCGACGGCGAAAGTACTTGTGCGCGTGCGGGTTCCACCCAGCCGCCGGTCTGCGCGCCGACGGTCGCCAACAGGGCGGGGTCGAGCAGCGCGAGCACCGCCTTGCGGACCCGGACATCGGCGAGGTCGCCGGCGCGGCCGTTGAGCGCGAGTTGCATTTCACGGGCCTGCGGCATGATCGTGGTGCGCACCGATGGGATCGCGGCCAGTTGCGCCTGGGTCGCCACCCCGCCGTGCACGAGCGCCATCTGCGCGTCTCCGGTGCGCAGCGATTCGGCCAGCTGCGAGGGCGTGCCGCCACGACGGAACTGGATCTGATCCGGCGAAGCCGGGGTGCCCCAGAAACGGTCGTTGCGTTCGAGCAGGATCTCGTCGCGCCCGCGATCGACCGATTTGATGGTGAAATTGCCGCCCGAGACCGGAATCTTGTCGACCAGGCCGCTGGTGAACCCACCCGGGGAGTCCTTCACCAGGTGCGAGGGCAGCAGGTTCGAGAACAGTTCACGCCAGGCGGGATACGGCTGCGCCATGGTCACCGTGACCGTTTTGCCGCCACCCGAGGACGCCACATCCGAGATGAGCCGGTAACCGGCCGGATCGACCACGCCGGGCTGGCTGATCATCTGCTGCCAGAGGAATCGGAAGTCCTCGGCCGCGATCGGCGCACCGTCGGACCAATTGGCCTGGTTGCGCAGGGTGTAGGTGATGGTGAACGGCTCCTGCGCTGTCACATCGGCCGACACGATCAGCGAGGTATCGGGCACCCACTCGACCAGACCCGGACGCACGGGACTCGGCGCGGCACGGAACGGGCTCGGCAGCACCATCGAACTCACCGCGCTGGTCACCGGCGACTGATCCGAGCGCAGATGCGGATTGAACCCGATCCCGATGTCATCGATCGCGACGACCACGGTGTTCTTACCCGGCTTGACCTGGGTGGTCTTGGGAGAGTCGGACGACTCGATCGGCGGTGGTGGATTCGCCGTGCAACCGGCCACGACCGCCGTCGAGGCGATCATCGCCAGCACCATCGCACGCCACCCTGCGTGCCGCCCCGAACTCACCTTGCGCACTCTACCCAACCCCTCGATCGGCTGCCGTTCGGCCAGTACAGGCCTACGAAAAGGCGTCGGCCGGGTCCGTTTCCGGTACCCGGCCGACGCCGTTCGAAACTACTGCTGCCTAGTTCGCGGCGGCCTTGTCGCGAGCCTTGCGACGCGACAGGTCGCGGGCCCGCTCGTTGGCGCCGAGGACGAGCTTGCGCACGCGAACCACCTCGGGGGTGACCTCCACGCACTCGTCTTCGGTGCAGAACTCCATCGCCAGCTCGAGATCGAGCTGCAACGGCTTGGCCATGGTCTCGAAGGTGTCCGCGTTGGCGCTGCGCATGTTGGTCAGCTTCTTCTCGCGGGTCACGTTGATATCGAGATCCTCGGCGCGCGGGTTGATACCCACGACCATGCCCTCGTAGGTGTCGGCGCCCGGCTCGACGAAGAACTGACCACGGTCGGCCAGCTGGATCATCGCGAACGGGGTGACGGTGCCCGCGCGGTCGGAGACCAGCGAACCGGTGTGGCGGGCGCGGATCTCACCGGCCCACGGCGCGTAACCGTGGGCGACGGCGTTGGCGATGCCGGTGCCGCGGGTTTCGGTGAGGAACACGGTGCGGAAGCCGATCAGGCCACGCGAGGGGACGATGAACTCCATGCGCACCCAGCCGGCGGCGTGGTTGCTCATCTGCACCATCTTGCCCTTGCGAGCGGCCAGCAGCTGAGTGATCGCGCCGAGGTACTCGTCGGGGCAGTCGATGGTCAGCTCTTCGAACGGCTCGTGGGTCTTGCCGTCGACCTGCCTGGTGACCACCTGCGGCTTGCCGACGGTCAGTTCGAAGCCCTCACGACGCATCTGCTCGACCAGGATGGCCAGCGCCAGCTCACCACGACCCTGCACCTCCCAGGCGTCGGGACGGCCGATGTCGAGCACGCGCAGCGACACGTTGCCGATGAGCTCGGCATCCAGGCGCGACTTGAGCATGCGGGCGGTGAGCTTGTGGCCCTGCACCCGGCCGACCAGCGGCGAGGTGTTGGTGCCGATGACCACCGAGATGGCGGGCTCGTCGACGGTGATGCGCGGCAGCGCGATCGGGTTCTCCGGATCGGCGAGGGTGTCGCCGATCATGATGTCGGGGATACCGGCGATGGCGACGATGTCGCCCGCCTCGGCGACCTCGCCGGGCTGACGCTCCACACCGATCGTCTGCAGCAGTTCGGTGATCTTGACCGTCTTGGCGCCGTCGGCGTTGATCCAGGTGACGTTCTGACCCTTGCGCAGCTCGCCCGCGTAGATGCGGACCAGGGCCAGACGACCGAGGAACGCCGACGCGTCGAGGTTGGTGACGTGGGCCTGCAGCGGCGCGTCCTTGTTGCTCTTCGGTGCCGGGATGTAGTCCATCAGCACCTCGAACAGGGCGTCGAGGTTCTCGGCGTCGGGAGCGGAACCGTTTTCCGGCTCCACCTTCGAGGCCTTGCCCTCACGGCCCGAGGCGTAGAGGACCGGCAGGTCGAGCGCCAGCTCGGCGGCTTCGGCGGCCTCGTCGTCGAGGTCGGAGGCCAGGTCGAGCAGCAAGTCGTGCGACTCGGAGACGACCTCGGCGATGCGGGCGTCGGGACGGTCGGTCTTGTTCACGACCAGGATGACCGGCAGCTTGGCCGCGAGGGCCTTGCGCAGTACGAAACGGGTCTGGGGCAGCGGGCCCTCGGACGCGTCGACGAGCAGCACGACACCGTCGACCATGGACAGGCCGCGTTCGACCTCGCCACCGAAGTCGGCGTGGCCGGGGGTGTCGATCACGTTGATGACGGTGAGAGAACCGTCGGGGTTATGGCGATGGACGGCGGTGTTCTTCGCGAGAATGGTGATGCCCTTCTCGCGCTCGAGATCACCGGAGTCCATGACGCGGTCGACCAGTTCGGCTCGCTCAGCGAACGCGCCCGACTGACGAAGCATGGCGTCAACCAGCGTCGTCTTGCCGTGGTCGACGTGGGCCACGATGGCGACGTTGCGAAAATCGCGTGAAGACGACACGCCTGGATCCTCCTGCTGTTGGGGTATTTGGCGCGCATTCATCTGGCATCGCGGCCTGTTACAGCCTACCGGTACCCCGGTGACAGTCTCGTGTCAGGCTTTGTACTTAGGCTACGCTAACTCCCATGGGCAAGGTGAAGGCGAAGAAGGTCTCGAGCCTGAAGCCGAAGAAAAAGTGCTGCAGGAAGAAGACGCGCTGCTTCAAATGCCCCGTCGTCATCATGCGAATGAAGAAGGCCGAGGCCGCCGGAACAAGCGGTAAAGATCTCAAAAAGGCCTTGAAGTTGGCGCGCGCCAAGTAGGCAGAGGGGTACAACCGAGGTATGAGTACCCCGTTGCTCTCCGCCCCCGAACTCACGATCGCGCTGGCCACTCTTCCGGAGTGGTCACGCGAGGGTGACGCGATCACCCGCACGGTGCAGGCACCCAGTTTCCTCGCCGGTATCGAGACGGTCCGCAAGGTCGCCACCGCGGCCGAAGCGGCCGATCATCATCCGGATATCGATATCCGTTGGCGCACACTGCGTTTCACGCTGAGTACGCATTCGGCCGGTGGGCTCACCGCGCTCGATACGGCGATGGCGCACACCATCGACGACCTCGTCGACTGACAAGCGTCAGCTCGCGGGCACCTCGGCCGTGCGACGGCCGGGGAGTTGCGCGCGCAGGCTGTCGCGGCCACGCCAGATCAGCCAGCCGAGCAGCACGAACACGCCGATCGCATCCACCGCGCCGAGCCAGGCCAACGGCCACGGGCGCGGGATGGTCCAGATCGTCGGCTGCGCGAACGAGAGCACCCACGGCACGCCGACCAGCATCGTCAGCACCCAGAACCCGGCGATGATCCGCGCGACGCGCTCGGCCCGCAGCGGCCCGTAGAGCAGCCACAGCACCGTCGGGATCAGCCACACCCAGTGGTGTGACCAGGAGATCGGCGAGATCATCAGCCCGAACAGCTGCACCAGCACCAGGGTGCCGAGCCGGTCGTCGGGGCCGAGGGTGCGCCACGCGCAGAACGCCAGCACCGTCGTGACCACGACGGCGGCGAGCCACCACGGCCCGGACTGCACGTCGTAGCCGAGGATGCGGCTCAGCGCACCGCGCAGCGACTGGTTCCACACCGAGCCCACCGGGCCGATCCGGTCGGCGTCGCCGAGCAGGGTGCCGAAATAGCGTTTCGCCTCGTGGGCATTGATGAGAAAGCTCACAGCGACGGTCAGCCCGAAGGCCGCCGCCGACCACAGCACTGTCGCCCAGCGCCGCCGCGCCACGAAATACAGGCCGGTGATGGCCGGGGTCAGCTTGATGCCCGCGATCACGCCGACGAGGGTGCCCGAGATCCACCAGCGCGCACTGCGCACGGCCAGCATCGCGCCGAGCACCAGGAACACATTCACCTGGCCGTAGTCGATCGTGGTTCGCACCGGCTCGAGCCACACGCCGAGCGCCGTCCAGCCGACGGCCGCGGTGATCCACGGCGTCTGCTTCGCCTTCTCCGCGCCGAGGAGCAGCTCGAAGCTGATCCGGATCACCCCGTAGAGCGCGGCGACCGTGGCCAGCATCCAGCCGACCGCCACGAGGGTGAACGGCAGATAGTGCAGCGGGAAGAACACCAGCGCGGCGAACGGCGGATAGGTGAACGGCAGCGGGAAGTCCGGCGTCACCTCCGAGTAGGTGAAGTCGTAGAGCCGATCGGTGAGCAGTGACGCCGACCCGTCCACGTAGACGTGCAGATCGACAACATTGAGCCCGTTCGGGGCGAAGAGCATCCAGGCCAACCGGGCGAGCACGGACAGTCCGAGCAGCGCGAGAGCCCATCGGAGGTGTCTGTTCAAAGCCAGGCTTTCGGTCGGATGGGTGGCGCCGGGCGCCGTTTCACGGTGCTCCGCTACTTTAACCGGGCGTCGATCGACCCCCGCGCGCACCGGCTGCGACGACACCATCGGTAACATTTGCATCAACATCCCCAGGTGTAACGCCAGTCAGGGCTAGCGTCGATGAGCATGGTTTCGGCCGGTGATCCGCTCAGGGCCCGGCGGCTGTACAACACGGCAGCGTTGTCCTTAGAGTGACCCCCGACATGTTGGGGTCGACAACCCTCGCCCATCGCAAACCGAGGTAAGGACGGCTAGACAAGTGCTTCGTAGCCGAGGATCGCGGATCGCAACGACCGCTCTCGCCATCGCTGCCGGTGCCATGCTGGCCGCGCCCGCATCGACCATCGCCGCGCCCGCGCCCGCCCCACAGGCGGCGCCGATCAGCGTCCCGATGGTGCCAGAAGGCGTTCCGGTCGACGCGCTAGCCGCCTTCGCCCCCGCCGTGGCCGGCCTGGTAGCGGGCCCGGCCGACGTCGCCAGCCCACAGACCGCCCTGCTCGATCAGGCGCGCGCACTGCTGGCAACGCTGAACCTGCCGCCCGCCATCAAGGCCACCCTCGAGCGGATCATCACCTTCCTCGACGGCAGCGGCGGCGGCGGTCCCGAACTCCCGCAGGACGGCCCGGCCATCGCGCAGTTCCTGTACCCGACGATCGGCAAGGGCTGCATCGGCGACGGCGCCGATTCGGTCGGCACCGCGCTCGCGGTCGCCGGTCCGGCGCAGCTGCCCCCGCCCGGCCCCGCCGCCGGGCAGGCCGGTTTCGTGTTCACCGCGCTCGGCACCAAGGCGCCGACCGGTGAGCAGAACCCGCCGATGACGGTGCAGTGGCTCAACCTCGACACCCGTCAGTCCGCGATCCAGACGCTGACCGACGAGGCCAAGATCAACCCCGGCGGTCCGGCCACCCTGTCGGCCATCGCGAACACCGGCCACGGCCGCGTCGTCGCGGTGATCTCGGGTTCGCTCACCACCGCCGCCGAGGGCGCCGCACCGCGCACCTGCACGTTCATGCCGACCCTCGGCTTCTTCACCGTCTAGGTAGTGCATCCACTGAGCCCGGTTCGTTCCTCGCGAGCGAATCGGGCTCAGTTGTTTTCGGCTGTTCCCGCGGGCATCGCGATGTGGTAGACCGAGACGATGGCGACCACGCATGGATCTCGCAACATTCGGTCGACTCGCAGCAGCCGCTCGATTCTCTCCTACCGATCCGAGGGGTCGATCCTGTCGATCGGATCGGCCTATTCGGTGCTGTCCATCGGCAGCGTCGGGTCGGTGCTGTCCATCGGCTCGATCGGGTCGTTCGGGTCGGCGATCTCGTCGGGCTCGTTCGTCAGCTTGGGTTCGGCGCTGTCGGGGCTGTCACGCTGGTCGCTGCTGTCCTGGCTCGGGAACCATTCCGCACCCGACACCACGACACCGCTGTGCGTGATGCCCGACGACGAGCCCGACTTGCGTCACGGATCGACGTGCCACTGCCAGACCTGATTCACCACTGGCCGTAGTCCTCGGCCAGCACCCGGTTCAGATCGACGCCGACGCCGTCGATCGAGCGCTTGTCGATCTCGAATTGGTGCAGGTGCGCGGAATCGTGCACGAAACCTCGCTCGGTGCCCCAGTTGTGTTGCCAGAACCAGGAACCGAGGCCCGCGTCGAGTGCGCGGTCGATGGTCGGCGCGTTGGCGTAGATGCCGACGAGTTCGGGTCCGAGCACCGACTGCCAACCCTCGATATAGGGCGCGATCATCTCGTCGAACTCTTCTTGCGACGGGTTGTCGTCGATGGAGGCGTAGATCGGCGCGGTGTCGGGTCCGCCCGCGGCGACGTGGATGGCCCAGCCGCGCTCGGCGTGTTCCTTGCCCGCTTCGAGGCCGCCGCGCCAGTCGGCCGTCGGGCCCTTACCGAACTGATAGTTCGACACGATCGACAGGCCGTTGGCCCACAGGTCCTCGACCTCGGCGGCGAGCAGCGGCTTACCTTCCATCCACTCCGCGCCCGGCCTTCGCTCGGAGACATAGCGGATGACGCCGATATGGCCTTCGGCGGCGATCGACGCGGCGGAGGGAACCCCCGCGGCGTAGTCGACCATGGTGCCGAAGGATTGGGCGCGGGCAGGGGCGGCGGCGAGGCCTGCGCCGATCGTGGCCGCGGCGGCGGCCAAGCCGAAGAACTTCCGCCGATTCACCGGAACAGAACGCATCGCAGGACTCCTTCGCGCAAACCCGACCTTCAACCGGCAAGCGAACCCGGCGCGCCTTCCCCGAAAATCGCGCGCCGGGAGTCTGGAACGTGCGATTCATTGCACCACAACCCCAGGGGAACCACCAGAACCAACGGCAACATTCGCCCCACGAGTCACACGACTCAGGTCGCGCCGTCGATCGCCGCGCCCACATCGATGGTGCGGCCGGTCGGATCGGCCAGTTCGGTGCTCACCACCGCGACGACCTGCGCGACGACCTGCTTCTTGATCCCGGCCAGCCGGGCCAGGGTCGCCGCGCGCAGGCCCTTCGCGGTGAACTCCATCGAGATGTCCTCGAGCGCGGGCGGCGGCACCTCGATCACGATCTGCAACGGCTCGGCGGCCCTGGCCGTGAGGACCAGCGGAATCTCGAGGTCGGCGCGGTAGTGATTGGCTTTGAGGACGTCGACGGTGATGTCGAGCCCGACCGGCAGCGTCATATCGAAGATCCGCAGCTCGCCCGGCTCGCCGAGGCCACGATCGATCACGCGCGGCTGCTCGATCGCACCGCGCACGGTCACCGTGGCCGCGCCGCGTGGGCCCTCGGCCAGTGGTCCCACCTCGATCTCGTTGCCCGCCAACTGCGCGACCACGCCGTGCACGCGGTCCCTGGTGACGATGGTGGTGAAGAAGCGCAGACCGAATTCGCGGTAGTCGATCCATTCGAAGACGGTGTCGTTGCGATGCGGTGAGCGGTAGCCGTCCAGAATCGCCTCGATATCGAAGACCCGCTCCGAGCGCACCTTCGGATCGCCGACGATGGCGTTGACCCGACTGGCGACCTCGCGCTGCACCAGGCCCGCGATCGGGTCGAGCAGCATCTCCCACGCACCGTCGATGGCCTCGGCGCGCAACGTGAAGCTGACGTCCTTGGCCGTCACGGGGGCGACATCGATCACGACCAGCAGCGGGGCGGCGGTGCGGGCGTGCAGCGTCAGCCCGATCTCGACCACGGCGGCCAAGCGCAGTTTGCGTCCACCGAGGACCAGTTTCACGGCCAGGGTCAGCGGGACCTTCACGCCGAAGCTCAGCGCGTCACCGGGAGTACGGGTGACAACAGGGGTTCCCAGGGTGCCCTCGGCGACGAAACCGGCCAGCCCGGCGGGGCCGAGGGAGAACGGACCGATCTTCACGCCACGCCCGGTCATCCCCGATACCGCGGCGGTGATGCGCTCCTCGGTCACCGCGTAGGTGACGAATCGTTCGCCGAAATCGGCGTACTCGATCCTCATCGGCTCACGACGTGGCTGCTCGTCCACCTTCACACGCACATCGAACACGGTACGTGACGTCAGCGAACCCGCTGTTGGTGGCACAACTCCCCCGTCCTGCCGATGAGGGGGAAGCAGGACGGAGGAGCCGGCGACGGCGCTGCCGGGCGCCGCGAGTTCCATGGTACGGGTATCGGCGTGGTACCGCCGTCCAGGATCATCGCAGTTGTCTTGAGCGCCAATCGATTTCAGAATCGCCCGTAACCGACCAGATCGGCGGTTTCGGCGGGTGTGATGGTTCGGACCCGAACCCCGCCCATTTCGTTGCCGCCGATGGTGGTGATCGTGTCGCCCTCGGCCTTCAGCACGATGTTGGTGTGCTGGCCGAGCGGACTGCCGGGCCCGTAGAGGACCACGTCACCGGTGCGCGGGCGATAGCCGACGTCGGCGCGGGTGAATCGGCCGACCTGCTGGTAGTACTCCTGCAGCGTGTACACGCCGGGGATCCGCCAGGAACCGGAGTTCGGGTTGGCCAGCGGCCTGCCCGCCTCGCGCATCGTCCAGCTGACGAAGTCGGCGCACCACGCCTCCTTGACGCCCTCGGCGTACTTCGGGCCGTCGCCGGGCTGCTCGTACTCGCGGCGCAACACGTCGACGAGCACGACCTGCTGCTCGTCGAGACGTTCGCTGTCGAGCGCGGGGAACTGATCTCCCCAATCGTGCTGCCACCACACAAGTCCGACGACTACCACGGTCGCCGCGGCCAACATTCCGGAGATTCCGACGATCCAGGGCGTGCGTCGACCGGATCGTTCGGCGTGAATCTGCGTCATCGCCCCCCACTCTCATTCGTCCTTCTGACCTATTGGACGAATCGCGAGGGCGTTCGGTTCCCGATCGCGGGTGTTTTCCGAAGCGGACGGGCAACAACCGGGTGGACCCCTGCGCCACCCGGGTATCAGCCCGGCGATCGCTCTCGGCGCGCCAACGGGTGCGCGCCGTCCCCTCCGGCGACCTCGAGTCCGCGCAGGGGTGGTGTCGAACACTTTCCGCTTCGGAACACACTGGCCCGACCAGCACAGAGGCCGATGATCAGCCTGTGCGCGACGGTCGGGTAGCCACGCGCTGCCCCGCTCGGCTGACATGATTTTTGCGAAACCTTTACCCTCGGTCAAGCTAGACGACTGTCCCAATTTGTACCTATGACCGAACCGGGAGTGCATTGTGGAAGACCCGAACGCGTCGATCTCGCGATACCTCCGCGAACGCCGCGAATCGTCGGGCCTGACCAGGGCGGCGCTCGGCGAGGCTGCGGGCATCTCGCCCGCGCTCATCCAGAAGATCGAACAGGGCACGCGCACACCGACACTGGAGGCGCTGACCGCGCTGTTCGACGCGCTCGACGTGCCCGAGGTGTTTCGCGACCATCTGATCTCGCTGTCGGTGGCTCACCGCTACGACTCGACGCCCTCGCTCGTCCGACCGGCCGACCAGGTCCTGATCGACGGGATCACCCATCCGGCCAGCCTGCAACTGCATCCGGTCTTCGAGATCCTGGCCACCAACGCCGCGTGGCGACGCCTCTTTCCCGGCCTGGTCACGGGCGAGTCGATGCTCGAGTGGATGTTGCTCGACCCGCGCGCCAGGACCGCGCTGGTCGACTGGGAGCAGCAGGTTCACCTGTGCGTCTACGCGTTTCGCGTGATGGGCCCGGGATTGGCGTCGCGAACGCGGATCGCCGAGATCGTCGAAACCTGTGCGCGCGCTTCCGAATGGGAGAAATTCTGGACCACCGAACCGTCGGCCACGCCCGGACCCGACGGACCGATGGTACAACTGCGCGATCCGCACAGCGGCGCGCCGATCTCGATGGCGGTGCACTCCCTCGGCGCCTCCCTCGTACCGCGTCGGGACTGGTCGCTGGTGGTGTACTCGCCGGCCGCTGACTGACTCAGTCGGCCTTCTTCTTCGCCTTGGGAATGCACAGGGTCAAGGCGATGGCGGCGACCGCACCCGCCATCGCGATGAAGAACGCGGTGTGGAACGCAGACCGGGTCGGCACCATGTGCGGGCCGAGGTGCATGGTCATGTGCGCGAGCACGACGCCCATCACCGCCGCCGAGGTCGAAGTACCGACGGACCGCATCAGCGAGTTGAGGCCGTTGGCCGCGGCGGTTTCGCTCAGCGGCACCGCGCCCATGATCAGCGCTGGCATGGCCGCGAATGCCAGGCCGACACCGCCCGCGACGATGAGCGCCGAGAGCACGATCTGCCACACGGTGTCCATCATGACGACCGCGCACAGGTAGCCGAGCGCGATCACCGCCGAGCCGAGCGCCAGCGTGAACTTCGGGCCCTTCTTCGCCGACAGCCGCGCCGACACCGGCGAGAGCAGCATCATCACCAGACCGGTCGGCGCCATCGCCAGGCCGGCGACCACCATCGACAGCCCGAACCCGTAGCCGGTCTGCTTCGGGGCCATGAGCAGCTGCGGGAACGTCAGCGACATGCCGTAGAGCGAGAAGCCGACCGCGATCGAGGCCATATTGGTGAACAGCACGCGCGGACGAGCCGACACGCGCAGGTCGACCAGCGGTGCGGACCGGCGCAGTTCATAGGCGCCCCAACCGAGGAAGCTCACCAGCGACAGACCGAACAGCGCGAGGATCGAACCGCTCGCCCAGCCCCAGTCGGCACCCTTGGTGATGCCGATCAGCAGCGCGAGCAGGGCGATCGACAGCCCGATCGCACCACCGAAATCGAAGCGCGCGGGCGTGCGCACCGGCGACTCCGGCACGAACACGAAAACCAGCACCGCGCACACCACGCCGAGCCCGGCCGCGGTCCAGAACAGCATGTGCCAGTCCGTGTTCTGCGCGATCAGCGCCGAGAACGGCAGGCCGACGGCGCCGCCGACGCCGAGGGTCGCGCTCATCACCGCCATCGCGCCGCCGACCTTCTCGGGCGCGAGCTCGTCGCGCATGATGCTGATCCCCAGCGGGATCGCACCCACCGCGACGCCCTGCAGCGACCGGCCGAGCACCTCGGGCAGCAGCGAGCTCGACACCGCGCAGACCACCGAGCCGACGATCATGAAGCCGAGATTGATGACGAGGATTCGCCGCTTGCCGAACATATCGCCGAGCCGTCCGGCGATCGGCGTCGAGACCGCACCCGCCAGCAGGGTGGCGGTGACCACCCAGGAGGCGTTGGAGGCCGAGGTGTTGAGCAAGGTCGGCAGCGTCGGAATGATCGGGATGACCAGCGTCTGCATGAGAGAGACGACGATGCCGACCGTACTGAGCACCGCGATCAGCACGGCCGGGGCCGGGCGGCGGGCTTCGGGGAGGGCCGGCGTGACGTCGGCGGCAGTTACAGACACAAATATGCACGCTACACAGGGTGTGCATGGTACACAATTTGTGTCGGGGGTCACTCACGCGACATAGTTGGCACATGTCCGATTCCGGCGCCGCCGACGACACCCCGTTCACCCGCCTGGTGTTCGAGTTGAACCTGATCTCTCGGCACTTTCCCACGACCACCCGCAGGCGCCCCGGTTTCCTCCTCGACCGATCGGCGTTCCTCATCCTGACCAGGCTCGATCTCGGTGAACCGCTGAGCCTGCGCGAGCTGTCGGAGTCGTTCCAGCTCGATATCTCCACCATCAACCGCCAGGTCGGCGCGATGCTGAAACAGGAACTGGTGCAACGGGTCCCCGATCCCGACGGCGGCGTCGCCCGCAAGATCAAGACCACGGCCGACGGCAAGGCCGCGCTCGAAGCCGATCGACGACACCGCAGCAGCGACATCGGCAAAGTCGTCGCCGACTGGGACGTCGACGATGTCGCCGACCTCAGCAGACTGATGCGCAAATTCAACCGGTCGGTCGAACAGCTGGAGGAAAACCCTTGGCCCAGACCGCCGCGCAGCGATAGCTGATCACGCTAAGCTGCGCGGCGTGGTCACTCACCGGTCTACCCGCCCGAGCTGGCTTTCCTGGGACAACTACTTCGTCGGCGTCGGCGGCCTGGTCCTCGGCCTGTGCTTCGGCACCTGCGCCGCGCTGATCGCCGGGCCAGGACACAATCTCGCCGCGATCGCCCTAGTCGCGCTCGCCGTGATCTGCATCCTGCCCGCGCTGCTGCGCGCCCTCGGCGAACTGAGCGTGTGGGCGCGGCTGGCGATCCTGCTGATCGGCTTCGCGCTACTGCTACCCGCGATTCTGCTCAGCGGCGAGGTGCGCGACTGGGCGGCCGAGCGCTGGGAAAAGGCCTGGAACTAGATGTTGCGCATCGGGATCGACAGCAGGACGCGCAGGGTGTTGTGGATGAACTGCGCCGACTGCCAGGTGAGATAGGAAGCGACCGCCGGATCGATCGACGCCGACGCGGCCGCCGACCCTGTCGCCGAGTTCGCGGATCCGCTGGCCGAGCCCGACGCCGAGCCCGAACCCGGAAGTGCGGCAGCGGTTCCCGCCGAACCGAGCAGGCCGATGGTCACCGCCGCCCCTACCGCCGCGGCTCGAACGGCATACAGCTTGGACGTTTCACGACCGGACAACATCAGATGAATCCCACTCTGTCGAAAAGCATTGCGAATGCCCAGTATTCACACCAGAACCCACCGCCAAACCTGAATCGCCGGGATTGCCCCGATGTTCGGTTCGCACGGTGAGTTCGTCGGTAAGCCCGACCCCGGCTTTATGGTGCGCCACAGCAGGTGACAGCGCCAGACCACGATTATCGGGGCATTCACGTACAGACCGGGCGGTTGGCAGCTGACGTCCGCTCGACCCCGGTCAGGTAGCCGCCGTGCCGCGGCGGAACACAACGACGCCGGGGTCCGCCACCTTCTCAGTGGCAGATCCCCGGCGCGGGCTTTTCTATCGCCTCGACCACCGGCGTGCGGGAGCTGCGATCTCCTCACGCTCCCGTGCCGCGGCGGCCAATTCCGAGCCGCGTTCGCGGGCCGTCTCGACCAGAATCGTGCCTCGTTCGCGCGCGGCTTCGGCCAGCTCCGGCCCCTTTTCCTTGGCGACCTCGGCAATCTGGGCGCCGCGGGTGCGCGCGGCCTCAGCCACCTCGGGGCCACGGTCCTTCGCCACATCGACCAGGTGCGCACCGCGGGTTCGCACAGCCTCGGCCACCTCGGGGCCACGGTCCTTGGCGACCTCCACCAGGTGGGCACTGCGGTTGCGCACCGCGTCGGCCAGCTGTGGCCCCCGTTCGCGAGCGATCTCGGCCAGCGCGCTGCCGCGCTCGTTCGCGATCTCCGCCAGATGCGCGCCCTGCTCGTGGGCCACATCGGCGAGATGCGCGCCACGAACCTTGGCCGCGGCGGCGATGGCGGCGCCTTCGGCCGCGATGCGGGGCTCCTCCCGCGAGAATGCCCGACGCGCCCGCCAGCCGAGCGACGGCTTGCCCTCGGTGTCGGCAGCGGCGATCATCAGCCCGCCGAGCAACCCGAGGTCCTTCAAGAACCCCACCCGCTTCGCGGCCTTGCGGTCCGGGTCGTTCTCGGCCCAGAAGTCCTGCTCGGTGACGGTCCCCGGCACCACGGTCGCGGCGAGCACGAGGGCCGCGGGTCGCGGCGCCCGTCCACTGGCCAGCAACAAGCCACCCACCACCTGCGCCGCGGAGTTGATGCGCACGAATTGACTCGGATCATCGGGCACCCGCGCGGCCAGTGCGTCGGGCAGACCGGTCCTGCCCTTGTCGGCCAGCGCGTTCGCGGCGGCGGCGCGGGGCTTCTGATTCATCAACCCGTTCACTCCGGCGGCCACGAATGTGGTCCCCAGCAGCGCGCGAGCAATGCGTCGAACAGGCTTGATCGGCATCGTCGATCCCTTCGTGTCTACGACTGGGAAAACGGCTCCCTACATTCGACTACCCGGGTCTTGCCATCACAAACGATGGACGAGACAGGGCATGCCCTGTCCAGTGACTACCGTCGACCGGGTGCCCGACAACACCGTCCAAGCCGCCTACACCGCCGTCCACAACCTCTACATCGAATCCTTCGGCTCGCCCACCGACCTCGACCCCGAAGACACCGCCTTCGCCGGCACCCACCTTTCCCCGGGCCCGGTCCTCGACCTGGGCTGCGGACCCGGTCACTTCACCAAATTCCTCACCGACGCGGGCATCCCCACCACCGGTGTGGACCTCGTCCCAGAATTCATCGCCCACGCCAGATCGGCCTACCCAAACATCGCATTCGAACTCGGCTCGCTTCGAGCGCTCGACGCCCCCACCGAGTCCGTTCCCGGCATCCTCGCGTGGTTCTCCCTCATCCACATCGACCCCACCGAACTTCCCGGCGTGCTCGCGGAATTCCACCGGGTGCTCACGCCGGGCGGCCGACTGGTGGTCGGCTTCTTCGAATCCACCGACCTGGTCGAACCCTTCCCGCACAAGGTGACCACGGCCTACCGCTGGCCGACCGACCACCTGTCCGCGACCCTGCGCGCAGCCGGATTCGCCGAACTCGGCCGCCTCCACCACCCCGCATCCGGAAACGTCCGGCCGCACGCGGCCCTGGCGGTCAGCAAGGTCCGCGCAACTACCGTCTGACCTGATCCCACAGCCGCAGGTACACCTCGGCGCCGTGGAAGACGTCGGTCATGATCTCGGGGCCGCCGAGGATACGGACTGCTTCGAGCCAGTCGGCGTAGGTCCCGTAGGTCGCGGTGCCGTCGGTATTGATGTCGAACGTTCGCTCGCCCCACTGCTCCCGGTCGAAGGTCACCTGGCCGTCGTGCGAGACGAACGGATATCGCACGACATCGGCTCCCAGCGCCGCGCCCTGGCCGGCGATGCCGTTCATATCCGAGCCGAAGCCGAAGCCGAAATCGCTGTTCGGCCGAGGCGCGGCCTTGGCTTCGCGCCAGGCATTCACGAAACCGGCTGGGCCACCAGCGTAGGGAGTCACGAAACCGCCTGCGGCATAGACGCGTTCGGTGGTGCGGGGCGAGTCCCAGCCGTGCGAGGACAGCACACCGGCGTAGTCACGCTTTTCGATGATGGACATGACTTCGTCCGCGGTGGCTTCGCTCAGATGATCGACTTCGATGAGGAAGCCGTGGTCGATCATCCGGTTGATCAGGTACGCGCCCAACTCGGTCAGACCGCGGGCATTGCAATGCGACCCCGCCGGGTACAGCGGCAACGGTGCGCCGCCGAGCAGCGGCCCGGTGAGATTCGCGAGGAATTGATTGATATGGCCGGCGATGGGCACCGAGATCTGAGTGCTGTCCTGTTCGGCGCCGGAGCACGGCTGCACGTTCCAGAACGTGCCGGTTTGCATGAAGTTGCCCGCGTTCACCAGCAGGCCGGTGACGTCGTGGTCCATCTTCGTGCCGCCGAAGGCGTTGTCGAATTTGTGGACGGGGAAGAAGCTGCTGACTCCGATGCTCCTGAGCTCGGTCAGCCAGCGGTCCACATCGGCGCGGCCGCACTCGGGTTGTCCGAGAAAGACTCCGCAGCCCATCGGGTCGGAGAGCTCCATCCCGAGAACGACGGCGAGTTTGCCCGACGCGGCGACCCGGCGCGCTTCGCCCGGTTCGGTGACGATCCGAAAGAAGCCTTGTCCGGGCCCACCGGCCTGAGCATCGATGTAGTCCTGCAGTCCGCGCAGGCTGTTCGCCTGGAGACGTACGGAAGCCATATCGTCGCAAGGGTTTCGGCGGTCGGTCAGCATGGTGCACAGTGACTCGTTGTCGACCAGGTCGACCGTCATCACTCGCAGCCCCGCCTTCCACGAGCGCTCGATGCTGGTCCAGTAGGTGCCTTCCGCGGTGAGCACGGAGGGCTTGGGCCAGTCGCGGAAGGTGGGCCAGCCACGGGTATCGGCGCCGTGGAACGGTTCACCGTAGTCGAGGAAGTCGGCGACCAGACCGTTGGTGCCGGTGCGATATTGCGCGCAATCGGGCAGGGCGGAGGTCACCCCGTAGGGATGCCATGGGCGGCCGCAGTGGAAGTTTCCGCCCATGAACTCATAGGCGGTCACATGCGCGTGCGCGTCTATGGCGCCCACGATCGCGCCGTCCGCGCCGACGCTGGGGCCCGGCGTTCCCACCGCACCGGTTCGGGCCTCGGGGAAGTCCGCGCAACCGGTATCGGCGACGAAGTCGGCGGGCGTGCTGGTCGTCGACGCGGCATTGGTGAGAGTGAAACCGCCTGCGCCGGAACCGTCGACCTTCCACACCGCGGCGGGTGACGGATTCTTCGCGGGGACGATCGACCCCGCCGATGCTTCCAGCACCTCACGATTGCGCCCGTAGAGGAGGTATTCGCCGAGTCCTGTCGCGCGCATCCGATAGGGCCCCGACGCCGGAACCAGCGGTCCGGCCGGAGTGGTGATCCGGTAGCAGCCGTCGACCAGCGAATAGCGGGTCTGTTCCGGGGCCGCGGTCGCCCACCCCGAGCAGCCGGGCACGGCGAGCCCCGCGACCGCCAGGATGGTCGCGGCTGTCAGGCGAAAGATGTTCGGATGCAAGGGTTCCCATTTCTGACCTAGATCTGTTTTACATTTGACGCGCACGACCGGCGCACGCCCTTTCGGTCAAAATACTATGGAACATAGTTTTTCGTGCGGTTCTCAGACCACGAGCAACACCATCGCCGCGCTCAGCCCGACCACGACGACCGACGCGAC
Source organism: Nocardia sp. Root136 (assembly GCF_001427185.1). Taxonomy (NCBI): domain Bacteria; kingdom Bacillati; phylum Actinomycetota; class Actinomycetes; order Mycobacteriales; family Nocardiaceae; genus Nocardia; species Nocardia sp. Root136. The sequence goes on from NZ_LMFE01000001.1 coordinate 2,330,257, forward strand.
GGGCGCGAGCAACATCGTCACGAACAGCATCACCGTCGCCGTGCGGCGTGCCGCCGAACGGGACTCCGGCGCGGCCCCCAGACACTTCAGCCGCATCGCCAGTGATTCGTCGACCAATCGCAGCGGTGATGTCGGTGTCGTCGCGCCGTGCGCGGCAACCGTGTGCAGCGCGGCCGAGAGAGCGCGAGGGTCGGTCGAGGTCGCGGCCGCGCGGTCGGCGGCGAACTCGACAAGGGTGGTCATCGCGGCCGGGGCGGCGGCGAACAGCGGAATCCACGAAAAAGCTTGGGCGAGAACCTGACAGGCTCCGACGATGTGATGGTGGAACCCGCGTAGATGCGCGTGTTCGTGCGCGAGCACGGCACGCCACTGCGTGTCGGTGAGACAGCGCTCCAGACCCTCGGTGACCACGACGAAGCCGCCGCGCCCCGCGACGCTGTAGGCCAGCGGAACCGAGTGCTCGAGCCGCACCAGCTTCCCGCCGACGGCATCGACGCGGCCCACGATCTCCACCAGCTCCCGGTGCCTGCGACGCAGCGCCGCCGTACGCCCCCGGTGCCCGACAACGGTTCGCGCCAGCTGCCCGGTCGGCACGATCATGCCGATCACCGCGACCGGCATGATCAGCCCCGCCGTCATGGTGACGACCGTGGGCTCGACCGCGGCCAAGCTCGCCACCCACCTGCCCGCGGACAGATTGCCCGGCGGATCACCCGGCCAGGCCAACGCCACCAATGCCAGCACGCCGCACCCGATGGTGGCGGCGACCGCACCCAACCACGCCGTCATCCCGACGGCCGGGGCAGCGGTGAAATCGATGCGCGCGAGCGCTGCGGGAACGAGCACCGCCAACGCGATTCCCGCGGCCAGGAGCGCCGTGATGAGGATCATGGTCCGTCGGCGAGGCCGCGGCGCAGCGCCTCGACCTCGCGCTCGCTGGCGGTGCTCACCAGGTGCAACAGCACCGCGGAGGAATCGGGACTGGCGTCGAGGATTTCGCGCAGCAGATCCGTGGTCGCCTCGGCCCTGGTTCGGGTGGGCCGGTAACGATAGGACCGGCCGATCTTCTCCCGCTGAACCCAGCGCTTCTCCCACAGATGCGTCACCACCGTCAACACCGTGGTGTAGGCGGGAGTCCGATCGTCGCTGTCCAGCCGCTCGACCAGATCATGCACAGACAGCGCGTCGGAACTGTCCCACAGCACCGCCATCACCTGGCTCTCGAGCGCACCCAGGCCCTTCATCACTCCCCCTCGCCCGAGCATTCACGTCCGGCTGCCCAATTTACTATTCCGCATAGTTTTCGGGTCGTAACCGCGTCAGTTGTTTACGGCGTCAGCGATCCGCCGAGCGGCCTCGGCGGGCGTGATCTCGGAGGTGTCGACAACCTCGGCCTCGCTGTGCAACCAGGTACGCGCGGCCTCCGCGTAGGGCTCGAGGTACTGGAGTCGAAATGACGAGGGGCCGAGAACGGTGTCACCCTCGATCCGCCCACGGAGGGTGTCCTGGTCGGCGTGCAGGACGAAGTGCCGGACGGGTATCGCATGCCGCGCCAGCCCGGTGCTGATCTCCCGCCAATACTGCTCGACCAGCACGGTCATCGGCATCACCAGCGTGCCCCCGGTGTAGTCGAGAATGTGGCGGGCGGTCTCGACCACCAGCGGTCGCCACGGTGGCCAGTGCTGGAAGTTGTTCGTCGCGGGCAGCCCCGGCGTGACGTCCATGAGCGTCTCACCGACCTTCTCGGCGTCGAACACCCGCGAATCCGGGATCAGCTTCTGCACGAGCGCACCGGTCGTCGTCTTACCCGCGCCGTGGGTGCCGTTGAGCCAGACGATCACAGCCCCGGACCCTAGCAGGAGCGTGGAACTGCAGCGTGCCGCGAGACTTGCCAGCCGATCGAGCAGCCGGGACTCAGGCGGCGAGGGCCAGCTGAGCGCGCTCGGGGCGGTCGACGTTGGCTGCTCGGCCGACCAGTCGGGCGATGGCCTCGGCGACCTGCGCGGGCTGTTCGAGGATCACCGAGTGGCCCGCGCCGTCGATCTGCACGAGGTCTGCGTAGTCGACGGCGGCGGCCATGGCGACCGAGTGGGACGGGGGCGTCATCAGGTCGGCGGAGCCGCACAGGATCATGGTCGGGATGGTCGAGAGCGTGGCCAGAGCGGCGGTGCGGTCGAAGGTCTTGAAGGCGCTCAGAAAGGTCGCCATGGTGACGATCGACGTCGCGTTGTGCATCGCCTCGGCCAGCGCCAGCACGCGCTGACTGACCTTGCGATCGCCGAACTCGGCGGTGCGCACGACCGGGGCGAAAACCTTGCAGGCCAGCACCTTCGCGTGCTGCATCAGACGCGGTGCGCGCCGAACCGCGGCCTGGAAAACAGGGACGATCGGGTTGTGCAGCAGTCGGCCGAAGCCGGCGTCGGCGAGCCCACTCGCGGCGGTGGCGACAAGCCCGACGCCGACGATGCGGGTCCCGACCTCGTGCCGGTACTGGTCGACGTAGGTCAGGACGGTCATGCCACCCATCGAATGCCCGACCAGCACGACCGGCCCGGTCGGGGCGACGGCGTCGAGCACGTCGTGCAGATCATGACCGAGCTGTTCGATGTTGTAGGTCTTCCTCGACGCCGCAGCGGAGTCACCGTGCCCGCGATGGTCGTAGCAAACAACCTTGGCGCCGACGTGCTCGCGCAGCAGCGCGTCCCGCACATCGGTCCACGACTCGGTCCGCAGGCAGTGTCCGTGGATCAGGACAACCGTCATGTGCGCATCCCGCGCCCCGTACTCACGAACCGCGAGGTCAACGCCGTCACCGGTCGACACCGAAACACGACGCTCGGCTGAGCGGGCAAGTGTGCTGATGTTCGACATCGGAGCCTCCGGTTCGCGTGTGGTGACAACATCCACTCTGCGCCGAATCGGGGCCCCTCATCAGGGCCCCGAGTACTGAGCCGGCTCCCCCGAGGGTGCACAGAACACCACCTTGGTGTCGCGGCGCGTCAGCTCCGTTCGACGGGGAGCCACAACTCGCACGTCGCGGTGCTGAAGTCGTCGGCCCGTTCGAGCACCGAGACGATGGACGGGCCCGGACGCAGTCGCCAGGGGTTCGAGGGGAACCACTCCGTCGCTGTTGCGGCCCACGCGTCCTGAAGCTGTTTCGGATGTTCACCCGTCGTGCCGAACACCGCCCACATTCCGGCGGGAACCTCGATCGCGTCGAGGTCCTCTTCGACGGCGGTTCCAGCGGCGACAGCGACGCCGTGCAGGTAGGTCAGCTCACTGTCCTGCGTGTAATCCGGATCGACCTCCGCGCTCACCTGCAACAGGCCGCCGGGCTCGGTGTTGCTGAGCTGCGCGAGGCGCGCGTGCTCTGCCGCGGGCAGCGACGCGATGTGCGCTTGGATATGTGGGTTCACACCCTCGTGGATCAACGGCACGCGAGCGGCGTGGCCGATGAGTCGGAACGAGGGCTGTTCGATGATTCGGGCATCCATGGCGGTGCTCCCTTCGACGGTCAGGCGGAACCTGAGTTGCGATTGACTTCGAAGGGGGCCGCCGTCGCGTCGAACGTCAGAGGGCCGTACGCCGTGAACAGCACGGAATGCTCGCCCGAATGCCTCGGTCGACCCGTACCCGTACCGGACGGCGATCGTCAGCAGATCCTCGCCCCCGATCACATCGGCCGCGGCGACCGTCATCCGTCGCCGACGGATGTAATCGGACAGCGGCATCGCCGCCAACGACGAGAACATCCGTCGCAGGTGGTATTCGGTAGTTCCCGATCGTGAGGCGAACGCATCGACGTCGACCTCCGCACCGAGGTGCTCTTCCACCACAGTGACGAGGCGGTTCAGTAACTCGATCACGGCTACCCCCTTCCCGAACGATTCTCGTCAGCCGAAGACCTGCCCGCCCGATACTTTCGGCCCGATCCGATCGGGTGCCGCGCACTGGTGCGGTCGCATACGAAAACCGCCTTCCGACAAACTTTTTCGGCGGAAAGCACGGATTCGAACTATCGACAGATCTCGGTGAGGCGAGCCCCGCGCGACGGCGGGTGTGGTGAGCGGGTCAGCTGATGGACGAATGGCTGCGTACGCGCGGACCGGTGTGCGCGGGAAGGTGCTGATAGCCGTGCAGGGTGAACAGCGGCCGACGGGTGGGCGGATGGGTCAATCGCAGATGCGGGAAGGTCTCGAACAGCGCGCGCAGGGCATGCGCCGCTTCCATCCGGGCCAGACCGGCGCCGAGGCACACATGGCTACCGCTGCTGAAGGACAGATGATTCTTGGCGTTGTCCCTGGTGATATCGAACCGGGCCGGGTCGGTGAACACGGCGGGGTCGCGGTTCGCGCCGGCCAACGAGAGCACCACGGTCGACCCCTCGCGCAACTCGAGACCACCGATCTCCAACGCCGTCCTGGTGGTGCGAGCGGTGGACTGCACCGGCGGATCGATCCGGAGGATCTCCTCCACGGCGTTGGGCCAGAGGTCCGGCTCAGCCTGCAACCGGGCCAGCTGTTCGGGGTGCTCGAGCAGCCAGACGACGCCCTTGCCGATCAGGTTGACCGTTGTCTCGAAGCCCGCGGCCATCAGCAGGGTCGCCGACGCGCACAGTTCGTAGGTGGACAGATCGCCCGAGGTGACCAGGCTGCTGAGGATGTCGTCGCCGGGCTCGGCACGGAGTCGCTCGAGGTGGTCGACGAGATACCGGTGCAGTCGCTCCGAGGATTCCATCGCCCGCTGGTGCGTCTGCCAAGAGATCCCGAGATCGAGCAACGGACTGATCTCGTCACCCCAGTGCAGGAACATCTCACGGTCGGCGTCCGGGAAGCCGAGCATCTCGGAGATGATGGCGATGGGCACCTGCGCCGCGTACCGCGTCACCAGGTCGGTGGGCCCGTCGTCGGGCAGCTCCGCGAGCAGTTCCCCGGTGACCGTCTCGATCCTGTCGCGCAGCCGGGCGATGGCACGCGGGGTGAACGCCGTGGAGACCGGTTTGCGCATCCGGGTGTGCTCGGGCTCGTCGACCACCAGCATCGACGGCGGATCCATCAGATTCGGCGGAAGAGGCTGACGCTCCAGCGCGCGCAACACCGGCCCCGGTATCCCGAACACAGTCGGAATACCGACACCGAAACGGCTGTCGCGCAAGATCTCCCGGACCATGTCGTGATCGAAGGTGATCCACACCGGAAGGGCGCGGATCAACCCACCCTCCCCACGCATCTCCTCGATCAGCGCGTACGGATTCTCGATCCCCTCCGCACCGCCGATCAACCGAGCGAACGGATTGCCACGACGAAGCAGGATCTTCTTGAACAGCAGGACCAACCCGTGGTTGTTGACCCACCGATACATGTAATGCGGTTTCATCGAGCCCCTCCGATCGTCGAACCGGCGAATCCCTTGGGTGCTACGAATATCACACGTTTGTAACGAAAATCACAGGTTACGCGGAACCTGCCGGAAGGAGATCTCGAGACCTTCCGACTCCCATCCACTGAGTGGGTTTGGTGGCAGTACTGGCGCGGTCAACCCGAAGCATCGGGCCAGCAAACCCGATCGAGCCTGGTGAAGTGCACTCGGATCGGGTTGTGCACACGCACTAATGTTGACATTCACTGCTGGGATCGTGCCGAAGACTCCGCACTGTGTCATGCGATGTTCTTGTTCGAGGTGCCGGGAGGCTTTCGACACTTCATGGCAATGACGCTGGAGGTTCAATGGGTAAGACATGGTTGCGACACTGGACTGTCGCGACGCTATCCGCGGCAACTGTACTGGTCAGTGCCGGTACCGCGGCGGGTGATCCCACCGATATCGCATTCCCTCCAGACCAGAACCAACTACCGCAACTACCGTCCGAACCGCAGATCTACGATCTGCTGCCGATTCCGACGCCCTCGGAAGACCCCTGGTACAACGATCCGGACGACCTCGCCTCCTACGCGCCCGGGCAGATCGTTCGCACGCGGGAGGTCCAGACCCGCCTGATCGGCATCCCGTTCCCGGTTTACACCAAGCAACTGCTGTTTCGATCGAACGATGTCCACGACAATCCCATCGTGACAGCCACGACCGTCATCATCCCGGGCATTCCGTGGCAGGGCAGTACACGGCCGGTGCTGTCGTTTCAGGAAGCCATCGACTCCACCAACTCCTCCTGTAATCCGTCGTACACATTGCAGGTCGGCACGATGAAGGAGTCCGCGCTTGCAATCTACTGGCTGATGCAAGGCTTCGCCCTCAACGTCCCTGACTTCGACGGCAAGTTCAACACGTTCAACACCTACGCCGAGGGCAAGATGGTGCTGGACAGCTTGCGAGCGGTGAAGAACGATGCGGGACTGGGCCTGGCGGATGCCGGCATCGCGCTGTACGGGTACTCCGGTGGCGGCTCAGGATCGATTCGCGCAGCCGAACTGCGCGCCACCTACGCGCCTGATGTGCGGCTGCTGGGCACGGCCGTGGGCGCCACCCCCGGCAGCCTCACAGGAATCGCGCGATACGCGGTGCAGCCGCAGACCGGACTCGCGGGGATCGGCAACTTCACCATGTGGCTCGGGCTCGTAGCCTTCGCGCGGGAATACCCGGATGTGTTCCGGCCCGAGGAGTTGCTGACCGAGGAAGGCCAGCAACTACTCCGCGATTTTCAGTCCCGCTGTGTCATCACCCTCGCACCGTCGGGAATATATCGCCCGCTCAGTGCGTATTTCAAACCGGGCAAATCACTGGAAACCGAGCCCGCCATCATGCGGGTGCTGGAAGACAACAGCCTCGGCAAACACATACCGGACACCCCGATCCTGTGGTGGCACGGTATCTGGGATGAGGTCGTGCCACCGTCGACAGTGCTGCCGACAGTGAACAAGTACTGGGACAGCGGTGCGGACCTGCGGTTCACCACCGTTCCCCTTCCTGAGCACGGGGTGAACGCTGTCACCGGCTGGATTCCGTCGGTAGCTTGGACCAGCGCAGTCCTGCGCGGCTTTCCTCCGGGCCCGACGTTCAATCTCGGGTTCCCCGCACCGCTGCCCGAAGGATTCCCGGGCTCTTGAGCCCATCGATCGACGCGGGTACCGGCGTCTCAGGAGGGCACATGACCCAGATGTATTCCCCCGAGCCCGGGCTCGCGCGCGATAAGCGGTGGCAGCAGGTGGTCGAGCGGACGCACGCCAAAGCGGCAGGCTTGGCCGCCGCCCTCAAGACCGATGATCTGCTGCCCCACTCCATGCTGGACGCGGACTTCGTACCGAGCGTCCAACTCAACATTGCACTGTTCTTCCGGTCGCTCACCGTGGACCACGAACTGTCCAGAGAAGACACCCTCCCGATCGTCGAGCGGGCGATGCGATTGGTCCGTGACGGTATGTCCCTCGAGGAGATCCTGACCAATTACCGGGTCGGCACCGCATTCCTGTGGAGTCAGTCCATCTCGATCCTCGAACCGGACGAGTACCCGCTGCTGCCGGAACTCGGGCTGCACCTGACCAACTACCTCAACCTGGTGGTCACACACATCGCCACCGCCCTGATCGAGGACAGCCGCCAGCCACGCTGGGACATCCTGGAACGCCAAGGCGAGATCGCTGCCGACCTGCTGGCTGGACGCGAGATCAGCGGCTGGACAGGCGCGCCCGAGATACCCATCGCGGAATCGTTCCTCGTTGCCGCGGTACGGCTCGGCGAACCCGCGCCCGGCACGCTCACCGCCCTACGCAACCGGCTCGGGCAGCTCCCTGGCACCTTCCTCTACCGCGACAACGGCGGCTGGATCGCGCTCGTCCCTCTGCGCCCGGTCGACGAAGACGATCCGGCGGCAGCGCTGGCCAGCCGTATCGGGTTGTCCAGCAAGGCTGCTCGGCCCGAATGCTGGATCGGCGTCGCGACCGCCCTCACCCGGGCGGACATCCCCGGGGCCTATATCGAAGCGCACACCGTCGCCGAGACAGCCCGCGCCCTTGCCCGGCCCGAAACAATCTGCACCCGAAGGCACATGATGTTCGAATACTCTGTGGCTGCGGGCGGAGCCACGCTCAACGCCCTGGCCGCGCTGCTCGATCCGCTCGCCGATCATCCTGCGCTGCTGGAGACCCTCGACGCGTTCATAGACAGCGAGTTCAACCACAACGCCGCCGCCCAGGCACTCTTCATCCACCGCAACACCGTCACCTACCGGCTCTCCCGCATCACCGAACTGAGCGGCTACGACCCCCTGCTACCCAGTGGCGTTTCCACTCTCATGGCCGCGCGCGTCGCCCAGCGCATCGTTACCTACCCAACCACTTCAACCCGATCACGGGAACCGACTAGAGCCCCATCCAGTTCTCCGGACGGGGCTCAACAACGTCGATGATGCAGGCTCAAAGCCTTTGGGGCTACATCACACGTTGAAGCGGAACTCGACTACGTCGCCGTCGACCATGACGTAGTCCTTGCCTTCCATACGGACCTTGCCCGCGGCCTTCGCGGCTGCCATGGAACCCGCGTCGACGAGGTCGTTGAAGGCGACGATTTCGGCCTTGATGAAACCGCGTTCGAAGTCGGTGTGGATGACGCCGGCGGCCTTGGGGGCGGTGTCGCCCTGGTGGATGGTCCAGGCTCGGGATTCCTTGGGGCCTGCGGTGAGCTCCAGGGCAGATTCGTCGTCGTTGAAGACTGTGCCGAACAGCCGAGCAGATAGTGTTCAATATTTATGGTTGTTCAGTTAAAATGAACAATATGACCGACCGAACGCGACACGATGACATCGAACGCTCCCTGGCTCAGATGCTCGCGGAGTACTCGATCGAAATCTCCGTGCAGCGCTGGACGTCGGAACACACCGCGATTGTCGATGTGCGCCGACAAGGTTTCCATACGACCTATCGGTTGGCCTGGTTGCCGCACGTAACCCTGTCAGAGCTAGCACGAATCGACCAGCAAGATCACACGCATCGGCTGCTGGTGACCGGACCACGGGTCACAAGTCGAACTGCTGAGGCCCTGGTTGCCACAGACATCAATTACATCGACTACGCGGGAAATGCGCACCTGGACTTCGGGCCAGTCCTCATAGACGTCCGTGGACGCTCCGGCCCGACCAAGGTATCGAGCCATCGCGCCGCAGACGCCAACCTGTTCAGCGGCAGACGAATGCAGGTCCTCTTCGTGCTCCTCAACTGGCCGAACTCGGCGGAGATGCCAGTTCGCCGGATCGCTGAGGCTGCTGGGACATCGGTAGGGATCACGCAGTCGACGCTCGAGGTCATGAAAGAATCCGACTATCTGATCGGCAGATCGCTCCACCGCCGCGACGAACTGATCGATCTATGGGCCGCCGCTTTCAGAGGCGCACTACTGCCGAAGATCCGGAATCTCTCCTTCCGCGGAAATATCGACCACTGGTCTGCACCTGCCGGATGCTTCGTGAGCGGCGAGTCGTCTGTCGAAATGATCAGGCAGCCACAGACACTCACAATCTATGCTGAGAAATTCGACCTCGCAGAGGCCGTTCGCAATCGCTGGCAGAAGTCCGAAGATCCGAACATCGAGGTTCGCCATAAATTCTGGGAAGCACCCGAATGGGCTACACCATCCGGTGGACGGGGCATCTTCGTCGGGTCTTCGGCCCCTCCACTGTTGGTTTACGCAGATCTCCTGGCCTCGAAGGAGCCGCGGCAATCCGAGGTGGCGAGAAGCTTGAGGAAGGACCATCTTGTTTGACATCGCCCGCATCGATCAAAGGTCAGTTGATCTGGTAGACCGTGTGGTGGTTGCGCTCGTTTCAGGCGTCGAGACGAACGGCGCGTCGATCATGATCATCGGTGCGCAGTGTCGCGACTTGCTACACACCGGATTCGGCCGCATCGATCAACTTCGCCGCACATACGACGTCGATGTCGCGATCGCCGTCGACGGGGATGCCGAATACCGACGAATCGTCGCGGTACACCCCCGGTCGGGAACCACTGACATCCGATTTTCGATCGCAGGAATGGTGGTCGATGTGGTGCCGTTCGGCGACATCGAAGATCCTACTGGGACGACCCCCTTACCGGGCAGGAAGGAGGGCATTGACGTTTTCGGCTTCCGCGAGGTATTCATGCATTCGCTCGAATTGCGACTTCCGAGCGGCTATCAGGTGCGGATTCCGACGCCAGCGGGCTACACCGCGCTGAAGTTGAAGGCTTGGTGCGATCGATCCGCCATCGGCGAATACAAGGACGCCGATGACATCGCAACCGTTTGTACCTGGTACCACGGCGACGCCGACATCACGGCTTCGCTCTACGAAGCACGCACCGATCTGCTGATCAGAGCTGAACTAGACGTCGACCTCGCATCACTGCATCTTCTCTGCGAGGAGATCGCAAGCCTTCTCGGTCCCGTTCGGCTCGCTGAACTCTCAGCAGCATGGAGCCACACGGATCGAGAGCTACTCGCCCATCACTTCGCGCGGCATCAGTCAAGAACACTTCCCGATCTCGCGGCGGCGCAACGGGCGATACTGGCGCTGAACTACCTACTTGTCAGCTGATCGACCGAAAGCATCAGAAATGGCGCGCAGATCGCTGTTATCTCGGAGACCGGCCAGTGTCACCTCTGAAGGCAATTCATGCGCCTGGGGCTCCGTCAATTGCCCTCAGGCGCAGCGAATTATACGTTGAAGCGGAAGTCGCAGACGTCGCCGTCGACCATGACATAGTCCTTGCCTTCCATGCGGACCTTGCCCGCGGCCTTGGCGGCTGCCATAGAACCCGCGTCGACCAGGTCGTTGAAGGCGACGATTTCGGCCTTGATGAAGCCGCGTTCGAAGTCGGTGTGGATGACGCCGGCGGCCTTGGGGGCGGTGTCGCCCTGGTGGATGGTCCAGGCTCGGGATTCCTTGGGGCCTGCGGTGAGGCGGATTCGTCGTCGAGTTCGAGGAGCTCGGCTTCCACCTTGGCGTCGAGGAAGACCGCGTCGGCGGGGGCGACGGTGGCGCGCAGCTCGGCGAGCTTGGCCTCGTCGGTGAGGACGGATTCGTCGGCGTTGAAGACGTAGAGGAACGGCTTGATGGTGAGCAGGGAGAGCTCACGCAGCAGGTCGGCGTCGATCTTCTTACCGGCGGCGAAGAGGGTGGTGCCCTCATTGAGGAAGCCCTCGGCGGTCTTGGCCGCGTCGAGCAGGGGCTTGCGGTCCTTCTTGACCCTGGCTTCCTTCTCGAGACGCGGGATCGCCTTCTCGAGGGTCTGCAGGTCGGCGAGGATGAGCTCGGTTTCGATGACCTCGATGTCGGCGGCGGCATCGACCCGGCCGTCGACGTGGATCACGTCGTCGTCGGCGAACACGCGCACGACCTGGCAGATCGCGTCGGCCTCACGGATGTTGGCGAGGAACTTGTTGCCGAGACCAGCGCCTTCGGAAGCGCCCTTCACGATGCCGGCGATGTCGACGAACGACACCACGGCGGGCACGATCTTCTCGGAACCGAAGATCTCGGCGAGCTTGTTCAGGCGCGGGTCGGGCAGCGGGACCACGCCGACGTTGGGCTCGATGGTCGCGAACGGGTAGTTCGCGGCCAGCACGTCGTTCTTGGTCAGCGCGTTGAACAGCGTCGACTTTCCGACGTTGGGCAGGCCGACGATTCCGAGGGTGAGGCTCACAAGGACCAGAGTCTACGGGTCCGCGACCGCGCCCGAACCACCGGAACCCGCCCCGTCGGCCGGGGCGGGTCGAGCAGCGATCAAGGTACGAGCACGACCTTGCCCAGGTTGGCGCGCTGCTCGATGACCGCGTGCGCGGCAGCGGCGTCGTCGAGTGCGAACTCGGCGTGCACGACCGGGTGCAGCAGACCGGAGGCGTAGTACTGCCAGACCTCCTGGCGCAGGTCCTCGTAGCGGGCCGGGTCGCGCTGGGCGAGACGGCCGATCCGGAAACCGGTCAGGGTCTTGCCGCCGGCGAGGAGATCCTCGGTGTCGACGAGGCCGCCGCCGGTGCCGTAGGTGACCGCGCGGCCGCCTTCGGCGAGACCGGCGAGGGTGCCGTCGAGACCGGTGCCGCCGACGCCGTCGAGGGCGTAATCAGCCTGCTTGCCGCAGTGCAGCTCGCCGTAGGTGAAGACCTCGTCGGCGCCGAGTTCGCGCACGAAATCGATCTTCGACTCGTCGGACACCGCGCCGACCACCCAGCTCGCTCCACGCACCCGCGCCAATTGCACCGCGAGGTGGCCGACACCGCCGGCAGCGGCGGTGACCAGCGCGGTTTCGCCCTCACGCGGGGTGGCGGTGTCGAGCGCGCCGAGCGCGACGAGCCCGCTGCGCATCAACGCGACGGCATCGACCGCGGAAGCGCCGTCCGGGATGGCGGAAGCCTGGTCGACCGCGAGCACGACGTACTCGGCATAGGCGTCGGAAGTACAGAGCCCGACCACGCGATAACCGACGCCGTATCCGTCGACCCCGTCACCGACCCCGACGACCTCACCGGCGACTTCGGCACGCATCTGCGTGACCGGCGCGGCACTGATCCGCCGGATCGCCGACAGCGTCACGCCGATGGCCTCGACCCGGACCAGCAGCTCACCGACACCGGGTACCGGCATCTCGGCCGCGACGACCTCGAGCATCTCCGAACCACTGCTGCGCTCGTACTGAACCCGCCGCATGACACCTCCTACAGAATTGAGCGAAGGCGCAACATTAACCGGCTGACCTCGCGTTTCCACAGGCCATCGACCTACGAGTGCTAAATCTCACCGCCTCCGCCGCATGACGGAGAGCACCTTCACGGTCCGGTTACCCCGCAGCGATGCCCGAGACGCGTGGGTAATCCCACACCCCCGGCGTAGCGTTGCCCTATGGAGGCGACCACGGAGGTGGTGACCGCGGCCCCCGCGCCGGTGTTGGCAGCGTTCATCGACCGGTACGTGGGCTATCGGCTCGCGGGTTTCGAGCCCGGCTTGCACCGCGGCCTGCCATCACGGCACATGACGTTCATCGTCGCCATCGGCCCCACCATCGATGTCATCGAGCAAACCGATCCGCACCAATCCCCCGGCAGCTATCGCTGCGTACTGAGCGGCTTGCAGGCGAGCCCAGCGATGATCGCGCACACCGGTTTTCAAGAAGGTGTGGCGATCGAACTGACCCCGCTGGGTTGCCGGGTGCTGTTCGGCATGCCCGCGAGCGAACTGTGGGACACCTCGATCGAATGTTCCCAAGCGCAAAGCACTCTCGGTGACCAACTCGCCGATGCCGTGCAATCCCACCAGGATTGGCCGAGTCGATTCGCCGCGTGCGACCGAGCCCTGACCGCGGCGGCGCGAACCGACACTCTCGCCGGTCCCGAATTGACCTGGGCCTGGCGCGCTCTCGTCGAGACCGGCGGCACCTATGCGATCAACCCGCTCGCCGATCGGATCGGTTGGACCCGCCAACACCTGACCCGCAAGTTCACCGCCGAATTCGGCGCGAGCCCGAAACTGGCTGCGCGGATCATCCGGTTCGAGCACGCCAGGCGCATGCTGGTGAGCACCCCGTCCTATATCTCCATCGCCCAGGTCGCGAACACCTGCGGCTACTACGACCAAGCTCACCTGAACCGCGACTTCGCCGAACTGGCCGGCGTGGCCCCCACCGCCTGGCTCGCCGAGGAGATTCCATCCGTCCAAGACCCGGAGGCCGGACCAACGAGAGGCTGAGCACATGGAAACTTCACCGAACACCATCTGGCCCTGCCTCGCCTTCGACGACGCCCGCGCCATGGTCGAATTCCTCACCACCGCTTTCGGTTTCGAAGCAACTGCGGTCTACGCCAGGGATAATGACGACTCCGTCGTCGAACACGGCGAACTGCGCTGGCCGGGCGGCGGCGGCGTCATGTTCGGGTCCACCGGCCGCGACGACAGCCCCTTCGGCACGCGCCCACCGGGCGTCGCCAATCTCTACCTGGTCACCGACGGGCCCGACGCGCTCTACGACCGGGCGAAGGCCGCGGGCGCGAGGATCATCCGCGACCTGCGCGACGAGGACTACGGCTCCCGTGGCTTCAGTGCCGCCGACCCGGAAGGCAACCTCTGGAGCTTCGGAACCTACCGGGGCGAATGACCAGCTGAACAAAATTTCATTCTGCGCACGATCGTGTGCGAACCTCTCCGTCGCAGTTCTGCGATCAGCTACGTTGTCGATTGCTTCACCCGAGGCTCTGCGCGTTATACAGGAGAGTTGAGTCAATGGCGACCATCGAACATCTGCGGACCGATCCGGACTTGCCTCCGGTCGGTGTCGTCGATCGCACGCCGATCACGCCCGCCAAAAAGGCCGTGTTCGCGGGGATCGCCGTACTCGGCGCTGTCGCGTGGACGATCATCGCGTTCGTGCGCGGCGAGTCCGTGAACGCGGTGTGGATCGTGATCGCGGCGGTCTGTACCTACATCATCGCCTACCGCTTCTACGCGCGGTTCATCGAGTGGAAGATCACCAAGCCGCGCGACGACGTGGCCACGCCCGCCGAAATCTATGACAACGGCAAAGATTTCATGCCGATGGACCGGCGGGTGCTCTACGGACACCACTTCGCCGCCATCGCGGGCGCCGGTCCGCTGGTCGGTCCGGTGCTGGCCGCGCAGATGGGTTATCTGCCCGGCACCATCTGGATCGTCGTCGGCGTGGTGTTCGCCGGCGCGGTGCAGGACTACCTGGTGCTGTGGGCCTCGACCCGTCGACGCGGCCGCAGCCTCGGCCAGATGGCGCGTGACGAGCTCGGCGTCGTCGGTGGTGTCGCGGCGATCGTGGCGATTCTGGTGATCATGACGATCCTGCTGGCGGTGCTGGCGCTGGTGGTGGTGAACGCGCTCGGCGAGAGCCCGTGGGGTGTGTTCTCCATCGCGATGACCGTCCCGATCGCCCTGTTCATGGGCATCTATCTGCGGTACCTGCGGCCGGGTGCGGTCGGCGAGGTCTCCGCGATCGGCATCGTGTTGCTGCTGGCCGCGATCATCGGCGGCGGCTGGGTATCCGAAACCGAGTGGGGCGCGGACTGGTTCACCCTGTCGCGCACCACCATCGCGTGGTGCCTGATCGCCTATGGCTTCATCGCCTCGGTGCTGCCGGTGTGGCTGCTGCTCGCCCCGCGCGACTACCTGTCGACGTTCATGAAGGTCGGCACGATCGTGCTGCTCGCGGTCGGCATCCTGATCACGATGCCGGTACTGAAGGCGCCCGCCGTCTCCGAATTCGCGCACACCGGCGCCGGTCCCGCGTTCGCGGGCAGTCTGTTCCCGTTCCTGTTCATCACCATCGCCTGCGGTGCGCTCTCGGGTTTCCACGCGCTGGTCTCCTCCGGCACGACGCCGAAACTGATGGCCAAGGAATCCAACGCCAGGATGATCGGCTACGGCGGCATGCTGATGGAGTCGTTCGTGGCGATCATGGCGATCATCACCGCCTCGATCATCGACCAGCACCTGTACTTCGGCATGAACGCCTCGGCCGGACTCACCGGCGGCACGGCCGAAGGTGCTGCCAAGTTCACGAATTCGCTCGGCCTGTCCGGCCCGCCCGCGACGCCGGAACTGTTCACCGACGCGGCCGCCGATGTGGGCGAGAAGTCGATCGTCTCGCGCACCGGTGGCGCACCGACCCTTGCGATCGGCATCTCCGATGTCTTCTCGCAATTCCTCGGCGGCTCGACGATGAAGGCCTTCTGGTACCACTTCGCGATCATGTTCGAAGCGCTGTTCATCCTCACCACCATCGACGCGGGCACTCGTGTGGCGCGCTTCCTGGTCTCGGACGCGCTGGGCAACTTCGGCGGCGGGTTCAAGAAATTCCGTGATCCGTCGTGGCGGATCGGCGCCTGGCTGTGCTCGCTGATCGTGGTCGCGGGCTGGGGCGGGGTGCTGCTGATGGGCGTCAATGATCCGTTCGGCGGCATCAACGCGCTGTATCCACTGTTCGGCATCGCCAACCAGCTGCTCGCCGCGATCGCGCTGATCGTGGTGCTCACGATCATCGTCAAGCGCGGGCAGTGGAAGTGGGCGTGGATTCCCGGTGTTCCGCTGGCGTGGGATCTGGTGGTCACGATGACCGCGTCCTGGCAGAAGATCTTCTCCGACGATCCCAAGGTCGGTTACTGGAAGCAGCACAGCCTGTGCGAGGCGGCCAAGGACGCGGGCAAAGCCTGCCTGACGGCGAAGACGCCCGAGCAGGTCGACATCGCGATCCGCAACACCTTCATCCAGGGCACGCTGTCGATCGTGTTCGCGGTGCTGGTGCTGATCGTCACCGTCATCGGTGTGCTGGTGTGCGCGAAGGCGATCCGCACGGGCACGGTGACCAGCACCGAGTCCGAGGAGCAGCCGTCGAAGATCTTCGCCCCCAGCGGTTTCGTCGCCACGGCCACGGAGAAGAACGTGCAGAAGGAGTGGGACGCGTTGATCGCCGAGGGCAAGGTGAGCGCGCCCGGATCGGCGCACGTCTCGTGAGTGTGGTCAGGGACGCGGACGGCCGATTCAGTGGATCGGCCGTCCGTGCCCCTGCGGTTGTCGCCGGCGGTCTCGGTGGGCCTCGAGAGATTCTTCGGCGAGTCTGGGCGGCCTTGCGTGGCATCGCCCGCTGGTACAGCGCGATCAACGGCGGCCAGGATTACGAGCGCTACGTCGAGCACCTGCGCCGTAATCATCCGGCGGCTCCGGTGCCGTCGGTGCGCGACTACTGGCGCGAACGCTATGCCGAGGCCGAGCGGAATCCGACCAATCGCTGCTGCTGATCCGGGTTCACGCCCCTGAGGGATCGGTGGCCGATTTCCGCTAGCACCTCGCCGGGACGGGTGCCATTGTGGAACTCGTGACCATCACTGCTTTGGACTTCGAGGGCTGCTACCGGGCGGTCTCCACCCGCGACTCCCGCTTCGACGGGCAGTTCTTCACCGCGGTGCGCACGACCGGCATCTACTGCAGGCCCTCGTGCCCGGCGATCACCCCCAAGCGGGCCAATGTGTCGTTCCTGCCCACCGCGGCGGCGGCGCAGCAGGCCGGTTATCGCGCCTGCCGTCGGTGCCTGCCCGATGCCGCGCCCGGTTCACCGCTGTGGAATGTGCGCGCCGACCTGGCCGCGCGGGCCATGCGGTTGATCGGTGACGGGATGATCGAGCGGGGTGGGGTGCCAGGGCTGGCCGCCACCCTCGGTTATTCGCAGCGTCAGCTCACGCGGGTGCTCACCACCGAACTCGGAGCCGGCCCGCTCGCGCTGGCCAGGGCACATCGCGCGCACACCGCGCGGCTGCTCATCCAGACCACCGAGATGCCGATGTCGGATATCGCGTTCGCGGCCGGATTCGCCAGTATTCGGCAGTTCAACGACACCGTGCGCGAGGTGTTCGCGGTGAGTCCGACGACGATGCGGACCGAGTTGCGCCGATCGCCACGCGCCGATGTCGTCGCACCGGGCACGCCGGGTCTGCTGACATTGCGACTGCCGTATCGCGAGCCGCTCGATACCGGCTGGCTGGCCTGGTTCCTCTCGTCACACGCGGTGCCGGGGATGGAGCTGTGGGAGGACGGCGTGTACACGCGCAGCCTGCGTACTCCGCACGGCCACGCGACAATTCGGCTGTCGTTTCAGCCGGGGCATGTGCGGGCCGAGTTGGCGCTGCGGGATATGCGCGATCTGGCGCCGACCGTGGCCCGGGTGCGGCATCTGCTCGATCTGGACGCGGATCCGCTGGGGATCGACGGTGCGCTCGGGATCGGTTCCAGTGAATCGGGTGAGGCCGTCACGGGGCACGGGTTCACATCGGGAATCCGCGTACCGGGGTGCCTCGATGGCTCGGAGTTGTTGTTGCGCACCATGATCGGGCAACAGATCTCGGTGCGGGCGGCGGGGACGCATACCGCGCGGCTGGTGGATGCGCTCGGCGAGCGGATCGACGGGCCGGTGCCTCGACTGTTTCCGACGGCCGAAGCGGTCGCCGAGCGCGGCGCCGAGGTGTTGACCGGGCCCGTGCGCAGGGTTAACGCCATCGTTGCCGCGGCACGAGCGATCGCCGACGGCGAACTGGTCCTGCATTCCGGTCGCACTGCCGCTGACCTGCGGCACGACCTGCTCGCGCTCGACGGGGTCGGGCCATGGACGGCCGACTACGTCACCATGCGGTCGCTGGCCGATCCCGACATCCTGCTCGACACCGACCTGGTGGTTCGCCAGGGCGCGGAGCGAGCGGGAATCGATCTCGACGACACCACCCACTGGGCGCCGTGGCGCTCCTATCTGTCCATGCACTTGTGGAAGACCGCGCTCGAACATCGTGGCGCGCTTGTCCGTGAACCTTCTTTCCAGGAAGCGAAACACCATGACTGACACTGCTCTTCGTCTCGCCGATGTCGCGACGGTCACCACGCCGATCGGCCCGTTCACCACCGTCGTCGACACCGACGGCGCCGTACTCGCCTCGGGCTGGACCGGAGACGCGGCCACACTGACCGGCCTCATCCACGCCACCTTGCGCCCGGCCGAACTGCGGCAGCGAGATTCACTCGGCGCGGTCACCCAGGCCGTCGTCGACTATCACGCGGGCGATCTCACGGCGATCGACGCGGTTCCCGTGCGCCAACAGTCGGGCGAGTTCCTGGTCCACGCCTGGGAAGTCCTGCGCAAGGTGCCAGCGGGCGAGCCGGTGACCTATACCGAGTTCGCCGGACTCTCCGGGCGTCCGGCGGCCACGCGGGCAGCGGCCAATGCCTGCGCGCGCAACTCCGCCGCGCTGTTCGTGCCGTGTCATCGCGTGCTGCGGATCGGCGGCGCGCTCGGCGGCTTCCGGTGGGGGCTGGAAGCCAAGGCCTGGTTGCTCGCGCACGAGAGCTGAGTAGGCGACAGTGCCGGAGCGGTGTGACGGTTCTCGATGACAGATCAGTCCAGCTATCCCAGATTGGCTCTTTTTTCTAGGTCCAGTCGGCGGGATTCTATTACCTATGCTCACTCGTCGCCTGGTCGCGCTCTACGTCGGTTTGTGGTTGTACGGGACATCGATGGCAGTGATGATCCGGGCGGGACTCGGGCTCGACCCGTGGGATGTGTTCCATCAGGGGGTCGCCGCGCATGTGCCGTTGAGTTTCGGGGCGGTGACCGCGCTGACCGGGATCGCTGTGCTGCTCGCCTGGATCCCGCTACGACAGCGGCCGGGGCTCGGGACCATCAGCAATGTGGTGGTGATCGCGATCGCGGTCGACGTCGGTTTGTGGTTGATTCCGGCCGTGGACGCGCTGTGGTTGCGGGTTATGGCCATGGTTGCCGCGGTGGTGGTGAACGCCGCGGCGACGGTGCTCTATATCGGTGCGGGCATGGGTCCGGGACCGCGCGATGGACTGATGACTGGACTGGTCGGCCGAACCGGCTGGCCGGTCTGGTCTGTTCGGACCGGCATCGAAGTCTCGGTGCTGACCACCGGCTGGTTCCTCGGCGGCAGCGTGGGGATCGGCACGCTGGTCTACGCGTTCGGGATCGGGCCGCTGGTCCAGCTGATGATCCCGCTCGTCGACGGCCGTCTTCCCGGATTCACACCGATCGTTCGCCGGGAAGCTGAGCTGCCTGTGGAGCGTCCGCAAGCCCCGGCCGCGCCGTGCTGATCGCTTCGTCGGGCTCGTCCGGATGATTAGACGACCGTGGCCTCGAGGTGCGAACCCGTGCGACCGCGCAGGACATGCAGGCGTGTGGGGATGCGCTGGCGCATTTCGTCCACGTGGCTGACGACGCCGACCACGCGGCCGTTCGCGCGGAGTTCGTCGAGAACGCCCATGACGGCGTCGAGGGTATCGGCGTCGAGGCTGCCGAAGCCTTCGTCGATGAACAGGGTGTCGAGGACCAGGCCGCCGGACTCGGCGGCGACCACGTCGGCGAGTCCGAGCGCCAAGGCCAGTGAGGCCATGAAGGTTTCACCGCCGGACAGGGTCTTCGCGGAGCGGACGACGCCGGTGTAGTCGTCGCGGACGTCGAGGCCGAGACCGCCTCGTCTGCCCCGGGGACCCGCCTTGTCGGAGTGGACGAATTCGTAACGGCCGCCCGACATTCGGCGTAGCCGCAGTGACCCCGCCACCGCGACCTCTTCGAGCCGAGCCGCGAGGACATAGGAGCGCAACGACATTCGCCGGTTGTTCTCGCCGCGACCCGCCACCACTTCCGCCAGGGCAGCCAGTTCGTCGAAATCACGCTGCTTGGGCGCGATCCGCTCGACCTCTCCCCACAGCTGCGTCCCCAGCTGCTCGAGCTGGGCCACCCGCTCGGTGGCCGCCGACTGGGTTGCCACCGCCGCGGTGAGCGCGCTCTGAGCTTCGGTGAAGCGCTGCTCGAGGGTGTTCAAGTCGCCCGGGGTCTGTTCGGCGACGGCCTGGATCTGCGGTTCCGCGAGCACCGCCTCGGCATGCGCACGGGCCCGGTCCGCGGCGGTGAGTTCAGCTTCGATCGCGGCCTGCTGCCGCGCGGTCCGCGCGACGGCGGTGACGACCTGGGCATAGGCGGTCAGGAGAGCGATATCGTCACGCGGCGCTGCCGGCTCGACGGCCGAGGCTTCGTCGGCGGGTTCTTCATCCGGGGGACCTTCGTCGAACAGGTCGAACAGGCTGGGCATGTCGGGCTCGGCACGGATCGCTCGCGCGGGGCTCCCGGTCGCCTGCTCGTCAGTGTCGAGCTCGGCGTCGACATCGTCACCCGCAGTTCGGCTGGTGGGAGCGACTGGTGAATCGAGTGCCTCCGACGGCCCGCGGTCCTCGTAGCCTTCCGGCACGAGACCGGCTGTGCGGGAAAGGTTTTCCACGCGGGCGGCAATGGTGCGGACGGCGTCGCGAGCGGTGGATTCCTCGGTGCGGGCAGTGCGGAGCATGGTGGCCGCGGTGATGAGCGATTCGAGGCGGGCGGTGCGGGCGTCGACGGTGTTGTCGGCGCCCGCGGCGGTGCGCAGCCGCGCGGTGAGTTCGTCGAGGCGGTTGCGGGTGGTGGTGATGTTGGCGGTGATGGTGCCGATGCGGGCGTCGAGCTCGCGAGACCGGTCGTGGAGGGCGGTTTCCTCGGTGCGCAGGGCCTCGAGGCGGCTGGTCAGGGCGGGGCCACGCTCGGCGGCTTCGGCGGTGTCGTCGAAGCGGTGAGTGGCGGTGCGGACCGCGTCGGCGAGGGCGACGGGGTCCGCGTCGCCACCGCGGGCGGTCAGCGCCTCGATCTCGCGTTCGATGACGCTGATGCGATCGGCGATGCGATCCCGCGCGGCCTCGGCGGACTGTTCGGCGGTGTGCGCGGCGTCCTCGGCGTCCTTGGATACCGCGTCGTCGGTGGGCCGCGCCGGTTCAGGATGCTCGGCAGAACCGCAGACCGTGCACGGCGCACCGTCGGTGAGCGCGCCCGCGAGCTCGGCGGCCATGCCCGCGAGGCGGCGGGCCCGCAGATCGAGGACCCGTTCCTTGGCTTCGAGGTGAGCGCGCCAGGCGGCATCGTGTTCGGTCCGCGCTGTGTCCAAAGCTGGTCGGCGACGCGCGATGTCGACAGCGGCCGCTGCCGAGTCCTGCCACTTGCTCAACTCGTTGCGAAGCCCGGGCAACGCGGCGGCCGCGTCGGTGGCCTCACGCAATTGCTCTTGGACCGAGCCGATCGCCGCCGGCAGTTCGAGCCGCCGCTGCGCCAGCTCCCCCGAACGCTGCGTGAGCCGACCGGCTTCCCCCTCGTGCGCGGCGAGATCCGCGGTGAGCTGACGCGCGGTCACCACATCAGCGCGAACCTCACCGAGCACACCGAGCAGCGCGTTCCACTGACTGATGGCGGCATCGAGGTCGCCCCGGACATCACCGACACCGGCGCCCGCATCCCCGCCATGGACCGGCCCGCGTCCCTGATGACCCGCGCCGAGTGGACCGCCGGACGGCAGGTCCGCTGACGTGCCATAGTCGGGCCGCCCACCCTCCGGTGTGGCGGCGCGTCCATCGACCGGCTCATCCGTCACCACGGTCAGCCGGTCTACTCCCGCGATGTCGGCGGCTGCGGGTGCCCGCAGTTGGTCGGCCAGTTCGCCAGTGGCGCTACGGGTCGCGGTCTCCGCACGGCGCAGGGTGCGGACCGCGGAGCGAGCCTCGTCGATGGCGTGGACGACGGGCTCGGCGCGGCGGGCCTTGACCAGTTCGTGTTCGAGCTCGGTGCGGCGGGGGGAAGATGCGGTGTAGGTGTCCAGTTCGGTGCGGGCTGCCGCCATGCGGGCGTGCAGCCCGGCGACGCGACGTTGTTCTTCGGCTTCGGCGCGGGCCCGCGACGATTCTTTCTGGCGCAGTTCGGCATTCGTGGTCGCCTCGGCGAGTGCGGTGCGCGCGGTGGCGAGTAGCTCCTGCGACCAGGTCACCGCGTCGAGTACACCGACCGATTCCGCGCCGCCGTAGCCCCCGGCCATACCGACCTTGGTGATCAGGCGGTCGATGCCCTGTTTGCGGGAATCCAGGTCGCCCGCGGCGGCGCGGCGGCGATCGGACAGCCACTGTTCGGCCGTCCCGAAACGTTGGGTGTCGAAGAGCTTTTCGAGCAGCTTCTCGCGGTCCTCGTTCTCGGCGCGCAAGAATTTGGCGAAGTCGCCCTGCGGGAGCAGCACCACTTGGAAGAACTGGTCGGCGCTCATACCGAGCAGGCGCAGGACCTCGTCGCCGATATCGGTGATGCGCGAGAGGTTCTCACCGCTGCCGTCGAGCCAGGTGAGCGTGGCCTGGGGTTGCAGGAGCCGGGTACCGGTGCCGGTCTTCTTCGGGCGCTCGAATTCGGGTGAGCGGGTCAGGCGAAGGAGACGGCCGCCGAGCGTGGCTTCCAGTACCACGCTCGGCGGCGTCTGCGGATCGGCGTGATCGGAGTGCAGGCGTTTGCTCTCGCCGCGCGCACCGGGCACCTTGCCGTAGAGGGCGAAGGCGATGGCGTCGAGGATCGTCGTCTTGCCCGCGCCCGTATGCCCGTGCAGCAGGAACAGCCCGTCGGCGCCGAGCGCGTCGAAATCGACGACAGTGGTCTCGGCGAACGGGCCGAACGCGGTGAGTTCGAGCCGGTGCAGCCTCACGCGATGCCACCACCGGCGACAGTCGCCACTGCGAACGCGACGCGTGGGCTCACGCAGTCAGCTCCGACGCAACCGGCGACTGGCCGGATTCGGCACGGACCGAGTCGTTTTCGCTGACCGCGGCGGCCAGCGCGCGCTCCACCCATGCCATCTCCCCCTTGCTCGGTGTGCCACGCACGTCGGTCAGGAAGCTCGCCGCGACCTCCGCGTCGCGACGACCGTGCACCCGCTCGCGGTAGTGCAACTCCGGATTACCTTCCGGGCGCGCCCATTCCACGTGCACCGCGTGCGGGAATCGCCCGCGCAGTTTACGCATCGGGTCCACCGGACGGGTGGTGTCGGTGAGCGTGGCCGACACGTAATGGTCCTCGGCCGCGGCGTATTCGGTATCGGTGAGCAGGGATTCGAGGGTGCCGGTGAGCCTGCTGAGCCCGCGTACCAGCGGCAGATCGTGGCGACGCACCGCGGCGAGCCCCTCGGCGTCGAGGTCGACGATCCACACCGCTTTGCGGTGCGAACTCTCACCGAACGAATACGGCAGCGGCGATCCGCTGTAGCGCACCGACTCCGACAGCGTCTGCGGCGAATGCAGGTGTCCCAGCGCCACATAGTCGATGCCGTCGAAGGCCGACATCGAGACCGTCTCCACACCGCCCACCGAGATGGACCGCTCCGATCCCGTCGCTTCCCCGCCGACCACGAAGGCGTGCGCCAGCACCACCGTGCGAGTGCCGGACCTGGCGGCGATATCGGCGCGAATCCGCTCCATCGCGGCATCGAGGATCTCCGCGTGCGAATGCGCCTGCGGTACACCCAGTTCGGCGCGGGTGATCTCCGGTTCCAGATACGGGATGCCGTAGAACGCCACGTCACCGTCGTCATCGGAGAGTACGATCGGCTGGTCCGCGTCGGCGACCCGCGTGCACAGATGCAGGCCACCGGCCGCGGCGAAGCTGGCACCCGCGCCGAGTCGGGCGGGCGAATCGTGATTGCCCGAGGTGGCGACGATCGTCGCGCCCGCCGCTCGGATCGCCTCGAATCCGCGATTGCAGACCCCGATGGCGTCGGCGTTGGGGATGGAGCGGTCGTAGATATCGCCGGGCACCACCACCACGTCGACCGATTCGGCCGCGACCAGCTCCGCGACGGCAGTCAGCACCCGTGCCTGATCGGCCAGCAGGTCGACACCGTGAAAGGTGCGCCCGATGTGCCAGTCGGAGGTGTGCAGGATCCGCATGTCGCGAACCGTAGGGCACACCCCCGACAGAATTCAATCGACGCACCACACGCGTGTAATTCACCGGCGTGCCGCACAGCGCGGCGCACCCGCCGCCGTGACGGCCTGGCGAGTGCGCCACGACCGTCCCCGGTTTGCCGGGGAATTGCGACTTTGTCGGTGGCCTCGGGCAGTATCGCCGACATGACCGCTTCGATGCTCGTCGCGCTCGTCTTCGTCTTCGCCGCAGGCTTCGGTCTCGGCTGGTTGGGGCATTCCGCCCGTGGTGGGCAGCGCGCCGCCACCGCGGAAGCCCGGCTCGCCGCGGCCGGGGACAATCAACGGTTGCTGCAGCAGTCGCTGCACTCGGCCAATGAGGATGCGGCGCGCAGGCATTCGGCCGCGATCGGCGCGATGGTCGATCCGCTGCGCGACGCGGTCGGAGCATTGGAGCAGCAGATCCGACAGGTCGAGCACCATCGGATCGACGCGTATTCGGGATTGCGCGAGCAGGTCGCGGGCATGCAACGCACCTCGCATCGGCTCTCCGATCAAACCGGTCAGCTGGTCGCGGCGCTGCGCGCGCCGCAGGTGCGCGGCCGGTGGGGCGAGATCCAGCTGGAACGAGTCGTCGAACTGGCCGGGATGACCCGGCACTGCGATTTCGACACCCAGGTGAGTCGGCCCGGCGGCGACGATCGCGGCGTGGTGCGTCCCGACATGGTGGTGCGGCTGGCCGGCGGCAGACACATCGTCGTCGACGCGAAGGTGCCGTTCTCGGCCTATCTGGACGCGGCGACCACCGACGATCCCAGCCAACGCACGCAATTACTGGCCCGCCACGCCAAGCACCTGCGCGCCCACGTCGACCAACTGGCCGACAAGGCGTACTGGGCGGCCTTCGATCCGGCACCGGAGTTCGTCGTGTTGTTCGTGCCCGGCGACCCGTTCCTCGACGCCGCGCTCACCACCGATGCCGACCTTCTGGAGTACGCGTTCGGCCGGAACGTGATTCTGGCAACCCCCACTACATTGATCGCGCTGCTACGAACGGTGGCGTTCAGTTGGCGGCAGGAAGCGCTCTCGCGCGATATGGCAACGGTGCAGCAACTGGGTAAGGAGCTCTACACCCGGCTGGGTAAAGTCGCCGAACATCTGGACAATCTGGGCGTGAATCTCGGTAAGGCCGTAGCGGCTTTCAACGCGACAGTAGGCTCGGTGGAGTCGCGGGTGATGGTCACCGCACGCCGGATGCACGATCTCGGCATCGCCGATCAGGAGCTCCCGGCAATCCGGCTCACCGAGACCCGACCGCGGGTCGTCGCGTTCGCCGACGCCGAGGATCGCATCTGAGATCCTCGTGCCGTGGCGCCTACGGGGGCGATGTGCAGTTAGTGTCATAGTGTGGCTGCTTCCCAACGTGCGCGACCCCGGGTGCCCGCGCCGCAACGTTCGATCGTGCCCTCGGTACCCGGCATCCCCGCCTGGGCCGCGATTCTGCTCGCCGCGGGTGCGACGGGTCTCGGGTTCTTGATCGACGGTCTCGGCGGAGAGACGTATCCGACGGGCACGTTCTCGGCGCTGTATGTGCTCGGCTGCGTGCTCGCCGTCTGCGCGGTGCGCTTCCGCGGTCTGTTCTCCACCATGGTGATGCCGCCGCTGCTGCTGTTCGTCGCAGTGCCGCTGGCCTGCCAGATGCTGGGTGGGCGTGCCACCACCTCGATCAAAGACGTTCTGATGAACCTGATCATCCCGCTGGTGGAGCGCTTCCCGACGATGGCGCTGGCGACCGTGCTGGTACTGGCGATCGGCGGCGCCAGGATCGCGATCGCCAAGCGCGCGCCCCAGACGGCTCGCCCCACCCCGGAGCGCAAGACCGAACGCAAGCCGGTCAAGCGCCGTCGCCCCGAACCGACCCCCGACCTGGCCACTGCCGCCCGCAAGCGACCGCGCCGCGGCACCGCGGTCCTGGACGAGCCCGACACCGAGGTCGACATGGCGAGCCCGGCTCGCCGCCCGGCTAGGCCCACCGAACCCAAACGCGCCCCCGCCGCCGCCAGGCCCCGCGAGCCTCGCGAGCCCCGCGCCGCCCGTGGCGAACCCCGCGCCGCCCGCGCCGCCGCCCCGCCGCGCGAACCCGAACCCTCCCGAGTCCCGCGCCGCCGCGGCGAAGCACCCCCGCACCCGCAGCCGAACGTGCGCTACCGCGACCGAGCCGACTCCACCCGCACAGAACGCCGCCGCCCAGACAACGTCTGAAAACAAAGAGATCCCCGCCGTACAAACGGCGGGGATCTTCTTTTAAGAGCTCACAGATCCAGCAAGAACATGGGTAACTCACCGGCTACGGGCTAACCAGCCCACAATCACCGTCTGGCCGCCAACGCAACCGTCCCCGCCCCAAGTCTGGCTTTAAGTCGCGGGGAGGCGGGCAGGCCGGAGTTCGCGGGGGAGGGAGAAGACCAGGGTTTCGTTGGCTGTGGTCACCGGCTGCACCTCGCCGAAGCCGTGCTCGGCCAGCAGGTCGAGCACCCCGGTCACCAGGATCTCCGGCACCGAAGCACCGGAGGTGATGCCGATGGTCTGCACGCCCTCGAGCCAGGCCAGATCGACCTCGCGCGCGTAGTCGACCAGATAGGCCGCGGTCGCACCCGCGCCGAGCGCCACCTCGACCAGTCGCACCGAGTTCGACGAGTTGCGCGAACCGACCACGATCACCAGATCGCATTCGGGCGCCATCGCCTTGACCGCGGTCTGGCGGTTGGAGGTGGCGTAGCAGATGTCGTCGCTGGGCGGGTCCTGCAGCGTCGGGAAGCGTTCACGCAGCCGCTCGACGGTCTCCATGGTCTCGTCGACCGAGAGCGTGGTCTGCGACAGCCAGATCACCTTCGACGGGTCGCGCACCGTCACCTTGTCCACCGAGTCGGGCCCGTCGACCAGTTGCACGTGCTCGGGCGCCTCTCCGGCGGTGCCTTCGACTTCCTCGTGGCCTTCGTGGCCGATCAGCAGGATGTCGAAGTCGTCGCGGGCGAAGCGCTTGGCTTCCTGGTGCACCTTGGTGACCAGCGGGCAGGTGGCGTCGATGGTGCGCAGGTTCCGCTGCGCGGCGGTCTCGTGCACGATCGGCGCGACACCGTGCGCGGAGAACACGACCAGCGCGCCCTCCGGCACCTCGTCGGTCTCGTCGACGAAGATCACGCCCTGCTCACGTAGCGTTTCCACGACGTGGCGGTTGTGCACGATCTCCTTGCGCACATAGATCGGGGCGCCGTGTTTCTCGAGAGCCTTCTCCACGGTCTCGACGGCGCGGTCGACGCCTGCGCAGTAGCCGCGCGGCTCGGCCAGCAGCACGCGCTTGCCACCGGCAGCCTTCGCGCCCGCGGAGCGCGTGATACCGACGTTCAAGGGGATTGCCGAGGTCATATTCCACAGCTTACGTGCGTGCGACGGGCCGGATCAGGTCGGATCAAGGGGCGAAAGTCACATAACTGGGGGCTGGACCTTTGCATCACACTCGGTTTGCGGCAGGCTGGGGTCATGTTTCGACCTCCGTTCCTGGCCAGGGTGGCCGCCGGCGCCGCCGTGTATGCCTTAGAAGAGACCCGGCGACTGCCCGTCGCCGCGGTCAATTTCCCGATCACCGCGCTCAGTCGCGTGCTGCAGACCACGATGCATATGCAGCAGTTCGTCACCAGCCTCGCGCTCAAGGGTGACGGTGTGTTCGAGCGGCTGGGTTCGGCTCCGGCCGAGCAGCCCGAGTGGGCCACCTTCGACGAGGACATCGAGCCCGCGCCCGCCGCCAACGGCCACACCAGCCGCTTCGATCTGTTCGAAGAGACCGACGCCCCGCAGACCAACGGCAAGGTCGTGCCCGCGCCGCTGCTGCTGCTCGAGACCGAGGAAGAGGTCATCGAGCCCGCCGAGGAGCCCACCGAGGAGGACGTCGTAGCCCCCGAGGTCGCTATCCGCTACGACTACCCCGCGATGACGCTGGCCCAGCTGCGCGCCCGGCTGCGGATGCTGACCGTCGAGGAGTTGGCCCAGCTGCTCGACTTCGAACAGCAGACCCGCGCCCGCGCCCCCTTCGTCACGATGCTCACCAACCGCATCGCCACCGTCCAGGCGCAGTAACCGACCTTCCGTCGAGGCGGCCGCAATCCAACACAACGGATGCGGCCGCTTTTTGGTTGTGTCGGTAGCTCCGCGTAGAACTGACCTATGACTCAGGACGGCGTCGCGCAGACCGGCGCTCCGGCCAATTCGGCGGAGCAGCCGTATCCGGTGCGTTCGGTCGCGGTGAAGGTCGCCCAGTGGATCGAGCGGCTCGGCAGCATCTGGGTGGAGGGGCAGGTCACCCAGATCAATCTGCGCCCCGGCACCCGCACCGCGTTTCTGGTGTTGCGCGACGCCTCGGTGGACATGTCGCTGTCGCTGACCTGCGATCCCGATCTGTTGCGCAGGCTGCCGGTGCCGTTGACCGAGGGCAGCCGCGTGGTCGTCTACGGCAAGCTGCACTTCTTCACCGGTCGAGGCACGGTCTCGTTGCGGGTCACCGAGATTCGCGCGGTCGGCATCGGTGAGCTGCTGGCGCGGATCGAACGATTGAAAGCCCTGTTGACAGCCGAGGGATTGTTCGATGCCCGGCTCAAGCGACCGTTGCCGTTCCTGCCCGCGACGATCGGGCTGATCACCGGACGGGCGAGCGCGGCCGAACGTGACGTCTTGTCCGTGGCCCAGAATCGCTGGCCCGCAGTCCGTTTCGTCATCCGGAACACCGCGGTGCAGGGTCCGACCGCGGTCCCGCAGATGCTCGAAGCCTTGGCCGAACTGGATGGCGACCCCGACGTCGAGGTGATCGTGCTGGCTCGCGGCGGCGGCAGCGTCGAGGACCTGCTGGCCTTCTCCGACGAAGCACTGTGCCGAGCGGTCGCCGCCGCCCGCACCCCGATCGTCAGCGCCATCGGCCACGAACCCGACAACCCGCTGCTCGACCTGGTCGCCGACCTGCGCGCGGCCACCCCCACCGACGCCGCCAAACGCATCGTCCCCGACGCCGCCGCCGAACTGGCCGGAGTCCGGGACATGCGCGCACGTTCGGCGGCCGCGTTGCGCGGCTGGGTCCAGCGCGAGGCGCACACCATCACGCAGTTGCGATCGCGTCCCGTCCTCGCCGATCCGCTGCGCGAGCTGAACCACCGCCACGACGAGCTGGAGCGCTTGCGCACCGCCGCGCGACGCAATGTCGAACAGCTCCTGCGCGGCGAGTCGACGACCACCCTGCATCTGCGCGAGAAGCTCACCGCCGTGGGTCCGGCCGCCACGCTGGCCCGTGGTTACGCTGTCGTGCAGCGCGTCGCCGGTCCCGAACGCCATGTCGTGCGTTCGATCGACGACTCCCCCGCGGGCAGCCAGCTCCGCATCAGGGTCGCCGACGGAGCCGTCACCGCCGCGGCGCTCGGCACCCAGCGATTGACGCCAGAGACCACCGACGAGAAGAGGAAGTGACCGTGGCCGACGCCGGTTCCGAGAACACCGCTGCCGACACCTTGGCCGAGATCGCGACCTTCGGCTACGAACGCGCCCGCGACGAGCTCATCAACGTGGTGAAGATGCTGGAACAGGGCGGCCTCGACCTGGACGACTCGCTGGTGCTGTGGGAACGCGGCGAAGCCCTCGCTACGCGCTGCGAACAGCATCTCGCCGGTGCCCGGCGCCGCGTGGAGGACGCGCTCTCCCGCGCGGATCTCGACTCCACCGACTGATCCGGCGCCGGTCTCCGCGACCGGTGCACAAAACGCAATTCGCGCTTTACGGCCACGAAACACTGTCCCGGCACGCTGATCCTCGTTGGTAAATCGATTGATCAGCCTGGCGGCTGGGAGGCGTACGCGGTGGAGATTTTCGTCGACGGACTGTTCGTGCCGGTGCACGACGGGGCCGAGCCCTATCGGGGATTCCTTACTGTCGAGAACGGCGTCGTCACCGCGACCGGACCCGGTTCACCCGAGATTGCGCCCGGCGCCACCGTGGTGGATCTAGCGGGCAAGCTGGTGCTGCCGGGCTTCGTCTCGGCGCACAGCCACCTGTGGCAGTCGGTATTCCGCGGCCTGGCCGACGGCTGCTCCACCTACGGGTGGATCGAGCAGTTGCACATGCGATACGGCCCGCTGCTCACCGAGTCGGACATGTACGCCTTCACCGTGCACGGCGGTCACGACCTCCTGCGCCACGGCATCACCACGGTCTGCAACCACACGCACAGTTTCGGCGGCGGTGCGGCCGGGCAGTGGCGCGCCGCCCTGGATCTGCCACAGCGAACGGTCTACGCGCACAGTCCTTCTCGCACGGACACCGCGGCCGAACGCCGGGCAGGGATAGAACAGTTCCAGAAGATCACCGCCGAGGTCGACGATCCGCGCATCCTCGGCCGTTCCTACAACACCACCTGGCCGCTCGACGAATCCGAGATGCGCGCCGAAGCCGAACTGCTGACCGAGTACGGCATCGGCAAGCACCTGCACTATCTCGAGGATCCAGCCGCCGCCGACCGTCAGCGCGCCGACTTTCCGCTGCTGCTGGCGACCGGAAGTGTCGGTCCCGACACGGTTTTCGCGCACTTCATCCACACCACACCCGAGATCGTGGCCGAGGCGGGCAGGCGCGGCGCGGCCATCGCGTGGAATCCGTTGTCCAACGGCAGGCTCGGCTCCGGCGTTCCCGACATCCTCGGATATCGCGCCGCGGGCCTGCGGATCGGGCTCGGCGTAGACGGCCAGGCCAGTGCCGACGTCGCCGATCCGTTCCAGAACATGCGCACCGGGCTGTACCTGCTGCGCGCGGCGGCCAGGGACGCGACGGTGCTGAGCAGCCGGGAGATCCTGCGGATGCACACCCTCGGCAGCGCCGAAGCGCTCGGTGTCGAGGACCGTGTCGGCAGCCTGGAGCCGGGCAAGTTCGCCGACTTCCTCGTCATCGATCCGGAGCGACCGAGTACGGGGCCCCTGTCACCAGACCTCTACGCGCACGCCGTACTCGCGCTGTCCGCTGCCAACATCACCGATGTTCGACTGGGCGGGCGCAGCGTCTCGGCGGGACTCTTCGAGCCCACCGCCACCGGCGCGATCCACGAGCGCGTCGCCGCTCTGCGCGCGCTGCTCTGACCTGAATCCTCGATGCCGGACGTCCCGGCACCTTCTCGAAATAGCTTGGAGCACTACCGATGTCACCTATCGAAGCCCTGACAAAGCTGCGGACCGAGCTCGGTCCCATCGACCACTCCACCGACGCCCGCAAGTTGCGCAGCAAGAGCCGCGACCGCTTCGCGCAGAGCCCGGTGCTGCGAGACCTGTTGCGCGGCCGCAACGCCGAGATCTTCATCGCCCCGCGCGACAAAGAGGAACTGCGCACCGCCGTCGCCGCGTGCGCGCGCCATCGCATCCCGATCACCGTGCGCGGCGCGGGTTCCGGGCAGTTCGGGCAGGGCGTGCCGCTCAGCGGTGGCGCGGTGATCGACGTGACCGCCCTGGCCGGGGTCCTCGGCTGGCACGGCGATCGCGGCAGGCAGATCCCGCGCACCGTACGGGCGCTCACCGGCACGGTGGTGGCCGATATCGACGCCGCGATCCGCCCGTCGGGCTGGGAGCTGCGCATGCATCCGTCCACCTCGCAGCAGGCCACCGTCGGCGGCTACATCGCGGGCGGACACGCCGGAATCGGCAGCTGCCAGTGGGGAATTCTGCGTGACACCGGCAATATCACCGCGCTGGAAGTGATGACGGTGGAAGAACATCCGCGCCTGATCGAACTGCGCGGGCGCGATGTGAACACGGTGCACCACGCCTACGGCGCCAACGGCATCATCACCGAGGTCGAGCTCCCGGTCGCACCGGCGTGGGAATGGCACGAGCTGGTGATCTCGTTCCCGGAATTCGAACAGGCCGCACGGTTTTCGGTCGACATCTGCAACAGCGACGGTGTGCTGAAGAAGGTCGTCTCGCCCCACGCGCATCCGCTCCCGCAGTACTTCCCCGATCTGGCGGGTCTCGTACCCGACGGCGAGGCGATGGTGCTGTTGATGGCGGCCGTGCAGTCGGTGCCGAACGTGGAGGATCTCGTGCACGCCAACGGCGGCCGGATCCGCTACCGCTGCCTCGAGGGCAAGGGCACCTATGGCGCACCGCTGTACGAGTTCACCTGGGGGCATTCGATGATGCACTACCAGCGCCGCAACAAGAAGCTGATCGGCCTGCTCGCGCTGTACCCGCAGGAGAACCTGTACGAGTCGATCCTGCGGATTCACCGCGACTTCGCCGAGCTCGGCCCGCTGCATCTGGAGATGAAGCGGATCGACGGCGGCCTGTCGTGCCAGGGCTCGCCGGTATTCGAGTTCGAGAGTCAGCAGCAGCTGGCCGCGATCACCGCGCAGTTGCAGCAGTCCGGGCTGTTCATCGCCAACACCCACACGCCTGTCCTCGGCGCGAGTGGCATGAAGCCGTGGGGGCCGAAAGAGGCTGCGTTCAAACGCGAATTCGACCCCTACGGTCTGCTGGCCCAGGGCAAGGCCGACGACGTCGTCGGCACCGACACCGTTTCCACCTCGACCGCGCTGCCCAACAGCGGCTGGTCCTACCGACTGAGCAATTGAGAAAGGCGCCCATCATGCAACTCTCCCGTCGTCACGCCCTGCGGCTGACCGGCTGTGTCGGCGTCGCCGCCGGCCTTGCCGCCTGCTCCCCCGCCGCCTCACGTTCGACCGAATCCGGCAATGCGATTGCCATGCAACTGGGTTGGATCAAGAACGTCCAGTTCGCCGGTGAATACCTGGCACTGGAGAACGGTCACTTCCGCGATGCTGGACTGTCCGTCGACCTGCTCGCCGGTGGCGCGGCGGGTACCAGCACCGAAGCCGGTATCGACACCGGCAAGGTGTGGATCGGCACCTCCACGCCGCAGAAGGTGGCCGCCGCGGTGGAACGCGGTGTGCCGGTACGCATCATCGGCGCGACCCTTGCCACGAGTCCCGCGTGCATCACCTCGCCGGAGTCGAAGCCGTTGCGGACACCGAAAGATCTGGTGGGCAAGCGAGTCGGCGTGGCGGACCACAATCTGCCGACGTTCGAGGCCCTGCTCACCGCCAATGGCGTAGACCCGTCGTCGGTGAAAGTCATTCCGGTGCAGTTCGATCCGTCACCGCTGGTCAACGGCGAGGTCGACGCGTGGTCCGGGTTCACCACCAATGAGCCGGTCTCGCTGCGCGCCAAGGGGTTCGCCACCTATTCCTTTCTGTACAACGATTTCGGATTACGCACGTGCGCACAGGTTTTCGTGGTCTCCGAGCAATCGCTGGTCGATGAACGGGCCAAGTGCAAGGCGTTCCTCACCGCCGAGATCAAGGGCTGGAAGGACGCGCTCGCCGATCCTGATCGCGCTGTCGCACTGGCCGTACAGAAGTACGGTGCCGATCAAAAGCTCGACACCGCGCAGCAGCGTGCCCTGCTCGACGCGACACTGCCGCTGATCCAGACGCCCGATACCCGCCGCGACGGACTGCTCACCCTGTCGACGAGTCTGATCGCCGACACGGTGACGGCGCTGGGACGTACGGGTTCCACGGTGACCGCTGCCCAGCTGTTCGATTCCTCGCTCCTCACCGAGCTCTACACCGAGCATCCGGGGTTGCGATGACCGGCATCGACATCAGTGGACTGACCAAGACATTCACCGCGGGCAAGCGCAAGGTCGAAGCGCTCGCCGAGGTGGACCTACGGAGCAAGCAGGGCGAATTCCTCTCGCTGCTCGGACCTTCCGGCTGCGGCAAATCGACCATTCTGCGAATTCTGGCCGGTCTGGACACGCCGACCGCCGGCTCGGCGCTGGTCAACGGGCGTACCCCCGAGCAGCTGCGGACCGAGCACGAGCTGGGTATCGCCTTTCAGGACTCCGCCCTCTTGCCCTGGCGCAGTGTGCGTTCCAATATCGCGTTGCCCCTACAGGTGGCGGGGCTGCCGATCGACCACGCGGTGATCGACGGGCTCATCGAACTCGTCGGTCTCACCGGCTTCGAGGCGGCCAAACCGGCACAGCTGTCCGGCGGTATGCGGCAACGCGTTTCGATCGCCCGTGCGCTGGTGGTGAAGCCGTCGGTGCTGCTGCTGGACGAGCCGTTCGGCGCGCTCGACGACATGACCCGACAGCGGTTGAACATGGAGCTGCTGCGGATCTGGACCGAGAAGCCCGCCACCACGTTGATGGTCACCCATGGCATCGGGGAGGCGGTGTTCCTGTCCGACACCGTCGCGGTGATGTCGACGCGGCCGGGACGCGTGCTGGAGCTGGTCGATATCGACCTGCCGCGACCACGGGCACCGGAGATGATGCGCACACCGGAATTCCATGCGCTGCACGATCATCTGTCGGGGCTGTTGTTCGGGGAACGGCGGCCCGCGTGAACGCCCGACTCGCCGGACTGCGTGGCCCTGCGGTCCTGATCCTGCTGTGGGCGGTGGCCGGTCTCAGCACGTCCGCCGTGCCCACCCCGTGGGCAGTTCTGACCTCCGTAGCCGAGGACGGATTCGCCCTCTACGGCCCGAACGCGTCGATCACCGCGTGGGGTGCGGTCCAGGGCTTCGCGTTCGGCAATATCGCCGCCCTCGCCGTCGCACTCGCCGTGGCGGTGTTCCCCCGCACCGAACCCTTGGCCGCCCAGCTGGCAGTGATCAGCTATTGCGTGCCACTGCTCGCGCTCGGCCCGATCGTGCTGGTGGTGTTCGGCGGACGCACGCCGACGGTCTTCCTTGCCGCGATCTCGGTGTTCTTCACCTCTATGATCGGCACCCTCACGGGCCTGAAATCAGCCAACCGCACCAGCATCGATCTGGTCGACGCGTACGGCGGCAACGGCTGGCACCGCCTCGTCCGGGTCCGGATCCCCGCCGCCCTGCCCGCCGCGACCGCCGCACTCCAGATCGCCGCGCCCGCAGCCGTTCTCGGTGCGATTCTCGGGGAGTACCTGGGTGGGGTGGACAGTGGTGTCGGCGTCGCGCTCACCGCCGCGCAGTCCTCCTACGATCTGCCGCGCACCTGGGGCATGGCTTTGGCGGCCGGATTACTTTCTGGCGCAGGCTATTTCGTTGCCTCCTTGGCTGGCAAGATTGTTCGGGCCCGGCTGTACGGCCCGGGCCCCATCACGCAACCGGAGAACGAATCATGAAGAGTGTCTGGGCTTTCCTCGGCTCGGTGGCGCTGGCCACGGTGCTCGTGCTCGCCGTGTGGTTCGGCTTCCTCGCCGCGTTCCCCCAGATCGGACCGCGAATCGGCCAGACCCCGATGGACGTGTGGGCCTACCTGTTCGACGGCGAACCCGCGCATCGCGCGCAGATCGTCGACGGGCTCACCATCACGCTGCGCGACGCGGGCCTCGGATTCGTCGTCGGCATGAGCCTGGCGCTCAGCGGCGCCGCGCTGGCCCTGCTGTCGCGCGAATTCGAGCGCAGCGCGGTGCCGGTGGCGACCCTGCTGCGCTCGATCCCGCTGGTCACCCTCGCGCCGATCCTGGTGGCCACCTTCGGCCGTGGGCTGACGATGGTCGCCGTCACCGGCGCGCTCGTGGTGTTCTTCCCCGCCTTCGTCACCCTCGTGGCCGGGCTGCGTGGCGCGCCGGCGCAGAGCATGGACCTGATCCGCGCCTACGGTGGCAGCGAGGCCGCGGCGCTGCGCATGGTCGCGCTGCCGGCCGCGCTGCCCTCGCTGTTCGCCGCGCTGCGGATCTCGGTGCCCGGCGCGCTGATCGGCGCGCTCATCGCCGAATGGCTCGGTACGGGTGCGGGATTGGGGTCCTCGATGCTCAAAGCGATTCCACGCTATGACTATCCGCAGCTGTGGGCCTCGATCGCGGTGGTCGCCGCCGCGTCGATCGTGCTCTACACGCTCGTCGGCGCGGTCGAACGTGTCGTCGCGCTGCGCTTCGCCGATGCCTCGGTAATCTCATGACCACGAAGGAGGTGCGCGTGCCACCGAGGCCGACCATGCGCGATATCGCGGCCGCCGTGGGTGTCTCGCCGTCGGCGGTGTCGCTCGCGCTCGCGGGCAAGGGCCGGATGGAAGACAGCACCCGTGCCCGCATCCTGGCCACCGCCACCGAACTCGGCTACCGGATCAACCGCGAGGCCAGGGCACTGCGCACCGGGCGAACGATGATGATCGGGCTGGTCACCTCGATGGTCGCCGATCAGGTCGACGACCACGAATCACGCCTGGACTGGTACACCCGCACCGCACTGGCCGCCGCCAACGAGTCCTTTCGGCACGGCTACGCGCTGGTCCTCGTCCCGCCGCTGGGCGAGCACGACCAGGTACACGATCTCGCCGCCGACGGCGTCCTGCTCATCGACCCCGACCCGGCCGAAGGCTTCGTCGAAACGGCGGCCGCCCGCGGCCTGGCGGTGGTGACGATCGGCGGTCACGCGCCCGCCCCGGCGAGCTCGGTATCGCTCGACCGCGACGCGGCGGTCGACCTGGCGATGACGCACTTCCTGAGCACCGGCGCTCGCCGACCCGCCCTGCTGGTCGACAACAGCGGCAGACAGAATGCGGCCGCCTCCAGAACCGCCTACGAACACTGGTGCCGCATCGCGGGCATGACGCCGATCGTGGCGACCGTCGATTTCGCCGGGGGCGGCGGCCGCACCAGACTCGCCCATCGCGCGTGCGTGCAACTGCTGACCGAACGCCCCGACGTCGACGCCGTCTACGCCCCGCTGGACTCGGTCGCCGCCGGTTGCGTCACCGCGGCCCGCGAACTCGGCCGCACCATCGGCGCCGACCTGGGCCTGATCACCTCCGAGGGCAGCATCGCCCGTGACAACGATCCGCCGCTCACCGCGATAGACACCCATCGCGAAGAGCAGGCAGCGGCGGCGGTTCGCATGCTGGTCGCAGCCCTCGCCAGCGGCGAAAGGGCACCGAACCAAACTTTCCTACCCAGCCTGATCGTGCGCTGAACCCACCTCGAAGCCGGGTGTGGCGGCTACTTCGACAGCGGTTGGGCCGTGGTGATCGCCGTGGCCAGCGTCGTGAACGCGGCTTCGTTGCCC
Organism: Nocardia sp. Root136; assembly: GCF_001427185.1. Taxonomy (NCBI): domain Bacteria; kingdom Bacillati; phylum Actinomycetota; class Actinomycetes; order Mycobacteriales; family Nocardiaceae; genus Nocardia; species Nocardia sp. Root136. The sequence continues at coordinate 2,367,595 of NZ_LMFE01000001.1, forward strand.
GCGCCGGTGATCAGGATCCGCACCCCACCGAGGTCGGCGATCCAGCCGGTTTCCTCGGTCGGCTCGGTGTAGACGACCCACTTCTGCCCGGCCACCTCTTGTGTCCCGGTCGGATAGCGCGAGCCGAGTACCTGCCGCGACAACGCCTCCTCGGAGGCGCCGGTCTGCGAATACCGCATGTAGGTGCCCTGCGGCGTGATGTAGCCGACCGTGCTCACCGCACCGCCACCGGCGGCGGCGATGGTGTCGCGGCTGCCGGAGTTCGAGGTCCAGCCCTGCGGCAACGTCGGGTTGCGGATCGGGAACGACAGCGTCTTCGCGTCGGACTTCAGCGCGGCGTCGGCGTCGAAATGCGGGATCTGACCCTGCGTCGGGCCATTCGTCGCCACCGTGCACTGGCTCGCCACGCCGGCCAGCACCACCGCGGCCAGCACCAACGGGATCAACGACCAGAACAGATCGCGGTAGTCGTTGAAAATCCGGTGCTTGGTCTGTGCCACGGCTACCAGTATCCACTCGAGCCAGGACCAGGCCGCCCAGGGGTCATCGCAGGAGGTCGTGCACGAGCGTGCCGTTTCGAAATGCGACAATGCCCCCGTATCACCAACGCCAAGGAGGCACTCCGCAATGACGCCCACCTCGCCCGTTCACAGCCGCCGCGAGGCACCCGATCGCAACCTCGCACTGGAGCTGGTCCGCGTCACCGAGGCAGGCGCGATGGCGAGTGGCCGTTGGGTCGGCCGTGGCGACAAGGAAGGTGGCGACGGCGCTGCCGTCGACGCCATGCGTCAGCTCGTCAGCTCGGTGTCCATGAAGGGCATCGTCGTCATCGGCGAAGGCGAGAAGGACGAAGCGCCGATGCTCTACAACGGTGAGCTCGTCGGCGACGGCACCGGCCCCGAGGTCGACTTCGCGGTCGACCCGGTCGACGGCACCACCCTGATGTCGAAGGGCTCCCCCGGCGCCATCTCCGTGCTCGCGGTCGCCGAGCGCGGCGCCATGTTCGACCCGTCCGCGGTGTTCTACATGCACAAGATCGCCGTCGGCCCCGACGCCGCGGGCTCGATCGACATCACCGCCCCGATCGGCGAGAACATCCGCCGCGTGGCCAAGGCCAAGCGCCTTTCGGTGTCCGACCTGACCGTCTGCATCCTGGACCGTCCTCGCCACGAGGACACCATCCAGCAGGCGCGCGACGCGGGCGCTCGCATCCGCCTCATTTCCGACGGTGACGTCGCGGGCGCCATCGCCGCCGCGCGTCCCGAGTCCGGCGTCGACATCCTGGTCGGCATCGGCGGCACCCCCGAGGGCATCATCGCCGCCGCCGCGCTGCGCTGCCTCGGCGGTGAGCTGCAGGGCATGCTCGCCCCGAAGGACGACGAAGAGCGTCAGAAGGCGATCGACGCGGGCCACGATCTGGACCGCGTGCTCTCGACCACCGACCTGGTCTCCGGCGACAACGTCTTCTTCTGCGCCACCGGCGTCACCGACGGCGACCTGCTGCGCGGCGTGCGCTACTACGCGGGTGGCGCGTCCACCCAGTCGATCGTGATGCGGTCCAAGTCGGGCACCGTCCGCATGATCGACGCCTACCACCGCCTGACCAAGCTGCGCGAGTACTCCTCGGTCGACTTCGACGGCGACGACAGCGCGAACCCGCCGCTGCCCTGACATCAGCGGCCGGGGCCGCGGGTTCGCGGCCCGAGGGCTCGCGCTCGCGGGTCGATACTGCGCCTGCGGCGTTCCGTCTCGACCCGCGAACGCGAGCCGGCCGCGAACGGGCTCGTAAGACTCGCCTGTGTTGGTCGTCTCTGGATGTATTCCCGCGGGCGGTGTGGGAATCGCCGCTGGTGTGGGGCCACCATTCGTGGTGTTCTCGTCCTAGGGTCGAACTATGGCTGACGACGACGGGCAGTACCGGATCGAGCACGACACCATGGGGGAGGTTCGCGTCCCTGTCGACGCCCTGTGGCGGGCGCAGACGCAGCGGGCCGTCGAGAACTTCCCGATCAGCGGACGTGGGCTCGAACGAGCCCAGATCCGGGCGCTCGGTCTGCTGAAAGCCGCCTGCGCGCAGGTCAACAAGGATCTGGGCCTGCTCGATCCGGTCAAGGCCGACGCGATCATCGCGGCGGCGGGCGAGATCGCCAACGGTGAGCACGACGACCAGTTCCCGATCGACGTGTTCCAGACCGGTTCGGGCACCAGCTCGAACATGAACGCCAACGAGGTGATCGCCTCGATCGCCGCGCGCGACGGTGTGGCCGTGCACCCCAACGACGACGTGAACATGTCGCAGTCGTCCAACGACACCTTCCCCACCGCCACACACCTGGCCGCCACCGAGGCCGTGATCACCGACCTCGTTCCCGCGCTCGATCATCTGCGCCTCGCCCTGCTCGACAAGTCGCAGCAGTGGCGCACCGTGGTGAAGTCGGGTCGCACCCACCTGATGGACGCGGTGCCGGTGACGCTCGGTCAGGAATTCGGCGGCTACACCCGCCAGATCGCCGCGGGCATCGAGCGCGCGATGGCTACCCTGCCGCGCCTGGGCGAGTTGCCGATCGGCGGCACCGCGGTGGGCACCGGACTCAACGCACCCGCCGGCTTCGGCACGAAGGTCGTCGCGGAACTGGTGCGCACCACGGGAATCGACGCGCTGCGCGAAGCCAACGACCACTTCGAGGCACAGGCCGCGCGCGACGGACTCGTCGAGGCCTCCGGCGCGCTGCGCACCATCGCGGTCAGCCTGACCAAGATCGCCAACGATATCCGCTGGATGGGTTCGGGCCCGCTCACCGGGCTCGGCGAATTGCAGCTGCCGGACCTGCAGCCGGGTAGCTCGATCATGCCGGGCAAGGTGAATCCCGTACTGCCCGAGGCGGTGACGCAGGTGGCCGTGCAGGTGGTCGGCAACGACGCGGCGATCGCGTTCGGCGGAGCAAGTGGGGCCTTCGAGCTCAATGTCTACATCCCCGTGATGGCCCGCAACCTGCTGGAGTCGATTCGCCTGCTGGCCAACGTTTCTCGACTGTTCGCCGACAGGTGCGTGAGCGGCCTGGTGGCCAATGAGGAGCACCTGCGCACGCTCGCCGAATCGTCGCCGTCGATCGTCACCCCGCTCAACTCGGCCATCGGTTACGAGGAAGCGGCCGCCGTCGCCAAAGAGGCACTGCGCGAGAAGAAGACGATCCGTCAGACCGTCATCGATCGCGGGCTGGTCCCGGACAAGCTCTCGCTCGAAGAGCTCGACCGCAAGCTCGACGTGCTGGCCATGGCCGACGTCGACCGCTGAGAACACGAACGGCCGCCACCTCGCAGGAGGTGACGGCCGTTCGCGCAGCGGCTCAGGCCAGGTGCGCGAGTTCCGCGCGAGCCTTCTCGCCCGCTTCGCTGAAATCGGTGCGGGAGAAGATGTTCCAGCGCTGCAGCAGCGGCTTGAACACCAGTTCGTCCTCGTCGGCACGGTCGTAGATGCCCGCCTCGGCCAGCGCCTCGTCGCTCGATCCGCCACCGGGCAGATCCACGTGCGGTACCCGGAAGTCGGCGACTCGATCGGCGATCGCGCGCACACCCTGGTCGGGAACCAGGTCGAGGGCGGCGGCGACGAGCACGGCGAAGAACTCGGCCTGCAGCTCGTCGTCGGCGGCCAGCTTCTCGGCCATCGCGGTGACGATCGGGTTCTCGCCGAGCGCGGCGGTGTTGCGATGACGGATCGCGGCAGCGGCCTCTTCGAACGCGCAGGTGGCCAGGACGTCGATGAGGTGCATGGGAGGCCGGTTGAAACCATCGGTCATGTGCTGCATGCGGGCCCGCTCGAGCGCGATCGGGTCCACCGCGCGCGTGAGCATGAGGTAGTTGCGGATCATGATCTCGTGGCGGTTCTCCTCCGCCGTCCACCGGCCGACCCAGCGCCACCAGGGGCCGATGCGCAGGTGCTTGCCGAGCTCACGGTGGTAGGACGGCAGATTGTCGGCGACCAGGACGCTCACGGTCAGCGCGAGCCTGGCGGTCTCGCTGAGCTCGGACTGTTCCGGGCTCCAGTCGGTGCCACCGAGGAAGGCGAAGTTGCGCCCGTCCGACCACGGCACCTGCTCGTGCGGCTGCCAGCCGTCGGCCACCTCGATGTGGCGACGCAGGTTGATTTCCACCTCGTCCGCGAGCGAATCCAGCAGCTCGCGGTCGGTCAAAGTTTTCTGCACCCAGACAACCTAGTACCTCGTGCGCAAGCGCGGGGACCTACGGGGTGAACCGGGCCCCCGCGCTGGGGCGGAGCACAACGCTCTTACTTGGGCGTCACCGTGATCTCACCGTTGACCCAGGTGATGGTGCCGCCGGTGAAGTCGCTCTGCTTGCCGCCTGCGATGTCCTTCTCGTCGCTGGTCGGGTAGCCCAGCGTGCCGTTGGCGCCGCCGTTGGCCTCCCACGCCTCGCGAATCTCGCCCCACACGATGTGGGCGCCGGAATCCTTGCTCCAGTAGATGGTGCCGCCGGTGAAGTCCTGGTACTGGCCGCCATCGGGGCCGGATTCCTGGGCTTCTTCCGGTACGCCGAGCGGGCTGGCCGCGCCGCCGACCGCCACGTACTTCTTGTAGACCTCGCCGGAGATGGTGATGTCACCGTTCGGAGTGGAGACGGTGGTCGATTCGCCTGCGGCTCCACTGGTGGTGGCCGCACCGGAGGTGGTCTCGGTACCGGAGGTGGTTTCCGAACCCGGGGTGGTGGTCATGCTGCCCATGCCCGGCATGGTGGTCGCGCTGCCCCCTGGGGCGCCCATCGCCGAAGTCACCGAGGCGACGGCGTCGTTGGCCTTGTCCTGGTCGTCGTCGCTGCAGCCGGCGGCGAGCAGCAGACCCGTCGCGGCCAGGACCGCGGCGCTCCCGGCAACAGTACGTCGAGCGAAGTGGTTCATATCCATCCTCTCGCGAGTGGCTCCCCCCGGGGGTGCCCCCGGATTGGAGCCTGGCCGACATCCGCAACGGCCCGGCGGAACAGTGTTCGCCGAGCCGTTGCTGGATTGGTGTCGGAGCGGATATTACCCACCGTTTGCGGTAATCAAACGGATTCGGACCGCAACGCGGCCCGATTGCCGGTGATTACGCGCTGGGCCCGTACTCCTCGAGCATCTCGGTCACCAGCGCCGCGATCGGCGAGCGCTCGCTGCGAGTGAGCGTGATGTGCGCGAAAAGCGGATGCCCCTTGAGCTTTTCGATCACCGCCGCCACGCCGTCGTGCCTGCCCACCCGCAGATTGTCGCGCTGGGCGACATCGTGGGTGAGCACCACCCGAGAACCCGTGCCGAGGCGGCTCAACACCGTCAGCAGCACATTGCGTTCGAGCGACTGCGCCTCGTCGACGATCACGAACGAATCGTGCAGCGACCGACCACGAATGTGGGTCAGCGGCAGCACTTCGAGCATGTCGCGACTGAGCACCTCCTCGAGCACCTCACGGCTGGCCAGCCCGTCGAGCGTGTCGAAGACGGCCTGTGCCCACGGGCCCATCTTCTCGCTCTCCGAACCCGGCAGATAGCCCAGTTCCTGCCCGCCCACCGCGTACAGCGGCCGGAACACGACCACCTTGCGCTGGGTCCGGCGCTCCAGTACCGCCTCGAGCCCGGCGGTCAACGCCAGCGCCGACTTACCGGTACCGGCGCGTCCACCCATCGACACGATCCCGATGCTCTCGTCGAGCAGCAGATCGAGTGCGATGCGCTGTTCGGCCGAACGCCCGTGCAGACCGAATGCCTCCCGTTCCCTGACCAGTTGGATCCGCTTGTCGGCGGTGACCCGGCCCAGCGCGCTGGAGCTGCTGCCCAGCAACCGAACACCGGTGTGGCACGGCAGTTCTCGCGCATCGTCGAGGTCGATCACCGAATCGGTGTAGAGCTGATCGATCTGGGAGCCCGAGACGTCGAGTTCCACCATTCCGCTCCAGCCGGAGGTCACCACGTCCTGGGCGTGGTACTCGTCGGCCGACAAGCCGACCGCGCTGGCCTTGACGCGCAGCGGGATGTCCTTCGACACCAGCACCACGTCTTCGCCCTCGGCCGAGAAGTTCAGCGCGCAGGCCAGGATGCGGGAATCGTTGGTGTCGGAACGGAACCCGGCGGGCAGCACCGACGAGTCGGTGTGGTTGAGCTCCACCTGCAGGGTGCCGCCGTCGGTGCCGATGGGCAGCGCCTGGTCGAGCCTGCCGTGCTGCACACGCAGGTCATCGAGCATGCGCAGAGCTTCGCGGGCGAACCAGCCGAGCTCGTGGTGGTGCCGTTTCGCCTCCAGCTCACTGATCACGACCAGGGGTAGGACCACACTGTGTTCCCCGAACCGGGTGACGGCCCAGGGATCCGACAGGAGTACAGAGGTGTCGACGACAAAAGTCTTGCGACCGGAACGTGAGGGGCGAGCCCCTTTCTTCGAGGCCGAATTGCTCGAGGCCGAGGCCGAGGCCGTGTGCTTCGCGGAAGCGGAAACGGAGCGTGCAGCAGTCACGGTGGGCTCCTTATGTGTTCGCACGGCACCCGCGCGAACGATCTCGCTGGACCGGTCCGTCCTTGTGGGCGTTCGACGCTGAGTCAACCGCCCCGAGGGCCAGGTGCCGGCCCTCTCGCACTGAGTAGCTCAGTCACGGTCAGGACCTCCCGTACGAATCACACCGACGCGACTCGCATCACCGACGCTACCGCCGAATTCGTAGCCGCGCTGCTGGACCGGCACACGTGTCCGTGAATTTGTCGTTAACCGGCACTGTCGCGCCGGATCCGGCGCGTCCGTGCCGCCGAGCGCTAGAGTCGATGGCATGGCCGATGAACAGAATCTGGACGAGCTGTCGTCGAAAGAACTGCACGATCGCGCGGTGAAGACCGCCGTGCACCGCGGTGATGTGAAGTTCCTGTGGGAACTGCTCAAGTCGATCCCGGCGGCCCAAGCCGAGGCGGGCGACCTGGGCGAGAGCTCGGCCGACATCAAGTACGTGCTGCCGATGATCGACGACTACTTCCACGCGGGCGACGGCAAACTGGCCGACGTGCTGCGACCGACCTACCTGGCGTATCTGCGCAAGCACCAGTAGTCAGCGTCCGCGGATCGCCTTCACCACGCCCACGATGGTGCCGCGCAGGACGTTGCCCTTGCTGAAGTGGTCGTCCCACAGCACGATTCGGCCGTCGCGCAACTCGAAGGTGCCGCTCACCCAGAAGCCGATCCGCACCGGGCCCACGTGCAGGTAGTCGGTGCGGTCGGTGAGCACGATGTCGCCGTCGGCGGCGATGTGGTGAATCTCCGCCGAGAACCCGAGCTTGGGACGATCCAGGCCGCGCAACACCGCGGCGACTCGTTTCTTGCCACGCACGCTGGGCAGCGAGGCGTTCTTCCAGACGATCTCGGGATCGAGCAGATCCAGCGACTCGTCCACCGCGCTGAGCTCGAGCGCGTTGAAGAATTCGCGCACGATGGTGACAGCGGGCTCCGGCAGTTCCGGCTCGTCGGTCATGGGATGAGCCTAGGGCTCCGATCGCCGCGGGACCAGTGGTCCGCTCAGTTCCGCTGGTCGATCAGGACGGCGAGTCCGGCGATGATGCGGTCGACGCCGAACCGCAGGGCGTCGTTCGGGCCGCCTCTGCCCGCCGGGGCGGCGGCTTCCTCAGCGAAGGCCGCGAGTACCTCGGGGTAGCGGCCCGCGGCGGCGGTCATCATCGCGGTGAACTGCTCGGTGAACTGCAGTTCGCCGTCACCGCCGATCGACGCGACCTGCTGGGCCAGATTGCGGGCGTGACCGTTGAGCAAGACGATCGTGTCCAGCTTCTCCGAGCCGGTGAGGCCGGTCCCCGCCAACGCGGTGAGCGCGGCTTCGGTCCACCCCATCTCGTTCGGACCGAACGGGCGCGCGCCGAGGGTGAGCTCGATCGTCCACGGGTGCGCGAGGTAGCGGGCGAAGATCGCCTCACCCCAGTCCCGCAGGCCGGTGCGCCAATTCTGTTGCGCTCGAGCAGTATTCGGCGGCTCGCCCATCGCCGCGTCGAGCATCAGCGCGGTGAGCTGCTCTTTGCCCGGCACGTACCGGTACAGCGACATCTTGGTGAAGCCGAGGCGTTCGGCCAGGCGCTGCATCGACAACGCGGACAGCCCTTCGGCATCGACGAGCGCGATGGCCTCGGCGACGATCCCGTCGAGGGTGAGCGCGGGTTTGGGCCCGCGCTTGGGGCGCTGCGTGGTCCCCCACAGCAGCTCGACTGTGGTCGGCGGCGGCATCTGTCCATCCTCTCGAAAATCATCTTGACGCGAAACTGTGTCTACCATACTCTTATCTGCATCCACCGGATACAGATTCCATCGGACACAGATATTCTAGGAGTTCCCGTGCGTACCGTTCTCATCTCCGGCGCCAGCGTCGCCGGCCCCGCCCTCGCCTACTGGCTGCACCGATACGGTTTTTCCGTCACCGTCGTCGAGCGCGCCCCCGCACTCCGGGCGGGCGGACAGGCAGTGGACTTCAAGGGCAGGACCCACCTCACCGTGCTCGAGCGGATGGGCATCCTCGACGAGGTTCGGGCCAGGCGTACCGGCACCACCGACCTGGTTCTCGTCGACGCCGACGGGCGCGAGCTCGGCGTGATGTCGGGCGAGTTCACTGGCGGCGACCTCGAGATCCTGCGCGGCGACCTGGCCGAGATCATGTACGACAGGACCGCCGACTCCGTCGAATACCTCTTCGGCGACACCATCACCGACCTGCACGACACCGGCGACGGGGTGGCGGTGCGGTTCGAGAACAGCCAGCCGCGCACCTTCGACCTCGTCCTCGGCGCCGACGGAATCCATTCCCGGGTACGGAAATTGGCGTTCGGCCCCGAATCCGACTACGTCACACACCTGAGCTATTACTACTGCGTGGCAGGCGCGAGCCGCTGGAGCGACGCGGCCACCCCCCGCGACAAAGCGTCCGGCTACGCCCACAACACCCCGGGCAAACTCGCCATCGACGGCGGTCCGAAGGCACAGCAGATGTACATGTTCGCCGCGCCCGAACTCCACTACCCCCGCGACGACGCCGCCGCCCAACGCCAGATCATCGAAGAAACCTTCGCCGACATGGGCTGGCACGTTCCCCGCATGCTCACCGACCTGGCCGACTTCGACGACATATACCTCGATTCGATCAGCCAGGTCCGCATGAACGGCGCCTACACCCGCGGCCGCGTCGCCCTCGTCGGCGATGCCGCCTACGGAAACACCCTGGCGGGCTTCGGCACCGGCCTCGCCGTCGTCGGCGCGTACGTGCTCGCGGGCGAACTGGCGGCCGCCGCAGGCGATCACGTCACAGCTTTCGCCAACTACGACCGAATCATGAAGCGCTACGCCAAAATCGCGGGCAACACCAACGCGGGCCACTTCCTCGCCCCGAAGACCGCCCTCGGCATCAGGGCCCGCAACTGGTTCCTCGGCTCCCGCTTCTTCACCCTGATGATGAAGTACGGCGACAAGGCCGCCAACGACATCGACCTGATCGACTACCCGCAGCTGGTCGGGGTGTGAGACGGCAGATCGCCGAGCTGCGGGCGCAGGTGCGCCCATGGTGCCGCGCGTTCGATCGCGGCGGCCAGGCGCAGCACCGTGGCGTCGGCGAGGTGGCGGCCGATGATCTGCACACCTACCGGCAGTCCGTCGCGGGTCGACCCCGCGGGCACGCTCGCCGCGGGCTGGCCGGTGAGGTTGGCGGGATAGTTGAAGCCGATCCAGGCGGAGTCCGACACCCGGTGACCGTCGATCTCGGTGGGACCGCGCTCCTCGATCGGAAACGCGGGTACCGCCGAGGTCGGGGTGACCAGCACGTCGTAGCGAGTCATCAAGCGCGCCATCGCGTTCACCACCGCCTTGCGGGTGATATTGGCGTCGGTGAACTGGTGCGCCGTCCACGGTGCGCGCAGCCAATCGACCAGGTGCGGTGACATCCGGTCCCCGTGCCGATCGATCATCCGGCGCATACCGGTCAGATCCGTCTCGGCCACGATCAGTGCCGAGAACGTCTCGGTCGGATCGGGCCACTCCGGCACCACCTCCTCCACCACACAACCGAGCCGATCGGCGATGACATCGGTGACCGCCGCGGTGACGACCCGGCGCACCTCGGGATCGACTGCGAGATAACCGAAATCGACGCTGAACCCCACCCGCAATCCCGCTACGGAATCCTCGCGCGCGCTGCCCGCCGCGGCGGCGCCGAGCCAGTCGACGTCATCACAGGGAATCGAGTGCCGGTCGCGGGGATCCGGTCCGGCGAGCACCGACAACATCAGCGCGGCATCGGCGACCGTGCGGGTGATCGGGCCGATGTGTTCGATGCTCTCCCAACCGGATACGCCGGGCAGTCGTTCGTCGCGGCACCCCGGATACACCGGAACGCGACCCATGGACGGCTTCACCCCCACCAGCCCGCACAGCGCCGCGGGTACCCGGACCGAGCAGCCGCCGTCGCTGCCGAGCGCGACGGTCGCCATGCCCGCCGCCACCGCGGCGGCCGAGCCGGCGCTGGAACCGCCCGGGGTGAGCGCGGGGTTCCATGGGTTGCGGGTGGTCGGGAACAGCGGATTGTCACCGGTCGCGCTGTAACCGAACTCGGAGGTGTTGGTCTTGCCGAGGCAGATCGCGCCAGCCGCCAGACTGCGTCGCACCACGATGTCGTCTTCGTCGGGAACGAAGTCTCGATACACCCACGAGCCGAAGGTGGTGCGTACCCCCGCGGTGCTCAGGAGATCCTTGATCCCCATCGGCACCCCGGCCAGCGGACCTGGGTCGCCGCCGTTGGCCAGCTTGTCGGCGACCCGATGTGCCTGTGCCAGAGCTAGTTCCGGTGTCGGGGTGCAGAAGGCGTGCAGGGTGGGGTCGAGCTGTTCCATCCGGGCGAGCGCGGACTCGACGACCTCGACCGGGGAGACCTCGCGGGCCCGGATCAACGCGCCGAGTTCGGTCGCGCTGCAGCGGGTCAGCTCCCCCGCGCTCACGCCGGCACCTTCGCGGCATCCACCACAGCTGTGCGCGTGCGGCTTTCGACTGCGAGCGTTACGCCGACCAGCACCGCGAAGGCGACGACGAAGCCGACCACCGCGTCGACCGAGCCGGGCAGTCGGTAGTGCGCGATTCCCGCCGCCGTGGCTCCCAGCGCCCACGAGGCGAAGGCGCTCCATCGGATATCGACCAGTGCCGAATAACCGCGCCGGTTGCGCAACAGATGATCGGCCAGCAGCACGGCGCCGATCGGCGGCACGAACACCCCGAGCAGCATCAGCCAGTCCACGATCCGGCTCCACACTCCGGTCAACGCGATGATCGTGCCGACACCGCCGAGCACCAACGCCATCCCGCGCATGCGCAACGGCGTGATCCCCGACCAGCCGACGGCGCCGTTGTAGAGGCAGTGCGAGGCAACCGAGCCGAGATTGGTGAGCAAGAACAGCACCGCGAGACCGGTGAGCAGCGCGCCGTGCCCCGTGAGCAGGCCGAGGAACGCGCCGCCTTCGGTACCGGGATCGCCGACCCCGCCGACCGCGACCACAAGCCCGCCGACCAGGAAGGAGATGGTGTTGGCGAACGGAAAAGCGCTGGCGGCGGCCAGTACCGCGCTGCGGCCGTCGGCCGCCCAGCGGGTGAAGTCGGCGGTCATCGTGCCGGAGTCGGCGAAACCGGCGATCACGATGCCGACACACGCCAAGAAACCGAGCGCGTTGCCGTGCGCCTCATAGGACAACACCCCGCTCAGCGTGGCGTCGCCGTCGCGCAGGCCGAAGTACAGCGCGATCGCCGCCATCACAAGGAACAGCGGAGCGCCGATCATCCCGATCACCGAGAGCGCGCGGATGCCCGCGACCGTCAGCGCGGTGTAGATGACGGCGCCCAACAGCGCACCCCACAGCGGACTCCAGCCGAACACACCATGCAGGGTCGTACCGGTGAGACCGATCTGATACGAGAACCAGCCGATCACCACACTCGCGAGAAACCCTGCGGCGACGACCTTTCCGCGTCGTCCGAAGGCCGACATGGCCTGTAGCGAGAAGTTGCGGCCGGAGTTGCCCGCGATCCAGCTCAGCGCGCCGACATAGCCGAAGAGCAGCAGGTTGCCGAGCAGGATCGCCCAGAAGCCGAGAACCAAGCCCTGATTGAATACGATCAGCCCACCGAAGACCGCGTTCCCGATGCACATCGGGAAGCCTGCCCACACCGCCGCGACCGATAGCGTGCTTCGCCTAGCAGCCATCGGCACTGGTACATGCTCATATTCCGCGGCCGAATCGAGTTCATCTGACGTTGGGGCCGACTGGACCGACATGATGCTCACCGGACTTCCTGTGATGTTTTCGTATACGAAATCACGGGAAGGGTAGGCAGGCCAGATTACCGTCGGGCGCTTCGTCGGTTACGTCGATGTGACTCACCCCCAGAGGTTGACTTGGAGTGCACTCCAGGTCATATCGTCGAGGACATGAGCATTCGACTCGGTTACCAGATGCCCAACTTCAGCAACACCGCTTCGGTGCGTGAGTTGTTTCCCGCGGTGATCGCGCAGGCCAGGGAGGCGGAGGCGGCGGGCTTCGATGCCGCTTTCGTGATGGATCACTTCTATCAGTTACCGGTGATCGGCGAGCCGGAGGAGCCGATGCTGGAGGCCTACTCGGCGCTGTCCGGTCTGGCTACCGCGACCGAGCGAATTCAATTGTCCGCCTTGGTAACCGGCAATACCTATCGGAATCCGGCGCTGCTCGCCAAGACGGTCACCACGCTCGACGTGGTGAGTGGCGGGCGGGCGGTGCTCGGGATCGGGGCGGGGTGGTTCGAGCTCGAGCATCAGCAGTACGGGTTCGAGTTCGGCACGTTCACCGAACGATTCGAGCGGCTCGACGAGGCATTGCAGATCATCACGCCGATGCTGCGTGGGCAGCGCTCCACCTTCGACGGCAAGTGGTACCGCACCGAGAACGCGATGAACGAACCCCGCATCCGCGACGACCTGCCGATTCTGCTCGGCGGTGGCGGCGAGAAGAAGACCTTCGGCATGGCGGCCCGTTACGCCGACCACCTCAACATCATCTGCAACGCCTCCGAACTGCCACGCAAACTCGACGCCCTGCACCAGCGGTGCGCCGAAGCAGGACGCGACCGCGCCACCCTCGAAACCAGCTTCCTCGCCTTCGTCATCACCGACCAAGACGGTGACCGCGCCAGGAAACTACAGTCCGAGATGCTGGCGCGGCTCGGTATCGACCTGTCCACGATGACCGACGCCGAACGCCTCGCCAGCATCGCTGACCGCCAATTCGTCGGCACCCCTGACGAAGTCGCCGAACAGGTCAGGGCCCGCGTGCTCGACCACGGCGTCGACGGCATCATCGTCAACCTGATCACCAACGGCCACGAACCCGGCGTCATCGAGCAGGTCGGCCGCGCCCTTCGCCCCCTGATGAGCTGAGCTCACCACGAAGCGAAGTGGTCTTCTCCCCGTTGACGGATCTGTTGGCGACGGCGGAAGAAGACCTCTTCGGGGGTGACGGTGGTCAGGGCGTCGGTGATGCGGCTCAGACGGGTGTCGTAGCGGTTCTCGTGGATGTGGCGTTCGATGCCGGCTTGCCATTCAGGGGAAAGGCGCGACCAGATCGCGGCGACCCTGGCCTGCGCGGCCGGTTCGGATTCGGCGAGTAGTTGCAGGAGAGCGGGCCAGTAAGTGGCGTCGGTCGCGTGGGCGGGCAGGGCGGCTACCGAGGTCTCGTCCAGTTCGGCGAGGGTCGCGGCGATGTGGCGGCGGGCCGGTTCGCTCAGTCGGGCCGACAGTGCGAACAGGCCGCGCCACGGGTCGGCTTCGTTTTTGCCGTCCAGCGAGCGGACCAGCGCGCCGAGCACGTCGGTGTCGGCGAACTGGGGGTTCGTCGACAGTGCCCACAGCGCCACCGGATTGAGCCGGCCGATCACGGTGAGCAGGGCGGTGGACGCGTTCCGGTTGACGGCGGTGAGAAGGAATCGACCGACCTCGTGGGTGGTGCCGCGGCCGAAGAAGATGTCACCGAGGCTGCCCGCGATATCGGGGGCGACCTTGCAGAACAACGCGAGCATGGCGTGATGCAGGGTGGGCGGACCGGCCAGCACCGTCTGGAGCATTCCCGGGATCCGCTGTCGCGGGCCCGCGAGCAATTGCCGGACGATCCGGCTCAGCGTGTGCGCGGGGTAGGCGTAGGCGGCGGTGAAGATCAGTCCGGCGTCATCGTGGACCGTCTGCTCCAAGGCCGCGATCAGCGGCTCGTCCACCACCGCGAGGAACCGCGCCGCCGTCACGTAGTCGCGACGCCGCAGCAGCTCGTTGATGATGAGGGTGATCGGCTCCGGACTGCCGTATCGCATCAGCTGTTCGAAGACGTTCGGGTCGAGGTACGGCGCGCCGTCTGCCGCGTAAACGGCGTCGACCGCGCACAACGCCTGCGCGCACTTCACCGGATGTTTGACCCCGACCGCGCCGAGGAATCTGGCCGCCAGCACCGGCGGCACCACCCGCTCGAACAGCGCGACGCCGAGTCCGACCGGAAAGATCGGCACGACCGGGCCGATCCGGCGGAACGTAGCCGCGTGCTCGGCGTGCAGCGCGCGCAGAATCTGCTGGTGCATCGCCGAAAGGTGCACCGCGCCGAGACGAGCCAGCGGCGCGAGGTGTTGCGGCGGCACCTGCAGCGTGCGCGCGAGTACGACGAGTTGAGTCTGGGCTTCCAGTTCGGTCTCGATCATGGGTTCAGCTGCCGAACATGATCTTGCGGGTGATCTTGCGCAGCGGACCGGGCATCGCGATGAGCGCGGCGTCGATGGCCCGGCGCAATGCCCGCACCTCGTTGGCCCGCGCGGCTCGGAACAGTTCGATCAGCTCCCTGGCCTCGGCCTCGGTGAGCAACTCGAACGCATGCACCTCCCCGCCGACCTCACGCGCAAGCTCACGTCGATATCCCATGCGGACTGACCATGCCGTATTCCATTACCCCCGTAGGCACTTACTCAAAATTTTGTGCGTTCCGACAATCACACGTCACAACCCCTGTCACCGCGACACGCACCTGCCACGAACGGCGAATCGCCCCGGTAGACCGAGTTTTCGGTCTACCGGGGCGATTCGCGAGTGTGAGTCGGTCTCAGCCGAGCAGGCGCCAGTCCTCGAGGCCCTGGTAGAGCGGGACGCTCTGGGCCAGCTTGGAGACCCGACCACGCAGCGTGTCGGTGTCGGAGGAGCCCGCGAGGGTGGCGGCGATGATGTCGGCCACCTCGGTGAACTCGGCGTCACCGAAACCACGGGTCGCCAGCGCGGCCGTGCCGATGCGCAGGCCAGAGGTGACCATCGGGGGGCGCGGGTCGAAGGGAACCGCGTTGCGGTTGACGGTGATGCCGACCTCGTGGAGGAGGTCCTCGGCCTGCTGACCGTCGAGCTCGGAGTTACGCAGGTCGACCAGGACCAGGTGCACGTCCGTGCCGCCGGTGAGGACGGAGACGCCCTTGTCCTTGACGTCGGCGCCGGTCAGACGCTCGGCGAGGATGCGGGCGCCGGACAGGGTGCGGACCTGCCGGTCGGCGAACTCCTCGGTGGCTGCGATCTTGAACGCGGCGGCCTTGGCGGCGATCACGTGCATGAGCGGGCCGCCCTGCTGGCCGGGGAACACCGCGGAGTTGAGCTTCTTGGCGAACTCCTGCTTGGCCAGGATCAGGCCGGAGCGGGGGCCGCCGAGCGTCTTGTGCACGGTGGAGGACACGACGTCGGCGTAGGGCACCGGCGAGGGGTGCAGACCGGCGGCGACCAGGCCGGCGAAGTGGGCCATGTCGACCCACAGGTAGGCGCCGACCTCGTCGGCGATCTCGCGGAAGCGAGCGAAGTCCTGGTGACGCGGGTAGGCCGACCATCCGGCGACGATCACCTTCGGCTTGGCCTTGAGTGCGATGTCACGCACCTCGTCCATGTCGATGCGGTGGTCTTCCTTGCTCACGCCGTAGGAGTGGACGTCGTAGAGCTTGCCCGAGAAGTTCAGGCGCATACCGTGGGTGAGGTGCCCGCCGTGCGCGAGATCGAGGCCGAGCAGGGTCTCGCCCGGGTTCATCAGCGCCATCAGCACCGCGGCGTTGGCCTGCGCGCCCGAGTGGGGCTGCACGTTGGCGAACTCGGCGCCGAACAGTTCCTTGGCGCGGTCACGAGCCAGGGTCTCCACCACGTCGACGGCCTCGCAGCCACCGTAGTAGCGGCGGCCCGGGTAACCCTCGGCGTACTTGTTCGTGAGGACGGAGCCCTGCGCCTGCAGGACCGCGCGCGGCACGAAGTTCTCCGAAGCGATCATCTCGAGGGTGTCGCGTTCGCGGGCGAGCTCGCCCGCCATCGCGGCGGCCAACTCGGGATCGAGCTCACCGAGAGACTGGGTATTCACCGAAGCGGTCGTCTGCGTCACGCCTGCGAGTCTATTGCCGACCGTGTACGCGCCGAGCACGGGGATACCGCAACACCGTCCGAGCCGCCACCTGAGAGACCAGGGTCACACCGCGCCTGACCAGGTTCGATAGCCGTCGAACACGACAGACTCGGCGAAACGACCCGTCCGACGGTGACCGATGACACAGAGATGACCGCCCCGCCGGCTGCGCCGTCATCCAGTAGCGACGCTCATCCGCCGGATCGCCCCCGGCGTCAGCGGCTCGTCGAGCAGACGCCCGAACCGCTCGACCCGATCCTGGGCGCCGACCGCGCCGTCGAGCCAGCCACCGAGCAACCGGTAGCCCTCGACATAGGTGCTGATGTAGGCCCGCCACAGCGGCGAGGAGAGAAACCGCAACGACTGCCGCGCCCGCTCCGGCGTCGCCAGGATCCACCGCTGCAGGAACAGCGCCACCTCGTCCTCGCCGCGGTGCTGATCGTGCAGCAGCAGCGCGGCGTCCTGACGCACGTTCAGCAATTTCGCCGACGCGGTCGAGAAGCGTTCGGCCCGTTCACCGTCGAAACGAAGGCCGAGATCGGCGTAGATCTCCTGGGCCCACACGCCCCAGCCGGGTCCGACGATCGACTGCAGGGCAAGGTCGGCGAGGCCCTCGGCCATCAGGCACTGCGGGGTGTTGACCAGGAACAGCGTCTGCTCGTCCTCGCCCGCCGCGACCAGTCCGGCTTCCTTGCGGCAGTGCTCGGTGTGATGGCCGGGGTAGGCCTCGTGCGCGATCAGCGCGGGGAGGTTGCCCATGTGCTGTTTGAGGTCGGAGTTGATCGCCACTGTCGAGGCGAAATTGCCCAGGTAGTAGTTGAAGCCGGACCAGGGCTTGTCGCCGACAACCTCGTAGGTGACGTGCTCGTGGTCGGGCAGCGGATACCGGTCGCGCACCCGCTCGCGCAACGCACTGGAGAACGCTTCGACACAGGTAGCGAGCTTTTCCGGCGGGATCTCGTCGCCGCGACGGTAGGCGGCGGCGCGTTCGGCGAGCGGACCGTCGCCGCCGAGCACCTCGTCCATCTGCCGGTGCGCTTCGCGATAGTCGTCGGGGTCACCCGGTGCGATGTCGACGTCGAAATAGGCGCGGACCTCGTCGACGAAACCGATCTGCTCACCGGCGAACTTGCGAGCCGAGCACTCCATCGCGACCAGGTGGGCATCGAGGAATTCGGTGCGCTGGGCCGACAGCCCGGCATCGGGCAGGGCGGCCCGCAGGTCGACGGCGCGCCGGGCCAGCTCGGCGGGTTCGGGGACGGCGGCGTTCTCGACATCGCGACGCAGCTGCGGATCGCCGGTATAGGCGTCGACGAAGCCCTCTTCGAGGCGATCGAAAGCCAAACCGAGGCGCAGGTATTCAGTGACAAGTGGATGTGACCCCATCCGCCCGACATTACGTGGTCTCCCGGAAAATGGCGCCTTACCTCGGCATTGTCGCTAGTTACCGACCGGTAGCCAAACCCCCTGTTGCGCGCGGGCGGCGAGCACGGAGCACAATCTCGCTATGCGGTCAGAGTTATCCCGGATCTCACCAGACGGGCAGCCAAGCTGTGCGGATGCGCCTGGACGGAGGGTCGGGTAGGTGGCACGGATGAGTGAACCGAGCC
The DNA here is from genome assembly GCF_001427185.1 of Nocardia sp. Root136. Taxonomy (NCBI): domain Bacteria; kingdom Bacillati; phylum Actinomycetota; class Actinomycetes; order Mycobacteriales; family Nocardiaceae; genus Nocardia; species Nocardia sp. Root136. The sequence continues at coordinate 2,385,679 of NZ_LMFE01000001.1, forward strand.
CCTATGTGGAGTTCGATCGAAGCCAGTGGCGCACCCTGCGCAAATCGACTCCCCTCGTCCTGACCGAGGACGAACTGACCGGCCTGCGCGGTCTGGGCGAGCAGATCGACCTCGAGGAAGTCGCCGAGGTCTACCTGCCGCTGGCCAGGTTGATCCATCTCCAGGTCGCGGCGCGGCAGCGGTTGTTCGCCGCCACCGCCACCTTCCTCGGGGAGAAGCACCCCGACAAGCAGGTGCCGTTCGTGATCGGTGTCGCGGGCAGTGTCGCGGTCGGCAAGTCGACCACCGCCCGCGTGCTGCAGGCGCTGCTGGCGCGCTGGGATCACCACCCGCGGGTCGACCTGGTGACCACCGACGGATTCCTTTATCCCACCGCCGAACTCACCCGCCGCGGCATCATGCACCGCAAGGGTTTCCCGGACAGTTACGACCGGCGCAAGCTGCTGCGGTTCGTCACCGAGGTGAAGTCGGGCGCCGAAGAGGTGTGCGCGCCGGTGTATTCGCACAAGTCCTACGACATCGTGCCCGACGAGAAGCACTGTGTGCGTCAGCCCGACATCCTCATCGTCGAGGGCCTGAATGTGTTGCAGACCGGTCCGCGACTGATGGTGTCGGACCTGTTCGACTTCTCCATCTATGTCGACGCCCGCATCGAGGACATCGAAAACTGGTATGTGCAGCGCTTTCTCGCGTTGCGCAAGACCGGCTTCGCCGACCCCGACGCACACTTCCACCACTACGCGGCGTTCAGCGACGAGCAGGCCACCGCGGCCGCGCGCGATATCTGGAACTCCACCAACCGACCCAACCTGGTGGAGAACATCCTGCCCACCCGTCCGCGCGCCACCCTGGTGCTGCGCAAGGACTCCGATCACACGATCAACAGGTTGCGCCTGCGCAAGCTCTGATCAGCCTGCGCGGCAACAGATTCCGCGATCCGATCGCGAACGGCATCAGCCGTTCGCGGTCGGCGGCGCACCGAGCGAGATGACCTGCTTCGCCAATTCCTCACGGACGCCGCCCCTGTGCACAACCAACACCCCGTGCGGAGTGCCGCGCGCATCGGTGGGTTCACCGGCGACCACCTCGATCACCGACCCCGGCACCCGCCGGAGCATGTCGACCACCGGGTACTCCCCCACCGGCGCCCATCCCTGCGCCGCCGACTGCAGCCGGTCGACCATGCTCGGCGCGCCGACGAGATCGGCCCATTTGCGGGTGGCGATCGTGATCGATCCGTCTTCGCTCCAGCGCGGGCTGTACACCGCGGAGCACTCGCCCGGCAGCGTGGGCAGCGACCGGACACCGTTGGTCGCGACATCGATGGTGGCCACGTTGCCGCTGCCGCAGGTCGCGCTGCGCGCCGTCGCCCCGGCCAGGACGAAGGTGTGCCCATCGGGTCCGGCGGCGGCGGAGAGTCCGGCGTCGATGCCGGGCACGCGGCCCAGCGGCAGGATGGCGTCGGCGCCGATGGCATAGAGGTGGCTCTTCTCCCACCACAGTCCGCGCGATTCGACCCTGGCCAGCAGGACGAATTCATCGGTGGCCGCCACCAGCTCGGCGCCGTTCCAGCTGCCACCACCCAATGGACTCGGCGAATCCGGCAGGACGATCTCACGTTCGGGTGCGGCGGGCTCGGAACCGGCCAGATCCATGCTCATGATCTCACCGGGCTCGCGCCACCAGCCGATCACCGAACCACGCAGCCCCACCGCGTTGGTGCAGTCGCACGGTATGCGGGTCACCGACCGGTCCCGTACACCCAGCGCCACCAGCGTCTTGCTGCTCGTCTCCACCGCGAACGCGTACTGCCCGTCCTCGGTGAAGGTCACCGCGGCCGACGAATGGCCGAAACTGCCCGGCGCCCGCACGGTTTCGGCGCCGTGCACCACCGCCAGTTCGGCGTCGGTGCGATAGGCGAACACGGGGCCCTTGGCGGCCTGCTCCTCGGCGGGTGTCAGTCGTGGCGGCGCGGGCTGCTCGACCTCACCGCAGCCCGCGACGACCATCGCGGCGCCGCACACCGCGCCGAGCACCGCGATCCGCGCACGCCATCCGCTCGCCTTCGTCGCAATTCCCACAGCTCACACCCCTGCAATGTGTCGTCGGGCCCGGTCTCGCGCAGCAGCCTAGCTGGGGGACGTCGCGGATCGGGCTCACTCCGCTACAACTTCCAGGCCGCGTCGAGCCTGGTCGCCACGTCGATATTGCGGACGGCCGCGATCTCGGGCTTGCGGATCTCCTGCGCGACATACCGGGCGACGAATCGGCGGATCTCGTGGTCGACACTGGCCAGCACGCGCAGCAGCTCACCACGCTTGGAGCTACTGGCGACATTGACCCGCACATCACCGGGCCGTGGCTCGGCGATATCGATGACCACCCGCAGCGGGTCGGCGGTGCGCGCGGTGAGATGCAGATGCACGGTGCCGTCGACGCGGAACCGCGACCGGTCCACCGCCAGATCGAGGACCAGATCCACATGCAACGGGATGGTCAATTCGAAGGAGATGAACGCGTCGACGAAACGCAGGATTCGTGGCTGCATGAGCTCCACCTGCGCGGTGACCTTCGCCAGCCGACCCGGCCCCACCCCGATCGGCCCGAAATCGAAAGCGGCCCCGGTGAGTTGGCCGAACGCGTCGGCGATACGTTGCTCGGAGACGGCGTATTCCAGGAAACGCCTGCCGAATTCCTCATAGCTGATGTAAGAAGGCTGTTCGGGTTCCACTGACCGCAGAGTACGCGACAGCTACGCCATCACACGCCGAAACGGCGGTGCCGCGCCGCGTAATCCCTTAGTGCGCGCAAAAAGTCGACACGCCGGAACTCCGGCCAATACGCCTCGGTGAACCAGATCTCCGAATAGGCGCTCTGCCACAACAGAAAACCCGAAAGTCGCTGCTCACCAGATGTTCTGATCACCAGATCGGGGTCGGGCTGGCCGGAGGTGTAGAGGTGCTGGCCGATCGCGTCGACCGTAATCGACTGCACCAGATCCTCTCCCGACTCCCCCGACGCGATCTCCTGCCGCACCAGCGACCGCACGGCGTCGGTGATCTCCTGGCGTCCGCCGTACCCCACCGCGACATTCACGTGCACGCCGTCGCGCCCGCTCGTCCGCTCGGCGGCTACCCGCAGGCGCTTGGCGATCAGCTCGGGGAAACCCTCGAGCGACCCGACGATCCGCACGCTCCAGTTCTGCTCGGGAGCGGACAGTTCCTCGACGACATCGGTGATCACTTCGAACAGGGTCTCGAGCTCATCGGCATCGCGGCGCAGGTTCTCGGTCGAGAGCAGATAGACGGTGACCATCTCGATGCCCTGGTCGGAACACCAGCCGACGAGCTCGGCGATTTTCAGCGCGCCGACGCGATGGCCGTGGCTGACATCGGTGAACCCGTTCTCGCGCGCCCAGCGACGATTGCCGTCGCACATCACGGCGACGTGGCGAGGGTGCTGCTTGTCTGCCAGCTGCTGTGACAGCCTGGCTTCGTAGATGCGGTACGGCAATCCACGCACCCGACCAAGAAACTCCACGCCCGCACCCTACGCTCCCCCGCCTCTCCGGAAATTTTGCCGGTCGTGGGCGAGAGGTGAGATTCGTGCCGGCCCTGCGGTGAGCGCGGGGTCGGCTTTTGGGGTGGTTGGGGAGTTACCCATGTTCTCGCGAGATCAGAGGGTGCGTCTTTTGTGTGGTCGGGGGCACGTTTTGTGGTGTCGAGGTGGGGGTTTGACGTACGGTTGGGAGCGTAACTTACGGTACCGTAGGTTTTGGCCCTGGAGGTTTCGTGGAGGCAGTTCTGACTGAGATCGGCACGGTGAGCAAGCCGCGGTTTCGGGGGTGGATTCACACCTGGGCGGTGGGCGTTGCCGCTGTCGCGGTGACGGTGCTCGTGGTGTTCGGGTTCCTGACGTCGTTGACGGCGGGATGGTCGACCTTGCTGTACGGGATCTCGGTGTGCGCGCTGTTCGGGGTGAGCGCGGTGTATCACCGGGTCACCTGGGCGAGCGTGCGGACCCGGGTGCGGATGAAGCGGGCCGATCATTCGATGATCTTCCTGTTCATCGCGGGCAGCTACACGCCGTTCGCGCTGCTCGGATTGCCCGGACGGACCGGGCAGATCCTGCTGGTCGTGGTGTGGGCGGGAGCCATCGCCGGGATCGCGCTGAAGCTGTTGTGGCCCACCGCGCCCGCCTGGGTCGGGGTGCCGCTGTATCTGTTGCTGGGGTGGGCGATCGTGCCCGTGATTCCCGAGCTGCTGCGCAACGTCGGGGTCGCGCCGCTGGTGCTGCTCGCGGTCGGCGGCGTGATCTACAGCGTGGGGGCGATTCTGTACGCGACCAAGTGGCCCAATCCCTGGCCCGACTTCGGACATCACGAGTTCTTCCACGCGGCGACGGTGGTCGCGGCACTGTGTCACTACATCGCGATCTGGCTGGTCGTGCTCGGCTGAACGGCGCGTGCGCGTCGCCCCGGTCGGCGCGCCTTCTATGCTCGGTAGTTGTGTCACCCGTCAGCGCAGCTCGTGATGCCCGGGCGTCCTCGGGCGCCGGGTCAGGGCGTGTGCGGTGAACCGGCTGGTCCGGTGGGCACTGCAGTCCTACTGGGGGCTGGCGCTGGTGGTCATTACCGCCAACATGGTCGGAGTCACGGCCATCTTCCTGGTCAGCTGGGCGGGCGGGGTGTTCAGCCGCCTCGGCAACGATTGGCGCGACGCGGCGGCGCTGATCCTGATCTATCCGATCATCGCCTTCTCGGTCGGGATCGGGATCGCCCTCTATGACCGGCGCCGATATATGCGCTGGCTCGACGACAACCGCAAACCGACGCCGGAGGAAGCGCGCATCCTGATCCGGCTGCCCGCCGCGATCACCCTGCGCGCGATCATCCTGTGGACGCCGGGCGTCGTGTTGACCGTGTGGCTGGTCGACCGGTTCACCGACTATCACAACATCACCGTGCTGCTGGCCGGATTCGCCCTCGGCGGGTTGGAAGCGGCGGGCGCGATCTACCTGATCCTGGACCGCCTGATCCGACCGGCGGTGCCCATCATCGCCGCGGTGCTCGGGCCCACCGTGCATCCCACCTCGACCGTGCTGGTGCGGGTGCTCGTCACCTGGGCGGTATCCAGTGCGCTGCCAGGGCTGATCATCATCGTGGTCCTCAGCGATACCACCACGTCCGCTGAGGACCGGGTGCGCGCCGCCTTGCTGTTCTCGATCGTCGCCCTCGGTGTCGGCACCCTCGCCACCGCCTTGCTCGCGCGCTCGGTGGCGACGCCGATGCGCGCGATGTACCGGGCGCTGGACCGGATCACCCGCGGCGAACTCGATGTGCGGGTGCCGGTCGGCAGCGCGAGTGAGATCGGCCGGCTCGAGCACTCCGTCAACGAACTCGCCGCCACCCTGCGCGATCAGATGCACACCGAGGACGTCTTCGGCAGACACGTCGGCTCCACCGTGGCCGAACGCGCGCTGTCGGGCAGCACCGACCTCACCGGCGACGTGCGCATCGTCTCGGCGCTGTTCGTCGACGTCACCGGCTCGGTCCAGCTGTCCGCCGAAATGGCGCCGGAGGATTTCGTCCACAAGCTCAACCGGCTGCTCGCCACGGTCGTCGCGGCCACCGAGGACAACGGCGGCCTGGTGAACAAATTCGCCGGCGACGCCGCCCTGTGCATCTTCGGCGCCCCTTCCGCCCTGCAGGACAACGCCACCCCTGCCCTTCGCGCCGCCCGCCGCATCCGCGACGAAGTAGTCGCCACCGGCGAACTCGACGTCGGCATCGGAGTGGCCCGTGGGCAGGTGTTCGCCGGCGACGTCGGCGCCGACACCCGCCTCGAGTTCACGGTCATCGGCGACGCCGTCAACGAGGCGGCCCGCCTCACCGCCGTCGCGAAGGAAGCGCCGCGGCGGGTCCTGGTGAGCGATTCGGTGTGGCAGGCCGCCACACCGGCCGAGCGGTCCAAGTGGAAGCGCCACAAGGACTTACGCCTGCGCGGAATCCCCGGGCGCACCCGGACCTGGACGGACATCCCTCCGGGTAAGTGAGTCCGAGCCGTCGTATCGGCCGACGATCAGGCGTACCGCACGGGTCCGCTCACCGCCGCAGTGATGCTGTCAGGTCGGCGGGGTCGGTGACCGGAAGGTCGCAGACCGAGCCTCGGCAGACATAGGCGGCGGGGGTCCCGTCGACCAGCGGCCGGTCGGTGAGGAGCGGAGCGGTGTTCGGTGGAGCCGCGAGAATGATCGTGCCGCCGGGGGCCGAAGCGCGGGCTGCGGCGAGGAGTTCCATTGCGGCGGATGATTGTTCGGTCGCAGCGATGGCTACCTGATACGGCCCGCGGACCGCTGCTTCGGCGACGGAGAGCCAGTTGCCCGCGGTCCGTGGTGCGCGCGCCAGCAGGATCGCGCCACGGGTGAGGGTCTGGTCGGCGAGTTCGCGGTAGCGGACGGCGCGCTCGGTGTCGGCGACCGCCGATGCGGTGAGCAGGGCCTCGGCCAGGGCGGAGGCGCCGGAGGGGGTGGCACCGTCGACGGGGTCGCGCGGGCGGGCTACCAGGGTTTCGGCGTCGTCGGCGGTGTCGAACCAGCTGCCGGAGCGTTCAGGGTCGGCGAAGTGGTCGATCGTGTTGTCCAGCAACAGCTGTGCGGCGGCGAGCCAGTCCGGTTCACCGGTGGCCTGGTAGAGGGCGAGCAGGCCGGTGGTGAACCAGGCGTAGTCCTCGAGGACACCGGGCGGGGTGCCCGCGACACCGTCTAGGGAGGCGCGGCGCAGTCTGCCCCCGACGAGATGGACATCGAGCAGGTAGCGGGCGCACCGCACGGCGGCGGCGATCCACGACGGTTCCTCCAGCGCGGCACCGGATTCCGCGAGCGCGGTGATGGCCATACCGTTCCAGGCGGTGACCACTTTGTCGTCGCGGGCAGGCTGTGGGCGCCGGGTGCGGACCTCGAACAGTTGGGCGCGCAGTCGGTCGAAACGCGACGACTGCTCGGCGTCGACGGGGTCGCTGTGCCGGGTGAGCACCGAGGTGCCCTGTTCGAAATTGCCCGCGGTGGTGACGCCGAGAGCGTCGGCCGCCCACATCCCTTCGAGCGGACCGAGTTCACCGACCAGCTCGGCGGGCGTCCACACGTAGGTGGCTCCCTCCACGCCGGGACCGTCCGGTTCGAGGTGGGTGTCGGCATCGAGCGCCGACGCGAAACCGCCGTCGGCGGTCCCGAGATCACCCAGCAGGAATTCGACCGTCTCACGAGTCACTCTGTGCGGCAACGATTCCAAGGGGGTAGGGGGCGTGCGCCGCGAGAGGTGGGCGTAGGCGCGCAGCAGCAGGGCGTTGTCGTAGAGCATCTTCTCGAAGTGCGGCACCAGCCACCCGGCATCGACCGAGTAGCGCGCGAAACCACCACGCAACTGGTCGTAGATCCCGCCACGCGCCATCGCCTCGGCTGTGCGCTCGACCAGATCGAACACGGCCTGGTCGCCGGTGCGCTCCCAGTGCCGCAGCAGTCCTTCCAGCAGCGCCGACGGCGGAAACTTCGGCGCCCCACCGAATCCGCCGTGGGTCGCGTCCTCGTCGGCGGCGATCTCCAGCACAGCCTTGTCGAGCAGTTCGGGAACAATGGTGAATTCGGCGTCGGGCAGGCCCGCTGCCTGCGACTGGAGCGCATCGGTCACCTGACGCGCGGCCTTGTCCACGTCGTCGCGCCGGTTGAGCCAGGTCTCGGCCACCGCGCTGAGCAACTGCGTGAACGACGGCATCCCCCCGCGCGGCTGCTTGGGGTAGTAGGTACCGCAGTAGAACGGCGCGCCGTCGGGGGTGAGGAAGCAGGTCATGGGCCAGCCGCCCTGCCCGGTCATGGCCACGGTGGCGTTCATGTACACCGCGTCCAGGTCGGGACGCTCCTCCCGATCCACCTTCACGCAGACGAAATCGGCGTTCATCTGCTCGGCCGTCGCGGTGTCCTCGAAGGACTCGTGTGCCATCACATGGCACCAGTGGCAGCTCGCGTAGCCGATCGACAGCAGGATCGGCACGTTCCGCTCGGTTGCCTCGGCTAGGGCATCGGCGTCCCACTCCCGCCAATGGACGGGGTTGTCGGCGTGTTGACGCAGATAGGGCGAGGTCGCACCGGCCAATCGGTTCACGGTTCCACCCTGCCACACGCGACGAGCACAGGCCGCGCCCCCGGTGTCGAACGCTCTCGTCGTTCGGCCCGATGCGCTCAGGCAATTTCCTCGCATCCCCGTGCGAGGCACCGTGCCGTCATGAATACGCCACCGAATATTTACCTTTCCTCACTGAAATCACCGCGATCGCAACGGTGTTCGACCGCTTCGCCTGGCCGTATATCTATAACTCGGATCCAGCATCCTGCGTCATTCGCTCGGCCATAGGGGAGTGCATTGTCTGTGCAAGCGGAAACCGGCGAAATTCCGGCTTCCGCGGCAACACGCCGAGCAGTTGTCACAACGGCATGTGTCGCGGTCGCGGTCGCACAAATGGCGACAACCATCTACCTGCCGAGCATGCCCGCGCTCGGCACCGACATCGGCGCCGGTGACGGCGTCCTTCAGCTGTCGGTGGCCGTGTTCGTGGTGTTCGCCGCGCTCCCGGTCGTCGCGTGGGGCAGGGCGGCGGAGCGGTTCGGTCGGGTGCCCGCCTTCGTCGCGGCCGGGCTGTTGTTCGTCCTCGCCAGCGCGGGTCTCGCGCTGATCACCAACGCCTCGGAGTTGCTCGGGCTACGCGTGGTCCAGGCGATCGGCGCGGGCGGCATCGCGGTCGTCGGCCGGATGATGATCAAAGATCTGTTCACCGGCGCGGAGCTCGCGCGCCAACTCGCGCTGTTGTCGATGGCGTTCGTCGTCGCGCTCGGCGGCGGTCAGGTGATCGGCGGCATCGTCACCTCGACGGTCGGGTGGCGATACGGATTCGTCGTGCTGGCCGTGCTCGCCGCAGTGCCGGTCGCCTTCGCCCTGCGCATCTCACTGCCCCGGCGTGAACCGGGTCCGGGGGACAAAGGCACAGCTAGACGCCTTTTCACCGACCGGGTCTTCGTCGTGAGCGCGGTCGCGGGCGGCATCGGATTCGCCGTGATCGTGATGATCCAGCAGAAGTCCGCGTTCATCTTCACCGACCGGTTCGCGCTCTCGCCGTGGGTATTCGGCCTGTTCGGCGTCCTCTACGGTGCGGCCTACCTCGGCGGCGCGACCTACGTCCGACAGCGCGTGCGACAGGTAGGAGCCCACGCCATGATGCGGCAGGGGGCCGCGATCATGCTCGCGGGCTGCGTGCTCATCACCGTCGTGTGGGCCTTCGATCTGCCACGGGCGATCGCGCTGCCGGTCTTCCTCGCCGGGTACGTCACCACGACCTTCGGCCAGGCGACGCTGTTCCCCAACAGCGCCGCGCACGCCGTCAGCCACCTCGCCACCGGAGCCGCGATCGCCGTGTCGTGGTGCGCGCTGGTGCAGCAGGGCCTCGCGGGCATCGCCTCGCTGGCAGGCCCCACCCTGTCCGGGCTCCTCGCCTGGTCCATCGCCATCACGCTGCTCGCCGCGGCGAACGTGCTCGTCGTCGCGGCGCCCGAGAAAACTGACGCACCTTCGCCAACATAAGGAATGAACGCCAGTGCCCAGAAACCAATTCGCAAATATCCGCAGGCAGTTGCAACTGAGCAATACATTTTGGGACGACAGCACCGCCCACGGACTGGTCGACATCATCGCCGACGATATGCGCGACGGAATAGTCCATTCGCGCGACGGTCGCACGATCGTCAATTTCTCGTCCTATTCCTATCTCGGTTTGGACAGCGATCCACGAATCGTCGAGGGTGCTCACCGCGGACTCGACGAAACCGCGACGATCAATTCTTCTATTTCCCGGATGCGAATCCGGCTCGGCCTGCTGGAGGAGGCCGAACAGCGACTCTCCCGGACCTTCGGCGCGCAGGCGGTCACCGTGTCGTCGTGCGCGGCCGCCGCGTGGGCGACCTTGCCGCTGCTCGCCTCCGGCGAACTCACCGACGGGCACCCGCCGCTGGTGGTCTTCGACAAGAACGCGCACTTCTGCCTGAACGCGATGAAGCCGCTGGTCGCGGACGAGACCGAGCTGGTGACGATCGAGCACAACGACATCGACGCCTTGGAAGAGTTGTGCCGCACGCATTCGCATGTGGCCTACGTCGCCGACGGCGTCTACAGCACCGGCGGCGGGGCGCCGCTGGCCGAGCTGCACCGGCTCCAGGATCACTACGGGCTGTTCTTGTACTTCGATGAGGCGCACGGCATTTCGACGCTGGGTAGCCGTGGCCGCGGATATGTTCTCGGAGCCTATGAAGGCTGGCGCGAGCGGACCCTCGTGATCGCCTCGCTCAACAAGGGTTTCGGCGCCAGCGGTGGCGTGATCTTCTTCGGCGCGGCGGGCGACACGTCGCGCACACCCACCCTGCTGCGCACGAGCGGGCCGCTGATGTGGTCGCAGCGCATCAACACGGCCGGGCTCGGCGCGATCATCGCCGCCTGCGAGCTGCACGACGACGGCACCGTCGATCGTCTTCAGCTCGAGCTCCAGGAGCGGGTCCGCCGGTTCGACTCGCTCGTCGACACCGACCTCGCCGGTGACGGACTGCCCATCCGGTTCGTCAGCATCGGCCAGGAGGACGTCACGGTCGCCGTGGCACGAGACATGCTCGACGCCGGTTTCTACACCTCACCGGTGTTCTTCCCGATCATCCGTCGCGGCAGCGCGGGCCTGCGCCTGATGTTGCGAGCCGACCTCGAGCCCGACACGATCCGCCGCTTCGCCGACACCCTGAGCTCGAGCCTCGCCGCGCATCAGGACCGGGAGGAACTACCAGCATGACCGCCGTCATCGAGAACACCCTCGGGTTCGAAGCCCAGCGCAGCCTGCTGCGCGATCACACCGCCGGGATCGTGGCGCCGCGTCGACGCCAGGGCGACACGAAACTTCCTGTGCGCGAACGGGTCAACCGCATTCTCGACCCCGGTACGCCGTTCCTGGAGATCGGCAGGCTCGCCGCGCACGAGGTCTATGACACCGATCTGCCCGCCGCCGCGCTGATCGTCGGCATCGGCGCCATCCACGGCAGGCCGTGCATGGTGTTCGCCAACGATCCACACGTCAAGGGCGGAACCTTCTACCCGCTCACGATCAAGAAGCACCTGCGCGGGCAGAAGCTGGCCAGGGAGTACCGCCTGCCGTGTGTGTATCTGGCGGACTCGGGCGGCATCTACCTTCCGTTGCAGGAGGAGATCTTCCCCGACGAGGAACACCTCGGAAAGATGTTCCGCAATATCGCGGAGATGTCGGCGATGGGGCTGCCGCAGATCTCGGCGGTGCTCGGCATCTGCACCGCGGGCGGCGCCTACATCCCCGCGATGAGCGACGAGACCGTGATGGTGAAAGACCTCAGCACCGTGTTCCTCGGCGGTCCGCAGCTGGTGGAGGCCGCCACGGGTGTGGTGGTCGACGCGCAGACCCTCGGCGGCGCCGACCTGCACGTGCGCGAAACCGCGGTGGCCGACCATCTCGCCGCGAACGAACTGGAAGCGCTGGCGATGGTGCGCGACATCGTGTCTCGCACCCCCGGTGACCGCGTGCATCCCCCCGCGTTCGAGGTGCTCGAACCCGCCGACGATCCGGCGCGACTACCGGATCTCATTCCGGCGACCACCAAGAAGGAGATGGACGTTCGCGCGATTCTGCGCTGCGTCGTCGACGCCACCTCGTGGGTCGAGTACCGCAAGGACTACGGCATCACGATCGTGTGCGCCACCGCCCGGATCGCGGGGTACGAGGTGGGGATCATCGCGAATCAAGGCGTGATTTTCCCCGACAGCGCGCTCAAGGCCACCAACTTCATCCAGATCTGCGAGCAGCGGCGCATCCCACTGTTGTTCGTGCACAACGTGAGTGGGTTCATGGTCGGCGAAGAGTACGAGCGGGCCGGGATCGCCAAACACGGCGCGAAGATGGTCAACGCGGTCTCGTGCGCCACGGTGCCGAAGATCTCGCTGGTGATCGGCGGGAGCTTCGGCGCCGCCAATTTCGCGATGTCGGGGCGGTCGATGGGCGGCCAGTTCATGGCGATGTGGCCCAATGCCCGCTCCACCGGGGTCGGTGGCGAGCAGGCCGCGGCGGTGATGGCGATCCTCAAGCGTGACCGGTTGCGCCGCGAGGGCAAGGAACTCGGCGCCGCCGAGGAAGCCGCCATCAAGCAGCCGATCATCGACAGTTTCGAACGGCAATCGCTGCCGACCTATATCGCGGCGCGCATGTGGATCGATGCCGTCGTCGAACCGGAGGACACCCGGTCGTGGTTGGCGCGGTGCCTGTCGCTGGCTCACGAGCGCTGGGATCGGCCGCAGCCGGCGGGTTCGAACTTCGGGGTGTTCCGGCTGTGATCTCCCGACTACTCATCGCGAACCGGGGCGAGATCGCCGCCCGGATCGCCCGCACCTGCGATCGCCTCGGCATCGAGTACGTGACGGTGAGCGTGGCGGCGGACCGGTCACTCACCTATCACGCGGCGGCGGTGTCGACCGTCGCGCTGCCCGAACGCGACAGCCGCGACGCCACAGCGGCCAGGACTGATCCTTCGATCGGCCCGACGCGTGGCGAATCCGGGACAACCCGGCCCACCGGCTACCTCGATATCGACGCACTGGTGCACGCCGCGACCGAAACAGGCTGCGACGCCATACATCCCGGATACGGATTTCTGTCCGAGAACGCCGATTTCGCGCGTGCGGTCCGTGCGGCCGGATTGGTGTTCGTCGGCCCGAGTTCGCGGGTGATCGAGACGATGGCCGACAAGTCCTCGGCGCGCCAGGTCATGGCCGAGGCGGGGGTGCCCGTGCTACCCGGCACCGTGCGGGCGAGCGAAGACCTCGACGCTCTGGTGGGTGCGGCAGCCGACATCGGGTACCCACTGATCGTCAAACCCGCTGGCGGCGGTGGCGGCAAGGGCATGTCGGTGGTGCGCTCGGCGGCCGGACTCCGCGAGGCGCTGGCGTCCGCTTCACGCACCGCGACAGCGGCTTTCGCCGATGGCCGTCTGCATCTCGAGCGCTACGTCGAACGCGCACGCCACATCGAAGTCCAGGTGTTCGGCGACGAATTCGGCCGTGCCGTGCACCTTTTCGACCGTGACTGCTCGCTGCAACGGCGCCATCAGAAGGTGATCGAGGAAGCTCCGGCTCCGCGAATTCCCCATGCGGTGCGCGCGGCGATGTTCGCCGCCGCGGTGCAGGGCACGAAGGCTTTGCAGTACGTGGGCGCGGGCACCTTCGAATTCCTGCTGGTCGGTGACGAGTTCTTCTTCATCGAGATGAATACGCGGTTGCAGGTGGAGCACACCGTCACCGAGGAGATCACCGGCATCGATCTGGTGCAGTGGCAATTGCGGGTCGCCGCGGGCGAACCGCTGCCCGCCGACCAATCCGGCATCGCGTACTCGGGCGCTGCGGTGCAGGTGCGGATGTACGCCGAGGACCCGTTCCGGTCGTTTCTGCCGTGCCCGGGCGGGCTCGAGGTCACCCACTGGCCCGATGTTCGCGTCGAACGCGCCTTCACTCGCCATCTCGACGTCACCGGCGGGTTCGATCCGATGATCGCCAAACTCGTCGCCACCGGCGCCACCCGCGACGACGCGCTCACCGCCGCCCGCCGGGCCTGCGAAGACCTTCGCTGGCAGGGCATTTCGACCAACCTCGGTTTCGTCGCACGCGTCCTGGCCGCCCCGATCGTCACGGCGGCCGAGCACGACACCGCCTATCTGGACCGGATCGATCCGGTCGCCGAGTTCGGCGATCCCGACGAGCTCAGTGCCCTCGCGGTGGCCGCGGCGCTCACCGCACCCGACCGCGCGACACCCTGGTCGACCGGCGCGCCCGGCGGTGATCGGGCCTGGCTCGATCCCGCCGACCGCGACCTCGGCAGTCTCGATCTGTCGGTCGACGGGCGCGCGGTCACGGTGCGAGTCGGCGGCTACGAGGGCGACGCGGTGCTCGTGCGCGCCGACACCGCCGACCCGACCAGCCCCGCTGTGCAGACCACAGACACCCGGCAGACGACCGAGGTGGGCGTCACCGCTCGACGAACCGACGGCGACACGATCACGGTCGGCTCGACCCCGTGTGTCGTACGACGCGACGGCGAGGGCTGGATCTGCCAGGTAGCCGGGGTTTCCCGGCAGGTGCGCTACGCCGAATACCGCTCGCTCGGCACGACCGCGACGGATCCCGAGATCCGCTCGCCCATGCCGGGCACCCTCGTACAGCTCCACGTCGAATCGGGCAACCCGGTCGAGAAGGGGCAACTGCTCGGCGTGGTCGAGGCCATGAAACTCGAACACGAACTGACCGCCACCCATGCGGGGATCGTCACCGTGACCGCGGCCGAAGGCGCCGTGGTCACCACAGCTCAATCACTGTTTCTCATCGAAGAGAGGGGCGCCGCGCTGTGATGCGACACCGGCGACTATTTGCCACAGCTCTGGTATCGGCGGTGGCCGTGCTGGCGACCGCGTGTGGCGGAACGGACACCGCGGCACGCGAATCGGCGCAGCCGGTCAGCGGCGGCTCGTTGACGTGGGGGGTGGAGACCGAGCCGACCACGTTGAATCCGCATCTCAACGGCCAGAGCAATACGCATCTGATGTTGCGCAACGTCTTCGAGTCGCTTCTCGCGCGCACGACCGAGGGCGGTTTCGTGGCGGGGCTGGCCACGGGCCACGAGATCTCGCCCGACGGTCTCGTCTACACCTTCCCCCTGCGCGAGGGGGTGAAGTTCACCGACGGCAACCCGCTCACCGCGACCGCCGTGGCCCGCAACTTCACCACGATGCAGGACGTGTCCTATTCCGGCGGCTGGTCCGCCGGGCCGCTGTCACACCTGGCCGCTGTCACCGCCCGCGACGAGCGCACCGTGGTGTTCACCCTGAAGGACCCGTACGCGCCGTTCCTCGACTTCGCCGCCGGCTTCCCCATCATCTCCTCGGCCGCGTGGGACAAGCCGCAGCTCAAGGCCGGTGGGCCGGAGATCGCAGGTACCGGTCCGTTCATCCTCGACCGCTACGTGAAAGGTCAGGAACTGCACTTCCGCAAGAACCCCGACTACAACTGGGCGCCGCAGAGCGCCAAGCATCAGGGTCCGGCCTACCTCGACGAGGTGACCTATCGATTCCTGCCCGAGTCGTCGGTGCGCACCGGCGCGCTCACCTCCGGTCAGGTCGACCTCATCGAAGGCGTCTCCGGCAACGACGCCTCACTGTTCCGGGACAACCCCGACTTCACCTATACGACCGGGCTGAACAACGGCAGCCCGTACACGCTGTACTGGAACGCGACCTTCGGCCCTGCCACCGATGAACGAGTCCGCAAGGCGCTCAACAACTCCGTCGACGTGAACGCGGTGCTGCAGTCGATCTATCGCGGCGAGCGCACCCGCGGCTGGGGTATCGCCTCCAGCGTCGACACCCTGTTCTACGACAAGAGCGTCGAGGGCACCTACGGCGCCGACAAGGCCGCCTCGAACCGGCTGCTCGACGAAGCCGGTTGGACGGCAAAGGATTCCGAAGGGTTCCGGACCAAGGACGGCCAGCGGCTGACCGTCGAACTGGTGCAGGCTCAGTCGACCGTGCGCGATCAGCGTGAGGTGCTGTTGCAGGCGGTGCAGGCGCAGGCCAAGCAGAACGCGGGCATCGATCTGAAGCTGTCCTACGTCGACCTCGGCACCTACAGCGAGCTCCGCAAGAAGAACGCCTTCGGATCGATCGCCAACTCCGACACCATCACCGGCGGTATCGACATCGAGAACCACTGGTACCCGCCGACGCCGCTGGGCACGCTGAACTACAGCCGCGCCACCGATCCCGAACTGTCCACCTGGCTGCGGGCCGCCGCCTCGACCACCGACTCCGCCGAGCGGGCGAAGCAGTACGCGGCGTTGCAGCGGTTCGCGATCGTCGACAAGGCCTACGGGCTGCCGCTCTACATTCCCGAGAACCAGATCGCGACGGCGGCGCACGTGTACGGCGCGGGATACCGTCCGTACAAGCAGCTTCCGGAGAACGCGTACGACATCTGGGTCGATCGTGGATAGGCGACGATGACGACGGAAGCGATCGCGCCGGACGTCGTGACCGCCACAGCGGACAGCGATGCTCGCGTCGGCACAGCCAAACAGATTGTGCTGCGGGTGATCACGGGTCTCGGCGTCCTGTGGGGTGCGACCACGCTGTCGTTCCTCGGAGTGCGGCTGGCGCCGGGCGACACGGTCGACGTGTTGCTCGGCGAACAGCAGCGCACCCCCGAAGTCGAGGCGGCCATCCGCGCGGAATGGGGACTCGACAGTCCGGCCGTCGTCCAGTACGCCCGCTATCTGTGGAATGTGGCGCACGGGGATTTCGGGCGTTCCTATGTGCTGCAGCGGCCGGTGTCGGAAATCATCAGCTCGCAGGCCGGTCCCACCTTGGCGCTGACGGGTGCCGCGTTGCTGGTGGCGCTGGTGTTCGCGGTCGTCGTCGCGACGAGCACCGCTTCGCGGCGGCGATCGCGCGCCGTCGCGAATGCTGTGGAATTGACCCTTGTTTCGACGCCTTCCTTCTGGCTCGGCATCGTGCTGCTATCGGTGTTCAGCTTCCAGCTGAAGATCTTTCCGGTGGCGGCGAACAAGGGCCTGTCGGCCTTGGTTCTGCCCGCACTCGCGCTCGGTCTGTCGCTGGGCGCGGTGATCTCCCAGGTATTGCGCGACGGGCTGGAGCGGGCGCTCGACGAACCGTTCGCGGTGACGGTGCGGTCGTGGTCGGTGAGCGAGAACGCCCTGCGGCTGCGGCACGGTCTGCGGCACGCCGCCCTGCCCGCGGTGACTTTGACCGGCTGGCTGGTCGGCGGTCTGCTCGGCGGGGCGGTGATCATCGAGGAGGTCTTCGGCCGGCCCGGACTGGGGCGCGTGACCGTCGAAGCGGTTCTCGCACAGGATCTTCCGGTGGTGCTTGCCGTAGCGATTCTCTCGGCCTTCGTCTACGTCGTGATCAGCACACTGGTCGATCTGCTCTACCTGTGGCTCGATCCGCGACTGCGCCGCGACTCACGGAATGGAGAGCAACGATGACGGACATCGGAGCGCGGCGGAGCACCGTGCGCACAACATCTTCACGCCCACTGTTCGACCTCCAGCGAGGGGCGGCGCTGTGACGATCACAGCTCTTCCGCGAGCCGCTGTCGCCCGAAACAGGCTGCGCGCAAGGGGTTTCGTCGTTGCGCCGGGTGTCACCGTCGCCGCACTGACAGTGGCGTTGGTCGCCATCGCTGTGGTTGCTCCCACGCTGCTGACCGGTGCCGACCCGCTCGCCGCCGATCCGCTCGCCGCTCAACTACCACCGAGTGCGCGGCACTGGTTCGGCACGGATCATCTGGGCCGTGACGTCCTCACCCGCGTCATCCACGGCGCGCGCTACTCGATGCTCATCGGCATCACCGCCGTCGCGATCGCCGTGGTGGCGGGAACGGCGCTCGGCCTGCTGTCCGGGTTGGCGCGTGGTCCGCTCGACGAGCTGATCACGCGGTTCCTCGACGTGGTCTCGGCGTTTCCCGATCTGTTGCTCGCGCTGGTCCTGATCTCGTTCACCGGTCCCGGCACGACGAACCTGATCTTCGCGCTCGGCATCGCCTCCATCCCCCGGTTCGCCCGGGTGGTGCGCGCGCAGACCCTCGTCGTGCAGGAGTCCGGGTATGTCGAACAGGCGAGAACATTCGGGCTCACCAGAGCAACGCTGGTGCGGCGACACGTCCTGCCGCACGCGGTCGCGCAGGTCCCGATCCTGGCCACCATCGGCCTCGGCACGGCGATCCTCGGCGCGGCCGGTCTGAGCTTCCTGGGGATGGGTCCGCAACCGCCGGAACCGGAATGGGGCGCGATGCTCGCCGAGGGGCGCAACTATCTGCGCAATGCCTGGTGGATCGCGGTGCTGCCCGGCGTGGCGGTAACCGCCACGGTCATCGCGGTGAGCTCGCTCGGTCGGCACTGGCAGCGCCACTACGACGGAAGGCCAACGACATGAGTCTGATCGCGGTCGAGAATCTGCGAGTCGGGTTCGGGAGCAAGGAGGTGGTGCACGGCATCGATCTGCGGATCGAGCCGGGCGAGGCCGTCGCCCTCGTCGGTGAATCCGGGTCGGGCAAGTCGGTGACGGCGCGCGCGCTGGTCGGCCTGGCCGGTCCGGGCGCCGGGGTGCGCGCCGACCGCCTCGACCTCTTCGGGCAGGACGCGCGCGGTCATCGCGATCGGCAGTGGCGGCGAATCCGCGGCAGCGACATCGGATTCGTCCTCCAGGACGCGTTGGTCTCCCTCGATCCGCTGTACTCGATCGGTAGCCAACTCGCCGAAGCGCAACGCGCGCTGACCGACCTGCGCGGGCAGGCGCTCACCGAACGCAGTGTGCGACTGCTCACCGATGTCGGCGTCCCCGAACCCGAACTGCGGCTGCGTCAGTATCCCCACGAACTGTCCGGCGGGCTGCGTCAGCGCGTGTTGATCGCGACGGCCCTGGCGGGCGATCCGCGTCTCATCGTCGCCGACGAGCCGACCACCGCGCTCGATGTGACTGTGCAGCAACAGATCCTGGAACTGCTTCGCGCCCGCAAGGCCGACGGCACGGCACTGCTGCTGATCAGCCATGACCTGGCGGTGGTCGCCGAGGTGGCCGACCGGGTGCTGGTCATGCGTGACGGGGAGGTCGTCGAGGAGGGCAGCACGCACGACGTGCTGACCCGTCCGGAGCACCCGTACACGAAGAAGCTGCTCGCGGCCGTACCGTCCGCCGCCTCACGCGGTTCGAAATTGTCGGTCTCCGAACGCCGTGAGCTGCCGCCGCGCTCGGTGGACAACACCAGGGTCGTGCTCTCGGTCCGCAATCTGCGCAAGACCTACGGCTCCGGATCAGCCGCCCGCACCGTGGTGGACAACGTCGACTTCGACCTGTTCGGCGGCGAAACGCTGGGCATCGTCGGCGAATCGGGTTCGGGCAAGACCACGACGGCCCGTCTCGCACTGCGGCTCATCGCACCGTCGTCCGGACGGGTGGTCGTCGACGGCGAACCATGGAGTGAGCTCTCCGACAAGGCATTACGCCCGCTCCGTGGCGCGGCGCAGCTGATCGCCCAGGACCCCCTCAGCTCCTTCGACCCCCGCTACACCGTGGAACGCGTCATCGGCGAAAGCCTCGACACCGTCGATCTCCGCGGCAAAGCCCGCACCCAGCGCGTCCGCGAGATCCTCGACGCGGTCGGCCTCGCCCGCGACCTACTCCCCCGCCATCCCCGCACCCTCTCCGGCGGCCAACGCCAACGCGTCGCCATCGCCCGCGCCCTTGCCCCCAACCCCGCCCTCCTGGTCGCCGACGAGCCGCTGTCCGCCCTGGACGTCTCCGTTCAAGCTCAGATCCTCGACCTCCTCGCCGAACTCCAATCCGAGTTCGGCACCGCCCTCCTGCTCATCTCCCACGACCTCGGCGTCGTGCATCACCTCGCCGACCGCGTCCTCGTCATGAAAGACGGCAAGATCGTCGAATCCGGCGGAGCCGACACAGTCCTGCGCTCCCCCCAGCACGAATACACCCGCCAACTCGTCGCCTCGGTCCCCCGCCTCCCCGCAGCCGCCGATCGCGGATGACAACCACAGAGACGCCGATCCGGATCACTGATGGCGGCACACCAGGCGACACGTCGATACCCTGGTACGGGTGAGCCACGATGCCCGTTCGAAGATCCGCGGTTCCGCGCGGATGCCGACCGCGTGGGCACGGCCGGGGCACATCGGGTACGTCGGGCCGGACCTGCGGCCCGATACGCACTCGCCGCCAGTCGCGATGCTCACCGTCGGCCTGGACGGGCCACTGATCGTGCACACCGCCCGCGGTCTGATTCGGACCGGCAGCTCCTTCGCGCCTGCCCGCACCGCCCACCGCGTCGTTGCCACGCAGGGGTGGATTCTGGTGTTGTTCATCGACCCGTCGAGTGCGCCCGCGACCATGATTTCCGACGAGATGACTGCTGCAGCAGGCACTTTCGGCCTCAGTCACCGACACGAGCGCGAACTCGTCGAGCTGTGTGCCGAACCCGTCGTCGACCCGGATCTCCTCTACCACCGCGCGATCGCGGGCCCGCACCTCGGCACCGACGCGCGCATCGCCAGGCTCGCCGCCGCGATCCGCGACCAGCCCGCCAACGCGCTGCGAGCCGACCAGATCGCCGCGAACCTCGGCCTGTCCACCGGCCATTTCCTGCACCTGTTCACCCAGCACTGCGGCACCACCTTCCGCGGCTATCAACGCTGGAACCGCATGGTCACCGCGATCACCAACGCCGTCAACGGCCACGACCTCACCCGCTCCGCCATCGACGCGGGCTTCGCCACCCCCTCCCATTTCAGCGAATCCTTCCGCGCCATGATCGGCCTCCCCGCCACCACAATGCTCGGAGCCGGCATCCACTTCGACCTCGGCACCAGGGCCGTCCAGCGCGGGTGAGCAGCTCGTCGGCCACCCACCTACGCCGTTCAGCGGACGAGAACTCTCGTTGCACCAGCTCGCGCGCGTTGTGGCCTCGTCACTGCTCGCGCTGCTCACCTCCCTCCGCGATCAGAGCAGGAGGCGGGCCAATTCCGCGGGTCTGGACATCATGACCATGTGCCCGCCGTCCATTTCGACCGGCTCGATCCCCAGCCGGGAGGCTACGAGTTCGCGCATGAAGTCGGCTGGGAAGAATTGGTCGTCGCGCAGCAGGACGAACCGGGTAGGCACCTCGGGCCACGAAGCCAGCGGCCATGGGGACTCCATCGGGGTGCCGGACTGGCCGCACTCGTATTTCTCCGCCTCGGCCCGCTGCTCGGGGGTGAGCTGGTTGTAGAACACGTCGTCGTCACCCGAGGTCGCGTGTCCGGTGTTGGCCCACCAGTCGCCCGGGGCCTCGCCCGGCGCCGGGATCATCGCCGACACCAACACCATTCGCTCCACCGGCACTCGATCGCACACCAGCGGTGCGGTGAACCCGCCGAACGAGTGCGCCACCACAACCACATCCGGTCGTGCGCCGATCGCCTCGACCACCGCGTCGGCGTACTCCGCCAACCCCGCGCTGTCGTCCTCACTCGGCAGCGACACGGGCACGGCGTCATGGCCGAGCCCGCGCAGCTCGTCGGCCACCTGCCCCCAGTAACCCGCAGCGCACCCAGCTCCGGGGATCAGCATAAATGTGCTCACCTGGTCACCGCTCGACCGGTGTGTCGTCGCCGATCCGATCCTGAGAACCGAAGAACTCATCCGCGTCCCGACACATCGTCGCGCCATCCACCCGCGGCAACGTTCGATGGCGGGCGACCAATTCGGCGGCACTGTGCACAGGGCGACCTAGTGGCTCCACGGAGACAGGGTACGTCGCCGGCTCGACGAGTCGGACGTCTCGAGGTTCTCGTCGACTGGTTCGGCCTGACGAAACCACTGCTCAGCGGGTGACGCTGGGGCATGATGAAATGTGGAATCCTCGCCCAGTTCGTCTAGTAGGAAGACCCGAGATGGTGCAGCTCACGCTTTCCGCGCAGCGGGCTGCGCTGGAGCGGGAGTGGGCGATGTGGGTGCCGGGCGGGGTGGGGGTTTCGGGAGCAGGGGTACGGACCGAAGTGGCGCAGTCCTGGTCTCGCTCGTTACGGACGGTGGATCCGGGGCGCGATCACGCACCGGTCAGTGAGACCGATATCGGGCCCCGGTGGGCGGAGTCGCCGTTGCGGGGGCCGGTGACCGAGCTGAAAGAGCAGTTGCACAGTGTCGCCGACGACGCGGGCTACGTCGCGGCGGTCACCGACGCTTCGGGGACGATTCTGTGGACTTATGGCGGGCCCGTCATGCGCAGGCGGGCCGAGCAGGTGAACTTCGCGCCGGGTGGCCGGTGGGACGAGGCGCACATGGGGACCAACGCACTGTCGTTGGCGTTGCGCACCGACCAGCCGCACACCGTGTTCTCGGCCGAGCATCTTGTCGCGGCCCTGCACGGCTGGGTCTGTTATTGCGCGCCGATCCGCGCCGCCGACGGAACCCTGCTCGGCGTGCTCGACCTGTCGACCACCTGGAAGCGTTCGCACCCACTGGCCATGGCCACCGTGCGCACCATGACCAGCGCCATCGAGTCGAAATTGCACGCCGCCGTGCCCGCGCCGACGGGGATGCGGCTGACCTGTCTCGGAACCGGGCGGTTGATGCGCGACGGTCAGCAGATCCGGTTGCGGCCACGCCACCTCGAGATCCTGACCCTGCTCGCCCTCGACGACGACGGCTACAGCCACGAACGCCTGCACTACGCCGTCTACGGCGATCGCGCGGTCGGCGCGAGCACGCTCAAATCGGAGATGTCGTACCTGCGCCGCGCCACCGGCGGCGACATCACCAGTCGCGTCTACCGCTTCACCACTCCCCTGTCCTGCGACGCCGTCGACGTGCTGCGCGCCATCGAGCGAGGCGATCTCGACACCGCCGTGCGCCTGTATCACGGTCCGCTGCTTCCCGATTCGGAGACGCCGGGCATCAGCGAATGGCGCGACTACCTCGAAGTCGCCATGCGCAACGCGGTCCTGAACAGCCCGGACGCGAATCACGCGCTGACCTACGGCGATTGCGCACCCGACGACGTCGCCGTCCACGAACACGCGCTCGCCCTGCTCCCCGCCCGCGACGCCCGCCGCGCGGTCGCCATCGCACGCCTGCACAGCGCGCTGCGTACATAGGCCCTCGTTCTCGGCGCGCCTCCGCCTCTGGACTGAGTGGAGGGTGCGACGAAGGAGTGCCCGGAGGGAGGGAAGAGGCGGAGTCAAGCGCCGAGAACCGCGGCACCAGCCGCCAATAGATACAGCTTCAACGTTTCATCAACCCTCGTGCCGGATAGTGATGGGCGTCACGCTTCACCGGAATCAGCGAGGAGCCACCGCACATGATCTACGCCAAGCCGGGCACCGAGGGCAGCATTGTCAGCTACGCGCCGCGATACGACAATTTCATCGACGGCAAGTGGGTTCCGCCGGTCGAGGGCCGCTACTTCGAGAACACCTCCCCGGTGGACGGGCAGCCGTTCTGCGAGATCGCCCGCTCGAGCGCCGCCGATGTGGAACTGGCTCTCGACGCCGCCCACCGCGCGGCCCCCGCCTGGGGTGAGACCTCGGCCGCCGAGCGCGCCAACATCCTCAACAAGATCGCCGACCGGATCGAGGCCAACCTCGAGCCCCTCGCCGTCGCCGAGACCTGGGACAACGGCAAGCCGGTCCGCGAGACCCTCGCCGCCGACCTCCCCCTCGCGGTCGACCACTTCCGCTACTTCGCCGGGGTGCTGCGCGCGCAGGAAGGCGGCATCAGCGAGGTCGACAAGGACACCATCGCCTACCACTTCCACGAGCCGCTCGGCGTTGTCGCACAGATCATTCCGTGGAACTTCCCCATCCTGATGGCCACCTGGAAGCTGGCGCCCGCACTGGCCGCCGGAAACGCGGTCGTGCTCAAGCCCGCCGAGCAGACCCCGGCCTCGATCATGAAGGTCGTCGAACTCGTCGCGGATCTGCTGCCGCCGGGAGTTCTCAACGTGGTCAACGGTTTCGGCGTCGAAGCGGGTAAGCCGCTGGCCTCCAGCCCGCGCGTGGCGAAGGTCGCGTTCACCGGCGAGACCACCACGGGCCGACTGATCATGCAGTACGCCAGCGAGAACATCATTCCGGTCACCCTGGAGTTGGGCGGCAAGAGCCCCAATATCTTCCTGGCCGATGTGATGGCCGCCGACGACGACTACCTGGACAAGGCGATCGAGGGGTTCGTGATGTTCGCCCTCAATCAGGGCGAGGTGTGCACCTGTCCGTCGCGCGCGCTGATCGCCTCGTCGATCTACGACGAGTTCATGGCCCGCTGCGTCGAGCGCACCAAGGCCATCATCAGCGGCAACCCGCTCGACGAGGCGACCATGATCGGCGCCCAGGCCAGCAACGATCAGTTCGAGAAGATCCTGTCCTACATCGACATCGGCAAGAAGGAAGGCGCCGAGGTACTCACCGGCGGCGCGGTCCGCAGCGTCGACGGGCTGGCCGACGGCTTCTACATCGAGCCGACGATCTTCAAGGGCAGCAACGACATGCGTGTGTTCCAGGAGGAGATCTTCGGCCCCGTCGTCGCGGTGACCACCTTCGACTCCACCGAGGAGGCGCTGTCGATCGCCAACGACACCCTCTACGGTCTCGGCGCGGGCGTGTGGACGCGCGATATGAACACCGCCTACCGCCTCGGTCGCGGCATCAAGGCGGGCCGGGTCTGGACCAACTGCTACCACGCCTACCCCGCGCACGCGGCGTTCGGCGGCTACAAGAAGTCCGGCATCGGCCGTGAGAACCACAAGATGATGCTCGATCACTACCAGCAGACCAAGAACATCCTGGTCAGCTACTCGGCGACGAAGCTCGGCTTCTTCTGATGGTGCAGCGCGTCGACCTCACCGACAAGGCGGCGGCGCTGCTGCGGGACTTGACCGGGCAACACGGCCCGGTCATGTTCCACCAGTCCGGTGGTTGCTGCGACGGCAGCTCGCCGATGTGTTACCCGCGTGGGGAATTCCGGGTGGGCGGTTCGGACGTGCTGCTCGGGTACCTGCCCGGCGAGACGCCGTTCTGGATGAGCGCCGACCAGTTCGAGTACTGGAAACACACCCACCTCACCGTCGACGTGGTGCCGGGCCGCGGCGGCGGATTCTCCCTCGAAGCTCCCGAGGGCGTGCGGTTCCTGATCCGCTCACGCCTGTTCACCGACGAGGAGGCGGGCGCGCTCGAATCGGCGCCGCCGCCCACCGGGTGATCTGAAACACGCGTAATCAGATTGTTTCCGCAGGTCAGCGGTGCTCGATACGCACCGCTGACCTGACGGATCCACGGCCGTAACAGTCGTCAACCATTCTTCAACCCTCGACGATCACCGTTGCCGCCGAACGCGCTTTGCTTGTTGATGAGAGGCTCCCGATGAGTACAGAAATCAGCCCCGCCACCGGCGAGGGCACACCGGTCGACGACTATCTCGCCAAACGCACCCTGCGCAAGGGCTCGGCGGGCTGGGTGCTGCTCGCGGGCCTCGGCGTGAGTTACGTGATCTCCGGCGACTTCTCGGGCTGGAACTTCGGTCTCGCCGAAGGCGGATTCGGTGGCCTGCTGATCGCCACGATCGTCATCGCCGCGATGTATCTGGCCATGGTGCTCGGCATGGCCGAACTGTCCTCGGCGCTGCCCGCAGCGGGCGGCGGCTACACCTTCGCTCGGCGCGCGCTCGGACCGTGGGGCGGATTCGCCACCGGCACAGCGATTCTCATCGAATACGCGATCGCGCCCGCTGCCATCGCCACCTTCATCGGCGCCTATGTGGAATCGCTGAACCTGTTCGGGATCACCGACGGCTGGTGGGTCTATCTGGCGGTCTACGCGCTGTTCATCGGCATCCACCTGGCCGGTGCGGGTGAGGCGCTCAAGGCGATGTTCGTGATCACCGCGATCGCGCTGGTGGGTCTGGCGATCTTCGCGTTCGCGGCCGTCGGCAAGTTCGACGTGGCCAACCTGACCAACATCGCGGCCGATCCCACGGCGACCGGATCGTCGTCGTTCCTGCCGTTCGGATACCTGGGCATCTGGGCCGCCATCCCGTTCGCGATCTGGTTCTTCCTCGCGGTGGAAGGGGTGCCGCTGGCCGCAGAGGAAGCCAGCGAGCCGGAGAAGAACGTGCCGAAGGGCATCATCGTCGCGATGCTGCTGCTGTGCGTCACCGGCGCGCTGGTGCTGTTCCTGGTCACCGGCGCGCTCGGTGCCCAGAGCGCATCCGCCTCGGGCAACCCCCTCGTGGAAGCGCTGGGCGACAGCTCGGCGGCCAAGGTGGTCAACTACATCGGCCTGGCCGGGCTGGTCGCCAGCTTCTTCTCGATCATCTACGCCTACTCCCGCCAGACCTTCGCGCTCTCCCGCGCCGGCTACCTGCCGACGGCCCTGTCGGTGACCAATTCCCGCAAGGCGCCGATGCTGGCGCTGATCGTGCCCGGCATCATCGGCTTCGCCCTCTCGCTCACCGGCAAGGGCGCGATGCTGCTGAACATGGCGGTATTCGGCGCGGCCGTGAGCTACGTGCTGATGATGGTGAGCCACATCGTGCTCCGCAAGCGCGAACCGAACATGCCGCGCCCGTATCGCACCCCCGGCGGCATCGTGACCACGGGGTTCGCGCTGGTCATCGCGGCCGCGTCGGTGGCGGCGACCTTCCTGGTCGACCCGACCGCGGCGCTGTGGACCCTCGGTGTGTTCATCGCCTTCATGGCGTACTTCGGGCTCTACAGTCGCAAACACCTGGTCGCCAAGTCGCCGGACGAGGAGTTCGCGGCGATCGCCGAGGCGGAATCCGAGCTGGAGTAACGCGCAGATACCCCGGTGGCCGACAGATCTTTTCGAAAGGGACCCGATGACCGTGTACCGCAGCACAATCGGCGTCATAACCTACACCTTCGACGGTTTGATCGACCTGATGGCCAAGGCCACCCCCCTGCGCAGCGGCGACGAACTCGCCGGCTGCGCGGCCGCCACGGATGCCGAACGCGCCGCGGCGCAATGGGCGTTGGCGGACGTCCCGCTGGCCACATTCCTCGATGACGTGCTCGTGCCCTACGAGACCGACGAGGTCACCCGGCTGATCATCGACAGTCACGACCGGGTGGCCTTCGCGCCGATCGCGCACCTGACGGTCGGCGGACTGCGGGACTGGTTGCTCGCGGTCGCCGCCACGACGGATTCGGCGGCGACCCTGGCCGCGGTGTCGCCGGGGTTGACGCCGGAAATGGTGGCCGCGGTCAGCAAGATCATGCGCAATCAGGATCTGATCGCGGTGGCCAAGGCGGCCGAGGTGACCGCGGGCTTCCGCACCACCATCGGTCTGCCCGGCCGGTTGAGCACGCGGTTGCAGCCCAATCATCCGACCGACGATCCGCGCGGGATCGCCGCCGCCACCTTGGACGGACTGCTGCTCGGCTGCGGCGATGCGGTGATCGGGATCAACCCGGCCACCGATTCACCACAGGCCACCTCGGATCTGCTGCATCTGCTCGACGAGGTGCGATCGCGCTTCGACATCCCGACGCAGTCGTGCGTGCTCTCCCACGTCACCACGACCATCGGGCTGATCGAGGCGGGGGCGCCGGTGGACCTGGTGTTCCAGTCCGTGGCGGGGACCGAGGGCGCCAATACCGGCTTCGGAGTGAATATTTCGCTGTTGCGGGAGGGGAACGAGGCGGGACGCTCGCTACGGCGCGGCACCGTCGGCGACAACGTGATGTACCTCGAGACCGGGCAGGGGTCGGCGCTGAGCGCGAATGCCCATCTGGGCGTGGGTGATCGGCCGGTGGACCAGCAGACGCTCGAAGCGCGCGCCTACGCCGTGGCACGGGATCTTCAACCGCTACTGGTGAATACGGTCGTCGGCTTCATCGGGCCCGAATATCTCTACGATGGCAAGCAGATCATCCGGGCCGGGCTCGAAGACCACTTCTGCGGCAAGCTGCTCGGTCTGCCGATGGGCGTGGATGTCTGCTACACCAACCATGCCGAGGCCGACCAGGACGACATGGACACCCTGCTCACCCTGCTGGGCGCGGCCGGTTGCGCGTTCGTCATCGCGGTGCCCGGCGCCGACGACGTGATGCTCGGCTATCAGAGCCTCAGCTTCCACGACGCCCTCTACGCCCGCCAGGTCCTGAATCTGCGCCCCGCACCGGAATTCGAGGCTTGGCTGTCGGGGCTGGGCATGCTGGACGCGAACGGCCGTGTGCGACAAGTAGAACCGTTGTCCTCACCTCTGCGCGCGCTGACGGCCACCCGATGAGCGCGCCACGACAGCCGGGCGAACCCACCGGCGCGGCACCTGCTAACCAGCCCGTTGCCGCTCCCGCCCCGGATTCGACTGTCACCGAAGACTTCTGGCGCGACCTGCGTGGCAGCACGCAAGCCAGGATCGGACTCGGCCGCACCGGCGACGCGCTACCGACGACCGATGTCCTCGCACTGCGCGCAGCCCACGCGGCGGCCCGCGACGCCGTACACCTTCCGCTCGACGTCGAGTCCTTCACCGAGCAGATCACGGCCGTCGGGCTCGGCACTCCGGTGACCGTCGCCAGCCGAGCGGCGGACCGCGCGGAATACCTGCGCCGACCAGACCTCGGTCGACTCCCCGACAACCTCACCGCAGTCCCCGACACCGGCGCCGACATCGGATTCGTCCTCGCCGACGGTCTGTCCCCCTTGGCCCTCACCGACCACGCCCCCGGCCTACTCGCCGCTCTCGCAACAGAACTCGGTGATCGCTACATCCTGGCCCCGCCGGTCATCGCCACCCAGGCCAGAGTGGCGCTGGGCGACCACATCGCCGCAGCCATGGGCGTGCGCACCGTCCTTGTCCTGATCGGCGAGCGCCCCGGCCTCTCGGTCGCCGACAGCCTCGGTATCTACCTCACCCACCTGCCCCGCCCCGGCCGTGCCGACGCCGAACGCAACTGCATCTCCAACATCCACCCGCCCGACGGCCTGACCTACGCCGACGCGGCCCGGGTGGTGGCGGGCCTCGTCGCGGGCGCCCGCGCACTCGGCCGCTCCGGTGTCGACCTCAAGGACACCTCCCGCGCCCTGACCGGCGCCGATCCCCGCACGATCACGCCGTCACCGTGAGCTGACCCAGACACCAGAGCCGTTCGATATGAACCGAAGCCGTTCGGTCCATAGAGTGATCCCCATGATCCGCACCGCCGCCCTCGCCCATGTCCGCGACCGCAGGCTGATTCAGACGCGTCCCGAAGGCAAGGATGTCTTCTACATGGCGGGCGGCAAGATCGACCCCGGCGAGACCCCTTTACAGGCGTTACATCGCGAGATCGAGGAAGAACTCGGCGTCGGCCTCGCCGGTGTCGCCGAGTTCGGCGTCTTCGAGGCCGAAGCCTTCGGACACCGCCGCAACACCGGCCTGCACATGACCTGTTTCCGTGCCGAACTCACCGGAGAACCCTTCGCCACCGGCGAAATCGCCGAATTCCGCTACTTCACCGTGAGTGAGTACGCCGCGATGGAGCACGTCGCCCCTGGTTCGATGATGGTGTTCCGGCGCCTGCACGAACTCGACCTCATCGACTGGTGATTCGCGGACGGCTTCGATTGGATATCGGCCGAAACGAACCCACGAACGGCAGCGATCCCATAGCTGTGAACATGCCGATATCCACCGCGCCGATGACTGTCTCCGAGCGCCGCGCAGCCCTACGCCGACTCGTCGCGCTGTTCGGCATGATGAACACGATGATCGAATTGAACGCCAGTGGGGCGCCGCGGTCGGTGGCCGAGCAGGCCGCCACCGCGCGCGACCTGGTCGGCGAACTCGTCGCCGACCTGGCCGCGGCGCGCTAGGCGCCCGCGCCTACTGGGAACCCTGCTTCGGTTCGGAATCCTCGACGGTGATCACGCCGGGCTCGGTGCCCTCGTCGGCCTTCTGATCCGGTTCCGGGTGCTCGGGTTCGAACGTTTCGGGCAGGCCCTTGAGGTGCTTGTTCATCGAACGGACCAGCAGCACCGTGCCTGCCAGCAGGATCAGGATGACCAGCAGGCCGAGGGGCGAGGCCTTGCCGAATTCGGGGCCCGTCGGTTGCTGTGCGAGGTAGACCAACATCACCGGTCGTTTTCCTCGATGCCGGCGAACAGGTCGGTCTCCGGGATGGCGGTGGATACGCGCGTCTTGGCCAATTCGAACTCCTCGGTCGGCCAGAGCCGCTGCTGCATCTCCAACGGGATCGCGAAGAACGCGCCGTTGGGATCGATCTGGGTCGCGTGGGCGCGCAGAGCGTCGTCACGCTGGGGGAAGTACTTCGAGCATTCGATCTGGGTGGTGACCCGGCCCATGATGTCGCTGCGCGCTCGCGTGTACTGCTTCATCCGGTCCAGCCACTCCTGCAGCGGGAACGGTTCACCGATGCGCTCGTACTCCGCGGCGAAGGCTTCCAGCCGCTTCATGCTGAAACCGTGGTCGTAGTAGAGCTTGAGCGGCGTCCACGGCTCGCCCGCCTCGGGGAACGCGCTGGGATCGCCCGCCGCCTCGTAGGCGGCCATCGACACCTCGTGGCAGCGGATGTGGTCGGGGTGCGGGTAGCCACCGTTCTCGTCGTAGGTGGTGATCACCTGCGGCTTGAACTCGCGGATCACACGCACCAGCGCTTCGGTGGACTCTTCGAGGGGCACCAGCGCGAAGCAGCCCTCGGGCAGCGGCGGCAGTGGGTCGCCCTCGGGGAGGCCCGAATCGACGAATCCCAGCCAGTGCTGGCGCACGCCGAGCGCGTGGGCGGCCGCGGCCATCTCCTCGCGCCGCACTTCGTTGATGCGGTCGAGCACACCGGGGGTGTCCATGGCCGGATTCAGGATGCTGCCGCGCTCACCGCCGGTCAACGTCACGACGAGCACCTCGACGCCCTCCGCGGCGTATCTGGCGGTCGTCGCGGCGCCCTTGCTCGATTCGTCGTCGGGGTGGGCGTGCACTGCCATGAGGCGAAGGCCACTCACTTCTCGTTCACCGTCGCTCTCGCTCGCGGGTGTCAGATGTCGTTACCTATAGTTCCATCCGACCCCCTGTTTGTTCCGACCACCCCCGGGAGCGCGAACCGATGACCGAGCCCGCACCGGACTCCGCCGCGACCTCGGCCGCCGCAGCAGCGCGACACGCCGACCGTTACGGCACAAAACCACCCGCGCGTCGCCTGTGGCTGATGGTTTTGCTCGGTGTCGGCGTCGTTGTCGTCGGCTTCGCGGTGGCCTATCTCGGCTTCCAGAAATATGGTCCGAAGGCGATCGAGACCGAGCAGCTCGGCTATGTGGTCGTCGACGACGCCACCTTGGAAGTGCGGATCAAGGTCACCCGCGACGATCCACAGCAGGCCGTGGTCTGCTTCGTCCGGGCGATGGATCGCGACGGCGCCGAGGTGGGGCGGCGCGAAGTACTCGTCCCCGGCTCGGATTCGACCAGCGTGCAAGTAACCACTACGGTCAAGTCGTCGGCACGCCCTTCGGCGGGCGATATTTATGGTTGCAGCGACCAGATACCTGGGTATCTGCGCACCGGCGCTCAGTGACCGCGCACCAGCGCTAGGTGGTCCGGCGCACCAGCGCTAGGTGGTCCGGCGGACCTGAAATGCCCGGCTGACTAGGCTGACCTGCATTTTTGTGAGACATGCTAAAATGGGCTGATACACGGTTCCGGGGTTCGGAGCCGTGTTTGCTGCATTGGCGGCCAGCGGTGCTGTTTGCGGGTATCGGGTTCACCCCCAGGATCGCTCCAGCCGTCGGGCTGGTGCATGCCCTCCTTCGGGAGGAATCGCGCTGGTTTCTCAGGAATCCCGGTGCGCCGGGAACAACTACTAGGGAGTGATCGAGATGACCGAGAATGTGACCTGGCTTACCCAGGAGTCGCACGACAGGCTCAAGGGCGAGTTGGACTCGCTCATTGCCAATCGTCCGGTCATTGCCGCCGAGATCAACGAGCGCCGCGAAGAGGGCGACCTCAAGGAGAACGGTGGCTACCACGCCGCGCGTGAAGAGCAGGGCCAGCAGGAGGCGCGTATCCGCCAGCTGCAGGAACTGCTGAACAACGCCAAGGTCGGCGTCGCCCCCACCAAATCCGGCGTGGCGCTGCCGGGCTCGGTCGTCACGGTCTACTACGACGGCGACGAAGGCGATACCGAGACCTTCCTCATCGCCACCCGCGAAGAGGGACTCGGCGCCACCGGCCTCGAAGCCTACTCGCCGAACTCGCCGCTGGGCGGCGCGCTGATCGACGCCAAGGTGGGCGAGACCCGCGAGTACACACTCCCCAACGGCAACACCATGAAGGTCACGCTGGTCAGCGCGGAGCCGTACCACAGCTGAGCCGGCTGAACCCGTACGTCGAGAACCCGAACGCAAGCGGCCGCATCCGGAATCCGGATGCGGCCGCTTCGTCATGTGTGGGGGTCCGGCTCAGCTCAGGGCCTGCTCGACGTCAGCGAGGAGATCGCTGATGTCCTCGATGCCTACCGAGAGGCGAACCAGGTCGGCGGGGACTTCGAGGGCCGAGCCCTCGGTGCTGGCGTGGGTCATCGCGCCCGGGTGCTCGATCAGCGATTCGACCCCGCCCAGCGATTCGGCCAGGGTGAAGATCTCGGTCCGCGAGCAGAACTTCAGCGCCGCTTCCCGGCCGCCGGCCAGGCGCACCGAGATCATGCCGCCGCTGCGACGCATCTGCTTCTGCGCGATCTCGTAGCCGGGGTGCGTGGGCAGACCGGGGTAGATGACCTGCGAGATGGCCGGGTGGTTGGTCAGGAACTCCGCGATGACCTCGGCGTTGTCGCAGTGCTTCTCCATCCGCACGGCCAGCGTCTTGATGCCGCGCATCGTGAGGAAGGCGTCGAACGGGCCGGGTACCGCGCCCGCGCCGTTCTGCAGGAACGCGAAGTCCTTGTCGAGCTCGGCGCTGTTGGTGATCAGCGCGCCGCCGACGACATCGGAGTGCCCGCCGATGTACTTGGTGGTGGAGTGCAGGACGACATCGGCGCCGAGCAGCAGCGGCTGCTGCAGGTACGGGGTGGCGAACGTGTTGTCCACGACCAGCTTCGCGTCGGCCTCGTGGGCGATATCGGCCAGCGCGGGGATGTCACCGATGCTCAGCAGCGGGTTGGTCGGGGTCTCGATCCACACCAGCTTGGTGTTGGGGCGAATGGCCGCACGCACCGCGTCGAGGTCGGCGATGTGGGCGGGCGAGTGCTCGATGCCCCACTGGCTGAAGACCTTGTCGATGAGCCGGAAGGTGCCGCCGTAGGCATCGTCGGGGATGACGATGTGGTCGCCGGGACGCAGCATGGCGCGCAGCGCACAGTCGGTGGCCGCCATACCCGAGGCGAAGGCGCGCCCGTAACTGCCCGATTCGAGGGCGGCGAGGTTGGCTTCCAAGGCCGTGCGGGTGGGGTTGCCGGTGCGCGCGTACTCGTAGCCACCACGCATGCCGCCGACGCCGTCCTGGGCGAAGGTCGAGCTCGCGTAGATGGGCACATTCACCGCACCGGTCTGAGGATCGGGTTCGTATCCGGCGTGCACGGCCCTGGTGGAGAATCCCAGCTCACTCATATACCTCAGACTAGTTGGCCGGTTCGGGTCGCTTTCGCAGGGGTTCTCGACATGGTCGATGTGCCGGATTCGGTGTCGGTACTGCGGTTAAGCTCACGCCATGGTCACCGTCGAAGAGTTGTTCGCCATTGATCCGTTGCTGTCGCCGGAGGAGCGCGAAATCCGCGACACGGTGGCGCGATTCGGGGAACGCAGGCTGCGGCCACACCTCGCGGACTGGTTCGAGGAGGGAACCTTCCCGGCCCGCGAGATCGCGCCGGAGCTGGGCAAGCTCGGACTGCTCGGCATGCACCTCGAGGGCTACGGCTGCGCAGGCGCGTCGGCCACCGCGTACGGGCTCGCCTGCCAGGAGCTCGAAGCCATCGACTCCGGCGTGCGCAGCATGGTGTCGGTGCAGGGCTCGCTGGCGATGGCGGCCATTCACTTCTTCGGATCGGAGGAGCAGAAGCAGCAGTACCTACCTGCGATGGCGGCCGGTGAGGTGATCGGGTGCTTCGGACTCACCGAACCCGACTTCGGGTCGAACCCCGGCGGGATGCGCACGCGGGCGCGCCGCGACGGTGACGACTGGATTCTGAACGGGTCCAAGATGTGGATCACCAACGGGTCGGTGGCCGATATCGCGATCGTCTGGGCCTACGCGGACGAGCCGGGCACGGACAAGCCGCGAGTGCGCGGCTTCCTGGTGCCCGCGGGCACATCGGGTTTCACCACTCGCGAGATCCACCGCAAGTTGTCGCTGCGCGCATCGATCACCGCCGCACTGGATTTCGACGACGTCCGCTTGCCCGCCGATGCGGTACTGCCCGAATCGCTCGGGCTCAGTTCGCCGCTGGCCTGCTTGAGCGAGGCACGGTTCGGCATCATCTTCGGCGCGCTCGGCGCCGCACGCGACTGCCTGAGCGCGGCGATCGACTACGCCCGTACCCGTGACGTGTTCGACAAGCCGCTGGCCGGCTACCAACTCACCCAGGCCAAACTGGCCGATATGGCGCTCGAGCTCGGCAAGGGACAGTTGCTCGCGCTGCACCTGGGCCGGTTGAAGGATCGTCACGAGATCACCGGCGAGCAGATCAGCGTGGGCAAACTGAACAGCACCCGCGAAGCCATCAAGATCGCTCGCGAATGCCGGACCATCATGGGCGCCAACGGAATCACCCTCGACTACCCGGTGCTGCGGCACGCCAACAACCTGGAATCGGTGCTGACCTACGAGGGCACCGCCGAGGTGCACCAACTGGTCATCGGCAAGGCACTCACCGACGTCAACGCGTTCCGGTAGGTCAGGTACCGGCGGTCAGGCCCGGCCTCGGCGCGGGCCTGATCATGCCGCCGGCGAAAGCCGCGGCGAGCATCACGATCACCACCGTCAACACGGTCAGCGCGATGGGCACGGTGATCGCTGTGGGGATGCCGAGCAGCGTCAGACCGGCCACACTGCCGCAACCCCAGAAGATCGCGGCGGCCAGCCGACCGAACAGCGGTGCGTAAGGCGAGCGACGCCAGGCGCCTGCGATTCTCGTCTGAGCCGAATACCCTGCGCTAGCAGCGATTACCGTGCTCATGCCGAACAGATGAACGGCCGGGTCGGTGACCTGCACTGCGGATCCCTTCGCTCGCCGAGCTTGTTTGCCGAAAGTTGTCTCGGAACGGTTATACCCATTCAGAGTCCATCGGACGCCCGGTTCGCGCAACTCCGCAGTATCGATCAGATCTCGTCGGCTACGCCCTCGTCGCTCCGGTCGGCGCAGGCAGTTCCAGGTTCTCGCGGTAGGTGCCGCCCAGATAGTCGGTATCGAGCAGACCTCTGCGACGCAGCTCGGGCAGCAAGCCGTTGACGACGAAATCGTGGGTGCGTTCGTCGGTGAGCCCGCCGAGGGAGATCACGTCGAGCACATTCGCCCGATACCGCTCTTCGATCGCGTCGGCCAACTGTTCGGGCGTGCCCGCCGCGGCCCAGTGCCCGGTGTCCTTGGCGGCGATGACGAGTTCGCGCAGGGTCGCGCCGGAGGCGGCGAGCTTGCCGAAGATCTCGACCCTTCCGCGTCGGCGGTGTACCGAATCCAACTGCGGCAGCAAACTTTCCGGGATGGGCTTGTCCAACGGCAGGTCGGACAGGTCGATGGCGCCGCCCAGCATGTCGGCCAGTTGACGACGACCCGCCTCGAAATCGGTGGCTTCGGCGGCCTCGCGGACCAACCTGCGAGCTTCCTCCTCCGTCGCACCGTAGGTCGCGTGGAAGGAACTGAAGATGAGCGGAAGCCCGTCCGGCCTGCCCAGTTCAGCGGCGCGGGTGCGAATCTTCTTCGTATAGGTGACCGCGTCCTCGAGCGTCGCCAGCGAGGTGAAGACCATCTCCGCGAATCGCGCGCCGAGTTCCACGCCACCGGCGGACTGACCGGCCTGGAACTGTACCGGCCTGCCCTGCGGCAACGGCGGGATGTTCAGCGGACCACGCACCGAGAAATGCTGTCCGGCATAGTCGATCGGCCGCACGAGCGATTCGTCCAGTGCCGCACCGCCTTTGCCGTCCGGCCGAAGCGCACCGGGCTGCCAGCTGTCGAACAGCGCGTTGACCACCTCGAGGGATTCCGTGGCACGCGCGTAGCGCTGCTCGGGGCTCGGCAGGTCACCGTCGCCGTAGTTCTCCTCACCCAGCGAGGAGGTCACCACGTTCCAGGCCGCGCGGCCGTTGCTGATGTGGTCGAGCGTGCCGAAGAGCCGGGCCAGGTTGTAGGGGTGATGGAAGGTCGTGGAGACGGTGGCGATCAGGCCGAGATCGGTGGTCACCGCGCCGAGGGCGGCGAGCTGGATCAGTGGTTCCTGCGCGCCGATCGCCCCCTGGGCGCCGAAGCTGAGCAGGTCCGCGGCGAAGATCGCGCCGAACTTGTTCTCCTGCGCGATCCGCGCGACCCGCACCGCTTCGTCGAGCGTCGAGCGGGTCGGGTCGAGGGCCGCGGCGTATACATCGCGCGATCCGCTGACCCCGGTGACGGTCTTCAACTTCCGACGTTCACTGCCCATGGTCGACAGTCCAGCAGGACGTCGGCGGAGCGACCATGGTTGCGCTCACCCGAATTCGATCGAACGCGACGAGGTTGCGACATATTCGCCAGGTCATCCTATTGATCTTGAAGAGATCCAATCTTTACCAGGACTGGAGAGATTGCTACCATATTGCAATGTTTGCGCCCGGTCCCGCGTTGCTCGAACTCTCGGCGCAACGACAATTACAACAGTTGAACACCGAGTTCGGAGCCCCCGCGGCAGCCGTCGCCGCAGTGGTGCCCGCCCTGTCCGCCCAGTTGGATCAGCACGCCGCCGCGGTGCGCGACATCCTTGTCCTCGGTGTCGATGATTCCGCTCGCGTGCCGATGACCATTCTGCTCGCCGGTTATGTCCGCGGGCTCCTCGACCATTTCGCCGAGCGAGCCGACGGATTCTTCGCCGGCGCGCCTGCCGACTGGCACGACGCCGACTGGCTGCAGTTACGCCTGGCCGCGGTGTGCGCGTACGCCGCCGACTGACACCACCCCGGGACAGGCAGCGGCGCCCCGCCACCCGAAGGTGACGGGGCGCCGGTG
This sequence comes from Nocardia sp. Root136, assembly GCF_001427185.1. Lineage (NCBI taxonomy): Bacteria > Bacillati > Actinomycetota > Actinomycetes > Mycobacteriales > Nocardiaceae > Nocardia > Nocardia sp. Root136. Next base: position 2,422,520 of record NZ_LMFE01000001.1, read on the forward strand.
CCGATCGGCTATCGAGCCGTTTCGCCACCCCAGCCCGGTTCGCCTTCCGGGTAGCTGGTGCCGGGCGTCACCCGCGTCTGCCGAGCCTGCTCGGCTGTGCTCGGCGCCACCTGCGCGCCCTGGCGCGCCGCGTCCTCGCGTCCACGCTGGTATGCCTGGGCGTGCCCCTTCATCGCGGGCATCTCCGATTCCAGGTTGCCCAGCCAATTGCTCCAGCGCTGCTCCATGGGCCTGACCAGGCCACCGCCGACGCCGACTACCAGGATGCCGCCGATGGTGGCGAGCACGGCGATCAGGATCGGCGTGGTCACCGAGGTCGCCACGCCGATCTGGTTCAGCGCGGCGATGATGCCGATACCCCAGATGAACACCGCCGCGATCCGGCCGAGCATCTTCCCGTAGGACAGCCCGCCGAGCACGTTGGAGATCAGGTCGCTCACCGCATGGGCGATGGCCGCGGCGATCACCACGATCACGATCGCGATCACGGCCTTGGGCAGCCAGGCCACGATGCTGGTGAGCAGGGCGCTGACCGGGTTCGGCCCGAATACCGCGAAACCGATCTGCAGCGCGATCAACAGAATCGCGTAGTAGGCGATCTTGGCGATAATGTCGGAAGCGTCATATTTACTGCGGGACATCATATTTCGCAGTTCGCCGCGTTCGACGAGCTTATCGAATCCGACGCGCTCCAGCACCGCGTTCACGATCTTGGCGACGACCTTCGCAATGATCCAGCCGACGAGAAGAATGGCGATGAAAGCCACCGCTTTGGGGACGAACTGCGCGACCGAACTCCACGCATCGGTCAAGCCCTGCTGGAAATCTATCGCAATGACGGAGTTGTCCACGGCCTGTCCTTTCGCTTTCCGATCAGTGCGGCTGAATTGCCGAAGCACCTGTCCGAGGTACTTACCCAGGTAATCTTCGTCGAATCGTGAAAGTAGCGATGAATTTGCCGATGGCCGGTCAGCGCCATAATTTCCGGTCGATCGGTCTGAGGGATCGCGCTCGCCACGCACTCAGGTCCGCTACTGGTGGTGTCCACACCCTCCCGACCGAAAATTCGGTTGCCCACCGTCGCGCCGATTCCTAGAGTCGGTCGCATGTCGTGTCACTTCTTCATTCGCATCCGCCACAACCGGGCTCTGGCCCGCTAGCGGACGCGGATAACTGCATCGGCGTCCACCGGCGCGCCAAGGGCCCTTCGAGCTTCCATCAACTCGAAGACCCGAAGGGGCAACTGCCGTGGCGCAGGACTATTCACACCGAAACTATTCACACACACAGCGCAAGGTCACCGGGAAGAGTGGCGGCCGGACCGCTCGTGACCACGCGAGAAGGACACTGTCCCAGAACTTTCTGGTGGATCGTGGCGCCGTCGACTCGATCGTGACAGCGGCCGACCCGGCGGGGACAGTTCTCGAGCCCGGTGCGGGCGAGGGCATTCTCACGCGGGCCTTGGCTCGGCGCGGAGCGCGGGTCACCGCGTACGAGATCGATCCCCTACTCGCGGCCAAGCTCTCGGCGCACACGCGGTCCGAGGACGGAATCCGCGTCGTCCGTGGTGATTTCACCAAGGCGAAGGCTCCCCGCGAGCCGTTCGCCGTGGTGGGCAACATCCCGTTCTCCGTGACGGCCGACATCGTCGACTGGTGCCTGACCGCACCCGCCCTGACTTCGGCGACGTTGCTCACCCAACGCGAATACGCCCGCAAACGCACCGGCGACTACGGCCGCTGGAGCCTACTGACCGCGACGACCTGGCCGTGGTTCAGCTGGGAACTTCGCGGGCAGATACCCCGCGACAGCTTCCGCCCGATCCCGTCGGTCGACTCCGCGATCCTGCGGATCGTTCGACGAACACAACCCTCTGTCCCCCACCGTGATTCCTACATCGAGTTGGTACGCACCGCCTTCTCGGGATCAGGCGGCACGGTCCGGGCTTCCCTGCACACCCGCTACCACGGCGTGGACGAGGCCATGGCGGCCGCGGGCATCGCCCACGACACCGTGGTCGCCTATGTCCACCCGGATCAGTGGGTGGAGTTGCATTCGATGCTCACCTGCTGACGGACGATCGGTGCTGCCTTCCGCCCGAAGGCAGCACCGACGTCGGCCTCAGGGAATGACGACCGGCCCGGTGAGCGGTGACGGGTCGTCGGCCCAGCGGTGGCCGACCTCGCGAGGAGTGACGCCTTCGTCGGTCCACGCGGTCAGCAGCTGTGCCACCTTGTCGTGCATGGTGGTTCGGAGTCGGTCGAAGGAGGTGTCCGGGGTGTCGTCCACTTCGCCGAGCAGCAACCACCACGCCCAGGCCACCGCGCCCGCGTTGGCGACGAAGTCGGGCAGTACCGGGATGCCGCGGGCGGCGAGCATGGCCTCGGCCTCCGGTGTCGTGGCGGCGTTCGCGGCTTCGACGATGACGTGGGCCCGGATATCGTAGGAGTTGTCCGGCGTGATCGCGTACGAGATCGCCGCGGGCACAAGGATATCGACGTCGGCGGCGACGATGGCGTTGCGCGGCAGCTGCTCGATGCCCTCGGGCAGGCGGGACCGATCGATCTCGCCGTAGCCGTCGCGGAGATCCAGCAGCGCCGGAATGTCGAGCCCATCGGCGCACGACAGCGTGCCGGCGGCATCCGCTACCGCGGTGATCTTCATTCCGGCCTCGTGCAGGTAGTAGGCCGCCGCCCCGCCCATGGTGCCGACGCCTTGGATCGCGACCGTCGTCTGGGCCGGTGCCTGCCCCCACTGCACCGCCGTGGCGAGACAGGCGTGCGCGACGCCGTAGCCACCGATGACGTCACCGAGCAGGAAGCCGCCGTCTACTGCCGCGTTGAGCCCGTTGCGGACGCGCGCCAGCGTCGCCACCGGGTCGGCGGCGCGCCGGATCGCGGCGTGGAAACTCTGGTCAAGGTCGAGCTTGTCGAAGACCTCGTCGATCAGGTGCTGCGGAACCCCCAGGTCCTCCGCGGTCACCCAGTGCGCGTCGAGCCACGGGCGCATCGCCTCGCAGAATCGCTGCAGCACCTCCACGGCGCGCGGGTCCTTGGGATCGAAGTCGATCCCGCCCTTGGCGCCGCCGATCGGCAGGTCGAACGTGGCGGTCTTGTTGGCCATGCCGCGCGCCAGATCCTCGACCTCACCCAGGGTGCAGCCGGCCCGCATCCGGGTGCCGCCGGTGGCCAAGCCGCCGCGCAGGGTGTGGACAACGAGGTAGCCGACCGCGTCGGTGAGCGAATCCGTCCACTGCAGACGCATGTACGGCTGGCTGCGGCGGACCGCGGGAGCAACGGCCGGGTCCGTGGATGTGGCCGCAACAGTCTGTGAAGTCACCTGCGGCGTTCCCCCATTCGGGTTCAGCATCGTCATGGCGCCCCACCTCCTCATTCGTCGTGATCGCCTGTGGCGGACCTCGTCGTCCCGGTAGCACCAAGCGTGCGTCACCCCCGGCGGCGCGTCTATTTACGGATCGTTCACGGCACCGTTCACGGTTCCTGCACAGTGCCTACCCTCGGTGCTATGGACCTGTCTCTGGCCCGGCTGCGAATGTTGCACGAGCTACACCAACGCGGCACGATCACGGCCGCGGCGGCTGCTCTGCACTACACCGCGTCGGCGGTTTCCCAACAGCTCGCACAGCTCGAACGCGACGCGGGCACCCGGCTGTTCGAACGACGTGGGCGCCGCGTGCAGCTCACCGACCTCGGGATCGTGCTCGCCGAGCACGCCGAGGAAATCCTGGCCGCGGTCGAGCGCGCGACCCAGGCGCTGGAGGAAGCGGGCGGATCGGTGACCGCGAAGATCACCGCCGGGGTGTGGGCGTCGGTGGCCTCCGGCCTGCTCCCCGACGCGCTCACCACCCTCGCCGCCTCGCATCCGGGCATTCTGGTGCGCACCACCGAGCTCGCGCCGGAGTCGACGGCCGCGGCCGTCCGTGACGGCACGCTCGATCTGTCCTTCGTTCTGGACTACTCGAACTATCCGATGACCTGGGACCGTGGCCTGGAGCGAGCGGTCATCGGCGTCGAACGGATCCACGCGGCCGTCCCCGCCGGTGCGGTGCCCGCGGCCAGCGTGACGCTGGCCGAGCTGTCCGAACATCCGTGGATCATCGCGCCCGCCCGGTCACACTTCGGGCACGCGGCGCGGCTGGCGTTCCAGTCCGCCGGGCTGCGGCCGCGCATCGACCACGAGTTGGAGGAGCAGGCGACCGCGATGTCGATGGTCGCGGCCGGACTCGGCGTCACGCTGGTATCGGACCTGGGTTTGGCGTTGCGTCCACCCGGGGTGGACATCGTCGCGCTCAGTGACGCCCTCACCCGGACGGTGTCGCTGGCCTACCGCACCAACTCGGCGGGCCGAGCCGCGCTGCTCCTGGTGGTGGACGCGATCCGGACCGCCGCGGCCAAGAAGGGACTCGCCGCCGAGATCCGCACCGCGCCCACGGTGCGTCGAGCCTCAGATGCTGCCGGTGCTCAGGAAGCCGAGTAGGTCGTGGCGGGTGATGACGCCGACGGGCTTGCCGTCTTCGACGACCATCAGGGCGTCGGAGTCCGACAGCGCCTTGGTGGCGGTGGAGAGGGGTTCGCCGGAGCCGATCAGCGGGAACGACGGGCTCATGTGCTGGGCCACCGAGTCGGTGAGGTTGGCGCGGCCTTCGAAGACGGCGGAGAGCAGGTCGCGTTCGGTGACGCTGCCCGCGACCTCGCCCGCCATGACCGGCGGCTCGGCGCCGACGACGGGCATCTGTGACACGCCGTATTCGCGCAGGATCTCGATGGCGTCGCGCAGGGTTTCCGACGGGTGGGTGTGCACCAGGTCGGGCAGGGCGCCGGACTTGCCGCGCAGCACGTCGCCGACCAGCGGTTCGGGGCCCGCTTCCAGCGGAGTCTGGAGGAAGCCGTAGGAACTCATCCACTTGTCGTTGAAGATCTTCGACAGGTAACCGCGGCCACCGTCGGGCAGCAGCACGACCACCACCGCGTCGGGATCGCGGCGGGCGACCTCGATCGCGGCGACCACGGCCATACCGCAGGAACCGCCGACCAGCAGGCCTTCCTCGCGAGCCAGACGCCGGGTCATCTCGAAGGAATCCGCGTCGGAGACGGCGATGATCTCGTCGGGGATCGACGCGTCGTACGCCGAGGGCCAGAAGTCCTCGCCGACACCCTCGACCAGATACGGGCGACCGGTGCCGCCGGAGTACACCGAGCCTTCCGGATCGGCGCCGATGATCTTGACCTTGCCGCCGGAGACTTCCTTGAGGTAGCGGCCGGTGCCGGAGATGGTGCCGCCGGTGCCGACGCCCGCGACGAAGTGGGTGACCTTGCCCTCGGTGTCGGCCCAGATCTCGGGACCGGTGGTCTCGTAGTGGCTGTCGGGACCGCCCGGGTTCGAGTACTGGTTGGGCTTCCAGGCGCCCTCGATCTCCCGGACCAGGCGATCGGAGACGTTGTAATAGCTGTCGGGGTGCTCCGGCGGCACGGCGGTCGGGCAGACCACGACCTCGGCGCCGTAGGCACGCAACACGTTGCGCTTGTCCTCGCTGACCTTGTCCGGGCAGACGAACACACACTTGTACCCGCGCTGCTGGGCGACCAACGCCAGGCCGACACCGGTGTTACCGGAGGTCGGCTCGACGATCGTGCCACCCGGCTTCAGCAGTCCGTCCTGCTCGGCGGCGTCGATCATCTTGACCGCGATCCGGTCCTTGGAGCTGCCGCCCGGGTTCAGGTATTCGACCTTCGCGGCCACCAGACCCGCGTTGGGGCCGACCACCGAGTTCAGCCGAACAAGGGGGGTGTTACCGATGAGGTCGACCACATGATCCGCGATGCGCATTCCTCCATCGTTGCAGAACCTCTGATTTCGCGAGTACATGGGTAACTCGTCGGGTACTGGCGAACCCGCGTCGTAGAATTTTCGGATGTGAGCGCACCTCGAATCAGCTGGCGGACCGCGGTCGTGACCGGAGCGACGACGGTGCTCGCCGGATCGAGCGCCGGGACGGTCTCCTGGGCGACCTATCGTTTGCTGATGACGCAGGCGGGTGCGGCGCGCGCGGTGATCGGCCGCGACACCTCCAAACCGCCCGAGGCCGACGGCGTGTACGCGCCGGGCGCCACCCGTCCCGAGCCGTGGCGCAAGAACACGCCGGTCGACCTGCACCTGATGATCTTCGGCGACTCCACCGCGGCGGGGCTCGGTTGTCTCGGTGCCGCCGATGTGCCGGGAGTGCGGTTGGCCCGCGGTCTGGCCGAGGCCACCGGCCTGCGAATCCGGTTGAGTACCAAAGCGATCTCCGGCGCCACCTCGAAGGGCCTGGCCGGACAGGTCGACGCGATGTTCGTCGCGGGCCCACCGCCGGACGCGGCGGTGATCCTGGTCGGCGCCAACGACATCACCAAGAAGCACTCCATCCGGGCCTCGGCGCGCAGGCTCGCGGCTGCGGTGTCGCGGCTGCGCGAAGCGGACGCGCTGGTGGTGGTCGGCACCTGCCCGAACCTGGGCACCGTCACCGCGATTCAGCAGCCGCTGCGCACGATCGTCGCGAACTGGAGTGTGCGGCTGGCCAAGGCGCAGACGGTGGCGACCACGATCGCGGGCGGTATCGCGGTGCCGATGGGCTCACCGCTGGTCGCGTCGGAGTTCCGCGCCTCGCCTGAAATCCTGTTCGCCACCGACGGATTCCACCCCTCCGCGGCAGGCTACGAATTGGCCGCCGCGCAGCTGCTGCCCGTGTTGATCGCACAGGTGCGCGACCGCCCTGCTCTTCCCGTGGGGCAGCTGGAGACGTAGATTCGAGAATGACCGGCATGTAAACAGCCGTTCACGTCGAACAATGCGAAAAGGAGTCCTCATGCCCGAGGCCGTCATCGTCAGCACCGCCCGTTCCCCGATCGGCCGTGCCGTCAAGGGGTCATTGGCGGGAATGCGCCCGGACGACCTGACCACGCAGATGGTTCGTGCAGCGCTGGCCAAGGTGCCTTCGCTGGATCCGACGCAGATCGACGACATCATCCTGGGCACCGGCTCCCCCGCCGGCGAGGGTGGCTTCGGTATGGGCCGCATGATCGCCATCGAGCTCGGCCTCGATGTCGTCCCCGGCACCACCGTGCAGCGCTACTGTGCGTCGTCGGTGCAGACCACCCGGATGGCCTTCCACGCGATCAAGGCAGGCGAGGGTGATGTGTTCATCTCCGCGGGCGTGGAGACCGTCTCGCGCTACGCCCGTGGCTCGGCCGACAGCTCGCCCGACACCAGGAACCCCATTTTCGACGAGGCCGTTGCCCGCACCGCCAAGGCCGCCGAAGGTGGCGCCGGTGTCTGGCACGACCCGCGTCAGGACGGCCTGCTCCCCGACGCCTACATCGCGATGGGCCAGACCGCCGAGAACGTGGCGTCGCTGACCGGCATCTCACGCGAAGACCAGGACCGCTGGGGCGTGCGCTCGCAGAACCGTGCCGAAGAGGCCATCAAGGCCGGGTTCTTCGAGCGCGAGATCACCCCGGTGACCCTGCCCGACGGCACGATCGTGAGCAAGGACGACGGCCCGCGCGCCGGCGTCACCTACGAGGCGGTCAGCCAGCTCAAGCCGGTGTTCCGTCCCGACGGCACCATCACCGCCGGTAACTGCTGCGCGCTCAACGACGGCGCCGCGGCGCTGGTCATCATGAGCGACACCAAGGCCAAGGAACTGGGTCTGACCCCGCTTGCCCGCATCGTCTCCACCGGCGTCTCCGGCCTGTCGCCCGAGATCATGGGCCTCGGCCCGGTCGAGGCCGTCAAGCGCGCGCTGGCGATCGCAGGCAAGTCGGTCTCCGACATCGACCTGTTCGAGATCAACGAGGCCTTCGCCGTGCAGGTCCTCGGCTCGGCGCGTGAGCTGAAGATCGACGAGGACAAGCTCAACGTCTCCGGCGGCGCGATCGCGCTCGGCCACCCGTTCGGCATGACCGGTGCCCGCATCACCACCACCCTGCTGAACAACCTGCAGACCTACGACAAGCAGTTCGGCGTGGAGACCATGTGCGTCGGCGGCGGCCAGGGCATGGCGCTGGTCCTCGAGCGCCTCAGCTGAGATGAGATAGACCGAAAAAAGCGGCCCACCTCATCGAGGTGGGCCGCTTTTTCGTGCTCGGATCAGTCGCGCTGGAAGTAGCTCAGCAGGCGAAGGATCTCGACGTAGAGCCAGACCAGGGTGATGGTGAGGCCGAGGGCCACGCCCCACGCGGCCTTTTCGGGGGCCTGGGCGCGGATCAGCTGGTCGGCGGCGTCGAAGTCCAGCAGGAAGCTGAACGCGGCGATGGCGATGCAGACCAGGCTGAACACGATCGCCAGCGCGCCGCCGTCGCGCAGGCCGAAGCCGCCGTCGGTGAAGAAGCTCGCGATCAGGTTGCCGACCATCAGCACCAGCACGCCGACCATCGCGCCGATCAGCATGCGAGTGAAGCGCGGGGTAACGCGGATAGCGCCGGTCTTGTAGACGACGAGCATGCCGAAGAACACGCCGAACGTGCCGAGCACCGCCTGGCCGATCAGGGCGCTACCGCCCACCCCGCCGAAGGTGACGTCGGTGAACATCAGGGACAGCGCGCCGAGGAACAGGCCCTCGAAGGCCGCGTAGGACAGCACGATGGCTGGGTTGTCCATCTTGCGACCGAAGGTCGCGATCAGGACGAGCACCAGGCCGACGATCGCGCCGCCGATGACGAACAGCGGGGCCAGCGACGGGTTCGCGCTCGACAGCGCGAAGGAGATGATCGCCGAGACGGTCAGCACCGCGAGGGTGATGCCGGTCTTGGTGACCACGTCGTCGATGGTCATCGCGCGGGTGGCAGGGGCCTGCTGGAATTGCTGGCCGTACTGCTGCCCGTATTCGCCGTATTGCTGGTTACCGAGCTGGCCCGCGCCGGCTACGCCCGAACCGAAGTTCGCGTAACCGCCGACACCTTCCTGGCGGGGAAGGTTCTTGAACACCGGATTCGATGAGGTACGCACCGTGCGCCTTTCCTGGAGTTACGAGTCGCTGCAGAAGCTCCAACTGCCCTGTTCAACGCGTCACGATCGGACAAAGTTCCCAGCGATCAGGTCGATGACCACACCGCTGACCCGTTCGGACAAATCGGACTCTACCGCTTTCGGGTCGTCCTATCGTTGTACGTCGCGCAGACCACGAACGGACCGCGTGACCGTGAACTTCTGGTTCCGGCCGATCACATCGGTGCGACCCACCATCCGCTCCACCACGCCGCGATAGTTCAAGTGCGAGTTGTACACCGTCCACAACTCACCGCCCGGCCGCAGCACCCGCCCGGTCTCGACGAACATCTTGATCGCCGAACCGGTGTGCACGGCCGCCCCGACGTGGAACGGCGGATTGCACAGCACCAGGTCGGCGCTGTTGTCGGCGGCCGAGGACATGGCGTCGTCGCGCACCACCGTCACCCGGTCGGCGACACCGTTGGCAACAGCTGTAGCCCTGGCCGAGGCGACGGCGGCGGCGGACTGGTCGGTGCCGACCACCCGGATGTGCGGCCGCGATTTCGCCAGCGCGACCGCGAGAATGCCGGTGCCACAACCGAGGTCGACGGCGTCGCGCGCGTCGGGCTTCATCCGGTCCATGTGTTCGAGCAGGAAGCGGGTACCGATGTCGAGGCGCGAGCCGGAGAACGCCGCGCCGAACGCGACGACATCGCCGTCGATCTCGATGACGTGCTCGCGAACGGGGAACCGGGATTCGCCCATCGGCAGCGGCTCGCCGACCACGAGCACACGCGACTTCTGCCTGCCCCGGCCCGCACGGACCCGCGCGAAGGATTCGGCGAGTACCTCGTTCATCGCGGGAGTGAGGTATTTGTCGCGACCGCCCGCGAACACCACCACATCGTCGGCGGCGTAGCGGGCGATGGCCTCGGCGATCTCGGCGACGCCCGACAGCATCCGCGGCAACCGCATCAGGATCACGCGCGCGCCGGCGAGCAGGTCGGCGTCGAGGGCGTGGGTGGTGTAGCGATCGGTGAGCCCGAGGGTCTTGGCGTTGGCCGCCAGCGCCGATTCGCCGGTGATCAGGTCCTGGTGGACGCGAATACCGGCGAGTCCGTGCTGCGCGGCGAGACCGAGCGTGAGCGCGCCGTAGGCGTCACCGATCACCGCAACATCACCGCTACCCGCGGCCGCGAGGGCGTCGGCTGCCGTGTCGAGGATCAGTCGGTCGGCGGCATCGACGGCATAGAGGTTCGGCGCCTCCACATCCGGATACCGGCGTAGTCGGTCGAATACGTCGTCAACACTGTCCACCCGGCAAGTGTGCTAGATCGTTGCCCCACCGTCACATCCGGGCCCGCTATCGGCTGTAGCGGCGACTCGCGACGGGTCTTCGTCGGATGTATTTCACTGAGCGGTAACGGGTTCCATCGATTTGCGACGCCCTTGCAGATCGCTCCGAATTCGCGGATCCACCGAATTCCATTCTTCCCCAATGCTTCGGACGCGATCGTCGACCGACTTCGCGCCGCAGCCGATCACCGCAGGTGGCGCTAACTACCGAACTGGTACGCGTTCAGCGGAAAACCCGGCTGCGACCTGCGGGCGCCAACCGGAACAGCTCCTATTCCGTGGCCATCAGCAAACTTTCCGTAGCCGAACACACCCCGTGCTCCTTCGCCCACGACGCCGCCGTCCCTGCGTAGCATCAGGCACATGCGCAACGCCCTCGTGTTCGTGCTGATCGCCGCGGCCGCGGTTTCGGTGTCCGGCTGCGGCACCGACGACGCACCGGCCGCGACTCCACCGACAACGACGAGCACCGCCAGCAGGTTCGCGGAGGCCACCGGCGAGGTGCCCACCGACGCGAGCCCGAAGTCCGGCGCGGCCTCCACCGATGCGGCGCTCACCGTCACCGATATCCGGCTCGGCCGCCAGCCCGGCTTCGACCGCGTGGTCTTCGCCCTCGGTGGCACCGGGGCTCCCGGGTGGCAGGTGTCCTACACCGATCAAGCGGTGCAGGACGGCAGCGGCAAGACCGTCGACGTGGCGGGCCGCGCGATTCTCGAGGTACGGATCCTCGGCTCCGCGTATCCGTTCGACTCGGTCGTCCCCCCGTTCGACGGGCCGGACCCGGTGACCGATCCGAGCACGCCCGCCATCACCGGGGTCTACAAGAAGCTGGTCTACGAAGGCGTCACGCAGTCGTTCATCGGCCTCGACGCCGATCAGCCGCCGTTCGCCGTGACAGCCCTGGCCGATCCCCCGCGCCTGGTCGTCGACATCGCCACCCAGTAGCCCTTACCCCTACCGGGTATCGCGATGACGATCGCTAGACTGGCTACTGTGATGGACCTGCATCCGCCCGCGCGCGCACCCGGCATTGCCAGGGCGCTCGCTGTGCTGATGCTGCTGGCCGGAATCGTCGCCATGCACTCCGCGGTCTTCGGCACCGCCCACGCGAGCGACAGTGCGCACGGCCCGGCTCCACAAGCACCGGTCCCCACCATGGCAGCGCCCGACCGCCACCTGTCCGCGGCTCCGACCGATGAGCACGCCACGATCCTCGCGACCGAGCACGCCGCTTTGCCCGAAGCATCGCCGATGATGCCCGTCGTCGCTCCGTCCGACCCGCACACGGGCTGCGGCGCGGCAGGCTGCCACGAGCACGCTGCCGTCCACGCCTGTGTTTTCGTCCTGGCCGCGCTCGCCATCGCACTGACCCTGGTCCTGCTCTACCGCCTCGGCGATGCCTCCGAGGCCACCCGGCACCCGTCGAGGGCCTGGCGCGGCCGACGGACGCGCCCACCACCATGGACCGTCCTCACCCTTTCCCAACTGGCGATTCTGCGGATCTGACAGGCGTGGCACCTGACGTGCCTCGCCAGTTTCGACACCTCACCCGAATCCCCAGGAGGATCACCATGTCCATCAGCCGTACCCATATCCTCGTCGCCGCGGCCGCCACCGTCTTGCTCGCGGCCGGTTGTAGCGACGACAGCACCGCCACCCACACCACCGAGCACTCCACCACCATCACGACCAGCGCTGCCGCGAGTACCGACTTCAACGATGCCGACGTCAGCTTCCTGCAGATGATGTACCCGCATCACGCGCAGGCCGTCGAGATGGCGAAGATGGTGCCGAGTCACACCCAGAACCAGCAGCTCATCGCGCTGGCCGCCCAGGTGGAGAAGGCGCAGGCGCCGGAGATGCAGCAGATCACCGACCTGCTCGTCGGCTTCGGCAAACCCGCCCCGAGCGCGACCGAAGGGCACGGCGGGCACGCCATGCCCGGCATGATGACCGACGCGCAGATGGGCAGTCTGCAAGCCGCGAACGGCGCCGATTTCGACCGGCAGTGGCTGGAGATGATGATCGCCCACCACGAGGGCGCGGTCAGGATGGCCCAGACCGAGCTGAACGTCGGCGTGAATCCGCCGTCGCGGCAGCTCGCGACGAAGATCATCGCCGATCAAGAGGCCGAGATCGCCACCATGCGCGGCATGCTCGCGCAGAATTGAGCGGGGGCGGCGCCGGACACGACACTCCGGCGCCGCATCTCGGTTCGTCATCGAAATCGCCACCGCGACCTGACGTCACCCGGAAGTAGCCAGTACGGTCGATATGTTCGGCTCCGGCCCAACCGGTGCCTGCAGTCTCGAGGCAGGAGAGAGAAATGCGAGTACTGGAACGGCTGGGGCTCGGAACCGCGCTCGCGGCCACCGCGACCGGAGTGATCTTCATCGGCGCCTGCTCCAAGCAGGTGCCGGGCACCGCCGAGGTCAACCAGAGCGAGCTCGCCTCGTATACCTCCGAGGTGGCGGCGTCGTCGGCGGCGGCCTCGTCGTCGAAGGCGGCGAAGATCGAGGCGGCCAACGACACGGCGTGCGACGGCCTGCGCTCGGCCAACAAGACCTCGGTCACCTCGTTCAACGCCTACATCGCGGCCTCCAACGATCAGGCGCCCGATGCCGATGCCAAGGCCACCGACGCGGTCACCACCCTGCGCAACAGCGCCAAAGACCTCGACCGCAAGATCACCGGGGACGTGATCGCCGATCTGTCCGTGCCGCTGCGCGACTACATCCAGAAGACCAACATCCTCGCCGACACCCTCGAACGCAGGGCGCCCACCGACGAACTCAACGGTGTGATCGACACTTTCAACACGTCCAAGGACACCGCGATCGGGGTGTGCACGCCGTACGGCAGCTGATCGCCTCGTAACAAGAACGTGATCGTTCACGATTCCCCTCCCGACACACCATCTGGAGGGGTACGTGCAGGGCTATTTGAAACACGTTGTGGCAGTATCGATTACCGCACTGACCCTGGTTTCGGGGGCATGGCTCCCCAGCCCGGCGACCGCCGACCCGGTCACCGCGAAGCGGTGTGAGGTCACCACCGGCCGCACTCCACAGTCCGCGACACCGGCCGAGGCCGCGCTCGACCCCGCCGTGCTGGCCACCGCCATGGCGCGAGCGACCGACGTCACCCGCTTCAATATCCAGCTGTTCCGCAACAACTGCCTGATCGCGACCGGCCCGCGCAACGCCGAATCCGGTGGGGTGGCGTGGAATCTGTGGAGCGGGACCAAGAGCGTCGTCGCGCTCGTCGCCGGCGCGGCCGTCGACGAGGGACTGCTGCGGATCGACGAGCCGATCGGCCGGTATCTGCCCCCTGGGCTCGGCGATGCCGGGCACCGTGAGATCACCGTGCGCAATCTGCTCACCGAGTCCTCCGGCATGGAAGTCGCCGTCGCCGCCGAGGGCGCGACGGGACTGGCCCAACTCGATCCCAATGTCGTCGCCCAAGCACTCGCGATGCCGATCGAACGCCCGCAGGGCACGATGTTCCGCTACAGCCAGCGCGCTGTCGACCTGCTGGTCTATGTGATCCAGCAGTCGGTGGGCGAGGACTTCCAGTCCTTCGCCCAGCGGAAGTTGTTCGACCCGTTGGGTATTGCCCGCAGCGACTACTACTGGGCCCGCGACCGCGCCGGAAACACCTACGGCCACGCGCATTTGATCCTGCCGCCGGACGACTTCGCGAAACTCGGTCTGCTCGTGGGTAATCGGGGCCGCTGGAATTCCCAGCAGGTGATCTCCGAGGACTACATGCGTGCGGCGGTATCACCGTCGCCGAGCATGCCCTGCTACGGCTTCCTGTTCGTGATCAACGGCGCACCGTGCCGCCTCGAGTTCCCCGGACTGCCCGACGACGCGGTGAAGATGTCGGGCATGCTGCGCAACGACAGCTTCATCGTGCCCAGCCTCGGCATGGTGCTGAATTGGACCGGCGTCGCGACGGTCGGCAGTTCGACCACCTACACCCACGACGTGCTGCGCACGCTCGTCTCCGCGTTCCGCGACCAGCAGGTTCCCGATCCCGGTCCGTATCGGGAGCGTCCCGATGTGAGCGTGACCGACCCGATGATCGCGCGGCCCGATGCCTTCTTCGGCACCCTCGGCGTCGGCCCGTACGCCTACCCCGGCTGCAACTTCCTCGACTGCCTCGGCGAGACTCCGAAGGCCCCGTTCGCGGATTCGCCACCGGGATGCGTCATCCTGGGATGCGTCGGCACCGACCCACGCACGCCGGGCATCCGCTGAGCCGGGCGTAGATCTCTGGGTTCCCGGGCGCCGGTCGCGTATTCTCGAATCAACCGGATAGGACCAGTAGGGACCGGTCGGCCTACCAGGAAAAAGGAGCCACTGGCGATGCCCGCACCGCTGCGCGACAGCGCAGTGCCCAAACACGAACAGCTGCGCGCGATTCTGCTCCAGAAGTGCACGCGCGAGCTGCAGCCGGGTGATCTGCTCACCAGCGAGCGCAATCTGATGCAGGACTACGGCGTCAGCCGGATCACCGTGCGCGAAGCGGTCGGTCAGCTGGTCAACGAAGGGTATCTGGTCAGGGTTCGCGGCAAGGGCACCTTCGTCGCGCACCGGCCCGTGCAATCGCGGCTGCACCTGGCCTCTTTCACCGAGGAGATGCGCGCGCTCGGCCACCATCCGACCACCCTGGTGCTCGTCGCCGAGGAAGCGATCGCGCCCGAGGCGACCGCGCGCGGGCTGCGCCTGCCCCAGGGCGCGCTCGCCTACCACGTGCGGCGATTGCGGCTGGCCGACGAGGATCCGGTCAGCGTCGACGACGCCTGGTTCAACCCCGAACTGGTCCCCGGTCTGATCTCACACGACCTCACCTCGTCGATCTACCGGACCACGGCCGATCGCTACGGCAGGCCGATCGAACGAGCCGTGCAGACGGTCGACGCCCAAGCCGCGGAGGGTGGTGTCGCGGCCCTGCTCGGCGTCAAGAAGGGCGCTCCCGTACTGCATTTCGACCGCGTGTCGTTCAGCGCGGAGGTACCGATCGAGCACACCCAGAGCTGGTACCGGGCCGACCGCTATCGCGTGCAGATGGAAGTGGGTCAGCGGCCGCAGTCGTAGCCGACCACGCCGATCCGGTGTGAAATCACCGTATTTCAGTTACCGTCTGGGTGCTATCACAGCGAAGCGCTCGGAGGTATCACCCATGTCCATCCGTCAATCCACCGCCGCCAGGGCAGGCCTGTTGGCCGTGCTCGCCGCGGGAACCCTGCTCGGCGCCGGCGGCACCGCCAACGCGGTCGGCAGCGCCGATTGGGACCTGCTCCCCTCCGGTTCGGTCGAGCTCGGCCCGCCCACCGGTAGTTCGATGGGCTCGGTCGACGTCGGCAGCGGCACCGGCTCGTTCGACGCCGACCTCGGCTCGAGCGCCCCGCGCCCGGTCTCGACGGGCTCGGCCGCGCTGCCGATCTTCGCCCGCTGATTCACCCGACTGCCGTGGCCGAACTGTTCGGCCACGGCAGTCGGTCTCTTGCGGCACAGCCTGTTTCGGATCGGGAAAACCGGGCAAACGGCCTATGTGGGTGCCCACCGGTATTCCACAGTCCCGACACCGAACAAGGTGAGCTCTGATGATTCTTCTCGGCGCAGTACTTCTCATAGCCGGACTCGTTTTCGGCATCCCCCTCCTCAACACGGTGGGAGTCATCCTCCTGGTGGTCGGCGTAGCGCTGGCATTGATCGGCAGCACAGGACGTGCAGTCGGCGGCCGACGACACTACTACTGACCATGCGCAGAATCCGTCGAAGTAGCAGTAGAGGACCGGTCATGACAGGCAGTAGTTCTCGCATCATTTCGATCGTCGTGCTGGTGTGGTTGCTGATCGGAGTACTGGCCGCGGGTCAACGCGGTTACTACACCGAACGCGATCAGAACTGTGCGACCCTCGGCACCATCGCGGTGACCCTGATCGCGGGCCCACTGAACTATGTGGGCGCCAATCCGAAGGTCGATGACTGCGAGCTACCCCAGCCGAGTTGATGGATACCGCCGTGGCCGAATATTCGGCCACGGCGTTAATCCGTCAGTCCGGTCGACTCTCGCCGACCTCCAACTCGGCCAACCCGACCACGATCACCAATCCGGTGACCACCAACGACACCGTCGCGATCAACGGCAGCAGCAATTGCACCGGAGTGACACCGTCCACCACCGTCATCGGGTCACCGTGGTGCACGCGCATGGCTGCCATCGCCGTGTAGTGCGTGCCGCACACCGCGATTCCCATGACCAGCGCGGCGCCTGTTGTCATCAGCAGGCCGCGCACGTGCAGCATGAACCACAGCGCCACCGTGGCCGCGACCACGGCGATCACGATCGACATCGCCATCAGCGCGGGCTCGTATTCGATGACGGCTCTGGCGCGTATCGCCCACATCCCCAGGTAGTGCATGGCGGCCACGCCCAGCCCGGTGATCGCGCCGCCGAAGGGCAGTGTCACCCACTCGTTGCCACCACCGGTGACGATAGTGAGCCCGATCAGCACCACCACGATCGCGATCACCGCACTGACCAGCGTCAACGGCACGTCGTAGCGGATGGGCGCCCCGCCGATGCTGAACCCGAGCATGGCCGTGAAGTGCGTGACCCAGATGGCCGCTCCGCCCAGCCCCACGGCCGCGGCGATGAGCCAACCGAGCGGCGCCGACGACGCTTTGGCGTGCACCGCGCACCGTAGCCCCAATACCGAACCGATGAACGACAGGCCGAAGGCCAGCACCGGATTCATCCAGCCATTATTGAAGTGCTCGATATGAAGCACGCGCTTTTCCCCTGATCTACGCATTCAGTTAATCGGTAGAGACTAAACCAATTACGCAGATCGAACACGGCGACAGAGAATTCCTCGCGACTATTTCAGCGCGAAATACTCGCTATCGAGAAATACGGACCGGTCGGAATTCCGGTGAGTCATTCATTCTGCGAACGCGCACGAATCAAAGCGGCCAGCCGATCGAGGGATTCCTGGTTACGCGCCGAGAAGAGCAGATCCTGCGCCACTCCGGGAATCAACTGAGCGGGTCCGCTCCCGGCGCGTTCGACCATCCGGATCGTGGTGTGCCCCGGGGATTGTTCGACGAGCGTGAGCGTGATCAACGCCGAACCGACCGACCACAGCCGCGCCTCCAACTCGAGCCGGTGCGGCGGGTCGATCGCGCGCACCACCGTCGTATCGCTGATCAGCACCGGCCACAGCCCGAAGCGGTAGTGGATGCGGCTGCCGATGGCAGGCCAGCCGGGGTCGACCTCGCGGATATGCGAGGCGCCGACCACCCAGCTCGCGTAGAGCCAGCCGTCGGCCAGGGTCGCGAACGCCCTCTCCGGCCGCACGGGGACGGTCACTTGGGCTGTCAGCACGTCTGATTTCCTCGTCCGTCGCGGGAGTCCGGTCACCACAGCCTAATTGGCGCAGCGCTCCTCTCCCCGCGTACCGCCGCGGCGTTCGCGGCGGCACGCCCCCTTGTGTCGGCGCCCCCGCCGGAGGTGTTCGCGACGGCCCGGCGGGTTCGGCACGCCGAACCCGCGACGATGCGGGGAAATTGCTGTCCACCGTTTCGACGTGGGATCGTTCCCTTATGTCCACCGAAGAAACCCGGCTCGGCGACCCGCCGAACCCTGCCGACAAGGCGGCCGAACGCACCGTGTTCGGTCACCCCATCGGGCTGACCAACCTGTTCGGCGTCGAGCTGTGGGAGCGTTTCTCCTTCTACGGCATGCTCACCATCCTGGGCTACTACCTCTACTACTCCACCACCGAGGGCGGCCTCGGCATCGCCCAGAGCACCGCGCTCGGCATCGTCGGCGCGTACGGCGGCCTGGTATACCTGTCCACCGTGCTCGGCGGCTGGATTGCCGACCGGGTGCTGGGGATGGAGCGGACGGTCTTCTACGGCGGTGTCGTGGTCGTGGCCGGACACCTCGCGCTGGCGGTGTTGCCCGGCTTGACCGGCGTCGGCGTCGGCCTGGTGCTCGTCGCGCTCGGCAGTGGTGGGTTGAAGGCGAACGCGTCGTCGTTGCTCGGCACTCTCTACGCGCCCACCGACGCGCGGGTCGACGGCGGATTCACGCTGTTCTATCTCGGCATCAATATCGGTGCGTTCTGCGGCCCGCTGCTCACCGGCCTGTTGCAGCGCGAGTGGGGATTCCACGTGGCTTTCGGCGCCGCGGCGATCGGTATGTCGCTCGGTCTGGCCCAGTACGTGATCTTCCGTCGCAACCTGGGCACCCACGGGCGCGAGGTGCCCAATCCCATCACCCGTCGCGAGCTCACCCCGGTACTGATCGGCGTCGCCGTCGCGGCCGTCGTGGTGCTGGTGGCCGTGCTGACGAAGCTGATCACCCTCGAGAATCTCTCCGACGTCACCACCGGCGTCATCGTGGTCGCCTCGGTCGTGTATTTCGCGGTGATGCTGCGCAGCGCCAAGGTGACGCACGTGGAGCGGACGAGGGTGGTCGCGTTCATCCCACTGTTCATCGCCAACGCGGTGTTCTGGTCGCTGTTCCAGCAGATGTTCACCATGCTCGCGGTCTATTCCGACGAGCGCGTCGACTGGCGGATCTTCGGCTGGGAGGCCCCGGCGAGCTGGATCGGTTCGGTCGAGCCGGTGTGGATCATCGCGCTCTCGCCGCTGTTCGCGCTGATGTGGACCAAACTCGGCAATCGCGCGCCGAGCACGCCGATCAAGTTCGCGCTCGGCGTGATCGGGATGGGCATCGCGTTCTGGTTGTTCGCGCTGCTCAGCGGTTTCGACGGCAAGACCGTGCCGGTGCTCGCGGTCTTCTTGATCCTCGGTGGCTTCGCGGTCTCGGAACTGCTGCTCTCGCCGATCGGTCTCGCGGTGACCACCCATCTCGCGCCCGCCGCGTTCCGCTCGCAGATGATGGCCCTGTATTTCTTCTCCGTCGGCATCGGCACGTCGATGGCCGGCACGCTCGCCCGCTTCTACAGCCCCGACAGCGAGACGGCCTACTTCGGGTTCAGCGGCGCCGCGGCCATCGTGGCCGGTCTCGTCGTTGTCGCGTGCTCGCCCTGGATCAAGCGCCGCATGCAGGGCGTGCACTGACCTGATTTCCGGGTAATCCCCGATTACGTTTTTCGCAGCAGAAGGAGATATACCGTGCCGACACCGCAGGACGCTCCAGGCGTGGGCCGATCGCCCAGCCGCTGGGGCGGGTTGTTCCGCACCAAATCCGTCGAACAGTCGATTCTCGATACCGATGATCCCGATTCCAAACTCCGCAAAGATCTGACGGCCTGGGATCTCACGATCTTCGGTGTCGCGGTTGTCGTCGGCGCGGGCATCTTCACGCTCACCGCGCGAACCGCGGGCAATGTGGCCGGGCCTTCGGTCTCGCTGGCATTCGTTTTCGCGGCGATAGCGTGTGGTCTCACCGCGGTTTGTTATGCGGAATTCGCTTCGACCGTGCCCGTTGCCGGTAGTGCCTATACCTATTCCTATGCCACCTTCGGGGAACTGGTGGCGTGGATCATCGGCTGGGACCTGATCTTGGAATTCGCGCTCGCCGCGTCGGTGGTCGCGAAAGGCTGGTCGCAGTATCTCGGCACGGTATTCGGATTCGATTCCGCCACTGTGCAATTAGGTTCGATCACCTTCGACTGGGGCGCGGTGTTACTGCTCGCCGCGCTCGGTGTGCTGCTCGCCATCGGCACCAAGGTGTCCTCGCGGGTGTCGGCGGTCGCCGTGGCGATCAAGCTCGCGGTCATCGCGCTGGTGCTCGTTCTCGGCATCACCTATTTCAAGGCGTCCAATCTGAGCCCCTACATCCCGCCGTCGCAGCCCGCCGAGGAAAGCGCCAGTGGTCTGCACCAGACGCTGTTCCAATTCATCACCGGCGCGGGTGACACCAACTTCGGCTGGTACGGCCTGCTCGCCGCGGCCAGCATCGTGTTCTTCGCGTTCATCGGTTTCGACGTGGTGGCCACCGCCGCCGAGGAGACCAAGAACCCGCAGAAGGCGGTGCCGCGCGGCATCCTGGGTTCGCTGCTGATCGTCACCGTGCTCTACGTGGCGGTGACGCTGGTGCTCACCGGCATGGTGCCCTACACCGATCTGTCCGGCGAGAATGCCACGCTGGCAACGGCATTCCAGATCCTCGGCGTGGACTGGGCAAAGAACGTCATCTCCATCGGCGCCCTGGCCGGCCTCACCACCGTGGTGATGGTGCTGTTCCTCGGGCAGACCCGCGTGCTGTTCGCGATGTCGCGCGACGGCCTGCTGCCCCGCGGACTCGCCCACACCGGCAAGCGCGGCACGCCGGTGCGGCTCACCGCCATCGTCGGCGTGATCTGCTGCGTGCTGGCCGGTTTCGT
This sequence comes from Nocardia sp. Root136, assembly GCF_001427185.1. Classification (NCBI taxonomy): domain Bacteria; kingdom Bacillati; phylum Actinomycetota; class Actinomycetes; order Mycobacteriales; family Nocardiaceae; genus Nocardia; species Nocardia sp. Root136. The sequence goes on from NZ_LMFE01000001.1 coordinate 2,443,236, forward strand.
CGACTTCGGCACGCTGGAGGAAATGGTGAACATCGGCACGCTGTTCGCCTTCGTGCTGGTCTCGGTCGGCGTCATCGTGCTGCGCCGCACCCGCCCCGACCTGCCCCGCGGCTTCCGCGTCCCGCTGGTCCCCTTCATCCCCATCCTGGCCGTCGCGGCCTGCCTGTGGCTGATGGTGAACCTCTCGGTGGAAACCTGGCTGCGCTTCGTGATCTGGATGGCCATCGGCTTCGCCGTCTACTTCGCCTATGGCCGTCGACACTCCGTCCTCGGCAAAAAGAGCGCGAGTGCAGACTGACCAGCACCTTCGATGACATGATCGGTCCCGGCGTGGTCTGTTCCGACACGCCGGGCCGACCTTGTCGACCAACAGGATTCCGGTACACCCGTACGATTCGCTACGCTATCCGGGACGCCCCTATAGCCCAATTGGCAGAGGCAGCGGACTTAAAATCCGCACAGTCAGGGTTCGAGTCCCTGTGGGGGCACTCTTCATCGCAGGTCGCGGGCGTTATCCGCGCTTCTTTCCCGGTCAACTGGCCGCTCAGTCCGCAGGGAGTCCGCAGCGGCAACCGGATGGTAGAGGTCAGCCGCCGAACTGACCCCTGACCACTTCGAAGAGGGCTAGCCGACTGCTACCCGCCAGCCGTTTCCGTCACGCTTGCAGGTGTAGTTGGGGACGTTGATGTCGCCCTGCGAAATACGCTCGTCGACCTTGCGCTTCGCGGCAGCTTGGCAATCCTTGAGGTTTGCGTACTGCGCCGCCTGCGCCGCGGGCGCCATGGCGACCATGGTCCCCGTGGCGAGCGCGCCCATCAGCAGTCCTGTAACAATCTTCTTCAATTCAGATCTCCCCTGGTGTGGATGACTTCGCCCCTTGGGGGCCTTGACACCCATGAAATTAGAGAGCGCTGCATACGGTCGACATGCTAAATCCTTAAGGCGCCGGCCACGGTGCGATGGGTATTGCACTGTGCTCCAACGGCTTACACGGCAACCGCCTCGATGTCGGGCTCTCCGCCTGCAGGAAGCGAGGCGGATCACTCTGGGGTTCGGTGGGGTCTCGGCGTAGGTTCATCGGTAGGTGAATCGTCGGCACGAAGGGGTGTTATCGATGCGGGTGGTCAAGCGGGTTCGGGGATACGCCGAGGTCATCGGGCAGGCTCGGCGTAATCGGGGGGATCTGGTGGGGTGGCTCGGGCGGCGGCCGCAGATCGCGGCGGCGACGCTGACCTATGAGACGGCGTTGTTGTTCAGTAACAAGCTGGATCCTCGGCTCAAGGAGTTGGCCGAGCTCAAGACGGCGGGGCTGGTGGCGTGTCAGTTCTGTCTCGATATCGGGTCGGCGCTGGCGCATACGGCGGGGCTGACCGAGCAGCAGCTCGTCGATCTGCCTCGGTATCGGACCAGTGATGCCTATACCGAGTTGGAGAAGCTGGTGATCGCGTTCGCCGAGGCGATGACGGTTACTCCCGCGGTCGATATCGACGAATTGCGTGACACGCTGCTCACGCACCTGTCGAAGGCGCAGCTGGCCGAGTTGGCGGCGAGCATCGCGTGGGAGAACCAACGGGCCAGGCTCAATCAGGGTCTCGGTGTGCAGCCGACAGGGATGGCCGACGGGCTGGCATGCGCGATGCCGGAACCACGACGAGCGCCGTAGAACGGCGGCGACCGGACACACCGTCGACGGTCCACCGCTACGTGGCGTGGAGCGCTGCCATGGGGTGCACTATGTTGGTCGCGAGCCGACCACGGTGACGTGGGCGCGCGGGATTCTTCGATAGTTCGCCAGTTCGAGCTCAGCGAGGGGATCGTCATGCATTCGGTCGGTGCTGTGATAGTTCGCGTCTGTTGTGTGGTGGCTACGGTGCTGGCCGCGGTGGGGTTCGCCGCGCCCGCCTCCGCGAATCCGCCGGACTCGGCGCTGTGCGCGTGGCGGTTCATGTCCAACAGCACCGTGCTGAATGTGGCTTTCCCCGATGCGAATTCGACGTATTGGCTGATGCCCTATGCACTGGGGCCGGGCGACTCGATCGAGTTGTCCGGTACCTATCCGGCCGCTCGGTATTTCTCGGTGAACACCTACGGGACCGACCTCGACACCGTGGACACGTTGCGCGACGACCAGATCACCGCCGACCCGGGCAGTGCCAATCCGTTCGTCGACGCCGCCGCCGCGTCACTGCCCGCCTCGCAGCGGCGCTGGCACGCCACGTTGGTCAACGGTCCGGCCGACCACAGCCGCAACGAGATTCAGGCTGTCGCCAACGGTCAGAGCACGCCGATCGGCTTCGTCATCGTCCGTGTCTATGTTCCGACCGACCCGGCTTCGCTCAGTGGCGGCGTCCCACTGCCCGATGTGAAGCTCTCGATCGCGGGCGCCGACGTGCCTGCCCAACCGTGCGCGCAGCCCTTCGACCCGGCTTCGTACAGCGGTCCCGTCGCCGACGCGGCCAAGTCCGCCTTCGACCGGGCGATCGCCGGAGCGGCTGCGGGCGCGTTCCCCGGCAACACGCCGGAGGCGACGTTCAGCAACCCGGCGAGCACCTCCGGACTCTTCCCTAACGGCGACAACAAATACATCGGAACGCGGATCAGCTATCAGCCCGGACGCCTGCTGGTGGTGCGTGGCAAGGCGCCGATATTCCCGAATACCCGTGCGGGACAATCACCTACGGATCCGAGCCAGCAGGTGCGGTATTGGTCGATGTGCCAGAACGACCTGCGCTCGCCCTACCCCGTTGTCGCCTGCGCGGCCGACTTCCAGACCGCGATCGACGGGTCCGGCTACTACACCTACGTGGTCGCAGCACCCGCGGACGTGCCCTCGAATCTCGACCCGAGCGTGACGGTGATTCCCTGGGGCAGTACCGATGTGGACAAGGTGCTGTTCCTGCGGAACATGACCCCGAGCGCGGCGTTCTATCCGAATTCGATCCAGGCGTCCCAGGACTCCGGCGACGACCCGGCTATCACAATGGGCCCGTACTACCCTAGAACCGCTTATTGCAGCACCGAAACGTTCGCTACCGGCGGCACCGAAGCGTGCCTCAACGCCTGAGGGGCTACGCGCAGTCCGGGGCGGGGGCGTCCACGAAAAGGGGTTCATTCGCGAGGTTGACATACGCGACGTACAGCTCGGCGGGCTCGTTGCCGAGGTTGCGGCCTACATGGACATGGTCAGGGCCCACGGTCTCCGACAATCCCTGGCCCGCGGAGTACGTGGTCGGCACGCAGTCTGTCTCGTATCGAGTCACCTGACCCGCCGTGATCACCGCGAGCACAGTGCCGTCGTGGTAGTGCCAGCCGAGGGTGCCCCCGGGCGCGATGGTGATCCGCCGGAAGGTGAACTTGCTCGGCAAGGAGGCGAAGGGGCTGAATGCGCTGACATCGACCTGGGTCAGCGGTTCGACGGTCACACCGGAGGCCGGGGTGGCCGAAGTCGACGGCGCGAGGGCGACGACCGCGGCGACGACCACCGCGGCGCCGGCACAAGCATTCCGGTGGATTCGCATCTTCGTAGTATACGAGCGAACTACCTGTACGAATAGCTGGAAATAAACTCGCTTACCCGGCGGTCAACCCCTTGGCGATGTGGGTTACCTGGATTTCGTTGCTGCCCGCGTAGATCATCAGCGACTTGGCGTCGCGGGCCAATTGTTCGACCTTGTACTCGGCCATGTACCCGTTGCCGCCGAACAGCTGCACGGCCTCCATCGCGACCTCGGTGGCGGCGCGAGAGGAGTAGAGCTTCATCGCCGAGGCCTCGGCGAGGGTCACCTTGTCGCCGGCGGCGGTGCGCTCGATGGCGTTGAAGACCATGTTCTGCACGTTGATTCGCGCGATCTCCATCTCGGCGAGCTTGAGCTGGATGAGCTGGAACTGCGCGATCTCCTTGCCCCACAGCGTGCGGGACTTGGCGTAATCGACGCACAGGCGGTGACATTCGTTGATGATGCCCAGCGCGAGGGAGGCGATGCCGATGCGTTCGGCCGCGAAAGACTCCTTGGCACTATCTTTTCCGTCACCCTTGGCCGGGTTCTCCGTTTCGCCGAGCAGCCGGTCGGGGGTGATGCGGACGTTCTCGAAGAACAGTTCGCCGGTGGGCGAGGAGTTCATGCCCATCTTCTTGAACGGGGGGCTCTGTACGAAACCGGGCATGCCCTTGTCCAGCACGAACGGCAGCACTTTGCGGTCGCGGCGGTCGGTGCCGTCACCTTCGTCCAGCTTGGCGTAGACGACGGTGACGTCGGCGTACGGACCGTTGGTGATGAACGTCTTGCGACCGTTCAGGATGTAGTCTTCGCCGTCACGGCGCACATAGGACTTCATGCCGCCGAACGCGTCGGAGCCCGAATCGGGTTCGGTGATGGCCCAGGCGCCGACCTTGGCCATGGTGACCAGTTCGGGCAGCCAGCGCTTCTTCTGCGCCAGGGTGCCGCGACTGCGGATGGTGCCAACGGTGAGACCGAGGCTCACCCCCATGGAGGCCACCAGCCCGAGGCTGACGCCGGCGAGCTCACTGTTGAGGACTACGCCCATGCTGCCCGCACCGCTGAAACCGCCGCCTGACTTACCGGAGCCGGTGGTACCGGCCTCTTCGCGGGCGAGTGCCTTCTCCAGCCCGTCACGCGCCATCTCGTCCAGCCCGAAGGTGGCGTACAGCTTGCGGATGATGTCGAACGGCGGCAGCGCGCCGCTCTCCAGCTGGTCGACGTGCGGGGTGACCTCCTTGGCGATGAAGCCGCGCACAGCGTCGCGGAACATCAGGTCTTCGTCTGACCACTGGTACATATCTGGACTCCCGAGGGATCGCCGGAACTTTCCCTCAAATATAGAACACGTTCTAGTTCGGCGAGACGAAGGTGCGGGTGATGACCGGGGCGACGAACTCCTCGAGCATGGCCCGTTCGTCGGCGGCATCGCGGCCGGGAGCCGACAGCAGCGAGACGATGACGCGGGTGAGCCAGCGGGCCAGCCTGCTGCGTTCCGGGTCGGTCAGGCCCGCGGGGCCGAAGATGGTCGCGGCCAGGGATTCGATGACGTCGGAGTCCTGGCTGATGCGACCCGCCGTGCCGGAGTCGGCGGGGCGGAACCAGGCGATGAGCAGGGGGTTGGCGCGGACCTCCTCGACCGCGCCGAGCATCGCGGCGATGATGCGTTCCCCCGGGTCGGCGATGTCGCGGAACCGTTCGTCGAGCTGGGCGACGATGCGACGGGTCTCGCGGTGCACGAACGCCAGACGCACCGCGTGCCGGTTGTCGAAGTAGCGGTACAGCGTGGCGCGGGAGCAACCTGCGGCCTTGGCGATTTCGGCCATGCCGACCGCGGCCACCCCGTGCTCGGCGAACAGTTCGGCGGCCGCGTCGATGATGCGTTCGGCGGCCAGGTCCGCCCGATCGGCGCCGAGCCAGTCACCGCTCATGCTGTTTCCCCGCGGCATGCTCGGGCGCCCTGCGTGGTTACGCGGGCTACCGCCTCCGGGCGCTGACCGCTCATGCCGAGCCCTCCGCGCGGAACGGCACCGAGACCGGCCAGCGCACATAATTGCCCTGCGACCACTGCACCGCGTCGAGGTCGACGGTGAAGTCGGGGCAGCGGGTGAGCAGTTCCTCGAGTGCGACGCGCGCCTGCATGCGGGCGGCGGCCGCGCCGAGGCAGTGGTGGTGGCCGTGACTGAAGCTGAGGATGCGCTTGGGGTTGCGCCGGATATCGAGTTCGGCTGCGGTGGGGCCGAATTCGCGTTCGTCGCGGTTGCCCGAACCGTAGAGCAACAGCACGCGGCGGCCCTCGGGGATGATGGTGTCGTGCAGTTCGACATCGCGGGTGGTGGTGCGGGCCAGGCCCTGCACCGGTGAGGTCATCCGGAGGAACTCCTCGATGGAGTCCGGGATGAGCGAGGGATCGTCGATGAGCAGCTGCCGCTGGTCGGGGGCGGCGGTGAGCAACTGGACCGCACCGCCGAGATTGCCGGTGGTGGTGTCGTTGCCGCCGGTGATCATCGTGAACGCGAAGCCGAGGATCGCGACCAGGCCCTCGTTGTCGCCGTCGGCGCCGAGACCGGAGGCCAGCAGGTGCGAAATGGTGTCGTCGCCCGGCTCGACGCGGCGGCGGGCGATCAATTCACTGAAATAGCCGACCATTTCGCCCACCGCGGTGAAGGCGTTCTGGTCGCCCGCGGCAAGCCCGGCCCCCGCGACCGCGCCGCCGACGATGTTCTCGGTCCACGCGTCGAACTTCTCGTGATCCTGTTCCGGTACACCGAGATAGTGGGCGACCACCATGGTGGGCAGCGGCTTGAACAGGTCCTTGACGATGTCGCCCCCACCCGCCGCACGTAGCCGCTCGATGCGTTCGACGATGAACCTCCGCACGGCGGGCTCGACCGAATTCACCTGGCACGGAGTGAATCCCGGTGACACCCGACGCCGGAAATCGGTGTGCTCCGGCGGGTCCATGAAGACGAACGGCTTGACCGCGCCGAACCCGGCGGCGACCAGGTCGACATAGTCGACGGTCAGTCCCGACGCGGAGGAGAAGGTCGCGGGGTCACGCGCCGCCATCCACACGTCGGCATGCCGGGACAACACGTAGAAGTCGTTGTCCTCCTGCCCGGCGGGGATCACACGGTGAACAGGGTCGTGATCACGCAGTGCGGAATACATGGACCAGGGATCGCGCCAAGTGTCTCCGGAGCGAAGTTCGAACCGCACCGAATGAGACGTCGCTGTGCTCATGACTCCATAGTGAGACATATGAACTGTTTTGTCTAGAGGCGCTGGCTCCCCTTCTTGGTAACCGCAGGTCGAACGCTTGCGCGCTACCGTGGACTGATGAGCAGTCGACAAGTCTCCGGGGGCGTGGTGCACGAGTTGCCCGCCGATCTGCGTGCGGCTCTGCTCGCCAACTCCGTAGCGCTCGATGCCTGGCAGGACATCACGCCGCTGGCCCGCAACGAGTTCATCTGCTGGGTCGAGGACGCGAAGCAGAACGCGACTCGTGAACGGCGGATCCGGCGCACCCAGGAGGAGCTGGAAGAAGGGCAACGGCGGCCGTGCTGCTGGCCGGGGTGCAAGCATCGCGAACGCACCGGCAGCTGAGGCCACCGGCATAAACCTGTTGCTCGGCGTCGGTGAGGTGTGGCCTGCTTACGGGGATGAAGAGGCAACGCCCGGGCAACGCCCGATCCGTCAGTGACGGCCTGAAACTGCACCGGCATGTGGTGCGGTCGGTCGATGGCGTGCGGACGGTGATCGCACTGCGGCCGGGGACGCACGCCCGGTTCAGCACCAATCGGTTTCATGAGACGTGGCATGTGTTGAGCGATGATCACGGAGCTCGGTTGTTGAGTCGGTTGCTGTGGGGGCTGTCGTATCAGGCTCGGCCGGGCACCGTGCTGGTGATCGATCGGGAGTTCCTGATGCCGACCCCGTTCGACGCGGACCCGGCCGACCCCATCGTGCTGGTGCCGGAGTGGTGCACCCGGCTCGATGAGCATGGCGCGGCGCAGTTGAAAGCGCGGTTGCCGCTGCGGAATTCAGCGGGAACGGTGCGGTGGCAGACGTTCGGATTGGATCGCACCCTGGAGCCGCGAGCCTTCGCCGCGTGGTGCGCCGAGCGCCGGTACCGCCGCGACGCGAGTCATATCTCCCGGCGACGCGGGCTGCTCGTACTCACGGCGCGCACACCCGAGGACTGCCGCCAGTGGGCGCTCGACGCGGCTCGCCTCGACACGACGCGATTCGGCACCGACCATGTCTATCTCGACGAATGGGATCACGGGCACGACGGGGAGATCCAGATCTTCCGGCGATTCCGTCCGATGGTCGGCATCGCCGAACAGGCCCGCGCACAGGTGCTTTCGCGCACGGATGCACCATCGGCACCGCGTGCGCTCCGCGAGGCCGTGTGGGATGAAGCCGAGAGCGTGCGGGGTGACGCGCATCTGCGCGTGCGTGGATGGTCCGGGAACGCGCCCGCGCTCGGTGCGGCCGCCGCCGAGATGCTCGCCCACGCCGACGTGCGTTCGCTCGACGATCTCGCCGAAATCGGCGCTGTCGAGGCTTACCGACGACTGCGCGCGGCCGAGGTGAACGGCTTGGACCTGGAGATGCTGTGGGCGATGGAAGGCGCGCTCACCTACCGTGATCGCCGGTTGATCGGTGCCGCACGTCGGCGTGAGTTGATCGCCCAACTCGGCCCGGCCCCCGCCGCCGCCGCACCAGTCAGGCGGCGTCGGCGTTACCGCGCGCCGGTGCGGTCATCGCATGCCGTCACCGTGAGCGCGAGGCGCTGAACCCAGCCTCCGGGGCGAACATCAGGCCGCGGCGTTGACGATCGACATGGCGATGCCGTCGAGGATGTCGTGTTCGCTGACGATGAGTTCGGAAACTCCCGCGCGCTCGGACAGTTCGTCGGCGAGAACCTCGGTGATCACCGCGCCGCCGCCGATCACGTCGACCCGGCCCGGATGCATCGGTCCGAGGGCGGCGCGTTCGTCGTGGTTCATGCCGATCAAGCGGTCGCAGACCTGGTGGACTTCGGCGAGACTCAGACGGGTGAGATGTACTCGCGCGGAGTCGTATTCGGGGAGGTCGAGGGCGACGGCGGTGATCGTGGTCATCGTGCCTGCCACGCCGACCCAGGTGTGTACCTTGTCGACAGGAACCTTCGCGAAGGCCTCGTCGAGCTTCTGCTGGGCGAATTCCCGTGCGGCAGCCACCTGGTCGGCGGTGGGCGGGTTGCCCGCCAGACAACGCTCAGTGATGCGGACACAGCCGATATCCGCGGAATAGGCTGCCTGGACGCCGTTTTCATCGCCGACGACCAGCTCGGTCGAGCCGCCGCCGAGGTCGACCACGACGAAAGGTCCTGCATCAGCTGACAATTCACCGACGGCACCGGCGAAGGACAGCCGTGCTTCTTCGTCGCCGGTGATCACTTCGGCGACCGCGTCGGGCACTACGCGGCCGAGTTCGGTGCGGGTCATCGAGAAGAAGTCGTCGCGGTTGGCGGCGTCACGGGTGGCGGAGGTGGCGACCATGCGCACGCGCGAAACACCCTGCGCCACCATCACATCGACGTAATCGGACAGCGCGAGGCGCGTGCGTTCGATGGCTTCGGGCGCGAGACGGCCGGTGGCGTCCACCCCCTGGCCGAGGCGCACGATGCGCATCTCCCGGTGCACGTCGGTGAGTCCGCCGTCGGCCCCCACCTCGGCGATCAGCAGGCGGATCGAGTTGGTGCCGCAGTCGACTGCGGCGATGCGCTCACTCATGGTGTCCTCCAGAGGTCTCGACCCGCGCACGGGCACTGACCGCGATTATGCCTGTTCGTCGGGTGTGCTCGTGGCAGGCCAGTCGGCGGGGATCGCGGTACCGCGGAAACCGGCGTCGGCGGCGAGGGCGACGGCCTCGTCCCCGAAGGGGTTCAGACCGGGCCCCTTGGCGAGCGAATGCGCGATCAGCACATGCAGGCACTTCACCCGGTCGGGCATCCCGCCACCGGTGAAATCGGTGCCGAGCGACTCGATTTCATCGCGTTCGGCCAGGTAGCTCTCGTGCGCGCGCCGGTAGGCGGCGGCCAGTTCGGGATCGGTGGCGAGGCGTTCGGTCATCTCGCGCATCACCCCGGCCGATTCCTGCCTGCTCGCCTCGGCGGTGAGCCGGGGGTCGGTCAGGTAGTAGAGCGTGGGGAACGGGGTGCCGTCGGGCAGGCGTGGCGCGGTCTTCACCACGGCGGGCAGGCCGTCGGGGGTACGGTAGGCGACTTCGAGCACGCCGCGAGGCTCGCGACCCAACTGCTTCGCGATGATCTCGAGGTCGTCGGCGTTCGGTGTCGTCACCGTGGTCCTTCCGGGGCTGGTTCGGAGATGCTGCGCCACAGGTCGGTGTACCAGGGGTCGGGCGCCGCTGTTCGGGTGCTCATCGGCGGCGGCGCTGGTGCCTCGATGCCGGGAATCTGCACGATGTAGGGGGTTTCGCCGGGCATCACCAGGCGCAGGCGGTCGCGCGCTTCGGATCGGATGTAGGCCGGATCCTGTTGTTGCGCACGACGATTACGCAGGTCGGCCAGGTCGGCTTCGAGTTCGGTCCGCTGCTTGGCCAGTGCCACGGCTTCGGCGCGCTGACTGAAGTAGGTGCGCGTCGGCACGGCCAAGGTCAGCGCGAGACCGCACAGCACCGCCGCCAGGATCACCGCTTTACCGGTCGAGAGACCGAGGATGGTGTGCTCGCTGCGTTCCAGCTTGCCGCTGGACTTACGGGTAGCACCCGCGGGTTGCGGGTGCCGCCGCGTCGGGCGCTTGGCCGCGGTGGGGCGGCCGGGCGTGTCGAGGCTGGGGCGGGAGCGCGCGGCCCGCGACGTGCGCCGGTCACCTCGTCCACCTGGACTGGTCCCACGCGCACGTCGCTCGGTCATTCGCTACCGCCCCTGCACTGCCTTCAGAATTCGCCGGTGAAACGCGGGAAGGCCACGTCACCCGCGTAGCGTGCCGAATCACCGAGGGCGTCCTCGATGCGCAGCAGCTGGTTGTACTTGGCGACCCGCTCGGAGCGCGCGGGGGCACCGGTCTTGATCTGGCCCGAACCGACGGCGACCGCGAGGTCGGCGATGGTGGTGTCCTCGGTTTCGCCCGAACGGTGCGACATCATGGTCTTGTAACCGTTGCGGTGCGCCAGCTCGACGGCGTCGAGGGTCTCGGTCAGCGTGCCGATCTGGTTGACCTTCACCAGCAGCGCGTTGGCCGCGCCCTTGGCGATGCCCTCTTCGAGGCGCTCGGGGTTGGTGACGAACAGGTCGTCACCGACCAGCTGCACCTTGTCGCCGATGGCGTCGGTCAGCGCGACCCAGCCGTCCCAGTCGTCTTCCGACAGCGGGTCCTCGATGGAGACCAGCGGGTACCGGGTGAGCAGATCCGCGTAGAACTCGCCCATCTCGGCGGCCGTGCGGACCTTGCCCTCGAACTTGTAACCCTCGCCCTCGGTGTAGAACTCGGTGGCGGCCACGTCGAGCGCCAGCGCCACATCGGTGCCGAGCTTGTAGCCCGCGCGCTCGATGGCGACGCTGATCAGGTCGAGAGCCTCCACGGTGCCCGCGACGTCGGGGGCGAAGCCGCCCTCGTCACCGAGACCGGTGGACAGGCCCTTCTCCTTCAGCACGGCCTTGAGCGAGTGGTACACCTCGGTGCCCCAGCGCAGTGCCTCGCGGAAGGTGGGCGCGCCGATCGGGGCGACCATGAATTCCTGCACGTCCACGCCGGTGTCGGCGTGCGCGCCACCGTTGAGGATGTTCATCATCGGGACCGGCAGCACGTGGGCGTTCGGGCCGCCCAGGTAGCGGAACAGCTCGAGGCCCGAGGACTCGGCGGCACCACGTGCCACGGCCAGCGATACACCGAGCAGGGCGTTCGCGCCGAGGCGGGACTTGTCGGGGGTGCCGTCCAGATCCAGCAGGACCTGATCGACGGTGCGCTGCTCCACGGCGTCGAGGCCGATGATGGCGGGCGCGATCTCGTCGAGGACGCCCTCGACAGCCTTGGTCACACCCTTGCCGCCGTAGCGGTCGCCGCCGTCACGCAGCTCGACGGCCTCGTGCTCGCCGGTGGACGCACCGGAAGGTACGTCTGCCCTGGTCAGGGTGCCGTCGTCGAGGGCGATCTCGACCTCGACAGTGGGATTGCCGCGCGAATCCAGAATCTCGCGAGCTCCGACCTGTTCGATAATGGCCACGAAAACTGCTCCTTACGACGGAAGGCACGGTAGGTATCACGGGAAAGGGCCGTGCGGTGCCGAGCCTATCGTCTCGGCGGAGTGTGGAGTAACCGGCACTCCGGGCCGTGCGCAACTACACGCGGCGGCCGATGCTGTATATGGCGGCGCGATCGCGCACCACATGCATGTATTTGTTCGACTGGTTGTAGGCGAACAGGGCGCGCTGCCAGCCGTCGGCCGAGGTCAGATCGCCGCCGCGGGTGCAGAGGTAGCGGGCGGCGGTGAGGGCGGCGTCGTCGATGTTCTGCGGGTCGGCCACGCCGTCGCCGTTGGCGTCGACGCCCCAGCGCTTCCAGGTTTCGGGGATGAACTGCAGCGGGCCCACCGCGCGGTCGTAGGTGGTGTCGCCGTCGAGGCTGCCGCCGTCGGTGTCGCGGATGTCGGCGTTGCCCTTGGTGCCGTCGAGGGCGACGCCGATGATCGCCGGGCGAACCGTCCCGTCGGCGTCGACGCCCGCGCCGCGATGGGTGCCGTGCCCGCTCTCCACGCTGGCGATGCCGGCGATGGTGGTCCAGGCGATCCCGCATTCGGGCTTCGACTTCGCCAGCACGGCGGCGGCGTAGCCGTAGGCCTCCAGCGCGACCGGCTCGATGCCGATCGCCCCGGACTGCTCGTCGGCCCAGCCGCGCAACTGCTCGGCCGCGCGGCCGGGTGCGTCGACATCGATCACGGGCAGCGCGACTCCCGGCCCCGGCGGCATGTCATCGGGGATCGACGCGAGCGAACTGCACCCCGATAAGAGGGCGGTGATCGCCACCGCGGCGAGTACGCCGACCTTCTGCACTGACATCTGTTCAATCATCCAGATCCAGCAGTGTTCGTGCACATCTCACAGGGAGTTCTCAGCTCCGTGTCCCCGCGATTCCGGCCGGACCGAGGCGGTTGTCCGGGCGGTGTCAGCCGAGTAGCGCGGCGGTGGCTCGGTGGGTCGGGGTGGTGAGAACTGTTTCGGGGGTGCCTGATTCGACTATTCGGCCGTGGTCGAGGACGAGGAGGTCGGTGCAGTGGCCACGGACCAGGGTCATGTCGTGGCTGATCAGGATGACCGCGGTGCCGTGGTCGGCGCGGAGGCGGTCGAGCAGGGACATGATGGCGGCGGCGGTGTCGGTGTCGAGGGCGGTGGTGATCTCGTCGCAGATCAGGACCGCTGGGTCGGCGGCGAGGGCGCGGGCCAGGGCGACCCGTTGGCGTTGGCCGCCGGAGAGTTGGTGGGGGCGGCGGTCGGCGAGGTCGGCGGGGAGGTCGACGGCGGCGAGAAGGGCGGTGACGCGGGGGTGGATTTCGGGTCTGGGGACGCGTGCGATGCGACGCAGGGGGCGTGCCAGGGTCTGCTCGACGGTGCGTCGGGGGTTCAACGCGGCCCGAGGGTTCTGGGGGACGAATTGAATACCGTTGGCGCCAAAGCGGATTCGCCGCCGACTTCCCACCGGAACCCGCACACCATCTACCTCCAGCGATCCGATGGCATCGGCGTGCAAACCCGCGATCACCCGTGCGAGGGTGGTCTTTCCCGCCCCGGAAGGACCGACGACAGCAAGGGCAGCACCTGCGGGCAGGCTGAAACCGATGTTCTCGAGCACCCTGTGGCCGCCCGCGTCGGCGTGGATCGCCTTGGTGCGCAAGGCAATCTCCGCCGGGCCGGTTCGAGATGCCGTCCTGCTCCCCGGAACCTCGCCCGACAAGTCGGTGCGCATGTCGGCGATGCGGTCGGTGCCGGAGACCGAGGCCCGTACCGAACTCCGGGCCGACAGGCGAGCATCCTCGACGGAATCAGCTACCGCAACAGCGACATTCATCGACCTGTCGCCGGGCGGGTGGAGTTCGATCACGGTGTCGGCGATGGCCGTGATCGCCTCGGTGTCGTGGCCGGAGAGGAGGACGGTGGTGTGGTTCTCGGTGGCGAGGGTCGAGATCAGCTGGGCTATTTCGGTGCGAAGAGTGCCGTGCAGGCCCGCGAGTGGTTCGTCGAGTACGAGGATTCGGGGGCGGCGCAGGATGGCACGGGCCAGGGCGACACGACGTTGCTGGCCGCCGGAGAGCCGAGCGCAGCGGCGGCGGAGATGGGCGGGGTCGAGGCCCACTTGTTCGAGGACGGCCAGGCGGTCGGCGGCGGAGGCGCCGGGCGCCGCCTCGGCCAGGACTGCCCGGACGCGAAGCAGCGGGTTGAGTTCGGAGCCGGGATCCTGGCCGACATAGGCGATCTGCCCACGGCGGAAAGCGCGCAGCGCGCCCGCGTCGAGCGCGAACACATCGTGTCCCGCGACGAGCACCGCGCCCTGCCTACTGGCACCGGCGGGCAGATGTCCGAGCAGCGCACGCATCGCCGTCGACTTCCCCGACCCCGACGCCCCGGTGAGCGCGGTGACCGTCCCCGATGTCAACCGAAACGACACCGGCGCCAGCAACACCGCCCCACTGTCGGCAACGACGCTGAGCCCGTCTACCACCGCCGCGTCCCCTGAATCCACCACGGAGATCCCACATACCCCGGCCCTCCCCGAATCCCTCAGCCGCCCAGCATCTCCTGATCCTCCAGCAACGTTTACGCCCCCGAGGGCTCCCCCGCTGAGTGCGCCCCTCTCAGCTCTCGGCCTCGAGACCTCGACCGCGTCGAGCGCATCCGAGGTTTTCGCGGTCCGGCGATTCCTCGGCCCACTCGTCACCACCAAATTCACACCGACCGCCACGATGGCGATGGCAGTGCTCGGCGCCAGCACCGCCCAGGGGTTCAGCAGCAGCCCGGAGGCATTGTCGCGGACCATGATCGCCCAGTTGTCGGGGTCGAGGGCGGAGACGCCGAGGAAGGCGATGGTGCTGACGAGGTAGACGGCGACGACGAAGCGCAGGCCGAGCTGGGTGGTGAAGACAGCGCGCAGGTTGGGCAGGATTTCGCGAAAGACCAGGTGCGACAGCGACTCTCCGCTGGCGACGGCGGATTCGACGTATCCGGAGGCAGCGATGGTCGAGGCGGAGGCCGCGAAGATTCTGGCGCAGTAGGGAACTCCGAAGAGCAGGGAAACGGCGACCAGCGCGGTGACGCCGCCCTGTGGCCATGCGGTGAGTACGAGCAGGATGCCGAGGACAGCGGGCAGCAGGATGACCAAGTCGCCGCAGAGTTCGATGACCTTGCCCGCGCGCGGGCGCACGGCCGCGACGGCGCCGAGGACGGCCGACAGCACGGTCACCGCCACCGCGATCACCGCGGAGACGGCCAGCAGCTGCGTGCCGCCGGTGAGCAGGTGACTGAGCACATCGCGGCCGAGCCGATCCGTCCCGAGCAGCGCGTCCCCACCCGGCTGCGCGAACGGCATCCCGACGGCCTTCTCCCCCGGATGGGGCGCGAAGAGCGGCCCGGCCACCGCGAGCAGCACAACCAGCCCCACACCACCCGCCATCGAATACCGCCACCACCTGGACATCCGCGGCACCGCTCTACCTCCCGAGTTGGACCTCCTCACCGCGCGCTCCTCGATGCCCACGCCCGGACCAGGTCGGCGACGGCGAGCAGCACCATGATGACGATCGCCGTCAGGGCGACCACCGCGGCGACCATGGTGGCGTCACGGTCGGCGACGGACCCGGCGAGAACGGCGCCGATACCGGGGTAGTTGAAGAGTGTCTCGACCACCAGGGCGCCGCCGAAGAGCATGCCGACCGAGGTCGCGTACCCGGCGACGATGGTCGGCGCGGCGAACGGCAGCATGTGCCGGATCAGGATCGTGCGGGTAGGGAGTCCGTCCAGCACCGCGCTTTCCACATGGGGTGCGGCAACCACATCGAGCAGGGCCGAGCGCACGACTCGGGCGTTCCAGCCGATCTGCGGAATCGCCAACGCCAGCACCGGAAGCACCAGCATCTCGGGACCGAGGGGAAAACCGGAACGGCCCGTAATGGTGACGGCCGGGAGCCAGCCGGTGGCCAGGGAGAACACCAGGATCAGCAAGGTGCCGCCGACGAACTCCGGAACGGCCACCGAGATCGTGCTGACAGGCTGCAAAATTCGCGAGCCGAGCGCGGTCGGCCGCATCGCCCACCAGCAGCCGAGCCCCAAGGACAAGGCGATGGTCAGCAGCAAGGCGATCCCACCCAGCAGCAGAGTCTGCGGAAACTTGTCGGCCAGCAACGCGCCGATCGAGTTCCCGCGCGCGGTCTGCCCGAAGTCTCCGGTGAGTACCCCGCGGATCCAGTCCAGGAACTGCACCGGCAGTGCTCGATCCAGTCCGAGCTCGTGTTCTTTCGCCGCCAGCGCGGCCGGATCCGCGTCCCTGCCGAGCGCCGCGCGTGCCGCGTTGCCCGGCAGCAGATCCACCGCGACGAACACGATGGCCAGCAATGCCACCAGGAGCGCGATCCGCCGGAACATCGGCAGGGCGAAGGTTTTCATGACACTCACGCCAACCAGGCACGTTCCAGCTGAACGCGCGCGAACCCGCCGAGCGTCGGCAGATCACGCACTGTCGACGCGGCGATGTCGACACCGTCGGCCATGCCCCACACCAGATAGCCGCCACGCTCGAACTCGATGCGCTGCAGTTCGCGCACCGCACGGGTGTACTCGTCACCGGATGCGGCGAGCGCCTTCGCGTCGGCGGCGTCGAATTCCGGGTCGCGGAAGGCGGTTTCGTTGCGGTTGGAGCCGGAGGTCATCAGCTTGTCGGCCAGGAACACCATCGAGTCGTTGGTCCCCCACGACACCGTGTACAACGGTGCGTTGAGCCAGGTCCGGTCGTAGAACGCCGCCGATTCCACCACCTGCACATCGAGCCGCACGCCGATCTCGGCGAGCTGGGTGGCGATCACCTTCGCCGATTCGACCTCGCCCGGCACCTCGGCCTTCGTTACGAACGGGTAGCTGCGCCCGGTGTCGAAGTTCGCCTCGCGCAGTAAGTTTTTCGCGCGCTCGACATCGCGGTCACGACGCAGCGCGGTGTCGTAGAGCGGGTCGGCGGTGCCGAGAACATCGGCGGCGACGGTGCCGTAGCCGGAGTGCACCTGGTTGACCAGCGCGGTCCGGTCGACGCCCAGACGCAGTGCGGTGCGCACCCTGGCATCGGCGAACGGGCCGTCGGCGACACGCATCGCCACACCGAGCATGGTGTCGTCGGCACGCCGGATCACCTGTAGGTCACCGCGTCCTGCGGCGGTACGCCCGGCGATCGCGCCCACGTTGGAGGCGAGGTCGATCTGGCCGCCCAGCGCGGCGTTGCCCAGCGCGGTGACGCTGTCGAACATCGTCACCTCGATGGCGTCGAGCAGGGGCGGCGTGCCGTGCCAGCGCTCGTTGCGCACCAACCTGGCGTTGCCGCCCTGATAGGACTCGAGCCGGAACGGCCCGGTGCCGATCGCGGCGGCGAAGTCGGTGGTGTCCTTCGGCACAGTGAAGGTCATCAGCCGAAGCAGCAGTGGCAGTTGGGTATTAGGCGCCGCCAGCGTGAACATGACGCGGTTCGGGCCGTCGGCGACGATGTCGTTCTCGGCCACCGGCATCTTCGAGGCGCCACCGACCGAGCGCAGGCGCCGCATCGACCACACCACGTCGTCGGCGGTCACCGGCGCACCGTTGTGGAAGGTCGCGCCCTCGGCGATGGTGAAGGTCCAGCGGCGGTTGTCCTGGCTCGGCTCCCAGCGCGAGGCGAGGCGCGGGGCGACAGTCGGGTCCGCGCCGGGAACGGTGAGTGCGTCGTAGACGAGCGAGGCGATGAGAAAGTCGCTGTCGTTGCTGAGATTTGCGTGCGGATCGCGTTCGCTGCGGGCCGCGGTGCCGAGCGCGCCGACGCGCAGAGTGCCACCGCGTTGCGCGGTGGCGGATCGATCATCGCTGGTGCATGCGGCGGCCAGCAGCACCGCGGTGACGCCGATGCCGGACTGGAAGAGCTGCCTGCGAGTGAAACTCATCGTGTTGCCTCCTCGAACCGCGTGCGCCGAAACCCCTTTTCCGGCGCCGCAAACCAGGCGAGGCTAGCCTAAAACTTACACCGAGTGGGGAGCTTCACATCGACCGTCACCGAACCGCAGCGACCTGACGACACCCCGGTCAGCGTTCGCTTCGGCAGTTCGGGGGCACAACGCTATGTTATATGGATCGGCTATTTCCCTGGCCGACACGTTAGGTAAGTCTTGCCTAATCAGAGTACAGGCACTACCTTCGCACATCGAGTCTGAAGATCACCCGCGTTCGACCGATGCGAAGAAGGGAAGCCGGTGAAAAGCGTTCTCTCCGAACGTATGACGATTCACCAGCACGACATCGAATATCGCGAGCTGGATCCCCGTGCCGCCACGGCGCTGCGATCGCTCGCGACCGACATCCGCCACCGATTAGGTGACGCACTACACACCGCGACTCTGCACGATCCCGCATTGATCGCCCAGATCACCGAGCGCGTCGGCGAACTGCCCGACAGCGTGCGCCACGCCGTTCGACCACCCGCCACCGCCGCGGGCGCGACCGTGGTGCGCGGATTGTCCGTCGACGACGCCGAATTCGGCGCGACTCCGGCGCATTGGCAGGCCGCGGCCGAGCACGCGCACCGTGGCTCACTCGAGCTGGATATCGCGATGTTGCTGCTCGGGCGTTGTGCCGGTGAGCCTTTCGGCTGGCAGGGGCAGCAGAACGGCAGGCTGGTCAACAACATCGTGCCCGCCGAGGGTCACGAGGACGAGCAGTCGGGCGCGAGCAGTTCCACCCTGCTCAGCCCGCACACCGAGGACGCTTTCCACGCTCAGCGCGCGAACATGCTCATGCTGGCCTGCCTGCGCAACCCCGACCGCGTGGCCACCACGGTCTCCTCGGTGCGCGAGGCACGCCTGTCCGACGACGATCTGCGCACGCTCACCACCCCGACGCTACCGATCCTGCCCGACGTCTCCTACGGCACCGGGTTCGATCAGCTCGCACCGTTGCCCACGCTGTGGCTCGACGAAAACAATGCTGTCACAGCACGTTACGATCCCGCCTATACCCCGATCGACGACGCGGACGCGGTTTTCCGCGCCGCCTACGCCAGGCTCACCACCGAACTCGCCAGGGTCAGTCACGCCCCCGCGCTGGCCCCCGGCGAGATCCTGCTGGTGGACAACGATGTCGCCGTACACGGACGCGTTCCGTTCCGCGCGCGCTACGACGGCACCGACCGCTGGCTCAAGCGTGTCAATATCCGGCTGCCCGAACGCCGTCGGCGCGCGCAGGAGTCGTCCGAGAATGGGTATGGCCAACGTGTGGTCGCCCCGTTCCGGGCGGTCGCTGATCGGACAGCAGAGCGGGGCATTGCAGATGAACGAGGATCCGTTGAACAACCGTGACCGTGGCATCGGGCTGCGGGTGCTCTCCCGCAGCGACCTGGCCGACGTGCCGATCGGCCCCGCCGAGGTGGTGCGCGCCGTGGAGGAGGCCTATCTCGCGTTCGCGGCAGGCGAATCCGACAATCCGCGCAAGCTGAGCGTCGCCGACCCTGGCGGATCTTCGGTGTCCTATGCCATGCTCGGCCGCGACGGGCGGCGGCGCGTGGTGGCCATGAAGACCTCCTACAAATTCGACCCCGGTCACGACCGCAGCACCAAGCGGTACTACACGACCATCACCCTCTACGACGACACCACCGGCGCCCCCATCGCGATGATGGACTGCGCGCGGGTCGGCGCGTTACGCACGCCGGCCGTGTCGGCGCTGCTGGTGCGCGAGACGGTCCGGCGCGGGGCGGAGAGCGTGCTACTCATCGGCACCGGCACCCAGGGACGTAATGCGTTGCCGCACTTGCTCGCCGCGAACCCACAGCTGCGCAAGCTGATGGTGTTCGGCACGCATCCCGAGGGGCTGGCCGCCGTGCACGCGCACCTGGCCGACGCGGCGCCGCACGCGCTGCTCGACGTGGTCGACGATCCGTACGCCGCGGCGGCATCCGCCGATGTGGTGCTGGCCACGGCCGGACCCGGTACCGAGGTGGCGCTCGAATCCTCGCATCTGGCACCGGGTTCGGTGGCGGTACTGGTCGGCTACGGACTGGCGCCGTCGACGCTGGTCGAAGCCGATCGGGTGGTGGCCACCAGCGCGGCGCAGATGGCACTGACGGGCACCGACATGGTCGGACCCGACGGGACCCTGCGGTCGGTGGATGCCGAACTGCCGCAAGTGCTCACCCGCAGCGCCGTGGCGCGTCGCAACGAGGACGAGAAGATCTTCGTCTACAACAGCGGGCTGGTACTCACCGATATCGCGGTCGCGCACGCGCTGGCCGCCAGGGCGATCAGCGAGGGACGCGGCACGGAGGTGCCGTTGTGGGACTGACGGGTGCGCAGCCCGGGGTCACCGGGGACAGCACCCCACTCGCCGCGCCCCGCACCGACGCGCGGGTGCCGCCGAGCCCGCCGCCAATCGCGGACCTGGCCGTCGACTCGGCACCGACGGCAACCGACGTGCGGCCGGGGCACTGCGCGCCACCCATGCCCGCCTACACCGACGTGGCGGAACAGCGGCTGCTCGCCGATCCCCGCCTGCTCGGGGAGATCGCCGATGCGGTCGGTGGGCCGTTCCATGTGCTGTTCCCCGAGCGGGTCTCGGTGAATATCAAGGCTTTTCAGTCAGCGTTCGGTGAGGTCGACGGGTTCGTCTACTACGGGAAGAAGGCGAACAAGGCGGCGTGCGTGGCTCGCGCGTGCGCGGAGAACGGCGCGGGGATCGATGTCGCCAGCACCGGCGAGCTGATCGCGGCGTTGGGACAAGGGGTGCGTGGCGAGGATCTGATGGTCACCGGGCCCGCGAAATCCGATGAGTTGCTGTGGTTGGCCGCTCGGCATCGAGCGCTCATCGCTGTCGACGCACTCGACGAACTCGACCGCCTCACCGCGCTGGATCTGCCGGTGCGGGTGCTGCTTCGGGTCTTGCCCGAAGGTTCGACCAGCCGGTTCGGGCTCGATGCCATGGAACTCGAACAGGCGATCCAAGCCATCGCCGTCGCAGGACCGATCACGCTGTCGGGCTTCAGTTTCCATCTGTCGGGCTACGACGCGGTCGCCCGCTCCGAACAGGCGGCCGCGCTGGTCGGGCACTGCAGGCGCGCACGGGCGAACGGTCATCTCGCGGATACGATCTCGATCGGCGGCGGCTTCGGCGTCGACTATCTCGATGCGTCGGCGTGGGCCGAGTTCCGGAACAACGTCAGCGACAACTGGTTCCACGCGAGCCCACCCGGCGACTTCTACCCCTACCACTTCCCGGTTCCCGGCGGGGCCATGCTCGAAGCCGTCCTCACCCACAACGATCTCACCGGCCTGCTGCGCGACAACGGAATACGACTGGCGATCGAGCCCGGCCGGGCGCTCCTCGACCGCGCGGGCAGTTCCGTCTTCCGGGTCCAAGGCGTGAAAACCCGAACCACGCAAGGAAACCCGTACGACATCCTCACCGTCGACGGCACCAGTCTCAGCCTGTCCGAGCAGTGGTTCGACAGCGAATACCTCCCCGATCCCGTGCTGTGGCCGCAAGGCCCCGGCCGGCTCACCCCCACCTGCGTCGGCGCCACCACCTGTCTGGAGTCCGACCTGTTGAGCAGACGGCGCATCCCGCTCCCCCGCCGCGCACGCACCGGCGACCTGCTCGTTTACCCGAACACCGCCGGGTATCAGATGGATTCCAACGAATCCCCCTTCCACGAACTCCCGCTCCCGCCCAAGGTGGTGCTGCGCGTGGGCGCCGACCGACCACGCTGGAGTCTGGACAGCACAGCCCGCTGATCCACCCGAGCTCTCAATCCGATGGAGGAACACCCCATGGCTCTCGTCACGCGCGTGACGGACCTGATCGGCCGCACCCCCCTGTTCGAACTCGCCGTCACCGACGCCGGTACCCGGTTGTTACTCAAGCTCGAACAGTTCAATCCGACCGGCGCCGCCAAGATCAGAATGGCTCGATCGATGGTGCTCGACGCGGAGCGGCGAGGTTTGCTGCGCGATGGCGGGCATATCATCGAGTCGACGTCCGGCAACACCGGACTCGGCTTGGCGGTGGTCGCGGCCGAACGCGGCTATCGGTTCACCGCTGTGGTCGACAACCACGCCTGTAAGGACAAGTTGCGCGCGATGCAAGCAATGGGCACCGACCTGGTCTTCGTCGCCGACGACGGTGACGACGAGCTCGCCACCTCGGCGCGGGAAGACCTCGCCGAGGCCATGGCGGCCGCCCGTGACGACGCGTACTTCACCGAACAGCACAACAACGACGCCAACGCCGTCGGCTACTACGCCGTCGCCGAGGAATTGCTGGAAGACGTCGAGCGGGTCGACATCCTGCTCTCTGCGGTCGGCACCGGCGGTTCGCTGTTCGGCACCGCCACCCGCCTGCGCGACCTCGGCAAGCCCGCCAGGGTGATCGGGATCGAGCCGGTCGGATCCATCGCCTTCGGCGGCGAGGGCGGGCCGTACTGGCAGTCGGGCACCGGCACCCCGCCCGGGGCGACCATCGGCACCGCCGTCGACTACGCGCTGCTCGACGAAGGCGTGAAGGTCAGCGATGTCGATGCCTTCGCCACCACCCGCGCCGTCGCGAGGACACACGGTCTGTTGATCGGCGGTTCGGCGGGCGGTTCGGTGCACAATGCCTTGGCGCGGCTGGAGGAGTTCCCGGCCGGGTCCACCGTGGTGACCATCGTGTGTGATGGTGGCGAGAAATATCTCGACACCGTGTTCGACGACGACTGGATGAGCGCGCGCGACCTGCTCGACTCCGCCGCCGAAGCCGAAGTGACCACGCTGCTGCGCCGCTATTCGCCGCTGCGGCATCAGGACGAATTGATGGAGGTCAGGTGAGCGCGAACGCGCGCGAGACGAACCACGGAGCGGGTGGGTGAAGGGCACGGCGACCGATAGCAGCGCGCTGGCCAGGCTGGCGACGCCGATCGCGCTCACCCAACTGGCGCAGATCGCGGTCTCGACGACCAACCTCGCGCTGATGGGCACGCTCGGCGTGCGCGAGGTCGCCGCGGGCGGGCTGGCGCTGGTGCTGTTCAACCAGATCCGCACCATGTGCGTCGGGCTGATCACCGGCACCGGGAATCAGATCGCGGGCGCGCTCGGCGCGGCAGGCAAGCGTGGCGGTTCGGCCGACGCCAAAGTGCGTGCGGTGGTGCGGGCCGCGTTCGTCATCGCGACTCTCGCCGGCCTGCTCGGTGGGGCCCTGTTGATCGGGCTCGGCTGGGTGTTGCCCTGGCTCGGTCAGGACGCGGCGGTGCTCGAACTGGCCCGGCCGATGATGATCGCGCTCGCGCCCGGATTACTGCCGTGTCTGTGGTTCCAGGTGTTGCGGCAGTACACCGTCGGCATGCAGCGCCCACAGGCGTTGCTGCTGGTCACGCTCGGCTCGGTGGCGCTGAACCTGGTGCTCGCGCTGGCCTTCATCCACGGCTGGGCGGGTATTCCGGTGATGGGTCTGACAGGTGTGGGCATCGCGACCTCGCTGGTCTTCCTGATCACCTTCGGGGTGTTCTGGGCGATGGTGCGCCACGACGAACAACTCGGCCGCACGCTGCCGTCGACGCCGTGGCCGGTGTGCTGGGCGACGGTGCGCGAGGAACTGCGCCTGGGCACCCCGATCGCGCTCACCTACGGTTCGGAAGCGGGCATGTTCTCGGTGCTCGCGTTGGTGATGGGCAGTTTCGGGCCCGCCGCGCTGGCCGCGCACAATGTCGTCTACCAGATCATCTACATCGTGTTCCAGATGGCGATCGGGCTGTCGCACGGTGCGTCGATCCTGGTCAGCGACGCTGTCTCGCGCGAGGAGTTCGCCCGTGCGAGGGCGCTGGCCTGGTTGGCGTTGCGGATGGCCGCGGTGATCGCGATCGTCACCGGTGTCGTCTACGTGCTGGCCCCGGACATCATTCTGGCGCCTTTCCTCGACACCACCGACACCGACACGATCGCCATCGCGCACACCCTGCTGCTCATCGGCATCGTGCTGCAGTTCTTCGACGCCGCCCAGAACATCGGCACCGGGCTGCTGCGCGGTCTGAAGGAGACGTCCGCGGGCTTCCGGCTGTCGCTGGTCGGCTACTGGGGCGTCGGTCTGCCCTCGGCACTGCTGCTCGCGTTCCCGCTGCATCTGGGCGCGGCGGGCGTGTGGTGGGGTCTGACGGCAGGCTTGGCCACCACCGCGGTGCTGATGCTGCGCAAGTACTTCGCGCTGCTCGATCAGGTCAGCATGACGCCGCCACGGCGCGTGCCCGTCACCCAGTCACGATGAGCACGACAAAGGCGGGCGACCTCGCGTCGCCCGCCTTTGTCGTGGTTCGTCAGAGATTCACGCCGTAGTCGCGAGCGATGCCCGCCAGGCCCGAGGCGTAACCCTGGCCGACCGCGCGGAACTTCCACTCGTTGTTGTGGCGGTAGAGCTCGCCGAAGACCATCGCGGTCTCGGTGGACGCGTCCTCGGACAGGTCGTAGCGCGCCAGCTCCACGCCGGTGTTCGCGTCGGTGACGCGGATGTAGGCGTTGCGGATCTGGCCGAACGACTGGCCGCGGGCCTGGGCGTCATGGATCGAGACGGGGAAGAAGATGTTGGTGATCGTCGGCGGGGTGGCGGCCAGGTCGACGTTGATGATCTCGTCGTCGCCCTCCCCCTCGCCGGTCAGGTTGTCACCGGTGTGCTCGATGGTGCCTTCCGGCGAGCGCAGGTTGTTGTAGAAGATGAAGTGCTGATCCGAGAGCACCTTCAAATTCGTCCCGGTGGCCAGCGCGCTGGCGTCGAGGTCGTGGTCGGCACCGGTGGTGGTGCGCACGTCCCAACCTAGCCCGACCGCCACCTTGGTGAGGTTGTCGGTCTGCTTCGACAGCGAGACATTGCCGCCTTTGGCGAGTGTGACGCTCATGAGAACCCTTCTGTCCAGATGGTGTGCCGTAGAGGAACTTACGCTGTGGGTCCGGCGTCGATCCACGTTCGCAGGGTCTCGACCCGACCCTCGAGCGCTCGCAATTCGGTGTCGTCGAGAACGGTGCGCTGGATGCCGCGGTCGACGGCGAACGCGGACTGCCGATGGTCGTCGATCACATCCACGTCCAGCTGCACCGCGGTGTAGTCCTGCGCCGACGGCATCTGCTCGGCGAGGACCGTCGCCCGTCCGCGCGCGCACAACGCCACATTGCCGCCGCCGAGGATCAGCAACGCCACCTCCGGCCGCGCCCGCAACCGCGCCAGCGACCCACGATCGGACTTCAGACTGAGGAGAATCCGCCGGTCGCCCGCGCGCACCGGCCAGGAGACCGGGATCGCGTGCGGCCCCGGATCGGTGGTCACCAGTACCGCGATGGTTTCCTGCGGCCATACCGGCAACACGTCCAGCTCAGGATGGTCGGACGCCACGTCCTGCCTTGCCGAATCTACCTCTGTACCCATCAGCCTCACCTCGACGATCGCCGGACCCCTGCCCCGCCGCGAACGACGAGCTGCCTCGATTCTAAAGCGGTGCGGCCCTTGCCCGCTGGTGCGCGCATGATTGTCCACAAGATCTCAGCAACGTCTCAGACGCTGATACCGTTCCCCGAACCCACGATCGACCGGTAGCTGATCGGTAGCGGATGGTGCTCAGCGCGGCCAGAAGGTGTGCCAATCCCGGCTGGTGAGCGGCGAGCGGGTGCCTCGTTCGGCTTCGGCGGCGTCCTCGGCGGCCCGGATCGCGGTGGCGAAGTCGATGGACGCTGTGCGCAGGCGTTCCTCGGCCGAGTCGGGGCCGCCGAGCTCGACTACGCGCAGGGAGTCAGGGACGAGGTCGGCGGGCAGGCCCGCGGCGGCACTGCGGGTGCGGATCTTCTCTGCGAGAGCGAGGGCGGGTTGGGCCATCGCTATGCCGTCGAGGCAGGAGCGACGGGATTTCTCCGCGGATTTGCGCTCCTCCCAAGCCTTTTCCTGCGCCGCGATCTTGTCGTCCACCGAGGCCCCCGAGGAGAAATCGGCGTCGGTGAGGTAGGGGCTGCGGTGGACGAGCTTGCCGACCAGGGTCGCCGCGACGTCGTCGACGGTGAATTCGCCCGCGTGTTCGGCGATTCGGGAGTGGAACAGCACCTGTAGCAGGAGGTCGCCGAGTTCTTCCTTGATGGTTTCGGCATCGCCCGCCTGGATGGCGTCGAGGAGTTCGTAGGTCTCCTCGAGGAGGTAGGGCCGCAGGGAATCGTGGGTCTGGGTGCGTTCCCAGCCGCCGAAATGCCAGAGGCGGTCCATCACCTCGACGGCGTCGGACAGTCCCGCGGCGACCACTGCGGTATCGGCCTGCTCCTGGGAGGTCTCCGGGCTCATCGGGCGGCCGCGGCTTCCGTCGGAACCGAGAGATCCACCATTCCCTGGGGTTTGCCGTCGAGGACCAGCAGTAGATCGGCGACGAACTGCAGCACTGCCACGTCACGCACCCGGTCGGCGCCGACGCTGTCGGTGATCCGCGGCAGCGGCAGGGTGATCAGACCGCTGGCCGGACGATAGTTGGCGGCGGGGTAGATCCGCTTGAGCCGAAGTTGTTTGGAGTCGGGCAGATTCAGCGGAGCGATCTTGAGCGAAGAACCGGTGACCACGATCTCGGACACGTCGTACTCGCGCGCGAGCAGGCGCAGTCTGGCCACCGCCACCAGTCGACCGACCTCCACCGGCAGCGGGCCGTAGCGGTCGACGAGCTCTTCGATCACCGCCGCCAGGGCCGTATCGTCCTGGGCGGAGGCGAGTTTGCGGTAGCCCTCCAGCCGCAGGCGGTCGCTGGCGATGTAGTCGGGCGGGATGTGCGCGTCGACGGGCAGATCGATACGCACCTCCTTGTTCTCCTCGGTGACGATCGGCTTGCCGTCGGCGGCCGCGCGGTAGGCCTCCACCGCCTCACCGACCAGTCGCACATACAGATCGAAGCCCACGCCGGCGACGTGACCGGACTGTTCGGCGCCCAGCACATTGCCCGCGCCACGGATCTCGAGGTCCTTCATCGCCACGGCCATACCCGCCCCGAGATCGGAGTTCTGCGCGATGGTGGCCAAGCGGTCGTAGGCGGTCTCGGTGAGCGGCTTCTCCGGCGGATACAGGAAGTACGCGTAGCCGCGCTCCCGGGAACGACCGACGCGACCACGCAGCTGGTGCAGCTGCGAAAGCCCTAGGGAGTCGGCACGTTCCACGATCAACGTGTTCGCGTTGGAGATGTCGAGGCCGGTCTCGATGATGGTGGTGCAGACCAGCACGTCGTACTCGCGCTCCCAGAATCCCTGCACGGTCTTCTCTAGCTGGTCCTCGTTCATCTGACCGTGCGCCACGACGACGCGCGCCTCCGGCACCAGATCGCGAATCTTCTTGGCGGCCTTGTCGATCGAGGACACCCGGTTGTGCACGTAGAAGACCTGGCCGTCACGCATCAGCTCACGGCGGATGGCGGCGGTGACCTGCTTGTCGTTGTAGGCGCCCACATAGGTGAGCACCGGGTGCCGTTCCTCGGGCGGGGTGAGGATGGTCGACATCTCGCGGATGCCCGCCAGGCTCATCTCCAGGGTGCGCGGGATCGGGGTGGCCGACATGGTGAGCACGTCGACGTGGGTGCGCAGCGCCTTGATGTGTTCCTTGTGCTCCACACCGAAGCGCTGCTCCTCGTCGACCACCACCAGGCCGAGGTCCTTCCAGCGCACACCGGTCTGCAGCAACCGGTGCGTGCCGACCACGATATCGACCGAGCCGTCGGCCATCCCGGCCAGGATCTCCTTGGAATCGGCGGCATCGGTGAACCGCGACAGACCACGCACCGTCACCGGGAAGCCCGCGACACGTTCGGTGAAGGTCTGCAGATGCTGCTGAGCGAGCAGGGTGGTCGGCACGAGCACGGTGACCTGTTTGCCGTCCTGCACCGCCTTGAACGCGGCGCGCACGGCGATCTCGGTCTTGCCGTAACCGACATCGCCGCAGACCACGCGGTCCATCGGCACCGCCTTCTCCATGTCCGACTTCACGTCGGTGATGGCGGTCATCTGGTCGACGGTCTCGGTGAACGCGAACGCGTCCTCCATCTCCTGCTGCCACGGCGTATCCGGGCCGAAGGCGTGACCCGGCGCGGCCTGGCGCGCGGCGTAGAGCTGCACCAGCTCGCCGGCGATCTCGCGAACAGCCTTGCGCGCCTTACGTTTCGTGTTCGCCCAGTCGGAGCCGCCGAGCTTGGACAGGCTCGGCAGTTCGCCACCGACATAGCGGGAGAGCTGGTCCAGCGATTCCATCGGCACGAACAACCGGTCGCCGGGCTGGCCGCGCTTGCTCGGCGCGTATTCGATGACCAGGTACTCGCGCCGCGCGCCGCCGATGGTGCGCTCGATCATCTCGACGAACCGGCCGATGCCGTGCTGGTCGTGCACCACCATGTCGCCCGAGGTGAGGGCGAGCGGGTCGACCTGGTTGCGGCGCTTGGCGGGCAATCGCTTGCCCTCGGTGGGCGCGGTGACCCGGTTGCCGGTGAGGTCGGACTCGGCCACGACCACCAGACCGGCGTCGTCGAAGATCAGGCCGTCGTGCAGCGAACCACACAGCACCCCGACCACGCCCGACTCCGGTGCCGCACCGGCGGGCAGCAGGGCGGCGGGCACCTCGGCCTCGCCGAGCCGCTCCAGCACGCGGTGCGCGGTGCCGTGGCCGGTGACCACCACGACCGCGCGGCCGCCGGTGGCGACGTGCGCGCGCAGCGACGCGAAGATGGTGGCGACCAGTTCCTCGGAGCCGCGGGCGGTCGGCCCGGCGGATACCGGCAGGTTCACCTCGATCGGATCGCCGGAGCTGAGCGGACTCAGCGTCCACCAGGGCAGGCCGAGTTCGTCTGCGCTGGTGTGTAATTCGGGCAGGCTGCGGTAGCCGGAGGCGGCCAGGTCGAGGCCGTTGGCGCCCAGCGGCGCGTCGCTACCGAACGAGGCCGCGGTCCACGACGCTTCGAGGAATTCCTCGCCGGTGCGCACGAGATCGGCTGCGCGGGTCCGGATCTTCTCCGGGTCGCACAGCAGCAACTGGGTGCCCGCGGGCAGTGCCTCGGTGAGCAGGCTGAGCTTGCCCGGCGCCAGGACCGGCAGCAGAGCCTCCATGCCGTCGACGGGGATGCCGTCGGCGATCTTGTCCAGCATCTCGACCAGGGAGGCGTCGGCCTCGTTGTCGGCGGCGACCGCGGCGGCGCGTTCGCGTACCGGCGTGGTGAGCAGCAGCTCGCGACACGGCGACGCGACGACCAACTCGACCGTGTTCTCGGTGAGCGAGCGCTGATCGGCGACCGAGAACGGACGGATCTCGCTGACCTCGTCGCCCCAGAACTCCACGCGCACCGGATGATCCGCGGTCGGCGCGAACAGATCGAGGATGCCGCCGCGTACCGCGAACTCACCGCGCTTGCCGACCATGTCGACGCGGGTGTACGCGAATTCGACCAGGCGAGCGAGCAATTCGTCGAAATCGTATTCGCCGCCGACGCGCAGTACGACCGGTTCGATGTCGCCGAGCCCGGCGGTCATCGGCTGCATCAGCGAACGCACCGTGGTGACCACGACCCGGAGCGGATCGGGGTAGACGGAGTCTTCGGGATGAGCCAGCCTGCGCAGTACCTCCAGCCTGCGGCCCACCGTGTCGGGACCGGGCGAGAGACGTTCGTGCGGCAGGGTCTCCCAGGACGGGAACATGGCTACCGACGGGCCGATCATCTCGGTGAGTTCCACGGTCAGATCGTCGGCCTCACGACCGGTCGCGGTCACCACCACCAGGGGGCGCTGGTCGGCGATCGTCGCGGCGACGAACGGCCGTACGGCCGACGGTGCGACCAATTCCACCCCGGACTTGCCGACCAGGTCGGTGACCGTCCGCAGCGCGGCGTCACCCGCGACCACTTCGGCCAGACCGGCGAGCGGAGGACGAAGGGAGGACATTGTTCGCTCCTGTAATGCGCAGACGGGATAGGCGAGGTAGCCGTCTCGAAGTCTAGATGAGTGATTCCAGGGGGTCGGCCTGCGGCTGACCCCGGAGTGCGCGCTGCCTCGGGGGCGGTAGGCGACCTGTGAGAGACATCACAGAAGGGATTTCGACCAGTCGCAGAACGCATTCGCCACGAACCTCCGAAAGCTATACGTCTATCGAGTAGGTGATTCATGACGACCACGGTCGGAATATCAGCGGAACGCACTGTCGTCCGGGGGGTGCTCCTGTCCAACGCACCGGGGAAACGGCCCGAGGTCCTACAGGCAGTCGAGCAGCGGGTGGCAGACGGGGGCTCGATCGTCGGCGTGCTCGACGCGCTCGCCGAGTCGTCGCCGGTCGTCGCCGACGTTGCCGTGGCCTATCACTCGGCGGAGGACCGGCACCGGATCGTGTCGCAGCTGGCGGACGGACAGTGGCGGGCATCGTCGCTGGTTTCGACCCGATCGGCACTGTTCGCGCTGGTCGGCGACATGCCCGAACTCGCCGAGCTCGAGACCGTGGTGCTGCTTAACCTCGCCGATCGCACCGCGACCGCCGTGGTGGTCGGGCCGGATCGTCGGCAGATCCTGGCGTCGGACACCTGGACCACCGGATTCGCCGACGGCACCTCGCTCGACGGTCCGGTGGAAGCGTTCGATGCCGACGCGATGACCGAGGCGATCGCTCACGTGCGATCGATGCTGGAGTCGATTTCGACGCATCCCGGCGCGGTGGCCCTCTGTGGTTCATCGGCGGCCGATCCCGAGATCGCGGGCGCCTTGCGCTACGCACTCACCGCGCGCGTAGTCCTCGTGCCCGACTTCGCCGAGGCAACAGCGCGCGGAGCCGCGCTGATCGCCGCCGACCAGGTGCGACAGCAATCCGCCGAACCTCCGCGCGCGCCTCGGCGCCCCAAGCGGCTACTGCTGACCGCGGCGGCGCTCGCGGCTTTCCTCGGCGTGTCCGGATTCGCGGTCGCACAGGTACTGGACGACAACACCCCGACCACGAACGCGGGTTCCCTGGACACGACCAGCCCTTCGCCATCCTCGACGCCGACAACCGTCGAGGCCCCGCTGCCGACCTCGCCACAACCACCGGCTCAGCCCGCTCCACCACTGGCAGCTGCGCCTGACCCCGACGTACCCTCGGCCGCCGCGCCAGCGCCGCCGTCGGCTGCGACGGCCCCGACCGCGCCTCGTGGTCCGAAACCGCCCACTCGGGTTCCAGCACCCGAGGACGGCCCCACAGACTCCTCCGCGCCACCGAGCTCACCGGAAGCGGCCGCGCCGAGCGCCCCTCCGACACCGGCAAAGGTCGGCCCTCCGGGTCCGCAGGGGCTGTTCCCGGGAGAATCGCCGCCCCCGGCGGCGGGCTCGGACCCCGCGGCGGAACAGGCGTGGTGGGCCAACCATTGGAACCTGAAGCGACAGTGGATGAACGGCGGCTGAAACACACCGCTGGGTGGGATCGCGCGGGGGTGAACGCCGACGCGCGTATGGTCGAGGCGTGAGTCTGGCTCGACGTGAACGCCACGCCCTCGTGGAAACGATGACCGAGGCCGGCCCTGCCGCGCCGACCCTGTGCGGCACCTGGACGGTGCACGACCTCGCCGCCCACCTGGTGGTCCGGGAACGCAGGCCCGACGCTTCGATCGGCATCATGTTCCGGCCGATGGCCGGGTACCTGGCGGCGAAGCAGGCGCAGATCGCACAGCGCCCGTTCGCCGAACTGCTCGAGCTGGTCCGCACCGGCCCGCCGTGGTGGTCGCCGCTACGCCCGGTCGACGCGGTGGCCAACCTCAGCGAGATGTTCGTCCACCACGAAGACGTGCGCCGGTCCGAACCGGGCTGGGAGCCAAGGCAATTGGCGGAGAGCGACGAAGAGCGCCTCTGGAAGACCCTGCGCACCGTCGCCCGTGCGGCCTACCGCAAGTCGCCGGTCCCGGTCGTCCTCGCGACGCCGCAGGGTGCCAGGATCACGGCGCATCGTGGCGACGGCGCCGAAGTGGTGCTCACCGGCCCGCCGTTGGAACTCCTGCTGCACGCCTTCGGCCGCGACGAAGTCCGGATCACACCGACCGGTGCCGACGCCGACGTGCGGGCAGTACTCGGCACCGACCGCAGCGTGTGAACTAGACGACGTAGCGGCGCAGCCTGCGCGCGGCGAATTCCCGGAAGTACGACAGCTTCTCCGGCGGCACCAGCGAGGGCAGCAGGAAATACCAGGCCCGCTCCATCCGCGCCGCCATCTGATCCATCGTCTCGGTGCCGACCGCGACGATGTGCACGCCCGCGGTCAATTCCTGCAGCAGCACGCCGACCACATCGGGATCGAGGTCGGCGATCAGATCGCCCTGGGCGATGGCCCGTTCCGACAGCAGCCGGTAGGTCTCACCCCAGGTCTTGGCGATGTTGTCGCCCTGCGCGCCGCGATAGTCACCGATCTGATGGGTGAGCTTGAGCATCGCCCCCACCATCGGATCGTTCATCGATAGATCGGCCACCACATAGGTGATCCCGATACCGGCTTCCAGCGCGGGCACCCGGGAATCGAAGAAGCCCTGACACGATCCGATCAGGCGTTCGTTGCCCTGATCGACCACCGCCCTGGCCAGCTCCTCCTTGGAGCCGAAGTGAAAGTACAAGGCGCCCTTGGTCACATTGGACTGCGCGATGATTTCGCTGAGGCTCGCGTTGGCGTAGCCCAAACGGAGAAAGACATCGGCAGCGCCAGCAAGGACGGAGTCGCGGGTGATCTCCGCGCGTGCTTGCCTAGCCATCAGATCCGCCTGTCATCCAATAATCCAGCCATCCTGAAGTAGACCGACATCCCGAAATTTGATCGACATACCGCCCGGCAGCACCCAAAAGGATGGGTGAACCGTACCACCAGGCGCCAAAGTGGCAGCCGAATCATGGATTCGGTCCACACAGCGTGCGCTAACGTCCGGTTACCCCACCGATGGTTGGTGTAGTCCCCGTATTCCATTCGGAGCTGAGCCCCGGTTCGGCTTCCAAATGACTCAAACCGTTCCAACACAAGTTGACCAGGTGGGCCGCGACCACCTCTTTGGGCGGGGTTCGCTCGTCGAGCCACCAGGTGGCGGTGGTCGACACCATGCCGACCAGGGCTTGGGCGTAGAGCGGAGCGAGGCTGGTATCGAGGTCACGGCGGCCGAAATCGCTGGCGAGCAGATGCGCGACCTGGTTGACCGCCTCGTTGAGCAGGCTCGAGTAGCGACCGTCGGAGCTGGCCGCGGGCTGATCGCGGACCAGGATCCGAAACCCGTCGGTCCGTTCCTCGATGTAGGTGAGCAGAGCCAGCGCGACCTGCTCCAATCGCACCCGCGAGCGGTTCTGGGTGAGCGAGGAGGTGATCATCTCCAGCAGCATCGACATCTCGCGATCGACGACCACCGCGTAGAGACCTTCCTTGCCGCCGAAATGCTCGTAGACGACCGGCTTGGACACCTGCGCGCGCTGCGCGATCTCCTCGATCGATGTCGCGTCATACCCCCGCTCCGCGAACAACGCGCGACCGATCTCGATCAACTGCTGCCTGCGCTGTGTTCCGGTCATCCTCGGCCTGGTAGCGCGACCCGGCTCACTGGAAGACATACTCCCCCGCCTCTCCGTGCCTGTTGCCGGTCTTCACGTGCTCCTCCACTACCGCACCGGACCGACGGATGTGCGCGGTCGAAGTTTTGGGCGCCCCCGAGGAGTAACCCATATACTCGCGAAATCTGTACGAACGTTCCAGAAGGCTAACAACGCGCCGCGAGGCGGTGCGCGACAGGCGTACACAAGATTCGCCCGGGGGCGGGATCGTGTGCGAGGATCACTGGCGTGCCGTAGCACAGTGGTGGGCCTCGACGGCCCACTGGTGTGGCGATCCGCCGTAGTGTAATGGCAGCACCTCTGATTTTGGTTCAGATAGTTCAGGTTCGAGTCCTGGCGGCGGAGCACACACGGACACAGTGACGTATCGTCGGCCCGCACCATCTACCGACCGAACCCGCCACAGCACACTCGCTGACAGGCAGCCGAGGGAGATCCATGCCACCGCAGACCGCCGTCGTCGTTCTCGCAGCAGGTGCTGGGACGCGAATGCGGTCGAAGACTCCGAAAGTGCTGCACCCGTTAGCAGGCCGGTCGATGCTCTCGCACGCGCTGCACGCCGCCGCCGAGATCGATCCGACCCACCTGATCACCGTCGTCGGGCACGACCGCGAGAAGGTCGGAGCCGCCGTGGCGGACGTGGGTAAAGAACTCGGCCGCGAGATCGTGTGCGCGGTGCAGGAGCAGCAGCTCGGAACCGGCCACGCGGTGCAGTGCGCACTGGGTTCGATCCCGGCGGACTTCGACGGCGACCTTCTCGTCACTTCGGCCGATGTGCCACTGCTCGACGGACACACCCTCTCCGCGCTGCTCGACGAGCATCGCAGCTATGCCGAGCGGCCCGCCGTGACGGTCCTGACCTTCGTGCCCGAGGACGCCAACGGCTACGGCCGGATCGTGCGCGACGACGACGGCCAGCTCGCCGAGATCGTCGAGCACGCCGACGCGACCCCCGAACAGGCCAAGATCAAAGAGGTCAACTCCGGCGTCTACGCGTTCGACGCGTCGGTGCTGCGCACCATGATCGGCCGGCTGTCGACCGCCAACGCCCAGCACGAGCTCTACCTCACCGACGTGCTCCGACTGGCCCGCGAGGCCGGTCGACCGGTGCACGGCGCGCGGCTGGTCGACTCGAACAAGGTCACCGGCGTGAACGACCGGGTGCAACTGTCCCAGGCCGGCGCCACCCTCAATCGCTACATTCTCGAGCGCCACATGCGTGCGGGCGTCACCATCATCGACCCCACGACGACCTGGGTCGACGCGAGCGTGCGGATCGGACGCGACGCCGTGCTGCGGCCGGGTACCCAGCTCTTCGGCGAGACCCAGATCGGCGAGGACGCCGAGATCGGGCCGGACACCACGCTCACCGATGTATCCGTCGGCGAGGGCGCGAGCGTGATCCGCACCCACGGTGAGCGCGCCGAGATCGGCGAGGGCGCCACCATCGGACCGTTCAGTTATCTGCGGCCGGGCACGGTCGTCGGCGAGGAAGGCAAGCTCGGCGCTTTCGTCGAGACCAAGAACGCCTCGATCGGCGCGCACTCGAAGGTGCCGCACCTGACCTACGTCGGCGACGCGACCATCGGCGAGCACAGCAACATCGGCGCTTCCAGCGTTTTTGTGAACTACGACGGGGTGAACAAGCACCACACTGTGGTCGGTTCCCATGTGCGGACCGGTAGCGACACCATGTTCATCGCGCCGGTCACCGTGGGTGACGGCGCCTATACGGGTGCGGGTACTGTACTGCGCAGAAGCGTTCCACCGGGTGCACTTGCTGTGTCGGGTGGGCCACAGCGCACTATCGACAACTGGGTGCAGCGCTACCGTCCAGGAACCGCTGCGGCGCGCGCGGCGGCGGAAGCCATCGCGGCAGACGAGACGTCTTCGAAGACAATCGAGCAAAAGGATGGCAACCAGCAGTGACCGCGTTCTCGATCGACAATCAGAAGAACTTGATGCTCTTCGCAGGCCGGTCACATCCTGAGCTTGCCGAACAGGTCGCCAAGGAACTCGACGTCGACATCACTCCGCAGACCGCGCGTGACTTCGCCAACGGCGAGATCTTCGTCCGGTTCGAGGAGTCGGTCCGCGGTTCCGACGCCTTCGTGCTGCAGAGCTTCCCCGCGCCGCTCAACCAGTGGCTGATGGAACAGCTCATCATGATCGACGCGCTCAAGCGCGGCTCGGCCAAGCGGATCACCGCGGTGCTGCCGTTCTACCCGTACGCGCGCCAGGACAAGAAGCACCGCGGCCGCGAGCCGATCTCGGCCCGCCTGGTCGCCGACCTGCTCAAGACCGCGGGCGCCGATCGCATCATCAGCGTCGACCTACACACCGACCAGATCCAGGGCTTCTTCGACGGCCCCGTCGATCACATGCACGCGCTGGTGCAGCTGTCGGACTACATCCGCACCAACTACCCCTCGGACAATCTCGCGGTGGTCTCCCCCGACGCGGGCCGCGTGAAGGTCGCCGAGAAGTGGGCCGACGCGCTCGGCGGCACGCCGCTGGCGTTCATCCACAAGACCCGCGACCCGCTGGTGCCCAACCAGGTGAAGTCCAACCGCGTCGTCGGTGACGTCGAAGGCCGCACCTGCGTGCTGATCGACGACATGATCGACACCGGTGGCACCATCGCCGGTGCGGTGAAGGTGCTCAAGGAAGCGGGCGCGGGCGACGTGATCATCGCGGCCACCCACGGTGTGCTCAGCGATCCGGCCGCCGAGCGCCTCGCCAACTGTGGCGCCAGGGAAGTCGTCATCACCAACACGCTGCCGATCAGCGAGGACAAGAAGTTCCCGACGCTGACCGTGCTGTCGATCGCGCCGCTGCTGGCCCGCACCATTCGCGAGGTCTTCGAGAACGGCTCGGTCACCGGCCTGTTCAACGGCAACGCTTGAGCTGTTCCGCCTCCCCGCGTCTTTTGGCCGGACTGAGGCGTGGGGTGAGTTAGGGACGCGGCAAGCTTTTTCGGGGTGGTGAGTTAGCTCGTGCCCGGTGAGTTACCCATGTTCTCCCGAGATCAGTCGGTGCGCTTGTCCTCGGACAATGGCGCACCGGCTGGTCTTTGGTGCATGGTGGTCCTGTATTTCGGGACGGGACGGGGGCGGCATGGGGACTGAGCCGGAGCGGCGGGTCGAGCTCGGTAAGGATCGAGGTGTGCCTCGGGTGCAGGACGCGCCGGAGGTGTCTGATTCGTCGGGCGGGGAGCCGTGGGGTGGGATCGCCGGTCCGGTGACCCCTCGCGATGCTGCGCCGTATCCACCGCCGCCCGCCGCACAGCCATGGGGTGGGATCGCGAATCCGGATCCGGCTGTCGAGATGCCGCCGTATCCGCCGCCTCCGCCGGTTTTTCCCGCTCCTGGTTATCCCGCCGCTGGTTATCCCGTTTACGGCAATCCGGCGCCGGGTTATCCCGCGCCGGTCCCGGGACCGTATGGCGTTGCGCCGTATCAGCCGTATCCGCCGCAGCCTGGGTACGGGTACAGGGACAACACGCCGCTGTGGTCGATCTTCAGTTTTTGCTGTGCCGCCGCGTCGGTGTTCGGCGGGTTGGCGTTGTGTGGGCTGCCGGTGCTGATCACCGCGCCGACGGGCATCGCACTCGGGCTGGTCGGGCATGCCAAGGGCGAGGAAATGGGCAAGTGGGCCGCCATCGTCAACGGTGCGATCGCGGCGCTGGCCGCGCTGGCCGTCGTCGTGTTCGTGGCGATGATCGGCGGTATCTGAGCCGTGGCGCGCGATACTGGTAGCGGTAACCTGACCGATCAGGCCTGCTCCCCCGAACAGAACTGAGAAACGCCGCACCGATGGATGCTTTCACCGGATTCCCGCTCACCGGACTCGACTTCTACGAAGACCTCGAGGCCGACAATTCGAAGGCTTTCTGGAACGCGCACAAACACATCTACGACGACGCCGTGCGGGCCCCGATGACCGCGCTCGCCGCCGAACTGGCGGCGGAATTCGGACAGGCCAAGATCTTTCGGCCCTACCGTGATGTCCGGTTCTCGGCCGACAAGCTGCCCTACAAAACGCACCAGGGTGCGGTGGCGGCGGTGTCGCCCGGCGTCGGTTGGTACGTGCAGATCGGGGCGGCGGGGCTGTTCGTCGCCGGGGGCTGCTTCCGGCCCTCGCCCACGGCCTTGGCGGTCTTGCGGGCCACGATCGACGACGAGGTGCGCGGCGCGGAACTCGAGAAGATCCTGGCCGCGACGACGGCAGCCGGTTTCACCGTCGGCGGCGACAAGCTCAAAACCAAGCCGAGAGGCTATGCCGTCGACCATCCACGCATCGACCTGCTACGCCACAAGTCGCTGACCCTGCACCGTGAGTTCGGCGCGCCGGACTGGCTCACCACCCCGGCCGCGGCCACCGAGATCCGCCGCGCGTGGAACGACCTCCGGCCGCTGGTCGAGTGGTTTGCCGCCGTCCTGGAGGGCGTCCCGGAGGACACGAGCGGCAGGCGCCCGTAGTAGCAGTGACCGACCGGCCCGAGCGTGCCTCGTGACGCCACGGCTCTCGGAGGCCGATACTGGAAACCATGAGCCGTGAACCGTTGGACATGGACATGGGCGATGACGATCAAGCCGACGACATCGTCGAATACGAGCGCTATGTGGAGGACCCACCCGCGGACCACGTGATCCGCAACCACGAAGCCGAAGCCGACGGCTTCCTCGGCATCAACGAGGAAATGTCCGAGGAGTACACCGAGAGCGGGTCCCGCCGCGAGGCGTTGGCACAGGACGAACGCCCCGCCGAGGAAGTCGCGATGGGAGTACGCGGCGACGACAAAGTCGACGGCGACCTCTTCGACGACGACGCCGTCAACGGCGAGGAAGGCACCGAAAAGGCCCTCGAGGGCGACGAGAACCTCACCAGCGGCGAATACCTCGCCGACGAACTCGACCTCTAACTCCCCGCGTCGCCGGTGCACGACACGCTGGCATACGGCCCGCTGGCCGTTTGCTCGGCGAGCACCTCGTCGCCGACGAGGATCCTGCAGGTGACATCGCCACCGTCGGCGTCGGCCGAGGCGGTGAGAGTGACGGTTTTGAAGATCCCGTCGATGCTGACCTCCTTCGTCCAGGGCAAAGCGGCGTCGGTGTCCTGCGCGATGTCCATATTGCGACCGGAGTAGGTGATCGAACTCGCCTGGCCGGTTCCGTCGACCTGATAGGTCACGTTCACCGCGCGATTGATCTCGTTGTCGACCTCGTTCACCGCAGTCCCGATGATGGCGATGCACGCGCCGAGTCCGACCAGGAACACCAGTAGGACGGCACCGAGAACCCATGGCCAGACCTTGCGCTTCTTGGGCGGCGGGTAGCCACCTTGCGGATAGCCGCCCTGCTGGTACGGCGGACCACCCTGTTGCTGCCAACCTTGCGGCTGCCCGTAGGGCTGCTGCCCATACGGCTGTTGTCCGTACGGCTGTTGCCCGTAAGGCTGTTGTCCGTACGGCTGCTGCCCGTATGGCTGCTGCTCATACGGCTGCTGCCCGTACGGCTGCTGCCCGTACGGCTGCTGCCCGTACCGCTCATAGCCGGGCGGCTGGTCTCCCGACGGCGGAGGGCCCGATGGCTGTTCACCGGAAGGGTGCTGATCGTGCGGGTCCGGCGACGATCCAGGAGGCTGCTGACCAGGTCGATCCGACATGTGAGCTCCTTTGCTCGGCGACGTGGCCCACTACACGAGTGAGACCTGGGTCACATGTTGATCTTACTGCGCGGGTCCTTTCGGTCGGAAGAGCCGCCGACCCCCTGATCAGCGGCGTTCGGCCAGGGCCAGGATGAACCGGTTGTCGGGGTCGGTCCAGGTGTGGGCGGGGGTGAAGCCGGCTTTGTCGAGTTCGGCGGCGAGGGATTCGGGGCGGAATTTGGCGGAGATCTCGGTCCGCATTTCCTCGCCTGCCGCGAAATCGACGGTCAGGTCGAGTCCGGCGACGGTGGCTTTCATCGCTTCGGTGGCGCGCAGGCGCATTTCGATCCATTCGTTCTCGGCGTCCCAGATGGCGACGTGATCGAATTTCTCGGGGACGAAGTCGGCGTCGAGTCGGCTGTTGAGGACGTGTAGGACATTGCGATTGAATTCCGCGGTGACGCCCGCGGCGTCGTCATAAGCGGGGACCAGGATCGCGGGGTCGATGACCAGGCCCGCGCCGAGCAGGAGCAGTTCGCCGGGTTCGAGGACCTCGTTGATGCCTGCCAGGAATTCGGCGCGCTCGGCGGGGACCAGGTTGCCGATGGTGCCGCCGAGGAAGGCGATCATGCGGCGACCGCCCCGGGGCAGGTTGTGCAGGGTGTCGGTG
Source organism: Nocardia sp. Root136 (assembly GCF_001427185.1). Taxonomy (NCBI): domain Bacteria; kingdom Bacillati; phylum Actinomycetota; class Actinomycetes; order Mycobacteriales; family Nocardiaceae; genus Nocardia; species Nocardia sp. Root136. Next base: position 2,482,863 of record NZ_LMFE01000001.1, read on the forward strand.
AAGTCGCTGACCACTCCGTGCACGGACAGGTTCGGGTACTCGGTCGCGATCTCGGCGGCCGCACCGCGCAGCGCCGAGGCCGAGACATCCTGCGGAACATAGGTTTTCAGCGAGCCTTCAGCGGTGAGGGCGTCCAGCAGCAGACGGGTCTTAGCGGCCGAGCCGGAGCCGAGCTCCACCAGCACCTCGGCATTGGCCGCCGCGGCGATCTCGCCGACGACCCGCTCGAGGAGGGCTCGCTCGGTGCGGGTCGGGTAGTACTCGGGAAGTCCGGTGATCTGCTCGAAGAGTTCGCTGCCGCGTGCGTCGTAGAACCACTTGGGCGGCAGGGACTTCGGATCGGCGGTCAGACCGGTGCGGGCGTCGGTGCGCAAGGCCGCGGTGAGATCGTCGTCGGTGAGGTGGATGTCCAGCAGCGGCGCGGTCATGAACGGACCCTTTCGGTGGCGGGGAGTTCGAGAGCGGTGATGGTGCAGTGGCCGGGCGTGGCGACGACCAACTGGCGGTCGGTGACGGATTGCCAGCGCGGGTCGGCGTCGTAGGGTTCGGAGGACAACACGGTGTGGTCGTCGGCGACGAGCACCGACAGCGAATGCCAGCAGGTGGTGGCCCACAGCGCAGCGCCGTTGCCGAGCAACAGGTTCAGCCGAGCTGTCGGCTGATGGCGCAGGATGAGCGCGACCAGCAGTTGCACGGCCTCAGCCGGAGAGGTGATCGGCCCCTCCGGGGTGATCGCCCGGAGTAGACCTCGCAGCAGCACCCATAGTGCGGCGGAGTCGGTGAACGCCTCAGCGTGCAGCAGCACTGCGGGCGAGCCGAATGATGTTGCAGGGGAAGCGGGTCGAGCTACAACGGCGGGCGTCGCGGTGGCGAATACTTCGTCGATGTCGGCGAGTACGGCCACGAGGGTTGTTCGCCAGTCGGGGATGACGCCGTTGTGACTGAAGGCCCAGTGTTCGTCGGTGAAGGGGGCGCAGGCGGAGCGCTCCACCGGCATGCCGACGGTGGCCGAGCGAACAGCGGCGATCACCGAGCGGGATTCGAGTTGGCCGAGGACCTCGGCGACAGCGGGATCGGTCCAGATCGGGGCCTGGTTGCGGTAGCGGGCAACGGCGTCACGGGCGGCTTCGACGCCGATATCGGCTCGGCGCCACCAGGCGACGCCGAAGCCGTCGGCGTTGATGGTGCCGCCCGCGCGCATATCGGCAGGGGCCCAGGACTGGGCGAACAGCGAGTGCGGGCCGCGCATCACCAGCTCGCCGACGCCCACCGGTGGGCCGACGTAACCGAGGTGTCTACACATCAGCGTTCGTCCTCGCGCAGGTCTCTGGCTAGGCGGAAACCGGCGAAGATCTGTCGGCGGATCGGGTGGTCCCAGTTGCGGAAGGTGGCGCGGCAGGCGACCTCGTCGGTACCGAAGGAGCCGCCGCGCAGGATGCGGTAGTCGCCGCCGAAGAAGACCTCGGAGTACTCGCGGTAGGGGAACGCGCGGAAGCCGGGGTAGGCCTCGAAACCCGAAGAGCACCATTCCCAGACATCGCCGATGAGCTGGTGCACGCCGGTGGCCGACGCGCCGGCCGGGTAGGCGCCGACCTCGGCGGGTTCGAGGTGTTGCTGACCGAGGTTGGCCAGGCCGGCGTCCGGTTGCTCCTCGCCCCACGGATAGCGCCGCGACGCTCCGGTTTCCGGATCGAAGCGCGCCGCTTTCTCCCACTCGGCCTCGGTGGGCAGTCGCTTTCCGGCCCAGCGAGCGAAGGCCTCGGCTTCGAACCAGCACACGTGCACGACCGGCTGATCGAGCCGCAGCGGGGTGCGGACGCCGAACGCTGTGCGCGTCCATCCGTCACCGTCGCGCTCCCAGAACTGCGGCGCGACCAAGCCCGCCTCCTGGCGGTGCGCCCAGCCGCGCTCCGACCAGAGGTCGGCCCGGTCGTAGCCGCCGTCGTCGATGAAGGCGAGGAACTGCCCGTTGGTCACCGGTGCGACATCGATCGCGAACCCGTCGACCTGCACCGGATGGGCTGGGCGTTCGTTGTCCAGCGCCCACGGATCGGCCGACGTACCCATCAGGAATTCGCCTGCGGGAATGACGATCTCGCCGCCGACCCTAATCCGCGCGACCGGCGCGGGCGGGGCCGAGAGCACCGGCGCGCCGATCCGCAATTGGTGGGTGGCCAGCATGGTCTCGTCGTGCTGCTGTTCGTGCTGGGCGATCATGCCGAAGACGAAACCGTTGTCCACCAGCGCAGTACCGACCAAATCACTGGAATCGAGGACATCGAGGACCTTTTCGCGCACCGAGCCGACGTAACCGCGCGCCTGCTCGGGATCCAACAGCGGCAGCGCCGGACGATTGACCCTGGCGTGCTTGAACGCGTCGTAGATCTCATCGATATCGGCGCGCACCGCCTCGCGCCCACCGACATCGCGCACCAGCCACAGTTCTTCCTGATTCCCGATATGTGCCAGATCCCAGACCAGCGGTGACATCAGCGGCGAATGCTGCGCGACGAGATCGGCCTCGTCCACGCTGTCGATGAGCGTGGCGGTGCGGCGGCGAGCACGCGAGAGGACCTCGGCGATCCGGGCGCGCGTGCGGTCGCGGTCACTGTGGTCGGCGGGGACAGAAAGACTCACGAGAGCTCCGAAACAGACTGGTCGACAACGACTTCGGACAGAAGGGCAGCGGCTCGCCCGCGACGGACGATCAGCCGTGAGGTCATCGCGACGAGCCGTTGCGCGCGGAGTCGACCTCGGCGAGCGGACTGCGACCGGACCTACATCGGCGGGCCGAGGCTGCCAGTTCCGCGGCGGCCTCGGGGGTTCGCGCATGAGCGGCGGCCAGGTCGAACACATCCACCGCCGCGCGGCGCAATTGCGGCTCGAGCAATCCACAGCGGGCCGACGTCAACCACTCCCCCGCGGTGGGCGCGGCGAGAGCGGTCGCCTCGGCGACGACGGCGGGGGTCGACAGCAGGGCATCGAACAGGTGGATCGGAGTGGTCCACGCTTCGCCGGGTTGGGTGTCGAGGTAGCGCACCTCGAGGTGACCGGACGGTCGGACCGGAGGGAACAGCGTGGTCAGGTGGTAGTCCAGGTCGGCGCGGGTGGGGCGGCGGCCGACTTCGTCGTCGAGGGCGCCCGACAGCCAGTCGGCGAAGGTGGCGCCGGGAGGCGGGAACCAGTCGGCGTCCTCATCGGCACAGCGCACGCACAGCAGTGGCACGTCGAGGGCCCAGTGCGCGTAGGAGGTGATCGGATCGGCCCAGTCGGCCACCGGGGGTCTGGCGCGGGACGGGTCGAGGCGCAACCAGGTACGCATGCGCTGGGAGGCCCAGTCGCCCGGCGGGACGCCGTGCAGGCGCGGTGAGCAGGCGAAGGCGGCGATCAGGGTGGGGCCGAGCGCGTAGAGGGCGGTCCAGCGGGCCCGTATCTCGGCGGTATCGGCGCCCGCGTCCACACTGACCTGGGTGGCGGCGGTATTGCACATCATCAGCGTGCCGAAGGGGCCGACGCCGTCGAAACGACGTTCCATCGCCGCGTAGCGGGGTAGTCGGAGCAGTCGCTCGGCGGGACGGCCCGCATCGGCGGCGGCGGCGAAGATGCTGATCTCTCGGGCGGCGAGCAGGTCCCGCAAACGGGCCGCGTCAGCGCGCAGATGCTGCGTCAGCGCTGCCGGATCGGCGAACGGTGCGCTGGAAAGTTCGATCTGACCACCGGGTTCGAGGGTGACCAGGCTCCCCCCCGGCAGGGGAACCGCGGCCGAGGCCGGGGCGATGGAGGTCGGTGCGTGCGGCCCGAGGGCCGCTGCCAGCTGGTCGAGCGTGGGGCGTGAACCGGTGGGCCCCGCGGTGAGCCACTCCAGTTCGGCGCCGATCAGCGCAGGTGGTCCGAGCTTGAAACACACGCCGCCGACATAGGCCTCCGCAGCCACCCTGGACGACATTTCGCCCTGGTCGGGGGCGTAATCGGGCCACGATGAGCGTTCCAGAGTGACCGCCATGCCAACCTCCACGTGCTGTGTGCTGCCGGGGAACCTGCGTTTCGCTCATTCCAGAGTAGCGAGCACCACCGACAGGGAAAGTGTCGAAAAGGCCAACGACTCGGGGCGCTATCGTCGTCACCATGCTTGACCTCGCCGCGATCAGAGCCGCCACCTCAGGACTTTCCACCGGTCAGGTCTTCCTCGACAGCGCTGGATCGTCTCTGCCGCCGAAGATCGTCATCGACACCATGATCGCCCATTTACACCGCGAAGCCGAGATCGGTGGCTACCGCGCGGCTAACGAACGCCTCGACGACCTCGCCAAGGTGAAGACCTCGATCGCCACCCTCATCGGCGCCACCCCCGACACCATCGCCCTCAGCGACAGCGCCTCCCGGTCATGGACCGATTTCGCCTACTCGGTACCCCTGCGTCCCGGCGACCGCATCCTGATCTCCGGCGCCGACTACGCCAGCAACGCGATCGCCGCGCTACAGCGCGCGAAGCGCACCGGGGCCGTGGTCGAGCGTATTCCCAGCGACGACACCGGACGCCTCGACACCACCGCACTCGCCGACATGCTCGACGAGCGCGTGCGACTGGTGTCGCTCCAGCACGCACCGACCAACGGCGGCCTCGTGAACCCGGTCGCCGAGGCGACCAGGATCGCCCACGAAGCCGGTGCGCTGGTGCTGCTCGACGCCTGCCAGTCGACCGGCCAGCTGCCCATCGACGTCACCGAACTCGGGGTCGACGCCATGTCGAGCACCGGCCGCAAATGGCTGCGCGGGCCCCGCGGCACCGGGTTCCTCTATGTCCGTGCCGAATTGGCGCGAACGATGGAACCGGCCCGCCTCGACCTGCACAGTGCCGAGTGGGTGAGCCCCGGCGAGTATCGCCTCGCCGACGACGCGTCCCGTTTCGAGTTCTGGGAATGCGGCGTAGCCGCCCGTCTCGGCCTCGGCGCGGCCGTCGACTACCTGCTCGAACAAGGCCCCGACGAGGTCTACGCGGCCGTCGCGAACCGCGCCGAGTACCTGCGCAAGAAGCTGCCCGAGCTGCCCGGCGTGACCGTGCGCGACCTGGGTACCGAGCACAGCGGCATCGTGTCGTTCACCGTCGACGGCCACGACCCCGACCAGCTGCGCGACCGCCTGGCCGAGCGCGCGATCACCGTTACCGTCAGCCGCGCGGGCTCCACCCTGCTCGACATGTCGGAGCGCACCCTGCCCGCCGTCCTGCGAGCCTCTCCGCACTGCTTCGTCAGCCCGGAGGATCTCGACCGCTTCGTCACGACGCTGGCCGACCTCAGCCGCTGAGCCTCGCGAGGTGCTCGCGGACGATCCGGTCCGCGAGCACCCGCGGGTCCTGATCGGGGGCAACGATTTCCAGCGTCCGGTTGACGGCGATCGTCGCCAGACCGTGCACATTGGTCCACAGGGCCAGTGCGCGCTGCGGCGCCGACTCCCCCGCCACCGCCGCGACCAGTTCGACCACCTGCCCGTACAGCGGCTGTGTCGTCGCCCGCAGGTTCTCGCCCGAACCCTCCAACAGATCGTGGCGAAACATCAGCGTGAACATCTCGGGCCGCGACACCGCGAAATCCACGTAGTCGACCGCCATCCGACGCAATCGTTCGCGCGGGTCATCGATCGTGGCGAGGACCGCGAACCGCTCGATCAGCTCCCCGAATCCGCGGGCCGCGATCGCCGCGAGCAGGGCCGCGTGGGTGGGAAACCACCGCCGCGGCGCGCCGTGCGAGACGCCGGCGGCCCGCGCGATCGCGCGCAGCCCGAGTGCGCCGACGCCGTCGGTCTCGAGCAGATCGACGCCGACGTCGATCAGGCGCTCGCGCAACGATTCAGGCATACCGGCAATTCTGCACACCAGCTCGGCGGCGTTCGCCGTCGCATGCGTAGACAGTGTCTACTAGTCTTCAGTAGACACTGTCTACTGAAGGGCTGCCCATGTGGTACCTGTTGTGCAAATACGTCCTCATCGGCCCGGCGCTGCGCCTGCTCGGGCGCCCGCACGTCGAAGGACTCGAACACATTCCCCGCACCGGCCCGGTGATCATCGCGGCCAACCACCTGGCCTTCATCGACTCGCTCTACCTGGCCCTGGTGATCCCCCGGCCACTCACCTTCCTCGCGAAGCAGGAGTACTTCACCGGCGCGGGGCTGCGGGGGCGATGCAAGCGCTGGTTCTTCTCGGCCGCGGGCCAGGTACCGGTGGACCGAACCGGCGGCGACGCGGCCGCAGGCGCGCTCGCGGCGGCCACCGCGATCCTCGACGGCGGCGGCGCCTGGGCAATTCACCCGGAGGGCACACGGTCACGGGATGGCAGGGTCTATCGTGGTCGAACCGGGGCGCTGCGCGTTGCCATGGCCACCGGGGCGCCGGTGGTGCCCGTGGTCCTGGACGGTACCGATCGCATGAATCCTCGCGGTCGGAAACTGTTGCGTTTCACCAAGGTACGCATCACCGTCCACCCCGCGAGGCACTATCCCGCAGCAGTTCATCACGCCCAGGTCAGAGCGGCAACAGACCTGCTGATGCGGGAAATTGCCACGTTATCGGGTAGACCATATGTAAACCGCTACGCAGCCACCTTCGCTGGCTAGGGCGCAACAGCAGGGGTGCTGGGGTGTCAGCCCGGGTTAACACGCGCGGGGCGGGGCGGGATTTCTTGTTGGGAGTGCAAAGCACGGCCGTAACCGATCGTTGGCGTAAAGGGAGACCGACGTTGAGCAGGTTCACCGACGAAATGTTTGGCACAGCGCTGACCAGCCCGAAGGGACTGGTCACCGGAGAGCCGGAGGCACCACTGCGGCAGACCTGGGGGGAAATCCATAGGCAGGCACGGCGAATGGCGGGTGGTCTCGCGGCCGCCGGGATCGGGCACGGCGACGCTGTCGGCGTGCTGGCCGGTCTGCCCGTCGACATCGCGCCTGCCTGCCAAGCCATCTGGATGCGCGGCGCTTCGATCACGATGTTGCACCAGCCGACGCCGCGCACCGACCTGGAGGTCTGGGTGCGCGACACCGAAACGGTGCTGCGCATGATCGACGCGAAGGCTGTGGTTCTCGGCGCCCCGTTCGCCGCCGCCGAACCGGTGTTGCGGGAACGCGGGATCGCCGTGGTGCGGATCGAAGACCTGCACGGTGGCCCGGATACCGATCCGGTGCCCACCTCGGAGAGCGATATCGCCCTGCAACAGTTGACCTCCGGGTCGACCGGATCGCCCAAAGCGGTGCGAATAACCCACGGCAACTTCTACGTCAACGCGTACGCGATGTTCAACCGGGTCAAGTTCCAGACCGACGACGACGTGATGATCAGCTGGCTGCCGCTGTTCCACGACATGGGCATGGTGGGCTTCCTCAGCGTGCCCATGCAATTCGGCGCCGAGGTGGTGTGCGTGACACCGCTGGACTTCCTGGCCAGGCCGCTGCTGTGGGCCGAGCTGATCGACAAGTATCGCGGCACCGTCACCGCCGCGCCGAATTTCGCGTACTCCCTGCTGGCACGGCGACTGCGGCAGGCCGAGCCCGGCACGATGGATCTGTCGAGCGTGCGCTACATGTGGAACGGCGCCGAACCGGTCGACCCCGACACCATGACCGCCCTCGCGGCGGCGGGACAACAGTTCGGGCTCAACCCGATGGCGCTCACGCCGGTCTACGGCATGGCCGAGACCACCCTGGCCGTATCGATCCCCGACCCCGGCTACGGGCAGGTGCTCGACGTGATCGACGCCGACCTGCTCGAGGCCGTCGGCAAGGCGGTGCCGGTCGCCGAGGACGGCCACCACGGCACCCCGCGCAGGCTGCCGACGTTGGGGCACCTGGTCGACGACCTGGAGGGCCGCGTCGTCGACGCCGAACGGCAGCCGCTGCCGGTTCGCTCGGTCGGCGTCATCGAATTGCGCGGGCCCGCGGTCACTTCGGGCTATGTCACCGTCGACGGCTTCCGTCCCGCCCAGGATGCCGACGGCTGGCTCGACACCGGTGACATCGGCTACTTCACCGAAGACGGCCTGATGGTGGTGTGCGGGCGCATGAAGGACGTCATCATCATGGGCGGCCGCAATATCTACCCCACCGACATCGAACGAGCCGCCTTGCGGGTATCGGGAGTCCGCCCCGGCAACGCGGTAGCGGTGCGTCTGGACGCCGGTGAGAAACGCGAAAGCTTCGCGGTAGTGGTCGAATCCAACGACTACCAAGACCCCGACGAGGTGAAACGCATCGAGCGAGAGATCGTCCACGAGGTCTTCGCCGAGGTGGGCGCGCGCCCCCGCACGGTAGCCGTCCTCGGACCGGGAGCCCTCCCGAAGACCTCCTCGGGCAAACTCCGCCGCGCCGACACCGCGGTGCATTTGCGGTAGACCAACCCTGGATCCGCCACGACCACACACCCGGCCCCGCACCCGCGACCCCTAGGGAGCGGCGGCCACGAAGTGGCCGGTCGTGGCCGGGTCGCCGGTTAGCCGCCGGGGCGTAGGCGACGAAGGAGCAAGCCCCGGTGGCTAACCGGCGGCCCCTCGGGGCCGCGACTCGAGCGCGCCAGCGCTCCGATAATTCAGTGCAGGTTGTTCTGGGCCGCTTCCAGCCCGACCTTCAACAACAGCTCCACCGCGTCGGCGGCCTGCTCCACGATCACCGGAACCTCTTTGCGCTCCGGCGCGGCGAAGGGCTTGAGCACGTAATCGGCCGGATCCTGCCGACCGGGCGGACGTCCGATCCCGATCCTGGTCCGCAGGTACTCCTTGGTGGTCAACGCCTGCGAGATCGACCGCAATCCGTTGTGTCCACCTTCGCCACCGCCCTGCTTGAGCTTGAGCGTCCCGAACGGCAGATCCAGCTCGTCGTGGACCACGATCACCTGGTCCACCGGCACCGAGAAGAACTTCGCCAGCGCGGCGACCGGCCGCCCGGACAGGTTCATGTAGGTGCGCGGCTTCGCGAGGAGGATCTGGCGTCCGTCCAGTCGCGCCTGGAGCAGGTCGGCACCGGACTTCTTGTGCACGGCAAAACGGCCGCCGATGCGCTCGGCGAGCACATCGGCGACCAGGAAGCCCACATTGTGGCGGGTGCGCTCGTATTCGGGGCCGGGGTTACCCAGTCCGACTACGAGCGCGGGCCCGGAAGATTCGGTCATTGCCCGAATCGTAGTGCGCGGTCTTACTCGGACTCGGGAGCGGTCTCCGCGGTCTCGGTCTCGGCGGCGGCTTCACCCTCGTCGTCCATCTGCGAGGCGGACGGCGCCTCGATCACGTTGACGATCAGCGCTTCCGGGTCACCGGCCAGGGTGACGCCCTCGGGCAGCGCGATGGTGCCGGCCAGGATCTGGGTGCCGGGGGCGATGCCGTCGACCGAGACCTCGATGGTCTCGGGCAGGTTCATCGCGTCGGCCTCGATCGACAGGGTGTTGAGCTCCTGGGTGATCAGGGCGCCGGAGACGGCATCGCCGACGACCACGACGTTGACGTCGGTGGTGACGCGCTCGCCACGCTTGACGATCAGCAGGTCGGCGTGCTCGATGTAGCGACGGATCGGGTGGACGACGACCGACTTGGTCATCGCCAGCTGCGGCTGGCCGTCGATCTGCAGGTTCAGGATGGCGTTGGTGCCGTGCAGACGCAGGATCGCGGCGAACGCCTTGGCGTTCAGCGACAGGTGCTGCGGCTCGGCGTGGTGGCCGTACAGCACGGCGGGCACGTTGCCGTCGCGACGGGTACGGCGAGCGGCGCCCTTACCGAATTCGGTGCGGACGGCGGCTTCGATCAGATTGGCGTCGGACATACTGAATGCGCTCCTACGGCTGGTCATGGGTGACCCAACTCCGGGGTCAAGGTCTACTCGTCGGACGAAAGAACGAACGAGGACGGCCCAAACAAACTCAGCCGAGCCGCGTCGATCACGGTGTGCGCACCAAACGGGCACTCACCCTCGCCGAGACAACCCGCCAACCATACCGCATAGCAATCCGCGATCTAAAACCGCCATGACCGCACTCCGAACCCCGCACCTGCGACCCATAGGGAGCAGCGGGCACAAAGTGGCCGGTCGCGGCCGGGTCGCCGGTTAGCCGCCGGGGCGTACGCGACGAAGGAGCAAGCCCCGGTGGCTAACCGGCGACCCCCAGGGGCCGCGACTCGAGCGCGCCAGCGCTCCAAAAACACAGCGTCAAACCTCCTGGGACTACCGAACAATTGATCCCCCCTGTGACCACCCCTTCAGCCCCTCGTACCCTGGAAAGGCTGCCCCCACCGAAAGGCTCCCCTTTGTCCGAGTCCGGAGAGAACGTCGCCCCCACCCCACGCGGGTTGCCCGCCGAGGTGGCCCGCCGGCGCACGTTCGCCGTGATCTCGCACCCCGACGCGGGTAAGTCGACGCTCACCGAAGCACTGGCGCTGCACGCGCGGATGATTTCCGAGGCGGGCGCGATCCACGGTAAGGCCGGTCGCAAGTCGACGGTGTCGGACTGGATGGAGATGGAGAAGGCGCGCGGTATCTCCGTGAGTTCGACCGCGCTGCAGTTCAACTACCGGGCCGCCGGATCCGATATCGACAATGTGATCAACCTGGTCGACACCCCAGGCCACTCCGATTTCTCCGAGGACACCTACCGGGTGCTCACGGCCGTCGACGCCGCGGTGATGCTGATCGACGCGGCCAAGGGCCTGGAACCGCAGACGCTCAAGCTGTTCCAGGTGTGTCGCCACCGCGGCATCCCGGTGATCACCGTCATCAACAAATGGGACCGACCGGGTCAGGCCCCGCTGGAATTGCTCGACGAGATCAGCGAGCGGATCGGCCTCACGCCCACTCCCCTGTTCCTGCCGGTCGGCATCGCGGGCGATTTCCGTGGCCTGCTGCGCCGTGGGCCCGAGGGCGAGGCGAGCGAGTACATCCACTTCACCCGCACCGCCGGTGGCGCGACCATCGCCCCCGAGGAATACCTGAATTCCACCGAGGCCGAAGCGCGCGAGGGCGAGGCGTGGACGACCGCGGCCGAGGAGAGCGAACTGCTCTCGGCGACCGGACAGGACCACGATCAGGAGATGTTCCTGGCAGGCCAGACCTCGCCGGTGATCTACGCCTCGGCCATGCTGAATTTCGGTGTGCGCCAACTGCTGGAGACGCTGGTGGAACTGGCGCCCGCGCCCGGCTCGCGTGCCGATGTGACGGGCAAGGAACGCACGACCGGTGACCCGTTCAGCGCGGTGGTGTTCAAGGTGCAGGCGGGGATGGATACCGCCCACCGCGACCGGCTGGCGTTCATGCGGATCGTGTCCGGGGAGTTCGAACGCGGCATGGTGGTGACTCACGCGCAGACCGGTCGCCCGTTCGCCACCAAGTACGCGCTGACGGTCTTCGGCCGCGAGCGCACCACGGTCGACACCGCCTATCCCGGCGATGTGGTCGGCCTGGTCAACGCCACCGCGCTCGCACCGGGCCACACGCTGTTCGTCGAGAAGAAGGTGGAGTACCCGCCGATCCCGAGCTTCGCGCCCGAACATTTCGCGACGCTGCGCGCGCAGAGCGCGGGCAAGTACAAGCAGTTCCGCAAGGCCATCGACCAGCTCGATTCCGAGGGCGTGGTGCAGGTGCTGCGCAACGACGCCCGCGGTGACGCCACCCCGGTGCTCGCCGCGGTCGGTCCGATGCAGTTCGAGGTCGTCACCGCCCGGATGCAGGGCGAGTTCAACGTCGAGACGCAGCTGGACTTCCTCCCCTTCACGCTGGCCCGGCGCACCGACGCGGAGTCGGCGCCCGAGCTGGATCGCCAGCGCGGCGTCGAGGTGTTCACCCGCACCGACGGCGTGATCCTGGCGCTGTTCAGCGACAAGTGGCGGCTGCAGTACATCGAGAAGGAACACCCGAAGCTCACGCTGGAACCGCTGGTCGCGACCGCGGACTAGGGCTGTCTGGGTCGGCCGCTACGCGGCCGGTCCCGGATTGCGTTCCACCGAGGAGATGTGATTCTCCTGCGCGATCATTCCCCAGCGGCTCGCGGTGAGACGCAGGCTCGGCAGGTCGCTGAGCGAGAGCACCACCTCGTAGGTGCGCTCGTATCCGGTGTGCGAGATACGCCAATGTCCGTCGTCGCAGCGCACATAGCTGTCGGTGTAGAACGCGGCGCCGCGCAGGCACATGTTGTGTTCGGGGATGATCACCGTGTCGGCCAGGTACCACGTACCGCTGGCGGTGTCACCGTCGACATCGACCTCGGGGTGGTCGCAGCGGTGCTCGGTGATCACGTGCGGCCCCAGGGTGTTGCGCAGGAAGGCCAGGAAGGCCTCGCGGGACTCGAACTGGAGGTATTCGCTGTAGGTGGCGGTGGCCTCGGGGATCATCGTGTCGGCGAACTCGTCCCACGACTTGGTGTCGAGGCTGCGCAGGTAGCGGTACTTCAGCCTGCTGATCGCGATGAGGTCGTCGGGGTGATCCGGCGGGCGCTCGATCGGTACGGGCTGTTCGTCGTCGTCCAGCTGCTCTGACGCCATCCATGCCTCCCCCGAGTTCGACCCGGCGACCAACGGCGTGTCATCTCCGGGCAGTAACGGCGTAGGGCCTGTCCACGCGGCCGCGACAGGTTCGTCGACGTGCACGTTCGGAGATTCCGGACCCTGCTCCATCTCTCCACGATCCCACCGGAAACGGCTCGCCGCGCGTTCTGTATCAGATCGCTATCACTGCTGACACCGGAGTGTGACCTCCGGCGCCTGCCGTCCCGGCTGTCTGGGCTACCCGATGGTGAAGCAGGTGCGGCAGAAATCCTCACCGAATTCCGAGAGGCGAAGGCTCTTGCGCACGATCTTGGGCGCACGGCCCGCCTTCTTGAGCGCCTGCTCCACGACGGGCTGCACTTCCAGCACCATGTACCGGCTCAGCACGACCGGATCGTCGGAGGTGAGCGTGAGACCGAGTCGGTTGAGGTTGATCAGGTAGGACCGTGAGCGGTCCGGGTAGCGCACGCCCGCCTGCTCGGGGACCGAGGTCAGATCGCCCTGCACCAGCTCCGAGCCGATGCCGAGCGGTCGGTTGGTACGCACGTCGACGGAAGGTTGCGGACCGTTGAGGGCCATGAACCGCAGGATGCGGGCCTCGTCGGGAGCGACCTCGTCGAGAATGCGGTCGTAGGCCGGGTGCACGTCCTCGGTGAAGTACACGTCGGCCGAGCGGGCCAGCAACGCGTCGCCGCGTCGCCGCAGGTCATCGGTGGTGGCCGACTGCAGGTACGGGCCGACCGTGATGGCCTGCTGCGATGCCCCGTTGGGCGTCGGCACATAGCTGACGATCTCGCGCACCGACCCCTCGGTGACGCCGAGTGCGCTGCGGGCGATGGAGCGCAGGGCATTGCCGGTGCGCTCGGCGATATCGGCGGAGGATTCGCCGTCCAGCGCCGCCTGCGCCAGTTCCTTGGTGACCTCGTAGGTGGTGCCCACAGCCCACTGGCTGCCGCGCACGGCGGTACCGGCGGCCAATCCGGCGGCGCGGAAAACGCCACGGATCAACCGTGCCTCATTACTGATCTGTCGCTGCTCGACATCCGAGCTGCGCTCGACGGCGCGGGTACCGGCACGGGCCAGGTCCTGTCCGGTCCTGTCGTCTGTCACGTCCTACTCCGAAGTCTCGCCATGTGAACAGTCCTGCCACCGCGCCCCCTGTGCGCAAGTTTGTGGGCTGTCACCAAATGTGGTGGTGGTCATTGTTCCGACTTGCAAGGGTGAGTACGGCATTCGGGACAGGTTCTGTGACTGATGTCTCAGACACTACCCTGTGGTCTGACGCACGACGAATGGACCCAGTTCCTCAACTCACAGTAGGGTCACCTCGCCGCGGGGGTGATAAATTTTGGTTCTCGGTGAGGCGGTGGTCACCGGGTATCGGCAGGAGGGCGTGTCGTGTTGGAGAGTGTGTTCGGGTTACACCCGACACTCCTGCTAGAAATTGTGACCATTCCTCTTTTCACAGGAATTATCGGCTACATAACCAACTGGTCCGGCATTCTCATGCTGTTCCAGCCGATTCAATTCCATGGAGTCCGACTGCCCGGTTTGCGCGCGGTCTTCCCTTTTCTGCCCAAGCGGATCCAGGTATTGCCGCTGCTCAGCTATGACGGCCGGATCGGCTGGCAGGGCATCGTGCCCTCGCGCGCCGACAAGATGGCCAGCATCGCGGTCGACAAGGGGCTGTCCAAGCTGGGCAGCGTCGCCGACTTCTATCGCGAGCTCGACCCGGAGAAGCTGGCCGAACATCTGGCCGAGGTGGCCGACGCGCAGATCCGCGACATCGTCGAGGTGATCCTGCGCCGCGAACACCCGCAGCTCTGGTACAACCTGCCCGTTCAGGTCAGGGAGATGATCCATCAGCGGGTGCGCTCGCAACTGCCCGAGATCCTGCGCGATCTCACCATGGAGCTCGGCGCCAATATCGACCAGCTGCTCGACGTGAAGCAGATGGTGATCCGCTACTTCCAGGCCCGACCGCAATTGCTCAACCAGCTGTTCCAGGTGCTCGGCGCCAAGGAGCTGCGGTTCATGCAGAATTTCGGCTTCTACTTCGGCGCGCCCTGCGGGCTGCTACTGGTGCTGGTGCTGCACACCACCGGGCTCTCGGCACTGGTCGTGCTGCCGGTCGGCGGGATCATCATCGGCTGGGTGGTGAACTGGATCGGGATCAATATGATCTTCGCGCCCGCCACGCCGAAGTGGTGGTGCCCGTGGCGGCAGGGTCTGCTGATCAAGCGCCAGCCCGAAATCACCGCGGGGTACGCGGCATTGGTGTCCACCGAGGTCGTCACCGTGGCCAATATCGGCGACGAACTGCTCAACGGCCCGCGCTCGGACCGCACCCTGCAGATGCTGGAGGACACCCTGCGCCCGGCCGCCGACCGTGCGCTCGGGCCCGCGCGGCCTGCGGTGAAATTCATGCTCGGCAGCCGCGAGTACGACACGCTGCAAACAACTCTCACCACGCAGGCCATGACGATCGCGCCGATGGCGTTCGCCGACCCGGCGTTCAACGCTCAGCAGAGCAGGCAGGTCAACGATTACATCGCCCGGCAAATGTCCGCACTTTCGCCCCATGACTTCGTGGACATGCTGCGCTCGGCGATCAAACAGGACGAATGGTTACTTTTCGTCCATGGCGGTGTGCTGGGACTGCTTGCCGGATACGCTCACATCCTGGTCTTCGGAACAGGAGTAGCGACGACATGGATGTAGACGACGGGACCCCGTCCACCGACATGGTGCGACGACCGGTACCGCCGCTAGAGGCATCAGGCGACAAGCGTGGCCTGCTGCCTGTCTCACCGGTGCGCACCGTTCGCGCGGCGACCGGCGTGGCACGGGTCGCGTTGACCGCGGCCTCGGGGATGACGCTGTGGACCCTGGACACCGCGCTCGGGGTGACCGTCACGGTGGTGCGCGGCAGCATGGCGGGCAACCCGCCCAACGAGGTGCTCGCCGAAGCGGAAACCGCAGTACGCGACCGGCTTCGGCACGCGCTCGGCCTGCCGACGGGCGCCGACCACCGCGGTGACGACGGCGCGCCGACCCTGCGCGAGCAGGGCGCCGAACTGCTTCGCCTGTCCGCCAGCACGCATGCCGCACAGCCCGACACCCATCCGGCCTATCCCGGCATCCTCGCCGAGATCACGCCGGACGAGGCACGGATTCTGCGATTCCTGCACGTCGACGGGCCGCAACCGGCCATCGATGTGCGCACCGGCCGTCAGCGGGCGTTCGGTGGCGAGCGGTTGATCAGCGGACTCACCATGCTGGGTGAGCATGCGGGCCTGCGGTTTCCGAACCGGGTGCCGCAATACCTGCCCAACCTGCGCAGGCTCGGGCTCATCGAGTACACCCGCGACCCCGTCGGCAACCCGCACCGCTACCAGGTCATCGAGGCCCAGGAGCAGGTGCGGGAAGCGTTGCGGCGCCCCGGTTTCGGCACGAAGGTGACCTACCGCAGCATCCTGCTCACCGAATTCGGCGCCGACTTCGTCCAGACCTGTTTACCCGTCGTGATCAACGACGGTCGCGAGACCGCGACCTAGCTCTCGCCGAGCTCCGCCAGTTCCATCCAGCGTTCTTCCGCTGCTTCCTTTTCGGCGACGACTTCCTTGAGTTCGGCTCCCAGCTTGATCAGCTTGTCGGGATCCGTCGCGGCGTCGGCCAGCGCCTTGTGGAGTTTCTGTTCGCGCTCGTCGAGCTTGGCGATACTGCGTTCGACCTTCGACAGCTCCTTGCGGGCGGCGCGGCGATCGGACGAATCCGTCGAGGTGCCACCGGTCTTCGCGGTGAGCGGCTTGGCGTTGCCCGCCATGGCGGCGCGCTTGGCGAGGTAGGAGTCGATGCCACCGGGCAGGTTGGTGAGTTTGCCGTCGCCGAACAGGGCCCAGGTGGAGTCGCAGATGCGCTCGACCAGGTAGCGGTCGTGGCTGATGACCACCAGCGTGCCCGCCCAGTTGTCGAGCAGGTCTTCGAGCTGCTGCAGGGTGTCGATGTCGAGGTCGTTGGTCGGCTCGTCGAGCAGCAGGACGTTCGGTTCGGCCATCAGAATGCGGGTCAGTTGCAGGCGACGGCGTTCACCACCGGACAGGTCGCCGACCGGGGTGCGCTGGCGGGCCGGGGTGAACCCGAGCCGTTCGGCGAGCTGGCCGGCCGAGATCTCCTTGTCGCCGAGCATGATTCGCTGCGCGACCTGCTGCACGGCCTCGAGCACCCGCATATCGGTGGGCAGGTCGTCGAGTTCCTGACGCAACCAGCCGATCTGCACGGTCTGGCCCTGGATCCGCTTGCCCTTGGCGGGTTCGGTCTCCCCGGCCAGCGCGCGCAACAACGTGGTCTTGCCCGACCCGTTGACACCGACCAAACCGACCCGCTCGCCCGGCGCGAGTCGCCAGGTGAGGTCGTCGACCAGCACACGACCGTCGGGGGTGGCGAGCGCGACATCTTCGAGTTCGATCACCACGCGGCCGAGGCGCTTGCGCGCGAACGCGGCCAGCGAGACCGAGTCGCGCGGCGCGGGCACATCGGCGATCAGCGCCTCGGCGGCCTCGACGCGGTAGCGCGGCTTGGAGGTGCGGGCCTTGGCGCCGCGGCGCAGCCAGGCCAGTTCCTTGCGGGCCAGGTTCTGCCGACGCGATTCCGAGGCGTCGGCCTGACGCGCGCGTTCGGCGCGGGCGAAGATCCAGTCGCCGTAGCCGCCCTCGTAGACCTCCACCTTGCCGCCGACGACCTCCCAGGTGCGGTTGGCGACGGTGTCGAGGAACCAGCGATCGTGGGTGACGACGACGAGTGCGGTGCGTCGGGCGACCAGGTGTTCGGCCAGCCACTGCACCCCCTCGATGTCGAGGTGGTTGGTCGGCTCGTCGAGGACCAGCAGGTCCAGGTCGCGCACCAGCGCCGCGGCCAGGGCGACGCGGCGGCGTTCGCCACCGGAGAGGTTGGTGACCAGGGTGTCGAGCCCGAGATCGGCGATGCCGATGCCCTCGAGGATCGAGCGCACGCGCGAATCGGCGGCCCATTGATGGTCGGCGATGTCGACGGTGGACAGATCATCGGAGAGCCCGGCGAACACGATCGAACCGATGCTCGCGCCCTCCGGCAGCACGCCACGCTGGGTGACCACGGCCATCCGCAGCCCACCCACCCGGCTCACCCGGCCCTTGTCGGGCGGTTCCAGTCCGGTCAGGACCTCGAGCAGCGTGGTCTTACCGCCACCGTTGAGGCCCACCACCCCGATCCGTTCCCCCGCGTGAATTCCGAGGGAGACGTCATCCAGCAGCGGCTTGACGCCGAAGCTCTTGGAGACCTGTTCCAGGTTGATCAGGTTGGACATAGATGTAGCCTGTTCCGCCTCCCCGCGACTTCTGGCCAGACTCAGGCGCGGGGAGGCGGTGCGTCGGCGGCCTACGTTGGATTGCTGGATCAGTGGGCCCGTCCCCGGCGAAGTTACCCATGTCCATACAAGATCTGTTGCCTGTGATCATAGAGGACCGGCCGTTGGCCGCTCTGGCCCCTGCCGCGGCGGCCGTGTCCGTCAGCGGTTGGGCTGCGTCTCACTGTCGAGCACACGCGCTCCCGAAACCGGTCCACTCGCGGTGCGCACGCTGCGGCACACGCCCGCGCCCGCCAGTTCGGCGGCGACACCGATCGCGACTTCCTCGGATTCGCAGAGGAAGGCGCAGGTGGGGCCCGAACCCGAGACCAGGCCGGCCAACGCGCCCGCGCCGACGCCCGCGCGCAGGGTGCGGCGCAGTTCCGGTTTCAGCGAGAGGGCCGCGGCCTGCAGGTCGTTGCCGAGCAGCGGCGCGAGGGTGTGCGGGTCGCCCGCGGCCAGTGCCTGCATGAGTTTCTGGGGGTCGCCGAGACGCGGCGGCTCACCTTCGGCGCGGAGGCGGTCGAGTTCACGGAAGACCGAAGGGGTGGACAGGCCCTCCTTGGCCAACGCGAGGACCCAGTGAAAGGTATTGCGCGACAGCACCGGAAGCAGGCGTTCGCCGCGACCGGTGCCCAGCGCGGTGCCGCCGTGCAGCGCGAACGGGACGTCGCTGCCGAGTTCGGCGGCGATCGTGGACAGTTCGTCGCGGGTCAGGCCGAGGTCCCACAGCTCGTTCAGCCCGACCAGGGTCGCGGCCGCGTCGGCACTACCGCCCGCCATGCCACCGGCCACCGGGATGCCCTTGGTGATGGCGATCTCGACCAGCGGGGCACGGCCTGCCAGGTGCGCCAGGCGGACCGCGGCCTTCCAGACCAGGTTGGTGCGGTCGGTGGGCACCTCGGCGGCGCCTTCGCCGGTGACCCGCACGGCGAGCGAGGCCGACGGGGCCAAGCGGAGGTCGTCGGCGAGGGACAATGCCTGGAAGACGGTGGTCAGGTCGTGGTATCCATCCGGACGCAGATCAGCGACTCCGAGATGCAGGTTCACCTTCGACGGAGCTCGCACGACGACCGGGCTGGGCACAACTGACAGCACGATCACCAAGCGTAATAGGTTCGGCCGACTAGTACGCACGTCGAACACCCGCCGCTCGAACAAGGGGTTGCGCAAGGTACCCATGGGGGGTATGTTCGTCCGTGTCGGGGACATACCCCTGGACCGTATGTTCGAAGCGAAGGAGTCGGCCATGGCCACCACCACTTACACCGTCACGGGGATGACCTGCGGACATTGCGCGAGCTCGGTCAAGCAGGAGATCGGCAAGATCGACGGCGTCACCAGTGTGGATGTCGACCTCGCCAGCGGTGTCGTTCGCGTGGACAGCGCGGGCGAACTGGCCGATACCGAGGTGGCCGCCGCGGTGGACGAAGCGGGCTACGCGCTCAGCGCCTGATTTCCGCGCCGCCGGTGCACGGCTGACCAGCCGTTCACCGGCGGTTCACCCCTGTCGCGCAGCCCGACGAATCATCCACAATGTCATCCACATCCATCCCCAGACGTGGTGAGACACGAATTCCGGGGTGCGACCGGGAACGCCACCCGCCGACCATGATCAACTCCGGACACGGCGAAAACAGGTTATCCACAAGTGCTTTCACAGGGACCGCCCGACCCATGTCGATGAACGGCCGGTGTACTGCGGGTTCCCCTGCGAGAAACCACGATTCGCGGACCTAAGTCGTCGCCGCCAACCGGACGAACGCCGCGGTTTCGAGGGTCTCCCCCCGTGCCGTCGGATCGATACCCGCGGCGACGAGCCTGCGCTCGGCTTCGACGGGCGAGCCCGCCCATCCGGACAGCGCTGCCCGCAAGGTCTTTCGCCGCTGCGCGAACGCCGCGTCGATCACCTCGAACACCCGGCGGCGATGCGCCTCGTCCATCGGCCACGGTGGTTCGACATAGCGGTCGATGCGCACCAGCCCCGATTCGACCCGCGGCACCGGCCAGAAGACCTGCGTCCCCACATGACCCGCGCGACGAACCTTGCCGAAGAAACCCGCCTTGACGCTCGGCACCCCGTACACCCGATTACCGGGCTCGGCGGCCAGCCGGTCGGCCACCTCGGCCTGGACCATCACCAGCGACACCATGATGCTCGGCAACGTCGCGAGCAGGTGCAACAGCACGGGCACGGCCACGTTGTACGGCAGGTTCGCCACCAGCGCGGTCGGCACGGCGGGCAACTGCTCCGGGCGCACCCGCAGCGCGTCGGCCTCGACCACCCGCAGACGCTCGACCAGACCGGGCGCGCGATCGGCGACGGTTTCGGGCAGGTAGTTGGCCAGCACGGGGTCGATTTCGACGGCGACCACCTGATCGACCACGTCGAGCAGCGCCAACGTCAGCGAGCCGAGACCGGGACCGACCTCGAGCACGGTGTCGCCCGCACCGACACCGGCCGCGGACACGATGCGACGCACGGTATTGCCGTCGTGCACGAAGTTCTGTCCGAGTTGCTTGGTGGGTCGGACGCCGAAACGTTCGGCCAGCGTCCGGACCTCGACGGGACCGAGCAGTGCGGCACGGCTACCTCGAGCGGAATTCTCTGGTTCGGACACCGCTAGAACCTACCAACCTCGCCGATGAGGCAGCTCAGCGCTGTGTCGGGGCGGCGTTGACGCGCGCGAGGAAACCGTCGATGGCGGCGAGCTGCTCGGGCGAGACCGAGCCGTGCTGGCCGGTGCCGGTGACCACCTGCTGATCGACGCCGTTGGCCGCGAGCTGGGCGACCAGCGCCGCGTGCAGTGGGGACGGCACGACCGTGTCGGTGACGTTCATCGTCAGCAGGATCGGGGCGTCGTAGCCGCTGGTCGGCAGCATCATGTAGGCCGCGAGCGGCTCACGCAGCGGGGCGAGCGGGCGCGCCAGGAAATCGGCCGAGGTCACGCCCTTGGTCGCGACGAGAATCTCGTCGAGGCACTGGGTGCCCGCGTCGTCGACGAGCGCCTTGCCGCGCTCCGTCAGATAGGAGTCCACATCGAGTTCCGGGTGCGTGGCGCGCAGCCCGGCCAGGATGCTGACGACGAACGACGTGGTGCCCGAAAGTCCGGGTGCCGAGGGGATGTCCGGCCCGAGCAACGGCAGGATCTTCTCCACATCGGAGGCGGCGTCGATGGCGGCGGTACCGCGGAAGTCCAACTCGGGAGCGTATTCGGCCTGCACGTGCGCCGCGCTCAGCGCCGCGTGACCGCCCTGGGAGGTGCCCGCCGCGGTCCAGGTCCGCGACAGTTCAGGGCTGGCGGCACGAGCCGCGCGAACCAGGTCGATCGTCGCGGTCGCCTCGCTGCGCACTTCCAGATACGGGTGCGGGCCGGTGTCGAAGCGGCCGAGGCCGAGGTAGTCGGGGGTGACCACGGCGAAGCCCTGGTCGACGAACCGCTTGATCAGCCGGTCCTCGGACGCGCGGTGCAGCGGCAGCGGCGCGAGCTCCGGGTCGGCCTGACCGCCGCACCCCGGGCCGGAGCCGGAAGTACCGTGGGCATAGGCCACGATCGGCCAACCACCGGCCGGGGCTTCGCCTTCGGGGAGGAACATCGCGCCGCTGGCCGGGCGCTGGGCGCCCGCCGAGTCGGTCATCCAGTATTCGACCGAGGAGCCCCTGTCGAGCCCGTGCCAGCCCGCGGGCTCGGCCTGCACCGAGATGAGTGAACCGGGGGTCTCGGCCGTTGCCGGGGTGAAGCCGGCGGCCGTGACAGCGCTCGCGGCCAGCGCGGCGACAACGGTCGCCCGAATCGGGTTCTTCAGCACAGTTCGGTCTCTCTACCAGGCGATCAAGATTTTGGACGAGTGTACAGATCAACGATCGTCGGGACCCCGAATGACAGAGAACCCTTAACCCGCGACGACCCGACCCAAGAACTCGTCGATCGCGGCCCACATCGCCGGATTCAGCTCGCAGTGACTGCCTGTCCCGACCACCGGTGTGTAGTCCACGCCGCCCGCGGTGAACTGCGCGGCCAGCGCCGCGTGGAGCGGCGAGGGCACCGTGCGGTCGGTGGCGTTGACCAGCAGCAGGATCGGCGCGTCGTACCCACTGGTCGGGACGGTCATGTAGTCGGCCATCACCGAGCGCAACGGCTCGTCTCCGAGCGAGCGGCTGAGCATCTCGCCCAGCGTGAGATCGGCGACCCGGTCGTCGATGGCGTCGGAGCACAGGGCGCCGATCTCGTCGACGACCTGGCGGCCGAGCGGGCTCAGGTAGCTGTCGACCTGCGCGTCCGGGCGAGCGGCTCGCAGTCCGGCCAGGATGCTGGCCGAGAACCCCAGGATTCCGCCGCTGAGGCGATCGGGGTTGCCCGGCCCGAGCAGCGTGGCCACCTTCTCCACGTCCGACTCCGGGTCGATCGCGATGGTGCCGCGGAAGTCCAGCTCCGGCGCGTAACTCACCTGCCGATGCGCGGTGCCGAGCGCGGCCTGCCCACCCTGCGACATTCCCGTCGCCACCCAGACCGGCGACAGATCATCACGCACGGCATGCGCGGCCCGGAGCATATCGATCGTGGCAGTGGCCTCGGTGTCGATCCCGAGGTACGGATGCGGACCGGTGTCGAACCGGCCGAGACCCAGATAATCCGGCGCGACGACAGCGAACCCGTTCGACACCAGATGCCGCAGGAAAACGTCCTGGCCCGCTTGCGCTTGCGGCCACGGCGCACCCGCCGGATCCGACTGCCCGCCACAGCCCGCGCCCAGTCCTGTGGTCCCGTGGTCGTAGGTGGCGACCGGCCAACCACCCGCGGGCGCGACCCCGGTCGGCAGATACAGCGCGCCACTCGCGGGCTGCGGCACACCGCCCACGCCCCGTGTCCAGTAGTCGATGACCTGGGCCCCCGACATTCCATGGAACCCGTCGCCCTGCGGAACAACCGCGATCACCGTTCCCGGCGCGTTCGCGTGCGCCACCGTCACCGGCGCGCACACCCCGACCCCCGCCGACAGCACCACCGTGGCAATCGCACGCCACCAGGCCGAAACCGTAGACATCCCAACCACCCGTCGACTCGTTCAACGACCCGACCCCACCGCACGAGCACAGCAGACCCGGCGAAACGAGAGCACTGTACCGGCGGTTCCGCCTCTCCGGGTATTCAGCGTGCCGTCCGGGAGCTCGATTGCTAGTTCTCGGCCTTGCGTCAGGTGCGCACCGGATGGGAGGTGGCTGGGGAGTTACCCATGTTCTTGCGAAATCAGCTGATTCCCAAGCGTCCGGTGCAAGCAGGCCACGCGCCCCAGCCCTGCCGTGCCCGCGTCACCTCGGCGATCGCGATCTGCTCTTCCCGACTCGCCAGGTCGGCGCGCGGCGCGTACTTCAACCCGCCCTGCCGTTCCCACGTGCTCTGATCGAACTGGATGCCGCCGTAGTAGCCGTTGCCGGTGTTGATCGCCCAGTTCCCCGTCGACTCGCACTTGGCCAGCGCGTCCCACACAGCGCCGTCGCGCACCGGCGGCACCTCGGTGCCCGGCTTGGCGCCCTTACGAATCGTCTTGGGCTGCGCGGGCGTGATCACATTCGAATTCACCTGCACGCGTGAGGCTTCGGCACCGTTGACCATCCGCACCGCGAACGTCGCCTCGTGCAGACCGGGCATGCCCGGGTTCTCGACCACGGTGCGGCTCATGTTCATGGTCACGTCCTCGATCACCGTTTCGACGGGATCCAGGGGCAGGGTTTCGGTGCGCTGTTCGGTGTGCTGGCGCGTGACGACGACTCGCATGCCCTCGGCGAGCGGCGTCGTCGCGGCGGGCTCGGTGAAGTCCTCGTCCTTCAACGGAACGCCTGCGGCAGTGAGGAATTCACCGATGGTCGCGGCGGCGAGGCGCAGATCGATCGGGGCGGCGCCGCCGTCGACCAGCGAGATATTGCGCGGGGTGTACACGCTCAGCGCCGCGCCGGCGAGAGGCAGCTTCTCGGTGCGGGACGGCAACACGTGGGTGTCGGACGGGATCTGCATCGACGCGAGCGCGTCGCCCGCGGTGGTGCCGGTGGTCCACACCATGCGCTCGACACCGTCGACGGTGACCGTGATCTCGCGGCCACGATTGAAAGTGATCGTGGCGCCGTCGCCGACCTTGGCGCCCGCGGCGGGAATCACCTCGTCGTGTTCGCCGATCTCGTAGCCCGCGTCGGCCAGAATGGCGCGCACATCGCGCGACATCGTCGAGAGCTCGGTCCGTTCGCCGTCGATGACCAGCGCCACCGTCTTGTGGTTCACGATCGCCAGCGAGGCGCCGACGAGAAGAATCAGCAGCATGGCCGCCACCGCTGCGAACAGCAGCGGTGAACGTGACGAGTTGATCCGCGCAAAAGCTGACATGATTACAGGACGATAACGACGAGGTGCGCGGTAGACAACACCAGGCCGCCCGAACAGCGGGATCGTAGATCACAATTCGATATAGACAGCGCTGGTAGATAACAACGTGAGCGCACGAATGTGAGCCGACTCACGTTTAATGTCCAGCCCCCTGCCGAACAGACGAAACGGACTACCGAATCCGATACAGCCTGCGCGCGTTGGCGGTGGTGATCTCGGCCAGCGCCTGCGGGTCCTGTTCGCGCACTTCGGCCAGCGCGCGGACGGTGTACGGCAAGCAGTACGACTCGTTCGGCGCACCGCGATACGGGTGCGGGGTCAGATACGGCGCGTCGGTCTCCACCAGGATCTGGTCGTCGGGCACCAGCTTGGCGGCCTCTCGAAGTTCGTGCGCGTTCTTGAAACTCACGGTGCCGGAGAAGCTCAGCACGTACCCCTCCGCCACGCAGGCCTCGGCCATCGTGGCGTCGGAGGAGAAGCAGTGGAAGATCACCGTGTCCGGCGCGCCCTCGTCGAGCAGCACCGTGAGCAGGTCGTGGTCGGCTTCGCGGTTGTGGATCATCAGCGGTTTGCGCACGCGTTTGGCCAGGTCGATGTGCCAGCGGAAACCCTCGATCTGGGTTTCGACATCGGCGCAGCCGTCGAGCTTGCCCGGCCAGTAGTAGTCGAGGCCGGTCTCACCGACCGCGACCACGCGCGGGTCGGCGGCGAGGTGCTCGAGCTCGGCCTTCGCCGTGTCGTCGAGGGCGTTGGCCCGAGTGGGATGCAACGCGACGGCGGCGTACACCCGCGGATCCCACTGCGCCGCCCGCACGGCCCACTGCGCGGCCGCGAGATCGTCGGCCACGGTCACCACGTGCCCCACACCGGCCGAGGCGGCGCGGTCCACGATGGCCGTGGTCGACGCGGCATCGGTTGCGCCACAGGCATCGAGGTGGGTGTGGGCATCGATCAGGGGCGCGAGCGGCGTCGGAACAGGCGGAGCCGGACGATTCGTATTTGCCACCCGGATTACAGTAATGGGCATCATGAGTGCAGCCGGAGGCGCCGAGGCGCCCGCCTTCTACGTCACGACGGCCATCGCGTACCCGAACGGTGTGCCGCATATGGGCCACGCGTACGAGTACATCTCCACCGACGCGATCGCCCGCTTCAAGCGACTCGACGGTTACGACGTGTTCTTCATGACCGGCACCGACGAGCACGGTCAGAAGATGCAGCAGACCGCCGTCACCGAAGGCATCCCGGTGCAGGAGCTCGCGGCCCGCAATTCCGACGTCTTCGAGTCGATGGACAAGGCGCTCGACATCTCGTTCGACCGCTTCATCCGCACCACCGATGACGACCACATGGCCGCGAGCGTCGCCATCTGGGAACGGATGCTCGCCAATGGCGACATCTACCTCGACAACTACTCGGGTTGGTACTCGGTGCGCGACGAGGCCTTCTACAACGAGGACGAGACCACCCTCCTCGCCGACGGCACCCGCGAGTCCACCGAGACCAAGACCCCGGTCACCTGGACCGAGGAGTCGAACTACTTCTTCAAGCTCTCGCAGTACCAGGACAAGCTGCTCGCCCTCTACGAGGAGCGCCCCGAGTTCATCGCGCCCTCGACCCGGCGCAACGAGATCGTCAGCTACGTCAAGGCCGGTCTGAAGGATCTGTCGATCTCGCGCACCACCTTCGACTGGGGCGTTCCGGTCCCCGGCGAGCCCGACCACGTGATGTACGTGTGGGTCGACGCGCTCACCAATTACCTGACGGGCGTCGGCTTTCCGAACACCGACTCCGCCGCGTTCGAGAAGTTCTGGCCGGCGAACCTGCACATCATCGGCAAGGACATCACCCGCTTCCACACGGTGTACTGGCCCGCGTTCCTGATGTCGGCCGGGATCGCGCTGCCGGACCGGGTGTTCGTGCACGGGTTCCTGTACAACAAGGGCGAGAAGATGTCGAAGTCGACGGGCAATGTCGTCGACCCGCTCTCGCTGGTGTCCACCTACGGCCTCGACCAGGTGCGTTTCTTCCTGCTGCGCGAGATCTCCTACGGCCAGGACGGCAGCTACAGCAACGACGCCATCGCGGGCCGGATCAACAGCGACCTGGCCAACGAGTTCGGCAACCTGGTCCAGCGCAGCCTGACCATGGTCAACAAGAACTGCGACGCCAAGTCCCCCACGCCCGGCGAGTTCACCGACGAAGACCGTGCGCTGCTCGACCGCGCGAATGGGCTGCTCGCCAAGTGCCGCGCCGAGTTCGACGTCCAGCAGATGCACCTCGCCCTGGAAGCCATCTGGCTCACCCTCGGCGAAACCAACCGCTACTTCTCCGCCAATGCCCCCTGGGCACTGCGCAAGTCGGGCACCGAAGAAGACCTGGCCCGCATGGCGACGGTCCTCTACGTCACCCTCGAGGTGGTCCGCATCGTCGCCATCCTGGTCCAGCCGGTGATGCCCGGCTCCGCGGCCAAGATCCTGGACCTGCTCGCCCAGGAAGGCCGCACCTTCGCCGATATCGCCACGCCCCTGGCCCCGGGTCTCGACCTGCCCGCGCCGGAACCGGTCTTCCCGCGCTACATCGAGCCCAAGGAATAGTCGAACGAGCTGTGGCGCACGGCCTTTCGCCGTGCGCCACCTAGAGCCCGGGCCTTATTTCCAGGCGGCCAGCAGGTTGGTCGCTTCGGCGCCCAGCGCGGCCTGCAGGAACGGGCCGAAGCTGATACGGGCTACGCCGAGTTCGGCGAAGTAGTCCTTGGCCGGTGCGCCCGGCTGGCCGATCGCGTTGACCGGCAACGGCAGATCGGTGGTGAGCCTGCGCAGGTCGGCGTCGGCGTGCTTGCCCACGGGATAGAGAACGTCGGCGCCCGCTTCGGCGGCCAGAGTCAGCCGGGCGATGGCGCGGTCGAGGCGGTCGGCCTCGTCGCCGTCTTGACGCAGGAACAGGTCGGTGCGGGCGTTGACCACGACATGCACGCCCGCCGCGTCGGCGGCTTCGCGCAGACCACGGACCAGGTCGGCGTGTTCGACGGGCGATCGCAGGCGCTTGCCTTCGCTGTGGACCGTGTCCTCGATATTGAGGCCGACGGCGCCCGCGGCGAGCAGGCCGTCGATGAGCTGCAGCGGTTCGAGTCCGTAGCCGGATTCGATGTCGACCGAGACCGGGAGCTCGACGGATCCGGTGACCTGGGTGACGCGGGCGAGGAGCTCATCGAAGCTCATGCCCTCGCCGTCGGCGCGCCCGATCGAGTCGGCGACCGGATGGCTGCCCATGGTCAATCCCGAAAAACCAGCGGCTACAGCGACATTCGCCGACCACGCGTCCCACACCGTCGGCAGCACCACCGGATTTCCCGGACGGTGCAGTTCGAGCAGAGTCTTCGCCTTGGCATCCAGAGAAGTCATACCCGCGATGATGCCCCAGGCATCCGACAAGAGCTAGACGCAGCCGGATTTGGGCGGGCAGTTCAGCTGGACATCGAGCACGCGCGCACCGGGGCCCTCCGCGCCGAGTCGGTCGTGCTCGTTGACGAGCTTGCACGAGCCGAGCGAGAGACAGCCACAGCCGATGCAGCCGGTCAGGTTGTCGCGTAGGCGCACCAGCTGGGTGATGCGATCGTCGAGATCTTCGCGCCACGTGGTCGACAGGGTCTCCCAGTCGCGACGGGTGGGCGTGCGTCCCTCGGGGAGACGATCCAGTGCCGAACGGATCTCGCTGAGCGGGATCCCCACCCGCTGCGAGATGCGAATGAAGGCGACCCGACGCAATGTCTCGCGAGAATATCGACGTTGATTGCCACTGGTTCGACGGCTCGATATGAGACCTTCGCGTTCGTAGAAGTGCAACGCGGACACTGCAACTCCACTACGATCGGAAAGCTGCCCGGGGGTCAGCTCCTTCGTTTGCCAATCGGCCATCGTCATCTATAGCTCCTCCCACTACCACCTAAACAATACTTCAGGTATTCGTGTCGTGTACGAAAAATGGGCGGAACACGTGTCAGAGGCGAGCACACCGTGGCCGAACCCAGCGCGTTGCGGCTCGCAGACACGCCGTCCTCGCATTACGGTTTGCCAATGGGAACCGCCCCCGACTCGCGCCTGACCGTCACCTCCGAGGTCGGCCAGCTACGGACGGTGCTGCTGCACCGCCCCGGCGCAGAACTACGCCGCCTCACCCCGAGCAACAACGACCAGCTGCTTTTCGACGGAATCCCCTGGGTCGAACGCGCACAAGCCGAACACGACGCCTTCGCCACCGTACTGCGCGACCGCGGCGTAGAAGTGCTGTTGTTGGCAGATCTGCTGACCGAAACCCTCAGCGCCAGTGGAGCAGCCAGGATCCAGGGCATCTCGGCGGCGGTCCACGCCCGCAGGCTCGGCCACGGCCTGGCCGACCAGCTCGCCGCCGAACTGCGCAAATTCGACGCCTCCGCGCTCGCCGACATCCTGATGGCCGGGATGACCTTCGACGAGCTGCCGTTCGGCCCCGACGCCGCGTCGCTGGTGCGGCGCATGCACCACGGCAGCGACTTCGTCATCGATCCGCTGCCGAATCTGCTGTTCACCCGCGACTCCTCGTTCTGGATCGGCCCGAAGGTCGCGATCACCTCGCTGGCGCTGCCCGCCCGCAGCCGCGAGACCTCCATCACCGATCTCGTCTACGCGTTCCATCCGCGCTTCCTCGGCGTGCGACGGGCCTACGAATCGCATACCGCGCCGATCGAGGGCGGCGATGTGCTGCTGCTCGCCAAAGGCGTTGTCGCCGTGGGCGTCGGCGAGAGGACCACGCCCGCGGGCGCGGAAGCGTTGGCGCGCAGCCTGTTCGACGACGATCTCGCGCACACCGTCCTGGTGGTGCCGATCGCGCAGAATCGGGCGACCATGCATCTGGACACCGTCTGCACCATGGTCGACACCGACGCGGTGGTGATGTACCCCGGCGTGCGGAAATCGCTGGAGGCGTTCACGATCCGCCGCGAGGACGGCTTCTCCGGACGCGGTGACCTCGAACGCATCAGCATCAGCGGACCCGAACCCTTCCTGCCCGCCGCCGCCAAGGCGATGGGCATCCCGAAGCTGCGCGTGATCGACACCGGCCGCGATGGACCCGACGCCGAACGCGAACAGTGGGACGACGGCAACAACACCCTCGCCCTCGAGCCAGGGGTGGTCGTGGCCTACGAACGCAACGAGATGACCAACTCGCGCCTGACCGAGGCGGGTATCGAGGTCGTCACCATCAGCGGCTCGGAGTTGGGCTCCGGCCGCGGCGGCCCCCGCTGCATGTCCTGCCCGCTGTCCCGAGACGAGGTGTGAGCACCGTGTTCCACGTCGAGCTGTCCACTGATTCCACCCAGCCGCCCTACGAGCAGTTACGCACGGCCGTGATCGACCAGGTCCGCGCGGGCACGCTCACCGCGGGCACCAAGATTCCCACGGTCCGCGCGCTGGCCGCCGACCTCGGCATCGCCCCCAACACCGTCGCCCGCGCCTACCGTGAGCTGGAAGCCGACGGCGTCCTCGAAACCCGTGGCCGCCAGGGCTCTTTCATCGCCTCCTCCGGCGACCCGACCCGCGACATAGCCAGCCGCGCCGCCGTCGACTATGTCACGACCACCCGACGACTCGGCCTGGACGACGCAGACGCCCTAGATCTCGTCCATCGAGTACTGAACACCTGAACGACGCCCGAACATGGGTAACTCACCGGGCACGGGCTGACTCCGCGACCTGATCCCGCCGGTCGCGTCCACACTGGACAACAACCTGAGTCCGGCCTGAATACCCGGAGAGGCGGAGGCGCCCTACCGCCAGCTCGGCAGCCAGAGGTGGTCCTGCCAGTTCTGCGGCGTGATCGCTTGACCTGTGAGGATCGGCCACAGCCAGACGAAGTTGGCGATCACCAAGCCCAGATAGATGCTCACGATCAGCAAGCCGAGGGCGTAGCGCTCGTTCACCGGGGCGGGCAGATAGGTGCCCGTGGGACTACGCGGTAGCCCCGCGGGCCGCGCCGATCCGAGGATGTCACCGAGCGCCAGCGCCATCCCCATCACCAGGAACGGTGCGAGCACCACCGCGTAGAAGAAGTACATCTGCCGGTCCAGCGTCAGGAACCACGGCACCAGCCCGGCGCCGTAGCCCACCAGCACCGCCGCGTAGCGCCAGTCGCGGCGCACGATCGAACGCCACGCCATCCAGCCGATCAGGGGCAGCGCCAGCCACCACAGCGCGGGCGTGCCGACGGCCATCACGGCCTTCACACACTGCGCTTCGCCGCAACCGGTGACCGTGCCGTCGGCGTAGTAGTAGAGCATCGGGCGCAGGCCCATGGGCCAGGTCCACGGCTTGGATTCCCACGGATGGTGGTTGCCCGCCGAATTGGTGAGGCTGGAATGGAAGTCGAGGGTCTCGCCCTGGTAGTACCAGAGCGAGCGCAGCGCGTCGGGCAGGAACGCGAACGGGCCGCCGCTGCCGACCTGATTGCCCACCGCGTACCGGAACACTCCGTTCTCGCTGGCGAACCACGCCCAGTACGAGGACAGATAGACCACCAGCGGAATCACCACCAGCGCGTACAGCGCGGGCCCCACGTCGCGGATCATCGTGCCGAGCCACGGCCTGCGCACCCCGTACGCGCGGCGGGCGCTCACGTCGAAGGCCACGCTCAGCAGGCCGAAGAACATGATGTAGTAGATGCCCGACCATTTGGTGCCGCACGCCAGCCCGAGCAACACTCCCGCGCCGAACCGCCACCAGCGCACGCCGAGTCGCGGGCCCCAATCCGAGACGCCGACCCGGCCTGCCAGATCCGCGCGAGCCATGCGCTCGCGGACTTCGTCGCGGTCGACTATCAGACAGCCGAAAGCTGCGGTGACCAGCAACGACATGAAGATGTCGAGCATGCCGATACGGGAGGAGACGAAGGTCAGCCCCTCGGCGATGAGCAGCACTCCCGCGAACGCGCCGATCAACGTGGACCGTGCCATCCGGCGCACGATCCGCACTACGAGCAGCACCAGGATCGTGCCCGCCAGCGCCGCGGTGCCGCGCCAGCCCCACGCGTTGTAGCCGAAGATCGCCTCGCTGATGGCGATGAACTGTTTGCCGACGGGTGGGTGTACCACCAGGCCGTAGGCGGGGTTGTCCTCCACACCGCCGCCGGTGACCATCTGCCAGGCCTGTGGGGCGTAGTGCTTCTCGTCGAAGACGGGGGTGCGCGCATCGGTCGGATAGTTCAGGTTGGCGAACCTGGTCAGCGCGGCGATGAAGGTGAGCACCGCGGTGACCAGCCAGCCACGCGCGGTGTCGAGCGGGCCGAAATCGGCGGCCGGGCGCAGCGGCGCGGGACTCACCAACGCCGACACCGGACGCGACGGGGGCATCGCGCGCTCATCGGTCACCGGGATCACGCCCCGATCGTAGGCGGTACGCCCACCGAAGTCCGACCCGACACTGCGCCCCCTCGTTTCCCCACCTACGCGCGCACAGGGCCCGCGCGCTCGCCTGACAGAATGGATCGGGCGCCATCTGCTCATCGCACGCACCGCTCGCCGTACTGATCGCCTGCGGCCCCAAAATACCGGAGAGGCGGGACAACACTGTGTTGGTCTTAGCGGCAACCCCCATGGGCGATATCGGCGACGCGTCGCAGCGACTGCGCGACGCGCTCGGTTCGGCCGACGTGGTCGCCGCCGAGGACACCCGCCGCACGAAATCACTCGCGAAGTCGCTCGGCGTCGAGATCACCGGCCGCGTCGTGAGCTTCTACGACCATGTGGAAACCGCCCGCATCCCCGCCCTGCTCGACGATATCGCGAGCGGCCTGACAGTCCTGCTGGTGACCGACGCGGGCATGCCGTCGGTGAGCGACCCCGGCTACCGCCTGGTCGCCGCCGCCGTCGAACGCGATCTGCCGGTCACCTGCCTACCCGGCCCCTCCGCGGTCACCACCGCGTTGGCCCTGTCCGGTCTGCCGGTGGAACGCTTCTGTTTCGACGGCTTCGCCCCGCGTAAGGGCGGTCAGCGCCGAGAGTGGCTGCGCACCTTGGCCTCCGAACAACGGGCCATCGTCTTCTTCGAAGCCCCGCACCGCCTCGCCGAGTGCATGACCGACGCGGTCACCGTCCTCGGCCCCGACCGCCGTGCCGCCATCTGCCGCGAACTCACCAAGACCTATGAGGAAGTCGTGCGCGGCACCCTCGGTGAACTGGCCGCCTGGGCCGCCGACGGGGCCCGCGGCGAGATCACCGTGGTTCTCGAAGGCTCCCAACCGGTTTCGGCCGAACCCGCCGAATTGGTCGACGAGGTCGAGACATTGGTGGCCGGTGGAATGCGGCTCAAGGACGCCTGCGCCGAAGTCTCGGCGGGCCGAGGCGCCTCCCGTCGCGAGCTCTACGACGCCGTCCTGGCCGCCCGGTCCGCCGAAGCCTGACCACGCCGCCGGGGCCTCAGCGCCCCAGCACCGCGAGCATCCCCGCGACCGCGCGCGGCCAGCCGAACTGTTCGGCACGGGAGCGGGCGGCTAGGCGGCGGCCGGAGGTCGGCATGGCCAGGACGTCGGTGACGGCTCGGGCGAAAGCCCGGGGTCGGTCCGCGGCGATGGCTCCGCATTCGGCGGTGACGATGTCGGCGAGCGCGGAGGAACGGCTGGCCACTACCGGGGTGCCCGCGGCCAATGCTTCCAGGGCCGCGAGGCCGAAGGTTTCGTGCGGGCCGGGCGCCAAGGAAACATCCGCGGTGGCAAGGAGTTTCGCCACCATCGCGCGCTCGTTGATGAAGCCGGTGAAGTGGACCGCCGGTTCACCACCGGGGAGGGCCGGCAGGGTGCGGGCGCGGCGTTCGAGTGATTCGCGGCGAGGACCGTCACCCGCGACGACCAGCCGGGCGGGTACCCCGGCCCGGTGCAGGGCGCCGACCGCCTCGATGCTGCGGTCCACGCGCTTCTCCACCGA
Source organism: Nocardia sp. Root136 (assembly GCF_001427185.1). Classification (NCBI taxonomy): domain Bacteria; kingdom Bacillati; phylum Actinomycetota; class Actinomycetes; order Mycobacteriales; family Nocardiaceae; genus Nocardia; species Nocardia sp. Root136. Next base: position 2,516,079 of record NZ_LMFE01000001.1, read on the forward strand.
CAGTCGTCCGCAGTGCACCAGCATCGGATGTCCGTCGACCCCGAGAGCGGCACGCAGGCCGAGGTCACGGCGGCGTGGACTGAACAGGTCGAGGTCGACGCCGAGCGGCACCAGTTCCACGTTCGGCGCACCGATCCGCAGGAACTCCTCGCGCGCGAAATCAGTGGTACACACGACCATGTCGTATTCGGCGGCCGTGCGCCGATTGGCCACATCGGCGCAGCAGCGCGCGGCGGGCCCTGGCAGGAACTGGCCGAGCAGCCGGTCGAGGCGCTCGTGCGAGATCATCACGCTCGCTACCCCACGACGCCCCGCCCACCGACCGAATCCACGCAGCGTGAGCCGGTCCGACACCTCGAGTACATCCGGCGACAACCCGGACAGCACATCGGCCACCCGTCGCGGGTCAGCCGCCCGATAACCACCGGTCCACGGAATCCCCAATGCGGGCAAGGTAATTCGCAGCGCGCCCGTGGGCAGCACCTCTTCCGAACGACGCGACCCCGGCACGATCAGCACCACCTCGTGCCCCGCTGCCACATATCCCTCACCAAGGTGGTGCAGGGCAGTGCGCAACCCACCCGATCGCGGGCCATAGAAATTGGCTAGCTGCACGATGCGCACCCGCCGATCGTCGCGCCGCGCGGGTTACCTACGGCTCCCGCCCGAGGAACGGGAGGTGAACAGCGTCGAAAGATGCGGCTCAGTGGTCGTCGGGCGAACCGTCACCGGCTGACCACACCCGCAGCAGCCCGTGCCCCACACCCATGGCAACCAATTCGGCCCGCGCCGTCATCCAATCCCCGTTGGCGAACCGCAGCCGCAGCGACAGCTGCCTGGCGGTGCCGGGGGCGCGGGCCAGGTCGTGGCAGGCGGTCCGCAGCACGGCGAGATCGTCGAGGTCGATGGTGGGGCGCTCCACCAGCCAGCGATCCAGCGGCGGCAGCGGTGGACCGGCCCATTCGTAGATCAGCGCGCTGGTCAACTCGATGATGCCGACGCCGACGCCGCTGCACTGCGAGACGGCGCGCAGCATGGCCGCGTCGGGATCGGCGGCGGGCCGTGCCGTGTCGAGCTCTGGAATCGCGTGCATCAGCGCGCTGATCCGGCGGTGTGCGGGCACCGCCCTGGTGATCATCTGGAAGTGGCGGACCTCGTCGTCGTCGCCGACCATGTCGACCTCGCCCTGCCACTGTCCACCGTCGTCGAGCTGCGCGACCATCGTGAAGTAATCGATGCGCCCGTCGAAGCGCGCCATCCGACCGAACGCTTCGGGCGGGGTGCGGATCACCCGCACCTGCTCGGGATCCCTGGCGAAGACGAGTTCCTCCAAACCCGGGCCGTGATGGGCGAGTTCGGTGTCGGCGTCCCAATCCCACGCGGCGACCCGCCGCGGTGGCGGGATCGGGGCATCGGCGGCCCCGGCCCACAGTCGCACCCCGTGGACGCCGCCGAAAGCGCACTGAACCGGCTCGGTCACGACCACCGTGTCCGCCTCGACCACGTGTCGAGGTCCTGCGCCCGCCTGGCAATGCCGCACCGCCTCCTCCGCGATCCCTGCTCGGGACGGGCCGAGAACGCGACGCAGCGAGCCGAGCCCGGACCAATGCCTCGGGTGCACGCCCGCGGCAACCACCGTCGGTTCACCACCGGGAACGAGGGTCTCCACCAGAAGCCAATCGTCGGTCGGCATCGCCGCGATTCAGCTCGACGCCACGCCGCGGCCAGCCCGCGGCAGGTCGAGGTCGAGCGGGATACGGCCCTCACGCAGGTGCGATTCCACTTCCTCGCCCGGCATCGGGCGGGCGATGAGGAACCCCTGCGCGCGGTAACAGCCGAGGCCGACCAGCGTTCTGGCCGCCATCGGCGTCTCCACACCCTCGCCGACCACGCCGAGGCCGAACGACCCGGCCAATCCGATGATCGACTTCACGATCGCCAAATCATCGTCGCTGTCACCGAGGCGCTGCACGAAACCGCGATCGATTTTCACGGCGTCGACGGGCAGCGCCTTGAGGTGCGAGAGCGAGCTGTAGCCGGTACCGAAATCGTCGATGGCGATCTGTACGCCCATTCGTTTGAGGCCGCGCAGGGTGAGCCGGGTTCGCACCAGATCCTGCACAACGACGTGTTCGGTGATTTCCAGGCAGACCGAGCTGCCATCGATGCCGTACAGGCGAAGAATGTCCTCGATGCGCTCGACGAAATCGGCGCTGACCAGCTGGACCGGCGACACATTGATCCGGATCACCACGTTGGCGGCAAGCCCACGGCGGCGCCAATCGGCAAATTGCGAACAGGCCGAACGGATCACCCACCGGCCGAGCTCGCCCGCCAGGTTGGTGGCCTCGGCCACGGCCACGAACGCACCCGGTGGCAACAGCCCTCGGGTCGGATGCTGCCAGCGCACCAGCGCTTCCAGTGCCACGATCCGTCCGGTGCGCAGGTCGACCTCGGGCTGATAGTGCAGCACCATCGATCCGTCGGACACCGCGCTGCGCAGGTTGACCTCGACGTCGTCCTGTAACTCGAACTGGACCCGCATGGCATCGGTGAACACCGCGATGCCGTTGCCACCGCCGGATTTCGCCGAGAGCAACGCGTGGTCGGCACGACGCAACACGTCCGACACCGTCGTCTCACCGGGCACACCGAGTGCGACGCCGACGCTGACCCCGCGGCTCACCGACTCCTGCCCGACCGAGACCCGGCGTCCGACCAGCTCCTGGATCCTGTTCGCTTCCAGTTCGGCGGCCACCGCGTCCATAGTCTTGGCAGGCACGATGACGAACTCGTCACCGCCGAGGCGCGCGATCATGTCCTCTGGCGCGAAGTTCTTGCGCAATCGGGCCGCGAGCGTGCGAATGAAATTGTCGCCGGCGTTGTGCCCGAGGAAGTCGTTGAGTGCTTTGAGTCGATCGAGATCGAGGAAGAAGGTCGCGACCGGACCTTGGTTGCCCGGCGCGAGCCGTTCCTCCATGTGCTCGAGCAACGCGCGCCGATTCGCCAGGCCGGTGAGATCGTCGTGTGAGGCGATGTAACGCAGCCGGTCCTCGGCTTCCACCCTGGCCTGTAACTGCGCGAACAAGGCGGCGATGGCCTTGAGCACATTGACCTCACGGGTGGTCCACGCACGGTCTCCGCGCCGGACGAAGCCGAGCGCGCCAGTGGACACCCCACGGGAGACCAGGGGAACGCACGCGGTCACCATCGAGGGCATACCGGTGCTCTGCCGGATCATTTCCTGGTAGTCGGGGTACTCGTCACCACGGCTGACGAGGATTGGTTCGACGGCGTTCTCGCTGGCCAGAAACAGCGAATCGGCCTCGGCGAACTCGATGACGCGTAGCGGGTCAGGCTCGGGCACGTACGGTCGGCGCGGCCACTCGGCGATCAGCACCGTCTGGCGCAGCTCGCGAACGGTGTGGCGCAGGTAGGCGAACTCCACGTCGAAGTAGTCAACCAGGCTCGCGAGAACGCGTTCACTGGCTGCGACCATGGTCGTGGCGTCGACACCCATCAACTCCGAGGCGACCTGCGTCACCAACGAGTCGAGGTTTCGCCGAGGCACCGTTTCTCCGATCGTGCTATCTGTCAGTTCCCTGGACCGAGTACCGGGAGCCTGGCGCTCCGTACTGTCGGCGCGGGCGCATAGCTCAGTCGTAATACTGCCGTGACCGTCTCGTGCCCGGGAATTCCCATCAGTGCGGAGAACCGTTTGTTGATCGAGGCCAGTGTATCTGTGAATCCTGCCGATACGTTGCGCAAATCGTTGTCGTCACGGGCGTAGAGGAAAACCGGCGACATCGGCTGCACCGCGAGGCCCAGCTTCTGCGCGGCAATCCATACGCGCTCCACGGCAGAACCGCCGCGCACATAGTCGGTCAGATCGGCGGCGATTCCGGCCGGGCAGGTGATCGCGATCAGCGCGGACCCGGACGAAATGCGCTGGTGCGCGTAGTCACCCAGTGCCACACCACCGGACCAATCCCGCAGGTAGGCCATCACATCGGCGCGTGCGCCGATATCCAACTTGGCCTGCTCGTCGGCAGCCAGCTCCATGGTTCGCAGATCGAGGCCCGTACGTAAATCGTCGGCGGGCCAGCGCAATTCACCGAACATCTCCGCGTGTAATCGGGGCGTCAGGTAGCGGACGCGGTCGGATTCGGCGAGCAGTTCCGCGACCTCGCCGAGCGCCGCGCGATCGACGAGCCCGTGCACGATCGAACCTTCGGCTGCAGCCGAAACAGACAGTGCGTCAAGCACTTCCGGATCCAAAGGGCGACCGTCGCCGAGGTGCCGATTGGTGGCGCGCGTGAGCATCCCCGGGTAATCGGCGGCCAATTCTGGGTCAGCGCGCGCACCGAGCCGCAGGAGAGCGGAGACCGGAGCCGTACCACCGAGCACGATCTCATGCGTTCCCAGCAAACCCTGAGCTGCGGCGGCTACGCGGGCGTTGTAAAGGGCGGCACCGAGAGCTACCGCACTGCCCCGGAATCCGATATCCATCCCGGAAGTGCGTGCCGGGTCGACAGCGAGGTGCACGACGGAGCCGTCGACATGCACCGCCCACGGTTGCGCATTCCCGCCCGACGGTGCGCGCTCGATGCTGTGCAGAATGCGCGCGATCGGCGTATGCGGCTCATCGGACTCGACGAGCGGTGCGTCGGCGGTGAATATCCGGTCACCGCGATCGGGTTCGCAGAGTCCGTCGAGCTCCCGCTCCAAGTCGATGCGAATTCGACCGGACGGCAGCGCCTGGTCGAGGCCGATCCGGCGCACCGCGGTGGCGATGATCGCCGCGCCGAGCCCGACATCGCTGCCGAGCTGGGGCCAGGTGGTCACCGTCTCGTCGATTTCGGTGAGGCTGGCGGCTAGTCGTGCCGAGAGCTGATTCGGATCGAGAATCCGCATCACATGCGGGGCCTTGTCCCTGTTCGATAATCCGCGCAGGTCGGACTCCATCGTCTCGCCGAGCAGACCGTGGAAGGGCGGCCGATCAGGTTCGAGATCGAATCGCTCGACATCGAACAGACCTCGGTCGTTGGTCTCCATCAGCACCGGAATGCGGTGGCGCCTCGCCGCCTCGCGCGCGGCGAGCTTCACGTCGAGGGAATCGCACACCTCGACCACCACCGACAGGCCGGTCAAAAATTCGTCTATCGAGGACTCGTCGACGCCCGCCGGAAAGATCTCGACAGGCAGGTATGGATCGAGTTCGGCGATCCTGCGCCCGGTGACCACGCACTTGTTGAGCCCGATGTCGAACAGACCACCGGGAATGCGATTCAGATTCGACAGTTCGACGGTGTCGAAGTCGGCGATCCGCAGCAGTCCACAGGTGCCCTCCAGCGCGATGACGTAGGCGATCTCGTGCCCCGCGCTCTGTCCGATGACGCCGACCGCCTGCCCGCGAAGCTCTCGCTGCTCGACGATCGTCACCTTGTTCCGGTTACGGTCCTGCCGAATCGCGCGAAACGCGGGAGCGCCGACGATGGCGACCAGCGAGGACCGCCACGGGTAGTACACCCAGCGATCATCTGCCGGATCCGCCTCGGGTGCGGCTTTGAGCCGGGCCAGCTCCGATCGCATCGCGGGACGCAGATCGATAACCGCGACTCCGGGGAATTCCCGTATGCGGGCCAACTCGGCCGCGTCGGCAGGGACAGCGTCATCGAGCACCAACGGTCGAAAGATGTCGGCAGGCACGAGATCTCGAATCATGAGCGTCGCGCTTCGAGTAGCTGCGCACGTTCGGCATCGATCAGCTCCAGCTGTGCCGGCGTCGCCGCCGAGAGATCGGACAGGTCCCACCACACCGGCACGGTGGTGTACCGCTCGTCCGGGTAGGACACTGCGGGAATGCCGGGATCGGGTCGCGCTCCACTCGATCGATAGGAATCGAGCTGGTGCAGGGGGCTCACACCGAAGCCGTACCGCACGTCGAGCAACCAGGTGACGTGCACGACGCCGCGGGCCACCAACGCGCCGAGTTCCGGCCTGCGCGGGACCGACCGCGTGGACCACCCACCCTTGGATTCCACGACCCCGCTCGGCACCTTGGCTTCGACAGACGCACGCAAGGCGGCCTCGCCTGGAGTACCGAGCCACGGGCGGAATCCGGGGATGTCATCGGCGCTCGCGTGTGGCCCATGAGCGCGCAATCCGGCCACCACCGAGCCGTCGGGGTCGATCGCGGCAAGGAATACCGTTGTCGAACTGCCGTCGGCGAGCGATTCGACGTCGAGCGCGTCCTGAACTCCGTAGTGCCGGTAACCATTCAGCGCACCCTCGAGGTACTGATTCCACAGCGCCGGATCTTCCCGAGGGGAACAGATGCGGACATGACATCCAGAACTGCTGTCGAGGTACCGCAACCCGCCCGCATTCGCACCAACCACCCGGTCATCCGAGCCGGTGTGAGCCGACACCCTCATACAACTCCGTACCTACACCCACGTCGGCTTAGTCCGACCAGCCAAAGATTTCCTACGCAGTATCCGTCATTACGAAGGAATCCACCATACGAGTGGCTAATTTTCCGGAAACCTTCTGAGCCAGTTGAAATAATCCCAGGTCAGAACGGGTGAATGTGCGAAAGGTGAACGAGTCAAGACCGATCGGTTCGAATTCGGCTAACTTTCAGCTATCGACAGTGATCGACACGAACAGTTCCACCGTGTCGGGGCCGTGCCACACTTCGATCTCCTCGCGGTAGGCGCGGGAGATCTCGGCCGACGCCGTCGCGTCGTCGACCTGGGCCCACACGTCTTCCACCGGGTCGTGATAGTCACCGTTGGGCGCGAAACGGGCGTAGATGCCCTTGGGAACGCGCAGCATGAGATCGCCCACCGGCACGTCGGCCGGAGTCGCGTATTCGCGCGCGACCAGCGCGTTCCAATTTCCCGCCGGATCGGGGACGTAGACCGTGTGCAGCGGTTCGCCGGCGCCGGGCCGGTCGCGCAGTCGGTCCTTGAGGAACTCGATCAGATCGCTGTTGCTCACTTTGAAGCTCGGATGCACCCGGGGTACGGCCAGGCCGCCGTACAGCGCCGCGCCACGGACCACGATCGAATAGGTCATCGCGGGTCGACCGCCAGGTACAGGTCGATCTTGTAGGCGTGCGGGTAGCACTCGAAATCGCCGGTGAAGGTGCGCTTGATCTGGTTGTGCTCCTCGGCGTAGGCGATCTGGGTCCACAGATCCGTCATCACCTGCGGGAAATTACCGACCGAGGAGAAGCGCGCGTACGCGCCGCGCGGCAGCCGAGCCGCCAGATGTCCACGAGTCACCTGGTCGAGTGATTCACACTGATAACCCACGATCTGGGTGTTGTAGGTGCTCAACTCGCCGGTGTAATCGGTGTAGGCGCTGGCCAGTGGCCCGCCGAGATCCTGATGCAAGACCGCCGACCATGCCGCTTCGAGGTCACGGTCGCGCAGCTCACCGAGTGCGCGTTTGGGACTGCGAACCGGAAGACCGGCCACCCAGGTCTCGTCCCGCTCGACGATTTCGAACTGCAATTGATGACTCTCTCGAAGGGTCCTGCTCGGGTTGCGCAATGCTATCAAACCCCACCCTAACCATATCTGAGCTGGACAAATGTCCACCACCGCCGAATGGACGCCTGGCGCTATTGTTCGATTCATCTCCATGCCCTAAGCTCCCGCGCTCGTGTGGGTACGCGCGGCGCTGGAACCGCGAAAACAAGTCGTGGGTTGGGCCGGTGTCGTCATCGCGGCCGTGCTGGTCGGATATCTCGCTGTGCTGCTGGGGGATTCGCGGCACTTCTACACCGACGACACCGAGGCGCAATACGTGCCGATGTGGCAGTTGCTCGGTACCGAATTGCGGGCGGGCAGATTCCCGGCGATGGTGCCGTGGGAATGGATGGCGGGCAATTACAGCCTCGAAGAGGCCGGACTCTACAACCCCGCGCAGTTGCTGGTGTACGTGCTGGCGCCCTCCTTCGACAATCTCGCGCTGTACGCGACCACCGTGAAATTCGTGTTCTCGGCGATCGCCGCGCTCGGCGTCTTTCGCATCTGCCTGGCCTACGGCGCCCGCGCACCATGGGCCGCGGTCGCCGGAGTGGCGTTTCCGTTCAGCGGCTGGTTCCTGTTCTTCGACGAAGCCAGCTGGTTCACCTCGCAGACCGGCACCGCCTGGCTGGTGCACGCGTGGGCCTCCGCGGTGCTCTACGCCCGAGGGCGGACCGGACCGATTCCGCTGTTCGTGTTCCTGTACCTCGCGCTGACCATCCAATACGCCTTTCCCGCAGTCGAATCCGGGCTGATGATCGCGACGGTCGCCGCGGGCGAGTACCTGCACCAGCGTCGGTGGGCGCCGGTATTGCGCCTGCTCACCGCGTCCGGCCTCGCGGTGCTCGCGTCGATGATCGCGAATCTGCCGATCCTGCTGTCCTCGCAGGCCACCTGGCGCGGTGACGTCTCCACCATCCACAACGACCCGTTCCTGACCGTGCCGTGGTCGGAATCGCTCAATGCCAGCCTGCCGAGCACCGTGCCCGCGTTCACCGCGTGGTGGGGGCATGTGCAGCCGCTACCGATGGTCTACATCGCGTGGTTCGTGATTCCCGCGCTCGCGTTCATCGACTGGAAGGCCGCCGCGCGCGCCGCCGCGTCCTGGAGCGGGATCGCGCTGTTCGCGGTGGCGACCCTGATGTGGACGGCCGGGCCGGGCGCGATCGGTCCATTGCGGTGGCCGGCGCGGGTGTTGCCGATGCTCGCGATCGCGTTGCTGGTGCTGGTGTGTGTGCTGATCAGTCGCTACGGGGATTTCTCGTCGTCGCGGCGGCGTTACGCGGCGGCGGGCGCGCTGATCGCGTTGCTGTTCATCCGATCGTTCTCCGCCGCACCGAAACTCGTCGAACGGCATGCCCTCGCGGTGTTCGTGGTGCTCGGTCTCGGGGCCGCAGTGGTGTGGTTGGCCCGCACGCGCGGGATCGCCGCCGCGGCGGCGTTGACGATTGTCGCGACGTTCCCGATCGCCTTCGTCCAGGTGGCGTCCGCGCCGCGGACCCCGATGTCGTACGGATTCCCCGAGCAGCGCTCGGACATGACCGCCGCGTTCCCCGATTTCGGCGGGCGCACACTGCAATTGGCGGACCGGATCATGGTGCGCGACGAAGAGCGAACGCTCGCAGGCACTTACGGCTCCATCGCACTGGGCAGCTACGCCAAGAACCTGGGGCTGCAATACGTGAACGGGTACACCCCCGTGGGGCACGCGGCCTTCGCCGGCTTGCTGTGCATGGCATGGGACGGCGGCACCTGCCCCGACGCGTACAAGCGGGTCTTCGCTGTCGAACCGTCGACTGACACACCGATCGTCGATTTGATGCGGCTGGATCGCATCGTCCTGCAGCGCAGTCAGTATCCGAACGCGGGAAACGACCCGGTCCCCGCGGGCTGGAAGTTCGTCCACTACCCCGGTCACGAACACCAGATCTGGGTACTGGAACGACTGAACCCACTACCGTCCCCCGGCGACCTGATCGCCCATGAATCCGGCGTCCACGCCAGCGTGATGCCCGAAGCCGGCCTCACCAACCGCGCCACCGTCTCGTCCGGGACCGGCGGCCGAATCGTGTTGTCCCGCCTGGCCTGGCCCGGCTACACAGCCACCCTCGGCAACAGCGAAATCCCCATCCGAGCCGTCGCGGGAACCTTCGTCGCGGTGGACATTCCCCCCGGTACCCGCAACGCGACCCTCACCGTCACCTGGCGCCCACCCGGCCTGTCCATCAGCCTCACCACCGCCCTGCTGGCCCTGATCGGCATCGCGACCCTGCAGTGGTTTTTCCGCCGCACCCGCCGGCACAACCCACCCGAAACCCCCGAACCCCACCCCTCGAGCAATCCCCCGACCCCCCAACTGGTCACCGTGTTACCCCCCCCACCGAACCCATCCCCCACTCAGCCCACCCCAGCCGATCCCTGTCTTCAACAACCCACCCCCAGCACTCCCGCCCCCTAGGAACCCACCCCATCACTCCCGCCCCCCTAGGAACCCACCCACCGCACTCCCGACCCCTAGGGAGGGACGGCCACGAAGTGGCCGGTCCGCGGCCGGGTCGCCGGTCAGGCGCCGGTGCGTAGGCGACGAAGGAGCAAGCACCGGTGCCTGACCGGCGGCCCCTCAGGGCCGCGGACACGCGCGCGCCAGCGCGCCAANCCGGTCAGGCGCCGGTGCGTAGGCGACGAAGGAGCAAGCACCGGTGCCTGACCGGCGGCCCCTCAGGGCCGCGGACACGCGCGCGCCAGCGCGCCAAAAACACAGCGTCAAACCGTCCGGGACTACTTCTCACCCGATAGCGGCAGCCAAATGCGGCCAAGCCTCATGCAAGTCAGCCTGGAACTGCCCCCACGTATGCGACCCGCTCGGCCGATGCACATGCACAGCCGGAATCCCCAACTGCCCCAACCGCCCCGCGAAAGCAGCCGTGCACGCCCCCGCGAGGGCCTCGATCGGCGGCATCGGCAAACCCCGGTCCTGCGCACCCGGAACCCCCGTCGCCGCGGACAGGAAAACAGCCTTCCCCGCGAGCCGCCCCGCGTTGGCGAAGACGTCGTGCTCCTGCCACCCCGGCCCACCGGGCAGCCCCCACATATTCCCCGGATTCCCACCGCCACGCACCGCCTGCGCGCTGGCCATCGCGATCCCCATCGGATCCGACGCCCACGGGCAACCACTCAGCGCCGCCACCGCGGAAAACCGCGAACCACTCCGAATCGCGAGATCCAGGGCCGAGGACGCGCTCATCGACACACCGGCGATGGCATTGCGCCCACTCGTCTCGAGCGCGCCGTCGATCACCCCGGGTAACTCCTGCGTCAGATAGGTCTCCCACCGCACCCGGCCCACCCCGGGATCATCGGAGATCCAATCGGTGTACAGCGTGTACGCGCCGCCGACCGGCATCACCACATTCACGAACTTGTCGGCGAAGAAGGTGCGTACGTCGGTGTTGTCCCACCACGAGATCCCGTCCGCCCCACCACCGGCCCCGGTGAGCAGATACAACGTCGGCGCCCCTGCCCCCGCCGCCTTGATCACCTTGTTCTGGATGACCCGCCCCATCGCGGGCGAGTACACATCGATCTGCGCGGACCTGCCACCCAGCGGCGCCTCGCCCGCCACATAGGCCCCCGGATCAGCCGATGCCTTCGCGCCCCCGAGAGCGGCAACAATCGCGCACACCACAGCAAGCCACGTTCTCGATGCAGTCACCTCATCGGTATACCCCGCATTTCGGGCGCCACTCCGGGAACACACCGGCGCGCCGTAGGTCGAAATCGGGCAGTGACCAGGCTCACCATCCCGCCCGAGATTAGCTTCGATATCCCCGGGACCTGCGACTTTCGATCCATTCGCGCTGACGCGAATCCGGAAAACCAGGTGATTTGTGTCGTACCCGCCCGGAATACTGACCGGCGCCCGATGAGTTGGACCGACGGAATCCGTCTTCTCTCTTGTGGTGCCGGGACGTCGTCGACTCGGCATCGGGCCACAGCTCACGCCCCGCCGTACCCCATGTCCTCCGGAGGTTACCCCGATGCCAGCCGATCTATCCACGCCGACGACGAAGGGCAAGACACCGACCGTCATCCGCGTGCTGGTGCTCGCGACCTTCGTCGTCATCCTCAACGAAACCATCATGATCAACGCGATTCCGCGGTTGATGAGCGATCTCCACGTCACCGAGGTCGCCGCGCAGTGGGTCTCCACCGCGTTCATGCTCACGATGGCCGCGATCATTCCCACCACCGGCTGGTTCCTGCAGCGGGTCACGACCAGGCAGGCCTACGCGGCCGCGATGGGCGTGTTCATCGCGGGCACCGTGATCTCGGCGCTCGCGCCGACGTTCGCGGTGCTGCTGGTCGGCCGCGTCATCCAGGCAGGCGGCACCGCGGTGATGATGCCGCTGCTGATGACCACACTGATGACCGTCGTGGCGGAGCGGGACCGTGGTCGCGTGATGGGCAACGTCACCCTGGCCATCTCGGTGGCGCCCGCGATGGGCCCGGTCATCTCCGGCCTGATCCTGCAGATCGACATCCCCGGCATCGACTCGTGGCGGCTGCTGTTCGTGGTGATGCTGCCGATCGCCGGTCTGGTCACCTGGCTGGGTCTGCGTCAGCTGGAGAACGTCGGCGAGCCGCAGCCAGGCACGCTCGACCTCCCCAGCGTGGCGCTGGCGGCTCTCGGCTTCGGCGGATTGGTGTTCGGGCTGAGCAAGTTCCACGGTGACAGCTACGCCACCGCGGCACTGATCACCGCCGCCGGCGTCGCGCTGATCGCGGCGTTCGCGCTGCGTCAGATCAGCCTGCAGCGCAACGGAACCCCGCTGCTGGATCTGCGCGTCCTGCTGCAGGGCACCTACACCAAGGCACTGGTCCTGATGTCGATCGCGTTCCTGGCGATGATGGGCTCGATGATCCTGCTGCCGCTGTACCTGCAGAACCTGCGCGGTCTGAGCCCGCTGGAGACCGGCCTGCTGGTGATGCCGGGTGGTCTGGCGATGGGTCTGCTCGGCCCGACCGTCGGCAAGCTGTTCGACAAGTTCGGTGGACGCCTGCTGGTGATCCCCGGCTCGATCGGCATCGCGGCCTCGCTGGCCGGTTTCACCCAGATCTCGATGGACATGCCGTACTGGCAGCTGCTCGGCCTGCACATCCTGCTGATGGTGTCGCTGGCCGCGACGTTCACTCCGGTGTTCACCCTGGGCCTGGGCGCACTGCCGATGCACCTGTACTCGCACGGCAGCTCGATGCTGGGCACCATCCAGCAGGTGGCGGCGGCCTTCGGTACCGCACTGGTGGTCACCGTCATGTCGGCCCGCAGCACCTCGCTCATCGAAGAGGGCACCCCGGCGGCCGTCGCCACCCTCGACGGCATGCGCCTGGCCTTCCTGATCTCGGCCACCCTGGCCCTGGTCGTGATCGCCATGGCGGTCCTGCTGCCGAACCGCGCGGCGACCGACCCGCACGCCGCACCCGTGCAGGACGAGGCGGACGAGCCGGAGCTGGTCAAGAACTGACCTCCCGGATCCAACGACGAACCCCCGGCCGCCTTCGCGACCGGGGGTTCGTTTGTGTCGTCCTCGCTCAGTGCGTGGGTCGGGTGGTGGTCCGACCGTCTCGCCAGAGGCCGAGATCGAAATACAGCGTGGTCATGGAATCCCACATGGTCGACCACTGCTGCTTCGGACCCTTGCAGACCCAGACGGCGGTCATGCGGTCGATGCCCGGGATACCCATGGGATCGTCGAGGTGGACTACGCGCTCCACCTCGGTGAAACGGGTGCGCAGTTCGTGTTCGGCGGTGTCGAGCCCGACGTAGACCACCGACGTCGCCGAGTCCGGTGGCGGGCCGAAGAAGCCGAAGCCACGGCTCGGGCTGTACGTGTCGGGCAAGCCGTACTGCCTGCCGAACTGTTCGACCGCACCTGCCTGCGGATAGCCCTGCGCGACGATGACGGCGTCAGCCTTTTCCGCAGGCGTCAGCGTGCGGTAGCCGTCGTTGACCGCGGAAACCATCAATGACCAATTGGTGTTTCCGAAGAATGCCGTTCGGAGTCCGAGGTCGATCGCGTCCTCGGCTTGTGTGCGCCAACTGGGCGCGAGGGGTATCACCGTGAGTGTCACGATGGTCGTCAGCACCGAGATGCCGGCGATCGGAACCAGCGCCACATTCATCCACCGTTTCCGGTCGTACTGCCAGAGGCCGACGGCGCCGAAGGCGAACATCGCGGGAAAGAGACCGCCCGGATAATAAGGCCGTCCATGCGTGAACATGACAAACGCGGTCATGATCACAAGTGCCACCGCGATAAATCGATACGGGCGCAGCGACTCCTGCTCGAAGGCCGCCCAGAGTCCGATAGCGAGCAACAATGTGCCCAGGATGCCGGCCAAGATGGGAAACTGCGGAAGAAATCCCACCGGACCGTAACCGGTGGCGTCCTGCTCGGCTCCGATGACCGCACCCATTGCCAGCTGTGGCCAATTGTGTTGTGACTGCCAGTAAAGAATCGGGATCAGGGACGAAGCGAGAATGCCGGTCGCCACCCACAGCGCGGGGCGGCGCAGGATGTCGCGGGGACCGCACAGGATGACCGCCGTGCCCAGGCACGCCCAGACGATGGGGATCATCCACTTCACCTGCATATCAAGGGCGGCGACCAGTCCGGCTACGACGATCAGCCAGTCCTGGCGCGTGCGAACCCAGCGAATGAACAGCCAGGTGATCACGGCCGTGAAGGTGGCATCGAAGGAGAACGTGCTCAGCACGACCTGATTGGCCGCCAGTCCCGACAACGCGTACGCGGCCGCGGCGAGCATCTGAACGCGGTGGCTGCCCCGCAGTTCGTAGGCGATCAGTGCCGCCACGACTACGGCACCCACGCACATCAGGACAGCCGGGAAGCGCAGGGCCGTCACCGATCCCGGTGCGAACTGGTCGGCGATCCACGCGAACATCGGCACCACCACGCCCTGATCGGCATAGGTGTAGTCGAGTCGCCGACCGGCGGAGAGGAAATAGAGCTCGTCACCGAAGTAGTCGTAACGGCCCGCCGTTGCCGTCAGCGCGATCGCGGCGATCGAAGCGATCAGCGCGACGCCACGATACGCGAACGACGGATGGGTATTCGGTATTTCTTCGGGCTCGGAACGAACCTCGATGACCGCTGTCATGAACTGCCTCTGATGCTTTCCAACAGACGCGTTCGACGCCCCTCCCGATGGTGACGTCACATCTGTTCGCTGGTGAAACGATTCCTCCCCGGCAGCGAACTTGGTGAGCGAGCGCTCGCGGTCCTGCGCGGATCATGTGATTTACCGGAACGTTACTGCCATTCAGCAGGGTCCGCAAATGCATTGACCTGCACAGTAATAGCCATTTTCGGTCTATCGGCTACCACTTGGTCAGCGTTACTAACGTGACCGATATTACGGTTTATATAGTTTGCGAATAAGTTGAATCCAGTGCTGTACAGCAAAATGAAGCTTTCACAATGAAATTCTGCATATACCGACACCGGGAATGAAAACTACTATTACTCACCAGTAAATATTCATCAATGTATCGTGCCATAACTATTGGGGGCATGCGATCTATTCGTATCGCGCCTAGAGTGCGCGCCACGGCGGAGGGGCGGCGGATGTTCGCCAGGAACAGAGAAAGGGCCCGGTCGGTGACCGGGCCCTTCTGGGGGTGGAGCTAAGGGGAATCGAACCCCTGACCTTCTCGATGCGAACGAGACGCGCTACCAACTGCGCTATAGCCCCGTGCGGCTCTGGCGAACCGCGCTGTGACACTGTATCAGGGGTTGCGCCCCGATACCGAATCGGTACTCTGACCTGCTGATTTGCGTGGTTGCACCAGTTACTCGCCGACGGCTTGACCGAGGTCTTCGACCCGGTTGCGGAGTGCGCGAGAAGTGGCCGGATCGAAGATTTCGAGGAACTCGAACCTCGGGTCCTCGTCGTCGGTGTCGAGCAGAGTGGAGCGACGGCGCAGGGCGCGTGCGGTGTCGCGGTCCATGGTGCGCCGGGTGGTAGCCGCCTCCGGAGTGGCTTCAGCGGCTTCCTGGCGCTTGCCACGGGTGAGGCGGGCCGCGCGCCTGCGGCGGATCTCCTCCTCCAGGTGGACCTGCTTACGCAGGTAGGCGAGATAGCCCGTGAGCACCGCCGCCGACAGCCCGCACGCCCACCAGAACATCGAGTTGAGCAGCAGTCCGAACGCGGCGAACAGGATCAGGCCGACGATCAGGCCCATGACCGCGCGCTGGCGAAAGCTGTAGCGGGCGGCGCGGGCGATCGCGTCGGCCTCGGGGTCGTAGCCGCCGCGACCGCGACGCGACGGGGTGAAGTCGTCGTCATCGTCGAATTCGGCGTCCTCGACGACGAGGTCGTCGAGTCGGGCCGGGGGCGCGGGTGGGATGCGCGCGGCGACGAATGGGTCCTCGTCGGCTTCCGCCGAGACCGGCTGCGCCGCGGCATCTTCTGTTTCGTCGTCGTCGGGATCGGCTGTCGCGGTGGGCTCTCCGAGGTCGTCGTGGTCCACCTCGGCTTCGGCGGCCTCGAGTTCGACTGCGGGGGTCAACTTTTCGTCGTCATCTTCGGTGACGGGCTCTTCGGTCGTCATCCGATCCTCCGAATCAGTTCGGTGGGAGCGCTTGCGAAGCACACGGGGTCGGTAATCGGGGTCACTCTCGTGACCGCCCGCCGCGCCGATGCGGATCCGTCGTTCGGCCCCGCCACGGTGCAGCACGCGTGTGGCGAGCGCGGCATCGGTGGTGCGGCGGATCCGGGGATGCCGGTCCGCCAGGATCGGGAACAGGACGAAGACCCACAGCACCACCAGTCCGATCCACAGGATCGAATTCGGCATCGCGGTCATCACCTCCCGTCCCCACCTACGTGTTGTCCCTCTGTGGACGCACCACTGACGTCCGTAGGTTAATTCGGGCAGACGCGCCCGTGTGGCAGGCGCGCCGTGCACACCTGCCACATGAGTAACAGAAATTTCACGGCAGCGCCGCTCGACCCTCCCTGACCAGGCGATCTACCACAGTGCCCATAACCTCTTCGACTGTCAGACCGACCAGTAGGTGATCACGCCAGGCACCGTCGACATCGAGGTAGCGGCGCAGCAGGCCCTCTTCCCGGAAGCCGACATTGCGCAGAACCGCCTGGCTGGCAAGATTTTCCGGCCGCACGGTCGCCTCGACGCGATGCAGGCCGACCGGGCCGAAGCAGTGGTCGAGGCCGAGCGCGAGCGCGGCGGTCGCCACCCCCTGACCGCCGAGATCCTTGGCCACCCAGTACCCGATCCAGCCCGAGCGCAGCGCACCACGAACGACGTTGCCGATGGTCAACTGACCGCTGAACTGCCCGTCGACCTCGATGACCAGCGGGATCATCGCCCCGCGCCGGGCCTCGGCCTTCAGGCTCGTCCACAGCGACGGCCAGTTCGACGCGTGATTGCGCGCCTCCCAACTGCCGCGCCCGGTCGGTTCCCAGCGCTCGAGGTGGTCGCGGTCGCGCAGCCGGATCCGGCTCCACGCGGCGGCATCACGAAAACGCACCGGTCGCAGGGTCACCTTGCCGCCCGCCACCATTACCGGACCGAGCCGGGCGGGCCAGCCGGGATGCTGTCCGGCCCGGAATACGTTCATGGATTCCATTTTTCAGCCGCGCTGCGCCAAGAACGCGACTTGCACTTCGTCACCGGTGCGGAAATCGGTGTCGTCGGGTTCCACCACGATCAGGCTGTTGGCCTCGGCGAGGGACACCAGCAGATGCGAGGAGCCCGCGTTGCCGTTGCCGAGCGGCTGCACCAGGTAGTCGCCGGTCGTCTCGTCGCGCAGCAGTTGCGCGCGCAGGTAACCCTTGCGGCCCGGCATCGAGGTGATGGGAGTGATGGTGCGCGCGCTCACGATTCGACGCATCGGCTGACGGCGGCCGAGCGCGATCCGGATCAGCGGACGGACCATCACCTCGAACACCACCAAGGCGCTCACCGGATTCGCGGGCAGCAGGAAGGTGGGCACCTCGTCGCGCCCGAGCCGGCCGAAACCCTGCACGGAACCCGGGTGCATCGCCACCCGGTCGACCTCGAGCTCGCCGAGGCCGTCGAGCGCCTCGCGCACCTGATCCGAGGCCCAGCCGCCGACCGCACCCGCGATCACCACGACCTCCGAGCGCACCAGCTGCCCTTCGACCACGTCACGCAGTCGGCGCGGATCGGCGCTGACGATGCCGACCCGGTTCACATCGGCGCCCGCGTCGCGCGCGGCCGCCGCCAGGGCATAGGAGTTCACGTCGTAGACCTGGCCGGGACCGGGCGTGCGGTCGATGTCGATCAGCTCGCCACCGATGGAGATCACCGAAAGGCGCGGGCGCGGATGCACCAGCACCTTGTCCTGGCCGACCGCGGCGAGCAGGCCCACCTGGGCCGCGCCGATGATCGTGCCCGCCCGGACAGCCACGTCACCGGGCTGCACGTCGTCACCGATGCGGCGGACGTAGTCGCCCGAGCGAACCGGCTCGAAAACCTTGATCCTGGCCCGCCCACCGTCGGTGAACTCCACCGGTAGCACCGCGTCGGCCAGGGTCGGCAGCGGCGCGCCGGTATCGACCCGGACGGTCTGGCGCGGCTGCAATCGGATGGGCTGGCGTGAACCGGCCACCACCTCGCCGACCACCGGCAGGGTGAGGTCGATCAGCTCACCCTCCTCGTCGCGCACATCGGTGCCCGCGGCGGTGACGTCGACGCTGCGCACCGCGTACCCGTCGATGGCGGCCTGATCGAAGCCTGGCAGCGGCCGTTCGGTGACGACGTCTTCCGCGCACAGCAAACCCTGGGCTTCGGAAATCGCCACCCGGACCGGCCGGGGTGCGACCGCAGCCGCGGTGACCTTGATCAGCTGATCCTCAACCGAGCGCATCGAGCTCCTGAATCTATGGCGGTGTACCTGACCGCGTTTAGGCGACGGGCGACTGTGGATCCCACTCCGGACTGAGCCGGAACTTCAGCCACTCGCGCAGTTGCGGGCCGTATTCGTCCCGCTCGAGGGCGAAATCCACAGCAGCTCGAAGATAACCGCCCGGGTTGCCCAAGTCGTGGCGCGACCCACGGTGGACCACCACGTGTACCGGGTGGCCCTCGGCGATCAGCAGGGCGATGGCGTCGGTGAGCTGCAGTTCCCCGCCGGCGCCCGGCTCGATCCGGCGCAGTGCGTCGAAGATCACCCGGTCGAGCAGATAGCGGCCGGCGGCGGCCAGGGTCGACGGCGCGTCGGCGAGATCGGGCTTCTCGACCATGCCCTTGACGCGCAACACGTCGGTCTCGGCTCCGTCGGCGCATTCCTCGACGTCGAAGACACCGTAGGCGCTGACCTGCGATTTCGGCACATCGATGGCGCACAGCACGGAGCCGCCACGCTCGCGGCGGACCCGGCTCATCGTCTCGAGCACGCCACACGGCAGCACCAGATCGTCGGGCAGCAGGACGGCGATGGCCAATTCGTCGTCGTCGAGGACGGCTTCGGCCTGGGCGACCGCGTGGCCGAGCCCGAGCGGCTCCTCCTGGACGACCGATGTCACGTCGAGCAGCGCCGGGGCCTTGCGAACCTTCTCCAGCAGCGCGAACTTCCCGCGCTCGGCCAGGGTGCTCTCCAACACCAGGTCCTCGACGAAGTGGGCCACGACGCCGTCCTTGCCCGGCGAGGTGACGATCACCAGCCGGTCGGCGCCGGATTCGGCGGCCTCGGCCGCGACCAGCTCGATGCCGGGGGTGTCGACCACCGGCAGCAACTCCTTGGGCACCGTCTTGGTGGCAGGCAGAAACCGCGTCCCGAGTCCGGCCGCGGGTACCACCGCAGTGCGGAAACCGGAAGTCTTGTCTGTCATGCGCATACCCTATCCATTCAGTGCCGTCCGATCGCCTCCTCGCGACGATCCGGCGTCGGCAAGAGCTTAGGCGTACCTCCGCCTTCGCTCCGGCCGTGCGCAAAAGACTTCGGATCGCTGCGCGCCTGTGCAGACTATGGTGGTCGCTGTGGAGATGCCCGGTGAGCGCACCAAATATGCGTGGCGCGGCGAGATCCTGGCCACTCGCGCACAAGTGGAGCCCACCGAACACGCCGTCGACGCGGCCGCGCTCGCTTCCTCGGCAGCCCGCTTGGCCGGGCCCGATGACGTCGTGTGCGCCTACGTGCCCATCCGCGGCGAACCCGGCGATCTGCGCATGCTCGACGTGCTGCGCGCGCGCGGCGCCACGGTGTTGCTGCCGGTGACCGGCGAGCCCGGCCCGCTGAGCTGGGCGCGCTACGAGGGCGCGGATTCGCTGCGCAAGGCCCGCTACGGCCTGCTCGAACCGGCCACCGAGACGCTGGCACCCGCCGTGGTGGCCGACGCCACAACGATCCTGGTTCCCGCCCTCGCGGTGGATCGACGCGGCGTCCGGCTCGGGCGTGGTGCCGGGTATTACGACCGGACGCTCGGCGCTGTCCGCGCTGACGTGCGCCTCATCGCCGTTGTACGGGATAATGAGCTGGTCGACCTGCTTCCCGAGGAACCGCACGATCGGCGGATGGGTTGGGTACTCACCCCAGGTGGCGGGCTGCAACAGCTGGGCCGCGACCTCCCCGTTTCGCCGGAATGAAACGGCGATTCGCGACGTTGGCAGTGTCGGCGGTAGAGTGCTAGATCGACGAGAGACTTGCGGAGGATCCTGTGCCAACTTATTCGTATGCGTGCACCGAGTGTGACAACCGCTTCGACATCGTTCAGTCCTTCTCCGACGACACACTGACGGAATGCCCGCAGTGCTCCGGGAAGCTGCGCAAGCTGTTCAACTCGGTCGGCATCGTGTTCAAGGGCAGCGGTTTCTACCGCACCGACAGCCGTGGCGGCGCGTCCACCGCGAGCGAACCGGCGAAGACCTCGTCCGAGAGCGGCAGCAACGGGTCGAGCACCAACGGGTCCGGCAGCAACGGCGATTCGTCGTCGAGCGCGTCCACCAGCTCCACTCCGGCCGCCGCCAGCTGATCTTTTCCACAGTTGTCCACAGCCCCGTAGTTATCCACAGGCGGGGCTTTCGGCGGGTTTCCCGCCGTGCCGCGGTTCTACGCTTTCGCCATGACTCGCAGTCTCGCCGATCTGGGACGTGGCAGTTCCTGGCGCTTCGCCCTCGGTAACCGTCCGGCCTGGGCCGACGCGCTGCTCGCCCGACGTATCGCCGCCGCTGTTCTCGCCGTGGCTGCCGTGGTGCTGTTCGTGCGTGGTGATCCCGGTGGCACGAGGGTCGCGGTTGTTGTCGCTGCCCGCGATCTCGCACCCGGCCGGCTGCTCGCCGCCGACGATCTGCGTGTCGATCAACACGAATCCCGTTCGCTGCCAACAGGTTCGGTCGCCGATACCGCTCCCCTGCTCGGCGCGACACTGACCGGCGCCATGCACGCCGGGGAAACCTTCACCGATCTGCGCGTCGTCGGGCCACGGCTGGCCGCTGCGGCCGCGGGTAGCGCCGATGCACGGATCGTGCCGATTCGATTGGCCGATGCCGCGGTGGCTGATGTGTTGCGGGCGGGCGATCGAGTCGATGTCGTCGGGGTCGAGGACGCGGGCGGGCCCGGGGCGAGCAAACCCGCGCGGACGCTGGCCACCGATGCCGCGGTCGTGCTCGTCACCGCGACGGGCGATCGGCGCGGGGCGGAACGGGTGGTCCTGCTCGCACTGGACACCGAATACGCCACCGCCGTCGCCGGCGCGTCACTGCGGACAGCACTGACTGTCGTCTTCCACTGACCGCCACCTCTGTCGCCCACGGGTAAGTTCGCGAGAAATTTGCCCGAAGTCTCGTTAGCATCAGATAGGAACCAAGCAGACCGTTTCGCAACATTCGATATGGAGCGCAGCGCCCCGGGCCGGCTCCTGTACGAAGGAGACATCGGCAATGCTCAAAGGTTTCAGGGATTTCCTACTCCGCGGCAATGTGGTCGACCTGGCGGTCGCTGTCGTCATCGGCACGGCGTTCGTCGCGATCGTCACCGCGTTCACCACGGGGATCATCAATCCGCTGCTCGCGGTGTTCGGCGGATCGAACGAGATGGGGCTCGGCTTCCAGCTCATCGCGGACAAACCGGCCACCTTCATCGAAATCGGGCCGATCATCACCGCGGCGATCAACTTCGTGCTGGTCGCGCTGATCCTCTACTTCGTCCTGGTGGTGCCCGCGACCAGGGCGCAGAAGCGTTTCTCCGCGGCCGACGAGCAACTCAGCGAAAACGAATTGCTCATCCAGATCCGAGACCTGCTCGCCGAACAGCACAGCCGCTCGAACGGCAAGCACAGCTACCTGGCCGAACCGGCGTCGGATACCGACGGTAAGAAAACCTACTGATCCGGCACTCCCACAACGCATCGGGTCCCGCTCACCTGGTGAGCGGGACCCGAGTTCATACCTGGTGATTGCTCAGCCGAGGCTGAACGGCGCACCCCAGAGGGTCACCCAGCTGATGACGTTGTCGGTTTCCACCTCGACGCTCACGAACGAACGAGCCTGGGCGTAACCACCGCAGCCGGACAGGCCGATGGTCTCGTCGGCCCAGGTCACCGAGCCCGACCCGCCCTTGAAGGCATTGCGGGTCTTGTGGGATTCATTGCCGTAGTCGTCGGGCATTTCGAGATCGAGGACGTAGAAGGACTTCGCCTGGCCGGGGCCGACGGTGAGCTCGCCGCCGGTGTTCACCTCGCCGAAGCCCAGACCCTCGACGACCTCCGCTCCACCGTCGCCGAGCGCGTCACCACCGGCGATATTGACCTGGCAACCCACGGTGTAACCGGGGAAGATCTTGCCACCGCCGTCACCGGAAACCGAGACCTGCGCACTACCGGAAACCCATGCGTTGCGATGCGCTGGAGTGGACCCCATGGACGGATTGATATTGGCGGACTCGCCGACCAGGCTGATGTCGACGACAGTGCCGTCGGACAGCGTCTTGGTGATGTGGCCACCCGGCAGCGGAACGACGGTGTCGGCATCGGCCGCACCCGTGAACAGCAAACCCGATGCCATAGTCGCCGCCGCCATGAATCCGGCTGCGCGCGCCATGCTCTTACGGTTGATCATCACTGTGACCCCTCGAGGGTGAATTCGTGTGAACGAGAAAGAGTTTCGATTCGGCCGATGATCAGCCGATGCTGAACGGCGCGCCGTACAGCGTGGTCTTGGAGTAATGGTCGCCGATGATCTCGACCACCGAGTAGGACCGGGCCTGCGCGTAGCCCGCGCACCCTTGGATATCGATCTCCGCGTCTTGGTACTCCACCGAATAGACGCCGGGCTTCAGAATGTCCTTGGCATCGATCTGCACGAAGGCGACCTGCCCGGGGCCGAGGTGAAGGCCGATCGCACCACCGGCCGAGGCGCCGAGGGTCGATACCCCACCGGCCAACCCGGCCGCGATCGCCTCGTCGCCGATGCTCACCTGGCAACCGACGATGTAACCCGTATTCAGCTGTGACGCACCATGCGTCGAAGAATTATTGGAGCCGGAACGGTTCGTCGGACCGTTGTACGGCCCGACCTCGCCCTCCGGCGTGACCTGCACATCGGCGCGGGC
Source organism: Nocardia sp. Root136 (assembly GCF_001427185.1). Lineage (NCBI taxonomy): Bacteria > Bacillati > Actinomycetota > Actinomycetes > Mycobacteriales > Nocardiaceae > Nocardia > Nocardia sp. Root136. The sequence continues at coordinate 2,539,237 of NZ_LMFE01000001.1, forward strand.
ATTGCCTGACACCCACACGACGCGACCGGCGCCGTTGGCGGCCAGCGACGGGGAGATCACGGCACGCTCACCGGTACGACTCAAAGTGACGCCGGGGCCCGCCTTCTGGCCGTCCGGCAACGGTACGACGGTGTCCGCATCGGCAGCACCGGCAGACAACAGGCCGATCGTCACGGCCACGGCGGCGCCTACGCTCCAAGCGCCGCGACGCCCGCGGTTGGTGCGGTTCTCGCTCATTCTTCCCCTCGAGGTATACGCAAATCCGACCTCGACCATCGAGGTCGATATCTGTGTTGCGCCCGGACCCAGCTGGGGTGTGTCACCAGGACATGCACCGCTGGCAACAGGACAGATGCGCCCTGCCGGGAGGTGGATCGAGAAGCTGTTGGTCACCGGATCGGCGCGAGCTCAGCCGATCGGCGAACGAAAACGCAAGTGACTTCGACTGCAAGAGCAGTCGATTCGGGTTCAACATAGTGAGACTGACTCGTAATGTCCAGTGCTACTGGAGTTCGCGCACACAAAACGGGCCGGTCGCAGAGCGACCGGCCCGTTTCGAGTGCGGGATGCGAACAGATCAGCCGAGGCTGAACGGAGCGCCCCACAGGGTCACCCAGGAGATGACGTTGTCGGTCTCGACCTCGACGGAGACGAAGGCGCGCGCCTGCGCGTAGCCGCCGCAGCCGGTCAGGCCGATGGTCTCGTCGGACCAGGTCACCGAGCCCGAGCCGTCCTTGAACTTGTTCGACTTGCCGTGCGACTCCGAACCGAAGTCGTCGGCCTTTTCGAGGTCGAGGACGTAGAACGACTTCGACTGGCCGGGGCCGAGCGAGAGCTCGCCGCCGGAGGTCACGCCCGCGTCGACGTTGCCCTCCCAGTCGCTGCCGAGGTCGCCGCCGCCGGAGACGCCGCCGCCCGCGATGTTGACCTGGCAACCCACGGTGTAGCCGGGGAAGATCTTGCCGGAGCCGCCGTCGGAGACGGAGACCTGAGCGCTACCCGAAACCCACGCGTTGCGGTGGACCGGGGTGGAACCCAGCGACGGGTTGATGTTGGCCGACTCGCCGACCAGGGCGATGTCGACCACGGTGCCGTCGGACAGCGTCTTGGTGATGTGGCCACCCGGCAGCGGAACGAAGGTATCGGCATTGGCCGCGCCCGTCGAGAACAGGCCGACGGCCACGGTGGCCGCAGCGCTGACGCCCGCCACCTTCGCCATGAACTTACGGTTGATCATAGGATTTGTCCCTCGAGGATTGAGTTCGCCGAAGCGAGAAGAAGATTCGTGCCGGATCGAAAGACGTCAGCCGATGCTGAACGGCATGCCGTACAGGGTGGTCTTCGAGTAGTGGTCGCCGATGATCTCGACCACGGTGTAGGCCCGAGCCTGCGCGTAGCCGGCGCAGCCCTGGATCTCGATTTCCGCGTCCTGGTAATCGATCGCGTACGTACCGGCCTTCAGGATGTCCTTCGAGCTGATCTGCACGAACTTGACCTCGCCCGGGCCCAGGTTCACGCCGATCGAGCCACCGGCGGTCACGCCGCCGGTGCTCAGGCCACCGGACAGGCCGGCGCCGATCGCGTCATCGGCGATGCTCACCTGGCAACCGACGATGTAGCCGGTGTTCAGCTGGGAGGCGCCGTGGGTGGAGGAATTGTTGGAACCGGGGCGGCCGGTCGGGCCGTTCCACGGGCCGACCTCGCCCTCGGGGGTCTCGTTGACCTCGGCGACCGCGGTGCCCGAGACCCACACGACGCGACCCGCGCCATTGGCGGACAGCGACGGCGAGATCAGCGCGGACTCATGGGTGCGGGTGATGGTCACGCCAGCAGGGCTGACCTTCTGGCCGTCCGGCAACGGCACGAAGGTGTCGGCATTGGCGGCACCGGTCGACAGCAGGCCCAAGGCCACGGCGGCCGCGGCAGCGCCGACGCCCGCGGCACGGACGCCACGGCGCACACCGGTGGTGCGGTTCTCGCTCATACTTCCCCTCATCAGGTGTCTAACAGCCGACCTCGACTTTCGAAGCCGGACAAGTGGACCTCACAGGGCCCAGATCAGTGTGTCGCCCCTTTGTTGCCGTTACGTAACTAACTGTTATTTCGACGATACGGCCGGGGCCGGTGTGGCGAACCCGAGCCAGGGCTCCACCGGGTAGTTCAACGCACAGAAGTGGGAGTACTGCGGGGACCGATAGTTGGTGGCTCAATGGCGAACATTAAACGCCGTTCCACGGATATGGCAACGAAAGAGTTCGTAAATTTCACTGTGAAGCGCGGCACACATTCGTACATCGCCACATGCTTTGACGTGCATTGATGCAGTCTCGAAGGCTCCTGTCATGGCGCCTTGACAGGAGATAGCCATGGGCAACGATTCGGGCCTTCCAACGACAAAAGACCACGCTTTCGCGTGGTCTCGAGTATTTGTCGGCGGTGCCCGTTCGCGCTGAAATAGGCTATTCCGATACCGTCTATTACGTAGCGGCTACGTAGATAACGGGCCGATCACCCGTGATGCGGGGGAACCTGGGACCGTAACCATTCGTCCGCGCCGGAGTCGCGTGATCGGTCGCCGCGCTCGTCACCGGTGGTCTCGGGCAGCACATCGCCGAAGATCCTCGCCAGCCGCGCCGCCTCGGCGGCTTTGCGCCGGAGCTCGTCCGCCGACGCGGGTTCCCGGCCCTGATCATCGGGGCCGGGAACCGCGTCGCGCGGATCGGATGTCATTCGTCCAGACCGGACAGTTCGCCGATCACCTTGCTGGCCAGTGGGCCGAGGGTGGCCATGCCGTCGCGGACCGACGCACGGGTACCGGGCAGGTTCACCACCAGGGTGCTGCCGGAGATGCCCGCGACGCCACGCGACAGACCGGCGTCGAGCGAGCCCGCCACGCGACCCGACGCGCGCAGCGCCTCGGTGATACCGGGCAGTTCGCGGTCGAGCACCTGGGTCGTGGCCTCGGGGGTGATATCGCGCGGCGACATGCCGGTGCCGCCGACCGAGATCACCAGGTCGACACCGCCGATCACCGCGGTGTTGAGAGCGTTGCGGATCTCGACCTCCTCGGCCTGGACCGTCACCGAGGCGTCGACGAGGAACCCGGCCTCGTTGAGCAATTCGGTGACGAGTGGGCCGAGTGAATCCACGCCGCCATGAGCCGTCCGATCGTCGACGACAACAACCAGTGCGCGCCCTGCCACGGGAGCATCGATGTCCATGGTCATCACCGTAGCGCTTACGCACGACAGGTTTGCGTTCGAACGCATCATCGGCCGCCTTCGGCCGCCGCGGCGGTGAGCGTGACCTCGGCGGTCTTGGCATTGCCGCCCTGTTCGTCGGTGTAAGTCACCTTCACCTTGTCTCCTGGCTGGTGCGAGCGGACGGCGGCGATCAGCGCGTCGCCCGAGTCGATGGGACGGTCGTCGAGGCGGGTGATGACCGCGCCCGCCGGGATGCCCGCCTTGGCGGCAGGGCCGTCGGGGGTGGCCTCGAGTACGCGCGCGGCGGTGTCCTGCGGGCGCAGTTTGATGCCGATCTGGGCGTAGGTGGCGTGGCCGGTCTTGATCAGTTCGTCGGCGACCCGGCGTGCCTGATCCACCGGGATCGCGAAGCCGAGACCGATCGAACCGCTCTGGGCGCCGCCCGCCGCCTCGCCGCCGAGGCTGGCGATGGCGGTGTTGATGCCGATCAGCTTGCCCTGCCCGTCGACCAGCGCACCGCCGGAATTGCCCGGGTTGATCGCCGCGTCGGTCTGGATCGCGTCGATCACCGGGTTCACCTGGCTCGGGGTTCCCTCACCGCTGGTCGAGACCGGACGGTTGAGGGCGGAGACGATGCCGGTGGTGACGGTGCCCGCCAGGCCAAGGGGCGAGCCGATGGCGATCACGGGCTGGCCGACCGCCAGCCCGTCGGAGGTACCCAACTCGATCGGCGTGAGCCCGGTCTTGCCGCTGACCTTGATGACAGCCAGATCCGACACCGGATCCGCGCCGATCATGGTGGCCGGCGCGGTGCTGCCGTCGCTGAACACCACTTCCATCTTCGCCGAGGCGCCCGCTCCCGCGGCGACGTGGTTGTTGGTGAGAATCAGCCCGTCCGTGGACAGCACGACCCCGGAACCTTCTCCGGACGCGCGGCTACCCGCGACCTTGATCATCACGACACTGGGCAATACCCGCTGCGCCACCGCCTGAGTGGACCCGGCGGGCGCGTTGGCGACATTGTTCACCGCGGGCTTGGGCGCCTCGAGCGCGTTGGTCACCGGTGCGGAATTCGAGTCGGTGGCGAGCACGCCGACAACCCCACCGACACCACCGCTGACCAGCGCCAAGGCGGTCGCTCCGGCGATCAGGCCGAGCCGCAACGGCTTTCGCTGCGGAGTCGGCGCGGGGCCGAACGCCTGCGGCGCCACGCCGTGCGGCGCCGGAGCACCCTGCGGATGCTGGTGACCGAACGGCGTGGGGCCGCCGTAAGGCGCGGGGTTGCCGTAGGGCCCGCCATAGGGAGCCTGGCTCATGTGGGCCGCTTCGCCGCCGTAGGGCGGCTGCTCGCCCTGGTGCCCACCGAACGGAGGCTGATCCGGTTGCCCACCGGTCTCGGCAGGGCGGTCAGCAGGGTGCCGCTGGGGATCGTCGGTCATGGTGTCTGTCTCCTCACGCTTGCAGACCAGCTTCCTGACGGCTACTGAGAGGCGCCTGAGATCGGACTATCAGTTCGCCGTGACTCCGCCGATCACTCGGCGCCGGACTCGTCGAGCACGGTCGGCGCCTCCCCGGGCAACACGATGCGCACCAGAGCGCCGCCACGATCGGAGGTGTCCACCGCGATGGTGCCGCCGTGTTTGGTCACCACCTGCTTGACGATCGCGAGCCCGAGCCCGGATCCGGGCATCGAACGCGAGGCGGTCGTGCGGTAGAAGCGTTCGAAGACCAGTTCGCGTTCGTCGGTGGGGATACCGGGGCCCGCGTCGCCGACGGCCAGTTCGAGCAGACCGGGACCGGCCGGGCGCATGGTGATGCGCACGACCGCGTCGGGCGGACTCCACTTGGCCGCGTTGTCGAGGACGTTGAGGACGGCACGTTCCAGGCCCGCCTCGTGCCCGTAGACGAACCACGGGGCCAGATCGGCAACGAAGGTGATCCCCACCCGCCTTCGTCGCGCACGCTCGAGCGCACGCTCGGCCACCTCGCCGAGATCCACCCGCTCGTACACGGTTTCGGGAGCGTCCTCACGGGCCAGATCGACCAGGTCGCCGACCAGTGTCGACAGTTCGCCGATCTGGGCGACCACATCGGCGCGCAATTCGGCCATGTCCTCGTCCGGCAGCCGGGGCGCACCCGGCCTGCCCGAGGCGATGAGCAACTCCATATTGGTGCGCAGCGAGGTGAGCGGGGTCCGCAGCTCGTGACCGGCGTCGGCCACGAGCCGGCGCTGCCGGTCGCGTGACTCGGTCAGCGCGCGCAGCATCGTGTTGAAACTCTCGGTGAGCCTGGCCAATTCGTCGTCACCGGTCACCGGGATCGGCGTCAGGTCGTCGGTGCGGGCCACGCGCTCGGTCGCCGCGGTGAGGCGGGCGATCGGGCGCAGACCGGTGCGGCCCACCGCGGTTCCGGCCGCGGCGGCCAGCACCACACCGCACGCGCCGACCACGAACAGCAGCCAGGCCAGCTGATCGAGTACCTCGCGGGTGCGATAGAGCTTCTGCGAGATGATCAGCGTCGCGCCGCTGTGGGTGCGCGCGGCGAGCACCCGCTGGTCGCCGACGGTGCGCAGCGAGGAGTTGATCTTGCCGTCGGCCACGGCGAGCTCCTGGGCGCCGACCGGCGGAATCGTCTGCTGGGGCGGCATATACGGCTTGTGACCGGCATAGATCAGCGCGACGCCGACATCGTTGGAGAACAGCCCGGCCAGCACGATCGACTGGAATCCGGCGGTCTCGAAGTTGTTGTTGATCATGGTGGCCGCACGGGCCTCCAGCTGGGCGTCGACATCGGCGTACAGCGCGCGCGCCACCATCGCGTAGGCGGCGATGGAGGTCACCGCGACGGCGATCAGCACCACCGACGCCGCCAGCAGCGTCACCCGCCAGCGTAGCGACACCGAACGGGTCAGCGGGGTCGGCGGACGCATCTCGCTCGCGTCCAGCGGCCTGCCGAGAACGGCGACCGCGGGTTCCTTGGGTGCCATGCCGCCCGCCTACGGAGGGGTCTCGCGCAGCACGTAACCGACGCCGCGCACGGTATGGATCAGTCGCTCCTCGCCATCGGCCTCGGTCTTGCGGCGCAAATAGCCGATATAGACCTCCAGCGCGTTGCCGGAGGTCGGAAAATCGTAGCCCCAGACCTCTTCGAGGATTCGGCCGCGAGTGAGTACCCGGCGCGGATTGGCCATCAACATCTCGAGCAACGAGAACTCGGTGCGCGTCAGACTGATCCCGCGTTCGCCGCGCGAAACCTCACGGGTGACCGGATCCAGCGACAAGTCAGCGAACACCATCGCCTCCGACGCTTCACCAGGATCGGGCGTTCGCCGACGCAGCAACGCCCGTAAACGCGCCAGCAATTCCTCCAACGCGAAAGGTTTCGGCAAATAATCGTCGGCACCCGCGTCGAGCCCGGCCACGCGTTCGGACACCGAATCGCGCGCGGTCAAAACGAGAATCGGCAGATCGTCGCCCGTACTGCGTAGCCGCCGGCATACTTCCAGGCCGTCCAGGCGCGGCATCATGACGTCGAGAACCAGCGCATCGGGCCTGGCTGCGGTCACTTTCTCCAGGGCGTCCAGACCGTCGACGGCCAGGTCGACGGTGTAGCCGTTGAAGCTCAGAGACCGGCGCAGTGATTCCCGCACCGCGCGATCGTCGTCGACTACCAGAATGCGCATGTGCTGTAGTTTGCCGTGACCGACTGAGAACGTACTGAGAGGGCTCGGCGCGCCGAACGTCGTGTTCTAGGCGATGTATGTTGTAGGTCTTGACAAACCTCAACGAATCGTCGTTGTGTCAGCGCATATTCGGCGAATTACAGACCGCGTGGCCCGGATTGCCGTTGCCCACTCGGCACGGTATCTTTCCTGCGGTAAAAGAAGACCTCCAGTTGGTTCTGCGCTCGCATCGCTCCGCGACCTCCCCGCGCGGGCCGGGGTCACACGTGGAAGCAGAGGCAACGCACGCGGATGGAACCTGCATCGCGCTCCTGGCAATTCAGCCTGTCCAACTGGTCGGTAACGCGCAAGGTCGGTGTGGTGCTGGTGCTGCCGGTGATGCTCGCGACCACCTTCGCCGTGCTGCGGATCAACAACGAACTGCAAACGATGACGCAACTCGGCGCGGCGACCGAACAGGCCACCGTCATCCGACCCGTCGTCAAATTCGCCACCGCGACCGAACAACTCGCCGTGGCCGCGACAGCCAACTGGGGTGCGATCGCCGACCCGCAGACCGACGCCGCGCTCACCAACTACGACCAGGCGCTCGCCGAGGTGCAGAGCGCGCTGCGCTCGGCCCGCATCGACGCCGGCGTCGCCAGTGAACTCACCGCGGCCACCACCACCGGCGCCACCCTGCGCAATACCGTGCGCGGCGGCTCCCCCGCGATGGTCGGTGAGCAGACCGACGAGATCGGCGAACGGATCGGCAACGCGCTGTCCAAGACCCCCCAGGTCGAGGACTTCATCGTGCAGCGCTACTTCCTGCAGCTGACCGCGCTGCACCAGGCCCGCCGGGTGCTCACCCGCGAACGCACCCTGGTCGTCTCGCCCGAATCGGGTCGCAGCCAGAGCGCGCGGGCGAAGATGCTCGTCGAGCTCGGCTCCGAAGCGAACATGATCAAGACCTACGGGATGATCCTGCCCGATCACGCGGGCAGCCAGGCGGCGCTGCTCGACGCGGTGCAGACCCGGATCAGCGTGTTCAGCCAGAACAACGGCGACCCGACCACCAACGCGGCGGTGCTCAATACGCTGCAGGTCAGCGCCGACACCTACGCCTCGACCATCTCCGCGCTGCTCGACAACATCGACCACACCCTCGACAGCAATACCGCCACGGCCCAGACCGGCGCCCTGCGCGAGACCACCCTGGTGCTCGGCATGCTGCTGGCCGGGCTCGCGCTCGCGCTCGCCGTGGCCCGCACCCTGGTGGTGCCGGTGCGCAGGCTGCGTCGCGACGCGCTCGAAGTGGCGCACGTGAAGCTGCCCGACGAGCTGGCCGTGGTCCGCAGCGGCGGGGCGACGCCGGAGATCACGCCGGTGGGTGTGCATTCCACCGACGAGATCGGTCAGCTGGCCCGTGCCGTCGACGAGATCCACGAGCAGGCCCTGAATCTGGCAGGCGACCAGGCGCGCCTCCGCCTGCAGATCGGCAACATGTTCGAGACGCTGTCGCGGCGCAGCCAGTCGCTGGTGGAGCAGCAGCTCGCGCTCATCGAGGAACTCGAGCACGACGAGGACAACCCCTCGCGCCTGCAGACCCTGTTCCGCCTCGACCACCTCGCCACCCGCATGCGCCGCAACGGCGACAACCTGCTCGTGCTCGCGGGCACCGTGCTGCGCCGCGGCCACCTGCCGCCGGTGCCGCTGTCGGACATGCTGTGGAGCGCGGTCTCGCAGGTCGAGGACTACCAGCGCGTCGAGATCGGCAATGTGCCCGACGGTGTCGTCGCCGGTGAGTCCGCGGTCGATATCGAGCACCTGCTCGCCGAGCTCATCGACAACGCGCTGCGCTACTCCCCGCCGAGCACGTCGGTGGCGGTCATCGTCGGCCGGGCGGTCGACAGCGGCTATCTGATCGAGATCACCGACCGCGGCCTCGGCATGTCGGCCGACGATCTGCAGACGACCAACGACCGACTCGCCTCCGGTGGTGAAGTCACCATCGAAACCGCCCGCCGCATGGGTCTTTTCGTGGTCGGCAGGCTCGCCAAGCGCCACACCATCACCGTGAGCCTGCGCCGTACCAGCGGTGCCGCGCCGCAGCCCGGCATCACCGCCAGCGTGCATCTGCCCAGCGCGCTCGTCGCGCCGTCGCCGCCGGTGTCGTCGGGCCCGCCCACCGGGCCGAACCCGATCATGCCCGCCGGAATCGGCCCGTACGCACTGACTCCGGCCGATATCACCGGGCCGAATCCGATCATGCCGACCGGGCCGCGCCCCTTGGTCTCGCTGGACGCGGTGACCGATCTCGACCTGCCCGCCTCTCCGCTGCCCGGGCCCGCGATATTCACGCCGTCGGGTCCGAGTCCGCTCGTCCCGACCAACGGCGTCGGCACGCCCAACTCCTCGCTCACCAATGTCGGCCTTCCACAACGCATTCCGGCCGCGGTACCGGCGCCCCCACCGGAACCGGTCGGCGTCGACCCCGACGACGACGCGACACCGGTAGGCATGTGGGCCGAGCACGATCACGACTCCGACGATCTCCCGGTGCCCACCGATCCGCCCACGGTCACCGACTCGCTGCCCTTCGGCCTGCCGCAGCGCGTGCCCGCGAGCGCGCTGGCCGAGCTCGCCGCTCAGTCCGCACCCGCCGCGCCACCGAAGCCGGAGCCAGACCCCGAGCCGGAGCCGGAACCCGAGCCGAAGCCGGTGTCGCGATCCATCGACACCGACCCGTTGCCGACGACGAGCACTCGCTTGCAGCCTGTTTCCGGCCCGGCACCGACCCCGATCTACCAGCGGATGGTCTCGGAGTGGCTCGTCGAACCGGCTTCCGCCGCTGCCGAATCCGACAGTGGCAACGGCGCGTCGTGGAGCGCCCCCGGCGACGCGGGCTGGACGGCCGCCGCCGAGGCGGACCACCCGCCCACGTCCTCGCGAACGAGCGGCGGCCTGCCGATCCGCAAGCCGGGCGCTCAGCTCGTCCCCGGTGGGCTCACCCCCGCGGAGGAAGCGGGCGATCGCGACCCCGAGGAGATCCGCAACAACCTGACCCGACATCTCAGCGGCGTCCGCAGCGGCCGTGCCGAGATCCAGCACAACGACGGAGGCCTCGAATGAGCAACGCGCACCCCACAGACGAGAATCTGAACTGGTTGGTCGCCCGCTTCACCCGCGACGTACCCGGCGTCTCGCACGCGGTGCTCGTCTCGGCCGACGGACTGCTCCAGGCGACCAGTCCCCATCTACCTGCGGACCGCGCCGAGCAATTGGCCGCGGTCACCGCCGGTCTGGCGAGCCTGTCGATGGGTGCGGCGCACCTGTTCGACGGCGGCAAGGTGATGCAGTCGATCGTGGAGATGCAGCGTGGATACCTGCTGGTGATGAGCGTCGGAAACGGTTCGCACCTGGCCGTTCTCGCCAACAAGAGCCACGACATCGGCCGTATCGGCTACGAGATGGCGTTGCTCGTCGACCGGGTGGGCTCGGCGGTTACCGCCACCGCCCGCTCCGCCGGCTGAGGTGAGATGTCGAGCCCTTACGGATCCGATCACCGGCCGACGACGCGAGTCAGGCCCTATGCCCTGACTTCAGGCCGCACCGAGCCCGCGATAGCGCTGCCCTTGGAAGCAGTCGTCGAGACGGTCTCTTATACAGCGCACAACGACTGGTCCGCAGGCGATTTGCGGATCGAAATCGTGCGTCTTGCCACACATCGGCTTTCTGTCGTCGAGATTGCCGCATACCTTGGACGCCCACTGGGTATGGTCCGGGTGATGATCGGCGATCTCGTAGTGGGCGGGATTCTTCGAGTGCATTCGACGCTGACCGAACAGGCGAGCTACGACGAACGCCGATCACTGATGGAGAGGACTTTGCGTGGACTCCGTGGCCTCTGATGGCATGCGCCCGCCGGCAACAGAACAACGCGTTGCGTCGACCAAGATCGTTGTGGCCGGCGGATTCGGCGCCGGTAAAACGACTTTCGTCGGTGCGGTGTCGGAGATCGTGCCGCTGCGCACCGAGGCGATGGTGACCCATTTCTCCGATGGCATCGACGACCTCGCCGAGACGCCGGAAAAAGAAACCACCACCGTGGCCATGGACTTCGGCCGCATCGTGCTGCCCGGAAACCTGGTGCTCTACCTGTTCGGCACGCCGGGCCAGAAACGCTTCTGGTTCATGTGGGACGACCTGATCCGTGGCGCCATCGGCGCGGTGGTGCTGATCGATACCCGCAGGCTCGAAGACAGTTTCGCCGCCGTGGACTTCTTCGAGGCGCGCGGACTGCCGTTCCTGATCGCGGTGAACCGCTTCCCCAACGCTCCCCGCTTCCCCATCGCCGAACTGCGCGAAGCGCTCTCGGTGCGCGAGGGCATCCCGATCGTCGACATCGATGCGCGCAACGCCGTCGAGGTCCGTCAGGCACTGGCGGCGGTGACCGAATACGCCATTGCCCAACTCGAGCCGCAGCAGTTCGAAGGAGCGGGCAGGCGTGCTTGATGTGCTCGCCGCGACCGGTGCCGAAACCTTCGCGCACGGCACCGGTATCGCGTGGCTCGCATTGGATCTTTCGGCGCTCGGTGCGCTGGTGTCGTTCGCCTGCATCCGGCACGCGAAGTACTCGATCCGGTTCCGGCTGATCTGGCTGACGATGGCCGCGGTCTCGCTCGGCGGGGTCGGGCTGTGGCTGGCGAATTCGGTCGCGCTGCTCGCGATGCGGGTGAACAACAGCACCGTGCGGTACAACGTCGCGCTCGGTGCGGCGGCGCTGGCCATCGCGGTGGTCGGCGTGCTCGCCGGATTGCTGATCAGCGGCCGGACCACACAGGTGCCGCGGCTGATCATCGGCGGACTGACGATGGGATTGAGCGTCGGACTGTCGACCTACCTGACCCTCGACGCGCTCGCCGTGCAGGGCACCGTCGAGGAGTCGCTCGGCCTCGTCGGGTTGTCGGTACTGGTGTCGATGGCGCTGTGCACCGCCACGCTGTGGGTGGCCCAGGTGGTCCGGCGGGTACCGGTGCGGGTGTTGGTGTCGGTGCTGTTCGCCCTAGGCGTCGCCGCGGTGTACTACACGGCCCTCGCCGCACTGAAGTTCTCGATCGATCCAGCTGTCCGGACACCGGACGGGTTGCCGCTGTTCGACCTGGTGTTCCCGATGTTCGTGATCGGTGCGCTCGGCCTGACGGTGCCGATCACCGCGGTGCTGGTGGCGCCGGATCGGCGCGACGTCGCGGCCCAGGCACGCCAGCCCGTTCCGGCCCGCTGAGGCCAACCAGCTAACGTCCGGTTTGTCGGAATCTTTCCGGTCTTCCGCCCCGCTGATCGAAGCCCTCGCGACCTGCGGTGAACTACCGCGAAAACCGCCCCTGAAGTGGCGATGAGCGGGTTCCCCTAACTCGGAGAACCCGCCCTCGTGCACGAGAGTACATACCCGTGAGGGACTCCGCATCAGTGGTTCGGGAATTTTCTTGTGGCGAGAAACAAACCAGGAGTTGGTAATTCGATTCTCAGCAAATGTTCCGCAAGCCCTTCGGTGGGTCCGCGCCAAGTGGCGCGCATCACACCGTTAACGGGGCAGTTGCCCCACCCCCTCCGGCAAGGCTGTGAACAGGCACAACAGTGTCGGGGTAAGACCCCTGGACAGGTGGGCGCGCGGAACGAACCGCCGACCCCTCGGAAGCTCACCACACGATGCGCCAACCGAGTTATGGTCGCTGAAGGGCGCATTCGTCTCGCCCGGCACATCCAAGGTTCGTACGAAGGAGTTCGCATGGCCGTCAACGTGGTGCTCGACAAAGTCCTCGACAAGGAATTCGAGAACAAGACGCTCGCCGACATTCTCGCCGCTCCCCCGTCGGCGCTGGCCGGCCTCACCGAGGCGCACGACAAGCAGCTGCTCGAGGCGCTGAAGATCAAGACCATCGCCGACCTCGGCAACAACAAGTTCTTCCAGCTCGCCGCGGCCCTGGTGGCACTCGCCGAACGCGAAGGCTGAATTATTTAGCGGCTGGCGCCGCGGGGTTTGCGGCCCCCGGTTGCCTCGGATCCGAGGGGCGATACTGCGGCTTCGCCGTTACGTCTCGCCCCTCGGATCCGAGGCGGGCCGCAAACCCAGAGCGGTAGAGCTGATTACGACAACGCCTGCCGGGTTCCCGACAGGCGTTGTCGTATCTCTTTTTCAGAGCCGGGCGGGGTCGATCATGCCCTTGCGTACGGCGTTGACGATTCGGCGCGGCACTCGGTATTCGACACCTGCCACCGTCACCGGGACCAGTTGTGGCACTTCCGCTTTCCACTGCGAGCGCCTGCTTCGCGTGTTGGAGCGCGACATCCTCCGCTTGGGAACCGCCATGACTCAGCCTTCCTTGCCTGCGCGCGAGCGCTTTCCGTACTTGCGCTCGAACTTCTCGACCCGGCCCTGGGTGTCGAGGTTGCGGGCGGTGCCCGTCCAGAACGGGTGCGAATCCGACGTCACGTCGACGGTCATGAGCGGATAGGTGTTCCCATCGGCCCATTCGATCGTCCGGTCGCTGTTCGCGGTCGACCTGGTCAGGAACTGTTTCCCGGTGCTCGCGTCCTCGAACACGACAGGGTGGTAATCGGGATGGATGCCCGCTTTCATGCTGTTTCTCCTCTCGGATTGGTACGCTCGCTCGCCGAAGCCGTTGCCTCGGTGGGGTCGGCGCAGGGATCTTCGTGCCAGTCGCCGAAGGGGTCCTCCCACAACGCGACTCGTTCCGGGGCCCGCTCGACGAGCATCAGCTCGTCGTCCTCGACCAGCGCCCAGTGCAGGGCATGGCGGATCTCGACGGGGTCCGCGTCGTGGGCCAGGATCACCAGCGACACATCACGATCGCCGAACCGCTCGTCCCAGCCCAGCGCGGCCATCGCTCGTCGATCAGCGTCGACGACGGCCTGCTCCTCGGCACTCATCGCCGCCAGCCAGCGCCCTGCCCCGCCGACGCGCAGGCCGCCGCCCGCCGACTCGAGCCACACCACGTGATCGGGTTGGGTCGCCAGCCAGACCCGGCCGCGGGCAGTGACAACGCCGTCGAGCAGAACGTCGAGCGCCTCGTGCAGCCGCTGGGGATGAAACGGCCTGCGGGCGGCGAATTCGACGATCGAGACACCACAGTCGGTGCTCAGCGGCGGCTGTCCGCGCAGCAACGGCGCGTGCGCGTCGAAGATCCGGCCTCGGCGCGAATCGGCGGGCACGCGGGTCAGCAAGGCGCCGATCTCCATCGCGTCGAAGCCGGGTAATTCGTCTAGCCAGGCGATCGGCGCCGCGGGCGCCAGTCGGTCGAGGACCGCCCCGAGTCGTTCGCGATCGAGCGCGTCGACTCCCGCGGCGAGGACCACCAGCGCGTCGGCGAAGTCGACCTGCCCGACCGCCACCTGCGCCACGGTGCGCTCGTCGTCGGCGGAAGCCAGGCCCCGATCGGCCAGCACCTCGTCACCGGTCGCGTCGGCCAGCCACTGCTGCCCGTCGAGGCAGGTGAGTACGGCCTCGATTCGCACGGAACGCCCGGCAGGCCCGTCGACGCGGTCGGCGACTCCGGTCACCACGACATTCTCGATCGCGTGACACAGCGCCTCGGCCTCGATGCCGGGATCCAGCGCGAGCACGATGCGTTCGACATGGTCGCGTGTGGCGAGCGTGCACAGCATCGGCAGCAGATCGGCGCGCAGCGTGCACGACACGCACCCGTGCGCGAGTTCGAGCACCGTGGTGCTCACGTTGCCCGCGGTGCGCACCGTGCGGCGCACCACGCCTTCACGGAGTTCGGCGAGGTCGTGATGCACCACCACGGTGCCCGCGTCCGCGCTCAACGTTTTCGCGATGTGTTCGACGCCGCCCATGGCGGGTCCCGAGAAGCCGGCCAGCAGCACCACGGGCGTTCTCCGGTCCGACTGGTCAAGCACCCGATACCCCTTTCGACAATGATTTTCATTTACTTCACGGCGACTGTACAGTGCGGAATAATCGTTGTCGAAAATGGTTGTCATAACCATGGAAGGAGGTCGCATGTCGGCCCACTGCCAGGTCACCGGTCGCAAGCCCGGCTTCGGAAAAGCCGTCTCGCACTCGCACCGGCGCACCAGCCGACGCTGGAACCCCAACATCCAGCACAAGACCTACTACCTGCCCAGCGAGGGCCGCCGCGTCACGCTGACGGTCTCCACCAAGGGCATCAAGACCATCGACCGCGACGGGATCGAGGCTGTGGTGGCCCGCATCCGCGCTCGCGGGGACAAGATCTAGGAGCTGAACATGGCCTCGAAATCGACCGATATCCGGCCGATCGTCAAGCTGAAGTCCACCGCCGATACCGGCTTCACCTACGTCACCCGCAAGAACCGCCGTAACGACCCCGACCGGCTGGTCCTGCGCAAATACGACCCCGTCGTGCGCCGCCACGTCGATTTCCGCGAGGAGCGCTGATGGCGAAGAAGTCCAAGATCGCCCGCAACGAGCAGCGGCGCGAGATCGTCGAACGGTTCGCCGCCCGTCGCGCCGAGCTCAAGGAGATCATCCGCAAGCCCAGCACCGGCGAGCCCGAGCGCGCCGCCGCACAGGCCGAACTGCGCAACCAGCCACGCAATGCCAGTCCGGTACGATTGCGCAATCGGGACGCTGCTGACGGCCGCCCACGCGGCTATCTCCGCAAATTCGGCCTCTCCCGTGTTCGTGTGCGCGAGATGGCCCACCGGGGCGAGCTTCCGGGGGTCCACAAATCGAGCTGGTAGAGACTCCCCAAACTGATTCGTGAGAAGGAATATCCCATGGCAGTGAAGCGAGCACCGTCCAAGAAGGCCCGGGCCGATCAGGGCCGCAAGCCGAAGAAGAATCCGCTGATCACCGCGGGCATCGAGTACGTCGACTACAAAGACGTCAACCTGCTGCGCACCTTCATCTCCGATCGCGGCAAGATCCGCAGCCGCCGCGTCACCGGCCTGACCCCGCGCCAGCAGCGTCAGGTCGCCGTCGCGGTGAAGAACGCGCGCGAGATGGCGCTGCTGCCGTTCACCACGACCAAGTAGCCGTGAACGCGAAAGTGGCCCCGGAGCAACAGCTCCGGGGCCACCCTTGTTCGAGAACTCAATAACCACAAAGGGAGTCTTACGACCGACCCTTTCGCGGCCGGGTCGCCGGTCAGGTGCCGCGGCGTACGCGACGAAGGAGCATGCCGCGGCACCTGACCGGTGGCCCCTCGGGGCCGCGAACACGCGGCCCCGGCCGCCAAAATTACGGGATGGTCAGGACCTGACCGGCGTTGATGAGATCCGGGTTGTCGATACCAGAGGCCGCGGCGATCTCGTGGTAGCGGTTGCCGTCACCGTAGAAGCGCTCGGAGATGGCCCACAGGGTATCGCCCGACTCGACCGTGTAGGTCTGCGCGGCCGGCGGCGGCGGAACCTCTTCGGCGATCGGAGCGGCGGCGACCGGCTCGGGCGCGGGCAGCGGGTTGTCGGTGTTGGTGGCGGTGGACCACGCGACCGAACCGTCGGTGCCGTAGAGCACGACGTTGCGGTCGGGCTGCACGACCAGCTTCTCGACGTTCTTCCCACTGGTGTCGGTCGCCCAGATCCGCGCGCCGCCACCGCTGTAGACGACGAGGTCGCCGTCGTGCTGCAGAGCCGCGCGCTGCGCGTCCTGCCCATGCGTCATGGCGGCCCAGACGACGTTGCCGTCGGGCTCACTCAGCACCAGGTTGCCGTCCGGCTGCAGAGTCAGGGTGTACGCACCGCCGGTCAGGGACTGACCCAGACCAAGTTCTTCGCCTACGCGCAGCGTGTCGGCCACGTTGTTCCTTTCGAAGATCGCCAATTGCAGAGCACAACAGTAGATGCCGACCGATTGCCACAATGTCGCATCGCACCCGAATCTAGTCGCCGCGGCGGGGAAACGGAGGGGTTATGCGCAGGGTTCGCGGAAAGTTCACAGTAGGGCGGTGCCGTCTAGGGTTGGCAGCATGAGAACGATGTCGCGCTACACCGTCGCGGCGGCGGCCGTGGCCGTGCTGATCGCACCCCTCACCGCCTGCGGTTCCTCGGAGGAGGCTGTGCCCCAACCGGATACGTCGACCACCAACAGCCGACCCGAGGTTCCGAATCCCGGCCTAGGCCTGCCCTTCACCGCGGATCCCACCCTCGTCAACCCGCATCCGATTCCCTTCTCATCCTGGAATCGACTGAGCGACAACTCGATCAGCGTCAACTTCCAGACCGGCAACCCCGAGTGCTACGCCGTGGACGCCACCGTCACCGAAACTCCCGAGGCGGTCACCGTCGCGCTGCGCTCCGGGACGCGAGCGGATTCCGTGAACAAGATGTGCACCATGAACGCCGTCTTCGCCAGCTTGGCAATCCCCCTGAGCTCCCCACTGGGCACCCGCGAGGTACTCGACGCCGGATAGCCGAAAACGGGTGCCGCGCCGAGGATTCGGCGCGGCACCCGTTCGGGTGTCGACTCAGTGAGCGAAGTGGCGAGCGCCTGTCAGGTACAGCGTGACGCCTGCTTGCTTGCAGAGTTCGATGGTGTCCTTGTCGCGAATCGAACCGCCCGGCTGCACGATCGCGCGAACGCCCGCGGCCACCAGGATCTCCGGCCCGTCCGAGAACGGGAAGAAGGCGTCGGAGGCGGCGACGGAGCCCTTCGCGCGCTCGCCCGCGCGCTCGACGGCGAGCTTGCAGGAGTCCACGCGGTTGACCTGCCCCATGCCGACGCCGACAGCGGCGCCGTCCTCGGCGAGCAGGATCGCGTTCGACTTCACCGAACGGCAGGCGCGCCAAGCGAATTCGAGGTCGGCGAGGGTGGTGACGTCGGCCGGGTCGCCCGCCGCGAGAGTCCAGTTCACCGGATCGTCGCCCGCGGCGTCGAGGACGTCGCGGTCCTGCAGCAGCGCACCGCCGCTGATCGGACGCAGCTCGACACCCTTGCGCTGCGGCGCCTCGGCCACCAGCACGCGCACATTCTTCTTGCGCTGCAACACTTCCACGGCACCGGGCGCGTAGCCCGGAGCGATGATGACCTCGGTGAAGATCTCGGCGACCTGCTCGGCCATCTCGACGCTGACCTCACGGTTGGCCGCGATCACGCCGCCGTAGGCGCTGACCGGGTCGGTGGCGTGGGCCTTGCGATGCGCCTCGGCGATATCGCCTGCCACGGCGATGCCACACGGGTTGGCGTGCTTGATCACCGCTACCGCGGGCTCGTCGAAGTCGAACGCGGCACGCCAGGCGGCGTCACCGTCGGTGTAGTTGTTGTACGACATGTCCTTGCCGTGCAGCTGCTCGGCCTGCGCGATCCCGACCGTGCCGTCGTTGCTGGTGTACAGCGCGGCGGCCTGGTGCGGGTTCTCGCCGTAGCGCAGCACCGCGGCGCGCTCCCACGAACCGGCGACCCAGCCGGGGAACTGCTCGGTCTCCTCGGCGACGGCGGGCACGGCGACCGAGCCCATCCAGCTCGCGACGGCCACGTCGTAGCTCGCGGTGTGCTGGAAGGCCTTGGCGGCCAGCGCGGTCCGCTCGGCGAGGGTGAACCCGCCGGACTTCACCGCGGCGAGCACGTCGTCGTAGTCGGTGACGTCGACGACCACACCCACGGACGGGTGATTCTTCGCCGCGGCACGCACCATTGACGGTCCACCGATGTCGATCTGCTCGACGCACTCGTCGACGCTCGCGCCACTGGCCACGGTCTGGGTGAACGGGTACAGGTTCACCACCACCAGCTGGAACGCCTCGACACCGAGCTCGACGAGCTGATCGACATGCTCGGCGCGACGGGTGTCGGCCAGGATGCCCGCGTGCACACGGGGGTGCAGCGTCTTGACCCGGCCGTCGAGGGTCTCCGGGAAACCGGTCAGATCCTCGACCTTGGTGACCGGAATCCCGGCCTCGGCGATCTTGCCCGCGGTCGACCCGGTCGACACCAGCTCCACACCGGCCGCGTGCAGGCCGGTGGCGAGCTCGATGAGCCCGGTCTTGTCGTAGACGCTCACCAGCGCCCTCTGGATCGCCTTACGTTCACTCACCGGCGTGCTCGCTCACTGGTATTTCTGCCTTTCGTCCGTCGGAGACAATGCCTCGCGTCGCGACGGCGGCGATGACCTCCGCCAGTAACCGTCGCTCGACAACCTTGATGCGCTCCTGCAACGTGTCCTCGTCGTCGCCGGGCACCACCGCGACCGTCTCCTGCGCGAGGATCGGGCCGGTATCGACGCCCGCGTCGACCAGGTGCACGGTGCAGCCGGTGACCTTCACGCCGTAGGCGAGCGCGTCACGCACCCCGTGCGCGCCGGGGAACGACGGCAGCAGCGCGGGATGGGTGTTGATGAGACGGCCGCCGAAGCGTTCCATGAACGCGGGGCCGAGGATTTTCATGAAGCCCGCGAGGACCACCAGATCGGGCTTGTGCGCGTCGACGGCCTCGGTGAGGGCGAC
The DNA here is from genome assembly GCF_001427185.1 of Nocardia sp. Root136. Taxonomy (NCBI): domain Bacteria; kingdom Bacillati; phylum Actinomycetota; class Actinomycetes; order Mycobacteriales; family Nocardiaceae; genus Nocardia; species Nocardia sp. Root136. The sequence goes on from NZ_LMFE01000001.1 coordinate 2,558,566, forward strand.
GTTCCAGGCTTCGCGATCCGGAAAATCTTTGAGCCCCACCTTGAAGTGCGGCACCCCCGCCGCATCGGCGTGGGTGGTGGCCTGGCAGTCCCGGTCGACGCCGACAGCGACGATCTGCGCCGGGTAGCCGGGCTCGCGTGCGGCGGCCAGCAGTGCGTTGAGCAGCGAGCCGGTGCCCGAAGCCAGAACGACGACGGTGGCCGGTGTTCTGGCGGGCTTCCACGGGGCAAACGAGGACGTCAGCGCTCTACTCCTGCGTGTGATCGGGCGGCGGCGATGGCGATAGGCGCCGGGTCGAGCTTAGCGACCGGGGGTCTCGTCACCGTCCGGCAGGTCCGACTCGACCACTTCGACGTCGACGATGTCGTCGGTCGGCTCGTCGGTCGAGCCGGGTGCGGCGATGCTCACTTCGACGTCGTCATCGAAGTCTTCGACCAGTTCGCCGTCGACTTCGACTGCGGGATCGTCGTATTCGACAGCGTCCTCGTCGTCGTCGGCGTCCTCGTCGTCCTCGTAGTCGTACTCGTCCTCGTCGTAGTAGTCGTCGTCCTCGTAGTCGTCGGCGTCGTATTCGTCGTAGACCTCGGTCGGCGCGGCGGGCGCGAGGAAGCGGCGGGCGAACACCATGCCCACGAAGCCGCCGAACCCGAACCAGGTGACCATCAGCACGACCAGCATCAGCAGATCGACGCCGACCCACCCGACGGCGCCGAGCTGACCGCTGCCGAGGATCGCGAGCACCAGGAACGTCAGCGTGGACAGCGCGGCGCAGGTGAGGGTCGCCCACGGCGCGCCGGGCCGATCGTCGCTGGTACGGCCGAGTTCGATCCCGCCGAGCACACCCACACCGAGCGGGACGAGCAGCAGCGCCGCCCACCACCCGGACGCGGGCCCCTCCGGCACGGGAATCAGCGCGGGCAGCACCGGCATGTGTCCGCCGGTGACCCCGAACAGACCCACCGACCCGGCGCCGAACAGCACCGCGGCACCGCTGAGGATCCCCGCCGCGCCGATCACCACATTCGGCAGGTAGAGCAGGGACAACAACGTCATCCCCAGCACATCGGTGACATTGTGGGCCTGCTGGAAGGCGCCGTCGAGCCGGGACAGATGGACGAAGAAGGAGATCACGGTGGCCAGAGCGGCGCAGCCGAGCATGCGGAGCACGGTGCGACGCGCGGCGCGGGCGCCGAGGACCGCCCATTCCGGGATCTCGATCGGCACCAGCGCGCAGAGCGAACTCCACGCCCGACTGCCGATGCCTGCGGCGGCCGCGACCAGATACAGCACGAGCACCCAGCCGAAGGCCGCGATCGGACCGGCCGACTCCAGTGGCGTGACGCCCGCGGCGTCGCCGGTGACGGCCAGACAGACGGCCGTCATCAGCAGCGGTCCGGCCAGCACCGCACCGGTCAGCCAGCCCAGCTCGACGGGGGTCGGCCGGTTCGGGACCGCACGCGCGCATTCGCGCGCGGCCAGCCAGACCAGCACGGCCGTCGGTACCAGCGGGAGCAGGCCGAGCGTTGTCCTGCCGACCGTGAGCGGAACCTGGTGGGCGGCAAGCCACGTAGCGGCGACCGCGGCGGGCGCACTGGTGAGATCGGTGCCGGTGGTGAGCATGACCACGAGTACGAGCAGCACCGTCGCCGCCAAGGCGGTGATCGTCGGCCTCGCCGCGACCAACAGCAGGGTTCGCGCCCGCTCGGGCGAGAGCGACCACCAACCGGGCTCGGGCCCGGACGGTGGTGCGGTGACTGTCTCCCCGGTGCCGCGTGACCCGGAGGTCCGGCGCACGAGGGCGTTACGGGAGCTCATGACAATTCAGCGTGGCAGCTTCCTCGGCGGCCGGGGGTCAGGCGCGCCGCGAGCCCACAGGCGTACCTGTGGGCTCGCGATCGAACCTGAACCACCGTGCGGCAGCCGTCGGTTCTACTTGTTGTCGTCGTTCGGACGGAACGCGGTAGTCGCGTCGGCTGCCGGATCGGCGGTCTGCTCGCCACCGAACGGCTGCGGCTGACCCGGCGACGACGGCTGCGCACCATAGGTCGGCGCACCGAACGGCTGGCCCTGCTGCTGCCCACCGAAGGTCTGCGTCGCGCTCTCGTCGGGACGAGGCTGTGCCTGCGGCGCCGAACCATACGGCGAGGGCTGCTGCTGCGGCTGCGGGGCACCGTACTGCTGGCCGTACGGCGACTGCTGCGGCTGACCGTAGGCCTGCTGACCCGGCTGGCCGTAGGACGGCTGCTGCGCCTGCGGGACCGACGGCTGGCTCTGCTGGCCGTACGGCGACGGCGACTGCGTCGGGTACTGGCCACCGGTCTGGGCCTGGCCGTAACCGGTCTGACCGTACTGCTGGCCGCCGGTCTGGCCGTAGCCCTGCTGGCCGTAACCCTGCTGACCGTACTGGCCGTACTGGCCCGGCTGCTGTTGCGGCTGAGCCGGTTTCGGCGCGGGCACCTTGATGATCCCCAGCCCGAACAGCAGTGCCAGCACCAGCAACACAGCGACGACGAACGAGAACGCGGCGACGACGAACGCGCCCCACTGCAGTTCCACGCCTTCGCCCACACTGATCAGCGAGACGACGACACCGAGGAACGAGGCCACCGCGAGTGCGGCGGCGACACCGAGGACATTCTGCTTGGGCAGCAACGACAGCCCGGCCAGCAAGGCAGCGGCCAGGATGAGCGTCGCGATCGCGCCGTTGCTGGACTCGAACATGCTGCCGGTCGAGGTCTCACGCAGCGCGGTGAAGCCGACATAGGGTGCGAAGCCGAGGAGGAAGGTGACGACGCCGAGTCCGGCTGCGGCCGCGGTCAGAATGAACGGCAGCCCTTTGCCTTCCGAACCGGTCGCGGTCGATGGCGCAGCCGCGGCGGCTCCGGTACTCGGGCCCTGGGGCGCGGCGGGTGTCACGGGTGCGTTGTACCCGGAGCCCCCGGTCGGGTATGACATGTCTCGTCGTCTCCTTGTCGAGTCGTGCGCATCGGTCGCGTCGAACTGACTGGTGCCTGATCCGATACCTGACGCTACTGCACGCCACGGCCCCGGTCATCACCAACCGATGCAGGCTGTGGATAAACCACTACCTGTGGATGAATCGACGAAGGCCGCCCAGGTTAAACCTGAAAGCGGCCTTCGACAGTGTGAGATTTCAGATCACGCAGAAGCGATAGACGCCTTCTCCAAGATCTCGCGAGCGAGCGCGGCGGTGGCGGACGGCGTCTTGCCGACCTTCACGCCTGCGGCCTCGAGCGCGTCCTGCTTGGCCTGCGCGGTACCGCCACCACTGGAGACGATGGCGCCGGCGTGGCCCATGGTCTTGCCCTCGGGCGCGGTGAAACCGGCGACGTAGCCGACGACCGGCTTGGTCACGTTGGCCTTGATGTAGGCGGCCGCACGCTCTTCGGCGTCGCCACCGATCTCGCCGATCATGACGATGATCTTGGTCTCGGGGTCCTTCTCGAACGCCTCGATGGCGTCGATGTGGGTGGTGCCGATAACCGGGTCGCCGCCGATGCCGATCGCGGTCGAGAAACCGAAATCACGCAGCTCGTACATCATCTGGTAGGTCAGGGTGCCCGACTTCGACACCAGGCCGATCGGGCCCTTGCCGGTGATGTTGTTCGGGGTGATGCCGACCAGCGCCTCGCCGGGGGTGATGATGCCGGGGCAGTTCGGGCCGATGATGCGGGTCTTCTCGCCCTTTTCGACGTTGTAGGCCCACGCGTAGGCGGAGTCCTGCACCGGGATGCCCTCGGTGATGACCACGAGCAGCGGGATCTCCGCGTCGATGGCCTCGATGATGGCGTCCTTGGAGAAGGCGGGCGGCACGAACGCGATGGAGGTGTCGGCGCCGGTCTTCTCGATCGCCTCGGCGACGGAGGCGAACACGGGCAGCTCGATCTCGTTGCCGTCTTTATCGGTGTGCTTGACCGTGGTCCCGGCCTTGCGCGCGTTCACGCCGCCGACGACGTTGGTGCCCGCCTTCAGCATCAGCGCGGTGTGCTTGGTGCCCTCGCCGCCGGTGATGCCCTGGACGATGACCTTGTTGTCCTTGTTCAGGAAGATGGACATGTTTACGGTTCCTTACTTGGCTGCGGCGAGTTCGGCAGCCTTGTCGGCGCCTTCGTCCATGGTCTGGGCCAGCGTCACCAGCGGGTGGTTGGCCTCGGCGAGGATGCGACGACCCTCTTCGACGTTGTTGCCGTCCAGGCGAACGACCAGCGGCTTGGTGGCCGCGGCACCGAGCACCTCGAGCGCGCCGACGATGCCGTTGGCGACCGCGTCGCACGCGGTGATGCCACCGAACACGTTGACGAACACACTCTTGACCTGCGCGTCGCCCAGGATGACGTCCAGACCAGCGGCCATCACGGCAGCCGAGGCGCCGCCGCCGATGTCGAGGAAGTTGGCCGGCTTCACGCCGCCGTGGTTCTCACCGGCGTAGGCGACGACGTCCAGGGTCGACATGACCAGACCGGCGCCGTTGCCGATGATGCCGACCTCACCGTCGAGCTTGACGTAGTTGAGGTCGTTTTCCTTGGCCTTGAGCTCGAGCGGGTCGGTCGCGTCGACGTCGGCGAACTCGAGGTGGTCGGGATGCCGGTACTCGGCGTTCTCGTCCAGGGTGACCTTGCCGTCGAGGGCGAGGATCTCGTCGGTGGGGGTGCGCACCAGCGGGTTGACCTCGACCAGGGTGGTGTCTTCGTTGATGAAGACCTCCCACAGCTTCTGGATGGTCACGGCCGCGGCGTCGAGCACGTCGGCGGGCAGGTGCCCCTTCTCCGCGATCTCACGGGCGAAGGCCAGGTCGACACCCTTGACGGCGTCGACGGCGATCTTGGCGAGACGCTCGGGAGTCTTCTCCGCGACCTCTTCGATCTCCATGCCGCCCTCGACCGAACACATGGCCAGGTAGGTGCGGTTGGAACGGTCGAGCAGGAAGGAGATGTAGTACTCCTCCGCGATGTCCTTGGCCTCGGCGACCAGAAGCTTCTTGACGATGTGGCCCTTGATGTCGAGGCCGAGGATGTTCTGCGCGTGCGTGAACGCGTCGTCCGGAGTGGCCGCGTACTTGACGCCGCCAGCCTTGCCGCGGCCGCCCACCTTGACCTGCGCCTTGACCATCACAGGCTTGCCGATTTCCTCGGCAATGGCGCGTGCTTCTTCAGCCGTGTCGCAAACACGACCCTCGGACGAAGGCACTCCGTGCTTAACGAAGAGCTCCTTCGCCTGATATTCGAAGAGATCCATGTACTCACCGTCTCGTCTGCGTTGCTATGACAACGTCTTTGTTGGCGGCCCGACGTCGGTAGCGGGTCGGATCGGACTGTAGCTAGTCACGGGGAGGGCTAAACGACCACGTTCATAGTAAGTGGCGCAGGTCACGACCCATAACGGGAGCCCCGGAAAACCGCTGGCCAAGGCTACTGGCGAGTAGTTTTCCGCCGTTTGCCAGTGCCTTGGCAGGTAGGGCCACCTAAAGCCCGGACACCCCGGCATCTACTACGTTATGTCGTCGACAGACCTCACCCGAGATGCCGGAAAACGGTGAGTTATTCCTCCGCGTTACGGTGACGAATGTCACACACAGGTGTAGGTTTTCGACCAGCGCTTGCCACTCTGCAATCGCTTCGTTACCGTCAATGCGGTCGAAGTCACAACCAGGTCACGACAACCAGGTCACGACTGGCAAGTCAGGACTGAGGAGGACGACAAGCTTGAGGTACTTCAGTACTCGCTTGGAACAGCTGGCGATTCGGTACGGCCGATGAACCACCGCTCCACCCTTCCAGTCGAAAATCGCACCAGCTCCGACCGCCGTTACCGGTATGCCGACGAATACACGTCGCATCCGCAGGCCCGTCGAGCCCCCGCCGCCGCATGGCCGCAGACCGACGATGCGTGGCGCGACCAGAACACCTGGTCCGACGACGCGGCATGGACGCCCGCCGAGGACGAATGGACCGCGGACGAGTCCTATGACACCGGCACGTACAGCGCCGACTGGGCGCCCGTGGCCGAAGAGACCACCGCGGAAGAGCGCCCCGCGCCGCGCCGCGCCGAACGTCGCGGCGGCGCACACCGCGTCCCCGCACCGCCCGCCGCGCTGAAGGGCCGCGCCGCGGTCATCGCCGTCGCCGCGGGCGCTGTTGTCGCCGCGGGTCAGGCGGCAATGGCCGATCCGGGCCAGCCCGCACACGGCATCGATTACGAGGCAGCGGGCCAGGTCCACGAGATCGCCGCCCAGTCGATGAGCACCGCCGACGTCGGCGACCCTGGCACCGGCGCTTCGCCGCAGGTACTCGACGCCACCGCCGTCGCCGACAAGAGCCATTTCGACGACATCCTCGCCAAGGGCGCCAAGTTCGCCGAAGACCTCGCCGCCCAGGAATCCGCCAAGCTGCGGCCCCTGTTCACCAAGTTCACCTCGGGCAACTACACCTCCGGCTTCGGCGCCCGCTGGGGCGTCCAGCACCTCGGCATCGACGTCGCCGGCCCGATCGGCACCCCGATCTACGCGGTCGCCGACGGCACCATCATCGAAGCGGGCCCGGCCTCCGGTTTCGGCATGTGGGTCCGCGTCCTGCACGACGACGGCACCGTCACCATCTACGGCCACATCGACACCGCCACCGTCTCGCAGGGCGAGCGCGTGATGGCGGGCGACCAGATCGCCACCATGGGCAACCGCGGCTTCTCCACCGGCCCGCACTGCCACTTCGAGGTCTGGCTCAACGGCACCGACAAGATCGACCCGGTCCCCTGGCTCGCCACCCGCGGCATCAGCCTGGGCTCCCAGCGCGACTGACGTGGCGTGAAGTCGCTTCTACGTGACCAGTAGCACGCTTCCGCTCTGTCAGGGGCGGGGTTAGCGTTGCGGTATGGCTGGTACGACGAAGTACACGCAGTTCATCGGGCTCGCACCGGAATTGGTGTGGGGTGTGCTCGGGGATCTCGAGCAGTGGCCGGAGTGGAATCCCGGAGTGCGATCGGTGCGGATGCACTCGCCGCTCGCTGTCGGGGCCACCGGCGATTATCTGCCCAACGGGAACGTCTCGGCCCGGATCCACAGGCGGTTCGCAAAAGCGTTCACTGTCACCACCTTCGAACCGAATCGTGAGCTCGGGATCGAGCAGCCCGAACCCGCGGGCGCCATGCATCTCACCTGGCGGCTGACGCCCCGCGACGGTGGCACCGAGATCACCCAGGAACTCCGCTTCACCGGCCCCTCCGCCGGTGCGGCGCGCACCGTCGTTCGCCCCTTCATCGAAACCGATGCGCGCGTGAACTTCTCGCGCCTGGCCCGGTTGGCCGGACTCGCCCCCGTCGACAGCGCGCTGAATGTCGTCATCGCGGGCGGCACCGGCGCACTCGGACTCCAGATCGCCGCCGATCTGACCTGCCGCGGACAGCGCGTCACCCTGCTGACCCGCCGCCGCAACCCCGATCTCCCGTTCCGCCAGACCGAATGGGACGGCCGCTCGCTCGGCTCCTGGTCGGCCGAACTGCGCGAACCCGGTCGGCTCGCGGTGATCAACCTCGCCGGAAAGCTGGTCGACTGCAGGCCGACCGAACGCAATATCGCCGAATTGCGCTCCAGCCGAGTCGATTCCACCGCCGCTCTGGTCGCCGCCGCGGGCCTGCGCGACACCCCCGTCGACTACTGGGTGCAAGCCAGCACCACGGCCATCTGGTCGGACGCGGGCGAAACCCGGTGCACCGAAACAACTCCCCTCCCGGTCGGGCTCCCGCAGATGACCGGCGTGGCCCAGCCGTGGGAGGAGGCGTTCGATCCCGCGCGCGCCGACCACTGGACGGTGCTGCGCACCTCCATCGTTCTCGCCCCCGACGCCCCCGCCCTCAAACGCCTCGGCCAGCTCACCAAGGCCGGTCTCGGCGGCCGCGTCGGCCCCGGCGATCAGTGGTTCAGCTGGATCCACATCGAGGACTGGCTGGCCATCGTCCGAACCTGCCTCGGCCTCGACCCCACCGTCGCCCTCCCCGACGGCATCGTCGTCGCCGCCACCGAATTCCCGGTCCGCAACGCCGAACTCATGGCCACTCTCCGCCGAATCCTGCACCGTCCCTCATCACCCCCCACCCCCTCGGCGATCCTGAAGATAGGCGCGGTAGCCCTGCGCACCGACCCGGCCCTCGGCCTCACCGGCCGCCACGCCACCTCCGAAGTCCTCCACAAGGCAGGCTTCGAGTTCCGCTACCCCACCCTCGACGAAGCCCTGACAGACCTGCTCGGTTCCGCCTCACCGCGTATTCCGCGTGCCGTCCGGGAGCTCGACCGTTAGGTTGCCCGACCACCTCACAACTTCACAATGGTCCGACTGAACTGCGGAATCAGCCGGATCTTGCCAGCGGACCCGAAGTCGATGGTCACCGTAGCCAACGGACCCACACCATCGGCCGCGACAACCCGCCCCAACCCGTACTTGTCGTCGGTGACCCGATCGCCCACGGCCAGCACCAACTCCGTGTTGTTGCGCTTCACCGCACCGCCCGGCGCCGGCCTTCGCTCGCCGGATCCCCCACGCACGCCGGGCCGCTGATCCCACCCGTTCCCACTGGTCCAGTCTCGATCGAAGCCGCTGTCCTCACCCCGACGCCGCCCCCGCTGCACCGGCGAGATCACCGGCTCCAGCCTGCGCCAATCCAGCAGATGCTGCGGAATCTCCTGCAGGAAACGCGATTCCGGGTTGGACACCGGCTGCCCCCACCCCGACCGCACCACCGCGCGCGAAAGATAGAGCCGCTGCCGCGCCCGCGTGATCCCCACATAGGCCAACCGGCGTTCCTCGGCGAGCTCGTTCGGATCACCCAGCGCCCGCATGTGCGGGAACTGCCCGTCCTCCCAACCGGTGACGAACACCACCGGGAATTCCAGCCCCTTGGCCGTGTGCAGCGTCATCATGGTGACCACACCCGTGCCCTCGTCCGGGATCTGATCGGTATCGGCGACCAAGGACACCCGCTCGAGGAAAGCCGCCAGCGATCCCGGCTCTGGCTCACCGTCGCCCGCCTCCGGCACCAGCCCTTCCTCGCGCGCCGCCTCGGCATTGTTGAACGCCTCGGAACTGAATTCGCGTGCGACGCTGACCAATTCGTTGAGGTTATCGAGCCGGGCGCCGTCTTGCGGATCGTCGGAGGCTTCCAGTTCGCCGCGATATCCGGTGCGGTCGAGCACCGCCTCGACCACGTTCCCCACATCGGGATAGTCGCTGTCGGCTCGCTTGCCCGCCACCCGAATCTCGTCGAGCAGATCGAGGAATCCCGCGATGGCCCGCTGCGCACGGGTATTCAGCAACGCGACCTTGCCATCGGCAGCGTCACGCAGCGCCGCGGCGAAACCGATACCGCGCTGTTCGGCGTGCACCGCCACGCACGCCTCCGCCCGATCGCCGATCCCGCGACGGGGAGTATTGAGAATGCGGCGCACACTCACCGCGTCCTCGGGATTCTCCAGCACGCGCAGGTATGCCACCACGTCACGCACTTCTTTGCGCTCGTAGAACCGCACACCACCGACGACCTTGTACGGCAGGCCCATTCGGATGAAGATCTCTTCCAGCGCACGCGAATTGTTGTTGGTGCGATAGAACACCGCCACGTCGCCGTAGTTGGCATCGCCCGTGTCGACGAGCCGGTCGATTTCCTTGGCGACGAAGGAGGCTTCGTCGTGTTCGTTGTCGGCGACGTAGCCGGTGATCAGTTCACCCTCGCCGGAATCGGTCCACAGTTTCTTCTCGCGCCTGCCCTCGTTACGCGAGATCACCGCGTTGGCGGCGGACAGAATGTGCTGGGTGGAGCGGTAGTTCTGCTCCAGCAGAATGGTTTCCGCATCCGGGAAGTCGCGTTCGAATTCCTCGATGTTGCGGATCGTGGCGCCACGGAACGCGTAGATCGACTGGTCGGCGTCACCGACCACGCACAACTCGCTCGGCTCGACCGCCTGTTCCTCCGACTCGCTGTGATGCCCGACCAACTCACGCACGAGCACATACTGGGCGTGGTTGGTGTCCTGGTACTCGTCGACCAGCACATGCCGGAACCGGCGCCGGTAGTACTCGGCCACCTGCGGATGGTTCTGCAGCAGCGCCACGGTCTCGCCGATCAGATCATCGAAGTCCATCGCGTTGGCTGTGCGCAACCGCCGCTGGTACTCGGCGTAGACCCTGGCGACCAGAGCGGGCAGTTCGGTGTCGTCGGCTTCGGCATCGGCGGCGGCCTTTTCCGGACCGATCAGTTCGTTCTTCAGATTCGAAATGGCCGTCGACAGCAACCGCGCGGAATACTTCTTCGTGTCGATCTCGAAATCGCGGCTGATCATCGTCAGCAAACGCCGCGAATCATCCGCGTCGTAGATCGAGAAATTCGAATTCAAGCCGGGCAGCAGCGCCGCCTGCATCCGCAGAATGCGCACGCAGCTGGAATGGAAGGTCGACACCCACATGCTGGTCGCGCGCGGACCGACCAGCCCGGCGACGCGTTCACGCATCTCGGCGGCGGCCTTGTTGGTGAAGGTGATGGCCAGGATCTCGCCGGTGCGCACACCCCGCGCCGCGAGCAGATACGCGATTCGACGGGTGAGCACCGCGGTCTTGCCCGAGCCCGCGCCCGCCACGATCAGCAGCGGGGACCCCGCGTGCATCACCGCGGCACGCTGGGGCGGGTTGAGCCCGTCGAGCAATCGCTCGATCTCCTCGGCGCGCTGTTGTTCGCGCTCCTGGCGGCGCTGGGACTGTTCGGCACTGTTCCTGGCCGCCGCCTGAGCCAGCGCGGACGCACCGCTTCCACCACCGTCCGCAGGCGGTAGCGCGGCACCGCTCGGCGCGGGCGCCGGTTCGCTGGGATCGGTGGCTGAGGCGTGGGGAGCGACCGTGATGTCCATCGTCTGTCCACGCTACCGGCGGCCACCGACAAGCCGCGAACTGCGGCCGCCGAGGTGGCCGGCAGGCGGCAGCTCGGCAAACTACGGGTGAACTCGACCAGGTAGGCGCGAGCAGCGCTGGTGAACGTTCTCAGCGAATTCACAAACTGAACTGTTTTGCCTACCTAGCGCCCCATGGCAGACTGGGCGACATGGTCAGCGCTTCTCCGCATGCCCGGATCGGAGGCCGATCCGATATCGTGGCGGCGAGTACGACTTGTGTGTACTCCCGGGGGATCATGTACCGCCCATCGGGAAAGTTTCAGGGTGACGGAACAGATCGGGTAACAGGCCGTTCGGTTTGACCGATCCAAGTTCTGACACGAGGAGATGAATGATGAGCACCCCCGCTACGACCACCGGCTCCGATTCGGCCTTGCCGCAGTCCGAAGCCGAGATCGACAAGCTCCGCCTCGAGATCGATCAGCTCGATGCCACGATCCTCGCCGCGATCAAACGCCGCAGCGAAATTTCCCGGATCATCGGCCGCACCCGCATGGCTTCCGGCGGGACGCGCCTGGTCCACAGCCGTGAGATGAAGGTGCTCGAGCGCTTCAGTGAGCTCGGCCAGGAGGGCCACACCCTCGCCATGCTCCTGCTCCGCCTCGGCCGCGGCCGACTCGGCCGCTAGCCCCAGACCACAGACCTCGCGGCGGACCAGCCAGTTCGCCGCTTCCGAAAAGCCGCCCCGGGTGCGACACCATCCCCGGGGCGGTTATTTTTTGGCCCGGCTCAGGTCAGGGCGATGTATTTGGTATTCAGGTATTCCTCGATGCCCTCGGTGCCGCCCTCCCGACCGAAGCCCGACTCCTTGACCCCGCCGAACGGGGCCGCCGGGTCGGAGATGACGCCACGGTTGACGCCCACCATGCCGCTTTCCATCGCCTCCGAGATCCGAAGCGCGCGATCGAGGTCTCGGGTGAAGACGTAGCTGACCAGCCCGTATTCGGTGTCGTTGGCGGCCGCGACGCCCTCGTCCTCGGTATCGAAGGCGACGATCGGAGCCACCGGGCCGAAGACCTCCTCGCGCAGGATGCGGGCGGTCGGCGGAACATCGGCCAGGATCGTGGCCGGGTAGTACCACCCCGGACCGCTGGGGGCCTTGCCACCGATCAGGACCCGCGCGCCGACGGAGACAGCATCGTCGACCAGGTCGCTCACGATCTCGCGCTGGTCCTCGCTCACCAGCGGGCCGAGGGTGGTCGCGGAATCGGTGCCGGGGCCCATCACGACGGTGTCGGCCATCGCGGCGACGAACTTCTCGGTGAACTCGGCGACCACACCACGCTGCACGTAGAACCGGTTGGCCGCGGTGCACGCTTCGCCGCCGTTGCGCAGCTTCGCCTGCATCGCACCGGCCACGGCGGCGTCGATATCGGCATCGTCGAACACCACGAACGGTGCGTTGCCGCCCAATTCCATGGACGTGCGCAGCAACCGGTTCGCGGACGCGGAAACGAGTTTCTTGCCGACTTCGGTGGAGCCGGTGAAGGTGAGCTTGCGCAGCCGGGGATCGTCGATCAGCGGGCCCGTGACAGCCCCGGAACGCTGCGTCGTGACCACCGACAGCACCCCGTCGGGCAGGCCCGCTTCGCTGCAGAGCTTGGCCAGCGCCAGCATGGTCAGCGGCGTCGCCGAGGCGGGCTTGACGATCATCGTGCAGCCCGCCGCCAGCGCGGGCCCGATCTTGCGGGTGCCCATGGCGAGGGGGAAATTCCACGGCGTGATCGCCAGGCACGGCCCCACCGGCTGCTTGGCGACCATGATCCGCCCCGTCCCCGAGGGCGCGTTCAGATACCGCCCGTGAATCCGCACCGCCTCTTCACTGTTCCAGCGGAAGAACTCGGCGCCGTAGCGGACTTCATTGCGGCTCTCCGCGAGCGCCTTGCCCATCTCGAGCGTCATCAACAGCGCGAATTCCTCCGCCCGCGCGGTCAGCTGCTCGAACACCGTTCGCAGGATTTCGCCCCGTTCCCGCGACGGCGTCGCGGCCCAGGAGTCCCCCGCCGCGACGGCCGCGTCCAACGCCCGCATCGCGTCCTCGGGGGTCGCGTCCGCCACCTGCGCGATCACCGTCCCGTCGGCCGGATTGCGGACGTCGAAAGTCCCACCCCCGGTGGCTTCGACGGGTCCGGAGCCGATCCACAACCCCTTGGGTACGAATTCGAGTACATCGCGTTCAGACACCATGCGCCCAGCCTAAGCCCGCCGCCCCAGCCAACACCCGAACACCGAGTCGGACGATCACCACTTTCCCTCCCCACACCCGCGACCCCTAGGGAGCGGCGGCCACGAAGTGGCCGGTCCGCGGCCGGGTCGCCGGTCAGGCACCGTTGCGTAGGCGACGAAGGAGCAAGCAACGGTGCCTGACCGGCGGCCCCTTGGGGCCGCGGACACCCGCGCGCCAGCGCGCAAATAACGCGGTACCCTCGGGTCGTGAGCAGCAGCGACATCACCGCGTCGGCGGCCTGGCAGGCACTGCACGGCAATCACCGCACCGTTGCGCCGATGCATCTACGGCAACTGTTCGCCGAGGACCCGGCACGTGGCCGCGAACTGACGCTGCGGGTGGCCGACCTGCACATCGACTACAGCAAACATCGCGTGACCCGCGAAACTCTGCGCCTGCTCATCGATCTCGCGCACACGGCCGGTGTGCCGCAGCGCCGCGACGCGATGTATTCGGGTCAGCACATCAATACTTCCGAAGACCGCGCTGTCGGCCATATCGCGCTGCGCCTTCCGGTCGGCGACCAGCTGTGTATCGACGGCACCGACGCCGACGCCGAGGTGCACGACGTCCTGCACCGGATGGGCGAATTCGCCGATTCGGTGCGCTCGGGCGAGTGGCTCGGCGCGACCGGAAAACGCATCGAGACCATCGTCAATATCGGCATCGGCGGCTCGGATCTGGGGCCGGACATGGTCTATCGCGCGCTGCGCCACTATGTCGACGCGGGCATCGCCGCCCGTTTCGTCTCGAACGTCGACCCCACCGATCTGGTCGCCAAGCTCGCCGGGCTCGACCCGGCGACCACCCTGTTCGTCGTCGCGTCGAAGACCTTTTCGACGCTGGAAACCCTCACCAACGCGACCGCGGCGCGCCGCTGGCTGGTCACCGCGCTGGGCGAGGAAGCGGTCGCCAAGCATTTCGTCGCAGTATCGACGAACGCGGAACGGGTGGCCGCCTTCGGAATCGACACCGCGCACATGTTCGGTTTCTGGGATTGGGTCGGCGGCCGCTATTCGGTGGATTCGGCGATCGGCCTTTCGGTGATGGTGACCATCGGCAAGGAGAAGTTCGCGGAGTTCCTCAGCGGAATGCACGCCATAGACAAGCATTTCGCGACCGCACCGCTGGAAGAGAACGCGCCGGTGCTGCTGGCGATGCTGGGCATCTGGTACTCGAATTTCTTCGGCGCCGAATCCCGTGTGGTGCTGCCCTATTCGAACGACCTGGGTCGATTCCCGGCCTATCTGCAGCAATTGACGATGGAGTCCAACGGTAAGTCGGTGCGCGCCGACGGCACTCCGGTGACCTCGTCGACCGGCGAGATCTTCTGGGGCGAGCCGGGTACCAACGGCCAGCACGCCTTCTACCAACTCCTGCATCAGGGCACGCGCCTGATTCCCGCCGACTTCCTCGGCTTCGCCAGGTCCACCGACGACCTGCCGACCCGCGACGGCACCGGCAGCATGCAGGACATCCTGATGAGCAACCTGTTCGCGCAGTCGAAGGTGCTGGCCTTCGGCAAGACCGCCGAGGAGATCCGGGCCGAGGGCACCGACCCGGAACTGGTGCCGCACAAGGTGATGCCGGGCAACCGGCCGAGCACCACGATCCTGGCAGCGGAGCTCACACCGTCGGCGCTGGGGCAACTGATCGCGCTCTACGAGCACCAGGTGTTCGTAGAGGGCATCATCTGGGGCGTCGACAGCTTCGACCAGTGGGGCGTCGAACTGGGTAAGCAGCAGGCGCTGGCCCTGATGCCGTTGCTCAGCGAGCCGGAAAAGCCGGTGTCGGTGGGTGATTCGTCGACCGACGAGCTCATCGAGTGGTATCGGTCGCACCGCCGCTGACGTCACGCGCTTCCCGCGCGGCGCGAGTCGCGGCTTGGACCCGGCCGGTCACGCTGGTAGTGATGATGGTGAGCAGGGTGCCGAGCACCACCAGGTCGAACACGATCTGCACCATTGTCGCGATCCGCGCCGCCTGACCGGCGGCGTGCACATCGCCGTAACCGACGGTGCCGAGCGTGGCGAGCGTGTAATACAGCGCATCGGTGCGGGTTTCGAGCCCGTCGAATTGATCCGGATGAAGCTGCTGCAACCGGAAATAGAACAGGGCGAACACCACGCCGACGACGCACACGAGCAGCAGTAATCCGTCGACCTGCGCACCCATGGCGGTCGGCGCCCTGAGGTAGTTATCGATCCGCCGCCAGACCAGCCAGCCGATTCCCGCGAGCCCGGCCAGGAACAGACACACCCCCAGCAACCGCCCCGGCCACGCGTCGAGCTCGAACGCCCAACCCACTGGCACGCTGTAGTACAGCAACACCGAGCAAAACGCCGCCGCACCATTGCGCATCACATGATGGGGGAACCGCCGATCTCGCGTCATCACTCCATGATTGCCCCGAAGCCGCCGATTTCCGCGCACACGCGCCGAGCAGGTCGGAGCAGCCCGTTCGAAACGGATCAGGTCACCCGGTAGCCGTGCCCCGCGGCGGTCAACACGTGGTCAGCGCGGCCCCTACTCGCTGCTATGAGATCGGCGTTGCGCAGATCGCTCCCCGTCACCTTCTCCCGTGCCTGATCCGGCGTTCGCCCGCCGGCGGTGTGGCGGTCCATGAGTCGTTCGGTGAGCACTCCACGCGGCGCGTCCAGGTACCAGCACGCATCGAGCAGCCCGCGGACCTCAGCCCAACCCGGCGTCTCGGCATCGGTCAGCAGCAGGTAGTTGCCCTCGACGATGATCACCCGCTCGTCACACACGACCACGCCACCGTCGGTCGGCTCGTCGATCGCGCGATCGAACAGTGGCCACGGCACCGGCGCTCCGACCGGTGTTTCCCGCAGCAACCGCAGATCCGCGACGAACCCGCCCGCGTCGAAGGTATCCGGCTCACCCTTGCGCGCCAGGGCGTTCCGCGCCCGCAGCACCTCATTTCGCAGGTGGTAGCCGTCCATCGGCGCTACCACCGCAGGACGCCCCGACGTGATCGACTCGGCGCACAGCCGCTGCGCCAGTGTCGACTTCCCGGCGCCGGGCGGCCCGGCGATCCCGAGCAGGAACCGCTCACGGCGCGTCGGAATCCGTTGAGCCAGTTCGCTCACCGACAGCACCCCGCTCGCCCAGGTCACCTGGGTACCCTACCGACGAGCGCACCGGATATCGGTGAGCACATCGGACTCAGCGCACGTCGACGAATCCGCGTTCGAGGATCGCACCGGTGTCCGCACCGACCGGCAGGGTGCCGAACGCGATGCCCCAATCACCACCGAGTCGCGTCGCACAGAAGGCGTCCGCGACGGCGGGATGTCCGTGCCGCACCAGCTGCGCGCCCTGCAGGACCAGTGCCATGAGTTCCACGACGCGTCGAGCGCGATATTCGATGTCGGACAGGTCGGTGAGTTCCTTGCCGACGCGGTCGATCGCGTCGTCGAGGCGCGAATCGGCACCACGAGCGAGACCGACCTCGGCGAAGTACGCCTCGACCGTCTCGGGCTGACGTCCCATGGCGCGCAGAGCGTCCAGCGCCGCCACATTGCCCGAACCCTCCCAGATCGACATGAGCGGCGCCTCGCGGTACAGCCGCGGCATCCCCGATTCCTCGGCATATCCGTTGCCGCCGAGACATTCCAGTGCTTCGGCGGCATGGGCGGGAGCACGCTTGCAGACCCAGTATTTGGTGATGGCGAGTGCGATCCGGCGCAGCGCCGCTTCGGCCGGATCGCTGCCCGCGCGGTCGGTGGCGCCGGCCAGTCGCATCATCACCGTGGTCGCGGCATCCGATTCGACGACGAGGTCGGCGAGCACATTGCGCATCGCGGGCTGATCGATCAGCTTGGCGCCGAACGCTTCTCGATGCCTGGCGTGATGGATCGCGGTCACCGCGCCGAGCCGCATGCCGGTGGCCGAGCCGATCACACAGTCGAGGCGGGTCATATTGACCATCTCGATGATCGTCTTCACACCTGCCCCCTCGGCGCCGACGAGCCAGCCGGTGGCGTTCTCGTACTCGATCTCCGAGGACGCGTTGGACTTGTTGCCCAGCTTGTCTTTCAGTCGCTGGATGCGGATGGGGTTGCGGGTGCCGTCGGGCAGCACGCGCGGCAGCAGGAAACACGACAGGCCACCGGGGGCCTGGGCGAGGGTGAGGAACATGTCCGACATGGGCGCCGAGGTGAACCACTTGTGCCCGACGATGCGGTACGAACCATCGGGTTGTGGTGTGGCGGTGGTGGTGTTGGCCCGGACGTCGGAGCCGCCCTGCTTCTCCGTCATCGACATGCCCGCGATGAGCCCGGCCTTGGTCGACGGCTCGCGCAGGCCGAAATCGTAGGTGCGTGAACCGAGTAGCGACTCGAAGCGGGCGGCCAGTTCGGGATTGTGGCGCAACGCGGGCACCACCGCGTAGGTCATCGAGATCGGGCACATGTGCCCGGCGTCCGCGGCGCCCCAGGTGAAGAACTTGGCGGCGCGAGCGGTGTGCGCGCCCGACCGCTCGTCCAGCCACGGCGAACCGTGTAGGCCGTGCGCCACCGCGACCTTCATCAGGTCGTGCCAGTGCGGGTGGAATTCCACCTCGTCGACCCGATTACCCCACCGATCGTGGGTGTGCAGCACCGGCGGGTACTCGTTGGCCAGCCTGCCCCACTCCTGCGCCTCGAAACCGCCTGCCAGCGCACCGAGTTCGCGCACTTCCGCTTCGGCCCAGCCTGCCCCTTCGCGGTGCAGTCCTTCCAGCAGCGCGGGGTTGCGCGCGCCGTCGAAGGGGATCAGCGGTGGCGCCTGGTTGAACACTTCGTGGGTCGGCATGTCCTGCAACTCCTTCGACTACAACGTTTCCGGGCGCGCACCAAGGGCGCGCACGGCGAAAGCAACCAATTCCGGAATGACGGTCTCGGCGTGCGGAGCCGCCGCCAACGGCCCGACGAGTACCTCGCCGATCGCGCCGACAAGGGCAGCGGCGGTGAGGCTCGGGTCCTGCGCGGGCAAACGCCCTTCGGCGACACCGTGTGCGATAGCGGTCTCGAACGACGCGGCGAACGCGCGCCGGAATTCCAGCCGTTGCGCGTCGACCGCGGGGTCGACGGGCTCGGCCAGCAGGACATAGGCCAGTTTCGGATTCTTCAGCGCACGACCGGCGAAGGTCTCCACCGCGGCGGTGACCCGCCCGACCACGTCACCGGCGGCCACCGCGGCCCGCACGGCGTCGACCTCGCGGGCGACCACCGTCTCGAACACCGCCGCTACCAACTCGGCCTTGTTCTCGAACTGCTTGTACACGGTGCCGGTCGCGATTCCCGCCTCGGCGGCGACCGCGGCCATCGACAACCCGGCGAACCCGTCACGCGAGAGCACGCCGGTGGCGCCCTGCACGATCAGCGCCCGTTGCGCGTCGAGCCGGGCCTGCACGGCCGGGGTCCTGCGATACACCATGTGAAGAAGTGAACCATTAATTCACCTCTTCACACAAGGGTGCCATGGCCGTATGGTCGAGGAATGGAACCATCGACCGGTCAGCCGGCTCCACCCTCCGTGCGCGTCGAGCACGCAGGCCCGGTCACGACGGTGATCCTGGATCGCCCACAGGCCCGCAACGCGGTGGACGGCCCGACCGCCCGCGCGCTGGTGGAGGCCTTCCGCGCCTTCGACGCCGACCCCACGTCCTCGGTGGCAGTGCTGTGGGGCGAGAACGGCACCTTCTGCTCCGGCGCCGACCTCAAAGCCCTCGGCACCGAGAACAGCAATCACGCCGCCGAGGACGGTGACGGCCCGATGGGCCCGACCCGGCTGCGCCTGTCCAAGCCGGTGATCGCGGCGGTCTCCGGGTACGCCGTGGCGGGCGGGCTCGAACTGGCCCTGTGGTGCGATCTGCGCATTGCCGAGCAGGACGCCACTTTCGGCGTCTTCTGCCGCCGCTGGGGCGTCCCACTGATCGACGGCGGCACCGTGCGCCTGCCGCGCATCGTCGGCGAAGGTCGCGCACTCGACATGATCCTCACCGGCCGCCCGGTGAGCGCGCCCGAAGCACTGCAGATGGGCCTGGTCACCCGGGTCGTGCCCACCGGCGATGCCCGCCGCGTCGCCGAGGAGCTGGCCGCCCAGCTCGCGGCGCTGCCCCAAACATGTCTGCGCACCGACCGCGCCGCCCTGTACGACCAGTACGGCCACACCGAGGAAGAGGCGCTGCGCGTCGAATTCCGGCACGGCCTGACCGCCCTGACCGGCGGTGCGCTCGACGGCGCCGCCCGCTTCGCCGCGGGTGAGGGCAGGCACGGTAGCGCAGACCGCCGCTGATGGACCGTCTCACGGTCGTCGACGAGATCTTCCTGCGCACCCACCGCGGCATGGGCACCCCCATCGCGCTCCAAGGGCTCTGGCGCACCACCGATGCGATGGAACCCGCTCTCCTGCAAGCGATTCACGACCGCTTACGTCGCGGCTGGTTGGGTCGCAGAGTCGTCAACCCGCGAGTCCCCGGCGCCCGCCGCGCCTGGCAGCCCAACACCGGAGCGCACGCTCTCGACCTCCTCCCGAACGCCGTCGGGACATCCGAAGCAGGTTGGCCGACAACACCGATGAGCCCGGACGACCGCACTTCCAGCAGCGTGGGGCCACTCGTCGAGAACGCGATCCTGCCCTGGGCCGATGGACTCGGCACCGACCTCGACCCGGAGTACACCCCGGGATGGCGTCTGTCGGCCGCGCGCCTGGACGACGGCGGAACCGTGGCGGCCGTGACGTGTTCACACGCACTCGCCGATGCCCGTGGCCTGATCCACGCCCTCACCGTCGCCCTCGACTCCCTCGGAGCCGAGGAGCCCACTCGCGCATCACCGGCCGCCGAGCAGGACCTGAACAGCGGCGGGAAAAGCACCCGCGCAACGTCTTCGGACTGGGCTGACGCGCGCACCCAATGGACCACCATCATCAGCGGCACCGCACGTGCGCTGCGCCGAGGCATCCCGCGGCCACCCGCAACCAGCACCCCCGACACGTCGATCGATCGCGCAATCCACAGCACCCTGCTCACCTTCGACGCGGACCACTGGGACACCACCGCGGCCACGGCCGACGGAACCGCGAACAGCCTGTTCATCCACCTGATCGCGAACATCCTGTGGCACACCGGATTTCCGGATCCGACGATCATCGCGAGCCTCCCCGTGGACACCCGCGACGAACCACGCGTCGACAACGACCTCGCGATGACCGAGATCGCGATCCACCGCACCGACTCCCCCGCGACAATCCGCGACAAGGCCAAAGCCGCCTATCAGCGCCGAATGTCGAGCCCCGCGAGCCTTCCCGAGGAGATCCTCCAGGTACTCCCCGACCGCTGGGCCCACACCCTCAGCAAGGGCGCGGGCGAGCGAGACATCCTGTGCTCCAACATCGGCGCCCTCCCCGAAGCCGTGCGAAAAGTCGGGCCGCACAACTGCACCCGAGTAGCCGCGCGCGCGATCCACCCCGACATCACCACTTTCCCCCGCACCCGACTCGCGGGCTACCTCTCCCACCTCGGCAACACCTACACACTCGCCCTGGTCAGCCTCGACGCCGACGCCGATTCTCTGTCCGAAGCCATCGACAAATCTTGTGCGACAACAGGAGTGCGTCCCCTCCCCCGGTAGGCAAGCGGCCGCGACCCCGGGAGTTTCCGCGTCAGGCCGCCGTCATCCCGACGAGCAGTACGCGAAGCCCCCAGACGAACTGATCGACGGAGGACCAGGCGGCGATCTCCTCGAGGTGCGCCGCGGTGCGCGGCCACCGGGTCGGATCCAGGTCGTGGAGAGCCGCGCGGCGGGCCGCGATCCGCTCGGATTCCCCTGGCAGCGGCGGCTTTCCGTCGGTTTCGGCCACGTCGAGGGCGATCGAGCCGAGCACGTACACGATCACCGCGTAGACCCCGTGCGCGCGGATGGGCGCCGGTAGTCCACCGCGAGCGAGGCAGACGAACAGCGACTCGGCCATTTCTCGTGCCGCGGGCCCGTCCGCCGACGGGCTGTCCATGGGGCCCGACATGATCAACTCCGGCACCGCGGGGTGATCGAACAGCCGACCGCGCACACTGAGCGCGAACTGGACCACCGCCGCGGTCCACTCCACGCCGTCGTCGGTGAGCGGCCCGAGCGCCACCGACGACAGCACGCGTTCGATCACGACGCGTTCGAGCCCGTCCGAGCTGCCCACGTGAGCACGCACCGCGGCCGCGTCGACCCCGAGCCGCCGCGCCACCGCCCCGACGGACAGAGCCTGCCTGCCGCCCGCGTCGAGAATGGCGAGCGCGGCGTCGGAAATGTGTTTCCCGGTGAGCACCCCTGCTGCGTCACCGGCGTCCGTACCTGGGGTTTTCGCCTCGGACATGCGTCGACTGTACTCCGGCGACCCCCGCGGAATCCGGCACTGATCAGGGCGTGAGGCCCAGCCGGGTGGCCAACCACGGCAGCTGATCGCGCAGCGCGGACGCCCACAGCGCGAAGTTGTGGCCGCCGGGCAGAATCCGCAAATGCACGTCCATCCCCGCGTCTTTCGCCGCCTGATACATCCGCTCCACCTGCGGCCGATACATCTCGTCATCGGCGCCGACCACGAACGCACCGGCGGAATCCGGATAGGTCCGCAATCGGAGCAGATCGAGCGGATTGACTCGTAGCAGCGCCGCGGTATCCCCGCCGAACGCGGCGTCCACGGTGCGCTGTCGGTCGCCCAGCGTGGGCTCGTCCTGACCGGAGATGTCGAGGAAGGTGGGATAGACGCCGGGATAGTTGGTGGCCAGTTGCAGTGCGCACGTGCCGCCATAGGACAGTCCACCCACCGCCCAGGAGCGCGGATCCGGATCGATCTGCAGATTCGCCTTTGTCCATGCGGGCACGTCGACGGCCAGATAGGTGGCGACCTTGCCGAGCGCGGAGTCCAGACACAGCGGGTTGGCCAGCTGGGAGCCGGTCCCGTCGGCCACCACGACCACCGGCGCGAGGCCGTTGTGCGCACGGGCGAAGGAATCCATGGTCTCGGCCAACTGCCCACCGACGAACCAGTCCTGCGGCGCGCCCGGCTCACCGGCGAGCAACACCAGGACCGGCAGCAGCGGCCGCGGGTCCGCGAAATAGGCGGGCGGCAAATAGATCTGAGCCTCGCGAGCGGTGAATCCGGACGCCGTCGGCGGTACGGTCGCGGTCAGCATCCGCCCGCCGTCGGGCAATCCATCGGGTGCTCGCCACGCGGGCTCGAGCGGACGCGCGCTGATCACCCGCTCGCGCCGGGTCAGCTCACCGGCCTCGACCCGATCGATCTCTTCCACCCCGAGCGCCGCGCCCACCGTCGGATACGACGCGTACACCAGGTTGATCCGGACTCCCACCGCGACCAGCACGACACCGGCCGCGAGCACGGTCACCACCACGGTCGCCACATTCCGGCGCACCAGAATCCGTGGCACCACCAGCAGCACCGCGGCCACCGCGATCCCGATCAGCACGTACACCGAGACGGCGATCGGATCGGGAAACGGCTGCCACACCTCTTCGACGAACAGGTACAGCGCCACGGTGAGCACCACGGCGGACAGCACCACGATCGGCATGGTCGTCGTGACGTACCGCCGTACGCGAGGAAACAGCAACCACACCGCACCCACGGCGCCGAGCACCGTCAGCACCACCGGCAGCCATCCGGTGAGCAACGACAGATCGGTGATTCGCGTCATCGCTGACCTCCACAGATGCCACCTCGACCGCCCTAGCGCGCACATCGCGGTCCCCGTACGACCGCGATGACATACGGTACACAGAAGACGTCACCGCGCCGGTGCGGCGCACTCGCAGCAAAGGGTGGTTCCATGAACTACGACGCGGTTGCCACCGAACCAGCTCCTTCGCGCGGCGTCGCCTTGGCGCACACCGTGATCCGCCGGGTGCCGTTCACTCTCGGCTTCCTCGTCGCGGTCATGATTCTCGGCCTCGCCACCGGCGGCCTCTGGCGCAGGCTCGACCAGCGTTCCTGGTACCCCGATATCGCCTACGGCTGGCTCGCGCTCACCGAGGGCAAGTGGTGGACGCCGCTGTCGGGCTGGTTCTTCGGGCTCACCCCCGTCCAATACCTCTGCATGGCAATCTTTTCAGCGGCCGCGATCGGCTGGGCGGAGTGGCGGCTCGGCACCGTGCGCACCGCCCTGGTCTGCCTGTCGGGCCAGTTGATCGGGGTCCTCGGCGCGTCGGTGACGGTCGGGCTGCTGGCACATACCCATCTCGGGTGGGCCGACCGACTTTCCGAGGTGCGCGATGTCGGGTTCACCACGGCGGCGATCTCGGCGGTGGCCGCGGTCTCGGCGACCCTGCGCTCGCCGTGGCGTCTGCGGGTGCGCGCCTTGCTGATGGCACACGTGGCGATCACCTTCCTGTTCGAATCGACCTTCGCCGATCTCATGCATCTCATCGCGGTCGCCGTGTGGCTGCCCGCGGGCGAAAAGCTCTTCAGCCGAACCGAACACGGCTTCTGGCCACGCACCCGACGCGAGGTGCGCATGCTGGCCTTCGCCGGACTGATGGTGATCGCCGCGGCCTCGGTGGCGGTGTATTTCTTCCCCGCCAACAGCCTGCTCGGCCCCACCGAGGGCGAACGCGGTTCGCTGTGGAGCACGATCGTCACGGTCGTGGTGATCGGGTTGGTCGCCGATCAGCTACGCAAGGGCAGACACTGGGCGTGGTGGGTCGCCCTCGGCTACGGCCTGCTGCACGTGGTGCTCACCCTGGTGCTGCTCGGCGTTTCCATCGGCACCGACTACGAGACCACCGGCGCGGTGACCGTCGGGACCGCCCTGCTGTGGGCGGGTGAGGTGGCCCTGCTCTACGGCGGCCGCGGCGCGTTCCGGGTGCCGGTCCGGCGCAGGATCTCCGACGGTGCGCTCACCGGCGCCGATCCCGGCGACGCGGTGCGCGCCCTGCTCGCCCGCTACGGCGGCAGCACCATGTCGTGGATGACAACCTGGCCGGAAAACAAATACTGGTTCGCCGACGACGGTGAACGGTGCGTCGCCTACCAACGCCACGCGGGCACTGTCATCGCGCTCACCGACCCGATCGGTCCCGAAGAACTCCTGCCGGACACCATCGCCGCCTTCACCGACACGTGCGAAACCCACGGCCTGGTTCCGTGTCTGTTCTCCACCACCGAGGCCGTCGCGGATATCGCGGGCGAGCTCGGGTGGCGCAGTGTGCAGATCGCCGAGGACACCATCGTCGACCTGCCCGAGCTCGAGTTCAAAGGCAAAGCCTGGCAAGACATCCGGTCGGCGATCAACCGGGCGACCAAGGAGGGCATCGAATTCCGTCTCGTCGAACTCGGCGATCAGCCGTTCGCGATAATCGCCCAGGTACGCGCGATCTCCGAGGAATGGGTGGGTGAGAAGGGCCTGCCGGAAATGGGATTCACACTCGGCGGAGTGGAGGAAGCCATGGACCCGGACGTGCGGGTGGGGCTCGCGATCGACACCCAGGGCAGCGTGCACGGCGTCACCTCCTGGCTACCCGTCTACGGCCCCGGCGACGAGATCCGCGGTTGGACCCTTGATGTGATGCGCAGGCGCCCCGACGGCTTCCGGCCGGTCGTGGAATTCCTCATCGCCTCGGCGTGCCAGGAGTTCAAAGAAGAAGGCGCCGAGATCGTTTCGCTGTCGGGGGCTCCGCTGGCGCGCAGCGCGAGCACCGAGGGCGCCGAACCGATCGATCGTCTGCTCGAAGGGCTCGGCGCCGCGATGGAACCGTATTACGGCTTCCGGTCACTGCATTCGTTCAAAGCCAAGTTCCAGCCCCGCCACGAGCCGGTGTACCTGTGCTACCGCGATGAGGCGGACCTGCCCCGAATCGGCATCGCGCTGACTAAGGCTTACCTCCCCGAGGTCTCGGCCAAGGATCTGATGGCGCTCGGCGCGGCGGGGAACTAGAGAACCGGCACGTCGATCGATGTCACCCGGTCCGCGACATCGGCGGGCACGTCGATGCCCGATTCGAGGTTGTCGGCCGGGATCGGCTCGCCCCAGACCTGTCGCAGCGGCAGCACACCGGCCCACACGCCACCGGCCGCGATGTCGCCCTCGTCGTCGTTCGGCCCGCCCGTACGCACCTTCACCGATGCCTCGGTGAGGTCGAGCGCCAGTACCATCGTCGCCGCCAGCTCCTTGCGGTTGGGCGGCCGCACCCGGTCCCAGGCACCCGGCGCGGCCTGCTCGACGATCACCCGCAGGGCGTTGTCGCGCTCGACCTCGTCGGTGACCAGCACTGCCCTGCCCCGGATCACCGCGCTGCGGTAGTTCATCGAGAAGTGCATGGCCGAGCGGGCGTACACCAGCCCGTCGACGTGGGTCACAGTGAGGGAGATATCTGTGTCGATCGCGGCGCGCATATTGCCGGCTCCGGTGGATCCGTGCAGGTAGAGGGTGTCGCCGATGCGGCCGTAGATGGTGGGCAGCACGACCGTCGACCCGCCGAGCAGCACACCGAGGTGGCAGATGAGACCCGCGTCGAGCACATCGTCGAGTACGGCGCGATCGGTGACGCCGCGTTCCTTGGCGCGGGTCAGCGTGGTGCGCGGGGTCGGCGACAGGGGGTTGCGGTGGACGTCGTGCGTGCTCATAAGATGAGCTTCGCCGAAGAAGTGGACCATGTGTAGGTCCAATTCAACCGAATTCCAACAGGCCAATTCGAGGTGAACGATGCTCGACGACCTTCCGATTCCCCTCGACCGAACCGCCCCCGAGCCGCTCTCGGTGCAGGTGGCCGATGCCCTGCGCGCCGCGGCGACCGACCGGGTGTTGCGCGTCGGCGACCGCTTGCCGTCTTCGCGCGCGCTGGCACAGCGACTCGGGGTGAGCCGGGCCGTAGTGGCGGGCGCCTACGACCAGTTGCACGCGGAAGGCTGGCTGACCGGCAGACACGGCTCCGGCACCTACTTGAGCACCGCCCCGGCCACCGCACCGCCGAGCACCGAGACCGACCACGGCGCCGATCCCGACGCGGGCCTGCTCGATCTCGGTCCCGGCGCACCGTGTGCCGAAGCGGTCGACTCCGCCGCGTGGCGCCGCGCCTGGCGCGCGGCAGGCGATCAGGCGCCCGAGGCCCGCAAGAATCGCGCGGGCGAACCGGACTTCCTCGCGGCGGTCGCCGATCATCTCCTGCGCCATCGCGGGCTGGCCGCCGGGGCCGGATCGGTGGTCATGGCCACCGCGGGTACCAGCGCGGCGGTGGGCGAGCTGGCCACCGCGCTGCTTCGGCCCGGCGATCGGGTCGCCATCGAGGATCCCGGCTATCTGCGTGCCGTCGGCGCGCTCCGAGCCGCGGGCATCGAGGCTGTCCCGGTGCCCGTGGACGCCGACGGTTTGCGTGTCGACCTGATCCCGGACGGTGTCCGCGCGGTGTATTGCACACCGGCACACCAGTTCCCGCTCGGCGCGATGATGCCCGCGGCCCGCCGGGTCGAGCTCATCGAATTCGCGAGAAGAACCGGAACTTTCATCATCGAAGACGACTACGACGGCGAATTGCGTTACGACACAGCTCCGCTGCCGCTGTTGGCTTCATTGGCACCCGATGTCGTGGTACATCTCGGCACCACAAGCAAGATCATCGCCACCACCCTCGGCGTCGGCTGGCTCGTCGCCCGTCCCGACATCACCGACGCCGTACTCGCCCATCGCGCCGAGATCGGCAGTTCCCCGAGCCCGGCCGGGCAACGGATCCTCAGCGAATTCGCCCGCCACGGCGACCTGTCCCGGCACCTGCGCCGACTGCGCCGGGTCGTGCCGCCCCGACGCGCCATGGTCGTCGACGAACTCGCCCGCCACGGCCTACCCGTCATCGGTGACGACGCGGGCTCACACGTAGTCGTCGAACTCCCCGGCCCCGGCGCCGAACGCCACGCCGTCGTCGCCGCCCGCGCACGCGGTGTCCTGCTCGACGGCCTGGCTCGCCACCACCTCGCCGAACCGCACCACTTCGGCGTCGCCATCGGCTACACCGCCCTCACCAGCGCCGACCTCGCCCGCGCCATGCCCGTCGCGGCCGACTGCCTCGCCGAGGCATCGCGCCGATAGCCGACCCTTCGCGGTCGTAGCATGGACCAGGAACCGGCACTACCCCTGGCGACTATCGAAGAGGTGAGCACATGACCGATCAGGACATTCTGGCGCGGATCAAGCAGCTGGTCGACGACGAGCACGCGCTGCGAGCCAAGGCCACCGCGGGCGAGATCGACCCGATAGCCGAACGCAAGCAGCTGGCCGAGCTGGAAGTGATGCTCGATCAGGCTTGGGATCTGTTGCGGCAGAGACGTGCTCGCACCGGCTCCGGTGAATCTCCCGAAGACACCGGGCTGCGTTCCCCCCGTGAGGTCGAGGGCTACCTGCAGTGACCGAGGCCGAATACGACGTCATCGTCATCGGCGCGGGACCGGCGGGTGAGAACGCCGCCGCCTACGCCATCGCGGGCAGCGACCGCACCGCCGCCCTCGTCGAGCGGGAGCTGTACGGCGGCGAGTGCAGCTACTGGGCGTGCATCCCCAGCAAGGCGCTGCTGCGGCCCGGCGCCGTACTCGGCCTCGGCGAGTCGATGCCGGGGGTGAGCGCGAGCGGCCCGCAGGTGGCCGACGTGCTCGCCCGCCGCGACAGCTTCGTGCACAACCACGACGACAGCTCCCAGGTCGAGTGGGCGAAATCGGCAGGCATCGATCCCGTCCGCGGCGCGGGTCGACTGATCGGCGAACGACTCGTCGAGGTCGATACCGACGACGGCGTCAAGGTCTTGCGCGCCCGGCACGCGGTGGTCATCGCGACCGGCACCACCGCCACCATTCCGGACATCCAGGGCGTGCGCGAGGCCCTGCCGTGGACCTCCCGTGACGCCACCAATCTGACCGTCGTCCCGCGCCGGGTCGCCATCATCGGCGGCGGTGTCGTCGCCTGCGAAACGGCGACCTGGCTGGCCGAACTCGGCGCCGAGGAGGTGACCCTGCTGGTCCGGGGCGACCGCCTGCTGCCACGCAGCGAGCCGTTCGCCTCGGAGCTGGTCCTGCGGGGCTTGCGCGAGACCGGTGTCGTCACGGTGCGGTTCCATACCGAACCGCTGCTGGTCTCGCGTCGTGATCCCGAAGAGACCGGCGTCGGCCACATCCACGGTGGTCCGGTCACCGTGGTGCTCGACGACGGCGAACTCGAGGTCGACGAACTCGTCGCCGCCACCGGCCGCACCCCCGCCACCTCGAATCTCGGCCTCGATACCGTCGGCCTGCCCTCGGGATACATCGCGGTCGACGATCAGCTCACCGCGCGCGAGGTTCCCGGCGAATGGCTCTACGCCGTCGGCGACGTGAATCACCGTGTGGCACTGACACATATGGGCAAGTACCAGGCCAGAGTGTGCGGTGACGTGATCGCCGCCCGCGCCGAGGGCAGGGCACTGAACGGCACTCGGTTCACCGCGAGCGCCGACCACCAGCAGGTACCCCAAGTCGTCTACACCGCACCGGAACTCGCGTCCGTCGGCCTCACCGAACACGAGGCGCGCACCGCCGGATTCGCGGTGGACACGGTCGAGCTCGATATCGCCGTCGCGGGTTCCGCGCTCTCGCGTGACGACTTCCACGGCCGCGCCAAGCTCGTTGTCGACACCGCGGCCGATCGCATTCTCGGCGCCACCTTCGTCGGCCCCGACATGGGCGAGCAGTTGCACGCGGCCACCATCGCGGTGGTCGGACAGGTGCCGCTGGACACGCTGTGGAACGCGGTGCCCGCCTTCCCCGCCGTGAGCGAATTCTGGCTCCGACTGCTGGAAGCCTGGCGCGAGAAGACTATTTGAGCAGTCGCGACATCCGCCGGTCGGCGAGCACCTTGCCGCCGGTCTGGCAGGTGGCGCAGTACTGGAACGAGCGCTCCGCGTAGGACACCTCGCGCACGGTGTCCCCGCACACGGGGCACTGCTGTCCGGTTCTCGCGTGAACCCGCATGCCCGAACGCTTCTCGCCCTTCAACCGGGCCGCGTCCTGACCCACCGAACGGTCGACCGCGTCGAGCAGCACTGTGCGCATCGCGGTGTACAACTGCGCAACCTTTTCCGCCGGCATCGTTTTGGTGTTCGCGAACGGGGAGATCTTCGCGGTGTGCAGGATCTCGTCGGAATAGGCGTTGCCGATCCCGGCGATCAGGGTCTGATCCACGATCGCGGTCTTGATCCGCTGCGAGGTGCTTTTCAGCAGCGCGGCGAATTCGTCCTCGGTCAGCCCCAGCGCGTCCGGCCCGAGCCGCGCGATGCCCGGCACCAGCTCCGGATTCTCGACGACATACACCGCCAGTCGTTTCTTGGTGCCCGCCTCGGTCAAGTCGATCGCGGGCGTGGCGCCCTCTGGCGTGAAGAAATGCACGCGCAGCGCCAGCGGACTCTTTCCACCCGGCTTCGGCGGCAACGGATTCGGCTCATCGATCCAGCGCAACCACCCGCCGCGCGACAGATGGGTGATCAACCAGAGTCCGCCACAATCCATTCCGAGGAATTTCCCCCACCGCCCGGCGCCGGTGACATCGCGGCCGGACAACGCGGTCACCGGCGGAGCGAAGGTCTTCACCGCGCTAAGGGCCGCCACGTCCACACGGCCGACCACAGCGCCGACGGCATGATCCCGAAGGAACTGCGCCAACGCCTCTATTTCCGGCAGCTCGGGCACGGTTGCCAGTTTAGCGATCTCTCGCGGATCGGCGCGGGATCCGTCAGCCGGCGCGGAGCAGATAAACGTCCATGATC
Source organism: Nocardia sp. Root136 (assembly GCF_001427185.1). Classification (NCBI taxonomy): domain Bacteria; kingdom Bacillati; phylum Actinomycetota; class Actinomycetes; order Mycobacteriales; family Nocardiaceae; genus Nocardia; species Nocardia sp. Root136. The sequence continues at coordinate 2,588,531 of NZ_LMFE01000001.1, forward strand.
CAGCCTTTTTCCGCGCGCAGTTCGGTGCGGCGGGCCACGATATCGCGTTCGACCTCGCGCAGATTTCCCTCGATCAGCGTTTCGTCGGGCATGCCGAGGTAGGCACCCCACCAGATCTGGATATCGTCGCCGCGAACCTCGGTGAACGAGCATTCGCCGTCGAGCATCACCACGGTCGATCCGGGACCGAGCCCTTCTTCGCGCAGTCGGCGCCCGGTCGTGACATGGACGGGTTCGCCGATCCGATGCAGCACCATACGGTGACGGGCGGCCAGCGCGGCGACGCTGGTGACGCCCGGGATCACCTCGTAGTCGAAGTCGGCGCGGCCCCGCGCCAACACGTGCTCGACCATCCGCAGGGTGCTGTCGTAGAGCGCCGGATCGCCCCACACGAGGATCGCGCCGATGCCGTCCACCTGGTCGAACGCGGCTTCGAGGAGTTCGGAGCGCCGTTCGTGCCAGTCCACGACGACGCCGGCGTAGTCCGCGGGGGTGCGCTCGCGCGGCGGGTCGGCGATCTCGATGATCCGATGCGGCGTGTCCACGTGCTCGGCCAAGATCGTGGTGCGTACGTCGACGAGTTCCTGTTTCTCGGCGCCCTTGCCGATCACGAAGAAGGCCTCGGCCTTCCGCATGGCCTTGACCGCCTGCACCGTCACCTGGTCGGGGTCTCCCGCACCGATGCCGATCACGTAGAGCTTGCGCATAGCCGAAGAGCTTGCCAGGTGCCGATCCGCCGAGCCCACCCCCGTAGAATCGCAAGACGTGGCCACCCCTGATACGCAGTACGAGGATCTGCTCCGGCTCGTTCTGGAGCAAGGCACGCCCAAGGCCGATCGCACCGGTACCGGAACCCGCAGCATCTTCGGTCACCAACTGCGCTACGACCTGGCCGAATCCTTCCCGCTGATCACCACCAAGCGGGTCCACATGAAGTCCATCGCCTACGAACTGCTGTGGTTCCTACGCGGCGATTCCAATGTCTCCTGGCTGCGCGAACACGGCGTCACCATCTGGGACGAATGGGCCGACGCCAAGGGTGAGCTCGGTCCCGTCTACGGCGTGCAGTGGCGCTCGTGGCCGACCCCGGACGGCACCCACATCGACCAGATCGCCCAGGTACTGCACACCCTGCGCACCGACCCCGATTCGCGCCGGATGATCGTCTCGGCCTGGAACGTGGCCGACCTGGACAAGATGGCCCTCGCCCCCTGCCACGCGTTCTTCCAGTTCTACGTCGCCGACGGCAAACTGTCCTGCCAGCTGTACCAGCGCAGCGCCGACCTGTTCCTCGGCGTGCCGTTCAATATCGCCAGCTACGCCCTGCTCACCCTGATGGTCGCCCAGCAGACCGAGCTCGAGCCGGGCGAGTTCATCTGGACCGGCGGCGACGTGCACATCTACGACAACCATGTCGACCAGGTCCGCGAGCAGCTCACCCGTGAGCCCTACCCGTTCCCGACGCTGCACCTGCGCCCGGCGACGAGCCTGTTCGATTACGCCTACGAAGACATCGAGGTGTCCGACTACAAACATCACCCCGGCATCAAGGCGCCGGTGGCGGTGTGAAGATGATCGGCCTGATCTGGGCGCAGGCGAACAACGGCGTGATCGGCGTCGACAACACGATTCCGTGGCGCGTGCCCGAGGACATGGCCAATTTCCGCGACACCACCATGGGTCATCCGGTGATCATGGGTAGACGGACGTGGGATTCGCTCCCGGCGAGTTTTCGTCCGCTGTCGGGCCGCCGCAATATCGTAGTCACCCGCCAGACTGATTGGGCTACAGAAGGCGCCGAACGCGCTGCCTCGGTGCCCGACGCGCTGACCATGACCGACGAGACCGACACCTGGGTGGCCGGTGGCGGCGAGATCTACCGCGCCGCGCTGCCGCTCGCGACGACGCTGCTGGTCACCGAGGTCGACACCACCGTGGCGGGCGACGCCTTCGCCCCGGTCATCGGCCCGGAATGGCAGGCGGACGACACGCCGTGGCTGACCTCGAAATCCGGTCTGCGCTACCGCATTCGCCGCTACACCCGCAACTGACAACACCCAGCTAACGGTCACGGCAAAACGCCCGAACGCGTGGGCACTGTCGGGCATACTCCTTCGAAGACCAGCCCGCGAGAAGCCTGCGAAAGGCCCGATCCAATGGACAAGAAATCGCTGACCGCGGTGGCCCGTCAACAGCTCAAGCTGGCGGCCACCTCGACGAGCGGCCGGAGTTCGCAAACCCTCATCGGCGGCCATACCCATGTGCTGCGCCAGACGGTCGTCGCGCTGGCCGAGGGCCAGAGCCTGGCCGAACACGACAACGCGGGTGACGCCACCATCCAGGTGCTCTCCGGCACGCTGGTGCTGATCGCGGGCACCGACGAGTGGAAGGGTTCGGCGGGCGATCTGCTCGTGGTGCCGCGCGCCCGCCACAGCGTCAAAGCCGTCGACGACGTCACATTTTTGCTGACCGTCGCGAAATAGCAGGTCGATCGCCCGAATTGATCAACACCTCGAGGTGTTGATCAAACCTGTCGGTTCGGAGCCGTACTGTGGACGCCATGGGTGAGCCACAGCCGATCCTCGATCCACTCACGCCGTCCGCGATTTTCCTTGTCGCCACCATCGACTCCGGTGGCGAATCCGCGGTCCGTGACCTCTTGGCAGACATCTCCGGATTGCGCCGTTCGATCGGATTCCGAGTACCCGGCGAAGGACTGACCTGCGTCACCTCGATCGGCTCCGCGGCCTGGGACCGGCTCTTCGTCGGCCCGAAACCCGCTGAGCTGCACGAGTTTCCCGGCTACGACGGTCCGATCCACAGCGCACCGGCCACCCCGGGCGACCTGTTCTTCCACATCAGGGGCGAGACCCAGGGCCCGTGCTTCGAACTCGCCATGGTGATCGGCGCCCGCCTCCAAGGCGCGGCGACCATCGTCGACGAGACCGTCGGCTTCCGCTATTTCGAACAGCGCGATCTACTCGGCTTCGTCGACGGCACCGAGAACCCGGAGGGCCGAGGCGCGGTCTCGGCAGCGCTGATCGGCGACGAGGACCCCGAGTTCACCGGCGGTAGCTACGTGATCGTGCAGAAGTACACCCACCCGCTCGACCAGTGGAACGCGCTGTCGATCGAGGAACAGGAGCGGGTGATCGGGCGGACCAAGCTCGCCGACTACGAACTGCCCGACGACGTGAAACCCGCCGACTCCCATGTCGCGGTGAACACCATCACCGACCCCGACGGCACCGAACGCCAGATCGTGCGCGCCAACATGCCGTTCGGCACCATCGGCACCGGCGAGTTCGGCACCTACTACGTGGGCTACGCCGCCACCCCGAGTGTCACCGAACGCATGCTCGAGCGGATGTTCCTCGGTACCGGCGAGGCTGCCTACGACCGCATCCTCGACTTCTCCTTCGCCGTCACCGGCACACTCTTCTTCACTCCCACCGTGGATTTCCTCGATGACCTGCCCGACGCACCCGACGCGGCAGGCACCGAGATCGAGCCGGCGACCCTGCCGGAAATCGACCCCGTCGAACGCGCGAATGCGACGGCTGAAGCTCGCTCTGACGGCTCCCTCGCAATCGGCACGATGAAAAGGAGTATCTGAATGAACAACCTGCATCGCGAACTGGCGCCGATCACCGGCGAAGCCTGGTCGCAGATCGAGGAGGAGGCCACCCGCACGTTCAAGCGCAATATCGCGGGCCGCCGGGTGGTCGATGTGTCGGGACCGCACGGTTTCGACTTCTCGGCCCGCAACCTCGGCCGGGTCACCGCGATCGACTCGCCGGACGACGGCGTGCAGGCCCGTCAGCGCGTAATCCAACCGGTGATCGAGCTGCGGGTGCCGTTCACCCTGCAGCGCGCCGAACTCGACGACATCGCGCGCGGAGCGGATGACGCCGATTTCGACAATCTCAAGGACGCCGCGCAGAAAATCGCCTTCGCCGAAGACCGGGCGATCTTCGAGAGCTACGCCGCGGCGGCCATCACCGGTATCCGCGAGGCCTCCTCGAACCCCCCCGTCGCCCTCCCGAGCAATGTCGTCGACATTCCCGATGCCGTCTCGCATGCCCTAACCGGCCTGCGTCTGGCCGGCGTGCAGGGCCCGTACTCGGTGGTGCTCAGCGCCGAGCTGTACACCCAGGTCAGCGAGACCTCCGATCACGGTCACCCGATCCGGACCCACATCGAGCGGCTGATCGACGGCGAGATCATCTGGGCGCCGGCGATTTCCGGCGGTTTCGCGCTCACCACCCGCGGCGGCGACTTCGAGCTCGCGCTCGGTCAGGACCTGTCGATCGGCTACCTCAGTCACGACGCCGAGACCGTGCAGCTGTACTTCCAGGAGACCTTCGCCTTCGTCGTCGAGACCTCGGAGGCGGCGGTGTCGCTCGGCTCGTGAACCGGCGGCGGTGCGCACCGCTAGGGTGAGCCACGAATCGTGATTCGCCGATCGGCGCGAGCATCGGGCCCGGCGAGCTGGAGAGGGAGGTCCGCATGTCGGTCGTGCGTGCCGGTGTGGTGTCCACCAGGCGGAGCCTGTTCTATTGCTTGATCGGAGTCCTGGTCACCACGGGCGTCGTCGGGTTGTTCCTGGCGATGTTCGGGGTGAACCGGGTGGTCACCGGCTTGCTGGTCGGGGCAGTCGGCGGGTTCGCGGTGGGCGTCGGGCTGTTCGTCCGTGACGTGATCGAACTGCACGAGCACGCGATCTACACGCGGACCCCGTTCCGCTCGTCGACGGTGCTGTGGGACCGCGTCGTCGCGGGCCGCTTCACCCTCGACGAGCACGCGCGTTGGGCACTGGCGTTGGACCTCGACGGCGAGTCGGCCGACGAGCTCGTACTGCTGTCGATCCCGCCGGTGATCCGGCCCGTCACCGGCGCCTACGACATGCGCAAGCGCGAACAGGTGAGCGAGATCAGGGAGATGCTGCGTGCCAAGCGCATCCCGATCACCGTGCTGCCCGAGATCGCCGGTGCGCTCAACCAGCACTGGCAGATCGCCCCACCGACCAGTCGCTGACCGGCTATCCGGCGGCGGCCATCAAGCAGATGGGCTGCCGCCGAGCTCGTCGAGCCGGGTGAGCAGTGCGTTCGCCGCGGTACGCACCGCACCGATATCACCGCGGTGCCCCACGATCCGCACAACACCGTCCGGGATGACGCGCTCGGCGTCCACGCCCGCGGCTCCCTCGTCATATCTGATCGCGATCACCGTCTCGACCAGCCGAAACGGCAGAATCCGCGCCTCGCCGGTTTCACCGGCAGCCGTCGACGATTCGGCCGCGAGGCGCTCGTAGTGCCCGCGTAGCTCGTCGCGACGACGCCGGAACGCGACGAAACGTTCGGTCCGCAACTCGGGCAGCAGATACAGCGCCCCCAGATTCCAGCGCGCCGTGCGTAATTGGCGCACATCGAACAGTGCCAGCGCGTAGAGCTGAGTCACCGCGTCGTCCGGTTCGGTCATCATCCGCTGCGCCAGCTCGACCGGCCCCGCCACGGTTTCCGCCAGCAGCGCGTCGAGGATGTCGTCCTTGGCCGCGAAGTGGTGATAGAGCGACGCCTGGCGGATACCGACCGCGTCGGCCACCGCCCGCGTCGAGGTGTTGGCATACCCCTTGGTCGTGAAGAGCTCCGCCGCCGCGTCGAGGATCTCCGCGCGCGGCGTAGTTCCCTGTCTGCGCCGCTGTTCCAGCCGGGGACGCCCGGGACCGAGATTCGCCACACCGGAGATTCTGTCATCGGGTGACGACCTGCACCGCAGCGGGCAGCTCACCAGCGAGGATGCCGGACGGTCGAATTTCTGTCATTTGACAGAAACTCAGGCAACACAGAAGTTACCGCGGGCCGCGCAGTCGATACACGCACGACACCGTTCGAGCGATCAGGCGCGCAAAACTATCGACTGATAGATATTGGCCGCACCGCTGAAGGACACCGACATGGCCACGACCCTCGAATCTCCCGCCGCTCCAGCCGAACTCGTCCGCGACAGCGCCGATCTGGCAGCTTTCGGATATCAACCGGTCCTGCACCGCAAACTGGGGCGCTACGCGTCCTTCGCGGCAGGTTTCTCGTTCGTCTCCATCCTCACCACGATCTTCCAGTTCTTCGGCTTCGGCTATTCGTTCGGCGGCGCCGCCTTCTTCTGGACGTGGCCGCTCGTGTTCGCGGGCCAGTTCCTGGTCGCGCTGAACTTCGCCGAGCTCGCCGCCCGGTACCCGATCTCCGGCTGTATCTATCAGTGGTCGCGTCGCCTGGCGGGCGGGGTGATCGGCTGGTTCGCCGGTTGGATGATGGTGATCGCCCAGGTCGTCACCGCCGCCGCGGCCGCTATCGCACTCCAGGTGGTCCTGCCCTCGATCTGGAGCGGGTTCCAGCTCATCGGCACCGACACCGCGCTCACCTCCCGCGACGGCGCGATGAACGCCGTCCTGCTCGGCAGCGTGCTGCTCGTCGTCACCACCACTATCAACGTGATCGGCATCGACCTGATGTCGAAGATCAATTCGATCGGCGTCACCGTCGAGATCGTCGGCGTGCTGGCGATCATCGCGCTGTTCTTCGTCAATACCGAGCGCGGCCCCGATGTGGTGTTCCAGACCGACCAGGCCTCCCCCGGTCCGTACTGGGCGGCGTTCCTGGTCTCGGGTCTGATGGCCGCCTACGTGATGGTCGGATTCGATTCCGCCGGTGAGCTTTCCGAGGAGACCAAGAACCCGCGCAAGGTCGCGCCACGCACCATCCTGCTCGCCCTGGCCGTCTCGGCGCTGGGCGGTGGGCTCATGCTGTTGGGCGCGCTGATGGCGGCGCCGAGTCTGACCGACGGCGAATTGTCCACCGGCGGGCTGGCTTACGTCATCACCTCGAAGCTGAACAGCCCGGCAGGCTCGGTGCTGCTCGGCTGCGTCGCGGTCGCGGTGATCGTCTGCACCCTCGCGATCCAGACCGCGGGCTCACGCCTGATGTTCTCGATGGCCCGCGACGGCAAGCTGCCCTTCGCCAAGGCCCTCTCGACCGTGCACCCCCGCTTCGGCACCCCCGTCTGGCCCGCCGTCGCGATCGGCGCTCTCGGTATCGGCCTGCTGGTCCTGAACCTGGGCAACCCCGCGATCTTCGCCACCCTGGCCAGCGTCTGCATCGTCAGCCTGTACCTGGCCTACCTGCTGGTCACCGTGCCGCTGCTGTTCCGGCGCATTCAGGGCTTGCCCGCCCCCGACGATAAAACCCTGTTCCACCTCGGCCGCTGGGGCATCCCGATCAACGCGCTCGCCGTCGTCTGGGGCATCGCCATGGTCATCAATCTGGCCTGGCCCCGCCCCGAGGTCTACACCCCCGCGGGCGGCAGCTGGTGGCAGCTCTGGGCAGGCCCACTGTCGGTGGCCGTCATCCTCACTGTCGGCGCGGTCGTCTACCGCTTCGTGGTCGCGACCACGAAAGACGCCGAGCCCGAGGCCGAAATGGCTCCCGCGACAGCGTGATCCGGTTTCGCGGCGGGTGCGGCGAGTACGCATCCGCCGCGCGAAACCACCCTGCTCGCACCACGAGCTCGCCCATCGTCCCCGTTCGTCAACCCACTCGCCGAGGAGTAACCGATGACGAGTACCCAATCCACCGACGGCGCCCGCGCCCACGCGCGCGCCCAGGCTGCGGCAGCAACCCCGGCGCGTCCCGAGACACCGCACGGCATCGATCCCGCCACGGTCGTTGTCGCACAACGCATCCCCTCGGGCAGCTACGCGAACGTCGTCCTCGGCCGCGGCACCCGAGTGCGCCTCACCGACCCCGCCGGCACCACCTGCGCCCACCTGTTCCTGCTGCGCGCCGAATCACCGTGGGAACGGCTGAATGTCGCCGACACCGTGAAGGTCCCCTGGCAGGTGTACCTGAGCGCGGGCCATCCCCTGCTTTCCGACCAGGGCAGAGTCCTGGCGACCGTGCTCACCGACACCTCCGGCCACCACGACACCCTGTGCGGCCCCACCACCGACGGCCGCCACCAACTCCATCTCGCCGCCGCCAAACAGGGCCTCGAACCCCGCGACATCGGCCCCTCCATCGCGCTGTTCCGCGGCGCTCGGGTAGCACCGGACGGCGCGATCGAGTCGACCGGCAACGGCGAGGCGGGCGCCACCATCGACCTGATCGTCCATCTACCGGTGACTCTCCTGGTGGCCAACGCCCCCCACCCCCTCGACGACCGCCCCACCGGCGACCTCGACCTCCTCGCCTGGTCCGCGCCCGCCGACCGCGCCACCAACGACGACCCCGAATACCGACGGGCCGTGGAGAACACCGAAGCCGCCTGGACGGCCGCACTGAACACGGAGGTTCCGGCATGACCATCACCCGCACCGTCGTCCTCGACGAAACCGTTCCCGCCCAGGCGCCGTGGTCGGCCATCGTCCGCGCGGGCGACCACCTCGACATCATCGACCTGCACGGCAACCAAGCCGTCGACTGCCTGCTCTATTCCGCCGCCGACCGCACCGACCGCTACAGCGCCCAGGCCACCGTCGCCGCCCAGCGCAATATCTTCCTCACCACCGGCAGCGTCCTGCGCACCGAAGGCGGCACACCCCTGATGACGGTGGTCGCCGACGAGGTCGGCAACCACGACACCATCGCGGGCGCCTGCTCCCAGGAATCCAACACCCTCCGCTACGGACACCACACCCGCCACCAGCACGCCTGCGTGGAGAACTTCCTCACCGCCGCCCTCGAATGGGGCCTCGGCAAGCGCGACCTGGTCTCCAATATCAACTGGTTCATGAACGTCCCCGTCGAATCCGACGGCACCCTCGGCATCGTCGACGGACTCTCCGCCCCGGGTAAGAAGCTCACCCTCCGCGCCGAGATCGACACCCTGGTCCTGGTCTCCAACTGCCCCCAGATCAACAACCCCTGCAACGGTTTCGACCCCACCCCGGTGCGCATGGTGGTGACCCGATGAGCCTCACCGACACCCGCGTCGACGACGCCCCTTCCGCCGCCTTCGCTACGGCTTCGTATACCACGTCCACAGCGGTCGTCGGCACGGTTGCGTCTTCCCCTACGCAGCGGCAGATCGATGTCGTGCGGCCCGGGATGCAGACCACCATCCAGGACTGGCCGGGTCGAATCGGATACTGGCACATCGGCGTTCCACCATCGGGCCCGATGGACGACCTGTCGTTCCGCCTCGGCAACCGAGTGCTCGGCAACCCCGAAGGCGCGGCCGGGCTGGAGTGCACGCTGGGTGGGCCCGCATTGCGGTTCTCGGCCCCCACGTGGGTGTGTGTCACCGGCGCGGTCGCCGATGTCCGGGTGGACGGCATCCCGGTCGAGCAGTGGCGCACCGTCGAGGTACCGGCGGGCGGCGTGCTCGATGTCGGCGCTATCCGTGGCCCCGGCATGCGGACCTACATCCTGATCTCGGGCGGCATCGAGGTCGACGAATTCCTCGGCAGCGCGGCGACATTCACCCTCGGCAAGTTCGGCGGCGGAACCGGTGCGGCCCTGCGCGCCGACGAATCGCTCACGCTGGGCACACCGTCGACCCGCCTCGCCCCCGCCGTCCCGATGGCCGACCAGCCCGCCTTCGCCCACCGCTGGGAACTCGCCGTCACCGAAGGTCCACACGGCGCACCGGAGTTCTTCACCCGCAACGATTTCGACACCATCGTCGGCACCGATTACGAAGTCCATTTCAACTCCGATCGCACCGGCGTCCGCCTCATCGGCCCGAAGCCCGAGTGGGCCCGCACCGACGGCGGCGAAGCGGGCCTGCATCCGTCGAACATCCACGACAACGCGTACACCATCGGCGCCCTCGACTTCACCGGCGACACCCCGATCCTGCTCGGCCCGGACGGACCCAGCCTCGGCGGATTCGTGTGCCCGGTCACCGTAGTCGCCGCCGATCGTTGGAAACTCGGCCAACTCACCCCGGGCGACAAGGTTCGCTTTGTCCCCATCCGCTCCGAACATGCAGCTCCCGCACAAGAACTCGGTGCACGCCGACGCGCCGCGTTCGGCACCGTTCTCTCAGCAGGCCGCGACGGCGACGACGGCATCCTGCGCCGTACCGAAGTCGACGACGAAACCGGCGTGACCTACCGACGACAAGGCGATGACGGCGTACTCGTCGAATACGGGACGCTCACTTTGGATCTCGGCCTCCGCGCCCGCGTCCATGCCCTGCACCAGCACCTCATCGCGATCGGGCTGCGCGGCGTCATCGAACTCACCCCGGGAATCCGTTCCCTCCAGATCAGGGTCGATCCGGCCGTGTTGCCGATTCCCCGCCTACTCGATCTCCTCGCCGAAGCCGAAGCGCAACTACCGAATTCCGACCAGCTGGTGGTTCCGAGCCGCACAGTCCATCTCCCGTTGTCCTGGGACGACCCCGCCACCAGGGAGGCGATCACCCGCTACATGCACGGTGTCCGCGCCGACGCCCCGTGGTGCCCGTGGAACATCGAGTTCATCCGCCGTATGAACGGCCTCCCCTCCGTCGACGACGTCTACAAGACCGTTTTCGACGCCGAGTACCTGGTCCTCGGCCTCGGCGATGTCTACCTGGGCGCCCCTGTAGCCACTCCCACCGATCCTCGCCACCGCCTGGTCACCACCAAATACAACCCGGCCCGCACCTGGACGCCTGAGAACGCGGTCGGCATCGGCGGCGCCTACCTGTGCATCTACGGCATGGAAGGGCCCGGCGGCTACCAATTCGTCGGCCGCACCACTCAGGTCTGGAACCACCGAGCCCGCCCCACCGGCACCGCCGGACCCGGCGTGGACCGCTTCGCCACCGATGCCGAAACACCCTGGCTCCTGCGCTATTTCGACCGCATTCGCTGGCACCCGGTAGAGGCGGACGAATTGCTCGACCTGCGCGCGGATTTCGCCGCGGGCAAGGTGGACATCACCACCGAGGACGGTGACTTCCGCCTCGCCGATTACCGCAAGTTCCTGGCAGACAACGACGATTCCATCTCCGACTTCCGCGCGCTACAAGCCGGTGCTTTCGCCGAGGAGCGTCAATCCTGGCGCACCGCAGGAGAACTCACCGACTGACGGCAGCCGGGGCGCTCATGCGACGAGAACGGTCTTTCCCGAGGCATGTCCCTGCTCGAAGGCCGCGATGGCCAGTGCTGTGTCGGACAACGGGAACTGTCGCTCGATCACGGGTCGCAAGCTTCCGTCGACAGCCAACCCGGCCAGGTATTCCAGGTCGGCGGCGGCGGGTCGCATGAGCAGAGCCTTCAGGGTCTGCCGCGCGAACAGGTCGGTGAGCGCCACCTGACTCAGCCATCGGATCGGGCCGAACCAGTTGTTGCCCGGCGCGGCGGCAGAGGAGATGAAGACGCCGTCAGCGGCCAGCACTCGGCGGATCTCCCGTAGTTTGCGGTTGCCCGCGAGGTCGAAGATCACGTCGTAGGGCACCTCCGTACGAGTGAAATCGTCAGCGGTGTAGTCGATTACGATGTCCGCGCCGATGTCGCGCACCATCTCGATATGCCGGGTGCTGCACACCGCCGTCACGTGCGCGCCGAGCACTTTCGCGATCTGCACCGCGAAACTCCCGACCCCACCGGACGCGCCATTGATCAGCACCCGGCGCCCCGGTCCGACCTTGCCGATATCGCGCAGACCCTGCAATGCCGTCATGCCCGAATCAGGCATCGCCGCCGCCTCTTCCATGCCCAACGCAGCGGGAACAACGGCGAACGCACCCGCGTCGGCACAGACGTACTCCGCGAACGCGCCGCTGGGGACCTCGCCGAAGACGCGATCGCCCACCCGAAGATCGCTCACCGAGCCGCCGACGGAGACCACCTCGCCCGCCAGGTTCTGCCCGATCATCCGATGCTTCGGCCTGCGCAATCCGAACCCGAGACGCAGCAGATACGGCGTCCCGTTGAGCAGATGCAGGTCGCCACTGCACAGCGACGCCGCCCGCACCCGGACCACCACATCCCGATCCCCTGGCGTCGGCCGCGGCACGACCTCGGCCCGCAGCACCTCACCCCCGCCGTACCGGGGCGCGATCCAGGCGGTCATCGAAGTCGTATCCACATCGGTCATGAGAACTGTCCCTCGCCTCGCACTTACAGCGTAAGTTTCTATTGCGAGACGCTACACTTACGCCGTAAGTAGGTCAAGGAAGCAGTCAGGAGCCCCATGCCGCCGCGCACCCCACTCACCAGGGAACGAGTCCTGCGTGCCGCCATCGAGCTCGCCGACCAGCAGGGCTTGGCCGCCCTGTCGATGCGCAACCTCGCCAAGGCTGTCGGCGTGGAAGCCATGTCGCTGTACAACCACGTCGCCAACAAGGACGACCTCTACGACGGCATCATCGACCTGGTGGTCGCGGAGATCTACGTCCCCAGGGCGGGCGGCGACTGGCGGGCGGAACTCCGCCACCGCGCCACCTCCGCTCACGAGGTCCTGCTGAACCACCGCTGGGCCACCGGCCTGCTCGGCTCCCGCATCAACGTCGGCCCGGCCATGCTCGGCTACATCGACGCCACCCTCGGCTGCTTGATCACCGCGGGCTTCACCTACGAACAGGCCGATCGCGCCTGGAATGCCATGGACAGCCACATCTACGGCTTCACCGTCCAGGCCATCAACTTCCCCCTCGACCCCTCCGAATACGCCTCGGCCGCAGCACAATTTCTCCCGCTCATCCCCACGGAAACCCATCCCCACATGCACGCGCTGGCCGCTCTCGTCATCACCGGAGCACACTCCGGCGCGGCTGATTTCACCTTCGGCCTCGATCTACTTCTCGAGGGATTCGCCGGACTGCTTCCCCGCTGACAACGGAGCGGGATCCACCGATCGGTGGATCCTGCTCCGTTGTCGACTTGTTATCCGAGCTACAGACGGCGGGAAACCAATGGATCAACGCCGGATGCGATCAGAAACAGATTTCCACGCTGCCCACCGGGAAGCAGATCCCCACTGATCCAACTTCTGATGCCTGCGGCGCAGGCGCGGCGGCAGAGGCCACCGGAGCGGCGACAGCGCCAAGAGCCAGAACGATGGCGGCCGCGGCGGCTGCCTTGCTCATCTTCACGGACATAGGGGAATCCTTCCCTCGGGTGAACTCGGATTGTTCTTAGCTGCGCGCCCCCTCAGTGTTCGCCGCCGAGAGGGTTAATTCCAGACAAGAAAGCATCACGTCGGGCGTAGCGGTGTCGCGGAACTGTCACTTTCGCCATTCGACGGTCAACCCCGAAAAGCCCCCATGCTGTGAAAGTCGACGGTTTTCCCGGCGTGACGCCGGAAAACCGAGTGTTACCACTTAGTGACCTTCGCACCACCGAATTCACCGTTCCGGAACGTGGCCAGGGGTTTATCCACAAGGGAAATGGACCAACCGTCCCAGTTATGCACATGCGCGCCCAAGATCCGGTAGCTGCCGAACCTGAATGTTCGTCGATAGTCATTGGGCCACAACCAGTTATGCACATTCGTGCACTCGACACCGAACCGCATCGGCAGCCGTCCTCAACGGAGGCCGAGCAGAGTTTGCGCGATATGATGCAATTCGCACAAATATTCGGCGTGCGCGGCATGGCTGATTTCACCTTTCGTCCTCGATCTATTTCTCCAGGGGTTGGCCGTCCACTCTCCCGCTGACAACGGCACGGTGTCCACCGATCGGTGGACACGAAGTTCGACCGGTCGATGCTGTCTGCGACACCGGTCTCCCGAGCAGCATTGACGACATGCGAAATCGCTCGGTATCGATCGCCGTTGCCAGCGCACGCCATCCGTGGCGCGCCATAGTCGGCTGGTTCGTCTTCGTCGCGTTATGCGTCGGAATCGGCGCCGGAATCGGCGGGAAACCCGCAGCCACCGAGGATTTCTGGATCGGCGAGGCGGGCCGCGGTGAGGCGATCGCGACCTCGGGTGGGCTACAGCAGGTGCCGATGGAACGGGTGCTGATCACCGGCGGGGGAACCGCCGCCGTCAACGCCGCTCGGGAGGTCACCGATCGAATGCTGACGTTGCCCGAGGTCGAATCCGTGGCTGTGCCGGTGCATTCACTCGACGGCACGATGATGCGCGTCGACGTGACCATGGCGGGCGCGGAACTCGATGCCAAGAAGCACGTGGCCGTGCTTCGCGAGCACACCGATCAGGTACAGCGGGCATACCCGGACCTACGGATCGAGCAGACCGGCGGCCCCTCCATCAGCAGCGGTGTCGAAGCCCTGCGCGGGCGCGATCTGGCGAGAACCGAGTTGATCGCGCTGCCGATCACCCTGATCACCCTGCTCGTCGTGTTCCGTTCGGCGGCAATGGCTCTGGTGCCGTTGCTGCTGGCGATATCGTCCATCGTCGCGGCGATCGGGCTGTCGCTGCCCGCCTCACATCTGTTCCCCGACAACGGAGTCGGCACCAACATCATCCTGCTGATCGGGATGGCGGTCGGCGTCGACTACACCCTGTTCTATCTGAAACGGGCGCGCGAGGAGCGGGCCCGCGCGGGCAGCTCACTCAGTTCACGGGCGCTGGTGGAACTGGCCGCGGCGACCTCCGGGCGCGCGGTGGTGGTCTCCGGTATCGCCGTCGCTGTCTCGAGCGCGACGATGTATCTCGCCGACGACGTGGTCTTCTCCTCGATCGCGACCGCCGCGATTCTCGTCACCCTGGTCGCGGTGGCCAGCTCGCTCACCGCGCTGCCCGCCCTGCTGACAGTTCTGACCGATCGAGCCGAGCGCCGTGCGGCACGCAAGCCTTCGAAACCGAAGCGAGAGAACATCGGTCGGCTCACCGGCTCCCTGCTGCGACTGACCGCCGCACGCCCGGTAGCCGCACTGACCATCTCGGTCCTGGCCATGCTCACGCTCACCGCACCGCTGCTCGGCCTCGAACTCACCGACATGGGCCGCGAGACCCATCCACGCTCCATCCCCGCCATGCAGACGTTCGATCGACTCAATACCGCCTTCCCCCAGCTGAAGTCGATGCACCAGGTCGTGGTGGCGGCCGAGCCGACGCGCGCCGACGACGTCACCGACGCGCTGCGCGCACTGGCCCGACGAGCCGAGTCCGATTCCGCCCTCGCGGGCGAGACCGAACTGCGCACCTCCCCCGACGGCCGGGTCAGCCTGCTGGAACTGCCGGTCCTGCACCACGTCGGCGACGATGCGGCCCAGCAGTCACTCGAACGCCTCCGCACGGACTACCTGCCGGCAACCGTCGGTCTCCTGTCCGGCGTGGACTACGCGGTGACCGGTGATGTCGCTCGCTACGCCGACTACCCGCGTCACCAGGAACAGAAGCTGCCTCTGATCATCGCGACGTTGCTGCTGGTGACGTTCGTCCTGACCGTCCTGACATTTCGCTCCGTGGTCCTCGGACTGATCGGTGTCGGGCTGAATCTGCTCTCGGCGGGCGCATCGCTCGGCCTGTTGACCGCGGTATTCCAGCACACCTGGGCCGAGGGCCTGCTCGATTTCCATTCGACCGGCTCGATCGGCTCCCGAGTCCCGCTGCTGCTGTTCGTGATCCTGTTCGGACTGTCGATGGACTACCAGGTTTTCGTGCTCAGCCGCATCAGCGAGCTCGCACGCGCCGGCATGCCGACCCGCCAGGCCGTGCTCGAGGGTGTCGGCGGTTCGGCGAGCGCGGTGACCAGCGCCGCGTTCGTCATGGTCACGGTGTTCGCCAGCTTCGTTCCGCTGCACATCATGGAGATGAAACAGATGGGCTTCGCCCTCGCGGCGGCGGTCCTGCTCGACGCGTTCGTGATCCGGATCGTGATCCTGCCCGCGGTATTGCTGCTGCTGGGTGATCGCACCTGGTGGCCCGCCCGCCCCGCCGTCACCGCCGAGCCGGTGAAAGTAGGCTGAGCGGAATGGAGCAGAGGCCGAGCCGGACGCAGATTCTGCGCCGGTGGTATGCCGGATGTTGGGTGCTGTTCGGCCTCGGTCCGCCGGTGATCGCGGTGCACGATCGCGCCGATCCGACGAAGTACTCGACATGGATCCTGATCACGGCGCTGGCCGCGAGCTACGTGGCGCTGACGACCTTTCCGCGCAACCGCATGGTCGGGCCCACCAGCTTCCTCTGCCTGCTGGTCGCCGTCCTCGGCGTGACGGCGATCCTGCTCGAGGGCGGCGCGGCATTCTTCATCGTCTCGATTCCGCTGTTCTGGATCTACACGCCGACGCCGCGCCGCGCGGTCGGCTTCCTCAGCGCGGCGGCGGTCGCCGCCCTCGTCGGGAACCTCACCGGGCCGATCTTCTCCCCTGGCAATGCCACCTTCACCCTGCTCGGATACGCGGGCGGCGTCCTGCTCGGGCTGTGGGTGGACCAGGTGATCAGGCAGGGCGCGGAACGCACCCGGATACTCGGCGCCGAGCTGAAACGCACCCAATCGGATCTCGCCGCGGCCCACCAGCGGCAAGGCGCGGCCGAGGAACGCGAACGGATCGCCCGCGAAATCCACGACACCCTCGCCCAGGGCTTCGCCTCCATCGTCGTGCTGGCCGAGGCCGCCCGCGACGGCATCGGCGCCGATCCGGCAGCCACCGCCAAACAGCTGTTGTCGATCGAGCGCACCGCCCGCGAGAACCTCACCGAGGCAAGGGTTCTGGTCGGCGGAAGTCCCGCGGACAGCGGTGGAATCGCCCAGACGCTGCGCCGGGTCCTCGATAGATTCGCCGAAGACACCGGGCTGATCGTGCACGCCGACCTCGCCGACATCGTGTGCGACCAACCCACGAGAATCGGGCTGCTGCGCTGCACGCAGGAATCCCTGGCCAACGTGAGCAAGCACGCGAAGGCGAGCACCGTCGGCCTCGTTCTCTCCCCCACCGACGCCGGTCTGGAACTCGAAATCACCGACGACGGAATCGGTTTCACGCCGCAGCAGGCCCGCGGTTTCGGCCTGAACGGGATGCGCAACCGGATCACCGAGCTGGGTGGGGAATTCGCCGTCACCAGCTCACCCGGCGAGGGCACCAGGATCTTCGCCCTCCTCCCGACCGGGCGGAGCTGACGTGACCGAGCCCCTTCGCCTGATCCTGGCCGACGATCATGTCGTGATGCGCTCGGGCCTCGTCGCGCTGCTACAGGCCGAACCGTCCATCCAGATCGTCGGCGAGGCGGACGACGGCGCTCGAGCCATCGACCTCGCCGAATCCCTGTCCCCGGACGTAGCGATCCTCGATCTGCGGATGCCGGTCCTGGACGGCGTGGCGGCCACCCGAGAAATCGTGCGCCGCACCGGAACCCGCGTGCTGATCCTCACCACCTACGACACCGACGTCGATATCGAACGCGCCATCGAAGCCGGTGCCATCGGCTATCTCCTCAAGGACACCACCCGCGATCAACTCGTCGAGGCCATCCACTCCGCAGCCCGTGGCCAGACCGTCCTCGCACCCCGGGTCGCCGAGCGTCTGGTCGCCCGCATCCGCCGCCCCGACCCGATCACCCTGACCTCCAGGGAGATCGAGGTCCTGCGCGCGGTCGCCGACGGCCTGTCCAACCCCGAGATCGGCAGACGCCTCGTCATCGCCGAAGCCACCGTCAAAACCCATCTACTCCGCATCTTCGCCAAACTCGACGTCAACGACCGCACCCACGCTGTCATCGTCGCCATGAAACGCGGACTGTTCACCACCGGCGAGTGATCCGAACTCACTGTGCCGCCATCGATCAACCGGGTACCAGGTCCGCACTCCTACGCACCGCACCGGGCAAGTGACCATCCAACTGCGGCACGACCTCCATGACCGCTTCCGCAACGGCGAGACAGGCGCCCAGTCGCGGCGGCTTCCGCAATCCCGAATCACCTTGCAGCAGTAACCGAACCGCGGCCCACGGCAGATTCACGTCGGCGAAGGACGTGTGGAACAGACCCGCCGAGGGTCGTGGATTCACCTCGAGCAGCACTGGTTCGCCACCGCGATAGCGCAATTGAACATTCGTCAGAAAGGCCAGTTCGAAGTGCCGTACGAGCCGGCCTGCGATATCGACCACGGTGGGATCGTCGAGCAGCATACGGAAGCGCCCCTGCTTGGCCCGTGGAATCCCCATCAGCAGTTCGCCTCCCGGAGCCGAGAGACAGTCGATGCTGATCTCCGGACCTTCGAGAAACGGCATCACGAGTAGCGGCAGCACGGGTTCCCCGTCCTGCGCCGCCCGCCGCATCGCCCCCGCGATCGCCTCGACCGAGGCCACCGGCCGGGGCGCCACCCGCAGGTTCGCCATGGTCAGCGGGCGGTCGTCCAGGATTCGGAACCCGAACGCCGAATACTCACCGCTCGGCTTGACGCACAGCGTCTCCCCGGTGAGCGACAACTCGTCGACGGCCGAGCAGAACTCGTCGGCGTCACTCACCTCGCGCCACGGCGGCACGGGAATGCCCGCGGCACCGGCGATCTCGTAGGTGAGCACCTTGCTGGTCAGCGCCGTCACCGCCGACAACGGCGAACACATCACACTGGTACCGACCGCCGCGAAGTCCGCCACCCGACCCGCGAGCGCGTCGAGGCGGCGCGGCGGGATGAGCACGTCGATGCGGTGCATCCGACAGAAGTCGAGCGCGAACTGCGCGTACTCCTCGTTGCTCGCGTACCGAGGTTCGACCGCCGACACATCACACACCGAGAGAGCAGCCGCACTCGGATCCACATTGCTGGCATAAATTGTGACATCGACCCCGTCGGGGTTCTCCCGCAGCAACCGCATGACCTGAACGGTCGCCGCCCCCGCACTGCTCAGCCAAATCCGAAGCGTAATACCAACCGCTCCCTTCCTGTTTCCCGTAGAGAACCCGGACCATATCCCGGTTCTGCTTCAGGCACATTTCGACAGGAAGGACTTCACGTCACAGGCCGGACTATTCGGCGACGATCACCGTCACTTCACCCTCGGCCGCGTCGGTCGCCTCGCCCGCCACCACGAACCAGTGCGTCACCTCGCCCTCGGCCAGGTCGTCTTCGACCGAGGCGTCGGGGAGCACCGACAGGGCGCCCGCGGTGGACGAGGCCAGGAATTCCTGGACGGCGGCCGGGCCGGAGGCATGGGTGGTGTAGGTGGTGCACTCGTAGTCGATGCCGTGTTCGTCGCGGAGGCGCTCGGCGAGGGCTACCGCTGCGGACTGGCCGAGGACCGTGATGTTCTCGCCGGAGACCAGCACGAAGGCGGGGTGGTCTTCGGTGAGCGGACGGACTCGGTCGGCGTAGGACACGGGGTGGGCCGCGGCCGCGGCGATGTCGGCTTCGATGTCGGGCAGGACCAACCACTGGCCCGCCACGCCGGCGACCGGGGTCGCACTGATGCCGAATGTCGCTCCGGCGGCCGCGATCTCGACGCCGGGAAGTTCACCGGCGAACAGGGCCGCGGCGCCCGCCTTCTGGACCGCCCAGGCGGCGAGGACCGAATCCACGCTGCGCGGCAGCGAGATCGCGACCACGTCGCCGGGGCCCGCACCGCGTGCGATGAGCACGCGAGCCAGCTGTGAGGACTTGCGATCCAGTGCGCTGTAGGCGATTTCGCTGTCGCCGCGCAACAGGGCCGGGGCCTGCGGGTCGGCTTCGACGACCTCGGCCAGCACCTTGGCCACCGTCTGCGCGCCGACGCCGGTAGCCGCCGGAGCCGAAACAGCGGCTGTCACACCGGAATCGGCGAGTAGCTGCGCTCGTTCGCTCGCGTCGAGGATGTCGATGTCGCCGACCAGGCCGGTCGGGTTGTCGAGCAGCTCGTCGAGCACGCGCAGCAGGCGCTGCGACAGCGTGCGAACCTCGTCGGCGGTGAAGGTACTGGTCAGGTACTTCATCGTGATCTCGATGGTCGACTCGGCCATCACCACCAGTGTGAGCGGGTAGTGGGTGGCGTCGTCGAGGCCGACACCGGTGACCTGCATGCCGTCGATCGAGCTCGCCGCGGTGACGGCGTCCTTGTCCATCGGGTAGGACTCGAACACCACGAGAGTGTCGAACTGCGAGCCCATGCCCGCCACCCGCTGGATGTCGGACATCCCGACGAAGTGGTGGCTGAGCAGTTCGGCCTGCTCGGACTGCACCCGCTGGGTCAGCTTCTCCGCGGTCATCCGGTCGTCGATCTGGATGCGCACGGGCAAGGTGTTGATGAACAGGCCGACCATCGACTCGACGCCGGGCAGCTCCGCCGGGCGACCGGAGACCGTCGCGCCGAACACCACGTCGTCACGGCCGGTGAGGCGACCGACGACGATGCCCCACGCGGTCTGCAGCAGCGTGTTCACGGTGACGCCGAGCTCGCCCGCGAACTTGCCGAGAGCCCTGGTGCGGTCGTTGTCGATCTCGACGACGACCTTGTCGAGTTCGTAGCGTTCCTCGGTGCGCGGCGCGGGCGCGAGCTGGGTGGGGCCTTCGACCCCGGCCAGCGCTTCGGCCCATACCTGCAGCGACACCTCACGATCCCAGCCCGAGAGCCAGGACAGGAAGTTGCGGTAGGACGCCACTCGCGGGAGCGCGGTGAGGTCACCGCGCACCGCGTAGAGGACGAGCAGGTCGCGCATGAGCAGCGGCATGGACCAGCCGTCGACCAGGATGTGGTGGACGGTGATCGCCAGGTGCGCGGTGCCCTCCCCGGTCGTGTACAGACCGAAGCGGATCAGCGGCGCGGTGGCCATGTCGAACTGGTCGGCGCGGTCGGCGAGCAGCAACTGCCGCATGCGCGGCATCCGCTCGTCTTCGGGCAGGTCGGTGAGGTCCACCTCGCGCCACGGCACCTCGAGCTCGGACAGCACCACCTGCACCGGCTGACCGGCCGAATCGGTGACGAACGCGGTCCGCAGGTTCGGGTACCGGTCGAGCACGGCCTGGGCCGCGCCGCGCAGACGCTCGGTGTCGAGGGTGCCGGTCAGGTCGAGCACGGCCTGCACGGTGTAGACGTCGACGGTCGCCGAGCTGAGCATGGCGTGGAACATCAGGCCTGCCTGCAGCGGCGAGAGCGGCCACACTTCCGACAGCGCGGGGTAGTCGCGCTCCCAGAGCTCGATATCGGACTGGCCGACCCGCACGAGCTGCATGTCGGACGGGGTGAAGCCACCCGCGTCGGCACGCTGCGCGTGGGTGGCGAGCGCGGTCAGCGCGGCCACGAACAGATCGGCGAACTCCTGGGCCTGGTCGGCGGTGAGCAGGCCCTTCGGGAACGCGATATTCGCGCCGAGCTGCGGGCCCTCGTCGCCGTCGTTGACGATGGCGTTGATGTCCAGCGTCGCGTTGGCGGGCATGTCGAGGTCCATCTCGGCGTCGAGCTGACCCAGATCCGCCACCGGCACCCAGCCGAGTTCGGCGAGCTCGGCGGGGATCTCACCGGCGGTCGCGCGGCCGAGGTAGTTGAAGCTGATCTGGCCGACGCTCGGCAGATCCGCGCCCTCGGTGGTGAGGTACTTCAGCATGCCGTAGCCGATGCCCTTGTCGGGCACCGCCAGCATCTGCTCCTTGACCGACTTGATCACGTCGGCGAGCACGGCGCCACCGGCGAACGCGTCGTCGAGGTCGGCGCCCGCCAGGTCGAGGCGGATCGGGAAGGCGGTGGTGAACCAGCCGACGGTGCGCGACAGGTCGGCACCGGCGACGATCTCTTCCTGGCGGCCGTGGCCTTCCAGCTTGATCAGTGCCGCGGTGCCGGATTCGTCACCGCGCCACCGGGATACGGCCAGTGCGAGTGCGGTGAGCAGACCGTCGTTGACGCCGCCGTGGTAGAGGCCGGGGATCGCGGTGAGGACCGCGTCGGTGACCTCGGGCGAGAGAGTGACCTGCACCCGGTCGACGGTGGCGAAGGTGTCGATCTGCGGGTCGAAGGCACGCGCACCCAGCTGCGGATCGGCGGTGGCCGAAACCTCGCGCCAGAACGGCAGTTCGGCGCGACGATCCGTCGACTGCTCCACCAGGCTGTGCGCCCAGCGACGCATCGAGGTGCCGTTGACAGGCAGCGTGACCTGCTGACCCGCCGCGATCTGGCCCCAGGCCATACCGAGGTCCGGGATCAGGATGCGCCACGAGACGCCGTCGATCACGAAGTGGTGGCCGACGATGAGCAGCACGTCGCGACGACGCGGACCCTCGGCGGGCGCACCGAAGGTGAACCAGACGAACTGCACCATGGCGGCGTTCGCGGGATCGAGTCGACCCATGGCCTCGTCGTATTCGACGCTGGCCAGCTTGGACAGCTGGTCCTCGGCGACGTCACCGGCGACCTCGACCCGACGCACAAGCGTGGTCACGTCGACCTCGCCCGGCGCCAAAGCCTCGAATTCCCAG
Organism: Nocardia sp. Root136; assembly: GCF_001427185.1. Taxonomy (NCBI): domain Bacteria; kingdom Bacillati; phylum Actinomycetota; class Actinomycetes; order Mycobacteriales; family Nocardiaceae; genus Nocardia; species Nocardia sp. Root136. The sequence continues at coordinate 2,610,813 of NZ_LMFE01000001.1, forward strand.
CCGTTCTCGCCGCGAGCCACCCGCGAACGCAGCACGTCGTGGTGGTCGAAGACCGCACCGATCGTGGCGTGCAGGACCTCGGCCGTGATGTTCTCGGGCAGGCGCAGCACCATCGACTGGGAGAACCGGTCGTAGGTGGAGCCACCGGCCAGGATCTGGCGCATGATCGGCAGCATCGGGATGTCGCCGACACCGCCGCCCGGCAGTTCCTCTAGGACGATCTGCTCGGCGTCGCCCGCGAGCACGGCGATCTCGGCAAGCCCTGCCACGCTGCGCTTTTCGAACACGTCGCGCGGCTTGAAGAGCACACCGCGGTCCTTGGCGCGCGAGACCAGCTGGATGGACAGAATCGAGTCGCCGCCGAGGGCGAAGAACGAATCGTCGAGGCCGACGGCGTCGACACCGAGCACCTCGGCGAAGACGACGGCGATGATCGCCTCGACTTCGCTTGTCGGCGTGCGGAACTCGCGCGGGGCGAGAACGGGCTCGGGCAGTGCGCGACGATCGAGCTTGCCCGCAGGGGTCAGCGGGATCTCGTCGAGGACCATCACGGCGGCGGGCACCATGTGTGCGGGCAGGTGCTGCGCCGCGTAGTCGACCAGGGCGGCCGGGTCGACGTTGCCGCGCACGTAGGACACCAGGATGGTGGCGCCCGCGTCGGTCTTGCGACCGATGGTGGCGGCGAACTCGACGTCGTCGTGCGCGGTGAGGACCGCGTCGATCTCGCCCAGTTCGATCCGGAATCCGCGGATCTTCACCTGGAAGTCGTTGCGGCCCACGTATTCCACAACCGGCTTGCCGTTCACCGTGCGCCAGGCGACGACGTCACCGGTGCGGTACAACCGCTCGCCGGCGGCGTACGGGCTGGCCACGAAACGCTCGGCGGTGAGGCCGTGGCGCGCGTGGTAGCCCCGAGCCAGCGGGACGCCGCCGAGGTACAGCTCGCCGGCCACGCCCTCGGGCACCGGCCGCAGGCGAGAGTCGAGCACCAGCACGGTCGCGCCCGCGATCGGGCCACCGATGTTCATGGTGTCGCTCGGCAGCAGCGGATCGGACAGGTTGGTGGCGATGGTCGCCTCGGTCGGACCGTAGGCGTTGTAGAACCGGTGGTGTGCCGGGTCGGTGCCCGCGCTGTGCCAGTTCGCGACCAGGTCGACGGGGGCCTTGTCGCCACCGACGATCAGCGCCTGGAGTCCGGCCAGTGCCGCGGGTTCCATCGACGCCGCGACCAGCGGGGTGAGGAACACGTGGGTGAGCCGCTCGCTCGCGATGATGTCGGCCAGCTCCTCGCCGCCCACCACGCCGACCGGCGTGATGACGAGGGTGCCCGCCGAGCCGACCGCGAGCAGGAACTCGAGGATCGAGGCGTCGAACGACGGTGACGCGAAGGCCAGGGTCCGAGCGTCCTTGGCCAGACCGAACTGCGCGACCTGGGCGGCGGCGAAGTTGGGCACACCGGCGTGGGTCACGACGACGCCCTTGGGCAGACCCGTCGAACCCGAGGTGTAGATCATGTAGGCCGTGTTGTCGGGGCGGACCGCGCCACGACGATCGGCCTCGGTGATCTCGGCGTCGGACTGCGCGGCGATCTCGGCCTCGGTGGCCGCGTCGTCGAGAGTGAGCCAGTCGCCCAGCGCGGGCGCGGGCAGGTGGTCGACCTCGGCCGACACCGTGATGCCCAGTGCCGCACCGGAGTCCGACATCATGTGCGCGATGCGCTCGGCCGGGTACTTCGGATCGACCGGCAGGAACGCCGCGCCGGTCTTGCTGACGGCCCAGATGGCCAGGGTGGTGTCGAGCGAACGCTGCATGGCGATGGCGACGACCGTCTCCGGCGCGGCGCCATGTTCGATCAGCACCCGCGCCAGACGCGAGGAGGCCGCGTCGAGTTCGGCGTAGGTGAGCGAGGCCGACTCGCCCGGCGCGACGATGGCCTGACCGGTCGGGTTCGCCGCCACGGCCTGTGCGAGGAGCTCCGGCAAGGTACTCACCGAAGCGGCGGGACCGCCTGTACGAGAGAGCAGTTCGACGCGCTCGGACTCGTCGAGGAGTTCGAGGTCGCCGACCGGCGTCGTGGTGTCGGCGACGACCTCGGCGAGCAGACGCTGGAAGCGCTGCGCGAACTTCTCCACCGTCGACTGATCGAACAGTGCACTGGCGTAGGAGAACTCGGCGTAAGCGCCCGCGTCGTCACCGGCCGTCGCTTCACGCACGGTGAGCAGCAGGTCGAACTTGGCGGTGTCGACGTCGAAGTCGACGGCCGAGACCGACAGACCCGGCAGCTCGAAACTGGCGTCGGGCAGGTTCTCGAACGACAGCGCCACCTGGAACAGCGGGTGCCGCGCGGTGGAGCGCTCGGGGTTGAGCAGTTCCACCAGACGCTCGAACGGGATGTCGGCGTGGGCGAAGGCGGCCAGGTCGGCTTCCTTGGCCTGGGTCAGCAGTTCCGCGAAGCTCAGCTGTCCACCCACCTGCGTGCGCAGGGCGAGGGTGTTGACGAACATGCCGATCACGTCGTCGAGTTCGGCCTCGCCACGGCCCGCGATCGGGGTACCGATGACGATGTCCTCGGTGCCCGACATGCGCGCCAGGAATACCGCCAGCGCGGTGTGCACGACCATGAACAGCGTCGCGTTCTGCTCGCGAGCGATGGCGGACAGTCCGGCGTGGATGTCGCCGCCGATCGGGAACAGCACCCGGCCACCGGCGAAGGACTGCGTGCTCGGACGCGGCCGATCCAGGGGCAGGTTCAGCTCGTCGGGGACACCGGCGAGCGCGCGCTTCCAGTAGTCGGCCTGCTGGGCCACGAGGCTGGTCTCGTCGGTCTCGGCGCCGAGCACCGCACGCTGCCAGACGCTGAAGTCGGCGTACTGCACCGGCATCGGCGCCCAGCCCGGCGCCTCACCGGCGGCACGCGCGGCGTAGGCGATCATCACGTCGCGGGTCAGCGGGCCCATGGACCAGCCGTCAGCACTGATGTGGTGGGCGACGAAGACGAGGACGAACTCCTCGCCCGCGATGCGTCCGGCGGGCCCGGAGGCGGTAGCGGAGCGTGACCACGCAGGGCCCTCGGACGCATCGCCATCGGACACAGCGACCTGCATCAGCTTGGCGCGCAACGGAATTTCGTCGATCACGTCGAAGCCGGTGGTGATCAGTTCGGCGATCTTGTCGCGAACCTGTTCGGGGGCAACCTGTTCCGGCGTCAGATCCGGGACGTTGCCCTCGACCGGCAGGATCACCTGGTGCGGGGTGCCGTCGGTCGACGGGTACACCGTGCGCAGGGTCTCGTGCCGTGCGAGCACATCGGCGACGGCCAGTTGCAGCGCCTCGACATCCAGCGCGCCCGACAGGCGGACGGCGACGGGGATGTTGTTCACCGAGGAAGCGGTGTCGAACTGGTTCAGGAACCACATGCGCTGCTGTGCGAGCGACAGCGGCACCTGGTCCGGACGCGGCCCGGCGACCAGCGCACGACGCCCACCGGCGCCCGCACCCTGCTCGACCTTCACCGCGAGACCGGCCACCGTCGACGCCTCGAACAGCAGGCGCACGGGCACCCGACTGTCCAGTGCGGCGCCGAGGCGGGCGGCGACCTGGGTGGCCAGCAGCGAGTTACCGCCGAGGGCGAAGAAGTCGTCGTCGGCGCCGACGCGCTCGGCGCCGAGCACATCGGCGAACACGCCCGCCACGATCTCCTCGATCGGGGTCGACGGTGCGCGGAAAGCCTGCGCCTCGAACTCCGGCTCCGGCAGTGCCTTGCGGTCGAGCTTGCCGTTCACGTTGAGCGGCAGCGCGTCCAGCACCACGAAGGCGGCAGGCACCATGTAGGACGGCAGACCCGCCGACAGCGTCGACTTGACCTGTGCCACATCGATATCCGTGCCGACCAGGTAGGCGACCAGGCGGTCGCCGGTGCGCGGATCGGACTTGGCGATCACGGCGGCCTGCGCGATCTCGGACAGCGCGAGCAGCGCGGCCTCGATCTCGCCGAGCTCGATCCGGAAGCCGCGGATCTTCACCTGGAAGTCGGTGCGGCCTCGGTAGTCGAGTTCGCGGTTGTTCCAGGCCACCAGGTCACCGGTGCGGTACATGCGGGTACCGGGGGTGAACGGGTTGGCGACGAAACGGTCGGCGGTCAGGTCGGCGCGGCCGAAGTAGCCACGGGCCAGCTGCGCGCCGGCCAGGTACAGCTCACCGGCGACGCCGTCGGGCACCGGGCGCAGGCGCTCGTCGAGGACGTAGACCTGGCTGTTCCACTCGGGCGAACCGATGGAGACCGACACCTGGTCGGCGGCGTTCACCCGGTGCGAGGTGATCGAGACCGCGGCCTCGGTCGGGCCGTACAGGTTGAACAGCTCGGTGCGGCTGAACTCGGCGCGGAAGCGCTGGGCCAGCGAGCCCGGCAGCGCCTCACCGATGGCGAGAACCCGCCACAGCGAATCGGGCATCCCCGAGGCGAGCAGCGCGTCGAGCATCGACGGCACCACGTGCAGGGTGGTGACCCATTCGCGCGACATCAGCTCGTTGAGATAGGCCGGGTCGCGATGGCCGTCGGCCGAGGCGATCACCAGGCGGCCACCGCAGGCCGCTGCCGACCAGAACTCCCAGACCGAGAGGTCGAAGGTGGCGGCGGTCTTGAGCAGCACCGCGTCGGCGGCGTCCATGCCGAACTCGATCAGCTTCCACTGCAGCTGGTTGGCGATAGCGGCGTGCGGAACCGCGACACCCTTCGGGCGGCCCGTAGAGCCGGACGTGAAGATCACGTACGCGGTGTTCTCCGGACGCAGCGGTGCGGTGCGCTCGGCATCGGAGATCGGGGTGGCGCCGATCGATTCCAGGTCGAGCTCGTCGATACGGATCACGGGCGCGACATCGGTGGCGAACTCGGCGTTGGTCAGCACACAGACCGGTGCCGCCGTCTCGAGGATGTAGTCGGTGCGCTCGGCCGCCTGATCGGGGTCGACCGGCACATACGCGCCACCGGACTTGGCCACCGCGTACATCGCGACAATCAGGTCCACCGAGCGGCGCATCGCCAGCGCGACCCGGGACTCCGGGCCCACACCGAGCGAGATCAGGTGCCGCGCGAGGCGATTCACCTTCGCGTCGAGTTCGGCGTAGGTGAGCTGCGCGCCGTCGTCGGTGACCAGTGCGGTCGACTTCGGATCGGCGGCCACCGACGCGTCGAGCAGCGAGACCAGGGTGGCCTCGGCGTCGACGGGGTAGGCGGTGGCATTACGGGTGTCGAGCACCCTGGTGCGTTCGGCCGGGGCCAGCAGCTCGATATCGCCGACCGCGGTGCGCGGGGTGGCGACGATCGCGCCGAGCAGGCGGACGAAGCGCTCCACGAAACCTTCGACCGTGGCGTGGTCGAACAGGTCGGTCGCGTAGGTGAACAGACCCGAGATGCCTTCGGGCTCACCGGCGTCGCCGTAGCGGTCGGTGGCGATCAGGTGCAGGTCGAACTGCGACAACTTGGAGTCGATGTCGAGGCCGGAGACCGTGAGGCCGGGCAGTTCCAGGGTGGCGCGGCTGAGGTTCTGGAACGACAGGCCCACCTGGAACAGCGGGTGACGCGCGGTGGAACGGACCGGGTTGAGTACCTCGACCAGGCGCTCGAACGGCACATCGGCGTTGGCGAACGCCGCGATGTCGTCCTCGCGCTGGCGGGCCAGCAACTCGGTGAAGGCTTCGCCGCGCTCGACCTTGGTGCGGAAGACCAGGGTGTTGACGAACATGCCGATCATGTCGTCGAGCGCGGCTTCGCCACGACCGGCCATCGGGGTGCCGATGGCGATGTCGTCGGTGCCCGACAGGCGGGCGAGCAGCACCGCGAGGGCGGTGTGCACGACCATGAACAGCGTCGCGCCCTCGGCGCGGGCCAGTTCGACCAGCGCGCGGTGGGTGGCGGCGTCGATCTGGACGTCGACCTTGCTGCCCGCGAACGTCTGCACCGCGGGGCGCGGACGGTCGGCGGGCAGGTCGAGCTGATCGGGCAGCTCGGCGAGGGCCTGCTTCCAGTGCGCGACCTGCTTGGACGCCATCGAATCGGCGTCGTCCTCGCTGCCGAGGAGGTCACGCTGCCAGATGCTGTAGTCCGCGTACTGCACGGCCAGCGGCGCCCAACCGGGCTCGGAGCCCATCGAGCGGGCCGCGTAGGCCGTCATCAGGTCGCGGGTCAGCGGGGCGACCGAGGAGCCGTCACCGGAGATGTGGTGGATGACCAGTGCGAGGACGAACTCGTCGGTGTTCTCGACGCGGAAGAGCGCGACCTTGAGCGGCACCTCGACGGTGACGTCGAACATCGTCGACATCAGTTCCGCGACCGCCGATTCCATCTCCTCGGCGGCGACGATGCGTTCGATCAGTTCCGGCGCCGCCTGCGCGGGCGACAGGATCACCTGTGCCGCACCGGATTCGGTCTGCGGGTAGATCGTGCGCAGGATCTCGTGGCGCGACACCAGGTCGGTGACCGCGGCGCGCAGCGCGTCGGTGTCGAGTTCGCCGGTGAGGCGGACCGCGACCGGCACGTTGTACGCGGCCGACTGGGTGTCGAAGCGGTTGAGGAACCACATGCGCTGCTGCGCCAGCGACAGCGGGATGTGCTCGGGGCGAGGACCGGCGGTGAGTGCCTTGCGGTCACCGGTTTCCGCGTGCTGCTCGACCCGGTGGGCGAGCGCGGACACCGTGGACGCCTCGAACAGCAGGCGCACGGGGATCCGGGTGTCGAGCGCTTCGCCGAGACGTGCGGCGACCTGCGTGGCCAGCAGCGAGTTACCGCCCCAGGCGAAGAAGTCGTCGTCGAGGCCGAAGCGCTTGTCGGCGTCGAGGCGGAGGACCTCGGCGAAGGTGGCGGCCACGAGCTGTTCGCTCGGGCTCACCGGCGCGCGGAACACGGCCTTCTCGACCTCGGGCTCCGGGAGAGCCTTGCGGTCGAGCTTGCCGTTGGCGTTGAGCGGCAGCGCGTCGAGCTGCAGGAACACGGTCGGAACCATGTACGACGGCAGCTCGGCGGCCAGCGCGGCGCGCAGAGCCAGCTTGTCGACCGCGTCGTCGGCCACGATGTAGGCGACCAGGCGGTCGCCGACCACGGGATCGGTGTGGGCCAGGACAGCGGCGGAGGTGATGCCCGGCTGGCGCAGCAACGCTGCCTCGATCTCGCCGAGCTCGATCCGGAAGCCGCGGATCTTCACCTGGAAGTCGGTGCGGCCCCGGTAGTCCAGTTCACCGTCGGCGTTCCAGGCGACGAGGTCACCGGTGCGGTACATGCGCTCGCCGAGCGCGGAGAACGGATCGGCGACGAAGCGGTCGGCGGTGAGATCGGCGCGGCCGTAGTAGCCGCGGGCCAGCTGGGCGCCGGCCAGGTACAGCTCACCGGACACACCGACCGGAACCGGGCGCAGGCGCGAATCCAGCACGTAGACACGGCTGTTCCACTCCGGCGCACCGATCGAGACCGACACCTTGTCCGCGTCGGTGACCGCGTGGCTGGTGATCGAGACCGCGGCCTCGGTCGGGCCGTACAGGTTGAACAGCGCGGCGGCGTTCGCCGTGCGGAAACGCTGCGCGGTCGCGGCGGGCAACGCCTCACCGATCGCGAGGACGCGACGCAACGTACGCGGGAGTGCCGCACCGGATTCGGTGAGCAAGGCGTCGAGCATCGACGGCACCACGTGCAGTGTGGTGACGCCGGTGGCCCGCATCAGGTCGTTGAGGTAGGCCGGGTCACGGTGGCCGTCGGCGGTGGCGACCACCAGGCGGGCACCCGCGACGGCGGCGGTCCAGAACTCCCAGACCGAGAGGTCGAAGGTGGCGGCGGTCTTGAGCAGCACCGCGTCGTCGGCGCCGATACCGAATTCGGCCGTCTCCCAGAGCAGCTGGTTGACGATCGCGCCGTGCGAGACCGCCACACCCTTGGGCTTGCCGGTCGAACCGGACGTGAAGATCACGTACGCGGTGTTCGCCGGAACCAGGGTGCGCCCGGTGATCGCGGCGTCGCTGACAGCGCTCAGGTCGAGCTCGTCGAGGACCACCACTTCGGCTGCCGCCGTGCTGAATTCGGCGTTCGCCGTGGTCAGCACGACAGCGGGCGCGGCCGTTTCCAGGATGTAGTCGGTGCGCTCGGCGGGCTGATCCGGGTCGATCGGCACATACGCCGCACCCGTGCGGGCCACCGCGTACATCGCGATGATCAGCTCGGCGGAACGGCGGATGGCCAGCGCCACCCGGTCCTCGGTGCCGATGCCCCGCGAGATCAGGTGCCGTGCGAGGCGGTTCACCTCGGCATCGAGTTCGGCATAGGTCAGGGTCGCGAAGCGAGTCGATGAGGGGTGGTGGTCGGGCGACGGGTGGGCCAGCTCGCGGCGACCGTCGGCCTCGTCGACGACCAGCGCGATGGCATCCGGAGTCGCGGTCACGCTGGCATCGAGCAGCGATACCAGGGTGGCGTCGGTGTCGACCTCGTGCGCGGTGTCGTTCCACGCCGTGACGATCTGCGCGGATTCCGGCGTCGTGAGCAGGTCGATGTCGCCGACCGCGACGGTGGCGTCGGCGGCGACCGCGTCGAGCACCAGCAGGAACCGGTCGGCGAAGCTCTGGACCGTCGCCTCGTCGAACAGGTCGATGGCGTAACCGAATTCGGTGACCAGCTGGGCCGGTGCGCCGTCGTCGGTGTAGCGGTCGTAGAGGGTGACGTGCAGGTCGGTCTTGGCCAGCTGCGAGTCGTAGTCGACGGCGCTGACGGTCAGGCCGGGCAGTTCGAAGGTGGTGTCGGCCAGGTTCTGGAACGACAGGCCCACCTGGAACAGCGGGTTGCGCGCGGTGGAGCGGACCGGGTTGAGCACCTCGACCAGGCGCTCGAACGGCACGTCGGCGTTGGCGAAGGCCTCCAGGTCGCGGTTGCGCACATCGGCTAGCAGTTCGGCGAAGGAGGCGCCGGAGTCGACGGCGGTGCGGAACACCAGGGTGTTGACGAACATGCCGATCAGGTCGTCGAGCTCACGCTCGCCACGGCCCGCGATCGGGGTGCCGACGGCGATGTCGTCGGTGCCGGACAGGCGAGCGAGCAGCACCGCGAGCGCGGCGTGCACGACCATGAACAGCGAGGCGTTGTTCGCCCGTGCCAGGTCGTGCAGGGCCGCGTGCCGGCTCGGGTCGATCTCGAAGCGAATGGCCTGACCCTGGAACGACTGCGCGGGCGGGCGCGGCCGGTCGGTGGGCAGTTCGAGCTGGTCGGGCAGGCCCGCGAGCGTTTCGGTCCAGTAGGCGACCTGCTTAGTCGCCAGGGATTCGGGATCGGTCTCGTCGCCGAGAACTTCGCGCTGCCACAGCGCGTAGTCGGCGTACTGCACGGGCAGCGGTGCCCACTGCGGCGCCTCGCCCTGCACGCGGGCCACGTACGCGGCCATGATGTCGCGTGCGAGGGGGCCCATCGACGAACCGTCGGCGGAGACGTGGTGGACGGTGAACGCGAGTACGTGATCGGTCTCGGTGAGTTCGAACAGCGCGACCGCCAGCGGCACCTCGCGGGTGACGTCGAAGGTCGTCATCGCGAATTCGATGACCGCGCCGAGCAATTCGGTCTCGTCGACCTCGATGTGGTGCACCTGCGCGCTGATCTGGGAGTTCGGCAGGATCACCTGATGAGGGCCGTCGGGCGAGCCCGGGTAGGTGGTGCGCAGCATCTCGTGGCGGGCGAACACGTCGCCGATGGCCTGTTCGAGCGCGGGCACGTCGAGTTCGCCAGTGAGGCGGACGGCCAGGGGGATGTTGTCGACCGCGGAGGTGGAGGTGTCGAACTGGTTGAGGAACCAGTAGCGCTGCTGGGCCGGTGAGAGCGGGATGACGGCGGGCCGCTCCCCCGCGGTCAGGCGCGGACGGGTCCGGCCGGAGCCCGCGTTGTGCTCGGCGCGGGCGGCCAGCGCGGAGACCGTCGAGGCCTCGAACAGGTCGCGCACCGAGAGCTGGGTGTCCAGGGCCGCGCCGATGCGGGCGGTGACCTGGGTGGCCAGCAGCGAGTTGCCGCCGAGTTCGAAGAAGTCGTCGTCGGCGCCGACGCGGGTCACGCCGAGCACGTCGCCGAAGGTGCCCGCCACGATCTCCTCGATCGGGGTGGACGCCGCACGGAACACCTTGGCCTCGAACACCGGCGCGGGCAGCGCCTTGCGGTCGAGCTTGCCGGAAGCGTTGAGCGGGAAGGCATCCAGGATCACGAAGGCGGTGGGGACCATGTAGGTCGGCAATGCGCCACCGAGGTCGGTGCGCACGGCGTCGAGGTCGATGCTCGCGCCGGCCGCCGGGATCAGGTACCCGACCAACTGGTCGCCGAGGCGGTCGTCGGAGCGGACCACGACCACGGACTGGGCGATCGAGGGCAGCGCTGTGAGCGCCGACTCGATCTCGCCGAGCTCGATGCGCAGACCACGCAGCTTCACCTGGAAGTCCGTGCGGCCCAGGTACTCCAGCTCGCCGTCGGCGGTCCAGGCGACGAGGTCACCCGTGCGGTACATACGCTCGCCGTCGGTCCCGAACGGGTCGGCGACGAAGCGGTCGGCGGTGAGGTCGGGACGGTTCACGTAACCGCGTGCCAGCTGGACACCGGCCAGGTACAGCTCGCCGGGAACGCCGACGGGCGTCGGGTGCAGACGCGAATCCAGCACGTACACCTGGGTGTTGAAGACCGGCGCACCGATCGGCACCGAGGTGGTGTCGGCGTCGGTGACCTCGTGGAAGGTGACGTCGACCGCGGCTTCGGTGGGGCCGTACAGGTTGTGCAGGGCCGCGCCGGTGAGGGCGCGCATCCGCTGTGCGGTCGGCGCGGGCAGCGCCTCGCCCGAGGCGAACACCAGGCGCAGGCTGCTCGAGATATGCCGTCCGTCGGCAAGCGCGACAGCAGCGGACTCGGCGAGTTCGGCGACGAACACCGACATCATCGACGGCACGAAGTGCGCGGTGGTGACGCCCTCGGTGGCGATGATCTCGGCCAGGTAGGCCGGATCGCGGTGACCGTCGGGCTTCGCGACAACCAGCTTCGCACCGATCTGCAAGGGCCAGAAGAACTCCCACACCGACACGTCGAAGGTCGCCGGGGTCTTCTGCAAGACGACATCGGTCTCGGCGGTTGACGATCGCACCATGGCTGACCGCCACACCCTTCGGACGACCCGTCGAACCCGACGTGAAGATCACATACGCCGTGTTCTCCGGACGCAGCGGGGCGATCCGCTCGGCATCGGTGACCGGCGCATCCGAGTAACCCGAGAGATCCAGGCGTTCGATGTTCAGCGCCCTGGTCGAACCCGCGTCGAATTCGTCACGGGCAGTGGTCAATACGCATACCGGGGCCGCGGTCTCAAGCACGTAGTGGGTGCGCTCGGCCGGGTGGTCGGGGTCGAGCGGCACATAGGCGCCACCGGCCACGCTCACCGCGTACATGCCGATCACCAGGTCGAGCGAGCGGCGCATGCCGAGCGCGACCATGGTGTCCGGGCCGACGCCCTGGGCGATGAGATGACGGGCAAGGCGGTTCACCTGGGCGGAGAACTCGCCATATGTCAGCGTCGCAGCGCGACTCGATGAGGGGCGGTGGTCGGGCGACGGGTGGGCCAGACTCGTCCCCTCGAACGTGACGGCGGTCGCGTTCGGACTGGTCACGGCCTGTGCCTCGAACATCGACACCAGCGTGGCGGCCTGGTCGACCGGGTGCTCGGTGGCGTTCCAGTCGGTGACCACCTGGCGGTATTCGGCCGGGGCCAGCAGGTCGACCTCGCCGATCGCGCGGGCGGGCTTGGCCACGACCGCGGTCAGCATCCGCACCAGGCGCTGCGCGAGGGCGGCGACGGTGTCGGCGTCGAACATATCCGTGGCGTAGGCGAATTCGGCGGTCATGCCGTCGGCGGAACCGTCGGCACGGTGGCGATCGGCCAGGTTCAGGTGCAGATCGAACTTGGCGGTGACCACATCCAGCGGCACGCCCGCGACCTCGAGGCCGGGCAGTTCGAAGGATGCCTCGCCGGTGTTCTGGAACGACAGCATCACCTGGAACAGCGGGTGGCGGGCCTGCGAACGGGCCGGGTTGAGGATCTCCACGAGCCGTTCGAACGGCAGGTCGGCGTGACCGAAGGCGGCGAGGTCGTTCTCCCTGGTCTGCGCGAGCAGCTCGGTGAACGGCTGGGCCGGGTCGACGGCGCTGCGCAGGACCAGGGTGTTGACGAACATGCCGATGGCGTCGTCGAGCACCGCTTCACCACGACCGGCGACGGCGGTGCCGATGGCGATGTCGTCGCTGCCCGACAGTCGGGCCAGCAGTGCGGCGAACGCGGCGTGCACGACCATGAACAGGCTGGCGCCGTGTCCGCGGGCCAGCGCGTTGAGTCCGGCCGACAGGGCGGGGTCGATCGAGAACTCGTGTACCCCACCGCGGTTGGACGCGACGGCGGGACGGGCACGGTCGGCGGGCAGGTCCAGCTGGTCGGGCAGCCCGGCCAGGTTCTGCGACCAGTAGGCCACCTGCTGCGCGATCATCGACGCCGAATCTGCTTCGGAACCGAGGGTTTCGCGCTGCCACAGGGCGAAGTCGGCGTACTGCACGGGCAGTGGTGCCCAGCCGGGTGCCTCACCGCGCGAGCGGGCGGCGTAGGCGATCATCACGTCGCGGGCCAGCGGGCGCACCGACCAGCCGTCACCGGAGATGTGGTGCACGACGAAGACCAGCACGTGGGTGTCGGGGTGCGAACCGTCCATCGAGCCCGCGACGCGCAGCAGTTCGGCCCGCACCGGGACCTCGGCGGTGACGTCGAACCCGGCGAGCACGAGTGCGCTGATGCGGTCGCGGATCTCGTCCTCGCCGACGGTGATCGGGTGCAGCGAGATCGGCATCTGCCCGGCGGGCAGGACGACCTGGACGCCCTGACCCTCCGCGGTCTCCGGGTAGACGGTGCGCAGCACCTCGTGCCGGTCGACCACGTCGGCGACGGCCTGACGCAGGGCGTCGATGTCGAGGTCACCGGTCAGGCGGACCGCCAGCGGGATGTTGTTGACGCCGGTCGCGCTGTCGAAGCGGTTGAGGAACCACATGCGCTGCTGGGCGAGCGAGAGCGGGATCTGGTCCGGGCGCGCACCGGCCACGAGCTCGCGGCGGCTGCCGCTGCCCGCGTGGACCTCGACCTTGGCGGCCAGCGCGGACACCGACGGCGCTTCGAACAGCGCGCGCACGGGGACGCGGGTGTCGAGGGCGGCGCCGAGGCGGGCGACCACCTGGGTGGCGATGAGCGAGTTGCCGCCCAGGTCGAAGAAGTCGTCGTCCAGGCCGACCGCGCGGTCGCCGGACAGGCCGAGCACCTCGGCGAAGGTGGCGGCGACGATCTCCTCGATCGGCGTGCGCGGCGCACGGAACTCCCGCGCCTCGAACACCGGCTCCGGCAGGGCGCGCCGGTCGAGCTTGCCGTTGGCGCTCAGCGGCATCTCGTCGATGACGACGAACGCGGCCGGCACCATGTAGGACGGCAGCTGGGCGGCCAGATGCGCGCGCAGCGCGTCGATGTCGACGGTCGCGCCAGCGGCGGGGACGACATAGCCGACGAGCTGGTCGCCGGTGCGCGCGTCCGAACGCACGACCACCACGGCCTGCGTGACGGTGTTGTGCGCGGTGAGCGCGGCTTCGATCTCGCCGAGCTCGATGCGCAGACCACGCAGCTTGACCTGGAAGTCGGTGCGGCCGAGGTAGGTGATCACGCCGTTCTCGTCGCGGCGGACGAGGTCACCGGTGCGGTACATCCGTTCGCCGCCGGTTTCGAACGGGTCGGCGACGAAGCGGTCGGCGGTGAGATCGGGACGGCCGAAGTAGCCGCGGGCCAGCTGGGCGCCGGCCAGATACAGCTCACCGGCGACACCGGCGGCGACCGGGTGTAGTCGCGAATCCAGCACGTAGGCCCGCGAGTTCCAGACCGGCGAGCCGATCGGGACGGCGCCGTCGACCTGGTCGGCGACCGGGCCGTGCGTCGCGTGGACGGTGAACTCGGTGGGGCCGTACAGGTTGAACAGGGCCGCGTCGCTCACCTTGCGCAGTGCCACGACCGCGTCGGCGGTGAACGCCTCACCGGCGATCAGCAGTGCGCGTAGCGAGGACAGAGCTCCGCCCGCGACGGCGGCGGCATCGATGCTGCCCGCGAAGACGGTGAGCATCGACGGCACGAACGAGGTCATCGTGACCCGTTGCGCGGCAATGACATCGGCGAGGTACTGCGGATCGCGGTGACCGTCGGGGCTCGCCACGACGATCCGGCCGCCGGTGCTCAGCGGGCCGAACAGCTCCCACACCGACACGTCGAAGGTGGCGGGGGTCTTGAACAGCACCACATCGTCGGCGTCGATGCCGTATTCACCGGTGATCCAGCGGATCTGGTTCACCACGGCCGAGTGCGGCACGGCCACACCCTTCGGGCGGCCGGTCGAGCCGGAGGTGAAGATGACGTAGGCCGGGTGCTGCGGGAGCAGCGGAACGATCCGCTCGGCATCGCTGACCGGAGTCTGCGGGTACGCCGAGAGATCGATCGCGTCGATGACCAGCGTCATCGGGGCGGTGTCCACGATCGCGTCGTCGTCGAGTCCGAACCCGTCGCGGGTAGTGGTGAGGACGGCGACCGGAGCCGCCGTCTCCAAGACATAGGCGATGCGGTCGGCGGGCTGGTCCAGGTCGAGCGGCACGTAGCCACCGCCTGCTTCCTGCACCGCGTACGCGGCGACGACCAGGTCGATGCTGCGGCGCAGGCCGAGCGCGACGAGGGATTCCGGGCCGACGCCCGCTTCGATCAGGCGATGTGCCAAACGGTGCACGCGAGCGGCGAATTCGGCGTAGGTCAGGGTCTCGCCGGTGGCGGGGTCGACCATCGCGACCGCGTCGGGGGTGGCCAGCGCCTGGCGGGCGAACTCGTCCACCAGAGTGCCCGCGCCGGGCAGCTCATGCGCGGTGTCGTTCCAACCACGCACGGCCAGTGCGGTTTCGGCGGAGTCGAGCAGGGCGATGTCGCCGACAGCGCGGTTCGGAGCCGCCGCGATCTCGGCGAGCAGGCGGGCGAAGCGAGCGCCGAAGCGATCCATGGTGGCCGCGTCGAACAGGTCGGTGGCGTAGATCAGCTCGGCGACGATGCCGGACGCGTCGCCCGGCTTCTCGGTGAGCACGACCTGCAGGTCGAACTTGGCCACGTCGATCGGCAGTTCCACACCGCTCACGGTGAGGCCGGGTAGTTCCAGGCTCGTCTGGCCGGTGTTCTGGAAGGCCAGCATGACCTGGAACAGCGGGTGACGGGCCTGCGAGCGGGCGGGGTTGATGATCTCGACGAGCCGCTCGAACGGCAGGTCGGCGTGACCGAAGGCCGCGATGTCGCTCGCGCGGACCGCACCGAGCAGGTCGGTGAAGCTCGCGTCGCCGTCGACCTCGGTGCGCAGCACCAGGGTGTTGACGAACATGCCGATCAAATCGTCGAGGGCACGCTCACCACGGCCCGCGATGGGGGTGCCGATGGCGATGTCGTTCTCGCCGGACAGGCGCGAGAGCAGCAGGGCCAGCGCGGCGTGGGCGACCATGAACAGGGTCGCACCGCGGGTGCGGGCCAGCTCGGTCAGCGCCGCATGGGTTTTCGCGTCGATCTCGAAGGTGTGGGTGGCGCCGCGTCCGCTGGCGACCGCGGGACGCGGCCGGTCGGCGGGCAGGTCGAGCTGCTCGGGCAGGCCGCGCAGGGTCGAACCCCAGTACGAGATCTGCTGGGCGATCACCGATTTCGCGTCGTCCTCGTCACCGAGCACGGCGCGCTGCCACAGCGCGAAGTCGGCGTACTGGACCTCGAGGGGACGCCAGGCCGGTTCGGCGCCTTCCACGCGGGCGCTGTAGGCGGTCATCACGTCGCGGGTCAGCGGGCCCATGGAGAAGCCGTCGGCCGAGATGTGGTGCACGACAAGGGCGAGCACGTGTTCGGTGGGGCTCACCTCGAACAGGGCGGCGCGGAACGGCACCTCGGCGGTGACGTCGAACGCGGTGAGTACCAGCTCCGAAAGCCGTTGCGGCAGTTCGGCGACGGTGGTCTCGATCGGCGCCAGGTCGGGAATGACCTTGCCGGTCGGGACGATCACCTGGTAGCCGGCGCCCGACACCTCCGGGTAGTAGCTGCGCAGGGACTCGTGGCGGGCGAGCACGTCGGCCACAGCCACCTGCAGCGCCTGACGGTCGAGCAGGCCCGACAGCTGAACGGCGGCGGGGATGTTGTCCACCGCGGACTCGGGGTCGAAGCGGTTGAGGAACCACATGCGCTGCTGGGCCAGCGACAGCGGCACCCGCTCGGGGCGCTGCTGCGGCACCAGCGGCGCGCGACGTTCGGCACCGGAGTGCGTCTCGGCGCGGGCGGCCAGCCCGGCGACGGTCGAGGCCTCGAACAGCTCGCGCACGCCGATATCGGTCTCCAGCGCGGCCGACAGGCGGGCGGCGACCTGGGTGGCGGTCAGCGAGTTGCCGCCGAGTGCGAAGAAGTCGTCATCGAGACCGACCCGGTCCAGGCCGAGCACGTCGGCGAAGGTCGCGGCGACGATCTCCTCGACCGGGGTGGTCGGGGCGCGGAACACCGCGGCCTCGAACACCGGCGCGGGCAGCGCCTTGCGGTCGAGCTTGCCCGAGGCATTGAGCGGGAACTCGTCGAGGACGATGATCACCGCGGGCACCATGTAGGCGGGCAGGTTGTTGCCCAGTTCCTCGCGGGCGTCCTCGATGTCGACGGTACGGCCGGTCGCCGGGATCACGTAGGCCACCAGCTGATCGCCGGTGTGCTGCTCGCCGCGCACGACGACCACCGACTGCGCCACCTCGTCGAGACCGGTCAGCGCGGACTCGATCTCGCCGAGCTCGATGCGCAGACCACGCAGCTTCACCTGGAAGTCGGTGCGGCCCAGGTATTCCAGCTCGCCCCGTTCGGTCCAGGCCACGAGGTCACCGGTGCGGTACATGCGCTCCCCGTCGTCACCGAACGGGTCGGCGACGAAACGGTCGGCGGTCAGGTCGGGGCGTGCCACATAGCCGCGGGCCAGCTGGGTGCCCGCGAGGTAGAGCTCACCCGCGACGCCGACCGGCACGGGGCGCAGGCGCGCGTCGAGGACGTAGACCTGGGTGTTGAAGACCGGGGCGCCGATCGGGACGGTGTCCAGATCGGTGTCGACGACCTCGTGGAAGGTGACGTCGACCGCGGCCTCGGTGGGGCCGTACAGGTTGTGCAGCGCGGCGCCGGTCAGCTCGCGCAGACGGTGCGCGGGCTTGGGCGGCAACGCCTCACCGGAGGCGAACACCATCCGCAGCGACTCGCAGCGCGCGACATCGGCGTCGGCGACGAACACCGCGAGCATCGACGGCACGAAGTGCGTGACGGTGACGCCCTCGACGCGAATGATCTCCGCGAGGTACGCCGGATCGCGATGGCCGTCGGGCTTCGCGACCACCAGCTTCGCGCCGATCTGCAAGGGCCAGAAGAACTCCCACACCGACACGTCGAACGTGGCCGGAGTCTTCTGCAGAACGACGTCCACTTCGGTCAGGCCGTCGGTTGACGATCGCACCATGGCTGACCGCCACACCCTTCGGACGACCCGTCGAACCCGACGTGAAGATCACATACGCCGTGTTCTCCGGACGCAGCGGCACGATGCGCTGGGCCTCGGTGACGCGGGTGTCGGCGTAGCCGTCCAGGTCGAGCAGGTCGATCCGGACCTGTGCGGTGTCGATCTCCAGATCGGTGCCCGAGGTGAGCACGCAGACCGGATCCGCCGTCGCCAGAATGTATTCCGTGCGCTCGGCCGGATGATCGGGGTCCAGCGGCACATAGGCGCCACCGGCCACGCTCACCGCGTACATGCCGACGACCAGGTCGATCGAGCGGCGCATGCCGAGTGCCACATAGGTTTCCGGGCCGACACCGCGGTCGATCAGCCAGCGCGACAGGCGGTAGACCCGCTGGGCGAACTCGGCGTAGGACAGACTCGTGCCCTCGAAGGACAGAGCGGTGGCCTGCGGCGTACGAGCGACCTGGGCCTCGAACATCGAGACGAGGGTGGCCTGCTGGTCCACCTCGTGCGCGGTGGCGTTCCACTCACGCACGACGAGTTCCCGTTCGGCGGCGTCGAGCAGTTCGATATCGCCCACGGCGACCGTCGGTTCCGTGGTGATCGCGGTGAGCACCCGGATCAGGCGCTCGGCGATGCGATGCACGGTGGCGGCGTCGAACAGGTCGCTCAGGTAGCCGGCGCGCACGCGCAGCTGGGTGTCGAGCTGGGCGATCAGCGACAGCGGGTAGTGGGTGGCGTCGGCGGCGTCGAGGCCGGTGACAGCCATCCCGTCGATGTCGGCGGCCTGTGCCTTGATGCCCTCGGCGTCGACCGGGTAGGACTCGAAGACCACCAGCGAGTCGAACAGGCCACCGATTCCGGCCGCGGACTGGATCTCGGCGAGGCCGATGTAGTGGTGGTCGAGCAGGTCGGCCTGCTCGCCCTGGGTGCGGGTCAGCACGTCGCGCACCGTTTCGGCGGCGTCGAAGCGCACGCGCACCGGGACGGTGTTGATGAACAGACCGACCATGGATTCCACGCCCGACAGCTGCGCGGGACGACCCGAGACGGTGGTGCCGAAGAGCACGTCGTCGCGGCCGGTCATCCGGCCGAGCACGATCGACCAGGCCACCTGCAGGACGGTGTTCGGGGTGACGCCGAGGTCGGCGGCCAGCGCCACGAGCCGCGCCGTGGTGGGCTCGTCGAGGTCGAACAGGTACTCGTCGGACAACGCGGCGATCTCGCGGCTCGCGTCGGGGCGGGCCAGCATGGTCGGCTCGGTGACGCCGCGCAGCGCGTGCGACCAGGCTTCGACCGAGACCGAGTGGTCCTGGCGGGCCACCCATTCCAGGAAGTGGCGGTAGGAGCGGACGGCGGGCAGCGCGCTCGCGTCGCCGTGCAGGGCGTAGAGGGCGAGCAGGTCACGCATGACCAGCGGCGTCGACCAGCCGTCGAGAAGGATGTGGTGGTTGGACACCACGAAGCGCCACTCGTGCTCGGCGATCTGGATCAGCGTGAAGCGGATCAGCGGCGGGTTCGCCAGGTCGAAGCGGGCGGTGCGGTCGGCCTCGACGAGGTCGGCGTATTCGCCGGTCTCGATGCGATCGTGTTCGGTCCACGCCACGCGGGTGGTGTCGAGGACGACCTGCACGGCATTGCCGTCGTGGTCGGTGACGAACGCGGTGCGCAGGGTTTCGTGGCGGTCGAGCAGTGCCTGGGCGGCGGCGCGCAGACGGGTGGCGTCGACGCGACCGGTGAGCGTGAGAACCGCCTGGGCGGTGTAGACGTCGACCGAGGTGGCGGCCAGGCGGGCGTGGAAGAACAGACCCGCTTGCAGCGCGGCCAGCGGCCACACCTGGGTGAGCTCGGGGTAGCGCTTCTCCCAGGTGTCGATATCGCGCTGGGTGGAGCGCACGAGGGCGAAGTCGGACGGTGTGTGACCGCCCGCGTCGGCCGAATTGGCGTGCCGGGCAACGGCTTCCAGCGCGGTGATCCACAGGTCGGCGAACTCGCGCACCTCGGCCTCGGCGAGCAGCGTGCTCGGGTAGCCGATATTGGCGCTGAGCTTGTCGCCGACGACGATCGCGTTCACGTCCAGTGGCGCCATCGCGGGCATGTCCGCGTCATAGGCGCCGCCGAGCGCTGCCAGCTCGGGTGCGGGGATCCAGCCGAAGCCGCGCAGGGCATCGGGGACATCGCTGTCGGCGACGCGGCCGAGGTAGTTGAAGCTGATCTGGCCGGGGAGCTGCGTGGGCAGTTCGGCGGCGGTCTCGGCGTTCATGTACCGCAGCAGGCCGTAGCCGATGCCCTTGTCGGGCACCGAGAGCAGCTGTTCCTTGACCGCCTTGACGGCCTGGCCGAGCGCCGATCCACCGGCGAGAGCGGCGTCGATGTCGATGCCGGCCAGGTCGAGGCGGACCGGGAAGATGGCGGTGAACCAGCCGACGGTGCGAGACAGGTCGGCGCCGGGCGCGACCTCTTCCTCGCGACCGTGGCCTTCGAGGCGCACGAGCAGTGCGTCGCTGGTCGAGTCGGCGCGGCGGCCGTTACCGAGTGCGCCGGGGCCGGTGCGGGTGGAGCGCCACTTGGCGGCGGCCAGCGCGAGCGCGGTGAGCAAGCCGTCGTTGACGCCACCGTGGAACAGGGCGGGGACCGTGGTGAGCAGTGCCTTGGTGACCTCGGCGGAGACCTCGACCGGCAGCTTCTCGACCACGCCGGAGACGTCGACCGCCGGGTTCATCGCCCGCTCGGTGAGCAGCGGGTCCGGGGTGTCGACGACCGCGCGCCAGAAGTCGAGCTCGGCGGCGCGTTCGGTGCTCTTCGCCTCGTCGGCGAGGGCGTGCGCCCAGGCCCGCATCGAGGTCGCGGGGGCCACCAGCTCCGGCTGTTGACCGGCCGAGAGCTGACCCCACGCGGCGACGAAGTCGGGGACGAGGATGCGCCAGGACACGCCGTCGACCACCAGGTGGTGCGCGACGACGATCAGTCGACCCGCCCGTGCGGCGGACCGGGTGGACGTGGCCGAGTCACTGGCGTCCGGCGCGGCGGGCTCGAGCCACACGAATCGCACCACGACGCCGTCGGCGGGATCGAGGCGATCCAGGCTGGCATCCAGTGCGGCAGAGGCGATGTCGACGAGCTCGGCGTCGGAGACGGTGGGATCGAAGACGGTGTGGTCGATGCGCGCGGCGGCGTCGACCGTGCCTGCGGGGGCGGTGTCGACGACCCAGCGGCCGTCGACCTGGTGCAGGCGCGAGCGCAGCATGTCGTGGCGGTCGATCACCGCGCCGACGGTGGCGGCGATGCCCGCGCGGTCGATGCCGACCGGCAGCTCGAGAGCCATGGTCTGGTTGAACCGGTCGAACGAACCGGACCGCTCCGCCATGAACCGCACGACCGGGGTCAGCGGCATCTCACCGACGCCGCCACCGGGCAGCTCGGCGAGAGTGATCGCGGAAGCCGCGGCGACATCGGCGGTTTCGGCGACCGAGGCCAGCCCCGCGACGGTGCGCTGTTCGAAGACGTTGCGCGGGGAGAACAGCACGCCACGGGCCTTGGCCCGGGAGACGAGCTGGATGGAGACGATCGAGTCGCCGCCGAGGGCGAAGAACGAATCGTCCACGCCCACGCGCTCCACACCGAGAACCTCGGCGAAGACCTCGGCGATGGTCTGCTCGATCGGGTTGCGCGCGGCGCGGAAGGTGACCTCGGTGGCGAAGACCGGCTCCGGCAGCGCCTTGCGGTCGAGCTTGCCGACCGGGGTCAGCGGCACGTGGTCGATCACCATGATCGACGACGGCACCATGTACGCGGGCAGACGATCCTCGACATGCGCGGTCAGGGCGGCGACATCGATCGAATGACCCGGTGCGGCAACCACATACGCGACCAGCGAGACAGCGCCCGCGGTGCTCTTGTGGCCGACGGTGGTCGCGAAGTCGACGGTCTCGTGCGAGGCGAGGGCGGAGTCGATCTCGCCCAGTTCGATACGGAAGCCGCGGATCTTGACCTGGAAGTCGGAGCGGCCGACGTACTCGACGGTGCGATCGGCGGTCCAGCGCACCACGTCACCGGTGCGGTACATCCGCTCCCCCGGAACGAACGGGTCGGCGATGAACCGGTCGGCGGTGAGCCCGGCGCGGGCGTGGTACCCGCGGGCCAGCTGGATGCCCGACAGATAGAGCTCACCCGCCACACCC
Organism: Nocardia sp. Root136; assembly: GCF_001427185.1. Lineage (NCBI taxonomy): Bacteria > Bacillati > Actinomycetota > Actinomycetes > Mycobacteriales > Nocardiaceae > Nocardia > Nocardia sp. Root136. Next base: position 2,632,592 of record NZ_LMFE01000001.1, read on the forward strand.
ACCGGAACGGGCTGGAGCTGGGCGTCCAGGATCAGCGAACGCATGCCGCGGGTGGGGCCACCGATGGTGACCAGCTCGCCCGGCGCCAGCGCGGCGCTGATATTGGTCATGATCGTGGTCTCGGTGGGGCCGTAGCCGTTGTGGAAGGCACGAGTCGTGCCGTCCGCCAACGGAACCGCCCACTTCGACACCAGATCGGCGGGCACCGCTTCGCCACCGGCGACCAGGACGCGCAGCGAGTCGAGACCGCTGGGGTCGAAGGTCGCCAGGGCGGCGGGGGTGATGAAGGCGTGGGTGACCCGCTCGGTGCGGATCAGCTCGGACAGCTCGTCGCCGCCGTAGACGCCCGGCGGGACCACGACCAGCGCGCCGCCACGGGCCAGCGCCAGCAGCAGTTCGAGGATCGAGGCGTCGAACGAGGGCGAGGCGAAATGCAGTGCGCGAGTGTCGGTGTCGAGGGCGTAGCGCTCGGCCTGCTCCTCGCCGAAGTTCGCCAGACCGGCGTGGGTGACTACGACGCCCTTGGGCACGCCGGTGGAGCCGGAGGTGTAGATGACGTAGGCGGGCTGCTCGGGGGTGGTCATCCGCACGAGTTCCGCGTCCGCGATCGGACCACCGTCGACGGTGGCCGGATCCAGCTCGTCGAGCACCAGCCAGCGCGCCGAATCCGGCAATCCGTCACGCACGGAGGCGACGGTGAGGCCGAGCGGCGAGCCGGAGTCGGTGACCATGTGCGCGATGCGGTCGGCCGGGTAGGTCGGGTCGACCGGCACGAAGGCAGCGCCGGTCTTGGCGACGGCCCACGCGGCCAGCACCGAATCGGCCGAGCGCGGAACCGCGACGGCAACGAGATCTTCGGCGCCGATGCCCTCGGCGATCAGCAAGCGCGCCAGCCGGTTCGAGCGTTCGTCGAGCTCGGCGTAGGAAACGCCGGCCCCTTGGAACACCACGGCGGGGCCGGTCGGGTTCTGGGCGACGGCCTCGGTCAGGAGGTTGCGCAGGGTGCGGGCGGCCACCGGCGGTTCACCGACGCGGAACACCAGATCGGACCGCTCAGCGGCATCGAGGACATCGATCGCGCCGACCGTGATCGCGGCATCGGCGGCGACGGCCTCGAGTACGCGCTGCCAGCGCACCGCGATGGCGGCGACGGTGTTCTCGTCGAACAGTTCGGTGGCGTAGTTCAGTGCCAGCGCCATCCCGCCGCTGCCTGGTTCGCCCAGTTCGGACAGGGTGAACTGCAGGTCGAAGCGCGCAACGCTCTCGTCGAGATCGAGCGCCGAGACAGCGAGCCCCGGCAGTTCGAGGGTGGTGCGATCCAGGTTCTGGAAGGCCAGCATCACCTGGAACAGCGGGTTGCGCGACTGCGAGCGCTCCGGCGCGAGCAGTTCGACCAGGCGCTCGAACGGGACGTCGGCATTGCCGTAGGCGTCGAGGTCGGCCTTGCGTGCGCGTTCGAGCAGATCGGTGAACGATTCCGCCGGGCTGACGCCGGTGCGCAGGACGAGGGTGTTGACGAACATGCCGACCAGGTCGTCGAGGGCCTGCTCGCCACGGCCCGCGATGGGGGTGCCGATGGCGATGTCGTCGGAGCCGGACAGCCGGGCCAGCAGCACCGCGAGGGCGGTGTGCATGACCATGAACAGCGACGCGCCTTGACGACGAGCGACCTCGTCGAGCTTCGCGATCAACTCGGGCGAGAGCTCACGGTGCACGGTGGCGCCGTGGTGCGAGGCGATCGCCGGGCGGGCGCGGTCGAACGGCAGGGTCAGTTCGTCGGGGACGCCGGCGAGCTGGGTCTGCCAGTAGCCGACCTGGCGCGACATCAGCGATTCGGCGTCGTCCTCGGTGCCGAGCACGGCGCGCTGCCAGATCGCGAAATCGGCGTATTGCACCGGCAGCGGCGCCCAGCCGGGGGCGGTGCCCTGGGCACGGGCGGTGTAGGCGCGCATCACGTCGCGGGTCAGCGGCGCGATGGAGAAACCGTCGGCGGCGATGTGGTGCACGACCACGACCAACACGTGCTCATCGGGAGCACCTTCGGCCGATCGGGCGACGCGGAACAACCGCGCGCGCATCGGAACCTGTTCGGCCACATCGAAACCGGTGGACACGAACTCGGTGACCGTCTCGAACAGCTCGTCGCGATCGATCGCGACGGGGCGCAGATCCAGCGAGATCCGTTCCGCGGCGACGATCTGCTGCACCGGGGTGCCGCCGTGCTCGGGGTAGCGGGTGCGCAGCGATTCGTGCCTGCGGACCAGGTCGGCGAGCGCGAGCGCCAGTGCCTCGGTGTCGAGTTCGCCGGTGAGGCGGATCGCCACGGGCAGGTTGTAGGCGGCCGAGGTGGTGTCGTACTTGTTGAGGAACCACATGCGCTGCTGGGCGAACGACAGCGGAACCAATTCGCCTTCGGCACGCTCACGGGCGACAAGCGCGGCGCGGGCGGTGCCGCCGGTGTGCGATTCCACCCGTGCGGCAAGGGCTTCCACGGTGGAGGCTTCGAACAGGGCGCGCACCGGCACCGTGGCGCCGAGCGCCGCGCCGATGCGGGCCACGACGCGGGTGGCGATCAGCGAGTTGCCGCCGAGGCCGAAGAAGTCGTCGTCGACACCGACCCGGTCCAGGCCGAGGACATCGGCGAAGACCGCGGCCACGGTTTCCTGCACCGGTGTGACGGGTGCGCGGAAGGCCCGCGCCTGCACCGCGGGGGCGGGCAGCGCGCGGCGGTCCAGCTTGCCGTTGACGGTCAGCGGGATCCACTCGAGGCGCACGAGCGCCGCGGGAACCATGTAGGCGGGCAGCTGTTCGGCCGCACCGCTGCGAATGACCTCGAGGTCGGGTTCCAGGTCGCCCTCGGCGACCACGTAGGCGACGATCCGCTGGTCACCCGGCTGATCCTCGCGCACGATCACCGCGGCCTGAGCGATACCCGGCTGCGCGAGCACAGCGGCTTCGATCTCACCGAGCTCGATACGGAAACCGCGGACCTTCACCTGATCGTCGGCGCGGCCCAGGTATTCGAGTTCGCCGAAGCGGTTCCAGCGGGCGAGGTCGCCGGAGCGGTACAGACGCGAGCCGCCCTGATTCGGCCCTGCGAGGGGGTTGGCGACGAAGCGGGTGGCGGTCAGGTCGGGGCGGCCGAGATAGCCGCGCGCCAACTGCGGTCCGGCGACATACATTTCGCCCGCGACACCCACCGGCACGGGACGCAACCGGTTGTCGAGGACGTACACGCCGAGCCCGGCGATCGCCCGGCCGACGACCGAACCCGCTGCGGCGGCAATGGTTTTCGCGTCCAGGGCACGGAACGACACGTGCACCGTGGTCTCGGTGATGCCGTACATGTTGACCAGCGTCGGCGAGCTGTCACCGTGGCGGGCGACCCAATCAGACAGACGACGCAGCTCGAGGGCCTCGCCACCGAACACGACGTAGCGCAGGGCGAGCGGTTCCAGGCCGGGTCCGGCGTTCCGGTCGGCCTCGGCCAGCTGGTAGAACGCCGACGGCGTCTGGTTGAGCACCGTCACCTGCTCCACACGCAGCAATTCCAGGAACTGCTCGGGCGAGCGCGAGGTGTAATAGTCGACGACGATCAGCGAGCCGCCGAACAGCAGCGGGCCCCACAGCTCCCACACCGAGAAGTCGAAGGCGTAGGAGTGGAACAGCGTCCACACATCGCGCGGGCCGAAGCCGAAGTCGCGGTCGGTATTGGCGAACAGCCGCACCACATTGCGGTGCGCGACCGCGACGCCCTTGGGTCGACCGGTCGAGCCGGAGGTGTAGATGACGTAGGCGACGTTGTCCGGCGAGAGCGGTGCCAGCCGGTCGGCGTCGGTGATCGTGCCGTCGTCGGCGTCTTCGATATTGCCGGTTTCCACGGCGAATCCGTCGAGCACCACCGAGGGCAGGTGCTCCGGCACCGTCACCTGGACGGTGGAATCGAGGACCACGCTGGTGGGCCGCGAGTCTTCGAGCACGTAGGCGATGCGCTCGGCCGGGTACGTCGGGTCCACCGGCACGTAACCCGCACCGGTCTTGACGACGGCCAGCAGCGCGACGACGAGATCGAGCGAGCGCGGCAGGATCACCGCGACCAGCGATTCCGGGCCCGCGCCATCGTCGATCAACCTGCGCGCCAACACATTCGCGCGACGATCGAGTTCGGCGTAGGTCAGCGACTCGACCCCGAACTTGGCGGCGATGCGGTCCGGGTAGGCGGCGGCCGCGGCGTCGAACAGGTCGACCAGGGTCGTGTGCTTGTTGCCGAACAAGCCCCGCCGGTAGCCCGCGGGGGTGCTGGCGTCGTGGATGACCGGCAGACCGATGGCGTCGGCGCCGGAGGACACCCAGCGCTGGGCGACATCGCGCTGTTCGGCCTCGCCGAGCAGGTCGATATCGCCGACGATCACGTCGGGGTTCTCGGCGACGCTGCGCAGGATGCGCACCAGCCGGTCACCGAAGGCCGCGACGGTCTCGGGGTCGAACAGATCGGTGGCGTAGTTCCACGACAGCGCGAGGGAGCCGTCGGCGGCTTCGCCCACGGTGAGCTGCACGTCGAACTTCGCTGTGCCCGGATCGAAGTCGACGACATCGAGTTCGAGACCGGGCAGTGCGATGGTGCCGGTGTCGGCGGCGGTGGCCGCCTCGAAGGTGAGCGCCACCTGGAACAGCGGGTGGTGCGCCTGCGAACGGGTGGGGCTGAGCACGTCGACGAGGCGCTCGAACGGCACATCGGCGTTGGCGAAAGCGGACAGGTCGACCTTGCGGATCTGATCCAGCAGGTCGCTGAAGCTCGCGCCGGAGTCGACCTCGCTGCGCAGCACCAGGGTATTGACGAACATGCCGACCAGGTCGTCGAGCGTGCGCTCGCCACGACCGGCGATGGGAGTGCCGATGGCGATGTCGGTGCTGTTGGACAGGCGCGCGGCCCAGGTGGCCAGTGCCGCGTGCATCACCATGAACAGGGTGACCCCGCGAGCGCGGGCGATCTCGGTGAGCGCATGGTGCAGGTGCGCGTCGATCGAGAAGCGGTGCAGGTCACCGGCATTGGTGGCGACCTCGGGACGCGGGCGGTCCGCGGGCAGTTCGAGCTGATCCGGCAGGTCACGCAGTTGCTCGGTCCAGTAGGTGAGCTGGCTCGCGGCGACCGATTCGGGATCGGACTCCTCGCCGAGGACCTCACGCTGCCACAGGGTGTAGTCGGCGTACTGGACTTCCAGCGGCGACCAGGCGGGGATCTCGCCCCGGGTGCGCTCGGTGTAGGCCACGACGACATCGCGCAGCAGCGGCCGCAGTGAGAAGCCGTCACCGCTGATGTGGTGCATCACCAATACGGCCACGTGATTACGGTCGTCGACGCGCAGCAGGCTCGCACGGAAGGGGACCTCGCGGGTCACGTCGAAGTGGACGCTCGCCAACTCGACCACACGCGCGACCACGTCGCTCGCGGCGACCGGCTGGGCGGGCAGCGCGAAACGGACCTCGTCGGCGGGCAGGACCTGCTGGTAGCCGGCGCCTTCGTCGACCGGGCCCGCGGCGACGTCGGATGCCGGGTAGAAGGTGCGCAGTGATTCGTGCCGGGCCACCACATCGGCGACGGCCGCTTCGAGCGCGGCGACGTCGAGGTCACCGGTGAGGCGGATCGCGACGGGGATGTTGTTGACCGCGGTGCGGTTGTCGAAGCGGTTGAGGAACCACATCCGCTGCTGGGCCTGCGACAGCGGCACCAACTCGGGACGCGGGCGCGGGACGAGCGGGATCCGGCCGCCACGACCGGTGTGCGTTTCCACGCGAGCTGCCAGCGCCGCGACGGTCGAGGCCTCGAACAGCGCGCGCAGCGGCACCTGGGTGTCGAGCGCCTCGGACAGCCGGGCCGCGGCCCTGGTGGCGACCAGCGAGTTGCCGCCGAGTTCGAAGAAGTCGTCGTCGAGGCCGACCTGACCGGCGCCGAGCACTTCGGCGAAGGTGGCGGCGACGATCTGCTGCACCGGGGTGACCGGCGCCTGGAAGGTGCGGGCGGCGAAGACCGGCGCGGGCAGCGCCTTGCGGTCGAGCTTGCCGGAAGCGTTGAGCGGGAACGCGTTCAGCACCACGTACGCGGCGGGCACCATGTAGACGGGCAGCTCGGTGCCGAGCGCGTCCTTGACCGCGTCGGTATCGATGGTGGCGCCGGTCTCCGGGATGACGTAGGCCACCAGCTGATCGCCGGTGTGCTCGTCGGCGCGGACCACGACCACCGACTGGGCGATCTCCGGCAGCGCGGTGAGCGCGGACTCGATCTCGCCCAGTTCGATGCGCAGACCACGCAGCTTCACCTGGAAGTCGGTGCGGCCCAGGTACTCCAGCTCGCCGTCGGCGGTCCAGGTGACGAGGTCGCCGGTGCGGTACATGCGCTCGCCGCCCGCGAACGGGTCGGCGACGAAGCGGTCCATCGTCAGGTCGGCGCGACCGACGTACCCGTGGGCCAGCTGCACGCCCGCGAGGTAGAGCTCACCCGCGACACCCACCGGAACCGGTCGCAGTCGCGAATCCAGCACGTACAGACGGGTGTTGAACACCGGGGCGCCGATCGGCACCGTCTCGGTGTCGGCGTCGGTGACCTCGTGATAGGTCACGTCGACCGCGGCTTCGGTCGGACCGTAGAGGTTGTGCAGTGCGGCGCCGGTCAATTCGCGCAGGCGCTGCGCGGTCGGCGCGGGCAGACCCTCACCGGAGGCGAACACATTGCGCAGCGAGACACACTCGGCGGCCAGCGGTTCGGTGACGAACACCGCCATCATCGACGGCACGAAGTGCACCGTGGTGACCTGTTCGGCCCCGATCAGACGGGCCAGGTAGGCCGGGTCGCGATGTCCGTCCGGCTTGGCGACGACCAGGCGCGCGCCGACCTGCAAGGGCCAGAAGAACTCCCACACCGACACGTCGAAGGTGGCGGGGGTCTTCTGCAGCACCACGTCGTCGGCGGCGAGGCCGTAGGCGGCGTGCATCCACACCAGGCGGTTGACGATCGCCGCGTGACTGACCGCGACGCCCTTCGGACGACCGGTCGAGCCGGAGGTGAAGATGACGTAGGCGGTGTTGTCCGAGCGCAGCGGGCGGTGCCGGTCGGCATCGGTGACCGGCGCGGTGGAGTGGCCGGACAGGTCGAGCTGGTCGATGCGCACCTCGCGACCGGCGGCAGCGGGCAGGCTCTCCCCGGAGGTCAGCACGCAGACCGGCTGCGCGGTCTCGAGGATGTGCTCGATGCGCTCGGTCGGGTGGTCGGGATCGAGCGGCACATACGCGCCACCGGCGGCGGACACGGCGTACATGCCGACCAGCAGGTCGATCGAGCGCCGCATGCCGAGTGCCACATACGATTCCGGGCCGACACCGGCGTCCTTGAGCCAGCGCGCCAGCTGACGCACCCGCCCGGCGAACTCGGCGTAGGACAGACTCGTCCCCTCGAACGTGAGCGCGATCGCGTCGGGGGTCCGCGCGACCTGGGCCTCGAACAGGGCGTGGAGAGTGGCAGGTTCGTCGTCGCTCGGCGTGCTCAGCGCGGCGTCGACGGCGAATTCGGTGTCGTTCCAGCGATCGAGCACCAGGGCGCGCTCGGCGGAGTCGAGCAGTTCGATGTCACCGACGGGGGCCGAGGGGTCGACCACGACGGCGGTGAGCACGCGCAGCAGTCGGGCGCCGAAGGTGGCGGCGAAGCCCGCGTCGAAAAGGTCTGTCGCGTAGACGAGTTCGGCGTCCATGTGGCTGTCGTCGTCGGCCGGGGCCTCGCTGAGCGCGAGCTGCAGATCGAACTTGGCCATGTGCTGGTCGATGCCCAGCTCGGAGACCGTGAGGCCGGGCAGTTCCAGGGTGGTGCGGCCCAGGTTCTGGAACGAGAGCATCACCTGGAACAACGGGTGCCGCGACTGCGACCGCGTCGGGTTGAGCACCTCGACGAGGCGCTCGAACGGTACGTCGGCGTGCGCGAAAGCGGCCAGGTCGTCTCCGCGGACCTGAGCGAGCAGCTCGGTGAAGCTCGCGCCCGGGTCGACCTGCGCGCGCAACACCAGGGTGTTGACGAACATGCCGACCAGATCGTCGAGCGCCTGCTGACCACGGCCCGCGACCGGCGTGCCGATGGCGATGTCGGAGGTGCCCGACAGCCGCGCCAGCAGGACGGCGAACGCGCTGTGCACCACCATGAACAGGGTGGTGCTGTGCTCGTGGGCGACCCGGTTCAGTGCCTCGACGAGCTCGCCCGGCACTTCGAAGCGGTGCGTGCCCGCCTGGTAGCTGGCCTGCGCGGGCCGCGACTTGTGGCCGAGGCGCAGTTCGTCGGGCAGGTCGGCCAGCGCGCCGCGCCAGTGCTCGAGCTGCTCGGAGATCAGCGAGGTGGGATCGGTTTCGTCGCCGAGGACTTCGCGCTGCCAGAGCGCGTAGTCGATGTACTGCACGGCCAGCGGCGGCCAGCCGGGTTCGGTGCTCGCGGTGCGGGCGACGTAGGCGGTCATCAGGTCGCGCACCAGCGGGCGCAGCGAGAAACCGTCGGCGGCGATGTGATGGACCACCATCACCAGCACGTGCTCGCGTTCGCCGAGCTCGTAGACCCGAAGGCGCACCGGCGCGTTCGCGGTGACATCGAAACCGCGGCGGGCGAACTCGTAGAGCGAGATCGCCATATCGGTCTCGTCGGCCTCGATCAGCTCGACGTCGGGGATGGAGCCCGCGGCGGCGAGGACCTTCTGGTACGCGGTGCCTTCCGCCATGGTGGCGCGCCCCGACTCGGGGGCCACGTACACGGGGTAGACCGTGCGCAGGGTCTCGTGGCGGGCGATCACGTCGGCGACCGCGCCGCGCAGGGCGGGCAGGTCGAGCAGGCCCTGCAGGCGGACCGCCACCGGAATGTTGTAGGTGCCGGTGTCGGCGACGTCGAAGCGGTTGAGGAACCACATGCGCTGCTGCGCGAGCGACAGCGGCGGGTGCTCGGGACGCGGACGGGCGGTGAGCTCGGCGCGCAGACCCGAACCCGCGTGCGATTCCACGCGCGCGGCCAACGCGCCGACGGTGGGCGCCTCGAACAGCGTGCGCACGCCGACCTCGGCGTTGAGCGCCTTGCTCAGGCGGGCCGCGACCTGGGTGGCGACCAGGGAGTTGCCGCCGAGGGCGAAGAAGTCGTCGTCCACGCCGACGCGCTCGGCGCCGAGCAGGTCGGCGAAGATCTCGGCGACGATCTCCTCGATCGGGGTCGAGGGCGCGCGGAACACCTTCGCCTCGAACACGGGCGCGGGCAACGCTTTTCGGTCGAGCTTGCCGGAGGCGTTGAGCGGGAAGGCATCGAGCACGACCAGGGCCGAGGGCACCATGTAGGTGGGCAGCTCGGCGGTGACGCCCGCCTTCACGGTGGCCACGTCGACGGTCGTTCCCGCTTCGGGCACCAGGTAACCGACGAGCTGGTCACCGGCGTGCGCGTCGGAGCGCACGACCACGACCGACTGCGCCACGCCCGGCTGGGCCAGCAGGGTCGCCTCGATCTCGCCGAGTTCGATGCGCAGACCACGCAGCTTCACCTGGAAGTCGGTGCGGCCCAGGTAGTTCAGCTCGCCGTAGGAGAGCCCGTCGCCGGCGGACACCGCGGTCCAGGTGACGAGGTCACCGGTGCGGTACATCCGCGAGCCTGCCGCGCCGTACGGGTTGGCGACGAAACGGTCAGCCGTCAGGTCGGCCCGGTTGAGATAGCCCACGGCCAGCTGATCGCCCGCGAGATAGAGCTCACCCGCGACACCGGGGGCCACGGGGTGCAGCCGCGAATCCAGCACGAACACCCTGGTGTTCCACACCGGGCGACCGATCGGCACCGACTCCACATCGGCGTCGACGACCTCGTGATAGGTGACGTCGACCGCGGCCTCGGTGGGGCCGTACAGGTTGTGCAGGCGGGCGCCGGTGAGCTCGCGCAGCCGCTGCGCGGTGGGCGCGGGCAGCGCCTCACCGGAGGCGAACACCTGACGCAGGCGCACCGCGTCACCGTTGCCGTTGCTGCCGAGGGTCGAGACGAACACCGACAGCATCGAGGGCACGAAGTGCGCGGTGGTGATGTGGCGCTCGGCGATGATCTGGGCCAGGTACACCGGGTCGCGGTGGCCGTCGGGCTTGGCGACGACCAGGCGGGCGCCGGTCTGTAAGGGCCAGAAGAACTCCCACACCGACACGTCGAAGGTGGCCGGGGTCTTCTGCAGCACGGCGTCGGCGGCATCGATCGGGTACTCGTGCTGCATCCACAGCAGCCGGTTGACGATCGCCGCATGGTCGACCGCGACGCCCTTGGGGCGACCGGTCGAGCCGGAGGTGAAGATCACGTAGGCGGTGTTGGTGGCCCGAAGCGGCTGCACGCGTTCGGCATCGGTGATCGGGGCGCCGCTGAAATCGGCGGGCGAGAAGATGTTCTCGACCACGTGCACGGTGACGCCGTCGGCCTCGAACGAGTCGCGACGGCTGGTGAGCACCAGGCGCGGCCGCGCGGTCTCGATGATGTGGCCGATACGGTCGGCGGGCTGATCGGGATCGAGCGGCACGTAGGCGGCGCCGGTCTGCAGCACCGCGTACATGGCGACGACCAGCTCGGTGGAGCGCCGGATCGCCAGTGCCACATGGTCACCGGGGCCGACGCCGTCGGCGATCAGGCGGCGGGCGATGCGGTTGGCCCGCTCCTGGAGCTCGCGGTAGGACAGCTCTTCCTGCTCGAAGACCAGGGCGACGGCGTCCGGGGTCCGCTCGACCTGCGCGTCGAACAGCGACACCAGCGTGCCCTGCGGGACCGCGTGCGCGGTGTCGTTCCAGTCGACGAGAACCTGCGCGTGCTCCTCGGGCGCGAGCAGATCGATGTCGCCGACGAACACCTCGGGATCGGCGACGATCGCGGCGAAGATGTTGTCGAGCCTGCGCGCGAACGCGGCGATCGTCGATTCCTCGAAAAGGTCGAGCGCGTAGGAGAACTCGGCCGCCATGCCGCCGGCTTCGCCGTCGGAGTCCTGCACCTCGGTGAGCGTGAGCTGCAGGTCGAACTTGGCCAGCTGTGGGTCGTAATCGATGCCGCTGACCGCGAGGCCGGGCAGCTGGAGCGAGGCCTGCTTGTTGTTCTGGAACGACAGCATCACCTGGAACAGCGGGTGGCGCGCCTGCGAACGGGCCGGGTTGAGCACCTCGACGAGCCGCTCGAACGGCACGTCGGCGTGCGCGAAGGCCTGCAGGTCGGTCTCGCGGGCCTGGTCGAGCAGGGTCGCGAACGGGGTGGCGCCCTCGACCTGCGAGCGCAGCACCAGGGTGTTGACGAACATGCCGACCAGGTCGTCGAGGGCCTGATCACCACGGCCCGCGACGGGGGTGCCGATCGCGATATCGCTGGTGCCGCTGGCGCGGGCGAGCAGCACGGCCAACGCGCTGTGCATGACCATGAACAGCGAGGCGTTGTAGCGGCGGCCCAATTCGACCAGGGCGCGCTGGGTTTCGCTCGCGATCACGAAGCTGTACGTGCCACCCCGGTAGGAGGCGGCCGGCGGGCGCGGATGATCGGCCGGGAGGACAAGCTCGTCGGGTAGGTCGGCGAGTTCCTTTGCCCAGTAGGCGATCTCGGAGGAGATCAGCGACTGCGGATCGTCCTCGGAACCGAGCACCTCACGCTGCCAGAGCGCGTAATCGGCGTACTGGACCGGCAATTCGGCCCAGGTCGGCGCTTCCCACGAGGTGCGGGCCGCGTACGCCATGATCACATCGCGCGAGAGCGGCGCCATCGACCAACCGTCGGCGGAGATGTGGTGCACCACCATGCCGAGCACGTACTCGGACTCGGACACCTCGAAAAGCCGTGCGTGCAGCGGTACTTCGCTGGTCACGTCGAACGCCATCGACGCCAGGTCGATCAGGTGATCGATGAGGTTGTCCTCGGTGACCCGGTACGGGGTGAGGTCGGGGACGATCTGCGCGGCGTCCAGGACCACCTGCACGGGGCCGGTGCCGGAGTCGGGGAACACGGTGCGCAGCGACTCGTGCCGGTCGATGACGTCGATGACCGCGACCTGCAATGCGGCCACGTCGAGATCACCGGAGAGCCGGATCGCGACGGGGATGTTGTTGACCGCCGAGGCGGTGTCGAAGCGGTTGAGGAACCACATGCGCTGCTGTGCCAGCGACAGCGGCACCCGGTCGGGGCGCTCGCGGGCGACCAGCGCCTTGCGCGCGCCGTCACCGGCCTGGGACTCCACCCGGGCGGCCAGCGCCGCCACCGTGGGAGCCTCGAACAGCATGCGGACCGGGACACGGGTGTCGAGGGCGATACCGATGCGGGAGGCGACCTGGGTGGCGATCAGCGAGTTGCCGCCCAGCTCGAAGAAGTCGTCCTCGACGCCGACGCGGCCCAGTTCGAGCACGTCGGCGAAGATCTGCGCGACGATCTGCTCGATCGGGGTGGTCGGGGCACGGAACTCGCGCACCTCGAACACCGGCGCGGGCAGCGCGCGACGGTCGAGCTTGCCGTTGACCGTCAGCGGGATCGCGGCGAGCACCATGACCGACGAGGGCACCATGTACGCGGGCAGGCGCTGCGCGACGTGGTCGGTCAGTTCGGCGATCTCGATCGACGTGCCGGGCACCGCGACGACATAGGACACCAGCGAGGTGCTGCCGCCCTTGTTCTTGTGGCCGATGCTGACCGCGAAATCGACGGTCTCGTGCGAGGCGAGCGCGGAGTCGATCTCGCCCAGTTCGATACGGAAACCGCGGACCTTCACCTGGAAGTCGGAGCGGCCGACGTATTCCACATTGCGATCGGCGGTCCAGCGCACCACGTCACCGGTGCGGTACATCCGCGCGCCGGGGGCGTAGGGATTGGCGACGAATCGGTCGGCGGTCAGCGAGGCGCGCGCGTGGTAGCCACGGGCCATACCGACGCCGCCGATGTAGAGCTCACCCGCGACGCCCACCGGCACGGGGCGAAGGCGGTCGTCGAGGATCAGGGTGTGCACGCCGCGGATGGGTCCGCCGATGACGACCCGCTCCCCCGGGATCAGCCCTTCGCTGAGGTTGGACGCGATGGTGGTCTCGGTGGGGCCGTAGACATTGCCCAGCATGCGGCGCGAACCGTCGGGCAGGCGCACCGCCCACTTGGCGACCAGCTCCGGCGGCACCGCTTCGCCACCGGCGGCGAGCACCCGCAGGTGATCGAGGCCGCGCGCGTCGAAGGTGGCCAGCGCGGCGGGGGTCACGAAGGCGTGGGTGACCTGTTCGGTGATGAGGATGTCGCGCAGTTCCTCACCGCCGTAGACGCCCGGCGGGACGACGACGAGGGTGCCGCCGCGACCGATCGCGAGCAGCAGTTCCAGCACTGAGGCGTCGAACGAGGGCGAGGCGAAATGCAGTGCGCGCGTGTTCGAGTCGAGCGAGTAGAGGTCGATCTGCTCAGCGCAGAAGTTGGCGACGCTGGCATGGGTCACCACGACGCCCTTGGGCACACCGGTGGAGCCGGAGGTGTAGATCAGGTACGCGGGCTGCGCGGGATCGGTCGGGCGGACCAGTTCGCGCGGGGCCAGCGGGGCATCGGAGATGTAGTCGAGGTCGAGGTCGTCGACCACCAGCCAGCTCACCGAATCGGGCAGCTCGCCTGCTTCCCCGGTGACCGTGATACCCACGGACACACCGGCATCGGCGATCATGTGGGCGATGCGATCGGCCGGGTAGTTCGGGTCGACGGGCACGAACGCGGCGCCGGTCTTGGCGACCGACCACACCGCCAGCACCGACTCCAGCGAACGCGGCACGGCCACGGCCACGAAGTCCTCGGCGCCGAGACCCTGCTGGATCAGCAAGCGCGCCAACTGGTTCGAGCGCCGATCGAGTTCGCCGTAGGAGACAGCTGTCCCCTCGAACACCACGGCGGTGGATTCGGTGTCGCGGGCGGCCTGGGCGATGAGCTGCGGCAGGGTGCGCGCCACCGCGGCGGTGGCGCCGAAGCGAGTGACCAGGTCGGTGCGTTCGGCGGCGTCGAGCACATCGATCGCGCCGACGGTGACGGCCGGGTCGGCCAGGATCGCGTCGAGCACGCGGCGCCAGCGCAGCAGCAGCTCTTCGACGGTCGACTGGTCGAACAGGTCGATGGCGTAGGTGAGCACGCCGGTCATGCCCGACAGCGAGCCGGTGCCGGTGTGTTCCTCGGTCAGCGTCCACTGCAGGTCGAACTTGGCCATGTCGACCTCGACCTCGTCGGCCGTGACCGTGAGACCGGGCAGCTCGAGTGTGCCGTGCGACATCTCCTGGAACGACAGCACCACCTGGAACAGCGGGTGCCGGGCCTGCGAGCGCGACGGGTTGAGCACGTCGACGAGCCGCTCGAACGGCACGTCGGAGTTGGCGAACGCGCTCAGGTCGGTTTCGCGTGTGCGGGCGAGGAATTCGGTGAACGGCTGGGTGGGGTCGACGTCGGAACGCAACACCAGGGTGTTGACGAACATGCCGATCAGGTCGTCCAGCGCCTGCTCACCACGGCCGGCGATCGGGGTGCCGACGGCGATGTCGGTGGTGCCCGACAAACGCGCGAGCAGCACCGCCAGGGAGGCGTGCACCACCATGAACAGGGTGACGCCGTTGGCGCGGGCCACGGCGGCGAGCTGTTCGTGGGTGTCGGCGTCGATCTCGAAACCGACGCGCGCGCCACGGAAGCTCTGCTGCTGTGGGCGCGGGCGGTCGCTGGGCAGGTCGAGCTGGTCGGGCAGGCCCTCGAGCGCGCGCTGCCAGTAGTCGAGCTGACGCGCGGCCATCGAGGTCGGGTCGGACTCGGCGCCGAGCAGATCGTGCTGCCACTGGGTGTAGTCGCGGTACTGGACCGGCAGCGGCAGCCAGGCCGGGGCCTCGCCCGCGGCACGGGCCAGGTAGGCGGTGGCGACGTCGCGGGCCAGCGGGCCGAAGGAGAAGCCGTCGGCCGCGATGTGGTGGACGACGAAGGCCACCGCGTATTCCGGTGTGCCGTTGGTCGTTCCGCCGACCACCTTGAAGATCTGCACGCGGATGGGCAGTTCCAGGGTGACGTCGAATCCGGTGGAGGCGAAGTCGATCAGTTCCTCGCGCAGGCGCGACTGGTCGATCGGGGTCACCGCGATGCCGAGATCGAAGTCGTCGGCGCCGAGCACCTGCTGGAAGCCGCCGTCGGCGTCGGGGAAGATCGTGCGCAGCGATTCCTGGCGCACCACAACATCATTGAGCGCGGCGATCAGGGCGTCGACATCGACGCGACCCTTCATCTGCACCACGAAGGGCAGGTTGTAGGTGGGCGCGGTGGGGTCGAACTGGTTGATGAACCACATCCGCTGCTGGGCCAGCGACAGCGGGACCTGCTCGGGATGGGGCTGCGCGACCAGCGGCGGACGCGCGACGGAAACATCGGCGGGCGTAGCGGATTCGGCCCGCGAGGCGAGTCCGGCCACGGTCGGGGTCTCGAACAGCGCGCGTACACCGAGCTGGATGCCGAACGCGGCGCCGACGCGGGCGACGACCTGGGTGGCGACCAGCGAGTTGCCACCGAGTTCGAAGAAGTTGTCATCGGCGCCGACCCGAACCTGGCTCAGCACGTCGGCGAAGATGCCGGCCACGATCTGTTCGGCCGGGGTGCGCGGTGCGCGGAAATCGCCTGCGGCGGCGGTGAAGACGGGCTCTGGCAGGGCCTTGCGGTCGAGCTTGCCCGAGGTGTTGAGCGGGAATGCGTCGAGCACCATGATCGACGCGGGCACCATGTAAGCGGGCAGCTTCTCGGACACGAAGCGGGTCAGCGTCGCCGGGTCGGCGGACTGGCCCGGCGCGGGCACGATGTAGGCCACGAGCTGCTGACCGGTCGCGGTGTCGACCACGAGGACCGCGGCCTGGCTGACGCTCGGGTGCGCGAGCAGGTCGGTTTCGATCTCACCGAGCTCGATGCGCTGACCACGGAACTTCACCTGGAAGTCGGTGCGGCCGATGTATTCCAGCACGCCGTCGGCGTTCCAGCGCACCAGGTCACCGGTGCGGTACATGCGCTCGCCGGGGGCCCCGACGGGGTTGGCGACGAAGCGATCCGAGGTCAGGTCGGGGCGGCCGCGGTAGCAGCGGGCCAGCTGACGACCGGCCAGATACAGCTCGCCCGGCGCGCCGATCGCGGCCGGTCGCAGCCGCGAATCCAGTACGTAGACTTCGACATTCCACTCGGGGATACCGATCGGCACCTGGGTGGTGTCGGCTTCGGTGGCCTCCCAGTAGGTGACCGAGACCGCTGCCTCGGTGGGGCCGTAGAGGTTGTGCAGGCCGGCGTCGGAGATCGCGCGCAGACCCGCGGCGGTCTCGGGCGGCAGTGCTTCACCGATGACGAAAACCGCACGCAGCGTGGCACATTGGGCCTGCGTCGCGTGGGAGACGAACACCGTGAGCATGGACGGGACGAAGTCCGTCACGGTGACGCCGTGGCGTTCGATCATGTCCGCGACGTAGAGCGGGTCGCGGTGGCCGTCGGGGCTCGCGATGACCAGTTTCGCGCCGACCATCAGCGGCAGGAAGTAGCCCCACAGCGACACGTCGAAGGTGGTCGCGGTCTTCTGCAGGTAGACGTCGTCGGCGGTCAACCGGTACTCGTCGAGCATCCACAGCTCTTGGTTGACGATCGCGTGGTGGGTGACCGCGACGCCCTTGGGGCGACCGGTGGAACCCGAGGTGTAGATGACGTAGGCCGTGTTGTCCGGGCGCAGCGGGGACAGGCGGTCGGCATCGGTGACAGGTGTGGCGTCGAAACCGGTCGTGTCGAGTCGATCGATCTCGACGCGGGCGACGGTATCGGGCAGGTCGAGGTCGTCGCCGGTGGTCGTCAGGACGCAGACCGGTGCCGCGGACTCGAGGATGTAGGCGGTGCGGTCGGCCGGATGATCCGGGTCGATCGGCACGTACGCGCCACCGGCCCGCAGCACGGCGTGCATGCCGATGACCAGGTCGAGCGAACGGCGCATACCGAGCGCGACGAGGGATTCCGGGCCGACGCCGTCGGCGATCAGGAAGCGGGCCAGCCGGTTCACCTTCGCGCCGAATTCGGCGTAGGTGAGGGTTTCGCCGTCGAAATCGAGGGCGATGTTGTCCGGGGTGAGCGGGATCTGCGCGTCGAGCAGCGCGGGCAGCGTGGTGGCGGGGACCTCGTGGGCCGCGTCGTTCCACTCCGTGAGCGAGCGTTCCAGCTCGGCCGTGCCGGTGACCGGCAGCTTCCACACCGGCAGCTCGGCGTCGGCGGCCAGGAACCGGTCGAAGAACTCGAGGAACCTGCCGTGATGGGTCTGCGCGTCGGCGGCCGAGTACAGGTTCGGGTTGGTCTCGAAATCGATGTGGGAGCGGGTGCCACCGTGCGACTGATAGAAGTTGACGCCCAGGTCCTCGATGCTGCCCGTGGACAGCACGTTGAGCGTGCCCTCCATGCCACCGAAGCTCAGGTGGTTGTCGAACAACATGATGTTGACCCACGGGCCGAAGAACTCCGTGGAGACCATGCCGTCGCCCGCCGAATCACGGCGGATGTCCTCGTGGCGGTAGCGCTGGTGGCGCAGGGCGCCGGAGACCTCGGTGGTCACCGAACGCAGCAGCTGCGCGACGGTGGTGTCGTGGCCCACACGCAGGCGCAGCGGGACGATGTTGGAGGTAACGCCGCCGGAGCGACGCATCACCGCGGTGGTGCGAGCGGTGACCGGGAGACTGAGGATCACGTCCTCGGTGCCGGTGATCTGGGCCAGATACGCCGCGAAACCCGCGATCAGCAGCGGTGCGGCGGTGCTGTCGTGGCGGGCGATCGCCGCGGTGAGCAGCTCGTCCCGAGCCGTGCTCAGCGCCGCGCTGGTGATGTCGTTGACCGGCGAGGGCGGGGCCGAGCGGCCGGTGAGGCTGCTGCCCTCTTCCAGACCCGCTACGCGCTGGGCCCAGTGTTGTTTGTCGGACTGGAAACGGGTGCTGTCGCGGTAGACGAGCTCGGACTCGTAGAGCGCGCGCAGGTCGGTGGCCTTGTTCGGCGGAGCCGGGGTGCCGGTCACCTCGGCGGTATAGAGCTCCGCCGTGCGGTTGACGAAGTTGTTGGCGCCGAAACCGTCGAGCACGATGTGGTGGACGCGGGCATACCAGTACCAGCGATCATCGCTGAGCTGCAGCGCGGCGGCCTGGACGAGGCGGTCTTCGACGATGTCGAGCGGGCGGCTGTACTCGGCGCGCATCCACGCGGCGGCGGCCGCTTCGGGGTCGGACTCGCCACGCAGATCGACATAGATCAGCGTCGCGTCCTGGGTGGGGTCGATGGTCTGCATCGGCTCACCGTCGACCTCGACGATGCGCAACCAGCCCGATTCGAGGTCGGTGGCCGCGTCGGCGCTCGCGCGCTCGAGCACGGCGACATCGAGGCGTCCGCGCAGGTCGACGTACTGGGCGATATTGATCGGCACCTGTGGGTCGACGTGCTGCGCGTACCAGATACCCAGCTGTGCGGGCGAGAGCGGGAAGTACTCCGAGGAGCCTCCACGTCCGTCACCAGTTTCGCCGTTTCCGCCGAAATCCAGCCGGTCCAACCCAAACCTCGCTTCCGGAACACCCAATCAGGCGCTCCCCGACGACACCGGAACGCGAGCGCCCACCTAACTACCAGCGTGGCGCCCGCGTCTCGGGTTCAGTTCTCGAATCAATCAGGCAAAATGTCCATTGGCACTATCTGTCGCCCGGGTCGGTCTCGTTACACAGCCGAGACCATGCACCTGACCGTCCGGCCGCCAGCGCCGGTCTACTCGTCGCAAACCATCGCACCAATCTACCGGTGTGGCCGCCCCGCAACCAACCACCTCCATAGCTCGCAAACATCGTCCCTGGTGAAGCCACCGCCCCACGTTTGCTGACGCTTGTCCGCGTTCTCACATCCCAGCCCGATCACCGGTGCACCGCAGGAACTGAGTGATGGCTCACACCGATCGGTCTGCTGTCGTGGCAGCGGGTGTTACCGGGTCCTGGCGGGGTCGTAGAGGTGCGACTGGGCGCAGTCGATGGCGGTGGACAGCGCGCGCCCGACCAGGATCACCGCGGCTTGACGCAGGCCCGCGCCCTCCACCTGATCGGCGATGTCGGCGAGCGTGCCGCGCAGGACGAGTTGTTCGGGTTGGCTGGCGCGATAGACGACGGCGACCGGGCAGTCCGCACCATATTCGGCGACCAGTTCCTCGGCCAGCACCCTGATCCGGGTGATGGCGAGATGCAGGACGAGGGTCGCGCCGGTGGCGGCGAAGTTCCCCAGGGCCTCGCCCGCCGGCATCGCGGTGGAGCGGGCCTGGGTCCTGGTGAGTACGACCGACTGGACGACCTCGGGGACGGTCAGTTCGGTCCCTAGGGCCGCCGCGGCGGCCGCGTAGGCGGGGACGCCCGGGGTGATGTCCCACGGCACGTTGTGGGCATCGAGCCTGCGGGTCTGCTCGGTGAGGGCCGAGTAGAGGGAGGGATCGCCCGAGCACAGCCGCGCCACGTCACGACCCGCCTCGGTGGCGCGCACGAGATGGTCGATGATCTGGTCCAGGTTCAGGTGCTGGGTGTCGATCATTTCGGTGTCGGGTGCGCAGTGCGCGAGGACCTCGGGATCGAGGTAGGTGCCCGCGTAGAGGCAGACCGGACTGTCGCGTAGGAGCTCGACCGCTCGCACCGTGAGCAGGTCGGCGGCGCCGGGGCCTGCCCCGATGAAGTGCACAGTCATAGTCGGGAGTCTAGAAGTGCCCCCGAGACCGGGAGACAAGTAGGTTCTGTGTCGGATGGCAAGCGGCGGCGACGAGGAAACGGGGGTCCGCGATGCGGGTTTCGAGTAGGTCCGGTGGGGTGCGCGGCGCGGGCGCTTGCGCGGTGGTGGTCGTGGCCGCCACGCTGGCGACGGGGTGCTCAGCCGAGAAGATCGTCGGCAAGGCCACTGCTACCGCGGACAGCTTCGCCCCGTCCTCGGACAATCGTGACCCCTCGCTCCAGATCCCCGGCGTCGTCGTCACCGAGATCGCGCCGGGGCAGCAGCATGTGCGCCCGAACCAGCGAGTGGCCTATCCGTCGATTCCCCCGGTGGGCGGACCGCATGACGCGCAATGGGCGGCTTGCACCGGTGTCGTCTATGCGAAGGCCCTACGCACCGAGAACGCGGTGCACTCGCTGGAGCACGGCGCGGTATGGATCGCCTACGACCCCGCGAAGGTGAGCCCGCAGGACCAGGCGGTGTTGAGCGCGAAGGTGACCGACAGGCAGTACACCCTGATGTCGCCCATCCCCGACATGGACCACCCGATCTCGTTGCAGTCGTGGGGCCATCAGCTCACCCTCGACGATGCCACCGACGAACGCATCGACCAGTTCATCGTGGCCCTCCGCGAAAACCCTTACACCACCCCGGAAGTCGGCGCGACCTGCTCGTCTCCCCTCTTCGACCGCACCGATCCCCCACCGTACGACCCGACCCCGCCGGGCCCCGACGCGGTTCCGATGTCGGGCATTCGGTAGTCGGACGAGAGCGGAGGACGACCATGGGGGTGGTGTTCCTGGCGATGCTCACCCGCGCCGCGCACGGATGGAATATGACTGCCCTCGGCGAATATTCGAAAGGCGCGACCGTGCGAAAAATGGTCGATCCGGGCAAACAGTTCGTGCTGTCTACTCGCGAGTCAGCGACGGCCTAACCGGTCATATCGAACTGCGCGATGATCTTGGTCGGCCGAACCCGGACCACGAGCTCACCGGCCACCCCATTGCGCTTGCCGAACTCCTCCGCCTTGTCCGGCCCCATGTACCGGGCGGCGATGTCGGTGGCCGTGCGCACCAGCTCATCGAGGTCTTCGGACAGCGTGACCGTCCCCTGCACCTCGACCAGCCCATACGGCGGTTCCTCGAGATCGACGCACACCGCGACGCGGGGATCACGCGCGAAAGCCCGCCCCTTGGCCGAGTTCTTACCCGTATTGAAAACCAGCTCGTCACCTTCGACGATGAACCACACCGGAGTCACCAACGGACGCCCATCGGCGGCAGCGAACGCCACCTTGCCCGTTCGCGTTCCGTGGGAAAGAAATTCGAGCACCTTGGGATCAGACAGAGAGGCCATGCACTCAGGGTAAACGCAGCGCTGGAGGTGGCGGCGAAGGTGAAAGGTGCATGTCGACGGTCAGATCGCACCGCTTTGTCTAGCGGTCGCGACGGCGGAGGTTCGGGACTTGACGCCCAGTTTGGCGTAGATGTGGACGAGGTGGGACTTCACTGTTGTCTCGCTGAGGAACAGTTGTTTGGCGATGTCGCGGTTGGACAGGCCCGCGGCTACCAGGCGGAGGACTTCTACTTCGCGGGGGCTCAGGGTGGTGTCGGCTCGGCGGACTCTGGTCATCAGGCGGGAGGCGACTGTTGGGGAGAGGACGCTTTCGCCCGCTGCGGCGGCGCGGACGGCGGCGAGGAGTTCGGTGGGTGGGGTGTCCTTGAGGAGGTAGCCGACGGCGCCTGCTTCGATGGCGCCGAGGATGTCGGCGTCGGTGTCGTAATTGGTGACGACGAGGACGTTCGGTGGGGTGGGGAGGGCGCGCAGGTCGGCGGTGGCGGAAGCGCCGGAGCGGCCCTCGCCGAAACGCAGGTCCATGAGGACGAGGTCGACGGGGGTGGCGGCGCAAAAGGCCACTGCCGCGTCGGCATCCGCGACATCGCCGACGACGGTGATGTCGGCGGCGGCGTCGAGGAGCGCGCGAAGACCCGCGCGGACGATGGCGTGGTCGTCGGCGAGGAGAAGGCGGATCATGAGGCGGATCCGAGCGGGAAGGACACCGTCACGGCGGTATGGCCGGGTTCGGATTCGACGGTCATCGCACCGCCCTGTTGCTCGACGCGACTGCGCATGGCGGCGAGGCCGAACGCGCCGGATCGAGGGTGGCGCAACATATCCGGGTCGATCCCGATCCCGTCGTCGACGATGTCCAAGTGCGCGTCGGTGTCGCCGTAGGTGAGGGTGACCCGCATGCGCGCGGCCTGCGCGTGCTGGACCACATTGGCCACCGCGCTCTGCGCGATCCGCACCAGGGCCGCCTCGACCGGCATCGGCAGTCGTTCCGGTTCACCCTCGACGAGCAGCTGCGTGGACAGTGTCGGCGACTGCGCGCGAAGGCAAATACGTTCCAGCGCTTCGGCGAGCGATTGTCCGTCCAGCGCGGCGGGCGACAATTCGTCGATGAGCCTTCGGGTTTCGGCCAGATCTTCGGCGGCGGTCTCGCGTGCGAGCCGAATACGATCCAGCGCAGGATGATCCGGTGCGGCCTGCTCGGCGGCGTGCAGGAGTAGTTGGATGCTGCTCAGCCCCTGGGCGACGGTGTCGTGGATTTCCTTGGCCAGGCGTTCGCGCTCGGCGAGCTTGCCCGCTGTTCGTTCCTGTTCCGCGAGAATCGCTCTGGTGCCGATCAATTCGTCGATCAACCGCTCCCGATCGACCGCCTCACGATGCAGGGCCTGATAGCCGAGCCCGATCCCGATCGCCACCAACGCGCCGAGCACCGGCCCCACCACCGCGCCCGCGGACCAACCACGATGCGCCGCGAACCCGAGTACACCGACCGCCGTCGCCGAGACCACCGCGACCAGACTCCACGGCCGTGGCAGCAGGTGCAGGTAGACGAAGAACAGCCCGAACGCGAGGTAGACCGCATCAGGAGTGAGCGCGAGCAAGACCAGCCACAACACGGTCAACGCCGCCAGCCACACCCACACCGCTCCATCGGGAACCGTCCGCGAACGCGAGCGAGGAAACTCGGTCCCCGCGAAATAGACCAGCAACCACACCACCGTCAGCGCGACCACCGCGATACCGTGACCGCCGCCGTCGGGCAGCAACGCACGCACCGCGACCACCACCGCCAGCACCGTCACCAGCACATGCAGGCCGAGGCGCAGAGTGGTGACCACCGGGGTCAGGGGGGACGAGTGCACGTCGACCAGCTTATGTGCGGCAACCACACGGGCATCCATCGAAAGATGTAAACGCCGCCAGACCTTGGATGGACGGCGTTTCGTGCGCCGGTGCGATGGCGTCGGCAGACGAGATCGACAGAGTGGAGTCATGTTCGTCGCACTCCGAGATCTCCGAGCCGCCCGTGGCCGCTTCCTGCTCATCACCACCGTCGTGCTGTTGGTGGCGGTGCTGGTGAGCTTCCTCAGCGGTCTCACCGCCGGGCTCGCGCACCAGAACATCTCCGCGGTCCAGGGCATCGACGCCGACCAGGTGGTTTTCGCCGAGACCGGGGCCGATCCGTCCTTCGACTCGTCGGTGCTCACCGAGCAGCAGATCTCGCAGTGGCAATCTGCGGACGCGACCCCGATCGGCATCTCACGCACGAGGGCCGAGCACGCCGGCGCCAGCCCGACGCAGGTCGCGTTGTTCGGCGGCGACCCGTCGGCGTTCAGCAATCGCCCTGCTACCGCCCCCGGCGCCGTGGTGCTGAGTTCGGCGGCGGCTCGTGAGCTGTCGGCGGGTACCGGTGACGTCGTGCTGCTGGCGGGCCACGAGTTCACCGTCGCCGACGTCGCCGGTGACGAGTGGTACAGCCATACCCCCGTGATCTGGACGAGCATGCAGGACTGGCAGGCAGCCAGCCCGCGCGCCGGTGCCGCGACCGTGCTCGCGGTGACCGGCGATGTCCCCGGCGGCCTCGACGCCGAAGCCGGAACGCACTCGCTGCCCGCCGAGGATGCCGTCCAGGCGATCGGCTCCTACCAGGCCGAGAACAGTTCACTCACCCTGATGACCGTGCTGCTGTTCGCCATCTCGGCGCTGGTGATCGGGGCCTTCTTCACGGTCTGGACCGTGCAGCGCCAACCCGACATCGCCACCTTGAAGGCGCTCGGCGCGACCACCGGCTCATTGGTTCGCGATGCCCTCGCCCAAGCCGCGATCGTCCTGACCGCGGGCGTCACGGCGGGCCTGGCGATCACCGCCCTCGCCTCCCTGTTCCTCGGCGAGGCAATGCCTTTCGTGCTCAGTCCCGCGACGACCCTGGTCCCCGCGCTGGCCTTGATCGTCCTCGGCCTCGTCGGCGCCGCTGTCGCCCTGCGCTTCCTGTTCACCACCGACCCGCTGACCGCGCTCGGCGCGACCCGCTGACGAACCCATGACGACCGTCGCCCGCACCGACGCCGCAGTCGCGCCGCCGATCCGGTGCACCACGCGACCAACCGAAGGATCCACCGTGGCAATCACTCTCACCGACGTAACCCTCACCTACCCTGATGGCGCCGACCGTCTCACCGCCCTCGACCGAGTGAACATGCACGTCCCCGGCGGGACCATCGCCGCGGTGACCGGCGCGTCCGGCTCAGGAAAGTCGAGCCTGCTCGCCGTCGCCGCGACCCTGATCCGGCCCGACTCGGGCACGGTTGTGCTCGAAACAGATTCGGCCACTATCGATCTGGCCGAGCTGAGCCGCCGAGCGGCCGCCACGGCTCGCCGGACCTCGATGGGCATCGTCTTCCAGCAACCGAATCTCATCCCGTCGCTCACCGCCGTCGAGCAGCTGGAAGTGACCGCCCACCTCGGCGGACCGAAGCGAGCTTCGCGTAGTGAAACCAATTCCCGCGCAAAGGAACTACTCGAAGCGGTAGGGCTGACCGAACAGGCTCACAAACGTCCCGCCCAGCTCTCCGGCGGCCAACGCCAGCGCGTCAACATCGCCCGAGCCCTGATGAACGACCCCGCCCTGCTCGTGGTCGACGAACCA
Source organism: Nocardia sp. Root136 (assembly GCF_001427185.1). Classification (NCBI taxonomy): domain Bacteria; kingdom Bacillati; phylum Actinomycetota; class Actinomycetes; order Mycobacteriales; family Nocardiaceae; genus Nocardia; species Nocardia sp. Root136. Next base: position 2,657,353 of record NZ_LMFE01000001.1, read on the forward strand.
ACCAGCGCGCTGGATTCCGAACGCGGCGCCGCGATCATCGCCCTGATCACCACCATCGCCCGCGAACACCGCGCCGCCACCATCCTGGTCACCCATGACCCGACCCACCTGCACCGCATGGACGCGGTCTACCGCATGACCGACGGCCGCCTCACCGACGTCGACGTGGTCGCGCCCGCCTGACGCCTGACCGTTCCGCCACCGGGCAGACTGGGCCCATGAGCGATCCGAGGCATCTCATCGTGGTGGATGCGGCCAATGTCATCGGCTCGCGCCCCAACGGTTGGTGGAAGGACCGCGCGGGTGCCGCGCGCAGGCTTCTCTCCGACCTGGCGAACCTGATAACCCGCCTGCCCGAGACCACCGCGGTCACCGTCGTCCTCGAAGGCGCGGCCAAAGCCGCCGCCGACGGCGCCGAACCCTCCGCGCCGCGGCTGAAGGTGGTCCTCGCCGACCGGTCGGGTGACGACAAGATCGTCGACGTGGTCGCCGAGCCCGATTCCCACGAAAAGATCACCGTCGTCACCGCCGACCGCGAACTCCGCACCAGAGTCGAAGCCCATGGCGCCGAAACCGTCGGCCCCGGCTGGCTCTGGAACCAGATCGAAGCTTCACCCGCTTCGGGTGAGGACAGGACCGAGTCGGGCTGACAGGCTGACTTCGCTCCTCATCGTGGGGATTCGGTCATGGAGGTGTGATGGCGGATACGCATGCCCCGGACGTCGATCCGGTTGCGGTCATGCGCTCCAAGCGGTACCTCGTGGCTCTACTGCTGGCGGCGGCTCTGGGCATACCGATCTCGTTGGTCGCGTATGGCTTCCTGGCCGCGGTAACGAAGATCCAGCAGTTCCTCTTCAGCGACCTCCCGGGTGACGTCTTCTCCGGTGGCACGCCATCATGGTGGCCGCTGCCCTGGTTGGTGCTCTGCGGCGTGTTGACCGGTGCGACCATTCGCTATCTGCCAGGCAACGCCGGTCACTCTCCGGCATTCGGGTTCCACGCCGGAGGCACGCCGGTCGACAAGGAATTGCCGGGCATCATCCTGGCGGCACTGGCCACGCTCAGCCTGGGTGCCGTTCTCGGTCCGGAGGCCCCGCTGATCGCGATCGGCGGCGGACTCGCAGTGCTCACGGTGCACCTGCTGAAGAAGGACGCGCCTCCGATGGCGCTGGTGATCATGGCGTCGGCGGGCAGCTTCACCGCCATCAGCACCCTGTTCGGCTCCCCGATCCTGGCGGCGTTCCTGATCATGGAAGCCGCCGGAATCGGCGGCGCGACGCTGAGTCTCGTCGCGGTACCGGGACTGCTCGCCTCCGGTATCGGCGCCGTCGTCTTCGTCGGACTCGACAGTCTCACCGGACTCGGCACGTTCTCCCTCGCGCTGACATCCGTCCCGGCGGCGGTGAACCCCACTGTGGCCACGATGTGCTGGGCTGTCGTCGTCGGTGCGATCGCGGCGCTCCTCGGCTGGGCGATCCGCTGGGGCGGGCTGGCACTTCGACCGCTCGTACACACCCATCGCATCCTCGTGACGGCAATGCTCGGGTTGCTCGTCGGTCTTACCGCCACCGCCTACCAGCTGATTTCCGGGAACAGCTTCAACCAGGTGTTGTTCTCCGGACAGGACGCCCTACCCGAACTCGTCGCCCACGCCGCCGACTATTCGGTGGGTGTCCTGCTTCTGCTCGGTCTCTGCAAAACGGTTGCCTATTCGATTTCGTTGAGTGCGTTTCGTGGCGGACCGGTCTTCCCGTCGATCTTCATCGGCGCCGTTCTCGGCATCGCGATGAGCGGGCTGCCGGGTATGAGTATGGGCCCGGCGATCGCGATGGGCATCGGGGCGATGTGCGCGGTGATGCTGCGCCTCCCGTTGACCTCAGCGCTGCTGGGTGTGCTGTTGCTCGGTACCGACGGCATCTCGGTGACCCCCCAGGTGGTCGTCGCTGTGGCCGTGGCCTTTGTCCTGATCAATGTCCTGCCGACAACGCCGCCAAAGCCATCTGCCTGAGCACCGGACGGGCCCGCGAAGCGCTCGCCGCCGACGCGCTGTGCGGGGTGGAGTTGATCAGGCCGAAGGCGGCGTGGGCCTGAATACGGGCGGCTTCCTCGGGGAGATCGGGGTTCAGTTCGCGCAGGACGCCCACCCAGATCTCGACGTATTGGCGCTGGGTGCGGCGCAGGATCCGGCGGTCGTTGGCGGGCACATTGTCGAGGTCGCGGTCCTGGATGCGGATGAGTTCGGGATTACCGAAGGCGAAGTCGAGGTGGAAGTCGACCAGGGCCGTCAGCGCCGAGGCGGCCGACGGCGATTCGTCGACGACGGCGCGACCGCCCGAGAGCAGACGCTCACTGATGCCGACCAGGAGTTCGACCAGCAGCGCCTCTTTGTTCGCGAAGTGCCGGTAGACGGCGGGGCCGCTGATGCCGACTGCCGCGCCGAGGTCGTCCAGACGCACGCCGAAGAAGCCGCGGTCGGCGATGAGACGGGCGCCCGCGGCGAGCAGCTGTTCGCGACGCTGAGCTTTGAGCTGCTCGCGCCGGGTCACCTGGACAGGCTCGCTAGTCGACATTGTGGCCGCCCCCTCTGGACAACTTGGTTAGTGAAGATTAACCTGAATTTCAGTTATTAGCGATTAACCGAATGAGAGAATGGGCGCGATGACGGTTACGCACGAGACCGAAGACGGCACCGTGGCCGCGACGAGCAACCGGGATACGCACGGCGCCCTGGTCGCGGATCTGCGGCAGCGGCTGGCCACAGCCGCGCTCGGTGGTCCGCAGAAGTCCCGCGAACGCCACGTGGCCAGGGGCAAGCTGCTCCCCCGCGAGCGCGTCGACCAGTTGCTCGACCCCGGCAGCCCCTTTCTCGAACTGTCCCCGCTGGCGGCCGACGGCATGTACGGCGACGAGTGCCCCGGCGCGGGCGTGATCGCGGGCATCGGCCGCATCGCGGGCCGCGAGTGTCTGATTCTGGCCAACGACGCCACGGTCAAGGGCGGTACCTACTACCCGATCTCGGTGAAGAAGCACCTGCGCGCGCAGGAGGTGGCCGCGCAGAACAACCTGCCTTGCGTGTACCTCGTGGACTCCGGCGGCGCCTTCCTGCCACACCAGGACGAGGTGTTCCCCGACCGCGAGCACTTCGGCCGCATCTTCTACAACCAGGCGAACATGAGCGCCAAGGGCATCGCCCAGATCGCGGCGGTGATGGGTTCGTGCACCGCCGGTGGCGCGTACGTGCCCGCGATGGCCGACGAGGCCGTGATCGTGCGCGACCAGGGCACCATCTTCCTCGGCGGCCCGCCGCTGGTGAAGGCGGCGACCGGCGAGATCGTCACCGCCGAGGACCTCGGCGGCGGCCTGCTGCATTCGCGCACCTCCGGCGTCACCGACCACCTGGCCGACGACGACCGCGACGCGCTGCGCATCGTCCGCAATATCGTCGCCACGCTCGGCCCGCGCCCCGAGGCGCCGTGGGAGGTACTGCCGAGTACCCCGCCCGCCAAGCCGGAGGACGAGCTCTACGACGTGGTCCCCGTCGACCCGCGCACGCCCTATGACGTGCGCGAGGTCATCGACCGCATCGTCGACGGCGAGAGCGGTTTCCAGGAGTTCAAGGCCGAATACGGCAAGACCCTGGTCACCGGCTTCGCGCGTATCCACGGCCATCCCGTCGGCATCGTCGCCAACAACGGCGTGCTGTTCAGCGAATCCGCCATGAAGGGCGCGCATTTCATCGAACTGTGCGACAAGCGCAAGATCCCGCTGCTGTTCCTGCAGAACATCACCGGCTTCATGGTCGGGCGCGACTACGAGGCGGGCGGCATCGCCAAGCACGGCGCGAAGATGGTCACCGCCGTCGCGTGCGCGCGGGTGCCCAAGCTCACGGTCGTGATCGGCGGCTCCTACGGCGCGGGCAACTACTCCATGTGCGGGCGCGCGTATTCGCCTCGCTTCCTGTGGATGTGGCCCAACGCGCGCATCTCGGTGATGGGTGGCGAACAGGCCGCGTCGGTGCTGGCGACGGTCCGCGGCGATCAGCTCGACAATGCGGGCAAGCCGTGGTCGGCCGAGGATCAGGAGGCGTTCAAAGCCCCGATCCGCGAGCAGTACGAGACCCAGGGCAACCCCTACTACGCGACCGCACGCATCTGGGACGACGGCGTGATCGCGCCTTCCGACACCAGAACCGCGCTCGGCCTTGCCCTTTCGGTGTGCGCGCAAGCGCCGCTCGAACCCGTTTCCTACGGCGTCTTCCGGATGTGAGCGACATGCTGAACAAGAACCACCCCGTCGAATTCGACACCGTCCTGGTCGCCAATCGTGGCGAGATCGCGGTGCGAGTGATCAAGACGCTGCGCGCCATGGGCATTCGCTCGGTCGCGGTCTACAGCGACGCCGACGCCGACGCGCGCCATGTGCGTGAGGCCGATGTCGCGGTGCGGCTCGGGCCCGCGCCGGCACGCGAGAGCTACCTGTCGATCGAGAAGGTCGTCGACGCCGCCGTTCGGTCCGGTGCGCAGGCTGTGCATCCGGGTTATGGCTTCCTGTCGGAGAATTCGGCCTTCGCGGCGGCGCTGTCCGACGCGGGCATCGTGTTCCTCGGCCCGCCGGCCAAGGCGATCGAGGTGATGGGCGACAAGATCACCGCGAAGAAGACGGTGACGGCGTTCGGGGTTCCTGTGGTGCCCGGCATCGCCGAGCCCGGCCTGACCGATGACCAACTGATCGCCGCCGCGACAGAAATCGGCTATCCGGTACTCGTGAAGCCCTCCGCCGGTGGCGGCGGCAAGGGCATGCGCCGAGTCGCCGACCCCGCCGATCTGCCTGCCGCGCTGGTGAGCGCCCGGCGCGAAGCCGGTGCGGCCTTCGGCGACGACACCCTGTTCCTCGAACGGTTCGTCAACCGGCCCCGCCACATCGAGGTACAGGTCCTGGCCGACAAGTTCGGCAATGTGGTGCACCTGGGCGAGCGCGAGTGCAGCTTGCAGCGCAGGCACCAGAAGGTGATCGAGGAAGCGCCGTCACCACTGCTGGACGCGCAGACCAGAGCGCGGATCGGCACCGCCGCCTGCAATACCGCCCGCAGCGTGGACTATGTGGGCGCGGGCACCGTGGAGTTCATCGTCTCGGCCGACCAGCCGGACGAGTTCTTCTTCATGGAGATGAATACCCGCCTGCAGGTGGAACATCCGGTGACCGAGCTGGTCACCGGCGTCGATCTGGTGGAGTGCCAGGTGCGGGTGGCCGCGGGCCAGAAGCTGGCGCGCACCCAGGACGAGGTCCACCTCGTCGGGCACGCTATCGAGGCACGCGTCTACGCGGAGGACCCGGGCCGCGGGTTCCTGCCGACCGGCGGCACCGTACTCGCGCTGTCGGAGCCCGAAGGCGCTGGCGTGCGGGTGGATTCGGGGCTGTCGGTAGGCACCGTGGTCGGTAGCGACTACGACCCGATGCTGTCGAAGGTGATCGCGCGGGGCAACACTCGCGCCGAAGCACTCGCCGCGCTGGACCGGGCACTGGAACAGACTGTGCTGCTCGGCGTGACGAGCAATATCGAGTTTCTGCGGTTCCTGCTCGCCGACGACGACGTGCAGGCGGGTCGTCTCGACACCGCGCTGCTGGACCGGCGCGTCGCCGACTTCGTGACCGCCGAGGTCACCGATGCCGAATTCATCGCCGCCGCAGCTCATCACTGGCTGCGACGCTGGCCCGTCACCGGTGGCGATCCCTGGGCGGTCCCCTCGGGATGGCGCCTCGGCACACCGGCCCCGACCTCGATCAGACTGTCCGCGGGCGAGCAGGTGCGCCACGTTTTCATCGCGGGCACACCGGCTTCGGCGACTGTGTGGCTCGACGAGCCGGGGGCCGAGGTGTCGACATCGACCCAACTCGCGCCGCACACGCTCACCGCCACTGTCACTGCCGAGGGTCTCGCGGCGACTCTCGACGGACTGCGCCGCACCTACCGCATCGCCGAGGCCGACGGTCAGCTGTGGGTGAGCCACGACGGCGCCCTCGCCGTTCTGCGCGAGGTCGCCGAGGCGAGCGTGCGCGGCGATGCCGCCCATGTCGGTGACGCCGAGATCCGCAGTCCCATGCCGGGTTCGGTGATCGCGACGCCGGTGGAGAACGGCGCGACCGTCGCTGTCGGTGATCCGGTGATCGTCATCGAGGCCATGAAGATGGAGCACGCGCTCACCGCGCCGGTGGCAGGCACGGTGGAGGTGCTCGCCGCCCCTGGCGCCCAGGTAAAGCTCGACCAGGTACTGGTACGCGTCGTCGCCCATCCCACAGAAACCGCGGCGGCCGATGGTGCCGCAGCAGAAACCACCGAAACCGAGCGCGAAGGATCCCTCGCATGACCGACTACCTGTCCTCCGGTTCGCTGCCCGAGGAATATCGCCAACTCGCGCTGACCGTGCGCGACTTCGCCAACCAGGTCGTTGCGCCGGTGTCGGCGAAACACGATGCCGAACACAGCTTTCCGTACGAGGTCGTGGCGGGCATGGCCGACATGGGACTGTTCGGCCTGCCGTTTCCCGAGGAGTTCGGCGGCATGGGCGGCGACTACTTCGCCCTGTGCCTGGCGCTCGAGGAGCTCGGCAAGATCGATCAGAGCGTGGCGATCACCCTGGAGGCGGGCGTGTCGCTGGGCGCCATGCCGATCTACCGCTTCGGCAACGACAAGCAGCGCACCGAATGGCTGCCGCAGCTCACCAGCGGGCAGGCGCTGGCGGGCTTCGGACTCACCGAACCCGACGCGGGCAGCGACGCGGGCGGTACAAGGACCACCGCCGTGCAGGACGGCGAGAGCTGGGTGATCAACGGCAGCAAGCAGTTCATCACCAACTCCGGCACCGACATCACCCGACTGGTCACCGTCACCGCGGTCACCGGGCAGTCCGGCGGCAAGAAGGAGATCTCCACCATCCTGGTGCCGACCTCCACGCCGGGTTTCGTGGCCGAGCCCGCCTACAACAAGGTCGGCTGGAACGCTTCCGATACCCACCCGCTGAGCTTCACCGATGTGCGGGTGCCGCAGGAGAATCTGCTCGGCGAGCGCGGTCGCGGCTACGCCAACTTCCTGCGCATCCTCGACGAGGGCCGCATCGCCATCGCCGCGCTCGCCGTCGGCGCCGCGCAGGGCTGTGTGGACGAGAGCGTGCGCTACGCGGGCGAACGTCAGGCATTCGGGCAGGCGATCGGCCGCAATCAGGCCATCGCGTTCAAGATCGCCCGGATGGAGGCGCGGGCCCATGTCGCGCGCACCGCCTACTACGACGCCGCCGCGTTGATGCTGGCCGGCAAACCGTTCAAGAAGGCGGCGTCGATCGCGAAGATGGTCGCCAGCGAGGCGGCGATGGACAACGCCCGCGACGCCACCCAGATCTTCGGCGGCAACGGGTTCATGAACGAGTACCCGGTGTCGAGGCACTACCGTGACAGCAAGATCCTGGAAATCGGCGAGGGCACCACGGAGGTTCAGCTGATGCTGATCGCAAGGGAGCTGGGTCTGTGAACGCGCCTGATCACGGCGGCCCGGAGGCGGCAGCGGACGGTGACCACGCAGGGCCTCGAGAGCAGGCGCCATCGAGCACCGAGGAACGCCGGGTGGTCCAGCGTGGCCTGTGGTTCGAGGAGTTCGAGATCGGCACGATCTACGAGCACCGACCCGGCCGCACCATCACCGAGGCCGACAATGTCCTGTTCACCACGCTCACCATGAACACCCAGGCCCTGCACCTGGACGCGGCCTTCGCCGACGCGCAGCCGCCGTTCAACCAGCGCTTGGTGAACTCGATGTTCACCCTCTCGACCCTGGTCGGGCTCTCCGTCGCCCAGCTCACCCAGGGCACGCTGGTCGGCAACCTCGGCTTCTCCGAGATGACCACGCCCGCGCCGCTGTTCCACGGCGACACCATGTACGCCGAGACGATGGTCACCGACAAGCGGGAATCCAAGAGCCGTCCCGGCGAGGGCATCGTCAGCCTGGCGCACACCGCACGCAACCAGCACGGCGTGATCGTGGCAACGGCGGTACGCAAGACGTTGGTCCGCAAGGCGCCGACAGCATGAGCGACCGCCCCACGCATGGCACCCGTCGAGAGGACGCAGTATGAGCTGGCAGCCGAGTGGTCCCGCGTGGCTGTTCTGCCCCGCTGATCGCCCCGAACGCTTCGCGAAGGCCGCCGCGGTGGCCGATGTGGTGATCCTCGATCTCGAGGACGGCGTCGCGGCGGGTGACAAGGCCGCGGCCAGGCAGGCGCTGATCGACACCCCACTCGACCCGCAGCACACCGTGATTCGCGTCAACGCGGCGGACACCGACGACTACGCGGCCGATCTGGCGATCCTCGCCCAGACCGCCTACCGCCGGGTGATGCTGCCCAAATGCGAATCGGCCGAACAGGTTCGAAGCCTCGCGGGCTACGAGGTGATCGTGCTGGTCGAATCGCCACTCGGCGCGGTGCGAGTCACCGAGTCGGTACAGGCCGACAACGCCATCGGCGTGATGTGGGGTGCCGAGGATCTGGTCGCCGGACTCGGCGGCAACTCGAGCAGGCACGCCGAGGGTGGCTATCGGGAGGTCGCCCGCCACGTGCGCTCGTCGACCCTGCTGGCGGCCAAGGCATTCGGCCGCTTCGCGCTGGACTCGGTGTACTTGGACATCAAGGATCTCGACGGTCTCGCCGCAGAGACGAGCGATGCCGTCGCCGTCGGCTTCGACGTCAAGGTCGCCATCCATCCGAGTCAGGTCGCCGTGATCCGCGCGGGCTACGCGCCCGACCCCGCCGAGCTCGACTGGGCGCACCGGGTGCTGGCGGCGGTGCCCGACCACCGTGGCGTCTTCGCGTTCGAGGGTCGTATGGTCGACGCTCCGGTGCTGCGGCACGCCGAACAGATAGTCCGGCGCGCGGGCGTGCCCGGCTGAACATCGGGTAACCACTCCCCGATACCCGAAGTAGTCCAGTCCGAGGAGGACATCCGGTGCAACCGCAGTGGGTACCGAACGCACACGACGTCGCGTCGGCCCGAATCACCGACTTCGCCGCCTTCGTCACCGCGCGAACCGGCGAGGAATACCCCGACTACCAGGCACTGTGGCGATGGTCGGTGGACGACATCGCCGGTTTCTGGCAGGCGGTGTGGGACTATTTCGAACTCGGCGAGACCGCCGGTGAGGTCCTCGGCTCGCGGGAGATGCCGGGCGCGCAGTGGTTTCCCGGCACCCGGCTGAACTACGTCGACCAGGTCATCCGGATGGCCCAGTTCGGCCGCCCGGCGGTGATCGCCCTGCACGAGGACGCCGAGCCGAGGGAGGTTTCCTGGTCGGAATTGATCGAGCAGGTCACGGTGTTCGCGCGCACCTTGCGTGAGCAGGGTGTCGAAGCGGGCGATCGGGTGATCGGCTACCTGCCCAATATTCCGGAAGCGATCGTCGCGTTCCTCGCCACCGCGAGCATCGGCGCGGTGTGGAGTGCCTGCGGTCAGGACTACTCCGCCAAGGCCGCGCTCGACCGGCTCGGCCAACTCGAACCGACGGTGCTGGTCACCGCCGACGGCTACCGTTTCGGTGGCAAGGAGCACGACAAGCGGGCCGACATCGCGGCCTTGCGCGACGGGCTGCCCAGCTTGCGCGCCACCGTCGTCGTCTCTCAGCTCGAACTCGAGGTCTCCGACACGCTGTCCTGGACGGACGCGATCGCCGACGCCGGGCTCGGCGTGATCGAGACTGTCCCTGTCGATTTCGATCACCCGTTGTGGATCGTGTTCTCCTCCGGCACCACCGGATTGCCCAAAGGCATCGTCCACGGACACGGCGGCGTGCTGCTCGAGCACCTGAAAGCCGTAGCGCTGCAATCGAACATGGGCCCCGAGGACACGTTCTTCTGGTACACCAGCCCGAGCTGGATGATGTGGAACTTCCAGGTGGCCGGGCTGCTGACCGGTTCCACCATCGTCACCTACGACGGCAGCCCGACCGCGGGCGGACCGGATGCGCTGTGGCGCCTAGCGGCCCAGGTGGGCGCCACCGTTTTCGGCACGAGTCCCGGATACGTTCTCGGGTGCATCAAGGCGGGTTCCGTGCCGCGCGCCGATCACGACCTGTCGGCCCTGCGCTCGGTCGGCATCACCGGTTCCTCGCTGCCGGTGTCGAGCGCGCTGTGGTTGAACGAGAATGCGGGCGAGCATGTTCAGGTGAACTCGATCAGCGGCGGTACCGACGTGGTGTCGGCGTTCGTCGGCGGCGTGCCGACCGTGCCGGTCTGGCCGGGTGAGCTGTCGGCGCCGTATCTCGGCGTCGCCCTCGACGCCTTCGACGAGCAGGGCCTGCCCGTGCGCGGCGAGGTCGGCGAGCTGGTGGTCACCGCACCCATGCCGTCCATGCCGGTCAGCTTCTGGCGCGACGACGACGGAAAGCGCTACCACGCGGCCTATTTCGACACCTTCCCCGGCGTATGGCGCCACGGCGACTGGATCACCCTGACCGAACACGGCAGCATCGTCGTGCACGGCCGCTCCGATTCCACCCTCAACCGCCACGGCATCCGGATGGGCAGCGCCGACATCTACCAGGTCGTCGAACAGTTCCCCGAGATCGCCGAGGCCCTGGTGATCGGCGCCGAACAACCCGACGGCGGCTACTGGATGCCGCTGTTCGTGCTGCTCGCCCCAGGCGCGGAACTCACCGAAGACCTGAAAACCCGCCTCGCCACGGCGATCCGCACCGAGGTCTCCCCCCGCCACGTCCCCGACGAGATCCGCGAAGCCCCCGGCATCCCGCACACCCGAACCGGCAAGAAACTGGAAGTCCCCATCAAGAAGCTCTTCCAGGGCGCCGACCCCGCCCGCGTGGTCGAACGCAGCGCCGTCGACGACCCCGCGCTGCTCGACTGGTATGCCCGGATAACCCCGCCCGACAAGCCCTAATACACTTCTCGCATGAATGTCAGCGAGTCTCGTGGGGCGCGTGGGGTAGCTGGGACCGAAGTGCGGCGTAGGCCGAAGAATCGTCGGGCGCAGATCGCGGCGTCGTCGGCGGTGGCGTTCGGGGCCGCGGGGTATCACGGGGTGAGCATGGAGGACATCGCGTCCGGGCTGGGGATCAGCTCGGCCGCGCTGTACCGGCACTACCCCAGCAAGTACGCGTTGTTCCGGGAGGAGTTACTTCGGGTCGGGCAGGCGTTCACCGCGTCGATCGTGGTGTCGGCCGAGGACACGCTGCCCGCGGCGCAACGGTTGCGGCACATGCTGACCGGGCTGATCGGCGCGACCGTGGAGAATCGGGCGACGGTGCGGCTGGTGCGGTGGGAGGGCCGCTACCTCGAACCGACCGATCGAGTGGTGCTCGACGAGCAGCAGGAGTCGGTGCTGGTCGCGCTCGACGAACAGTTGGCGGACTTGCGACCCGAATTGACCACGGCTGAGCGGCGCATGGTCTCCACGGCGGTTCTCGGTGTGATCACCAGCGTCGCCGATCACCACGCGGCTCTGCCCGTTCGCACGCTGAACAGGTTGCTCGGTGCGGCCTGCATGGCACTGACCGACAGGGAATTGCCGCCCGCGGCAACCTTTTCGGAGCAGGGCGCCCGCGCCGAGATTCCGGATTCGTTCAAACACGAACTGCTGCTTCGTAAAGCGGTGGACCTCTTCCACAAACGCGGCTATCCCAATGTCAGCGTGGAGGACATCGCCTCGGCAGCGGGATTGTCGGCGGCGTCGGCGGTGTACCGGTTCTATCGCGGCAAGAGCGATATCCTCGCCGCCGCGTTCCGGCGGGCGGCGGACCGGGTGTCCGGGGCGATCGGGCCCGCGGTCGCGAGCACGTCCGACAGTGGCGCGGCGCTGGGCGTGCTGGTCGATCAGTTCGTGGCCGACACGTTCAACGAGCGAGCGCTCGCCGTCGTCTATTACGCCGAGTTCGGGCACGTACCCGCCGAGGAGCGTGCCGTCCTGCGCAATATCCAGCGGTTGAGCGTGCAGGAGTGGGCGCGGCTGGTGCGCGAGATGCGGCCGGAGCTTTCCGCGGCCGAGGCGAGATTCCTGGTGCACGCGGCGTTCGCCATGGTCATCGACCTCGGTCAGCGGTTCGGCGACGACCCGATCGCGGGCCGGGCCAGGGTGGGGTTCCTGATGCGGCGGGTGCTGCTCGGTTGAGGCAATTCACCCGTCGCGTATGAGGCAGACCGTTCTCGATTCGGCCTACGCTCGGCGATCAGGCCGTCGAACGGAGCGTGCATGGATCCCCGCGCGAGCGCGCTGACCAGGCGATCGTTGCTGGGGCTCGGTGCCGCGGTCGCGGTGGGAGCGGTGTTGCCCGCATGTGGCGACGAACCGACGTCCTGGCCGGTCCGCACCACCGGTCGCCCGGATGTGCTCGCCCTGGCTATCGACGCCTACATCTTCGGGTATCCGTTGATCATGATGGACGTGATGCGGGCGGCCAGTGGTCCGACCAACAGCCTCGATCACAGCGTGCTGCCCGATCCCTACGACCGCGGCGTGGCCAGACTCAGCAACGACATGGTCTACACGCAGGCGTGGCTGGACCTGACCGATGAGCCGATGGTGTTGCAGATTCCCGGGGCGGAGCCCGACCGGTTCTGGCTCTTCCAGTTGCTCGACGGGTGGGGCAATACCGTGCACGACCTGACCAGCAAGAATCCGCGGACCGCCGTGAACGCCGACGGTCCGCCCTTCACCTATCTCCTCACCGGCCCGCAGTGGACGGGCGAGCTGCCTGCGAGGATGACACGGCTGCGGATGCCGTCGGAGCTGTGCACGATCGTCGGGCGGATCCAGATCAACGGCACCGAGGACGCGCCGAAGGTCAACCAGTGGCAGCAGCGGATGAAACTGATCCCGCTGAGCGCCTGGAACCGCGGTGAACTCGACAGCACGGTCAGCCGCGTCCACCCGATCGACCGTGGGCCGGAACCCCCGACGAAACGGATTGCGGCACTGGACGGCCGCACCTATCTCAACCGCGTCTGTCGGCTGATGATCGCCGATCCCCCCACCGCCGACGACGCACCGCTGATGACCGAGCTGGCCACGGTCGACATCCAGCCCGGCGGAGTAGTCGACAACCTTCCGGCCGACGTCCTCGACGAAGCGGTCCGCCAGGCCCAGCGCCGCATCGCCGACTGGCAAGACCCCACCGCCCGCCGGGTCAACGGCTGGGAAATTCCCATCGACCTGGGCGGCACCTACGGCACCGACTACCTACGCCGCGCGGCCAACACCAGACTCTCGCCCGGCCTCGCCCCCATCCGCGACGTCCTCTACGCGAACCTGGACGCGCCCGCCACCGACGACCGAGGCGAAGCCCTGCGCTACCGAATCCGCTTCGAACCAGGCCAATGGCCCCCCGTCGACGCCTTCGCCACGATCACCGCCTACGACACCCAAGGGTTCCTGGTCCCCAACCCCGACAAGATCTACTCGGTCGGCAACTTTCCCGCCGTGGTCCGCGCCCCCGATGGCTCCGTGGAAATAGCTGTCCAACAACAGGACCCACGCCCCGCCGTCCCCACGGGCAACTGGCTCCCCATTCCCTCGACCGGCGTTTTCTCCCTGACTCTGCGCCTCTACGCACCCGAGGAGGCTGCGCTCGAGGGGAAGTGGAAGCCACCACCGATGACCCGCGTCGACGATTAGGTCCGGATTCACCCGAATTCGATGACGGTGCCGTTCTCGATCGAAACCCTGGCTGCCTCGAAGAACAACAGCCAGGTGTTCAACTCCCGGTAGAACGGGTGCTCCGCGTCGTTGGTGCTGTCCAGCACCGCCCGGATCCGGACGAGCTCGGCATCGGAGAGTTCACCCTCGACCAGCCTGATACCCAAATACGGTGCGACATAGGCCAGTTCGCGCATCAGCGCCATGCTCGACCCGACCATGCCACCGGCGATGTCGACACCGTCGCCGACGAAGAGAACTTCCTCGAATTCGACGGGAACGTAAAGCCCTTCGCAATCCGAGTGGCAGACGAGGTGGGAGTCGAAGGTGGATCCGACCACGTTGATGACTGGATCATCCGAAGCCCGCTCACCCTCGGCAACGGGAGTCAGCGGCTGCTCGGGGTATTCGCGCGCCAGGGCATACGCGCGGCGCAGCGAGTGCACGAAAGAGTAGGGCACGCCCAATATCCGAGCGCGGTCCACTGCTGAGCCCGCGACCCTCGGCTCGTCGTGAGGGGGTAGCCCCTCCCGCACCAGCAATTCGTTGAGCGCATGCAACTGATCTCTCAGCCTGTCGAGATTTTCCGGGTCACTGCCGTCTTCCACGGCATAGGCCAGTCCCCCGGTCCCTACGGTAAGTCCCATGGGGAGAAGCTAGCTCGACCGTCTGACAGATCAGGGCTTGTTGGACATGGCGGCGATGAGGGAGTTGGGGCGCATGTCGAGCCAGTGGGACTCCACGTAGTGCAGGCAGGAGGTTCGGGGGGCGGCGCCGAAGGCTACCGACCAGCCGCCGGGGACGGCGGCGAAGGTGGGCCAGAGGGAGTGTTCACCCTCGGTGTTGACCAGAACGTAGAACTGGGCGTTGTCGTCGTCGAACGGGTTGGTCACGGGGTGGCCTTTCCGAGGAGAGTGCCCAGATGGGCTAATGCTGATGGGGTGCCTTCGATTTCGTGGTGGGCGAGCTCGCTGGTGCGGAACAGGCGGTCGCTGTGGGTGGGGTGGGCGGGAGCGAAGTGCGGGGTGAAGTCGGTGGTGGTGACGCCGTAGGCGGTGATGAGGGTGGCTAACCGGGAGGGGTCGGGCGGCTCGGTGAGGACTACGGTCGCGCCGACGCGAAGGGGTAGCAGGTAGCCGTGCCAGGCGGTGGCGTCGCCGGTGTGGGCCTGGTGCAGGTAGACGTCGCGAGTGGAGAGATGGTGGCGGGCCTGCATGGCGGTCACCCGGTGGACCGCGGCCGCGTGGCTGATGGTGACGCTGTGGGTCGAGCCGGGCGGAAACAGCACGAGGGCGGAGTGCTGCGGCAGGATCGGGGCGCGATGTTCGCCGCGGGCGATCGGTTCGCTGGAGTAGGCCGACAGCGCGACCCGGTCGACCGTGACCGTCGGGATGTCGTAGGCCCCGAGGTGTTCGCGGGCCGCGATGGTCAGGGCCAGTGCGGGGTTGACGACCGGTGGGATCAGGGGGTTCGCGGTGTCGATCGGCACCACGGTGCCACCGGCCTTGAGCACCGCGTAGGTGGCGACCACGAACTCGATGGAACGCGGAACATCTACGAGCACAGCGGATTCGGGTCCGATGCCGAGGGCGGACAGATGCCGGGCCAGTTGGTTGGTGCGCCGGTCGAGGTCACCGTAGGTGATGATCGATGTCGGGCCGTCGCTCGGCGCATGGACGACGGCCGGGTCGAAAGGGGTCGCGGCGGACTGCGCTTCGAATTCGTCGAGCAGGAGCTCGCCCGGCAGTCCCACCGCACCGGAATAGTGCCCGTCGTCGATGCGGCCGACGAATTCGATCTCGGCGGTCCAGGCATCGCCCGGCGGCCTGCGCCGCACCAGGTCGCCGGTGGCGAACATGCGGTCGTCCACCGGGCCGATGGGGTTGGCCAGGAAGGTCGCGGCGGTGGCCTGTCTGCCGACGTAACCGCGCGCCAATTGCACACCGGAGACGTAGAGTTCACCGATCTCACCGTCGGCGACGGGGCACAGGTGCTCGTCGAGGATCAGCAGTTCGACATCGTCGGCGGCCGATCCGAACGGGACCACCTCCAGATCGGCCCCGGTCACCTCGTGCGCGACGAACTCGCCCGCGGTTTCGGGCCTGCCGTAGACATGCCACAGGGTCGCTCCGCTCACCGAGCGCAAGGCGGCAGCGGTTTTCGCGAGCAATGACCCACCGGAGCCGAGCACCACGCGCAGCGAGTCGAGGCGTTCCTCGGCATCGGGCAGCGCCGCCAGTTCGGCCAGCTCGGCATGGTCGAGACATGCTGTGGTCACGCCTGTTCGGGAGATCGCGTCGGCGAGCACTTCCGACGGCGAGACCACCAGCGTGGCACCGGTTTGCAGGGCGAGCAGCATCTCCCCTACCGCGGCCTGCCCGGTCAGCGGTGCGTGCCAGAGCACGGAATCACCAGCGCCGATACCGCAGAGACGCTGACGCCAGCTCGAATTCGCCTGTGCCGCGCGATGCCCGACGACGACCGCGGTGGAGGCGGCGATGTCGACGACGAGATAGGCCGGGTTGTCCGCGGTAGGCCCTGGTAGCTCGTCGGGAGTGATCTCGACGGTGGCGTCGGTGTACAGAACCGGGAACCCGGCCGGGTGCCGTGTCCGGGCGCTCGTGAGGACGAGCGTCGGCGCGGCCAGCGCCGAGGTGCGGCTTTGCACTTCCGCCGGGGTAGCGGGGTCGAGCAGAACGAAGGCACCGCCCGCGGTGAGCACCGCGTGCACGGCGACAACGAGTTCCGCCGAGCGCGGTAGCGACACAGCGACGGTGGTCTCAGGTCCGACGCCGTGCTCGATGAGAGCCGCGGCCAAGGCATCGACACGCTCGGCTAGTTCGCCATAGGTGAGGCCGATTTCGCCGTCGCGCACCGCGAGGATGTCGGGTTCGCTATCGGCGTAGGTGGAGAAGGCGGCGAGCAGGGTCGCCGGGTCACGCGGCCGGTCGCCGTCCAGGTCACGCAGGAGCGCGGCGAGGGTGGCGGCGGTCGTGACCGAATCCGTGTGCGACATCAGAGTTGTCCTTCCGAGTCGTCAGCCGACCCCGCCCCGGCGATTACCGCGGCAGCATCGGTCACCAGTGTTTGCAGAGTGGAAGAGAGACCGACCGCGCCGAGTGCGGCGAGCACGCCGGGCACGAGGCCGGCCAGCGCGACGTTCACCAACGCTTCAGGTTTCATCTTCGCGCCCATCGCCCTGCTCACCGCGGTGAGTTTGGCGTCGAGTGCTCCGTAGGAGATGGCGTGCTCGCCGTGGGCGAATGCCACGGTCGCCGGCGCGAGCCGAGCTGCCGAGCCGACGAGGCCCGGAAGATCGGCGATGGTGTAGGTGCTCGATGGTGGGGTCTTTTCGGCGTCGGTGCGCATGTCGATGGCACGCACCGCCACGGCGGGATCGGCGGCGACGGCGGCGAGGATCTTGCGGAACCGTTCGGCCAGCGCCTCGACCGTCGACGCGTCGAAAAGGTCGATGGCGTAGCCGAAGTGGACATCGAGACCGTCCAGGTCGCCGTTGTCCGCGTAGCGCTGCAGGGCGGTGAGGTGCAGGTCGAACTTGGCTTCCGTCAGGCCGGGGTCCAACGGTCGAACGTGTAGGCCCGGTAGGTCGATACCGCCCGGCGGCATGTTCTGGAAGGTCAGCATCACCTGGAACAGCGGGGTGTAGGCGCCGGTCCGCGTGCGACCCATGGCATCGACCACCTGCTCGAACGGGACGTCGGCGTGGGAGAGGGCGGCCAGGTCGCGTCGCTTGGCCTGGGCCAGCAGGTCGGTGAACGGTGCGCGTGAGTCGACCTCGGTGCGCAGAGCGACGGTGTTGACGAACATGCCGACGAGATCGTCGAGTTCGCGAGCGCCGCGACCGGCTACCGGGGCGCCGATGGTGATGTCGGCGCTGCCTGATTGTTTGGCGAGCAGGACGGCAAGGGCGCTGTGAACCAGTGTGAACAGGGTGGTTCCGTTGGCGCGAGCTACCTGGTCGAGGCTGCGGGTGAGGTCGGCATCGATCTCGAATTCGAGCGTCGCGCCGCGCATCTCACGCCGGGCCGCGCGCGGACGATCTGTCGGCAGCGCCAGCAGTTCGGGCGCGCCCGCGAGTTCGCGGGTCCAGTAGGTGAGCTGCTGGGTGAACACGCTGTCGGGGTCGGCCTCGGTGCCGAGCAACTCGCGTTGCCAGGCGCTGAAGTCGCCGTACTGGATTTCCAGCGGGCTCCAGCCGGGTTCGCGCCCTTGGCTGCGATCGACGTAGGCGCGCACCAGGTCTCGGGTGAGCGGGTCGATCGAGTAGCCGTCGGCACTGATGTGGTGCACCACGACGACGAGGACGTGATCGTTGTCGGCGAGGCGGTAGAGGGCGACTCTGATCGGGGGCGCGGCCGTGATGTCGAAGGGCTGCGCGACCAGTGCCGCGATGCGGGTTTCGACATCGGCGGGCGCGACCGGGATCGGGGTGAGGTCGACGGCCGCGGACCAGGCGGGCATCACCTGTTGCACGGGACCGCCTGCGGTGTCCGGGTAGCGGGTGCGCAGGGTGTCGTGGCGGGCCAGGAGGTCGGCGATCGCCGCTTGTAGGGCCGGCAGGTCCAGGTTTCCGGTCAGGCGGATGGCGGCCGGGATGTGATAGGCCGAGGACTGCGGCGACAGTTGGTGCAGGACCCACATGCGTTGCTGCGCGGGCGAGAGGACCGCGGGACCTTCGCTGGTGCGTTTGGTCAACGGCGGGCGGGCGGCGGTGCGATCGGCGGTGGCGAGGTGTTCGGCCAGTGCGGCCACCGTCGGGGCATCGAAGACCGCTGCTACCGGGACTCGGATGCTGAGCGCGGCGCCGAGGCGCGCGGCCAGCCGGGTGGCCATCAGCGAGTTGCCGCCGAGAGCGAAGAAGTCGTCGTCGAGTCCGGCGGTCGGGCAGCCGATCACCTCGGCGAAAGTCCGGGCGACAAGTTGTTCGACCTCGGTGACCGGGGCGCGGAAGGCCGCCTCGGCGAACTCCGGTTCGGGCAGGTTGGCCCGGTCGACCTTGCCGTTGGCGTTGAGCGGCAGCGCGTCGAGCACCACCAGCGCGGCGGGAACCATGTAGGCGGGCAGGCTCGCGGCGAGTTCGCCGCGCAGTCGGGCCGCGACGGATTGTTCGTCGCCCGGGGTCAGATCGGCGACCGCCGCGTAGGCGATCAGCCGCGCCCCCGCACGCTCGTCGGTCTTGGCCACGGCGACCGCCGCCCGCACATCGGCGCAGCGCAGCAGGGCTGTCTCGACCTCGCCGAGTTCGATGCGGAAGCCACCGATCTTGACTTGGAAGTCCGCGCGTTCGAGGTACTCGAGGGTGCCGTCGGCACGCCACCGCACGATGTCACCGGTGCGGTACATCCGCGATCCGAGCGACGCACCTGCCCTGGTGGTGAAGGGGTTGGCGACGAAGCGGTCGGCGGTGAGCGCGCGGCGGCCGTGGTAGCCGCGGGCGAGTTGGTCTCCGGCCAGGTAGAGCTCGCCTGCTACGCCGATCGGGACCGGCCGTAGACGAGCGTCGAGAACGTAGAGGGCGCTGTTCCACGCCGGGGCACCGATCGGAACAACGTGCGACGGGTCTTGGGCTACTTCGTATTCGGTGATCGAGACGGCGGCCTCGGTCGGGCCGTACAGGTTGTGCAGGGCGGCGGTGGTGCCGCTGGCGCGGAACTGGGTAGCGGTGGCGGCGGGCAGTGCTTCGCCGATGGCGAGGACGGCGCGCAGCGAGACCGGGAGTGCGGTTTCGGTGGTCAGCAACATGCCGACGAGTGACGGCACCGCGTGCAGGACGGTGACGCCGTGCCGGGTCATGGTGGCGCGCAGCCGATCTGGATCACGCTCGTCGCCGGGGCGGGTGACGATCAGGGCACCGCCGGAGCTGAGGGGCGACCAGAACTCCCAGACCGAGAGGTCGAAGGTGGCAGGGGTTTTCAGGAGAACGCGATCGGTGGTGGTCATGGCGAAGCGGTCGTGCAGCCAGGCGAGCTGGTTGACGATCGCGGCATGCGGGACGGCTACGCCCTTGGGGCGACCGGTGGAGCCCGAGGTGAAGATGATGTACGCGGGGTGCTGCGGACGCAGCGGGGCGATGCGCTCGACATCGGTCACCGGTTCGGTCGAGAGATCCTGCAGGGCGCGGTGATCCAGCTCGAAGACGGGGACGTCGACGGAGATCGGGAGACCATCGACCGCGGTGGTGAGCACGCACAGCGGTGCCGCGGTGGCGACGATGTCGGCGATGCGGTCGACGGGATGATCGGGATCGATCGGCACGTACGCGCCGCCCGCCCGGACCACGGCGTGCATGGCGATCACGAGGTCGATACCTCGGCGCATGGCCAGCACGACGGTGCGTTCCGGGCCGACGCCCTCGGCGATCAGGAGCCGAGCGACACGATTGATCTGGGCATCGAAGGTGGCGTAGTCCAGGGATTCGCCGGTCTCGTCGTCTACCAGCGCGAGCGCGGTCGGGGTTCGGTGCGCCTGGCGGGCAACCAGTTCGGCGAGGGTGGTCGACTCGACCGGATGAGCGGTGTCGTTCCACGTTTCGAGGAGCAGGGTGCGGTCGGCGCCGAGCACATCGAGGTCGCCGACGACGACATCCGGTGTAGTGGTGACGGATTCGAGCACTCGGCGCAGCTGACCCACGAAGCGTTCGGCGGTTGCGGCGTCGAACAGATCGGTGGCATAGCCGAGGGCCATCTCGATGCCCGCTGGAGAACCATCGGCGGTGTAGTTGTCGAGGGCGAACAGGTGCAGGTCGAACTGTGCTACGCCGGAATCGAATTCGATGTTCGAGACGGTCAGGCCGGGCAGTTCCAGCTGACCACGCTCGTGGTTCTGGAACGAATAGCCAACTTGGAACAGCGGGTGCCTTGCGGTGGATCGAGCCGGGTTGAGCACCTCGACCAACCGTTCGAACGGCACGTCGGCGTGCGAGAAGGCGGCGATATCGGCGGTGCGTGCCGCGGCGAGCACATCGGTGAACGCGGCGTCGCCCGCGACCTGGGTGCGCAGCACGAGGGTGTTGACGAACATGCCGATGACCTCGTCGAGTTCGGCTTCGCCGCGTCCCGCGTTCGGGGTGCCGACGGCGATATCGGCGGTGCCGGAAACTCTGGCCAGCAGGGCCGCGAAGGCCGCGTGGACCACCATGAACAGGGTGGCACCGTTGCCGCGGCCGAGTGCGATCAGCGCGGCGTGCAGATCGGCGTCGACGGTGAAGCTCACCTTGTCGCCGCGCAGGCTCTGGCGGGCGGGGCGTGGCCGGTCGGTCGGCAGGGCCAGCTGATCGGGCAGTCCGGCGAGCTGGGTCTGCCAGTAGCGGACCTGCTGGGCGGCCACGGATTCCGGATCGGACTCGTCACCGAGCAGTTCGCGTTGCCACAGGGCGTAGTCGGCGAACTGCACGGCGGGCGGCGCCCAACCGGGTGCGGCATCGGCGAGCCGGGCGGTGTAGGCCCGCATCAGGTCGGCCACGAAGGGCGCGACGGAGGAGCCGTCGGCCGCGATGTGGTGCATGACGGCGGCCAGCACGAATTCGGTGTCGGCCACCTGGAACAGGCGCATGCGCACCGGAATCTCGGTGGTGACGTCGAAGGTGGTCTCGGCCAGTTCGCGAATCACCGCGGGCAGGTCCGCGTCGGCGACCGCGATCGGTTCCAGCGACACCACGGCGTCGGCGGCAGCCACGATCGACTGCGTCGGAGTGCCGTCGATATCGGTCCCCGTGGCCCGCGACACCGGGTACATGGTGCGCAGCGACTCGTGCCGGGCGACCACGTCCGACATCGCGGCCTGCAACGCACCGGTATCGAGCGCACCGCTCAGGCGCAGCGCGAACGGGATGTTGTAGGCCACCGACGCGCCGTCGAAGCGGTTGAGGAACCACATCCGCTGCTGAGCCGGGGACAGCGGAAGGAACTCGGGACGGGCCCGGCCCACCAGCGCGGGCCGATCGACCTCGGACTGCGCGTCGACGGCGGCGGCCAACTCGGCGACGCGCGGCGTCTCGAACAGGGTCCGCACACCGACGCGCCGGTCGAGGGCAGCACCGATGCGGGCGACGGCCTTGGCTGCCAGCAGCGAGCTGCCGCCGAGGGCGAAGAAGTCGTCGTCGGCGCCGACCGGCTGCCCGTCGGTACGGCCGAGGACCTCGGTGTAGACGTCGGCGATGATCTGCTCGGTGATCGTGGCGGGCTTGCGGTAGGCGGTGGTCTCGAAGACGGGTGCCGGGAGCGCGGCACGGTCGAGCTTGCCGTTGACCGTGAGCGGGATGCGGTCGACCAGTACCACGGCAGCCGGGAGCATGTGTTCGGGCAGGGTCCGCGCCAGCTCATTGCGCAGGTCGGCGGTGTCGACGTGGGTCGATTCCGCGACCAGGTAGGCCACGATTCGCGGCTCGTCGACCAGGTCGGTACGGACGAGGACCGCCACTTCGCGCGGGGCCACCGAACTGCGCAGCAGCGCGGCCTCGATCTCGCCGAGCTCGACGCGGAAGCCGCGCAGATTCACCTGCTGGTCGGCACGACCCAGGTATTCGAGTTCGGCGGCTGCCGAAGCCGGCGACGCGAGATCGTCCGGCGCTACCGTCCAGCGTGCGAGGTCGCCCGAGCGGTAGGCGACGGATCCGGCGGGCCCGTAGGGGTCGGCGACGAAGCGGCTCGCGGTCAGGTCGGGTCGACCCAGGTAGCCGCGCGCCAACTGCGGTCCGGAGACGTAGATCTCGCCGGGCACGCCGACCGGAACGGGGCGCAGACGCGAATCCAGCACGCGCACTGTCAGTCCCGCGATGGCGCCGCCGATCACGCTGGCGGAACCCGTGTTCGGGGTGATCTCCCGGTAGGAGGCGTGCACGGTGGTCTCGGTGATGCCGTACATGTTCACCATGCGGGGCGAGTCCGGGTAGCGGGCGAACCAGCCGGCCAGGCGTTGGGGTTCGAGCGCCTCGCCACCGAAGATCACTGTGCGCAAGGCATATTCGGTGGGTTCGAGCGTGGCCAGGTCGGCGGCGACGAGCCCGTAGAACGCTGACGGCGTCTGATTGAGCACGGTGACGCGTTCGGCGCGCAACAGCTCGCGGAACTGTTCGGGCGAGCGGGAGGTGAAGTAGTCGACCAAGACGATCGAGCCGCCGTGCAGCAGGGCGCCCCACAGCTCCCACACCGAGAAGTCGAAGGCATAGGAGTGGAACATCGTCCACACATCCGAGGGGCCGAAGTCGAAACGCGCCGCGGTGTTGTCCAGCAAGGCCACGACATTCGCGTGCGGTACGACGACGCCCTTGGGGCGGCCGGTCGAGCCGGAGGTGTAGATGACATAGGCGGCATTCGTGGGCGTCAAGGGCGTACGCCGGTCCGCGTCGGTCAGGGGTTCGGCGGCGAAGTCGGACAGGTTGCCCGCGTCGGGGTCGATGACCGGGCCACCGAACCAGTCGGGCGCCAGGCCGGTGTCAGCGTTGGTGATGGCGCAGTGCGGGCGGGCATCGTCCAGCACGTATTCGATGCGATCGGCTGGGTAGTTGGGGTCGATCGGCAGGTAGCCGCCGCCCGCCTTCAGCACGGCGAGCAGGGCGACGGGCAACTCCACTGAACGCGGAAGTGCTACCGCTACGAGCGATTCCGGGCCGACACCCGCGGCGACGAGACGCCGGGCCAGGCGGTTGGACCAGGCGTCGAGCTCGCCGTAGCTCAGGGTGAGCTCGCCGGCCTTCACGGCGACGGCGTTCGGATCGAGGGCGGCGGCGCGGGCGAATCGGTTCACCATGGTGTCGGCGGCGGCCACCGAAGCGCCGGTGGACGACCAATCGTGCAGGGTGCGCTGCTGCTCTTCGGCACTGAGCAGTTGGATGTCGCCCACCACGACGGTCGGGTCGGCGACGACGGCGGCCAGCACCTGGGTGAAGCGACGAGCCAGCACCGCGACGCTGCCCTCGTCGAACAGATCGGTGGCGTAGGCGATTTCGATCGACATGCCGTTCGCGCGTCCATCGATGTCGTCGGATTCGCCGACGGTGAACTGCAGGTCGAACTTCGCCACGGCGGCATCGAAATCGACAGGGTCGACACGCAGCCCCGCGGCCTCCAGCGCGGGGACGGTGAAGTTCTGCAGAACCAGTGCCACCTGGAACAGCGGGTGGCGGTTGCGAGCTCGCGCCGGGTCGACGGCATCCACGACCTGCTCGAACGGGATGTCGGCGTGCGAGAGGGCGTCCAGGTCGCCCGCGCGGACAGCGTCGAGGGCAGTCTCGAATTCGACGCGCGGATCGATCTGGGTGCGCAGGACCAGGGTGTTGACGAACATGCCGATCAGGCCGTCGAGGGCGGCCTCGCCACGGCCCGCCACCGGAGTGCCGATGGCGATGTCGCTGCCGCCGGACAGGCGAGCCAGGAGGACGGCCAGGGCCGCGTGCACGGTGCTGAACAGGGTGGCCTCGTGCTTGCGGGCCAGTTCGCGCAGTTCGCTGTGCAGATCGGAGTCGATCTGGAAGCGGTGGACGGCGCCACGGTAGGTGGATTCGGCGGGGCGGGGACGGTCGGTCGGCAGGTCGAGCTGCTCGGGCAGGCCGGCCAGGCCGTGGCGCCAGAAGGCCAGTTGGGTGTGTGCCTGCGATTCGGAATCTGTCGCGTCACCGAGGTTTTCGTGCTGCCAGAGTGTGTAGTCGGCGTACTGGATCGGCAGCGGGGCCCAGGTCGGGGTGGTCCCTTCGCGGCGGGCGGCGTAGGCGGCCATCAGGTCGGCGGCCAGCGGGCCGAGCGAGAAACCGTCCGCGGCGATGTGGTGGACCACCAGGACGAGCACGTGGTCGCCGTTCACCGCGAACAAGGCCGCACGCAGCGGGATTTCGGTAGTGAGGTCGAATCGAACGGCGGCGCAGGACAACAGGCGTTCGGGCAGTTCCGCCTCGGCGATCGCCTCGGGCCGCAGGGTGAGTTCTGCCGTGTCCGAGATCAGCTGTTCGGCGCCCTCCGCACCGTCGGGGTAGCTGGTTCGCAGGGTCTCGTGCCGGGTGACCACGTCGGTGAGGGCGGCTTCGAGGGCGGCGATATCGAGGTCGCCGGTGAGCCGCAGCGCGACCGGGATGTTGTCGACGGCATCGCCGATACCGTCGACGTCGGCTAGGTAGCGGTTGAGGAACCACATCCGGCGCTGCGCGGCCGACAGCGGAATCCGCTGTGGCCGTTCGCGAGTGGTGAGTTCGAGGCGGCCACCGGTGCCGCGCAGGGCGGTGCACCGGTGGGCCAGGTCGGCCACGGTCGACGCGTCGAACAGCAACCGGACCGGGATCTGGGTGTCGAGGGCGGCGCCGAGGCGGGCCGCGACCTGGGTGGCATTGAGGGAGTTGCCGCCGAGGGCGAAGAAATCGTCGTCGAGACCGACTTCGCGATCGGCGGGGAAACCGAGGACCGTCGCGAACGTGGCTGCCACGATGCGAGCGACCTCGGTGGTCGGCGCACGGAACACCGCGGCTTCGAAACTCGGTGCGGGCAGCGACTTCCGGTCGAGCTTGCCGGAGGTGTTGAGCGGGAACTCGTCGAGGACCACGAACGCCGCGGGGACCATGTAGGCGGGCAGGGTACGGATCAGCGTGGACTTCACCGCATCCACGTCGAGGTGCTGTGGTGCGACGAGATACGCCACCAGGGCGTCGTCGCGGACGATGACCGCGGCCTGGGTGATCTCGGGAAGTCCGGACAGAACGGCTTCGATTTCGCCGAGTTCGATCCGCAGACCACGCAGCTTCACTTGGAAGTCGGTGCGGCCCAAATACTCCAGCTCACCGTCCGTGGTCCACGTGACGAGGTCGCCGGTGCGGTACATGCGCTCGGCGGGGGTGAACGGGTCGGCGACGAAGCGGTCCGCGGTGAGGTCGGCACGGCCCGCGTAGCCTCGCGCCAGTTGAGCACCTGCCAGGTACAGCTCGCCGGGAACGCCGACGGGGACCGGATGCAGTCGACCGTCGAGGACGTACACCCGGGTGTTGTGCACAGGCGCGCCGATCGGGACAGAGACGGTGTCGGCGTCGATCACCTCGTGGAAGGTGACGTCGACCGCGGCCTCGGTGGGGCCGTACAAGTTGTGCACAGCCGTACCGGTGCGTCGGCGCAGCAGTTGGGCGGGCGTGGGCGGCAGCGCCTCGCCCGATGCGAACACCAGGCGCAGCGATGCACAGCTCGCGGTGGTCGCAGCTCTCGCTTCGTCGAGCGCGGCGACGAAGACGGCCAGCATCGAGGGGACGAAGTGAGCGACGGTGATCCGCTCGGTGTCGATCAGCTGGGCCAGGTAGGCCGGGTCGCGGTGGCCGTCGGGGCGGGCCAGCACGAGGCGGGCACCGATCTGCAAGGGCCAGAAGAACTCCCACACCGACACATCGAAGGTGGCGGGGGTCTTCTGCAGGACGACGTCGTCGGGGGTGAGGCGGTAGGCGTCCTGCATCCACACCAGGCGGTTGACGATGGCGGCGTGGGAGACGACGACGCCCTTGGGCTGACCGGTGGAGCCGGAGGTGAAGATCAGGTAGGCGGCGTTGCCTGGAGTCAGGGTGGCGAGGCGGTCGGCGTCGGTGATCGGCTCGGACGAGTAGTCGGTGGTGTCGAGTTGCTCGAGGTCGAGAATCGCGGGGTGAGCGGTCACGCGCGCGTCCTCGCGATCCTGCGCGGACAGGTCGACGTCGTCGATCGCGCGGGTCAGGACGCAGACCGGGTCGGCGGCGTCGATCACCTGGGCGATGCGCTCGGCCGGGTGGTCCGGGTCGAGCGGCACATAGGCGCCGCCCGCGGCGAGGACCGCGTACATGGCGACGACCAGGTCGGTCGAGCGACGCATACCGAGAGCCACGGTGCGATCGGGGCGAACACCGATCGAGATCAGCAGGCGAGCAAGGCGATTCACCTGGGCGGCGAGCTCGGCGTAGCTCAGCGATTCGCCGTCGAAGCTCACGGCGGTCGCATCCGGGGTGCGCTGGGCCTGCGCGGTGAACAGCGAGACCAGCGTCATGCGCTCGTCGACCGGGTACGCGGTGGCGTTCCAGGTGTCGAGCAGGTGGGTGCGCTCCGCGGTGTCGAGCAGGTCGATGTCGCCGATCACGACGGTGGGATCGGCGGTCACCGTATCCAGCATTCGCAGGAAACGGGTGCCGAGATCTGTGATGGTCTGCGCGTCGAAGAGGTCCGTCGCGTACTCGAAGCGGCCGAAGAGTCCGTCGGAGGTCTCGCGCAGGGTGAGGTGCAGGTCGAATTTGGCTGTGTGGGTGTCGATCTCGATTTCCGTGGCGGTCAAGCCCGCGAGTTCGAGTTCGGTTCGGGAGTTGTTCTGGAAGTCGAGCATCACCTGGAACAACGGGTGCCGCGCGGTCGAGCGCTCGGGATTGAGCGCCTCGACGAGACGGTCGAAGGTGACGTCGGTGTTGGCCAGGGCGCGCAGGTCGCTGTCGCGGACCGTGCCGAGGAGTTCGGTGAAGGTGGCGTCGGGCCGGATCCGGGCCCGCAGCACGAGCGTGTTGACGAACATCCCGACCAGGTCGTCGAGCGCCTGGTCACCGCGGCCCGCGACCGGAGTGCCGATCGAGATGTCCTGTTGGCCGGACAGTTTGGTGAGTGTGGCGGCGAATACGGTGTGCAGCACCATGAACAGCGAGGCGCCGGCATCCGCGCCGAGGCCGCGCAGTCGTTCGGTGATCGCGGCGGGCACCGTGAAGGTCTGGCGCGCACCGCGACCCGAGGCCACCGCCGGGCGCGGACGGTCACTCGGCAGCGAGAGCAGGTCGGGCAGATCCGCCAGTTCAGCGGTCCAGAAGGCGATCTGGCGCGACAGGGAGGAGTCGGCGTCGTCCTCGGCACCGAGGGCATCGCGCTGCCAGAGGGCGAAGTCGGCGTATTGCACCGGCAGTGGCGTCCACTGGGGTGCGGCGCCCGCCCGGTGAGCGGCGTAGGCGACCATCACGTCACGGGTCAGTGGTGCGACCGACCAGCCGTCGGCGGCGATGTGGTGCAGCACGAGGACGAGGACGTGCTCGTCGGTGTCGGTGTGCAGCAGATGCAGGCGGACCGGGGGTTCCTGGTCGACCGTGAACGGGACAGCCGCCAGCGCGCGGATCCGGCTGTCGAGGTCGACCGGGGCGATCGCATGCGGTTCGAGGGTGATCGTCAGCTGGTCGGCGTCGAGCACCTGCTGGTACGGGATGCCGTCGACGGCGGGGTAGCGGGTCCGCAGCGCTTCGTGCCTGGCGAAGACCGCGGCGACGGCCGCGTTCATCGCGGTGTAGTCGATGGCGCCGGTCAGGCGGATGGCGGCGGCGATATTGTCGGCGACCGATTCGGCGTCGAACTGGTTCAGGAACCACATGCGCTGCTGGGCGTACGACAGCGGAACCCGGTGCGGCCGTTCGCCTGCCACCAGGGCGGGCCTCGGCGCGACCGCTTCCGCGGAATCGAGCACGGCGGCCAGTGCGGCCACGGTCGGCGCCTCGAACAGCACCTTCAGCGACACCGCGCGACCGAGCGTGGTCCCGAGGCGAGACACCACCTGGGTGGCGACGAGGGAGTTGCCGCCGAGCGCGAAGAAGTCGTCGTCGGCGCCGACCTGCTCGACCCCGAGCACCTCGCCGAACACCTGAGCCACCGCGGCCTCGATGCCCGCGGCGGGCGCACGGAAGGCGCGCGCGGTGAACACCGGCTCCGGCAGCGACTTGCGGTCGAGCTTGCCGTTGGGGGTGAGCGGCAGCGCATCGATCACGACGAACGCGGACGGCACCATGTGCGGGGCGAGGGTGCCACGCAGGGCAGCGGTGATCGCGTCGACCTCGAGAGCCACTGCCGTCGTATCGACAGCTCGGTCTCCGGTGGCAGCGGGCACCAGGTAAGCGACGAGCTGGTCGCCGCGGTGGGCGTCGGCACGGACGAGCACGACGGCCTGGCGGATCGACGGCAGGGCGAGCAGGGCGGTTTCGATTTCGCCGAGTTCGATCCGGAAGCCGCGGAGTTTGACCTGGTCATCGTTACGACCCAGGTACTCGAGGGTGCCCTCGGTGGTCCAGCGGACCAGGTCGCCGGTGCGGTACATGCGCTCGGACGGCGCCCACGGGCAGGCGACGAACCGCGCCGCGGTGAGGGCCGCGCGGGAGCGGTAGCCACGGGCCAGCTGGGCGCCCGCGACGTACAGCTCGCCCGCGACACCGGTGGGGACCGGTTGCAGCCGCGCGTCGAGTACCCACTGGGTGATGCCGCGCAGTGGGGTGCCGAGGGTCAGCGGGGAATCCGCGGTGAGGGGGGCACTGATATTGGTGGCGACCGTTGTCTCGGAGGGGCCGTAGGCGTTCACGAACGCGCGCGGGACGGGGCCGGTGGTCCAGCGGGCGATCAGGTCGGGCGGGCAGGCTTCGCCGCCGACCATCACCATGCGAAGGGCGTCGAGTCGAGCGGGGTCGAGCACGGCAAGACCGGAGGGCGTCATCAGCGCGTGGGTGACGCGCTGTTCCGACAGCAGTTGGGCCAGTTCGTCTCCCACATGGCGACCCAGCGGGGCGATCACCAGCGTCGCGGCGGAGTTCACGGCGAGCAGGAATTCCATCACCGAGATGTCGAAGGACGGGGAGCCGACCTGGAGGACGCGAGCGTCGGCGGAGCCGAACATGCGGGCGGTTTCCTCGGCGGCGAAACCGGCGATGCCCGCCTGGGTGACCAGCACCCCCTTGGGCAGGCCGGTGGAGCCGGAGGTGTAGATGACGTAGGCGAGGTGCTCGGTGCGCAGGGGTCGAACGCGCTCGACGTCGGTGACGGGGTCGCTGGAACGCCCGGCGCATTCGGCCATCAGCTTCAGTTCGTCGAGGACCAGCCAGTCGATCGAGCCGGGCAGTGCGGGCTGCGACTCGGACACTGTAAGACCCAGTCGCGCACCGGAATCAGCCACCATATGGGTGATCCGATCGAGCGGGTAGCTCGGGTCGACGGGCAGCCAGGCCGCACCTGACTTGGCGACAGCCCACACCGCGAGGACCGACTCGATGGAGCGGGGGATGCCGACGGCGATGACGTCGTCGGGACCGATGCCACTGTCGATGAGGACCCTGGCCAGGCGTGACGACGCCCGGTCGAGTTCACGGTAGGTGAGGGTGCGGTCGCCGTCGGTCACGGCATCGCGATCCGCATCGGCCGCGACGGCCCTGGCCAGGAGGTCGGGTAGCAGGCCGGTGGCGGTCACCGGCGCTCCGCGCATCCCGACGAGCCGGGCGTGTTCGTGCGGCGACAGCAGCGCGAGGTCACCGACCGCAGTGTCGGGGGCGGTGACCGCCGCGGCCAGTAGTCGCACGAAACGCGCGCCGAGAGTGTGCATCTCGGGCTCGTCGAAGAGGTCGGTGGCATACAGGGTGACGGCGTCGATGCCGTCGGGTTCGCCCGCGGCACCGCGTCGTTCGGCGAGGGTGAGCTGTAGGTCGAACTTGGTGATGTCGAGTTCGATCTCACGCACCGTGACCGGCGAACCTGCCAGTTCGAAGGTGGTGTCGAGCACGGCCTGGAAGTTGAGCGCCACCTGGAACAGCGGGTGCCGCGACTGCGAGCGAGCCGGGTTGACGACGTCGACCAGGCGATCGAAGGGAACGGTGGCATGGGCGAAGGCGGCCAGGTCGGTTTCCCGGGTGCCTTCGAGCGCGGCGGTGAAACTCGCCGCCGGATCGACCTCGGTGCGCAGAACCAGGGTGTTGACGAACATGCCGATCAGGTCGTCGATGGCACGGTCACCACGGCCCGCGACGCCGGTACCGATGGCGATGTCGGTGGTCCCGGACAGGCGCGCGAGGAGCACGGCCAGCGCGGTGTGCAGGACCATGAACAGCGAGGCGCCCGCCTGCTGGGCCAGATCGGCGAGCCGCCGATGCAGGTCGGCGTCGATGGTGAAGGCGGTGCGTGCGCCGCGCATGCTCGGCTCGACCGGCCGCTGCCGGGCCGAGGGCAGCTCGAGCTGGTCGGGCAGTCCCGCCAGAGTCCGCTCCCAGAAAGAGATCTCGCGCGAGGCCAGCGACTGCGGATCAGCTTCGGTGCCGAGCAGCTCGCGCTGCCAGAGGGCATAGTCGGCGTACTGCACACTCAGCGGCGACCAACCCGGATCGACGCCGTCGGCCGCGGCACGGTAGGCGGTGAGTACATCGCGGACGAGCACCTGCAGCGAAACGCCGTCTGCCGCGATGTGATGCAGCACGACTGCGAGTACGCACTCCCCTGCCTGGATGTCCGCGATGGGCTCGGCGAGCCGCGAGGCGGAGTTGTCCACAGCGCTGTCGACAGCATCAGGGACGACGAAGATGCCCGCGCGGAAAGGAGCTTCGCGTTCGAGATCGAACCCGGCGCGAGCGAAGCGAGTCAGCTCGGCGTCGAGGTCGGCGGCCGACACTGCGACGGGATCACCGATGCGGACCGAACCAGCATCGCGGACGACCTGCTCGGCAACCTCGCCACCAGGGGCGTCGACCGCGGGGAACACGGTGCGCAGGGCCTCGTGGCGGTCGACGACCTTGTGCAGCGCGGCGACCAAGGCGGGGAGATCGGCGGTGCCGCGCAGGCGGACGACGAACGGCATGTTGTAGCCGGGGGCCGAGGGGTCGAAGCGGTTGAGGAACCAGATTCGTTGCTGCGCGGGGGAAAGCGGGATCAGCGCCGGGCGGGGGCGAGCGGCGAGCACGGGGAGCTGAGCCGAGACACCGGTGTCGTCACGTTCGGCGACGGCGGCGGCGAGGCGGGCGACGGTGGTCGCGCCGAACAGATCGCGCACGCCGAGGCGGCAGCCGAGGTCGGCGCCGAGGCGGGCCGCGACCTGGGTGGCCACCAGGCTGTTGCCGCCGAGGGCGAAGAAGTCGTCGTCGCGACCGATGCGATCGAGGCCGAGTACCTCGCCGAACACCCTGGCCACCGTCTGCTCCACCGGGCCGACCGGTTCGGCGTAGGTGACGACGGTGCGGACGGGTGCGGGCAGAGCCTTGCGATCGAGCTTGCCCGACGCGTTCACCGGAAGGGCATCGAGCAGCACGAACGCGGCGGGCACCATGTAGGCGGGCAGCGCGCGCAGCGCGGTCTCGCGCAGATCATCGATCGCGACCGCGCCCGGCTCGGCTTCCACCACATAGGCGACCAACTGCTCGCCGACGCCCGCGTCGTCACGGACCATGACCACGGCGCGCGCCGCGGAGTCGACGCTCTCCAGAACGGCCTCGATCTCGCCGAGCTCGATCCGCAGACCACGCAGCTTCACCTGAAAATCGGTGCGCCCCAGATATTCCAGCTCACCATTGGTGGTCCAGCGGACCAGGTCACCGGTGCGGTACATCCGCTCACCCGGCAGCGGGTGCACGACAGCGACACCGGATCCGCCCTCGGCGACCGAGCGCCCGGAGTCGGCGGACACCACCGCGGGCGCGGCGACGAAACGTCCGGCGGTGAGCTCGGGACGTCCTACATAACCCCGGGCGAGCTGTACCCCCGACAGATACAGCTCACCCGGAGCCCCGACCGGAACAGGCCGCAGCCGTGAGTCGAGAACATGGAGCCGGGTGTTGAACACCGGCGCGCCGATCGGCACCGTGACCCGGTCGCTGTCGTTCACCTCGTGGAAGGTGACGTCGACGGCGGCCTCGGTCGGGCCGTAAAGATTGTGGAGCCGGGCACCGGTCAGCAGCCGCAGGCGCTGGGCGGGCGCGGCGGGCAGCGCCTCACCGGAGGCGAAGACCAGCCGCAGCGAGGTGCGCTCGGCGATTTCCTGTTGGGCCAGAAAGACTTCCAGCATCGACGGCACGAAATGTGCCACGGTGACGCCGTATTCGGCTATCACGCGGCGCAGGTAGCCGGGATCACGGTGGCCGTCCGGCTCAGCCAGGAGCAGCGTCGCGCCGATCTGCAAGGGCCAGAAGAACTCCCACACCGACACATCGAATGTGATCGGGGTCTTCTGCAACACCACGTCGACGCCGTGCAGCCGGTAGGTCTGCTGCATCCACACCAGCCGGTTCACGATCGCGGCGTGCTCGACGGCGACGCCCTTGGGCAGACCGGTGGAGCCGGAGGTGAAGATGACATACGCGGGGTGACCTGGGCGCAGCGGCACGGTGCGGTCGGCATCGTTCAGCGGGGCGTCGTCGTAGCCGCTCAGATCGAGCGTGTCCACAGTCAGCACCGGCAGCCCGTCGACGGGCGCGCGGTCGCGGGTGGTTGTGAGCACCGCGGCCGGGGCGGCGGTGGCGAGGATGTGCGCGATGCGCTCGGCCGGGTGATCCGGGTCGATCGGCACGTAGGCCGCGCCCGCGGCGAGCACCGCGTACATCGCCACGACCAGTTCGGGCGAACGCCGAATACTCAGCGCCACCAGCGATTCCGGGCCGATGCCGTCTGCCCGCAGGCGCCGGGCCAGCTGGTTGACCCGCTGGGCCAGCTCGCGATAGGTCAGCGTCGCGTCCTCGGTGGGCGAGGACGTCGCCATCCGCACGGCCACATCGTCGGGGGTACGCGCGACCTGGGCTTCGAACAGGGCGGGCAGGGTGGCCGCCGGCACCGAACGTTCGGCCAGCGCGGCATCGACATCGAACCGGGTGGAGTTCCAGATCCTCGTGCTGACCTGGAGTTCCAGCTCGGTCGCCACCTCGATCGCGCTCAGCGCGGTATCGAGGTCGGCAGCGGCCAAGCGCTCGAGGAAACCGAGGAAACGGGCGTGATGCCTGGCCAGGGTGTCGGCGTCGTAGAGGTGCGGGTTGGCCTCGAAATCAACGTGCACCCGATCGCGGTCGCCGTAGTAGACATTGAGACTCAGGTCCTCGATCGGACCGGTGGACAGCACCCGATAGCGGCCGGTGGTGGTACCGAGCGTCAGGTCACTGCGGAAGAGCATGAAGTTGGCGAGCGGACCGAACAGCGCACGCCGGGCGGGGCGGCCGTCGTCCTCGGCGTCGCGGCGGATGTCCTCGGCACGGTAGCGCTGATGGCGCAGCGCACCCGCCACCTCCACCCGCGCCGCCCGCAGCAGCTCACCCCAGGTAGCGGCCGAACCCGCCGCGCCCGTGGGGAGTCGCAGCGGCACGATATTGGACAGCATCCCCGCCGAGCGGCGCATGACCGCGGTGGTGCGGGCGGTGACGGGCAGGCTCAGCACCGCGTCCGGGCGGTCGGTGAGGCGGCCCAGGTAGGCGGCGAAGGCGGCGAGGAGTACTGCGGAGATCGCCGAATCATCGCTGGCGGCAATGGTTTCCAGCCGGTCGACCAATTTCTCCGACAGGCGCCCACCGGTCACCAGGTTGATCGCCGAGCGCGGCGCGGTGCGGCCGTCGAGCGCGGTGGGACTGTCCAGGCCCGCGATGCGCTGGGCCCAGTGCTCACGATCGCCGAGGAAACGGGTGCTTTCGCGGTACCGCTGTTCGCCCTCGACCAGCGCCGACAGCTCGCCCGGCACCACCTCGCGGGCCGGGATGTCGAGCATCCGCGCGGTGTAGAGCTCGGCGACGCGCTGGGAGTTGGTGAACGCGCCGTACCCATCGAGCACGATGTGATGGCCGCGCAGATACCAGAACCACCGCGCTTCGCCGACCCGCAGCACCGCACCCGCCACCAGCCGGTCGGTGAACAGGTCGATGGGGGCGCCGAACTCGGCGCGCATCCATTCCTGCGCGGCTGCCACGGGGTCGTCGTGGTGGCGAAGATCGATCAGCGGCAGCTCCTGCTCGACCGCGATGGTGTGGTCGACGTACTGGTGCGGGACACCGTCGAATTCGCCGATGCGCACCAGCGGCGAGCCGTAGGCGTGCGCGGCCTCGGCCGAAACCTGCTGCAGCACAGCGATATCGAGCTCGCCGTCGATGTCGACGTACTGGGCGATGGTGATCGGGACATCGGGGTCGAGCAGCTGCGCGTACCAGACGCCCAGCTGGGCCGGGGTCAGCGGAAACGGCAGGCCGACGACCTGCGCTTCCTGTGGTCGCGCACTGAACCCACCCAACTCCGTACCGTGCACCAGAGCCTCCTCGAATCGCGAAAGAACAGCAGATCGAATGTTTTCGGGCAGCACGAATACACCTCGTGAACCGGAAGATTCGATATGAACGCGGTGGGCGTGACGCCACACTCGCGCAAGATCCCCGACAGATCATATGGACGAGATCGGCGACCACTGGTCGCCGAAGCAAACGGACGTTACGTCCGTCGCGGGTGCCTAGCTGATGATCGTTCCTCCAACGGCTGTGTCAGTTACGTCACATGGAGCCTGTCCATGCAAGGCCGACAGTAGGCGCTCATTTAATAAAAGGGAACTTATTCCGGTAAAAAAACCGGTCGATTGTCCAGTCTGTCCGAGTGAGTACTCACGACCAGGGCATGAGTGTGGGCTCCAACACATCGGATATCGATATGTGAGCCACCACACCTTCAGACCCGGACACTATGAGCCGAAACGTTGCATCTGCGTTGCATCCGCGCCGATGCGCCGATCGAGCACCCGGATCTTGGCTTCTATCTGCGCATACAGCGGCGAATCACGATCGACCGTCGATCGATAGGCGGCCCACGCTGCGGCATCGTCGCGCCCCTCCGGGCCCGACGTCCAGCGACGCAGCACGCCGGCGTCGGGGGCGGCGAGCACGGCGGTTCGCAACCGGACCCGGAGCTCGTCGCGGATGTCGCAGATGCCGGGAGCCGAGGAGCGCGGCAGCACCGGGCCCGCGTACAAGCGCAATGCGGATTCGATATCACCGGAGTCGAGGGCGGCCCGCAGGGCCTCCACATCGGTTGCGACATGCACGCGCAGACGGTAAGGACGCGAACCGACGACCGAGGCGCCGATCACCGACCGCAGCCGCGACATCGCCGCACGGATCGTGCCGTTGTCCAGATCGGTGTCGTCGAGCAGCAGCGCCAGGTGGTCGGCGCCGAGTCCTTCGGGATGTTCGGTGAGCAAGAGCAGAATCTCGGCATGACGTTGCGAGAGCGGCACCCGCTCCCCCGCGATACTCAACTGAGGTTGGCCGAGGCCCAAGACATCGAGACCGAGGTTGGCCTGTTCGGTGTCGTCGCGGTTGGCCGGCACCGGGGCCGCGATGCCGTGGCTCGCGCGCATCGCCCGCAGCACCAGGTCCATTTCGGCGGCGGTCGCGGCAGCTTTGACCAAGGCGAGGATTTCCGGCTTGGCCACCCGCATCCCGCCGGCAATCATCAGAACGCCGATCAGACGGCCGTCCGGCTCGTGCACGGGGGCCGCGGCGCCGGTGATCTGATGCATGCGATGCAGGAAATGTTCGGGTCCGTGGATCCAGGTGGCGCGGCCGGTGCGCACCACGAGGCCGACGGCGTTGGTGCCGATCCGGCGTTCGCTGAGATCGTCGCCTTCGCGCACGCCGATCTCGGCGGCGGCGGCAACCTGCTCGGGATGACCGTGCACCGAGAGCACGCGACCGAACTGGTCGGCCACCGTCACGATCAATCCGGCCTGCGACGCGTCCTGGACCAGCAGTTTGTCGATCAGCGGCATGAGCGCGGCGATGGGATGGGCATCGCGATACCGCTCGAGATCGGCGCCGCGCAGCCCGCGACCGTCGATGACGTCCGTCGGATCGACACCACCGCGCACACTGCGCAGCCATGATTCGAGAACGAGCGGACGTAGAAGACCGGCCAGCTGGGTAAGCTGTTCACCACCGGCACTGAGATATCCATGGGCCTGTGCGGCATAGGCTTCCAGAGCACCGAGCTGTGCGCCCGACTCCGATGCCTGCCGTGGGGGCCTCCCACCTGCAAGATTGCTGACCATTTGCCTTTCTTTCCCGCTACAAACTGTACCGGGCAGTTATCGGGCGAAACGCCAGAAGTCTGGGTTTGTCCCGCAGGTCACATCGTGGTATCAGCCGTCACTTCGTCACACGACCATGCGGCCGGCTATGGCTGCGGCGAGCATCACTGTCGTGGCCTGCGGACCACGGCGCAGCGGGACCGGGACAACCGACAGATCGGCGACCGTCAGGGCGTCGATGCCGTGGACGCGACCCTGTTCGTCGACTACCGCGCGCTCGTCGTGCGCGGGGCCCATACGGCAGGTACCGGACAGGTGTTGCGAGGTCCCGAGGTTGGCGTACAGCCAGGCGTCGTCGATGCGACTGATCGGTCGACCGAGCAGATCGGCGGTGAGCGCTGCTCCGTCGCGCAGGCGGGCGCGGTCTCGCGCACTGCGGAGATAGCGCTGGTCGACGCGGGCGGGAACGGTGGGATCTGTCGAGACGAGCGTCAGCTCGCCGGTCGACTCGGGATGCATCAGGGCGACCCCGATCCGGCGCAGACCCGGCGTGAACATCGGGGTGTACGGGCGTAGTTCCAGGTCGTCGATTTCGAGGACGTATTCGAGCGGGACAGCGGACTCGGCGGGCTCGTAGACGCCGAACTCGACGCCGATCTCGGGGTGATCGGTGCACCACGCGCCGACCGGCGCGGGCCGCACGATCTCGACACCGAGCGAGCGCAGCAGCGGTTCGGGGCCGATCCCGGATCTGATCAACAGCGCGGCCGACTCGACCGCGCCCGCGCACAACACCGTCTGATCGGCATAGCTTCGCCCGCGCTCACGACCGCGCGCCCACTCCACACCGATCACCTTCGTGCCGCGGAATAGTAGCCGGGTCACCATGGTGTCGCTGGTGACTGTCAGGTTCTGTCGCCCCATCGCTGGATAGAGATGAGTGATGGCCGGCCCCGCTCGACGACCGCGCGACACCGCCAACGGCACCCGGCCGAATCCCCCATCGCCAGATTCGGCCGGTGCGTTGAGGTCGGGTATTTCCGGGAACCCCGCTGCCGCGCACCGTCGCGCGAACTCGGCACTGAACTCCGTGGGATCGCTGGTTCGCGAGATCGGGATCGGGCCGCCGACGCCGTGGCCGGGGGCGCTGCCGAAATCCATGTCGTGTTCCAGGTCGCGGA
This sequence comes from Nocardia sp. Root136, assembly GCF_001427185.1. Lineage (NCBI taxonomy): Bacteria > Bacillati > Actinomycetota > Actinomycetes > Mycobacteriales > Nocardiaceae > Nocardia > Nocardia sp. Root136. The sequence continues at coordinate 2,694,972 of NZ_LMFE01000001.1, forward strand.
AAACAGGCAGGATCGCTTCGAACGACCAGCGTGGGCCCGCCACCGCACTCCACGCCGCGAAGTCGGTGGCGGGCGGACGGATGAAGTAGCTGCCGTTGATCGCACCGGATCCGCCGATCAGCTTGCCGCGCACCAGGTTTCCCGGGTACCGCCAGAGCACCCCGGAATCGGGGCCGACCGGTAGGTGAGCCGGGTCGAGCAGTTTCCCCGTCGTTCGGTGGGCCGGTCCAGCTTCGAACACGCGCACCGAGCGCGCCGGATCCGCACTGAGCCGGGCCGCGAGCACACACCCCGCCGACCCTGCTCCGACGATGAGAGTGCTCGTCACGCAGGCGTATTCAGCGGGGAGGCACGCTCGGCTTGAGCGCTTCGAAACTGCGCGCCCGGATGACACCGAGCCACAGGCCGGTGCCGTAGGCCACGTCGTCGAGGCGCTTGTAGGCCACATAGCGCAGCGGGTCGAGGCCGCCGGAGTCGCGATGGGTGAACCAGTCGGCCAGACCGTCGGCGAGCGCCATGGTGATGGCGATCCTGCGGATCCGGCTCGACGCGATGACGGCGAGCAGCGTCACCGGCCAATAGTCCCGACACATCGCCGAAGCCAGTCGCCACATACCGGCGAAGTAGCCGCGGGCCAGGTAGACCGCGGCGATCCTGGTCGGGTTGTCGAGTTCGGTGAAGACCCGGCGCAGACGAACAAGGGCAGTGGCGAGGGTGACGAGTCCACCGAGCAGACCCCACTTCGACAGTGTCGCGAACAGCAGACTCGCCAGCACGGTCCAGGTCGGCACCGACAGCGGCGAGACCAGGCCCGAGTGCCGTTTGCCGAGCGGTGCGGCGCCGGTGCCGTAGAACAGCTTTCGTCCGAACCAGGCGCGGAAGGCGACACGGTGATCGTGGGCGACGTGCGCGGCGGGCTCGTAGCGCAATCGCCAGCCGGCGCGTTCGAGCCGCCAGCACAGGTCGACATCCTCTGCCACCTGCATCGATTCGTCGAATCCGCCCTCACCGAGCAGCGCCGCGCGCCGCGTCAGCAGCGCCGCGCTCGGCACATACGACACGATGCCGCGCGCGTGCACCGCCGACTCGCGGCGGCCGAGATCGAGTGAGGAGCGGGTGTGTTCGTAGCGGGCGAGCGCGTTGGATTCGGAGTCGAGGGCGACGATGCGCGGCGCGACGAGCGCGACCTGCGGATCGCTGAAGTGCCCGAGCATGACCTCCAACCACCCGCTGCGAGGCACCACGTCGGAGTCGAGGAACGCCACGAAGCCCGTTGTCGCCGCCTGCAATCCGGCATTTCGGGCAGCCGCGGGGCCGAGCGGACTCTCGTGCCGCAGCACCGTCACCTGACCACGGCCCGATCGCGGCGGGATGCGGACAGGTTCGTCGGACCCGTCGTCGACGACGATCACGTTGTGCCCGCGCAACACCGCAAGCAGACGTAACAGTCCGTCGGCATTGTTGTAGAGCGGGATGACGACGGTGACGTCGTCGAGTGACGGTTCGAGCCGCGGACGCGGGTTGGCCACGCCGGAATCGAGCAGTCGGCGGGCGACGATCGCGGACTTGGTGTCGGTCACCTCCAGGTATCCGTCGCCGATCAACTCGGCGGCCTCCGGGGCCAAGCGCAGCATCCGTGCGGGCGATCCTCCGATCAGGATCCGACCCCCGGAAAATGCGCGTACCCGTGGATCGATCCGTACCCCGAAGCCGTCGGGCAGACGATCATGGCGCATTCCTCGCATGCTATTCGCAGTTGGGCTCTCAGACATCATCACCCCACAAAAAAGGAGGAAAGTCTGCCTGAAATGCCGCCCTGACCGGTTGCCGGACGTGTCAACAAGATCGGCAGCGCATTTCCGGCAACCGGATTCGACTAGCCGAGCGGACTCTCGTTGCACGCCTTGGCAGGTGGGCGCTTCACGGTCAGCGGCAGCGACACCCTGGCACGGCTGCGAACCGGGCGTGAGTGGTCGACGGCGGGGCGCGGAATGGTGCGACCCGGCGCTGTCAATGCCGCTTCACCGTAGCCCTGCACGCATTCCGGATCAGGTCCGTTGGCGGGCAGACCGGTGAAGAACTTCGCCGCCATGCAGCCACCGCGGCAGGAGTCGTAGTGCGAGCACTTCGTGCACGCGCCACCGTCGACCGGTTCGCGCAGTTCGGCGAACAGCGCCGAATCGGTCCAGACCGACTCGAAACCACCGTCGGCGACGATGTTTCCGGCCTTGAAGCGGTCGTGGATGGCGAAGGGACAGGCATAGACGTCGCCGACCGGGTCGACCAGGCAGACCACACGACCCGCGCCACACATGTTCAAACCCGGTAGCGCCGAGCCGAATGCGGACAGGTGGAAGAACGAGTCGCCGGTGAGCACGCCCTCGCCGTTGCGGACGAGCCAGTCGTAGAGCTCGCGTTGCTGCTCGGGCAGTGGGTGCAGTTCGTCCCACACGTCGGCGCCACGACCCGAGGGGCGCAGCCGAGTGAGTCGCAAGGTGGCGCCGTACTTGTCGGCGATGGCCTTGAACTCGTCGAGCTGGGAGATGTTGTGGCGGGTGGCCACGACCGAGAGCTTCGCGTCCTTGAAACCCGCCGCGGCGAGGTTCGACAGCGCCTTGATCGCGGTGTCGTAGGAGCCGGGGCCGCGCACGGCATCGTTGACCGCGGCGTCGGCGCCGTCGAGGGAGATCTGCACGTCGACGTAGTCGCTGGCCGCCAAGCGCGCGGCGACCTCTTCGTTGATGCGAACGCCGTTGGTGGAGAACTTGACCCCCACATTGTGCGCGGTGGCGTAGTCGACCAGTTCCCAGAAGTCCGGGCGCACGGTCGGTTCACCGCCGCCGATGTTGACGTAGAAGATCTGCATGCGCTCGAACTCGTCGATCAGCGCCTTGCACTGCTCGGTGCTCAGTTCGTTCGGGTCGCGGCGGCCCGACGAGGACAGACAGTGCACGCACGACAGGTTGCAGGCGTAGGTGAGTTCCCAGGTGAGGCAGATCGGTGCGCCGAGGCCCGATTCGAAGCGGTCGATCAGCCTGCCGCCCTGAGGAGCGTCACCCGCGGGCAAGGCTTCGGGTGCGGCGGTGACCGGGCCGGGCGATGCCACGATCATGTCGGTGTCGGCGAGCTGCCCGAGCGCGGCCAGGTGCGCGTCGGAGGCGTCGATGCCCTTGGCGCGCAGCGCCTCGCGCACCGAGGAGTGCGCGGGCAGCGACCGGACCACGTCGACGAGATCGCGACTCTTGAGGAACGAGAGCTTGCGGGTCCCGAAGTGGTACAGCAGCGCGCCGAAGGACTCCGGGCGCAACGAGACCCGCGGGTGCAGCGTCCAACGGGTGTCGAGATCGAGCATGGTCAGTACACGCCGCACATGCCGTCGATGCTGACCTCTTCGATCAGCGTCTCGGTGACCAGGTCCTCGTCGGATTCGACGGTCGCAGGCGTGGTGTTCTCAGGCATGACTACCTCCATTGTGTTGCCGGTCACCTCGAACCTTAACGTCAGTGACTGCCATAAAGGGCGGAATCGGAAAATCTTTCTCTGAGCACACCCCGCCCCATCACCTGCGAACCCCTCTAGACTTCCGGGGGCAGGATGGGAAAAGGGCTGATGGCCCGGTGGCAACAGAGGTGAGGCAGAGGCTTGCGTAACCATGGTGGGGCGGGCGCTAGTTCGACACTGTCCGAGACCGAGATCGTCGACGCGGCACTGAAGGTGGTGCGTGAGGACGGGGTCGAAAAGCTTTCGATGCGACGGCTCTCGCGCGAGCTCGGGGTGTCGCCGATGGCGCCGTACTACTACGTGGCCGACAAGCGCGAGTTGCTCGACCTCGTCGCCAGCGCCGCACTGCTCGGGGTGCGCAAGCCGCCGCGCGAGTCCGGTCCGTGGCAGCAGCGCCTGCGCGATCTGATCGATCAGATAGACGATAAACTCCGCACGCATCCCGGCCTCGGCGACATCTTGCTCGAGCAGATGCTCGGCAAGCAGCTCGACCTGATCGAAGCGGTGATGGAGATCCTGTTCGACGCGGGCTTCAGCGACCGCAACGTGCTGGCCGCCTACGCGACCATCCACACCTACCTGTTCGGCCGCAGCAGAGTGAACCCGCGCGACCGTTCCGCGCCGGCGGACGTGCTGCTGCCCGAGGCGGTGGCCCGAGCCACGAAGTACATGCCCGACCTGCGCGGCAAGTACTCCTACGACTTCGGGATGGAGGTGCTGGTCGCCGGACTCGAGGCACAGCTTGCCCTGCAGGCGCGTCCCGGCCTAGCATGAAACTGAAACACGTTCTAGTTTTGCCCGAGAGGACGACATGACCACAGTCGAGGTTCCGCACGGCTCGCGCTCGGTGGTGCTGCGGGTAGCAGCGGTGATCGCCGAAACGGCCGACACCCACTCCGTGGTCTTCGAGGTGCCCGCCGAACTGCGCGAGCGCTTCGCCTACACCCCCGGCCAGTTCCTGACGCTGCGCATCCCGAGCGAGCAGACCGGATCGGTCGCCCGCTGCTATTCGCTGGCCAGCTCGCCGTTCACCGATGATCAGCCGAAGGTGACGGTCAAACGCACCGAGGGCGGGTACGGCTCGAACTGGCTCTGCGACAACCTCGCCGTCGGCGACGAGGTCGAGGTGCTGCCGCCCTCCGGTGTGTTCACGCCGAAGGATCTCGACGAGAACCTGCTGCTGTTCGGAGCGGGCAGCGGGATCACGCCGGTGATGTCGATTCTGAAGTCGGCGCTGTCGCAGGGTTCGGGCAAGGTCGTGCTGGTCTACGCCAATCGCGACGCGAACTCGGTGATCTTCGCCGACGAACTGCGCGATCTCGTCGGCAAGCATCCCCAGCGACTCACCGTCATCCACTGGCTCGAGCCGCTGCTCGGCCTGCCGACCGCCGACATGATGGCCACCCTGGTCTCGCCCTACACCGCCTATGAGGCGTTCATGTGCGGGCCGAAGCCGTTCATGGACCTGGTGCACGACGCGTTGGCCTCGCTCGAGGTGCCACGCAACCGGACCCATGCCGAGGTGTTCAATTCCCTCGCGGGCGATCCGTTCGCCGCCCACGCACCCGCCGAGGTCTCCGAGGCCGAGGCTGCCGACGCGGCGACGGTCGAGGTGGAGCTCGACGGCGAGGTGCACGAAATGTCGTGGCCGCGCAAGCAGACGCTGGTCGACATCATGCTCGACAAGGGCCTCGACGTCCCCTACTCCTGCCAGGAGGGCGAGTGCGGGTCGTGTGCCTGCACCGTGTTGGAAGGCAAAGTGGAGATGGCCAATTCGGAGATCCTGGATCCCGAGGACATCGAGAACGGGTACATCCTCGGCTGCCAGGCGCGGCCGGTGACCGATCGGTTGCGGATCCAGTTCTAACGCATGGCGCGGTAGGCGGCGCGTTGCTCGGGCTCGAGGTGTTCGGTCGCGTAACTCAGAGCGGTGCGGCCCAACTCGGGTGCGTTCTCGTCGAGAAAGTCGGTGAGCGCGGCCTGGTCGACGCGTTTGCCTACTTCGCGCAGCATCCAGCCGAGCGCTTTCTGGATCAGATCTCGGCGATCCGACTGAAGAATCTCGGCGAGTTCCAGGGTCGTGCTCGGGTCACCCGCCTTGATGAAGGCGAAGGTGGACAGCAGCGCTACTCGGCGCTCCCAGAGTGAATCCTGGTCGGCCAGTTCGAAAAGCAGAGCTCGGTCTTTGTCGAGCAGCCACGGGCCGATGATGTTCTCGGCGGAGGCGTCGACCAGGTCCCAGTTGTTGACTCGCCCCCTCCGGACGGCTGCCAGGTAGAGGTCGACCATCTCCTCGCGGGCCTTGTCGTCGCGGACGCGCGGTTTCGATGCCTCGGCGAAGCGGGCGTTGAGGATGAACAGGGCGACCAGACGTTCCTCGTGGAGTGGGCTGTCGAGGAGTTCGTCGATCTGCGAAAGGGGAAGTGTGGCGAACTGTTTCGCCACCTTCCTGGTGACGGGAACTCGGATGCCGAGGAAGATATCGCCTTCGCCGTATTCGTCGGCGCCGGTTTTGAAGAAGCGTTGCAAGTGATGCGCGTCGGTGGGGTTCGCCAGGTCGGCGAGGGTCTTGCGCACCTGTGCAGCGGTGGGGAGCTCGGACACACGCACCTCCGGGTCGGGGATTCCCCCGCATTCAACACTGGTGCGGTGACATGTTCGCGCAGGCCGTCGCCCCTACGGCCGCGCCGCCGATCACGCAGGAAGCGCACCGAGCAGTCGGCCCGACTCGAATGTCGCCGCACCGGAGGGCAATTCGCCCGGTCGCCCGCTGGTGCGAACGGTGACCGTGCCGGTGCCGGTGGTGGGGCGACCGAGTTCGTCCATCTTGCGGACAGTTTGGGCGGCGACGGCTTGGGCGCTGTCGAACAGGCGCACACCGTCGGGCAGGGCGGCGACGATGGCGTCGATGACCAGCGGATAGTGGGTGCAGCCGAGGACCACGCCCTCGACATCGGCCGGGGTGCGGGCCGCGGAGTCGGCGATCGACTCGCGGATGGCCTTGACGTCGCCGCGGTCGATCGCGTCGGCCAGCCCGTGGCAGGCGACCCCGACCACCTTCGCGTCACCGCCGAACCGGGCGATCAGATCGGCTTGGTAGCGACTGGCCGTGGTCGCCGCTGTCGCCCACACCGCCACCGAATTACATTGCGCGGCAGCGGGTTTGATAGCGGGAACGGTGCCGATCACCGGCACAGAGTCCCCCACCTCGGCCCGCACATGGTCCAACGCGGTGACGCTGGCGGTATTGCACGGCAGCACGATCACCTCGGCCCCCGACTCGACCGCCTGGCGCGCCGCCCCGACGACCCGCTCGACCACCCACTGCTCGGGCTTGGGCCCCCACGGCGCGCCGTCGGGGTCGAGCAACAGCAGCAGGTCGACATCGGGCCGCAGTTTGCGCAACCACGAAGCCGTAGGCAGGAGGCCGAGGCCGGAATCGATGAGCGCGACGATCACCGCTACACCGTATTACAGCGGCGAGAGCGGCCGATCGCGACCGTGTGTGCGCCGCCGTGGCGCCCGTGTCGAGACGGGGGGTGGCCCTCAGCCCGCGGCGGCGAGGAGATCGGCCACCGGGGTGGGCGTGGCCAGCTTCGCGCGCAGTTTCATCACCTGGCCGGTCAGGCCCGCACCGAGGACGGCGGTGAGGATGCCGTCGCGGGAGTAGTAGGCGAGGAACTTGCGGCCGTCGTCGCTGACGATGGTGAGGTCGTCGTCGGGCGATGGGGTGCCGAGGGCCTGGATCTTGACGTCGTACTGATCGCTCCAGAAGTACGGGACGCGGGCCATGGTGGGGGGTGCGCCGCCGAGGAGGGCGGTGACCAGCAGTTTTGCCTGTTCGCCCGCGCTGGTCCAGTGTTCTACGCGCTTGCGGACGCCGGTGTCGTGCTGCCAGGCGGCGACGTCGCCGACCGCCCAGACCGCGTCGGCGGAGGTGCGGCCGACCTCGTCGGCGAGCACACCACCGCCCGCCGACCTGTCGGCCAGTTCGATGCCGGACTCGGCCAGCCAGTCGGTGACGGGCACCGAACCCACACCGACCACGACCAGGTCGGCGTCGATTTCGGTGCCGTCGGTGCAGACGGCGCCGGACACCCGGCCTGCGTCGTCGGCACGCAGGGTGTCGACGCCGGTGCCGCAGCGCAGGTCCACGCCTTCGTCGAGGTGCATGCGCGCCACCAGGCCGCCGATCTGCTCGCCGAGGATCGACGCGAGCGGAGTGGGCTGCGGTTCGACGAGGGTGACCTCGACTCCGGCGGCGCGGAAGCTGGCGGCGAGCTCACAGCCGATGAAACCGGCGCCGATGATCAGCGCGCGGGTCGCGCCGTCGAGTTCGGCGCGCAGAGTTTCGGCGTCCTCGTGGGCGCGCAGCACGTGCACGCCCGCGACCTGGGGCAGGCCGGGAAGCCTGCGGGGGCGCAGACCGGTCGCGATGATCAGCTGGTCATAGGCGATGGTGCTGCCGTCGGCCAGGGCGACGGTGCGCGCGGCGGTGTCGACGCCGGTGACGGCGGTGCCGAGGCGCAGCTCGATGTTCTTGTCCGCGAAGAACTCCGGCGGGCGAAGGGTGGTGTCGTCGGTTTCGCCACGCACGAACTGCTTCGACAGCGGCGGACGGTCGTACGGCGGGCGCGTCTCGTCACCGAGCAGCAGCACACCGCCCTCGTACCCGGCCCGACGCAGTTCCTCGGCCGTTCGCAGGCCTGCCAGACCCGCTCCGACGATCACGATGGGCGCGCTCATGTTGTGTCCTCTCGGCATGCTCGGTCACCGACCGCACCCATGCCATGTTTCTGCTGTGTCGCGGACCACTACGGCCCCCAGATGTTTGTACCAGTGCGCCGGGCGACCTGTGACACCCACGTCGCAACCCAACCGTGCCGCTCCCGATATCGACCGGGCGGTCAATCAGGAGTAGACCGAGGTCAGAGGTATTTTCGTCTCAACGAGGAGGCATTCCCCATGTTCACCAACAGTCGCGCACAGGATTTTCTCGCCGTGGTGCTCGGCGCATTCACCGCATTGTCGCCCCTGTGGCTCGACACCAACGACAATGCCCGCTGGACTCTCATCGTGCTCGGCGTCCTCATCGCCGCAACCGGTCTGATCCAGATGGCCAGGGACGATCTGTCCGTCGCGGACTACGCGATGGGCGTGTTCGGCGTGCTGCTGTTCATCTCGCCGTGGGCCATGGACTTCACCGCCTTCGGCGGCGCATCCTGGACCGCATGGGTGGTCGGAGTGGTGACGGCGGTGGTGGCGGTCGCCGCGCTGCCCGCGATGAACCAGCGCCTGCACAACATGGCTCCACATCACTGATGCCGGGCCGACGAGTCGGGCGCCGCAACGCGAAACGCGATGGCGACGCCCGGCAACTCATCCTGGATGCCGCCGAAACCCTGTTCGCCACACAGGGATTCGATGCCACACCGACCGCGGCCGTCGCCGCGGCCGCCGATGTGCCGAAAGGACTGGTCTTCTACTACTTCCCCACCAAGAACGCGATCCTGTCCGCGCTCATGCGCGAACGCGTCCCGGCACATCCGATCGACGACCTCGCCGCCGTGGTGAGCCCCGGCGATCCGGCCGCCAGCCTCATCAATCTCGATACCGCGATCAACCTGCGCGACCACCATTCCTCGGTCCTGCGCGTGATCATGTGGCGCGAGGCCGACACCCACCCCGACGTCCGCCGCACCCTGCGCGTCCTGCGCGACCAGCTCCTCGACGTCACCGCCCGGGTGTTGCAAGCCAGCACCCCGGTCCCGGTTCGGCCCGGCACCCTGCACGCGTGCGCCGCCGCCTGGGTGTCCGCCATGTTCGCGATCGCCAGCACCGACCGCCTCCACGCTCTCGACGGTCTACCCGTTCCGACGGCCGACGACCTGGTGAACGTCGCCCAGGTGGTCGCGGCGGGGATGACCCAACTCGGCTGATCCCGGCGCGATCGCTCGACTCGCCCGCGAACCGCCGCCGAGGACGCGGATGGCCGCCAGACCGAGGACTACGTGCAGGACGGCTGCCGTCGCGGCGACGACGTGCAATCCGCTGACGAAGGCGCTGCGGGCGTCGTCCAGCACCGCGGGCGTGAGGACCGAAAGGCGCAGGGTTTCGCCGAGGGTGGGAGCGAGGTCGGGACCCTGGACGCGGAAGAGGACGGCGGCCAGGGAGCCGAACAGGGCGATACCGAGCGCGTTGCCGAGTTCGTTGCCGGTTTCGGCCAGAGCGGCGGCTGCCCCGGCCCGTTCGACCGGGACCGCGGCGACGGCGATATCGGCGACCACGCTGAACGAGATGCCGTAGCCGATGCCTGCGACCACGGTCGCGGCGATGTACCAGCCCACACCGCCGCCGGAACCGGTCGCCAGCAGCAGCACCAGGCCGACCGCGATCGTGAAGTGGGCGGCGATCAGGGCTGCCGAGTGTCCGACACGGGCGACGGCGGCCGGGGTGAGGACGGCGGCCACGGTGAGCACGAGGGCGCCGGGGACCGCGAGCAGCGCGGCGTCGGCGATCGACATCCCGAGGACCGATTGCAGGTAGGTCGCGGCCAGGTAAGCGGTCGCCGACCAGGCCGCCAGGGGCAGGAACCCGGTGATGATCGCGATGGTGAAGACCCGGTTGCGGAACAAGGTGAAGTCGACGAGCGGGTTGTCGATGCGCGCCTGCCTGCGGCCGAACGATCCGAGCAGAGCCACACCGGCCAGCCCGACCATCACCGTCGAGATCGAGACACCTTGGGCGGCCGCGTGTTTCACCGCGTACATGGTGAGCAGGAGCCCGGTCGCCGAGGTGAGCACGCTCGCCACATCGATACGGCCGAGCCCGGTCGCGCGTACCTCACCGAGCAGGATCGGCGCCAGCACCAGGAACACCAGCACCACGGGCACATTGATCAGCAGCACCGATCCCCACCAGAACCGCGTCAGCAGCTGACCGGCGACAATCGGGCCGATCGCGAAACCCGCCGCGAAGGTGGCGGCGAAGATGCCGATGGCCTGTGCGCGACGGCGTGGGTCGGTGAACAGGGTGCCGAGCACGGCGAGAGCCGACGGCAACAGCGTCGCGCCTGCCACACCCATCAGGACCCGGAAGGCGATCAAGAGTGCGGGACTCGTGGCGAAGGCCGCCCCCACCGAGCCGAGGCCGAACATCGCGGCGCCGATCATCAACAGGCGCTTGCGGCCGTAGCGGTCGCCGATGGTGCCGAACGCGATCAGCAGTGAGCCGACCGCGAAGCCGTAGCTGTCCAGGATCCACAGGGTTTCGTCGGCCGAAGGTGACAGTGCGTCGGTGATGGCGGGCATCGCCAGGAACAGCACCGAGCCGTCCATCGCGACGAGCAGGACGGGACCGAGCACCACCAGCAGGCCCAGCCAGGACCGCACGTCGGTGTCATGGGTTCGATTCATGTCACTCACCCTGCGAGCGCGTGCGGGTGACAACCAGGCCCCTGACGTGGGTACACCCAGCCGGGATAGGCGTACCTCCGCCTTCGCTCCGGCCGTGCGCAAGAGACCGAGGACGCTTCGCGCCTGCATCCATCGAGCACGACCGCGCCCCGGTGCCTACGATGGGAACGATGGAGTTGGAAAGCCTCGGAACGTTCCTCAAGTCCCGCCGCGACCGAACCACCCCTGAACGGATCGGCCTACGGACCTTCGGCGTCACCCGCCGCGTGCCCGGCCTGCGCCGCGAGGAGCTCGCTCAGCTCGCCGGGGTCAGTGCCGGGTATTACACCCGCCTCGAACAGGACCAGGCTGGAACCGTCTCCACGCAGGTCATCGATGCCATCGCCCGGGTGCTCCAACTCGACCCGGCCGAAACGGCCCACCTGCACAATCTCGCAGGCCAACCGGCCGTCCCGCGCCTGGTCAGAGACGAACCGGAGCAACCTCACCCTCGGGTGCTGGCGCTGCTCACCTCGCTCGGTGACACCATGCCCGCCATCGTTCTCGGGCGCCGAGGCGATGTACTCGCCTGGAATCGCGCCGGGCACGCGCTCGTCGGCGAGCACCTCGATGTCACCGCCCCCGACGACCCCGCGCGACGCCCGTCGATTCCGCGGCTGTTCTTCCTCGATCCCTTCGCCAGGGACCTGTACCGAAACTGGGACGAACTCGCCCGCATCCACGTCGGCTATCTGCGGTTGACCGCGGGACGCTATCCCACCGACGCGCGCCTGGCCGAACTGATCGGCGAACTCGCCATGCGCAGTACGACTTTCGCGACGCTGTGGGCCGCGGCGGAGGTCGCCGATTGCACCGTGGGACCGATGGATCTGCGTCATCCGACGATCGGGCGCGTCGACGTCGACTATCAGGTGTGGTTGCAGCCCGACAGTCCCGACCACCGGCTCGAGATCTACACCGCGCGCGATGAGAGTTCGGCCGACGCGCTGCGCCTGCTGACTGCAGGATCCGCTGGGAAACATCAGCTTCCGGCGATGGTCGACTCCGAGACATCGGACGGCACCCCCACCTAGGCATCGACGACGAACCGGTGACGCCGCACGCACTGCGACGCCACCGGTGTCGATCAGCCGCCCGCGATGATCGACGCCGCCGCGCCCGGTGGGACCGGAGCGTAGGAGTCGAACACCATCGAGTAGTTCGCTCGGCCACGGGTTTTCGAGCGGAGGTCCCCGATGTAGCCGAACATCTCCTGGAGCGGGGTCAGGGCCCGCACCACGTGCGCGCCGCCTCGTTCCGCGAGTTCGGTGACCCGGCCACGGCGGGCGTTGAGATCACCGATCACCTCGCCGACGTACTCCTCCGGAGTCACGACCTCGACGGCCATCACCGGTTCGAGCAGTATCGGCTTCGCCCTCGCGATCGCGGCACGCACCGCGGCCGCGCCCGCGAGACGGAACGCGGGCTCCGACGAATCCTGCACGTGAGCGGCGCCGTCGTGCAGCGTCACTTTCACGTTCACCAGGGGGAAGCCGGCGAGCGTGCCGACGCGCAGCGCGTCCTGTGCGCCCGCGTCGACCGCGGGGATGTACTCCCGCGGTACCCGTCCGCCGGTGACCCGGCTCTCGAATTCGTAGATCGCGTCGTCATCGGCCACGTGTGGTTCCAGCGCGATCACCACCTTGGCGAACTGTCCGTGCCCACCCTGTTGCTTGCGGTGGGTGTATTCGAACAGATCGACTGCGGCGGTGATGGTTTCGCGGTAGGCCACGCGTGGGGCGCCGATGTCGGCGTCGACGCGGAACTCCCGCTTCATCCGGTCGACCAGGATCTCCAGGTGCAGTTCGCCCATGCCGCCGATGACCGTCTGGCCGGTTTCGGCGTCGACGTGCACGGTGAACGTCGGGTCCTCGTCGGCCAGGCGAGCCAGGGCGGTGCCCAGCTTGTCCTGGTCGGCGCGGGTCCTCGGTTCGATCGAGACGGCGAGTACCGGGTCGGGGAAGGTCATCGACTCCAGAACGACCGGGGCTTCCCGGTCTCACAGGGTGTCGCCGGTTCCCGTTGCCTTCAGGCCGATCACGGCACAGATCTGACCGGCCCGCACCCGCTCGACGGCGATCTCGGTGCTCGAATGCATCTGGAACAGTTTGCCGAGGCGCTCCTTTCGCCCAGTGGTCGAATTCAGTACGGTCGCACCGGGTTCGGCGGTACCGGAGTACACCCGCAGGTACACGAGCTTGCCGAAGAACGGGTGCAGCGCGACCTTGAACGCCAGGGCCGCGAACGGCTCGGCGACATCGGGCGCGCGGTGGATGTGCTCGCCCTCCGGCGAGAATCCGTGCACAGCGACAACATCCAGCGGCGACGGCAGGTAGTCGACGACGGCGTCCAACAGCGGTTGCACACCGATGTTCGCCAGCGCCGAACCACACAGGACCGGGTAGGCCTGTGCGTCGATCGTCATCCGCCGGATGGCGGCTTTCATGATCTCGACGGTGATCGGCCGACCGGCGAGGTAGCGCTCGAGCACTTGCTCATCGGCTTCGGCGACCGCCGCCTCCAGTGCGTCACGATGCTGGAAGGCTTTGGTGCGCAGGTCTTCCGGGATCTCGATCGTCTCGAAGTGGGTGCCGCGATCGGTGTCGCCACGCCACACCTTCGCGGTCATCTCGACCAGATCGATGATGCCGTCGAACTCGCGCTCCGCGCCGATCGGCAGCTGGATCACCAGCGGACGCACGCCGAGTCGCTCCGCGATGGTCCGCACGGTGAACGCGAAATCGGCGCCGAGCTTGTCCATCTTGTTCACGAAGCAGATCCGTGGAACGCCGTACTTGTCGGCTTGGCGCCACACCTGCTCGGACTGCGGTTCCACGCCCTCCTTGGCATCGAACACCGCGATCGCACCGTCGAGTACCCGCAGCGAACGCTCCACCTCGACGGTGAAGTCGACGTGGCCGGGGGTGTCGAGGATGGTGATCTGGTGCTCGTTCCACCAGCAGGTGGTCGCCGCCGCCGCGATCGTGATGCCGTGCTCGCGCTCCTGGACCATGCGATCCATCACCGCGGTCCCGTCGTGCACCTCGCCGAGAGTCCGGGTGACGCCGGTGTAGAACAGCACCCGCTCGGTGGTCGTGGTCTTACCCGCGTCGATGTGGGCGGCGATGCCGATATTGCGTAGTCGGGCGAGATCGAATCTGGTCATGAGAATCCCCAGGCTGGTTCGGTCGATGAATCGACGCTCGCCAGTTGTGCGTTCCTGAGACGGCACGGGCGTCGGATCACGCGGCGCCGCACCGGCGCCGAAGGACCCGATGCGAGCTAGAACCGCGACTGCGGACGTGCTGTAACCATGCGACAAGTTCTACGCGCCCGATCGCGCGCTGTCGACGGGATTTCCGCCGCCCGGGCATAAACAGGCGAGCACGGCGGTTCGTCACAACGAACAGCCCCGCCACCCCTAGGAGCCGACCGATGCCCGAAACCCCACTCGACCTGCACGCTCTCATCGCCGACTCCCGCATCGGCATCCTGGCCACCATCAAGTCCGACGGCCGCCCCCAGCTCTCCCCCGTCACCCCGTACTACGACCGTGCGGCGGGCATCATCTATGTCTCGATGACCGAGGGCCGCGCCAAAACGGTCAACCTCCGACGCGATCCCCGGGCCGCCCTCGAGGTCACCAGCGCCGACGGATGGTCGTGGGCCACCGCCGAGGGCACCGCGACATTGACCGGTCCCGGAACCGATCCGAACGGACCGGAAGTCGAGGCACTGGTCGACTACTACCGTGCGGCCGCGGGCGAGCACCCCGACTGGAACGAGTACCGCGAAGTCATGGTCTCGGACCGGCGGGTACTCATGGCGTTGTCCGTCGAGCACGTTTACGGGGCCAAGATTCGCTGAGTCATCCTGTCGCCGAGCGGAATTCGGTGTTATCCGGAGCGAACCGGGGTGTTTCGTCGGTTGGCCGCGATCGCGGATGACTCTCAGCGCTTTGCCATAGATCCTCGGTAGCTTCGGGAACAACAGGTTCGTTCTTCAGCAGGCAGGAGAAGCCGTTGACTCGAGAATCGTTGTTGCGTCGGGGATTGAAGGGGATGAATGCCGGAGTGGTGGCGTTGACCGAAGCCCCTGTCATCGGGAAGGTTCTGGGTAAGTCTTTCGCGCAGATCAGCTACGTGGGGCGGCGTTCCGGGCGCACATTCACGACGCCGGTCAACTATCGGCACTCCGGCGACGAGTACATCATCGGCGTGGCGATGCCCGACAAGAAGCAGTGGTGGCGCAACTTTCTCGGTGCGGGCGGCCCTGTCAGCCTCCGCATCGACGGCGTCGACCACTCCGGCCACGCCGTCGCCCAACGCGATCCCAAGGGTCGGGTCACGGTCCGCGTACACCTCGACGCCTCCGCCTGACACCCATCACTCGAACCCCGGAAACGCCGAACGGCGCCACCCCCGGAAGGGGTGACGCCGTTGCGGTGTCAGTGGGTCTACAGACTCACTTGATGATCTTCGTGACGCGACCGGCACCGACGGTGCGGCCACCTTCGCGGATCGCGAAGCGCAGGCCTTCGTCCATGGCGACCGGCTGGATCAGCTTGACCAGCATCTCGGTGTTGTCGCCGGGCATGACCATCTCGGTGCCCTCGGGGAGGGTAACGACGCCGGTCACGTCCGTGGTACGGAAGTAGAACTGCGGGCGGTAGTTGTTGAAGAACGGGGTGTGGCGGCCGCCCTCGTCCTTCGACAGGATGTACGCCTGGCCCTCGAACTCCGTGTGGGGAGTCGTGGTGCCCGGCTTGACGACAACCTGGCCACGCTCGACATCTTCGCGCTTGATGCCACGAACCAGCAGGCCGACGTTGTCGCCCGCCTGGCCCTGGTCGAGCAGCTTGCGGAACATCTCGATGCCGGTGACGGTGGTCTTGGTCGACTTCTCCTTGATGCCGACGATTTCCACCTCCTCGTTCACGTTGACGATGCCGCGCTCGACACGACCGGTGACGACGGTGCCACGACCGGTGATCGTGAAGACGTCCTCAACGGGCATCAGGAACGGGAGCTCGGTCTCGCGGACCGGGTCCGGGATCGAGTCGTCGACAGCCTGCATGAGCTCGACGATGGCCTCGGCCCACTTCTCGTCGCCCTCGAGGGCCTTCAGGCCGGAGACGCGCACGACCGGCGCGTCCTCGTCGAATTCCTGCGAGGCCAGCAGTTCGCGGACCTCCATCTCGACGAGCTCGAGGATTTCCTCGTCATCGACCATGTCCGACTTGTTCAGCGCGACCAGGATGTAAGGCACGCCGACCTGACGGGCGAGCAGCACGTGCTCGCGAGTCTGCGGCATCGGGCCATCGGTGGCCGCGACCACCAGGATGGCGCCGTCCATCTGCGCCGCACCGGTGATCATGTTCTTGATGTAGTCCGCGTGACCCGGGGCGTCGACGTGCGCGTAGTGGCGCTTCTCGGTCTGGTACTCGACGTGGGAGATGTTGATCGTGATACCACGAGCCTTCTCCTCCGGCGCCTTGTCGATCTGATCGAACGCAAACGCGTCGTTCAGGGTCGGGAACTTGTCAGCCAGCACCTTGGTGATCGCTGCAGTCAGCGTGGTCTTGCCGTGGTCGACGTGACCGATGGTGCCGATGTTGACGTGCGGCTTCGTCCGCTCGAACTTCGCCTTCGCCACTTTTGGGTCCTCCTGGACTTGTTGGTGCGTGCATTTGCAGCAGTGCGTGTGTCATCCCCGCTGGAGGCGGGGATCGGGGGTATTACTTGACGCCCGGCACTTGCGGTCCAGTGTGCCACTGGACCGCAAGAGGGTTTTATTCGCCGGTCGCCTTGGCGATGATCTCCTTGGACACATTGGCCGGAACCTCTGCGTACTGGGCGAACACCATGGAGTAGTTCGCGCGACCCTGGGTCTTGGACCGCAGGTCACCGATGTAACCGAACATCTCCGAGAGCGGAACCAGCGCCTTGACGACACGGGCACCACTGCGTTCCTCCATGGCCTGAATCTGGCCACGGCGGGAGTTGAGGTCGCCGATCACGTCGCCCATGTATTCCTCGGGCGTGATGACCTCGACCGCCATGAGCGGCTCGAGGATCACCGGACCGGCCTTACGGGCCGCTTCCTTGAGGGCCTGCGAACCCGCGATCTTGAACGCCATTTCCGAGGAGTCGACGTCGTGGTACGCGCCGTCGAGCAGGCTGACCTTCAGGTTCACCAGCGGGTAGCCGGCGAGCACGCCGTACTGCATGGCATCCTGGGCGCCCGCGTCGACCGACGGGATGTACTCACGGGGCACGCGACCGCCGGAGACCTTGTTCTCGAACTCGTAGGTCGCGCCGTCTTCGCCGACGAACGGCTCGAGGGCGATGATGACCTTCGCGAACTGGCCGGAGCCACCCGTCTGCTTCTTGTGGGTGAACTCGTGCTTTTCGACCTTCTTGGTGATGGTCTCGCGGTAGGCCACCTGCGGCTTGCCGACGTTGGCCTCGACCTTGAACTCGCGACGCATACGGTCGACGAGGATGTCGAGGTGGAGCTCGCCCATGCCGCCGATGACGGTCTGGCCGGTCTCCTGGTCGAGCTTGACCGAGAACGTCGGGTCTTCGCGAGCCAGCTTCTGGATCGCGGTGCCGAGCTTCTCCTGGTCGGACTTGGTCTTGGGCTCGATCGAGACCTCGATGACCGGATCCGGGAAGGTCATCGACTCGAGGACGACCTGGTTCTGCGCGTCGGACAGGGTGTCACCGGTGGTGGTGTCCTTCAGGCCGATGACCGCGTAGATGTGGCCTGCCGACGCCGTGGCGACCGGCATCTCCTTGTTGGAGTGCATCTGGAACAGCTTGCCCAGACGCTCCTTCTTGCCCTTGGTCGAGTTCACGACCTGGGCGCCGGAGGCAACCTGACCCGAGTACACGCGCACGTAGGTGAGCTCACCGAAGAACGGGTGCACCGCGATCTTGAACGCCAGGGCCGCGAACGGCTCATCGACGTTGGGCTTGCGGGTGATCAGCTCTTCTTCTTTGTTGGGCACGTGGCCGGTGGTGGCCTCGACGTCCAGCGGGGAAGGAAGGTAATCGATGACCGCGTCGAGCATGGGCTGAACGCCCTTGTTCTTGAACGCGGAACCACACAGCACCGGGTACAGCTCGGAGTTGACCGTCATCTTGCGGATGGCGCCCTTGATCTCCTCGATGGTGAGATCCTCGCCACCGAAGAACTTCTCGAGCAGTGCCTCGTCGGACTCGGCGACGGTCTCGAGCAGTTCCTGACGGTACTGCTCGGCCTTCTCCTTGAGGTCGGCCGGGATCTCGACGACTTCGTACTCTTCGCCGAGCTTGGTCTCGCCCTTCCAGACCTTGGCATTGTTCTCGACCAGGTCGACGATGCCCTCGAAGTCGTTCTCAGCGCCGATCGGCAGCTGGATCACGAGCGGGCGAGCGCCGAGACGGTCCTTGATGGTCTGCACGGTGAAGTAGAAATCCGCACCGAGCTTGTCCATCTTGTTCACGAAGCAGATACGCGGCACGTCGTACTTGTCGGCCTGACGCCACACCTGCTCGGACTGGGGCTCGACACCCTCTTTGCCGTCGAACACCGCGACCGCACCATCGAGCACGCGGAGCGAACGCTCCACCTCGACGGTGAAGTCGACGTGCCCGGGGGTGTCGATGATGTTGATCTGGTTGTCTTTCCAGAAGCAAGTGGTAGCCGCGGAGGTGATGGTGATACCACGCTCCTGCTCCTGCTCCATCCAGTCCATCGTGGCCGCGCCATCGTGAACTTCACCGATCTTGTACGTGATGCCGGTGTAGAACAGGATGCGTTCGGTCGTGGTGGTCTTGCCCGCATCGATGTGGGCCATGATGCCGATGTTGCGGACCTTGTTCAGGTCGGTGAGCACGTCCTGTGCCACGAAATTCTCCCTTTTAAGTGACGGGCCGGGCAATCACCAGCGGTAGTGCGCGAAGGCCCGGTTCGACTCGGCCATCTTGTGGGTGTCCTCGCGACGCTTCACGGCGGCACCGAGGCCGTTGCTGGCATCGAGGAGCTCGTTGGCGAGACGCTCGACCATGGTCTTCTCGCGACGGGCGCGGGAGTAGCTGACCAGCCAGCGCAGCGCGAGGGTGTTGGCGCGGCCCGGACGGACCTCGACCGGCACCTGGTAGGTGGCGCCACCGACACGACGGGGCTTCACCTCGAGGGCGGGCTTGACGTTGTCCAGTGCGCGCTTGAGGGTGACGACCGGATCGGTGCCGGTCTTCTCACGCGCCTGCTCGAGTGCGCCGTAGACGATGCGCTCGGCGGTGGACTTCTTGCCGTCCATGAGGATCTTGTTGACCAGCTGAGTGACCAGCGGGGACCCGTAGACCGGGTCGTTGATCAGCGGACGCTTGGGTGCGGGGCCCTTGCGTGGCATATCAGCTCTTCTCCTTCTTGGCGCCGTAGCGGCTGCGCGCCTGCTTGCGGTTCTTCACGCCCTGGGTGTCGAGCGAGCCACGGATGATCTTGTAACGGACACCGGGAAGGTCCTTCACACGACCGCCGCGGACGAGCACCATCGAGTGCTCCTGCAGGTTGTGGCCTTCACCGGGGATGTACGCCGTGACCTCGATCGCGCTGGTCAGGCGAACACGCGCGACCTTACGGAGCGCGGAGTTCGGCTTCTTGGGGGTGGTGGTGTACACGCGAGTGCACACGCCACGACGCTGCGGGCTCCCCTTCAGGGCCGCAGTCTTGGTCTTGGTGACCTTGTCGCGGCGACCCTTGCGGACCAGCTGGTTGATGGTTGGCATAGACCGGCTTTCCTTATTGGTAATTCGCTTGGTGTGCAGTGTCTTGCAGTTCATCGAGCTTTCACTCGCACGTCAGACCACGTTTCCGTTAACCCGTGGTCGGGCGTGTCGCCGTGGCGCTCAGTGCCCTTTTCAAGGCACGCTGGAACGTATCGGCCGCTTTCGCTGGCCTACGTTCACACACGAACTTGCCCGTAGCAATCCGGGCACAGGGATCTACGATACCCGCGTGCCTGATGGGGGGTCAAAGCGGGGGGCCGCGTCAAGCCTTCTACCGGGCGAGATCCAAGGTGAGCTCGACCAATTTCTGGGCGCCCGCGCACGGATCGGGGTGAGCCGAGCCGGGCCGGTAGTTGATCCACCAGCCGACGACGCCGACATCGGCGGCCGGTGCGGTGACGCCGCAGGAGTCGTTGTCGCCCGGTCGACGCACCTGCAGCGCCCTGCGGCCCTGCACGGTGATGTCGCCGGAGAGGTAGCCCAACTTGTCGTTGGTGGCCTTCTCGTTGTTCAGCGTACCCATCTCGTACCAGTTGAGGCTGGCCATGGCTCCCCCACCGGGTGCGTCCTCGATGTCCCACATGCAGACGGCGCCGCTGAAGGAGGCGCTCACGTACTTGGCGTTGCCGATGATCTCGCCGATCTTGTCCGCGGCCACCACCTCGCACTCGCGCAGCAGCTTGTCGAAGTCGGTGTTGATCGACTCACCGCCGCCACCCTTTCCCAGCGGCTGGGCACTGCCCTCGATCTTCTGGCCGCAGCCTGCCAACGCGAGGGTGAGCATCAGCGCCGCGGCGGCGACCTTGCCGGCGCTCACCGCAGCCGTCCCACGGTCAGCTCGGCCAGTTTCCTGGTGCGGTCGCACGGGTTGCCGCCGGTGGCGAACAGGCCGGTGGATATCGACCACTCGAAGAAGTCGTCGTCGAGTTGCACGGCGAAGTCACAGACGGTGCCCTCCGGCGCGAGCGCCTGGAAGCCGGGATGGCCGCCGACCTCGATGGACTCGGGCGCACGGCCCACGTTGGACACCCACGCCTTCTCACGTTCGATCGGACTGCCCCGGTACGAGGCGAAAGTGACGCTGGGCGAGGATAATCCGGCAGATTGCCAGTTGCAGCCGGTCGCGTTCTTGTAGACCCGAGCGATCTGGCCGAGGCCCGCGAGTGTGCGCACTTCGTCGTCGGTGACATGGCCGCATTCGCCCACGAAGGGGCCGAGTGAGGCGACCTTCGGTGGTGGTCGGTTGGGCCCTGCCGGCGTATCGGAGTCGCCCCCCGATCCGCACGACGTCAGCATGACGACCAAGGTCATGCCGGTGATGATCGCCGAGGGGATCCGCATGGCATGAACTGTAGTAGGTCCGCGGACCCGGTCACAGGTTGCCGCGAGCCTCCTGCTCTCGTTCGATGGCCTGAAAAAGGGCCTTGAAATTGCCCTTTCCGAAACCGAGTGAGCCGTGTCGCTCGATGAGTTCGAAGAAGACGGTGGGGCGATCGGTGAGGGGACGGGTGAAGATCTGCAGGAGGTAGCCGTCCTCGTCGCGGTCGACCAGGATGCCTCGGCGCTGGAGTTCGTCGACCGGTACGCGCACGGCCCCGATGCGGGCGCGCAATTCCGGGTCCTCGTAATAGGCGTCGGGGGTGGCGAGGAACTCGACGCCCTCGGCGCGTAGGGCATCGACGGTGTCGAGGATGTCGCCGGTGGCCAGCGCGATGTGTTGTACGCCGGGGCCGCGATAGAACTCGAGGTACTCGTCGATCTGAGAACGCTTGCGGCCAAGGGCCGGTTCGTTGAGGGGGAACTTCACGCGGTGGTTGCCGTTGGCGACGACCTTGCTCATCAGCGCGGAGTACTCGGTGGCGATGTCGTCGCCGACGAATTCGGCCATGTTCGTGAATCCCATGACGCCGCGGTAGAAGTCGACCCAGCGGTCCATCATGCCCAGCTCGACATTGCCCACTACGTGGTCGATCGCCTGGAATACGCGCTTGCCCGGCGCGCGGGTGGAGGTGCGGGCGATATAGCCGGGGAGATAGGGACCGACGTAGCCGGAGCGATCGACGAGAGTGTGTCGGGTGTCGCCGTAGGTGGCCAGCGCGCCGGAGCGGACGGTGCCGAATTCGTCGGTCTCGTCGTGGGGTTCGGTGAGGATCGTCGCGCCGCGTTCGCGGGCCCTGGCGATGCAGCGATCCACATCGGGGACCTCGAGGGCGATGTCGACGATGCCGTCGCCGTGGCGGTCGTGGTGGGCGATGAGGGGGCTGTCGGGGTCGACCGCGCCGGTGATCACGAACCGCGCTCCCCCACTGCGCAGCACGAACGACTTGTGGTCGCGATTGCCGGTCTCGGGGCCCGAGTACGCCTCCAGTCGCATGCCGAACGCGGACTGCAGGAAGTGGGCGCTCTGGGTCGCGTTGCCGACAACCCAGACGAGGGCGTCCCACCCGATCACCGGAAACGGATCGACACTGTCGTCGTGCTCGATCAGCCCGACGAGCTGCTGCTCAATGGTCATGACCTTAGGAAATCGCGTCACGCCGCAGGTGGGCAACTACTCCATATTTCCCTGAACAGGCTGGCTCGAGAAGCCACCGAATGCGCGCAAATGGTGGACAATTTGAATAGCTACCGGACAGGGAGGTCTTCGCATGCGCACGCCCGCGAAATTGGATGAGCTCGATCTGGCGATCCTCACCGCGATGCACGAATTCCAGCGGGCCGGAATTCTCGAGCTGTCGAGGCGGACGAAGGTCGCGCGGGCGACGGTGCAGGCGCGGATCAACCGGATGGAGGAATCCGGTGTGATCGCGTCCTACGATCCGCAGATCGATGTCACCGCAGCGGGTTTCGATGTGCAGGCGTTCGTGACCTTGGAGATCGCGCAGGGGGCGCTCGACCAGGTGAGTTCGGAGCTCACCGCGATTCCGGGGGTGATCGAGGCGTACGCGACGACGGGCTCCGGCGATGTGTTGTGCCGGATCGGGGCCGATTCACACGCGGGATTGCAAGCGGTGTTGTTGAGCATCGACCGGACGGGTTCGGTGGTGCGGTCGCACAGCGTGGTCGTGTTGTCGACGGTGGTCGCGCACCGCACGATGCCGCTGCTGCACACGCTGACCCCGGCGGGCACCGCGAAGGCGCCCGCGTACCGGGATCAACGCTGAGGATTCCTGACAGAAGCTGTTATTGCCTGGCGAGGCGGGTCAGTAGCCCCTGTACGTGCGCCTCCGCGGCGGCGCGGGCGGACTCGGGGTGACCGGACTCGAGGGCTTCGACGATGCGGCGGTGTTCGCGCAGGGCGACGCGGCGGTTGCGGGCCGAGCACCACAGGTCGCCGCGGTAGAGGTGGGCCTGGGCTTCCAGGCGGGCCAGTTCGTCGACGACGCACCCATTGCCGGAGGCGTCGCGGATGAAGGTGTGGAATTCCAGGTCGAGCTGGGCGTCGCGCGCGGGGTCGGTCGGATCGTCGAGGTGCGCTTGCTGGGCACTGATGATGCCGGTGAGCTTGTCGAGGTCGGCCTCGGTGAGTCGGGTAGCGGCCGCGGCGGCGGCGAGGCCGTCGAGGGCGGCGCGGACCGCGAGCACGTCGCGGATGCGGTCGTCGTCGACGGCGGCCACCTTCGCGCCCGCGTGCGGTGCGCTCACGGCGAGACCCTCGTAGATCAGCTGCTGCACCGCTTCGCGAACAGGGCTGCGGCTGACCCCGAGTTCGGTCGCCAGCGCCGGCACGCTGAGCGATTGGCCCGGGGTCAGCGCGCCGGAGAGGACCATCTGCCGGATCTGCCGATGGACAGACTGGCCGAGCAGCGAGGCTTCGGTCATCGCAGTGCCCTTTCCGTTGATTGCGGCAATTATCCCTGGGGCCGGTAGTTCGCCTGCACCCGCTGAGTCAAGAAGTCCGCCGCGGTGACGGGCGGGTACTTGCCCGCGGGCCCCTGGATGACGGCGTCGCGGTCGGCCTGGGCGAAGTAGGCGATGCTGTAGCGCTCGCCCTGGTACTCGCCCTCGCCGGGGCTGCGCACGCGGTGGAAGTTCGACGGCAGCAGGTCGTCGCTCCAGCGGGTGAGCATGTCGCCGATATTGCAGGTGATCAGGCTCGACGAGGGGGTGATGGAGGTCCACTCCTGTTCCGCCATCTCCTTGCCGGGGCACACCTGGAGCCCACCCTGACCGTCACGCTGGAAAAGCAGTGTGAGGCAGTCGAAGTCGGTATGGGCACCGGCCCGCCAGCGCCCGGGGACACCGCGCAGTTCCTCGGGGACGGCGAAGTAGTGCAGCAACCGCAGGGCGCTCTGGTAGCTCTCGGAGCTGGGATCGTGTGCGGCGGTGAAGTGTTCGCGTTCGAGGCCGAGGCGGTCGGCGAAGCACGACAGCACCCGCATCGCCACTTCCCAGGCCCGGCGCTCGAAATCGAGCACCCGGGAACGGAATCCGGCCAGTTCGGTCTCACTGGGCCACAGCTGGTCCATATGCGGCCGGGTGATCTGGTAGGACTCCTTCTGATCGGGCACGCCGATGGACGGGCGCACCTGGCTCAAGCTCTCCCAGCCCGCGTTGTTCTTCTTGACCAAGGGGTACTGACCCTTGACCTCTTCGGGAAGGGCGAAGAAATCGGCTGTGGCGCCGAACATTTCGTCGATCAGGTCCTGCGGAATGCCGTGGCCGGAGAGCTGGAAGAAGCCGATCTCGGTGGCGGCGGCCCACAGTTCCTCGGTGATCTCGGCGCGACGGTTCTCGAAGTCGGCGAGGTCGATGACGCGGATCTCGCGATCGGCGGTCTCCTTGCCGAGGCCGCCCATCTGCTTCTCGCGCGAGACTTCGGACAGGTCGTAGCTGGCGGTCATGGGGTGTCTCCTTAGCCGGTGACGGAAATGGCGGGGTCGAGGAATTCCTTGGTGACCAGGTCCTTCGCGGTCAGGCCGGTGGGCACGTTCGCGCCGCCGGCTCGCAGGATGGGTCCGAATTCGTCGATGATGCGCTGCACGCGGGCCTCGTCGAAACTGCCGAGCACGCCGTCGGTGTCGTTGCCGATCAGGCCGCCGTCGATGAGGGCCTTGGAACCGAATTCGGCCAGTTCGGCGCTGTAGGGGCTGAGCTTGGGGTTCTGTTCGACCACGTCGACGACGACATCGTTGACGTGACCGGGATCAGCTTTGAACGACGCGGTGGCCTGCTGGATCATCGGCACCAGCTTCCGCAGGCACGGGCGCAGCTCGGCGAGCTTGTCGGCGCGCACGTTCACGGTGCGGGCATAACCTTCGTAGCCGACGTCCTTGAGCAGCTGGTAGCCCACCGGCTTGTTCCAGGCCCGCACTTCGTGCTCGTAGGTGAAGGGTTCGGCGTTGGCGAAGCCCTGCTGGGCGAAGGACGGATCGGTGACGAAGCGCGAGGGCGAATTGTCGTAGGAGGCGTCGATCTGATCCTTGTTCACCAGTCCGCGGGCGACGAGCCAGTCCGGGTAGAGCTGCCCCTTGGACACCACGACCGGCTTGCCGGACCTGCCGATATCGGCGATGCCCTGCCAGTCGGGATTGGTCTTCGGGTCCCACATCAGCATCTGCGGGCTGTTGCGCAGCAGGGTGGTGACGGCGACGATCGGCTGCTGACCGGCGGCGGCGATGGCGTGCTCGGAGTGGGCGAGGCCGAGGGTGATGCTCTGGTCGACATACATCTGCGACGGCACGGTCTGGAAGCCGATGGCCGGACCGCCCGCGCGGATCTCCAGCTTCACGCCGGTGTCCTTGCCGTCGGCGACCAGCGGGCCGGTGATCTTGTTGTTGTCGGCGTCGACGGTGTAGCCGGGGCCGAGCAGACCGAAGATCGGGCCGGAGTCGGTCTCGGGTGCCCACTGGAGTTGAACGACCACGGTGGCGGGGCAGGCACCGGCGAGTTGCTGTTCGGCCGGCGCGGGTTCGAGCGCGACGGCGGGTGCGTCGGTGGTGTCGTCGGAACAGGCGGACGCGGTACCGGCCAGCAGCACGGCCAGCGCGGCGAAACCTATGCGGCGCAGCGGAAGTGTCTTCATGGTTGTCCTTACAAGCTATTGGGCGGAGTTGTGCCAGCGGCCGACGCTGACCTTCTGGATGACCGTGAACACGGTGAACACGAGCACGCCGAACAGGGCGGCCAGCAGCAGCGCACCGATCAGGTCCTCGGATTGCAGGCGGGCGCGGTAGGTATCGAGCAGGGTGCCGATGCCGGGTTTGCCCTGGGCGAAGAACATGTCGCCGATGATCGCGCCGGTGACCGAAAGACCTGCGGCGGTGCGTAACCCGGTCAGCGTCGAGGGCAGAGCGGCGGGCAGTTGCAGCGACCAGAGGCGGCGCAGGCGGCCCGCTCGGCCGAGGGTGAACAATTCCTGGAGATTGCCGTCGACGGATTTGATGCCGAACAGGGTCATCGCGATGATCGGGTGGATCGCGATGAGCACGCACACGGTGGTGCGGGCGGCGAAGCCGTAGCCGAGCCACAAGCCGATCAGCGGGACCACGGCGAGCACCGGAATCGCCTGCAAGACCACCGCGTACGGATAGACGACGTTCTCGATCGGCCTGGCCTGGCTCATCAGCACCGCGATCGCCACCCCGAGCACCGCCGAGATCAGCAGGCCGGTGATCGCGACCCTGGCGGTCACGGCCAGCGCCTCGAGCATCACCTCGAGCTTCTTCGGATCGGCGAGCGATTCACTGAACACCACATGCGGCGCGGGCAGCAGGAAGCGGCGGCCCTCGCTGAGGATCAGCATCGACACCGCGTACCAGGCGGCCAGCGCCAAGGTGATCGACACGATCGGCGCCACCAGGGCACTGCCGAATCTGCGCAGTTGTGTAGTCGGCAGTTGCACCTTCGCCGTGGCAGGGACACGGGCCGCGATACTCACCATCAGGCAGCCTCTTTCAACGAGCGCGAGATGCGCGAAACGAGTTCGGTGAAGGCGGGTTCGAAGCGCAGTTCGCGGTCCCGCGGGTAGGGCAGGTCGACGTCGATCACCTCATGGATGCGGCCCGGTCTGGCCGACATCACCACCACGCGCGAAGCGAGGAACACGGCCTCGGAGACCGAGTGGGTGATGAACAGGGCGGTGAAGGCGTTGTCGCGGTAGAGGCGCAGCAGCTCTTCCTGCATGTTCAGCCTGGTCATCTCGTCGAGCGCGCCGAACGGTTCGTCCAGCAGCATCAGGCGCGGTTCCAGCGTCAGCGCCCTGGCCAGCGAGACGCGCATGCGCATGCCACCGGAGAGCTGGCTGGGCAGCTTGTTCGCGAAGTCCGCGAGGCCGACGGCTTCGATCGCCCGCTCGACCCGTTCGCGGCGCGTCTTGCGGTCGACACCGGCCAGTTCGGCCGAGAGTTCGACATTGCGGCGCACCTTCCGCCACGGCAGCAGCGTGGCTTCCTGGAAGATGAAGCCGATCGAATTCGTGCGCACCGCAACGGCTCCCGAGCTCACCGGCTCGAGACCGGCGGCCAGGCGCAGCAGCGTGGACTTGCCGCAGCCGGACGGGCCGACCACCGCCACGAATTCGCCTTCGCGGATGTCGAGGTCGATGTCGGTCAGGGCGAGCGTGCCCTCTTCGCCGCCGAAGCGTTTGCTCACGTCGGCGAAGGAAACCTCCAGGCCGGACAGCAGCGTCCTCGCGTCGGCGTCGTTCACCGTGTCGTAGAGCGTCACCGTGATCACCTTCTCCTGCGGTATATCGGTGTTGCGTGCAACTTGTGGGTGGATTCAGTTTGAACGAACTGGATTACATGCAATGTGTTGTTCGTTTCGGACTCATTAACAGTCATCGCATGTGGATCAGACGACGCGCGAGATCCCGATGATCGACGCGGGTGCTGGCGCCGTCGCGGATCACGGCCTCGCCGTCGACCCACACGGTGTCGATCACGCGAGGCGACGCGGCGGTGAGCAGGGTGGCGCCGGGGTCGAGAACCGGCAGGCAGGCGAAGTCGCGGTCGAAGCGCACGAGCGTGAGGTCGGCGCGGTCGCCGATCGCGATGCCGGTGTGCGACGGGCGGCCGAGTACACGGCCCGCGGCGCCGGTCGCCATCCGCACCATCTGGTCGAAACCGAGCAGGTCGGCCTTCTTGTGGGCCGCACGCTGCAGATACGCGCCGATACGCAGGGCCAGCAACATGTCCTGGGTGTCGTTGCTCGCGGCGCCGTCGACCCCGAGGGTGACATCGATGCCCGCGGCCAGCATCTGCGGAACGGGGGCGACGCCGCTGCCGAGCCGCATGTTCGAGACCGGGTTGTAGGACACGGCGACACCGCGCTCGGCGAAGACCTTGCGGCCGTGGTCGTCGAGGTTGACGCAGTGCACGGCGAGGGTGCGGTCCCAGAGGAAACCGCTCGCGTCGAGGTAGTCGACGGCCGCGACGCCTGCATGCAATCGGCACATATCGTCGTCGGTGGTGGTCTCGAGAACATGTATCGACACCGTTTTGCCGGCGGCCTGCGCGTACTCGCGCGTGGCCGCCATGCCGTCGGGGGTGAGGCAGCGCGGGTTGGGCACGGCGAGAGCGGTGGTGATGCGCGTGCCGACCAGTTGCTTGTCGAGTTCGTCGACGTGGGCCAGGGCCTCGCCGAGTGGTTGCATCAGGCGCGGGTCGAGGCCCCATTTACGGGTGATGTCGGCGCGGTCGGCGATGCCGCGCCCGAGGACCACGCGGATGCCGAGTTCCCGCAGCGCGCGGACCATCGCCTGATGGACCTCGTCGGACGGGCTGGGCCACATGTGTTCGACGACCGTGGTGACGCCGCTGCGCAGCAGTTCCAGACCACCCGCCAGCGCCGAGAGGTAGGTCTGTTCCGGGGTGGCGGCCACGGTGTGTTCGCCGACGCAGCGCAGCCATTCCAGCAGCGGCAGGCCCTCGCCGACTCCCCGCAGAACCGCCTGCTGCAGGTGAGTGTGCGTGTTGACGAAGCCGGGGAGCAGGTAGCCGCCACCGCCGTCGAAACGGGGCAGGTCCGCGTGCTCGGGCCCGGCGCGGAGAGCGATGACAACACCGCCGTGGACCACGACTTCGCCGGGCGTCCAGCCCTGCTCGGTGTAGACGGTGACATCGGTAATGACGACGGACGCGACAGATTCCATGCGCGCACCTCTTTCGGGATGCGGCTGGTTAGCGCGCCGGATTCAGCGCCGCACGTCGTCCGTTGCAGCCATGAACGTCGTGGGGACGACCCTAGGAACCGGTTGTTGCCTCGACGTTAAAGCGATGTCACAGGCGGAGGTCCGCGCCGGGAGCCAGGATCTCCACCGCTGGCTCGGATTCGGGTTCGAGGAAGGCCAGTAGCACTGCGGCTTCTTGTTCTACTTGCGCCGCTTCGGTTTTCGTCCAGGCGCGGTTCGGACTGATCCGCAGATGTGCGGTGCCGGACTTGACGAAGATCTTGTAGACCCCGGCTAGGAAACCGTCGATCAGGATCGAGGAGACGATGGTGGCAAAGGTGCGGAACGACGTGGCGGAGCCGTCGCCGATGATGCGGGAGCGGTCCTTGTGCGAGAGCAACGCGTTGTCGTACCAGCCGAGCAGGCGGACGGGAGCGGGCAGGTCAGGGTCTGCGAGTTCGAGTTCGGCGGCGTCGTAGAGGGTGCGGCCGCGGTCGTCGGTGTAGGTGCGAACCCGGTCGCCGAGTTCGGTGACGGCCTTCTTCATGGCCGGTAGGCGTGACCAGGCCTGCATGTCCATCGTGCTGGCCGGGCCGAAGGCGCGCAGGTAGCGCAGGACCAGTTCCGATACCGGGTAGGTCGAGTCGAGCGGTGTGTTCAGCCAGGGCTCGACTCGTGACCAGACCGGGCGGCTGTTGTCGCGCCAGCGGCCGCGCGGGGGTGTTTGCAGGACGGGGAGTTGGTACAGCCAGGCTTGCAGGACGGCACCGGCGTCACGGTCTGGGTACAGGCGCGCGGCCTCCGCACGCATGTCCGCCGCCGACATCGGCTTGTCGCCGAGAACCGCTTCCCCGTTAGCCCGCACCTCCTCCGGATCCAGACCGACCATCGCGCCGAAATTGAAGCCCTTGCGGAATGGAGCCTTTTCCAGTTCCGGCTGGATGTGGGGCGCGATACGCAAGGCGTCGGGCGGAGTGACCAGGTGATCGTGCCGCGCATCAAGGTGATTCGCACCAGAGAGCGGTCCTCTAGCCCTGCCGATACCGTCGCCGGATCGAAATCGGCTATCCGACTCCATAATCCGACGAACGGTGGCGGGACGTCTTGAGCCTGCAAACCGATCAGATGGTCACACATCTGGGCGACGGTCAGCGTTGAGCGCTCCAGCAGATGCTGCCGGGCCAGCAGGGTCCGGTTGAGCGTTCGATTCGACAACTGCATTCGAGTTCCTCCGTCGGCCCGCTACGATCCGCCGACATTACCGCCGACCTGTGACAGCCAGACCGCGACCGCACGGATGCGCCTGGTCAGCGCAGCTGCACGACCACCTTGCCGGTGGCGGTCCGGTTGTCCAGTGCCGCAACGGCTTCGGCGGTCTTGTCGAGCGGGTAGAGCACCGGATCGGGAGCGGAGATCGCACCGGAGGCCAGCAGCGGCGCGATCTCGGCCCACTGTTCGGCGAGGTAGGTGGGGTGCGACATCACCCATTCGCCCCAGGCCGCGCCGATGACCTCGACGTTCTTGAGCAGCAGGCGGTTCACCTTCACCGTCGGGATCTCGCCCGCCGTGAAGCCGACGACCAGCAGTCGGCCGCCGCCCGCCAGAGAACGAACGCTGTCGGTGAAGCGGTCGCCACCGACCGGGTCGAGAACGATATCGACGCCGCGACCTTCGGTCAGGTCCTTCACCGCGGCGAGCCAGCCGTCGGTGAGCACCACATCGGTGGCGCCATTGGCCTTGGCCACTTGGGCCTTCTCGTCGGTGCTGACCACGGCGATCACCCGACCCGCGCCGAGCGCCTTGGCCATGCGCAGCGTGGAGGTGCCGATGCCGCCTGCCGCGCCGTGCACCAGGACCGTCTCACCCTCGGCCAGCCTGCCGCGCTTGGTCAGGCAGAAATGGACGGTGAGGTCGTTGAACAGCACGCCCGCGCCCGCTTCGAGGGAGACGTTGTCGGGCAGCACGAACACGGCATGCTCGGGGGACACGGCCACCTCGGCGACACCGTTGCCGAGCATGGTCAGCGCCGCGACCCGGTCACCGGGGCGCAGCGACGAACCCTCCGGCGCCTCGCGCACCACCCCGGCCACCTCGCCGCCGACGACGAAGGGCAGGCCCGGCTTCATCTGGTAGAGACCGCGCGTCATCAGCACATCGGGGAAGGCGATGCCCGCGGCGTGCACGTCGATCAGCACGCCGCCCGGATAGGCCACCGGCTCGGGCAGATCGACGATCTCGATCGCCGACGGTCCATCCAACTTGCCGACCTGGGCTGCGCGCATTTTTCGACACCTCTCTCTATGACATTCGCCAGCGAACATAACCCGGCGACGGGATCAACGATGGGCGAACTCGATCACCGGCTCGCTGGCGAGCACCGAACCGGCCTTGATGATCGTCAGACCGGATGCGTTGAGCTGGTATTGGGTGCCGTCGGTCGGGTTGGTCACGGTGTACGCGCCATCACCGTTCGGTACCGGATCGTCTAGTTCGATCCCGGCTCCGTCGCTGGCTCGTACGCCCTTGTAGTAGTACCGCTGGTCGCCGGTATGGCAGATGACGACGCGCGATCTGGTGGTGCGGGCGATGGACATCGCGGCGTCGTTGTCATTGCACCGAGGGCCCGCGGTGAGGAAGCCTCGACCATCGGCGCCGGAGACACTCGATTGCAGTGGAGGGACGGTGGTCGTGGCCGGCGCTGTGGTGTAGCCCGTCTGGCTACCGGTCTCGATCACGGTGGGATCGACGACACCGGACGCGGGCGGCGGCGGGACGGCCACGTTGCGGCGGTCGTCGGCGTTCATCATGAACCACACCCCGATACCGACCGCCGCCAACACGATCAGCGAACCCAGCGCACCGGCCAGGAGCGGAGTCGCCGAATTACGCTGCGGGGGAATCGGTATCGGCGCCGACGGATGGGTATAACCACTTCCCTGACCGGGCCCGCCCACGCTGGGTGACGCGCGCAGAACCGTGGGCTCGTGCCCCGCTGCCCGATACGCGCCGGTGGGTTGGGGTCCGGTCACGCGGCGCGTCGACTGCGGCCCGGCGGATTGTGGACCGGTCACGCGGCGCGTCGCATGCGGTTCGCCGGGATAGGCGACCGAGCCGCGGATCGTCGGGGGCGACTGCGAATCACGCGACAGCGCAGCGGAATCCCGAGTAGCGGGTGAACGAGAGTCGGGCGACAGCGCCCCGGAAGCCCGAGTCGGGGGCGAGTGCGCGTCGGGCGAGAAGGCCGCGGAGTCCCGCGTCGGTGGGGGTTGCGAGTCGGCCGGGACCACCGCCGAGCCACGGGTTGTCGGCGGGGAAGGCAGCTCGTCGGACCGGTTCGGCGGTGTCTGCGGGCCGGTGATCTCGATGCGGGGGCCGGATACCGTTGCGGGAGTGGAGCGTTCGGCTTGGATCAACGCGGCTCTGGCCGCGCGGGCCAGGTCGACGGGGGTGGCGTAACGCTGGTCGGGACGCTTGGCCATGCCCCGCTCGACGACCGCGTCGAAGGTAGCCAGCGTGGAATCGGCGGCGCTGGGACGCGGGGCGGGCGCCATCTGATGCGAGCCGATCGCGCCCGCGAGGCTGTTCACCGGGAACGGCACCCGGCCTACCAGGCATTCGTAGAGCACACAGGTGAGCGCGTAGGTGTCCACCGACGGCGCCATCGGCACACTCTCGAACCGCTCCGGCGCCATGTAGGCCATCGAGCCGACCGCGCTGCCCGCGCTCGTGAGCTGCGGGTCGGTGGCGGAGTGGGCGATGCCGAAGTCGACCAGGTAGGCGAACAGGTTGCCGGTGAGCAGGATATTGGCCGGTTTCACATCGCGGTGGACCAGGCCGATCTCGTGCGCGGCGTCGAGCGCGAACGCGATCTGCTCGACCACCTGCACCGCCTCGACGGGCGTGAGCCTGCCGTACTGCTGCAGCCGCTCCTTGAGATCGACGCCCTTGACCAGGCGCATGTCGATGTAGAGGACACCGTCGACCTCGCCCCAGTCGTGCACCGGGATGACGTGCGGTTCCTGCACGCTCGCCATCGCGTGCGATTCGCGGCGGAAGCGCTGCACGAAGGTGGGATCGGTGGCGAGTTCGCGATTGAGCATCTTGAGCGCGACAACACGATTCTTGGAGGTGTCGTAGGCCTCGTAGACCTCCCCCATGCCGCCGACTCCCAGAAGTCTGCGAATTTCATAGCGCCCGAACATCGAGCCCGCCATTGCTCCGCCGGCCATTACAGCAGGCTACCTGGGCGCGGATAGGTCTGTCATGTAGGACAACCGCGCCGCTACCCCCGTGGTGACCGACACCTGGTACCCCTAGTCCCGACTCGGCGTGAGGGTGTGATCTGCGACCCGTAAAGTCGTCTACAGAACTACGCAAGAAGTCGCGACGCACTGGTGTGTCGTGCAAGGAGCACACGTGTCACTCGATCAGCCACTGGCCCCGCTTCCCGAGGAGGGCACGGGTTTCGCCACGGCGTGGCCCGTCCGGGCCGGCGACGTGGATCCTTATCAACGACTGCGCCTCGATGCCGTGGCGCGCTATCTGTCCGACATCGCCTGGGACGAGCTGAATCAGACGGCTCTGCATCTCACCGATCCCACCTGGATCGTGCGCCGCACCGTCATCGACGTGGTCCGCCCGATCGTGTGGCCCGATCACGTGCATCTCGAGCGCTGGTGTTCGTCGATGTCCACCCGGTGGACGAATATGCGCACGCGCATCACCAGCGAGCGCGGCGGGCTGATCGAGACCGAGGGTTTCTGGATCAACCTCAGCGAATCGAGCAATCTGCCCGCCCGGATCAGCGACGACGGCCTCGCCTACCTGGCCCGATCCACCGACGAGCACCGCCTGCGCTGGCGGCCCTATCTCACCGATCCGGCGCCTCGCGAGTCCGACAACGACCTACCGTTCCCGGTGCGGGCGACCGATATCGACCAGTACAACCACGTCAACAACGCTTGCTACTGGCAGGCCGTCGAACAGTTCCTCGTCGACTTCCCGAAGCTGGTCGCCGGACCGCACCGCGCCGTGATCGAGTACGTGGCGCCGGTGCTGGCCCGCGAGCACATCACCGTGCGCGCCCGCCACGAACCGGGTGACCGGACCGGGCAGATGGTGCTGCGACTGTGGTTCGTGGTCGGCGGCGTGACCACCACCGTCGTCAGAATCATGCCCCTGCCGTGATATGGCGGCTGGCGCCGCGGGTTCTCGGCGCTTGACTCCACCTCTTCCCTCCCTACGGGCACTCCTTCGTCGCACCCTTCGGTCAGTCCATCGGCGGAGGCGCGCCGAGAACCGGCCTTCGGCCGTTCCTATGGCAGCCGACACGGGAACCCGGCGCCGCGGGCCCCCGTGCCGGCTCTACGTCTAGCCCTTCGCGGCCTTGAGCAGGTCGGCGCGGGTGGTGAACTTGACCCGTGGCCTGCCTGCCGCCTTGCCCGCGGTCTTCTCGGCCTGGTCGATGGTCTTCCAGCCCTTGCGGTCGACCAGATCGGGCTGGCGCTGTGCGAGCAGTGCGCGCAGAGCGGCCCGATCGCCGGTCGGCGTGGTGAGTTTGCCCGCGATGAAGTCGGCGATCACCGCTTCGACGGTTTCCTCCGCGTCGACCCGGTTGGAGCCGATCACTCCGCGCGGGCCGCGCTTGATCCAGCCGGAGACGTAGACGCCGGGGACGGGCTCGGCGGCGTCGATGACGCGGCCGTGCTCACTCGGCACGGTGCCGCGGCGCTCGTCGAAGGGCAGGCCGGCGATGGGTTCGCCGCGGTAGCCGATCGCGCGCAGCACCAGGCCGGTCTCGATGGTCTCGGTGCGATCGGTGGCGGTGGCCACCAATTGCCCGTTCTCCTCGGTCAACTCGTTGTGCGCGAACTCGATCGCGGTGACCGCGTCGGTGCCGTGCACGGCGGTCGGCGTGGCGAGATAGCGGAAGACGATCCGCTTGTTCGACAGGTCCGGCTGCGCCGTCGAATACTCCTGCGCGAGTTCGTACTTCAGGCGCAACGAGGGTTCGATGTTCGGGTCGTCGAGCACCGCGCGGCTGTGCGGGTCGAGTTCGACATCGGCGGGGTCGATGATCACATCGACGCCGTTGCGATAGGTGAGCGCCAGGAACTCCGGTGAGGAGTAGGCGGCCTGCAACGGACCGCGCCGACCGAGGATCACGACCTCGCGAATGTTGCTGCGGCGCAGGGCGTCGAGCGTGTGGTCGGCGATATCGGTCTTGGCGAGCTCGTCGGGGTCGCCGGTGAGCACACGCGCCACATCGAGGGCGACATTGCCGTTGCCGACGATCACCGCGCGCTCGCCGGACAGGTCGAACTCACGGTCGGCGAAGTCGGGGTGGCCGTTGTACCAGGCCACGAACTCGGTGGCCGAGTGGCTGCCGGGCAGGTCTTCGCCGGGGATGTCGAGCGAGCGGTCGCTCGAGGCACCGACGGCGTAGATCACCGCGTGGTGGTGGTCGAGGAGCTCCTGGTGACTGATGTGCTCGCCGACCTCGACATTGAGGTAGTACTGCAGCGTGTCGCGACGGAACGCCGACTCGAACATCTCGGCGACGCCCTTGGTGCCCGCGTGATCGGGGGCCACGCCCGCGCGCACCAGCCCCCAGGGGGTCGGCAGCCGGTCGAACATCTCGATCTCGACATCACTGCGCCGCAGTAGTTCGTCGGCGGCGTAGCAGGCCGCAGGGCCCGCGCCGACGATCGCGACGCGCAGCGTGCCCAGAGTCTTGGGCGGGCGGGCCGGGGTGCTCAACGGGTCGAAGTTCGACTCGAGCGGGTGGCGCTGGAAGTAGGCGGCGTTGATATCGCGATACCTGTCCAGCGAGGCGAGCAGGTCGTCCTCGGAGAAGATCGCGTCCACCGGGCACGCGTCGACGCAGGCACCGCAGTCGATGCAGGTGTCCGGGTCGATGTACAGCATCTCCGCCGTGGCGAACTCCGGTTGATCCGGAGTCGGGCGGATGCAGTCGACCGGGCATTCGGTGACGCAGCTGGCGTCGTTGCAACAACGCTGCGTGATGACGTAGGCCATAGGTGCAGATCCTCGAAATGTGTGGTCGGTGGCTCGAGACGCCTCCGATCAGGGCCCGTGGCTGGTGAACCACGAACCCATCGATGGTGACGCAGCTTTCAGTGTGCCTCGAGTGTGACTGCCACCTCCCCGCTGCCCGGCATTACGGTGGTCTCATGGCGGCGACCCTGATCCTGATGCGGCACGGAAAATCGGCCTATCCCGACAACGTCGACGACCACGCGCGCCCGCTCG
Source organism: Nocardia sp. Root136 (assembly GCF_001427185.1). NCBI lineage: Bacteria > Bacillati > Actinomycetota > Actinomycetes > Mycobacteriales > Nocardiaceae > Nocardia > Nocardia sp. Root136. The sequence continues at coordinate 2,731,085 of NZ_LMFE01000001.1, forward strand.
CGCCGCGTGGCGAACGCGAAGCGGCCCTGGCCGGTGACTGGCTGCGCGCCGCCCAGCCGCCCATCGACGCCGTGCGCTGCTCGACGGCTGAGCGCACCAGACAGACGCTGGCCGCCACCGGCATCACGGCGCCGGTCGAATACACCGACGACATCTACGACGCCAACCCGCACGCTCTCATGGAGCTGATCGGGCTCACCGACGACACGATCTCGACACTGCTCATCGTCGGCCATGTGCCCGGCATCCCGTGGACCGCGTGGGAACTGGCGAGCAACCGTGAATCCGATCAGGCGACCGAACTCAGCCGTAAATTCCCCACCTCGGCCCTGGCGGTGCTCGAATTCGACCTGCCGTGGGCACAACTCGGCCCCGGCACGGGCGAGCTCACGACGTTCCACGTCCCGCGCTGAGTTCATTCGGCGCGGGCTCACTTGAGTAACTTGCCGCCGACGACGATGCCCACCCCCAGCAGCACGAGCAGCACGAACGCGACGAATCCGTTCGTCAGCGCCCAGACCACGCCTAGCACGAGTACCACCGGCGCCACCGCGATAGCGGTGATCACCGGGCTCTCCTTGACCGTTTCCCAAGCCGAGCGGGCCCTGACGCGGTCGATGTCCTTACCAGCCATGTGATCCACACTACGTTTCCGCCGGACCCCGGTACACAGGCTCGCACGCACCCACATGTGATCCACATCTTGTTTCTGTCCGACCTCGCAACGATGCTTGACCACATGGATTGGAAAATCGAACTCGTTGCCATTCCGGTCACCGATGTCGACCGGGCCAAGGATTTCTACACCAGCATCGGCTTCAACGCCGATCACGACCACACCCCGACCCCGGAGATCCGTTTCGTGCAGCTCACTCCGCCGGGATCGGGCTGTTCGATCTGTATCGGGCGCGGGCTCACCAGTGCCGCGCCGGGCAGCGTCGAGGGCATGCAGATGGTCGTGGCCAGCGCCGACAAGGCCTATGAACAGCTGATCGCCGCAGGCGTGGCGGCCACCCCCGTCGAGGACATGGGCTGGGGCCGGTTCACGTTCTTCGCCGACCCCGACGGCAACAAATGGGCTATCCAGGAGCTGCCGAACTACAGCTGAATTCGCCCACCCGTGAGAATTGAGTCTTGCTTGGAGCGCACTCCAGGTGGATAGCTTCTAGGAAGTTCCACGGGAAGGGACGAGCACGATGGATCAGGACGCGGCGCTTCGCGACGACAGCGGCGACGACGAGCACGGGCGCCCGAGGTATTCGATCGGCCAGGTGGCGCAACGATCGGGCCTGAGCCGCGACACGCTGCGCTGGTACGAGCGGATCGGGCTGATGGGCTACATCGGTCGCGATCACACCGGCAACCGCCGGTTCAGCGACCGCGACCTGGAGTGGCTGGCACTGATCGGGCGGCTGCGGCTCACCGGCATGCCGGTGGCCGACATGATCCGCTACGCCGAACTGGTCCGGGCGGGTGAACAGACCTACCCCGATCGGCTGGAGATGTTCCGGCAGACCAGATCCGATGTGCTCGACAAGATCGCGGAGCTGCAGCAGACCGTGGCCGTTCTCGACTACAAGATCGCCGTCTACGAAGGCCGATCCGATGTGTCGCGTCCCGCCACGATCACCGTGCACACGAGCGAAGGAAGCGACATATGAGCACCACCGCGACACTGCCGACCACCACTCTCGGCGCCGACGGACCGCTGATCGGCACCCAGGGCCTCGGCTGCATGGGCATCAGCGAGTTCTACGGCGACACCGACGCGGCCGAATCGCGGGCCACTCTCGACCACGCGCTCGAACTCGGGGTCACCCTGTTCGACACCGCCGACGTGTACGGCTCGGGCCACAACGAGGAATTCCTGGCCGATTTCGTCCGGGCCAACCGCGAGAACCTGCTGATCGCCACGAAGTTCGGCATCGTGCGCAAGGCCGACGACCCGTCCTTCCGCGGGTTCGACAACTCCCCCGCCTACATCCGCGCGTCGGTCGATGCCAGCCTGCGCAGGCTCGGCGTCGACACCATCGACCTGTACTACATGCACCGGCGTGATCCCGCGGTGCCGATCGAGGAGACCGTCGCCACGATGGCCGAACTCGTCGCGGCGGGCAAGGTGCGGGCGCTCGGGCTGTCCGAGGTGACCGGTGACGAGTTGCGCGCCGCGCACGCGGTGCACCCGATCGCGGCGCTGCAGTCGGAGTGGTCGCTGTTCTCGCGCGACGTGGAGCACACCGCGGTGCCCGCCGCGGCCGAACTCGGGGTGGCGTTCGTGCCGTACTCGCCGCTGGGTCGCGGTTTCCTCACCGGCGCGTTCACCTCGGCGAAAGATCTGAGCGACAAGGACTTCCGTCGATTCCAGCCTCGCTTCACCGGCGACAATGCCCAGCACAACGCCGAATTGCTCGCGCCGTTGGCCGCGATCGCCGCGGCGCACGACATCACCCAGGCCCAAGCCGCGCTCGCGTGGGTGCATGCCAGGGCGGGGGTGCACAACCTGTCGGTGGTGCCGATCCCCGGTACCCGCAAGCGGACCAGACTGGCCGATAACGTCGCCGCGGCGTCGGTGCGTCTGTCCCCGGACGAACTGGCGACGCTGGAACCGATCGCCGGGCAGGTGGCGGGCAGCCGGTACGCGGATATGTCGTTCACCTCGGCCGGTCGCGAATAGGATCGCGACCATGACCGATGCCACCGCCGATCCGCAGCGCCGTGTCGTGCGCAATGTCGAGAAGAACCGCTACGACGTGTTCTTCGACGATGAACTCGCCGGTTTCACCGAGTACATCGAGCGCGACAACGACACCGACTTCATCCACACCGAGATCGACGACGCGTTCGCGGGCAAAGGGCTCGGCGGGGTACTCGCCCGCCAGGCCGTCGAGGACGTGATCGCGCGCGGACGCACCGTCACCGCGCACTGCCCGTTCATTCGCGGCTGGCTGGACAAGCACCCCGAGTACGACGCGCATGTGGTGGGCAAGGGCATCGCGCAATGAGCGACTTGGAGATCGACCCGGACGAGGCGCTGTGTGAGCCCTCGCCTCGGCCGGGTCCGATCACCGAGTCGTACCCGGCCAGGGAGGTGCCGCTCGGCGGCGTGCGCGGGGTGTACGTGGAACGCACACTGCCGCAACGGGATCTGCCGACCGTGGGCGCGTGGTGTTTCCTCGACCGGTTCGGTTCGGCGTCGGCGACCGAGGCCGGCGCCTCCCCCGACATCCTGCCGCACCCGCACATCGGCTTGCAGACGGTGACCTGGCCGCTCGACGGCCGCATCCGGCATCGCGATTCGGTCGGCTCCGACGTAGTGATCGAACCGGGTCAGCTGAACCTGATGACGTCCGGTCGCGGCATCGCGCACTCGGAGTTCGGTGTGCCCGGCGCCGAGTCGGCCAACGGCCTCCAGCTGTGGATCGCGTTGCCCGGCACCGCGACGGGCGTCGATCCACATTTCGAGCAGCATCGTGAACTGCCGATCTACGCGGCACCGGGCCTGCGCGCCACCTTGCTGATCGGCGCGCTGGGTGGAGTCACCTCACCGGCGAAGGCTTACACGCCGATCGTCGGGGCCGACATCCTGCTCGATCCCGGCGCCGAGGTGCGGCTGCCGCTGGAGCGCGCGTTCGAGCACGCAGTGCTGGTGATCGCGGGCACGGTGACCGTCGACGGCACCGATCTCGCCCCGGGACCGCTGTTGTACCTGGGTACCGACCGCGACGAACTGCGGCTGTCCAGTACCGACGGTGCGCATTTCGCGCTGATCGGCGGCGAACCCTTCGCCGAGGAGCTGGTGATGTGGTGGAACTTCGTCGCCCGCAGTCACGACGAGATCGTCGATGCCCGCGAGGCGTGGGAAGCCCGCGACACCAGCCGCTTTCCCACGGTCGTCGGTCACATCCCCGACGAGCGCATACCTGCCCCTCCGCTACCGCCGTTACGCTTGAAGCCACGCAAAAGAGCGACCGGCTGCAATCACCGCTGACTCGACACCGATGTCGGATCGCAGCCCCGAATCAGCCTGCGCACGAGCCGAATCGGCAGAACCGGATCAGTCCGCGCCTGCACCCGATGCGGCTCCTCGACGCCGCACCGGGTGTACGCGATCAGCGACCGTCGGCGAGTAGGGCGTCGAGGGCGCGGTAGCTGTCGTTGAGACCGCCCTCCATACCAGAGGCCAGCATGCCCGCGCATTCCTCGGCCGTATGGAAGACGCTGTCGGTGACGACCCTGGTGCGGCCGTCGCCGAGGTCGACGAAAGTGGTGTCGTCGATGGAGATGTGGGCGGGCATCCCGTCCCATTCGAAGGACTGCACGATGCGTTCCTTCGGGGTGATCTCACGGAAGCGGCCTTCGAACCCGTGGGACGCGTCGCCGTCGTGTTCGACGAAACGCCAGTGCCCGCCCTTGCGGAACTCCCAGCGCTCGACGTCGAGCACGTGGCCGCGCCCCCACCAGCGCGAGAGCTGCTCGATGCGGCTGTAGGCGTCCCACACCCGGTCCAGCGGCGCGTCGAAATCGCGTTCGATGTGGACTTCGCGGTCCGAGGTCGAGGTGATGACGGCGTTGGCGGTGGAGTTGGTGGTTGTGCTCATTGCTCTGGCTCCGTTCGTTGCAGGAATTCACCGAGACGGTCCATCCGGGCTTCGAGCATCTGCCGATAACCCTGCATCCAGGCCACCTCACGATCGAAGACGTGCTCGGAGATCCGGCAGTACCGCACCCGTCCACGCTTCTCGGTGACCACCATGCCCGCCTCCTCGAGCAGCCCGATGTGCTTCTTGATGCCGGTCAAGGTCATCTCGAACCGCTCGGCCAACTCGCTGATACTCGCGGGCCCACGCCCGAGTTGCTCGAGGATGCCCCGCCGTGTGGGGTCCGCGAGCGCCCCGAACGAGGCGTCAAGGAAGTCATACTGAACCATCTAGTTCAGTATTGCGCCTCGGTTTCATCCGGTCAACCCCTTCCGGAAAACCCTGGACGGGCCAACGGATTTGCTACTACGCTTTGTCGTAGAACTTGGCGGGAATCATCGAGGGGGAACACTCATGGACAAGACCACGTGTTGCATCGTCGGCGGTGGCCCCGCGGGCACGATGGCCGGTCTACTACTCGCCAGAGCCGGTGTCGAAGTCACCGTGCTGGAAAAACACGCCGACTTCCTCCGGGATTTCCGTGGCGACACGGTGCACCCGTCGACGGTGCGGCTGATCGACGAACTGGGGCTCGGCGCCGAGTTCGCCGAGTTGCCGCACTCCGCGCTGACTCGCATGTGCATGTACGCGGGTGACCGCATGGTGGTCGCCGCCGATCTCACCCGGATTCCCGGCAGGTACCGACACATCGCCATGGTGCCGCAATGGGACTTCCTCGACCTGCTCGCCGGCGCCGCGGCCGAGGAACCGTCCTTCACATTGCGCATGCGCTCGACCGCGATCGGGCTGATCCACGAGGCGGACCAGGTGGCCGGCGTGCGCTACCTCGATGCCGACGGCGTCGAACACGCCTTGCGCGCCGATCTCGTGATCGCTTGCGACGGACGTGATTCCGTGGCACGCGAGGCCGCGGGCCTACGCCAGCGGATGGAGGACGTACCGATGGACATGTGGTTCTTCCGCGTCCCCAAAGCGCGTGACGACATCGACGGCGGGGCCGTGCAGGCCCGCTTCACCAGCGGCAATTCCGCGGTGGCCATCGACCGCGGCGACTACTACCAGACCGGCTACATCATCGAGAAGGGCTGCGACGCAGAGCTTCGCGCCACCCACGACGTGCGATGGCTCCGCGATCGCGTCACCGAACTCTTCGGCTGGTCCACCGAGGCCACGGCGGCGATCCGGACCTGGGACGACGTCAAGCTGCTCGAGGTCACGGTGGGCATGCTCGACCGGTGGTATGTGCCCGGCCTGCTGTGCATCGGCGATGCCGCGCACACGATGTCACCGGTCGGCGGGGTCGGGGTCAACCTCGCGGTGCAGGACGCCGTGGCTGCCGCGCGCATCCTGGCGCAGCCACTGCTCGACGGCACCGTGCGGACCGCCGATCTGGAAAAGGTGCAGCGCAGGCGGATGCTGCCAGCCAGCTTCACCCAGCGGTCCCAGCGTGGCGAGCACGACATGCTCATCGCGCCCGCGCTGCGGGGAACCCTGCACACCGCACCCCTGCCACTGCGCGTCGTCGACGCCGTGCCCGCGCTGGCCGGACTCACCGCCTATCTCGGCGGCATCGGCCTGCGCCCCGAGCACGCACCGGAGTTCGCGCGACGTCCGCAGTCCGGCGTCGCGCCGTCGAACGCGCCGCGCTGATCCGCCCTTCCGCTCCAGTCGGCATTTTTCGAAACGGGTCGCAACGGCTAAGTTTGCCGCGACGAGCGGGACGCATGGGACCGGGTGAAGCAGCAGGAGGCTTGCGGGATGAGGATCGGCACTGGGGTCGGGGCGGCACTGCTCGCGATGGGGGTCATCGTGGCGGCGGCCGGGCACGGGCACGCCGAGCCCGCTCCGGTCGTCACCGAACAGCCGGCCGAGGCACCCTCGCTGCGCGGGGTGGACAAGGGCCTGAACTACCAGGTGAGCGCGACCGATGATCGGCGCGCGGTGGTCACCACCATCGACGCGGGACGGTTCCAACTCGTTCATGACGCGAAAGTTGTCACGGTGACCGACGAATCGGGTGCGGTACTCGCCGCGCTGCCGATGGTCGTGCGCGTCGGTGAGCACGCGGTGCCACTCACGCCGTCGATCGACGAGAAGGGCACCAGCCTCACCCTCACGCCGATCAGCGAATCCACCGCACCGGTGCGCGACATCAGCGCGCAGGAACGCTTCTTCGCCGAAACCCAACGTCTGCAACCGAAGATCATCGAAGGCGCCGTCATCGGGGCCGCGATCGGTTTCGTTCTCGGCTTCCCGCTCGGCCTGTTCATCCTGGACTTCATCACCGTCCCGGTCGCCACCGTGGCGGGCGCGGCGATCGGCGCTCTCGCCGGGTACGCGCTGGCGGGTGGTCAGCCCGCGATCGACACCGCGCTGGCCTACGTCACCGGGGCACCCTGATCACGTTGCGGGACTGAGGAATACACCACGGTTGCGCGGAGATCAGCCACGTGACTGCGGTCGGCCATACCGGACAGCGAACGCTGACCGCGTCGCTCGGCGCCGGGTTCGCCCCCGCTCAACCGTCCAGCCGGACCCGGATGCCCACCATGCGCTCGGAGCCGCCGCGCAGTCTGCTGCCCAGCAGTCCGATCCGGGCGACCAGCCCGTACTTACGCTTCATCAGAGCGGTGAAGTGCGCACTCGCGTCCGGCGCCAGCACCTCGGCGAAGCCGGGAATCGAGGCACCGTTCGACTTACCGCGCCAGTCGCAGGGGGCGACCGTCACCCGGCTCCCGTTGCGCACCCGCTTCACCTTGCCTGCGTCTGCCGCGCTCCACACCGCCAGCGTTTCCCCGTCGCGCATCACCCAGACCGGCGTGGGGACCGCCGTGCCGTCTCGACGGAACGTAGTGAGCAGCAGATACTTACCGGCCGCCAACTCGCCCAGCGCAGCCTCGGTGTCCTTCATGGCACAATACTAACCAGTTAGTTAGTTTTGTGGTCGTTGGAACCGTCCAGCGAACCGCACGATGCGGCGGAAAGGAATCTGCTCGGTGCGATTCGTCGGGACCTTGCTCGCGGGCTTCGTCTTGGGGACCCCCGCGGTTCCCGTCGGTCTCTCACTGTCACTACCCGGCCCGGTCACCCTGTTCGCGGTGCTGCTCGGCTCGGCCTGCTGCGTGGTCTTCGCGGTGTTCGCCATGGAACGCGCCCGGCTGCTCTGGCAGTCCCGGCGGGTTCGCCGGAAATCCGCCACCACACTGGCCGATTCGGCGACGGAGGTCGACGGTGCGTCCGCCATCGTTGTGGCGCCCGCCGAAAATCCCCGGCTCTCCGGCGCCGCGGGGCGACGGGCCCGGCGGGTCCTCGACAGATACGGCGTGGCCGGCTTCGGCATCGTCGGGCCTGCCCTCTTCGGCACCTGGGGCTCGGCCCTACTCGGTGCGGCGCTCGGCATCCCCAACTGGCGGCTGATCCGCTGGCTGATGACCGGGACCGCCCTGTGGTGCACAGTGCTACTCGTCGCATCGGACGCGGCCTCAGCCGTCTTCGGAATCGGATGACGCAGGCGATGTCCCGAGCCGACGCGACCAAGGCCCGCATTCTCCAGGCCGCCACCGACGAGTTCGCCACCTACGGTATCGCCGGCGCCCGGGTTGACCGGATCGCCAAGACGGCCGGGGCCAACAAGAACCTCATCTACATCTACTTCGGCGGCAAGGATCAACTCTTCGACGTGGTCATCGACGCCCACGTCACCCACGGCCTGAATTCGGTTCCCTTCACCCCCGAAAACCTCCCCGAGTACGCGGGGCGGCTGTTCGACTACTGCCGTCACAACCCCGAAGTCATCCGGTTGGCCACCTGGCACCGCCTGGAGCGTGGCGACCGGGATCTGGTCGGCGCGGCGCCTGCGCGCGACGCCAAACTGGACGCACTCGCCGCGGCACAGAAGAAGGACGGCTTCGGCTCCGAGTTCTCACCCACGACGCTACTGACCCTCGTCCTGAGCATGGCGCTTGCCTGGAGCCCGAGCAACGTCACCAGCGTGCCCCCCGGCTCGTCCGAGGCCGAGACCGCCGCCGATCACCGCCGCGCGATCGTCGAAGCCGTGCGTCGCCTCCTGTGAGCGGCTCGGGGCGCCCGTGATTGCGAGTCACGAGCAGTGCGTTGCCGCCGGTCTCCGCTACCGTTGACGGCAGTAAGTCCGCACGGGTGGGTGGTGATGAGAGTGGTGTTCGACCCGCTGGCCGATATCGAACGCGCCCTGGCCGAACAGGCCGGGTGGACGTGGTTCGACGACTACCTGCTGTACACGTGTGGGGTGGCCGATCTACTGGCACGCGGTGAGGTGGCGCTGATCCCGCACACCGCGACGCGGGTGCGGATCGAGCCCGGTGAGGTCGGTCTGGCCGAGGGGCCGGTCAACTGGTACACGTGGCGGGCGACGGGCGACGGCAGCTCGCCTCGCAGCCGCAGCACCGTCGTCGGCCCGAACCCGGTTGTCGTGGCCGCGCAGCTGGGCAACGCCGTCGTGAACCGGACCCGGCGCACGCAGGCAGCGGCCGCCGCGCAACCGCGCTGGGTGGCGGAACGGGCAGGGTCGGTGATGATCTCGGACCGGCGGCTGCACCTGACCAACCCCGAGCGGTCGTTCTCGCTGTACTGGTCGGCACTCGAGTCCATCGACCTCACCGCACCGGATCGCGTCGGCTGCCGATTCCCCGACCGGGACGGGAAGTTACAGCAGATACAGGTCCAGACCCCTTGGGCAGCATTGCTTTTCGTCACGGCCGCCCTGCGGCATTTTCCGCATCATCCGCTGCTGAAGACCGGGACCTGGCTGCCCGCCGGATTCGAGGACAAGTGCCATCTGGCGGGTAAGAAGTGCCCGAAGGTGCGCACGCTGGGCTGAAACGACCAGTCGACCCTCAGCGTTGACGCGCGCGGTAGGCAGCGACGGCGTTGCGATTACCGCATGCCGTACTGCAATAGCGACGGGAACGATTGCGGGACAGGTCGAGCACCAGCCCAGCGCAGTCGGCGTCGGCGCAGACCGAGAGGCGGCTCAGGTCGTCCGCGCGGATCAGGTCGATCATCGCCATCGCGGTTTCGACGGCGATGCGGACCGGGAGCGGGGCCTGCGGCGGGACCGCGTGCACGTGGTAGTCGACGTCGCCGTGGCGGACCAACTGCGGCACGGCGCGATGCTCGGCGAGGGTTTCGTTCACGAGCGTGACGGCGGCATCGCGGTCGCTGGTGAGCATCGCGCGCAGCGGCGCGCGCAGGGCCCGGACGGCGGCCAGTTCGGCGGGGTCGCCGGTGTGCACGCCCGTGTAGACGTGTCGGTCGAAGAACTCGGCGAGCTGGGCTGTCTCGGTCAACGTGTCGGGATCTTCGGCGGAATTGACCAGTTCGACCGCCGCCAGCAGGGCCGCCTCGGTGTCATGAGCAAAAACCACATTGACATATTACCGCAGGCTGCTTACCGTCATTAGTCATGGCGATTTTGACTCATGACAGCACGATCCGGATGCGATCCGGGCTGCTGTTCGCGCTGGCGTCGGCCACCTCGTTCGGGCTGTCCGGTCCGCTCGCGCGCGGGTTGATGAACGCGGGGTGGAGTGCCGCCGCCGTTGTCGCCGCGCGCGTTCTGCTGGCCGGAGTGGTTCTCTTGCCGCTCGCAGTGCCCCACCTGCGCGGAAACTGGAAGCTACTGCGCGCCAACGCGAGTCTCATCGGCGCGTACGGGCTGGTCGCCGTGGCGGGCACTCAGCTCGCCTACTTCAACGCTGTCGCGCACATGGAAGTCGGCGCCGCACTGCTGATCGAATACACCGCACCGATCGCGGTGGTGGGCTGGTTGTGGGTGCGCCACCGGCAACAGCCCGGCGCGGCCACGATCGCCGGCGCGGTTCTCGGCATCACCGGATTACTGCTCGTCCTCGATGTAGCCTCCGGCCTGTCGACCGACCCGATCGGCATCGCCTGGGCGCTGGCCGCGATGGTCGGCGCGGCGGCCTATTTCGTCCTCTCCGCCCAGGGCGGCGACCTCCCCGGCACCGTCCTGGCCTGCGGCGGTCTCCTGATCGGCGGCCTCATCCTGATCATGGCGGGCACCATCGGCATCGTCCCCCTGCACGCCACCACGCACCAGGTAGTCTTCGCCGACTTCACCACCCCCTGGTGGATCCCCATCCTCCTCATCGGCATAGTCACCGCCGCCATCGCCTACGTCACCGGCATCGCCGCCACCCGCCGCCTCGGCTCCCGCCTGGCCTCCTTCGTAGCCCTCACCGAGGTCCTCGCCGCCCTGATCTTCGCCTGGGCCCTCCTGGGCGAAGCCCCCCGCCCCATCCAATTACTCGGCGGCGCATTGATCCTCATCGGAGTCGTCGCCGTCCGCCTCGGCGAACCGACGACCTCCGCCCTCGGCGACCCCGAGACACCGGCAGACACCCTCGACGACGCGCGCGAACTGACGCAGCCCGAACCCTGATCCCCTTGGCGCGACAACACGCATTCCGCCACACCTCACTGTCCGGAATGCGGTGGCGAAGCTTGTTCGATGCTCGCTATCTGCTGGGTGGGAGGTGGGCGACGAGCGGTTCCGCCAAGCGGGCAAGGTCCTTGCACACCGCAGCCGGCTCGCGGTCGACGGTATCCCACAGTTCGATGCTGACGTGGCCCGTCGGAATGCCGTTCTTCGTGCCGAAAGGCGTGTCGAACCCGAGCTCGCAGTAGCCGTCGTCGACGTCGGCACCAGCTCCACCGAAGGCCTTGGTGACCATGAGCGCGCGTCGATCCAGGATCTTGGTCGGTCGCGGAGTCGGGTACCAGCCGTAGTGGCTGTAATACACCTCATGGAACGGCTCGGCGCCTGACAAGATCTCTACCGTGTACTTGTCGCCGTGCCATCGGCAATGGCCGCCGGTGCCACTTTCCTTCTTCGACGGATCCAATCCCATTGCGGTAATCGCTGATTCAGGAATGCCGCAAGGGTCCCACACAGGCACCGGCGCCGCAGTCGTCTTCGTACCGGGATGAGCAGTGGTCGGGGTCGACGACGGCGGTTCACTCGTCGCGATAGGCAGGCTTTCGGCAAGCGAACCGGCAAGATCGGCGAGGATCGCCTCCGCGCCCGAACTCAGATCGTCACGCATGGTCGGCGACCTCCAGACCGGAGGCGTCGCACCACCACTCCAATCCATCCCTGACGTGACAACCTCGAGCCTGACGTTACCCACCATCGCGGTCGCCCAACTCCGCATCGCTCCGGCTTGATCCTGGTCCCTGACCATCGCATCGTCACCGATTCCGTCCAGCCGACGCGGTGTGCTGAAGTGCTCACTCTCAACGGCATTCGATGCCATCGGCGTCCTCGTGGTGTGAATCCGCGGCGGCAGGACCGGGCCCCGCTCGAGCTCGATGGTCACGGTGCGCAGCAACGGTCCAGCAGCAGGCATCACCTCACCGACCGGGACCGGGTCGGTATCGAAACTCACCGTGCAGAACAGACGGTTCGCCCCGAGGGGCGTTCCGATGTCCTCGGCCTGCAACCGTGTATCCGGGTCTTCGAGATACCCGGCGAACCGACCCAGTGACTCCCGCGCCTCCGCGTCCACCTCCTCGCACGACGACGGCAATGCCGAATACGACCGAACCTCGGGGACCGCACTACCCGTCGTACCACCGCCCCCGATCGAGCAGCCTGCTGCGAACACCGACGCGCACAACGCAATCAGGAACGGACGGGATGGGATGGACACGCGCAACAACTACCACACCGCAGCGCGACAGCGCTGGCGTCGATCGCGTACAGCCCTCTCACCAGCGGTAGTCCAGGAATTTGCCGTCCAGGGTGATGACGACGCGGTCGCCGTCGGGGTGGGGGCGGCGGGCTATGTCGATGTTGAAGTTGATGGCGCTCATGATGCCGTCGCCGAATTCCTCGTGGATGAGTTCTTTGAGGGCGGGGCCGTAGACCGAGACGGCCTCGACGAGGCGGTAGACGGTGGGGTCGGACAGTTGTGCCGGGTCGGCGCCGCGGGAGGGCTGTAGGCGCAGGCTTTCGGCGACGGTGTCGTCCAGGTCGAGCAGGGTCCAGACGGCGGCGGCTTGTTCCTCGGTCATCGGATGCTGGCCGAGCAGCGCCGCTGTCGTCCAGACCAGCGGCGCGCCGATCGATTCCGCGATGCCAGCCCACGTGAGGCCCTTGCGGATACGGGCGGCGACGACGAGGTCGGCGGCGGCGGACTTGCTCAGGATCGGTTCCATACGGGCTCCTAGGTCGGTGGGTCGCCGCTAGCCTGCCATTCGGAGCCGCTCACTCGCCATAGTGGAATACCACTATTTACGCGGGCGCAACCTCGAGTGATCACGAGGCAATGTCGACAGCGAAAACTCCTGCGCTAGAGCCACTACGAAGGGGTTTTCATGTCCTATCTCAAACCGGCGGACTTCGTCGAGAAGATGATCGACGCCGGCGAAGCCAAAGCGTTCATGTCCACCCGCGACACCGTGATCCGCGCTTACATGGCGGGGGCGATCCTCGCACTCGCCGCCGCCTTCGCGGTGACCATCACCGTGAACACCGGTGAACCACTGCTCGGAGCCGTGCTCTTCCCGGTCGGGTTCTGCATGCTCTATCTGCTCGGATTCGATTTGCTCACCGGCGTTTTCACCCTGGTACCGCTGGCGTTGATCGACAAACGGCGCGGCGTCACCGTGGGCTCGATGTTGCGAAACTGGGGGCTGGTGTTCGTCGGCAACTTCGCCGGCGCGTTCACCGTGGCCGTGATGATGGCGATCATCCTCACCATGGGTTTCTCCGTCGACCCCAGCGTTGTCGGCGAAAAGCTCGGCGAGATCGGCGAATCCAGAACCCTCGGCTACGCCGAACACGGCGCCGCAGGCATGCTCACCTTGTTCATCCGTGCCGTGCTGTGCAACTGGATGGTCTCCACCGGCGTGGTCGCCGCGATGATGTCGACCTCGGTGTCGGGCAAGGTGATCGCGATGTGGATGCCCATCATGCTGTTCTTCTACATGGGCTTCGAACACTCCATCGTGAACATGTTCCTGTTCCCCTCCGGCCTGCTCCTCGGCGGCGACTTCTCGATCGGCGACTACCTGATCTGGAACGAAATCCCCACCGTCGTAGGCAATCTCGTAGGCGGGCTCACGTTCGTCGGCCTGACCCTCTACGCCACCCACGCCCGAACCGCCCCCTCCCGGCCTCGACCCGAAACTGCCGAATCAGAGGCCTGACCCCTGTGCGATTCCTGCTCGCAGAGCTATCGAGTGTCGATGTATTCCGCGGCCTCGATCGTGAGTGCGGTGCCGGGCATCTCGATCGTCAGCAGGGCCGTTTCAGCCGCCCAGGTGACATGCGCTTCGTGGGCCGGATAGGGGACGCTGTAGATCAAGCCACGGTTGGATGAAGGGCCGACGAGGATCTCGTACTCGGTGTTCAACAGGCCCCACGTCGTGCGGTGGTAGACGCAGTACTCGGTGTTGTGCTGTTGGCTGCAACCCAGCAAGACCTGGGTCGACATCACGGTGGCCGCGACACGACAGGCCGTGAACACCATCGCGAGCACGCCGATCACCGCGAGCACACCGACGACGATCTGATACTTCACACGGCGACTGTACGCAGACTCCGAGGGAACCACGCACACGAAAACGGCCCCCGCCCTGATGGGCGGGGGCCGAAATCTATTGCCTACCTACGGACTAGCGGTAGTCGCTGAAACCGTAGTCGTCCAGCGGCACCGCTGCGCCGGTGGAGGAGCCGAAGCTGTCCGGGGAGTAGTAGGTGTCGTCGTAGGACGGCACCGCGTACGCCGCGGCACGGGCTTCTTCGGTCGGCTGCACCTGGATGTTGCGGTAACGGTTGATACCGGTACCGGCCGGGATGAGCTTACCGATGATCACGTTCTCCTTCAGGCCGATCAGCTTGTCGGAGCGGCAGTTGATGGCCGCATCCGTCAGCACTCGGGTGGTCTCCTGGAAGGAAGCCGCCGACAGCCACGAATCGGTGGCCAGCGACGCCTTGGTGATACCCATCAGCACGGGACGGCCCGAGGCCGGCTCGCGGCCTTCGGCCACCACGCGACGGTTCGAGTTCTCGAACTCGGCGCGCTCGGTGAGCGAGCCGGGCAGGAACTCGGTCGCACCCGAATCGATGATCGTCACACGACGCAGCATCTGGCGAACGATGACCTCGATGTGCTTGTCGTGGATCGACACACCCTGCGAGCGGTAGACCTCCTGGACCTCGTGGACCAGGTGGACCTGCACCTGACGGGGACCCATCACGCGCAGCACCTCGTGCGGATCGGCAGCGCCCTCGAGCAGCTGCTGACCCACCTCCACGTGGTCACCGTCGGCCAGCAGGCGCTCGGAGCCGTCGTCGTGCTTGAACACCCGCAGACGCTGACGCTTCGAGAGCTTGTCGTAGACAACTTCCTCGGACCCGTCATCAGGGATGATCGTGATCTTGTAGAAGCGGTCGTCGTCCTCGAGACGCACCCGACCCGAGACCTCCGCGATCGGCGCCTTGCCCTTGGGGACACGGGCCTCGAAGAGCTCCTGAACACGCGGCAGACCACCGGTGATGTCGTCGCCCGCGACGCCACCCTGGTGGAAGGTACGCATGGTCAGCTGGGTACCGGGCTCACCGATGGACTGGGCCGCGACGATGCCGACGGCCTCGCCGATATCGACCAGCTTGCCGGTGGCCATCGAACGGCCGTAGCAGGTGGCGCAGACGCCGGTGCCGGTGGTGCAGGTCAGCACGGAGCGGACCTTCACCTCGGTGATACCGGCCTCGAGCAGCGCCTCCAGCGCGGGGTCGCCGAGGTCGGCGCCCTTCGCCACGATGACGTTGCCCTTGGCATCGACCGCGTCGGACGCCAGGGTCCGAGCGAAGGTCGAGGTCTCGACGTGCGCGTCACGGATGATCGTGCCGTCGGCCAGCTTCTCCGCGATCGGCACCAGGATGCCGCGCTCGGTGCCACAGTCCTCTTCGCGGACGATGACGTCCTGCGACACATCGACCAGACGACGGGTCAGGTAACCCGAGTCGGCGGTACGAAGCGCCGTGTCGGCCAGACCCTTACGAGCACCGTGGGTGTTGATGAAGTACTCGAGCACGGTCAGGCCCTCACGGAACGAGGACTTGATCGGGCGCGGGATGAACTCACCCTTCGGGTTCGTCACCAGGCCCTTCATACCCGCGAGGGTACGAGTCTGGGTGAAGTTACCCGTGGCGCCGGAGTCGACGATCGTGATGATCGGGTTGTCCGGCGGGTAGTGGGTCCGCAGCGCGGCGCCCACTTCCTCGGTGGCTTCCTGCCAGATCTTGACCAGAGCGTTGTTGCGCTCGGCGTGATCGAGCGCACCACGCTGGTACTTCTTCTCGATCAGGTCTGCCATGGCCTCATAGCGTTCCATGATCTCGGGCTTCTCCGGCGGAACGAGCACGTCCGACATGGAGACGGTGACACCCGAACGCGTGGCCCAGTAGAAGCCGGCGTCCTTGAGCTTGTCGACGGTCTGCGCGACGACGATCATCGGGTAGCGCTCAGCCAGATCGTTGATGATCGTGGCCTGACGCTTCTTCGGCATCGGCTCGTTGATGAACGCGTAGTCCGCCGGAAGCAGATCGTTGAAGATCACGCGACCCAGCGTGGTCTCGGCCAGCCAGGCCTCGCCACGCTTCCAGCCGTCCGGGAACAGCTCGGTCTCGACATCGCGCGGCGGGCGCTGCTCGGTCAGCCGCACCTTGATGGTGGACCGCACGGTCAGCTCGCCACGATCGACGGCCATCTGGGCCTCGGCGGGCGAGGAGTACACGCCGTACTCCGGCTCGTCGGTGGCCGCGGCGCGGTAGGTGCCCGCACCGTCCTCGTCGAGACGGGTCAGGTAGAACAGGCCCGTCACCATGTCCAGACGCGGCATCGCCAGTGGGCGACCCGACGCCGGGGACAGGATGTTGTTCGACGACAGCATCAGGATGCGTGCCTCGGCCTGCGCCTCCGCGGACAGCGGAAGGTGTACGGCCATCTGGTCACCGTCGAAGTCGGCGTTGAACGCCTCACAGACGAGCGGGTGCAGCTGGATGGCCTTGCCTTCGACCAGCTGGGGCTCGAAGGCCTGGATGCCGAGGCGGTGCAGGGTGGGCGCGCGGTTCAGCATCACCGGGTGCTCGGCGATGACCTCTTCGAGGACATCCCACACCTGGGCACGCTGACGCTCGACCATCCGCTTGGCGGACTTGATGTTCTGCGCGTGGTTGAGATCGACCAGACGCTTCATGACGAACGGCTTGAACAGCTCGAGCGCCATCAGCTTCGGCAGACCACACTGGTGCAGCTTCAGCTGAGGACCGACGACGATGACCGAACGGCCCGAGTAGTCGACGCGCTTGCCGAGCAGGTTCTGACGGAAACGACCCTGCTTGCCCTTGAGCAGATCGCTCAGCGACTTCAGCGGGCGGTTACCCGGTCCGGTGACCGGACGGCCACGACGGCCGTTGTCGAACAGTGCGTCGACCGACTCCTGCAGCATCCGCTTCTCGTTGTTGACGATGATCTCGGGCGCACCCAGATCGATCAGTCGCTTGAGGCGGTTGTTGCGGTTGATCACGCGGCGGTACAGGTCGTTCAGGTCGGAGGTGGCGAAACGGCCACCGTCGAGCTGAACCATCGGACGCAGCTCCGGCGGGATCACCGGGACAGCGTCGAGCACCATGCCCATGGGCGAGTTGCCGTTGGTCTGGAAGGCCGCGACGACCTTCAGACGCTTGAGCGCACGCAGCTTCTTCTGGCCCTTGCCCGAGCGAATGGTCTCGCGCAGCTTCTCGGCCTCGGCGTTGATGTCGAAGTTCTCCATCAGCTTCTGGATGGACTCCGCACCCATGGCGCCGGTGAAGTACTCGCCGTAGCGGTCGACGAGCTCGCGGTAGAGCACCTCGTCGACGATGAGCTGCTGAACCGACAGCTTGGTGAAGGTGGTCCAGATCTCGTCGAGACGATCCAGCTCACGCTGCGAGCGGTCGCGCAGCTGACGCATCTCGCGCTCGCCGCCGTCCTTGACCTTGCGACGCACGTCGGACTTGGCGCCCTCGGCTTCCAGCTCGGCCAGGTCGGCCTCGAGCTTCTGCGCACGGGCCTCCAGGTCGGCGTCGCGCTGATCGGCGACCGACTTCTTCTCGACCTCCATCTCGGCTTCGAGCGTGGAGAGCTCGTTGTGACGCAGCTCCTCGTCGACACCGACGATGACGTAGGCGGCGAAGTAGATGATCTTCTCGAGATCCTTCGGCGCCAGGTCGAGCAGGTAACCCAAGCGCGACGGAACGCCCTTGAAGTACCAGATATGAGTAACGGGAGCAGCCAGCTCGATGTGGCCCATCCGCTCACGACGCACCTTGGCGCGAGTTACCTCGACGCCACAGCGCTCACAGATGATGCCCTTGAAGCGGACACGCTTGTACTTGCCGCAGTAGCACTCCCAGTCCCGGGTGGGACCGAAGATCTTCTCGCAGAAGAGCCCGTCCTTCTCCGGCTTGAGCGTGCGGTAGTTGATGGTCTCCGGCTTCTTCACCTCGCCGAAAGACCACTGGCGGATGTCATCGGCGGAGGCAAGGCCGATCCGGAGTTCATCGAAGAAGTTGACGTCTAGCACGTAACTTCCTTTCCCCTATTCGGGTCGAATTCGAGCAAAAGTTCACTAGTTGTCGAGCGCGGTGCGCGGTGCGGTCGCTTCCACAGCGACCGCACCGCTAACCACCTAGTTCGCCAGATCGTCGATGGTTGCCGCTTCGTTCCTGGACAGGTTGATGCCCAGGTTCGCCGCAGCGCGCTCCAGATCCTCGTCCTCGCCGCCACCCATCTCGATCGCGGCGCCGTCCGAAGACAGCACCTCGACGTTGAGGCACAGCGACTGGAGTTCCTTGAGGAGCACCTTGAACGACTCCGGAATGCCCGGCTCCGGAATGTTCTCGCCCTTGACGATGGCCTCGTAGACCTTCACGCGACCGACCACGTCGTCGGACTTGATGGTCAGGAGTTCCTGCAGCGTGTACGCCGCGCCGTAGGCCTGCATGGCCCAGCACTCCATCTCACCGAATCGCTGACCACCGAACTGCGCCTTACCACCCAGCGGCTGCTGCGTGATCATCGAGTACGGACCGGTCGAACGGGCGTGGATCTTGTCGTCGACCAGGTGGTGCAGCTTCAGGATGTACATGTAGCCGACTGCGACCGGGTACGGGAACGGCTCGCCGGAGCGACCGTCGAACAGGGTCGACTTGCCGTTCTCGTCGACCATGCGCTCGCCGTCACGGTTGGGCAGCGTCGACGCGAGCAGGCCGGTCAGCTCGTCATCCTTGGCACCGTCGAAGACGGGCGTGGCGATGTTCGAGTCGGCAGGCGCGGCCAGCATCTCCTCGGGCAGCGTGGCCGCCCAATCGGGACGAGTACCGTCCGTGGCCACGTCGATATTCCAGCCGGCTTTACCGATCCACCCGAGATGGGTTTCCAGGATCTGGCCGATGTTCATACGACGGGGCACACCGTGGGTGTTCAGGATGATGTCGACCGGCGTGCCGTCGGGCATGAACGGCATGTCCTCGATGGGGAGGATCTTGCCGATGACGCCCTTGTTGCCGTGGCGACCGGCGAGCTTGTCGCCGTCCTGGATCTTGCGCTTCTGGGCCACGTAGACGCGGACCAGCTCGTTGACACCGGGAGGCAGATCGTCGTCGTCCTCGCGCGAGAACACGCGAATGCCGATGACCTTGCCGGACTCACCGTGGGGCACCTTCAGCGAGGTGTCGCGCACTTCGCGAGCCTTCTCACCGAAGATGGCACGCAGCAGACGCTCTTCCGGGGTGAGCTCGGTCTCGCCCTTGGGCGTGACCTTGCCGACCAGGATGTCGCCGTCGCGAACCTCGGCACCGATGCGGATGATGCCGCGCTCGTCGAGGTCGGCGAGGACCTCGTCGGAGACGTTCGGGATATCCCGAGTGATCTCCTCGGCACCGAGCTTGGTGTCGCGGGCATCGATCTCGTGCTCTTCGATGTGGATCGAGGTGAGAACGTCCTCTTCCACGAGGCGCTGCGACAGGATGATCGCGTCCTCGTAGTTGTGGCCTTCCCACGGCATGATCGCGACGAGCAAGTTCTTGCCCAGCGCCATCTCACCGTTCTCGGTGCAGGGGCCGTCCGCGAGGACCTGCCCCTTCTCCACCCGATCGCCCTCGTCCACGATCGGACGCTGGTTCGAGCAGGTGCCCTGGTTCGACCGGTTGAACTTGCGCATCCGGTAGGACTTGCGGCTGCCGTCGTCGGCCATCACGGTGACGTAATCGGCCGAGACCTCTTCGACCACGCCGGGCTTCTCGTTCACGACGACGTCACCGGCGTCGACGGCTGCGCGCAGCTCCATGCCGGTACCCACGATCGGGGACTCGGAACGGATCAGCGGCACGGCCTGACGCTGCATGTTCGCACCCATGAGGGCACGGTTGGCATCGTCGTGCTCGAGGAACGGGATCATGGCCGTCGCGACCGACACCATCTGGCGCGGCGAGATGTCCATGAAGTCGACCTGAGCCGGCGTCACGAACTCGACCTCTTCGCCCGCACGGCGGACGAGGACCTTCTCCTCGAGGAAGCGACCTTCGGCGTCGACCGGGGAATTGGCCTGCGCGCGAACGTAGCGGTCTTCCTCGTCGGCGGTCAGGTACTTGACCTCGTCGGTGACCTTGCCGTCGACAACCTTCTGGTACGGCGTCTCGATGAAGCCGAACGGGTTGACCCGCGCGTACACCGACAGCGAACCGATCAGGCCGATGTTCGGGCCTTCCGGGGTCTCGATCGGGCACATGCGGCCGTAGTGCGACGGGTGGACGTCACGAACTTCCAGACCGGCACGCTCACGGGACAGACCACCGGGGCCCAGCGCCGACAGGCGGCGCTTGTGGGTCAGACCCGACAGCGGGTTGTTCTGGTCCATGAACTGCGACAGCTGCGAAGTTCCGAAGAACTCCTTGATCGCCGCGACGACCGGACGGATGTTGATCAGGGTCTGCGGCGTGATCGCCTCGACGTCCTGAGTCGTCATCCGCTCACGAACGACACGCTCCATGCGGGACAGGCCCACGCGGATCTGGTTCTGGATGAGCTCACCGACGGTGCGCAGACGACGGTTACCGAAGTGGTCGATGTCGTCGATCTCGACGGGGACCTCTTCACCGCCGGGGGCGGTCATCGTGCGGTCACCGGCGTGCAGACGCACCAGGTACTCGATGGTGTCGACGATGTCTTCCTTGGTGAGAACCGAGGAGGTCACCGGCTCGTGCACGTGGATGCCGAGCTTCTTGTTGATCTTGTAACGACCGACGCGGGCCAGGTCGTAGCGCTTCTCCTTGAAGAACAGGTTCTCCAGCAGAGTCTGCGCGGACTCCTTGGTCGGCGGCTCGCCCGGACGCAGCTTGCGGTAGATGTCGAGCAGCGCCTCGTCCTGGCCGGGCGTGCTGTCCTTCTCCAGGGTGGACATCATGATCTCGGAGAAGCCGAAACGCTCGACGATCTCCTCGGTCGTCCAACCCAGCGCCTTGAGCAGCACGGTAACCGGCTGACGACGCTTGCGGTCGATACGGACACCGACGGTGTCACGCTTGTCGACGTCGAACTCCAGCCACGCGCCGCGCGACGGAATCACGCGCACGCTGTGCAGGTCCTTCTCGGTGGTCTTGTCGATGTTGTGATCGAAGTAGACGCCCGGGGAACGGACCAGCTGCGAGACGACGACACGCTCGGTGCCGTTGATGATGAAGGTGCCCTTGTCGGTCATCATGGGGAAATCGCCCATGAACACCGTCTGGCTCTTGATCTCGCCGGTGTTGTTGTTGATGAACTCCGCGGTGACGAACAACGGCGCCGCGTAGGTCATGTCCTTCTCTTTGCACTCGTCGATGGAGGCCTTGACCTCTTCGAAGCGCGGATCAGAGAACGACAGGGACATGGACCCGGAGAAGTCCTCGATCGGAGAGAGCTCTTCGAGCACCTCCTCGAGGCCGCCTGCGAGACCGACGTCGCCGCGAGCGGCTGCCTTCTCGCGCCAGTCGGGAGTACCGACCAACCAGGCGAACGAGTCCGTTTGTAGGTCGAGAAGTCCGGGCACCTCCAAGGGCTCTCGGATCTTCGCGAACGAAACCCTCAACGGGGCTCCGGGGATACCAGCCTTGGTCTGGGTGGAGACTGCCAAGATGCGTCCTTCCAGCACCTCACGCGCGTCGCGTGGTGGTCCGCGACCGTCGCTTGTCTGCTACGAATTCCGCTGGTTACAGCCCGAACGAAACCAGAACAAGCAGCAGCGGAAGTAACACCGGAAGGGTGGAACTTTCGAGTGCGAATCAAGGTGTGGACAGGAGGCAGCCAGCGCAACGTCCAAACTTACACCCCTAGACAAGGGAGTGTCAACATACCATCCGTGTGACCGCTCGCACGGATAACGCGCCGAAGCCCCGGAACGCTGGCCGCGTCGGGTTCCCTCGGCGCCGGGCCAACTATCAGCTGGCCGCTGGTGCCCCTTAACAGCTTGTGCTGCTGTAGATAGGGTGACGGTTCCCGCGCGCCTCGTCAAGTGCCGCGGGACGGTCTGTTCGCGAAGTGAGATCGCCTGGGCCGCTGGACTTCCCCGGCCTCGAACCGCGGCTATTTTACCCGCGACACGCCGTGTGCGCCAACCGGCGGGGCGGCCGGTCAGCGGCTGTTTTCCGGCCCGTAACGCAAATGAGCCCCGGCCGTGGGCCGGGGCTCATTCAGGAGGTGAAAGTCGCTCAGCTGTTGATCTGGCCGTGCGGAACGGCCTTGAACGTTTCGGTGGGCTGGTCGTTGCCGCCGTAGGCCGCCATCACCTGAGTGTCATCGGAGGAATCCAGCGACTCGCGGATCGCCACCTGTGCCGCGTGCGGCAGGGTGTGGATGATCTCGCGCACGCGCGCCTGCCGACGGAACACGGCCTGGCGGGCGGGCATACCGGGCTCGGCCTTCATCTGCGGGATGATGCCGTCGATCTCCTCGGCGCCACCGTGGTGGTGACCGGCGTCGACGAGCGCCTGCTCGCGCGCCATCTGCGCCTCGTCCTTCTCCTCCGACATGCCGATCGGACCGATCATGCGGCCGTTGAGGAACTGCTTGACCACCGGCTCCTCGCTGGTGAGCAGCACCTCGCGGGGGCCGAACATCACCAGGTTGCGGCGGAAGAGCATGCCGATGTTGTCCGGCACGGTGCGGGCCAGGTTGATGTTGTGGGTCACGATCAGGATCGTGGCGTCGATCTGCGCGTTGATGTTGAGCAGCAGCTGCGCCAGGTACGAGGTACGCACCGGGTCCAGACCCGAGTCGGGCTCGTCGACGAGGATGATCTGCGGGTCGAGGACCAGCGCGCGGGCCAGACCGGCGCGCTTGCGCATACCGCCGGAGATCTCGCCGGGGAGCTTGCCCTCGGCGCCGAGCAGACCGGTCAGCTCGAGCTTCTCCATGACGACACGGCGGATCTCGGATTCCGACTTCTTCGTGTGCTCACGAAGCGGGAAGGCGATGTTGTCGTACAAATTCATCGAGCCGAACAGCGCGCCGTCCTGGAAAAGGACGCCGAACAGTTTGCGGATCTCGTAGAGCTCCTTGTTGGAGCAGGTCATGATATCGGTGCCATCGATGAAGATGGACCCGCGCTCGGGTCGCAGCAGACCGATGAGCGACTTCAGGAACACCGACTTACCCGTACCCGAAGGTCCGAGCAACGCACTGACCTCACCCGAAGGGAGCGTGATCGACACGTCCTGCCAAATTCGCTGTGAACCGAAGGATTTGGTTACACCCTCGGTCCTGACCTCGACGCCCACTGCTACCTCCATTGATCCCTGCGAGCACCCCACCGGCGTTCCCGCGCGCTCACATCACGGCGGTGCGCTACGACTCTGTGGGTCCGGTCACTGTAACCCATCAGTGAGACGGGGCACACCCCTACATGACTGAAGAGTAACCTGGCGCGGTTCCTACGACCCGGATCACTTTCGCATGTCCGGACAAATAGCAAACGGGCGGCCCGGAAAGGACCGCCCGTTCACAACAACAGCACTGGTTCCGAATTACTTGACGGAAACCTTGGCGCCGGCCTCTTCGAGCTTCGCCTTGGCGGCCTCGGCGGCATCCTTGGCGACCTTCTCCAGGATCGGCTTCGGGGCGCCCTCGACCAGGTCCTTGGCTTCCTTCAGGCCCAGGCCCGAGACGATCTCACGGACCACCTTGATGACCTGGATCTTCTTGTCGCCGGCACCCTCGAGGATGACGTCGAACTCGTCCTGCTCTTCGGCGGCGTCGGCCGGCGCAGCAGCGCCACCGGCGGCGGCGACCGCGACGGGGGCAGCGGCGGTGACGTCGAAGGTCTCTTCGAAGACCTTGACGAACTCAGCGAGCTCGAGCAGGGTCAGCTCCTTGAAGGCGCCAATCAGTTCTTCGGTGCTCAGCTTTGCCATGGTGGTTCCTTTCGTGGTGTACCTCGCAGCGCATACGCACCCCGAGGCGGGTAATAGATGTCTTATTCGGCGTCAGCCGCGGGTGCTTCTTCGGCAGCAGGAGCGCCTTCGGCACTCGTGCGCTTCTCGAGCAGCGCCTGGGCGAGCCGGGCGACCTGCGAAGCGGGAGCGGCGAACAGGGCGGCAGCCTGCGAAGGCTTGGCCTTGAACGCACCGGCCAGCTTGGCCAGCAGCACCTCACGCGAATCGAGGTCAGCGATGCGCTCGACCTCGGACACGGACAGCGCGCGGCCGTCCATGTATCCGCCCTTGATGACCAGGGACTTGTTGTCCTTGGCGAACTGCTTGAGCGCCTTGGCGGCATCGACCGGCTCACCCTGGATGAAGGTGATAGCGGTCGGGCCGACGAACAGCTCGTCGAGACCCGCCACACCGGCTTCGCCGGCAGCGATCTTGACCAGGGTGTTCTTGGCGACGGAGTACGTGGCGTCGGCGCCGAGCACACGACGCAGCTCGGTGAGCTTGCCGACCGACAGGCCACGGTATTCCGTGACAACAGTGGCCGTGGAGTTCTTGAACTGCTCCGCGATCTCCGCGACAGCGGTGACCTTTTCAGGTTTCGCCATACTTCGCCTCCTCTCTGATGTCGGTTTCGTTGGTGCACTACCGAATCAGGGGCCGGCGACAAAACGAACGCCCCGGACGCAAGGCGTACCGGGGCGCAAAATAGCTTCGGCCTCAGCTCTCCCTGCGTGGGTCGCCGGCAATGTCGCCGGACCTTCGATCGACACCGTGAAATTCGGCGTCAACGACCAACGGTCTTCGGTAGAACGAATGGGTGTGGCCTTCGAAGATGTATGCACATCCCGCATGACCGTTGACCACTGTACCTGCACCTACCCCCATCTGCCAAAACGGGTCGGAAACGCTCGAATCGGGCCGAATTCATGTGTCCCAGCTCACATTTGAAGGTCGAATGTGGCCGGAATCCCAGGGGAAAGGTGTTACGCACGGTGACAGTAACCTGGTTCACTCCAATGCTATGGCAACCTCCATAGTCGCTCCACCAGTGCTGCTGGGCCGACGCCCGCAGCGATTCATCGCGCTAGCCGTCATCTGCCTGGCAGAACTGCTGGTAGTACTCGACAACACCATCGTCAACGTGGCGCTGCCGTCCATCGGCGTCCAACTCGCCACCGGCGTCTCCGGCCTGCAATGGATCGTCGACGCCTACACCCTGACCTTCGCCGGACTACTCCTCGCCGCGGGCAACCTCGGCGACCGCTACGGGCGCCGTCGCATCATGATCGTCGGCCTCGTCGGCATCGCGGTGATGTCGGTCGGCGGCGCACTCGCCGATTCGATGACCCAGGTCATCGCCGCCCGCGCCGCGATGGGCATCTTCGCCGCGGCCGTCTTCCCCGCCACCCTCGCCCTGATCATCAACATCTTCACCGACCGGCGCGAACGCGCACTCGCCATCGCCGCCTGGACCGCGATGGCGGGCTTCGCCATCGCGATCGGGCCCATTTCCGGCGGCTGGCTACTCGAACACTTCAGCTGGCACTCGGTGTTCTGGATCAATGTGCCGGTGGCATTGATCGCCCTGATCGCGACCCTGATCTGGGTGCCGGAATCGCGCGCGGCGCAGGTCGGCAAGATCGACCTGGTCGGCATCGGTCTCTCGATCGCCGGCATCACGCTGGTGGTGTGGGCGATCATCGAGGCACCGCACAATGGCTGGCTCTCCCTCACCACCCTCGGCACCGCCACCCTCGGCGCCACCATGCTCGCCGGCTTCGTCACGTGGGAATTGCGCACCGCCGCACCGATTCTCGATATGCGACTGTTTCGCAATCGCCGATTCTCGTTGCCCGCCTTGGCTATCGCGATCGGCTACTTCTCGATGTTCGGATTCCTGTTCCTGATCACCCAGTATTTCCAGGGCGTGCGCGAATACACCCCACTCGAATTCGGTATCGCCTCACTGCCGTTCGCCGTCTCGGTCGCGATCGGCGCACCGGTCGCGACGCTGCTCGCGCAACGGGTCGGTACCACCGCGGTACTGGTACTCGGCCTGCTGCTCATCGGCGCGGGTCTCTACCTGGGCGGACAGGTGACCGTCGACAGCAGCTACCTGATCGGCGTGCTGCCCTCGATGGTGCTGATGGCGTTGGGCCTCGGCATCGTGCAGGGACCGGCCACCGAGTCGATCATGTCCTCGTTGCCACTGGACGAGGCGGGCGCGGGCTCGGCCGTCAACGACACGACCCGCGAGATCGGCGGCACCCTCGGCGTCGCGGTGCTCGGGTCGATCGTGGCCTCGTACTACACCAGCCGGATCGGCGCCCGCATCGACGCGATCCCGATGGGCATCATGAACGACAACGAGAAGAGCCTGGTCAAGGCCAGTCCACTCAGCGTGCTGGAACTGCGTAAACGCGAGCTCGCGCCGTTCTTCGAGACTCAACGCGAGAACTTGATCGTCGCCATGAAGACCGCGACGCTGCAGGGCGCGCACGCGGCCTCACTGGTCGCCACCGGCGCTGTGCTGGTGTGCGCGGTGATCGTGGCCGTCTTCCTGCCGTGGAAGCCGCAGAGCGGTGAGTCGGTGCTGCTCGGCTGGCGGGACAAGACTCCCGAACAGTCCTGACAAAAGCCGCGAGGGTGGGAACGCAGTGCGTTCCCACCCTCGTGGTTGCTCTAGGAGCTAGCGGTCAGCCGAAGCTCACGCATCCTCGTCGAGGAGGTTGCGGGTGCGGTTCGGGTCCACCGGGATGCCCGGTCCGGTGTTCGTCGAAACCGTGATCTTCTTGACGTAGCGACCCTTGGCGGTCGACGGCTTCACACGCAGGATCTCGTCCAGCGCGGCGCCGTAGTTCTCCACCAGTTTGGCGTCGTCGAAGGACGCCTTGCCGATGACGAAGTGCAGGTTGGCCTGCTTGTCGACGCGGAAGTTGATCTTGCCGCCCTTGATCTCGTTGACGGCCTTGGTCACATCGTTGGTGACGGTGCCCGTCTTCGGGTTCGGCATCAGACCACGCGGGCCGAGGACACGCGCGATGCGGCCGACCTTGGCCATCTGATCCGGGGTGGCGATCGCGGCGTCGAAGTCGAGCCAGCCGCCCTGGATCCGCTCGATCAGGTCCTCGGCGCCCACGGCGTCGGCGCCCGCAGCCTCGGCCTCGGAAGCCTTCTCGCCCGCGGCGAACACGATGACGCGAGCGGTCTTACCGGTGCCGTGCGGCAGGTTGACGGTGCCACGGACCATCTGGTCGGCCTTGCGGGGATCCACGCCGAGACGGACGGCGACCTCGACGGTCGCGTCGGTCTTGGTGGTCGCGGTCTCCTTCGCCAGGCGCGTGGCGGCCAGCGGGGAGTACAGGTTGTCGCGATCGACCTTCTCAGCAGCGGCGAGGTACGCCTTGCTTCGTTTTGCCATGATTTTCTGTCCTTAGAGTTTCGAGTTCAGATGTGGTTGTCGGGCCTGGCCGGCCCTCCCACATGGAGCGAGATTCGCTCAGCCTTCGACGGTGATACCCATCGAACGCGCGGTACCGGCGATGATCTTCGCGGCCTGATCGATGTCAGTGGCGTTGAGATCCTCGGCCTTGGTCTTGGCGATCTCCCGGACCTGGTCCATGGTGACCTTGGCGACCTTGGTCTTGTGCGGCTCAGCGGAGCCCTTCTGCACACCGGCGGCCTTGAGCAGCAGACGAGCGGCAGGCGGGGTCTTCAGCTTGAAGTCGAACGACCGGTCCTCGTACACCGAGATCTCGACCGGAATGACGTTGCCACGCTGCGACTCGGTCGCGGCGTTGTACGCCTTGCAGAACTCCATGATGTTGACGCCGTGCTGACCGAGCGCGGGGCCGACCGGCGGTGCCGGGTTGGCTGCGCCGGCCTGGATCTGCAGCTTGATGATCCCGGCGAGCTTCTTCTTCTTGGGGGGCATCTTTCTTCCTTGGCTTTCTGGGGTTCGGTTCCTTACGGTTGCCGTAAGCCTCGTATCCGCGCACGACTAGGCCCCGACAGGTACTGCGGGGAAGTCAGAACACGAACCATCACACTCTACTTGACATAGGTCATGACCTAGCAATCGGGTGGCGACCAGCACAAACACGAAACGGCACCGCCGATGAGCGGTGCCGTTCCGTGAAAGCGGGAGAACTCAGATCTTGGAGACCTGGGTGAAGTTCAGCTCGACCGGGGTCTCGCGACCGAAGATCGACACGAGCACCTTGAGCTTCTGCTGCTCGGCGTTGACCTCGGAGATCGACGCGGGCAGGGTCGCGAACGGGCCGTCCATGACGGTGACCGACTCGCCGACCTCGAAGTCGACCTCGATGGTGGGCTTGCCCGAAGCCGAGCTACCGGCATCCGAACCACCGGCGGCGGCCGCGGCGGCCTTCTTCTGCGCCTGCGCACCGGCCGGGACCAGGAACTTCACGACCTCGTTGATGGTCAGCGGGGTCGGCTTGGCGCCGGGGCCACCGCCGGTCATGCCGACGAAGCCGGTGACGCCGGGGGTGTTGCGAACCGCGCCCCACGACTCGTTGTTCAGTTCCATCCGGACCAGGATGTAGCCCGGCAGCACCTTGCGGTTGACGTTCTTCTTCTGGCCGTTCTTGATCTCGGTGACCTCTTCGGTCGGCACCTCGACCTGGAAGATGTAGTCCTCGAGGCCGAGGTTCTGCACACGGGTCTCGAGGTTGGTCTTGACCTTGTTCTCGTAGCCCGCGTAGGAGTGCACGACGTACCAGTCGCCGGGCACGCGGCGCAGCTTGGTCTTCATCGACTCGATCGGGTCGGCCTCGGGGTCGTCCTCGGTGGCGACTTCTTCGATCACGGTTTCGTCGACGACAGCCTCTTCTGCAGCGGCTTCGTCGGTGTCGGCGAGCTCGGCGGCCTCGACCTCGTCGGTGGCGGTTTCCGCCACGACAGTGTCGTCAACCGGGAACTCGTCGTTGGTGTCGTTCTCCGGGGTGCTCACTGAGGCACTCGCTTCCTGTGTCGTCACGTACATCCTCTGGGCCGGGTCGGGCGCGCGGAGGCACACTCCGCCGTTCCGGCCCGCGATCGGCTACCGGCGTGGGTGTCGGCGATCAGCCGAACAGCCAGTCGACACCCTTGACGAACGCTACGTCGATCCCGGCGATGAACGCGACCATGAAGACCACGAACACCAGAACGACGGCCGTATAGGTGACCATCTGCTTCCGGTTGGGCCAGATCACCTTGCGCAGTTCCGCGATGACCTCTCGCAGGAACTTGAGCAGCCGCTTGAACGGGTTGCCCGTGCCGGCAGACTTGTCTGCCTTTCGCGATGCCGACGGCCGATCGAGCGTGGCCACCGAGCCGTTGTCTGCCGGAGCATCCGACGCGCGCACACGACGAGCAGACCGCTTGCCACTCGGTCGAGTGGCAGCGGCGGTGTCCTCGCCGTCTTCGCGAGTATCCCGCTCGTCGCTCACGTCGATCCTCTCTCGTCGCTGGCATTCAGGGCAGGGGCGACAGGACTTGAACCTGCAACCTGCGGTTTTGGAGACCGCTGCTCTGCCAATTGAGCTACGCCCCTTCGGTTGGACCAGCCTGAGCTGTAGTGCCCAACCACATTCGATATTCGGTTGTCTCCAGTGTCACACAACACGCGCGCCGCTTCCATGAGGGGTTAACCCCTCGGGAAGATCAGCGCGCAGCACCTCATGACCCCAGAGACCCGACTATACGTCACCGCGCGCGGTTATCGCCAATCCGGGACACTCGACCAGGTCAGGACAGCTGAACGGTTGCCGTGGCGCGACCGAAGATCTTTTTGCCCGCCGATTTCGCCGTGATGGCGACCACGGCGGTGCGGGTCTGCGGGTCGACCGATTTCACCTTGCCGGTGTATTCGACCTCGGCCGGGACGTCGGAACCGACATAGACCGGGCTGGTGAAGCGGACGTTGTATTCCTTCACCGCACCGGGATCGCCCAGCCACGAGGTGACGAAACCGCCGCCGAGGCCCATCGTGAGCATGCCGTGCGCGACTACATTGTCCAGGCCGACCAGCTTCACGACCTCGTCGCTCCAGTGGATCGGGTTGGCGTCGCCGGACACGCCCGCGTAGTTGACGAGGTCGCCGCGGGTGAGTCGCGCCACGCGCGCGGGCAGCTCGTCGCCGACCGACACGCTGTCGAAGGACAGGGCGTGCACGCTGACCGTCGGCTCCGGCTGCTTGGTGACCGGGTCGACGGCGCTGCCGACGGAAAGCTCGGACGGCGCGTGGTGGGTGGGCTCCTCGTCGCCGAGGCCGTGCATGAGCACATTGCGCACCGCGTCCGACATCCGTGGGTCGATGTCACCGCCGCTGCGGCCGATCAGGGTGGTGTAGGTGGTGAGCACCAACTCGTCGTCCTGGGCGGTGACGATGTTCTTGGTCACGATGATGTCGCCGCCGAAAGCCTGGCGGAAAGAATGCAGATACACATCGCAGGTCAACTGGTCGCCGACCCTGATCGGGCGGTGAAACTCCAGGATCTGGTCGGTCTGCATGATCTGACTCAGGTCGTACCCGGTCACGATCTGTTCGAACAGTTTGCGCTGGGCGAGGATGCCGACCAGGGAGATGAAGGTGAGCGGGGCGACCAGGCCCTGGTGGCCGTACTCGCGCGCGATGTCCTCTTCCCAGTGCACCGGGTGGTAGTCCTGCACCGCACGGGCGTATTCGCGCACCTTCTCGCGGCCGACCTCGTAGTAGTCGTCGACGCGATAGTGGTGGCCGACCATCGACGCCGCGTGGGCGGCGGGATCGAATTCGGCGGCTGCGGCAGGGACCGCTTCGTGAGTTCCGGTGTTCACTGTCACAACGTGGACCTTACTCACCTGTAAGACAGCACCGAAGTCGACCGGTGCAAAACGTGACCTGTCCGAGTAGTGTATCGGCCCCGAACTTCGCATGAACTTACCGGGAAAAGCACAAAGGCCGGACTCTCGTCCGGCCTTCGGCAGATGCTGTTGAAAACTAGCGCGACTCGCGGTGCGCCCGGTGGGTTCCGCAGTTCGGGCAGAACTTCTTGAGCTCGAGGCGATCCGGGTCGTTACGCCGGTTCTTCTTGGTGATGTAGTTGCGGTGCTTGCACTCGTCGCAGGCCAAGGTGATCTTTGGCCGGACATCGGTGGACTTCGCGGCCACGATTTGCCTTCTTTCCGGTCTGGGCTGAGTTGAAATTGGTAGCGATGGCCGGACTTGAACCGGCGACACAACGATTATGAGTCGTTTGCTCTACCAACTGAGCTACACCGCCACGGCGGACTAATATCCCGATGATGCCGCGGTTAGCCGCTCACCACCGGCAATCCGGCGAGCCCCCTAACGGAATCGAACCGTTGACCTTTTCCTTACCATGGAAACGCTCTACCGACTGAGCTAAGGGGGCATGACAACGTGGCACAGAGTCTGTATCGGCAAGCCGATCAGCGTGACCCCGTGCTCCGGCGTCCTGAACGAGATTACACACTCGCACCCGACACCACCAAATCGGCAGCTCAAGGCCCGTTTTCACGGCATCGAAACCAGTCTGGCACGCGGTTCCTCCCGAGGCTACCTCGGCTGCGCGCCGGGCGACCCACTCGAACCAAAGAACCCCGCCGATCTTCATGATCGACGGGGTTCGAGGTGGCAGATGTAGGATTCGAACCTACGTAGGCATAAGCCGACGGATTTACAGTCCGCTCCCATTGGCCGCTCGGGCAATCTGCCGTGTGCGCCGTTTCCGGTGCGCTGAGCAGCTTACAACGTACCCACCCGGACTATCAAAACGCCTGTACAGACCCCCTGCGAGCACCGGTTGGCCGCCTATGCGGGTACAACTGTCTCGGTGGCCGGTAGAACCCCGGCCGGAGTTCGCCGGACCTTCACAGGACAGGAGCGCAGTGTGGCTGATTCGTCATTCGACGTCGTGAGCAAGGTCGATCGCCAGGAGGTCGACAACGCTCTGCATCAGGCGGAGAAGGAGCTGAACTCGCGCTATGACTTCAAAGGCACCGATGCGTCCATCGCGTGGTCGGGCGAGGAAGCCATCGTGCTCACCGCCAATGCCGAGGAGCGGGTGCAGGCGGCGCTCGACGTCTTCAAGGAGAAGCTGATCCGTCGCGATATCTCGCTCAAGGCGTTCGACGCCGGCGAGGCGCAGCCCTCGGGCAAGGTGTTCAAGATCACCGGCACGCTGGTGCAGGGTATCGACACCGAGAAGGCCAAGAAGATCTCGAAGAAGATCCGCGACGAGGGCCCCAAGGGCGTGAAGGCGCAGATCCAGGGCGAGGAGCTGCGAGTGAGCAGCAAGAAGCGTGATGATCTGCAGGAAGTGATCTCGCTGCTCAAGGGCGAGGATTTCGGCATCGCCCTGCAGTTCGTCAACTACAGATAGTTCAGCGGCTGGTGCCGCGGGTTCGCGGCCCCCGTGTGCCTCACGGTCGAGGACCGATACAGCGCCAGCGGCGTTCCGTCTCGGCCCTCGACCGCGAGGCGGGCCGCGAACCGTGGCGGTCAGTGCTGATGGGTATCGCCCCTGGCCAGGTCTTCGAGGCGCTTGATTCGTTCGTCCATCGGGGGGTGGGTGGAGTACCAGCGGGCCACGCGGTCGCCCGCGCGGAACGGGTTGGCGATCATCAGGTGCGATTCGCTGGTGATCTTCGGGTCCGGCGGCAGCGGGGCCGCCTGCACGCCGCGTTCGATCTTGCGCAGGGCCGAGGCCAGGGCCAGTGGGTCGCCGGTGAGTTCGGCCCCGGACTGATCGGCCTGGTATTCCCGCGATCGTGAGACCGCCATCTTGATCAGGCCCGCCGCGATCGGGCCGAGCAACGAGACCAACAGCACCCCGATGATGTTCGGGCCGTTTCCGTCTCTGCTGCCGAACGAGCTCGCGAAGAACGCCATGTTCGCCAAGCCGGTGATGACCGAGGCCATCGCGCCCGCCACCGACGAGATCAGGATGTCGCGGTTGTAGACGTGGGACAGCTCGTGCCCGAGCACCGCCCGCAGTTCCCGTTCATCGAGCAGTTGCAGAATGCCGCTGGTACAGCAGACCGCGGCGTGCCGCGGATTGCGGCCGGTCGCGAACGCGTTGGGGGCGCTGGTCGGACTGATGTAGAGCCGGGGCATCGGCTGGCGCGCGGTCGTGGCGAGTTCGCGCACGATCCGGTACATGACCGGCGCCTCGAGTTCGCTCACCGGTTGCGCGTGCATCGCCTTCAACGCCAGCTTGTCGCTGTTGAAGTAGGCGTAGGCGTTCATGCCGACGGCCAGCACGATCGAGATGATGAGGATCGTCGGGCTGCGGAACATCGCCCCGATGGCGACGATCAGCGCCGACATCCCAACCATCAAACCGAAGGTTTTGATCCCATTGGGCATGAATGAGCAACGCGAATCGAGGGTCGAAAGTTCCGAGGAGAAGACGCCTCGACCTTCCGTCTCAGCCCACGCGTTCGATGGTGTAGCGGACCAGCCGGGTGAGGGCGTCGTTGGCGGGGCCTGCCGGCAGGGCCGCGAGTTCGGTGTCGGCGAGGTCGGCGTATTCAGCGAGCTTTTCCTTGGCCAGCGCCATGCCGGGTGAGCGGCGCAGCAGTTCCAGTGCCTCGTCTACCTCGGCATCGGTTTCCAGTGGGCGGGCCAGCAGGGTGCGCAGGCGGTCGCCGTCGGCGCTGATCTCGCGCAGGGCGTAGAGCACCGGCAGGGTGTGCACGCCTTCGCGCAGGTCGGTGCCCGGCGTCTTGCCCGACTGCTCGGCCGAGGACGAGATGTCGATGATGTCGTCGGAGATCTGGAAGGCGGTGCCGACGGCGTCGCCGAGGCGGGCCAGGCGTTCGACATGCTCCAGGCCCGCACCGGAGAAAGTGCCTCCGAAGCGGCCGGCGGCGGCGATGAGCGAGCCGGTCTTCTCCCACACCACGCGCAGGTAGTGCTCGACCGGATCCTGGGTCTGCTTGGCGCCCATGGTTTCCCGCATCTGGCCGGTGACCAGCTCGGCGAAGGTCTCGGCGATGATGCGCACCGCGTCGGGGCCGAGGGTGGAGGTCAGGCGCGAGGCATGGGCGAACAGGTAGTCGCCCGCCAGGATCGCGATGCTGTTGCCCCACCGCGAGTTGACGCTCTCCGCACCGCGGCGCTGGGACGCCTCGTCCATGACGTCGTCGTGATAGAGCGTCGCGAGGTGCACCAGTTCCACGACCGTGCCCGCGGTGACCAGCGCCGGATCGGTGGGATTGGGGCCGAGCTGGCCGGTGAGCACGGTGAACAGCGGCCGGAACCGCTTACCGCCTGCCCTGGCCAGGTGCAGCGCGGCTTCCTGCAGGAATTCCGCGCCGTCGGAGAGTTCGTCGACGAGCAGTTTCTCGACCGCGGCCAGTCCGTCGCGCACGATGACAGCGAGTTCGGGATCGACAAGATCTACCCCGGCAACCACGGTGCTCTCGTCGCTCACAGCCGATGTGCTCATTATCTTCTCCCAGCGATGCGTCCGACCCCGACGGGTAGCAACCTAGCGTGTTCCGGCACTATGGCCGATGAACCCCGTCACACAGTGACAATTCCCGGTGTACCCGACACTCTCGCACAGCGGCCGACAGTGCCAGTATTGAGCCATGGGTTCACCGGATCTCACCCCTGCCGACCGCGCTCCCCTGCCTGCCACCGTCGAGGTACTGGTGGTCGGGGCAGGGCCCGCCGGTTCCGCGTCGGCGGCTTGGGCCGCGCGCGCCGGACGCGATGTGTTGCTGCTCGATTCGGCGGTTTTCCCGCGCGACAAGACCTGCGGCGACGGGCTGACGCCGCGCGCCACCGCCGAACTGGAGCATCTGGGTCTGGGCGAATGGTTGCGCGCGCACACGGTGAACCACGGCCTGCGGATGGCGGGTTTCGGCAAGGAATCGCTGCTGCCGTGGCCGGGCGGGTCGTTCCCCACCTACGGAAGTGCGGTTCCACGAACCGAACTCGACGACAAGCTGCGCGAGACCGCGATCAAATCCGGTGCGCGGATGGTCGACGGTGCGAAGGTCACCGAGGTCCTGCGCGAAGGCGAACAGGTCACCGGCGTGTCGGTGCGTATCGGCGAGAACACCCACACGGTGCGCTGCCGGGTGCTGGTGGTGGCCGACGGCGTGCGCTCCCCCGTCGGAAAGCAGTTGGGCCGCACCTGGCATCGCCGCTACGCCTACGGCACGGCAGCCCGCGCCTACATCAAGTCCGGCCGTAGCGACGACCAATGGATTTCCTCGCACCTGGAACTGCGCAACGCCGCCGACGAACTGGTGCCCGGCTACGGCTGGATCTTCCCGCTCGGCAACGGCGAGGTGAACATCGGCGTCGGCTCGCTGGCCACCGAGGCGCGGCCCTCGCACGTCGCGCTCAAGCCGCTGCTCGAGCACTACACCCGGCTACGCCGCGAGGAATGGGAACTCGAGGGCGAACTACGCGCGGTGGCCTCGGCGCTGTTGCCGATGGGCGGTGCGGTCTCGAACGTGGCGGGCCCGAACTGGGTGCTGGTCGGTGACGCCGCCGGCTGCGTGAACCCCCTCAACGGCGAAGGCATCGACTACGGCTTGGAGGGCGGGCACATGCTCGCCGACCTGCTCGACGAGCCCGATCTGAGCCAGGCGTGGCCGCAACTGCTGCGCGACCACTACGGACGCACCTTCTCGGTGGCGCGCAGGCTCGCCGGCCTGGCCACCCAGCCGAGGATGGTCCCGCTCGGTGGGCCGCCGGTGATGCGCTCGAAGTATCTGCAGCGCACGGCGGTTCGTGTGATGGGCAATCTGGTGACCGACGAGGACCTCGACCTCACCGCCCGCGCCTGGCGTGCGGCGGGACGAGCCTCGCTCCGCGCCGACGAACTCCCGCCGTTCAGCTGATGACCGAGCGCGGGCGAGCGTCGTGAGCGGGGCGGGGCGTCGTCCGGTGCTCGCCCTGCTGCCGCACCTGCGCAAGGCTCGCGACCTGGTCGACCGACGGTACGCCGAACCGCTCGACCTGGACGAACTCGCCCGCGCCGCGGGTGTTTCCAAGTATCACTTCCTGCGCGCGTTCGCCGCGGTGTACGGGCGCACACCGGCGGTGTATCTGGCCGAACGGCGGATCGAGCGGGCGCAGGATCTGTTGCGGTCGACCAACCTGACCGTCACCGAGGTGTGCATGATGGTCGGCTATTCGAGCCTCGGCTCGTTCAGCGCGAAGTTCCGTCAGCTCGTCGGGGTCACGCCGAGCGAGTATCAGGCGAAATTCGCCGACGGAGCGCCGCACATTCCGGGCTGCTACGTCTTCATGCACGGGCTCTCCGACCGCGTCCGCCGCGACACCGCAATTTCGGAGAAGCCGGATGACACCGCGCGGCCATAGCCTGCAACCATGACAACGATCACGAACGTTTCCCTGGTCACCGTGTACGTCACCGATCAGGATGCCGCCAAGCAGTGGTACATCGACAAGCTCGGCTTCGTCGAATCCGCGGATGTGAGCATGGGCGACAACGGGTTCCGCTGGGTCACCATCGCCCACCCCGATCATCGCGAGCTCGAGGTGACGCTGATGGTGCCGGGGCCACCGCTCACCGACGACCTCGCCGACGCGATCCGGCGGGCACTGGCCGACGGTACCCACGGCGCCCTCGGGCTGCGCACCGCCGACTGTCAGAAGACCTACGAAGAACTCACGGCCAAGGGGGTCGAGTTCATCCAGCCACCGTCCGAACGCCCGTACGGCACCGAGGCGATCATCCGCGACAACTCGGGCAACTGGCTGGTTCTGGTCGAGAATCGCGGCTGAGGCGAGGGTGCCGCTCGCCGGAGCGGCACCCGTCGCACCGGCTCAGAGCTTGGCGAACCAGTTCTCGATGAACTTGCGTTCACTGTGCAGGACGCGCTGATGCAGCTGCTCGGCCAAGGGCTCGATGGCGCCGCCGACCAGGGGAACCTTGACCTTCACGGTGCCGACGACCTCGATTTCGCTGCCTTCGGCGGTGGGGCGCAGTTCGTAGGTGCCCGACATCTCGGTGGTGATGCCGCTGGTGTTGCCGGTGAAACTGCCCTTGGCGGTCTCGCCGTGCAGCGGCTGCCAGTTGTCGGTGCGCACCAGCACGAGATCGCTCTTGAGCACCTTGCGCACGAGGGCGGGAACTTTGTCCTTACCTGGTGTTTCGGTCATATGGATGGTGATCGAGTCGGGGCCGTCGGGATGGGAGAGTTCGATGGTCGCGGTCTCGGCGGCGGCGAAACGCGCCTGCCAGACAGCATCGTCGACGAGTGCCCGGTGAAGCTCTTCGACCGGGACGGTATAGGGCACGGTGAAGCTGAATTTGCGGGACATGCCGAAAATGCTAGGCGTATTCGCTGTGCCAGGCTGCGGCAGTCCGTGGTTCTCGGTCGCCTCGTTCCGGAGCGGCACCAGCCGCCGGGATAACAGCCGGTACTGTGTGGGGGTGTCGGAAACCAGCCTGTCGGAGCGGCGGAACAAGCGCCTGCGACGGGTTCGGGTGTGGGTGGTCGGTGCGGCTGCCGTGGTCAGCGTGCTGATGGTGTTGCTGGTACTCGCGGCCTGGCGCAACGATTTCGAGATCGAGCGCCATCGCGGTGTGACCTCCGGCGAAGTGCTGTCCGCAGGCCGGTTGCGCTCGGCGGTGACCTACGTGACGCCCGACAGCGTGACCCACAATCCGAAGGTCGGCATCCTGTATCCGACGAACCTGACCGCTGGTCAACGGATCAACGTGGAGTACAGCACGCGCGATCCCGACCTGGTCCGGGTGGCCGGGCGCGACGCGCGGGTGGCGATCATCCCGGCGGCGTCGGTGATCTTCGTGGCGTGGGCGATGGCTCTGCCGGTGCTGTGGATCGTGCGCCGCAAGCAGCGCGAGTTGTAACTTCGCTTGCTGTTCGTCCCGGCTTCACGTCGGTGTGGGTGTGGCGCGCGGTGTGGCGGTCACCCTGAGAGAGTGCGCGTAGCCATCGTCTCGGAGTCTTTCCTGCCGAACATGAACGGCGTCGTCAACTCCGTGCTTCGGGTGTTGGACCACCTGGACCAGCACGGGCACGACGCGATGATCGTGGCGCCC
The DNA here is from genome assembly GCF_001427185.1 of Nocardia sp. Root136. Lineage (NCBI taxonomy): Bacteria > Bacillati > Actinomycetota > Actinomycetes > Mycobacteriales > Nocardiaceae > Nocardia > Nocardia sp. Root136. The sequence continues at coordinate 2,769,328 of NZ_LMFE01000001.1, forward strand.
GATACCCTGCGCGGCGCCCCACCGGCACCACGTTTTCACGGCCGCTTCCCGGTGCACCGCGTGCCCGCGATGATGGTGCCGAAGGTGAGTTCACTGCCGGTGGGTCTGCCGCAACCGGGAATCACCTCGGCCATCGCCGATTTCGATCCCGATGTGGTGCACCTGGCCTCGCCGTTTCTGCTCGGCGCCGGCGGGCTCGCCGCGGCGACGCGGTTGGATCTGCCGACCGTCGCGGTGTATCAGACCGATGTGGCGGGGTTCGCCAAGAGCTACGGGCTCGGGTTGGCCGCGCGGGCCGCGTGGGCATGGACGCGCCGGATTCACGAGGGCGCTACCCGCACGCTGGCGCCGTCGTCGGCGGCCGCGCACGACCTCGCCGAGCACGGCATCCCGCGAGTGCATCGGTGGGGCCGTGGCGTGGATATCGCCCGGTTCAACCCGGCCGCGCGCAGTGCCGAGTTGCGGGCGAGCTGGCTGGGGTCGAGTGAGCGACTCGTCGTGGGGTTCGTGGGCAGGCTCGCGCCGGAAAAGCACGTGGAGCGGCTGGCCGCGCTGGCCGGTGACCCGTCGATCCAGCTCGTCGTGGTGGGCGACGGACCGGAACGGGCACGACTGCGCAGGTTGATGCCGGACGCGGTGTTCACCGGCGAGCTGGGTGGCAGCGAGTTGGCCACGCACTACGCCAGCCTGGACGTGATGGTGCATCCCGGCGAGCACGAGACGTTCTGCCAGGGCGTGCAGGAAGCGCTGTCCTCTGGCGTGCCGGTGATCGGGCCCGACGCCGGTGGGCCACGTGACCTCGTCTCTCATTGCCGCAACGGGTACCTGCTGCCGGTCGACCGGTTCACGGAATTGCTGCCGAGCGCCGTGTCGGCCCTGCGTGATGCCGGGCAGCGCGGGTTGTTCGCGGCGGCGGCACGCAAGTCGGTGCTGCACCGCACCTGGCCCGCGGTCTGCACCGAGCTGATGGGCCACTACGCCGATGTCACCGGGACGCGCGCGCGATTGCCACGGTCGGCCTGAGTGGTGAAACCCACCCGCGCTATCGCGGCGAAAAAACTCTAAGCTCGGTTCGTGGCGACAACAGAGCAGCGAGAACCGATTCGGGCTTCGCTGGACAAGCAACCCCACGAGGTCGCGTCGATGTTCGACGGTGTGGCGAAGCGCTACGACCTCACCAACACGGTCATCTCCGGTGGCCAGGATCGGTACTGGCGGTGGGCGACGCGACGTGCTCTCGGGCTGCGGCCCGGCGAGCGGGTCCTCGACCTGGCCGCGGGCACGGGCGTCTCGACGGTGGAGCTCGGCAAGTCCGGCGCCTGGTGCGTGGCCGCCGACTTCTCCCAGGGCATGCTCTCGGCGGGCCGGTTCCGGCAGGTACCGATGGTGGCGGGCGATGCGATGGCACTGCCGTTCGCCGACGATTCGTTCGACGCGGTGACCATCTCGTTCGGGCTGCGCAATGTCGCCGACATCGATGTGGCACTGCGCGAGATGCTGCGAGTGACCAAACCGGGCGGACGGGTGGTGGTCTGCGAGTTCTCCACTCCGGTGTTCGGGCCGTTCCGCACCGTGTACATGGAGTACCTGATGAGGGCGCTGCCCCGGGTGGCGCGCGCGGTGAGTTCCAACCCCGACGCGTACGTGTATCTGGCCGAGTCGATCCGCGCGTGGCCGAACCAGCGCAGGCTGGCCCGCCGGATCGCGGACGCCGGCTGGGACTCGGTGCAGTGGCGTGACCTCACCGGTGGCGTGGTGGCGCTGCACCGCGGCTACAAATTGAGCTGAAATGCCCTCGACAGCCGGGGTGAGTCCCGTCACCCCGGTTCGTCGGCGGTTACCTGCCCACCGCTCGGAATGCGCCCTGATCAGGGGTGATATCCGGGCCGATTCCTCACAGTCGGGATTTCGACTTGTGAGGTCGATTGTCACCTGGACATAACGTTCGGTAAATCGAGCGCAACGACCAATGCGGATGATCGAGTCATGACAGGCGAAGCGGATGGCCGCGGCACGGACACTGTGCGTACACAGTGCTCGTATTGCGGCGTCGGCTGCGGCATAAACGTCCAGACAAAGACTGATCAGTCTGGCGCGCGATTGATCGCCAAGGTCAGCGGCGACAAGTTGCATCCGGCGAACGCGGGCAGACTGTGCACCAAGGGCGCCACCCACGCGGAGATGATGGCCGCGCCCGGCCGGATGGACACCGCCTACCGGCGCCCCGAACGCGGCCAGGTCCCGGTCCCGCTGCCGGTCGACGAGGCCGTGCACGAAACGGCCACCCGCCTGCGCGCGATCCTCGACGAGCACGGCCCCGACGCGATCGCCCTCTACGTCTCCGGACAGATGTCGCTGGAAGCCCAATACCTGGCCACCAAACTGGCCAAGGGCTACCTGCGGACGAAGCACATCGAAGCCAACTCGCGCCTGTGCATGGCCAGCGCGGGCACCGGCTACAAGCAGTCGCTCGGCGCGGACGGTCCGCCCGGTTCCTACGACGATTTCGAACATGCCGACCTGTTCCTGGTCAGCGGCGCGAACATGGCCGACTGCCACCCGATCCTGTATCTGCGCATGGCCGACCGGCTCAAGGCAGGCGCCAAGCTGATCGTGGTCGACCCACGCCGCACCGATACCGCCGCCCGCGCCGATCTGTTCCTGCAGATCGCACCGGGTACCGACCTCGCCCTGCTCAACGGACTGCTGCACCTGCTGGTCGCCGACGGCGCGATCGACACCGCGTTCATCGCCGAGCACACCGAGGGCTGGGAGGCGATGCCCGAGTTCCTCGCCGACTATCCCCCGGCCCGCGTCGCCGAGTTGACCGGCCTGGCCGAGGCCGATATCCGCACCGCGGCCACGATGATCGCCGAGGCGGGCGAGTGGATGTCGCTGTGGACGATGGGGCTCAATCAGTCCACGCACGGCACCTGGAACACCAACGCTCTGGTCAACCTGCACCTGGCGACCGGCACCATCTGCAGGCCGGGCAGTGGGCCCTTCTCGCTCACCGGCCAGCCCAACGCCATGGGCGGCCGCGAAATGGGCTACATGGGCCCCGGCCTGCCCGGCCAGCGCAGCCTGCTCTCCCCCGCCGACCGCACCTTCGTCGAAACTGCCTGGGACCTGCCCGAGGGCACCCTGCGCACCGAGTCGGGCCCCGGCACCATCGACATGTTCCGCAGCCTGGCCGACGGCGAGATCAAGGCCGCGTGGATCATCTGCACGAATCCCGTTGCCACCGTGGCCAATCGCAAAACCGTGATCGCGGGTCTCGAAGCGGCCGAGTTGGTCGTCGTGCAGGATGCCTACGCCGAGACCGCGACCAATGCCTACGCCGATCTGTTGCTGCCCGCCGCGCTGTGGGCCGAAGCCGATGCGGTGATGGTGAATTCGGAGCGCAACGTCACCCTGCTGCAACAGTCGGTCGACCCGATCGGCGACGCGCGACCGGACTGGCTGCTGATCGCCCAGGTCGCCACGGCCATGGGTTTCCCCGGCTTCGACTTCACCTCCGGCGCCGAGGTGTTCGACGAGGTGCGGCAGTTCACCAATCCGGCCACCGGCTACGACCTCAGCGGTATGAGCTACGAGCGTCTGGCGCAAGGCCCGATGCAGTGGCCGTGCAACGACGCCGACACACCGCGCAACCCGATCCGCTATGTCAACGACGGCACCCATCAGCCGTTGCACGTGGCCGATGACGGCACCACCCCGCGGCTCGCGTTCGCCACCCCGAGTAGGCGCGCGGTGTTCTTCCCTCGTCCCCATCTGCCCGCCGCCGAACTGCCCGACGACGACTACCCCTTCCTGCTGAATACCGGTCGGCTGCAACATCAGTGGCACACCATGACCAAGACGGGCAAGGTGACCAAGCTGACCAAGCTGACCGGGGAACCGTTCGTCGAAGTGCATCCCACCGATGCCGAACGACTCGATCTGAAGCCGGGCGATCAGCTCGAGATCGCGTCGCGCCGGGGCCGGGCTGTGCTGTCGGTGCGCATCAGCGACCGGGTGCGACCTGGTGATTGTTTTGCTCCCTTCCACTGGAATGACGAACAGGGCGAATATCTGACGATCAACGCGGTGACCAATGACGCGGTGGATCCGGCCTCGTTGCAGCCGGAGTTCAAGGCGTGCGCGGTGGCACTGCGCCGGGTCGGCCCCGCCGCCACTCCCGAGCACGCGCCCGCCCAGCCCGCGCAGCTGCCCGCCCAACCGGCCGCGCATCCACTGGCCGGAATTCTCGGCCTCGATGCCGGGACCTCGCCCACGCTCAGCGAGACCGAGCGCATCTACCTCGGCGGTTATCTCGCCGCCCTGCAGTCGCTGCCGGTGACCGGGCAACCGGTGCTGCCGGTGAGCGCACCGTTGTCGACACAGTCACGCCTGTGGGTCGACGGTCTGCTGGCCGGCATGTACTCCCGCAATGTCGGCGCCATCACCGCCGAAGCGACCGACAGCCCAGCGCCCCACCCGGTCACCGTGCTGTGGGCCTCCCAGACCGGCAATGCCGAAGAACTGGCCGCCACCGTCGCGGCCCGGCTCTCGGAAGCCGGCCTCACGCCGTCGTTGCTCGATATGGATTCGTGCGAGCTGACCTCGATCACCGGTGACGTCCTCATCATCACCAGCACGTTCGGTGACGGTGGGCCGCCGGACAACGGCGCCGACTTCTGGACCAGGCTCGAAGACAGCATCATTCGCCTCAACGGCGTTCGCTACGCGGTATTCGCGCTCGGCGACTCCTCCTACGACGATTTCTGTGGCCATGGCCGCAAGCTCGACACGCTGTTCGCCCAACGTGGCGCGAAGCGACTGCTGCCGAGGGTGGACAGCGAACCCGATTTCGCCGATGTCGCCGATCAGTGGCTCGATGATGTCCTGGTCGCGATCATCAGCGGTTCACCCGACGACGGCGGTCCGACCGGCGGCACTCCACGAGATCGCGACGGTTCGCTCGTTGGCGCAACGAATGGCCGAGCTCCGATCGGCGCTAACAGTGCTGTTCCCCAAGCGAATTCGTCCCACATGATGCCGCCATCAGCTGGGCGCGGTGGCACGACCGTGCTCGACCGGCAGCTCGCGCCGGCCCCCTCCCGGACGCAGCGCACCACCGCCGCTCCGTTCACCCGCCAGTCCCCGGTCCGCGCCACCCTGATGCGCAACGAGATCCTGAGCGCGCCCGGTTCGCCGAAAGAGGTGCGGCGCTTCGGTTTCGACCTCCACGACCTCGATGCCGGGTACGAAGTAGGCGATTCGCTGGGCGTGCTGCCCGCCAACTGCCCCGACCTCGTCGACGAATGGCTCGCCTGCGCCGGGCTCGACGGTCGGCGCACGATCGAAGTCGACGACCGCGAACTCACGCTCACCGATGCCCTGCGCACGCATTACGACATCACCAAGGTGAGCCAGGATCTGCTCGGCTTCATCGGCGAGCGCAACCCACACCCGCAGCTGGCCAAGCTGCTGCGCCGCGACAACCGCAATGAGCTCGCCTCTTACCTGTGGGACCGCCAGGCCGTCGATGTGCTGCGCGACTTCCCGGTGCGGACCGATCTCGTCGACTGGCTGGGAGCACTGAAAAAGCTGCAACCCCGGCAGTATTCGATCTCCTCTAGCCCCTTGACCACCCCGGACGAGGTGCAGCTGACAGTAGGCGTGGTCCGCTACGGCGATCCGGTGGGCACCTCGGCGCGGCGTGGTGGGGTGTGCTCGACGTTCCTGGCCGACCGGGGCACCACCGAGGTCCCGATCTTTCTGCAGCGGGCACCGCATTTCCGTCCGCCGCTGGATCCGAATGCCCCGATGATCATGGTGGGGCCGGGTACCGGTATCGCTCCTTTCCGCGGATTCCTGCACGAGCGGCGGGCCATCGGCGCGACCGGCCGCAACTGGTTGTTCTTCGGCGACCAGCACGCCGCCCAGAACTTCTACTACCGCGCCGAGCTCGAGGACATGTTCCGCTCCGGCTTCCTCACCCGCCTCGACTTGGCCTTCTCTCGCGATCAGCGCGAGCGGGTCTATGTCCAGCATCGGATGATCGAGCACGGCGCCGAGCTGTGGTCGTGGCTGCGCGACGGCGGCCACTTCTACGTCTGCGGTGACGCCGCCCGGATGGCCAAGGATGTCGACGACACCCTGCTGCGGATCGCGCAGATCCACGGAAAGTTGGACGAGGCGGGTGCGCTGGCCTTCAAGAAGCAGCTCGTGGCCGAGAAGCGGTACGTGCGCGACGTGTACTGATCGGCCCGATCAGGCCGCGCGGATCGCGGGCGGGTTGAGCCGGGCGAAGTCGGGCAGCCGGTGGTACGGGTAGTAGGGGTACGGCGGCGTGGTCGCGCTCGCGGCGTCGAGGGCGGCCAGGTGTTCGGGTTCGAGCTGCCAGCCGACCGCACCGAGGTTCTGACGTAACTGTTCCTCGTTGCGGGCGCCGATCAACACGGAGGCGACGGTGGGCCGGGTGAGCAGCCAGTTCAGGGAGATCTGCGGGACGCTGCGACCTGTTTCAGCGGCGATGCGATCGAGCACATCGACGACATCGTAGAGTCGTTCATCGTCGACGGGCGGGCCGGCCTGGGCCGTCTCGTGCAGCCGACTGCCTGCCGGAAGTGGTTGTCCACGGCGAACTTTGCCGGTGAGCCTGCCCCAGCCGAGCGGGCTCCAGATGATGGAGCCGACGCCCTGGTCGGCGCCGAGCGGCATCAGTTCCCATTCGTAGTCGCGACCGACCAGCGAGTAGTAGACCTGGTGCGCCACCGGCTTTTCCAGGCCGAGCGCCTCCGCGGTGGCGAGCGTTTTCATCAACTCCCAGCCGGCGAAGTTGGAGACGCCGAGGTAGCGGATCTTGCCCGCGCGCACGAGATCGTTGAGGGCCGTGAGGGTTTCCGCCAGCGGGGTGCCCGCATCGAAGGCGTGCAGCTGGAACAGATCGAGGTAATCGGTGCCGAGGCGGCGCAGCGAGGCGTCGACGGCACGGATCAGCCTGGCGCGGCTCGAGCCCGCCTCGTGTGGGCCGGGACCGGTGGGCAGCGCCGATTTCGTCGACAGCAGCACCTGCTCGCGCCTGCCCTTGATCGCCGCGCCGAGCACTTCCTCCGACGCGCCGTCGGAATACACATCGGCCGTGTCGAACAGGGTGACACCAGCCTCCAGGCTGATGTCGATCAAGCGCCTGGCCTGCGCGGCATCGGTATCACCCCACGCGCTGAACAGCGCACCGCGCCCGCCGAAGGTGCCTGCGCCGAAGCCGAGCGCCGGAACGAGAAGACCAGATGCGCCGAGCCGCCGGTATTCCATGAGAGCTCCTAAAGGGTCTATTGTTTCGTTAACAGAACCGACACTACACCCGCTGCGCGCTAAATGAAACGGGAGTTCCGTTATGGATCACGACATCGCTTGGCCGGGCTCTGTTCGGCCTGGTGGACGCACTGCTCGCGTGCGCGAGTCCGTCCTGGAAGTGGCCGGTGATCTGCTCGCGGACCGCGGATTCGCCCATCTCGATCTGACCGAGGTCGCCACCGGCGCCGGGGTCGGCAAAACCACCGTCTACCGCCGCTGGCGCACCCCTGCCGGCTTGGTCGCCGACCTGCTCGTCGATATGGCAGAGCAGTCGTTGCCTCGCGCCGATACCGGCTCACTGCTCGACGACCTGACAGCCAACGCCCGGCTGGTCGCGAAAACCCTCGCCGACGGCCGCCAGAGTAACCTCTTCCGCGCCGTGATCGCGGCCGCCACCTGCGACGATGCCACCGCCGCCGCGCTGCATACCTTCTACGACACCCGCCTCAACGAGTGGGCGCCGTGCGTCGAAGCCGCCGTCCTCCGTGGTGAAGCACCTGTCGGCACCGACCCGCGCGCCGTGCTCTCCGCCGTCTCCGCTCCGCTCTACTACCGACTACTGGCCAGCGGCGATCCCATCGACGACGACATCGCCGACCGGTCGGCCAAGGCCGCCACCATCGCCACCGCCGCGGGAACGTTCGTCGTCACGCCCGACGACGTCAGCGCCTGACTCCCGACAAGTTCGCCCACGCAGGCCGAGCCAGGCGCCGCAAGGTATCGGGGGTCAGTTTCACGATGCGACGGCGGAGCGCCACGCGGGATCACGGCCGGTGAGGCCGAGCAGTCGATCGAATGCCGGTGCGTCGGCCGGGATCTCGACGATCGGGCCGAACAAGCCGGGTGTGCCCGCAGGGTCGGTTTCGCGCAGGAACTCGTGCAGGATCGCCAGGTCCACGGCGGTAACGGTCAACTCCTGTCCCGTCGCGACGGCGAGATCCCACGCGTGGATGGTGATCTCGTCGAGCGCGACGATCGCCATCACCGAGGCAGGCAGCTCGACCCCACCGGCTTCGGTATCGCCGTCCCATGCCTGCGCCACCCGCCACACCGTCGTCAGCGTCTCGAGCTGCGCGGCGATGCGGGTGCGCCAGTCATCGGGCAGCGGGCTGTCGGAACCGGCGGGCGGCGGCACGGACCGGCCGACCGATTCCTTGGTCGCAGCCTGTCGGAACGCCTCGGTGAGCCCGACCACGTGGGCGAGCAGGTCGCGCACCGTCGACTCGACACATGGCGTCGGGTCGGCGAGCTGGTCGTCGGTGATGCCGTCGACGACCGCGGCGAGCGATCGAGCGGCGGGTTCGAAATCGAACTGCGGTTCCATGAGTACTCCTCGTCGATGACTTCGCGGTCGCACTCATGCAGACGAACCCATCGCCCCGAAGTCATCGGTGCGGCTTGCCGCGCGCGCCGGATCGGCGCACCCTGGACAGCGCAGGACCCGATCAGCGCACATCACGTCCGAGGCTCAACCGATCGAGCAGGCCGACGAACGAGGAGCACCGATGATCGATGACGAACCCGCTCGCCCACTGGACGAGGTCCCCGAGGCCGATCGCATCGAGCAGGAACAGTCCGCCTTCCGCGATGACGACCCCGACGATCCGGCCTACTCCGACGCCGCGATGGCGGCCGATATCGCCCGCGAGGCCGACACCGCGAATCCGGCGGACGTGATCGAACAGACCATCCCCGTCCCCTTCGACGAGGCCGACGAGGGGTTCACCGGCGCCTAACCGGCGATCTTGGCCCGCAGACCCGCGTGCAGTTCACGCAGGCTGGAACGCTCGGTCGCGACCTCGAGCACCCGCAGGCCGTGCGCGTCGGCGGCCAGTTCCACAGCCAATTCGGCGGGATCGACCTGACGGTGCGGGATGCGGTAGGCGGCGCACAGGGCGGCCAGATCCATGCCGTGGGGCGTGCCGAATACCCGCTCGAACACCCCCGCGTACTGCGGATCGCCCTGTTCGAGCAGCTCGAAGATGCCGCCGCCGTCGTCGTTGGCGACGACGATCGTGAGATTGTCCGGGCGCGGTTCGCCGCGCCCGATCAGCAGGCCGGACGCATCGTGGAGGAAAGTGAGGTCACCCATCAGCGCCACGGTGCGGCCGGGATGCGCCAGGGCGGCACCCACGGCGCCGGAGACCGTGCCGTCGATACCGGCGACACCGCGGTTGGACAGCACCCGGATGCCCGGGCGCGGATACGACACCAGGGCGGCGTCGCGCACCGGGTTCGACGCGCCGAGCAGCAGTTGATCGCCTTCTCGCAAGCCGTCCATGACCACGGCCGCCACGTGCAGACCGGTCGCCTTCGGATGCGCGGCCAACTCGGCCCGCACCACCGACTCGGCCTGCTGGTTCAGTTCCGAGCAACGCGCCAACCAGGCGGGATCGGGTGTACCGGTGGTCACCGCGCGAGTCCCGGTGCCGACGACATTGCCGGAGACATCGGGCCAGCGCGGACCGGTGGTGAGCGCGAACACGGTGACGTCCGGATCGGCCAGCACCCGCGAGACCTGCCGGTGCAGGGTCGGACGTCCGGTGATGATCGCCTGGGTCGGCTTCAGCAGCGACAGCGCGAGCGGGTGCAGGGCGGGGCCGTGCATCGGCGCGGTCGGCTCGGCCACCGTCGGCAGCGCGGCGAGTTCGGGCAGCAACCGCGCGCCATGGCCGGAGATGACGACGGTATCGGGCGTCAGGTCGATGTCGAGCGGCACGTCGAGGGTGGCGTATTGGGTTGCCGTCCATGGCCGTTCCCCCTCGCGACCCACGGGGAGCGGATCGTCGGACAGCTCGGGGACCAGCGGTTCACGCAGCGGGATGTCGAACTGCACCGGACCCGCGTTACCGGAACGGGTTCCGCGCGCGGCCGCGAGCACCCGGCATACCGACGAGCGCCACACGCTGTTCTGTCGTGGGTAGGCCGACTCCCCCACCTCGGCCTCGGCCAGCCCGAGGCTGATCGTGGCGCGCACCTGCGACCCGAACAAGCCGAGCTGCTCCACCGTCTGATTGGCGCCGGTACCGAGCATCTCGTAGGGCCGGTTCGCGCTGACGACAATCAGCGGCACCCGCGCGTAGTTGGCCTCGAGTACGGCCGGACCCAGGTTCGCCACCGCGGTGCCGGAGGTCATCACGACCGGAACCGGCCGCCCCGACGACACCGCGAGACCGATCGCCAGAAATCCCGCGGTGCGCTCGTCGACGCGCATATGCAGCCGAAGCTCCCCGGCCGCGTCCGCGGCCTGCAGCGCGAAGGCCAGTGGCGCGTTGCGCGATCCGGGGCACAGCACCACTTCACCGACGCCGCCGCGGACGAGCTCGTCGACGACCACTCGTGCCTGCGCAGTAGACGGATTCACAATCACAGCCTGTCAGACCGGCGCGCACCCGTCTGCCCCCGGCCCGCGTTGTCTGCGTCACCGAGTGCGACCAGCGCACCAGTATTCGACTATGCGACCGATTGCCGGGATACCGGGGGCGCGATGAACCGACATTCATATACCGGGGCAACCGACATTCATGAAATCGCAAAGAGAACAACAGAAGACAGAAATCCGGCGACGGGCTATCTGCCCGCCGCCGGAATTTCCGCCAACCCGACAAAAGGTTGGTCGAACGAATATTCAGCTCACTCCGCGGGTGCGGTGAGATCCTGGATGCCCGTGACGGACTCGATGATGTTGAGGACGGCCGAGGTAGCGCTGTCGACCGCGGCGCTGCCCGACTCCAGCACGCCCGAACCAGCGGACGAGCCGGTCAGCACGTCAGCCGAGCCCGTTGCGGCCTCGGCGGATCCGGTGGCGTCGGCACTCGCGACGGCGGGACCGAAGAACATGACAGCGGCAGCAGCGGCAGCACCGGTGGCGGCGAGGGTCTTACGAGAGATCATGTGAGCAAACTTCCTTTCGACCTTTGCAATGCAGTCATCTAAAAGCAATTCGATTTCCGGATCGCTTGATTGGCAACGTATCCGATAAGGCAGGGTGGTTGTCAATCGCGCCGATGACTGGCGCGCTCTCGTCGAATTAGCGGCAACCCGCAATTATCCTGGCGTTCACCGTGGCGGTAATTTTCCTCACACCGGCTGTCACGGAATTTACCGCCGACCGGGAATCGATGTGTCCGAGGCCACCGCATGCCCCCGTTACGTGAGGGTGGTCACCCACGAACGCGAAAAGGCCGGTGCGGTTCGGTTACCCGAACACGCACCGGCCTCGTTCACGATCACAGCGGGGGCTACCCCGCTATACCGCTCAGCCTGCGTGCTTCTGCACCAGATCGCCGACGCGCGGCAGTGCCTCGATGACGTGCTTCTTGGCCGAACCACGCATCGACGAGTACACCTTCTTCAGCGCGGGCCGGGTGGACGACTCGGCACGGGCGTCGGTGACGGCCAGCAGCGACTCGGCGACCTCATCGGACTTCGCGGCCAGCAGATCGGCGAAGGTGCCGGTGCCGGAGGTGGTGAATTCCGCCCAGTACGGCTGGAGCTGATCGAGCAGTTTCGGCGCCAGCGACGCGAGGCCGTCGGGAACGATGGTCGGGCTGATCTTCTTGACCGCCGCGTAGCCACCCTTCACGGCAAGGCCGGACGCACCACCTTTGTCCGAGACCTCGGCGTCGAGCACCTCGACGGCGTCAGCAAGGAAAGCCGGACGCTTGGCGTCGTCGAGCAGGGATTCAGACAGTGCTGCAACCACTTTCAGGTTCCTCCGGATCGGTTCGATGTACGAGCAGGCGCAACTATACGCACCAGGTGCTCAGAGTATGCGGCGACCGCTCGAGCTGCGGTGTTACGACCTCGTACCGCGGCGTCGGAAGGTAGGGCAATAATCGTGTTCGTGACTTTCGATCCGAAGCTGTGGCAGCCCGTCCCCGGGTTCGAGGACCTGACCGACATCACCTATCACCGCCATATCGAGCAGGGCACGGTGCGGGTCGCATTCGACCGGCCCGAGGTGCGCAACGCGTTCCGCCCGCACACCGTCGACGAGCTGTACCGCGCGCTCGACCATGCGCGGATGAGCCCTGACGTGGGCGCGGTGCTGCTCACCGGCAACGGTCCGAGCGAGAAGGACGGTGGCTGGGCGTTCTGTTCCGGTGGCGACCAGCGCATCCGCGGCCGCAACGGCTACCAGTACGCCGACGGCGAGACCGCCGACACGGTCGACGCGGCGCGCGCGGGCCGACTGCACATCCTCGAGGTGCAGCGCCTGATCCGTTTCATGCCCAAGGTGGTGATCGCGCTCGTCAACGGCTGGGCCGCCGGTGGCGGGCACAGCCTGCACGTGGTCTGCGATCTGACGCTCGCCTCACGCGAGCACGCGCGGTTCAAGCAGACCGATGCCGACGTCGGCTCGTTCGACGGCGGGTACGGCAGCGCGTATCTGGCGAAGATGGTCGGCCAGAAGTTCGCCCGCGAGATCTTCTTCCTCGGCAGGCCGTACACGGCCGAGGAGATGCACCAGATGGGCGCGGTGAACAAGGTCGTCGACCACGACGAGCTGGAAAACGTCGCGTTGGAGTGGACCGCCGACATCAACGGCAAATCGCCGCAGGCGCAGCGCATGCTGAAGTACGCGTTCAACCTGCTCGACGATGGTCTGGTCGGTCAGCAACTGTTCGCCGGTGAGGCGACTCGCCTGGCGTACATGACCGACGAAGCGGTCGAGGGCCGAGACTCGTTCCTGGAGAAGCGCAAGCCCGATTGGACGCCCTACCCCTGGTACTTCTGAGAACGGACATCCCATGGAGATTCTCAACAGCCGGATCATCTTGCGCCCCAGCGATTACGGTCGCACGCTGGCGTTCTACCGCGACGGCCTCGGCTTGGCGATCGCACGGGAGTACCCCGGCGGCACGGTGTTCTTCGCGGGGCAGTCGCTGCTCGAGGTCGCCGCGCACGGTGGCAGCGGGCAGTCGGGCAGCTTCGACGGCGCGATCTGGTTGCAGGTGCGCGATGTCGACGACGCGGCGGCGGAGTTGGCGCTGAAGGGAATCGAGATCGAGCGCGCACCGGTGCTCGAACACTGGGGTCTGTGGGAGATGTGGCTGCGCGATCCGGACGGCGTCGCCATCGTGCTGGTGCAGGTTCCCGCCGAACATCCGATCCGGCGGGATCAGCGCTGGTCGCCGGAGTGAGAGGGCCGTGCCCGCGGCCGAGCCGAGTTGCCGATGACGGCTCGGCCGCGCACGATAGCTGCGAGCAAGCGCCCGACCGACGTCGTCCGGACCGCAGTGCGAGTGGTGTTGTCCATCTACTGAATCGCAGTCGCTATGTCTGGCTTTGCCGACCCGTTTCCCGACAAACCGACCCGTTGGCCGGGTCTTGTCGGTCGCATGACACGATCGAAGCCGTGAGGGCGCGCGGCAAGCTGTTTCCGGAGGTGGTGGGGTGAGTAGAACCCTGCGGACGCTGCAGATGCCGACCGGTTCCGGGGTCAGCGAAGTGATGCCCCACCTGCGCCAAGCCCTCGACGGCAGCGGCCCGGCGTGGCTACCGATTCCGACCACCGATCGTCGGGAGGCGCGCAGGCTTTCCGACGCGCTCAAGCCCGGCGATCCGATCGACGACGATGTCGCGCTGGTCGTGACGACCTCGGGCACCACCGGAATCCCCAAGGGCGCGCTGCTCGGCGCCGAAGCCCTGCGTGCCAGCGGCAACGCCACGCACGATCGTCTCGGCGGTCCGGGTAGCTGGCTGCTGGCGCTGCCGACCCATCACATCGCCGGTATCCAGGTGTTGCTGCGCAGCATCCTCGCCGGCACCGAGCCGACGGTGCTCGACGTGTCGGGCGGGTTCCTGCCCGAGGCGCTGGCCGGGGCTGTCGGCGCGATGCGTGGACCGCGTCGCTACACCGCGCTGGTACCCACGCAGCTGATCAAGTCGCTGGATTCGCCGGTGGCGGCCAAGGCGCTGGCCGAACTCGACGGTGTCCTGGTCGGCGGTGCGGCCACGCCCGCGCCCGTCCTCGACCGGGCGCGTGACCTCGGTATCACCGTGGTGCGGACGTACGGGATGAGTGAGACCTGCGGTGGGTGCGTCTACGAGGGCGTGCCGCTCGACGGCACCGAGCTGCGCATCGAGGACGGTCGCGTCATCCTCGGCGGTGCGATGATCGCGCGCGGTTACCGCAATCTGCCCGACCATCCGGCCTTCGCCGAGCCTGGTTGGTTCCGGACCGAAGACGCGGGCTCCTTCGAAGACGGTGTGCTCTCGATCACGGGGCGCCTCGACGAGGCCATCATGACCGGCGGGCTGCTGGTGATTCCGCAGGTGGTGGAGGCTGTGCTGTCCAACCACCCCGGCATCAGCGAATGCATCGTGCTCGGCCTGCCCGACGAACGATTGGGTCAGCGGGTCGCGGTCGCGATCGTGCCGACAGCGGGTGCCGCGCCGACGCTGGACGAACTGCGCGCCCACGTGGTGGCCGAGCTCGACTCGATCGCCGCACCGCGTGAGCTGGCCGTGCTGTCGGAGATCCCGCTACGCGGCCCCGGAAAGCCCGACCGCGCGGCCCTGCGCAAGCTTCTCCTGGCTGAATAACCGGCGCGCTGGCGCGCGCGTGTTCTCGGTAAAGCCTCCAGGCGCAAGGCGCTGACAGAGCCGTGCAAGGCGCGTGCAAGTCGGGGTGGGCACGGTAGTGCTCATGACTTACACACCCACTTCATCCCTCGCCGTCGAGGCGGACGGGCTGGTCAAGGTGTTCGGCAAGCAGCGCGCGGTCGACGGGGTGAGCCTGACGGTGCCGCGCGGCGCCGTATACGGCGTGCTCGGACCGAACGGCGCGGGCAAGACCACGACCATCAAGATGCTGGCGACCCTGCTCCGCCCCGACGGCGGTAGCGCCCGGATCTTCGGCCGCGACGTCGTGGCCGAACCGAACGCGGTGCGCTCGCTGATCGGTGTCACCGGCCAGTACGCCTCGGTCGACGAGGAGCTCACCGCCACCGAGAACCTGATCATCTTCGCCCGCCTCCTCGGCCTGAGCAGGTCCGATGCCCGGCGCAAGGCGGTCGAGCTACTCGAGGAGTTCGACCTCGCCGAGGCCGCCTCCAAGCCGCTGAAGAACTTCTCCGGCGGCATGCGCAGGCGCCTCGATCTCGCCGCCAGCCTCATCTCCACCCCGCCGCTGCTGTTCCTCGACGAACCGACCACCGGCCTCGACCCGCGCACTCGCGCGCAGATGTGGGAAACCATCCGCAGGCTGGTTCGCGAAGGCGCGACGGTGCTGCTCACCACCCAATACCTCGACGAGGCCGATCAACTGGCCGACCGGATCGCGGTGATCGACCGCGGCAAGGTGATCGCCGACGGCACCGCCGACCAGCTCAAAGCCTCCATCGGCGGCGCCTCGGTCCACCTGACACTGGTCGATTCCGAGCAGCTCGACGAAGCCCGCCGCATCATCGGCGACTTCCTCGACGTGAGCGTGCAGATCAGCCCCGAAGCGGGCAGGCTCACCGCGCCGCTGCCCGACCCCAATCTCACCGCTGACCTGCTGATCCGGTTGCGCGACTGGGAGATCGGGGTCGACGAGATCACCGTCAGCAAACCGACGCTGGACGAAGTCTTCCTCACCATCACCGGCCATCCGGCCGACGAATCCGACGACACCGAACGGAGCGCGGCATGACCGCAGTACTCACCGCTCCCGAATCCATCGACAAACTCCCCGAGGCCAGCGACCGGATCGCCCTGCGCGAGACGATCGCCACCTCGTTCACCATGGCCTATCGTGGCCTGCTCAAGATCAAACACAATCCCGAACAGCTCTTCGACGTGACGGTGCAGCCGATCCTGTTCACCGCGCTGTTCACCTATATCTTCGGCGGCGCGATCTCGGGCAGCGTGTCCGGCTATCTGCCGGTGCTCATCCCGGGCATCCTCGTGCAAACCGTGGTGCTGACCTCGGTGGTCACCGGCACGCAGCTGCGCGAGGACATGGACAAGGGCGTGTTCGACCGCTTCAAATCCCTACCCATCGCCCGGGTTTCGGCGCTGGCGGGCGCGCTGCTGGCCGATATGGTGCGCTACGCCATCGCTTCGACGCTGACCGTGCTGGTCGGATTGTGCCTGGGCTACCGGCCCGGCGGCGGTCTGGTCGGCGTGGTCGCGGCCTGCCTGGTGGTCGTGGTGTGCTCGTTCGCGGTCAGCTGGATCTGGGCGCTGGTCGGCGTCACCGGCAAGAGCGCCGCGTCGGTGCAGGGCATCTCGATGATGGTGATGTTCCCGCTGACGTTCATGTCCGGCGCCTTCGCCCCGGTGAGCACCATGCCGGGCTGGATGCAGGGACTCAACCATGCCAACCCGGTGTACTACATGGTCAACACCTGCCGGGAGCTGATGAACTCCAACAGTTACGGCACCGACCTCGTCTGGTCGCTGGTCGGCTCGCTCGTGGTGATCGCGATTTTCGCGCCGCTCGCGGTCCGGGCCTACATGCGCCGCGCCTGAACACCGCTGTCCCGCAACGGCATCCGATCCATGGGGTCGGGTGCCGTTGTTGTGTCAGTGCCGTCCGGCGATGATCTCGATGACGCGCATCGCGGCATCGAGACGACGCGTACCCGCCGCGCGGTGCAGCGCGGCGTCCATCGCGGCATCGCCGACCACGCTCCGATGCAAGGCGATGTGCGCGGCCAGTTCCATCGACGGGCTGTCCTGTCTGGCCATCGATGTCCCTGCCAGCGTGAGCAGTTCGAGACCGTCGGTACGCCCGTTCTCGGTGGTGAGCAGGTAGGAACCGAGTGCGCACGCCACCGCGCCGATCTGCGGCAGGTCGATGTACTGCGCCAACCGTTGATCGGCGGTCTCGATCATCTCGGCCACCAGAGCGCCGGCCACCGACGCCCGGCCGTGCAGCACATGGGCGCTCACGGTGCCCGCCGCGATCATCAGTGAACCGGGGCCGGGCGTCGGTTCGAAATCGGGCCACCCGAGCAGCTCCAGCCCGCGGCGGAAATGGCGCAGTCCGGCGTCGATATCGCCCTCGGCGATCTCGAGTTCGGCGAGGGCGGTGGCCGCGTTCGCCAGCCGGTGATTGCGGCGAACGCTGGGATCGTCGACCGGGCTCACGCCGGAATCGTCAGGGCGTAGTGCGAAGTCGAGTTCGGCGCGGGCCTGCTCGAGTCGACCGCAGCCGACCAGGGAAGCCGCCAGGTAGCAGCGGCTCTCCATGATCTCTTCGTGCACACGGAGCTTGCCCATCAACTCCAGCGCGCGGCGGTAATAGTTCACGGCGTCGGCGTAGTGCGCCGACTGACCGGACAGCTGGGCCAGGTGCTGGCTCACCGTCGCCATGCCCCACACTTCCGCCGGGTCCATGTCGTCGAGTGTGCGTAAGGAGTCGCGGGTCGAGCCCGCGACGTTGCCCGCGTTCTCCCAGAGGTTGGCGCGAGCGATCAGCGCGGCGATCCGGACTTGCTGATGGTGTGAACGCGCGCCACGGGCGAACAGCCTGCCCAACCGGAACTTTTCGGGCCGAACGGTGATCACCGTACCGAGGAAGGACAAGCCCGGATCGAGATCGGGGTTCGTCACCAACCGCCGCGCGCGCATGCGCACGATCGCCGTCGCGCGGACGCCACCGTCCTTGAGGAACAGCATGTGCAGGCAGGTCAGCAGATGCGCGATCATCTGTAGGTCGGCGGCGTCGCCCGAGGCCGGTGGCGGCGGTACGAGAGCGACCAATCGCATGGCCCACCCGGTGAATTCCAGGTGTGCGCCGCGCATCACCCAGGCAATCGCGACCACCGGGAACACCGAGTAGGCGGTGTGCGCGTCGGCGCGATCGACGGCAATGCGCAGTACCGCGACGAGGTTGTCCAGGTCGGCGGTCACCGCGAGCACCGCCCGCACCTGATGGCCGCCGCGGTAGCCGCGAAACGACGCCAGCGCGAATTCCCTCGCCCAGCAGAACATTCTGTCGAGCACCAGCACCGATTCGGCGCCGTCGGTCGCCACGTCGACGGCGGCGATCTGTTCGGCGCCGAACTCACGAACCGTTTCGAGCATGCGATAGCGGATGCCCGCGCCGTCGGGGTCGTCCAAGACGGTGAGCAGGGACTGGCCGACCAGCCCGTCCACCGCGGCGGCCACATCCGGGCCCGCGGCGACGATCTCGGCCGCGGACAGGGTGAATCCGGCCGGGAACCGGCTCAGCCTGCGCAGGGTCACCTGCTGATCGGGGTCGAGGAGATTCCAGCTCCACGCGATCACCGCGTGCAGCGTGCGATGCCGATGCGGCGCGGACCGATCACCACTGCGCAACAGGGCGAAACGATGTTCGAGCCTGGTCTCGATCTCGGCGACGCTCATCGTGCGCACCCGTGCGGCCGCGAGCTCGATCGCCAACGGGAGACCGTCGAGGGTGCGACACAACCTGGCCACGGTGTCGGGGTCGAGGCGCACATCGGGACGCACCGCCCGTGCACGTGCCGAGAACAGTTCCGTGGCGGGTGAACCTGCCGCGTCGATCGCCAAAGGAGCGAGCGGATAGACGGATTCGGCGGTGATCGCCAGCGGTGAGCGGCTGGTGGTGAGCACCGTCAGCTGGGCGCAACTGCCGACGAGATCGGCGACCACCTCGGCCGCGGCGTCGATCACGTGCTCGCAATTGTCCAGAATCAGCACCATCGGCCGCGCCGCGAGCGCCTCACGCAGGCGGGTGCGCGCATCGATCTGCCTGCCCTGCCGGATGGCGCCGGGGTCACGGATCACCTCGCCCAGGCCCATCACCTGCCCGATCACGACCTCGATACCGGTGCGCGATTCGGCGCCCACCTCCGATTCGGGCTGCACCGAGGCCAATTCGACGAGCACCACCGGCACCGAACGAGCCAGCCGTTCACCCACCGCGTTGGCGACCCTGGTCTTGCCGGTGCCACCGGGTCCGAGGACGGTGGTCACCCTGGAGCGGTGCGCCAGATCGGTGATCGCGTCGAGATCGGCGGTGCGACCGAGCAATTCATTGGGTGCGGCACGCAGGCCGACCGCCGTGCGTGGCATCGGGGCGTGGTTCGATCGGTCAGGTGCGCTGCCGTTCGCCGCTTCGGCGGGCAATGTGTTCGGCTGCTCCCGCTCGTCCAGCTCCACGGGTGACGCGCCGGTCCGCCGCGAGCCGCCGTCGCTGGTCGAGTCGACCAGATCTGTCTCGGCACCCTCGTACCGGGCGGCAGCAGCCGAATAGCGCGCGTCGATGGGGCCTGGTCCGGTGTCGATGCCCGGTCTACCGACGCCGTTGTCCACACCGAGGGCCGACGAGTCGGCGGATCGGTGTGCGGACGTCGAGGCACTCGGCTCGGCTTCTCGGTTGGGCCGCGCCGTGCGGGTTCCAGGGAGCTCGATCGGTTCGCCACGCAGGATGGCGGTGTTGAGGGCGAGCAGGGTGGGACCTGGGTCGGCGCCGAGTTCCTCGATCAGGCGCAGGCGGTACGTGGCGAAGACTTCGAGGGCTTCGTTGGTACGGCCCGCGGCGGCGAGCAGGCGGATCAGGGTCGTGTGGGCGGATTCGTCCAAGGGGTTGGTCGCGGCGGCGGCGCGGGCCAGCGGGAGGGCGGCGGTGACATCGCGCCGGGCGGTGTGGGCGGCGAGTTCGGTGTGATCGAGGTGGCGGCGCAGGTCGACGGCGGCCGCGCGTAGATCGTCGGCGGGGGTGGAATCGGGAAGATCGGCGCCCGGTTCGCCGCGCCAGAGGGTGCGGGCCAGTGCGATCGCGGCGAGGCTGTCGGCGGTGTTGCCCGCGGCCAGGTGTTCGTCGGCTCGCCGGGCCAGCGCGGCGACCGCGGTGAGGTCGACGCTGTCGGCGGGCAGGGTCAGCCGGTAGCCCGCGGGGCCGATCTCGAGCGCGCCGTCGGGCAGCATCGCCCGCAGTCGTGAGACCTGGGTGTGCAGCGCGTTCATCGGCGCCCGGGGTGGTTGGTCGCCCCAGACCTCGTCGATCAACGCCTGGGCGCTGCGGGCCCGGCCAGGGTGAACAGCGAGGGCGGCAAGCAGTAGCCTGGCGCGGGCGCCGGGCAGCGCGATCATGGCCTCGTCGCGGCGGATCGCGATCACGCCGAGCACCCCCACGACAACGCGGGAGAGAGCCTCGGAGAGCGACCCCTCGGGGCCGCGATGCTGTACAGACATGCCGATGTCATCGTAGGCGAGCGCGGCGTCGGGTTCCCGATTCGCACTCGCCGCGACACCCGAGGTCGATGTGTCCCGCGATTTGTCCCCGCCTCGCCTTAGGCTCACGCGCATGGGCAACTTCGAGGTGTCGCGGCGCACCGCCATCGCCGCCGAACCAGCACGGATTCACGCACTGATCGACAACTTCCACCAGTGGCGGCTGTGGTCGCCATGGGAAGACGCCGATCCGCAGCTCGCCCGCACCTACACCGGCCCGGAATCCGGCGTCGGCGCCCGCTACGCGTGGCGTGGCAACCGCAAAGCCGGTGCGGGCACGATGGAGATCAAGGCCGACGCCGAACGCGAGATCGGGGTGGAGCTCACCTTCGAGAAGCCGTTCAAAGCCACCAATTTCGTCACCTTCACGCTCGCTCCGGTGGCCGGTGGTACCGAGGTGACCTGGAAGATGACCGGCACCCACTCCGGCATGATGGGCGTGCTCGGCAAGGTGTTCCCGATCGACAACCTCATCGGCAAGGACTTCGACAAGGGTCTGGCCCGGCTCAAGACGATCGCCGAATCCACCCCGGCCTGACACCGTGACCAGGCGCACCCGCGCCCTCCCACCGATGTCGGATTAGGCTTCGATCCATGGCTACAGCAGCGGAATGGATCGAGGGCGCCCGGCCGCGGACGTTGCCCAACGCGATCGCGCCGGTACTCGCGGGCACCGGCGCGGCCGCGTCAGTCGACGGGGCCGTCTGGTGGAAAGCGATTCTGGCGCTGCTGGTTTCGCTGGCGCTGATCGTCGGGGTGAATTACGCCAACGACTACTCCGATGGCATTCGCGGCACCGACGACGTGCGAGTCGGGCCGCTGCGGCTGGTCGGCTCGAAGCTGGCATCCCCGAAGGCCGTTCGCACCGCCGCGGTGCTCAGCCTGGCGATCGGCGCGGTCGCCGGGCTCGTGCTGGCCGTGACCACCGCATGGTGGTTGGTGCTGATCGGAGCGGTGTGCCTGGCGGGCGCCTGGTTCTACACCGGCGGCAGCAAGCCCTACGGCTACAGCGGTTTCGGCGAGATCGCGGTATTCGTGTTCTTCGGGTTGATCGCGGTGCTCGGTACCCAATACGTGCAGGCGCTGCGGGTCGACTGGGTCGGCCTGCTGCTCGCGATCGGTGTCGGCGCGTTCTCCAGCGCGGTGCTGGTGGCCAACAACCTGCGTGACATCCCGACCGACACCGAGGCAGGCAAGGTCACCCTCGCGGTGAAACTCGGCGACGCCCGCACCCGCACCCTGCACGTGGTGCTGCTCGCGACGCCTTTCGTGATCAGCCTGGCGCTGATCGCGAGCACGCCGTGGGCGCTGGTCGGATTGCTCGCGTTGCCGCTGGCGATCCGGGCCAACGCCCCCGTGCGGACCGGCAAGGGTGGGCTGGAACTGATTCCGGCCCTCCGTGATTCAGGGCTGGCCCTGCTGGCGTGGTCGGCGCTGAGCGCGCTGGCCGTCGGGCTCGCCGGCTAGTCGCCGTCGGGTACCAGAATGCCGAGCACCCAGTTGACCAACGTGATGATCAAGCCACCCCACAACGCCGCCCAGAAGCCGTCGACGCGCAGGCCGTAGTCGGTGATCTCGGTGATCTTGGCGGTGAGCCACAGCATCCCCGCGTTGACCACCAACAGGAACAGGCCGAGCGTGAGGATCACGAACGGCAGCGACAGGAGTTGCACGATCGGCTTGATCACGGCGTTGACCGCCGTGAACACGAGCGCGACGATGAGCAGGACCAGGGCCTTGCCCCAGTTGCCCCACTCCGCTGACCACTCGGGCGGCACGTAGATATCGATCTTGTCGATCCACGCGGCCGCAGCCCAGATGGCTATGGCGTTGATGACCAACCGGATTGCTAGTTGCATACACGCAATGCTAGGCCGGGAAACGGACATCGCGGCGGGTCTGACACACACCCGACGTGGAATTCACGCGGCGCGGTCCAGCATCGCGTAGAGATCTGCGCGCACACCCGACACCGCGTCGCGCCCGCCGAGCAGATCGACAGTGGTCTGGTCCGCCCCGCGCAGGATCCCGAGCAGCAGGTAGACCGAGGTGATCTCGCGATCCTTGCGGTGGATCGCCTCCCGCAGCGCGAGTTCCAGCGTCTTCTTGGCCGGGCCGGTGAACGGGATGTGCCCGGAGCCGAGCAGTCGCCCGAGCATGCCGCGTTTGGCCTCCGGTTCGGCCCGGTCCCAGGCCTGCGGCCCGAAGTTCTCGGCGATGCTGGCCTGCACCGCGTCCAGGTCGATGCCGATCGAGCGCAAGGCCTGGGCGTCATCGGCGCCGAGCGGCGGCTCGTCCGTGCGGGCGGCGAGAGCGGTGCGTACCCCGTCGGCGGTGATGCCGCGCGCGTCGAGCACCGCCTGGAGTCCGGGTTCGGCGTTCGACAGGGTGCCGAGCAGGACGTGCTCCGGCCCGATCCGCTTCGCGCCCAGCTCTTTGGCGTCGTCCTGGGCGCTGACCACCGCGATTCGGGCCTCGCGACTGAATTTTTCGAACATCAGCGGGTTCCACCTTTCCGATTGTGTTTCTGATGGACCGCTTGCTTGCTCACCTCTAGTGCCTCCGCGATGGCCTGCCACGACCATCCGTTGGCTCTGGCGTTGGCCACCTGGATCGTTTCGAGGCGGTCGGCCAATCTGCGCAGTGCGAGCACGGCGCGCAGCCCGACCGCCGGGTCGGGATTGCCTGCCGCTGAGGCGAGGGTTGTTGCATCGGTCATGGCGTCAATTTTGATTGACGTTGCCGACTTTGTCAACAAAAATTGACGCCATTGGCCGCAGAAGGACCCTGAGGAGAGGTGCGGGAGGCGTCAGCCGTTCCAGCGACCGGTGGCCGCGAATTCGGCGAGGATGTCCGCTGGACCGGTCAGATCGAGGTGCTGGGCTGCCACCCAGTCGTCGTTGAAGTAGGTGCCCGCGTACCGGTCGCCGCCGTCGCACAGCAGGGTGACCACGCTGCCGCTGCGGCCCGCAGCGACCAGCTCGGCGACGAGATGGAAGGCGCCCCACAGGTTCGTGCCGGTCGAACCGCCGACGCGACGGCCGAGCGCGGTGCTCGCGTGGCGGGCGGTGGCGATCGAAGCCGCGTCGGGCACCATGATCATGCGGTCGACCACCTGGCCGACGAACGACGGTTCCACGCGGGGACGGCCGATTCCCTCGATGCGCGAAGGCATTCCGGTTTCATAGCCCGCGTCGCCGGTCTCGTAGCCGCCGTAGAACGCCGAGTGCTCCGGGTCGACCACGGCCAGCCGCGTCGCGTGCCTGCGATAACGGATGTAGCGACCGATCGTCGCGCTGGTGCCGCCGGTTCCGGCGCCGACCACGATCCACTCCGGCACCGGGTGGTTCTCCAGCGCCAGCTGCTCGTAGATGGATTCGGCGATGTTGTTGTTGCCGCGCCAGTCGGTGGCCCGCTCGGCGTGGGTGAACTGATCCATGAAGTGCCCGCCTGATTCGGCGGCGAGACGCTTGGCCTCGGTGTACATATCCGGCGGTCGATCGACGAAATGACATCGGCCACCGTGCGCTTCGATGAGCGCGACCTTCTGCGGCGAGGTGCTCGCCGGCATCACCGCGACGAAGTCGAGACCGAGCAGCTTGGCGAAATACGCCTCGCTCACCGCCGTGGAACCCGACGACGCCTCGACCACGGTCGTTCCCTCGGTCACCCAGCCGTTGCAGATCGCGTACAGGAACAGCGACCGCGCCAGCCGGTGCTTGAGGCTGCCGGTGATGTGGGTCGATTCGTCCTTGAGGTAGAGCTGCACCGGCCAGTCGGCGGGCAGCGGATACCGCAGCAGGTGGGTGTCGGCGGAGCGCTGGGTGTCGGCGTCGATCAGCCGGACGGCGTTGTCGACCCAGTCACGCGGGGCGCTGCGATCGAGGTACTTCACGCCGACGTACCGTCGTCGTCACCCCGCAAGCGGGCCCGCAGCTGCGCCTTGTCCTGGCGGCGGCGCGCGTCGACGACGGCGATGTCCTCGTTCACCTTCACCCGCAGCTTCTTGAACAGCGTCAGCGACAGCGGCATCGCGACGATCAACGCGAACAGCGCCGCGACGATGACCGGCACGTCGACGCCGATCAGCTTGGCGACGCCGACGATCAGCGCGGCGATCGCCACCACCAGCCCGAGACGAGCCAGCGTGTAGAGCGCGAGATTGCGTACCAGCCGCTTCCCGGCGCCAGAACCCTGCTGACCTGTTGCTTCACTCACGACTACAGCCTAATGGGCGCCGACGCGACACTGTTCATCAGCCGCGCACGGCCCGAGGTGCGCGTAGGCCCGGCGCGGAACGCTTCGATACGGCCCGTTCGCGGCTTTTGTCTATTACTTCCCCTTTACCAACAGTAGGTGGTTCGACTACGTGGGGGTCGTAGTGCGACGATGACGCCACTGATGAGGGAACTGTCGAAACGGAGAGGTTAGCTATGACTGCGATCACCGTCGGCCTTCAGGACACTCTGCTGACACCAGGCCAAGTGGCCGCCATGTTCCATGTAGACCCCAAGACCGTCACCCGGTGGGCTCATGCCGGCAGGCTCGGCTCGCTGCGCACACCGGGCGGACATCGCCGTTTCCGCGAGTCCGAGGTCTTGCAGTTGCTCAGGTCGCTCACCACCGAGGCAGCACCGCGCTGACTCGCCGGCCGACGCGAGCCCACCGCGGGCTCGCGTTTGCCAAAAATTTCCCTCCCGTTGCGGATGTGCACACGGCGCGGACACGGCTACCCTCGATAGCAGGAGGTGAGCGACGTGACGTTCCTATTGGCACTCATCGCGATCGTTGCCATCGCAGTGTTGTGCTGGAAGGCGTTCGGCCCCGAATTGCCGCGCCCTAATTCCGGCCCACCCCCGCGCAGACCGGTTCTCGGTCCTGACGACGATCCAGAATTCCTCTGGCGCCTCGGCAAACAACCTCGCGACGACTCCGGTCCTACCGAGTGACCTCGCGATGTGCGTCGCCGTGAGCTGTCGCACATACCCCCGTTGCGCGTCGAAAGAGCTGGGTAGATAACGTATTCCGGTGATTGATGTGCAGCAAGGTTCTGTCCCGACCACTTGGCGCGCGGCCGACGGCAGCGCCGTGACGTTCACCGAGGCCCGGTTGGAGTGGACTCGCGCCGCACATGAAGTGCTGGCCGATACCGCCACCCGGTTCAACAACTTCATCGTCAACACCGAGCTGGCCGAGCTGGTCCAGGAAGAGTCCGGCATCCGCACCGCCGTGAAGTGGCAGCACTGGCTGCCCGTCGTGCTGGACAAGGTCGCCGAGCACTGTCACCAGAACAACGAGCCGCCGCTGAGCGCGCTGTGCGTGCGCAAGAACCAGACCGTCGGCACCGGCTACCGCTACATCCTCGAACTCGCGGGCCTGCCCATCCCCGACGACCTCGAAATGCACGCCGCCGCGGCCCGCTGGCAGTGCTACCAGCATTTCGCCACCGACCTCCCCGCCGACGGCGGCCTGCCCACCCTCCCCCCGAAGGTGGCCGCCATCCGCCAGTCCACCTCCGCGGACCTGGCCACCGCCGAAGCAGCCGAGGCAGCCGTCAAACGCCCCTCCGCCGCCCGCCGCAGCACAGCAGCCATCCCCAAGCCCGAACCGGTCCGCAAACCGGTCTGCTTGAACTGCCACGTAGAACTCCCGGCGAACAAGATCTGCTACTACTGCTGATCCGCGAACAACAAAGGCCCAGAAGCTCGTCGGAGCCTCTGGGCCTTATGCATGTCCGCAGTAGGGCGCGGCAGAACGGCTAGGTCAGCCCGGCGTAGCTGTGCAGGCCGCTGATCACCATGTTGATGATGAAGAGGTTGAACAGCATCGCGACGAAGCCGGCGATGTTGATCCAGGCGGCCTTGGTGTCTCGCCAGCCGGAGGTGGCTCGGGCGTGCAGGTAGGCCGCGTAGAGGACCCAGGCGATGAAGGAGCAGGTCTCCTTGGGGTCCCAGCCCCAGAAGCGGCCCCAGGCGGCTTCGGCCCAGATGGCGCCGAGGATGACGCCCGCACCGAAGAGCGGGAAGCCGATGATGGTGGTTTTGTAGGCGAGCTGGTCGAGGGTGCGGGCGTCGGGGAGGCGGCGGGCGATGGTGCCGAGGATGCCGGTGGATTCCTCGCCCGCGGGCTGACGCATGCGGAACAGGTAGAGCAGGCTGGCTACGCCGGAGACCAGGAAGACGCCGCTGCCGATGCTGACGATGGTGACGTGGATCGGCAGCCAGAACGACCGAAGAGCCGGGACCACGGGCGCGGCGTCGGCATAGAGGACCGTGCCTGCCAGGAACATCAGGATCAGCACGGGGACCAGCAGGAACGCCCACATGGCGCGGTAGCGCTGATCGCGCAGGAAGATCAGGCCGATCACCACGGCAGCCGCGGTGGCCATGGTGGTGAACTCGTACATGTTGCCCAGTGGGAAGCGGTGGGTCGCGAAGCCGCGCAGCACGATCGAACCGATGTGCAGCACCGCGCCGACCACCAGCACCGAGAAGGCCATGTTGCCCAGCCGTTCGGCGAGCGGTTTGGCCTCCGGGGTCTCGATGCGGCCGGGCAACCCCGGGTCGCCCGCGGGGACGAGTTCGCGCGCGGCGACCTGCTTGGCGCGCGCCGAGGCGTACTGCACGATCAGCAGGACCGTGGCCAGAGCGTAGATGGCCATGGCCGACATGAACGCGAAGTCGCTGTACCGTGCCAGCGTTTCGTCGATCTGCATCAGGATTCCGTCTCCATGTCGAGTGCGCGGATCACTTCTCCGCTCCCAGCAGCCGTGTCCGCAGTCGATCGAACTCGGCGCCCCAGCCCGCTTGATCACTTCTGGCCAGGCCGCCCATTTCTACTACGGCGCGTCGTTGACCCACGGTACCTGCCGCGGCCTCGACTGGGTACGCCCGGATCCAGATCCGTCGCCGTTTCAGCAACAGCGACACCAGCAGACCGGCCATCATCGTCAGCGCGCTCACCAGCACCCACTGCTGGGCCGGGTCGTGCGAGACCTGCAGGTTGACGAATTCCTCGGCGCCGTCGAAGGTGACCTTCGCTCCGCTCGGCAACGTGGTCGACTCGCCGGGACGCAGGTTGACCCGCGCTTCCTTGGTCAACCGACCCTGCTTGATCATCTCCGGGTCCAGCGAGAACAGCGACTGCGAGCGACCGGTGTCGAGACCGGTATTGCCGCGATAGACATCGACCGCGACCGCCGGGTCATCCATCCGGGGGAACGACGAGGTGAGCAGGCTGCCGTGGAACATCGCGGTCGGCGCGAACAGACCCTCGATGGCGATCTGGTTCTGCCTGCGTTCCTCGTCGGTGGCGTACATGCCGCCGGGCGGGTCGATGCGCAGCACACCGCTGGACAGGAAGGTCTGAGCGTCGTCGGGCCGCCACTGGATGGTCTCGGTGCGGGTCTGCCCGTTGGGGAAGGTGACGGTGAACGTCGGCGCGAAGCCGTGTCCCTGCAGGTAGACCCGATCACCGGCGACGCGCAACGGATGGTTCACCTGGAGCTCGGTGCTGCGCCAGGTGTCGGTGCTGAGGTCGGCACCGGCCTGATATTCGATGTTCGAGTGGAACATCTCGGCCTGACCGGTGGGCAGGTAGTCGGCCTTGAAGTCCTTCACCTTGATGCACAGCGGCGTCATGCCGGTGCCGTCATTGGTGTTGCCCGCCCGGAACGAGTCGAAGACCGCGGGCGAGGTGGTGCAGATACCGGGACCGTCGTTGGCGATCACGATGACATTGCCCTCGTAGCCGAGCAGCTTGCCCAGCGCGATCGCGACGAGCAGCCCCACCAGCGACAGGTGGAACACCAGGTTGCCGAACTCGCGCAGATAGCCCTTCTCGGCGGACAGCGTCACCTCACCGTCGCGCTGACCGGGACGAACCTCGGTCCGCCACCCACGCAAGGAAGCCTTGGCGGCCTCGATCACCTCGTCGGGCGTCCGGTCGTCGGTCTCACTGGAGTGGTGCGGCAACCGGCTGAGGTTGCGCGGCGCGGGCACCGGCGGGGTGCGCAGGGCCCGGTAGTGGTCCCAGCAGCGCGGCAGGATGCAGCCGACCAGCGAGATGAACAGCAGCACGTAGATGGCGGTGAACCAGAAGCTGCCGAACACGTCGAACAGCTCGACCCGGTCCATCCACGGGCCCAGCGTCGGACGGTCGGCGATGTACTGGTCGACCTTCTGCGCGTTGAGACTGCGCTGCGGCAGCAGTGCGCCGGGGATGGCGGCCAGCGCGAGCAGGAACAGCAGCACCAGCGCGGTGCGCATGCTCGTCAGGCCGCGCCACGAATTGCGGACCAGGGCCCAGACCCGGCCCAGCAGCGATTGCCGGACGGGCGGGGTGGGGGTGATCGGAGTAGTCAGCGTGTCAGTCATCAGATCGGAAGAGTCACCTCGGAGACGAACCCGTCACGCACCCAGCTGACGAACTGATCCCATGCCCCCGTGACCAGCGCGACGCCGACGGCGACGAGCAGAAAACCCCCGATTACCTGAATGGTGCGCGAATTGCGCCGCAGCCAGCCGACCCCGCGCAACGCACCGGCCGACCCGAAGGCCAGCACCACGAAGGGCAGTCCGAGGCCGAGGCAGTAGGCGACGATCAACGTCACTCCGCGCACCGCGGTGGTGCCCTCGGTACCCGCGGACACCGCCATCACACCCGACAGCGTCGGCCCGAGACACGGTGTCCAGCCGAGCGCGAACACCCCGCCGAGCAGCGGCGCGCCGAGGATGCTGGTGAGCCTGCGCGGCTCCATCCGCGTGTCGCGCTGCAGGGCGGGGACCAGGCCGATGAACACCAGACCCATCAGGATCGTCACCACACCGCCGATGCGCTGCAGGAGTTCCCGATTCACATTGAGGGTCTGGATCACGCCGAAAACAGTGGCCGTGGCCAGCACGAACACCACCGTGAACCCGGCGACGAACAGCCCGGCGGCACCGGCCACCCGCATCTTCGCGCTACGGCGCTGCGCGGTGAGCGTGCTCGCCTGCGCGTTGGTGGCGGGCGGCGCCTCGGCACCGACCAACCCGGCCAGATACGACAGATAGCCGGGGACGAGCGGCACGACACACGGTGAAGCGAACGACACCAGGCCCGCGAGCAGGCAGGCTCCCAGCGCCAGCAAAAGCGGACCCGATGCCGCCGTCTGCTGGAAGGAATCCCCGACTGCGGCGAGCGGTATCACTCGTCGGTGTCCGTATCCATGTCCTGCTGCTCGTCGCGCGGCAACGACAGGGTGCGCTCGGTCTCGGCCGGTTCAGCGGGGCCGAAATCGAACAGACCGGCACCGGCGACGCTGCGCGGCACGGTCGCGATGCCGGCCCAACGGTCGTCGACCGTCCAGCCCGCACCCATTCGGCGGGCGCCCTGACGGGGACGACACGCGGTCAGATTTCCTGGACGACGACGGCTGCTCACTGCTTCTCCTCGGCGGCGATGCGCTCGACCACGGGCTGAAGGTCTTCGGCCAGTAGCGAGCGAAGGAAGACCGCGGCGACCCGGTGCTGACGATCCAGGATCAACGTGGTCGGAATAACACTGGTGGGAAAGTTTCCGCCGAGAGCGAGCAAGGTCCGCATCGACGGGTCGTAGATGGACGGGTATTCGATCTTGTTGTCCACTACGAAGTCCTGGGCTTTGTCGCGCTGATGGTCACGGACGTTGATCCCCAGGAACGCGACGCCTTGATCTCTGGTCGCCGCGAAGACTTTTTCGAGAGCGGGCGACTCGGCGCGGCACGGGCCACACCACTGTCCCCACAGGTTCACGACCACGATCTGGTTCGGGAAATCGTCGACCGAAACGGTCTTTCCCTCGTTCATCAGATCGGGCCCCGAGAGCGTGCCGATCGTCCCGCGCGTCGCGGGCGGATCGTAGTAGATATCCGTTCTACCACCGGGTGAGACGAATTCGAAGGTCCCACCACCGGTGGCTACCGCATCGGTACCCGTCGAGCAGCCCGCCGCGGTGATGATCACCAGCAGGGCGGACAGAACGGCGGTCAGCGCCCGCGGCCGACGGCCACGGGCGGATCCCGATGAGGACCAGCGTGTCATGCGCCGTGTACCGACGGGTCCGACGCGCCTGCAGGCTCGGAATAGACGATGTCGACGAGCGTATCGCCCTGATAGACCAGCGAGGTCAGCGACGCGAGCGAGCACTGCCGGTTGCGCGGGTCGTGCCACAACCGCTGGCCCTGCAGGAAGCGACGCAGCGTCCACACGGGCAGCTGATGCGAGACCAGCACCACCTCGTGACCGGCGGCCTCGACGCGGGCCTTGTTCACCGCGGCGAGCATGCGATGAGCGATCTGCAGGTACGGCTCGCCCCAGGACGGGGTGAACGGGTCGCGCAGCTTCCACCAATGCCTCGGCTTGCGCAGAGCACCGTCACCGACGGAGACGCGCAGGCCCTCGAAGGTGTTGCCCGCTTCGATCAGGTTCTCGTCGGTGCGCACGATCAGGTCGTGGGCGGCCGCGATCGGCGCCGCGGTCTCCTGGGCGCGCTGCAGCGGAGAGGCGATCACCATCGCGATGTCGTGATCGGCCAGCGAGCGCGCGACGGCACCGGCCTGCGAGCGACCGGCCACCGAGAGGCTGAAGCCGGGCAGGCGGCCGTAGAGGATGCCGTTCGGGTTGTGCACCTCGCCGTGGCGCAGCACATGCACGATGGTTTCGACGGTCGACGGATCGTCGTCGAGGGCGGGCGGCACG
Organism: Nocardia sp. Root136; assembly: GCF_001427185.1. NCBI lineage: Bacteria > Bacillati > Actinomycetota > Actinomycetes > Mycobacteriales > Nocardiaceae > Nocardia > Nocardia sp. Root136. The sequence goes on from NZ_LMFE01000001.1 coordinate 2,800,566, forward strand.
GCGGCGGGGACAGGATGAGGCGCCTCGTCGCTATCCGCCGGGACTGGGGCGAATTCTGCGTCGGGCTGGTCGGAGCTCACGCTGGGGATCCTTCGGGGGTTGCGGCCGCGGCCGCGAGGGCGGCGGCGGGCAGAGCGGCGGCGATACGGTCGAACGCGTCCTCGTCGAGTGCCGCGGAGACGAACCATGCCTCGAACGCGCTGGGCGGCGCGTACACGCCCGCGTCGAGCAGGGCGTGGAAGAAGGCAGGGTAACGCCAGGTCTGGCTCGCTTTGGCGGCGGCGTAGTCGGTCACCGGGCGCTCGGCGAAGAACACGCTCACCATATTGCCTGCGAACTGGACTTGATGCTCGACACCGGCCTCTGTCAGGGCTTTCGCGAACAGCGAGCCGAGACGATCGGCATTGCGGTCCAGCGCCGCGTACACGTCGGCGTCGGCCGCGCGCAGCGTCGCCAGGCCCGCCGCGACGGCGACGGGGTTACCGGACAGGGTGCCCGCCTGATAGACCGGGCCGAGCGGAGCGAGGTTGTTCATGATCTCGGCGCGACCGCCGAACGCGGCGGCGGGCAGGCCACCGCTCATCACCTTGCCGAAGGTGTAGAGGTCACCGGCGACGCCTTCGCGCCCGTACCAACCCGACGCGCTGACCCGGAAACCGGTCATCACCTCGTCCATGATCAGCAGCGCGCCGTTGTCGTGCGCCAGCGCGCGCAGGCCTTCGTTGAAGCCGGGCAGCGGCGCGACCGCGCCCATATTGCCCGCGGCGGCCTCGGTGATGACGCAGGCGATCAGGCCGGGGTGCGCTTCGAAGGCGGCGGCGACGGCGGCGAGGTCGTTGTAGGGCAGCACGATGGTGTCGGCGGCTTGCGCGCCGGTGACGCCGGGCGAGGTCGGCAGGCCGAGCGTCGCGACGCCCGAGCCCGCGTCGGCCAGCAGCGCGTCGACGTGGCCGTGGTAGCAGCCGGAGAATTTGATGATCTTGGATCGGCCGGTGAAGCCGCGGGCCAGGCGGACCGCGCTCATCGTGGCCTCGGTTCCGGAGTTCACCAGGCGGACCCGCTCGACGGGGTCGACGCGGGCGGCGATGGCCTCGGCGAGCTCGATCTCGGCCTCGGTCGGCGCACCGAACGACAGTCCGCTGGTCGCGGCCTTCTGCACGGCCTCGACGACGGCGGGGTGGGCGTGCCCGAGGATCATCGGACCCCACGAGCACACCAGATCGACGTAGTCGTTGCCGTCGGCGTCGATGAGCGTGTAGCCGCTCGCGGAGGTGATGAACCGCGGCGTACCGCCCACCGAATTGAACGCACGAACCGGGGAATTGACGCCACCCGGGATCACCGAGGCTGCCCGCTCGAAGAGCTGGGCGGAAACCGGTACCTGCGTAGGACTCACGGATTCCAGTCTCTCAGCTCGCCTCGGCACGCCGGACGACAGGGTGGAGCACAGTGACCCAGACCGCAGCGACCCACCGACGACACGCCCGACACGCCGCCCCTATCGGCGGAAGAATTCGATCTAGGCCCATTGGCCTGCGACTACGCTCCGTGCGGCTCAGCACCTGAGCCGCAGAGAAATCAGCTATCAGCGAGAGGGTATTTCATGCGTTTCGGCGTCACCAGCACTGCCCTTGGCACAGGGTTCGTCGCGGCGGGAGTGCTTCTGGGCGCGGGTTCGGCCACCGCCTTCGCACCGCAGGTCCAGCCCGATCGGATCGGCGCCCAACTCAGCCACGAGGAGACCGTGACACTCGGGGCGGGGCCGATTCCAGCGATCACCGCGATGCTCGTACCCCCCAATCGGATCGGCGCGGGTCTACACACCGATACCGATCTGTACCGTGACGCCGACGGCGGCATCCGTGCCACCTTGCGCCAGGTGGTGACGGAGGCGGCGGCCCATCCCGACGGCACCGTCTCCGTATTCCTGAACGCGCCCGGCACGCGGGGCGGGCGCGTTGTCGACGTCTACCAGCAGTGGACCGACTGATTACGTGTACATGCAGGGCACTTCGGCGGAGATCGTGTGCAGCTGGCACATGATGCCGTTGTAGATCCCGCTCGAGCCGGTCTCCGGGGCGAAACCGTCGGCGGCCGGCTCGGCGGTCAGCGGGGTCAGCGGCAGGCCGGGGGCGGCCTGGGCGGGCGCGGCGGCCAGCGCGATCGTCGCCACGGCGGCGGCGACGGTACAGATTCCTGCGGTCAGTCTGGTCATCGATTCCTCCTCGAGGGAGCCCGCGGTGCGGGCTCGTGTCCCGAACCCCCACGCGCACATCGGAATTCGGCTTCCTCTAGATCATCGGTTCGACGTGGCGACGTGCTACAGATCTGGCGTAGATCCTGGCGAGGGCATCGATCACCAGCAGCCCACCCACCGTCACCAGCGCGCAGGCCAGCAACAGCAACGGCGGCACGTAGCGCACGGCCTCGAAGCCGGGATGTTCATCGGTGCCAACGAACTCGGTGGTGCGCCGCGCCGCCTGCCAGCTGACGACCGCGCAGGCCAGGAAGAGCACGGCGAAGCCGAGTTCGAACAGCGCGATCCAGCGTCTCATTCCTGCGATCCTGCCAGGGGCGAGATCGAATCAGCTGACCAGGCTCGGTACCAACAACAGCGCGATGACGGCCAAGGTGAGGACAACCATCAACCCGATGACCAACAGGTCGCGCCGCAGGCTGTGTGGTTGCTCGATCACCACGCGCATCATTGCCTCCGCTCCCCCGGCGCCACGCCGGTGTGATAATCCTCACCTTACACTGTGCAGTGTTACTTCCGGTGGGACTGGAAGTACTTCGTCGACTCCGGCCGGTAGCTGAGGAACGCCGCTCCCGCGGCCAGCACGCCCTGCACGATCGCCGAGCCACCCGCCACGATCGTCGCCGCATTGGCGACGGCGGAGAAGGCGAACATGGTCGCGACGGCGCCGAGCCCGAGCCAGATCGCGACGACCGTGAGCACCGTGCGCGCCCAGGACTTGCCGCGGCCGAGCTGATGCGCGATGGCCACGGTGACCCCGGCCAGCAGCACGCCGACCAGCGCGGTCAGCGCGAAAGCCACCAGCACCATCGCGTCGACGGTGGATGCCGGGAAGTTCGGATCCGACTTGTGCATCTCGTCGAGGAACTGCTTGCTGAGCTCGTCGCGCTCCCCGGTCATGGTGATGACGCTGGCGAAGGTGTAGATCACACCGAGGCCGGCGATCGCCCACCACAATTGACGGGCGGTGCCGACGTCTTCCGGCATGGGAAGGGTTTCGGGTTTGTTCGGCGGAACGATCACGACAGCCAGTGTGCTGCCTCGGTCGCCCAGTAGGTGAGCACGATGTCCGCGCCTGCCCGCCGGATGCCGATCAACGACTCCAGGATCGAGGCCCTGCGGTCGATCCAGCCACGCTCGGCGGCGGCGGTGATCATCGCGTACTCACCGGAGATCTGATAGGCCGCGACGGGGACCGTCGAGCGATCAGCGACGTCGCGCAGGATGTCGAGGTAGGACATCGCGGGCTTCACCATGACGATGTCGGCGCCCTCGGCGAGGTCGAGATCGAGTTCGCGCAGCGATTCGCGACGGTTGGCCGGATCCTGCTGGTAGGTGCGGCGATCGCCTTCCAGCGACGAGCCGACGGCCTCACGGAACGGGCCGTAGAAGGCCGAGGCGTACTTGGCCGCATAGGCCAGGATGGCGGTGTCGGTCCGGCCGACCGCGTCGAGTCCGCGCCGGATCGCGCCGACCTGGCCGTCCATCATCCCGCTGGTCCCGAGCAGATCGGCGCCGGCTTCGGCCTGCGACAGCGCCATCTCCACGTAGCGGTGCAGGGTCGCGTCGTTGTCGACCGCGCCGTCGGTGCCGATCACACCGCAGTGGCCGTGATCGGTGAATTCGTCGAGGCAGGTATCGGCCATGATGACCGTCGCGTCCCCGACTTCCTCGGCCAGCGCGCGCAGACCACGATTGAGGATTCCGTTCGGATCACTGGCTTGCGAACCGGTCGCGTCCTTGTCCTCGGACAGCGGCACACCGAACAGCATCAGCCCGCCGACCCCGGCGGCCACCGACTCCGCCGCGGCTTTGCGCAGGGAGTCCAGCGAATGCTGGTACACCCCGGGCATCGAGCTGATCTCCCGCGGCTCGTCGAGACCATCGGCGACGAACATCGGCAGCACCAGCTGACGCGGCTGCAGCGTGGTTTCGGCGACGAGTCGACGTAATGCGGGTGTCCTACGCAACCGCCGCGGGCGGTCGAAAGCGGTCATAGCCCGCAGAATACGCCTCTCGCCGGGCGGTCGTGGCAGCGCCTACAGCGGGCCGGAACCGCGGGCCAGTTCGCCCAGAATCTGCTCGAAGGTTGCGAAGACCGGCGAGGGGCCCGCCGAACTCCAGGCTTGGTTGGTGAGCAGGATCGCCGTCGCCGCACCGTCGTTGGACCAGGTGGATCCCAGGCCGCCGTCCCACCCGTAGGCACCTGCGCGGGGGCCGTCGGGCTGGTCGCGCAGCTGGATGCCGACGCCGTATCCCCAGCCCGCGCTGCCGTCGGGGGCGGGCCCGCCGCGGTCGAGTTGCTCGGCGGTGAGGTGGTTGGTGGTCATGGCGGTGACGGCTCGTTCGGACAGGATGCGGGTGCCGTCGAATTCGCCGCCGTCGCGCAGCATGCGGGCGAAGCGGTGGTAGTCGGCGAGGGTGGAGACCAGGCCGTCGCCGCCGCCTTCGAAGGCGGGTGGGGTGCTCCATTGGCCGAGGGCAGGGTCGAAGACGGTACGGACGCCGTCGATGTCCGCGTAGTGCGGGCCGAGTCGGGCCAGCTCGTCCGGCGAGACGGAGAAGCCGGTGTCGGTCATACCGAGCGGACGCAGGACGCGGTCGGCCAGGAATTCCGAGAACGGCGCGCCCACTGCCCTGGCGATCAGGATGCCGAGGACGGGTGCGCCGACGTGATAGAGCCAGCGTTCGCCGGGCTGATATTGCAGCGGCAAGGTGCCGAGTCGCCGCATCCAGGTGTCCGGCGGCAACATCTGCGCGGGCGTCGGCGGGCCCCAGCCGAGGCCCAGTTCGCTCCAGGCGGCGTCGAGTGGTTTGGGTGAGAAGTCGGCGAAATCCATTCCCCAGCCGAGGCGGAAGGTCAGCAGGTCCTCGACGGTGATCGGGCGGTTCGCCGTGACCGTGTCGGCGAGTTCGGCGGCGGGGTTCGCGAGCACCCGGAGGTCGGCGAGTTCGGGTAGCAGTCGATCGACCGGTTCGGTCGGGTCGAGGACACCGTCGTCGATCAGGATCGAGGCCGCGACCGCGGTGAGCGGTTTGGTCATCGAGGAGATCCGGAAGATCGTGTCGGTGCGCACCGGTGCGTCGCGCGCGGCGTCGAGATGGCCGATGGCGCCGGTTGTTACGTCGTCGCCGACCGCGACGAGCCAGGCCAGGCCGAGCAGCTCGTCGGCCGCGACGTGCGCGCCGAGCCGCTTGTCGATCTCGTCCACCGTCATCGCCTCTCCTCGGGTTGCGTTGCGCTACTAGACCACAGCGGTCCGACAGCTACCGGCGAATCGCCACCCGCAGTGCTTCGCCGAGGTCGCCGACCTGTCACGGCGAACCTGTGGATAACATCGAAAGACACTGGAGCTCAATGGCTTCCGCGCGAGATCGACGAAACCTGTCGGCACCTCTCGCTATAATCGAAAGCGTGTTCGAGGGTTCCGACAATCGGGGGCGGGACCCAAACGCAACGGGAGGACGCCGAATGAACGCCATTGCCGCTCAGACCACTTTCATCACCGCGCCGTACGTGCCGCTCGAGAAGAAGCGACTGCCCGCGGGCCGTCCGCGCCGCTGGTACGTGACGCACAATCGTCGGCTCAAGGCCATGCGGTTGACGATCGCGCTGCTGGATTCCGGTGTGTACCTACCCAATCAGGCCACCAACGAGACCATCCGACGCACCGCCGAGAAGATCGACATCCGCCCGCCGTCGGATGCCACCTGCCGGCTCGTGCGCACGCTGCTGCGCTACAGCCGATGACCCTGATACGCCGAAAGCCCGCCGTCGCGGGCGGGCTTTCGGGGTATCTACCGAGTTCAGCGGCTGCTGCTGCGGCGACTCTTCTTACGCGGCGGGGGCAGCAAGCCCTCGGCGCGCAGGCGCGACGCGTGCTCGGCCAGTGCCTCCACCAGTGGGCCGACCTGTGCCGACTCGGGCTGCACGTCCACGCGCAGACCGAACTCGATCGCGGTCTCGGCGGTCTTCGGGCCGATGCACGCCACGATGGTGCGCGCGTGCGGCTTGCCCGCGATGCCGACCAGGTTGCGGACCGTGGAGGACGAGGTGAACAGCACCGCGTCGAAACCGCCGGTCTTGATCATCTCGCGGGTCTCCGCGGGCGGCGGCGAGGCGCGCACCGTGCGGTAGGCGGTGACGTCGTCGATCTCCCAGCCGCGCTCACGCAGGCCCTCGGCCAGGGTCTCGGTGGCGATGTCGGCGCGGGGCAGCAGCACCCGGTTCACCGGATCGAACACGTCGTCGTAGGGCGGGAAGTCGGCGAGCAGGCCCTCGGAGGACTGTTCGCCACTGGGCACCAGTTCGGGGTTGATACCGAAGGAGCGCACCTTCTCCGCGGTGGCCTCACCGACGCAGGCGATCTTCACACCGGAGAAGGCGCGAGCGTCGAGACCGAACTCGGCGAACTTCTCCCACACCGCGCGCACGGCGTTGGTGGAGGTGAACACCACCCACTGGTAGCGCCCGTCGACCAGGCCCTTGACCGCCCGTTCCATCTGGGCGGGGCTACGCGGCGGCTCCACCGCGATGGTCGGCACCTCGATCGGGATCGCGCCGTGGGTGACGAGCCGCTCGCTCATCTCCCCCGCCTGATCCTTGGTGCGCGGCACCAGCACGGTCCAGCCGTAGAGGGCACGCGATTCCCACCACGACATCTTGGCGCGCTTGTCGACTTCCTTGCCGACCGTCACGACCAGCGGGCCGACCAGCTCGGAAGCGGCGTTGTTCAGCGAGGCCAGCGTGGCCTCGATCGTGCGCTGCTGACGGGTGGTGCCACGCACCGTCACCGCGACCGGAGTCTGCGGCGCCAGACCGTGTTCCACCAGCGCGCTCGCGGTCTCGGCCAGGTGCCCGGAGGTGGCGTGCAGGACCAGCGGGCCGGGGGCGGCGGCCAGCGCCGACCAGTCGACCTCGCCGCGCACATCGGCCTCGGTGTGCCCGGAGCCCAGCGCGATGCCCGCGTAGCTGGGTACGGCCGAGCCGTTGGGCAGGCCGGGCAGCACCTCGAACACCATGTGCGAACGGGTGACGGCGTTGACCTCGTTGATCACCGAATCGGTGGTCAGCGGGTCGCCGGTGACGATGCGGACCACGTCGTGACCGTTGCGCGCCTCGGCGATCAGCGTTTTGGCCACCTCGGCGGGTTCGCCGAGAGCGGGCCGCACGTCGACCGGGCTCTCGCCGTTTTCGCCCACCTCGTGCGCGATGCCGATCAGGGCGAGTACGCCCTTGTCGACATCGGGGTCGGTGAACGCCAGCATCGCCCGCTCGAGCACCTCACGGGCGCGCACGGTCAGCAGGGCCGGGTCGCCGGGGCCGGATCCGACGAAAAGGATCCGCCCTGGTTGCTTCTTGGTAGCTCGGCTGCTGCTCATCGGTTGTTCTCCATCGGGCTGGAATTAGTGAAGTCGGTGGGCGCCGGTTCGTCTGTGACGCTCAGCAATGCGCGAGCACCCAGGTCCAGCAGTTCGCGCGCCAGCGTGCGACCGAGTTCGGCCGCGTCTTTCGGCGCGCCGACGATCGAGGCGCGCAAGACGTCGGAGCCGTCGATCGCGGCGGCACAGGCGCGCAGCGAGAGTTCGTCGAAGATCCGGCCGTCCTCGTCGATCGACTCGACGATCTCGGCGAGTGCTCCGATCGGTGCGGTGCAGCCTGCTTCGAGCTCACCGAGCAGCGAACGCTCGGCGAGCACCGCGGCTCTGGTCGCAGCATCGTCCAGACCGGCGAGTACCTCGATCAATTGCGGGTCGTCACTGCGGCATTCGACCGCGAGGGCGCCCTGCGAGGGGGCGGGCAACATCTGCACCGGTTCGAGCGATTCGGTGATCTCGTCGGTGCGCCCGATCCGGCACAGGCCGGCGCGGGCGATGACGATGGCATCGAGCTCGCCCTCGCTCACCTTGCGCAGGCGGGAGTCGATATTGCCGCGCAGCGGGAGGATATCGAGGCCGAGACCCAGGGCGCGCAGCTGCGCGGCACGGCGCGGGGCCGAGGTTCCCACGCGGGCGCCGGCGGGCAATTCGCCGAGAACCATGCCGTCGCGAGCCACCAGCGCGTCGCGCGGGTCCTCGCGGGGCGGGATCGCGGCGATGGTGAAGCGCGGGTCCTGCGCGGTGGGGAGGTCTTTATAGGAATGCACCGCGATGTCGATGCCGCCCGCGGCGAGCTCGTCGCGCAGCGCGGAGGTGAACACCCCGACACCGATCTTCTGCACCGGATCCGACGACAGATCGCCCGGCGTCTTGATGACCACCAGTTCGGCGGGCTGCCCCGCCGCGATCAGCGCATCACGGATGGTGCCCGCCTGTGTCAGCGCGAGCAGGCTGCCGCGCGTGCCGATCCGCCACGGCGCACTGGCGCTGCCTGCGGTCACGGTGTCCTCTTCCTGCACTGTCGTGGTCATGCGGTTTCCTCCTGCGCATGCCCGAGCGGCGCTGCGTGGTTTCGCATGCTGCCTGTGTCGGGTCTTGACTCGGTCAAGCGTGACGGCCCATCGCCGAGGTGGCCTGCGGTGAAGTCGTCGGCCAGCGCGGACTCGCCCGCGGAGACCTCCATCGGCGCGGCAACCGCTTGTACCGCACCGGGTTTCAGTTCGAACAGCTCACGCAACGCTTCGGCGTAGCTGTCGCCGCCCGGCGTCGATGCCAACTGCTTCACCCGCACGGTCGGCGCGTGCAGCAGCTTGTCGACGACGCGGCGCACCGTGCGCGCCACCTCGTCGCGGGCCGGGTCGGCCAGGTCGGGCAGCCGCGAATCGAGGCGGAGCAGTTCGGCCTCCACCACATCGGCGGCACGCTGGCGAAGTGCGGCCACCGTGGGGGTGACCTCCGCCATGCGTTGCCCGGCAAGGTATTTGGCGAGTTCGTCGGCGACGATGAGGCGCGCGGCGGCGGTGTCGTCGGCCGCGGCGCCCGCGGCCGGATCGCGCTGCAGCGATTCGATGTCGATGACGGCGACGCCGGGCAGGCCTGCCACGGCGTGCTCCACATCGCGGGGCAGGCCGAGATCGCAGAAGACCAGCGGCCGCTCGGCGACGTCGGTGCGGGCCCGGCCGGCGAGTGCGCGGTGGGTGTCGGCCAGGGTGACCACGGACCCGACCGCGCCGGTACAGGTGATCACGACATCGGCGCCGGCCATGGCCTCGGTGAGCCGTGACATCTCGACCGCCTCGGCATCGACACCGTGCATGGTGCGCCCGGTCTCGGCGAGACGCTGTGCGCGTTCGAGGGTCCGGTTGACGACGATGATGCGCCCGATCCCGGCCCGCGACAGATGCGCCACGGCCAGCCCGCCCATCGCGCCCGCACCGACGACCACCGCGGTCCGCCCGGCGAGATCGCCGACGACACCACGTGCCCGATCCAGCGCCACCGACACCACCGAGGCGCCGGCCCGGTCGATCCCGGTCTCCGAATGCACGCGCTTGCCGACCCGCAACCCGTGCTGGGCCAACTCGTGCAGTGTGCGTCCGACCGCCTGCTGACCGTCGGCGCTGGCGTAGGCGCTGCGAATCTGGCTGAGCACCTGCTGCTCGCCGACGACCATCGAGTCGAGGCCGCTGGCGACCGCGAACAGATGCTCGGCCGCGGCCTCGCTGTAGCGCACATAGGCGTGCTTGGTGAGATCGCCCAGCGGCAGTCCGGAATGCTTGGTGAGCAGCTCGCTCACCTCGCCGAGCCCGCCGTGGAAGGCGTCGACGACCGCGTAGACCTCGACCCGGTTGCAGGTGGAGACGATCATCGCCTCGGACACATGGCTCGAGGAGAGCAGCCGATCCACCAGTTTCGGCCGTTCGGACTCACTGATGGCGACTTTCTCCAGCACTGATACCGGGGCGCTCCGATGCGAAATCCCGACCAGCAGAACACTCATGACCGCACCTCGCCGACGCTGTGTCGTGTCATGCGCGTCCCCACGCCGTGTCGCTGTTTAGCTCGCTGGCGCTCGCTCATGGCGTGATCACCGATCCCTTGGTGCTTGGCTCCGTTGCCGAGTGGGGCGTGACCGAACGCGGCGCGGTGCGACGCGACGGCCTGCCGCGAGCCGGTTCGACCGGCGCGGCATGTGTGAGGTGGTTCGGCGGCGCTACCCGGCGCGCGACGCGGCTGGAGCCGACCTCGGCGATCTCGGGCAGCGCGGGCGCGTCGTTGCGCGCGGCATCGAAGGACAGCATCTGCAGTTCCATCGCCAGGTCGACGCGGCGGACCTGAACATGGGCGGGCGCGCGCAGTTCCAGCGGCGCGAAGCTCAATATCGACGGCAGTCCGGCGGCGACGAGCCGGTCGCACACATCCTGGGCGGCCTCGTCGGGCACGGCCACCACGGCGATCGTCGGCGTCAGCGCCGGAATCTGGGCGGTCAGCTGCTCGACATCGCGCACGACGAGACCGGCGTACGACTGGCCGATCACCGAAGGGTGGTTGTCGAAGATCCCGACCACGGTGAAGCCTCGTACCCCGAATCCGCCGTAACCGACCAGCGCGCGGCCCAGATTGCCCGCGCCGATCAGCACTACCCGATGTCCCTGTGACAGTCCGAGCACATCTTCGATCCTGGTGCGCAACTTGGCTACGTCATAGCCGACACCCCGCACACCGTTGGGTCCGAGGAAGGAAAGATCCTTGCGCAGCTTCGCCGAATTGACACCCGCCGCGACAGCGAGTTCCTCACTCGATACGATGACTACACCCTCGTCGGCCAACCCAGCGAGAACCCGGAGATAGGTAGCGAGACGAGTCACCGTGGCCTGCGGAATGTCCCGCACAAGAGCCTTGCCGGAGACGCCACTCGGCGTCTCGTGCTGCTCTGTCACGTCGTCGGCTCCTCGTTCCGGGCCTGATCGCGGTCCGGATCCTCTGTTTCGTTCACCGGTGTGGGTCGCTGCGATTACGAGAGCGCGACCGGTGCCATAGGGGCGGTACAAACCCGGCCACCGCCGCTGCGTGCCAGGGGCGGTGCGGATTGCGTGTCACCACCGTAACCGCTTGTGCAGGCGTTCACAAAGTCGGTGAATTCGGCCTCATTTTCCGTCGCGACCAGCGATCCGGCTCAGGTCGGCCCGCAAACGGGGCTCGTCCACGTCGAAATAGCTGTGTTCACGGCCGTTCAACAGGACCACTGGCAGGCGATCTCCGTATTCAGCACGCAGCTCCGGGTCCTCGACCGCGGCTTCGTCGACGTCCAAGGTGGCTACCGGGAGACCGAAATCACCACAGATCGTCTGCAATTGCGCCAGCGCGGTGCCGCACAAGCCGCAACCAGCGCGGGTCAACAGGGTCACCGTCGGTGTGGGATTAGTCATGAGCCCTATTTAATCCTCGAGCCCTCAGCGAGTTGTCGGTGCAGCCGGTTACTGTGGACATGGTTCGCGCGACTAGCGGAGGGTACTGGTGCCGGAACGTTCGAAGGTGACTAGGGCCGGATTCGTCGCAGGGCGATTCGGGGAGTTCCCTGCGCGGTGGCAGCCCAGCCGCCTCGGTCAGGAACTACAGGAACAGTTCGCACGGCTGCCACGCAGCCCGTTCGGGCCGAGCGAGGAAGAGCTACGCGCCAACCTCGCCGGTGAGGCAAGTGCCGACGCGGCGCTCGAGCTGCACGTTGCCGATCTCGCCGAACAGGGCGCCGACGCGGGCCCCGAGGTCCCTCGCGACCTCACCGCCGCGGCGTTCTTCGACGTCGACAACACCCTGGTCCAGGGTGCCTCGATCGTCCACTTCGCCCGAGGGTTGGCCGCGCGCAAGTACTTCAAGACCTCCGACCTGGTCGACGTCGCCTGGAAACAGGTGAAGTTCCGGGTCACCGGCAAGGAGAACTCCTCCGACATGGTCTCGGGCCGGGAGAAGGCGCTCAGCTTCATCGCGGGCCGCCCCACCGCCGAGCTCGCGGCGCTCGGCGAGGAGATCTACGACGAGATCATCGCCGACAAGATCTGGCCCGGCACCCGCGCGCTCGCCCAGATGCACCTCGACGCCGGCCAGCAGGTCTGGCTGGTCACGGCCACTCCGGTCGAGCTGGCGAATGTGATCGCCAAACGCCTCGGCCTGACCGGCGCCCTCGGCACGGTCGCCGAAAGCGTCGACGGCAAATTCACGGGCCGCCTGGTGGGCGACATCCTGCACGGATTGGGCAAGGCACACGCGGTGCGCACCCTCGCGATTCGCGAAGGTCTCAATCTCAAGCGCTGCACCGCCTATTCCGACAGCCACAACGACGTCCCCATGCTGTCGCTGGTCGGTACCGCGGTGGCCATCAACCCCGATTCCGACCTGCGCGAGGTGGCGAAGAACCGCGGCTGGGAAATCCGCGACTTCCGCACCGGCCGCAAGGCGGCGAAGATCGGTGTGCCCACCGCGCTGGCACTCGGCGCGGCGGGCGGAGCGGTAGCGGCTGTCGTAGCCCGCCACCGCGACAACTAATTAACCCAGCACCACGTTCCGGCGCTTGGCCAGCAGCTTGTAGAGGGTCTGCTGGATGGTCTCGCGGACCTGGTCGGTGACCTCGAACATCGTCATCGGGTCATCGGCCTCTTCCGGCTCGAACGCCGTGGTCGCGATCGGCTCACCGAACTCGATGTACCACTTCGACGGCATCGGCACCGCGCCGAGCAGCCCCAGATGCGGGAACAGCGGCGTCACCGGGAAGTACGGCAGCCCGAGCAGGCGGGCCAGCGGCTTGATATCGGCGAGCTTCGGGTAGATCTCCTCGGAGCCGACGATCGACACGGGGATGATCGGCACCCCGGCCCGCACCGCCGCCGACACGAAACCACCGCGCCCGAACCGCTGCAGCTTGTACCGGTCGGCGTAGTTCTTGCCGACGCCCTTGAATCCTTCGGGGAACACTCCCGCGATGTGCCCGGAGCGCAGCAGCCGCTCGGCATCGGGGTGGCAGGCCATCGTGTGCCCGGCCTTGCGCGCGAGCGCACCCAACAGCGGCATCTCGAAGATGAGGTCGGCGGCCAGCAGCCGCAGCGCCCGCTGATTCGGGTGCTTGTCGTGCACGGCCAGCTGCAGCATCAGACCGTCGAGCGGCACGGTGCCCGCGTGATTGGCGACCAGCAGCGCGCCACCGACGGCGGGAACGTTCTCGATGCCCGTGACCTCGGCGCGGAACCAGTACTCCGACAACGGTCGCAGTGTGGGCAGGATGACCGATTCGAGTAGGTGCCGGTCGTAGCCGAACTCGTCCACCTGGTAGTCCCCGGTGAGCCTGCGGCGCGCGAATTCCGCGGTCCGTTCGATCTGCTCGCCGACGGCATCGCGCACGATGTCGGTGAGCGATTTCGGCGGCAGCGCGGGCATTCCCGGCCGACGCTCGCTGAGAGAGGTGACCGGCATCGCCTGCATCGGCTGATCCGGCCATCGCCGGGTCTGCGGTCGCTGTCGGGCCTCGACATTCACGTCGAGACGAATGACTTTCGCTCCCTCGTTCATTTATGCGCTCCTGATCCGGCCCCGATGAGGCCGAGCAGTTTGTGTTCCGCGGCGTCGATCCATGCCGGATCGAAGACTGGCCGCAACGCTGCGCCCGCGATGAAGTCATCGAACGCCTGGACCGTGGTCCAGCGTGGGGTGAAGCCGAGCTCGGTTCGCATACGGGTGGTGTCGAGCCCGCAGCCGAAATAGAAATAGTCGGGTTGTTCGCCACTGAATCCGCGCATGATCGGGCCCATCAGCGAGCGACCGACCGTGCGGAAGACGAAGAACGGCACCGGCGCGACAATGCGCCCGGCCCGCCGGATCGCCTGCGACATGGCCAACGCGCCGTCACCGGCGATATTGACCGTGCCACCGTGGGCACGCTGCGCCGCGTGCACGAGCACCGCGACCGCGTCTTCCTCGTGCAGCAATTGCAGTCGGGCTTCGCGACCGAGAACAGTCGGCGTGATCGGCGAACGCAGATATTGCACGCCTCGATCGGCCAGGCGCGGCCCGACGATCGGCGCGAAACGCAGAATCGATGCGGAAATATCGGGCCTGCGCCGCGCCATTCCACGCACCAGCGCCTCGATATCGATCATGTCGCGCGCGAACCACCCCGCGGGCGGAGTGCGCGCGCCCATTTCCTCGGTGAATTTCGCCGGATCCTTGGCACTGCATCCATATACCGCCGAGGACGATCGCACGACCACGCGCCGCACCGACGGCGCTTTTTGACACACGGCGAGCAATTGCATCGCGCCGAGGACATTGAGATCCTTCATCACCGCACGACCGCCACCGGCGGGCGGACGAGTGAGCACGGCCGCGTGCACGACAGTGTCGACGTCGTTGCCCTCGACGACCTTGCGAATAAGCGGATTCCTGATATCGGCGCGCACGAACTCGGCACTACCCATTTTTCGACGAAGCTCACGGCTGGGAGTGACGGTATCCACGGCGATGACACGTTCGACGCCGGGTTCGGCAGCTAGGCGTGCCGCGACATTGCCACCGAAGAAGCGGCTGGCACCAGTGACCAGCACAACTCTCGGCGCGTGTCGTTCCCGTGTATCGGAACTCGTACCTGACCCCACTCAAAGCCCCCTGCTCATCGTGTTTCGCGTACCAGAGTAGCCGCATTCGCGCCACTCACCGTCACGATCTACAAGCATTTAACGAGGACGACCCGTCCCCGCATAGCGAGATTCACAAACCCGGGCTTTTCACAGCGAGAGCCCGCCACCTTCGAAGGGTGACGGGCTCGTCGCAGGCACGCAGGCTTACTTGCCGAGTTTGCGCCGCTGAACACGCGTGCGGCGAAGCAGCTTGCGGTGCTTCTTCTTCGACATACGCTTGCGGCGCTTCTTGATCACAGAACCCATAGGGTTTCCTCGCGTTCTCTCTACTCGGCATACACACGCGGTGTTCACGTGCGTCGTTTGGCGTCCGCGCCGCCGGGGCAACCGGACACCACGAACGGTGCCACCGGCAGGCGGACACGAACCAGTTGTCCATGCTACCGGGGCACCCGAGCAGCAACGAAACCGCCCTTGTACCTGGCCGAACTACGTCATCCGGCGTCGAAGTACGACGTCTCCAGGTAGTCGTGCACCGCCTTCGCGTGCACTCGGAACGAGCGCCCGACACGCACCGCAGGCAGTTCACCCGAGTGCACGAGCCGGTACACCGTCATTTTCGACACCCGCATGAGATCGGCGACTTCGGCGACGGTGAGAAATTGAGTGCCACCGCCGATCACCGTTTGCGGGGTGGCGCCGACCCGTGGTGCGGGCGAACCCGAACCACCGCCCGACGCCGATGGATTACTTGACATTCTGTTCGCAGACATCATGGCACCATTGACCTCCGGCACGCCCGCGCCGCCGGCTTCCCCACCAGCGGAACAGACACGCACGTGCTTCTACGAGCTTAGCGGGACCAGTGGGATTACTGCGACGGGTGTGAGAAATCGGTTCTCGAACCGGGTACCCGATCGTCACTCGTTCGTTGCGCCCTGTTCGGCCGACCGCCGCTTCGCCGCGTGTAGCGCTTCGGTGAAGGTCGAGCGCAGCGCGCCACGCTCCAGCTCGCGCAGCGCAGCGGCGGTGGTGCCGCCGGGTGAGGTGACCGCGGCCCGCAGTTCGGCCGCGCTCTGCCCGGTTTCGTCCAGCAGCGCCGCCGCGCCGATCATGGTCTGCACGACCAGTTCGCTGGACACCTCGCGGGTGAGACCGAGGCCGACACCGGCATCGATCATCGCCTCGACGACAAGGAAGAAATACGCCGGTCCCGAACCGGATACCGCGGTGACCGCGTCCATCTGCGCCTCGGGCACCGTCACCACTTTGCCGACGGCTTCGAGCATCTCGCCGACCTGCTCCAACTGCTCCGGTTTGGCGTAGCGACCGGGCGATTGCACACTCATCCCCTGCCCAACCAGCATCGGGGTGTTCGACATCACCCGCACCACCGGGAAACCGGCGGGCAGTTTCGACTCGAGCCGGGCGGTGGAGATACCGGCGGCCAGCGAGACGAGCACCTGATCGCGACCGTTTTCGAGATCGGCCTTGGACAGGTCGGTGAGCACCGAGTCGACCACGCCGGGCTTCACCGCGATGACCACGATGTCGGCGCCCTCGACGGCGTCGGCGACCGAACCGCTCACCCGCACCTTGAACCGCTCGGCCAGCTGCGCGGCGCGCGCGGCGACCGGCTCGACAACAACCAGATCCTTGATCGCCCTGCCGGATTCCAACAATCCGGCCACCAGCGCCTCACCGATCCGACCGCCACCGACCACCGCAATTCTCGTCATGAGAACAAGGTTAGTTGGCCCGGTGGCCTCAGCGTGCCGCCGGGATCAGGGCCAGCTGGCGGCTCTGGGCGACAACGGCACCGGTGGAGTCGATGACCAGGTGGTCCTCGTCGAACATCCGCTCACCGACCTCACGGGCGGTCGCGACGACGCGCAGCCAACCGGGCGCGGGGACGCGGCGCAGATAAGTGGTCATCTGGACGGTCGGCGACCAGCCGAAGTGGCCCAGGTTCATCGGGACGGGCGGGCTGATGTCGGCGGCCATCATCGCGAAGGCGGCGCGCGCCCGCGGATCGGCTTCGTCGCCGTCGAACGGACGGATCCACAGCCGCAACCGAGGCGGGCCGGTCTCGCCGCGCAGGAATTCGCCCCAGGTCGGATCGATCACCATGTGGGCGCCCTGGCTCACGTGCACGATCTTGCCCATCGGCGAATCGGGGGTGTACTGGAAGGCCTGATCGCCCGGCTCGGCGGGCATGTCGGTGTCGGGACCCGTCCAGCGAGTCTGCGCGGAGTCGAGGTGGCCGAAGGTGAACGCGGTTCGGACGAGGGTGCGGCCGTTCTGGATCAGGTCGACGTCGGCCAGGCAGATCTGGCGGCCCTTCTTCCGGATGTGTACCGCGTATTCGACCTCGCCGGGATCGGGGGCGCCGAGGAAGTCGGTGCTGCCCGCGATGGGCGCCATCTGGGCCAGTGATTCGTCGGCTTCGGTGAGCCAACGGGTCGCCGCGGCGGCGGTGGCCGCGACCATGGTGCCGCCGTGCACCTTGGGGCCGATGGTCCAGGTGGGCGCGATGACGCCGGCGTAGCGACCGGTCTCGGCATCGGTGGTGGTGAGCTCGGTCAGGTCGAGAACCTGGCTGAACGGCGCGTCGGTCGCGAGTTCTCGCGTCATCGTCACTCCTGGTCGGGGGGCACTACAATTCGTACAGCGTACAAGCACGCGGCGGCCGCAACTATTCCGCGCCGCGTACGCGGGCGCGGCCATGTCGGTACAGGCGGGCCGCTCCGCGCGATCACGGCCGCGCCCAGGCGGTGAGACGATGTCCCCGCCGCACCACGGTCACGGCAGGTCGGCGTGGCGCGGCTGAGGGTCCGGCGTCGCACCGGTGAGGTGACGGCGCGCGAATTCGAGAGTGCGCGCCAGTTGCACGGAGCGTTCGGCGGTGGTTCGCGCGTTCTGGGTGTTGATCTCGGCGACCGCGTGACCACGGAAACCGGTGTGTATCAGGTGTTCACACAGTTGCGCGCACGGCTGGGTGCCGTCGCCGGGCACCAGGTGTTCGTCGTGCGCGGCGCCGCGCCCGTCGGCCAGGTGCAGGTGGATCAGGCCGTCGCCCATCCGGCGCGCCAGCTCGAGCGCGTCGGCGCCCGCGGTCGCGGTGTGCGAGAGGTCGAGGGTGTAGTGGTCGAAGCCGGTGTCGGTCGGATCGTAGGAGGGGCTGAACGCGCTCACCGCGCGTCCGGGGCCCGCGCGCCGTTCCAGCCTGCGCACCGCGCCGTCGCGGAACAGGGTGTCGGCCCGCATCGGGAACATGTTCTCCACCGCGACCTTGACCGGGTGATGCGCCTCGAGCTCACCGACCTGATCGGCGAATCCCCTGGCGTAGCGACGCTGCCAGCGAAACGGCGGGTGCACCACCACGGTGTCGGCGCCGAGCGCTTCCGCGGTGCGCACGCTGCGTTCCAGCTTGGCTACCGGGTCGGCGCCCCACACCCGTTGGGAGATCAGCAGACACGGCGCGTGCACGGCGAGCACCGGCACGCCGTAGCGCTTGGCGTAGGACTGCACGGTGGCGATGTCCTGGCTGGCCGGCTCGGCCCACACCATCAATTCCACACCGTCGTAACCCAATTCGGCGGCATAACGGAACGCCGCCTGCGTGTTCTCCGGATATACCGAGGCCGTCGACAGGCCGATCGCGATGTCCGCTCGTGCGTTCCCCACAGCCCACTCCCTGTATTCAGCTGGTACTGAGGAGAAAGGCTAGCGGTCCCAGCGTCACGAAGACGCCTACGACGACGGCGATCACCGTGCTGAAGATGTCGTCGGTGCGACGCAGGACGCGAACCAGCGCCACGAGACCGAGGATCACCACCATCGCCAGGGCCAGCGCCACCCACGGCAGCGTTTCCCACATCGTCTCGAAACCCTTGAACAGCAACATTCCGGCGACCGCCGCGCCCACGCTCTGCGCGCCGAGGATCATCCACTGGCGACGGTTGGTGTCGTCGCCGTTGCCGCGCGCCATCGCCGAAACGCGGGCGGCTCGGCTGACTACCGCACCGCCGGCGCGATTGCCTGCCATCCGGCTCGCGGTCCGCGAGTCGGCGCGGCCCGTAGTCTTCGATTTGGCTCGGTTCGCGACCTTCGACCTGGCCCGGTCTGCCACCTTCGCCGCGGCCGCTTTGGTCGCGGCGCGCCTGCTCGCCCTGGTCGGCTTCGGTTCGTAGTCGTCGTCGTAGTCGTCGTCATCGTCGAAAGGCGCGTCGTCGTAATCGGATTCGGAGTAGTCGTTGTCGACGTAGTCGCGATCGACGTAATCGGACTCGGCGTAGTCGTCGGTGTCCTCGTCGTCGGCCTGGTCCGCGCCGACCCGATACACGATCTCGGTGTGCGCGTCGGCGTCGCCGCGATCGGCCCGCTGCCGCAGCAGGTCACCGGCCACCGACTGCCCGGACACCAGCGGCTGCTCCTGGCTGACCGGCGACCACGCGGCCGTCGGGAAACCACCGCTCTCCGGGGCGGGCGCCGCCTTGTCCGGACGATGCCTGCGCGCCGACCACGACGGCAGCCCACCGGATTTCGGCTCCCCCCGCCTGCGATCCAGCGACGGGCGCTGATCCGCACCGCGTGCCGGTGGGGCCTCGACGCCCGGCGCCAGGTTGTAGGCCTGCGTGGCCTCGGCATTCGGCGGCGGAAACCCGTTGAACCCGGGTACCGGGGGCTGCCCGTTGAAACCCGGCGTCGGGTCGTTGCGGCCCGGCCCGTTGAAACCTCTGGCCGGCTCAGGGCCCGGCCAACTATCGGCGCCAGGCTGCGGATCGAACGCCTCGCCCGGTCGACCGTTGAACCCGGACGCGGGTCGGCCGTCGAACGACTCGCCCGGTCGGCCGTTGAACCCCGACGCGGGTCGGCCGTCGAAGGATCCGGCGCCCCGACGCTCGTCGAAGCCCGATCCGGAGCGGCTGTCGAAGCCCGGGCCGAGATCGGCGAGATCGTCCAGTCCGCGGGACTGCCCCGGACGACCCATGAATGCCTGCGGCGCGTCGATGCCCGCCTCGTACAGCGGCGCGTCGAACGACGGGCGAGGGGCCGGGCCAGGCTCGTTGGCCTCCTCCGCGGCTTCGGCGGCCCGCCTGCGCGCCGCCCGCCCACCGGTCACCGGGGGCGGCGTCGGCGGCTCGGGATACGGGGCGGCGTCGGACTCGTCCGGCCGATGCCGTCTGCCGCCACCGACAGCGGGCAGCGCACCGGAGCCGAACATCTCGGCGATACCGGGATCGACCGGCTGCGAGGGCCCGCCCGGCACGCCGAGCCGACCCGGACCACGGCCCGCGCGAGAGCCGGTGTCGCGGGCTTCGGCGCGGAACGGACCGAACGGATCCGACGACGGTCGCTGTTCGCCGAGACCGAGTGGATCGGGCGCGGAGTACCCCGCGTCGGGATCGAATCGGGTGATCGGGCCCGACATCGGCGAGAAGGCCGGTTCGGCCGGGCCGGGCGGCGGGTAGGGGGCGGGCTGATAACTCGCGGGCGGCTCGTAGGTCGGCGCGGGTTCGGGTGCGTAGGTCGGCGCGGGGACATAGGCGGGCGGGGGTTCCGGCGCGGGCGGGGCGGGCGCGGCGTGCGAATTCGGCTTCACCGCCGCGTTCTCGCCGGTCAGATCATTGACCGAGAGCCCGCGACCACTGCGCCGCCGTCGTCCACCGCCGCCGGAAGCAGCGGGCGCGGCCCCCTGCGCGGCATTGCGAGCCAGCAGCTCGGCGACCGATAGCTGCTTCGAATCCTCACTGCTCATGCCGACTCCACTTCCGCGACCGGCGTGACCGGCGGCACCGCGGCCGGTCCACCTCCGTTGGGCTCGGAGTCCAGTTTGCGCAAGATAAGGCCTTCGCGCAGCGCCCATGGGCAGATTTCGATGCTGTCGAGCGATAACGCCCGCATACTCGCCTCCGCGACCAATGCTCCGGCCACCAATTGCTGGGACCGGTCCGAACTCACGCCCTCCAGTTCCGCGCGGTCCGAGGCGGTCATCCGAGAGATGAACGCGATCAGCTGGCGCAGACCGGAGCTGGTCAGTGTACGTCGCACCCGAGGGCCGGCGGCCGAGGGTGCCGCGCCGGTCAACCGGGCCAGCGAACGGAATGTCTTCGAGGTACCGACAGCCAGGTCGGGTTTGCCTGCCTCGACGAGGGTCTTGGACGGGACCACCAGTTCGGCGTCGAGCCAGTCGCGCAGGACCGCGATCTTGCGCTTGCCCGGCGGGTCGTCGCGCAGCCACTCCCTGGTGAGCCTGCCCGCGCCGAGTTGCAGCGACAGCGCCACATCGGGTTCTTCGTCGCCGCCGTTGGACAGCTCGAGCGAGCCGCCGCCGATGTCGAGATTGATGATCCGCCCCGCGCTCCAGCCGAACCAGCGGCGCACCGCGAGGAATGTCAGGCGGGCCTCGTCCGCGCCGGTGAGCACCTGCAGATCGACTCCGGTCATGGACCGCACGCGAGCGAGTACTTCCTCGGAATTGGTCGCCTCACGCAGGGCGGAGGTGGCGAACGGCATCAGCTCGACGCATTTGGAATTGCGGGCCAGATCGGCGAACTCGAGGATGGTCGCGACCAGTCGGGCCTCGCCCTCTTCGGTGATCCGGCCCATCGAGTCCATGCTCTCCGACAGGCGCAACGCCGACTTCGACGAGCTCATCGGCATCGGGTGGCCACCACGATGGGCGTCCACCACGAGCAGGTGGACGGTATTGCTTCCGACATCGAGAACACCAAGCCGCACACGAATACGGTACTTGGTGATCCGGTACCACAGGCCAGGCGACTGAACTGTTAGCGTCAGCAGCTGTGACCGAAGGCGCATCTGGCACCGCGGAGACCGGGCTACGACCTGGGCGAAAGATCGATCCTGCCCCGGAAGTCGAGCTCGATTTCCCACGGGAGTGGATCGAGTTCACCGACCCAGCAAACGACGAGCACCAGATCGTCGCCGATCTGACGTGGCTGCTGTCGCGCTGGACGTGTGTGTTCGGCACGCCCGCCTGCCAGGGCATCATCGCCGAACGCCCCGACGACGGCTGCTGCTCGCACGGCGCGTTCCTCGCCGACAAGGACGATCGCAAACGCCTCAACGGTGCTGTGAAGATGCTCACACCCGAGGACTGGCAGCTGATGGGCGAGGCCACCGAGCACGGCAAAGTCGTCAAGAAGGGTTACCTCGAACTCGACGAACTCGAGGACGAACCGGCCTTGCGCACCCGCCGCTTCGACGGCGCCTGCATCTTCCTCAACCGGCCCGGTTTCGCCGCCGGCCCCGGTTGCGCGCTGCACATCATGGCGGTGCGCAAGGGCATCGAACCCCTGGAAGTGAAGCCGGACGTGTGCTGGCAGCTGCCGATCCGGCGGACCCAGGATTGGGTGGAGCGCCCCGACGGCGTGCAGATCCTGCGCACCGTGGTCACCGAATACGACCGGCGCGGCTGGGGTCCGGGCGGCCTGGATCTGGATTGGTACTGCACCGGCTCCCCCGACGCCCACGTCGGCGCGAAGCCGGTCTGGCAGTCCTACGGCCCGGAGCTGCGTGAGTTGCTCGGTGCGCCCGCCTACGACGAACTCTCCCGGCACTGCCGCCGACGCGAGGGTCTCGGGCTGGTCGCGGTGCATCCGGCCACGGTGGAAGCCGAGCGGATGAACCCCGGATCTCACGGATCGAATCACTCGGAGTGAAAACCTCGTAACCATTCGGTTCATCTGTAGGTCGTGCATCTGTCACAGAACTCGGGTTGGATAGCTGTCCATGTCCAAGAAAGCGATCTACGCAGCGACCCTCGCGATCGGCGCGACCCTCTCCATGACCGGCCTGGCCAATGCCGAACCGAACGGTGATCCGGCCGCGTACGCGGACTTCACGGCCGACTTCGTGAACTACAACGACCCGGCGGCGATCGACGCCGCCAAGAACGGCAAATACATCATCATCTCCACGATGGGCACCTCCTCGCCCATCGGCTGCCGCGGCAACGGCGCCGACGTGCCGATCTACGACTGCAAGCAGTTCGACGGCGTCGAAGTGGTCTCCCTGAAGAAGATCGAAACCCCCCTCGGCACGGCATGGAGCGTGCTGTAGCCAGGCATCTCGACCATGAACGAAAAGGTCCCGTCGGAAAATCCGACGGGACCTTTTCGTTGGGGAGTTGAGATCAAGCTTCGAGCTTGTAGCCCAGTCCTCGCACAGTCACCAGGTGTTCCGGCTTGGCCGGGTCGGCCTCGATCTTCGAGCGCAGGCGCTTGACGTGCACGTCGAGGGTCTTGGTGTCGCCCACGTAGTCGGCGCCCCAGACCCGGTCGATCAGCTGGCCGCGGGTGAGCACGCGACCGGAGTTACGCAGCAGGTACTCGAGCAGGTCGAACTCCTTGAGCGGCAAGGTGACCTGACCACCGTTGACGTGCACGGTGTGCCGGTCCACGTCCATCCGCACCGGTCCCGCCTCGAGCACGCCGTTCTCGCTGCCCGAATCCAGCTCGTCACCGGCGCCGCGGCGCAGCACGGCCCGGATCCGCGCGATCAGCTCGCGCGCCGAGTACGGCTTGGTGACGTAGTCGTCGGCGCCAAGTTCCAGTCCGACGACCTTGTCGATCTCGCTGTCACGCGCGGTCACCATGATCACCGGCACGCCGCTGCGCGTGCGCAACTGCTTGCACACGTCGGTGCCGCTCATGCCGGGCAGCATCAGGTCGAGCAGCACGATATCGGCGCCGGAGCGGTCGAATTCGGCCAGCGCGGACGGACCGTCGCCGACGACGGTGACGTCGAAGCCTTCCTTGCGAAGCAGGAACGCCAGCGGCTCGGCCAGCGAATCCTCGTCTTCGACGATCAACACACTCGTCATCTGCGTGCCTCCACACCGTTCGTTCGTCCCGCGAGAGTGCGCGGGACGGTGGTTTCTCTCGTGGTGGACTCCGGCGTCTGTTCCGCGTCCTCGTCACCATCGGTTTCCAGATGGGCGGGGATGCGCAGCGTGAACGTCGAGCCGGTGCCCAGTTTGCTCCACAGGGTGATTTCACCGTTGTGATTGGCCGCCACGTGTTTCACGATGGCCAGGCCGAGCCCGGTGCCGCCGGTCGATCGGGAACGGGCCTTGTCGGAGCGGAAGAACCGCTCGAACACCCGTTCCTGATCTTCCTTGGCGATCCCGATGCCGCGATCGGTGACCGCCATCGCGACATGATCGCCGCGCAGCGACCGGCTCACCGACACATGCGAACCCTGTGGCGAATACGCGATCGCGTTCTCCACCAGATTCGACAGCGCGGTAACCAGCAACGTTTCGTCGCCGAGCACTTCCAGCCCACTCGGCCGGTCGGTGCTGACGGTGATGCCCGCGGCCTCGGCGGCGGTGCGCGAGCGGTCGACCGCCTGCTGCACCACCGTGTCGACGTCGACCACGGCCAGATCGGGCAGTTTCTCGGCGCCCTGCAAACGCGACAGCGCGATCAGCTCGGTCACCATCTTGCCCAGGCGCCGCGATTCCCCGAGCACACGGGAACCGAAGTGGCGCACGGCTTCGGGATCGTCGGCCGATTCCAGCATGGCCTCGGCCAGCAGGCTCATCGCGCCGACGGGGGTCTTGAGTTCATGGCTCACATTGGCGACGAAATCGCGCCGGGTGGCCTCCATGCGGGCCTGCTCGGAATCGTCGTCGGCGAACAGCACGACGAAGCTGGTCTCCTCGCGGGAGAGTTTGCGGGCCACGCCACGCACGGCGATCCGGCCGCGGCCGGGTAGCGGGTTCTTGGCGGTGAGGTCGTATTCGGCGGACTCACCGGTCGCCAGCACCTTCTCCACGGCCGCCCACGCGCGTTCGTCGAGCAACCGGTTGCGGACCAACCCGAGTTCCTCGGCGCGCGGATTCACCAGCACCACATCGCGGTATTCGTCGACAACGGCGATGCCGGATTCGGACGCGAGCACGATCAGGTCGAGCACCTGCGACATCGTCAGCCCGGTGTCTTCCTGGGTACGGGCGGCTTGCCTGGCATTGACGAACGGGATCAGCAGGCCCCCGACTGCCAGCCCGACGACAGCCGCGAGGACTGCCAACAGCACTGCCTGCGGAACACTCACAAGATTGATCGTACGAGTGCGGACCAACATAACGTCGGCGGGTCGGCGAAGTTTCACGCAGGTCACAGGCACTTGGTATGGCGTTCTTTTGCCGTTCACCCGGCAGGCACCTGAGGCTCCGCCGGGCGTGTCAGTTCGGCGGTTCGCCGTACCTCGCGGTGGCCACCGCGGGCCCGTGCCGCTCAACCCATGCGCCGAGCGCATATATCGGAACGAGCAGATCACGGCCCGCTTCGGTGAGTTCGTATCCGACCCGTGGCGGCACTTCGGCCTACCACCGCCTGCGTACGATCGTCATCCGCTCCATCCGCCGCAACGTTCGGGTGAACGTCTCCTGACCGATCCCACCCGCGCCCCCCGAGAAGTTGGCTGTGACGTTGCGGACCATCGCGCACCAGGCGCACCACCACCGGCAGCCACGCATCAGCGAACAGATCCATAGACCGAGTCGTCGACTACGCCGCGATCCCGAGCCCCAGCGCCACCGCGACCGGCGCCAGGTACAGCACCGGGAACGCCACCGTCTTGTACGAGCGCGCCCGCAACACCGTCACCACCGCGCCGGCGAAGTACAGGATCAGCCCGATCGCGGCGAGTACGCCGATCACCGGTACGAACAACCCCACCAGCAGCCCCACCGAACCGAGGGCCTTGGCGATTCCCAGTGGCGTCCACCAGGTCTGCGGGACGCCGTATTCCACCAGCGGCTCCACTACGAACGGGGCCCGGCGCAGCAGTGAGAACGCCGAGAACCCCACCCACAGTGCGGCGACGACGGTGACGATGACGTAGGCGGTGAACATGGCGTAACTCCTTCGGCAACCGCGCGTTTCGCGGATCTACCGAGGTGACGACACAGCCGACGCGAGTGTGACATCGCCCCGGACAGCACAACGGCCCCACACCGTCGAACGGGGTGGGGCCGAGGCGTTGGAGTTACTTGCCGCCCTGATTGGCGACAGCGGCGGCACCGGCGGCAGCGGCAGCCGGGTCCAGGTACTCGGCGGCCTTCACCGGACGCATGTTCTCGTCCAGCTCGTAGACCAGCGGGATGCCAGTGGGGATGTTCAGGCCGGAGATGTCCTCGTCCGAAATGCCGTCGAGGTGCTTCACCAGCGCGCGCAGCGAGTTGCCGTGCGCCGCGACCAGTACGGTCTTGCCGGTGCGCAGCTCCGCGGAGATGGTGTCCTCCCAGTACGGGACCATCCGCTTGACCACATCGAGCAGGCACTCGGTCTCGGGGACCTCGATGCCCGTGTAGCGCGGGTCGCCTTCCTGGCTGTACTCGTTGTCGGGCTGGATCGGCGGCGGCGGGGTGTCGTAGCTGCGACGCCACAGCATGAACTGCTCCTGGCCGTACTGCTCGCGGACCTGCTCCTTGTTCTTGCCCTGCAGGTCGCCGTAGTGACGCTCGTTGAGGCGCCAGTCGCGCACGACCGGGATCCACAGCCGATCGGCGGTGCCGAGGGCGTTGTCGGCGGTGCTGATCGCGCGGCGCAGCAGCGAGGTGTAGACGATGTCGGGCAGGATGCCTGCCTCTTTGAGCAGCTCTCCGGCCCGTTTACCCTCGGCGATGCCCTTGTCGGTGAGTTGCACGTCCACCCAGCCGGTGAACAGGTTGAGGGCGTTCCATTCGCTCTCGCCGTGGCGCAGCAGCACGAGGGTGTAGGTCATAGGGGTCATTCTGACATTTCGACGATGTCAGGCCCACTCCACCTCGTCGAAGCCGATGCTCAGCTCGTAGGGTCCGCCTTTGACCAGCGCGTCGACCTGTAATCGCGACGCCACCGAGTCGACTTCGCGCACTACGGCGCACACCCCTTGGAACGGACCCTCCGGAATATGGACGACATCGCCCGGCACGTAGTCGGCAGCCACCTCATCGAGGCTACGCGCGCCGACGACCAGGCATAACGAACGCGCCGAGAGCATCGCCGGTCGGACCGAAGAGTCCTCACACCGCCTCAGCTCTCGGCTGCTTCGACCGCGAGCACCCCCGCACCGACGAGCGTTGCCCCCTCGCTCAGCGTCGACAGTTCCACCGACAGCTCCTCGATGAACTCGAGCCGCGAATGCCTGGCGACGGCAGCCCGCAACGGCCCCCAGAGCGGCTCCCCCGAATGCGCGAACCCACCGCTGATCACCACCCGATCCACATCCAGCAGCGCGGCCGCCGACGAGATCGCCTGCCCCAAGGCGGTTCCCGCTCGAGCCAAGGCGGCAAGCGCGATCGGCTCACCACCACGCGCGTCCTCGGCGAGCTCGACGCCGCTGCCGCCCACCCAGCCACGCGCACGCGCCCACCGCACCGACGACATACCGCTCGCCACCGCCTCCACGCACCCGACTCCCCCACAGGGACAAGCGGTGTCGTCGCCGGGCACCACGATGTGCCCGAGGTGACCGGCATTGCCCGTGCGCCCCATCACGACTCGCCCGTCGGCGATGATCCCCCCACCGACCCCCGACGACACCGTCAGGGCCAACCCGTTGTCCACCCCACGCAACCCACCGACTCGATGCTCGGCCAGCACCAGACACGCGCCGTCGATCGCCAACCGCACCACCGCATTCGGGAACAGCGCCCGCACCTGTTCGACGATCGCGAACCCGTCCCGCCACGCCGCGAGGTTCAACGGCCGGATCACCCCGGCGGGCACGTCGACCGGTCCGGCCGAACCGATCCCGACCGCGCTCACCTCGTTGTCACCTGCCACAGCGACCAGAAGCTGCCGACAGGTCGCCCACGGGTCGGCCGAGGCGGCGGCCGCTCGGCGCACCCCGTGCAGCCCGTAGTGCGGGTCCACAACTCCCGCGGCAAATTTCGTCGCCCCGATATCGAGCGCAAGCACCGCCATCACCACTCCTATTTACTGCATCGGGCCTGACCAGCGCCGGTTGCGCCCATCGCTGATGTGAAGCGTCACAAGGTGTGGCACGCGACACTTTGACTACTGGTCGGTACAGATCACCGGTTTTCGTTAGATACTTCTGCACGGGTCGGGTCGTTTCGTTGGGCAGCACTACTGTTGATGAAGGAAAGCTGTGTCGAAAATCGCTGTATTGGTGTTGAGTCTGCTATCGGTGGGCTTGTTCGCCGCACCTGCGGGTGCGAACCCGCTTTATCCGACGCCGGATCCGGATCCGTTCTTCACCGCACCGGCTGACATCAGCGCGCTGGCACCCGGCGATGTCGTGCGGACCCGCCACATCGACACCTGGATGTACCCGGGCACCGAAGGCCACCAGGTCGCGTTCCGCTCCACCAATTCGGCGGGCGACGCGATCATGGGCATCACCACCGTGCTCATGCCGGTCGGTGTGAAGAACCCGCCGCTGGTGTCCTACCAGGCGCTGATCAACTCCATCGGCACCCGCTGCAACCCCTCGCAGTCGCTGTTCAACGGCGAACTGCAGGACGCGCCCGGAGCCATGCTGCCGTTGGCGCGCGGCTGGGCGATCTCGGTGCCCGATTACCTCGGCCCGACGGTGGCCTACGGTGCGGCCAAGCTCAGCGGCATGGTCACCCTCGACAGCGTGCGGGCCGTGCAGAAGGTCGCCGAGCTGGGTGTGGGTTCCTCGCCGGTCGCGATCGCCGGCTACTCCGGTGGCGGCATGGCCACCGCGTGGGCGGGCGCACTGCAGCCCACCTACGCGCCGGAGCTGAAGCTCGCGGCCGTGGTGTCCGGTGGCATCCCCGCCGACCTCGAGTTGATGGCCGACGCACTGGGTTTCGCGCCGCACCCCGGCTTCGGCCTGGCCTTCGCCGCCGCGATGGGTATCGAGCGCGAGTACCCCGATCAGGTGCCGGTGTCGGACCAGCTCAACGAAAACGGTCTGTGGTTCCGGGAATTCACCAAGGACGCGTGCCGTCGCTTCCTGCTGTTCCACGGCGCCCTGCGCAATGCCGACCAGATGGCGGCGTCCAAGGAACTGCTGGGCAGCCAGGTGGCACGTGGGGTTCTGCGCGAGAACAGCCTCGTGCACTTCCAGGGCGCGCCGACCGCACCCACCTACATCTGGCAGGGCAAGTACGACATCCTCACCCCGTACGCGCCGGTCGCCGAGACCATCGCCCGCTGGTGCGGTGCGGGTGCGCCGGTGCAGCTGAACACCGTCGAGATCTCCGAGCACATGACCGCCGCCGTGGCGGGCTTCCCCGATGCCTGGAACTACGTCGAGGCCCGTTTCCGCAACGAACCGGTCCCGACCAACTGCTGAGCTGAGAAACGATGCCGGACAGGAACTCTCCTGTCCGGCATCGTTTGTTTTCAGACCTTGTCGGCGTCGTCGATGATGTGCTCGAAGGCGCGCAGATTCTTCAGCGACTCACCCCGCGAGACGCGCCACTTCCATTCCTTGCGAATGGATTCGGCGAAACCGAGCTCGAGCAGGATGTTGAAGTCGTTGTCGACGGCTTCGAGGATCTGACCGAAGACGCGGTCGAGTTCGTCGGCGGTGACCGACTCGGCGGACATGCGGCCGACCAGGTAGATGTCGCCGACATTGTCGAGGGTGTAGGCCACCCCGTAGAGGCGGCGGTTGCGCCGCAGCAGGTATTTGTAGACGCCTTCGAAGTTCTCGTCGGGCTTGCGGCAGACGAAGGATTCGATGCGAACCCCGTGCTTGCCGACGGTCAGCATCACCGTGGTCTTCAGCTTGCGCTCACCCGGCAGCACGACGATGAACGTGTCGTCACCGTGGCGGGTGTATTCGATCTCGCGATCGCGCAGCGTGTCGTCGATGATCTGTGAAACGGCGCTCACCTGCGCGCTCCCGTCCGGCGCCGCCACAGCGCCCGTGATCTGGCCTGACCTGTCTCGCCCGCGTGCAGGGCGATCGGTCCGCGTTCGGCGCGGAATCCGGCCATCGCGGCAGCGTAACTGTCGAGCAGCCCGTCGGCGGTGTGCGCCCAGGAGAACCGGCTCGCGTGCTCGACGGCGGTCGCGCCCATGCGGGTCAGCCGGTCGGGATCGTCGAGCAGGGCGGCCAGCGCGTCGGCCCAGTCGGGCGTGCGATGCCCCGGCACCAGCAGGCCGGATTCGTGGTTGCGAACCGCGGTGCCGAGACCGCCGACATCGGCGGCGAGCACCGGAGTGCCGCTGGCCTGTGCCTCGATGGCGACCAGGCCGAAGGATTCGTTGTAGCTGGGCACGGCGACCACGTCGGCCGCGCGATAGACCTGCACGAGGTTGTCGGCGGGCTGCGGCGGCAGGAACGTGACCCGGTCGGCGATGCCGAGATCGGCGGCCAGTTCGATCAGCGCGTGCGGCTTGGCCAGTCCGGTACCGGACGGCCCGCCCACGATCAACACACGCAGCTTGCGGCTCGGATCCCGGCTCAGGAGCTCGGCCGCGGCCCGCACGAGCACATCGGGGGCCTTGAGCGGCTGGATCCGGCCGATGAACGCGACGATCTGCTCGTCGGCGCGCAGACCGAGTTCGGTGCGCGCGGCGAGCTTGTCGCCGGGGCGGTAGCGGGTCAGGTCGGCGCCGGGGGGCACCACGTCGATGCGGTCGGGTGAGGCGCCGTAGAGGTCGACGAGCTGATGGGCTTCGTCACCGGTGTTGGCGACGAGCCGGTCGGACTCGGCGATCACCTGCTTCTCGCCGATCACCCTGGTTTCGGGTTCGGGGGTATCGCCCTCGGCCAGCGCGGCGTTCTTCACCGCGGCGAGGGTGTGCGCGGTGTGCACCAGCGGCACCCGCCAGCGATCGCGCGCGAGCCAACCGACCTGTCCGGAGAGCCAGTAGTGCGAGTGCACGAGGTCGTAGTGGCCGGGCAGGTGGCGCGCTTCCTGGCGCAGGACCTCGGCGGTGAACGGACACAGCTGGGTGGGCAGCTCGTGCTTGTCGAGTCCCTCGAACGGGCCCGCGACCACGTTGCGCACGATCACGCCGGGTCCGGCCTCGGCGACCGGCGGCAGCTCCGACGAGGTCGCGCGGGTGAAGATCTCCACCTCGGTGCCCCGTTTGGCCAGCTCGAGCGCAGTTTGCAGCACGTAGACATTCATCCCGCCCGCGTCCCCGGTGCCGGGCTGCGCCAGCGGCGAGGTATGCACCGATAGCACCGCGATGCGATGGGGCAAGAGTTCGGGATGACGCTGGCTCACACCTTCCAGTGTGCACGCCGCGACGCCGCCACCGTTACCCCTACCGGGTTCGGTGACGGCCGTCACAGCGTCTTCGTGAGTGAGTTCACGGACTTGTCGCGGTCGAGCCTGCCCGATCCGGCGCCGGAGCGCGAGCGGATTTCGGACAGCGCGGTGGCTGTCACGCCCGGTGCAGCGCTGCCTCGAACACGGGCCACGATTTGTGCATGTCCTGCTCCCAGTAGCCCCACGAGTGGGTGCCGTTGGGGCGCATGTCCACCGTGGCGGGGATGCCGAGCGTTTGCAGCCGATCGCGCAGCTGCTGGGTGCACAGATTCGTGACGGCCTCGAGCCCGGCGCCGAACAGCAACTGCATGGTCAGCTGCACCGGGTCGCCCTG
This sequence comes from Nocardia sp. Root136, assembly GCF_001427185.1. Taxonomy (NCBI): domain Bacteria; kingdom Bacillati; phylum Actinomycetota; class Actinomycetes; order Mycobacteriales; family Nocardiaceae; genus Nocardia; species Nocardia sp. Root136. The sequence continues at coordinate 2,831,903 of NZ_LMFE01000001.1, forward strand.
GGTGGTGGCGATGCTGTCGTACGGACCGGGGATGCCGGTGCCGGAGGAGATGTAGACGTCGGTGCCGCGCAACGATTCCGCGTGCAGGTACGGGTCGTTGTCCGACCACTCGGGATCGGTGGGTGGGCCCCACATATTGGCCGCGTTGCCGAGCCTGCTGCCCACCACCGTTCGCACGATCGCTTGTCCGCGTGGATCACTCGTGCGCACGCACCCGCTGTAGGAGCCGATCGCCCGGTACAGCCCCGGCTCGGAGAGCGCGAGCTGGAACACCGAGGTCCCCGCCATCGACAGTCCGGCAATGGCATTGGCGCCGGTGCCGTCGAACTCCTTGTCGATCACGGGCGGAAGTTCCTTGGTGAGGAACGTGGTCCACCGCTGTTTGCCGAGCACCGGATCGTCGGTTTTCCAGTCCGCGAAATAGCTACCGGCACCGCCGAACGGGATCACCACATTGACCTGTTTGTCCTTGAAGAACTCGACGACATCGGTTCGATCCAACCAGTTGCCGTCGCTGCCCCCGCCGACCCCGTTGAGCAGATACAGCGTCGGCGCTGGCGCATTCGGATCCGCGGCCCGCAACACCCGCACCCTGGTGACGATGTCCATCGCCGGCGAGTACACGCCCACATCGATGGTGCGATCCGGCTCGACCCGCTGATCCTCGATCCGCGCTGTCGGCTCCGCGCCCGCGGGCGCCCCGACCACAAGACCGGCCAACACGACCGACACGGCCACTACAACCCGTGCGCCCACTGCTCGACCGAACATCATCGAACTCCGTTCTCGACGCCGAATCCTCTTCTCCACATACGATCCAACGACATTCCAGAACGCTACACACGATCTCAGCGGAAGTCTGTGACGATTCCTAGAAGACTTACCCGAAATCTGTACGTTCATTCTCCTTGGTTACCCAGAACAATCACGGGCCGATCACATAGGCACCGCAGACCAATCACATCACCGACTCTACCTGCGCTGTTATGCCTCATCCGCGCACACCGTTGCCCGATTTCATCGGCGGAAATAGACCGGTCGGACCCGTTCGACCTATTCCGCTAATTGCGAAATATGACACAACAAGCATGCAAAGTTATTCGCATCTCATGATCAGCGCCGAACCAGCGGGCTGACGCGGCCTGCGAGCAGACGGCAGGCTCAGCCGACCCGCAGGGCCGCGGCGAACAGCGGCCAGGAGTGACGGAGGTCGTCGCGCCAATAGCCCCAGGAGTGAGTTCCGTTGGGGCGCAAGTTGATTGTGGCGGGGATGGCCAGGTCGCGGAAGCGGGTGGCGAGCTGTTGTGTGCACAGGCCGGTGACCGCGTCGAGGGCGCCGCCGACGATCAGCTGGTCCACCAGCTTCATCGAATCACCGTGTAGCCCGGGTCCGTCGACGGTGTCGAGCCCACCGGGAAGGCCGGTCCCGGAGGAGACGTAGATGGCGAGGCCGCGTAGACGCTCGGCGTGCAGAAAGGGATCGTTGGCAGCCCAGAGGGGGTCGCCGGGTTGTCCCCACATGTTCACAGGGTCGCCGTTCTGACCGGAGACAACGGTATTGACGATGGCGTGTCCCTGCGGACCACTGGTGGAGACGCAGCCACTGTAGGAGCCGACGGCCTTGTAGAGCTGGGGTGCGGCGAGCGCCAGCTGGAAGGCCGCGGTACCCGCCATCGACACCCCCGCGACGGCATTGACGCCGTCGCCGTGGAACTCGGCGTCGATGACGCGGGGCAATTCGCGGGTGAGGAAGGTGGTCCAGCGCTGACGACCGAGGACGGGATCGTCGGCCCGCCAGTCGGCGTAGTAGCTGCCCGCGCCGCCGATCGGCATCACGACGGTGACCTGCTTGTCGGCGAAGAAGGCATCGGCGTCGGTGCGGGTGAGCCAGTTGCCGCCGTCGCGCCATTCACCGGTGGGGCCGACGCCACCGTCGACGCCGTTGAGCAGATACAGCACCGGCGCCGTCGCCGTGCCATCGGGCGCGGGCAACACCGCCACGGTCACCGACTTCGCCATGGCGGCGGAGTGCACCACCAGCTCGACGACCCGGCCCGGACCCGGCGTGACGGAAATCAGCCGCGTGGCGTCGGTGGCCGGGCTCGCTCCGGCCACCGGAGCAGCGCACGTCAGGGCCGCCGCGAGAACCAGCACACAACGCGTCAAGACGCTCATGCGCCACCTCCATGCCCGGCCGCGGGACAAGGCCGTCGAGCTCAGAGTAAGTCGCCCTCACCTGCCTCGGACATGTTTCTGAAACATTGCCGATTCAGAGCTGGCGGGGTGCACCGAACTCACTCCAGCGCGTCGATAAACGCGCTGACCTCGGCAAAGAAGCGCGGTCGGTCCTCGATGAAGAGCCCGTGCTGGGCCCCTTCCCAGAAGGAACCGCGGGCGTCAGGGGCATTGTCGAGGATGTACTGACCGTTGGCCGCCGGGACCACCGGGTCGTCGGTGCCGTGCAGCACGAACACCGGAACATCCAGGGCGCGCAGCGTTTCGGTGTTGTCGATCGTGCGGTAGAACAGCGCCTTGCGTACCGAAGGCGGGGTCGCGAGACTGCCGCCGAACAACCGCTGCGCGTCGACGCCCTTGTCCGCGCCCGGCCCGGTATTGGCATTGCCGAACACCGAGAAGGCACGCACCGCGCGCCCGGCGGCCTCGTCGAACACCCCTGGAATCGCCTTCTCCATCGAGGGCCCGGGAGCCGCACCGGGCACATCGCGGCCGATATGGGCGGGCGCACCGCAGTAGACGACGCCCGCGACAGCCGAGGTGCCGTAGGTGGCGAGGTAGTCGGTGGCGACGATCCCGCCGTAGGACCAGCCGAGCAGCACCGCACCGGAGTCGATGCCCTCGGCGGCCAGCACCGCGGCCACATCGCCGGCCCAAGCCTTGGGATCGTCATAACCGTCGCCGGGATCGTCGGAGTACCCGTGCCCGCGCAGGTCGACCGCGATCACCCGGTATCGCTCGGCCAGATCAGCCGCGGCAGCACCCCAGCAGCGCAGATTCCCCGCCCACCCGTGCAACAGCACCAGCGGTCTACCGGTACCGCTCACCTGGTAGACGATCCTCGTTCCATCGGCACTGACAGCATCGCGAATAGCCATACCGACAGGCTAATCGGCGGCGCTGCGTCTGACCTCACGGTGATCGGAGCCATGGCGCCCGCAAATCCGGGGCGAATAAGATCCACCACCATGAGCATTCGCACCGCTGTCGTCACCGGAGCCAGCTCGGGAATCGGTGAAGCCACCGCCCGGGAACTGGCCGAACAGGGCTATCACGTCTATGTGGGCGCCCGTCGGTTCGACCGGGTGCAAAGCCTCGCCGCCGAGATCGGCGGCACCGCGCTCGAACTCGACGTCACCTCCGAGGAATCGGTGCGCGCCTTCACCGACGCGATCGACCACGTCGACGTGCTGGTCAACAACGCGGGCGGCGCGAAGGGCATGGCCACGGTCCTCGACGCCGACCTCGACGACTGGCGCTGGATGTGGGAGACCAACGTCGTCGGCACCCTGCGCGTGACCAAGGCCCTGCTGCCGAAACTGATCGCCTCCGGCGACGGACTGATTGTCACCATCACCTCCATCGCCGCCCTGCAGACCTACGACAACGGCTCCGGCTACACCTCCGCCAAGCACGCCCAGGCGGTTGCCCACCGCACCCTGCGCGGCGAACTCCTAGGCCAACCGGTCCGCCTCACCGAGATCGCCCCCGGCGCCGTGGAAACCGAGTTCTCGCTGGTCCGCTTCGACGGCGACGCCGACCGCGCCGCCAAGGTCTACGAGGGCATCGACCCCCTCTACGCCAAGGACATCGCCGAAATCGTCGGCTTCGTGGCCACCCGCCCGCCCCACGTCAACCTCGACACCATCGTCGTCAAACCCCGCGACCAGGCAGGGCCCGGCTCCTTCGCCCGCCGCTCCTGAGGACGGCGAATACCCATACTCGACCCACTCCTCGCCCGGTAAACGTGAGGCTCGACACTCCTGGGCGTCGAGCTCTTCGGTCGATCTGCTTCGCGCGGCATCCCATCGGGTACCTGAATTCCAGGGCGGGGTAGGCGAATCCAAGATCGGTGGTCGTTCGAGTAGCGGGGCGGGCGGCGGGAATTGATACTGGGAGCGGATCGCTCGGGCGTTGCTGCGAATTCGCCATGCCGAGCGACTGATCTTTAACATGGCCGTTTGTCGATAGCCAGTATGAGGAGTAGATGTTCGATGCTCGGTATCAAGTCCGTTTTCGGTGGGTTCAAAGATTTCCTGATGCGCGGGAACGTCATCGACCTCGCGGTCGCGGTCGTGATGGGTACCGCGTTCACCGCGGTGGTCACCTCGTTCAGCAAGGGGCTCATCAATCCGCTGCTCGCGGTGTTCGGTTCGACCAATGAACTGGGCCTCGGCGTTCAGCTGATCGCCGACAAGCCAGCGACCTTCATCGCGTTCGGTCCGATCATCACCGCGTTCATCGACTTCTTCATGGTCGCCGCGGTCCTGTACTTCGTGCTGATGCTGCCGATGAAGTCGCTGAAGAACAAGTTCGGCACCACCAAGGACGCCGAGCCCACCGAGACCGAACTGCTCATCGAGATCCGCGATCTGCTGGCCAAGCAGCAGGGTCTGACCACCGACGAGACCGTCGCGCTGAGCAAGGATCGCGCCAGCGAGTCCGTCGAGGCGTAGCCAGTTCAGACGTAGGCCGGAGTCCTGCTCGGCCAGCGCGGGTGGTTGGGGTCGATCACGTAGGCGTGGGTGTGCTGGAAGTGCCGTGGCCCGATCTGGATCGCGTCGGCCAGGATCGCCGGGTCGACCGAGCCGAGTTCGTGGACATGCGTGATCTCGGCCGGATCATGGCGTGGCCACAGCCGGATGGCCGCGGTGGCGCCGAGGCCGGCGATGACCGCCAGGGTCGCCCAGGTGGCGGTGAAACCCGCGGTGGTGGCCAGCCAGCCGGTGATCGGGTAGGTGATCAGCCAGGCGAGGTGGGACAGGGAGAACTGGGCCGCGAACAGGGCGGGGCGGTCCTGCGCGCGAGCGGAACGACGCAGGACACGGCCGGTGGGGGTGAGGACCAGCGCGGTGCCCGCGCCGATGGTGGCCCAGGTGGCGAGGGCGGCGGACCAGTGCCACTCGCCGATCGGCAAGATCGACAGCGCGAGCGCGGCGGCGAGGCCGACGAGCAGAACAGCGGCACCGGCGAGCATGACCGGACGTTCGCCGCGGCGGTCCAGGATCCGGGGCAGGGCGAGGGCGATGACCATGGTGCCGAGGCCGTTCGCCGCCAGCAACAGCGCGACGCCGGACTGAGTGCCGCCCAGCACGTCCCGGGCGTAGTTCACGGTGTTGACCATCACCACCGAGCCCGCGGCGGCGACCACCAGGTTCAACCCGAGTAGCCCACGCAGTCGCGGAGTCGCCGCGAACAGCCGCAGCCCGGAGGCCAGGCGTTCGGCGATCGCACCCTCGCCGACCACCGCGTTCGGGATACGCGCGGCCAGCACCAGCGCGACCGACACCGCGAAGCCGAGACCGGTGCCGACGAACAGCCAGTGGAAGCTGATCAGACTCAGCGCCAGCGCCGCCAGCATCGGGCTGAGCAGTGTTTCCATGGTCGCCGCGAGCTGAGCCGCCGACAGCGCCTTGGTGTAGTCGCGCTCGTCGGGCAAGATATCGGGCAGCACCGCCTGGTAGGTGGGCGTGTAGGCGGCCGAGGCGATCTGTAGCAGCGTGATGAGCACGTAGATCTGCCAGATCTGGTCCACGAAGGGCAGCGCCAGCACGATCGCGCCACGAATTCCGTTGAGCGCCATCAGGAACTGCCTGCGCGGCAGTCGGCCCGCGTAGGCGCCCGCGATCGGCGCGACGGTGACATAGGCGACCATCTTCAGCGTCAACGCGGTACCGAGCACGATGGCCGCGTTGCCGCCCGCCAGTTCGTAGGCGAGCAGACCGAGCGCGACGGTGGTGAGTCCGGTGCCGAACAGGGCCGCGACCTGGGCGGTGAACAGCAGTCGGTAGTCGCGGTGAGCGAACAGCGAGGTGGTCATGGCCTGCCCTTTCAAGACTGCTTATCTGCGTATGAATGCAATAAGCAGCTTAATGCCGTGAGTATTCCCGGACCACCGAAATCTTCTTCGGCTTGACCTCGAGGACAGTTGAGGTAGGACGGTAGAGCGCAGCGGCGGCCGAGGGCCGTCACCGACGAAGAGGAACGTCATGAGCGCCACGGTTGACCACGTCCGAACCGATATCAGCCCGCTGCGGCTCGCGGTCGTCATCGGCAGTACCAGGCAGGGGCGTTTCGGCCCGACGATCGCGAACTGGTTCGTCCGACAGGCGGCACTGCGCGACACCGTCACCGTCGATGTCGTCGACACCGCGAGCATCGAGTTGCCGCACGCGTTCGGCGCCGCCACCGACCATCCCTCTGTCGCGGAAGCCACCGAAAAGCTCTCGCGCGCCGACGCGTTCGTGGTGGTGACACCCGAGTACAACCACAGCTACCCGGGTTCGCTGAAGAACCTGATCGACACCCACCACGCCGAATGGCAGGCCAAGCCGGTGGGCTTCGTCTCCTACGGCGGCATCTCCGGCGGGCTGCGCGCCGTGGAACACCTGCGCCCGGTCTTCGCCGAACTCCATGCGGTCACCGTCCGCGACTCGGTCTGCTTCCCGAATCCGTGGGGCCGATTCGACGACGCGGGCGAGCTCACCGCTCCCAACGACGCCGATGCCGCTGCCGCGACCATGCTCGATCAGCTGACCTGGTGGGGCGAAGCACTGCGCGCCGCCCGCCTGGCCCAGCCGTACGGGAAGTGACCGCCGTGATCACCACCGTCGAACCGACCACCAGCCGCACTCCGATGCGGGTCGCCCTGGTCCTGGTGGTCGGCATGATCATGGCGACGCTCGATCAGACCATCGTGAATGTCGCCATCAACAAGTTGTCGATGGAATTCCACGCGGGCCTGAGCACGATCCAATGGGTCGCCACCGGCTACTCGCTCGCCCTCGGCGCCGTGGTGCCGACCTCGGCGTGGCTGGTCGGCCGATTCGGCGCCAAGCGGTTGTATCTGATCGCGATCAGCGCGTTCGTGGTCGGCTCGGTGCTGGCCGGATTGTCGTGGAACATCGAGTCACTCATCGCTTTTCGACTGATCCAGGGTGCGAGCGGCGGGCTGTTGATGCCGGTCGCCATGACGATCCTGCTGCGCGCGGCCGGACCAGAGCGGCTGGGGCAATTGATGAGCACGCTCGGGTTGGCCATTCTGGTCGGCCCGCTGCTCGGCCCGGTGATCGGCGGATACCTGATCGACGAGGTGTCGTGGCGCTGGATGTTCTTCATCAACCTGCCACTGGGCGCGTTGGTGCTCCTGCTGGCGGTACGGGTGGTGCCCGACGACACGCCGGAGCCGCCGCGGGCGCTCGACATCCGCGGGCTGCTGCTGATGTCGCCCGGGTTGGCGCTGGTCATCTACGGCGTCACCGCCGCGGGCGAGAGTGCCGGGTTCGCCACGCCCGCGGTGCTCGTGCCGCTGCTGGTGGGGATCGGCCTGATCGCCGCGTTCGTGCGCCGTTCGCTGACCACCTCGGTGCCGCTGCTGGATCTGCGCGTGCTCGGCAACCGGATCACCGGCACCTCCGCGGTGCTGCTCGCGGTGTTCGCGAGTGGCTACTTCGGCTCGATGTTGCTGCTGCCGTTGTACTTCCAGGTGGTGCGCGACGAGTCAGCGCTGGTGGCAGGCGCTTTGGGGATTCCGTTCGCCCTGGCGTCGGGCGCGACGATGCAGGTGGCGGGCAGATTGATCGATCGGATCCCGCCCGGCCGGTACCTGCCCGCGTCGATCACGGTGGCGCTCACCGGGTTCGTACTGTTCGTAGTCCAACTCGACGCGGACGCGCCGTACTGGGCGCTGTGCCTGACGATGGTGCTGATGGGCGCGGGCGGCGGCGGAACCATGATGCCGGTGATGACCACGGCCACCCGGACGCTGAGCCGCGAGCAGCAGCCCGCCGGGTCGACGGTGCTGAACATGATCAGCACCACGTCGATGGCGATCGGCACGGCGGTGGCCTCGGTGACACTGGGCGCGCTGCTCCCGGTGGCGGGTGGACTCCAGGCGCTGCACGCCATGACGGCGGATCAGCGAGCCGAACTCGCCCCCGCTCTGGCCGACGCGTTCCAGCACACCTATCTGATCGCGCCCGTCATGATCGCGCTGGCGCTCGTCCCGGCCCTACTCCTGCCCCGCCGCTAGCGCAGACCGAACCGTCGTGCCGTGGACATCGCACCGCGGCACGCCGGCAGGGGTCGGATCTATCCGGCCGGCAAGGCGGACATCGACGTCCACGTCGACCAGTCGATGGCCCAGTCGTAGATGTCGCCGTCGGCCTGGGACAACTCGATCGAGGTGCCGGTCACCTCCACCGGATCGCCGTAGAGCGCGGTCGGGAAGTAGGCCTGAGCATCGCCGGGCGAGAGGTTGATGCAGCCGTTGGTGACGTTCGACGAACCCTGGGCCGAGAGGGATTCGGGGTTGGCGTGGATGAATTCGCCGTTGTTGGAGATGCGGACGGCCCACCGTTCGCGCACGTTGGTGTAGTACGGCGGATTCGACATCATGAAGTCCTCGTACTTCTCGGTGACGACGTGCACGCCCGAGCGGGTCACATTGCGCGGCTCGTTGCCTTCGCCGTAGGAGACCGCGAAGTCGAAGACCGTGGCGCCGTCGCGCACGACCTGCATGCGGTGGCTCGGGGCGTTCGCGATGACGATCTGGCTGCGGCCGATGGTGAAGTCGGAGGTGACATCGGAGTCGCCGTAGGCGCCGCCGCCGAGGTCGACGCCGTAGAGCTTCGCGGCGACGTGCACGGTGGTGCCGGGGGTCCAGTAGTTCTTCGGACGCCAGTGCACCCGCGAGCCGTCGTCGTCGGGCAGCCAGGCCCAGGATCCCTCGGTGCCCTGGTCGGTGGTGACGGTGAGCGCCTTCTCCACGGCCGCCTTGTTGGTGACCGGCCCCGCGAACTTCAGGATGATCGGCGCCCCGATCCCGACCTCTTGGCCGTCGCCGATGTTGATCGTGGCCGGGATGGTCGATTGGGGGCTGATCGTGGTGAAGGTGCCGTCGATCGGGACCGGTTTCGCATCGGCCCCGATGGCCGTCCCCGCCCAGGTGTACGACGCGCCGTAACCGAGCGGTTCGGAGACCTTGTAGGTGGTGCGGTCGGGGCTCAGCTGACCGGTGATCTGCTTGCCGCCGGCATTGGTGAGGGCGATCTGGTCGATCGTGCCGTGGGTGACCGTCACCGACACGGGCGCGACCGGATCGACATCGGTGGCTCCCGGCGTCGGCGCGATGGTCACCTGCGCGACCGGCGTCGCCGCCTCGGCGTCCTTGCCCGGCCGGTCGATCGTGCATCCGGTGAGCACAACGAGCACCGCCAGCAACATCGCCGCAATCACCGATCGACCACCACGAACGCCGATGTCACGGCGTGGCGCCGACGAACTACGACGCGCGTTCTTCCGCGCGCGCAACAGACCGGTTACCGAATGTTTGCTCACGCATCGAATGTACGCCGAGCTATCGACCCGCACCCCGTGAGCGCGGTCTCACCACAACCACTACTGGCGGTTGAGCCATTCCTCGGTGAACGCGGCCTCGTTGGCGAGGAGTTCGATCAGGTGCTCCGAGATGGCCGCCTCGATCTTGCCGCCGAACAGCGGGATCTTCACCTCGATGGTGCCGTTGATCGCGGTGGTGGAGCCGGTGCCGTCGTCGGGGGCCATGGTGACCGTGCCGCGGACCACCGCGGGGGCGCCGTCCACGCGGGCTTCGAAGATGCCGCCGGTGCCGGTGTAGGTCTCGGTGCGCGGAATGATCAGGTCACCGGGGCGCACGGCGGTGATGGCGGGCGGGAGCTGATCGGCGGGGATCGACTGCACCATCTGGACGCGGACCTGGTCGCCGTCTACGGCGAAGGCGTCGAGCCGGGCACCGGGGCCGCCGACCTCGGCGATCCGGGCCTTCCAGTACTGCTCGTCGGAGTACGCGGCGCGCACCGCATCGACGGAATGCGTGTAGCCGGCAGTGAACGCCAGAGGTGTAGCCATGCTCGACACGGTACCGTCTGCGGACGTGCGTACAACACGGGTGGTGTCCTCCGATCAGCTGCGTGACCTGCTTGCCGATACCGGCGCGAAGGTCAGCGATTCGGTGCGTTTGTCCGAATTGACGACCCTGCGGGTCGGCGGCCCCGCGCTGCTGGCCGAATGCGCGAGCACCGAGGCCCTGGTGGCCACAGTGAAGGCCCTGGATGCGGCCGGTATCGCGGTCCTGCTGGTGGCGGGCGGGTCGAACCTGCTCATCGACGACGCGGGCTTCGACGGCGTGGTCGTCCGGGTCGGCACGACCGGTGTCGAGCTGAGCGCCGACGGCGTGGTGGCCGAGGCGGGCGCGAACTGGGACGAGGTCGTCGCGGCGACCGTCGCGGCCGGGCTTGGCGGGCTGGAGTGCCTGTCCGGGATTCCGGGTTCGGCCGGCGCGACGCCGGTGCAGAACGTGGGCGCCTACGGCGTCGAGGTCGCGTCGCTGTTGCGCCGGGTGCGGCTGCTCGATCGCAAGACCGGGGACGTGCGCTGGGTCGAGCCCACCGAACTCGGCTTCGGCTACCGGACCAGTGTGCTCAAGCACAGCGACGACGCCGTGGTCCTCGCGGTCGAGTTCGCGTTGGATCCGAGCGGGATGAGCGCGCCGTTGCGCTACGGCGAACTGGCGAAGGCGCTCGGCGCGGGCGACGGCGAGACCCTGCCCGTCGAGCAGGTGCGCGCGCAAGTGCTCCGCCTGCGGGCAGGCAAGGGCATGGTCCTGGACCCGGCCGATCACGACACCTGGAGTGCCGGTTCCTTCTTCACCAACCCGGTCGTCACCGAGGAGCGGTTGCCGCGGGTACTGGCCGCGATCGCCGCGCACGTCGGCGACGACGTCACCGTGCCCACCTATCCCGCACCCGACGGCACCAAGCTCTCGGCGGGCTGGCTCATCGAACGAGCCGGTTTCGCGAAGGGCTTCCCCGGTGACGCCGCCGCCGCGCGCCTGTCCACCAAGCACACCCTGGCCCTGACCAATCGCGGCGCCGCGACCGCCACCGACATCGTCGCCCTGGCCCGCACCGTCCGCGCGGGCGTTCAGGAAAGGTTCGGCGTGACGTTGGAGCCGGAACCGGTAACCATCGGCATCGATTTATAGGACCGAGCACAGACAACCCACCACTTCCCGCCGCCCACACCCCAACCACGTAACGTGTCCTGCCATGGCACGCAGACTGGACTACTCCGCTCGCTACCCCCTGCACACCACCGAAGAGCTGTACGCAGCCCTCCAGAGCAGGGACTACTGGGAAGCCCGCGTCGCCGAGATGCGCAAGTACGCGCCCAACAACGAAGTGGTCAGCCTCGACGTCTCCGATGACGGCATCGACGTGGTCCTGCACCACACCCTGCCCCGCGAGATGCTCCCCGAGATCGCCCAGACCGTCATGCGCAAGGACATGGTGATCACCCGCAAGGAGAGCTGGGGTCCGTTCGACCACGACGAGACCGAGGGCAAGTTCTCCGCCTCGATCCCCGCAGGCCCCGGCAGCCTCACCGGCACCATCCGCCTTTTCCCCACCGAAACCGGCGCCACCATGCGCTTCTCCCCCACCGCCAAGGTCTTCATCCCCATGGTCGGCCCGCGCCTGGAGCAGCTGATGCTGGTGAATCTCGTCGACCTGTTCCGCGCCGAGCAGGAGGAAACCCTGCGCTACCTGGATCGAGAATCCGCCGAGAAGACCGTCTGACCCACCCGTGGCCCCGAGCCGCAAGGCCGTCCCGCCGGTCGGCACCATCACCCGCGGCACCACGGGCGTCAACCGCCTCCGCCGCAGCGACCGCTGGCTCGTCAACGACGAACTCGTCAGCACGACACTGCGTGCGGCCACCTCGCCCCTGGTTGTCGATCTCGGCTACGGCGCCGCCCCCTGGACCACCTTCGAGCTGGCCGCTCGCCTGCGCACCGTCCGCCCCGACCTCGAGGTGGTCGGTCTGGAAATCGACCCGGCCCGCGTCGTCGAACCCCGCGACGGCGTCCGCTTCGCCCGTGGCGGCTTCGAACTGGCCGGACTGCGACCGACCCTCGTCCGCGCGTTCAACGTCCTGCGCCAATACCCCGAGGAAGCCGTCCCCGACGCGTGGTCCCGAATCCAGTCCAATCTGGCTCCCGACGGCCTGCTCGTCGACGGCACCTGCGATGAACTCGGCCGCCGCTGCGCCTGGGTGCTGCTCGACCGCCACCGCCCGCTGTCCCTGACGCTGGCCTGGGATCCCTTCACCGTCGACCGACCCTCCGACATCGCCGAGCGCCTGCCGAAAGCGTTGATCCACCGCAACATTGCCGGTGAACGGATCCACACCCTGCTCACCGCGGCCGACCAGGCCTGGGAGCGATCCGCGGCCATGGCGCCGTACGGCCCCCGCGTCCGCTGGCGAGAAGCTGCGCAGATGTTGCGCGCCAACGGTTTCCCGCTGCGCCCGTATCACCGGCGAATGCGCGACTGCGTGCTGTCGGTGCCCTGGGACGTCGTCGCCCCGTCACACCCGGCTTAACGCCCGCCGCACCCGCGTCGACGCGCGCGGCGCCAATTGCTGCCCACCCCACCAGATCTCGTCGGTATCGCACCGGTGGATCGCTACCGCGTCGGCCACCACCTCGTCCAACGCCGACTGCGAGATCTCGGTCTCGGCCAGATCGAGGACCGTCCGCACCGGCGTCGTCACCAGAAACGGCCCGGCCGACTCCACGTCCGCCCCGCAGAGCTTGCGTCGGGTCAGCACCAACCGCGGCGTCACGGGTGGGCGACCCGCCGACACCGACAGATGCAGAAATCGCGGTTGCAACCTGCCGAGCCCGTGGAGTTCGGCCGCACTCTGATACGACACCGCCGCCGCGCCGTCGAACCACGCCGCCCACATCGCGTACTCGTCCAGCGGCCCCACCCGCCACTGTCCCAGCCGCATCATCCCGACCCCGGCCCTGGTCACCGACCCGTCCCCCAGGGCCGCCCTGACCTGCGATTCGCAGCCGGTACGCAACACCTGACGCGTGGTGAAGAAGCCCGCGTGCCGCCCGGCGAGGCGCCGCAGCACCCGCCACCGATGATCCGCTGTCCCCGCCACCCGGCGCGCGTCCTCGCCAGTCATGGGTCCAGGTTACGCCCGGTCCAGTGTGCCAGGTCACATTTTGCTGTGAAGGCTTTCACCACGTCCTCAGAGCGGACACAGAAAGATCGGGAAGAATCCGATGCCATGACCACACAAAAATCCCCACGCCCCAGGATCGGTCGGCGCTCTCTGGTGATCGCGTTGGCCGTGGTCGCAGCCCTACTCGTCGCGGCCATCGCCGGAACCGAAGCCTATGCCCGGCACAAGATCTCGAGCTGCATCAGCGGCGCGTTCGAGCAGCAGATGGGTTCGAGCATCGACGTGGGCTTCGGCCTGCGCCCGATCCTGCTGTCGTATGCGGACGGCAAGGTCGGCACGATCACCGTCGACAGCGAGGACAACCAGTTCGGCCCCGCTGTCGGAATGGTCGTGCACGCGAAATTCAACGACATCGAACTCGTCGACCGGGGCCGAGGCGGCGGCACCATCGAAAGCTCCACCGCCGATGTGACCTGGAACAACGACGGTATCCGCGAGACCCTCGGCACCATGGTCAGCGGCGTGAGCTCGTCGGCGAGCACCGGAGTGCTGACTCTCGATGTGCTCGGCGGCCTCGCCCAGTTGGAGGTGCAGCCGCTGGTCCGCGACGGCAACATCGTCGTGGAGACGAAGTCGGCGCAGCTACTCGGCATCGGCCTGCCCACCGACCTCGTGCAGGGCATCGTCGAGACCTTCACCGAGAGCTTGCAGAGCTATCCGCTCGGCCTGCGCGCGCAGGAGGTCAAGGTCACCGATGACGGTGTGAACGTGCACCTTTCAGGTGGCAAGACCGCACTCGAGAGCGCCCCGTCCGGCCAGCAGTCCGAGTTCACCTGCTGATCCTGCGAGGCGGTGGCTACTCGGGAAATCCGGCGAGGACGGCGGCCGATTTCGACAACCCGAGCCGCGTAGCCCCGGCTTCGATCATCGCGGCGGCGTCCTCGGCGGTGCGGATCCCGCCACTGGCCTTCACCCCGAGCCGCCCGCCCACGGTCTCCGCCATCAACCGCACCGCGTGCACGCTCGCACCGCCCGCCGGATGAAAACCGGTGGAGGTCTTCACGAAATCGGCGCCCGCCTGCTCGGCCGCCCGGCACGCGCCGACGATCGCCTCGTCGGTGAGTGCGGCCGATTCGATGATCACCTTGAGCACGGCCCGTTCCCTGGTCGCCTCGCGCACGGTGATGATGTCGGCGAGAACGGCATTGAAGTCACCGGCCAGCGCGGCGCCCACGTCGATCACCATGTCGACCTCGGCGGCGCCCTGATCCACGGCCAGCCGCGCCTCGGCGCCCTTCACCAGCGAGTGGTGTTTGCCGGACGGGAAGCCGGCGACGGTGGCCACCACCAGTCCCGGCGCGCGCACCGGCAGCATCGAGGGCGACAGACAGATCGCGTACACCCCGAGTTCGCGCGCGTCGGCGATCAACGCGTCGACCTCGGCCGGTGTGGCTTCCGGAGCGAGCAGGGTGTGGTCGATCATGTCGGCCACGGCGGCCCGGGTCAGCGGCGCGGAAGTCATTTGCCGAGCATGGCATACGCGCGGCACCGTCCGGCGCAGAGGGCATCGCCGTATCCGGACATCGGCGACCGCACATCATTGCGCTCGCCTACCCAAATCCTGGAGACTTAAGCCTGTGCTGATCCGTCGCGAGACCCCAGCGGACGCGGTGGCGATCGCCGCGATTCACCGCGCCGCCTTCGCCCCGCATTACGCGGGCGATCCGGCCGTCACCGAACCACCCGAACCCGCCCTCGTCGAAACGCTACGCACCGACGAGTCGTGGATGCCGACGCTGTCACTGGTCGCGCTCGAATACGACACCGTCGTGGGGCACATCTGTCTCACCAGAGCCGGTATCGGTCCGTTCCCCGTGCTGGCGCTCGGCCCGCTCGGCGTCGATCCGGAGAAGCAGAAGTCCGGCGTCGGCTCGGCGCTGGTCCACGCCGCCCTCGGCGCCGCCGATGCCCTCGACGAATCGGTCGTCGGCCTGGTCGGCGACCCCGACTACTACGCCCGCTTCGGTTTCGTCCCCGGCGCGCGCCTCGGCATCGTGCCCGACGAGGCCGAATGGGGGCCGTACTTCCAGGTCCGCCCGCTCACGGCCTACGACTCCGCCGTCACCGGCGAATTCCGTTACGCCGCACCGTTCTACGACCTGTAGATCACTCGAAGACGACCGTGCGCCGACCGTGCACGAGCACCCGGCCCTCGAGGTGCCAGCGCAGCCCGCGCGCGAGCACGACCCGCTCGATGTCACGGCCCTGGCGCACCATGTCGCGCACGTCGTCGGCGTGATCGACCCGGATCACGTCCTGCTCGATGATGGGCCCGGCGTCCAACTCGGCGGTGACGTAGTGGCAGGTCGCCCCGATCAGCTTCACCCCGCGCGCGTACGCCTGGTGATAGGGCCGCGCGCCGACGAACGAGGGCAGGAAGCTGTGATGGATATTGAGCGCCCGCCCGGCCCAGTACTCGCACAGCTCGGCGGGTAGCACCTGCATGAACCGGGCGAGCACCACCGCGTGCGGATCATGGGAGTCGACCAGTGCGCGCACCTGCTCGAAGGCCGGACCGCGCTCGGCCGGGTCCTTCGGGAACGGCACGTAGTGGAACTTCACCCCGTGCGCCTCGGTCATCCCCGCGAGGTCGGGATGGTTGCCGATCACGGCCTCGATGGTCGCGGGCAGCTCACCGGCCTGCGCGCGTCCGAGCAGGTCGTGCAGGCAGTGCCCGTCCTTGCTCACCAGCAGCACCGCCCGCCGCGGCGCACCGGAATCGTGGAGCTGCCAATCGGTCTCGGGACCGAACTCGGCGGCCACCTCGGCGAAGCGCTCCCGGAGCTCGTCGATGGAGAACGGCACCGTCGAGGCCTTCACAGCCTGCCGGGTGAAGAACCACCCGATGTCACCGTCGGAGTGGTACCCGGCCTCCACGATCGAGCCGCCGAACTCGGCGATGAACGAGGAGATCCGGGCGATGACGCCCGGCCGGTCCGGGCAGCCGAGGGTCAGCACGAACCGACGGTCGTCCGAGGTCACAGCGGTAGAACTCATCCGCCGATTCTCGCAGGCGATCAGGCGAGGGCGCGCACGGGCTCGCGGACGGCGGAGAGTACCTGGGCCACTTCGGCATTGAACAGGTCGAAGCGTTCGACGTTGCCCAGATGCCCGGTCGGCAGCACTTTGAACCCGGCGAGCGTGCCCGCTTCCGCCAACAGCGCGGCCAGGCGCTCGGCGTGGATCGCGGGGGTCATGTCGTCCCGGTCGCCGGCGAGCACGGTGGTCGGGACCGAGAAATTCTTCGCGTCATCGCCCAGGTGCAGCGCGGTGAGCAGGAACCCGTAGCGCGAACGCGTCATCATCGGACAGCCGCGCACCACCGACAGCGCGTAGTCCAGCTTCTCGCGCGAGGTGTCGAGGGTCATCACCTGACGGGCGAAGATCCAGCGCACCGGCTTGATCGGCGGGAACACCACCGGGGTGCCGAGGATCAGCCTGCCGAGCCAGTCCGGCGTCGGCATCGACCGGCCGCGCAGAATCCGCAGCGGCACGTTGAGGCCGGGAACCATGGTCGACACCTCGACCAGCGAGTGCGCGCCGGTATTGGTGAGGATCACCGCGGCGGCCTGCTCGGCGACGCGCTCGGGGTAGCGGCCCGCCCAGGCGATGAGCGTCATCCCGCCCATGCTGTGCCCGGCCAGCACCGCGCGCTGACCCGGCAGCAACACGGCGTCGAGCACGTCACACAGGTCGTCGGCGAGCAGATTCGTGCTCGGGCGGGCGTACCCGTTGGTGCTCTCGCCGTGGCCGCGCTGGTCGTAGGCGACCACGCGGTACTCGCCGGCGAAGGCGTTGATCTGGGCGTTCCAGTACTCGAGCGAGCACGTCCAGCCGTGGGCGAACACGATGACGGGCGCGTCGACCGGTCCGTAGGCGTGCACCCGCAGGCGGGCGCCATCGGCGGTGACCACCGGAATCACGTCGTAGGGCATCCGCGGCGGATCGAAGGCCGCGATCCCGTGCGTCCGTGTCCGCAGGTCGGCCCGGTGGGCCGCGAGGGTGGTCTCGACCACGGTGGAAACCCGGCCGACCAGGTTCACCAGAGCCGTCGGCAACTTTGCGCGCATCGGCACACTCCTTTGTGTTACTGACAGATACAGTAACACCGCGTACCACTCACCTGCGAGCCCTTTGGGCCGACTTTTCTACCAGCGCGGGCCGCGCTGCACCTCATCGACCTTCGGACGCACGTCGGCCAGGTACACACCGGTCGCGATGATCGCGATGAACGACAGCATCCCCAGCCCACCGATGCCGATCAGCAGGAACACCAGCGCACCGCCGAGAATGGCCAGCCAGATGGGCTTGGTCATCTTGTCGACGGCGGTGAAGGCATCCGAACGCTGACGCACAGCGTGAATGAGCGCGAACACCGTCGCGCCGAAGGCGCCGATCCACAGGATCAGCAGAATCAGCGAGGTCATCCCATTCACCATGTTCACACCCCCATCATACGAACAGCGGCCCCGCACACACCTGGTGTACGGGGCCGCTGTCAGCGGTGATGCGCGAAGGCGAATCAGATCTTCTTCGGCGCGGCCTTCTTGGCCGGAGCGGCCTTCTTGGCGGCCGGAGCCTTCTTCGGGGCCGGAGCCGGCGCCGCGGCGGCGGGCTTGGCCGGAGCGGGCTCGGTGGTGACGGCGACGACCTCGGCATCGACGACGGCCTCGACCTTGTCGGCCACAGCCTCGGCCTCGGCCTTGGTGCGGCCCAGCAGGTCGTTGACCTTGGTCAGGGCGTCCTCGGCGCGAGCGGAGGCATCCTTGTAGAGGGTCTCGACGCGACCGATCTGCTCGTCGACGGCCTGGTTGGCACGCAGCCGGTCGACGGTCTCCTCGCCGCGAACGGCGAGATCGGCGTAGATGTCGAGCGCCTGGCGGTAGTACTGCTCGGCCAGCTTGCGCAGCTCTTCGGAGGTGAACTTCTCGCGCAGCTCGGCGAGATCCTCCGGCAGCTCCGACGGCAGGCCGGAGATGCGGTCGCGCAGGGTGTCGAACTGGGCCTGCACGTCGGCGGGCACGTTCGCGATGCGCTCGCGGGCCTCTTCGACGCGGGCCTTGGCATCGGTGGCGACAACGCGGCCGCGGACGTCGGCGACAACGTCGTTCACGGCGGCGTAGATGGCATCACCGGCGCCGACGGTGGCGAACAGCGGCTTGGTGACAGTGGCGGTCTTTTCGGTCATCAGTCTTCATTCTCCTGGTGTGGCGGAGTGTCAGTTGTCGTGAACGAAACGTCACTGTCTCGTTCGTTCCCCCCTGAGCCGGTTTCTTCCCCGTTTTCCCGGCGAAACGACTCATAGATTTCCAGCAACACCTGCTTCTGCCGCTCGGACACCGAAGTGTCGGCCAGCAGGGCGTCACGGACCGGGCTGTGCGGGCGCTGTTCCAGAAATCCTGCCCGCACATACAACACCTCCGAGGAAACTCGCAGCGCCTTGGCGATCTGCCCGAGTACTTCGGCGGAGGGATTACGTAATCCGCGTTCGATTTGGCTCAGGTACGGATTACTTACCCCCGCCAGAGCGGCGAGCTGACGCAGGGACACCTGCGCGCCTTCGCGCTGTGCCCTGATGAAACCTCCGATATCTTGAGCCGCGTGCGCTACACGACTCTCGGGTTGGTCTGTCATCGCTCACCTTCTGGCGTTGTAAGGCCAATAGTAGAACAGGGTGCTAGCTATTGCAAGCACTACAGTTAGCACCCGGTCGGCTGACACGTACGCAGCTCCGGCTACCAGGTCGTTCAGTGGAACAGCAGCTGCGAGACGGTGTAGATCGCCAGGCCGGCGAGTGAGCCGACCACCGTGCCGTTGATTCTGATGAATTGCAGATCCCGACCGACCTGCAATTCGATCTTCCTACTCGCCTCGTCGGCGTCCCAGCGCGCGACCGTATCGGTCACCAGTGTCGTGATCTCCGCGGAGTAGTTGCCGACCAGATAACGAGCACCGCGATCGATCCACCCGTCCACTTTGCCACGCATCTCCGGGTCGTCACGAAGGCGCTCGCCGAGCTGTTGCACATTTTCGGCCACCTTGCGCCGAAGTGTGGAATCAGGATCTTCGGCCGACTCCAAGATCAACCGCTTCGCCGCTCGCCACGTGGCCTCGGCCATTCCGGTGATCTGCTCGCGGCCCATGATCTCGGCCTTGACCTTCTCCGCCTTGGCGATCATCGCGTCGTCGTGTTGCAGGTCCTCGGCGAAATCCTGGAGAAAGCGATCGGCGGCCTTGCGCAATTCATGATCGGGATCGGAGCGCACCTTCCAGGTGAATTCGACGAGTTCCCGATAAATTCGCTCCGACAACAATGTATTGACAAATTTCGGCGCCCACTGCGGCGCATCGCGCACCACGATCCGATCGATCGTGTCCTGTGAGCCCAGCGCCCACTGGTGCGCGCGCTCGGCCAGCAGATCGATCAGCGGCCGCTGCCGGTTGTCGGCGATCATCTCCGAGAGCACCCGACCCAGCGGCGGCCCCCACAGCGGTTCGGCGATCCGCTTGACGATGGTGTTGTCGATGATCTGCTCGACGTCCTCGTCACGCAGGGTATTGACCACCGCGGTCAGGATCGTCGCGCTCTCCTTCGCCACCCTGACCGCGTGCGCCGGATCGGCCATCCACCGCCCGACGCGCAGCGAGATCTGCGCCGAGTCCAGGCGGGCGGAGACCACATCGGGAGCGAGGAAGTTGGTGCCGACGAAGGCGCCGAGGCTCTCGCCGAGCTGGTCTTTCTTCTTGCGGATGATCGCGGTGTGCGGGATCGGCAGACCCAGTGGGTGTTTGAACAGCGCGGTGACAGCGAACCAGTCGGCCAGTGCGCCGACCATGCCCGCCTCCGAGGCCGCGCGGACATAGCCCACCCACTCGCCACCGCCGCCACGCGATTCGAGCCAGCGGCACAACAGGTAGATCACGCTGGCCACGACCAGGAAACTGGTCGCCAGCGCCTTCATCTTGAACAGGTCACGTTTTTTGCCCGCCTCGTCGGTCATCACCGCGAAGCCGGCGGGCTGTGCGGCGGGCTCGGTGCGCGGCGTGAGAACCGCCGTGTTGCCGGGAGATTTCTCCATAGCCCCCATTCTGCTGTGCGCGCGGCGAGTGCGCCGCCGCCAACCCCGCGTGGCGGCTCCCACGACACGGCGAACCGCCTGGTTTTCGTACGCGCGCGTAAGCACCGGAGTGTGGTAAATGCCCCAACGTGGCCCAAAGGAGCGCCACCCCACACCGGCGCGCCTAAGCTGTTGACTAAAGACGCCAACATCGATCACGAGGGGGCTGTTCTGTCCACCGAAGACCTTGTCGAGATCGGCGAGCAGTCGAGCCGAGCCAGTGTGCGCGGCGGCGGCCAAGCCGACGGCCGCAAACGTCGGTGGCGGCAGCACAAGATCGACCGCCGCGAGGAGCTGGTCGACGGCACCCTCAACGCCATCCGCGCGCGGGGCAGCCAGGCGGGCATGGACGAGATCGCCACCGAGATCGGCGTGTCCAAGACCGTGCTGTATCGCTACTTCGCGGACAAGAACGACCTGGTCCACGCCACCATGCAGCGCTTCATCGAAACCACCCTGCTGCCCCGGGTGTACGGCGCGATCAGCCTCGACGCCGACGAGTACCAGCTGGTGCGCGCCGCGATGACCGAATACGTCGGCACCGTCGACGACGACCCCGAGGTCTACCGGTTCATCATGAGCAATGCCGCGGGCGACAAGTCCTCGCTGGCGGAGTTCGAGCGGCTGTTCGCCGAGGTGGTCACCACCGTGCTCGTCGATCGGGCGGGCGCCAAGGGCATCCGCACCGAGGGCGCGATGCTGTGGTCGTACGTGCTGGTCGGCGGCATCCAGCTGGCCACCCACTGGTGGACCACCACCGACAAGGCCATGCCTCGCCAGGACGTGATCGATTACCTCACGATGATGGCCTGGAGCGCGATCGAGGGCATGGCCCGCGCGGGCGGCTCACCCGAGATCTTCACCGCACAGCCGCATCCGCTCCCCGAGATGCCGCCGCAGGCACCCTGACCAGGCTCTCCCTCCCTTTGAGGGAGCCGGGCTCGACAACGCCGCGCGGTTGGCTACGCTGAACCGAGCGGGGCGCTGTGGCTTGCGTCACCGCGGGTGGTCGTGTGACGCTGCGCGTCGACACCGCCGCGCACGTCGGCACCAACGGAGGTACCTCGATGGCGAAGAACGTGCCGACTTCCCGGCTTGCCCGCGGGACGAAACTGGGGGCGGTCGCGGCGGGTTCGGTCATCCGCTCGAAGAAGACCAGGCTCTCGATGCGCGGCCGCTCGGAGGCGGTGCGCGCACGGATGGCCGAGGAGTCGATGATCCGCACCACCGAACAGGTGGTCATGGTGCTCGGCACCATGAAGGGCGTGGCCATGAAACTCGGCCAGATGATGTCGGTGCTGGATCTGGATCTGGTGCCCGAGAATCATCGTGAGCGGTTCCAGCAGCGTCTCGCCGTACTGCGCAACGCGGCGCCGACTGTCTCGTTCGAGTCCATGCGCACGGTGATCGAGCAGGATTTCGGTGCTCCGCTGGCGGAGATCTTCGCCGAATTCGATCCGGAGCCGATCGCCGCCGCCTCGATCGGCCAGGTGTATCGGGCCACCCTGCACGACGGCCGCGCCGTCGCGGTGAAGGTCCAGTACCCCGGGGTCGACGCCGCCGTGCGCGCGGACCTGAAGAACCTCACCATGTTCCGCCGGGTGCTGGCCTCGGCGATGCCGTGGATCACCCCCGCGGTGCTCGACGAGCTGAAACTGAACATGGAGAGCGAACTCGACTACCAGGCCGAGGCCGCCACCCAAGCCGAGATCGCGCACCTGTACCGCGACCACCCGTTCATCGTGGTGCCCTCCTCGGTGCCCGAGCTGTCGACCACCCGCGTGCTGGTCAGCGAGTTCATCGACGGCGACGGATTCGACGAGATCCGGAAAATGCCGGCAGCGCAACGCGATCGGGTCGGCGAGATCATCTACCGCTTCTATGTGGGCTCGCTGTTCAGCTTCAACGAGTTCTGTGGCGACCCGCATCCGGGCAATGTGCTGCTCGCCCGTGACGGCCGGGTCGCGTTCCTCGACTTCGGGCTGTTCAACCGGATGGATCCCAAGCTGGTCGGCTTCGAAATCCAGTGCCTGCGCGCGGCCGCCGAGGATCGCGCCGAAGACCTGCGCCAGTTGATGATCGACCGCGGCGTGATCGATTCGCCCGAGGAGATCGGCGCCGAGGAATGCCTCGAATACGTGCTCGCCGCCTCGGAATGGTGTCTGGTCGACGAGGAGCTCACCATCACCCCCGAACTGGCCAGCGGCGCGTTCCTGCTCGCCGTCGACCCGAGGGCCAGCGAGTTCACCGGTATGAAGCAGCAGAACCTGCCGCCGGAGCACCTGTTCTCCCGCCGCGCCGACTTCCTCACCTTCGGCATGCTCGGCCAGCTCGACAGCACCAACAACTGGCATCTGATCGCCAGGGAATGGCTCTACGGCGATCCGCCGATCACCGAACTCGGCCTGGCCCACCGCGATTGGCTCACTACCCACCCACCGAAGCCGGTGAAGAAGACCCGCGCCCGCAAGACGAGCGCACCAGCCACCAAGCCCTGATCACCTTTTCGAAAGGCGCGCAATGCCGCAGCACCGCGAGTTCGACCTGATCCTGTTCGGCGCAACGGGTTTCGTCGGCAAACTCACCGCCGAATACCTGCTCACCGCGGCCCCGGCCGACGCCAAGATCGCCCTGGCGGGACGCTCGGCGGACAAGCTCGCCGCCACCCGCGACGAGCTCGGCCCGGCCGCCGCGACATGGGAACTCGTCGTCGCCGATTCCAGCGATCCGGCCTCGCTGGCGGCGATGGCCGAGCGCACCAAGGTCGTGGTCACCACTGTCGGCCCGTACCTGCGCTACGGCCTGCCGCTGCTCGGCGCGTGCGCCGCGGCGGGCACCCACTACGCCGACCTCACCGGCGAGCCGCTGTTCATCCACGACGCCATCGAGAAGTTCGAACAGACTGCGGTCGACTCGGGGGCGAAGATCGTGAATTCCTGTGGTTACGACTCGATTCCGTCGGACCTGAGCGTGTACGAGATCTACCGCGCCAGCATCGCCGACGACACCGGCGAGCTGGAGGACACCACCCTGGTCGCCTATCTCAAGGGCGGTGCGAGCGGGGGCACCATCGACTCCGGCCGCGCGATGATGGAAGACATCGCGGCCGATTCCTCGCGCGGCAAGATCCTGGCCCACCCGTATTCGCTGAGCCCGGACCGCAGCATGGAACCCGATGTGGGTCGCCAGTCCGATCAGGCGCTGGCCCGCGCCGACAGCATCGACGCGAGCCTCGACGGCTGGGTTACCACGTTCGTGATGGCCTCGCACAACACCAAGGTCGTGCGCCGCACAAACGGCCTGCTCGGCTGGGCCTACGGCAAGCAGTTCCGCTACCGCGAGGTGATGAACGCTGGTACCTCGGCCGCCGCGCCGCTGGTCGCCGCCGGAATCGCGGGCGGCATCGTGGCCGGAATGGCTTCGGGCGCAGTCCTCTCACGCGTCTCGCTCGGTCGCAAGCTCCTCGACCGGATCCTGCCCAAGCCCGGCACCGGCCCCAACGAAAAGGCCCGCCGCAGTGGCTGGTTCACCATGAAGACCTTCGCCCGCACCAGCTCCGGCGCCAAGTACCAGGCCACCTTCTCCGGCACCGGCGATCCCGGCTACCAGGCCACCGCCGTGCTGCTCGGCCAGAGCGGCCTGAGCCTGGCCTTCGACACCCTGCCCGAGCGGGCGGGCGTGCTCACCCCCGCCTCCGCGATGGGCGAGGCGCTCACCGCGCGGCTGCGCGAGGCGGGCATGACCATCGAGGTCGCGCGACAGTGAATCTCGCTCGCAAGACGATGAACGCCCCGGCGCTGGCGGCGGTGTACGAGCACGCGTGGCGACCCACGCTGTTCTACCTCGCCAGCGGCCGGACCACCGGAACCGACCGCCGCGACGCGGTCGATCGGCTGCGCCTGAGCGGTCCCATGAAAGTGCTCGACCTTGCCTGCGGCCCAGGCAATTTCACGCGATACCTGAGCGAATATCTCACCCGCGACGGTTTCGTCACCGGTCTCGACTACTCCGCCCCGATGCTGGCCAAGGCCGCCGTCGACAACGCGAGCCCTCGCGTCGGCTACGTCCGCGGCGACGCCCGCACGCTGCCGTTCGCCGACGGAACCTTCGACGCCGTCTGCTGTTTCGGCGCCCTGTACCTGATCCCCGACCCGCTGGTCGCTACCCGCGAGATGATCCGCGTCCTGGCCCCCGGCGGCCGCATCGCGATCAGCACCAGCTACGCCGAGGACAACCTCTTCGGGTCGGCGAGCAGCCTGGCCGCGAGCCTGAGCGGTCTGCGCCTGTTCGACCGAGACATCTTCCCGAAGCTGTTCGCCAGGGCGGGCCTGACCGAAATCGACCAGCGCGTCCACCGTTTCATGCAGTACGTGGACGCCACCAAGCCGATTTCAGACCAGGCTTAGCCAGTAGTCCTGGAACTTCAGGAACACCAGCAGCAGCACCACCGCGTAGAACACCACCACCAGGGTCCAGCGCCATTCGGCGAGGATCCCCATCGCCCCACGCGAGCGACCCCACAGCTCCTGCGTGGTCACCGCGAACAACACCGGCACGGCCACCCACACCACCATGCAGTACGGGCACAACGCGTTGATCCGGTACATGCTCTGGAAGATCAGCCAGCACAGTCCGGCGATGCCGAGGACGGTCCCGATCCACAGCCCGCCCCAGATCCAGCGCGGGAATCCGATACCGACCACCGACAGCACCGCGAGGGTCACCACCACCGAGAACCCCACGACGCCGATCAGCGGGTTGGGGAAACCGAAGACCGCGGCCTGGTCGGTCTTCATGATCGACCCGCACGACAGCACCGAGTTGATGCTGCACGAGGTGACGTAGTTCGGGTCGACGAACAGCTTGAACCGTTCGACGGTGAGCGTGAACGACGCCAGCCAGCCCGCCAGCCCGGCGATCAGCAGCAGCCAGGCCGAGCGGGCGGGGGCGGTGATCACTTCGCCGCGTCAGCGATCACGGGGGCCAAGCCGTTCTCGGTGAAGATCGCGTCGGACTGGTTCAGCTGACCGTTGATGTACACCGAGGGCGTCGACTTCACGCCGCTCTGCAGCGTGGTCTGGGTGATCTGCTGGATGTAATCGTTGTACGGCTTGTCGTTGATGCAGGTCGCCACGGCGGGATCGGTGTACCCGACGTCGGTGGCGATCTGGATGAGCTCGTCGTTGCTCAGGCCCGCGCCGCCCTCGGCGGGCTGCTTCTCGAACATGGTCTGCAACCAGGACTGGTACTTGGTGGTATCGGACTTCGCCACGCAGAACGACGCGTTGGCCGCGCGCGAGGAGTACTGGTTGGTCGAGGCCTTGTCGAGGAAGGAGATGATCTGGTACTCCACGGACGCGGTGCCGTCGGCGGCGGCCTTGGCGAGTGTCTCCCCGTTGGCCGCCTCGAACTGCTTGCAGGCCGGGCACTGCAGGTCGGCGACCACGCGCACCTTGACCTTGGCATCGGGATTACCGATCACGACCGTGCCGGTCTCGGTGACCGCCCCGCCCGTCGCGGGCAACTGCGCCGCCGAAGTAGTCGACGATTCCTTGTCGGAATCGGACTTGTTCACGGCGATTCCGATGCCGATGGCCGCGACCAGCGCCACCAGGACCGCGGCGACGCCGACTTGGATCGCGATCTTGCGCTTCTTGTCGGCCGCCTCGGCCGCCGCCAGCGGATTCCTGCCGGAGGGACTCTTGCCCGTGCTCACCGTCGTCACACGCCTTTCGCTCGTTGGCTCCCCACCGGGAACATCATGCGGGCCGAACCTGAGAGTTTCCGCAAAGCTCGTTTTCAGGACTCGTCGAGTCGGCGCAACTGCTCGGCGATATCGAAGTCGGCGGGCGGCCAATCGAGTTCCAACTGCGACAGTGCGGCGATCAGCAACTCGGTGACCGCCAGGCGCGCGTACCACTTGTTGTCGGAGGGCAGTACATACCAGGGCGCGTAATCGGTGTTGGTGCGATCGAGAACAGCCTGGTAGGCCTTCTGGTATTCGGGCCAGTGGGCGCGTTCGGTGATGTCGGAGGGGTTGAATTTCCAGTACTTGTCCGGGCGCTCGAGCCGTTCGCGCAGCCGACGCTTCTGTTCGTCGAGGGAGACGAACATGGCGACCTTCACGATGGTGGTGCCCGCGTCGACGACTTCTTTCTCGAAGGCGTTGATCTGGTCGTAGCGCTGCTCCCACTCCGCCTGCGGCACGAGCTCGTGTACCCGCACCACCAGTACGTCCTCGTACTGGGAGCGGTCGAAGACGCCGATCTGACCGTGCGCGGGCAGCCTGTTGCGGATGCGCCACAGGAAGTCGTGCTGGGACTCCTCCTCGGTCGGCACGCCGAAGGACGCGTGATCGACGCCCTGCGGGTCGACCGAACCGATGACGTGGCGCACGATGCCGCCCTTACCCGCGGTATCCATACCCTGCAGGACCAGCAGCACGCTGTGCTGTCCACCGGTGCGACCGTGCGCGAACAGCTTCTCCTGCAAGACCGACAGCACCGTCGCCCGTTCGGCCAGCAGTTCCTTGCCGAGGCGCTTGCCGCCGGTGAAGCCCGGCGTGCTCGCGGTGTCGAGATCAGCGACGCGCTGACCGTCGGCGCGCAGCGCGATCTCAGCCGGTTCGGTCCAGGTTTTCGCCATTTCCCATGCCTACCACTACTGGGTGGGTTTACCGGGCAAGCTCGACGCAATCGTTGCCTGCCAGCACTGCACGCCCGCTGGGTCGGCGATGTCGGCGCTGTGCGCGTACACGGGGTCTTCGCCGGCGCCACGCTGGGCGCGGTAGTCGGCGAGCAGACGGAAAGCGACGGCGCCGAGCGGAATGATCGCGGCCAGGTTCACCAGCGCCATCACGCCCATGAACACATCAGCGAGATTCCAGATCAGGCTCACCGAGCCGAGCGCGCCACCGAAGACGGCCACCAGCACCAGGATTCGGAACGCGGTGAGCACCTGTGGACGCGTGGTGATGAATTCGATATTGGCGCGGCCGTAGTAGAAGTTGCCGATCATCGAGCTGAACGCGAGCAAGAACACCACCGCGGTGAGCACGTGCCCGGCCCAATCGCCCAGCGACGCCTGCAGCGCGCTCTGGGTGAGGTCGGCGCTGCGCCGCTCGGACAGGTCGGGGTCGGTGGTGAGAATGATGAAGGCGGTGATCGAGCAGATCAGCAGGGTGTCGAAGTAGACGCCGAGCGATTGGACGAGACCCTGCTTCACCGGATGCGAGACATTCGCTGCCGCAGCCGCGTTGGGCGAGGAACCGAGCCCCGCCTCATTGGAGAACATCCCGCGCCGAATACCCTGCGCGAGCGCGGTACCGATCCCGCCGCCGACCACCTCACGCACCCCGAACGCCCCGCCGACGATATCGGCCAGCACCCGAGGCAGGTCGGTGATGTTGAGTGCCACCACCGCGATGCCGAGCAGCAGGTACACGATCGCCATCAGCGGCACCAGCACCTCGGTGATGTGGCTGATCCGGCGCACGCCACCGAAGATCACCAGCCCGAGCAGCGTGATCAGACACAGCCCCACCACCAGGGCGAACCAGTCACCGTCCAGCGCCGACAGCGACGCCCGCGCGGTCGCCACGATGGTGTTGGCCTGCACCGCGTTGAACACGAACCCGAAGGTCACCGTGATGATCACCGCGAACGCCAACCCCTGCCAACGACGCCGCAGCCCGTATTCCATGTAGTACGCGGGGCCGCCGCGAAAAGTCCCCGGCTCGTTCTCGCGGCGCTTGTAGAGCTGGGCGAGCGTGGATTCCACGAACGCCGATGCGGCGCCGACCGTGGCCATCGCCCACATCCAGAACACCGCCCCCGGCCCGCCGACAGTGATCGCGGTCGCGACCCCCGCGATATTGCCGGTCCCCACCCGCGCCGCCGCGGAGATACTGAAAGCTCCGAACGCCGACACCGATTTCTTCCCGTCGGCGGCCGTCGGCCCCTTCTCCGTGACCACCCGGAACATCTCGGGCAGCATCCGCACCTGCACCACGCCGGTGCGCACCGTGAAGTACACCCCGGCCACGACGACCAGCGGAATCAGCAGCCAGTTCCAGAACACATCGTTGACATCGACGATCACCGAGTTCAGGGTGTCCATCCGGCGAACGCTACCGCCGTCGCGCGCCGTGACCGGTCAGGCCGCGCCTCATGTTGCTCAGTGGCTGAGGGCGGCGACGACGAACATGGCGGCCACGCCGAAGAGGGTGCACAACAGGGTCAGTCGGGAGGGGTGGCCCGCGTGGGCCTCGGGGAGGATGTCGGCGGTGGCGAGGTAGAGGAGGAACCCGGCGAAGTAGCCCATGTAGAGGCCGATCCAGTGCTCCGGTACGTGGATCACGGTGCCGAGAACGGCGCCTACTACGGGCGCGACGGCGTCGAGGGCCAACAGGGTGAGAGCGCGTTTGCGGGCACTGCCGTAGACGGTGGGAATGGTGAAAGTGTTGAAGCCATCGGCGAAGTCGTGGCAGATCACCGCGATCGCGACGGACATGCCGACGGCCGCGCCCGCCTGGTACCCGAGGCCGATACCGAAACCGTCCAGGGTGCTGTGAAAGATCAGGCCGCCCGCGGCCAGGAGACCGACGGACTCGAAACCGTGCTTGTGCGTACCGAATTCCTGCTCGTGGCCACGATGGATGGCGACCGCCCGCTCGATCACGTGCAGGCTGAGAAAGCCGAGGACCGCGGCGATCAACACATACGGGATACCGCGGAACATGCCGTCGGTCTGTTCGAGCGCCTCGGGAATCAGGTCGAACGCGACCACGCCGAACATCACCCCGGCGGCCAAGCCGAGAACCAGGTGCTTGCGGTCGCCGATCCGCATGGCGACGAAACCGCCGAACAGCGTCGACAACATCGACACCAGGGACAACAGGATCGCCATGAGCTGCCTATTCGTCGGCGGATGCGGCTTCGGACTCGGCCTTCTTGCGCTTCTTCTTCTTCGACGGTGGCGCGTCCACCTCTTCGGTGACCTCGTAGCGGCGCACATACGCGCCCGCGAAACCTTGCAGCGTGGCGGTGACGGGAATCGCCAGCAGAGCGCCGGTCGGCCCGAGTAACGCGGCACCCGCGACGACCGCCCCGAAGGCCACCGCCGGGTGCATGTCCAGGGTGGTCGCGGTGATGCGCGGTTGCAGCACGTAGTTCTCGAACTGCTGATAGGCGACGATGAACAGCAGGATCCACAGGGCGGTGATCGGGTCGTGCACCAGCGCGACCAGCACCGGGAGCGCGCCGGCCAAATACGTACCGACGGTCGGGATGAACTGGGAGACGACGCCGACCCACAGCGCCAAGGCGAACGCCGACGGCACATCGAGCACCCGCAGCGCGACATAGTGCGCGATCGCCGAGCACAGCGCGAGCAGGGCCCGCGAATAAATGTAGCCGCCGGTCTTCTCGACCGCGATGTCCCAGGCCCGCAACACATGCTTCTGCTGTCTCGGCGGCAGCAGCGAACACACCCAGGTGCGGAAACGCGGGCCGTCGGCGGCGAAGTAGAAGGTGAACAACAGCACCCCGAGCATCTGGAACAGCGCGCCGATCGCGACAGTGCCGATGCCCCAGACGTTTCCGGCCAGACCCACCAGATACTTCTCGATCGTGGAACTCCACTCCGAGGCGTATTTGGTCAGGTCGTCACCCGAAATATCCTGGTGGAAGGTCGAATTGACCCAGTTCACCAGATCCTGAACGTAGTCGGGGGCATTCGCCACCAGCATGGTCACCTGGTTGACCAGCAGCGCGCCCAGCGTCCACACGAACGCGACGACCACCACCAGCAAGGCCAGGAACACCGCGCCGGTGCCCGCCCCACGCCGAACACCGCGCGCGGCAAGCCAATTCACCGCGGGTTCGATCGCGAACGCCAAGAAGATCGACACCAGCAGCACGGTCAGCAGGCCCTGCATCTTGCCGAGCACCCAGAACGCCGCGATCAACCCGGCCACCGCGAGCACGATGTACAGCAGCGCCCTCGGCAGCCAGCGCGGTGGTGTTCGCACCGACCAGAAGGCAGGCAGGGTTCTCATGTCGCCGGACCGTGCGGCAGGTTCAGCGGATTCGTCCTGGGCAACCACAGATGTCACGGTACCCAGGACGAGCGCCCACCAGCCTGTCGGCGCGCGTACCGCCGCCCCGGACAGCTACACCGTGGCGGTATCGATCACGAACCGGTACTGGACATCGCTGGCGACCACGCGGTCGTAGGCGGAGTCGATCTCGTCGGCGGAGATCAGTTCGATCTCCGCGCCGATCCCGTGCGAAGCGCAGAAGTTCAGCATCTCCTGGGTCTGCGCCACGCCACCGATCATCGAACCGGCCAGTGACCGGCGGAAACCGGCGAGGTTGCGCCCGGTGACGCTCATCGGGTTCTCCGGCAGGCCGAGAATCACCAGGGTGCCGTCGAGGGCGAGCAGGCGCAGGTAGCTGTCGATGGGCAGGTCGGCCGAGACGGTGTTGATGATCAGGTCGAACCGGCCGCGCAGCTGACGGAAGGTTTCCTTGTCGCTGGTGGCGTAGTAGTGGTGGGCCCCCATACGCAGGCCGTCGTCGCGCTTGCGCAGCGACTGGCTCAGCACCGTCACCTCCGCGCCCAGCGCCGCCGCGATCTTCACCCCGACGTGCCCGAGCCCGCCCATCCCGATGATCGCGACCTTCTTGCCCGGTCCCGCGTTCCAGTGCTTCAGCGGTGAGAACAGCGTGATGCCCGCGCACAGCAGCGGCGCGGCGACGTCTAGGCCGATGCCTTCGGGGATCGCGACGACGAAGCTCTCGTCCACCACGATCTGGGTGGAGTAGCCGCCCATCGTGTACCCGCCCGGCTGCGCGGTTTCGGGGACGCGCGAGTTGTAGGTCCAGGTGGGACCGTTGGAGCAGTACTGCTCCTCGCCCGCCAGGCACGGCACACACTTCCCGCACGAGTTCACCAGGCAGCCGACGCCGACCCGGTCACCGACCTGGTACTTGCGCACCGACGAGCCGACCGCGGCGACGATGCCCGCGATCTCGTGACCTGGCACGCACGGGTACTGCGCGCCGCCCCATTCGTCGCGCGCGGTGTGGATATCGGAATGGCAGATACCGGCGTACTTGATGTCGATCAGCACATCGTCGGGACCGACCTCACGACGTTCGATCGTGACCTTTTCGAAGGCCCCGTCAGGAGAGGGCTTGGCGTAGGCGGCAGCGGTGCTCATGGCTACATGCCTACAGCCGCATGCGTGCTTTGCCAAGTAGGCCGCGCCCCGACCGCGTCCGTATCGAGACCGGCGTGCGCCGAAAAACGGTCACAATGGATTGGTCGGCTCGCGAGAGAGGACATGTGCTGTGAAGCGTGTCGGACGAGTGCTGGTGACGATGCTGGTCGCGCTGCTCGGCGTGTGCGCGTTTCTCGGGTATCGCGGGGAGTTCGCCCTGGTCGAGCCGGAGTTCGTGGCGCAGGCGCAGGCGCCGGTGCTGGTGCCGCTGGACCCCGCGCTGGTCGCGGGGCAGCTGGAATCGGTTCTGGTCAATATCGATGTCGACGCGGCCGGTTTCGGCATCGGGGCGGCCGGGTCGGGGATCGTGCTCACCTCCGACGGACAGATTCTGACCAGTCATCATGTGATCAAGGGCGCCGAGGCGCTGAGCGTCACCGATATCGCCAACGGACTCGTCTACGAGGCGACGGTGCTCGGCTACGACTCCGGCGCCGACATCGCGCTGCTGTCGTTGGCCGGGGCTACCGGATTACCGACCGCCCGGCTGGGCACCTCCGCCGACCTGCGGATCAGCCAGGATGTGCTGGCCATCGGCGACGCGGGCGGCGACGGCGGCGAGCCGACCTCGGTCGCCGGTCCGATCACCGATCTGGACGCGACGATCGTCGCCATGAACTCCGCCGACCTGACCCGCAAGGCGCTGAAGGGGATGGTCGAGGTCGCCGCGCCGGTGATGGGCGGGCAGTCCGGCGGCGCGCTGGCAGACGCGTCAGGGGCGGTGGTCGGGGTGATCACGGCGGCCTCCGGCGAGAACGCCAGGGCCGAGGGCAGACCGGCCAACGGCTACGCCGTCCCGATCGACACCGCCATGCGCATCGTGGCCCAGATCCGTTCGGGAACCCCGACCGACACCGTCCACATCGGCCCCACCGCCACCCTCGGCGTGCAGGTCATCGACGCCAGACCCGCCGGCGCCCAGGTGAGCTGGGCCTTCTACGGCCAGCCCGCCCGCGAGGCCGGTATCACCATCGGCGACGTGATCACCGCGGTCGACGGCGTCTCGATCACCACCGCCAAGGCCCTCAGCGCCGCCATCAACCTCCGCAAGCCCGCCGACCCGATCCGCCTCGACGTCACCTCCCCCAACGGCACCACCCGCACCGTCGAAGCAGTACTCGCCCACGGAACCCCCAACTGACCCCCCACCGACCGCACTGAACAAGCGGGACTCCGGCCGTGTCACTCGAGGGTTTGGAGGAGTTCGACGAGGGTCAGGCGGAGCTTTTCCATGTGGGTTCGGCGGTACAGGGCGGTGTCGTATTCGAGTTGGAGGGTGAGGCTGCCACCGATGGTGAAGGTGGTGAGCTTCGGGGGCATGGCCGGGCCCATGGCGTAGATGTCGTCGCGGACGAAGGCGATGCTGTCGGGGATCGAATGGGGTTGCAGGCGGCCGATATTGGAGATGGCGATGGTGGGAGGTGCCGAGAGGAGGGCGGCGGTGAGTTCGTCGTTGACAAGTTGGGCGGCGAGGGGGAAGTGGGCGGGTTCGCGGCGGTCGAGGCCGGCGCGCAGGCCGGTCTCGATCGAGCGAGCCAGTTCGAGCTGGGTGGTTTCGCCGGTCGCGTGGACCAGGACGCCCGCGCCCGAGGCGAAGTTGACGACCGTCTCGGCAGGTACCGGCGGGTCGAATTCCGCGCGAACGTCGGCCGCGTACCCACAGAACATCGGCAAGAGGCCTGATTCGGGAAAGCGGGTTCGGAAGGCGGTCAGCGCCGTACCGGCGAGCACGCTGGTCACCGAAAGGCCATGGGCGCGTGCCACTGTCACGAGTTCGGCGGTCTCCTCGGCGCTGAGTTCGATGCGCTGCATCGCGAATCGGCCGAGCGGATCGGTGTCGGAACCGTCGCGGGGCAGTGTTCGCGGCGCGTCCTCGGGGCCCATCGACGCCGCGCCTGCCCTGATTTCATCCAGCCATGCTTCAGCCGCCGCGACCGAAACCACTTCGGCCAGCCGGGTATCCATGGCCTCGGGCAGCGTCTGATCCGAATTCGTCTCCGGCACAGCGATACCTGCCGCGTGCGCCGTGTAGTGCCGCCACATCTGTCCGAGCAACGCGAATCCCGATCTGCCATCGGAGATTCCGTGATGGACGACCAACACGACCTGCTGACGTAGACCCGCCCGCAGCAGGTACGCGTGAAACAGCCCGTCACTCCAGTCCCTCGGCCCGTTGACCAGCGCCAGATACTCGGCTTCCCCACCTTCGACGATGTCGAGCCGAGGCCGGAACTCGTCGTCACGGACGAAATGGCCCACGCCGTCGTCGGTCACCACCCGACTGCGCAGCAGCGGATGCGCCGCGGCGAGTTCGTCGAGCACTGTCCGCAGGATCGCGGGGTCGAGCACGCCGTGCACCGTGGTGCCGAGAAACAGTGGCATCCCGCCGGTCGGCACGCTGCCGATGGTCGTACCGGTGCCGAAGAAGCTGGATTCGAACGGGGAGATACGTCGTCGAGAGGTCATAGTCGAAACATACATCCGTTTCATACACTTGTCACTGACGTTTGTTTGAAACGAATGTCACGAACAGGCGTATGCGCCGCTTGCTATCGTGCGCGGGTGGGAACGCGCGAAGATCTTCTGGAAGCCGCCAAGCAGTGCCTGGCCGAACGCGGCTATGCCCGCACCACCGTGCGCGATATCGTCGCCGCCTCCGGCACCAACCTGGCGGCCATCAATTACCACTTCGGCACCCGCGACAAGCTGCTCCAACAGGCGATGCTGGAATCGAGCGCGAGCGCGGTGACGCAGATCCTCGACGCACTGCCCGCGAGCGATCCGGCCGATCCCACCGCCCGCCTCGAAGCGTTCTGGCACAGCCTGATCACCTCGTTCGTCGAGAACGCGCCGCTGTGGCACGCCAATGCCGAATGCCTCAACCAGGCACTGCACTCGCCCGAACTGCGCACCGAACTCGCCCACGCGCAGGGGCGGGCCCGGAGCGGTCTGACCGAAGCCTTCGGCAACGGCGACAGCAATGTCGGCGCGATCCTGCAGACGATGATCGGCGGCCTGCTCCTGCAGTGGCTGATCGACCCGGACAACGCCCCCACCGCGGCCGAGCTCACCGCGGGCGCCCGCGCCATGATCCGCGCCTGACCAGCGCGACCACCGAACCGGCGAGCAGCGATCTCACCCGCTCCGGGCGATGTGCGCCGCCCGAGTATCGGCGGATGCTGGTGTCGCGCGGTCCGATCATGGTCGCGCGACGTGGACGCGAAGACGAGGAGCGCGCATGCCGGATCAGAACGTGCCCGAATTGACCGCACAGGCCTACCTGTATGGATTCCCCTTGGTCTTCAACCTCGATTCGATCGAGCGATTGCTCCATGAGGGCATCGGCGATATCCCCGCGACGCCGTTCAACGACTTCGCCCATGCCCGCACCCTCGCCGGCGCCTCGGCGACCTTCGTCTCGATCAACAACGACACCGTGTACTCGATCGCCCTGATCGACCTCTCAGTCGGTCCATTGACCTTCCATGTGCCGGACGCCGGCGATCGGTACTACGTCATGCAGTTCATCGACGCCTGGACCGACAACTTCGCCTACGTCGGCACGCGGGCCACCGGAAACCGCGCGGGCGACTACCTCCTGGTCCCGCCGGGATGGACCGGTACCGCCCCCGAGGACACGACGGTCATCCATTTCCCCACCGTTGTCGGCGTGATCGCCGGCCGCTGGGCCTGCGCAGGCGAGAACGACCTCCCCGCCGTGCACGCCTTGCAGGACGCGCTGACGTTGACAGCCGCCGACGGAGCCGCACAGCCGACCGGACTTCCGTCGCCGGATCCGACGGTCGCGCCGGACCTGATGTTCCTCGAGAAGGTCCGCGTCTGGTCGCAGGCATTTCCTCCCGCGAAGCGCGATCTCGCGCTCCAGGAATCGTTCGCGCCGATCGGCCTGACGACTGCGGGCGCCTCCCCCTACCTGTCCCTCGACCCGGACCGAGCGTCCGCGCTGCGCGCCGGATTGGGTGAGGGCCAGGAAGAACTGAGCAACGCGACGAAGAGCGGTGCGGGCGCCGAAGAGAACGGCTGGCA
This sequence comes from Nocardia sp. Root136, assembly GCF_001427185.1. Classification (NCBI taxonomy): domain Bacteria; kingdom Bacillati; phylum Actinomycetota; class Actinomycetes; order Mycobacteriales; family Nocardiaceae; genus Nocardia; species Nocardia sp. Root136. The sequence continues at coordinate 2,867,660 of NZ_LMFE01000001.1, forward strand.
GTTGACGCTGCACCTTTTCGACTACAACATCGACTTCTTCGAGGTCGGCACGCTCGACGACGAGAACTTCAAGATCACCGACCCGAACCAGCGCATCATCGCTCGCGCCGTAGCCGCCAAGGCCGGACTCTGGGGCAACCACGCCTACGAGGCCGCCTACGCGATGATCTACACCGACAGCACCGGCCAGCAGCTGACCGGCGCGAACACCTATACCCTTCGCCTCGACCCCACCCCGCCGGTCCACGCCTTCTGGTCGATCACCATGTACTCGACCCCGGACTTCTACCTGTGCGCCAACCCGATCGACCGCTACTCGATCGGCGACCGCACCCCCGGCCTCGTCTACGACGACAACGGCGCGCTCACGATCACCATCAGCCACGCCGAGCCCGCCGACCCCAAAGCCCGCGCCAACTGGCTCCCCGCCCCGGACGGCGACTTCCGCCCCGGCATGCGCATGTACGAGCCCCAGCAGTCAGTCCTGGACCAGTCCTACGTCCTCCCCCCGATCACGAGAACCTGATCCGAATCACGCTGCACCCGTGCGAGTACCGCTCCCAGACAAAAAGGGGCGCACCGGAATCCGGTGCGCCCCTTGTCCTGTTCGCTTACTCCTCGGTCGCGGCAGCCGCCTGCGCGGCCAATGCTCGTCGCCGCACCCGGCGAGCCGCGGCCACCATGTTCCGCAACGACGGCTCCAACTGCCAGTAGTGGCGGGTCTTGAGGCCGCCGTCGGGGTTGGCCCACAACCGTTGTGGGGTCACGGCATTCGCGGCCTGGGTGAGCAGCTCGTCGAATTCGTCGATATCGGGGATGCGGGCCGAGCGGCTCTCGTACACACCGGGGCCGACGCCGTGGGTGAGGCCGTGGCCGGAGGAGAGGTCCTCGGTGAGCGCCTCGATGACCCATTCGATCGAGCGGGTCGCCACGATCGCGGTGACGTCGGCATCGAGCTGATCGATCGCGTCGACCACCTCGGTGCGGCCGGAATAGCCGATGTGGGTGTGGATCTGGGTGTCGGACCGCACGCCGGAGGTGGCCAGCTTGAACGCGCCGACCGCCCAGCGCAGGTACTCCTCGCGGCCGTGCGGGCGGGCAGGGAGCAGCTCGCGGATGGCGGGCTCGTCGACCTGGATGATCGCGATCCCGGCCTTCTCCAGGTCCACCACTTCGTCCCGGATGGCAAGTGCCACTTGGTCGGCCGTCTCGTAGAGCGGCTGATCCTGGCGAACGAACGAGCGCGCCAGCATCGTGACCGGCCCGGTGACCATGCCCTTGACCGGCTTGTCGGTGAGCGACTGCGCGTAGGTGGTCCACTCCACCGACATCGGCGCGGGCCGCGCCACATCGCCGTAGACGATCGGCGGGCGCACACACCGCGAGCCGTACACCTGCACCCAGCCGAAACGGGTGGTCGCGAAACCGTCGAGCTGCTCGGCGAAGAACTGGATCATGTCGTTGCGCTCGTGCTCACCGTGCACGAACACGTCGAGGCCGATGTCTTCCTGGAGCCGGATCGTCGCCTCGATCTCGGCCTCGACCAGCTTGCGGTAGTCGTCGTCGGACAGCCGTCCCGAGGACACCTCGTGGCGGGCCTGGCGCAGTTTGCCGCTCTGCGGGAACGAGCCGAGCGTGGTGGCGGGCACCAGCGGCAGGTTCAACCGCTCCTGCTGCGCGGCCGCGCGCTCGTCGTAGGGCGCGCGTTCGCGCATCTGAGGCGTCACGGCGTACACCCGCTGGCGCACCGCGTGCTTCTGCTTGAAGTGCACCTCGGTGGGCCGCTTGCGCCAGTTCTCCGACGGGCCCTCGGTGAGCGCCTTGGCGAGCGAGACGACCTCGCCCACCTTCTGTTTCGCGAAGGCGAGCCGGTCGGCGACGTTGCCCTCGATGTCGTACTCGGCGAGCACGTCGTAGGGCACGTGCAGCAGCGTGGTGCCGGTCGACACCACCAGATCCGGGCACACCTCGGCGATCGAGTTCAGGTAGTTCAGCGTGACCACCCGGTCGGCGCGCCACACGTTCTGGCCGCTGATGACGCCGGCGTAGATCCGCTTGCGCTTGATGCCGGGGATCGCCGCCAGCTCCTCCGGCTGCATCCGGTAGGAGGCCAGGTCGAGGCCGATCGCCTCGACATTGCTCGCGGCCAGAATCCGCAGCGCCTCACCGAAGTCGCCGTACTGCCCGGTGACCAGGATGCGCGGACGCAGCGGCGCCTTCGCCAGCTGGTTGTAGGCCTTCTCGAACGCGGCCAGCTCGGCGGGCGTGCGCTCACCGGTGAAGCAGGGCTCGTCGAGCTGCACGCAGGTCGACCCGCGCTTGGCGAGGATCTCGAACAGCTCTTCGTAGAACGGCAGCAGCTGATCGAGCAGGCTCAATGTGTCGAACTCGGTCTCGCCCGGCACATGCCCGGCCTTCGACAACAGCAGCAACGACACCGGGCCGAGCACCACCGGACGCAGCTCGATCCCGCGGGCGGCCGCCCGGTCCCACTCGTCGAGCAGGGCCTCGGGATGCAGTGAGAACGTCGTGTCGGCGTCGAGTTCGGGCTGGCGGTAGTGGTAGTTGGTGCCGAAGAATCGCACCAGCTCGAGCGGCGGGGTGTCCGGGTTGCCGCGCGCCATCAGGAAGTAGAAGTCCAGCGGGTCGAGACCCTCTTGGAATTCCTTGAAGCGCGAGGGCACCGCACCGAACAGCAGCGCGTTGTCGAGGATGTGGTCGTAGAAGGAGAAGGTGTTGCCCGGCACCTGCGAGAGTCCGGTCGCGGCCAGCTCGTTGAACTGACGCTCCTGGATATCGCGTCCTACCGTGAGCAGTTCCTCGCGTTCGAGCGATCCGCGCCAATACGACTCGAGCGCGCGCTTGAGCTCTCGGTGCGGACCGATCCTCGGGTATCCGAGAACGCTCGACCCGAATCCATCGGTGACGTTGACCATGACCGCCGATACTCCCTTTCGATCACACGCTGCGCTCGAGACATAGCACCGGGCACGCGAGCGCGTCCGGCTACAGCAGCTTAAGCCGCAAGAACGCCTCCGCGCCGCTCCCCCCGCAAACCCCGAGCACCTGAGCGCCTTTTGTAAGTCTCTCTAGGGGCCCGCCCTGATCTGGACTGACCGAAGGGTGCGACGAAGGAGTACCCGTAGGGAGGGAAGATCAGGGGCCCGAAGGGCCCCGCTCGAGCGCGCCAGCGCTCCAATAAACACAGCCACCAAACGACCCCGAGCGGGTAAACCTGATGCGTCCCTACCGAACAGCCCGAATCCGGGCTGTTCGGACGAGTCCCCTATTTGCCGTACTGGTAGAACCCGGCTCCGGTCTTCTTACCGAGCAGCCCGGCTTCGACCATGCGCATCAGCAGCGGCGGAGCCGAGTAGAGCGGCTCCTTGAACTCGGAGTACATCGAGTCCGCGATGGACTTCACGGTGTCGAGGCCGACGAGGTCGGTCAGCGCCAGCGGGCCCATCGGGTGGGCACAGCCGAGCACCATCGCCTTGTCGACGTCGTCCTTGGTGGCGAAGCCCGACTCGACCATCCGGATGGCCGAGAGCAGGTACGGCACCAGCAGCGCGTTGACGACGAAACCGGAGCGGTCGGCCGAGCGCACGATCTGCTTGCCCAGGATCTCGGCGGCGAACTGCTCGGCGCGCTTGGCGACCGGCTCGCTGGTCTTGAGCGTGGTGACCAGCTCGACCAGCGGCAGCACCGGCACCGGGTTGAAGAAGTGCAGGCCGACCACGCGCTCGGGGTTGGCGGTGGCGACGGCGATCTTCATGATCGGGATCGAGGAGGTGTTGGAGGCGAGCACGGCGTTCGGGTCGGTGACGACCTTGTCCAGCTCGGCGAAGATGGCCGTCTTGACCTCTTCGTTCTCGACAACGGCCTCGACCACCAGCTGACGGTCGGCGAAGTCGCTGAGATCGGAGGTGAAGCGCAGCCGCCATGCGGCCTGCTCCCGCTCACGCTCGGTGATCTTGCCGCTGCTCACGCCACGGTCCAGCGAACGCAGGATCCGTGCGCGGCCCGCGGCGGCGAGTTCACGCGTGGTCTCGTAGACGAGGACGTCGACGTGCGCGCGTGCGCACACCTCCGCGATGCCCGCGCCCATCTGTCCGGCGCCGATGATGCCAACGCGCTGAATCTTCTCGCTGCTGCTCACGTCCCGCTCCTGCTGTGTGTCTGGCTGTGGGGTGGCTGGGGAGGTCATAGCGACCAAAGTATAGGGATGCCCTCCCTCACCGAGGGCTGATCGGCGAGGGAGGGCGTACACCCCTACCGGAGTAGAGGAAAGACGTTGCCGGTCAAAGCAACTCCGAGGGGGATCAGTGGAACTGACCCTCTTCGGTGGAGCCCTTCAGGGCGGCGGTCGACGTGTTGGGGTCGACGGTGGTGGCGATGGTGTCGAAGTAGCCGGCACCGACCTCACGCTGGTGCTTGATGGCGGTGAAGCCACGCTCGGCAGCAGCCTTGAACTCGCGCTCCTGCAGGTCGACGAACGCGGTCATGCCCTCGCGAGCGTAGCCGTGCGCCAGGTCGAACATGCCGTAGTTGAGCGAGTGGAAGCCCGCCAGGGTGATGAACTGGAACTTGAAGCCCATCGCGCCGAGCTCACGCTGGAACTTCGCGATGGTCGCGTCGTCCAGGTGCTGCTTCCAGTTGAACGAAGGCGAGCAGTTGTAGGCCAGCAGCTGGTCCGGGAACTCGCTGCGAACCGACTCGGCGAACTTGCGCGCGACCTCGAGATCCGGGATACCGGTCTCCATCCAGATGAGGTCGGCGTAGGGGGCGTAGGCCTTGGCACGCGCGATGCAGGGCTCGATGCCGTTCTTCACACCGAAGAAGCCCTCGGCGGTACGGGTGCCGTCCAGGAACTCACGGTCGCGCTCGTCCACATCGGAGGTGATGAGGGTGGCGGCCTCGGCGTCGGTGCGGGCGATGATCACCGAAGGCACGTCGGCGACGTCGGCGGCCAGACGCGCGGAGGTCAGGGTGCGGATGTGCTGCTGGGTGGGGATCAGCACCTTGCCACCGAGGTGGCCGCACTTCTTCTCCGAAGCCAGCTGGTCTTCCCAGTGCACACCGGCGGCGCCGGCCACGATCATGGCCTTCTGCAGCTCGTAGGCGTTCAGGGCGCCACCGAAGCCGGCCTCGGCGTCGGCCACGATCGGGGCCAGCCAGTTCTTGACCGACTCGTCGCCCTCGACCTTGGAGATCTCGTCGGCGCGCGACAGGGCGTTGTTGATGCGACGCACGACCGCGGGAACCGAGTTCGCCGGGTACAGCGACTGGTCCGGGTAGGTGTGGCCGGACAGGTTGGCGTCACCGGCGACCTGCCAACCGGACAGGTAGATGGCCTTCAGGCCGGCGCGAACCTGCTGCACGGCCTGGTTGCCGGTGAGGGCGCCCAGCGAGTTGATGTAGTCCTCGTTGTTCACGAGGTCCCACAGGATCTCCGAACCGCGACGGGCGAGGGTGTGCTCCTCGACGACGTTGCCCTGCAGCTTGGAAACCTGCTCGGCGGAGTAGGTGCGGGTCAGGCCGTTCCAACGCGGGTTGGTGTCCCAATCCTGCTGGATTTCCGCTGCGGTCTTCGGGGTGCCGGGGAGAGACATCTCTTGACTCCACTTCCTCGTGTGGTCGGTGCCCCACGCAGTCGGCGTGCGAATCAACCGGTGGCTGAACGCTTTCGGTTGCACATCTCGTACTGCTGGAGCAATTTGCAGGCTTGCTAGGACTAACTAGGGCCCAAGGGGTGTACTTCCAAACAATGGCACACCCGGAAATAGCCGTCTACCTGTTGGTTGTGTGAATCTCAGCTAGTTTTGACGACGCGTTTGCTAACTTTGCGAAATTAGCGGGCTGATTGCAAGCATCGGCCCTACCGACGGGTAGTGCTGACCAGGAGTTTTAGCATAACGCTCGTACTGTTAGCGATCATCGGGTGGGCGCCCTCCGACACTCCCGAGCCTTCCAGCGTGTGAGTCGTTTCACACACCACGCCGGACACGAATGATGTGCGTGTCGTCACTCGATTGGGTCACGACGCGCGGATTCCCCCATCGCCCCCCAGAAGTGGGTGCACCGCACAGCGTGCGAGACACTCGTCCACCGAGACAGGTTGCTCGGAAGACGAAAGAGTGGGTCCATGAGGATTTCGAGGATCGCGGCGACATCGCTGACCGTATTGGCGGCGGCATTGAGCCTGGCACCGGTGGCGAGCGCGCAGCCGACCGAGGCGGCGGGCACCGTCGTCGGCGTCGAGTCACTGTCCGCCGCGGCTACTCTGCCCGGTTCCGCCCGGGCCGAGCGCCTGCTCTACCGATCGACCACCGCGGGCGACCAGCCGACCACCACCAGCGCGGCTGTGTACTTCCCCGCGGGCGACGCCCCGCAGGGCGGCTGGCCGGTGATCGCGTGGGCACACGGCACCGTCGGACTCGGCGACGACTGCGCCTACAGCGTGGGCGGGCCCGCCGCGGTCGAGCGCGACTGGGCCTACCTCGGCACCTGGTTGAACCAGGGCTACGCGATCGTCTCCGCCGACTACGCGGGCCTCGGCGGCCCCGGCGAACATCCCTACCTCAACGGCATCGCCGAAGCGCACAATGTGGTCGACGCGGTGAAGGCCGCGACCGAGCAGTACTCGTCCCTGTCGAACAGGTGGGCCGTGGTCGGCCAGTCCCAGGGCGCGGGCGCCGCGGTGTTCACCGCCCGCTACGCCACCGAATTCGGCGGTCCCGATCTGGACTACCGCGGTGCGGTGGGCACCGGCGTCCCCGCCTACATCGAGGACGTCATCCAACTACTCGGCCCCGGCGTGCCCCCCGTCGCCCTGAGCTCGCACCTCACCGCCTACGTCCTGTACATCCTCAGCGGCCTGCGCACCACCTACCCCGACCTGAACATCGACGGCCTGCTCACCGACACCGGCCGCACCTGGCTCGCCCGCGCCCAAACCGCCTGCATCGGCCCCCTCGGCGACGAACTCGCCGCCGCGAAACCCTCGATCGGCAGCATGTTCGCCCGCCCCATGTCCTCGATCCCCGACGTCCACGGCCTGCTCGCCCACTACATGGGTCTGCCCGAATCCGGCTACGACCGCCCGCTCTTCCTCGGCCAGGGCCTGCAGGACACCGACGTTGTCACCCCCGAAACCCTGCGCTACGCCGCGGTCCTGCAAGCAAACCGCCAGCCGCTCACCTTCCGCACCTACCCCACCGACCACGACGGCACCGTCAACGCCTCCCTGGTCGACTCGGTGCCCTTCGTCAGCGCGCTGTTCGCCTGACCCGAGTACGAGAACGGCCCCGCGCTACTCCAAGTAGCTTGGGGCCGTTACGTTTTCGTACGTACAGTCGCAGGCGTGAGAATTATTCGATCCGCCGCCCTTGCCGCGTTCGTGCTGCTGCTCGCACCGGCCTTCGCGCACGCCGACCCGCCGCCGATCTTCACTCAGGAAGAGCAGTGCGAGACCACGCGCACCCTGGTCGACAATGTCCGCGCCGCGAAACCCGATGCGACGCCGGAAGAGATCGCGAACGCGTTCGTCGAGTACATGGATTCCCTGGGCGCCTACAACCGCGTCCCGCAGGCCAAGGAATCCGATCGCCAGATCACGCTGAGCAACATCGAACGCTGCGGTTTGGCGTAAGCGCCGAGCCGACGTCGACCCCCGCGCGCAGCGGGGTCGACGTCGCGCGATCAGTCGCCGAGGAGCCGAACCCCCGCCGGGTGGACTTTGCGCCAGTGTTCGGCGATGTCGATGCGGCGGGTTGTCCACACCCGTTCGTGCGATTGGACGTGGTCGAGGAACCGTTCGAGGGCGGCGGTGCGGGCGGGACGGCCCGCGATGCGGCAGTGCAGGCCGATCGACAACATCTTCGGGGCGCCTTCGGCCCCTTCGCGGTAGAGCACGTCGAAGGCGTCGCGCAGGTGGGCGTAGAACTCGTCGCCGTTGGCGAAGCCGGCCGGGGACGAGAAGCGCATGTCGTTGGTGTCGAGGGTGTACGGCACCACGAGATGGTTCTGCCCGCGCACCTCGGTCCAGTAGGGGAGGTCGTCGGCGTAGGAATCGGAGTCGTAGACGAAACCGCCCTGTTCGACAACCAATTCGCGGGTGTTCGGGGAGTCGCGGCCGGTGTACCAGCCGAGGGGGGCCGCACCGGTGAGGTCGGTGAGGATGCGGACCGCTTCGGCCATGTCGGCGCGTTCGCTTTCGCGATCGATCAGCTGATAGGACTTCCATCGCAGTCCGTGACAGGCGATCTCGTGGCCGAGTTCGGAGAAGGCCGCTACCGCTTCGGGATTGCGCTGCATCGCCTGCGCCACGGCGAAGACGGTGAGCGGTAGGCCGCGCCGTTCGAAGGCGCGCAGCACTCGCCACAACCCGGCGCGCGAGCCGTATTCGTAGAGCGATTCCATGCTCATGTGCCGGTTCGGAAAGGCATCGGCGGGCGTCATCTCGGAGAGAAAGGTCTCCGAATGCGGCGAACCGTCGAGGACGTTGTTCTCCCCACCCTCTTCGTAATTCAGCACGAATTGCACCGCGATCACCGCGCCGTCGGGCCACTGTGGGTCGGGCGGATTCGGTCCGTATCCGACGAAATCGCGAAGCTCGCTCATGCGCTGAGCTCTCCGTAGAGGCGCAGCCGGGCCAGGCCGCCGTCGGGATAGATGTCGAGGCGTACCTCCACTACCGAGGCCGCCGCGAGGGCGAGCGCGAAGCGATGCCGGGTGTCGGGGAGCAGGTCGGTGCGCGGCAGGAGTTCGACTTCTGTTCCGTCGCTGGTCAACCCGGTGAGCGACGCCGAGCCGGGGCTGTTTCCCAGGAAGCAGGAGGTGTCGATCTCGGCGAGCCGGATCGCGCCCGGGCCCGCCAATTTGATGCGCACCCAGTCGTTTCCGTCGTCGCGGCGACGCGCTGTCTCCCAGCCGTCGCCCATCTCCCTGGCCAGGCCGGGGTAGAGCATCTGGTTCGGCGAACTGTAGAAGCGGTTCGAGCAGTCGAGCACGAGGGCGCCGTTTTCCAGCGCGGCGAGGTCGAGCGGGCCGAGGCCGAGGAGCGCGGTATCGGGGCGACCTTCGCCGTGCACGCGAAGCCGGGCCACGCCGCCATCGGGATGCATGGTGAGTTTCACATGGGTCCACCGGTTCTCGTCGTCGACGGCGAACGGATTGCGGCTGTCGCCACCGACCTTCACGCGGTCGAGCAGGGTCACCCAATCGGTGCGGGCGGCGATCTCCTCGGCGGGCGGATAGCCCTCGATCGCGAGCGCCGACAGCGACACCTCAGGCGGAAAATTGCCCTTGAACCAGGCGGTGTCCACCACCACGCCGCGGATCACGCCGGGCACGCCGAGGCGCACGACGGCCGAATCGTCACCGGGTCTGCCGCGATGCCTGCGAGTCTCCCAGCCGTCGTAGACCTGACCTTTGTGCCCGAACGTCGCCGGCTGGTATTCCGACGGACCCGGGCTGACGAGGTTCTCCTTCTCCGCGAAGAATTCGTCGTTCGCCCAGATCACCGAACCGCCAAGGGTGCGGACAGCCAGATCCGGGAGCAGGGTGAAATCGTCGCTGCCGTCGACTCGGCTCACGGGTGCCTCCTCATGTCGGGTTCGATATTACTGGTATACCGCTATTTGTGGTGGATGGCTCATGTCGTACGCACGCGCCGAGCGGCGAGGTCGAGCAGAACATCGCCGGTCAGGTCCGGGGCCTTCGCGAGTAGTTCGGCCTCGGTGAACGCCCCGGCCCGCAGGCCACGCAGCACGGTGCTCGCCAGGGCTTCGGCGGTAGCGGGCTCGTCCAGCACGCCCCCGCCGCGCCGGTCCAGATAGGCGATCAGGCGCGGCACCGCCACCTCGGACGCGCTACGGAAGAAGTCGTAGGTGGCGAGCCAGCGGGTGATCAGGTGGCCGGGGTGCATGTCCCAGCCCTGGTAGTAGCCGCGACGCAGCGCCCGGTCGACCAGGCGGTGATGGTTGGCCATGGCGCCCTCGGGATCGACATCGGGAACGATCTGGGTGGAGCCGTCGCAGATCCACACCCCCGTCTGCGCGGCGGCGACCTGCATCACCGACTTGGCGTAGTCGGCGGCGGGATGGTCGAGGGCCTGATCGGTGGCCGCGATGCCGCAGGCGGCGGTGTAGTCGTAGGTACCGAAATGCAGTGCGCTACAGCGTCCTTCGGCCAGCTGGATCATCTTGACGATGGGCGCGGTACCGTCGGGGGCGATGATCGCCTGCGGGCTCTCGATCTGCAGTTCGAACCGCAGCGACCGTTCGGGCAGGCCGTGTCCACGCTCGAGCCCGGTGCACAGGTCGACGATCGCCGACACCTGTTCCGCGGCGCGGATCTTCGGCACCGTGAACACGAAGCCGGGCAGCGCCCCACCCGCCCCGTCGAGGACCAGTTCGAGGGTCCGCAACGCGCGCCGACGTTCGTTCGCGGCCAGCCCCTTCGTCCGAACTCCGAAGGAGACCGGGGCGCCGGGCTTTTCGGCCCACGCCGCCAACGCCTCCCCCGCGACCTTCGCGGCCGCGTCCTCTTCCTCGTCGGTCCGGAACCCGTAACCGTCCTCGAAGTCGATGCGCATGTCCTGCACCGGCCGGTCCGCGAGTTGACGGCGTACGGCAGGCAGCGAGCCGGTGACGTCGAGGCCGACGAGGAAGTCGGCGTGGCGATGCAGCAACTCCGAGGCGGTAGCACCCCACTCGGCGGGGGTCTGCGCGGTGGCGCGGTCGGCGGGAACGTAGGCGGTGTGCACGGGCTGGACCCGGTCACCGGCCCCGGGGTAGCGCACGCGCAGTTCCGCGTCGACGGAGTCGAGAATGGAGTCGATGCGGGCTCGAATATGTTCGGGCAGGCGAGTATTCACCCGGCGGTTCCTTCCTTGATGGTCCGCCACACCCGGTCGGCGGTCATCGGTAATCGGTCCGGGCGGACACCGATGGCGTCGCGAATCGCGTTCGCCAGGGCCGGGGCCACCGGGTTGTAGGGGGACTCACTCATCGATTTGGCACCCAGCGGGCCCAACTCGTCACTCGTTTCGGCGAAATAGACCTCCGTGCGGGGCAGATCGGCGAACTGTGGAACGTGATAGTGGCGCAGCGTCCTGGTGGTCACCACACCGTATTCCGACCGCATGTCCTCGTAGAGCGCGGTACCGAGTGCCTGCGCGACCCCGCCTTCCACCTGCCCGCGCAGCTGCACCGGGTTGAGCACGGTGCCCGCGTCGGCGACCTGGATCGATTGCAGAATCCGTACCGCGCCGGTCGAGGGCTGTACCGCCACCCGGAACGCGTGCACATTGAAACTCACCGAGCGCGGGGTGCCCGCGTGGGTGCCGTGGGCGATCAGCTCGCCGTCGGCGAGCAGTCGGTCCGCGGTGATCAGCTCGTCGCCGCAGCGCACACCGTCCGCTTCGAGCAGGCAGTCGCGTTCGGGGTGGCCGCTCACCTTCGCCGCCCTCGCCAACATCATCGCGTGCAGTTCGAGCGCCGCCGCGTAGGAGGCTTTGCCCGCGACCATGGTGCCGGTGGAGCCGAACGCGCCGGTGTCATGGCCGACCACGTCGGTGTCGGACTGGCGGATGACGATCCGCTCGGCGGCGGTGACCAGTGCCGTCGCCGCGAGCTGGGCGTGGACGGTCGTGGTTCCGTTGCCGAATTCCGCCGTGCCGACGCCTATTTCGTAGCGACCATCGGCGAGCAGGCTCGCCGTGGCATCGGCGTGGTGTCCGCGCGGAGGTACCGTCGCGATCATGGCCACGGCCATCCCCTCACCCACCTGCCAGTGCCGACCGGGCGCCGCGACACCGTTGCCGCGACGCAGTGCCTGTTGAGCGGTGTCGAGACATTGGTCGAGACCGTAACTGCCGAAAGTCAGGTCGGACTCGTCGATTTCGGCGGCGGTGAATTGATCTCCCGGAATCACCACATTGCGACGGCGGAATTCGAACGGGTCGATGCCGAGTTCGCGGGCCAGTTCGTCGATCGCCGATTCGACGCCGAAGATCACCTGGCCGAGCCCGTATCCACGGAACGCGCCGGAGGGAACGTTGTTGGTGTACACCGCTTGCGCGTCGACCCGCTTGTTCGGGCAGCGGTAGACGGCCACGGATTCACCGACCGAATGGAACATCACGCCCGCGCTGTGATTGCCGTAGGCGCCCGCGTCGGCGAGGACGTCCACCGAGAGCGCGGTCAGGACCCCCGCCGCGTCGGCTGCCGCGGTGACCGCGACGCGCATCGGGTGACGACATGTGGCCGAGGTGAATTCGTCGGTGCGGGTGAACTCGTATTGCACGGGATGCCCGGTGCGCAGCACAGCCAGCGCGATGAGATCCTCGGCCAGCATCTCCTGCTTCGCCCCGAATCCGCCGCCCACGCGAGTCGCGAACACCCGCACGCGATCTCGATCCAGCCCGAACAGGTGGCACAGTTCGTCGCGGACCAGGAACGGCACCTGGGTGCTCGAGCGGACGACGAGCCTGCCCGCGTCGTCGAGCCATCCGATTCCACCGTGGGTCTCCAGGTGCACATGCTGCACGCGAGGTGAATTCCACACGCCGCTCACCACTTTGGCGGCCTGCTCGATGCCCGCGTCGAAATCACCCACACCACCGTGGATCTCGGCGATCAGATTGCGCTGCGCGTCGGCGATCCGCGCCGAGTCCGGCTTGTCGGCATGCAGCAACGGTGCGCCATCGGCCAACGCCGCCTCGGGCTCGAAGACCGCGGGCAGCACCTCGTACTCCACGCGCAGCGCTCGCACCCCCGCGCGTGCGGCGTCCAGGGTCTCCCCCACCACCGCGGCCACCCGCTGCCCCGCGAACCGGACCGTGCTGTCGAGCACGAAGGTGTCGTCCGGATCATCCTCGCGCAGCTCGTGGCGAGCCGTGGAGAACGCGGTCCGCGGTCCATCCACATGCGTCAACACCGTGTGCACACCCGGCACCGCCCGCGCCGCGGCGACGTCGATGGAGACGATCCGCGCATGCGCGTGCGGACTGGCCAGCACAGCCAGATGCCACGGAGCCACCGGCGGCATCTGCTTCCCCGCCCCCGGCACCACGTCCATCGTGAACGCCTCCCCACCCCGCACGATCCGCGCCCCCGCGGGCGCCCCCACCCCGTCCCCGATCTGCCCCGGCCGATACTTCCGCCGCATCACCCCACCGACCCGCGCCTCCACTACCGACACGGCAGACACCCCGACATCAGGCCCTTCTTCAGCCGAGACCGCGGTGACCTCGCCGGCCAGATGGCCGCCCACATAAGACTCGACACCAGGCCCCTCCGCAACGATCGGCCCAGCCGATCGCGCCACCTCGTCACCTCGCGGCCGCACGTCGTCACCAGGCGAATGAGCTGACCGACCGCCATCGCTGCTCGCCGTGGTGGCCGCAGACACGTCCGGCAGCGTTGCCGTGTCCGCCGATTCCGCCTCCGACTCCGTGCTGCGACCGGCACCCGCCCGCTCTGCGACTTCATCGGTAACGCCGCGCGAGGCCGACGAACTACTGTCGAATCGGTCAGCGGTCGACTCACGACCGCCCTCCCCTGTGCACAACGTGCCGGATTCTCCCGAACGGCGCTGCGCCGAGTCGGCTTCGGTATTTGTGCACACTGATGCACAGGGTGCGGCCAAAGCGTCGGCGATGGCGCGATACCCCGTGCAGCGGCACAGGTTTCCCTTCAACAGCTCGGCGCGTTCGGCGTCGGTGATTGCCTGAGCAGCAGAGTTGTCCACAGGTGTGTCGGGCCGAACGGCGGCCAGACCCGACGCTGTCACCACCATTCCAGCAGTGCAGAAACCACATTGGAACCCGGCGTTCGCCACGAAGCTGCGCTGCACGGAGTTCGGCCCGTCCGTATCGCCGAGTCCCGCGGCGGTCGTCACCGCGCGGTCGGCGGCGCGGTGTGCCGGGATCAGGCAGGAGTGGACGGGTTCGCCGTCGAGCAGCACCGAGCAGGCGCCACAGTCGCCGGAGTCGCAGCCCTTCTTGACCGCCAGCTCACCGTGTTCGCGCAGCACCGTGCGCAGACACTGGCCTGGCCGCGCGCTCACTTCGACCGCACGGCCGTCGATCTCGAGCCTCATGAACCACCTCCGTGTTCCGTGGTCAGCACAATTCGGCCGCGCGGGCCGCCCTCGACCAGTCCGGATGCTGCGCGATCTCGAACGCGACGGCCTGGTCACCCGCACCGTGCCCGCCGCCTACGACGCGACCATCTGAACTCACGACGCCTCCCCGAGTTCGGCGGCGACCTCGGTGACCAGCAGCCCGGTCACGTGCTCGCGCCAGTCCGGCGCACCGTGCGGGTCGTCGAACCACACGTCGTCGTCCAGTTCGGCCAGCGCGTCGGTCAGATCGGATTGTGCTGGGACGGAATCGAAGTCGAGGACGATCGGTCGCACGGTCGCCGCGGTGACGGTGATCGCGCAGCGGTCGTCGGCCTCGCGTCTACCCATCACCACCGATCCGGAACGCCCGAGCGGAGCCAGGGCTATCTTGCGAAAGCTGGTGCGCGCCAACAGACTCGAAGTAGGCACCAGAAAGGAGCGCACGACGGCGCCCGAGGCCAGCAGATTCTCGCCGGGCCCGGTGACGAAGTCGCGCAGGCTGATTCGACGCTCGCCGCCGCCACGCGGCCAGATCACCGCCGTGGCGTCCAAGGCGACGAGCGCGCCGAGTACCGCACCGGCGGGCAGCGACAGGCACACATTCCCGCCGACTGTCGCGGTGCGCCAGATCTTGTGCGAGGCCAGCAGCGCCCGGCAGGACTGCGCGAACAGCGCCGTCCCCGGCCACTCCGGCCGCAGCGTCGAGGTGCCGAGTTCGCGGCCGGGCCCGGCGCCGGCGAACTCCGCCAGCGTGCAGGTCGCGGCGATCTCCAGACCTTGCGCGCGGGCCGTGAGCGGAGCCCAGCCGAGGGTGGTGATGTCGACCAGCCGGTCGAGATGATCGTGCGGCTCGGAGAAAAGAAAGGTGCCGCCCGCCAGCACCGCGCTACCCGCTCCGACCTGTGCCAGATCGGCGCGCTCGCGGGCGAGAACA
This sequence comes from Nocardia sp. Root136, assembly GCF_001427185.1. Lineage (NCBI taxonomy): Bacteria > Bacillati > Actinomycetota > Actinomycetes > Mycobacteriales > Nocardiaceae > Nocardia > Nocardia sp. Root136. Next base: position 2,882,724 of record NZ_LMFE01000001.1, read on the forward strand.
ACCTCGGAAACAGTATCCAGATCCACGTTCACCTCGCTTGCCTCACCGGCCACAGTAGGGGCCGCGAGTTGCCACGATGTTGCACGAAACCCGCGCCAGATTGCGCCGCGGTTAACCCGGTGTACGCCATCCAGTGTGCGCCGATCCGAGCAAAACCGCAGTTCAGCACGCCGTCGCCGACGAGTACCGCCCACAACCGAGATCTTGCGCGAGATCACGCACCGGCCAGCAGCGTGGCTTGCGCCTGGGCCACCTCGGCGCCGACCGCCATCTCGTCCACGGTCAGCACCACATCGTCGCGAACAACCTCGCGCCCGTTCACCACCAAGGCGGCCAACGGCGGCGCCGACCCGAGCACCAGCGCGACAACAGGGTCCTCGATGCCCGCGTGAGCGGGGGTATCCAGCCGCCACAGCGCCAGATCCGCCAGCTTGCCGGGTTCGATGGACCCGATCTCCTCGGCGCGCCCGAGCACGCGCGCGCCGCCCATGGTCGCCAGTTCCAGCGCGGTCCGCACCGTCATCGCCCGTGGCCCACCGACCGCCCGCGCGTACAGCAGCGCGTTGCGCGGCTCCTCGATCATCGAACTCGACTCGTTGCTGGCCGCACCGTCGACCCCGAGCCCCACGGGCACACCGGCCGCCACCAGGTCGGCGGTCCGCGCGATCCCGGCGCCCAGCCGACCGTTCGACGTCGGGCAGTGTGCGATCCCGGTCCCGGTCCTGGCCATCGCCGCGATCGCCGGGTCGTCGAGATGCACGGCGTGGGCGTACCAGACGTCCTCGCCGAGCCAGCCGAGCCGCTCCATGTACTCGGCGGGCGTGCACCCGAACTTCTCCAGGCAGAACTGCTGCTCGTCGAGGGTTTCGGCGAGGTGCGTGTGTAGCCGGACACCCGTGGAACGCGCCAGCGCCGCGGACTCGCGCATGAGATCGGCGGTCACCGAGAACGGCGAGCAGGGGGCCAGCGCGATCCGCACCATCGCGTCGAAGGACGGGTCGTGCCAGTCCTCGACGGCCGCGGCGCTCGCGGCGAGGATGTCGTCGATCGACTCCACCACCGAGTCCGGCGGCAGCCCGCCGCTGCTCTGTCCGAGATCCATCGACCCGCGCGCCGGGTGGAACCGCAGCCCCACCTCGGCGGCCGCTCCGATCTCCGCGGCGAGCAGATCGCCGCCGCCGCGCGGGAACACGTAATGGTGATCCGACGACGTCGTGCAGCCACTGCGCGCCAGCGAGACCAGCGCGCCGGTCGCCGCGGTCCGCACCGATTTCTCGTCGATCCGCGCCCACACCGGGTACAGCGTGGTCAGCCACTCGAACAGGGTGTTGTCGGCGGCCAGCCCGCGGGTGATCCACTGGTAGAGGTGGTGATGGGTGTTGACCAGACCGGGCGTGAGTACACAGCCGCGCCCGTCGATCCGCGCGACCCCGGGGCCGAATTCCGGCGGCGTACCCTCGCCGACGGCATCGATCCTGTTGCCACGCAAGGTGACCCAGCCGTGGCGGTACTCGGTGCCCGCCGCGTCGACGGTCACCACCGCGCAGCCGTGGATCAGCAGATCGGGCGCGCTCACGGCTGCCACGCGATCCCCGCGTCGGGTGCGTCCGCGCGTGCCAGGGTGGCGTGGATCGAGCCGTACGGCCGGTCGGCCGCCCAGAAGACCTCACCCTTGTTCTCGATCTCGAACTGCGCCAGGTCGTAGTCGAAGTGGTGCTTGTTCGGCGCCGACAACCGGATCTCGGCGAGCATCGGAAAACGTTCCAGCGCGGCCGTTCCCATCGCGTACAGCGTCTGCTGCAACGCCTTGGAATACGTGGTCGCGAACAGCTCGAGCAGCGTGGCGCGAATCCCGGCGTACACCTCGTCCCAGTCGACTCCACCGATTTCGGCGAAGCGCCACTGGACCACCAGCGAACTGGCCAGCACACGATCATGGGTCGGCGCGAGAGTCGTGTACTCGTCGGTGAGGAAGTCGGCGAACTCCGAGCCGGTCGACTTGAGCAGCACCAGGTCCTTGATCCCGCCGATCACCCAGGTCTGTTGCTCGGCGCCCGTGCCCGCCACCGTCACCGCCGCCGTGCGCACCTCGGGCCCCTGCCGCACCCACGTGTGATCGTGTTCGGCACCATCGATCGAGACCCGTTGCCAGCCATAGGAGTCCACGTCGATCCGCGCACTCGACACCGGCTCGACCGCATCGACGAAATGCTTCGCCAGCGCGATCGCGTAGTCCTCGATGGTGTCGAGGCCGGGCTTCTTCGCGTAGATGAAGGCGGTGTGCTTCTGGGTGTCGGTGGGCAGAACGTGACGCTGGTCACCGTCGGTGTATGCCGCCTCGAAATCGCCCCGCAGGGCGGTGGAGACGTTCACGTCGCGAATCTCGTGGCGCGCGTTCTCTTTGTAGAAACGCACAACCCGATTCTCGGCCTTGCCATATCGATGATCGGTCAGCACGATCGGACCATTCAGTGCCATCTCAGCTCCCTCGGTAGGTGGAATAGGCGAACGGCGACAGCAGCAGCGGCACATGCAGATGCGTCTGCTCACCCACCGTGAACGCGACGCAGACTTCCGGATAGAAAGTCTCGCTACCCTGCGCCGCGAAATAGCTGCCGGTGTCGAAGAAGAGGCGGTAGTCGCCCGGATTCAGCCCGGCCGCAAGCTCTTTCACCCGCCCGTCGGCATCGGTGAGCGCTTCGGTGAGCCGCTGGTCCTCGCGCAGGAGCCAGACGGCGACACCCGCCGCCGGCGCCCCGCACACAGCATCGAGGACGTGGGTGCTCAGGCTCGTCATCGCACCACCAGTCCCGCCAGTCGCAGCCGGTTGATCTTCGACAGTTCTGTTCGCATGATCTGCCTTTCGGTCGACGGATCGTTGTCCAAGCGCGCCCGCAACACCGCGAGCAGCTCCTCGCCGCTGCGGCCCGCGGCGCAGACCAGATAGATGTGGCCGAACTTCGCCTCGTAGGCGCGATTGCCCTCGGCCAGCGCCGAGCGCACGTCCTGGCCGGTCACGCCGGACTGTTCGCGCGCCGACGCCGCCGAGGTCGGGCGGTCGCCGATGCGCGGGTGACCAGCCAGCGCCTCATCGATGTCGGCGTCATCGAGCGAGGCTGACGCCGCGTCGGCGGCCGCCGTCAGCGATTCCGTGGTCGCGTAGGGACGGGCAGCCGCGACAGCCCGTGCCCAGCGCGGCGCAGCGCAACAGGCAAGCAATGCCTCTTCGGCAGTCTCCGCAGGTAGATCGTTGAAACCCGCGAGGCTCAACCCTTGGCTCGTCATCGATCCAGCATCGCGCGATCCCCGCCCCGTCGCCACCGATGTGCAGTCCATCACGTCGGCGTGTCGTCGTCGCCGCGCTCCCCTGCCGTAATCGAGCGGCAACATTGCGTCATTACCTTCGCTCACATGCCCCCACTCGCCCCTTCCGCGAACCCGTCGTGCACGGGCATCGTCCTCGCGGCGGGTGCGGGCACGCGATACGGCAAACCCAAGGCACTCGCCGAGAACGGCGCCTGGTTGCGCTCGGCGATCACCGCCCTGCGCGACGGTGGTTGCGATCCGGTGATCGTCGCGCTCGGCGCGACCGGACCCGATCCGGACGCCCTCGGACTGCCCGTCGACACCGAGTGGCGGTGGGTAGCCGACTGGGCCACCGGACTCTCCGCGACGGTGCGCGCGGGCTTGCGCGCCGCCCTCGAAAAGGACACTCGTTATGTGGCGTTCTTGCCCGTCGATACCCCCGATATCGGGGCCGATGTAGTCGCCAGAGTGCTCGCCGCGGCGCGTTCGAGCCAGAGCGGACTTGCCCGTGCTGTGTTCAACAACACACCTGGTCACCCCGTTGTGATCGAGAACAAGCACTGGGAAGCCATTTCGGAGGTAACGGCAGGCGATGTCGGGGCCGGTTCCTATTTGGGCGGTCGACAGGATATGGTGTGCGTCACGTGCGACGACTTGGCGACAGGGACCGATCGCGATTTCCCGGAAGTCGGCGCACGGTGATCGGAGTTGTGAGATATGCGCGATATCGTCGATGACCTTCTGCGAGTGTGGCATTCGGGCCGTACGGGTGGCCTCGCCACCGTGGTCCGTACTATCGGCACCAATTCCCTGCCCATCGGATCTTCGATGCTCGTCACGCCGAACGGTGGCGTCTTCGGATCCATTGCCTCCGGCCGGCTGGAAGAGACCGTGTATGACGCGGCTCTGGAAGCGGGTCGCACCGGCGTCCGGCAACTGCGCCGCTACAGCATGCTCACCGGGATGGAATCGAGCGCCGACGACGGCACGCTCGTCGATATTTTCGTAGAACCGTTCTCCTGCCGCGATTTTCCCGAATTCCCCTCCATTGCCGCTGATATCCAAGCCCATCGCCGGGTCACCGTGTTCACCGTGGTCTGGAATCAGGATCCCGATGTCATCGGTCAGCATCTGGTCACCGACCGCAAGCACGCGACCGAACTCGTCGCGCTGCCCGAGTCGGATCTGTTCGTCGCCTCGTACTGCCCGCCGCCGCGCCTGATCATCTTCGGCGCCAACGCCTATGCGGCCACCCTCGTCGCGCAGGCGCGGATGATCGGCTACCGGGTGAGCATCTGCGACTCGCGCCCCGAGTTCGCCGACCCGGCCTCGTTCCCCGGCGCCGAAGTGGTCGTCGACTGGCCGCACCGCTACCTCAACACCCTCTCGGCCGCGGGCGAGGTCGACAGCAGCACCGCGATCGTCGTGCTCGCCAACGAGCCGCGCTTCGAGATCCCGCTGCTCACCGTCGCCTTACGACTACCCGAGCTCGGATACCTGGCCGCCCTCGGCACCCCGGCCGACCAGGCCCGCCGCCTCGACGACCTGCGGGCCGGCGGCTTCGACGAGCCGACCCTGTCCCGCGTGCACGTGCCCGCGGGCCTGGAGACCGGCCCGCGCACCCCCGCCGAGACCGCCGTCTTCATCACCGCCGACTTCCTCGCCTCCCGTGCGGGTCTGCGCCTCGCGGCCCAGCGCGACTACGTCTCGACCGCCGCTGTGGGCATGGCGATTTGATGTGCGCCGGCGCCGCGACCCGCGGCGCCGGCCGACCGTCTACTCCAAACCAGGGTTCTCGGCGTAGATCTCACGAATAACCGACAGGTCGAACAGCTGGTCGGCCTTGATATCGATCTTCGCGGTACGAAGGGCGGCGATGTTCTGCTCGATCAGCGCGTCCGACATCGTCAGCAGTCCGTCGGTCCTGGTCGACGCGGAGACGACCAGGTCGTTCTGCGCGGTGGCCTCCGCGGTCTGCTCGGCCAGGTCGAGCTTCAGGTCCTTGCCGTAGACCTCTACCGCGAGGCGCGCGGACTCGGCGGGACTGGCGACGGCGTCCTTCCAGCCCTTGATCTGGGCGGTCAGGAAGGCTTTGAGCTTGTCGCGCTCGTTGTCGATGGTGTGCTGGCTGACGGTCATCGTCTCGGCGACCAGCGGTAGACCGAAGTCGGCGAACAGGAAGTGGTCGTTGGCGAAGCCCTTGGCAGCCAAGGTGATCGGCTCGTTGGTCACATAGCTCACCCAGCCGTCGACCTCACCGTTGGCCAGTGGCGTCGGATCGAACTGCGCGGGCACCACGGTCACCTCGCCCGGACTGATGCCGTTGGCGGCCAGCAGGGCACTGAAGATGAGCTGGTTGGTGTCCTGCACGCCGATCTTGCGGCCCTTCATCTCCGCGGGCGTCTTTATCGGTTTGCCTGCCGAGCTGACAATCGCGAACGGGTTCTTCTGATAGGTCGCACCGACGATCTTGGCGGGCAGTCCTTCGAGCACGGCGGGCGCGGTGGTCTGCGGTGCGGAAAGGCCGAGCCAGATCTTGCCGGTATCGAGGCCCGCTTCCACCGAAGTCGACGCCGCGCCACCCGCGACGAGATCTACCGCACCGAATCCCGCATCTTTGAAATAGCCCTTCGAATCGGCGAAATACTCACCCGCGAATTCGATGTTCTTGATCCACGACAACTGGATAGCGACCTTGCCGAATTTCGAGCCGTCGTCAGTCGAGCCGTTCGAGGATGTGCTCGAACCGCTGCCACACGCGGCGAGCAATCCGGCGCCGCCGAGCGCGGCGCCGGTCAATGCGGAAAAGCGGAGAAAGGAACGACGGTCGACACTGTTCATACGCAGAATCTAGATTCGCCGCGTTTCGTTCTCTTTGCCGTCACGTTCCACCCACTATTCCTACTTTCCAGCGTTCGGACCGAAGCGCGCGAGCACCACGTTCTCGAGCACTCCGACAATCGCGTACAGCAGCACCGACACCACCGTGACGACCACGATGGACGCCCACAGCCGGTTGTACTGGAACATCGGGATGGCCCGCACCAGGCTCGCGCCCAATCCTGTTCCACTACCGAGCCATTCACCCAGCAGGGCGCCGATCAGCGCACCGGGCACCGAGATCCTGGCCGCGGCGAACACCGACGGCAGTGCGGCGGGCACCGCGACCATCCGCAGCCGGGTCCAGCGCGTGCCGCCGTAGGCCGTCACCAATTCCATTGCCTGCCTCGGCGCTTCACGGAGGCCGGTCATGATCATCACCAGGGCGGGGAAGAACACGACGATCGCCGTCAGCACCGTCACCCCCGCCGCGCCACGGCCGAAGATCAGCACGACGATCGGACACAGGGCGACCAGCGGCACCGAACGCAACAGCATCGCGACCGGCATGAACGTCTGCCGCACAGCCGAATACAGCACGAACAGCGCGGCAACGCCGAGCGCGCCCGCCATTCCGACGAGAAAGCCCGATGCCGCGTCGCGCAGGGTGATCGCGAGGTCGTCGAGAATCGCCTGCCGTGCCGTCGCCGCACCCGCCGAGGTCACCAGGTAGGCCCAGACATCCGCCGGTGTCTTGCCCACCCGTGGACCGATCTGCGGGAACAGGCGAAGGAACAGCGTCCAGATGACGAGCAGCAGGATCAGCGAACTCGCCAGCGGCAGCAGGAAGCGGCCGATCCTGCGCAAGACGGTGGTGGTCATCGCGTCGACTCCTCGGCGGTCGCCGTCCACGGCGTGATCAGTCGGGCCGCACCCGCCACCAGCAGGTAGCCGAGCCCGGCCAGTGCGGCGGCGGCGATCGCCATGCCCCAGGTGCGTGGCACGTTGTAGGCGGTCTGCGCCGCGGTGAGCGCGACTCCGATGCCGCTGTCGACGCCGCCCAGGTACTCACCGATGATCGCACCGAGCACAGCCGACGGCGCGGCGATCTTCAAGGCGGCGAACGTATTCGGCAGCGCCGCGATGGATTGGACGCGATACAGCCGCTGCCAGCGGCCACCGCCGTAGGCGCGCACCAGATCCAGGCTCGCCGGATCCGCCGAGCGCAATCCGGTCACCGCGCCGACCATGGTGGTGAAGAAGCAGTACATCGCGGCCAGGAACACCGTGGGTGTGCGTCCACCGAACACCACCAGGATGATCGGGCCGAGCGCCACCAGCGGCGTGCAATAGCTCAGGATGGCCAATTGGGTGGCGAGGGGTTCGATCCGCGGTACCACCATGATCAGCGCCGCGATCCCGATCGCCAGCAGATTCCCCCACAGGAAGCCCTGCACCGCCCCGATCGCGGTGACCTGGAAGTTGGGCCCGTAGAGCCCCCACCCGTCCGACCACATGGTGGAAAGAACTCGCCACGGCGTGGGAATCGTCCCGCCCGCGGTGCCCGCGGCGGCCAGCGCCCACCACAGCGCGATCAGCGCCACCACGCCCAGCGCACCGGCCGCGCGGCCCGTGCCCGCGCTCACGCGACCCCACCCCGCCCGAACAGCAACTCGGACAGGTAGTCACAGAGCTTGTGGAATTCCGGGGTCCGCATCATCTCGGGTGTGCGCGGTCGCGGCAGGTCGATCTCGACCAGTTCCAGCACCCGGCCCGGTCGTGGACTCATCACCGCCACCACATCGGAGAGGAACACCGCCTCGCCGATGCCGTGGGTGACCATCAGCGTGGTCGCGGGCTTCTCGGTCCAGATGCGCAGCAGTTCCAGGTTCAATCGCTGCCTGGTCATGTCGTCGAGCGCGCCGAACGGTTCGTCGAGCAGCAGCACCGACGGCTGCACGACCAGTGCCCGTGCGATCGAAACCCGTTGGCGCATACCGCCGGACAGCTGCGCGGGCTTGGCCTTCTCGAACCCTTCGAGGCCGACCAGCGCGATCAGCTCGGCGATCCGGTCCGGTGCGGCGGGCAGCCCGGCCACCTGCAACGGCAGCCCGATATTGGATTCCACGCTGCGCCACGGCAGCAATGCCGAATCCTGGAACGCGATACCCAGCTGATGACCGCCGCGCAATTGTTCCGGGGACAGGCCGTTGATCCGGGCGGTACCCGCGCTCGGTTCGTCGAGGCCGGCCAGAATCCGCAACACCGTCGATTTGCCGCAGCCCGACGGCCCGAGCAATGCCAGGAATGCACCGTGCGAAGTCCGCAAATCGACCGAGTCCAGCGCGTCGACCGTGTTGCGGCCTACCTTGAACGTCTTGCTCAACCCACTGATCTCGATCCCGGCGGTCGCGCTGCCGGGGATTTCCTTACCCATGCTCGTCACCATAAGAGCGGCTGGTTGCGGCGGCATTTCCGAATCGGAGCCCAGATTGCGCCCCCGTAAACCGTGCTCGAGGTCACCATAAAAGTGAACCGGTAACGATTCGCTCATGTGAGAGGACATAGAGTGTCGGAGGATCTGACAGCCCTGCGAGCGTCGAGCGCATATGCTCTCGGCGACCGGGGGAAGCACTGCGATGACGTGCCCGACAGGGCCCGTGGACTGGAACCGACTGTTCGATGAAGCTCTCTGCACTACGTACCGTGGCCGCGCTGCGCACCACCGCCGTGGCTCTGACCGCCGCATTGTCGGTGGCCGTTGTCGCCGGTGGCGCCGCGACCGCCGAGCCCGAGAAGCCCTCAGCCGTGTCGTCCATCGTCAAAGACGGACGCGTGTGGCATCTGAAGGTGTACTCGGCGGCGATGAAGAAGGACATCACGATCGACGTGCAGCGTCCCGTCGACGAGTCGAAGCCCGCCCCCAACTTCTACATGCTCAACGGCCTCGACGGCGGCGAGGGCACCGCCAGCTGGGCCGCGCAGACCCAGGCGCTCGGCTTCCTGTCCGACAAGCAGGTCAATGTCATCCAGCCGATCGGTGGTCGCGGCAGCTACTACACCGACTGGAAGCAAGACGACCCCAAGCTCGGCCTGAACAAGTGGAGCACCTTCTTCACCCAGGAGCTCCCGCCGCTGCTCGACGGCGCCCTCAACTCGACCGGCCTGAACTCGCTGGCCGGGCTGTCCACCTCCGGCACCTCGGTCCTGCAGCTGGCCGAGGCCAACCCGGGTCTGTTCAAGTCCGTCGCCGCCTACAGTGGCTGCGCGCAGATCGCCGACCCGATGGGCAAGCAGGCCGTCAAGTTCTCCGTGGAGACCTGGGCAGGCGGCAACACCGCGAACATGTACGGTCCGGACAACGATCCGGCGTGGGTCGACAACGACCCGGTCGTCAACGCCGAGAAGCTGCGCGGCACCAACCTCTACATCTCCAGCGGTAGCGGCATGCCGACCAACGCCGACGTGGCCTACTACCTCAACGGTTCGCCCGGCCCGATGGGCGTGATCAACCTCGGTCTCGGAATCGGCATCGAAGCGGCGACCAACGCTTGCAGCCAGAACCTGAAGACCAAGCTGGACTCGCTGGGTATCCCGGCGACCTACCAGTTCACCCCGATGGGCACCCACTACTGGCCGTACTGGGAGCAGGCGCTGCACGAGTCGTGGCCGCTGCTCGCTCAGGGCATGGGTATCTGATTTCTCACTGAGAAGCGGGAGGCATCCGGATTCGGATGCCTCCCGCTTTTGCGTTGTCGCCGGCTACGCGGTGGGCGCGACCGCGGTGCGCACCGTGAGCCCGGAGCGGATGAAATAGGCGATCTCCTCGCAGATCTCGTCGACCGAGATCGCGTCGCCGGGGACGGTGGCGTGCACCATCTCCTGGGCGAGCGAATTCACCGCGCCGATTACCGCGAGGCCGAACAGGTGCAGGCTGCGCGATTCCGCCTCGCCGCGCTCGGCGGCCCGTTGCGCTTCGCGCGTGAGCAGGGCCGAAATCGACCGTCGCTGTGCGCGCCGCCATTCCTCCACCACCGGACTCACCCCGACGACCTCGACATAGAACACCCGCGCCGCCCGGCGATCACGGCAGGTCACCGCGAGGAACGCACGGAAACTTTCCACCACGCGCACCACCAGCGGCTGTTCACTGGTGCTTTCCAAGGCTTCGTCGAGGCGGCGCAGCGCGGCCGCGTTCAACCGGTCGACGAGTGCGATCAACAATGCCTCGCGGCTACCGATGTCTTCGTAGAAACTGCGGGTCGACACATTCGCGGTCGCACACAGTCGCTCGATCGAGGTCGACGAATATCCCTGGGTACCGAATAGTTCCAGCGCCGCGTCGGTCAACCTGTTGCGGCGTAGCGCTACTCGCTGCTGGCGCGACAATCCACCGTAACTACGACCACTATCGGTTACATCCGCACGCCGAACCACGGATGCATGCTAGCGCGCGATCGCCCGGTAGCCAGTCGATTCGCCATTGTCGCCACCAGCGAATTCCGCTGGCGCGACGGAATTGTCGAACGGGGTGATCAATTCTGTTCGATAGTGGGTTCGCCGTCGTCGAGCGGCTCGTCCAACGGCCAGCCACCGGCGGCCAGATGCGATGCCACCCGCGAGACATCGTCGGGCGCGGGCTGCTGCTTCGCGAAATCGGCGATGGCAGCGGCGATATCGGCCTCGCTGATCTTTTCGCCCTCGCGGCTGGCCTCGACCAGCCGCTCTCCGATCACCACCACCTCGTAGTCGGTGAGGTGGCGGTGCAGCACCGCGAACAACGCGACGTAGTCCGACTGCGGAATGCCCTGCGGGTACCCGGCACGCAACCAACCGAGCACCCGAGAGAGCAGGTTGCCGCGGACCGAGGGGCTCGGCGAGGCGGGGTTCGGATCGGTCATGGCTTCCTCACTCATGATTGGCCGAACAGGTGGATGCCGAACTGGTGGGCGATGAATGCCTTGGCGGTGAACAGGATTCCGGTGATCACCACGACGACGATGAGGACCAGGCAGGTCAGCGCACCGGCCAGCGCCGGATAGTTGCGCCGAACTCGCCCCTCGGCGTCGACGGTCTCGGCATTGGCCCACCACCGCACGGCGTAAGCGAAAACGGCGGGTACGCCCGCGCCGAAGATCAGCGCGGCGAGCACCACTTCCCACAGTGAACTCAGATTGGTGATCACGGTGTGCACGATCGCTCCCCTCTACCCGGCAAGGTTCTGGTCGATCGGCGACGGTGCCGAGGCGGGTGGCTGATGGCCGTCGGGCCATTCGTTCACATTGTGGGTGCCGACCGGGTCCCGGCGCGACCGGAGATAGATTCCCAGCGCCCCGGCGATCAGGAGGCCGAACACCACGAGGACGCCGGGGAGCCCACCGATGAGGTGGGCGATCACCCAGCAGATCGCGCCGACGATGCCCGCCATCGGCAGGGTGAGCAGCCAGGCGACGGCCATCCGGCCCATCACACGCCAGCGCACCTCCGCGCCCTTGCCGATGCCGGTACCGAGGATCGCGCCGGTCGCGGTCTGCGTGGTCGACAGCGGCAGGCCGAAGTGCGCCGAGGTGAGGATGATCGCCGCCGAGGTCGACTCGGCGGCCAGACCCTGCGGCGACTCGATCTCGACCAGGCCCTTCCCGAGGGTCCTGATGATCCGCCAGCCGCCGAGATAGGTACCGAGGGCGATCGCGACCGCGCAGGAAGCCATCACCCACAGCGGCATGTGGTCGTCCTTGCCCAGCGAGCCGTAGGCGACCAGCGCGAGGAAGATGATGCCCATCGTCTTCTGCGCGTCGTTGGTGCCGTGCGCCAGCGAGACCAGTGAGGCCGACCCGATCTGTCCCCAGCGGAATCCCTCGTCGGTCTTCTCCCGGTCGACGCCGTGGGTGATCCGGTACACCAGGAAGATGCCGATGGCCGCCACCATGGCCGCGATCACCGGCGCGAGCAGCGCGGGCAGCACGATCTTGATCAGCACGCCGTCCGACCCCGATGCCCAGATCACGCCGTTCCAGCCCAGCGCGGCGATCGTCGAGCCGATCAGCCCGCCGAACAGCGCGTGCGAGGAACTCGACGGCAGGCCGAGCAGCCAGGTCAACAAATTCCACAGGATGCCGCCGACCAGGCCGGCGAAGACGATGACCAGCAGGTCGTGTCCACTCACATCGTCCAATTTCACAATGCCCTTGGCCACAGTCGCCGCCACCGATACCGACAGGAACGCACCGATCAGATTCAGCACACCGGAGAGGGCTACCGCCGTCTTCGGCTTCAGAGCGCCGGTGGCGATCGACGTCGCCATGGCATTGGCCGTGTCGTGGAATCCGTTGGTGAAGTCGAATGCGAGAGCTGTGGCGATGACGATCAACAGGATCATTAATTCGGCGCTCACCCGAACAGTGTGTCGTATGCTGCCGCCGGATTGCCAAACTGTTGCGGGTCGGTCTCCTGAACAGCGCTGACCTCAGCCGAGTGCGCGCACCGCGTCGATCGCGTCGGCCTGGTCGGGTTCCTTGTCCGGCCGATAACGGACCACTCTGGCGAAGCGCAGCGCCACCCCGCCGGGATATCGAGTGCTGGTCTGGACGCCGTCGAGCGCGATCTCGACGACGAGTTCGGGGCGCAGGTACACGGTCTGACCGTCGCGGTGGGTTTCGTGACGCGGGAATTCCTCGGTCTGCCAGCGCAGCAGTTCGTCGGTGAGGCCCTTGAAGGTCTTGCCGACCATCACCGGCTCGCCGGTCTCCGGATCGCGAGCGGCCAGATGCAGATTGGACAGGAACCCGGTGCGGCGGCCGTAGCCCCATTCGGCGCCGATCACCAGTAGGTCGAGGGTGTGCGCGGGTTTGATCTTCTGCCAGGCCTTGCCGCGTCGGCCCGCGGCGTACGGGGCATCGAGCGCCTTGACCATCACGCCCTCGTTGCCCACGGCGAGTGCGTCGTCATAGCAGTCGGCGGCGGCCTCCGGCGTCGGCGCGATGAGCGCGGGGATGCTGTGGTCGCCCGCGACCTGCTCGAGCGCGATGCGGCGCACACGCAGTGGCTCGTCGATGAGGTCCACGCCGTCGAGGTGCAGGCAGTCGAAGAAATAGGGGTGCAACTGGCGTGGATCGCCGATGGTGGCGAACCTGCTCATCGTCTCCTGGAACGGGCGTGGGCGACCCGAGTCGGTGAGGGCGAGGGTTTCGCCGTCGAGGACCACGGTGGCGCAGTCGAGGGTTCTGACCAGGTCGACGAGTTCGGGGACGCCGGTGGTGATGTCGCGCAGGGTTCTGGTGAACACCCAGACCTCGTCGCCGTCGCGGTGCACTTGGATGCGGGCGCCGTCGAGCTTGTGTTCGACACTGATGTCGGAGCCCAGTTCGGCGAGGGCCTCGTCCAGTGAGCCGCCGGGCGAGGCGAGCATCGGCGCCACGGGGCGGCCTACCTCGAGCCGGAATGCCGACAGTGCTGGTTCGCCCCCGGCGAGCGCGGCGATCGCGGTGGTGGGGAGTTGGCCGGAGAGCATGTGGGCGCGGCGCACCACGTCGACCGGGATACCGGTGGACTGGGCGAGCGCCTCGACGACGATCGCGGTGAGCGCGCCCTGGCGCAGTTCACCGGTGAGCAGACGAATCAGGAAGGACTGCTCTTCCTCGGTCGCCGCGGTGAACAGCGCGGTGAGCAATGCGCGACGCCGGTTGGTAGAGCCCTTGCCGTTCAGCTCGGTGAGCTGGGAGAAGATGTCGTCCACCGCGCCGACGGTGAGGCTCGCCTCGCTGCTCGGCGGCGTATCGAGCCCGGTCATCGTGCGCCAACCGGCCCCGATCCGGCCCTGCACCAGCTCACCGGACAACCACGCGACCACGGTGCCGATCTCGGCAGGCCCTGCGACACCGAAGAGCTCGGCCAGCGCGGCGGTTTTCGCCTTGCGCGACCGAGTCGCTCGCACGGCAGCGGAGGCCGTGACGACATCGCTGAACAGCACCTCACGACAGTATCGCGAGGGTGTGACACAGAGCTCGATGCCGTTGTTAAGAATCCTTTGGCAAGCCTGCGAAAGGCCCTTAAACTGGACATATGGCCAAGACCTATGTCGGAGCGCGGCTGCGCCAGCTGCGTACCGAACGTGGGCTGAGCCAGGTGGCGCTCGCGCAGAAACTGGAGATCTCGGCCAGCTATCTGAACCAGATCGAACACGACGTGCGACCGCTCACCGTGCCGGTGCTGACGCGCATCAACGAGGTCTTCGGCGTCGACCCCACCTTCTTCTCCGCCCAGGACGACACCCGCCTGATCGCCGAGTTGTCCGAAGTCGTGATGGACGCCGAGCTCGGCATCGAGGCCGACACCCAGCAGATCGCCGACATGGTCTCCGCGCACCCGTCGATGGCGCGCGCCCTGGTGGCCATGCACAACCGCTACCGCAACACCAGCGCGCAGCTGGCCGCCGCCACCGAGGACCGGTTCGCCGACGGCTCCGGCAGCGCCGCGATCAGCAAGCCGCACGAGGAAGTGCGCGACTACTTCTATCAGCGCCAGAACTACATCCACGAATTGGACACCGCCGCAGAGGATCTCACCGCGCGTATCCGATTCCACGGTGGCGAGGTGAGCACCGAGATCGTGCGCCTGCTGCGCGCGCACGGCGTGCGGATCAGCGAGCGCATCGACCTCGGCGAGGGCGTCCTGCACCATTTCGACCCCGAGACCAAACAGCTCGAGATCTCCCCACATTTGTCCGGTGGCCAACGCACCTTCAAGCTCGCCGCCGAACTGGCCTATCTCGAATGCGGGCCACTGCTCGAAAAGCTGGTCGACGAAGGCAATTTCGCCTCCGACGCCTCACACAAACTCGCGATGCTCGGACTGGCGAACTACTTCGCGGCCGCGATGGTCCTGCCTTACACGCACTTTCACGAAGTGGCCGAGAATTTCCGCTACGACATCGAGCGCCTGTCAGCGTTCTTCTCGCAGAGTTTCGAAACCATCTGCCACCGCCTCTCGACCCTGCAACGACCGACCCTGCGCGGGGTCCCCTTCTCCTTCGTGCGCGTCGACCGCGCGGGCAATATGTCGAAACGCCAGTCCGCCACCGGTTTCCACTTCTCCGCCAGCGGCGGCACCTGCCCGCTGTGGAACGTCTACGAGACCTTCGCCTATCCGGGCAAGATCATGACCCAGATCGCCCAGATGCCCGACGGCCGCAAATACCTCTGGATCGCGCGCACCGTGGAACGCCGCGCCACCCGTTACGGCCAACCCGGCAAGACCTTCGCCATCGGCCTCGGCTGCGAACTGCGCCACGCGGGTCGCGTCGTCTACGCCGACGGCATCGACCTGGGCGAAGCCAACGCCACCCCCATCGGCGCGGGCTGCCGAGTCTGTGTGCGCTCCAACTGCCCCCAGCGCGCCTTCCCCCCGCTGGGCAAGGCCCTCGATATCAGCGAACACCGCAGCTCGGTCTCGCCGTACCTCATCAAATAGCGCCGCTCACCTCAGAAGGCCTCTTCCGGGACGGCCATGATGTCGTTGTCGATGGTGGCGAGGATGTTCCTGGTGGCGGTGAGCTCGGGAAGCACATTCTTGGCGAAGAAGCTCGCCGCGGCGACTTTGCCCTGATAGAAGGGGCGGTCCCGCGGTGTGGCGTCGGAGGCCAGGGCGGCGGCCGCGATGTCGGCCTGGACCAGCAGGCGCCAGGCGATGAGGAGGTCGCCGACCGACATCAGGAAGCGGACCGAGCCGAGGCCGACCTTGTAGAGCTCGGTGGGCTCGGTCCGGCCCGCCATGGCGTAGCCGGTGAGAGTGGCGGCCATGGCGCCGATGTCGGCCTGGGCGGTGCGCAGCAGGGCGCGCTCGACGGCGAAGCGGCCGGTGTCGTTGTCCAGGTAGGCGCTGATCTGGGCATTCACATGGGCCAAAGCGATGCCGCGATCGCGAATGATCTTGCGGAAGAAGAAGTCCTGAGCCTGGATCGCCGTGGTGCCCTCGTAGAGCGAGTCGATCTTGGCGTCGCGGATGTACTGCTCGATCGGATAGTCCTGCAAATAGCCGGAGCCGCCGAACGTTTGCAGCGACTCCGTGAGCAACTGATACGCGCGCTCGGATCCGACGCCCTTGACGATCGGCAGCAGCAGATCGTCCACGCGGTGCGCGGTCTCGGGATCGGCACCCGACACCAGCTGCGCCACCTCCGCGTTCTGATGCGCGGCGGTATACAGATAGACCGCTCGCAGTCCCTCCGCGTAGGCCTTCTGCATGGCCAGCGACCGGCGGACATCGGGGTGATGGGTAATGGTGACGCGCGGCGCCGCCTTATCGGCGATCTGCGTCAGATCCGCACCCTGCACCCTCGACTTGGCGTACTCGAGCGCGTTCAGATACCCGGTCGACAACGTCCCGGACGACTTCACACCCACCGTCATCCGAGCGTTCTCGATCACCTTGAACATCTGGGCGATGCCGTTGTGCACATCGCCGACCAGCCAGCCCTTGGCGGGCACCGCGGTGCCGCCGAAGGTGAGTTCGCAGGTCGGTGAGGACTTGATCCCCATCTTGTGCTCCACCCCGGTCAGATACACACCGTTGCGGGCGCCCGGTTCGAGCGTCACGGGATCGAAGAGGAACTTCGGCACGTAGAACAGCGAGAGCCCCTTGGTGCCGGGGCCCGCGCCCTCTGGTCGGGCGAGCACCAGATGGAACATGTTCTCCGCCGTATCACCCACGTCACCGCCGGAGATGAACCGCTTCACCCCCTCGATGTGCCATGACCCGTCGGGCTGCGGCACAGCCTTGGTCCGACCGGCGCCGACATCGGACCCGGCATCCGGCTCGGTGAGCACCATGGTCGCCTGCCACCCGCGCTCGAACCCGCCCCGAGCCCAGCGCTGCTGTTCGTCGTTGCCGAGTTCGTAGAGCACCGAGCCCATCAGCGGGCCCATGTTGAAGAAGCTGGCCGCCGGGTTGGCACAGATGATGAGCTCGTTGACCGCCCACATCACCACGTTCGGGGCGGCGGTGCCGTCCATACCGGCAGGCATGCCGAGGCGGTGCCATCCCGCCTCGTGCACCACGTCCACCGTCTTGCGCAGGGGCTCGGGCACGGTGATGTCGTGGGTATCGGGGCGGAAGACCACCGGGTGCCGGTCGGCATCGGCGAACGAGTCCGCGATCGGCCCCTCGGCCAGGTTCTTCACCTCGACGAGGAGCTGACGCACCGTATCGGAGTCCAGGTCGCCGTAGGCCCCGGTGTCAAGAAGCTTGTCGAGGTTCAGCACCTCGAACAGGTTGAACTCGATGTCACGCACGTTCGCCTTGTAGTGCCCCACGGGGCCCTCCTCGACTGACCGCACACGGCGGATTGCCGTGTGACTCGGCTGCTCGACGTCGTACAAATCGAGCGTGCCGCACCTGCGCGCCCTTACGCAACCGTAGGTACGCCGACCCTTCGGCAGTCCCTCCGGCGAACAATTCACACGGACGAAACAGACGAAACGGGCACGTGACCGGGAGTCATTCGGGGGCAACAAGTTCCATCTACTGTCTCGAATCACGAATACAGCAGCTGTATACAACTCGGTGTACATCCAGTCGCCGGGAGCAGCGGTGGTGTTCGTTGTGGCGCGTGTGGCGCCGCCGTTACACCTGATGAGGAGAACCGCCCCATGTCTGAATCCCGTTTGGTCAAGGCACTTGTCGTGCCTGCCGCGGTGGCCGTCGCCGGCCTGCTGCTCACCGGCTGTGGTGCTCGCGACGACGCGTCGACCGGCTCGACCGCCGCCTCCTGCGTCGACACCAGCAAGGACACCATCAAGGTGGGCTCGCTGCACTCGCTGTCGGGCACCATGGCTATTTCCGAAGTGACCGTGGCCAATTCGACCAAGCTGGCGATCGACCAGATCAACGCGGCGGGCGGTGTGCTCGGTAAGAAGATCGAGATCGTCCTCGAAGACGGCGCCTCCGACCCCAAGACCTTCGCCGAGAAGGCCGAGAAGCTGATCAGCTCCGACTGTGTCGCTTCGGTATTCGGCGGTTGGACCTCATCGAGCCGCAAGGCCATGAAGCCCAAGTTCGAGAGCCTGAACTCGCTGCTCTACTACCCCGTGCAGTACGAGGGTCTGGAAGATTCCAAGAACATCTTCTACACCGGCGCCACCACCAATCAGCAGATCATCCCCGCGCTGGACTACCTGAAGCAGAAGGGCATCAAGTCCCTCTACCTGGTCGGCTCCGACTACGTCTTCCCGCAGACCGCCAACCGCGAGATCAAGGCCTACGCGGCGGCCAACGGCATCGAGATCAAGGGCGAGGACTACACCCCGCTCGGCTCCACCGACTTCTCCACCATCGTCAACAAGGTGCGCGCCGCCAAGGCGGGCGCGGTGTTCAACACCCTCAACGGCGACTCCAACGTCGCCTTCTTCCGCGAGTACACCAACGCGGGCCTGAAAGCCGCTGAGATGCCGGTGGTCTCGGTGTCGATCGCCGAGGAAGAGGTCGCCGGTATCGGCGCGCAGAACATCGCGGGCCAGCTGACGGCCTGGAACTACTACCAGACCGTCGACTCCCCGGCGAACAAGAAGTTCGTCGCCGACTACAAGGCCGCCTTCGGCGCCGACAAGCCCACCTCGGACCCGATGGAAGCCGCCTACGCCTCGGTCTACCTGTGGAAGAACACCGTCGAGAAGGCGAAGTCGTTCGCGGTGGCCGACATTCAGGCCGCGGCCGACGGCGTGAGCTTCGACGCCCCGGAGGGCACCGTCACCATCGACGGCTCCAACCACCACATCACCAAGACCGCCCGCATCGGTGAGATCCGCCCCGACGGCCTGATCTACACCGTCTGGGATTCCGGCAAGGCCATCACCCCCGACCCGTACCTGAAGTCCTACGAGTGGGCCAAGGGCCTCAAGTAAGTAGCCCGACAGATGTGGGACGCGCGATGCGCGCGTCCCACATCGCCCCATCTCCAAGGAGTCCACTGCAATGGACGTGCTGATCAGTCAGCTCTTCACAGGGTTGAGTCTGGGATCCATTCTTCTGCTCGCCGCGCTCGGTCTGTCACTGACCTTCGGTCAGATGGGCGTCATCAATATGGCGCACGGCGAATTCATCATGGCCGGTTGCTACACCACTTACGTTGTGCAGCAGGTCTTCTCGTCGGCCGGAGTTTCGCTGGTCGTGTCCCTGCTGGTGGGCTTCCTCATCGGCGGCCTGCTCGGCGCCGCCCTGGAGATGGGGCTCATCCGCTACATGTACGACCGCCCGCTCGACACGCTGCTCGTCACCTTCGGTGTCGGACTCGTGCTGCAGCAGGCCGCGCGCGACATCTTCGGCGCGCCCGCCAAGAACGTGCTGGTGCCCGAATGGCTCAGTGGCGGCATCACTATCGCGGGCGCGGTCGTGCCGAAGACCCGCATCTTCATCCTCGTGCTGGCGATCGTCGCGGTGACCACCCTGGCCGCGGTGCTCAAGACCACGCCCATGGGCCGACGGATCCGCGCCGTCGTGCAGAACCGCGGACTCGCCGAAACCAGTGGCATCTCGAGCAGATTCACCGATATCAGCACGTTCTTCATCGGCTCCGGGCTGGCCGGTGTCGCCGGTGTGGCGCTCACGCTGATCGGTTCCACCAGCCCCACCATCGGCCAGAGCTATCTGATCGACGCGTTCCTGGTGGTCGTGATCGGCGGACTCGGCCAGATCAAGGGCACGGTGATCGCGGCGTTCGCGCTCGGCCTGCTCAACTCGTTCATCGAATACTCCACCACCGCGTCCATCGCGAAGGTGATCGTGTTCGTGCTGATCGTCATCTTCCTGCAGGTCCGCCCGCAGGGCCTGTTCACCGTGCGGACGAGGAGCCTGGCATGACCGCACTCACCCAACGTCTTCGCGAATACCCGCGACTGACTCCGATCGCCGGTTTCGGCATCGCCGCGATCCTGCTGTTCGCCGTCGCACCGGCGGTCCTGAGCGACTTCCGTCTGAACCTGCTCGCCAAGTTCCTCTGCTTCGCCATCGTGGCGGCGGGTATCGGATTGGCCTGGGGCCGCGGCGGAATGCTCACCCTGGGTCAGGGCGTGTTCTTCGGCATCGGCGCCTACGTCATGGCCATGCACATGCAACTCGCCGACGCCGCCCGCCTCGGCAACGACGTTCCCGAGTTCATGGAGATCTCCGGCATCAGCGAACTGCCGGGATTCTGGCAGCCGTTCAGTTCCGCGCCGGTGGCGATTCTCGGCATCCTGGTGCTGCCGGCGCTGGTCGCCGCGGTACTCGGGTACGGCGTGTTCAAGCGCCGGGTGCGCGGCGCCTACTTCGCCATCCTGAGCCAGGCGCTGGCCGCGGCGCTGGCGATCCTGCTCACCGGCCAGCAGGCCATCGGCGGCTTCACCGGCCTGTCGGACTTCCGCTCCTTCTTCGGATTCCGGCTGTCGGACCCGGCCAACCGGCAGATGCTGTTCTTCATCGCGTCGGGCACGCTGCTGGTAGTGGTCGCGCTGATCCGCCAGCTCAATCGCAGCCGCTACGGCGAACTGCTGGTGGCGGTGCGCGACGCCGAGGAGCGGGTGCGCTTCCTCGGCTACGACCCGGCCAATATCAAGATCGTCGCCTATGTGGTGGCGGCGTTCCTGGCCGGTATCGCCGGTGCGCTGTTCACCCCGATCGTCGGCATCATCTCCCCCGCCGACATCGGCGTCATCCCGTCGATCGCCTTCCTCATCGGTGTCGCCATCGGCGGCCGCACCACGCTGCTCGGGCCGATTCTCGGCGCGATCGGCGTCGCCTGGGCGCAGACCTCGCTGTCGGAGCAGTTCCCGTCGGGCTGGACCTACATGCAGGGCATCCTGTTCATCGTGGTCGTCGGCTTCATCCCCGCCGGGCTGGCCGGGCTGTGGCCGATGTTCAAGGGCTGGCTCGACAGTCGCAAGAAGTTGCCGCCCGCACCGGAAGAACCCGCCCCGGTCGTGATCGAGGAAGAGGTGCACGCGCGATGACACTCGAACCCAAAGCCGGCGGCAACGCGGGCATGGACAGCGACTACCTCGAAATCCGCGGCCTCTCGGTGAGTTTCGACGGATTCAAGGCGGTCACCGAGGTCGATCTCACGGTGCTGCAGGGCGACCTGCGGTTCCTGATCGGCCCGAACGGCGCGGGCAAGACCACGCTGATCGACGCCATCACCGGCCTCGTTCCGGCCACCGGTTCGGCGCAGAAGTCGGGCACCGAACTGCTCGGCAAGAAGGTGCACCAGATCGCGCGCCTCGGCATCGGGCGCACGTTCCAGACGGCCAGCGTCTTCGAACAGCTGACCGTGTTGCAGAACCTGGATATCGCGGCGGGCGCGGGGCGTTCGGCCTGGTCGCTGCTGCGCACCCGCAAGTCGGTCCTGCCCAGCATCGAAGAGGCTTTGGAGACAACGGGTCTCACCGCACTGCGCGACAAGCCCGCCGGGGTACTCGCGCACGGGCAGAAACAGTGGCTCGAGATCGGCATGCTGCTGGTGCAGAACGCGTCGGTGCTGCTGCTCGACGAGCCCGTCGCGGGCATGAGCGCCGAGGAGCGCGAGGAGACCGGAAACCTGTTGCGCCGCATCGGCAGTGATCGCGTGGTGATCGTCGTCGAGCACGACATGGACTTCATGCGGTCCTTCGCCACCTCGGTCACCGTGCTCGCGGGCGGCAAGGTACTCAGCGAGGGCAGCGTCGAACAGGTGCAGGCCGATCCGAAGGTGCAAGAGGTCTATCTCGGCACCGCGACTCTGGTTACGACAGACAAGGAGTCGGCCGATGCTTGAGCTACATGACATCCGTTCCGGATACGGGCGCACCGAGGTCATCCACGGCGTCAGCATGACCGTGCCCGACGACAGCGTCGTGGCGATCATGGGCCACAACGGCGCGGGCAAGACCACGCTGCTGCGCGCCGCGGTGGGACTGCTGCCCACCAAGTCGGGGACCATCACCTTCGACGGCGAGAAGATCACCAAACTCTCGCCCTCGCAACGGGTCAAGCGCGGCATCGGCTACGTGCCGCAGGGCCAGCAGAGCTTCGGGCAGCTGACCACCGCCGAGAACCTCCAGGTGGTCGCGGACGGACGCAAGCGCGGCAAGGCGCTGATCGACGAATCCCTCGATCTGTTCCCCGCGCTGAAGGACCTGCTCACCCGCAAGGCGGGCCTGCTCTCGGGCGGTCAACGCCAGCAACTGGCCATCGCGCGGGCCCTGATCACCGAGCCGAAGCTGCTCATCCTCGACGAACCGACCGAGGGCATCCAGCCGTCGGTGGTCGCCGAAATCGAGCGCACCATCATCGAATTGACGCAGCGCGGCGGTTTGAGCGTGCTGCTGGTGGAGCAGCACATCGGCTTCGCACTGCAGGCCGCGCAGCAGTACTACGTGCTGCATTCGGGACATCTCGGCTCGACCGGGGCAGGCGGGGCAGGCGCGGAATCCGCGGTCCGCGCGGCGATGGCGATCTGATCGCAGCGGCGCGCATGGCCGGGAGGGGATCGGGCGAGGACTTGCGTCCCGCCGGAGGGAGACGGCGGGTTCCGCTGGCCGCGCGCGTCTACGACGAGCTGCGCCACGACCTCGCCACCGGGGAACTGGCGCCGACCGAACGGCTGCGCGCCGAGCGGCTGGCCGAGCGCTACGGCGTCTCGCGCACCCCGGTGCGCGAGGCGCTGGCCCGGCTCCAGGCCGACGGACTCGTGCAGCGTCATCCCGATGGGCTCTACCTGTACCGGCCCCGCCTCAACGAACTCGACGAACTCTACGAGCTACGAATTGTGCTGGAATCCAGAGGTTTTCAGCGCATCGCCGCCGGTGGTTCCGTCCAGGTACACGTCCCGACCGAGCACGACCTACTCACCGTGCGCGCCGAGTTGGCCCGCTGGCTCGAATACCGCGACACCCCACCGGAACCCGGACCCGATCTGGTCGCCGCCGACGAGCAGTTCCACACCGAACTGCTGAGGGCGGCGGGCAATACCGCGCTCGCCGAGGCGCTAGCAGCCGTCTACCTGCGAGTTCGCCCGGTGCGCACCATGGATGTGCCCACCGCCGAACGGGTCGCGGCCATGACGGCCGACCACATCACCATCGCCGAACAGGTGCTGGCCGGCGACGACGAACAGGCCCTGCACACCCTCACCACCCACATCGATTCCTCCCGCGCCCACGTTCGGGTGCGCGCGGAACAGGCGATCGCTTTCACCAAACTCGGTCGCGCCGTGCGGGATTGATCAACAGTCCTGCTGGAACGGCCAGCACTCGGTCTTGCGCGGAGTCGCCGTCGAGGGCGCACGGGTCGTCGAGGTCTGCGACGTGTCCGACATCGGGCGCGAATCGGGCGAATCCTGGAACAACGCCACCCCGACCACCACGAAGACGACGAATATGCCGAGAACCGCGGCGGCGAACATTCCGATGCCGACGAGCTTGCCCCGGCGCGACGGATCGGCGGGCGGGGCGGGCGGGGTCGGCGCGCTGAACTTGCGCACCTGCGGTACCACCGGGGTCGGCGTGGGCCGATTGCCGGTGAACCCCTCCTCGGCCAGCTCGGCGCGTGAGGGCACCTCGGCCACCCCGAGCGTCGCGCAGGTGTTGACCACCCGATCGATCGTCCATTCGCGTGGCCCCGCCGAGAACCCTTCGAGGTATACCCGCAGCTCGTGCGCGTCGACGCTGTTCGCGACCAGCACATCGAGACCCGGCCGCAGCGCAGTGCGCGCGGGCCGCACGACCACGCCGCGATACGGCACGAGCACCACCGCGCCGGACACATGCCTGCTGTCCTGCAACGCCCGTTCCAGCGCGACCCGCACCGCGTGCACTCCGTGCTCGACCCGGTCGGTGAGACCGTTCGACGGCTCGGCTTCTAAATCCAGCGGACTGTCGCTGATCCGCCACGAGCCATCGGCGGTCACGGTGAGCAGGCCGCTCTGCCGCCGCCGGAAGCCCTTGACCTCGACCACCGTGATCCCGCGCGGCGTCACGATCACCGCGCCGAGCCGCCGGTCACCCACCCGGCAATCGACCAGCGCGAGCCCCGTACTCGGATAAGCGCGCAGGCAATCCACGAGCTCGCGCTCGGCGCCGGTGAGCTCGGCACCCGGTCTGATCCGAACCAGCATGTTCGATGTTCCCCTACCAGTGCTGCGACTTCACACCGCCGCTGCCCGCTGCGGTACCCACCGATCATGACGCGCAACTGTTCCGAAAACCACTGGAAACCAAAGAAAACGGCAGAAACGCAGGATGGACCCTCCAGGCAGCCCACCACAGCTATACCGGCGAGTACGCTCCGATCCTGGCCGACGATGTTCGAGAAGACAGGTGGATCACCGATGGATTCAGCGCCACTACCACGCGTTTCGCCCGGCAGGTTCGGTGAACTCGGGCCGATCAACTGGGTTGTCTGGCAGGTACTTTCCCGTGCGTCGGGTACCGATGACGCGCATCTGTTCAGCACCCTCGGTCGCACCGGCGGACTCTTTCGCGGCTGGCTGCATTTCTCCGGCAAGCTGATGCCGGGTGGTAGGTTGCCGCGCGCCGAGGCCGAACTGGTGATCCTGCGCGTCGCGCAGCTGCGCGCGTGCGACTACGAGGCCGATCATCATCGCCGGTTGGGGCGAAAGGCAGGGCTGTCCGCCGTCGAGATCGAGCGCGTTGCCGCAGGCCCGGAAGCCGAGGGCTGGACACCTCGGCAGCGGGCATTGCTGACTGCGGTCGATCAGCTGGTGTCCACCCGGAATGTGGACGACGCGGCGTGGGCCGCGCTGGCCGAGCACTACGACGAGCGGGTACTGATCGAGATCGTGTTGCTGATCAACCAGTACGAAGGTCTGGCGTCGACGATCACGACCCTGCGGATCGAGCGTGACACGTTCTGACACTGTGACCCAGGTCATATAGCGAGCTCGCGCGGGATCTCCCACAGTAAAGACGTACAACGTACGGAGTTCATCGTCATCGAGGAGAACCCATGCAGATCACCGCTTCCGCCCTCTCGCTCAACGTCGCCGACCCGCAGTCCTCCGCCCAGTTCCTGATCGACCACCTCGGCTTCACCGAGAAGATGGCCGCCGACGGATTCGTCAACGTGGAGCGGGCCGACGCGGGTATGGACGTGATCTACCTGCGTACCGGCCTCGGCTCGTTCAAGCCCGCCCGCATCGCGGGCAACGCGGGCGAGGGGCTGCTGGTCGTGTTCGTCGTCGACGATATCGACCGCGAATACGACCGCTTGCGGGCCGAGGGCGTCCCGATCGAGACGCCCATCGAAACCGAGGAGTGGGGCGAGCGCTACTTCCAGATGACCGATCCCAACGGCATCGTCATCCAGCTCGTGCAGTGGGTCTGATCAGCGGCGCGCGACCCGCAGCGCGGCGACGATCATCGGGATCTGCAAAGGCAACCGCGCCAGCACGCCTGCCTTGAAGACCTTGGACGCTTTCGGGTTACCGAGAACATCCGCGGTCATCTGGATATTGGCGGGGAACACACCGACGAACAACGCCGCGGCGAGCCACCCACCGAGCCGCCGCGTGCGCGGCACCGCCAGCGCGGTCGCCACGCCCAGCTCGGCAACCCCGGACCCATAGGTGTAGGTCCGCGGGTTGCCGGGCAGCTGCGGCGGCACGATCTTGTCGAACGGCTTGGGTGCGACGAAGTGCAGGATGCCCACGAAGAACAGCAGTCCACTCAACCAGGAGTGCGCGGGTCGACGGGGAGTTTGATCAGCCACACCGCCGACGGTACCGCCTGCCCGCGACTTCGAGCCAGATCCAGGCGCGCAGGACGATCCATCGGCGGCCGACGGTAAGCGTGAGGACCGCTAGCCCGTGCCCGGCGAGTTACCCATGTGCTGTCGTCACGAGGGCGCCTCTACCGCGCGAAGACCGTGGACGCGGAGGTCGCCGGGCGGCCGAGGAGTTTGGTCAGGTCGCCGGTGTTCACCTCGAGCATGCCCTCGCCGATACGGGCGTCGGCGTCGGCGAGGGCGGCGGCGATCTGGCCGTCGAGGCCGGCCGCGCGCAGCGCCGCCAGATAGTCGGCCTCGGCGAGGTCTGCGTAGCGGACGGTGGAGCCCTTCGCCTCGGAAACCGCGGCCGCCAGGTCAGCACCGGTCAGCGCCTCGTCACCACCCAGTTCGTAGACGCGGCCCTCGTGCCCGGCGCCGGTGAGCACGCGCGCGGCAGCCTCGGCGTAGTCGGCCCGTGCGGCGCCGGAGACGCGACCGGTGGCCATCGCGCCGTGCAGGACGCCCGACTCCGCCGCGTTCGCGACGGCGCCGTCGTAGTTCTCCCAGTACCAGCTGTTTCGCAGCAGCACCGTCGGCACGGTGGCGGTGGCCAGCACCTCTTCGGTGCCTCGGTGCTCGGCCGCCAGCAGCATCGGATTGCTGTCGGCGCGGGGGATGCTGGTGTAGGCCAGCAGTTCGACACCGGCGCGCTCGGCGGCACGAATGACATTGGTGTGCTGGGCAATTCGAGAGCCGAATTCATTGCCCGAGATCAGCAGCACCCGATTTACACCCACCAGGGCGGCATCGAGGGCCGCCGGATCGTCGTAGGACGCCTGCCGAACGTCGGCGCCTCGCTCGGCCAGGTCTGCCACCTTCCGCGGATCGCGCACGATCGCGACGGGCCGCTCCCCTGCGGCGAGCAGGGCCTCCACGACCAACCGGCCGAGCTTTCCGCCTGCTGCTGTCACTGCCACGGTCATTGCTACCTCCAGCGCTACAAGTACTAACTATTAGTAAGCACTATGCCTTTAGCGGGCACTTGCGTCAAGTGGGTACGATGGACTCATGTCAGAGACGCCCGCAGACCACGACCCCACGCTGGAAGCCGACGTCTTCGCGCGCAATTGCACCTCTCGGCCCGTCCTGCAGAACATCGCCGGGCGGTGGGGTGTGCTGGCCTTGGTCGCGCTGCGCGACGGTCCCGTCCGATTCAGCGCCCTGCGTCGCCGGGTAGACGGCGTGAGCGAGCGCATGCTCTCGCAGACCCTGCAGGCGCTGGAACGCGACGGCATGGTTCATCGCGAGGTGCTGGAAGCGATCCCGCCCCGCGTCGAATACACCCTCACCGAGCTGGGCGCGCAGGTCGCCGACCATCTGCGGTCGCTGATCGTCGTGCTGGAATCCAATATGGACACCGTCCGCGCGGCACAGGACAGCTACCACCGCGCCGGTGTCATCGGCCAGGACCAGCTCAACGCGTGAGCAGCTCCGAGACAGTGACGAATCGGTAGCCCTGCGCACGCAATCCGTCGACGATCTCGGGGACCGAGGCAAGGGATTCTGCGCCGTGCATGACATGGAGCAAGATGATCGAGCCCGGCCTGGTCTCGGCGAGGGTATCGGCGACGATGGCCGCGCGCGACGCGCCACCCGCGGAATCGGGCTCGACGTCCCAGGTCACGGTGGTGCGATCGTGGTCGGAGAGGTAGCGCGGCAGCGTCCACAGTTTTTTGCCGTAGGGCGGGCGGAAAGTGATCGGTCCCGGATACCCGGCGCGGCGGATCTCGTCGTCGGTGCGTTCGATCTCGTCACGCACGGTGCCACCGGAGACCAGCACCATGCGCCGGTGCGAATAGGAGTGGTTTCCGATCTCGTGGCCCGCTGCCACGATCGCCGCACCGTATTCGGGATGGGCGGCCAGGTTGTCGCCGACCAGATAGAAAGTCGCGCGAACCTGCGATTCCCCTAGTATTCGCAGCACTTCCGGGGTTCGCGCGGTCGGGCCGTCATCGAAGGTCAACGCGACAACCTTCTCGTCGGTCTCGACGCGATCGACCAGCCGTCCCGCCACCTGATAGGTCCGCGAATTCATCAGCACGTACAGGCCGACCGCCACCACTGAAACCACCACGATGCCGAGAATCCCACCCACCAGCCAACGACGCATGGACAGACGGTAACTCACCGGGTCTGCTCGGCCCGGTGAGTTACCGGCGCACCTACGCGATAACTTGGGTGACGTCGCCCGGCTTCAGGTAGTCGAAGAAGCGGTGGGCGCCGTCTTCGGTCATCCGGACACAGCCGTGCGATTTCGAATCGACCGGTCCCACGTGGAATGCCATGTCGCCGTTGAAGAAGGTCGCCCATCGCATCGGCGCATTGTGCATCGTGCTCCAGTGGAATTCCCGCTTGAAGGAAATCTTGGTCACCGCGGGCGGCGTTTCGTATCCGGCCATACCGTGCGAAATCGGCGTCGGTCCGAAGATCACCCGGCCGTTGTCGACCAGCCACGCCTCGTTCGTCGACAGCCGCAGGCATGCCCTGGCTTCGACGACCGGGCACGGCGATGCGGTGGGAACAATGGCGGGAACACCGGGAACGTCCGGTCCACCGGGGAAAAGAGGTTCCGCGACGGCCGGTGTCACCGTGCCGAGTCCGGCCACAGCGACTGCGGCTGTTGCCGCGATCCGTGCTGTCCAACCGAGAATGCTCTTGCTCATCGAGTCGTTGCCTCTCAACCGTGCCCGCCACCCGCGAGCCTGCCCGGGTGAGGGGACCATCTCATGGAACACAAATATGTCGAACACGAGCGTGGAACAACTACCTGGAGGTGATGTCGATCATCGGCCACAGACCCTGATTCACCAAATCAACGCCCGGAAAAAGACCGAAAAGAAACCAAAAGGCCGGGCACGCGATTCGCGTACCCGGCCCGGTCGGCTGATATCTCAGAAGTTGATCATGTGCCCCGCGAGGCCGTGGATCGCTTCCTGCACCGCTTCGCTCAGCGTCGGGTGGGTGTGCACATTGCGGGCCACCTCGTTGACCGTGAGGTCCCACTTCTGGGCGAGGGTGAGTTCCGGCAGCAGCTCGGAGACGTCGGGGCCGATCAGGTGCCCACCGAGCAGTTCGCCGTGCGTGCCGTCGGCGATCAGCTTCACGAAGCCGGTCGGATCGCCGAGGCCGTGCGCCTTGCCGTTGGCCTGGAACGGGAAGTTCGCGACCTTCACGTCGTAGCCCTCGTCGCGGGCCTGCTGCTCGGTGAGACCGAAGCTGGCGACCTGCGGCTGACAGAAGGTGGCGCGCGGCATCATCCGGTAGTCACCGAGGGGCATCGTCTCGGCGCCGCCGATG
The DNA here is from genome assembly GCF_001427185.1 of Nocardia sp. Root136. NCBI lineage: Bacteria > Bacillati > Actinomycetota > Actinomycetes > Mycobacteriales > Nocardiaceae > Nocardia > Nocardia sp. Root136. The sequence continues at coordinate 2,911,935 of NZ_LMFE01000001.1, forward strand.
GTCTCGGCCGCGACCACGCCCTGCGCCTCCGCCACGTGGGCGAGCTGCAGCTTGGCGGTGACGTCACCGATCGCGTAGATGTGCGCCACGTTGGTGCGCATGTAGTCGTCGATCTCGATGGCGCCACGGTCGGTGAGCGCGACACCGGTGGTCTCCAGGCCGTAGCCCTCCACCCGCGGTGCGAAGCCGACAGCCTGCAGCACCTTGTCGACGGTGACGGTCTCGATCGCGCCGGACTTGTTGTCCTTGATCTGGACGGTGACCTTGGAGCCGTCGTCGTCGATCGACTGCACGGCCGCACCGGTGGAGATGGTGACGCCGAGCTTCTTGTACTGCTTGGTGATCTCCTTGGAGACGTCGGCGTCCTCATTGGGCAGCGCGCGGTCGAGGAACTCCACGATCCGCACGTCGACGCCGTAGTTCTTGAGGACGTAGGCGAACTCCATGCCGATGGCGCCGGCGCCGACGATCAGGATCGAGCCCGGTAGGTCACGGGTGAGGATCTGCTCCTCGTAGGTGACCACGTTCTCGGAGAGCTGGGTGCCCGGCAGCAGCTTGGTGGTGGTGCCGGTGGCGATGATGGCATTGTCGAACGTGATCGTCTCGGCGCCGCCCTTGGTGAGCGCGACGTCGATCGAGTTCGGGCCGGTGAAGGTACCGAGACCGTCGAACTCGTCGATCTTGTTCTTCTTCATCAGGAAGTGCACGCCCTTGACCCGGCCGTCGGCCACCTTGCGGCTGCGATCGAAGGCGGCGCCGAAGTCGAAGCTGACCTCACCGGAGATGCCGAAGGTCTTGGCCTCCTTGTGGAAGATATGGGCCAGCTCGGCGTTGCGCAGCAGTGCCTTGGACGGGATGCAGCCCACGTTCAGGCACACGCCACCCCAGTATTTCTGCTCGACAATCGCTGTTCGCAGGCCGAGTTGAGCGGCACGGATCGCGGCGACATATCCGCCGGGACCAGCGCCGAGAACGACGACATCGTAGTGGGAAGTCACGTCACCGAGCCTAACTCTGTTTCGGGGAGTTCACCCACCCGTCCCCCCTATAGGTGAGATGTGCCCTCGACCGGCCGCTGGTCGCTGTGGCGCCAGTACTGTCGAGAAGGTGAGCGGTGCTGGGTCGGCGGGCGGAATCGGCAGCCGGCTCGACGGCACGGCGTCGACCCATCTCGTCCGGTTGCTCGTGCAGGCAGCCAGGCAGGCGGGTGCGGCCGAGGACCAACTGGCCCGCGTGGCCGGTACCGACGAGGTGGTTCTGCGCGGTGAGCTCAACCGGATCCCGATGAGTTCGCTGCTCCGGTTGTGGGAGTTGATCGCACAGGCGCGACCCGGTGCGGGATCGGGGGCCGCGATCGCCGCGGCTGCGCCGCTCGGCTCGCTCAACACCTGGGACTACCTGGTGACAACCGGCGAGACACTGGCGGATTCGCTGCGCGCGGCCCAGCCCTATCACCGCCTGGTGACCGCGGCGACCGAGGGTTTCGACCTGTCCGGCGACGGGGATCTCACCATCGGCTACCGGACCTCGGCCGATGATCCGGCAGTGGCCTCGGTGGTCAACGAATACGTGCTCGCCTACTACCTACGCCGTGCGCGCGAGGCGATCGGTCGCCCGCTCGTGCCCATCCGGGTGAGCTTCGGCCACGCCGCACCGGCCGACCACACCGGGCTGGTCGCCGTATTCGGCACCGCCGACATCGAATTCGAGGCCGAGGCGGATTCGATCACCTTCCACGCCGACGACGCCAACGCACCACTGGCCCGCGCCGATCCGATGCTGGCCGACTTGATGCGCAGCCACGCCGACCTGGTCCTCGCCTCCGCCCGCCCGATCGCCGACCCCCTCGATGCCTTTCGCATCGCCCTCGGCGCGGCACTGGACGCGGGCGACCCAGCTCTGCCCCGCGTCGCGAAAAGCCTTGCCATGAGCCAGCGCACCCTGCAACGTCATCTCGCCGAACACGGCACCTCCTGGCGCGACGAGCTCGACCTGCTCCGCCACGAACGCGCGAGAATTCTGCTCGACCGAGGCCACAGCACCGCCACCATCGCCCAGCGCCTCGCCTTCACCGACGACCGCGCCCTGCGCAAGGCCTTCCACCGATGGACCGGCACCACACCGACCGCCTCGCGCGCGGGGTGAGCGCGCCCACCATGGCGTGAACGGACCGGGTGGTGGCGTCCGCGGACCTGGGAGCGAGGTCCCGGCCGCCATAACGTAGTCATCACCGGCGAGAAACACCGGCTGACCTCGAAAGAAGGCTCGATCATGTCGAACACGGCCACCCGCGCACTGCCCACCTTCACCCGCGAGATCCACCTCGCCTCCCGCCCGAACGGCGCACCGGTCGCCGGCGATTTCGCCCTGGTGGAGCGGGAGCTGCCGGAACTCGCCGAGGGCCAGATCCTGGTCCGCAACACCTGGATGTCGGTCGATCCGTACATGCGCGGCCGGATGGACGACAAGGCGTCCTACATCCCGCCCTTCGAACTCGGTGCGGCCCTGGACGGTTCGGCGATCGGCGAGGTGATCGCTTCCCGCTCAGCCGATATCGCGGTCGGCGCCACGGTCACGCACTTCGCCGGATGGCGCGAACACGCCATCGTCGACGCCGCGACGGCCACCCCCGTCGACCCCGAACTCGCCGCACCGCAGCACTTCCTGAGCGTGCTCGGCACCACGGGACTCACCGCCTACGCCGCGCTCACCGACGTCGCCCGGGTCGAGCCCGGCGACACCGTGTTCATCTCGGCGGCAGCGGGAGCGGTCGGCAGCGTGGCGGGCCAGATCGCCAAGGCGCTCGGCGCGAAGCGGGTGATCGGCTCGGCCGGTGGTCCCGTCAAGGCCCGAAAGCTGCTCGAAGAGTTCGGTTTCGACGCGGCGATCGACTACCGGGCCGGCGATCTCGATGGTCAGCTCGCGGCGGCCGCACCCGATGGCATCGATGTCTACCTCGACAGTGTCGGCGGCGAACACCTGAAGGTCGCCATCGAGGCGCTCAACCAGCACGGCCGGATCGCCCTGGTCGGCGCGATCAGCGGCTACAACGGCGCCACCACCGGGCAGACCCCCGATCTCTACCTCGCGGCGACGAAGGAGATCACTCTGCGCGGCATGCTGGTCACCAGCTACTTCCCGATCTTCGGCGAGTACATCGCCAAGGCCGCGGGCTGGCTCGCCGACGGCGCCCTGCACACCGCCGAAACCGTCTACGACGGACTCGACCAGGCGCCCGCCGCGTTCCTCGGCGTTCTCACCGGCGCCAACACCGGCAAAATGCTCGTTCACCTCGCCTGAACCCGAACGCCCCGCCGCGCACCGAAATCCTCGGTCCGGCGGGGCGAAAGGTCACTCACGCCAGACGTGGCTCGCGGCCCTGGCGAAGTTGCCGCCGAAGATCGCCGCGCGCTCGACAGGGGTGAAACCACGGGCCGCGAGGAGCTCGTCCAGCCCGGGCACGTCGGATTCGCCGAGCAGGTCCTCGGGCGGAGTCCATTGCAGCGGGCCCCATTTCGTGTACGAGTCGGAGAACGCGCTCGGGTTGTCGCGGATCTCGTCGTTGAACTCCTGACCGTCGAACGAATAGTCCGACCCGATCCCGATGTGGTCGATCCCGACCAGGTCGACGCCGTATCGAATGTGGTCGGCTGTCGCCGCGACCCGCTCGGCGCGCGCGGCGGGCTCGTTGCGGCCGAGGAAGATTCCGACGCCGTTGATGCCGATCACCCCACCGGTGGCGGCGCACGCGCGTGCCTGCTCGTCGGTGATATTGCGCGGGTGGTCCCACAGCGCGGCGAAATTGGAGTGGCTGTAGATCATCGGAACCGAGGTGTGGGTGGCGATGTCGAGGCCGGTGCGGCGCGAGCAGTGCGAGCCGTCGGCGAACATGCCGACCTCGTTGAGCTTGCGCACCAAGTCTTTTCCGTATCCGGTCAGCCCGGTGTCGTCGCTGTCGAGGCAACCGCAGCCCGCCGCGTTCGCGTGGTTGTAGGTGGGCAGCAGCGAGCGAACGCCGAGCTCGTAGAACAGTTCCACAGTGTCGAGATCACCGTCGAGTGGCCCGGAATCCTCGAGGTCGAAGGCCAACGAGATCACCTCGGGCGCACCGATATCGCCCACTCGGTCGACCAACCGAAACCGCGAATCCGCCGCGGCCTCGTCCCGGAACTGCCGCAGCAAGGCCAGCGAATCATCCTTGGTCTGCGCCGAGTACCCGACGTTGACCGACAGATACGACCCCGCCGGGTACCGAGCCAGCTCCGCGACCCTGGCCGTGGGCCGCAACGGCAGACAACAGTGCTGCTCCCACAGGAACACATCCACCTCCGGTTGATTCGTGACCTGTGATCGTACGTTTCGCGGCACATCCGACGCCGGACCGACGTTAACGCGATGTCTGATTCGTCGATAAGTCAGTACTGCGTCCCCGACCATTGCCCCCTGATCCAAAGGCGGTGCGACATGCGTCGCGTCCTCGTCCTCCTCGCCTCCCTCGCGACCTGCCTCGGGCTGTCCACTCTGCCCGCGTCCGCCACCCCCTCCTACTGCGGTCTCGCCTGGAGCTCACAGGACCAATCGACATCGAACTACTCGGGCGCCACCGTCGCCGACGTCCGCGCGGGCCGCCACGAGTGCTTCGACCGCCTGGTCATCGATCTGTCCGGGCCCACCGCCGGTTACCGCGTCGGTTACGTCGGCACGGTCACCCAGGACGGCTCCGGCGCCGCTGTCCCACTCCGCGGTGGCGCGTTCTTGCAGATCGCCGTCATGGCCCCCGCCTACGACAACGCGGGCAACAGCACCTACAACCCGCCGAGCCGCACCGAGCTCGTCGGCGTGAACGGCTACCCGACCTTCCGACAAGCCGCGTTCGCCGGCTCCTTCGAAGGCCAGAGCACTTTCGGCCTCGGCGTCCGCGCCCGCCTACCCTTCCGCGTGAGCACGCTCGACGGCCCGGCCCGCGTAGTCGTGGACGTCGCCCACCACTGGTGACGGCTCGCGCGACATGCGAATCCTCACATCGGCAACAATGTGGGGATGAGCGGCGTTGAGCAGAACGTGACCGATCCCTATCTTTGGCTCGAGGACGTGACCGACGAGGGCGCGCTGGACTGGGCGCGCGCCCGCAACGAGGTGGTGGGGCGGCGGTTCGCGGCCACCGACCGATTCGCCGATATGGAGCGTCGCGTACTGGCGATGCTCGACGACGACACCAAGATCGCCTACCCCGGCCGGCGGGGGCCGTGGCTGTACAACTTCTGGCGTGACGCGCAGCATCAGCGCGGGCTGTGGCGGCGCACGACATTCGAGTCCTACGCCACCGACGAGCCCGAGTGGGACGTGCTGATCGACGTCGACGCGCTGGCCGAGGCGGACGGCGAGAACTGGGTGTGGGCGGGCGCCGCCGTGCTGCGTCCGTCGCAGGAACGCGCCATCATCCATCTGTCCCGCGGCGGCGCCGACGCCACCGTCGAACGCGAATTCGACCTGACCACCAGGCAATTCATCGCCCCCGAGGACGGCGGGTTCTACTTGCCGGAGGCCAAGTCGCGCATCGGCTGGATCGACGCCGACACCGTCTACCTCGGCACCGATTTCGGACCCGGATCGCTCACCGACTCCGGCTACCCGCGCATCGCCAAGCGCTGGCGACGCGGCACCGCGTTGTCCACCGCCGACACGGTGTACGAGGGCAAGCCGAGCGATGTCTCGATCGGCGCGGGCTACGACCGCCACCCCGGCTACGAGCGGCACTATCTGCATCGGTCGACGGACTTCTTCAACAGTGAGGTGTCCCTGCTGGAAGACGGCGCGTGGCGCCTGATCGAAACCCCCACCGACGCCGACGTCGACTGGTACCGCGACTGGCTGCTGGTGCGCTTGAAGACCGAGTGGACTCCGGCCCAGACCACCTACGCGCCCGGCAGTCTGCTGGTCACCGACCTGAACGACTTCCTCGCCGGTGGCAGAGAATTCGACGTCCTCTTCACACCGGATCCGCACACCTCACTGGAATCGTGGGGATGGACCGAGAACCACCTGATCCTGACCACTTTGCAGGACGTGCAGACCGGATTCCGCGTGCTCACCCCCGGCCCGGACGGCTGGGCCGCCAGTGCGCTCACCGATTCCCCCGCCATGTCGTCCACCTCGGTGGCCAACCTGGACCCGCTGGAGGGTGGCGACGAATTCATGCTCACCACCACCGGTTTCACCACCCCGACCACCCTGCTCAGCAGCGCCATCGGTGAAACCGCAGTGACCTTGAAGCAGGCGCCCGGCTACTTCGACGCCACCGGCATCGAGACCGAACAGTTCTTCGCCACCTCCGACGACGGAACCGCGGTGCCCTACTTCGTGATCCGCCATCGCGACCGGCGCGGCACACCGGGACCGACGATCATGAACGGGTACGGCGGCTTCGAGATCTCCAAGACCCCCGCCTATCTCGGCTCGGCGGGCATGAACTGGCTCGAACGTGGCGGCACCTACGTGATGACCAACATTCGCGGCGGCGGCGAGTACGGCCCCGAATGGCACACTGCCGCACTGAAAGAGCACCGCCACCGCGCGTTCGAGGACTTCGCCTCGGTCGCCCGCGACCTCGTGGCCCGCGGCATCACCACCCCCGACCGGCTCGGCGCGATCGGCGGCAGCAACGGCGGGCTGCTGATGGGCGTGATGCTCACCCGCTACCCGGAACTGTTCGGCGCCATCGTCTGCCAGGTCCCGCTGCTGGACATGAAGCGCTATCACCTGCTGCTGGCCGGTGCGTCGTGGGTCGCCGAATACGGTGACCCGGACAAGCCGGAGGAATGGGCCTACCTCAGCGAGTACTCGCCGTATCAGAACACCGACCCCGGCAAGCAGTACCCGCCGATCCTGCTCGCCACCTCCACTCGCGACGACCGGGTCCATCCCGGCCATGCGCGAAAGATGGCCGCGCTCTTGGAGTCGCAAGATCGCACTGTTTGGTACTACGAGAACATCGAGGGTGGTCACGGCGGCGCCGCCGACAACAAGCAGTCGGCCTACCTGTCCGCGCTGGTCTACGAATTCTTCATCCAGATGCTGATCGAGGGCCGCCGCTCGGCCTGATCCTCAGCGGTCGCGCAGCCACTTCTCCACCGTGTCGACGGTGGAGTCCGGATTGGTGATCCAGCCGTTGTGCCCCAGGGCCTCCGGCTGGAACCACCGGGTCACCTGCGTGCCGGGCAGCTTGCCGAGCAGGTGGTCGGCGGAGGTCTGCGGGGCCAGGTCGTCACCGGCGATGGTGATCGACAGGACCGGAAACTTCAGCCGCGACATCCGCTCGTCGTAGTCGATATCGGCGCCGACGGGCACGAAGCGCCCGGTGCGGGCCAGCCTGGCCCAATCCGACATGAGCACTTTGGACTGCCTGCCGTACGCGCGCTTGCCGAGCAGGTCCCCCGGCCAGAACCCGGCCAGGTTCGACGCGACCGCCACCGCCGCGGTGCCCACCAGCACGCCCGGCCCGAAGACACCGCGATACCCACGGAAATACGGCGTCCCGGAAGCGACCAGGATCAAGCCGCCGAGCCTGCCGCGCACCCTGGCCGCGTACATCGACGCGAGCTGGCCGCCCATGCTGTGCCCGAGCAGGTACGGCGTGCTGGCCGGGAACCGGTTGCGCACCGCGGCCAGCATCGCCGGAAAGTCCACCGAGACCAGTTCGTGGTAGCCGTAGGTGCTTTCGGCGTCGGGACGACGCGTGCTCTCACTCTGACCACGCAGTTCGCCGATGGCGACATCGAATCCGCGGGCGGCCAGCCGGTGTCCGAAGTACTCGTAGAACTCCCCCGGCACCGCTAGGCCGGGCACGATCACCACGACCGCGCGTGGCGCGTCCGGGGTGACCGGATGCCGGTGGGCGCCGGTGGCCGGAATGAGCCGCACCGGCAGGGTGCTGCCGTCGGGTACCTGGATCTCGACGATCTCGACCCGGGCCATCAAGCCCCGACCGCGCCCAGGATCACCCGGCTCAGCACCTTGATCACCTCGTCGAGCGGAGGCCGCGGGTCGCTGCCGCTCCAGCCGTCGACGACATAGTTCACCGCGCCGATGACCGCGAGTACCCGCAGTTCGTAGTCGCCGGGCGGGATTTCGCCGTGCATGGCCGCGTCTTCGGCGGCACTGGCCAGCAGTGACCCCCACACGCGACGCAGTTCGAGACGGAACTTCTCGACCTTGGGGCCTGCTCCGACCACTTCGACCAGCGCCACCCGCGCCTTGCGGGGATCGGTGCCGATCGACTCGACGTAGGCCCGCACGGCCGCGTCGATCTGCTCGAGCACGGTCGCCTCGGCCTTGTCCTCGAGGGCGGTAGCCACCGCCTCGCGCGAATGTCGGTCGATCTGCTCGTACAGCTCCAGCAGCAGAGATTCGCGGCCGGTGAACTCCTCGTAGAACTGCCGAGACGATAGTCCCGCGTCCTTACAGATGGCGCCGACCGAACTGTTTGCGTACCCGTCGCGCGCGAAGACCGTAAGGCCTGACTCCAGAAAACGCGCACGCCGCTGGCGTTGCCGGTCCTCTACGGGTTGCCCGGCATACATTCGTCCCGTATTCGCATCCTGTGACATTGTCGCTGACAATACCGAAGGGCCTGATCCCCTCGTCATGGATCAGGCCCTTCGGCTGCCCAATCGGCCAACCGCGCGTTAGCCGAAAGTTGGCTACAGACGGCTCAGTTGCCCGAGCCCTGCACCGAACCGGTGCTCAGCGAGCTGGTGAGCAGGCCGAGCAGCAGGGTCAGGATGTTGCCGTCGCTGCTGTCATCCGTGATGTTGTAAAGCATGTGTCACTCCAAGTCGATGTTTTGTGACTTCGTTGTCACTGGCCATTTGCCATCTCGGACGATACCCAGACAGAATGTGAAGCGAGGGTGTTTTAAAGGAATTTTCTAGAATTTTTTGTCACGGGGCACAAGACCAAGGAACTCAGGGCGCGCCCGGACCGAGCACGAGCCGATTCGCGAACGAGGCGTCGACAGCACGAGACCGTGAATATCGGCATCGCCGAATCCGAGCGCGCGCAACCGTTCCCGTTCCGCGTGCGCCGATCCGTACCGTCGTTCCCTCGTCCAGCAGCCGCTGCTCGTCGTCGACGCGCCAGGGCAACCGCGATGTGAAACGTGAGTGTACCGATGCGCCGTTCTCGCATCCGTCGAACCGGGAAGTAACCGTCAGGGTGCGACAAATCATTGTCGGCAGCCGCTGGGCTCGGTACTCCTGTCCCCATGACGACTCTGCTACACCTCAATGCTTGCTCACGGGGCGAACTCAGCCGATCCCGCTCTACCGCAAACACTTTCATCGAATCCCTCACGGCGAAGGGCACCGGATCGCGGGTCGACACGTTCGATCTGTTCGAGCCGGGCCTGCCCGACTTCGGCGCCGACTACTGAAGTGACGGGAACGGGGGTGGGCGCCGACGGGAAGAACAGTCGCAACAATCTGTGCCGGAGGGATTCTCGTCGTCAGGAAGCCCTAGGTGACGCTGCCGATACTCGGCGACCCGGCCGCGGCGTGGGGTACCTGCCGCGACGCGGCGATCTGGACAACAACTGCTTTCGAGCTCGCCTACGGCGCAGGGTTTCTGATCACCGGCCCACTGTCGCACCGCCGGGGACGACGCCCGGTGACCGTCGTGGGCCTGGCAGTGACGGCCTTGTCCGCCCCTGTGGTGATCTCGGCGCCGAGTCCGGGCGCGAGGATCGGCATACGGGCGACCTAGCGGTTGACGGCTTCGATATCGGACCTGACGTTCCTCGGCATGGGGGTGATCGCGCAGCTTGTCGACGACGTTTCCGGCCGGCAGGCCGTGTTCGTGGTGGGCGCGGCGGGCTCGGCCTTCACCGCGTTCGTCGCGCTGCCGCGCGGCCCACGGTTGACGCCGCTCCACGTCAGCGGCCTTCCCGCGCTCGGGTCCATCGTCGGGATCTACACCGGCGTACTGCTCGCGCCGCCCGACGGCGACGTCGGCCGGAGCGCCCCGCGGTCGACGGGCGGGTTGCCGCCCGGTAAGCCGGTCCATGTGACTTCTGTCGAAACATAGTCGGGCGCAATTATTTTGACCAACGTTCGGCGCAGCCTGCAAGAAATCCGACCATGGGCGGAGGTAGACCGAGGTCACGGTGCCTATGCTGAGCGTGACAGCCCGTCACGCATACCCCGGAGGCACCGTTGCCGAACACTCTCGAAGCCAGCATCGACATCGCCGCATCGCCGGAAAAAGTCTGGTCGGTGCTCGCAGACCTGCGCCGCATGCCTGAGCTCAGCCCCACGACGCTGAAGATGGTCGCGGTCGGTGGCGTTCGCGACGGCGCGTTCACCGTCAACATCAACAAGGTCGGCTGGAAGGTCTACCCGACCACCTCGCGGATCGTGCGCTTCGAGCCCAACAAGGCGCTGGCGTTCCGGATGAACGAGAACCGCACGGTCTGGGCCTACGAGCTCGAGCCGACCGCCACCGGCACCCGCGTCGTCGAGACGCGCACCGTCGACGCCAAGGGCCTGCCCGGCTGGCTGCGGGGAACGATCAAGGTCGCCATGGGCGGCGAGGAGAAGTTCGAGGCCGATCTGGTCTCGGGTATGCAGGAAACGCTGAGCAAGGTGAAGGTCGCCGCAGAGCGCTGACCTCGAATATCGCGTGAGCCCGTCGGAATCATCCGGCGGGCTCTTTTTCGTTATGCCAGGTTGTCGCGGATCTCGTCGAGCGCCTGCGTGCTGCGGGTGAGCAGCTCCTGCACCGCCGCCAGTTCGGTCGCGGTGAATCGCTCGGCCAAGGCGCGCTCCACCGCGATCGCGCGGACATCGGCATCGTTCATCACCGTCCGCCCCGCCTCGGTGAGACGGGTTTCCAGCACGTTCTTGTGCCACTCGTGCGGGGTCCGGTCCACCAGGCCGCGGTCCTGGAGGTTGGTCAGGACGGTGTTCATCGTCGGCGGGGTGACGCCGGCCAGCCGAGCCAGGGCTGCGGCCGAGATACCCGGATTCTCCGCGAGGTGCAGCAGCGCGCTGTACTGCGCGACGGTCAGCCCGGCGGGTTTGAGCGCGGCCGTCTTCGTCGCGATCAGGGCTTGCTCGGCGCGCTTGATATACGTGCCGAGCCTCTCGGCGGCGGACATGGACGTCATGCGTTGCATGGTATCCGCCCATCACTTCGTAAATCTCTTGACGATCATAACGACTCTAATCTAGGTTACTGCCTATCGATTGATACTTGACATTACGTCACTGAGAGGCTTCATCATGTTGAGAACTGTTGCCGCTGCCGCCGCTTGCTTGACTCTGGCCGCCTGCGGGACCTCGCCCGCCACACCCACGCTGAGCACCGCGTACGAACTGCCCGGCAATGCCGTGTACCCGGAGGGCATCGGCGTGGACGCGCGCAACGGTGACACCTACGTCGGGTCGTTCGCCGACGGCGCGGTGTATCGGGCTGCCGCCGACGCTGCGCGCGCCGAGGTGTTCCTGCCCGCGGGCGCCGACGGCAGGAAGACGGCGAACGGCGTGAAGGTCGATCGAAGCGGTCGACTGTGGGTGATCGATTCGGGTGTGGGCGTGAGTGTTTACGACACCGGATCACGAGCGCTGCTCGCGCGCTTCGCAGTGCCCGGTGACGCACCGCGTTTCGTCAACGACCTGGATTTCGGCGCGGACGGGTCGGCCTATCTGACCGACAGCATGCGAAATGTGGTCTACAAGGCGGTAATCGGCGGCGGGGGTGAACTGACAGTCGCCTACGACCTGACCACCGCGCTCGGGCCGCGCGACCCGAAGGCGTTCGAGCTCAACGGCATTGTCGCCGACCCGGCCGGCGAGTTTCTGATCGTCGTCGCCATGTCAGCGGCCGAGCTGTACCGCATCGACCTCACCGGCGGCGCGGATCCGATCCGGAAGGTAGTGCTGACCGGTGGCGACGCACGCCACGGCGACGGGCTGGACCTGCGCGACAACACGCTGTGGATAGTCCACAACCTCGACAACACCATCAGCCGCTGGGCCCTCACCGACAACGGCGCCACCGCTACCCGCACCGGCGAATTCCACGATCCCGCGCTGAATGTTCCTACGACGATGGCGCATTCGGGCGAGCGGGCACTGATCGTGTCGTCGCAGTTCGACAAGGGCGGGCCGCTGGGTCAGACGGGCACGCCGGGAACATTCGTGGTTTCGGCGGTCACCGGGTTCTAGCGATGAATTCGCCCACGACGGAGACGAATTCGTCCGGTTGCTCGACTTGCGGGGAGTGGCCCGCGTGTTCGACGAGGTGGGTGTCGGCGCCCGCGGCGGCGAAGCGGGCGAGGGTTTCGGCGCTGTCGTAGAGGTGGTCGTGGCGGCCGTGGATGGCGAGGACGGGCTGGTCGAGCGCCCGCACGCGGGTATCGAGGGGTTTCTCGGCGAAGTCGTCGGCTCGGGCGCCCACCGCGTAGGCGAGTCCCGTGGGGAGGGTGGCGCGGAAGTCGCGCACCAGCGCCTCGGCCAGCCCGGGCGCCGAGTCGTAGCGGAAGCGGGGAGCGAAGGCCGACCGGCTCGCCAGGCGGATCACCGGCCCCGGTGTCCACCGCTGCGCCAGGCGCACAGCCCACGGGCGGACAACCCATTTCGCGGCCGTCGGGATCCTGGCGGCCTGGTAGTCAGGGGCCTGGCCGACGACCACCACGCGGGCAACGCGGTGGGAGACGGCGGCGAGTTCCAAGGCGATCTCGGCGCCGAACGAGTGGCCGACCGCTGTCACGTCGGTGAGGTCCAGATCGTCCATGAGAGTGATGAGCGGGGCCACGCGGGCCGCGGCGCTGAAGTCGCCGTCGGCGCCGAGCTCGTGCATATCGACTCGGATCACCCGAAAAGCGGTCATCCGCTCGGCGGCGGCAGCGAACCAGTCGACCGAGCCCGGGATGCCGTGGATGAACACGATCGCCGGCGCGGTGGGTTCACCCTCGTCCAGAAACAACACGTCAACCACCCTAACCGGCACAGTCACGGAGCGTTCCCGGCATTTCGGCCGCGTCGCGGTGACGTTGCCGGGCAACGGTTTCGCGGATTCGGTGTCGAGGGCAACTGTGGCGGGGTTCTTCGTCGCTTTCGCCATCGGGTGAGCCATTCCGCCCGGTCGTGGCCAGAATTTCCGATCCATACCGGTGGCAATATTCCGCCCGGTCGCATACGCTTCGCCGCGGATGAAAACGCCTCTTGGAGGGACGAGTGATCACTCCGAACAGGCCGGAGGACGTAGCCGATACTCGGCATGCGGTGCCGTTGACCCAACTGATACACCTGATGGCGGAGTATCAGCACCTGGGCGCGCACCGTGACACCTTTCTCGCCACCCCCGCCGACGACACCTTCGTACGCGGCTGCGGCATCGTGGCGGGCTGCATCGCCACCATCGGCGTCATCGTCGCGGCCGTCGGCGGATGGCAAGGTGGTGTCTCCCTGCTCGTGATCGCCGCCGCGCCCGTATTGCTCGCGCTGCGCCGCGGCGTGATCAACCGGCAGAACCGCGCCGCCCGCATCGATCTGTTCGACCACGGCGTCACCGTCTACCGCTCTGGTCAACGCGTGGCCGGATTCCGTTGGGACAGCACCGAAGTGCGTCAGCAGGCCATCCCCTTCCACGACACAACCCCCGTCACCTACCTGCTGGAACTGTCGGGCCCCGGCGGCGTCGAAGCCACCATCGACGAAGAGGGTTTCGCCCGCGCCCGCGAATGGGCCCGCGCCATCCAATCCGCCGTCACCGCAACCCAACTCCCCGCCGCGGTAGCCGCCATCGACAACGGCGAAACCGTCCCGTTCGGCGAACTCTCCCTCTCCCTGGACGCCCTCACCTTCCGCGAAGAAGCCCTGCCCTGGGAAGACATCCAACTCATCGACGCCCGCAGCGGCCACATCCGCATCAAACTCTCCGGCATATGGATGTCCCTGGCCCCCGTCAGCACCATCCCCAACTTCTACATCTTCAACGAGCTGGCCGAGCGCCTCCGCCTCACACCAGTGGCCTAGTTTCGCAGACTCGTTTCAGCAATCGAATGATCTGTCGGCGGCGGTCCGACCCGCTCGATATGAACCCGTTTGTCGCCCTATTTGCGTCGGTCGGTCTGCTTCGGATGACCAGTACCTGCGTGAGTGATCCACAGCGTTCGGGTCTCGTCATCGACGGCGTAGGGCGGCGGATCTCGTCGCCTCGCCGGAGCTCAGGCATCCCCACCGCCGGGACGTGGCACGGCGATCGAATCCTCCGTGTCGAACGGGCCGCGCAGTCGACGTGCCAGTTCCGGATCGGAGTAGATCTCGGCGGTCGACTGCCACTCTCGTAGCGCCCGCGAAAACGGTAGGAGCAGGCCGGTTTCCGCACCTGCCAAGAGGTGATCGAGGAGCTCGCTGATGCATTCGGGCCGGGCTTCGGCCGGCAGCCACGTCAACCACGGGAGCTCCTCGGCAAAGACTTCTTCCGCCAGCGGCCGGTTCGCCTTCGCGATGATCGCGAGCGAGCGGGCAGCAAGCCCGAGGCCCTTCACCATTGCCTCGAACCGCTCCGACCGCATCAGCACCAGATTCTCGGCATCACGGCGCTCGAGGATGACATCAGCGTCGGCGAGCGCGGGGAAAACACTGGTCTGCTTGTTGATCAGCGTCGAGAACGGGAAGGTGCGAGTAGCCATGCCACCAGCGTACGCGTAGTTCGAAAGTAGTTCAGTGAATACCCGCTCAACTGATCAGCCCCATTTCATGACGAAGGCCGGTCCACCGAATGGTGGACCGGCCTTCGTGGCTTGCGTGGAACTTACTGATCAGGAGATCAGAAGTCCATGCCGCCCATGCCGCCGGTGGGGTCGCCGCCTGCGGGGGCGGACTTCTCCGGCTTGTCGGCGACTACTGCCTCGGTGGTGAGGAAGAGCGCGGCGATGGAGGCCGCGTTCTGCAGGGCCGAGCGGGTGACCTTGACCGGGTCGGCAACGCCGGCGGCCAGCAGGTTCTCGTAGACACCGGTGTCGGCGTTCAGGCCTTCGCCCTCGGGGAGGTTGGAGACCTTCTCGGCCACGACGCCGGGCTCGAGGCCCGCGTTGAAGGCGATCTGCTTGAGCGGAGCCGACAGCGCGACGCGCACGATGTTGACACCGGTCGCCTCGTCAGCGGTCAGACCGCTGAAGCCGTCGAGCGCGGGGGCGGCCTGCAGCAGCGCGACGCCACCACCGGCAACGATGCCCTCTTCGACGGCGGCCTTGGCGTTGCGCACGGCATCTTCGATGCGGTGCTTGCGCTCCTTGAGCTCGACCTCGGTAGCGGCACCGGCCTTGATCACCGCAACGCCGCCGGCCAGCTTGGCCAGACGTTCCTGCAGCTTCTCACGGTCGTAGTCCGAATCCGAGGACTCGATCTCGGCGCGGATCTGCGCCACGCGGCCCTTGATGGCCTCCGCGTCGCCCGCACCCTCGACGATGGTGGTCTCGTCCTTGGTGATGACGACCTTGCGCGCGGTGCCGAGCAGCTCGATGCCTGCGGTCTCCAGGGAGAGGCCGACCTCTTCGCTGATGACCTCGCCACCGGTGAGGATGGCGATATCGGCCAGCTGGGCCTTGCGACGGTCACCGAAGCCGGGCGCCTTGACGGCGACGGACTTGAAGGTGCCACGGATCTTGTTCACGACCAGGGTCGACAGGGCTTCACCCTCGACGTCCTCGGCGATGATCAGCAGCGGCTTGCCGGCCTGGATGACCTTCTCCAGCAGCGGCAGCAGGTCCTTCACGGTCGAGATCTTCGACGACACGAGCAGGATGTACGGATCCTCGAGGACCGCTTCCTGACGCTCGGGGTCGGTCACGAAGTAACCGGAGATGTAGCCCTTGTCGAAGCGCATGCCCTCGGTGAGCTCCAGCTGGAGCCCGAAGGTGTTGCTCTCCTCGACGGTGATGACACCTTCCTTGCCGACCTTGTCCATCGCCTCGGCGATGAGCTGGCCGATGGCCGGGTCGCCCGCGGAGATACCAGCGGTAGCAGCGATCTGCTCCTTGGTGTCGATCTCCTTGGCGGTGTCGAGCAGCTTGGCGGTGACGGCCTCGACGGCCTTCTCGATGCCACGCTTCAGGCCGAGCGGGTTCGCGCCGGCCGCGACGTTGCGCAGACCTTCACGCACGAGCGCCTGGGCGAGCACGGTAGCGGTGGTCGTACCGTCGCCGGCGACGTCGTCCGTCTTCTTGGCGACTTCCTTGACCAGCTCGGCGCCGATCTTCTCGTACGGGTCCTCGAGGTCGATCTCCTTGGCGATGGAAACACCATCGTTGGTGATCGTGGGGGCGCCCCACTTCTTCTCGAGCACGACGTTGCGACCCTTCGGGCCCAGCGTCACCTTGACAGCGTCGGCGAGGGCGTTCAGACCCCGCTCGAGACCGCGACGGGCCTCTTCGTCGTACGCAATTGTCTTGGCCATTGCGTTGAGATCCTCCACATGTCTATGGCTGACACACGAGACGACCACAGGTTGGATCGCCCCAAAGTACGCTGGCCAGGAGGTGCCCGCGACGGACGACCGAGGGTGTCGATGGAACCCGATCTCACCGTCCCGACCTGGCACTCAACAGTGACGAGTGCCAAGCCATTTTTAGCACTCAGGTGGTGAGAGTGCAAGGTCGCGCCCGACGCGCGGGACATACCGGGCGCGACCGCCTCTCATGCCTCGTCCTGCACCGAAGCCAGGAACTGATTCAGCAACTCGACGAGTTCGGCCTCGACGACGGCCTTGTCAAGGCCCAGACCGCTGAGTACGCCCGCGCCGTTCTCCTGTTCCAGCAGAGCCAACAGGATGTGCTCGGTGCCGATGTAGTTGTGGCCGAGGCGCAGCGCCTCGCGAAAGGTGAGCTCGAGTACCTTCTTCGTGTCGCCGTCGAACGGGATGAGAGCGGGCACGTCACCGTCGGCGGCGGGCAACGAGGCGGTCGCGGCATCGCGCACCGCGTCCAGCGTGACGCCCCTGGCGACGATCTCCTTGGCGGCCAGACCTTCCGACTGACCGATCAGTCCGAGAATCAGGTGCCCGAGGGCGATCTGACTACTCCCCGAGGCGCGGGCCGCCTCCTGGGAGCCGACGACCACCTGCCGGGCCCGGTCGGTGAACTTGGCGAAACCGGCCTGCGGATCCATCGCGGCCGTGTCGCTCGGCCCCTTGGGCACGAACCGTTTCTGGACGGCCTGCTTACTGACGCCCATGCTGGCGCCGATATCGGTCCAGGAGGCGCCGGAGCGGCGCGCCTGGTCGACGAAGTGGCCGATCAGGTGATCAGCGGTTTCGCCGAGGTGATTGGCGGCGACCACGGCGTCGGAGAGTTGGTCGAGGACGTTGTCGGGGCGGGCCTTTTTGATGCCGTCGATGAGGTCGTCGAGGCGAAAGTTCGGAGTGCTCATGCGTCAACTGTAGGTTGACGATTCGTGGGCGTCAACGGTTGGTTGACGGTCAATTCCTGGCAAAGTGGCGTCATGGGGAGAATCCGGCGCTGGGCGCCGCGTATGGCGGGGATAGTCGTGACGGTGGCGTGCCTGGTCGGCGCTGGACAGCTGCTGTGGCCACAGCCGGGTTTGGACGAACAGCCGGGGTCGACGGCGCGGCAGTTGGCCTTCGTGCGTGGCGCGCTCGACGAAGGATCGGATACGGCTGCGCAAGAACTGTTTCCGGAGGGGTACGTCTTTTCGAACGTGCTCTACGGTCTGGCCTGGGTGCAGGCCGCGCACGCCGATTCAGGGCTGCGCGATGACGCGCTGCGTGAATCGCGGTGGGCACTGGCACGATTGGAGTCCGACGAGGGTCGAGCGGTCTTCAACCCTCGGTTGCAGCCCACGTACGGGGTGTTCTGGGCGGGCTGGACCAACTGGTTGCGCGGGGCGATCTTGTCGCTGGATAGCTCCGATACCGCTGCGGTTCAGCAGTTTTCCACCCGAAGCGCCGAGATCGCACAGGCGTTCTCGGCGGCCGACACGCCGTTCCTCCAGGCCTATCAGGGCCAGGCATGGCCCGTCGACTCGACAGTCGCGATGGCGTCACTTCGCCTGCACGACACACTGTTCGGCGCGCAATACACCCCGGTGATCGACCGCTGGCTCGAGCAGGCGAAGACTCGACTCGACCCCGCGACCGGCCTCCTACCGCATCAGGTTTCACCGACCGACGGATCGATGACGACCGGTGCGCGGGCGACCTCGCAGACAGTGATCCTCCGGTTCCTGCCCGAGATCGATCCAGCGTTCGCGAGGAACCAGTACACGCGGTATCGCAACCAGTTCCTCGCTCACCCAGGAGGTTTCGGTCCCGCCGTTCGCGAGTACCCGAAGGGGGTCGACGGGAGCGGCGATGTCGACTCCGGCCCGCTGGTCGCCGGGATCAGCCTGTCCGCCACCGTCGTCGCCGTCGGAGCGGCCAGGGTGAACGGTGACCGGGCGTTGGCTGCCGCGATCGGATCAGAGGGCGAGCTGATCGGGTTGCCGATCGATCTGCCGTGGTCCAAGCGCTATGCGTTCGGGCTGTTGCCGATCGGCGACGCCTTCGTGGTGTGGTCCTCCACAGCACGGCTACTGACGGCGGCCCCGATAACGGTCGAGCACGGTGTGCGCTGGTGGTGGCGGCTGCCGTGGCTGGGCGTGCTCGGCCTGATCGCCATCGCGCCCTGGGCATGGACCTCGGCCCGCCTCGTCAGAGGTCGGGCCGAGCGCCACGCGACCGGACTTACCGCAACCCCACGGTGAAAGCGGTCCCCCGCACGATCAGCTCCTTCATCACCACACCGATCCGACCGGTGAACACCCTGTCCGTCGGGGTGTCATCGGCCTTCACGAGCTGCAGCACCGCGTCGTGACGGCCGAGGCTGATGCACTGCGCGACGTAGCGCCCCTCCATCGGCTGCGGTTCGCGACCGCGCGCCCGCGCCGTGATCGCCCCGACCACGTACTGCCCGGCGGGAATCGCTGTCGCACAAGCCATCCGCAGCGGACGACCGTCCACCCCGGCCATCAGCGCGGAATCGCCGACGGCGTAGATGTCGGGGTGCGACACCGAGCGCAACGTGTCGTCGGTGCGGATACGACCGTCGGCGGCGACCTCCAACCCCGCGCGACGAGCCAGGTCGGGGACGGTGAAACCGGTGGTCCAGACGGTGGTGGCGGCGGACACCAGGGTGTCGTCGGCGAGCCGAACAGCATCGGGCAGCACCTCGACAACCTTGACGCCGGAACGGATTTCGACGCCGAGACGGGTGAGCGCGGCACGGATCGCCTGGTGTGCGCGCGGCGAGAGCCAGGCGCCGGGGTCTTCGGAACCGAGCAGGCTGATCCGCGAATCCGGGTGCGATTCAGCGAGTTCGGTGGCCAGTTCGATGCCGGTCGGGCCCGATCCGACGATGACGATCTGACCCGACAGCTCCGTCACGTCTTCGGCGGTGGCGACGAACTTCGCGTGCTCGGCGGCGCCGGGCACGGCGTTGCGGTCGGCCTGGCTGCCGAGCGCGTAGACGAGGGTGTCGTAGTGCAGCGTCCACTCACCGTCGACGGCGACGATCTTGCGCTCCGGGTCCAGGTCGGTGACCCGTGCCTGAAGGAACTCGATGCCCTTGCGTCCCAGCGACTTCCGCAGGTCGAGGCGCTTCACCGGTTGGCCCGCGGCGGCCTGGTGCAGACGCACCCGCTGCACGAATTCGGCGCGGGCGTCCACGACGGTGATCTGGGTGTCGCGAGTCTTCTTCGCGAGGGCGCGGGCCGCGGTGAGTCCCGCGTACCCGGCGCCGAGGACGACGATCCGATGCTGACCGGTCATGGTGTGGCTCCTTCTCTCGAAATGCCTACACACACCAGACTGATCAGCCGCCGAGTTCCTGACAGGTTCTCGAAGTGACCTGCATCACACGGTTACGGCGGTCAATTTGATCGGGTTCACGACCGTGCGAACGGCCGCGATCGAACCCGCTTCGTCGAAGTCGAAGACCAGCACACCCGCCGGGACCTCGTCCTGGAACAGGATCAGACCCACGTCGCCGTTGATCTCGGTGAATTCGAACCGTGCCGTGGGACCGAGGAAGCGCCGCAGGTTGGACAGGTAGCGCGCGACCACATCCCCGCCGACCACCGGGATCTTGGCCGCGACCACCCGGCCGCCACCATCGGCGACCGACACCACATCGTCGGCGAGCAGCGCGCGCAGACCGCCCACATCGCCGGTCGTCGCCGCCTGCAGGAACTTCTCGATCATCGTGCGGGCGTGCTCGGCCGACACCACGTAGCGCTGTTTGCCGGTGCGCACGCGCTGACCGGCTCGATGGAATATCTGCTGGGTATTGGCCTCGGTGAGATCGAGCATCTGCGCGATCTCGGCATGCGGATAACCGAACGCCTCGCGCAGCACGAACACGGCGCGCTCGATCGGGCTGAGCCGTTCCATCGCGGTGAGCACGGCCAGCGAGACCGACTCGCGTTCCTCGACGGTCCCCAACGGACCGAGCGCGCCGGCGCCGGTCGGCACCGGCTCCGGCAGCCACTGACCGACATAGGTCTCGCGGCGGGCACGGGCCGAAACGAGCTGGGTGCGACACAGATTCACGGTGACGGTGGTCAACCATGCTTCAGCATTGGCGATCTCGCCCCGGTCGGCCAGCGCCCACCGCAGGTAGACCTCCTGCACCACGTCCTCGGCTTCGGTCGCCGCGCCGAACATCCGATATGCCAGCGAGAACAACCGCTGCCGATGCTCCATGAACTCGGCGACGCCGTCGGATTCCACCTGTGCCCCTTTGCCGGACTGCGTTCTAGTCGTCGTTGCGCGGCCGACGCAGCCGCAGGCGCGCGGATCCACGGATCGCCGGACGGCGGATCGCGGGCATCCGGCGCTGCGCACGCCGTTGCGCCCGCCGCTCAGCCGGCTTGTGCTGCCAGGTCTCCGGCCGTGCGGCCACCCAGCGGGCCGACCGCCAGGCGAACGGGATGTGCGCCAGGTACAGCGCCACCAAGATCAGCAGCAGCACGATCGGGAAGGTGACAAGCAGCGCTGCGGCCAGAGCGGTCAGCACGAGCAGGCCCGCTGCCGCCTGCGGGGCCACCGACACCGACTTCATCGCCAGGGTCGGGATGGTGCTCACGCACAGCAGGGCGGCGAAGACCGTCCACGCGGCGACGAAGGCGAAACTGTCCCACCAGCCGTCGCCGAACTGCACCTTCAACGCGATCGGCACCAGCGCGATCAACGCACCGGCCGGCGCGGGCACGCCGACGAAGTACTCACGCGCCCACGTCGGGCGGGAATCGTCGTCGAGCAGCGTGTTGAAGCGCGCCAGACGCAGAACCAGGCTCACCGCGAACAACAGCGCGACGATCCAGCCCGCGCTGTAGCTGTCGAGCAGGGTCACGTAGATGACCAGTGCGGGCGCGACGCCGAAGGAGATGGCGTCCGACAGCGAATCGAGTTCGGCGCCCATCTTGGAGGTGGCGTCGAGCATGCGCGCGAGGCGGCCGTCGAGGGTATCCAGCACGGCGGCCGCACCGACCATCGCCAACGAGATACCGAGCTCACCGTCGAGGCCGAACTTCACTGCCGACAGGCCCGCACACAGGGCGAGGATGGTGACGACGCTCGGGAGCAGCCGCACTGAGCGGGGACGCTTACGGGCCTGTTCGATCATCCCAGGACAGCCAGGACGGTTTCGGCCCCGATCGTGCGCTGCCCGGGGGCAACGAGCAGTTCGGTGCCGACCGGGAAGTACGTGTCGACGCGGGACCCGAACCGGATCAGGCCGTAGGTGTCACCGATGGTGAGCAGGTCGCCGACGCGGGCATCGCAGACGATGCGACGAGCCAGCAGACCGGCGATCTGCACCACGACGACCTGCTTGCCGTCGGCGGTATCGATGACCATGCTGTTGCGTTCGTTGGCGTCGGAGGCCTCCGGCAGATCGGCCGAGAGGAATTTGCCCGGCTGATGCAGCACCTCGCGCACGGTTCCGGACACCGGAACACGCTGCACGTGCACATCGAGCACCGACAGGAAGATGCTCACGCGCGGCAACGGCTTGTCGCCGAGTCCGAGCTCGACGGGCGGCACCGCGGTGTCGACCAGGGCCACTTCACCGTCGGCGGGCGCGACCACGATGCCCGGCCGGTTCGGCGGCACGCGATGGGGATGCCGGAAGAAGGCGGCGCAGGCGGCGGCAGCGGTCACACCGGCCCGACGCACCCATTTATTACGTCCGCCGACGACCGCCACCGCCAACGGCACCGCGACGAACGGCAATCCGGCGGGGTGAAGCGGGGGTACAGCGGCCCGCACCAGGTCGACGACATGTCCGACTCCGGTGGTATCGGGCGTGCCGGGCGGGGTGGGGCGGCGTGCCACGGGCTCCCTCTTTCGTGTGATGACTACAAGCGATCACACCTTACGGGAAGCCCGGGGCAAGCACCTGTGGTCAGTGGACCGATTTACGCCCGGTGAACAGCTTCACCAGGTACAACAGCACGCAGGCGCCCGCCAGACAGGTGATGAAGCTGAAAATCCAGCCCGCGCCTTCTACATCGACGCCGAACAGGCTCAGTACGAACCCGCCGAGCAGACCGCCGATGACCCCGACGACGATGTTGAGCAGGATGCCCTGCTGTGCGTCGGTCTTCATGAACTTGCTCGCGATCCAACCGGCCAGACCGCCGATGATGATCCAACTGATGATGCCGAGTCCGAGCATGATGTCCTCGATCCCTCGATGGGCCGGCGAGCAAACGCCTTGTCACCAAGATACCCCCGCCTCCCTTGTGACAATCGACACTCAGATTACGATCCGAGGCGTAATATGAGGATGCCTCATGTCTGAGCGTTCACATGGCGTCCACGCACGGGCCACGGGCGATGAGGGACAGATTTCGATGCTTCGGGTACACCCAGCGGTGCTGCCGCAGGTTGACAGGTACATAGGAGACTCACAATGGCTCGAATCGCCCAGACGACGGGTGCAGAGCACACCGCGATCCTCGGATTGGGCGTCTACCGCCCGGCTCGAGTGGTCACCAACGACGAGCTAGCGGGGCCGATCGACTCGAGCGACGAGTGGATCCGCACCCGGTCCGGCATCAACACCAGGCGCTTCGCCTCCGACGAGGAAACCATCCAATCCATGAGCGTCGCCGCCGCGCGCGACGCGATCGCCGCCGCCGGGGTGCAGGCCGACCAGATCGACTGCGTCATCGTGGCGACGTCGACCCATCTGGTGCTCACCCCGGCAATCGGCCCACGCATCGCCACCGAGCTGGGCATGACCGGCTCGGCCGCCTTCGACATCTCGGCGGGCTGCGCCGGGTTCTGTCACGCGCTGGGCATGGCATCGGACCTGGTCCGGGCGGGCACCTCGAATCACGTACTGGTGATCGGCGTCGAGAAACTCAGCGTCACCATCGACTTCACCGACCGCGCGACGGCCTTCCTGTTCGCCGACGGCGCGGGCGCGGTCGTCGTCGGCCCGTCCGCAGAACCGGGCATCGGCCCGACCGTGTGGGGTTCGGACGGCACCCAGCACCACGCCATCCGCCAGACCAAGGACTGGGTGGAGTTCTTCGACGAGATCGAGGAGAAGGGCACCGACGCGGTGCGCCCCTACCTCACGATGGAGGGCACCGCGGTGTTCCGCTGGGCCGCGCATTCGCTGGAGAAGGTCTGCCGCGACGCGATCGACCGTGCGGGTCTGACCGCCGGCGATCTCGACGCGATGATCCCGCACCAGGCCAACGGCCGGATCATCGAGATCATGGCCAGGGTGCTCGAGCTCCCGGAGCACTGCGCGCTCGCCAACGACATCGAGGACGCCGGCAACACCTCGGCGGCATCGGTCCCCCTCGCGATGGAGGCGCTGCTGCGCAAGGGCGAATCGAAGCCGGGCGACACCGCGCTGCTGATCGCCTTCGGCGCCGGGCTGTCCTATGCGGCACAGGTTGTCACGCTGCCCGCCTGGAAATAGCTGATCAGCAAATCTCACACAACCGGGTGGCCTGCGGCGACGCAGGCCACCTACCGGTTGGCTCGCCGTGTCCACCTTGTCCCACTTGCACCACCTCGGACATGCTGGCAAACTTTTCGCTACCGACGTTTGCTGATCGACGAAGCTCAGCCTCCAGCGTTCCCGTCGTCAACCCGAGGTGATCGGCCGTGAAACTGCGCTCATTCCTGCCACGCAGGCACATCAACGAGGTCCCGCTCCTGCCGAGCATCGGACCGGACGACGCTTTCGCGCTCCCCAGCGCGCTCGTGCCGCGGGGCACCCGTCTCAAACGCGAGGAACGCCTCGAACGTCTGCTCACCCCGAGCGAACTCGACCTGGTCCTGCACCACCAGCTGTAATTTTGGAGCGCTGGCGCGCTCGAGCGGGGCCCTTCGGGCCCCTGATCTTCCCTCCCTCCGGGCACTCCTTCGTCGCACCCTCCACTCAGTCCAGATCAGGGCGGGCCCCTCGGAAAGACACACGTCGGATGCCCGGTCCGAGACAGGGGGATACTCGAAACGTGAGCACTCCCTCGGTAACCAAACCGGCCATTCTGAGCGTTGACGACGACCCCGGCGTTTCCCGGGCGGTCGTGCGCGATCTGCGCCGCCGCTACGGCGCCGACTACCGGATTCTGCGGGCCGAATCAGGGCAGCAGGCGCTGGAGGCGCTGCGGGAGATGAAACTGCGCGGGCAGCCCGTTGCGGTGTTGATCGCCGACTACCGGATGCCCGGCATGGACGGGATCGAATTCCTCGAGCAGGCGATGGACCTGCACCCGTACGCGCGCCGGGTGCTCCTCACCGCCTACGCCGACACCGATGCCGCGATCGACGCGATCAATGTCATCGATCTCGACCACTATCTGCTCAAGCCGTGGGATCCGCCGGAGGAGAAGCTGTACCCGGTGATCGACGGCTTGCTCGATGTCTGGCGCAGTGCCGAGCAACGGCCCGTGTACGAGACCAAGGTCGTCGGCGATCGATGGTCGCCGCGGTCCTCGCAGGTGCGAGAGTTCTTGGCGCGCAATCAGTTGCCGTATCGGTGGTACCCGGTCGACGAACCGGAGGGCACCCGGCTGCTGGAGGCCGCGGGCGCCGATCCGCTGACCTGTCCGGTGGTGATCACCGCCGCGGGCATCGCGCTGATCCAGCCGACCGACAGCGAGCTCGCCGAAAACGTCGGGCTCACCGTCGAACCCAGTGGGGATTTCTACGATCTGATCGTGGTGGGCGGCGGGCCGGCCGGGCTGGGCGCGGCGGTGTACGGCGCCTCGGAGGGGTTGCGCACCGTACTGGTGGAGCGCACGGCCACCGGCGGACAGGCGGGGCAGAGCTCGCGGATCGAGAACTACCTCGGATTTCCCGACGGGGTGTCGGGGTCGCAGCTGGCGGATCGGGCCCGGCGGCAGGCGGCGAAGTTCGGCGCGGAGATCATCACCACGCGCGACGTGGTCGCGCTCGAGGTCAACGGTTCGGCGCGCACGGTGCGGTTCGCCGATGGCGGAAAGCTGTGCGCGCACACGGTTCTGATCGCGACGGGCGTGGACTATCGACGTCATCCGGCGGCGGGCGTAGACGAATTCACCGGGCGCGGTGTGTATTACGGATCGGCGATGACCGAGGCGGCCGAGTGCGCCGAGCAGGAGGTCTACATCGTCGGCGGTGCCAATTCGGCCGGGCAGGCCGCGGTGTTCCTGTCCCGCAATGCCCGTCGCGTGCACCTGGTTGTTCGGGGCGACTCGCTGGAGCGGTCGATGTCGCACTATCTCGTCCAGCAGATCGAACACATCGAGAACATCGTGGTGCACACCGAGACCGAGGTGGTCGGCGCCGACGGCGACACGCATCTGGAACGGATCATTTTGCGCGACAACAGCACCGGCACCGAAGACAAGGTCGACGCGCAACGCCTGTTCCTGTTCATCGGCGCCGCTCCGCAGACCGCCTGGCTCGACGGCGTCGTCACCCGGGACGCGGCCGGATATGTGCTGGCCGGACCCGACCTGATGGTCGACGGCGCGCGACCACCCGGCTGGGAACTGCCACGCCCGCCGCAGCACCTCGAGACCAGCGTCCCCGGCGTGTTCGTCGCGGGCGATGTGCACGCCGAATCCGCCAAGCGGGTCGCCTCGGCGGTCGGTGAGGGCGCGATGGCGGTCATGCTCGTCCACCGGTA
Source organism: Nocardia sp. Root136 (assembly GCF_001427185.1). Taxonomy (NCBI): domain Bacteria; kingdom Bacillati; phylum Actinomycetota; class Actinomycetes; order Mycobacteriales; family Nocardiaceae; genus Nocardia; species Nocardia sp. Root136. The sequence continues at coordinate 2,938,129 of NZ_LMFE01000001.1, forward strand.
TCTGGCGTGAGTGAGGACTCGATGATCTGCGATCCGGAAGAACTGCGCACACTGTTCCTGTTCGAGAAACTCGACGAGACCCAGCTCGCCGAGCTGTGCGACATCGGGCGCATCGAGTACGTCGACCCGGGCCCGGTGTTCCGCGAGGGTGAACCGGCCACCTGCTTCTACGTACTGATCGACGGCGAGGTGCGGCTGACCAAGCTGTCCGGTGGCGTGGAGATCGAGATCAACCGCACCGACCATCGCGGGGTGTACGCGGGCGCCTGGATGGCTTATCTGGGCGATCGGGCGAACCAGGATTACAACGGCTCGATGTACGTGCTGCGCCGCTCCCGGTTCCTGGTCATCGACGCGGCCGATTTCGCCAGGATCATGCACGAGTGGTTCCCGATGGCCGTGCACCTGCTCGAGGGCGCGTTCTTCGGCGGACAGAAGTCGAGCCAGCGGATCGCCGAGCGGGAACGGCTGCTCGCCCTCGGTTCGCTGTCGGCCGGGCTCACCCACGAGCTCAACAATCCCGCCGCCGCCGCGGTGCGCGCCACCTCCGGCCTGCGCGAACGCGTGGCCGGGATGCGGCACAAGCTCAAGATGATGGCCGAGGGCAAGTTCCCGGCCGACGCGCTGGTCAAGCTCGTCGAGATGCAGGAGCAGGCCGCCGACCAGGTCGCCAAGGCCCCAGACCTCAGCCCGTTGGAAGCCGCCGATCGCGAGGACGCGCTGGCGGACTGGTTCGAGGAGCGCGGCATCGCCGACGGCTGGAATCTGGCACCGACCTTCGTGCAGGCGGGCCTGGACACCGACTGGCTGGAGGGTGTGCACGCGACGCTGGAAGCCTGCCAGGCGCCGGTGTTCGAGGGCGCCGTGCGCTGGCTGAACTACACCATCGAGACCGAGTTGCTGATGAACGAGATCTTCGACTCGACCACCCGCATCTCCACCCTCGTCGGTGCGGCCAAACAGTATTCGCAGATGGATCGCGCGCCGTATCAGGTCGTCGACCTGCACGAACTGCTCGATTCCACCCTGGTGATGCTCAACCGCAAACTCGGTGACGGCGTCCGTGTGGTGAAGGACTACGACCGTAGCCTGCCGCCGATCCCCTGCTTCGCCGCCGAACTCAATCAGGTGTGGACCAACCTGATCGACAACGCGGTCTACGCGATGGGCGGCGAGGGCACCCTGACGATCCGCACCTTCAAGGAGAACGACTGCGCCGCCGTCGAGATCGGCGACACCGGACCGGGCATTCCCCCCGAGGCGCGTGGTCGAATCTTCGAGCCGTTCTTCACCACCAAACCGGTCGGCGACGGCACCGGCCTCGGCCTCGACATCTCGTTCCGGATCGTGGCCAACAAGCACAACGGCGACATCCGGGTCGAGTCGGAACCCGGCAACACGCGGTTCATCGTCCGCCTGCCGTTGCGACCGGCAGCGGAGGATGTCAGCACACCTATTACAGGAGGTCAGGATGTCTGAAGCGGGGATCAACCCGAGCGTGCCGCCCAGCGGCGCCGGTTGCGTCGAGTGCGACGAGAGCGGCGGCTGGTGGGTGCACCTGCGTCGCTGCGCCGAATGCGGGCACGTCGGCTGTTGCGACAGCTCCCCCAGTAAGCACGCGACGAAGCATTTCGAGGCCACCGCGCACCCGTTCATGCAGAGCTACGAACCGGGCGAGGACTGGTTCTACAACTTCTCCAGCGGAGAGATGTACAGCGACGGTCCCGAACTCGCCTCGCCGACCAGCCATCCGACTGATCAGTCCGTGCCCGGCCCCGCCTCGCGGGTACCCGCGAACTGGCAATCACTCATGAGCTGAGCCGAGAACCGAGCGTCTAAGGCTTCATCCCGGCGGCGTCGGCGACCGGCTTGTCGGCATTGGACGGAACGAGGCAGACCAGCTTCACGGTGCTGAGGGCCACGTTGGGGCTGCCCTCGAACGGCCCACCGGGATTCTCCGCGAGGAGCTTGTCGATCGCCTTCTTCTCGCCGTCCGCGTCGAGCGACTTGAACTGCGTGCAGGTGATGTCGGCGCTCGCGGCGGCCGAGGTCGGCGCCGCGCTCGAGGAGGGCGCTGTGGTGGTGGCGGGCGCGCTGGAGCTCGGCGTGCCCTTGCGCAGCCCGCTCGCGTCGGCGGAGTCGTCGCCGGAACCACACCCGACCAGTGTCAGGGTCAGTGCCCCGGCGGCCAGAACGGCGAGGGAGATTCGGTTCATCTGCTGCTTTCCCCGGTAGATCGCGGCGCCGGCACCTCCGGCGCGTCCGGTGCAGCGTACCGACTTGCGGCGATAGTTCGTCATGCCAGCCAGAATGGCCGTCTGACCTTGCGGTCGGCCTATCGATTCCTGATCGCGCCGCAACGCGGCAGAATGGGGCGGTGGCTGAACTTTCGCTCACCGCCCGGCTCAACCCCTCCGCAGCCGATGCCCGCCGCGGGGTGGTGCGCTTGCACCCCGAGACGCTCACCGCGCTCGGTCTGCGCGAATGGGACGGCATCGCCCTGATCGGTGCGCGCAGGACCGCCGCGGTGGTGGCGAAGGCGCCCGCGGACAGTCCGCCGGGAGTGGCCCTGCTCGATGACGTGACGCTGTCGAACGTGGGGTTGCGGGAGAACGCGGCGGTGACGGTGGCCCCGGTGACGGTCTTCGGCGCCAGACAGATCTCGTTGAGCGGCTCGGCGCACGCGATGGCCAGCATCGCGGCGGCCACGCTGCGCCAGGCACTGCTCGGCAAGGTGGTGACCGTGGGTGACACGGTGTCGCTGCTGCCGCGCGATCTCGGACCCGACATCAGTTCCTCGGCGGCCACGCAGGCGCTCTCGCGTGCCTTCGGCATCGCCTGGACCACCGAACTGCTCACCGTCACCGCGATCGAGCCGATGCCGGGACCGGTGAGCGTGCAAACGAATTCGGCCGTCGGCTGGGGTGCGGGCGCGGCCGCGATCCAGCACACCCTGGAACGCGACGGCGACCCTCGGCAGGGTTCGGGAAACACATCCGGCGCGCTTGGGCAGCAATGGGTTCCGGAGTCGGATCAGCGAGAGCCTGCCGCCGCGAAGGTGAGTTCGGGGAGCACGCCGGTCCAGATCGAGGACCTCGCAGGGGTGCAGAGCCAGGCGGCCAAGCTGGCCGAATGGCTGAGCTTGGCGCTCGACGAGCCCGAGTTGCTCAAGACCCTCGGCGCACCGGCGCACCTCGGCGTGCTCATCACCGGTCCGGCCGGCGGCGGCAAGGCCACCTTCGCCAAAGCTGTTGCCGCACCGCGTCGCATCGTCGAACTCGACGGCCCGAGCGTCGGCGCGACCGAGAGCGGCACCCGGCTGCGTGAGGTCGCCGAGGCGGTGGCCGATGTCGCCACCGGACAGGGCGGCGTGCTGCTGATCACCGATATCGACGCACTGCTGCCCGCCGAGGCCGACCCCGTCGCCACTCTCATTCTCGACCAGCTGCGGGCCGCGGTGCGCGCACCGTGTGTCGCTCTGCTGGCCACCACCGCCCATCCGACACAGGTGGATTCGCGGCTACGGGCACCGGACCTGTGTGACCGCGAACTGGCACTTCCGCTGCCGACCGCGGCGATTCGGCGGGCACTGCTCGAACAGCTGCTACGCAAGGTACCCGCGGGAGAACTCGATCTCGAGGCGATCTCCGCGCGCACACCGGGTTTCGTGGTGGCCGATCTGACCGCCCTGTGCCGGGAAGCGGCGGTCCGCGCGGCGGGCCGGGCCAGCCGCGAACACACCGAACCAGCACTGATCCAGGACGACCTGATCGGCGCGCTCGAGGTGATCCGCCCGCTGTCTCGTTCGGGGACAGAGGAATTGGCGATCGGATCGCTCGACCTCGACGACGTCGGCGACATGGTCGAAACCAAGCAGGCACTCACCGAAACGGTGCTGTGGCCACTGCGCCACCCCGACTCGTTCGCCCGCCTCGGCGTCGAACCGCCGCGCGGCGTCCTGCTCTACGGGCCACCCGGCTGCGGCAAGACCTTTCTCGTGCGGGCACTGGCAGGTACCGGTCAGCTCAGCGTGCACTCGGTGAAAGGCGCTGAGCTGATGGACAAGTGGGTGGGCTCCTCGGAACGGGCGGTGCGCGAACTGTTCCAACGGGCCCGCGACTCGGCGCCGTCGCTGATCTTTCTCGACGAGGTCGACGCACTCGCGCCGCGCCGCGGCCAGAGCAGCGACTCCGGGGTGTCGGATCGGGTGGTCGCCGCCCTGCTCACCGAACTCGACGGCGTCGAACCCCTGCGCGATGTGGTGGTGGTCGGCGCGACCAACCGCCCCGAGTTGATCGACCCCGCACTGCTGCGGCCGGGCCGACTAGACCGCCTCGTCTTCGTCCCACCGCCGGACGGCCCGGCCCGACTCGAGATCCTGCGCACGGCGGGCCGCTCGGTTCCGCTCGCCGAGAATGTCGACCTGGCCGGTCTGGCGGAAGACCTCGACGGCTACTCCGCTGCCGACTGCGCCGCGCTGCTGCGCGAAGCGGCGCTGTCGGCCCTTCGCCGCGATATGGCCGCGGCCGACGTCACCGCCGAGGATGTCGCCCGCGCCCGCAGCACCGTGCGGCCCTCGCTCGATCCCGCTCAGGTCGAGTCGCTGCGCCGCTATGCCGAGAGCAGGACCTGACCGAGCCCACACCGCGCCGACGGCGACGTCCCAGCTAGATGGGGTTTTCGGCGGGTATCGTCAAGCTGTGCCCAAAGTCGGGGATGGTGTAGATGCGGTCACGGCGTTCGCGGGCGCCGCGGTCGCGGGCATGGCGCTGTTCGTGCCGTTCACCTCCCGCACCAGCACTGCGATCGACACGCCGTATCAGGTCGCCAGCATGGCCAACAGCGTGCCGAGGGCGGCGGCGCTCGGGCTGATCGTCGCCGTCGTCGTGGCCGTGCTGATCCGCCCGGCCAACCGGCCGGGGCTCGTCTGGCTCATCGCCACCTGCTGCGCCGCGGCGTTGGGGATCAATTACTTCGTCGGCCATACCATGACCTCGGCCGAGATACTCACCACCCAGAACTATGTGAACGCGCTCGTCGGCGGCGTGATCTTCGGCGCCCTGTGCCTGTGTTCGCTACAGCTGCGCTGGGCCGCGCTCGGTTTCGCGCTCGGCTCGGTGACGGTATTCGTGTACGGCGAGGTGATCGCGCTGGTCACCTCGAACATGTTGTCGACGACGGACCGGGGTGTACACAGTCCGTCAGGACTGATCATCGTCGCCGTCGTCTTGCTCGCGGTGAACACCCTCCGGCACCGGCGCAGCATCAGGTCGCCCATAGTGCCGCCACTCACCGCCGATGTGCCGATCGGTCCGATCGTGTCCGTGACGGTTCTGGCGCTGTCGGTGCTGCTCGCCACCGAACGGCTCCAGCACGCGTTCGACGGGCAGCGTGCAACCGCCTGGTACATCGCACTGGCGGTCGCGATCACGATCGGCGCCGCGTTCGTCGCGGCCCTGCTGCTGCCCGGCCGCGACGGTACGGCTGTGCTGCTCTCGGTCAGTCTTGCCGCCGCCGGCGACTCGCTCTTCGACGCCGAGCGGATCGGCTGGACCCTCGCGCTCATCCTCGTCGCGGGGACGGCGGGCATCCTGACGGGCAGGCGCTGGGCGACGCCGTGGGCCGTCCTGCTCGGCGCCGCCGCGCTCGCCGCGTTCACCACGTTCGCCGAACGCCTGCCGTGGTCGTTCGCCTGGACGGTCGGCGCGGTGGCACTGGCCGGTGTCGTCGGATACGCCTTCGGCTCGATCCGGATCAGCTACGGGCCGAGCGCCGTCCTCGGACTCGGGGCGCTGTACCTGCCGTCGATCCTGTGGTCGATTCCCACCCGCCTCCGGAATTGGCAGAGCGGCCCGGACCCGATGGCGGAAGCCGCGGCGGGCCGCACCGCGCTGGCCATCACGATCGGCGCCGCGGCCGCCTTGGCGCTGCTGTACCGGATCCGGTCCGGCACACCGGCGCCGACGGTCAAGCCATAGCAGTGCCCGCCGCGACATGGCCGACGCGACATCCTCGGTGCCGCCGTACCCACCGTCGACGCCCGTAGGATCGGGGCGCGCTACTCGACCGCTACCTACCCGACGGAGGGGGAGTTGCTAGCCGTTCTGCTCGTTCACGCACTGGCCGCCCTGCTGGCACCGCTGTGTGTACGAGTGCTGGGCCGCAACGCTTTCTATCTGCTGGCGCTGGTCCCGCTGGGCAGCCTCGGCTGGGTGATCGCGCACTGGGGAGACACCGTGCGCACGCAGGTGCAGTGGGCGCCGCAGATCTCGATGAACATCGATCTGCGTTTCGATTCCCTCGCCGCGGTGATGTGCACGCTGGTGCTCGGCATCGGCGCGTTGATCCTGGCCTACTGCGGTCGCTACTTCGAGCGTGACGAAGCCCGGCTCGGGGTGTTCGCGGCCGAGCTGACCGGATTCGCGGGCGCCATGTTCGGGCTGGTCACCAGCGACAACATGTTGCTGCTGTACGTGTTCTGGGAAATCACGACGGTGCTGTCGTTCCTGCTCGTCGGCCACTACGCCGAGCGTTCGGTCAGCCGAAGGGCCGCGATCCAGGCGCTGCTGGTGACGGGTGCGGGCGGGCTGGCGATGCTGGTCGGGATCGTGATTCTCGGGCTCCGCTACGACAGTTTCCTGCTCTCGGATGTGCTCGCGGCCGGCGCTGTTCCGTCGGGGAGCGCGGTGTCGGTGGCGATCGGCCTGGTACTGCTCGGGGCGATCAGCAAATCGGCGATCGTGCCGCTGCACTTCTGGTTGCCCGGTGCGATGGCGGCCCCGACGCCGGTGAGCGCGTACCTGCACGCCGCCGCGATGGTGAAAGCCGGTATCTACCTGGTGGCCCGGCTGGCGCCCGCGCTCGCGCAGACACCGCCGTGGCATCTGATGCTCCTGCCGCTCGGCGTCATCACGATGCTGCTCGCCGGGTGGCGGGCGATCCAGGTGCACGATCTGAAGCTGGTGCTCGCGTTCGGCACCGTCAGCCAGCTGGGTCTGATGATCACGATGGTCGGTATCGGCACCCCCGACGCGGCGCTGGCGGGGCTCACGCTGCTGGTGGCGCACGCGCTGTTCAAGGCGTGCCTGTTCATGGTGGTCGGCATCATCGACCACGGCGCGGGCACCAGAGATCTGCGCCGACTCTCCGGGCTGGGGCAGCGTGCGCCGGTGCTGTGCGCGATCGCGGTGCTCGCCGCACTCAGCATGGCCGGACTGCCACCGCTGCTCGGATTCGTCGGCAAGGAATCGGCGCTCGGCGCGCTGTGGTCGGCCGATGTGCTGAGCCCATCGGTGCGATTCGCCCTGCTGGCGGGGGTCACGGTCGGTTCGGCGTTCACCGTGGCGTACAGCATCCGATTCGTCTGGGGCGCCTTCGGAATCACTGCCAATCCCGAGCGCGAGGTCACCTGGCACGCGCCCGGACCGCTGCTGCTCGGTCCGCCCGCGGTGCTCGCGGTGGCCGGGCTGGCGGGCGGCCTCGATACCCAGGCCGTCGATCGATGGCTGAGCCCCTACGCCGCGTCGCTGCCCGGCGTCCTCGACACCCATCTCGCCCTCTGGCACAGCTTCACCGGACCGCTCGCGCTGACGGTGGTCATCGTCGCGGCCGGCGTCGCCCTGTTCCTGATCCGCGGCCGGATCGGTGAACCGGCACACCCGCGCCTCGGCAATGCCGATCGCAACTACGACGCGGCCCTGCGCGCGATGGACCGGCTTTCGTTGCGCATCACCGGAACTGTGCAATCCGGTTCGCTGCCTGCCAGTCAGGCCACCATCCTCGGCACGCTCATCGTGCTGCCGACGGTCATGCTCGCCGTCGGTACGCGCACGGGAGTGCAACTGCGACTGTGGGATTCACCGCTGCAGGCGGCGATCGGCGCGATCATGATCGCGATGGCGTTGGCCGCCACCGTTTTGCGCAACAGGTTGGCCAGCGTGCTCGTGGTCGGAGTGACCGGATACGGCTGCGGCGTGATCTTCGCGCTACATGGTGCCCCTGATCTCGCGTTGACCCAATTCCTGGTCGAGACACTGACTTTGGTCGTCTTCGTGCTCGTGCTGCGGGCGTTCCCCGCGGAGATCGCCGAAAGCCAGGGCACGGCGTTCAAATTCCGCCGGGCGCTGCTGGCCATCGGCGTCGGCATCACCGTCCCCGTGCTCGCCGCGTTCGCCATCGCCGCCAGGCACGGTAACCCGATCTGGCAAGCCATCCCCGACGCGGCCTACCGGATGGGCGGCGGCAAGAACGCGGTCAACGTCCTGCTGGTCGACATCCGGGCCTGGGACACCCTCGGCGAGATCTCGGTGCTCGTCGTCGCCGCGACCGGCGTGGCGTCGCTGGTCTTCCGTAGCCGCCGATTCGGCAGCGCGCCGCGCGCCGTCGACTCACCGAACTACGACCCCGACGCGGTGAGCTGGTTGCCCGCGGCGCGCCTGCTCGACCGGCGCGACCGTTCGATGGTCCTGCAGATCACCACTCGTCTGGTCTTCCCCACCATCATGGTGCTGTCGGTGTACTTCTTCTTCTCCGGCCACAACGCGCCCGGCGGCGGCTTCGCCGGTGGCCTGGTCGCCGGGTTGGCCCTGACCCTGCGCTACCTCGCGGGCGGCCGATACGAACTGGGCGAAGCGCTTCCGGTCGACGCCGGACACCTGCTCGGCACGGGCCTCGCCCTCGCCGCGGGCACCGCCACCGCATCGCTGCTGCTCGGCGCACCCCCACTGTCCTCGGCGATCATCGAGGTGACGCTGCCGCTGCTCGGCCACATCAAACTGGTCACCGCCCTGTTCTTCGACCTCGGCGTCTACCTGGTGGTCGTCGGGCTGGTGCTGGACGTGCTGCGCAGCCTCGGCGCCCGCCTGGACAAGGAGCTCGGATGACCGCGAACCTCGTTCTTCTCATCACGATCGGCGTGCTCACCGCGTGCGGCGTCTACCTGCTGCTCGAGCGGGTGGTGTCGAAGATGCTGCTCGGGATGATCCTGCTCGGCAACGCGGTGAACCTGCTGATCCTCACGATGGGCGGCCCGGACGGGGAACCACCGATCCTCGGCAGCCCCGACACCTCCCCCGACGGCATGGCCGATCCGCTCGCACAGGCGATGGTGCTCACCGCGATCGTGATCACCATGGGCCTGGCGGCTTTCGTGCTCGCGCTGGCCTATCGCGCCTACATGCTGACCACCACCGAAGACGTGACCAACGACCCCGAGGACGCCCAGGTCGCCGCCCGGCGCGAACGGGAGGATCCCGAACAGTGACCCTGTCCCCGGATCTGCTGCCCTCCATCGCCGCACTGCCCGTGCTGGTTCCGCTGCTCGCCGCCGCGGCCACCCTGGTGTTCGGCCGACGCCCGCGCCTGCAGGCGATGATCACGCTGACGGCGCTGTCGGTGGTGCTGGTGATCAGCGGGCTGCTGCTGTACCTCGCCGACCGCGACGGCACCACCGCCGTGCAGGTGGGCGGCTGGCCGACCCCGATCGGCATCACCCTCGTCGTCGACCGGCTCAGCGCCGCCATGCTGCTGGTCTCGGCCTTCGTGCTCCTCGTGGTGTCCATTTACGGTGCGGGACAGAATATCTCCGACGGTGACCAACACCAGCCGACCTCGATCTACCGTCCCACCTATCTGATTCTGACCGCGGGCGTGTCGACCGCGTTCCTGGCCGGTGACCTGTTCAACCTGTTCGTCGGCTTCGAGATCCTGCTCGTCGCCTCGTTCGTGCTGCTCACCGTCGGCGCCACCGAGGAACGGATCCGCACCGGCATCGCCTATGTGATGGTGTCGATGGTGTCGTCGCTGATCTTCCTGATCGGCATCGGCCTCACCTACGCGGCGACGGGCACCCTGAATCTCGCGCAACTGGCCCTGCGCCTGGAAGCGACACCCAGTGGCGTGCGCACCGCCTGCTACGCGGTGCTGCTGGTCGCGTTCGGGATCAAGGCGGCGGTGTTCCCGCTGTCGAGCTGGCTGCCCGACTCCTATCCCACCGCGCCGGCGCCGGTCACCGCGGTGTTCGCGGGTCTGCTCACCAAAGTCGGTGTATACGCGATCATCCGCACCCACACCCTCTGGTTCCCCGACGGCGCGTTCGACGACATCCTGCTGGTGTGCGGGCTGGCGACGATGCTCATCGGCGTCCTGGGCGCCATCGCGCAGACCGATATCCGGCGACTGCTCTCGTTCACGCTGATCAGCCACATCGGCTACATGGTTTTCGGCATCGGCCTCGCCACCACCGCCGGGCTCACCGGCGCGGTGTTCTACGTGGCCCACCACATTCTGGTGCAGACCGCGCTGTTCCTCGCGGTCGGACTGATCGAACGCCAAGCCGGGTCGGTGTCGCTGCGACGGATCGGCGGCCTGGCGGCAGCGAGTCCGCTCCTCGGCGTGCTGTTCCTGCTCCCCGCCCTGAATCTGGGTGGTATCCCGCCGTTCTCGGGATTCATCGGCAAGGTCGCGCTCCTGGAAGCCGGCGCCGCCGACGGCAGCGTCCTGGCCTGGGTGCTGGTCGGGGGTTCGGTGGTCACCAGCCTGCTCACGCTCTACGCGGTGGCGCGGGTTTGGAGCAAAGCGTTCTGGCGACCACGCGAAGAGGCGCCGGAAGGCCATCTCACCGCGGCGAATCTGCCTACCCTGGTGGAGGATTCGACCGATGTGCACTACGAGGACCGCACCGATCCCGGCCGGATGCCGGTACTGATGGTGCTGGCCACCGTGGGGCTCGTCAGCGCCGGGCTCGCGCTCACCGTGTTCGCCGGGCCGATCCTCGGCATCGCCGAACGTGCGGCCGTCGACCTGGACAACCCGTCGGTCTACATCGACTCGGTGCTCGGACCGGAGCAACGATGAGCCGATTCATCCACCGCGACAATGCCCTTCGCCTCGGCGTACTGCTCTGGCTCACCGCCGTCTGGGTCGCGCTCTGGGGGGATTGGAGTCTCGCCAACGCGCTCGCTGGTGTCGTGGTCGCGCTGGTCGTGGTCGTCGCGCTGCCACTGCCGTCGGTCCCGGTCGCCGGGCGCTTCCATCCGCTCTCGTTCCTCGAATTGATCGCTGTCAGCGTCTATTACTCGCTCGAATCGAGCCTGCAGGTGGCCTGGTTCGCGCTGCGGCCCAGCGGGCCGCCGGTTTCGGGCGTGCTGCGCGTGCATCTGGGCATCCAGTCCGATCTGGTGCTGGTGATGTGCACCGACCTGCTCAACCTGATCCCCGGCACCATGGTCCTCGAACTCGATCGTCACCGCTGCGTGGTCTACGTCCATGTGCTCGATGTGGGCAGCGACGAAGCGGTCGCGAAGTTCTACCGCACCACCCGACGTCTGGAACATCTGATGATCAAGGCCTTCGAACGACCGAGCGAACGCCGCCGCGTCGACCCCCCACCGGAGGTGTAACCATGACCGTCGTCGCGATTGTCGCCGCCATCCTGCTCACCGCCGCCGCGGTGATCACCAGCTACCGCGTACTCGCGGGCCCGAGCACCCTCGACCGGGTGGTCGGCATCGATTCGCTGATGGCCATCGCCGCCTCCGGGCTCGCGGTCTGGGCCGCCTACAGCGACGACACCACGGTGATCCCGGCGATCGTGGCGCTCGCGCTCGTCGGTTTCCTCGGCTCGGCCGCGGTCACCCGATTCCGGGTCAGGGACGATCGATGAGCGGCTGGGAGTGGGTATCGGCGGTCCTGATCCTGACCGGCTGCGCACTCGCGTTCACGGCGTCGATCGGCATCGTCCGCTTCCCCGACACCCTCACCCGCATGCACGCGGCCACCAAACCACAGGTGGTCGGCCTCCTACTGGTGCTCGTCGGCACAGGCATCGACATCCGCGACGACATCAATGTCTGGATGCTCGTCCTCACGGGCTTGTTCACGATCATCACGGCCCCGGTCGTCGCCCATCTCATCGGCCGCACCGCCTACCGAGAACAGCGTCACCGCGACGGGTTGTTCTAAACGGCGGGCGTGGCGATGCGTTCGATGGCAGGTTCGGGGGCGGTGGCGAACCAGGTGTTGTGGAAGGCGATGGCCACCGCGGCCAACAGCCCGATGACGATCGCGCCCGCGGCCACCGGATACTCCGCCATCGGCACCGCCAGATAGCGGTAGGACAGCAGCAGCGCCGCGAACACCGCCGTGCCGAAGCCGACCAGCCGGACACGGAACGCGCCCCAGCCCCGCTCGGGCGCGCGCAACGCCGATTCGACGGTCAGGCACAGCACCGCGCCCGCCACCAGGTCGACGCCGTAGTGATAGCCGAACCCCAGCGTCGCGGTCACCGTGGCGGCCAGCCAGAACGCCCCGCCCCAGCGCATCCAGATCGGCGCGCGCGATCCGTCGACATCGCGGCGGGTATGGATGAACAGCGACAGTGCCCACGCGGTGTGCATCGAGGGCATGCAGTTGCGCGGGGTGAATTCGTCGAACGGCAGCGCGGCCGGATTCGAGTCGAGCGGGGGCAGCGCGGTGGGCCAGAAGTTACCCACCTGGAAACCGTGCCCGTCGGCCCCGAACGCGAACATCGGCCCGACTATCGGGAACAGCACATAGAACAGCGGTCCGACCAGACCGAGCACCAGGAAGGTACGCACCAGATAGTGACTCGGCCACTGTCCGGTCGTGACCACCTTGCGTAGCTGCCACACCGCCACCGCGATCGCGGCCACCGGCAGTTCGATGTAGACCCAGTGCAGCACCGCGTACACCTCGGGCCCGAGCACATCCAGCACCCGCCCGACAACCCACGACGGATCACCGAGCGCGTGATCGGCGAGCAGCGCGTACTCGTCGAGCACGGTCGGCCGCAACGCCGAAGTCAGGTGCAACCACACATCGCCGACCTTGGTGGCCAGCACCAGCAGCGCACCGAGCGCCACGGCCTTCAACGCGTCACCGCGCTCACGACCCCGCCAGCGCACCGCCGCGACGACCGCCAGCGCGGCCAGCACGATCGTCGGCCCGTTGCCGACGGTGAACGGCTTGCCGTCGATGAGTCGCAGCGCGACCCACACCGCATCGATCCCGATCGCGGCGGCCAGCGCCATCACCCGGCGGCGCGTGGAGATCCCGACAAGTGCGAGCACGAGCCCGGCCCACGGCACCGACATCGACTTGGGCGTCCCGACGAAGTCACGGGCCAGGCTGGCCAGCGGACCGTCGAACCCGTTGACCGAGGCGACGATCTGCAGTCCGACCAGCAGCGCGAGCACCGCGACGACGGCGACAACGGCGAGTGTGCGTGGTTCACGCAGACGAGAACCGAGGGTGGCACCCCCCGAAACGGCGCGCGGATGTTCGACAAGCATCCAGACATCGTAAACGGCGGGTTAACGCCGACTCCCCGCGCAGCTGAACGCTACTGATCCAGCTCGCGCACCAGCGCGTCGACGACCGCGACCATATCGCCCTGTGTATGCGCGGCGACCCGGCGTTGGCGCTGGTAGGAGGCGCCATGGCGGAGAATGTCGGCTACGGCGGCCAGTTCGTCGGCACAGCCCAGACGCTTCGCGGTCGGCGCGAGCCGGGTGAGCAGGTCCATCAGATCGTCGGTGACCAAACGCTCATTGCTGGCGTCGTCGACGATCACGATCGCGTCGAGTCCGTAGCGCGCGGCCCGCCATTTGTTCTCCTGCACATGCCATGGCGGCAGCGTCGGCAGGTCCTCACCGTTTTCGAGGCGCTGGTCCAGGTCGACGATCAGGCAGTGGATCAGCGCGGCCACCGAAGCCAGTTCTGCCCGGCTGGACAGTCCGTCGCACACCCGCACCTCGATGGTGCCCCACTTGGGCGCGGGCCGGATATCCCAGTGCATGCCGCCGAGTTGTTCGAACACGCCGGTTTTCATCTGGTCGTGGACGAAACCTTCGAACTGACGCCAGTTCTCGAACTGGAACGGCAGTCCGGCGGTCGGCAACTGCTGGAACATCAGCGCCCGGTTGCTCGCGTACCCGGTGTCGTCCCCGGACCACATGGGCGAGGACGCCGACAGCGCCAGCAGATGCGGATACGACAGCAGCAGCGAGTTCAGGATCGGAAAAACCTTGTCCCGGTGCGAAACTCCCACATGCACGTGCACGCCCCAGATGAGCATCTGGCGGCCCCACCACTGGGTACGTTCGATCAGCTCGTCGTAATGCGGTGAGCGCGTGAGCTGTTGGGTCGACCACTGAGCGAAGGGGTGGGTGCCCGCGCAGAACAGGTCGACACCGAGCGGATCGGCCGCGCGCCGCACCGCGTTCATGGTGCCGTGCAGGTCTTCTACCGCGCCGCCGACCGTGTCGTGCACCCCGGTCACCAATTCGACTGTGTTGCGGAGCAATTCCTTGGTGACCTGCTGCGTGCCGTCGTGCGCACGCAGGTCACCGACCGCGTCGAACACCGTCGAGGCGGTGTTGGACAGATCACGCGTCACCTTGTCGACGAGCGCGATCTCCCACTCGATGCCGATGGTCGGCCGGGGCGAACCGCGAAACGAAACCGACTCGAATGCCCCGGCCATGGGTGCGCCTCGCTAACCGACGACGCCGCACGCCACCCGGGCGCCCGCATCACCGGTGTTCAGGGTGGTCTCGTCCGGGCCGGTGCCACCCTCGCGCGTGTAGCGCGGGGGGATGTTGCCGAAGTTGTCGGCGCCGCCGTGGATGATCAGCGCCTTGCCCTTGACGTTGTCGAGGGTGACCGTGTCGGTCCGGGTGACCAGCTTCGCGGAGCCGTCGGCGCCGACCTGCAGCGAGGTGAGGTCACCGCTGGCCGGGTGCGCGGTGGCGCCGCCGACCTGCAGATGCCCGCCTGCCGAGGCGAAGTCGCCCTCGCAGGTGCCGTTCTGGTGGAAGTGCAGACCGTGGAAGCCCGGCGTCAGGCCGCGCGCCTCGACGGTGACGACCAGGTGGCCACCCTCCTGCACGATGGTCGCGGTGCCGACCTCGGCGCCCGCACCGTTCTTGAGCGGGGCCTTCAGGCCGCCTGGCGCGCTACCGTGATCGTCGCTGTGGCCGGGGGCCGCGGTCGCCGACGATGCGGCGTGACCGCCACCGTGGCCTTCGCTTTCACCCGCGGGCGCCGACGAGCTGGTCCACACCGGCGGCGTGGTGCCCTTGACGTCACTCGACTCCTGGCTGTTGGTGCAGGCTGCGAGCCCGAGCGCGGCGACCGCGAGCACCGGGGTCACAATGCGCCAGGACGGGCGACGAGTTGTCGACGTGGCCATCAGGAGACTCCTTATCGGACTGGGGCTATACCGCTCAAGATGATGCCACAGCGGCGACACGGCCTACGGCACCGCGTGCCGCGCCTTGTTCAGCGACCGGTCAGCACGACGACGACACCCGGTGAGGTGTCCCCCGTTTTGGGCGCGACCGTCCCGCCGACCTGCTCGGCGATCGCGGTGGCCGCGGCCTTGTCGCCCGTGCCGCCGCCGTAGTACACCGTGGTGGTGGTGAGGTTCGCGCCGCTGTAGTTGCCGGTGCTCACGTTGGTCCAGCCCGCGGTGGTCAGCTCGCTCGCGGTGCGCGCCGCCAGGCCCGCGACGAGGCTGTTGTTCAGCACCCGCACCGGCACAGCCTGATCCGCCGTACCCGCCGCGGGAGTCGTGCTCGCGGTCGTGGTCGTCGGCGCGACGGTGGTCGTCGTGGTCGAGGCGGCCGCGCTGGTGGTGGTCGGCGCGGACTTGGTGGTGGCCGGTGCCTGCGCGACCGCGCTGGAGGTGGTGGTCTCGGTCTCCGTATCCGAGGCCTGGGCATCGGAGTTCGACAGCGACATCGCACCCAGACCGGCGAAGACGATGGCCAGCGCGATCAACACCATCGCCAGCGCGCGCAACGGCGGGCCGCCGGGAGTGGGGTTCGGGTTGCTCACCCGCCCAACCCTAGCCGCAACGGCGGGTGTGTGGCCCTCATGTCAGACCTGGAAACCGAGTTTGCGAGCGGCACGCGACTTCTGCCTGCTCGCCCGCAGCCTGCGCAGCCGCTTGACCAGCATCGGATCGGCCGCCAGCGCTGCCTCGGAGTCGACGATCGCATTGAGCACCTGGTAGTACCGGGTGGCCGACATGGCGAACAGTTCGCGGATCGCGTCTTCCTTGGCGCCCGCGTATTTCCACCATTTGCGCTCGAAGTCCAGGATGTCGAGTTCGCGGCGGCTCAGACCGGTGCTCTCCTCGGCCGCCGAATCCTGTTCGCCCGCAGTGGGGCCGTCGGAGATCCCGGAGACATCCCGAGCTGCTGCGCCGTCCATCGTGCTCCCTCGCCGAGTATCACGAGATGGGTGAATACCGTCGTCATTCAACCATGGGTTCCCCCGATCCTTCGACCCATGTCACGGCGTGTTGACTGAAGGCCAGTAGGGGTGGCGCGGCCCACAGGGGTCCGCGGATCATCGGCCCACCCGAGCGGCGATAATGGCGAGCATGGCAATTCTCCCGATCGTGATCGTCGGTGACCCCGTTCTCCACAACCCCACCGCGAAGGTGACGGAGACCCCCGCGGAGCTGGCCGAGCTCATCGCGGATATGTACGACACTCTCGAAGAGTCCAAGGGTGTCGGCCTCGCGGCCAATCAGGTCGGCGTCGGCAAGCGCCTGTTCGTCTACGACTGCCCCGACTTCGACGCCACCGGCAACCCCGTTCGCCGCAAGGGCACGGTGGTGAACCCGGTGCTGGAGACCTCGGCGATCCCCGAGACCATGCCCGACCCCGATGACGACGAGGAAGGCTGCCTGTCGGTACCCGGCGAGCAGTTCCCGACCGGTCGCGCGGACTGGGCGAAGGTCACCGGAACCGACGAGAACGGCGAGCCCGTCGAACTCGAGGGCACCGGCTTCTTCGCGCGCATGCTGCAGCACGAGGTGGGTCACCTCGACGGTTTCCTCTACGTCGATGTGCTGATCGGCCGCAATGCCCGCGCCGCCAAGAAAGCGATCAAGCGAAACGGCTGGGGCACACCGGGTCTGAGCTGGATCCCGGGAACCGTTCCTGATCCGTTCGGTCATGACGACTGACATTCCGCTCGGGCGGCGGGTGGTGATGCGGTACCAGCTGCCCGCGGGTTATCCCCAACCGCTCACAGATGTGATCGGCGAACTGGTGTCGCTGGAGCCGCCGGCGGTGCGCACCGCCGACGGTGAGCTGGTGTCGGTGTCCGCCGATCGCGTAGTCGCGTTGAAGGCACTGGGGCCCCGGCCTATTCGCACCAAGGAGATCCGGTCGCTGGAGACCGCGGCGGCCATGGCCTGGCCGGGCAGCGCTCACCTGTGGATCGACGGTTGGCTGGTGCGGGCGGGTAACGGCTACACCGGACGGGCGAATTCGGCTGTCCCGCTGGGCGAGTCGGGTGTGCCCGCGGTGTTGTCGATCGACACCATGCACAAGATCGCGGACTGGTACACGAGTCAGGGATTGCCGCTGCTGCTGCAACTGCCCGACCGGCTCGCCCCTGTCCCGCCGACCTGGAACACCTGGAGCGAGACCGTGGTACTCGGTCTCGACATCGCGAATTTCGTCCTGCCGCAAGGCCCGTCGATGGTCCGGATCACCGACGAGCCCGAGGACGGTTGGCTGCGGACACACCGCTACCGCGGCGAGATCCCCCTCGACCCCGCCGTGCGCGAACCGGACCGGGCCGTGCTCACCTCGGTCCTGGACGGCACCCTCGGCTTCGCCTCACTCGGCCTGCCCGAGCCCCTGGCCATCGGCCGCGGCGCGGTGACCACCGCCCCCGACGGCCGACGCTGGGTTGGCCTCACCTGTGTGGCCGTTGCGACCGCGCACCGCCGCAACGGACTCGGCGCGCTGCTGTGCGCCGAACTGATCCGGTGGGGCGCCGAGCAGGGCGCGAGCCACGCCTACGTCCAGGTAGAGGTGGGAAACTCCGGCGCGCTCGCCCTCTACCGCGAACTCGGCTTCATCGAACACCACGCCTATCGCTACGCCGCCCCCCAGAGTCATTAGTCTCGAAAGGACCGTCACTTCCGTGCGTCTCGCCACTTGGAACGTCAACTCGATCCGCTCCCGCGTCGATCGGGCGATCGCCTTCCTGGACCGCCACGACATCGACGTGCTGGCGTTGCAGGAGACCAAGTGCCGTGACGATCAGTTCCCCTTCGAGCAGTTCGAGGCCGCGGGGTACGAAGTGGCGCACGTGGGCCTCAATCAGTGGAACGGGGTCGCGATCGTGTCGCGGGTCGGGCTCACCGATGTCGAGCTCGCCTTCCCCGATCAGCCCGGCTTCGACAAGGACGCCAGCGATTCGCTGATCGAATCGCCGGTGGTCGAGGCGCGCGCGCTCGGCGCGACCTGCGGCGGGGTGCGGGTGTGGAGTCTCTACGTCCCCAACGGCCGCACGCTCGCCGACCCGCACTACACCTACAAGCTGAACTGGCTCTCGACCCTGCACGCCAAGGCGGCGGGTTGGCTGGCCGAGAACCCACAGGCCGAGATCGCGCTGGTCGGCGACTGGAATATCGCCCCCACCGACGACGATGTCTGGGCGCCGGAGCTGTTCGTGGGCAAGACCCATACCTCCGCCCCCGAGCGCGAGGCGTTCCAGTCCATGCTCGATCTCGGGTTCCGCGATGTGATGCGCCCGTTCGCCCCCGGCCCCGGCGTCTACACCTATTGGGACTACACCCAGCTGCGTTTCCCCCGCAAGGAGGGCATGCGCATCGATTTCATCCTCGCCTCCCCCGCCCTCGCCGACCGGATCAAGGACGCCTCGGTGGACCGCGAGGAACGTAAGGGAAAGGGCGCCAGCGACCACGCGCCGGTGATCGCCGAATTCTGACGGAACTGCCGCGCGTTCTCGGTTACGTTGGAGGTGGAAGTTTCAGCCTGCAACGTAGCGGGAGGTGCGCCTCATGTCGTTTTATCGTCGGGTCGGAACGGTGCCGCCGAAGCGGCATACGCAGCATCGGGATGAGCGCGGCAACCTCTACTACGAAGAGCTGATGGGCGAGGAGGGGTTCTCCGGGGACTCCTCGCTGCTGTATCACCGTGGTCTACCGCCCGCCATCGTCGACGCGACCGTCTGGGAACTGCCCGACCAGACATTGACGCCGAATCATCCACTGCACCACCGACATCTGCGACTACCGCTGCTGTTCCCCGGCGATACGGCCACGACGGTCGACCCGGTGACCGGACGCAGGTTGCTGCTGGCCAACGCCGATGTGCGGATCTCGTACGTGGTCGCCAAGGGCGCGTCACCGCTGTACCGCAATGCCATCGGCGACGAGCTGGTGTACGTGGAATCCGGTGCGGCCGTGGTGGAGAGCGTGTTCGGAATCCTGCCGGTACACCAGGGCGATCAGGTACTCATGCCGCGATCGACCACCCATCGCTGGCTGCCGATGGGCGAGGAACCGTTGCGCGCGTATGTGATCGAGGCGTCGAGCCACATCACCCCGCCCAAACGCTATCTCTCGAAATTCGGTCAGCTGCTGGAGAATGCGCCGTACTGCGAGCGGGACCTGCACGGACCACTCGAATTGCTGCTCGTCGGCGACACCGACGTGGAGGTGCTGGTCAAACATCGTGCGGGCAACGAGGTGATCGGCACCAGGATGACCTACGCGAGGCATCCGTTCGATGTCGTGGGCTGGGATGGCTGCCTGTATCCGTACACCTTCAATATCGCCGATTTCGAACCGTTGACCGGCCGCGTACATCAGCCGCCGCCGGTGCATCAGGCCTTCGAAGCCACCAATTTCGTCATCTGCAATTTCGTACCGCGCAAAGTCGACTATCACCCACTGTCGATTCCGGTGCCGTACTACCACTCGAATGTGGATTCCGACGAGATCATGTTCTATTGCGGCGGAAACTACGGGGCGCGCAAGGGTTCCGGGATCACCCAGGGTTCGGTGTCGGTACATCCGGGCGGCTATGCGCACGGCCCACAACCGGGCGCCTATGAACGCAGCATCGGGGCGGAGTTCTTCGACGAACTGGCGGTGATGGTGGATACGTTCCGGCCGCTGCAACTCGGCGAGGGCGCACTGGCCTGCGAAGATCCGGCGTACGCGTGGACCTGGTCAGGTCGTGGGCCGGGGCTCGGATGAGGGTGCTGCGCGTGGAGGTCGCCGACGATTCCCTGTTCGGGGCGGAGAACATGCCCTACGGCGTTTTCGCACCGCCTGGCGGCGAATTCCGGGTCGGGGCCCGATTGGGCGATGCTGTGCTCGATCTGGCCGCGCTGCTGGACGATTCGGTGTTCGCGCGTCCGAACATGAATGCCTTTCTCGCACAGGGTCATCACCGGTGGCGCGAAGTCCGCGACAGGCTGCGCGAACTCGCCGGCACCGCGCTGCCGGTCGATGCGGTCCACCCCGTGTCCTCGGTACGGATGGCGTTGCCGGTGCGGATCGGCGATTACGTCGACTTCTACGCCAGCATCGACCACGCCACCAACCTCGGCAGGCTCTTCCGCCCGGACAGTGAACCGCTGCTACCGAATTGGCGACACCTACCGGTGGGCTACCACGGCAGGGCGGGCACCGTCGTCGTCTCGGATACACCCGTCATCAGGCCGCGCGGCCAGCGCCGTACAGCCTCCGGCACACCTGATTTCGGACCGTCCGAGCGCCTGGATATCGAGGCCGAATTGGGCTTCGTCGTCGGTACCGGCTCCACGCTCGGCACACCGGTCACCGTCGACGAGTTCACCGAGCACGTCTTCGGCGTCGCCCTGGTCAACGACTGGTCGGCCCGCGATATCCAGGCCTGGGAGTACCAGCCGCTCGGCCCGTTCCTCGGCAAGTCGTTCAGCACGTCGATGTCGGCCTGGATCACGCCCCTTTCCGCGCTGGCGCGGGCACGGGTGCCGCTCCCCGCACAGGATCCCGAGCCGCTGCCGTACCTGCGCGGCACCGACGACCACGGCCTCGATATCGATCTCACGGTCGCCTGGAACGGCGAAGTCGTAGCGCGCCCGCCCTATTCGCGCATGTACTGGTCCCCCGCTCAGATGCTGGCCCACCTCTCCGCCAACGGCGCCTCGATCCGCCCCGGTGACCTCTACGCCTCCGGCACGATTTCCGGACCGGAGCCGTCGCAACGCGGGTCCTTCATCGAATTGTCCTGGGGTGGAACCCAATCCATTACCGTGAACGATCAAGCGCGTACGTTCCTGGCCAACGGTGACCAGGTGACGATCACCGCCACCGCGCCGGGCACCGAGGGGCGGCGAATCGGCCTCGGCGAAGTCGCCGGCCGAATCCTGCCCTCCTCCGGCTAGCCCCAGCGGATCTGTCGCGCGTCCACCCTGGGGCGGAGATGATACTTGACACACCTCCACCCCGAGGCGGTATCGGGCGGAATCGATCGGGGATACGGTGACGGTTCGAACGTTTCCGAACAGAGGGCACCCGACGATGTTGACGAGAATCGCCCGCACCGCCGTTGCCCGACCACGGTTGGTGGTCGCGGTCGCAGTGCTACTGATGGTGTTGTGTGGCGCGATCGGCGCCACGGTGCACTCGCACATGAAATCGGGCGGGTTCGTCACCGCTGATCTCGATTCCGTGCAGGCCAGCCAATACCTGAGCGAGCACTTCCCCGGTA
This sequence comes from Nocardia sp. Root136, assembly GCF_001427185.1. Taxonomy (NCBI): domain Bacteria; kingdom Bacillati; phylum Actinomycetota; class Actinomycetes; order Mycobacteriales; family Nocardiaceae; genus Nocardia; species Nocardia sp. Root136. The sequence goes on from NZ_LMFE01000001.1 coordinate 2,959,686, forward strand.
GCGAGCCCAACTACGTCCTCGACATCTCCACCGAGGACGTCGCGAACTCCGCCGCCGCTCGCGAGGCCGCCGACCGTGTAATCGCGGTACTGCGCAGCCACCCCGAGGTGAGCGGGGTGCAGTCGTATTGGACCGCGCGCCCCGATCTCAAACAGGCCATGCTCAGCAAAGATCACAACCACGCGCTGATCCTGGCGAGCATCGAGGGCGACGACGCCGAACTGCCCATTCGGGCCGCGAAGCTGACCGAAGAACTCCAGGTCGACAGCGGTCCGGTCACGATCAAGGCCGGTGGGCTCGCCGCCTCCTTCGCCGATATCAACACCCAGATCAGCAAGGATCTGATCATCGCCGAGGCGATCGCGATCCCGATCACCGGTCTGCTGCTGGCACTGGTGTTCGGCAGCCTCATGGCCGCCGCACTGCCGGTGGCGATCGGGCTGTTCGCCATCGCGGCGTCGCTGGGCATTCTGCGCGTGCTGACCGCCCTCACCGACGTGTCGATCTTCGCGCTGAACATGACCACCGCGCTCGGACTGGCGTTGGCGATCGACTACAGCCTGTTCATCGTCAGCCGGTATCGCGAGGAATTGACCGGGGGCGCGACCCCGATCGCGGCGGTGACCCGCGCGATCCAGACCGCCGGTCGCACGGTCGTGTACTCGGCGCTGGTCGTCGCGCTGTCGCTGTCGGCACTGCTGGTGTTCCCGCAGTACTTCTTCAAGTCCTTCGCCTACGCGGGCATCGCCGTGGTCGCCGCCGCGGCGGCCGCCGCGGTGATCGTGCTGCCCGCCCTGCTCATCCTGGTCGGCGATCGCATCGACGCGGGCGACCTGCGCGCACCGATGCGCCGACTGTTCCGGCTGGCTCCGGGCACGGAGAAGGCGCCGCGTCAGACGTTTTGGTATGGCCTGGTCGTCGGCGTGATGAAGCGGCCGATGTCGATCGCGCTGGCCACCACCGCGTTCCTGCTGCTGCTCGGCTCGCCGTTCCTGGGCGTCCAGTTCGGCTATCCCGACGACCGGTCGCTGCCCACCGAGGTCGCCAGTCGTGAGGTGGGCGACATCCTTCGCACCGAATTCGATGCCGATCTCGCGTCGAGCGCGACCATCGTGCTGCCCGAATTCCGTGGCAGCACAGCCGAACTCGAGACCTACGCCCGCGACCTGTCCAAGGTGCCCGACGTACCGGCCGTCCTCAGCAGCGCGGCGGTGTATCGCAACGGCCTGCGGGTGGCGGCGGGCGTGCCGGAGATGACCGACCCCCAGCACGGCGCCTACCTGTCGGTGGCCACCACGCTCGACCCCTACTCCGACGCGGGCGGCGCCCAGCTCGACACCCTGCGCACCGTGCCCGCCCCGTCGAAAGCCCTGATCACCGGCCCGGCCGCGCTGAACCAGGACTCGGTCAACGCGATCACCGGCAAACTGCCGCTGGCAGGCGCGCTGATCGCGCTCACCACGCTGGTGCTGCTGTTCCTGTTCACCGGCAGCGTGGTGCTGCCGGTGAAGGCGCTGATCCTCAACATCCTGTCGCTGGCGGCGACCTTCGGTGCGATGGTGTGGATCTTCCAGGAAGGCCACCTGTCGGGGCTGCTCGGCTTCACCGCCACCGGCACCCTCAACCTGGCCATGCCCATCCTCATGTTCAGCCTGGCCTTCGGCGCGTCCATGGACTACGAGGTCTTCCTGCTGTCGCGGATTCGCGAGGAATGGCTGGCCGGGCCGAAGACCACCGAGGGCAATACCGAGGCCGTCGCGATGGGCGTGGCCCGCACCGGGCGGATCTTCACCGCCGCCGCGGTACTGATGAGCATCGTGTTCCTCGGCGTCGCCAGCTCGGGTGTGTCGATGATGAAACTGTTCGGCCTCGGCTGCGCGCTCGCGGTGATCAGCGACGCGACGGTGATCCGCGGCCTGCTCGCCCCCGCGCTCATGCGGATGATGGGCACCTGGAACTGGTGGTCGCCGAAGCCGCTCGTGGTGCTGCACAACAAGTTCGGGCTCCATGAGGCCGAGGACAGCACGCACGACGCGCCGAAGCAGCTCGACTCGGCGTCGGTGTAGCGAGCGCTCGCGCGCGACCCGTCCGGCTGTCCCCGGGCGGGTCGCGATCCCCGGCGGGTAACGTCGGCGGGGCAATTCACACCAACGGGGGCTCGCACCAGCGGGCTGAGAGGACGGCTAGCCCCATCGGGCGTTCAGGGCCGTCGACCGTATGAACCTGACCGGGTAATGCCGGCGTAGGGAGGAACAGTCATGGGCACAGCCACGTCTTCCACCGGGGGCACCCCCGTCGACACCGTCACCACGGGGCCGATCCAGGGCAGCGTCAAGCACTACCAAGAGGTCGACGGCCTGCGGATTCCGGTCCGCCGGATCAACCTCACGAACGGCGAACACTTCGACGTGTTCGATACCTCCGGCCCGTACACCGACGACAACGCGGTGATCGACCTCGATGCCGGCCTGCCGAAACTGCGCGACGAATGGGACACCCCCTCCGTCGACGGCCCGCCGACCCAGCTCGCCTGGGCTCGCCAGGGCATCATCACCCCCGAGATGCGGTTCATCGCCGCCCGCGAGGGTGTCTCGCCCGAGCTGGTGCGTGACGAGGTCGCCCTCGGTCGCGCGGTGATCCCGGCCAACCACAACCACCCTGAGCTCGAGCCGACCATCATCGGCAAGAAGTTCCTGGTCAAGATCAATGCCAATATCGGCAACTCGGCGGTGTCGTCGTCGATCGCCGAGGAGGTCGAGAAGATGGTGTGGGCCGCGCGCTGGGGCGCCGACACCATCATGGACCTGTCCACCGGCAAGAACATCCACGAGACCCGCGAGTGGATCCTGCGCAACTCCCCGGTCCCGATCGGCACCGTTCCGATCTATCAGGCGCTGGAGAAGGTGAACGGCGATCCCACCAAGCTCACCTGGGAGATGTACCGCGACACCGTGATCGAGCAGTGCGAGCAGGGCGTCGACTACATGACCGTGCACGCGGGCGTGCTGCTGCGCTACATCCCGCTCACCGCCAAGCGCGTCACCGGCATCGTCTCGCGCGGTGGATCCATCATGGCCGCGTGGTGTCTGGCCCATCACCAGGAATCGTTCCTGTACACGCACTTCCGTGAACTGTGCGAGATCCTGGCGAAGTACGACGTGACCTTCTCCCTCGGAGACGGCCTGCGCCCTGGCTCCATCGCCGACGCCAACGACGAGGCCCAGTTCGCCGAACTCCGGACCCTCGGCGAGCTCACCAAGATCGCGAAATCCTATGGCGTGCAGGTGATGATCGAAGGCCCCGGCCACGTGCCGATGCACAAGATCGTCGAGAACGTGAAGCTCGAGGAAGAGCTCTGCGAAGAGGCGCCGTTCTACACCCTCGGCCCGCTGGCCACCGATATCGCGCCCGCCTACGACCACATCACCTCGGCCATCGGCGCCGCGATCATCGCCCAGGCGGGCACCGCGATGCTCTGCTACGTCACGCCCAAAGAGCACCTCGGTCTGCCCAACCGCGACGACGTCAAGGTCGGCGTGATCACCTACAAGATCGCCGCCCATGCCGCCGACCTCGCCAAGGGACACCCGCACGCCCAGGACCGCGACAACGAATTGTCCAAGGCCCGTTTCGAATTCCGCTGGCACGACCAGTTCGCGCTCTCGCTCGATCCCGACACCGCCCGCGAGTACCACGACGAGACGATGCCCGCCGAGCCCGCCAAGACCGCCCACTTCTGCTCGATGTGCGGTCCGAAGTTCTGCTCGATGCGCATTTCCGCCGACGTGCGCGAATACGCGGAGAAGCAGGGGCTCACCGATGTGGCCGCGATCGAGGCGGGCATGGCCGAGAAGTCCGCCGAGTTCGCCGACCAGGGCAGCAAGGTGTACCTGCCGGTCGTCTCCTGACTCCCCGCACCACCCTCGTCGACGCCCGTCCGATCTCCGCGATCGGGCGGGCGTCGCACGCGCGTGCACCCTGGATTTCGGGGCTTTCGCTCGCCCAGGCGATCGGTAACGTTGGCGATCGTGTCGACCTTCCGGCACGCCGAGTACTGGAGTGAATCAATGAAGCGCATCGTCGCCGGGGCCCTCGCGGCCGCCGCCCTGTCCGTCGCCGCCCCGCTCGGCACCGCCCAGGCCGCGTCCCTCCCGGTCGCCGACTCCGGTTCGTCGTCCATCGGCTGCACCTCCGACACCAGCCCGTGCGCCCTGCGTCCGCTGTTCGACCTGTTCACAGCGCTCTACACGGGCAGCGCCTAGGTCCGACCGCCGCGCGCGACCGACCGTCGCGGTGGGTCGCGCGCCGATCGGCGGATTCGCCCGGCGCGCAGCCACGGCCTACGAGCACCGCGGCTGCGCCCGGATCGTCGCGCGGGGTAACGTCGGCCGGGTGGCCGATTCCTTCTACCGCCAAGACCCCGCCGACCCGAACCGGTACCTCTCGACCGAGCTGACGCGGGGCCCGTGGTCGCCGGACGCCCAGCACGCCGGACCGCCGTCGGCTCTGCTCGGGCATGTGATCGAGCGTTGCGAGCCCCGGCCGGGATTCCAGGTCGGACGAGTCGCCGTCGAGATTCTCGGACCGGTGCCGCTGGCGCCGCTCACCGCGCAGGCGAAGGTGGTGCGCTCGGGGCGCAGTGTCGAACTGATCGAGGCGACCTTGTCGTCGGAGCGCGGACCGGTGATGCAGGCCAACGCGTGGCGGCTCAAGCTCGCCGAGCCCGCCCTCGAGCTGCCCACCGAGTTCCTGCCGACCGGCAGCAGGCCGCTGCCCACGGCGACGGAGCCGGAGCAGTTTCCCTCCGATCAGGAGATCGGCTTCCACACCGGCATCGAATACCGTTTCATCGCGGGCTCTTTCGCCGTGTCAGGGCCCGCTGTCTGCTGGATCCGGTTGAAGTACCCGATTGTCGCGGGGACCACCCCGAGTCCGCTGGAGCGCACGCTGGCCGCCGCCGATTCGGGCAACGGGGTCAGCGCGGTCCTCGACTGGTCGAAGTACCTGTTCATCAACACCGACCTCACCGTGACCCTGCATCGTCAGCCGGTCGGCGAGTGGGTGTGTCTGGACGCGGTCACCCATCCTCAGCCGCACGGCATCGGCCTCGCCGAATCCGCGCTGTTCGACGAGACCGGGCCGATCGGGCGCAGCACCCAGACGCTGCTCATCGCGCCGCGGGGCTGATCAGGGGCGCGGCTTCACCAAGTCGGCGTTGCCGTGCTTGAGCAGTTCCGACTCGCCGGTGCTCGTGCGCCGGAACGGGTCGCCTTCACCGGTGGTGAGCAGACCGCGCAGGCTGCTGGTGATGTAGGCGCCCCAGGCGTTGGAGCACACCTCGTAGCATTCCCCGGCCGGCACCAAACCCACATGGGTGAAACGGATTTCGGTGCCGTCGGCGTTCTCGGTGATGTCGAAGACGACGTCGGTGTCCTCCCATTCGGCGGTGTCGGCGATGAAGGACAGGTGCGAGTCGGTGACGTGCCAGACCAGGCGCTTGCCCGGAATCGACGTGGTGGTCGTCATGGTGCAGCGGTGCAGGCCGGGGACCTCGAAGAGGTAGCTGTCACCGACCGTGCCGGTGCTGCCCTCGATGGTCTCCGACCACCAGGCCCACACGTTGTTGATGGCCGCGAAGGCCTCGTCGGGAGTCTTGTCGACGGTGATGGTGGCGGTGAAGTCGTTGTCGCTCATTGCGTTTCCTTCCGGCTCAGCCGTCGAGATGCCGGCGGAGCGCGTCGAGTGGACCGTCCCAGTCACGGGACAGGGCGGCCAGAAATTGTTGTGCCACGTGCATCGGGGCGGAATCGAGGCGGTAGCGCACGCGCCGCCGCTCCCCCGGTTCCGCGATCACCAGGCCCGCGTCCGCAAGCAGGGCAAGGTGTTTCGCGATCGCCTGCCGGGTGATGGGCAGCCGATCGGCGAGGTCGGTCGCGGTGGCCGGACCGAGTGCGGCGAGTGCGGCGAGTACCGATCGCCTGCTCGGATCGGCCAGCGCGACGAAGACCCGTTCGGCGGTGGCCTCCAGCTCAGGCCGCATCGAGGTACTCGACGAGCTCGCCCAGCTCGCTCTTCCAGCCCCCGACATTGCCCTCGAAGGCCTCCTTGTGCGCCTCGTCGGGCAGCTGGGCGAAGCCGGTCTCGGTGACGGTCAGCCGGGTGCCGTCGCCGACCGGCTCGAGGCTGAATTCGACATAGGTGCGTCGCGGGTCGTCGTCGGGCAGTCCGTTGATCGGCCAGGTGTAGCCGAACACCGAGGGCTCCTCGACCCGCTCCACCCGTATGTCGGCGGCGAACCCTTCCTTCCAGGTCATTCGCATGTCGCCACCCGGCCGCAGGTCGATCTCGGCGGTATTGCCGAACCAGCTCCCCAGCCCTTCCGCGGTGGTGATGGCCGCCCATACCTTGGCGGGCGGATGCGCGAGCTCGACGGTCCGGACGATCTGATCAGGGAATCCCATGATGCCTCCTCATATATTGCAACCGATTGGTTGCAACTCAGGGTATTGCAACCAATCGGTTGCGTCAAGAGTGCGTCACCCGTGGTCGCCGGTGACACGGAAGCCTTTCGGAACCAGCCAGACCGTGCCGACAGCCACCACCGCGACGACGGCGGCCGAGATGTAGGACGTGGTGGTGAGGGCGACGTCGAAGGCATGGCCGGCGGCGTGGGCGAGTTCGTCGCGGGCGGGTTCGGGCAGGTCGGTGGCTACCTCGGCCGCCCCGCCGATCGAACCGCTCGCCTGGTCCAGCTTGTCGGCGGGGACGGAAAGGCCCGTCATGTGCTGACTGAAGATCCTGGCGTGCAGGCTGCCGAGCAGGGCGACGCCGAAACCGACGCCGACCTCGTAGTTGGTCTCCTCCACCGCACCCGCCTGGCCCGCCCGGTCCGCGGGCACGGCGCCGACCAGGACGGCGGCCGCCGCCGTCACGGCCATGCCGTCGCCGAGACCGAACGACACCAGCACCAGCGCCACCACCGGATAGGTGGTGGGTTCCGGACTCACCGCCAACAGCAGGAAGCCCAGCGCAACAGCGCCGAGACCGAAACCGAGCACCGCGCGGACACCGAATTTCTCCATCAGAAACGGCGTGAGCAGGGACGCGGTGAGCAGCGTGAGCGCGGCGGGCAACATCCGGATGCCCGCCTGCGACGGGCTGTAGCCGTGGACGTATTGCAGCCACAGCGAGATCAGGAACATGGCCGCGCCGATCGCCATCATGGCCACCAGCGTCGCGGCGGCCGCCGCGGTGAACGCGCCGTTGCGGAACAGCCGCACGTCGAGGAGCGGGTCGGTGGCGGTGAGCTGACGACGGGTGAACCAGGCCAGCGCGGCGATGCCGATCAGCAGGATCGCCCAGTCCACCTCGCTCGCTCCACCTTTCGCGAGGTGCTTGATGCCCCACGCCAGACAGACGATGCCCGCCACCGACAGCGCCGCGGCGAACCAGTCCAGGCTGCCCGCCTGCGGCGCACGGTATTCCGGCAACACCCACAGCCCCACCACCACCGTCACGACCACCACCGGCACGTTGAGCCAGAACGCCGACGCCCACCCGAAGTGCTCGACGAGGAACCCACCGACGATGGGCCCGACCGTGGCGCCGACACCGGCGACCGCCGCCCAGATCCCGATGGCCATGGTGCGTTCGCGCACGTCGGTGAAGATGTTGCGGATCAGCGACAGCGTCGACGGCATCACCATCGCACCGCCGATCCCGAGCAATACCCGCCCGCCGATCAACTGGGCCGCGCTCCCGGCGGTGGCCGCGACCACAGAAGCGATGCCGAACAGCACGAACCCGCTGATGAACAACAGCTTTCGCCCCACCCGGTCACCGAGCGCACCGGTGGTGATGAGCAGTCCGCCGAGCACGAGCCCGTAGATATCGATGATCCACAGCTGTTCCAGCGGCCCGACCTGCAAATCCTCGATCAGCGACGGCAACGCGACATTGAGAATCGTGGCATCCATCGCCACCAGCAACAGACTGGCGCACAACACCCCGAGCATCACCCAGCGCACCGACCCGTAGGACTCGTCCCGCGCTTCGCTCACCCTGGCCACCTCACCGACCGCTCGGCCCTCGACTCCGTTGACGACAAGCTACCCACAACAGTGGTGCCCGCCTCGCAACGCTCGCGGCAGGTCCGGCCGCGATCCGAGCACGCGAAGGCCGACTCGGGCCGATCACCGACGGGTGCTCAGCCGGGCAGGACCGCCTCGATGAGGGTGCGCGCGGCGCGGCCCGTGCGTTCCCGGTCGCCCGTGATCACACGGTCCTGGATGATGCCGCGTAATCCCGAGACCAGCAGCGTGGACACCACCTCGGGATCCTCGGCCAGCCCGGTCCGGCGGAGCGCGGCGGCGAGTTCGGTGACAAAGGTGGCGATCGCGGTGTTGGCGTAGTCCTGGTACGGCGAGCCGGGGGCACACGCGGCACCGAGCACCTGCAGCAGCACCCGCACGCTGTCGGCTTCGGCACCATCGGAATTCAAGTCGAAGAAGCCGATCAGCCGCTCGAGTAGCTGCGCGGGCTCCACGATGTCGGCGAACAGCGCGGCAAGGTCGGGTCGCTGTGTCGCCAAAGCCTGGACCAGCAGTTCTTCCTTGGTTCCGAAGTAGTAGATCAGCATGCGCGAGCTGGTCCCGAGCGCCGCGGCCAGCGGTCGCAGCGAGAGCTCGGCCAAGCCGTGCGACGCGATATAGGCGACGACGCCGGCCAGCATCTCGGCGCGCTTGCGGTGGTCGAGAGGACGGGCCATGGGTTGACTGTAGCGAGTGCTACAGGTATTCATGACATCATGACTGTACCGATCGCTTCAGAAACTCGGGACGGCGTCGTGGTGACCGCGTACGCGGCGACCACAGCACTGGCCGACACCATGGACGAGACCTGGTCGCGGCTGCTGCGTGGCGAGAGCGGAATCCGTGCGCTACCCACGGAATTCCTCGCCGAACACGAGCTGCCGGTGCGCATCGGCGGGCCACTGGTCACCTCGCCCGATGCCGAGCTCACGCGGATCGAGCAGCGCAGGCACTCCTATGTCGAACGGATGGCCCTCACTCTCGGCAGACAGGTCTGGCAGGCGGCGGGCACGCCGGAAGTCGACCGTGAGCGGCTGGCCGTGGCCATCGGTACCGGCCTCGGCGGCGGGGACGCGCTGATCGATGCCGTCGACGCGATGCGGGCGGGCGGCTACCGCAAGGTCTCTCCACTGGCCGTGCCGATGGTGATGCCCAATGGACCCGCCGCTACGGTCGGACTCGAAATCGGCGCGCAGGGTGGGGTTTTCGCGCCGGTTTCGGCCTGCTCGTCGGGGTCGGAGGCGATCGCGCACGCGTGGCGGCTGATCAGCACCGGCGAGGCCGATGTGGTGGTCACCGGCGGGGTCGAGGGTCACATCGACCCCGTTCCCATCGCGGGCTTCGCGATGATGCGGGCGATGAGCACCCGCAACGACGAGCCCGAGCGCGCCTCCCGGCCGTTCGACCGCGACCGCGACGGTTTCGTCTTCGGTGAAGCGGGCGCGCTGCTCGTGCTCGAATCCGAGCGGCATGCGACAGCGCGTGGTGCGCGGATCCACGCCAGAGTGCTCGGCGCGGGCATCACCTCCGATGCCTTCCACATCGTGGCCTCCGACCCGGCGGGCGCCGGCGCGGCGCGCGCGATGCGCAAGGCGATCCACACAGCGGGGCTGCGGATTTCCGATATCGACCACGTGAACGCGCACGCGACGTCGACCTCGGTAGGCGATGCCTCCGAGGCCGCGGCCATCACCGCGGTCACTCCCGACGCCTCGGTATACGCGCCGAAATCAGCGCTCGGTCATTCGATCGGGGCGGTGGGCGCGCTGGAATCGGTACTCACGATCCTGAGCCTGCGCGAGCAGATAGTCCCGCCCACTCTGAATTTCGACAACGCCGACCCGGCGATAGACCTCGACATCGTCGCGGGCACGCCGCGACCGCAGCGGATCGACTACGCGCTCAACAACTCGTTCGGATTCGGCGGCCACAACGTCGCGCTCGCGTTCGGAAAAGCGTAGCGGCGGTATTTCGGTGAGGGTTACGCCTTGTCGAAGCGGGTGTCGACGAAGGACTCGAAGTCGACCTTGCCGGGAATGGCCTTGGCCTTGGTGAAGGCGTCGGCGATCTCCTGTTCGGAGGCGATGACCTGGTCGGTCAGTTTGATCGGCTCCTTGATCGAGCGGGTCCAGGTGGTGCGGGAGGCGTCCACGCTGATCTGGGTCAGCTCTGCGTATTTGGTCGACCAGACGTCGAGGTTGTCCGAGGACCACTTGGTGGCGGCGGCGTAGCGCTGGAAGAAGTCGGCGAGGGCGGCGGACTTGCCCGCGTCGGCGACGGTCTTGTTGCCCGCTACCCAGAAGTTGTAGCCGTTGGCGGCCTGGTCGGCGGTGGCGATCGACTTGGCGCCGATCTCCTTTTCCGCGATGGCGGTGTAGGGGTCCCAGGTGGCCCAGGCGTCGACGTCACCGCGGGTGAGCGCGGTGTAGCCGTCGCCGGGGGCGAGGTAGACCGGCTCGACATCGCTCAGCGACAAGCCCGCCTTCTGCAGTTGCAGCAGCAGGTTCGCGTTGGCCGAGCTGCCCTTGTAGACGGCGACCTTCTTGCCCTTCAGCGCCGCGACGGAGGCGATCGTCGAGTCCTTGCCGACCAGGATCGCGTCGCCCTTGCCGGTCGCCGAGAGCGCGCCGACGATCTTGATGTCGGCGTCGGCGGCCGCGCCGAAGATCACCGGGGTGTTGCCGGTCTGGGCGATGTCGATGCCACCCGCGCTCGCCGCCTCGACCAGCGGCAGACCGGCTGTGAAGGTGGAGAATTCGATCTTGTAGGGCAGATTCTCCAGCTGTCCCGATGCCTTCAGCAGCACCTCGATCGAAATCGCCTTCTGATCACCGACTTTCAGCGTGACGGTGCTGAGGTCGACCGGACCCGAGGGTGCGCTCTCAGTGGCCGCGTCGTCACCGCAGGCGCTCAGTGTGAGCGTTGCGGCAACGGCGAGCGCGAGGCCTGCCAGACGGGACATCGGATTGCGTTTCACTGGAACAACTTTCGTGCGTCGGTGCGGAGGGGTTCAGTGTGTGACGCCGAGCAGCGCGAGCAGTCGCGTCGCGTATTCGGCGACTTCCGGCGCGGCGGCGGTGCGTGGGCGTGGCAGCTCGATGGGGACGTCGGCGGCGATGTGGCCGTCGTCGAGGACCAGGACGCGGTCGGCCAGGGTGATCGCCTCGAGCACGTCGTGGGTCACCAGCAGGACGCCGAATTCGCGCTGGGCGTGCAGGCGCAGGAGCAGGTCGTGCATCGTCAACCGAGTCAGCGCGTCGAGGGCGCCGAAGGGCTCGTCGAGCAGTAGCAGCGTCGGCTCGGCCACCAATGCCCGTGCCAGCGCGGCACGTTGGGCCTCACCGCCGGACAGGGTGAGGGGCCACGCGTCGGCGCGGCCCGCGAGGCCGACCTCGGCGAGCAGGTCGCGGGCGGCTTTCTCGTCGGCACGTCGATTGCGTGGCTTCGGCCTGCCGAGGGCGACATTGCGCACCACCGGCTGCCACGGGATCAACCGTGCTTCCTGGAAGACGATCGTCGGCCTGCCCTCGACGGAAACCTCACCGCGAGTGGCGGTATCGAGCGCGCCGAGGATGCGCAACAGCGTGGACTTGCCCGATCCGCTGCGTCCGACCAGCGCGACGATCTCGCCCGCGCCGATCTCGAGATCGATCCCGTCGAGCACGCTTCGTTCACCGAATCGCTTGCTCAGAGCGCTGATTCGGGCGGCGGGCACCCGGGCCGACCGAGCGGAGATAGGGGTGACAGTCGCGGCGGCGGCAGCGGTCATGATGGGAACCTCGTGATCGAACGGCGGCGGGTGACGGCGGACATCAGCGGTGCACCGCCGGGCGCCAGCGCAGGGCGCGGCGTTCGAGCAGTCGCACGATCGAGTCGGTGAGCAGGCCGAGCAGGCTGTAGACCACCAGGCCGAACACGACGATGTCGGTGCGCAGGAATTCGCGAGCGTTGTTGACGACGAAGCCGAGTCCCGCACTGGCATTGATCTGTTCGGCCACGATCAGCGAGAGCCAGGCGATGCCGAGACTCTGGCGCGCGCCGACCAGGATCTGCGGCAGGGCACCGGGCAGGACCAGCAGCCGCAGGCGTTCGGCGAGCCCGAGGTGCAGGGCACTGCCGAGTTCGAGCAGTTTCGGGTCCAGTTGGCGGATGCCCGAGAAGGTATTGAGGTACAGCGGGAAGAACACGCCGAGCGCGATCAGGTAGACCTTGGGTTCCTCGCCGATACCGAACCAGATGATGAACAGCGGGATCAGACCGAACAGCGGGATGGTGCGGATCATCTGCAACGGCGGGTCGACCGCGTACTCACCGATCTTGCTCAGGCCCGCGAGCACGCCGAGCACCAGCGCGAGCACCGCGCCGAGCGCGAAGCCGTACAGCGCGCGCTGGCCGGAGACCAGCAGGGCCTCGGTGAGCTGGCCGGAGCGGTAGGTTTCCAGACCCGCGTCGAGCACCGCGGACGGCGCGGGCAGCTTCTTGGCGGGGATCGCGCCGCTGGTACTGGCGAGCTGCCAGACGATCAACAGCGCGATCGGCGAGAGCGCGCGCAGGAACCCCGGGCGGCGGTACAGCGGGATCCGTCGCTCGTCGGTTTCGGTGGGCCTCTCCAACAGCATGCGAGCATGGTGCCCGCCGGAAGCGGTATACCGACAGGGTTCGAATCAGCTCGAGGATTTGTCGGCTCTGCTGGAGATCTGCTGCACTGCCCAGCCATTGCCGTCGGGGTCGCTGAAGAAGACGAAGCCGACATTGTCGAGCGGGTGCGGGACCGGCCGCGGATTCTTGCCGAGCTCCTGCACCTCGCTAACCTCGACCCCGCGCGCCACCAGCTCCGCGTGCGCCTGCTCGATATCGGGGACCACGAGTTGCAGGCCCTTCAGCGAGCCGGGCGGCATCTCCGGCACCGCGCCCTTGCCGATCACGATCGAGCAGCCGGAGCCGGGTGGGGTGAGTTGCACGATGCGCGCGTCGTCGGAGATCACCGAGTCGTGGTCGACGGTGAAGCCGAGTCGGTTGGCGTAGAAATCCTTGGCCCGGTCGATATCGGAGACCGGGACGATCACAACTTCCAGAGTCCAGTTCACTACGCGCCTCCGCGTTGTAGTCCGGGGTGATGCGCCAAGTCTGCCAGCTCCGAGCCGATCAGGACTTGCGTTCCCATCGCCACGCGAATTCTCCGGGGGCGGGGGGCGGCCCGGGCAGATCACCCTCGGCGGTGAGCCCGTCCACTATCACCGCCAGTACCCGTTGACGCAGTTCGGCGGTGCGCACCGGGTCGGGCATCGTGATCGCGGCGCAGGCCTCGAGGATCAGGCCGAGGTCGAGTGCGTCGATGTCGGGGCGCAGACGTCCGCTCGCGTGGGCGCGGCGAACCAGCTCCTCGCCGACCTCGCCCGAGTGCATGACGTCGGGAAGCATCGATTCGTCGGGGGTGAAGGTGCCCGCGAGGCGCGCGGTGAGCGAGTGCACGTCGGCCTCGACGACCCGTTCCAGGAATCCGACGAATCCGCGCCAACCGTCCGAATCCGCCAGTGCCGCATCGGCTTCGGCGTTGAAACGGCGCAACCCTTCGTGACAGAGCGTGCGCAGCAGCACCTCCTTGCTCGGATACCGCCGGTAGAGCGCGCTGATCCCGACCCCCGCTCGTTCGGCGACGGCGGCGATCGGCGCGTTCGGATCGTCGAGGAACACCGCGCGGGCGGCGTCGAGGATCAGTCCGTCGTTGCGCGCGGCCTGCGCCTTGCGGCCGGGCAAGCGTGGCTGATCTGCGGTTTCGTTCTGCTTCGCCATGAATATCAGGCTACCACTTGAAACGGAACGATCCGTTCTGCTATATTTGGAACAGAACGAAACATTCCGTTTCAATAAGAGGAGTCGACATGGCCACCATCACCCCGTTCCGGATCGCAGTTCCGCAGGCCCAGCTCGACGATCTCGCCGGCCGCCTGCGCGGCGCGCTGTTCCCGGACGAGCTGCCCGGCGTCGGCGATGCCTACGGGGTCCCGGCCGGTCGCGTCCGCAGCCTCGCCGAGTACTGGCTCGAGGAGTTCGATTGGCGCGCGCTGGAATCCGAGCTCAATGCCTACCCGCAGTTCACCACCGAGATCGACGGGGAGGACATCCACTTCCTGCACATCCGCTCCTCGCGCCCTGATGCGACGCCGGTGGTCCTCACCCACGGCTGGCCCGGTTCGATCCTCGAATACCTCGACGTGATCGCGCCGCTCACCGAGCCGGAATCGGCCGATCAGCCCGCCTTCCACCTGGTCATTCCCTCGCTGCCCGGTTTCGGCTTCTCCGGCCCCACCCGTAGCACCGGCTGGAACCGCTACCGCACCGCTCGCGCCTGGGTGGAGCTGATGGCGCGCCTCGGTTACGAGCGCTTCGGCGCCATCGGCAACGACGGCGGCTCGATGGTCTCCCCCGAAATCGGCCGGGTCGCGCCCGACGACGTGATCGGCGTGCACGTCACCCAGCTGTTCTCGTTCCCGTCCGGCGACCCGGCCGAGTTCGAGGGTCTCTCCGAGGCGGATATGGCCGCGCTGCAACATCTTCAGTGGTTCCACGAGAACAAGATGGCGTTCAACACCCTGCACAGCCAGCAGCCGCAGACCCTGGCCTACGCGCTGGCCGATTCCCCGGTGGGCCTGCTCGGCTGGAACGCGCAGCTGTTCGGCGAAACGCTCGACGCGCGGTTCGTGATCGCGAACGTGGCGCTGTACTGGCTCACCGGGACGGCCGGTTCGTCGCTGCGCTTCTACTACGAGGACGCGCACGCCGCCGAGCAGCCGACCGAACCGACCACGGTCCCGACCGGGCTCGCGATGTTCGCCGGCGATTTCCAGTCGATCCGCCGGTTCGCCGAGCGTGACCACAGCAAGATCGTCAGCTGGAACTCCTACGACACCAGCGCGGGCAAGGGCGGCGCCAACGACGCGGCCGGGCACTACGCCGCGCACGAGGCGCCCGAGGTGCTGGTCAACGACATCCGCGAGTTCTTCAACGGGCTCGCCTGATTCGATCAGGTGCCGCGGCCCACGCTCCCCTCATCGGTGCGTGGGTCGCGGCCCATTCGAATCATGCACCAGCGCAGTGTGATACGCGCACCAAAGATGCCAATCAGTGATGCACGTGCAAGTCAGCCCAGGCGGGGAACGGATCCGCATAGCCGGCCCACGCGCTCGCGCCCGCCGCGAACTCCACATCGGTGAGCAGCGCGGCGTCGAGTCGGCGCCGCACGTCGGGCGCGTCGAGACGCACCCCGATGAAGACGAGTTCCTGTCCCGCGGGCACTTCCAGCTCCGACCACCACGCGCCGGGCTCGAAGGTGATATTCGGTCCGGCCTGCGACCAGATCGCCGCCAGCTCCGGACGGCTCGCGATCCAGCAGAATCCCTTACTGCGCAACATCCCCCGCAGCTGCGCCAAGACGTCGGCGAGGCGCTGCGGATGAAAGGGACGATCGGCGACGAAGGTGATGCCGCTGATCCCGTATTCCTCGGTCTCGGGGGTATGTCCGCCCGCCAGTTCCGCTGCCCAGCCGTCCGATTCGGCGGCGACCTCCGGGTTGTAGCGGCCGGTGGCGAGCACCTCGGACAGATCGACGACGCTCTTCTCGGTGCGCAGCACGTGGGCGCGAGGGTTGAGCTTGCGCACGGTCGCCTCGACGGTGGCCGCCGCGTTCGCGCTGACCAGGTCGGTTTTGTTGATCAGCAGCAGATCGGCGAACTCCACCTGGTCGACCAGCAGATCCGCGATCGAGCGCCCGTCGCCCTCACCCGCCGCGAGATCGCGGTCGGCCAGCGCCTGGCCGCGAACCAGTTCGGCCAGGAAAGTGGAGGCGTCGACGACGGTGACCATGGTGTCGAGGCGGGCTATGTCACCGAGGCGGAACCCGTCGTCGAACTCCCAGTCGAAGGTGGCCGCCACCGGCATGGGCTCGGAGATACCGGTCGACTCGATCACCAGTTGGTCGAACCGGCCCGCGCGCGCCAGGCCGGCGACGGCCTCGATCAGGTCCTCGCGCAGGGTGCAGCAGATGCAGCCGTTGGTGAGCTCGACCAGCTTCTCCTCGGTGCGGTCGAGGTGCCCCTGGCCCGCGACCAGCGCCGCGTCGATATTGACCTCGCTCATGTCGTTGACGATGACCGCGACCCGGCGGCCGTCGCGGTTGGCGAGGATGTGATTGAGCAGCGTGGTCTTGCCCGCGCCGAGGAAGCCGGACAGGACGGTGACGGGCAGAGGCGTCAGGGTGTTGGTCACGAGAGTTAATGATAATGGTTTTCATTTGCAGTGCGCGGGCGGGGTCTCGCGGCGACGTGCGCGGCCGTAGGGTTGGGGCGTGAAGATGTTGCCGCTGACCCCCGATGGTCAGACCCCCGTTCGCGCGCTCACCATCGCGGGCACCGACTCCGGCGGCGGCGCCGGTATCCAGGCCGATTCGCGCACCATGGCGCTGTGCGGGGTGCACGCGTGCGTGGCGGTGGCGGCCGTGACCGTGCAGAACACGGTGGGCGTCAGCGGTTTTCACGAGATCCCGGCGCAGGTGGTGGCCGATCAGGTGCGGGTGGTCGTTCGCGATATCGGCATCGGCGCGGCCAAGACCGGCATGCTCGCCTCCACCGCGATCATCGAAGCGGTCGCCGAGGTATGTCGCGAGCTGGGAATCGGCCGTGACGGCACCATCCCGCTGGTGGTCGATCCGGTCGCGGCCTCCATGCACGGGGATCCGCTGCTGCACGCCGAAGCCCTCGAGGCAGTGCGTAATACGTTGATTCCACTCGCGACCGTCGTCACCCCGAACCTCGACGAGGTGCGCCTGATCACCGGCATCGAAGTGATCGACGACGCCACCGCGCGCAAAGCCGCCGAGGCGTTGCACGCGCTCGGCGCGCAGTGGGCGATCGTGAAGGGCGGGCACCTGCGCGCGTCGGAGTTCAGCACCGATCTGCTCTACGACGGCGACACCTTCCGCGAGTTCACCGCGCCGCGCATCGCCACCGGCAACGATCACGGCGGCGGCGACACCCTGGCCGCGGCGATCGCCAGCGCGCTCGCCAACGGCTACTCGGTGCCCGACGCGGTGGAATTCGCCAAGGAGTGGACCTACCGCTGCCTGGCCGCCTCGTACGACCTCGGCGCAGGTCACGGGCCCGTCTCACCACTCTGGAGACTCCACACCAACGCCTAGCGTGGCGTCGCGAACTTGTCGGTGCCCAGGTTCATACTGAACCCATCGCACCCCCCGCCGACCCCAAAGGCGTGATCGGCGAGAACAACGGAGTTCGTGTCGGGCGCGATGGATCGACGCAGACAACCAACCCACAGATCTCGCAAGAACATGGGTAACTCACCGACTCGAGCTAACCCATTCCGCACGCCCCGCCGGCCGCCGACGCAAGTCCGACATTGCCTGAGTCTGGCTAGAAGTCACGGAGAGGCGGAACAGAACGCGTCGCGCAGGGGTTTCGACGGGTCGATCTTGACTCCATTGAAGCGGGCGTGCGCCTGCGCCAGCGCCGAGATGCTCTCGGCCAGATAGTCGACGAAGCGCTCGACCGGCATCGCCGATACTTCGCGTTGATTCGCCCCGAGCCACCAGTCCGTGGCCGAGGCGACCGCACCGAAAATCGAATAGTTCACCAATTCGATCCCGGTCACATCGATCGATTCCGTCGGCAGCAGGCCCGCGAAGAATTCCGCTGCCCGCCTCGCCGATTGACGGGCCGCGACCAATGCGCGTTCGGTTTCCTTGGCCTGCTGGCTGAAATGACTGTGCAGCATGAACCGGAAGACATTCGGGTGTGCCGACACCACCGCCACATACTCGGCGGCCGCGGTGTGAACGAGTTCGGCGATCGAGTCGTCGGTGAGATTCACGCTGGTGAGGACGCGCTCCCAGAGCATGTCGCGCAGTCGGTCGACGATCGCGTTGTAGAGGTCGGTCTTGTCCTCGAAATGGCGATACAGCTTCGGTTTGGCCGCACCGGCCTCCTTGGCGATATCGCCCATACTCACATCGGGCCCGACCTGATCGAGCGCCCGGAAAGCCGCGTCGACGAACTCGATGCGCACCTGCACGCGATGTTCGCGCCAGCGTTCGGTCCGCGCGTCGACACGACGACGCGGCGCCTCGTCCGTCTTGGGGTAACCGCGCGTCACGGTAGTAATACTAGGGCGGGCCGTACCGCGGGTTACGCACCCCACCGAGAGCGGGAACACATTTGCTGAAACAGCAAAGTTTCTGGCGGTAATCAGGGGTGCCGATGCACTATCGGATGATCCGTTCACCCTGACTGACCAGGAGCATCGATGACCGAGACCGTGGCGAACGCCGAAGAGTTCTGGGAAGACTTCTACCGCGACCGTGAGCAGATCTGGACCGGTAACCCGAACCCCCTTCTGGTCCGTGAGGTCGCCGAGCTGCCCCCCGGGACCGCCCTCGACCTGGGTTGTGGCGAAGGTGCCGACGCGATCTGGTTGGCCGAGCGCGGCTGGCAGGTCACCGCGGTCGACATCTCCGCGACCGCGATGGAGCGCGGAGCGCGGCGGGCCACCGAGGTCGGCGTGACGATCGTGTGGGATCGCCACGACCTCCAAGCGAGCTTCCCGGCGGGCACCTTCGACCTGGTGTCCGCGCAGTTCCTGCACTCGCCGGTGGAGCGCCCGGACGAGCGGGCCGGGATTCTGCGCAGTGCGGCGGCTGCCGTCGCGCCGGGTGGGGTGCTGGTGATCGGCGCCCACGCGGCCGCGCCGAGCTGGGCCCCCAGCGAGATGCACGCCCATGTGTTCCCGACCATCGAGCAGGTACTCGAGCAGCTCGAGCTCGGACCCGAGTGGCAGGCCGAGACCGCCGAGCTGGTCCACACCCCGTCGACCAGCCCCGACGGTGTGGTCGGCCAGCGGGTCGACAGCGTGCTGCGCCTGCGTCGCGGCTGATCACGATCCCCAGCAACCTCCCAGCTCGGTCCCAGCTCGGTGGCAGCGCGGCCATCGAGTCTGGGTGTCATGACTCAGACCGAGGCCGAGCAGAAGGCCATGCAGAGCAGCCGCGCGCCGGTGCTCGACGTAGTGATACCCGTTTACAACGAAGAGGTCGACCTCGGCCTGTGCGTGCGCAGATTACATAGCTATCTGCGCGCCGGATTCCCCTTCACGGCCCGCATCACCATCGCCGACAATGCCAGCACCGACGCCACCCTCGCGGTGGCCGAGCTGCTCGCGGCGGAGCTCGACGGCGTCCAGGTACTGCACCTGGACGCCAAAGGGCGTGGGCGGGCATTGCGGACCGCGTGGGAGGGGTCGGACGCGGCGGTGGTGGCGTACATGGACGTCGACCTGTCGACCGACCTGAACGCGCTGTTGCCGCTGATCGCACCGCTGGTGTCCGGACATTCCGACCTCGCGATCGGCACCCGGCTCGACTCCTCTTCCCGGGTGGTGCGCGGACCCAAGCGCGAAATCATCTCCCGCTGTTACAACCTGCTGCTGAAAACAACGCTGCGGGCAGGCTTTTCCGATGCGCAATGCGGATTCAAAGCCGTGCGAACCGAGGTGGCGCGCGAGCTGCTGCCGCTGGTGCGCGATGGCGAATGGTTCTTCGATACCGAACTGCTGGTGTTGGCCGAGCGCGCGGGTCTGCGGATTCACGAGGTGCCCGTCGACTGGATCGACGATCCGGACAGCCGGGTCGACATCATCGATACCGCGCGCAAGGATCTGCGCGGGATCTGGCGGTTGACCAGGGCACTGACCACCGGCGCGCTTCCCGTGGACGAGTTGCGGGCCGCCGTCGGGCGTGAGCCGCTGGTGGCCGGGGTGCCGCTCGGCATGGTCGGCCAGCTGGTGCGGTTCGCGATCGTCGGGGTGACCTCGACGCTCGCCTACATCGCCCTGTATCTGCTGTTGCAGCCGTTGGTCGGCAGCCAGGGCGCCAATCTGGTGTCGCTGCTGATCACCGCGGTGGGCAATACCGCCGCCAATCGGGCGTTCACCTTCGGTGTGCGCGGACGCGGCAACGCGGTGTCGCACCAGTTCCAGGGCTTGGCCATCTTCGCGTTCGGGCTGGCGATCACCAGCGGGTCGCTGTTCGCCCTGCACCGTTGGGCTCCCGACGCGCCCGTCGCGGTGGAGCTCACCGTGCTGATCACCGCCAATCTCGTTGCGACGCTTGCTCGTTTCGTGGGTCTGCGCTGGGTGTTCCGGCACGCGGGCGTCGGCGATGCCACTGTCACCCCGGTCGTCGGGTCGGCAGAGCGCATGAGCGCGCTGGGGGTTCGCCGATGACCACGACCATCGCCCCACCGTCACCCACCGGGATCGTGAACGCCGAGCCGAACCGAAAGCGTTGGGAACGACCCGCTTTGGCGGCGCTGCTGATCGGCACGCTGATCGCCTATCTCATCAATCTGAGCGCCAACGGCTGGGCCAACGACTTCTATGCCGCTGCGATACAGGCGGGTTCGCAATCGTGGGAGGCGTTCTTCTTCGGTTCCTCCGATGCCGCCAACTCGATCACCGTGGACAAACCGCCCGCTTCGCTGTGGGTGATGGAACTTTCGGTACGGCTGTTCGGGCTCAACAGCTGGAGCATGCTGGTGCCGCAGGTCCTGCTCGGCGTGGCGAGCGTCGCGCTGTTGTGGGCGACGGTGCGCAGGTCGTTCGGACCGGCGGCGGGGTTGATCGCGGGCACGGCCCTCGCGGTGACTCCCGTTGCGGTGCTGATGTTCCGGTTCAACAACCCTGACGCGCTGCTCGTGTTTCTGATGATCGGGGCCGCGTGGGCGATGACGCGTGCGATCGCGGACGGGCGCTGGCGCTGGTTGCTGCTCACCGGCGGATTGATCGGATTCGGGTTCCTCGCCAAGCAGTTGCAGGTGCTGCTGGTGGTGCCGCCCCTGGCACTGACGTATCTGATCGCCGGGCCGCCGAAGCTGGGCAAGCGGATCGCGCAGCTTTTCGCCGCCGGTGCGGCAATGGTTGTCGCGGCGGGCTGGTGGTTGCTCGCGGTCGAGCTGTGGCCCGCGAGTTCCCGGCCGTGGATCGGTGGGTCGCAGAACAATTCGATCATCGAACTCACCCTCGGCTACAACGGGCTCGGGCGGTTGAGCGGCAACGAGACCGGCAGCGTCGGGCCAGGCGGTGAACTGCCCGCCGGCGGGAACGGGATGTGGGGCAGCACCGGGATCACCCGGATGTTCGAACCCGCGCAGGGCGGTCAGATCGCGTGGTTGATTCCGGCGGCGTTGCTCGCGCTGGTGGTCGGGCTCGTGTTGCGTGGTCGCGCGCCGCGTACCGATCGTCGTCGGGCCGCGCTGATCCTTTGGGGCGGTTGGCTTCTCGTCACCGGTTCGGTGTTCAGCTTCATGGCGGGGATCTTCCACCAGTACTACACGGTGGCGCTCGCGCCTGCTGTCGCGGCGCTGGTGGGAATCGGGGCCGTGCAGATCTGGGGTGCGCGGGATCGGCTGTGGGTGCGGTGCGCGGGCGCGCTTGCCATCGGGCTCAGCACGGCGACCGCGTGGATGTTGTTGTCGCGCAGCCCTTCCTTCCTCCCCTGGTTGCGATGGGTGATTCTGGTCGTCGGCGTTGTCGCCACCGTTGCCTTCGTGTTCCCGCTGACGCGCAAGCAGTCGGTGATCGCCGCGCTCGCCGCCGCCTGCATCGGGCTCGCCGGGCCGATCGCCTACTCCGTCGACACCCTCGCGTCCGCGCATTCCGGCGCGATTCCGTCCGCGGGGCCGAGCGCCGGTGGCATGCACGGGATGGGCGGGCCCGGTATGCGGCCCGGCGGCGACGGCAACGCTCCAGGTCAGATCGACGGGTCCGCCGCCCCGGGCGCCATGCCCGACGGTGCCCGAGGCGCTACGACCGTTCCGGACGGCGCTGTGAATGGAGATGATCAGCGGATGGGTGGCGCCGGTGGGCTGCTCGGCGGATCACGGCCGAGCGACCAGATCGTCACCCTGCTCGAGACGAACGGGACGGACTACACCTGGGTGGCCGCCGCGGTCGGGTCGAACAGCGCCGCCGGGTACCAGCTCGCCACCGAGCTGCCCGTGATGCCGATCGGCGGCTTCAACGGCAGCGACCCGTCCCCCACCCTCGAACAGTTCCAGCAGTACGTGGCCGACGGCAGGATCCACTACTTCGTCGCCGGCGGGCGCGGTGGCCCCGGCGGGAACAGTGCATCGACCAGCTCGGCGATCACCACCTGGGTGACGGCGAACTACACCGCCACCACGGTCGACGGGGTAACCCTCTACGACCTCACCCAACCGAAGTCGTAGCTCCCTAGAACACGCCGGGCCCGGCGGATCATCTCGATCCGTCGGGCCCGGCGTTCGTGTCGCGGCCGACCGCACTCGGTCACAGCTGCGTCAGCGAGCGACGGCCACCGTGGCGGCGATCCACTCGGCGAAGGTCGGACCGGCCAGGGTGGCGTGCGGGGAAGGCAGGAGGGTGCCGTTCTCGAACTGCTCGCGGTCCGGGTTGGCGGAGTCGGAGGTCTCGATGATCTGGAGGGCATCACCGCGAGCCGCTACCAGCGCGGTGGCGGCAGCGGCCATCGTCTCCGGCTGGGGACCCGCGATCTCGGGGAACGGAACATCCTCGGCGGCGATCGGATTCACGGCGAGGTCGACCAGTGCCTCGGCGACGGTTCGAGCGGCAACCAACTGGGTGCGCATGCCCTCGATGTAGGCGACGCCATCCTGGGTGCCCCACCCCACCATGACCTCGACGAGCTCATGGAACTGCGCGGCACGCAGAATCTGCACCGGCAGAGCGCCTTTGAGCAGCTCCTGCTCATGGGCGAGCTTGGCGGCGTTGTACCCCGCGAGCGAACCGTCGATCCCGATGATCGACACGACGACGAGCCGCTCCACCCCCGCCCGCTCCCCTGCCGCATGCAGATTCCGCGCGGAGGAGGTGAAGAACTCGGTCGCCACCTGCTGGTCCGCCGAGGACGTACTGGAGGCGTCGATGACGATATCCACCCCGTTCAGCGCCTCGTCCAGCCCCACACCGGTCTCGATATCCACCCCGTCGGCCCGCGAGAAGGCCACCACCTCGTGCCCGCGCTCGACCAGCACATCCACCACATGCTTGCCCAGCCGCCCGGTCGCCCCAGCCACCGCGATCTTCTTCTGCTCCGCCATGATCCACTCCTCCGTCGCTTCTTTCGCGTTCACAGAGTCGACGAAGTAGGCGACCGGAGTGTGACATCACCTGGTCACGATGTCTCGAGACTCCCTCGAGGGGCGACCCAGCGGTGATCGAGATCCACCACCGATGCCACAGTGTCGAAATCGGAATCGTAGTGGAACAGGACAAGGCGGTGTTCTATCGCAAGCACCGAAGCGAGCAGGTCATGGATGCCGACCGCGCGGTGGCGGCCCGACCGCGCAAGTTCGCGTTGGATCGTGAAAGCGCTTTGCCAGTGTTCGTCGTTGGTAGGCAGGTACTCATAGGCAGCGCGGCGCCGAAAACGAATCTGTTCGTATTCAGCGGGGCTTCGGGCGCTATAGAGCGCCTCGGAATCGAGCGGTGCGCAGGTGGCGATCAATCCGGCCTCGAGCAGCGGCCCGAGTGCGGCCCCCACGTCCGGATGACGCATTCGAGCGGCCGCGCTGGTGTCGATGAGATAGCGCGCCGTTATCGCCATACGTCGTCGCGCCGATCCTTGTCGGCCATTTCGGCCATGCCACCGTTGACCAACCATTCGACTTCGCTCGCGCGCGCATGCGCCACCACGGCCGAGTTCAGCGCGGCGCGAACGGTATCGGAGACGCCAGCGGTCCCGAGCGCGTCCTGCGCGGACTCGAGTAGCTCGTCGTCGATCTCGATCAGACGTTTGGTCATCACACAGTCCCTCGATATATATTCCCCCCTGCCCGAACTATATACTCCGAAACGACCAGGTCACAAGGGCTCAGTGGGTGATGTTGAGGGCGGTGTGGAGGGTAGCGGCCCACTGGTCGACGATCAGTTTGCGGCGGGCGGAGTCGTCGGTGAGGACGTCGGCGAGGCCGAGGCCGCGGGCGAGGTCGAGGGTGGCCTGAACCAGGTGGTGGGCGACCGGGTCGGAGTCGTCGACGCCGAGCGCCTCGACGGCGCGGCGGTGGGAGGTCCGGCCGAAGCGGGCCTCGAGGGGGAGGATGCGTTCGCGCAGGGCCGGATCGGCGGCGGCGTGGGTCCAGACCTGGAGGGCGGCTTTGAAGAACGGTGTGGTGTAGGACTCGACCAGCGCGGAAACGACCGCGCGCGTTCGGCCTTCGCCCTGGGCGACCGCGTTCACCGTCTCGGCTTCGGCCTTGGCCATGTCCATCCGGAACTCGAACATGAACTCGAGCGCGGCGGTGATCAGTTCCTCACGAGTGGGGAAATGGTGTTGAGCGGCGCCACGCGACACCCCGGCCCGCTCGGCGACCACCGACACGGTGGCAGCTGCCCAGCCGGTTTCGGCCAGGCAGTCGATGGTCGCCTCCAGCAGCCGCTGCCGGGTGGCCCGGCTGCGGTCCTGCTTGGGTTCGTGGGGTGTCGCCATCGGACTATTGTGCCCAGTTGGGTGGGCGCTTCTGGAAGAAGGCCGTCATGCCCTCGATCACCTCCGGGGTGCCGAAGAAGCTCGCCGACCGCTTGGCCAGTGCTTCTGCCTCGGCATCGAAGGTCGCCAGCAGGGCCGCGTTGACCAGTTTCTTGGACTCGGCCAGTCCCTGCGGTGAACCCTTGCGCAGCTCCCCTGACAGGCGTTTCACCTCGGCGGCGGCGTCTTCGGCGGCCACGGTGACCAGGCCGATCTCCTGCGCGGTCGCGGCGTCGAACTTCTCGCCGGTCAGGAAGTAGCGGCTCGCGGCCCGCTGGTCCAGCCGCGGCACCAGGGTGAGCGAGATCATGAACGGCGCCATCCCGATGCGCACCTCGGTGAGCGCGAAACTGCTGCCAGACCCCGCGACGACGAGGTCGCAGGCCCCGATGATGCCCATGCCACCGGCGCGGACATTGCCGTCGATCTGCGCGATCACCGGCTTGGGCGAGGCGAGGATGCCACGCAGCACGTCGATCATCACGCGGGTGCGCTCGTCGGCGGCCACCGCGGGATCGGCGGTGCTCGCCTCCTTGAGGTCGGCGCCCGCGCAGAAGGTGTCGCCGGTGTGGGCGAGGACAATGCCACGCACAGCGGGATCAGTTGCCGCAGCATCGAATCCCGCCAGCAGCTCACGAACCAGCTTGGACGAGAGCGCGTTCCGGTTGTGCGGCGAATCGAAGGTCAGCGTCGCGAACCCATCAACAACCTCGTACCGCACATAAGGACTATCAGCCGATCCGTCCATCAAAGCCTCCTCTTAAATCCACTGAATCCGCCATGACCACCCAACCCAGCCCCCACCCGCGACCCATAGGGAGCGGCGGCCACGAAGTGGCCGGTCGCGGCCGGGTCGCCGGTTAGCCGCCGGGGCGTAGGCGACGAAGGAGCAAGCCCCGGTGGCTAACCGGCGGCCCCTTGGGGCCGCGACTCGAGCGCGCCAGCGCTCCAATAAACACAGTCAAACCTCCTGGGACTACCGAACATCAGTAAGACCTAGGCAAACCCAACGAGTGCTGAGAAACGAAGTTCAAAATCATCTCGCGGCTCACCGGGGCGATGCGCATGATCCGCGCCGCCTGGAGCATGGCCGCCAGGCCGACCTCACGGGTCAGACCCGAACCGCCGTGGGTCTGGATCGACTGATCGAGGGCCTTGATGCTGGCCTCGGCCGCCGCGTACTTGGCCATATTGGCGGCCTCGGCGGCGCCGAACTCGTCGCCCGTGTCGTAGAGGGTCGCGGCCTTCTGCATCATCAGCTTGGCCAGTTCCAGCTCGATCTTGATCTGTGCGAGCGGATGCGAAATACCCTGGTGCGCACCGATCGGGGTCTTCCAGACCGTGCGCTCCTTGGCGTATTCCACCGCGCGGTCGATGGCGTAGCGGCCCAGACCGATCGCCATGGCCGAGCCCATGATGCGCTCGGGGTTCAGCCCGGCGAACAGCTGCGCCAGCGCCGCGTCCTCGGAGCCCACCAGGGCGTCGCCCGGCAGGCGCACGTCGTCGAAGAACAGCGTGTACTGGTGGTCGGGTTCGATGACGTCCATCTCCTGGACGTTCTTCACCAGGCCGGGCGCGTCGACCGGCACGATGAACAGCGCGGGCTTGAGCTTGCCGGTCTTGTGGTCGGAGGTACGCGAGACCACCAGGATGGCCTCGGCCTGATCGACACCGGAGATGAAGATCTTGCGGCCGTTGAGGATCCAGTCGTCACCGTCGCGGCGGGCCGTGGTGGTGATCTGATGCGAGTTGGAGCCCGCGTCGGGCTCGGTGATCGCGAAGACCATCTTCGAGGTGCCGTCGGCGAGCTTGGGCAGCCAGGTCTGCTTCTGCGCGTCGGTGCCGTACTTGGTGATGATGGTGCCGCAGATGGCCGGGGACACGACCATCAGCAGCAGGCCCGCACCCTGGGCCGAGAGCTCTTCCTGCACGAGCGCCAGCTCGTACATGCCCGCGCCACCGCCGCCGAACTCCTCCGGCAGGTTCACGCCGAGGAAGCCGAGCTTGCCCGCTTCGTCCCACAGTTCGGTGAGCGGCTCGTTCTTGCGCGAGAGCGGCAGCACGTAGTCGCGGTAGTTGTACTTCGACGCGAGCGACGCGACCGCCGCCCGCAGCGCGGTCTGCTCTTCCGTTTCGATGAAACTCATGCTTGCTCCTGCTCTTCTTCCTCGACGACGGCGAGGACGGTTCCGACCTCGACCTGCTGGCCGACGGTCACATTGAGTGCACTGAGAATGCCGGTGGCGGGTGCGGCGATGGTGTGCTCCATCTTCATCGCCTCCAGCCACAGGATCGGCTGCCCCTGCTTGACCTGGTCACCTTCGGCGGCGCCGAGGCGGATCACGCTGCCCGGCATCGGCGCGAGCAGCGAACCGGCCGCGACCTGCTCGGACGGGTCGGTGAAGCGCGGCAGCCTGCGCACGGCCACCGGGCCGAGCGGGGAGTCGATCGCGACGAGGTCGTCGTAGCGGGCGATCTCGAATTGCCTACGCACCGAGCCACGTTCGCCGGGAACACCGAGGACCACGCGGTCGGCGGACACCGAGATCAGTTCGAGTCCCTCAAAACCCTCGACCGCGACACCGGTGCGGGTGAAGCGGTAGCGCACCTCGTGCGTACCGGTGGTGCGGCTCTCGTAGGACTTGGTCTGCGGCTGCGAAGGCAGGTTGCGCCAGCCGCTCGGGGTGAGTCCGGCCAGTCGCGAGGTGCTTCGGTTGGCCGCTGAATCAGCCAGCGCCGCGGCCACGATCGAGAGCGCCTCGTCGGCCTCCGACGCCAGCGGCGCCGAGAGCACGGCCAGGTCGTGGGTGGCGAAGAAGGCGGTGTCGGTGTCACCGGCGAGGAACGCCGGGTGGCGCAGCACCCGCACGAGCAGATCACGGTTGGTGACCAGGCCGTGGATCTTGGCGCGCTGGAGCGCGGTGGCGAGCAGATGCGCTGCCTCCGCGCGGGTTTCGGCGTAGGAGATCACCTTGGCCAGCATCGGGTCGTAGTGCACGCCGACCAGCGAGTTGTCCACGACGCCGGTGTCGAGTCGTACGCCGGGCTGATCGAGGACGGTGAATTCACCGGCGGTGAAGGGAATCTCGATCTTGTACACCGGGCCGCTCTGTGGCTGCCAGTCGTTGGCGGGGTCCTCGGCGTAGAGGCGGACCTCGATCGAGTGACCGCGCTGCGCGGGCTGGTTCGCGGGCAGCGGCAGACCAGCGGCCACCTGCAACTGCAGGCGGACCAGGTCGAGGCCGGTGGTCTGCTCGGTGACCGGATGTTCCACCTGGAGGCGGGTATTCATCTCCAGGAAGAAGAAGTCGCCCTTCTCGTCGGCCAGGAACTCGACGGTGCCCGCGCCCTCGTAACCGATCGCCTCGGCTGCCAAACGCGCCGCCTCGAACAGCCGCTCACGCATGCCGTCGATCTTCTCGACCAGCGGCGACGGGGCTTCCTCGACGACCTTCTGATGACGACGCTGGATCGAGCACTCACGCTCGCCCACCGCCCAGGTCTTGCCGAAAGTGTCCGACATGACCTGGACTTCGATGTGACGCCCGGTTTCCAGATAGCGCTCACAGAACACCGTCGGATCGCCGAAGGCCGACTCGGCCTCGCGCTGGGCGCCGGCGATCTGATCCCGCAGTTCGGCCAAGTCGCGCACGACACGCATGCCGCGACCGCCACCACCGGCGGACGCCTTGATCAGCACGGGCAGGTGCGCGTCGGTGACCTCGGCCGGGTCGAGCTCGGCGAGTACGGGAACTCCGGCGGCGTCCATCATCTTCTTGGACTCGACCTTGGAGCCCATCTGCTCGATGGCCGCGACCGGCGGACCGATCCACACCAGACCCGCGTCGAGCACCGCCCGCGCGAATTCGGCGTTCTCGGACAGGAATCCGTAGCCGGGGTGGATTGCGTCGGCACCGGCCGACAAGGCGGCCTCGATGATCAGCTCACCGCGCAGGTAGGTCTCGGCGGGCGTGTTGCCGGGCAGCCGGATGGCGGCGTCGGCTTCCGACACGTGGGGTGATGCGGCATCAGCATCGGAATAGACCGCGGTGGTACCGATACCCATCCGCCTGCACGTGGCGAACACGCGACGCGCGATTTCTCCACGGTTGGCAACAAGAACGTTAGTAATCGTCATGTCGCGGCTCACATTCGGAAGACGCCGAAGCCATCGGCGCCCTTGATCGGGGCTGTGTGAATGGCCGACAGGGCCATTCCCAGCACGGTGCGGGTGTCGCGGGGGTCGATGATGCCGTCGTCGAAAAGCCTGCCCGACAAGAACATCGGCATGGCCTCGGCCTCGATCTGCGCCTCGACCATCGCGGCGAGACCGGCGGCGGCCTCCTCGTCGAACGGCAGGCCCTTGGACTCGGCCGCGCCGCGCTGCACGATGGTGAGCACGCCGCCCAGCTGCGCGCCGCCCATGACGGCGGACTTCGCACTCGGCCAGGCGAACAGGAAGCGCGGGTTGAACGCGCGCCCGCACATGCCGTAGTGCCCGGCCCCGTAGGAGGCGCCGACCAGCAGCGAGATGTGCGGCACCGTCGAGTTGGCGACGGCGTTGATCATCATCGCGCCGTGCTTGATGATGCCGCCGTGCTCGTACTCCTTGCCGACCATGTAGCCGGTGGTGTTGTGCAGGAACAACAGTGGCGTGTTCTTCTTGTTCGCCAGCTGGATGAACTGGGTGGCCTTCTGCGATTCCTCGGAGAACAGCACGCCGCGCGCATTGGCGAGGATGCCGATCGGGTAGCCGTTGATCTCGGCCCAGCCGGTGACCAGCGAGGAACCGTAGAGCGGCTTGAACTCGTCGAAATCGGAGCCGTCCACGACGCGAGCGATGATCTCGCGGGGGTCGAACGGGATCTTCAGGTCCGAGGGCACGATGCCGAGCAGTTCCTCGGGATCGTAGAGCGGCGAGATGACCTCGGCGCGCGGCTCGGGGCCCTGCTTCTTCCAGTTCAGGCGGCGAACGATATTGCGGCCCAACCGAATCGCGTCCTGCTCGTCGGCAGCCAGATAGTCGGCCAGACCCGACGTGCGGGCGTGCATCTCGGCGCCGCCGAGAGTCTCGTCGTCGGAGTCCTCACCGGTGGCCATCTTCACCAGCGGCGGGCCCGCGAGGAAGACCTTCGCGCCCTCTTTGACCATCACGACGTAGTCGGACATGCCGGGGATGTAGGCGCCACCGGCAGTGGAGTTGCCGAAAACCAGGGAGATGGTGGGGATTCCGGCGGCCGAGGCCTGGGTGAGGTCGCGGAACATCGCGCCGCCGGGGATGAAGACTTCCTTCTGTGTCGGCAGATCCGCACCGGCGGATTCGACCAGCGAGATCACCGGCAGCCGGTTCTCCCTGATGATCTCGTTGATCCGGAACTGCTTGCGCAGCGTCCACGGATTCGAGGCGCCGCCACGCACGGTCGGGTCGGGCGCGACGATCATGCACTCGACACCCTCGACGAGGCCGATTCCGGCGATCGTCGAGGCGCCGACCTGGAAGTCGCTGCCCCAGGCCGCGAGTGGGCACAGTTCGAGGAACGGCGAGTCCTCGTCGAGCAGCAGTTCGATGCGCTCACGCGCCGTCAGCTTGCCGCGCTTGTGGTGGCGGGCCACCTTGTCGGCGCCGCCACCGGCGATCGCCTTGGCGAACTCCGCCTCGACCTCGGTGAGCTTGACCGACATCGCCTCGGCGGCCGAGGTGTACTCGGGCGAGGTGTTGTCGAGGATGGAACGGAAGGTCGTCATGCCTGGTACCCCAATACTTTCGACGCCAGCATGGTCAGGATCTCGTTGGTGCCGCCGCCGATGCCGATGATGCGCACATCGCGGTAGATGCGCTCGACCTCGGCCTCGCGCATGTAGCCCATCCCGCCGTGCAGCTGCACGGCCTGGTTGGCCACCCATTCGGCGGTCTCGACGGCGTTGTTCTTCGCGAAACACACCTGGGCGATCAGGTTCTCGTCACCGGCGACGTAGCGCTCCACCAGCGCCCGGGTGTAGGTGCGCGAAATGTCCACGCGCTGGGCCATATCGGTGAGCGTCATCTGCACCTTCTGGCGGCTGATCAGCGGACGACCGAAGGTCTCGCGATCACGGCACCACTGCACGGTGAGATCGAGCGCGCGCTGGGCCAGCGAATACGCCTGCACCGCGAGGCCGACCCGCTCGCTGACGAACGCGGCGGCGATCTGCGCGAAGCCGCTGTTCTCGGCACCGACCAGGTTCGACGCGGGCACCCGCACGTCCACATACGACAGCTCGGCGGTATCGGAAGCCAGCCAGCCCATCTTCTCCAGCTTGCGGCTGACGGTGAAGCCGGGCGTGCCCTTCGGCACGAGGATCAGCGAAACACCCGCCGCACCGGGGCCGCCCGTGCGCACCGCGGTGACGACGAAGTCGGCGCGACAACCCGAGGTGATGAACGTCTTGGCGCCGTTGATGATGAAGTCCTCACCGTCGCGCACTGCGGTGGTGGTGAGGTGGCCGACATCGGAACCGCCGCCGGGCTCGGTGATGGCCAGCGAGCCGATCAGGTCACCGGTCAGCGTCGGCTTCGCCCACTGATCGATCTGCGCCTGGTTGCCCGAGGCGATCATGTGCGGCAACGCGATTCCGCAGGTCAGCAGCGAGGCCCACAGGCCACCGGACGCGCCGGCGACATGGATCTCCTCGCCCACGATCACCGAGTCGATGGCAGTGCCGCCCTCGCCACCCGCCGATTCCGGGTACTCGATGCCGAGCAGGCCCAGTTCGCCCGCCTTCTTGTGCAGTTCGCGCGGGAGCTCGCCCGCGCGCTCCCAGGCGTCGAGGTCGGGCAGGATGTCCCGCTCCACGAACCCGCGCACGGTGGCGCGCAGCTCTTTTCGCTCCGGCGTTTCCCAAACAGACGTCATACGAGCAGCTCCGTCGGCAGATCGATGTGGCGGGAGCGCAGCCATTCGCCGAGCCCCTTGGCCTGCGGGTCGAAACGCGCCTGATAGGCGACGCCCTTACCGAGCAGGCCGGAAATGATGAAGTTGACCGCGCGCAGATTGGGCAGCACGTGGCGGGTGACGGTCAGTTCGGCCGTCTCGGGGAGCAGTTCCCGCAGCTTTTCGACGGTGAGGGTGTGCACCAGCCAGCGCCACTGATCGTCGGTGCGCACCCACACGCCGATATTGGCGTCACCGCCCTTGTCGCCGCTGCGGGCGAGAGCGATCGTGCCGAGCGGCACGCGACGGGTCCCGGCGGCGGGCAACGGCGCGGGGAGCTCGGGTTCGGAAACAGGTTCGAGGACCAGGGTTTCCGTGGCGGGGGCGATATCGACTCGGCTGCCGTCGGCCAGCACCGCCACGTGCGGCACCTCGTGCGCGTCGACGAAGCCGGGGGTGAAGACGCCGTAGGGGGAACCGTTTCCGGGCAGCGCGGTGAAGCTGGCTCCCGGGTAGCTGGCCAGTGCCAATTCCACGGCGACACTGGAGAACCCGCGGCCGACCTTGTTCGGATCGGGATCGCGCACCACACAGCGCAGCATCGCGCTGGCCTGCTCTTCGGTCTCGGCATCGGGGCGATCGAGGCGGGCCAGCGTCCAGGTGAGCTCGGCGGGCTTGTCCGGCAGCCAGGATTCCAGCTGCCGTTGCGCCAGTTCGGCTTTGGCTTCGATGTCGAGGCCGGTGAGAATGAACGACATCTCGTTGCGGAAACCGCCCAGGGTATTGAGCGAGACCTTGAGCTGCGGCGGCGGCGCCTCACCGGTGACGCCGCTGATCAGTACGCGGTCCTTGCCCTCCTGGCTCAGCGCGATGCTGTCCAGGCGGGTGGTGACGTCGGGTCCGGCGTAGCGCGCGCTCTGGATTTCGTACATGAGCTGGGCTTCGACGGTGTCGACGGTGACCGCGCCGCCGGTGCCGTCGTGCTTGGTGATCACGCAGGACCCGTCGCGACGGATCTCGGCGATCGGGAAGCCGGGGCGGCCGATGTCACCGAGTTCGGTGAAGAAGGCGAAGTTGCCGCCGGTGGCCTGGGTGCTGCATTCGATCACGTGCCCGGCCACCACGGCGCCGGCCAGGGCGTCGTAATCGGTTCGGCCCCAGCCGAAGTGGGCCGCCGCCGGGCCGACGATCACCGAGGCGTCGGTGACCCGGCCGGTGACGACGATGTCGGCGCCGGAATTCAGGCATTCGACGATGCCCCACGCGCCGAGGTAGGCGTTGGCCGTGAGCGGCTGACCCAGGTCGAGCTCGGCGGCGCGGGCGACCAGGTCGTCGCCCTCGACGTAGGCGATCTTGGCGTCCAGCCCGAGGTCGGCGGCGACCTTGCGCAGCCGCTCGGCCAGCCCGGCCGGGTTGAGCCCGCCCGCGTTGGTGACGATCTGCACGTTCTTCTCGAGCGCGAGGGCAAGGCAGTCCTCGATCTGGCGCACGAAGGTCTTGGCGTAGCCGAGGCTGGGGTCCTTCATCCGGTCGCGGCCCAGGATCAGCATGGTGAGCTCGGCGAGGTAGTCGCCGGTCAGCACGTCGAGTTGCCCGCCCTCCAGCATCTCGCGCATGGCGCTGAGCCGGTCACCGTAGAACCCGGAACAATTCCCGATCCGGATCAGGTCCGGATCAGCGGAGAGAGCACTCATGGCACCCAGGATCGCAGCGGTTCAGAAAAAAAGCAAGCACGCGTGCTTGTTAATATCGGGGAATAGACCAGGCAAGATGGAGCCCATGCTGTCCGTCCTCCTCTTCGCCCTCGCCGGATTCCTGCTCGGCGGTGCGTACACGACCTGGAAGAACAATCGCGCGATGTCGATCGGTTTGATCGTCGCCGCCGTCCTCGCGAGCCTCGGCGCCGTGCTCTGGCTCGAGTAGCAAGACTTTCGCAAGATCAGGGCAAGGCGAGCGCTGTTGGCTTGCCTCCATGTTCACCTGGTATGTCGGCCTGCTCGCAGTCAGCGGCCTCGCGATGATCATCATGGCCAACATCGACAACGGCCGCAGCGCGCTCTCCCGCGGCCTCAACGCCGTGTTCGGCATCGCGTTCCTCGGCTACGCGGGGTATCTGGCGTTCGTGTTCGAAGGCGGCGACTACCTGATCTTCTTCCACGCGTTCATCCTGCCGGTGCTGCTGACGATCGACTTCGTGCGCTCGACGAACTGGCAGGCGCTGACCACCAGGCCGACCCCGACCCAGCAGGCGTTCCGGGCCTACTGGAAGGAACAGGATCGGCTGGCGAAGCGCTCAGCCCGTCGTGTGTAGCTTGAAGATCCTGACGTCTTCGGGCACGCCGTTCAGCGGCGCGGCCCAGAAATTCCGCTTGTACGGTTTGGCGACAACGCCCAGCTCATCCAGCGTTTCCGGGCGCAGGGCGGCCAACGTGACGCTGGATATCATCGTGTTTCCGTTGCCGCCCGCCTCCATCATGCGGGCGGCGATATTGACGTCGACGCCGAGCCAGTCGCCACCGATCTCCCGGGGAGAACCGGTGTGCAGGCCGACCCGCATGCGCGGGCGGTAACCGGCGATCTCGACCTCGGCGAGATTGCGGCGAGCCGCCAGCGCGGCACGCACGGCCCGATCAGGCGAGGAGAACACGGCCATCAGCCCGTCGCCCATCCGCTTGACCACCTGACCGCCGCGCTCGACGATCGGCGGCTCGATGGCCCTGGCGACCTTGCGCAGCAGTTCCAGGGTGAGCTCGTCGCCCACCGACAGCGACCAACTCGAGAACCCGACCAGGTCGGTGAACACGATGGTCACCTCCTCGGTGCCACGCCCACGACCGATCCGCTCCAGCCCGGCCTGCCACACCTGCAGGGCGCCGAAACCGATCTCCCTGGCAGCGGTCGGCGCGCCGCCGACGATCTTGTCCGCGGCTCTCGCCACCGCGCGCGCACCACCGGGGCCCGTCACCGACAGGGGATCGCCGAACGAGGGATCACCGGGCAGCTGTTGGCGGGCCTTGCGCAGCGCACCGATCACGTCGGCCCGACGGTTGGCGGCCTGTAATTTCGACGAGAGCTGGGGGCGCTTCCTCCCCGCGCGCACGCCGGGGTCGGATTCGGCGGATCCGCTGACGATCGGCTCCAACGGGATGGATACGTCCGCAGCGGCGTCGCGCCGCGGATTCACCCCGCCAGAAGGCGTTTCACTCACGCTCAAAAGGTTATATCACCCGACGACGACCGCCGGTCCGCTGCTTGTGTGCAGCGGACCGGCGGTCCTACCTTCGAGCTACCGGGCAGCGGAAGCCCGAAGGTCGGGTCACGCGACCTCCCGACAAGGTCGCGGCCCTCGCGGCCCGGGCGATTACGAGGGCAGCCCGGGCTGGATTATCAGGCGTCGCGGCGGTTGACCAGCACGAGCGCCCCGGCGAAAACGATCGCCACGAAGACGGCGAAGTAGATCAGACTGCCCCATACGCCCCAGTGCCAGTCGCCCGCGTACTCCTCGACGCTCAGGAAACGGTTCGCGTTCTGGAACGGCAGGAACGGCTTCACGGTGCGGCCGAAGCTGCCGAACGCGCCGAGCAGGTTCTCCACCAGCAGCGACCACAGCACGATCAGCGAGATGGCCGCGGCGGACTGCCGGACCAGCACACCGACGCCGATGGCGAGCATGACGCACAGGAAGGCATAGATCGGAACGCTGTAGAGGGCTCGCCAGTTGCCGTCGAGCACGAGACCGGGAGCGTCGTCACCGACGATCACCTTGGCCACGATGAAGGCGATGAGCGAGAGGACACCGGTGAGCACCGCCGCGTACACGCCGACCAGCGCGGTCTTGGACAGCACGACCTTGGACCGGTTCGGGACGGCGAGGAAGCTCGAGCGGATGACGCCGAAGCGATATTCGCTGGTCACCGTCAACGCGGCCATGATCATCAGCACCATCACGCCGAAGCTGGAGACACCCGATACCGCGACTGTCGGGGTGAGCAACGGCGGGCCCTCCTCCGAGGTGCCCGCGGTGTCGGCATTCGTGACCAGCGCGATCAGCAAAGCGAGGCCGATGCCGAGGACCACTACGACTGCCGAGCACCACCAGGGCGAGCGGGTCGAGGTGAGTTTGATTCGTTCCGCTGCGAGCACGCCCATCAGAGCGCACCTCCCATCGCCTGGTCGAAGCTTTCACCGTGGTACTCCACGGCGCCGCCGGTCATCCGCATGAACGCTTCCTCGAGCGAGGCCTGCTGCGGCGCCAGCTCGTAGAGCGTGACGTTGTTCGTGCCCGCCACCTTGCCGACCTCGTCGGAGGTGACGCCCGCGACGATCAGCGCGGCGTCGCCGTCTTCCTTCACGGTCATACCGTGCGAGGTGAGCAGGCTGCGCAGCTGATCCAGCTGCGGGCTGCGCACGCGCACCGACTGTTCGGAGGCGCGGTCGATGAACTCCTGGGTGGTGCCGTCGAACATCAGCTGACCACGACCGATGACGATGAGTTGCTCGGCGGTCTGCGACATCTCCGAGAGCAGGTGGCTCGACACGAGCACCGTGCGACCCTCGGCGGCCAGGCGCTGCATGAACCGGCGGATCCACAGGATGCCCTCCGGGTCGAGGCCGTTCACCGGCTCGTCGAACAGCAGCACCTTCGGGTCGCCGAGCAGCGCGCCCGCCAGGCCGAGGCGCTGGGACATACCGAGCGAGAATCCGCCCGCGTTCTTGTTCGCCACCTCGGACAGGCCGACCAGGCGCAGGACCTCTTCGACCCGCGACTTCGGGATGTCGTTGGAGGCGGCCAGCCACTCCAGGTGAGCGCGCGCCGAGCGGTTCGGATGCACCCACTTGGCATCCAGCAACGCGCCGACCTGTGTGAGCGGGCGTTCCAGCTGCTGGTACTTCTTGCCGTCGATGAGCGCGCTGCCCGCCGTCGGCTTGTCCAATCCGAGGATCATCCGCATCGTCGTCGATTTACCGGCGCCGTTGGGTCCGAGGAACCCGGTCACCAGTCCTGGTCGGACGGTGAACGTGAGGTCCTGCACCGCGACGGTCTGGCCGAATTGCTTCGTCAGGCCCTTCAGCTCGATCATGAGCCCTAGCTTGCCTGACAACCCGCGCAACGCGCGTCGCCGAGAAGTAGCGAGTCGGGTCATCCTCGAGGATGACCTTCGACCCTTAGACGGCTGGGGAAGAAGCCTGAGCCCAGAAACGCTTGGGGATACGGCCCGCCTGCCTGGCCAGATAGCCCGCGCGCACCGCCGCCGACATGGCCGATGCCATGAGTTCGGGCTCTTTCGCCCTGGTCACGGCGGTAGCGAGCAGGACTGCCGAACAGCCGAGTTCCATGGCGAGAGCGGCGTCGCTGGCGGTGCCGATGCCCGCGTCGAGGATCACGGGGACCGCTGCGGCAGCGACGATCATCTCGATGTTGTGGGGGTTGGCGATGCCCAAGCCGGTGCCGATCGGGGAGCCGAGGGGCATCACGGCGGCACAGCCGGCTTCTTCGAGGCGGCGGGCGAGGATGGGGTCGTCGGTGGTGTACGGCAGGACCACGAAACCGTCGTCGACGAGCTTCTCGGCGGCGTCGAGGAGTTCGAAGGGGTCGGGCAGGAGGGTGCGGTCGTCGGCGACCACCTCGAGCTTGACCCAGTTGGTGTCGAGGGCCTCGCGGGCCAGCTGGGCGGTGAGCACGGCCTCGGCGGCGGTGCGACAGCCCGCGGTGTTGGGCAGCAGAGTGATGTCGAGGCGCTTGAGCAGATCGAGCACGCCGGTGCCGCCCGCGGCGTCGACGCGGCGCATGGCGACGGTGGTGAGCTCGGTGCCCGACGCGATCAGGGCCTGTTCCAGGACGGCGAGGTTTTCGGCGCCGCCGGTGCCCATGATCAGGCGCGAACCGAACTCCTTGTCCGCGATACGCAACGGCGCGACGGCCTCAGCCACCCTGCACCGCCGTGAGCACCTCGATGGTCCAGCCGCGCCCGACCGGTTCGTCCCAGCGGGATTTCGAGAAGACCGCGCCGTCGACCGCCAATGCCACACCCCGGCAGGGCAATTCGAGCTTTGCCAGCAGTTCGCGGACGCTGAGCGGCTCGGGGAACTCGTGGTCGACACCGTTGACGGTGACGCCGATCGGGATGGTCGAGGTCATCGAACTCCTCCTTGCGACAGAGATGGCATCTGCGATGCCGGAAAACGTTGGGGTGAAGCGACTTCGACTACCGCGGGGGTGGCGCCGTCGAGCAGTGCGGGCACGACCGCGGCGGTGAGCGCCAGGGTGAGCATGCCGTTGCGGCCGTGTCCGGTGGCGGCGACGACCCGGTCGTCGAGGTGGCCGAGCAGCGGGAGGTTGTCGGGTGTTCCCGGCCTCGAACCCGCATTCGCTTCGGCCAGTTCGTATTCGGCGATGCCGGGCAGGATGGTCTCGGCGTCGGCGATCAGGTCACGGACGCCACCGACGGTGACGGTGGTGTCGAAGCCCGCTTCGTATTGTGTTGCACCGACGACGATTCCGTCTTCGCGGGGGACCAAGTAGACCTGTCGGCCGTGGACCCGGGCACGGATCACCCTGGTCGGCGGCGGGCTGACGCCCGGCCTGCGACGCAACCGGAGGATTTCGCCCTTCACCGGGCGCACCGGCAGTCCTGGCCAGAGCTCGGCGGAGCGGGCGCCCGCCGCGAGGACGACCCGGTCGTGCGGTAGATCATCCAGTGCGACAACAGCTTCGGCGCGGATCTCGACACCTGCCGCGGCGCAGGCGGACTGGAGAGCACGCAGTACCCGCCGGTTGTCGATGGCGGGTTCGGTCTTCGCGTGCAGGCCCGCGCGGACGGTGCGCGCGAGCGCGGGTTCCAGCGCGCGGACCCCCGCCCGGTCGAGCACTCGCAGGTCGTGGCCGAACCCGGCCAGCCACTCCGAGACGGTGCGCAGGTCGGTGGCATCGGCGCCGTCGAGAGCGACGGTCAGCGTCTCATCGGCCACGAACATCGACTCGCCGGCGATCGCGCGCAGGCTGTCTCCGAAGGCGGACCACTCGGCCAGCGCGGCCGCGCCGAAGGCGAGCACGCGATCCTCACCGGGCCAGCCTTCCGACAGCGGAGCGAGCATTCCACCGGCCACGAAGGAAGCGCCGCGCGCCGGTTCGGGGTCGTACACGGTGACCGTCCAGCCCGCCTCGGCGGCCCGCCATGCGACGGCGAGTCCGACGGCGCCGCCGCCAACGACCGCCAGAGTCCGCATCACGTTCCACCTGTCTTTTTTCGCCTATCGCCAGCCACGGCGTTCGCACTCCAACGGTAGCGCGACTACCGTCGTGGACGTGCAGCCCTCCCATCCGAACCGTTCCGTCCCGCCCAGGGAGCGTCTGTCGAGTGCGCTGCTGTATCTGTGCACCGACGCGCGCCGGGAGAAGGGCGATCTGGCCAGATTCGTCGACGCCGCGCTAGCCGGTGGCGTGGACATCGTGCAGCTCAGAGACAAGGGGTCGCCGGGCGAGGCCGAATTCGGGGCGCTGGAGGCCAAGGCCGAGCTGGGCGCGCTGGCCGAGATCAAGGCCGCGACGCGACGCCACGGCGCCTTGCTCGCGGTGAACGACCGCGCCGATATCGCACTGGCCGCGGGCGCGGACGTGCTGCACCTCGGCCAGGGTGACCTGCCGCCCACCTACGCACGACGCGTCGTCGGCCCCGATGTGGTGATCGGGCGCTCCACCCACAACCGCAATCAGGCGGGCCTGGCCGCCATCGACGGCCACCTCGACTACTTCTGCACCGGCCCGATCTGGACCACGCCCACCAAGCCCGGCCGCCAAGCCGCAGGCGTGGACTTCGTACGCTCGACCGCCGAGTCCCATCCCACGCTCCCCTGGTTCGCCATCGGCGGGGTCGACGCGCAGCGACTACCGGAGGTGTTGGCCGCCGGCGCCCGCCGCGTCGTCGTGGTCAGGGCGATCACCGAAGCCGCCGATCCGGAAGCCGCGGCCCGCGAACTCAAACAAGCACTACTCGCCGCTGACTGAGCTCGCCGACGCGGCGTGGGCGCGCCGGTCGGGTCCGGCTGTACACAGTCGGGCCGGGCGAGGTGATGCCGCGAGTCAGGCGAGGATGTCTGCCCTGGTGAGGGTCGGTCCGTCGGTCGGCTCACCATCGAGGACGACCTCTACGCCGGGGCCATCGAGCCGGGCGTGCAGCCAGAAGAAGCCCTGGTCGGGAAGTTCGACTGTGCGGGGTAGCGCGTCCGCGAGTTCGGCGTCGGCCTCGACGCGCACCCGCAACGGCACCGCCCGCAGTTCGGTCCAGGCGGTGGCGAAGCCGGGGTGCAACGGCAGGTCGGTGACCTCGTCCTCGGGGACCCAGGCGAGTTCGGCGCTCTCCCGGTTGGCGACCGTGGGCAGCGGTTTATCGGCATCGGCGATGACGGTGATGTAGGTCCAGCCGCTCGCGGCGGTCATGGTCAGGCGCTCGGCGCGGACCTGGAGGTCGTCGGCGGTGATGCCCGCTTCCTCCTCCGCCTCCCGGACGGCCGCGTGCTCGGGCGACTCGTGCGAATCGCGGGCGCCGCCGGGCAGCGCCCAGGTTCCGCCCTGATGACTCCACGGCGCCCGGTGCTGCAACAGCACCGCCGACCCGCCACCGGGCAACGGCGCGCGCAGCAGTAGCCCCGCCGCACCGAACTTGCCCCAGTGCTTGACCCCGTCAGGGCTCTTGTACCAGCCGTCTCCGTCGCCGCGCATCCCATACTCTTTCCTCCGAGCAGCCGAACAGCAACCGCTTCGGGGGTATGTGAGGGGCTGCGCTACCCGTAGGCCCACAATAAACTCCGCACAGGTAGGTGTGCACGAACAGCGCCGGGAGGTGAACGATGGACGAACCGGGGAATCGTAATGCCTCGACCGAGGTGGCGGCCGTCCGTGTTCGCCCGTCGTCGCAGGCCAAAGAGGGTGCGAAGCCTTCCGACACTGCGGGAGCCCCGCCGGTATCACCACGCTGGGCGCCGTTGCGCCGACCGACTGCGCCCGTGGACCGGCCGCCCGCCCCCGACGTCAGAGCATTGCGTGCGCAGTTCCAACCCGCCCGCTTGCGCAGCTTCGCGCACTCCTCGCCGGGCCGGCTGGTTGCCGCCGGACTGGTCTTGATGGTGCTGTGCGTGACCGCGGGCGCGGTGACTTCGACGACCGTGAGTGAGCGTCAGCAAGCTCTCGGCGTCCTGCTCGACGACACCGAACCCGACGCGCATTCGGCCAACCACCTGTACACCTCGCTCTCGATCGCCGACGCCGCCGCGGGCACCGCCTTCATCGCCGGCGGACTCGAACCCCAGGCAGTGCGCGACCGCTACACCCAGGCCATCGGCGAAGCAGCTGCGGAGCTGGTGACGCAAGCCGGACACGTCTCCGACGAAGAAGCGGCCGACCCGTCGGGCACCGATCGCAGGCTGCGCACCGGCATCGCGACCGGGCTGCCCGTCTACAGCGGGCTGATCGAGACCGCCCGGGTGAACAACCGCAACGGCTATCCCGTGGGCGCGGCGTATCTGAGCGAGGCATCGCATCAGATGCAGACCGGGCTGCTGCCGATGGCCGAGGAGCTGGAAGACCACCGGTTCGACGCGGTCACCGCCGCGCAGCACCGGCACGTGCAACCGCCGTGGACGGCGATCGCGCTGCTGGTGGTGGCGCTCGGTGCGCTGATCTGGGTGCAGGTCGAGCTGGCGCGGCGCTCGCGCCGGTTCTTCAATATGGGCCTGCTGATCGGCACCGGCGCGCTGGCACTGACGCTGATCTGGACGGTGGCGGCCGGATCGTTGTCCGCGGTGGCGATGATTCGCTGCCGGGACGAAGGAGCGGTGCCGTCGGCGCGGCTGGCCGAGAGTCGAATCCTGGTGCAGCAAGCCAGATCAGCGGAAATGGTGAAGCTGGTTCGCCGCGACGCGACCGGCGACTACGACCGCACATTCGATACCAATGCCGCCCGGCTCAACGAGTTGCTCGCCGGCTATCCCGATGACGCCCCCGCGCGCGACGAAGTGGCGTACGCGCGAGCCGCGCTGACCCGCTGGCAGTCGGCCCATCAGCGAATGAACGACACCCTCGAGCGTGGCGATTTCATGGGCGCGGCCACCGTGGCCACCGGTCCGAGCGCCGCCGATTCGGCCGCCCAGGTCGACGCACTCGACCGGGCGCTGGACAAGGCGGGCGCGGTGACACGAGACACCCTGCGCGCGAAGGTCTCTCAGGCGATCGACGTGCTGTCTTTCCTCGCCCCCGGCGCATTCGTGCTCGGGATCGCGGCGGCGGCTTGCGTCGCGCTCGGGTTGTGGCCGCGGCTGCGGGAGTACCGGTGAGGCGCGGGCGCGTCCTCGCGGCGCTGGTGCTGGTCGGGTTGCTCGCCGGCTGCTCCGACAGCACAACCACGCCCGCTGAGCGAGGCGTCTATTCGGAACCGCCGTTGCCCGCCAAGGCGATTCCGATCGGCACCGATACCCCCGTGCCCGCTACCGGTGGCGAACAATGCGGCGACCCGACCGCGAGCCTGCGGCCGAGCACCGCGTCCGGCCCCACGATCGATGCCATCCGCGCGCGCGGCAGGCTCATCGTCGGACTCGACGCGGGCAGCAATCTGTTCAGCTTCCGCGATCCGCTCAGCGGCCGCATCGTCGGCTTCGACGCCGATATCGCCCGCGAGATCGCCCGCGACCTGCTCGGCAATCCTGATCTGATCGAATACCGCAGTCTCGCTTCGGAAGAGCGCGAGCGCGCACTGCAGGATCACACCGTCGACCTGATCGCGAAGACGATGACGATCACCTGCGAGCGACGTCAGCGGGTGGCGTTCTCGACGGTGTATCTGCGGGCCGACCAGCGGGTGCTCGCGGTGAAGGATTCCGGTATCGGCGGGCTCGCCGATCTGGCGGGCAAGCGCGTGTGCGTGGTGCGCGGCACCACCTCCCTCGATCACATCCGCCGCGACCAACCCGCCGCCACGATTCTGACGGTGCCGACCTGGGCCGACTGCCTGGTGGTGCTGCAACAGCGCCAGGTCGACGCGGTGAGCACCGACGACTCGATCCTGGCCGGTCTGGCCGCCCAGGACCCCTACACCGAGGTGGTCGGCGGCAGCATCAGCGCCGAGCCGTACGGCATCGGTATCCCCAAGGGCGACGACGACCTGGTGCGTTTCGTCAACGCCACCCTGGAGCGCATCCGCAACGACGGCGCCTGGACCCGGATCCACCGCCGCTGGCTCGCGACCCTCGGTGAGACACCGAGCCCACCCGCACCGAAGTACCAGGACTGACGGCCATGAGCACCGATCCCCGCGAGGGCGAACTGGGACAAGCCGATCCGGACCCGAAGATCGGGGCCGAGTCGCCGTCCCACGATCCGGCGCCTGACCCGGAACGGCGCGAGCCGACACAGCTGACCCAGCGTCAGCGGCCGGGCACGCTGCCGGGTGGATGGACGTTGCCCGGCGACGACGAGACGCGGCCATTGCCCATACTCACCGCCGAGGCGGCCGCGGAGTTCGCCCG
Source organism: Nocardia sp. Root136 (assembly GCF_001427185.1). Lineage (NCBI taxonomy): Bacteria > Bacillati > Actinomycetota > Actinomycetes > Mycobacteriales > Nocardiaceae > Nocardia > Nocardia sp. Root136. The sequence goes on from NZ_LMFE01000001.1 coordinate 3,002,792, forward strand.
ACAGCAGGCGAGCAGCCGCGACCACACCCCGGCGACCGATGCGACCCAGCGGGCCGAAGCGTCCGGCGCCGTCGAGCGATCGGGCGAGATTCCCCAGACCGCATCGGCACAACAGGCGGAAGAGCAGCTCGCTACACAGCGCGCGAGTCGTCCCCCGGCAACCGAGTCAGCGGCGTACGCACCGACCGAAGCAGCACCGCGAACCGCACCGTACGCGCCGACCGAAGCCGCGCAGCGGGACCCCATGACCGCACCGTACGCGGCGACCGAGGCGGCTCAGCGCACCGAACAGCCCGGCACGCAGGCGACTCCGGTCGATCCCGAATCCTGGCCGTCCACGCCGCAGACCGGTGGGGGTACCGCACGGTCGGGGCGCAGCGTGCGAACGGCACGGTCGCGGCCAACCCGACGGCTCGGGGCCGGGCTGGTGCCGATTCCGACGGTGACCCCGGCCGATCCGCGTGATGCCGTGCTGGCGGATCCGATGGTGTCAGAAGGTCGGCGGTTCTGCTGGCGCTGTAGCAATCCGGTCGGGCGTTCGACGCCGGCGCGGGCGGCCTCGACCAGTGGCGAATGCGAAACCTGCGGGGCCGCTTACGATTTCCGGCCGTCGCTGCACGAAGGCGATATGGTCGCCGGGCAGTACGAGATCCAGGGTTGCATCGCGCACGGCGGGCTCGGCTGGATCTATCTGGCCATCGACCGCAATGTGAGCGATCGTTGGGTGGTGCTCAAGGGGCTGTTGCACGCGGGTGACGCCGAAGCGCAGGCCGTGGCGGTAGCCGAGCGGCAGTTCCTGGCGGAGGTGGCGCACCCGAGCATCGTCAAGATCCACAACTTCGTCGAGCACACCGCGGGTGACGGGTCCATCGGCTATATCGTGATGGAGTACGTAGGCGGCCATTCGCTGCGTGACATCCTCGACGCCAAGCCGCGTGGCGAGCAGATGCCGCTGGCCGAGGCCATCGCGTATGTGCTGGAAATTCTGCCCGCGCTGGAATATCTGCACTCGATCGGTCTCACCTACAACGACCTCAAGCCCGACAATGTGATGGTCACCGAGGACCAGGTGAAGCTGATCGACCTCGGCGCGGTCGCCACCATCGACGCCTACGGAAACCTGTATGGCACCAAGGGTTTCCAGGCGCCGGAGATCGCCAGGACCGGGCCGACGCCGGCCTCCGACGTCTACACCGTCGGTCGCACGATCGCCGCGCTCACGCTGGCACTGCCCAGCGAACACGGCCGCTATCTCGACGGCATCCCCGACCCCGCCGACGAACCGCTGCTCGCCCGCTACGAGTTCTTCCATCGATTCCTGCTCACCGCTACCGATCTCGATCCGGCACTTCGTTTTCCGTCGGCGCGGGCGATGTCGGCACAGCTGGCCGGTGTGCTGCGCGAGATCCTCGCTTTCGACACCGGCACCGAACATCCACAGCTGTCCACAGTGTTCAGTCCACAGCGCACCAGCTTCGGAACCGAGGAGCTGATCAGCCAGACCGACGCCTACCTCGACGGTGTCGGTCGCTCACCGCTACTGGATTCCCGCGATGTGGTCGCCGCGCTCCCGATTCCGCTGATCGACCCCGCCGACCCGTCGGCTCCGCTGCTGGCCGCGACCGCCAACCCGGAACCCGAGCGGGTGCTGGAGGCGCTGCACGACTCCCGCGAGCGGGCCGAAGCCGACCCCGACAACGCGCCCGACACGCTGGCGGGCGAGCTGCTCTTCGCCGAGGCGCGTGCGCGGCTGGAACTGGGCGAGTCGGCGGCGGTGCTGCACCTGCTCGACCGGGTTCGGAACGACACCGATTGGCGCACGGACTGGTTCACCGGTCAGGCGTATCTGCTCGAACTCGACTACGAGGCCGCCTTCGCGTCGTTCGAGGCGGTGCTGCGGGTGCTGCCGGGTGAGATCGCGCCCAAGCTGGCGCTGGCCGCCACTGCGGAACTCATCCTGCAACACTGGGATTCCGCGGCGCCCGAACAGTGGCGCAGCTTCGCCGAACGCTATTACGACACCGTATGGCGCACCGACCGGGCTGTGGTGAGCGCGGCATTCGGCCTCGCCAGGCAGCTGGCGGTGGCGGGACGAGTCGGCGAAGCGGTACACGCGCTCGATGATGTGCCCGCCGCGTCCCGCCACTTCACCACCGCCCAGACCACGGCGATCCTGTTGCTGCTCATCAGCTCCCCCGTCGCCGAACTCGACGAACAGGTCCTGCGGCTGGCCGCCTCGCGCGCCCAGTCCATCGCCCCCGGCGAGCACCGGGCCACCCTCATGCGCACGCTGGTCCAGGGCACCGCGTTGGCCTGGCTACAGGCCGGGAACACACCGAAACGTAAGGACGCCAAGCTGTTCGGGCGCGGCTTCACCGAACGCGACCTGCGCGACGGCACCGAATCCGGCCTGCGTTCCCTCGCCCGCAACGCACCGGACCGGGACCACCGCTACGCTCTCGTCGACCTCGCCAACTCGCTGCGCCCCAAATCCTGGTTCTGAGCCGGAGCTCAGCGCGCGCCGACCAGTTCGTGAGCCGCGCGCGCGATGGCCAGCTCCTCGTTGGTGGGTACCACCAGCACCGTCACCGGGGCGGAGTCCGGCGAAATGCGACGGATGCCAGGGGCTCTCGTCTCGTTGCGGACGGGATCGATCTCGATACCGAGGGCTTGTAGCCCCGCCAGGGCGTCGGCGCGCACCGCCGGACTGTTCTCGCCCACACCGGCGGTGAAGACGATGTCGTCGACGGTGCCGAGTTCTACGAGATAGGCGCCGAGGTAGCGGCGCAGGCGGTGGATGTACACGTCGTAGGCGAGTTTCGCCTGGGTGTCGCCGCCGTCGATCAGCTTCTGCAGCTCGCGGAAGTCGTTCACCCCGGACAGGCCCTTGATGCCCGAGTTGCGATTGAGTAGTTGTTCCACCTCGCTCACGTCGAGGTCGGCCGCGCGCATGAGGAACGGCAGCACGCCGGGGTCGAGGTCGCCCGGCCTGGTTCCCATCACCAGACCTTCGAGCGGGGTCATGCCCATGGTGGTGTCGATCGCGACGCCGCCCTGGATCGCCGAGGCGGACGCGCCGTTGCCCAGGTGGAAGACGATCTGGTTCAGCTCTTCGGTCGGTCGGCCCAGGTATTGCGCGGCCTTCTCCGACACGTACTGGTGCGAGGTGCCGTGGAAGCCGTACTTGCGAATCCCGTGGGCAGCGGTGAGTTTCGCGTCGATCGCGTAGGTCTTGGCGGCGTCGGGCATGGCGTGGAAGAAGGCTGTGTCGAAGACGGCGACCTCGGGAATGCCGGGCAGCAGCTCTCGCGTCGACTCGATGCCGACCACATTGGCGGGATTGTGCAGCGGCGCGAGCACCGACAGCTCGTCGATCGTGTGCAGCACGTCGTCGGTGATCAGGGTCGGCTCCCAGAACACCTCGCCGCCGTGGACCACCCGGTGCCCGACCGCGCCGATTCCGATCGTGGTCAGATCGAGGCCGGTCTCACGGAACATCTCGAATGCCCGCAGCAGACCGGCCTTGTGATCCTCGATCGTGCCGTCGTACTCGAGCTTGGCGGGGCCTGCCTCGTGCACGATCCGTCCGCCGTGCGACTCGCCGATCTTCTCGACCAGCCCGGACGCCAACACCTCTGCCGAGACAGCGTGCAGCAGTTGATATTTGATCGACGAGGAGCCGCTGTTCAGCACCAGGACGAGATCGCTCACTTGCCGTCTCCCTGTGCCTGGATGGCGGTGATCGCCACGGTGTTGACGATGTCGGCGACCAGCGCGCCGCGCGAGAGATCGTTCACCGGTTTACGCAGCCCCTGCAGCACCGGCCCGATCGCGACCGCACCCGCGCTGCGCTGCACCGCCTTGTAGGTGTTGTTGCCGGTATTGAGGTCGGGGAAGACGAAAACCGTGGCCTTGCCGGCCACTTCGGAATCGGGCAGCTTGGCGCTGGCGACGGCGGGCTCGATCGCGGCGTCGTACTGGATCGGACCTTCCACCGGCAGTTCCGGCGCCCGCTCGCGCACGAGTTCGGTTGCCGCGCGGACCTTGTCGACGTCGGCGCCGGTCCCGGACGCGCCGGTCGAGTACGACAGCATCGCCACCCTCGGTTCGATCCCGAACCGGGCGGCCGTGCCCGCCGACGACACCGCGATATCGGCCAGCTGCTCCGAGGTCGGGTCGGGCACCACGGCGCAATCGCCATAGGCGAGAACACGATCGGCCAAGCACATCAGGAACACGCTCGACACCGTGGAGACGCCGGGCACCGTCTTGATGATCTCGAACGAGGGCCGAATCGTGTGCGCGGTGGTGTGCGCGGCGCCGGAGACCATGCCGTCGGCGATCCCCTTGTAGACCATCATGGTGCCGAAATACGAGATGTCGGCCATGGTTTCGCGCGCGCGCTCGAGCGTCATGCCCTTGTGCTTGCGCAGTTCGGTGTATTCGGCGGCGAATTCGTCGAGGTAGCCGGAGGTGCGCGGCGCCAGCACCTCGGCGTCGGCGATGTCGACACCGAGCTCGGCGGCACGGGCTCGCACCGAGGCCTCGTCACCGAGGATGGTGAGGTCGGCGATCTTGCGCTGTAGTACTCGTCCGGCGGCGCGGATGATGCGGTCGTCGTCACCCTCGGGCAGCACGATGCGTTTGCGATCGGCGCGGGCGCGTTCGATCAGCCGGTACTCGAACATCTGCGGTGTCACGACCGTCGAGGTCGGAACCTGGATGCGCCGCAACAGTTCCGGTGCGTCGACCCGCTGCTCCATCAGCGCGAGCGCGGTGTCCACCTTTCCCGGGCTGCCCGCCCACATCCGGCCACGGGTGCCGTGCACGGCGCTCGCGGTGTCGTAGGTGCCGAGTTCGGTGGCGAGGATGGGCAGCCTGGGTTGCAGTCCCTCCATCAGCCGCGCGATCGCCGGATGCGGGCGAAGGCCGCCGTTCATGATGACCCCGGCCAGCGACGGAAAACCCGCTGCCTCATGGGCATTCACCAGGCTGAGCAGCACGTCGGACCGGTCACCGGGCGCGATCACCACCACACCGTCGGAGAGTCGTTCCAAGATGTGTTCGGCGGTCATGCCGCCGACCATGATGCGCAGCGCTTCACGCTGCAGCAATTCCGGGTCGCCACTGTAGATCTCGCCCTCGATGGACTCGCACAACTCGGCCATCGTCGGCGCCATCAGCAGCGGCACCTCGGGCAGGGTCCACGACGGAACATCGAAACTCGCCAATGTGGTGGCGATTTCGTCCAGCTCGTCAGGGGCGCAGCGATTGGCCACGATCGCGACGAGGTGAGCGTGCTCGGTGGTGAGCTCGCTGGTACACAGTTCGACCAGTTGCTTGACCTCGCCGGGCGTGCGATCCGCGCCGCGAACGACCAGCAGTACCGGCGCGCCCAGGTTCACCGCGATGCGGGCATTGAAGCGCAGCTCGCTCGGGCTGGCGACGTCGGTGTAGTCGCTGCCGACGATCACCACCGCGTCGCAGGCCTTCGCGACGTCGTGGAACCGCATCACGATGTCGCTGATCGCGGCGGTGGGGTCGCGGTGCACGTCCTCGTAGGTGACGCCGATGGCCTGTTCGTAGCTGATATCGGCGGTGCTGTGCTCGAGCAGCAGCTCGAGGATGTAGTCGGGTTCGTCGGCCGAGCGGGTGATCGGACGGAATACACCGACGCGTGCGGTGGTCGCGCACAGCATGCCGAGGACACCCAGTGCGACCGTAGATTTTCCGGTGTCACCCTCGGGTGAGGCGATGTACACGGTGGACGGCGCTTGTTCGACCATGCTCGCGAGCTTAGTGAATCGTCGGCGATTCAGGGGCGCGGTGTGGTCCGATCGGTCGCGTTATAGTCCGCCCCGGTCGGGCTATAGCCCGCCCCCAAGGGACACTCAGTGCCCGGATCGTGGTGCGATCCGTCGGGCTATAGTCCGCCCCAAATGACACTCAGTGCCCGGATCGTGGTCCGATCGGTCGGGCTATAGTCCGCCCCATGACATCGCAGTTCCCGGATCGGCAGTGGGGTTCGCGCACCAATCCCCTGTCCCGCGCAGCCAACCGTTTCGCCGCGACCAAGCCGGGGTCCTGGCTGGTCCGCACGATCACCCCGCTCGACCGTGCCCTGCTGGAACGCACCGACGCCAAGTACACCGTGCTCGGCCCGATCGGCGCCCCGGTGATCCTGCTCACCACCACCGGCCGCAAGTCCGGCGTCGCCCGCACCCAGCCGCTGCTCTACGTCCACGACGGCGACACCCTGTACGTGATCGGCTCCAACTTCGGCCAGCAGCACCACCCCGCGTGGACCGCCAACCTGCTCGCCGACCCGTCGGCCACCGTCGCCATCGCGGGCGAGCGCATCCCGGTCACCGCCACCCCGGTCCCCGACGCGGACCAGGACGCGATCTTCACCCGCTTCGTCGAGATCACCGGCGCCTACGCCGCCTACCGCGACCGCACCACCCGCGATCTCCGCATGTTCGCCCTGCGCCGGACTACCTGACCGGGTCATAGACCGCGGCAGCCCCGCGACGCCCCGGGCTTGTCAGGCTCGGGACGCCCTCGCTCATCAGACCTTGTCGACTTCGCCGTTCGACAGTGCCTTCTGCAGGGAGTTGAACACCGTCAGCCCCTGACCGACCATTCCGTTGAGCAGCTCGCCGACGCCGTCAGGGCCGTTGAGGACGGTGAGGTTGGCGCCCGCCAGGCCGTGTGCGGCCTGCTTGACGATTTCGGGGAGTTGCTCGATGAGCATCTGGTCCAGCGCGATTCGGTTGTTGGACGCTGCCGCTTCGGCCTGAATGCGGGTGCGGTCGGCTTCGGCCACCGCGAGGATGCGGACGCGTTCCGCCTCCGCCTCAGCGGGTTTCACCACTTCGGCCTGGAGTTGCTGTTCGCGGAGTTCGGCGTTCTTGCGCGCCTGCTCGGCCTGGGCGTGCAGGACGGCCTGCCTGGCGATGGCGTCGGCGAGCGGGCCCGCTTGCGCCGCTTCGGCATTGGCCTTGTCGATGTCGCGCTGGTACTCGGCCTTGAGGATGGAGGTTTCGCGCTCGTATTCGGCGCGACGACGCAACGACTCCTGTTCGGCTTCGGCGGAGCGCTGGGCGGCCTGGGCCTGGGCGATCTGGGCATCGCGCTGGACCGCCGCGTTGTGCGGCGCCGCGAGCGCGTTGATGTAGCCGAGATTGCCGTCGTCGATGCTCTGGATCTGGAACGAGTCGACCCACAGGCCGATATTGCTCATCTCCACCTTGGAGGCGATGAGGACCTCGTCGGCCAGCTTCTGGCGTTCACGAATGATCTCCTCGACGGTCATCGAGCCGACGATCGAGCGCAGGTGACCGGAGAAGATCCGGCCGGTGAGCACCGACATCTCCTGTTCCTGTTCGGACAGGAAGCGTTGTGCCGCATTGACAATCGACTGGGTGTCGTTGGCGACCTTGAACGCGATCACCGCACGCACATCGAGTTGGATGGCCTGCTTGGTGACGCAGCGCTCGCGGATCTCGGACTCGAACATGGCCAGCGACAGGTAGCGGACCTTGCGGAACAGCGGCACCACCCAGGTGCCGCGGCCGATGACCACCTTGAAAGGGGTGTCGTCCTTGGTCTTGGCACCACTGACCAGCATGGCTTCGTCGGGATCGGGAACGTGATAGCCCAGCATCGCGGGCCCCTTTCATTCTGAGGGAAGCGGAATCCAAGTGACCACATCGACCAGCCGCCCCGGATGGACCGCGACGATCAACACGGTGGTCCAGGCGGCGATCGGCTCATCGGCACGGGCGAGGTAGAGCTCCGTACCCCCGCGAATCGAGATCAGCACCTCACCCAGTGCGCCCGCCTCCCGAATCGGTGACGTGATGGTGCCCGTCATGCCGTGCACGGAATCGGTCATCGCGGGTGAACCTCCCTGTCTCGCACCGGATGCCGTCAGAGTACGGAGCGGCGGCTATAAGCCGGTAGTAAAATTCTTATTGACAGCATCCTGTCAAGTATGACAGCATGTTGTCATGTCGATCACCACAGTTCACGTAGCCGTTTACGACACCCTCGCCGACTGGGAAGTGGGGGCCGCCACGGCGCACATCGCCAACGGAAACTGGCACCGGGAGCCCGGAACGTTCGAGGTCGCGACGGTCGGCCTCACCACCGAACCGATCACCACCATGGGGCGTCTGCGGGTAACGCCCGACCTCACCCTCGCCGATCTCGATCCGGCCGACAGCGCGATGCTGATCCTGCCGGGCGCGGACCTGTGGATGAGTGGGGAGCTGAACGCGTTCGCGCACAAGGCGAAGGAGTTCGTCGACGCCGGGGTGCCGGTGGCCGCGATCTGCGGCGCCACCTTCGGACTGGCCGCGGCGGGCTTGCTCGATGACCGCGCACACACCAGCAATGCGGCGGAACTCCTTGTCTACAGCGGATATTCGGGGGCCGAGCACTACGTCGAGACGGCGGCGATCACCGACCGTGACGTGATCACCGCGGACGGCATGTCACCGTTCGAATTCGCGAGAGAGATCTTCGCGCGTCTGGACCTGTACGAACCGCACGTACTCGAGGCCTGGTACAAGCTGTATGCGCAGAAGGACCCGGCCGGGTACGCCGCGCTGGCCGAATACGAGGGGACCCACGCAGCTTGAACTCCGAACAGGACTTACTCGACGGCGCCGCGCTCACGGTCTTCCGGCTCAACGGTCAGTTCCTGACGATCGGTGACGGGTTGTCCGCACCGGCCGGGATCTCGGTGGCCTGGTGGCAGGTGATGGCCGCCGTGCAGGAGCAGCCGCAGCCGGTGGCCGGCATCGCCCGCGCGATGGGCATCACCCGGCAGAGCGTGCAGCGGATCGCGGACCTGCTGGTCGGCAAGGGTATGTGCGAGTACCGACCCAACCCGGCGCACAAGCGAGCCAAGCTGGTCGCGATGACCGAGGAAGGCCACGCCGCCATTCGGCGCATCAACCCGCAGCACGCGGCCATGGCGCACCGGCTGGCGCAGGCGCTCGGTCCGGCGGAGTTCGCCGCGACGGTCGCGACCCTCACTCGCCTCGCGGCGACCCTCGACACGATCATCGCCGACGAGGACTAGCCGGAACGCGTCGACGCCCCCACCACCCGGACGGGTGATGGGGGCGTCGATTCGGCGCGGAGCTCAGCTCTGCAGGCCGGCCTCGATCTCCAGGGTGAGGGTGATCTTGTCGCCGATCACGGCGCCGCCGTCGGGCAGCGGCATGTCGATGTCGAGCCCGAAGTCGCGGCGCGAGACCACGGTCTTGGCTTCGAAGCCGGCGACCGGGCCGTTGCCCATGCCCGGGCTGACACCGAGGAACTCGACCTCGAGGGTGACCGGCTTGGTGTTGCCGCGCACGGTGAACTCGCCGTCGACGACGAAATCGCTACCCTCGCCGCGGAATCCGGTGGACTTGAAGGTCATCAGCGGGAACTGCTCGGCGTGGAAGAAGTCGGCGGTGCGCAGGTGACCGTCGCGCTGGGCGTTGTCGGTGGTGAGGGAGTCGACGCGGATCTCGGCGTGTGCGGTGGCGGTGCCGTCCTCGGCGATCACGAGGGCGCCGTCGAAGTCGGTGAAGCGACCGCGGACCTTGCTCACCATCAGGTGGCGTACGGAGAAGCCGACGGTGGAGTGGGTGGGGTCGATGGCCCAGGTGCCTGCGGTGAGTCCCTTGGCGATGGCGGTGGTCATGAGTGTGCTCCTTCTTGACGGGTGTGGATCAGTGGGGAAGATTTGCCGCGAGTAGGTCTTCGAACGGGGTCGTGTCGAGGTAGGGATCGGTCGGTCGGGTGGCCGCCCTGCCGAGTAGCAAGGCGCTGAATTCGGTTGCGGCGCGGTCTATTCGGTTGTTCAGCGCCTGGTCGGCGCCGTTGGCGCCCCAATCGGCCGAGGCCGCGTAGACCGCGGTGGGCACGACGATCGAGCGCAGGTAGGCGAACAGCGGACGCACCGCGTGCTCGAGAGCGAGGGAGTGCCGTTCGGTGCCGCCGGTGGCGCCGGCCAGCACCGGCATCGCGGCCAGCGAATCCGGTTCCAGCACATCGAAGAACGTCTTGAACAGACCGCTGTACGAGGCGCTGAAAATCGGTGTGACGGCGATCAGACCGTCGGCGGTGACGACCTTGTCGATCGCCGCCCGCAGCGACGGGGCGGGGAACCCGGTGAGCAGGTTGTCGGCGAGCTCACGGGCGTGATCACGCAGGTCGACGAAGTCCAGCTCCACCTCGCCGCCCAGTTCCCGTGCCGTCGCGGCGGCCAGCCGGTCGGCCAGCAGTCGCGTGGACGAGGGTTGCGACAGTCCGGCCGACACCACGGCGATGCGGGTGGTCATGCGGTCAACTCCTTCGTTCGTGCGGCGGCCAACAGCGATGCATGGGTGGGCGCGTCCGGTACCTGCGCGGGGCGTCGGGCCGCGAATTCCTTGCGCAGCACCGGAATTACCTCCTCGCCGAGCAGGTCGAGCTGCTCGAGCACCGTCTTCAACGGCAGTCCGGCATGGTCGACCAGGAACAGCTGGCGCTGGTAGTCGCCGAAGTGCTCGCGGAAGGTGAGCGTCTTCTCGATGACCTGCTCCGGGCTGCCCACGGTGAGCGGGGTCTGCTCGGTGAACTCCTCCAGCGACGGTCCGTGTCCGTAGACGGGCGCGTTGTCGAAGTAGGGGCGGAACTCGCGGACCGCGTCCTGAGAGTTCTTGCGCAGGAACACTTGTCCGCCGAGTCCGACGATGGCCTGGTCGGCGCTGCCGTGGCCGTAGTGCTCGTAGCGACGGCGGTACAGGTCGATCAGCCGCTTGAAATGGTCGGTGGGCCAGAAGATGTGGTTGGCGAAGAAGCCGTCGCCGTAGTAGGCGGCCTGTTCGGCGATCTCCGGGCTACGAATCGACCCGTGCCAGACGAACGGCGGCACGTCGTCGAGCGGACGCGGGGTCGAGGTGAACGATTGCAGCGGCGTACGGAACTTGCCTTCCCAGTTCACGACGTCTTCGCGCCACAGCCGGTGCAGCAGTGCGTAGTTCTCGATGGCCAGGGGGATGCCGTCGCGGATGTCCTTACCGAACCACGGATAGACCGGGCCGGTGTTGCCGCGGCCGAGCATCAGATCCACCCTGCCGTCGGCCAGGTGCTGCAGCATCGCGAAGTCCTCGGCGATCTTGACCGGGTCGTTCGTGGTGATCAGCGTGGTGGAGGTGGACAGCAAGATGTTGTCGGTGCGTCCGGCGATATAGCCGAGCATCGTGGTCGGCGAGGACGGCACGAAGGGTCGATTGTGGTGCTCGCCCATCGCGAACACATCGAGACCCACTTCCTCGGCCTTCTGCGCGATCGCGACCATCGCCTTGATCCGCTCGGCCTCGGTGGGGGTGCGGCCGGTGGTGGGATCGGTGGTCACATCGCCGACGCTGAAGATTCCGAACTGCACGGGCCCTCCTTTGGTTGCCATGGCAACTATAACCAGCGAAGGGGGCAACCTATTCCAATGAGGCGCAGGTCACATGATCAGGCGGAGAACGGGCGGCGGGTCCGGCCGATCAGGTCGGCCACCGAGTCGACCACCATGGTCGGCCGGAACGGGTATGCCTCCACCGAGGACTTGGTCGAGATGCCGGAGGTCACCAGCACCGTGCGCATACCGGCCTCCAGCCCCGCGATCACGTCGGTGTCCATCCGGTCGCCGATCATCACCGTCGACTGCGAATGCGCGCCGATCTGGCGCAGCGCCGAGCGCATCATCAGCGGGTTCGGCTTGCCGACGTAGTACGGCTCCTTACCGGTGGCCCTGGTGATCAGGGCCGCGACCGAACCGGTGGCGGGCAGCACGCCGTCGCGGGAGGGGCCCGTGGCGTCGGGGTTGGTGGCGATGAACTTGGCGCCCCGATCGACCAGGCGGATCGCGGTGGTGATGGCCTCGAAGGAGTAGGTGCGGGTCTCGCCGAGCACCACGTAGTCGGGATCGCTGTCGGTGAGCACGTAGCCGATCTCGTGCAGCGCGGTGGTGAGGCCGGATTCGCCGACCACATACGCGGTGCCGTTGGGGCGCTGGTCGGCGAGGAACGTCGCCGTGGCCAGCGCCGAGGTCCAGATCGACTCCTCGGGAATGTCGAGGCCGGTGCGGCGCAGGCGGGCCTGCAGGTCGCGCGGGGTGCGGATCGAGTTATTGGTGAGTACGAGGAACGGGATCTCGTTGGCACGCAGTTCGGCGAGGAACTCGTCGGCGCCGGGGATCAGCTGATCCTCGTGCACCAGCACGCCGTCCATGTCGGTGAGGTACGACAAGATCTGCTCATCCTTGGTGGTCACCAGTTAATTGTCCGCTAAAACTCGGCATGGCGGGTGACGAAACAGCGTGGGCGCGGATGACCGACCGCGCGCTAGTGTCGTGATGGCAGGGGTCAACGGACGACAGGAGTGGCTGGAATGGTTGAGCTCAAGCTCGGGTACAAGGCATCGGCAGAGCAGTTCGGGCCGCGAGAGCTGGTCGAACTCGGCGTCGCCGCCGAGCAGCACGGCCTCGACAGCGCGACCGTGAGTGACCACTTCCAGCCGTGGCGCCACGACGGCGGCCACGCCCCGTTCTCGCTGGCCTGGCTGGCGGCCGTCGGCGAGCGCACCGAACGCATCCAGCTCGGCACCTCGGTACTCACCCCGACCTTCCGCTACAACCCGGCCGTGATCGCGCAGGCCTTCGCCACCATGGGCTGCCTGTACCCGGGCCGGGTGATGCTCGGTGTCGGCACCGGCGAGGCGCTCAACGAGATCGCCACCGGTTACAAGGGCGAATGGCCCGATTTCAAGGAGCGTTTCGCCCGCCTGCGTGAAGCGGTGAAGATGATGCGCGAACTGTGGACCGGCGATCGCGTCGATTTCGAGGGCGAGTACTACCACACCGTCGGCGCGTCCATCTACGACGTTCCCAAGGGCGGCATCCCCGTCTACATCGCCGCAGGCGGCCCGGTGGTGGCCAGGTACGCCGGTCGCGCAGGCGACGGCTTCATCTGCACCTCGGGCAAGGGCATGGACCTCTACACCGAGAAGCTGCTGCCCGCCGTCGCCGAGGGCGCCGCCAAGGTCGAACGCGATGTCGCCGAGATCGACAAGATGATCGAGATCAAGATCTCCTACGACACCGATCCCGAACTGGCCCTGCAGAACACCCGCTTCTGGGCCCCGCTCTCACTGACCCCCGAGCAGAAGCACGACATCACCGACCCCATCGAAATGGAAAAGGCCGCCGACGCCCTCCCGATCGAGCAGGTCGCCAAGCGCTGGATCGTCGCCAGCGACCCCGACGAAGCCGTCGCCAAGATCAAGCCCTACCTCGACGCCGGCCTCAACCACCTGGTCTTCCACGCCCCCGGTCAGGATCAGCTCCGCTTCCTCGACCTCTTCAAGCGAGACCTGGCCCCGCGTTTGCGCGCCCTGGGCTGAGACCGGTCTGCTCAGATCCCTGGCCGGGCGCCATTAACGGCGCCCGGCCAGATATCGATCCATGGTGACGAACACCGGAACGACACAAGGAAATGAACCATGGGATTGTGGATCGGTAGCCCCGCGCTGAACGCCTCCGAGAACGTCGTCTGGCAGAAACTCGCCAATCGAACACAAGGCGGCAGGGCCGTCGGCGGACGCCTCCACCTGACCGAAACCCGACTGCTCTTCGTACCCAATCACCTCGACGCAGTCACCGGCGGCAAGCGTTGGGAAGTGCCCCTGACCCAACTGCGCGCCGTCGGGCGGCAGAGCCCGGATGGCGGCCTGTTCAGCGGCGGCCTCCGCACTCGTCTGCGCGTCGACACCGACGCCGGAACTGAACTTTTCGTCATCGAGGCGATCGACGAGGCAATCGCGATTCTGGACGCCGCAAGGACAGATACTCGGAGCTAACTCAAGGCGTGGTCGAGGTCGCTGAGGAGATCCTCGAGGTCTTCCAGGCCGACCGAGATGCGAACTACCCCGTCGGACAAGCCGATCGACGCGCGTCCCTCCGGGCCCATGGCTCGGTGGGTGGTGGTGGCGGGGTGGGTGATCATGGTTTTGGCGTCGCCGAGGTTGTTGGAGATGTCGATGATGCGGAGGCGGTTGAGGACCTCGAAGGCTCGCTTCTTGCCGTCGTCGCCGGTGAGGGCGAAGGTGACGACGGTGCCGCCGCCGGTCATCTGCTCCTTGGCGAGGGCATGTTGCGGATGTGATTCCAGGAAGGGGTATTTCACCCAGTCGACCGAGTTCTTGGTCTCCAGGAATTTCGCCACCTGCAGGGCCGACTCGGTGGAGTGGCGTACGCGCAGCGGCATGGTTTCCAGGCCCTTGAGCAAGGTCCAGGCGTTGAAGGGGCTCAGGGCCGGGCCGGTGTGGCGCATCAGGGTTTTGACGGGGCCGTCGATGTAGTCCTTGGCGCCGAGGATGGCGCCGCCGAGGACGCGGCCCTGGCCGTCGATGTGTTTGGTGCCGGAGTAGACGACCACGTCGGCGCCGAGTTCGAAGCCGCGCTGGAGCAGGGGGGTGGCGAAGACGTTGTCCAGCACCACCTTCGCGCCCGCGGCGTGGGCGAGCTCGGTGACCTTGCGAACGTCGACGAGGGTCTGCATCGGGTTGGCCGGGGTCTCGAAGAAGACGGCCTGGGTGGGGACGGAAAGAGCTTCTTCCCACTGGTCGAGGTCATCCCCGTCGACGAAGACGGTTTCGATGCCCCAGCGCGGGAGGATCTCGTTGCAGACCACGAAACAGGAACCGAACAGGCTGCGGGCGGCGACGAGGCGGTCGCCTGCCTTCAGCAGCGCGCCGAGCGCGGTGAACACCGCCGACATGCCGGACGCGGTCGCGAAGGCCGCCTCGGCGCCGTCGAGCAGGCGGATGCGCTCCTCGAACATCGCCACGGTCGGGTTGCCGAAGCGGGAGTAGACGAAGTGCTCGACGTCGCCGGTGAACGCGGCCTCGGCGGCTTCGGCGTTCTCGTAGACGAAACCGGAGGTCAGATACAGCGCCTCGGAGGTCTCGTCGAAACCGGAACGGCGCAGGCCGCCGCGCACGCCGAGCGTGCCCGGACCGACGCCCTCGGGCAGTGGCTTGTCGAACGAACCACCGGTGATCATGCTTTTCTCCTTATGCCTGACGCCACGGCAGGCCGACAGCGCGCCAACCGGTGCTGCCGCGCTGACCGAACGCGTCGGGACCACCTTCGAAACCGTCGAGCACGTTGTAGGACGGTGCCACGCCCGCCGCCGTCGCCAGGTTCGCCGCGTGCGCGGAACGCTGACCGGAGCGACACAGGAACACCACCGGCGCGTCGTCGGGGCGACCGGCGAGCGCCTTCTCGAGCTGCACGCCGAACTCCGGGTTGCGCGTGCCGGTGCCGTCGACCCATTCGATGAAATGGGCCGGGCGTTCGATGGAGCTGGTGTCGGGGATACCGATGTGTGCCCACTCGCCTTCGGTGCGCACGTCGACCAGTACGGCGCCGGGGTGCTCGGTGAGCAGCTCCCACGCCTTCTCAGGGGTGATGTCGCCGGCGTAAGTCATGTCGATCCTCCTGCGTGAATCCGCTCTTGCCGTGCCGGAAGTCCCCGAACACACGGCCAGGTCGTCACCCGGAGCACCCCACCGCGGAGGAGGGTTGCCGACCAGCGAGCCGGGGCTTGACGCTGGCACTCATGACCTTGCGATCTGAGATTGCCTCGGCACAGGTCACCGTGTCAAACGATTCAGAAGGTGCACACCAGCCACGCGCCGTCGACGCTGGTCAGTTTCCAGGTGCTCGTCGACGGGGTGCCGTTCACGACGACCGTCGCGTCGATTTTGGCGCGGTCGCCGTTCACGGTCGCGTTCGCGAAGCCCTTGCCGTCGATCGTGACAACAGATTTCGGGCCACCCAGCCGTTCGCCGAGGCCGGAGGACTCTTCGTCGAAGCCGGGGCAGGCCACACCGGTCGGCGGACGCAGGTCGCTGCGCGAGCGGGCGTCGATATAGTTGGTGACGGCGGCCGCGAGACGGTCGGCCTCTGTGACATTTTTCTCAGCGGGTGAGAGCAGTCCGCCCACCACGATGCCGATGAGCACGAGGATCGCGATCACCGCGGCCGCGACGAACGGGACGATGGAACGCTTGTCGGTCTGATCCACCACTACGGGCTGGTCATCCGAGCCTGTTTGCTCCTCGTTCATGCTGTAATCCTGACAGACCCGCGCGGGCAGCCACACCGCGCGCCGGGTGGCTGCAACGCCGCAGCTAGAATCGCCTTGATTGCGGTCGGCTGCCGCGTGGGATGGCAGCTGCCAGTAAGCCGGTATATCGACTTAGCCTAAGCTAAGTTGACGCCGTCAAATCAGTTCTCGACCAAAGGGTGCGCGTAGAAATGACCGAACAGAGTGCAGCGACTCGCCCACTTCGCATTGCGATCGTGGGTGCGGGACCGGCCGGTATCTACGCCGCCGACGCGTTGATGAAGTCCGATGCCGACGTGAGCATCGACCTCTACGAGCGCATGCCCGCGCCCTTCGGTCTGATCCGCTACGGCGTCGCGCCCGACCACCCGCGCATCAAGGGCATCATCACCGCNGTGAGCATCGACCTCTACGAGCGCATGCCCGCGCCCTTCGGTCTGATCCGCTACGGCGTCGCGCCCGACCACCCGCGCATCAAGGGCATCATCACCGCCCTGCACAAGGTCCTCGACAAAGACCAGGTCCGCCTGCTCGGCAACATCGACTACGGCACCGACATCACCCTCGACGACCTGCGCCAGTTCTACGACGCGGTCATCTTCTCCACCGGCGCCAACGCCGACCGCGCCCTGACCATCCCCGGCATCGACCTCGACGGCTCCTACGGCGCCGCCGACTTCGTGTCCTGGTACGACGGCCACCCCGACGTCCCGCGCTCCTGGCCCCTCGAGGCCGAGAAGGTCGCCGTGCTCGGTGTCGGCAACGTCGCCCTCGACGTCGCGCGCGTGCTCGCCAAGACCGGTGACGAGCTGCTGCCGACCGAGATCCCGCCGAACGTCTACGAAGGCCTCAAGGCCAACAAGGCCCTCGAGGTCCACGTGTTCGGTCGTCGTGGCCCCGCGCAGGCCAAGTTCACGCCCCTCGAGCTGCGCGAACTGGATCACTCGCCGACGATCGAGGTCATCGTCAACCCCGAAGACATCGACTACGACGAGGGCTCCGAAGCCGCGCGCCGTAACTCCAAGCAGGTCGACATGGTCGCCAACACCTTGGAGCAGTGGGCCATCCGCGAYCACGGCGACCGCCCGCACAAGCTGTTCCTGCACTTCTTCGAATCGCCCTCGGAGATCCTCGGCGCCGACGGCAAGGTCGTCGGCCTGAAGACCGAACGCACCCAGCTCGACGGCACCGGCAACGTCAAGGGCACCGGCGACTTCACCGACTGGGACATCCAGGCCGTGTACCGCGCCGTCGGCTAYCTCTCGCAGAACGTCACCCAGCTGCCGTTCGACG